>NZ_CP147982.1:4800000-8552742 GCF_045690365.1 Streptomyces sirii | reverse complement strand
CCGTGGCACAGGCCCAGGCCCTGGCGCCGGCGTAGGCGTAGCCGGGCCGGGCGGTGGTCGCCGGGTGGGGTGTCAGGTGGTGGTGCCTGCCAGGTGGTGCCAGTGGGGCTGGGTGGATTCGGCGAGGAGTTCGAAGTTGTCGCCGACGGCGACGGGGTGGCCGACCAGATTCAGCAGTTCCAGGTCGCAGGTGCGGTCGCCGTAGGCGTAGCAGTCGACGGGCGGCCGGTTGTGTGTGGTGAGCAGGGTGCGTGCGAGTTCGGCCTTGGCCGGGCCGAACATGGTGGTGAGGACTTCGCCGGTGAAGCGGCCGTCCGTGACTTCCAGGTCGGTGCACAGGATGCGGTCGGCGCCGACATGGTCGGCGATGGGACCGAGGCAGACGGTGAACGACCCGGAAACCAACACGGTGGCAAGGCCCTGTGAGCGGTGGGTGTCAGGGCCTTGAGGACGTCGATGTGGAAGAGACCGCCGCATTCGAGCCGGCTCTCGAACCAGGCGCGTCCGATGCCTGCCACCGTCCCCTTCCCGTAGCCGGCGAGACGCAGGCAGAAGAGGCGATTGCCTTGGAGACGGGGAAGTCCGAGACGCAGCAGGTCTCATGCCTTTTGCCGCAGGCACTGATGTTCCTCGGTGCTGTAGCCGACCGCTGCGAGAAAGAAGTCGCAGAAGCCGAACAAGGTCTTGAAGGTGGTAAGGGTCTCATCGACGCCGAAGGAGTTCGGTAGGCACCCCGCCCCGCCCGTCCCCGCACCCCATCAACCGACCCCGCCCGAAAAATCAATCCAACGACACCTCGAACAGGCGCAATAACAGCGGTCATCACCACTCCTTTCCATCGCCCACCCTCACATCACGCCATCAAAGCCCGATCAAACAAGGGGAAATCAACCCCGACAAGAAACAACGGCACACCTGACCACTCACCCCGGCCAGCCCGCCTACTACTTGAGAAACACCTGGTCTCCACCGGAGCCGTGCGACTACCGGAACAGCCCGCACTGGTAACCGGTAACCGGTACGGGCATTGGGTGCCCGACGCCGGGCACCCCCTGAGGCCGGCTCGGGGGCACTGGGCTCGACCGTGGGAGCACGCCCCTGTGCCAGTCGGGGCGCCGAGATCCACTAGGGTCATCGCGACGTCAAGGCAAGGAATCGGGGGGCACACGTTGCCACACAAGACGGACATCATGGCGGCGACCACGCTCGTGCTGGCACTGTTCGTGGTCCTTTTCAGCAACGCCAGCGCGCCCAAGGGCATCGGCGTACGTCAGGAGGGGAACGGCGTACTACAGATGCAGCCGGGCGAGGTCATGATGATCGGCAAGGACGCCTTCATCCTGGAAGAGCACCACTAACTCGCCTGCGTGAGGGCGTACCGGGCCCTTGGTCAGCTTCGCTCTGCACATCCCACAGATGCCCTCGCGGCAGGAGTGCGGCAGGTCCACGCCGGCGCGCAGTGAGGCGTCGAGGACGCTCCGCGGTACGGGGACCGTGATGGTCGTCTGCACACCGCGGTCGATCACGTGCACCCTAGAGGTCCCCCGCACACGAACGCTTCGCTCAGGTCTTGGGCGAGGTCCGTCGCCTCGGCGAGTTCGCGAAGCTCGGCGTCCGACAGCCTTCCCCACAGCATCGGGTCCGGGGAGCTGCCGCTGCTGTGGACATGCACGACGCGCAGACGCTCACCGTAAGTGCACGCCAGAAGTGGCGAGCTGGCTGCGGAAGATCGTCGATGCGCTGTCGCGGCTGCCGTAGAAGAGGGTGCAGCGGCTGTGCGGCTCGACGGCGAGCACGCTCTTGACGATGGACATCACAGGCGTGATGCCGCTTCCGGCGGCGACCGCGAGCACATGCCGGCTGCGGGAGGGGTCGAGGTCCGTGGTGAACCGGCCGCGCGGGCCGGAGACCTCGACCTGGTCTCCGGCCCGCAGGCGGGTGTTGATCCAGGTGGACACCTTGCCACCGGGCTGCTGCTTGACAGCGATCCGCAGTTTCCCGTCGACGATCCCACTGCAGATGGAGTACACGCGCAGGGCTTGGGCACCGTCGAACACGGCACGCAGCAGGACGTGCTGGCCCGGCCGGAAGCGGAACGCGGCGGTCAGCTCGACGGGGACGGCGAAGCCGACGGAGACGGTGCCGGGGGCCTCCTGCCATACGTCGGTGACTTTCAGTCGGTGGAATCCGCGGGCGGCCGGGGAAGCGGGCGGGTGCGGTGCGCGTGGCCGCCCGAGCCGCCGGGGGCCCGTGCGATACGGCGGTCCGCATGCAGCCGGACCCTGCACAATCTCGCGCTGATCCACCGCACCCGCGGCGACACGAACGAGGCCATACGGCTGCACACACAGGCCATCGCCGTACTGGAGCCGGCCGTCACCGCACACCACCCGACTCTGACCGCCGCCCGCCGGAGCCTGGCCGCCCTCGTCTCCGCACCGGGCGCGAACGTCACATGACTAGGCCTTCGGCTGGGTGAAGCGGATCCGGTTGCCGAAGGGGTCGCGCAGGCCGCAGTCGATTCCGTACGGGCGCTCGGTGGGTTCCTCGGTGAACTCGACGCCCTTGCCCAGCAGCGTCTCGTACGTCGAGCGGCAGTCGTCCGTGGTGAAGATGAGCCAGCCGCCCATCGCGCCCTTGGTCACCAGCTCGCGGACCTGCTCCGCCGTCTCCTCGGACATGGCCGGCGGGCCCGGCCTCTCCAGCAGGATCTGGCGCTCCGGGTGGCCGGGAACGTTGACGGTCAGCCAGCGCATGAAGCCGAGGTCGACGTCCGTGTTGACCTCCAGGCCAAGCTTGCCGACGTAGAAGTCCAGGGCTTCGTCCTGGTCGAGAACGTACATCGCAGAATGTGTGATCGCGTTGAACATGTGCATCACGCTACTGGGCACACCCGGCGAAAACTTATCCAAAACTGCTCACTGCGCGGCACGGACGGTGAGGTCCGAGCGGGAGGTCACACGCTCGGCCGCGTCCACGCCATCGTGAAGCACGTCGGCACACCCGTGGCCGTCGCCGCTTTCCGGTACTCCCGCGGCGACCGGCCGACGATGTCGCGGAACGTTCGGCTGAAGGTCCCCGGGCTGCCGAAGCCGACGTCGAAGCAGATGTCCGTCACGCTGCGGTCGGTCTCCCGCAGCAGGAACATCGCACGCTCGACTCGGCGGCGCTGCAGATAGCGATGCGGCGTCTCACCGAACGTGGCCCGAAAGGTACGCGTGAAGTGCGCCTCCGACACATGGGCGATCCGGGCCAGGGCCGGGACGTCCAGCGGCTGCGCGTAGGCACGGTCCATCGCGTCCCGTGCCCGAAGCATGCGGCGATTGGTCTCTTCTACGGCGCGGCTCACAGCGCCATCACACCACGGCCCCCCACCACCCATGGCAGATGACGTGCGAGTCTGCCGCCTTAGGCTGGGCTCCGTGACAGAATCGAGCCCCTTCGTGCACCCCTGCTGGGGCCTCCAGTTCCATTGGTGGGCAGTGGACTTGGCCGGCCGGGTGGGCATGTTCTCTTCCGCTTTCGGGCCCGTCCCGACTGCGGCCCATGCCCAGGAGTCGACCATGGACGCTGCGACCGCGCAGGCGAGGTCACAGCACCCTGAGTGGTTCGACTGGGTCTGCCACGACGATCCCGAGGAGTGCCCCGAAACGCACTGCGCCGTCTCCTTGGGCCGAGGGCCCTACCTCTTCGCCTGGGACGAGGAGTACGACGACCGCTACACGCGATTTGGTGTGCCGAACGAGCCTCTGTTCGCGTCGCAACTGTCAGGACGGCTGGCCGAGGCCGCCCGGCTGGTCCAGGTGGACTTCCTCTTCGAGCGGTCGATCCGAGTCGACCTGAGGTACCCGGGAGGCAAGGAACTCCTCTCCGGCACGCCTGGTACCGCAACCGGTGACGCCATGGCTCGACGGATCCAGGCACGGCGGATCTAGGCACGGCGGATCCAGTGCGCCGGATCTGGGTACGCGTACTCATGACTCGTCCGACGCGGTGCGGGCACCATGCACGCATGAAAATGCACAAACTGCACACCGCGGCCTCCGCAGTCTTAGTGGCGGCCGTGCCGGTTGCCACATGGGGTCTGATCGGGCGGCAGGACGCAGCCGGCTACTCGCCGTCCGAACTCGACTACGCCGTCCAGCCACTGCCTCTCGCAGCGAGCCTGGAGACTTCCCTCGGTGTCATTTCCCTGGTGCTGACGGTCGTGACCGCAGCACTGCTGGCGTACGCCTCGCGCAGCGACACCTTCGACCGCGGCCGGTGGATGGTGATCCTGCCCCTGATCGTGGCCGGACTGATCGTCGGCGCGGGCTGGCGGGTGCTCACCGCCGGGGTGATCGGCGCGAACATCGGCGCGGGTCTCGTCATCTGGGTGGGCGGTCCAGTGACGGCCGCGCTCCTGTTCTGGGCGCTGTTCGTCGGCCTGAGGGGCCACGACGGAGGCACGGACGGGAACGGCCGGGTACGTCAGTCCACGGTCTGAGTCGGCTGCGCTCAGCCGACGCAGTGGGGCTGGAAGCCAGGGTCGGCCGGGCCCTGCCGGTCCAGGGCGTGCTTCACCCACTGGGCGACGACCGGGTCCTTGGTGGCCTGGTCGTGCTCGGTCGTGTCGAGCGGGCACTTGTCCTGCAGGAGGACGTTGGTGACACGATCTGCCGGGCCGCTCAGGAACGCGCTGGTGTAGGGGAGCACGACCTCGTCGTATCGGGTGGCGAGCTGCGTGTAGTCGGGGCCTGCGGGCGCCTCGGGGTCGGCGTTGAGCTTCTTGAGCAGATCGGAGCCGGTGGTCTGGTCCACACAGGCCGGACAGACGGTGGCTCCGGCGACGAGGGCCAACGGGTTCGAGGTGCCGTGGTTGGACGGCACGATGCCGACGAGGTCGTCCACCTTGGTCGCACCACCGAGGAACTTGATGTAGTAGCGCGGCATCATCCCGCCCTGGCTGTGGCCGACGAGGTCGACCTTCTTCGCGCCGGTGGATCCCAGTACGGCGTTCACGAAGTCACGCAACTCGGACGCCGAGTCGGGGATGGGGTCGGTGGCGGCATGCCCGTAATTGAAGGCGAACACGCAGTAGCCGGCACTCGCGAGGTCCGGTGAGAGCGTGGCCCAGTTCTCGGCCATGGTCTTGAACGTCCCGTTGACCAGGACAACCGGCTTCGGGTGTGTCGAGCTGGGCTTGCACGACCAGTCGTTGGCGCCGGCCGGGGGGACGTCGGTCACGTCGGCATGAGCGGTGGCGGTCAAGCCCATGAAGCCGAGGGCCACCGCCGCCGTAGCAGCGGTCACAAACCGGAGGCGGGAGCGCAGACGCATGGTGAGACCTTTCTCGGACGGGACCACTACCCGAACTGCGGTCGACAATGTCGAACCGTAAGCGGAATAGTTACTTCCGAGTCAGTAGCCGTCAAGGCTTCCGTCACCAGCCCGATGTCACACCTGCACCCCCTTGCGATGACGACTCGCGTCATGCTGGGCAGGGATCGCCGACGGAATGATCAAGTCGAGGAATGAGGGGTGAGGAGTGAGGGGTGAGGAGTGAGGAACCAGGAGCAAGGAGCAAGGCGAGTGATGGGGAAATAACGGGACAAATGCCCTGATTCTCGGTGTGCGGTCGCGGGCCGACCGCACGATGGCGGGCCACCCGGACCGGACCGTGGCGGTCGTCCGAGAGGGGACGTGATGGTCGCCCGGGAGGGGGCGTAGTGGTCGCCCGGGACCGGCGGGTCAGCCGCCCCCGGTAGGTACGGCCATCGCCAGTCGGGCGAGGGAGGCCGCCTCCCGGCTGCCCTCCTCGGCGCTGAACACGTGCACGACCAGGCCCATCTCGCCCGGCACGGCCGGCACGTGCAGCGTCTCGTAGTCCAGGGTGAGCAGTCCGGCCTCCGGATGCCGCAGCCGCTTGCGTCCCGCCGCGCACATCACGACCTCGCCGGTTGCCCAGATCCGGCGGAACTCGGCGCTGTGTGCGGACAGTTCGGTGATGAGCGCGGTCAGTTCCGCATCACCGGGGTAGCGCCCTGCGGACACCTGCAGCTGCCCCACCGCCTCCCTTGCCCGGTCCTCCCACTCGGGGTGGACGGTCCGGGCCGCGGGGTCGAGGAAGAGGTACCGGGCGTTGTTCCGGTCGCGGCGGCCGGGGGCGGCCGGGCCGCCGATCAATTCGACGCCCAGGCGGTTCCAGGCCACCACGTCGAGACGGTGGTTCGTCACGAAGGCCGGGAAGTGGGCCAGGCCGTCCAGGAGCCGCTGCAGCAGCGGGCTGACCCGGGCCCTGGGTGCGGGGTCGCGCCGCGCGCCGGCCAGGGTGGCGAGGTGTCGGCGCTCGGCCGTGTCGAGACCGAGCGCCCCGGCGAGCGCGTCGAGCACCTCGGGGGACGGCTGGGTGGCCCGGCCCTGTTCGAGGCGCACGTAGTAGTCCACGCTGATCCCGGCGAGCTGGGCCAATTCCTCGCGCCGCAGCCCGTGCACCCGCCGGCGACGGCCGCCGACGAGGCCGACCTGCTCCGGCGCCACGCGCCCCCGGCGGGCGCGCAGAAAGCCGCCCAGTGCCTTGCGGGTCTCGCCGATCCCATCAATGCGGTCGATCCCCTCGACCCCGTCGATGCGGTCGGTTCCCTCGCTGTTCGGGGTGCCGTCTTCACTGCGGCTGTCCATGCCGTCCGGGCGCTCGATGTGGTGCGGGCTGTTCATGCGCCCAAGTATGCGTGGCCCTCGCAGTACCAGGATCGCCGTTCCGCCGTTGACCAGGGTGCTGGCTACCCGGCCCCGCCCGGGAGAACGTACGGGCATGACCGAAGCAACACCGCAGCAGCGCAAGAAGATCCTCGTCGTCACCGCCCACCCGGAACCCCGTTCGCTCAACGCCGCGCTGGCCGCCTTCGCGGTCGAGCACCTGCGAGCGGCAGGCCACGAGGTGCGGGTGTCCGACCTCTACGCGATGAAGTGGAAGTCGGCGGTGGACGCCGACGACTTCCCCGACCACAGCGCGGACCACCGGCTGGATGTGCTGGCCGCCCATGAGCAGGCCACGCTGGCAGGTCGCCTGTCGCCCGACATCGCGGCCGAGCAGGAGAAGGTGCGCTGGTCGGACGCGGTGGTCCTGCAGTTCCCGATGTGGTGGTTCTCCGTGCCCGCGATACTCAAGGGCTGGATCGACCGGGTGTTCACCAACGGGTTCGCACACGGCCCGGCGGTCCCCCCGCCCTACAGCGAAGGCGCGCTGGGAGGGCGGCGGGCGCTGGTGTCGGTGACGATCGGCGCCCGTGAGTCGGCGTTCTCCGACCGGGGCATCCACGGGCGGCTGTCGGACGTCCTGCACCCGGTGCAGCACGGCCTGTTCTGGTTCACGGGCATGACGCCGCTCGACCCGTTCGCCGTGTACAGCACCGTCGACCTGCCGGAGGAACGGTTCGAGGCGGCGAAGCGGGAGTACGGCCAACGGCTCGACGGGCTCTTCACCGACGATCCGGTCCCGTTCCGCTCACTCGTCGGCGGCGACTACGACCATGAGATGCGGCTGTTGCCGGATGTGGAGACGTCGGGGACGAGCGGACTCGCCCTGCACGTCCGCCCAACTGCCTGAGGCCCGGGGTCAGTGGTCAGTGGTCAGTGGCCACTGGTCATGGTCACTGGTCACTAGCCACTGGTCTGGCCAGTGGTCGCTGGCCGCCTCACCTCCCTGCCGTACGACGCTCGGCTCGGGTGGGGAGGCGAGGCGGCCGACCCGACGGCTTCCACCAGGCACGATGTGCCTGCACGAACGAGGCCGAGCGCGCCATGCATACCGCCCGGCGCGCGGTGCCTGCCCTGCGGAAATTGCGCTGGACAGACTCCGCCTGCCTGGCCGATAGTGCGCCGCATGGCCTCTGTTGTGCGACACCTCACCATCGACTGCTCCGACGCCTACCGCTTGGGGCAGTTCTGGGCCGCGGTCCTGGACGGCTCCCTCGCTGACGACGACTTCCCCGGCGACCCCGAGGCGGTGGTCACGGCACCCGGCTCGAACCTCCTGTTCATCACGGTTCCGGAAGCCAAGACCGTGAAGAACCGGCTGCATGTCGATCTGCAGCCGCAGGACCGTTCGCGCGATGAGGAAGTGGAGCGGATCCTCGCCCTGGGCGCGACCGTGGTCGGCGATCACCGCAACCCGGACGGGACGGGTTGGGTGACCATGGCCGATCCCGAGGGCAACGAGTTCTGTGTGGAACGCAGCGCGGCCGAGCGGGCACGGGCACGGGCACAGTGAGCTGCGAGAGGTGAACCGAGCCTCAGGTCACGGTCCAGGCTTGAAGCAGGCTAGGCGGCGCCGGGCAGGCCCAGAGCGACCAAGAGGGCTGAGGAGAGCTCCTCCGCGAACTGGGCCGACCCGGTGAGCGCCTGTCGAACGGCTTCCTCATCGGGCGTCAGCCCGGCGGCCGCCGCCCAGGCGAGCGCGCCGGCCACGGCGGGTTCGATCGGGAACTGGTCCAGGGGTATCTCGTAGTCCTCCGCCATATCGCGATTGAGCAGCCCCTCCCAGCTGGTGCCGTCCGGCATGGCGGCCTCGATGAACCCCACGTCGCTGTCGAGGAAGGACACCGCGATGGCCGGCGTCCCCGTTCTCTGTACGAGGGTCGCCATGCTCCGCGGTCCGGCGTCGGCGAAGTCGGTCACCTGCCAGCCGTCCGCCAACGCCTCCGCGTCGTCCATGCCCGTGAACCCGGCTGCCCGCATGAGCTGATGCAGTTCGCCGGTCGACCGCGTCGTCAATGATCCGCCTGAGTTTCCCATGGTCCGCAAGCTAGCGGATGCCTCTGACAATCCAGGTGACAGCCCAGGTCGCAGCCCACGCGGCTCAGTTCTTCAGTGCGACGCCGACCCAGAGGATGTAGTCGTGCTGGGCGCTGGCCTTGGAGCTGCCCTTGAGCTCGTGCCAGCTCTGCCACAGCCTCTTGGCACCGGGATCCTCCGGGCACTCGCCTTGTACGTCCCCGATGGTGGCCTGCATGTACAGGCCGTAGAGCGCCGACTGGAAGCGGCCCGGGGTCGTGTGGAGCGCCGCCGCCTTGGCGTGCGTCTGCTCGAACTCGTCCTGCAGCGACATCTTGTGCCAGTGCTCCTGCGGATAGAGTTCGAAGGGTTTCCCGTTGTCGCTGATGACCGTGGTGCCCCGGTGGCCGGCACAGGTCCAGTCGAGTTCGAGTTGCCAGCAGACCTCCTCTCGACGGGCGGAGGGCAGCAGGCGGAACTGCTCGATGTCCGTGGCGCTGATCGTGAAGGGGAAATCGACCCCGTCCTCCGTGCTGCTCAGCCGTGGCGGGTCGGCGTCGAGGTCGACGGTGAAGCCACGAGGCCGCATTTGGAGGGCGTCGTATCCTCGGCGGAGCGGCCGGGGAAGCCGACGGGACAGCACCACGGGGCGCATCGCGCGCAGCACCACTGCACGGGCGGGCCGTGCCTCCAGGGTGATCACGTGGCTCGCGCCGCTCTTCATGACGGCCGTTGGCGGGTCGGCATCCACCACCAGGCCTCCCAGGCTCGGCAGATCAACCGTGGCGATGATCGGGTCCTCGATATCGCTGCGCACATCACGGGCAGCTGCCGCTCCGTGGACCTCCAGGCGGGCGATCTCCCCCGCCTGGATGATCGTGTGGTGGTGCCCGCCCTCGGCCCGGTTGTGCACGCTGCCGGCCCGATCCTCGTTGCTCATGGCATTCCCCCGTCGGCGAACGTCCGCTGGCCGACCAACGTACTCGGCCAAGGACGGACGGGGCACGGGGGCGATGGCTTCGACCGAAGGCCGCTCATGGCATGAGGCGATGGCATGAGGCGAAGGGGCAGGGGACCAGACGCCGGCGACCGACGGCCCGGGCGGCCTGCTCGCCCCGTCCCTGCACGGGCGGCAGTTGCCCGCACCTGGTCAGCCGGCCGGCGCCACGTTGGTCGCTGCCACCGCGGGGCGCAGGGCACGGGCGATCCTGACACCGTCACCGACGAGCCAGAAGTGGACGAAGAACAGGCGGGGTTTGTCCGTCAAGCCGTGGTTGTGCAGCTCCACGAGCTCGGCCCCGGCCCGCCGCAGGGCCGCCAGGACGTCCTGGACCTCCTTGGCGATCATGGCGCAGTCACCGCTGAGCGCGGCGTAACCACCGCCCAGCGGCTGGAAGTTGAACGCGGTGGTCGATCCCAACCCCGGGGGCAGTACCCGGCGACCGTCGCTGATGGTCTCGCGGCGGACGAAGACGGACTTGTAGATGCCGTCGTCGATGGAGCCCTTCGCGCCCAGCGTGGCATCGATGGCGGCGGTGTCCAGGTCGAGAGGCTGTGGCGGGGCCGATGCCAGCGGGGGCGGTGTGGCGGTGCGGTCGAGCGCCGCCCGAAGGCCGCGGGCCAGGGTCACGGGGTGGTGGCCATGCGCGTGGACGTGCACCCACCAGATGTCGGGCCTCTGGGAGAGCAGGTGCTTGTGGATCGCGGTCAGCCCGATCTCGTGCTCGGTCAAGGCATCGATGAAGGGCTGCAGTTCGGACTCGGCGACCACCAGATCGCCCATCATCATCGTGCTCTCGTCGGCGTAGCGGACGAAGGACACATGCGAGCCGAGGGCCAGCGCCGGCCTGACGATGACGCCGCGGGAGCGGACGAGGAGGTCCCGGCGCGGGAAGGCCGTGTGGTACATCATGTTGCGCTTCATATCGCCCGGGCGGCCCAGCACGTTGGCCACGGCTTCCCAGCCCGATACGGCAGTGGGGACCGGTTTGACCAACCTGCCGTTCTTTCCCCCGGCCGTCCCGGCGGCCATGGCCCGAGCGGGGGCCGACGCCCCGGCCAACATCGGGGCCAGGGCGGCCGCGGCCAGCACGCGCCGCCGCGGCGCACCCGCGTGCGGGTAGTCGTCCTGCTGTGGGGATCCAGCCATCACGTGAGCACCTCCATGACGAGATGGAAGCACGGCGGACCGGCATCAAGGCCGTCACCCGCATCGCTTGAGGCCACATGGGCTAAGCAATCAGCCCCCGGTCCCGGTGCGGGCGGCACGCGGTGGGCGCACGCTGTCCGCGCCACGCCGCGTGCTGCCACGGCGCGGCGCGGTCGAAGCCGGGGCGGGACCGGGACCGGGTCGCGGGGCCCACCCGCCCCTCGCTCATGGCCGCGTGGTCGAGCGCAGGCGGTGCCGTACCACACGCTGGGCGAGCGGACCGAGCTCGTCGAGGGCGGCGGCCAGTACGGCGAGTTGTTCGAGCGCATCGAGGGCGAGCGTCGCACCGCGTTCGTCGACACCTTCGTAGAGTTCGAGACCGACGAACGAGGCCGCCACGGCGCGGGCGAGTCCCGGGATGTCCGTGAACTCGGCGATCGGCGAGCCGTCCAGGACCCTGGCCAGGACCTTCTCGATCTCGTCGATCCACAGCTGCAGGCCGGCAGCGGTGGCGGGCGCGAGACGCGGCTGGGTCTGGGCGGCTGCCAGCAGCTGTCCGAGGAAGGCGACCTGGCCGGCCGCCCGCTCCTCGATGTGCATCTCGCGGCCGAAGGCGAGGAGCTCCGCGAGGCTGCCGATCTTCGCAAGCCGGGCACGGTAGCGCGCGACGCGCTGCTCGGCTCCATGGCGGCAGGCGGCGGCGAGCAGTTCGTCGACCGAGCCGAAGTGATAGAAGACCAAGGCCTGGTTGACGCCGGCCGCCGCCGCGATGGAGCGGGCGGAGGTCTTGGCGATGCCCTGTTCGGCGAGCGTGCGAAGCGCGCCCTCCAGGAGCTTCTCCTTGGTGGCCGGGGCCTTGGTGTCTGCGGCCTTGGTGTCTGCGGCCCTGGTGTCTGCGGCCTTGATATCCGGGGACTTGGCGTCCCCTGCCTTGGTGGTATCCGCCTCGGCACTCTGGGTCCTGGTGTCCCGGCTCATGCCCGCTCCTCCTCGCGTACGGGACGCAGGCCGGCGCGCACTCCGCACGCGTCCACGTCGGAGTATTCGGCGGTGAACGACCCCTCGTAGCCGAACAGTGGGCCGAAGTAGCGGTTGGTCACCCGTACCCGGATTCGGAAGCGGCCGGTGGAGTCGTCGAAGGACTCCCGTACCTCCGCTTCACCGCCGATCAGCGCCGGTACGCGGAGGTCCAACGGCCCTTCGCGGAAGCGGTGTTCACCGGACCGGATGAGGAGCGAGCCGTCCGGCTCGGCCGTGGGGTGCAGGTCGGTGGCGAGGTGCTGGTGGGTGCCGAGGTAATCCAGCACGCAGTCGCGCTCGGGGCTGTGGACCATGGTGGCGTCGAAGCGGCGTGGCCCGCCGGGCAGCGCGAACGTGCGGACGAAGGTGACGGTCTCGCGACCGTGGGAGTCGACGTAGGGGACGTTCTCGATGGTGAAGGGGGTGTCGGTGCCGGTGCGCGGGACGAGGATGTTGCGGCTGGCGCCGAGTGCGAGAAACGGCTTGACGAAGGCGGGGCCGTGCCAGATCCGGTCCATCACACCACGGCCGGTGCAGGCCTCGCCGCTTTCGAGTCCTACGGAGAAGCGCCGCCGTAGTTGCGGGTGGAGCCGGTTGAAGGCGCGGTCGCCCATGACACGTTGGAAGATCGAGGTCATGCGTGCTCCAAGGTGGCGAGTAGGCCGGGCGCCGCGGTAGGCGCGGGTGGAGTGCGGCGGCAGCGGCGGGCGGCCGGGGTCCGGGGCGAGGGCGGCGCGAGGAGCGCGACGACGGCGAGCGTGAGCGTGAGGTACGCGGCGGCGCTCATCTCCGGCAGGTAGGAGGGCTGGACCGCCCACATCATCGCCGTGCAGACGATGGCCGTTGCCACGGCCAGGGCACGGGCCGTCAGCTCGGCGATCGCATACGCGAGTGACCGGGCCGGGCTGATGCCGCGCTCGCACCACAGCCGCAGCCGGTCGAAGGACCAGGCGGTCGCCCAGCCCATCAGCGGCCGGAACACGATCCGGTCGGCGGTGGCACCGAAGTGGCCCCAACGCGGCCGGTAGTCGTAGCCGGTGAGGAACCGCACGCCGTCGGTGGTGGGCACATACCTCCAGTAGCCACTGCCCTCGGCGAGGAGCGAGAGGCGCTGGGGCGAGGCGAATCGGAGGGCCGAGACGCGCTCACCGCCGCTCCGATGTCGCTCCCCCGCCGATATGCCGGTGCCGGCGACGGTCAGGAAGGGCAGCACCCGGGTCGCGTACCGGAAGCGCTGGGGTTCGCCGGGGGCACGCGGCAGGTAGTCGATCTCCGTGAAGCGCAGGTCCCAGCGTTGGTGATGAGCGGGGACCTGGGTCCGTTCCCAGATCGTCTCCATGTCGGCGCGGATATGCGTCTCCACGTAGAGCTTCATGAACGCCCCGTCCTCACTCATCGACCTGCTCCTGGCGCATCGCCATTTGAGCGACTGCTCAAGGTGAAGTTAGCAGGCGCTTGAGCGGTCGCTCAACAGGGGGTGACGGGGCATCATGCGTCGATCGAGGAGACTGCTTTTCGGGCCCGTCGAGGCGCCTTCTTGAGATCTTCCCGAGCTGACCGATGAGCGGTGCGTCCGGACGCGATGGCCGGCCATGCCATCCCGTCCGGACGCGATCAGGCGCGCGTCCCCTCCCGTCCGGACACGCGGCGGCTTGTCACTCCGTGGACTGTCGCCCCGTCAGGATTCTTCGGTTGTCGGCGTCTTGAGGTACTCAGCCAGGATCGCGACGACGCGGGACTCCGTGGCGGCCTTGTCGATGCCGGCGTCGGCGAGCAAACCCGTGCCGTTCTCGTGTTCAAGGAGCGCCAGCAGGATGTGCTCGGTCCCGATGTAGTTGTGGCCCAGGCGCAGGGCTTCGCGGAAGGTGAGTTCGAGCGCCTTCTTCGCGTCGGCGTCGAAGGGAATGAGGGCCGGCATGCTCTCCGCGGCCGCGGGCAGCGCCGCCGTCGCCGTCTGCCGGAGGGTGTCGAGATCGACGTCCTGGGCACGGATCACGTTCGCCGCGAGCGCCTCGGGCTCGGTGAGCAGTCCGAGGACGAGGTGCACGGTGCCGATCTCGTTGTTCCCCGCCGCGTGAGCGGCGTTCTGCGCGGCCACCACGACGCTCCTGGCGCGGGGCGTGTAGCGACCGAAGCCCTGGTTGGGGTCGAGATCGGTCTCACCGGGGGCCTTGGGTACGAACCGCTTCTGTGCGGCCTGGCGGGTGACGCCCATGCTCTTGCCGATGTCGGTCCAGCTGGCGCCGGAGCGCCGGGCCTGGTCCACGAAGTGGCCGATCAGGTGGTCGGCGACATCGCCGAGGTGATCGGCGGCGATCACGGCATCGGTCAGCTGGTCGAGGGCGTCCGTGTGGACCTTCTTGATGGCTTCGATCAGGTCGTCGAGGCGGACGGGAACAGAGGTCTGGGTTGGCTTCTCCATGTGACAACCGTAGGTTGACACCCAGAGGGGTGTCAACCCGAGGTTGACAGTGAATTGTGGTGCCCGGACGGGCGTCGGCGACGGGGGCTCAGCTACCGGGCTCCTCGGCCAGCCAGGCCGCTATGGCCTGGGCGATGGGCTGATCGGTGTCGACCTGGACGAACCCGAACTGGCCGCCCTGGTTGCACTCGAGGAACCACCACACCCCGTCGCAGTCCACGGCGAAGTCGAAGGCGCCGTAGGCGAGTTGGGTGACGTCCATATAGGAGTCGACCGACCGGCGAACGGTGTCCGGAACCTCGGCGGGCTTCCAGGCGCCCTGCTCCGTGAAGCGGCTGTCGACCTCGTCGGCGTCGGCTTCCTTGCGGGCGGCGAAAATGCGACCGCCGACCCAGGTCAGCCGGATATCGGCCCGCTTGCGGATGTGCTGCTGAAACAGCGTCGGCCCGGCCTCCACCGCGGAGAAGTCCGCATCGGGACTGACGCGGGTGGTGGGCAACACCATCGGAGGGTCACCGGGATGCCGCCCCGAAACCGACTTCACCACCAGGTCCTGGTGCTTGGCCGCGAACTGGCGCGCGACCACCGGGAACGAAGTGATCAACGTGGCGGGAACGCTGAAGCCGCTCTGCTGGGCGATATGCAGTTGCCACGGCTTGTAGCGCGCCTGCACGGCCGCGACGGGATGGTTCATCCAACGCGCCGGGGTGCAGAAGAGCATCCCGTACAACGCCTGCTCGGACTCGGCGGACAGCCACTCGGACTGCTCCACGGCACGGGCACCCGGTGCGCCGGGCCGGCGAACCCACACGGACCGCAGGCTGCTCAAGCTCACCATGCGCTCATCCGTCTTCAGATACCCGCGGAAGTCGCCGCCGGCGTAGTCCGCCGACAGGGCGACCCTCCCCGGCAGATCGGCGGGGTCGAGGCGGACAAGCGGAACACCGAGGTCGTGCAGGGCCGCGACCACCATGTCCGCCGTCAAGTCCTCCTCACAGGTAAGAACAAGAACAGTCATGGACGTTCAATCATCGAAGTGCGTCTTGGAACCAGCGGTGGAGGCAGTGGTTCCCGTCGCCAGCAGCACCGCCCGATTGCGGGCGGCCGGACGCCCGTCAGGAAGGACGTTGAGCTGCCGCGCAGCGTCATAGACGTACGGAGCGGCAACCACCGACCTCACCACCGGACGGGCGTAACCCAAAGCGAACGGACGCATACCTTCTCCTTATAAAACCCATGCCCCACCCCCACGGGCAGATGCAGAGACAGGGAGACTTCACCAGACAACTCTGCACAGATGACGCGATCATCCGGTCAAACAGTTGCCTGTTTCGATCGAATCCGAAGAACTGCTTGACGCAGCAACCCTTAGAACGTAGATGCCGCATGACGGGCGCAACCGGACCACCTCCCTCCGCACAGCATCATCCCGATCAGCGGGACAGCACGGCCCCGCCGCTCCGCAGCCCTCTCCTCGACCTGACCCGCCCGTTCCGTCCGGAACCGGAGCGACGACTCATGAACGCGCGCCGCCCTCACGCGCCAATCCACCAACTCCCCTCCCACCCAAGGAACTTGGCATTGACGGTGCAATAGCCCGATTGACAGGGTGACCGGAACTGACCAATTGCGACAGGGGGAAGCATGGGACACCGTGAAAACGACGCATTAGCAGGCACCGGGAACGGTCGCCCGATGAGTCGGGCGAGGTTTCTGAGGACTGCTGCGGGGGCGGTGACCGCTGGGGGCGCGCTGCTCGGCGGCGTCGGCGCGGCGCAGGCGGTGACCGGGCCCGGCAGCTGTGGCAGTACGACCACGGCAACCCGGAGTTCGACACGGTGCTGCCGGGCGACGTGCTCACCATCGGCGACACCATGTATCTGCATGTGGCCGTCCAGAAGCCGTACCCCACCGTGGTGTGGACGGAGATCTGGAAGTCCAACGACTCCGGTGCCACTTGGGAGCACACCGGCTGCCGCTGGGGCAAGGACGGCGACCCGGGCCTGAGCCCGCACTTCCAGATGGTCACCTGGGGGCAGGGCGACAACGGCTATGTGTACTGCTGGTCCACGAAGTTCGACGGCACCGAGTCGGTCATCATGCACCGGGTCCGGGAGGATCAGATCACCAACCCCACGGCGTACGAGCCGTGGACCGAGGCGGGTTGGGGCACCTGGGGCGACCCGGCCAAGTTCGTCCTCACCGGCAAGTACCGCGAGCTGTGCCTGCGGCCGATCGGCGGAAAGTGGCTGTTCACCGGGCTCGACCTGGGCGGCGGACGGATCGTGGCGCACATCCTGGACGTACCGGACGGCGCGCCGGGCCCCGGTCACACCCTGATCCAGGGCGTACCGAACTGGTCGGAGAACGACCCGAACTCCGGCCGCGTCGCGCAGCCGTACGGCGGCTATGTCATCCCGGGCTCCACCCTGAACGACCTGCACATCACGGTCAGCCAGTGGGAGAACCCGGACGACCAGGTGCCGGACTCCTGGTCGTACCACGTGATGCAGTTCCGCGTCCAAGGCCTGGCCGGCTGAGTCGATCCCGGCATGCGGCCGGTCCGCACCGGGCCGCTCCTGCACCGTTCCACCCCCTGTGCACCGTCCCACCCCACTGCGACACATACGCCCCCTCATCAGGAGAGATGGCGTAAGATCTCCAACCAATACGCACGACTTCGAACAACTGTCGCAGTCACCGCACACTCGGAGTATCCCTCCGTACCGGACCAAGGTGACCGCACAGGGGGGAAGGAAAACTCGATGAAGTCATCCCGTCTTCGGCGCCGTCTGGCCGGAACCGCCGCAGCCACCGTCCTGGTCGGCGCCGGTGCGCTGGCCGCCGCGCCGTCCGCCGTCGCCAAGGCCAATCTCCTGGCCATCGGCAAGGTCTCGCTCCAGGCGTCCGGCCTCCGGGCGAACGTCACGTACTCCTGCGACCCCGGCATGAACCACCAGTTGGTCGCCAACGCCACCAAGGTCAACCCGGCCGGCCACGACGAGTCGATCGCCGCGGGCACCATCAAGAGCGCCAAGCTCACCTGCGACTACAACAGCCACGCCGCGCAGGTCTCGCTGCGTCCGGCCGTCGGTTCGCACTTCGCCAAGGGCGACAAGGTGAAGGTCGCGGTCTTCTACTTCGACGAGGACGGGTTCAGCTACGCGCGCCAGGAGACGGTCACCGTCCTCTAGGCCCCCACGCACCCACGCATCCACGCGCTCCCGTCCGGCAGACGACATTCCGTCACACGTCGTCGCCTGCCGGGCGGGAGACGCGCTGGATGGACTACTTGGATGGACTACTTCTTGCCGGCGATCGTGATGATTTCCCGGCTCGTCGTTGGTCCCCGCGCCGCTGACGACCAGCGCACGCACCAGGTCGGGGTGTTCCAGCGCGGTGTCGGCGGCTATGCCCCGCGCCCATCGACAGCCCTACGAGCACCGCCGGGCCGACGTCGAGATGGCGCAGGAGCGCCGCCGGTGCCGGTGTCGCGGTACGCGAGTCGGCCGTCCGCCAGCTCGAACGAGTACACGTCAGAAGGTCATCGATCTGCTGCGTGCACACGGGCCCATGACCGTCCCGCAAATGGGCCGGGCGCAGGCGCTGAGCCGGCAGTTCGTGCAGCGGATGGTCAACGATGCCGCGGCACAGCAACTCGTCGAGGGCATCCCCAACCCCGCTCACCAGCGGTCTTCGTTGATCCGGCGGACCGAGGAAGGCAGCGCGGCCATCACCGGCGCCGTCAGTCGTGAGCGTGCGGTGCTGCGGCAGGTCGGCGGCGATCTGACGGACGCCGACGTCGAGGCCTGTGTGCGGGTGCTCACCGAGATGCTCAGGCTCTTCGACAACGTCGATGTGAACTGATCTGCGCGCGCCGTGCGGTCGGCGGAGCGGTACGGCGGAACGGTCGGCGGCGGGATCAACCTACGGCAGCACGGAACGGATACGTCTGCCTCGGCGCTTTCCCCGCCGCCGCGCTCCCGATCCGGCTCCGGCTCCGGCTCCGGCTCCGGCTCCGGCTCCGGCTCCGGCTCCGGCTCCGGCTCTCTACGATCCTGGCCGGAGAGAGAACCTAGGCCTGGGGGCCGGGCCGCAAGGTGGCGAACAGCCCCTGGGCGCGGGTGCCGTCCGGAAGGTCCCAGGCGCCGGCGACGTGACCGGTCGCCCCCTGCGGGGGAAGGGGCGAGTCGTCTGCGGCCGGCCGAAGTACCCGATGTACGTGCAGGGTTGCGCCGTGCGGCGTGGTCAGCTCGGTGCCCTCATTGTTGTCGGTGGTCGCAGTCGTGGAGCCCGTGGCGATGCGGCCTTCGCCGGTGTAGGAGCGGGTGACGTCCAGGTTCGGGGTGTCGGTGGTGCTTTGGGCCTGGGCCTGGACCCGCCCCTCTATCAGGGCCAGCAACTCGGTGTTCAGCACCTGGTCGTGGAAGCCGTCGTAGACCCAGCGCTGCCCCAGCACTCCGTGCTCCATCGTGCCGACGAGGGCGTGCTCGGCCCCGTCGAGCGGGGCACCGCGATAGGTCATCGGCACGAGGTAGGTGGTCGGTTCAGGTCCAGAGGTGTCGGTGACCACCATGAACTCGATCCCGACCTCGCCTTCCGGATCGTCCAGCCGGAAGCCGCCGGCCTTGGCCAACTGCGGTTCACCCGCGCCGTCGCGGTACCACGGGCGGGTGGGTAGCCAGGTGGTGAGCAGCTCCAGCTTGGTCGGCTTGATGGTGGTGCGGTGGATGACGGCCATGCCGGAGCTTCTCTTTCGTCAGGTGGATATGAGCACCGACAGCTTTTCATCCGCACGGCGCCGGTAGGGCGGTTCTCCGGAGAACAAGATCCGTTGACCGCGGACACGCCGACTCAGCCCAGCCGCACCTCGGACCCGATCGACTGCTCCCGTGCCGCGGCGACGACGAGGGCCGCCGCCGCGGCGTCCTGGGCCGCTACGCCGACGGACTTGTAGAGGGTGATCTGGTCGTGCGAGGAGCGGCCCGGTTTGCTGCCGTTGAGGAGTTCGCCGAGTTCGGCGTGTACGTGCGCTTCGGTGATGACGCCGTCGCGGATCGGGTTCAGCAGATCGCTGCTGCCTGCGGGGAAGGGCGCCAGTGCCGCCTGTCGCGTTTCCACGCACACCAGGGCCTCGGCGATCGTGGCGTCGTCGATCTCACGGCCGGCCGGGTTGAAGCCCACCGAGGTCACATGGACGCCCGGGGTCAACCAGGCGCGGCGGATCACGGGGTCGGTGGCGTGGGTGGTCGCGGCGGCGATGTCCGCGCCGTCGAGGGCCTGCGCGTACGTGGGTGCCGCCTCGACGGGAAGTCGGAGTGCGGCGGTGAGTTCCTCGGCGAGGGCGGCCGCCTTGGTCTCGTTACGGCCCGCTACGCGGATGTGCCGAATCGGGCGGACCCTGCACATGGCCTCGGCATGGGACCGGGCCTGGGCGCCGGTCCCCAGGACCGCCAGCACCGAGGCGTCCTCGCGGGCGAGCAGCCGCGCCGAGAGGGCGGAGCAGGCGGCGGTCCGTGCCGCGGTGATGGCCGTACCGTCCAGCAGCGCCACGGGCTCGCCGGTCTCCGGATCGAAGACGACGATCAGCGCCTGATGGGTCGGTAGAGGTGTGCCGGCGTTGTGGGGGAAGACGGAGACCAGCTTGCTCATGAGTACCCCGGCCGACGGGACACTTCCCGGCATGGCCGCCAGGAAGCCGTCCCGTTCGGGTACCAGCGCGGCGACGCGGTCCGGTGAGGAGGCCCGGCCGGCGCTGAGGTCCGTCATCGCCGATGCCAGGCCGTCGATCAGCGTGTCCACGTCCAGCAGCGCCTCGACCTGCGAGCGACCGAGAACCAGCATCCGCCTCAACCTCCTGATGGCAGCCGTACGGCCGGCGATTCGCCTGGCCCCGGAGTCGACCGTAGCCCCGTACGGACCATCGGGGCGCGGCGCACCGGTGGAACGCGGCTGCGCCGCCAGACTGGCTCTCCGAGCCGCCGTTGAGGGAGACGGCTCCTGTGACGGAAGGGACCCAGACCATGACCACGGACGCCCACCCCGGCCCGCTGCGCCTGCTCGTCTTCGGTGCCGCGCTGCGCGAGGAATCGACCAACGCCCGTCTGGCGTCCCTCGTCGCGGGGATACTGACCGATGCCGGTGCCACCGTGGACCTCGCCGCGATGCGGGAGTTCGACATGCCGCTGTACGACGGTGACCTGGAGACGGCACACGGGCTGCCGGACGGCGCCCTGGCACTGCGTGACCGGCTGGAGTGGTGCGATGCCTTCGTGCTCGCCTCCCCCGAGTACAACGCCTCCGTGCCGGGCGTGGTGAAGAACGCGATCGACTGGGTTTCGCGGGTGAGGCCGCAGCCGTTCAAGACCAAGCACGCGCTGCTCGTCTCGGCGTCCCCGTCCCTGATCGGCGGCAATCGGGGGCTGTGGGCCCTGCGGGTGCCGCTGGAACACCTCGGTACCCGGGTCTACCCCGACATGTTCAGCCTTGCCGGGGCCCACAAGGGATTCACCGAGGACGGGCAGTTGACCGACGCCGGGTTGCAGCAGCGCCTCGGGGAGACGGTGACGGCCTTTCTCCGTCTCGTCGAGGCCGATGCGCGCTATGTCTGCCTACAGCGCCGGTGGTACGAGTTCCCGGGCGACCGCACGGAGGCGCCGGTGACACAGCGGGCGGAGGACTGACGGGCTCCGCCTCGACGCCGCGGACCGGCCTTCGGGGGTGCACCCGGTCGGCGGCGTTCGGGACGCAGGGAGAGAAGCGGGCGCTCATGGTGATCTTATGAAAACTACACGGATGAATCGCTCGCAAAGGGCCGTTTCACGGTCGCTTGCCGCCACCGCTGCCCTGGGTGTCGCACTGGCGACAGGGGCGGCGTCGGCGGCGGCCGCGGTCCCCGACCCGGACGCCGCCACCGGGCCGACGGCCACTCGGCCCCACCATTCCAAGCCTGCTGAGGGACACTCGTACGAGGGCGGGGAACAGCGGAGCCCGTTCGGCGGCAACCACGAAGACGAGTGCAGTCTCATCATCCTCTGCGTCCTGTGACGGATGATCCGTGTACGGCAGGGTGCTCGGCTGCGGGCTGACTCTCGGTCAGGCCGAGGCCGAGCGGCTCTCCTCAGCCTCCGACGCGGAGGTAGTGGCCCCAGTAGCCCTGGTGGCGGCCGTAGCGGGTGGTGAGTTCGGCGAAGGCGGTGTCGTCGAGGGTGCGGCCGTATACGCGTTGGGCGGCGCGGATCATCTCCTTGTCGGGGGTGAGGTGTTCGGTGCGGCCGAGGCCCCGGATCAGGAGGAACGTGGCCGACCAGGGGCCGATGCCGGTCAGGCTCAGGAGCTGGTCGCGGACCTCGTCGTACGGGCCGGTGCGCAGGAAGGCCTCGTCCAGGTCGAGCCACTGGCGGGTGGCGCGATAGAGGTAGCCGGCCTTGCGTTGGTTCCCGATGAGGTGCTGGAGGGCGGGTTCGTCGAGGGTGGCGAGCTGTTCGGCGTCGGGGAAGGCCCAGCGGGGTTCGCCGTCGACGGTGATGCGGTTGCCGATCGCTTCGACCAGGGCCTGCTTCATGTTTCTGGCCACCGGCATGGGGACGCGCTGGCAGAGGATCGCCCAGCACAGCAGTTCCAGCGGTGAGGGGAATTTGACCTGGTGGTAGCCGTACAGTCGGTCCACGACGCGGGAGAACGGCCGGTCGAGGCGGGCGAGGCGGTAGAAGTCGGTGAGGTCGTCGGCAAGGCCCAGGTGGAAGGAGAGCCGGTCCGCGGCGGCTTGGGCGGTGGCGTCACTGATGGGGGCGGCCGCGGTCAGGAGGCAGTCGACGGCCGGTTCGCCGGAAGCCGCCGTCACGCGGGCGCCCAGGGTGGTGCCGTTCTCGCGCAGGGCCAGCGTCAGGGTGTCCTGCGCCGTGCCCTGTTGTCCGGTCATGGCGGGGAACGCGCCGATGAAGGCGAGGGAGGCGGAGAAGGAGAAGGGGGGCCGGGCCGCCAGCCGGACGGTGCGGGTGGCGGATGCCGCTGCGGTGTCGGGTGCGGTCACCGTCCGGCCGTACCCCTGGCCGGCGGTCGGAGGGGAGGTGGCGAAGGCGCCGGCCCCGAGGGATGTGGTGTCGGTCATCGCGGTCTCGCTTCGTTCGGTGGCGGCCCGGAGGGGGAATCAGACCGCGCGGCCGAGCCAGCCGGCCAGGCGGCGGTGGATGTCGGCGTCCTCGGGGACGGGGTGGACCGCGGCGAAGGGCATCTCGCCGCCGCGCGGCTCGGGCGGCAGGACCTTCTGCGCGATGCCGAAGGCCATGTGGGCCAGGTCCTCGTCCAGCTTCGCGTCAGGTGCGATGACCTGGGCGATGTCCCAGGTGTGGGTCACGGTCTCCATCACATAGCCGCTGAGGGCGATCCGGCCCTCGGCCACGCCCCACGGAACCTCGAACTCCGTGGCGAGCTTGTCGTCGTCCGCCCAGGCGGCGAGCGCGCGAGCCCGGGCCCGGCCGACCGCGCCGCCCCAGTCGGTGTCCGCGATCTCGCCGGCCGCCGCGGGGACGTCCATGCCGCGTCCGCCTTCGCCGATGTAGGCGATCCGGTGGAGCGCGCCGACGGTGTGGCTCAGCAGCGCCCGCAGGTCGTACGCCTCGCAGGGGGTCGGCCGGCCGAGGTGGGCCGGGTCGAGGCCGCTCACCAGCTTCTCCAGCTGGTCCATGGCGTTGAGGAACTGGGGGCGGGGGTCGAACGCGTTCATGGGACGCACCTCTCGTACGGGGCCAGGGCGGTGTGCGCGGGCCGGTGAGACCACTTTGCGGGGTGATACCTGACAGGGCCCGTCAGGTTTTAAACTGCGCGGTATGAAAGCCGACCGGCTGCTGTCCATCCTGTTGCTGCTGCAGGCCCGCGGCGGTATCCCGGCGACGGAACTCGCCGCCCAGCTGGAGGTGTCGGTCCGTACGATCTACCGGGACGTCGAGGCGCTCTCGGCCGCCGGGGTGCCGGTGTGGGCCGAGCGGGGGCGCAACGGCGGGGTGCGGCTGCTGCCCGGGTACCGCACCGACGTGACGGGGCTGACCTCCGACGAGGCTCGGGCGCTGTTCGTGCTGGCGGCCGACGGGGCGCACAAGGCGCTGGGGCTCGGCGGCTCGATCGCCTCCGCGTTGCGCAAGGTGATGGCGGCGCTGCCCCCGGATCACCGGCCGGTGGCGGAGCGGACCAGTGAGCGGATCCTGGTCGACCCGGTGCGCTGGATGCAGGGCCGCTCCTCCGACGTGGAGCTGGGCGAACTGCAGCGCGCGGTGTTCACCGACCGGCGGCTGCGGCTGCGCTATCGGCGCAGCGGGGAGGCCGAGGCGGGCGAGTACACCGTCGACCCGTACGGCCTGGTGAGCAAGGCCGGTGTGTGGTACCTCGTCGCCGACCGGGACGGTGCGCCGCGACTGTTCCGGGCGGACCGGGTGCAGGCGGCGGCGGTCGCGGAGGAACCGGTCCGCCGGCGCCCGGGGCTGGGGCTGGCGGAGGTCTGGACGGCGTTGCGGGACGGGGTGGAGCGGGTCCCGGACGAGGTGCGGGTGCGCTGCCGGGTGCGGAGCGAGCGGCTGGACATGTTTCTGCGGATCCAGTCGGCGCATCTCGCCGGGCCGCCGGTGGACCGGGGCGACGGGTGGGCGGAGGTGGAGCTGGCCTTCCGGGCCGTGCGGGCGGCGCGTGCGCTGTTGGTCTTCGGGGCGGACGTGGAGGTGCTGACGCCCGCCTCGGCGCGCGAGGAGCTGACGGCCGCGGCGGCGGAGGTGACGCGGTTGTACGGGGGCGGGGGCGACGGCGCCGGCCGGGGGTGAGGCGCGCGCCGTGCCCGGCGCGCCGGGCACGCGCCGGGGTGTCGCCGCCGGCGGCCGGGCGACCGCTCAGACCAGCAGCTTCTGGTAGAGGTCCTGCACCTCCGGCGAGGGCTGTACGCCGAGTTCGGCGTCGAGGATGCGCCACAGCCGCTGGTAGGCCTGCAGGGCCTCGGCCCGGCGTCCGCAGTGGTGCAGGGTGCCGATGAGCTGGGCGTGGAAGCCCTCGTTGAGCGGGTTCTCCGACACCAGCGTGCGCAGCTCGGGCACCAGCTCGCGGTGCCGGCCGAGGCGCTGCTGGGCCTCGATGCGGATGCCGACCGCGTTGAGGCGCAGCTCCTGCAGGTAGGTGACGTGCGCGTCGAGGACCTTGCCGATGGGCATGCCCGCGAACGCCGGGCCGCGGGAGAGCCGGAGCGCCTCGGTGATGCGGGTGGCCGCCGATTCGACGTCCCCGCTGCCGAGGAATCCGCTGCCCTGTGCGACCAGGCATTCGAACTGGGAGGCGTCCAGGGCACTGTCGTCGACCGCGATGAGATATCCGGACGGCCGGGTGACCAATATCCTTTCGGTGTTGTGCAGCCGCAGGGCCGTCGCCAGTGTTTTTCGGGCGTGGTAGACGTACGTCTGGAGTGTGGTGAGAGCGCTCCGCGGAACACGCTCTCCCCACAATTCCGCGATCAGCGTGTCGACGCTGACGGTCTCGTTGTTCCTGGCCAGCAGGAGAGAAAGCATCTGCCCGACCTTTGACCTCCCCACGATCAATGACTGGGCTTCATGAGATATCTCCACCTGTCCGAATACCTTGAACTGCACAGCGGCCCCCCGCTTCCATGCTGTCTGGTTTCAGCGACGACTTCGACCGTCCGCCGGAGCCTAACCCCGCCGGTCGGTTTTCCGGCTCAAGAATCAGTAATTTCCCAGCCCCCCGCACACGTTGAGGGCCTGTGCGGTGACCGCGCCGGCGCCGGCAGCGACCAAGTACCGCACCATCGCGGCCACTTCGGACGGCTCCACATAGCGGCCGATCGGCACCCGCCCGGTGATGCGCTGATGCGCCTCCGCCTCGTCCACGCCCCAGACCCCGGCGTAGTGTTCCCGCACCCGTTCCGCCATGGGTGTTTCCACGAATCCGGGGCAGACCGCGTTGACGGTGATCGGCGTCCTGGCGAGCTCCAGCCCCAGCGCCTTGGTGAATCCCACGACCCCGTGCTTCGATGCCGAGTAGGGGGCCGCGTGCACGACGCCTTGTTTACCGCCGGTGGATGCGATGTTGATGATGCGTCCGTAGGCCGCCTCAGTCATTCCACCAAGGGTGAGTACGCGTTTGGTGACGAGAAATACGCTGTTGAGATTGGTGTTGATGACGTCGTACCAGAGGTCGTCGGCTACCTCCGCCGTAGCGCCGCCACCTGGCCGTCCGGCGTTGTTGACCAGGATCTCCACGGGACCGTAGCGGTCCACACAGGCGCGTACCAGCCGGTCGGCCTCGGCGGCCGAGGTCACGTCGCAGGCGGTGCCGTCGACGTCGAATCCGTGCTGCTGGAGCTCCTTGACGGTGGCGGCCACGGCTTCCGGTCGGCGTGAGCAGAGGAAGACCCGGGCTCCGTCCTCGGCGAGAGTCCGGGCGATCTCCAGTCCTATGCCGCTGGTCGCCCCGGTCACCAGTGCCACGCGGTGCTGTGCGCTCATGGTTGTCCCGTCCCTTCCGCGATGTCCGTAAATGATTCGTCGGCACCAGAGAGACCACACGGCGCTCGAAGCTCCCTCGCAGGGCTCTGGAAGGTCGCTCGAAGACCGGTCGAAAGGCCGTCGAAAGGGGAGCGAGACACGGCACGGCACGGCGACGCGGGCCTCCACCGCGCAGTTGAGCGCCCTTCGAGCGGGGTGGGCGATCGTGGCGCGGCGATCGCATCGTGCGGCGCGAGAGGGGAGATCCATGACCGAGCCGGCAGACGAGACGGTGGGCGACCCGTATCCGAACAAGTGCTATCTGCCGTTCATCCTGTACCCGCCGGGCATGCACCGGACCTCCGGCGGCCGGGAATGGCTGGAGTCGCATATCGATATGCGGCAGCAGGGTGGCGACTTCGTGCTGTACATCGGCATCCCGTTCTGCCGTACGCGCTGCAAGTCCTGCCCGTACTTCGCGAGCCTGCTGTCCGAGAAGGACCCCAACGGCCGCGAGGAGCGCTATATCGAGGCCCTGATCACCGACCTCAGGCGGTGGGGCGCCTATCCGAAGTTCGCGACCGGTCTGATCCGCAACATCTTCATCGGCGGCGGCACCGGCAGCATTCTGCGCACCGGGAATCTTCGGCGGCTGGTCGACACCGTCTTCGAGACGTTCCAGGTCGCGGACGACTGCGAGTTCACGCTGGAGGGCAACGCCCGCGACTTCGACGAGGAGAAGATCGACTACGTCGCGGGTTCGGCGATCAACCGGCTCAGCCTGGGCGTCCAGTCCTTCCAGCCGGAACTGCTCGGGGTGATCGGCTCTCCGCACGCCGCGGAGGACAGCGCCCGGGTCATCAAGGAGTTCCAGGCGCGGGGCTTCCGCAACATCCAGCTCGACCTGATGTACAACATGCCGGGGCACACCCTCGACATCTGGCGGCGTGACCTGCAGACGCTGTCCAGCCTGGACGTCCCGCACTTCACGATCTACCTCTACCGGATCCACCAGGACACCATCCAGGCGAAGCTGATCACCAAGGGCAAGGTCGACCGGCCGGCGGACCCCGAGGGCCCGATGGTGAAGGCGATGTACCGGGAGGCCATCGGAATAGCCGAGGAAATGGGCTACTCGATGTACATGGTCGACCATTTCTGCAAGCCGGGCTACGAGAACATGTACAACCACTGGAACTGGAAGGTGTACATCGACACCCTGGCCGTCGGCCCCGGTTCCTACAGCTACTTCGACGGATACCGGCTGGGCACCGAGACGGACGTCGAGAAGTACGTCGAGACCGTCGAGAGCGGCGACTTCCTCATCAGCACGGTCACCGACGAACTCTCCCCGCGCGTCCAGCGCGAGCGGTACGTGGTCTTCGCCCTGCTGTACTATGAGATCGAGTACGCCTTCTACCGGAGCAAGTTCGGCAGCGACTTCCGCGAGGACTTCGCCGACGAACTGGGGCGGCTGGAGCGCAAGGGGCTCATCGAACTCACCGAGGACCGGATGCGGTTGACGCGGCTGGGCCTGATCTGGCACACCAACGTCATCCTCGAATTCTTCAATCCGGAGTTCTGGAACGACTCGCGGTCGCTGACCGAACCGAACTGGTCGCTCAACGGCGTGATGGTCGAGGTCGGCGCGCACTCCCGCGAGTACTGGCTCGGCGAGAAGGACGTGACCTTCTTCCCGCCGCCCGGCGACGCGGCGGCCGTGACGGCGGCTTCCGGCACCCGGCAGGAGGCGGACGGCCGTGGCTGAGACCCAGCGGTTCGTCGCGCAGGCGACCGTCACCGTCAATGCGCTGGTGCACGACATCTGGGCGGTGTGGGTGGACGTCAACGCCTGGAAGACCTGGGACGACGGTATCGACAGCACCCAGCTGCACGGCAACTTCAAGGCCGGCAACAGCTACACCCTCACCCCGCAGGGCGGGCAGCCGCTCACGGTCACCCTCACCTCCGTCACCCAGGGCGAGGAGTTCAGCGACGAGGCGGTGCTGCCGTTCGGGACGCTCGTCACCCACCACCGCATGGAGCCGCTCGGCTCCCGGATCAAGGTGACCCACGAGCTGGTGGCGGATATCGCCGACGAGACCGTGCCGGCCTTCGCGCGGGACGTCTGGCCGCATCTGCAGAGCGGGCTGGCGCAGTCGCTGGTCAACCTCGCCGACCTCGTCGGCAGCGACTGAGGGCCGGGCGGCGATGGGGGTCAACGACGTCCGCTCCGGCACCCGGCCCGCGGTCAAGCTGGTCGACCTGTTGCTGGGGCCGGGCCCTGCGTCCGGCACCGGGGCCGGCGGGGCGTTCCGGCTGACCGAGCCGGGTCGCACCTACACCCGGCAGCAGCTCGCCGACACCGCCGGGCGCTGCGCCCGGCAGCTGCGCCGGCACGGTCTGGCCCGCGGCGACCGGGTGCTGGCCCTGCTCGACCACGACGCGCGCGGTATCGCCTTCCTCGCCGCGGCCGGGGCGCTGGGCCTGCGGGTGCTGATGCCCTACAACCTGCGGGCCGCGGCGCTGCCGGAGTGGCGCACCATCGTCGCCGACGCCCGCCCCGACGCCGTCGTCCACCTTCAGCGCGACGACGGCGGTGCCGATCGGCTCGCCGGGATACGCGCCCTGGGCGGGCTCGGGCCGCGGGTGCTCGTCCTCCCCGAGGAGACCGCGCATGCGCGGCCCGGTGAGGCCGCCACTCCCCTGCCGCCCGGTCCGCCGGAGCCGGTCGAGAACTTCCTGACGCTCTTCACGAGCGGTTCGACCGGTTCGCCCAAGGCCGTCAGTGTCTCCGAGGCGCTGGTGTGCCGGCGGGTGCGCAGCGTGACCCGCATGCTGCGGTTCGGGCCCGGCTCCCGGGTGTTCCTGTCCGGGCTGCTCAACAACACGACCGGGGTGATCTTCTCCTTCGGGGCGCTGCTGCACGACGCCGCGCTGATCGTGCCGCAGAGCCGGGACCCCGCGCGCTGGGCGGCGGAGGTCGCCGCGCACCGGGCCACGCACATCATGCTGCGGCCGTTGGCGTTGCGCCGCTTCCTCGACGGCGCCGAGGCCGGCCCGGCCGATCTGTCCGGGCTGCGGGTGGTCGCCTACGGCGCGGCCGCCATGCCCCGCACCCTGCTCGAACGCGGCCGGCGGGCCATGCCGTGCGCGTGGGTGCAGGGCTACGGCCTGAGCGAGACGTACGGGCCGTTCTGCTGGCTGGACGAGGCCGCGCACCGCGCGGGGCGCCAGCTGCGCGGCGCGTACAACGTGGGGCGGCCGGACGACACCCTGGAGGTACGGCTGGACCCGCTGCCGGGCCATCCGCCGGAGGTGGGCGAGGTCCTGGTGCGCGGCGGGGCCGTCATGGAGGGGTACCTCGATGTGGCCTCCGGTGCCGTCGAGCCGCCGGGCCGGTGGCTGCGCACCGGCGACGTGGGCGCCTGGAGCCCGGACGGCGATCTGCTGCTCAAGGGGCGGCTGAACGGCTCGGTGATGAGCGCGAACGGCCACCGCGTCTACCCGGAAGAGGTCGAGGCGGTACTCGCCGGGCTGCCCGGGGTGCGGGAGGTGGCGCTGGTGGCGCTGGCCGGCGCCGAGACGCTGTCCGAGCGTCCGGTGGCCTGCGTGTCGGGCCCCTTGGGAGCCCGCCCGGCCACGGAGGTCCGGGCGGCGGTGAAGGCCGCGCTGAGCGGGGTGCTCAGCCGGGAGAAGTGGCCGGACCTGGTGTACGCGAGCGACGCCCCGTTCCCCAAGAGCGGCAACGACAAGGTGCTCCGCGCCGAGGTCGCCCGGCGGATCGACCGCGGCGCGCTGATCGATCTGTGACCCGCCGCCGCGCGGCCCGCCCGGCCGTGCGGCACACCACCGTCGAAGAGCAGGAGTTGTGTGCCATGCGCTACCACCTGTCCCACTCCGTCGTCTGTGCCGCTCCGCCGGGGCGGGTGTACGACGTGATCCGCCGTTCGGCCGACTGGCCGCGGATCTTCGCACCGTGCCAGGCGGTCACCGTGCTCGAACAGGAGCCGGACCGCGAACTGATCGAGATCCGCGCCCTGGTGGGCGGCGCGCCGATGACCTGGCGCTCGCGGCGCCGGTTCCTGCCGGAGGTGTGCGGCGTCCGGGCCGAGGTGGTGCGGCCGATGAAGCTGGTCGCCGCGATGACCACCGAGTGGCGGGTGGTCGCGGTCAACGCCCAGCAGAGCCTGCTGTTGCTGGAGCACGCCTACGACCTGTGCGAGGACGTCGCCGGGCAGGTCGAGGGCGTCACCACCCGGGAGCAGGCGGAGCACTTCATCGAGTCCGCGATCGACGCCAACTCCGCGACGGAGCTGGGCAATATCAAGGCCGCGGTCGAGCGGCCCGCGCCGCCCGCCGACGAACGCGACTGCCACGCACGGCACTCCGTCGTCGTCGGCGCGCCGGCCGACACGGTGTACGGGCTGATCCGGGACACCACCCACTGGCCGCGGATCTTCGACGCCTGCCTGGGCGCGGCCTCCGTCGGCTCGGACGCCACCGGCGAGCTGGTGCGCATCGAGGCGGCGCAGGACGGGCGGACCGTGGCCTGGGAGACCCGGCGCCGGTACTACGACGCGATCCGCCGGATCGACTACCACCTGCCGGTGCCGATGCCGTTCGTGGCGTCGATGCGCGGTGAGTGGCGGGTGGTGCCGCTGGGGACGGCGCGCTGTCTGCTGACCGTGGACCGGCACTGGCGGATGCTCGACGACGTCCGGGGCGTCCGCGACGGGGTGACGACCGTGGCGGAGGCCGCCGCGTTGGTCCGCGGCTTCGTCGAGACCAATGCGGCCGCCGAGATGACGGCGCTGCGCGCCTACGCCGAGGACGGCATCGACACCCTCACCGAGATCACCACCCGCATTTCGCTTCCGCACCCCCCGGACGCGGTGTACACCCTGCTCGCCGATGTGGCCGGCTGGCCGAAGCTGCTGCCGCACTGCGAGGGGCTGGAGTTGCGCCACGACGACGGGCGCCATCAGGAGTTCGTGCTGGAGGTGCGGACCGCCGCGGGGGCCGAGGCGTTCCGCAGTGTGCGGCACTGCGACGCCGAGCGGCTGTCGATCGTCTACTTCCAGCCGGAGCCGCCGCCGCTGCTGCTGCGCCACGAGGGCAGCTGGCAGGTGCGGGCCGCCGACGACGGCGGCAGCGAGGTGGTGTCCCGGCACACCGCCGTGCTCGACGCGGTGGCCTGCGAGAAGGCGTTCGGCACGGCCGAGCTGCGGGAGCACAAGCGGCGGGTGCGCGACATGCTGGACGGCAACAGCCGGCGGACCGTGGAGGCGTGCGCGCAGGCGCTGGAGCACCGCCCGCGGCCCGCCAACGGCGCCGCCCCCGCGCCGGTCGGGCACGGTGGCTAGCGCACCGCCGGCCGTCCGGCCGGCCCGGCTTCCCGAGCCGCTCTTCCGCGCCTGCGGCTACTTCCTGCCGCGGCTGCTGTTCCTGCGCTCGCGCTACGCCCCGCAGGTCGGCTGGGGCGATATCGCGGTGGCCCTGGACGGGTTCCCCTGCGACGACCTCGATCTGGCGTCGGCCGCGTTCTGGGACGAGTGGCGGCGGCGCTGGACCTCGCTCGGCGACCGCTACGCACGGCTGTCCGGCGGCTCGTCGACGGCCGCGGGCCGGGCGCGGGCCGCCCGCGCCGCCGCCGGCTGCTACCACTGGGCGGAGTTCATGTACTTCGACGACGCCCCGCGCAAGTACCGGCTGCGCGGGCAGGTCCGCGAGTTCTTCCGCGCCGGCCTGGAGGGCGCGGACCTGGACTTCGAGGAGGGCGAGCTGCCCGCGGGAGAGGTCGGCCCGGAGCCGGTCCCGTACTGGCTGGTGCTGCCGCCCGCGCACCGGCGGCCGGCCGGCCGGCTGCCGTGCGTGGTGCTGTCGAACGGGCTGGACTCGATGACCGAGGTGGAGGTGCTGGCGCTGGCGGAGACCTATCTGGACCGGGGCATGGCGGCGCTGCTGTTCGACGGTCCCGGCCAGGGCCTCCAGGTCGGCCGCACACCGCTGCGGATCGACATGGAGGACGTGGTCGCGGCGCTGGTGGAGCGGCTGCGCGCGGATCACCGGATCGCGGCGGACCGGCTGGCCTTCTTCGGCGTCAGCTTCGGCGGGTACTTCGCGCTGCGGGTGGCGCGTTCGCTCGGCGACGCGTTCGCGTGTGTGGTCAACGCCTCCGGGGGGCCGCGCGTCGCGCCGTACGACGAACTGCCGCGCCGTCTGAAGGACGACTTCCGCTTCGCGTTCATGGGTGGCGGAGCCGCCGACATGCGCGTTCGCCTCGCGGCACTCGCCCTCGACGTCGGCGGCCCGATCGGCACGGAGGTGCTGAGCATCCACGGTGCGCTGGACGACATCTTCCCGCTCTCCGCGTTGGAGGAGCTCGACCGTGCATGGGGGCCTCGCCATCGGCTGCTGACGCATCCCGGCGAGGCGCATGTGTGTCTGAACATGATCGATACCTGGAGCCTGGAGGCCGCCGACTGGGTCGCCGACCGGCTGTTGGCCCCGGGCGGGCCGGCGTGACGGGGAGCGGCGGGTGCCGTCCGGTCGACAGCCCACCACCGCAACGTAAGGAGATGCCATGGCTCTGACGATCCCGACCGGACTGGTCGCCCTCGTGACGGGCGGTGCCGGCGGTATCGGCACCGCCGTCTGCCAGCGGCTGGCCGCCGACGGCCACCATGTCGTGGTGGGCGCCTTCACCGGGGACGCCGCGGCGAAGCAACTGGTCGCCACGATCGAGCAGTCGGGGGGCACCGCCGAGGCGGTGCACCTCGATGTGACCGACGCCGGGCAGGTGTCCGCGGTCTTCGCCGGTGTCCTGGCGCGCCACGGCCGGCTCGACGTCGTGGTCAACAACGCCGGGACGACCGCGCCCCGGCCGCTCGCGGAGACCGAGGAGGAGCACTACGAGCGGGTCTTCGACGTCAATGTGCGCGGGGCGCTGAACGTCCTGCGGGAGGCGAGCCGTCATCTGACGGAGTGGGGGCGGATCGTCGGCATCTCCTCCACGCTCGTGCACGCGCCGATCGCCGGGGCCGGCCTGTACGCCGCGAGCAAGGCCGCGCTGGAGCTGCTGAGCACGGTCGCCGCGAAGGAGCTGGGCGCCCGTGGCATCACCGTCAACTCCCTGCGGGTCGGGCCGACCGTGCCCGGCATGTTCAGCCGGGCGCCCGCCGAGCGGCAGGCGGCGATGGCCGAGGCGTCGCCGTTCAAGCGGCTGGGGCAGCCGCAGGACGTGGCCGATGTGATCGCGTTCCTGGTGAGCGACGCCGGCCGGTGGATCACCGGCCAGGTCATCACCGTGGACGGCGGCGCGACGCCGTAGCCGGGCCACCGCACCGACGACACCACGGGGGAACGGAGAGCAGGGTGCTGGTACGCATCACCAAGGGCGAACCGACAGCGGAGGAGTTGGCCGCGCTGACCGCGGCGTTGGTCGGCGCGTTGGTGCGGCGGCCGCCGCCCCGGCGCGTCCGGCCCGCTCCGGACGGCGAGCGCTACGCCGGGTGGCAGCGCCTGGAGCGGCTGCCCCGCCATGCCGCGCCGGGCAGTTGGCGGCGCGGCCACTGACCGACTACGGCCAGGGCGCCCGCGGCCGACCGCCGCGGGCGCCCTGCGTGTGTCCGCCTCACGCCGCGCAGCCGGGCAGCTTCCCGCCGTTGTAGGCGACCATCTCGCCGAAGACCGGTGGCACGTCCAGCGCCGCCCCCGGCGTGGCGCCCGGTGTCAGTTCGGCGTACGCCCGGTGCAGATTGCCCACCAGCCGCTCCGGGTCCAGCCACCGCCCGAACTCTCCGGGGCCCGCCTCCCGGGCCGCCCGCAGCGGGCTCCAGCCCTCCGCGGTGCCGGTCGCGGCGATGTCCTGGACGCGCCGCAGATAGGCGGCGTTCTCCTCGAACACCTCCGGGCCCGCCACGGGGCCGTGACCGCATACGACGGTCCGGGCGCCGAGGCCGCGCAGCCGCTCGATCGCCGCGAGGGAGCCGGACACCGAGCCCATCAGCGCGAACGGGGTGCAGCCGGACAGCACCACATCGCCGGCGAACAGCACCCTCGGCTCGGGCAGCCACACCACGATGTCGTTGGTGGTGTGCGCCGGGCCGATGTGGAAGACCTCCATGTGCTGTTCGCCGACCCGCAGGGCGATGCGGTCGGCGAAGGTGAGGGTGGGCCGGGCGACGCGGACGTCCCCCCACTCCACGTCGGGCCACAGCGCGGTCAGGGCCAGGCCCGTCTCGTCGAGTTCGGCGACCGCCCGCTCGTGGGCGATCACCTCGGCCGCGGCACCGAAGACATGGTTGTTGAAGGTGTGGTCGCCGTGGTGGTGGGTGTTCACCACCGTGCGCCGCGGGCCGATGCCCAGCGCGTCCACCGACGCCCGCAGCCGCTCGGCCCGCCGCTGGGTGGCGAGGGTGTCCACGACCAGGGCGCCGTCCCCTCCCGCGACGACACCCGCGTTGCTGACACACCAGCCGCCGGGCGGCTGGACGTAGGCATAGACGTCGTCGGCCACCTCGGTCAGGCTCGCCGACTCGGTGGGGTTCTCCATCCGGCCGCTCCCCCGTCCTCAACGCGCCTGTGCGGCGGCGCCGTTGACCAGGTCCAGCACGGCGCGCGGGGTGCGCAGCTCGAAGAGGTCCTCGTCGGCGATGCGCACCCCGAACTCCTGGGTGATCAGCGCCGCGGTCTCCAGCAGGGCCAGCGAGTCATAGCCGAGCGCCTCGAACTCGGTGTCCTCGATGTCGCCCGCGAGGACGCCGTGCTCGGGTTCGCCGGCCGCCTCGGTCAGCATCCGGCGCAGATCGTCGAGGGTCATGGGGGTCGTTGCCATGGTCAGCTCCTTGGTGTGTGGATGGTGCGGGCGAGGTGGCTCGCCGTGCCCGGTGGCTCGGGCCGTGCGGGGTCAGCGGGGGGCGTCGCGGACGACGACGGCGGCGTTGAAGCCCCATCGGCCGCGGGCCAGGACCAGCGCGCAACCGACCCGCGCGGCCCGCGGCCGCCCCCGCACGAGGTCGATGCGGTACTCCTCCGGGACCGTGCCGCCGGGCGTGGGCGGGATGACGCCGTCCCGTATGGACATCAGCGCGGCGGCCACGTCGACCGGTCCGGCCCCCGAGAGCAGCCGTCCGGTGAGGGCCTTGGGCACGGTGACCGGCACACCGTGCGGGCCGAAGAGGTCCGCGAGGGCGTCGGCCTCCGCGCGGTCGAGCTCGGTCACCCCGGCGCCGTCGGCGAACACCACATCCACCTCGCGGGGCGCCACCCCCGCCTGCGCGAGGGCGAGTCGGGCGGCCCGGCCGAGCCCGGACGGCGGTGCGGAGCCGGGCGGGGTGGGGGCCCGGTCGAGGGCGGGCGGCGGGTCGAAGGTCGCCGCGTAGCCGGCGATCTCCCCGTAGATCTGCTGCGCGCCGCGCCGGTGTGCCGCGTCGGCGTCCTCCAGCACCAGCAGTGCGCCGCCCTCACCGGGCACATGGCCCAAGGCCCCGCGGTCGAAGGGCAGATAGGCGGCGGCCGGGTCGGTCGACGGGCTCACCCGGCCGCCGGCGATCTGGGACGCCCAGCCCCACGGGTCCAGTGCGGAGTCCACCCCGCCGGTGACGACCAGCGGGGTGCCGTCCACGATCGTCCGGCGCGCCTGGCCGATCGCGTCCAGCCCGCCGGCCTGTTCGGTCACCAGCGCGCTGCTCGGCCCGCGCAGCGCGTTGCGGATGGAGATCTGGCCGGTGTTGACCGCGTAGAACCAGGCGAAGGACTCGTACACGCTGACCGCTTCCGGCCCTTGTGACCACAGCTTGCGGAACTCGCGGTGGGTGAAGGCGAATCCGCCGCACGCGTTGGCGGTCACCACTCCCATCTCGTAGTCGGCGTACGCGCCGGGCTCCACCTTGGCGTCCTGTAGCGCCCGGTCCCCGGCGACCAGGGCCAGTTGGGTGGACAGGTCCGTCTGCGGCAGCAGCCGACCGGGCAGATGCCGCGCCGGGTCGAAGCCGGTGACCTCGCCGGCGAGCCGTGCCGGGTAGCGCGAGGCGTCGAAGCGCGTGAGCGGGCCGATTCCGCTGCGTCCCTCCAGCGTGGCCTCCCAGAACTCCTCCAGGCCCGACCCGTTGGGCGTCAGCAGACCGATTCCGGTGACGACGGTCCGGACGCCGTCGACCGGCCGCGGCCCGGCGGGTGTCTGCGGCTGTGTCATGCCCGCGCTCCTTCCGGGCGGCGCAGCACCATCGCGCTCTGGAAACCGCCGAACCCGCTGCCCACCGTCAGCACGGTGTCCACGCGGCATTCGCGGGCGGTGCGCGGTACGTAGTCGAGGTCGCACTCGGGGTCGGGCGTGTGCAGATTCGCCGTCGGCGGCACCACACCGTTCTCGATGGCCAGCGCGCACGCGGCGATCTCGATGGAGCCGATCGCGCCCAGGGAGTGCCCGACCATCGACTTGATGGAGCTGACCGGTGTCCGGTAGGCGTGCTCGCCGAGGCTGCGCTTGTAGGCGGCGGTCTCGTGCCGGTCGTTCTGCTTGGTGCCGGAGCCGTGCGCGTTGATGTAGTCGACGTCCGACGGGTTCACTCGGGCCTCCGCGAGCGCGACCCGTATCGCCTCGGCCATCTCCCGCCCGTCGGACTTCAGCCCGGTCATGTGGTACGCGTTGCACCGGTTGGCGAAGCCGGAGATCTCCGCGTAGATGTGCGCGCCGCGGTGGCGGGCGTGGCCGTACTCCTCCAGGACGAACATCGCGGCGCCCTCGGCGAGGACGAAGCCGTTGCGGGTTTTGTCGAACGGCCGTGAGGCGTGCTCGGGGTCGTCGTTGCGGGGGCTGGTGGCCTTGATCGCGTCGAAGCAGGCGACCACGATCGGGGTGATCGGGGTGTCCGCGGCGCCGGCGAGCATGACATCGACGCTGCCCTCGCGGATCAGGCGGCAGGCATGGCCCACCGAGTCCAGGCCCGAGGTGCAGCCGTTGGAGACCAGCGCCACGGGGCCCTGTGCGGCCACCGTCCACGCCACTTCGGCGGGCATCACGCTCGGCACGAGGTAGTCCGCCATGTGCGGTGACATCCGGGTGTGGTCCACCAACCAGTCGCGGCCGGCCCCGGACACCGCGAGGTACTGCTGCTCCAGGCTGGTGGCGGCGGCGACCGCGCTGCCGAGGCTGACGCCGGTGCGGGTGGGGTCCAGCGCCGCGAAGTCCAGGCCGCTGTGCGCCACCGCCTCCCGTGCGCACACCACGGCGAACTGCGAGGCGCGGTCCATCCGTTCGGTCTCGGCGGGGGTCAGGCCCTCGGCGGCGGCGTCGAAGTCCGCTTCGGCGGCCACCTGCGAGCGGTACGGGGACGGGTCGAAGAAGGAGATCCGGCGAGTGGCGGTACGTCCGGAGGTCAGCAGCTCCCAGAACGGCGCGGTGCCGCAGCCGCCCGAGGTGCGTACCCCGATGCCCGTCATGACGACGCGGCGGCTCATGCCGGACCGCCGATCACCGGTGATTGTTGACCGCAGACCATCGCGAACTCCTCTTCCCCCTGGCGGTGTCGATGCGGTACAGCGTGCTCAGCGGGGCTTGAGCGCCGCTTGGCGGCCGATCACCGCCATTGGCCGCGCGCTTCCAGCCGACTTCGAGCGACTTACCAGCGGACCACGACCGGCGTTCGATCAACTGGCCTCCCAGTCGGCACGACAGCAGGGAGAGGGCAGCACACATGGCGCCGACCCAAGGTGATCCGGATTCCGCGCGCGGCCCTCGGGTCACGGCGCCGACCGCCCCGAAGCCCGCCGCGGCCGTGCCCCGCGAGGTGTGGCGGGTGACCGCGGTGGTGATCGTCGGCGCCTTTCTGACGCAGCTCGACGGCGCCCTGGTCAACGTCGGACTCGCCACCGTCGCCGACTCACTGGACGCGCCGCTCTCGTCGGCGCAGTGGACCGTCAGCGGCTATCTGCTGGCGCTGGTCATCGGGTTGCCGCTGTGCGGCTGGGGCAGCCAGCGGCTCGGCGCGGGCCGCCTGTGGCTGTGGGCGCTCGGCGGCTTCACCGCCGCGTCGGCGCTGTGCGCCCTGGCCACCGACATCCGGCTGCTGATCGCCTTCCGGGTACTGCAGGGGCTGGCCGGAGGTCTGCTGCTGCCGGCCGGGCAGACGGTCATCGCCCAGGTCGCCGGCCGCGCGCTCATGGGGCGGGTGATGAGCACCGCGGGGATGGCGCTGGTGCTGGGGCCGGCGGCCGGGCCGACGATCGGCGGTCTGCTGATCGCCCACGCCTCCTGGCAATGGCTGTTCCTGGTGAACGTGCCGCTCGGCCTCCTGGGACTGTGGCTCGGCCGCCGCATCATCCCGCTCGGCGAACGGGCCACCGGGACCCGCTTCGACGTCCGCGGGTTCGTCCTGATCGGCGTCGGCCTGCCCGCCCTCACCTACGCGGTCAGCCTCCCCGGCCGATCCGGCGGGCCCGGCCTCGCCACGACCTACGCCCCACTGCTGCTCGGCTGCTGCGCCCTGGCGGCCTTCGTACTGCTCGGCCGGCGCACCGAGTCACCGCTGCTGCGCATCGGCCTGTTCACCAACCGCGTGTTCGCCGCCGCTGCCGCGTCGAGCTTCCTGGCCGGTGTGATCCAGTTCGGCGCCCTGGTCGTCTGGGCCCTGTACTTCCAGATGGTGCGCGGCTACGACGTGATCGGCACCGGCCTGGCGATGGTCGGTTTCGCGGCCGGCGCCGCGGTGCTGCCGCTGTCCGGCAGGCTGACCGACCGCTTCGGCGGCGGCCCGGTCTCCCTGGCCGGTGCGGTCCTGACGACCGCGACGTTCCTCCCGGCGGCGCTGCTCCCGCCGGACGCCTCCCTCCTCGTCCTGGAGGCCTGCCTGTTCTTCCTCGGTGTCGGCAACGCCCTGTCGGTCGTCCCGTCGTCCACGGCCGCCTATGTCACCGTCGACCCACCGCACCTGCCCGACGCGGTCACCCTCGTCAACATCTTCCTCCGCCTCGGCGGCGCGGTCGGTGCGTCCCTCCTGGTCGCCGTCGTCACCCACAGCGCCGGTGGCCAGACCGCTCCCGGCAGTTACCACTCGGCCTTCTGGTGCCTGATCGCGGCCTCCGTCCTGGCCATCGCCGGCGCCGCGGCCATCCTCATCGCGTCGGACCCGCGGGCGGAGGGAACCGGGAAGTAGAGACCGGGCGAACGGTGGGACAAGCCGTGACCAGACGGCCGCAGTCATCATTTGTCTGTTATATATCTTGTCGCGCGGACTGATCACCCGCACTGTCGGTTCCGGCAGTCGTTGATCACCACCGCCACGCCGGAGAACGGCTGCCCCGCGGGCAACACCGCCCGCACCACCGACCGTTCCCCCGCAGCCAAGGTCTCATGATGACTGAAACGACCGAACGTCACGCCGCCGTACGCGCCGAACTGGAACGCTTCCTGCAGACCCCGGAGTTCAGCTGTCTGGGGGCGCGCGCCGCACTGAAACGCGGCACCATCACGCATCGGCACTACCGAAGAATGGGCGAGCCGGCGTCGGCTCGGGACAACCACCGCGATCTCGTGGCGTATGTCGAGGAGGTGCGGCCCCAGCTGTCCGACCAGAGCTTTCGCACCTTCGTCGCGACGTTCGACGAACCCGGCCCGGTGGACGAACTCGCCTACGAGGGGCTGATATGGCAGCACCTCCAGCTCATGCACGACATCGACAGCCGGACGTACGGCCTGGACACGGGCGCCTCGTCCGACCCCGACCGGGCCAATTTCGGCTTTCACGCCGGCGGGCATGCGTTCTTCGTCGTGGGGATGCACCCCGGTTCGTCGCGGACCAGCCGCCGCTTCTCGGCGCCGGCGATCGCCTTCAACTCCCTGGCGCAGTTCATGCTGCTCGGCGAGAAGTTCTACTCGATGCAGGACGCGATCCGCCGACGCGAGGAGCGCCACAACGGCTCGGTCAATCCGAGCTTCACGGTCTACGAGTACGAGCAGCCCGCTCGGCATTTCTCCGGGCGGTTCACCGAGGCGGACTGGAAGTGCCCCTACGTCGCACGGCATGAACCGGCCACCGAGGACTACACCGAGGGGCTGATGCAGCACAAGCGGTGAGACGCCCCGCACCACGCCGGGCCCCGCTCACCCGCTCGCCCGGACAAGGCCTACAGCACGTCCGAAGCCGAGTCCGCCGGTCGTCGGCGTGCCGCGCGGGCGGCCGGCAGTATCGCGGCCGCCCCGGCGACCGTCACGGCCAGGGCGACGACCAGCAGCAGGAGGCTCAGGGCGGGGCGCTGGGCGATGCCGGTGCCCCAACCACTGGTGTGACCCTGGAGGTTGATCAGCCATTGGGCGGCGAGGACGCCGAGCGCCGTGCCGGCCAGTGCGGCGGCCAGTGTGACGAAGCCGGCGGCCGAGACGATGACCGCGATGATCTGACGGGGAGTCAGGCCGACGGCCCGGAGGGCGAGGAGGTCGCGACTGCGGTCGCGTACGGCGGCGCCGACCGTCGTCGCCAGTTCGACGAGCCCGATCAGGGTCACCACGGCGATCAGGCCGGCGGTCACGGCACGGACCGAGGTGAGCTGGTCGGCGGGGTTGGGCGTCTGGCGCACTTCGAGACGGCCGGCCGAGACCTCGGTCAGGGCGTGGCGTACGGCGCCGGGGTCGGCGTCGTGCGGCAGGACGAGGTGGTAGAAGTCCGGGCGGGGCGAGCCGGCTCCGGCGGGCGCCGGGGGCTCCTCGCGCAGGGTGTCGAGGGTGGTGGAGACGGTGCGGCCGCCGTCGGCGGTCTCGATGCCGCGGCCGACGAGGTGCAGGACGTGCGGGCGGCCGGCGACGGTCATCCGGACCCAGTCGCCGACGTGTGCGTCGAGGAGGTCCAGCAGGCCCTGTCCGGCGACCGCCTCGTCGGGTCCGTGCGGGGCGCGCCCCTCCGCGATGGCGTAGGGGTAGGGGCGGGCGTCCGTGCCCAGCCCGCGCAGCGTGATCGTCCCGGTCTGGCCGGGGACGAGGGCCTGGACCTCGGTGCCGGGGTAGGCGGTGACGTCCGGCTCGGTGGCGAGCAGCCGCTGCACCGCGCGGTCGTCGAGGGTGTCGGAGCGGGCGGTGAGGGCCGCGGGCAGGCCCACGCTTTCCGGGTGGGCGGTGAAACGGTCGAGCGTGGTCCAGGTGCCCAGGGCGATGGTGATCAGCAGCAGGGGCACGGCCAGGCGTGCCACGGCGGCCGTCGAGCGCAGCGGGCGGTGGAAGGCGCCGCGCCAGCCGAGGACCAGGGCGGGCGGGATGCCGAGGCCGAGCGCCCGCCGGGTCGTGGCGGAGGGCCGGCCGGCGGTGGGCGCGGCGGCGCGGGCGACGGGCAGCGGCGGTACCCGTCCGGCCCGCCAGGCGGCCAGGCAGGTCGCGGAGCCGATGAAGGCCATCACCCCGCCGACGATCGCCAGGGGCAGCCAGGCGTGCTCGGGGAGCTGCTCCCACAGGGTCATCGCCTCCCCGATCCGGCCGGGGACGAGGGCACCGAGCGTCTGGGCGAGCAGCGCTCCGAGAGCCGTGCCCAGCAGGGCGAGACCGAGGTGGAGCGCGAGGAACATGCGGACGACCTGGCCGGGGGTGAAGCCGATGGCCTTGAGGACGGAGATGTCCCGCAGGTGTCCGTGGATGCGGTTGGTGATCGCGCCGCCCACGGCGAGGGCGGCGGCGAGCAGGGCGCCGAGACCGAAGAGGCCGAGGAGCCGGGCCAGGAGGTTGTTGTCTCCGGCGGCCTCGGCCTTGGCCTGGCGCCAGGTGGAGACGTCGGTGATCTGGTCGGCGCCGAGCTGGGTGACCGCCCGCTGGACGACGTAGTCGGTGTCCTCGGTGTGGGTGAGCTGGAGGCCGATGGTGCGGCCGCGCTGGTCGCGGGCCGCGTCGGAGGCGGTGAGGGTCCCGGGCAGCACCCAGGCCACACCCGGGGTCTCGCCCGCGTGGAAGGGGGCCTCGGCGGTGTCGGCGATGCCGACCACCCTCAGGGGTGCCTTGAAGCCGCTCAGGGCGAGGGAGTCGCCCGGCTCCGCCCACATCGCGCGGGCCACCGAGCTGTCGAGCACGATGCCCTGGGTGGCGCCCGCGTCGGCGCCCTCGTCGAGCCAGCGGCCGGCGACGGTCTGGGGGGCCGCGGTGGTGGGGCGCTGGGCCGTGCCGCGCAGCTCCAGGGTCGCCTTGGTGCCGCCGGGCTGGAGGCTGGCGGTGGTGCGGACGGTGGGGAAGGGGCCGGAGGTGGCCCGTACCTCGTCCAGCGTGGCGAGTGATCCGGCGGGGGCGTCGGCCTGGGTGTGGATCCAGACGTGGGCGCCGGCGGACTGGGTGAAGACGCGCTGCCAGGGGTCGGTGGCGTAGGCGAAGAGGGCGCTGGCCAGCAGGAGGGAGATGGTGATCCCGGCGGTGGCCAGCACGATCAGCACGGCCGCCGGGCGGTGTGCTCTGAGGTGCGCCTGGGTCCAGCGTGCCGCTGCTCGCACGGATCAGCCCTTGAGCTTCAGTACGTCGGCCACGCCGGCGGCGGGGCGGTCGTGGGGCTCGCCGAGGTGTGCGTCGTCGACGACCTGGCCGTCGTGGAAGCTGATCACCCGGTCCGCGGCGCTGGCGATCCTGGCGTCATGGGTGACCAGCAGGATCGTCTGGCCGCGCTGGTGGAAGCGGGCGAGCAGCCGCAGCACCTCGCGGGTGCCCCTGCTGTCGAGGCTGCCGGCGGGTTCGTCGGCGAGCAGCAGGCTGGGCGTGTTGACCAGGGCGCGGGCCAGGGCGACGCGCTGCTGTTCACCGCCGGACAGCTCACTGGGTGTGCAGTTCTCCTTACCCGTCAGGCCCAGCTCGTCGAGCAGCTCGGCACGGGCCGTACGGGCCTGCCGCGGGGACCGGCCGGCCAGCAGCGCGGGGAGTTCGACGTTGTCGGTGACGGTGAGGTTGGAGACGAGGTTGAAGAACTGGAAGACGATGCCGAGGTGCTTGCGGCGCAGCACCGCCCAGCGGGCCTCGCTGTAGGCGTCGACCTGGCGGCCGCCGAGCCAGAGGGAGCCGCTGTCGGGGCGGTCGAGGCCGCCGAGGAGGTGCAGCAGGGTGGACTTGCCGGCTCCCGAGGGGCCGGTGACGGCGACGAATTCGCCCCGTTCGATACGGAGGTCGACACCGCGCACCGCGTGGACGGGGGCGGCGCCTTCCGACCGGTGGGTCTTGACCAGGCCGGCTGCCCGCAATATCGGGCCGGATGGCTCGTCCCGGTTCATTCCAACTCCTCTTGGCAGCGCTCCAGCCAGTCGAGATCCGCCTGCAGATGCAGCATCGCGCCCTCGATCAGCAGCTGTGCGACGCGGTTGCCCCGGTCCTCGACGGCCGCGAGTTTCGACAGGTCGCGCATGGTGTTGAGGTAATGGCGTCGCTGCTTGTTGATCAGGGCGATCTGGTTTGCGGTCCCGGTGTGGCGGGCCAGGGCGAGCTTCATGAAGAACTCGTCCCGTACCCGTGGTTCGGCGGTGGTCTCCTCGAACCACGCGTCCACCGTCTCCCGTCCCGCCTCGGTGATCCGGTAGATGCGCTTGTTCGGACGGTCGGACTGCTCGACGTCCTCGCCCTCGATCAGGCCCGCCTTCTCCAGCCTGCCGAGGGTGACGTAGATCTGGCCGACATTTGGCTGAGGGTAAGCGGCGCCGAGGAGGTTCTCAAGGCCCTGTTTCAGTTCGTAGCCGTGTGCGGGTCCGCTGACCAGCAGTGCCAGGAGTGGCAGCCGCACGCTCTCTCCCTCTCCTCCCCGCCCTACATGCCGGTTATCTGGGCCTGTCCGACTGTGAGCCGGATCGCCGTCGTATCTTCCTGCGACATCTAGTATCCCGCATGGCTAACAGGTATACATGGGGCGGGCTGTCGGTCCTGTGTCCCGTCGACGCCTGGTTCAAGGAGGAGCCCATGCGGTGGAAGCGTGCCGCGGGGAGGGCTCTGCTGATTTTCTCGCTGCTGCTCACGGGCAGTGCGGGTGCGCAGGCCGGGGAACCGGCCGGCGGCTCGGACGGCCGGGGCCCGGTCACGCTGGTGACCGGCGGTGACCTCACGGGCTATCTGCGGGGCGTCCTCAACGGCTGGAACGAGCAGCATCCGCGCGAGAAGGTGACGCTGGTCGAGCTGCCGGACGCGGCCGACGAGGTCCGGGCGCAGATGGTCACCGAGCTGCGCTCGCGCAGCGCCCGCTTCGATGTGCTGAACATCGACGTGGCGTGGACGTCGGAGTTCGCCGCCGCGGGCTGGATCAAGCCGGTCGACGGCGGCCAGTTCCCGCTTGATCGCTTCCTGCCGCCGGTGGTCGACACCGCCACCTTCCGTGGCCGGCTCTACGCGGTCCCGTACGTGACCAACGCGGCGCTGCTCTACTACCGCAAGGACGTCCTGGCGAAGGCGGGCGCGCACCCGCCGCGCACCTGGGCGGAGTTGGCCCATCTGGCGAAGACGGTCGCGCCCAAGTACGGGCTGGACGGCTACGCGGGCCAGTTCCTGCCGTACGAAGGGCTGACCGCCAATGTCGTCGAGGCCGTCCAGTCGGCGGGCGGCACGGTGCTCGCCGGGGAGGGCGAGCGGGTGACGGTGGACTCCCCCGCGGCCCGGCGGGGCCTGTCCTTCCTGCTCGACGGGGTGCGCGAGGGGTGGATCCCCCAGCGTGCGCTGTCGTACAAGGAGGAGGAGTCCCGCGAGGCCTTCCAGGACGGCCGGCTGTTGTTCCTGCGGAACTGGCCGTACGCGTACGCGCTCGCCGGCGGCCCGTCCTCGAAGGTGGCGGGCAAGTTCGGCGCGGTGCCGCTGCCGGGCCCCGACGGCCCGGGGTCCAGTGCGCTGGGCGGTTCCAACCTGGCCGTCAACACGCAGTCGCGGCACCAGAAGACGGCCACCGAGCTGATCTCGTATCTGACGTCCGAGGCGGTGCAGCGCCGGGTGCTCACCGAGGGTGCGCTGCCGCCGGTCTGGGCCGGGCTGTATACAGATCCCCAGTTGGTACGGCGGTTTCCGTACCTGCCCACGCTCGAGCGGAGCATCCTTGCGGCCAGGCCGCGTCTGAAGAGCCCGCAGTACGACCAGGTGAGCCTCGCGGTGCAGGCCGTGATGCATGACGCGCTGGTCCACCGGCGGAGCACGGACGCCACCGTCGCGCGTCTGGTGCCCGAGCTGAGGGCGATCGTCAGCCGCGGCTGACCCCGTCTCATTCGGTCGCGAGGGCGACCCTTCTCTAGTTACTTGTTAGGTACAGCCTCGCGCTGCCGCGCCTCTCGCGACTGCACAAGTCACCGCAAACTAGGACACTTAACGAGCATATTCGTCCGCTCCGTTGACACCCAAATAACATCCCTACTTAACATGCATGCATAACAGCGACCAGCAGGTCGCACGGCACGCCCCTGCAAGAACGGGATCACGGCAGATGCTCATAGCCACGGCGGACAGCGGCCAGCCGGCCGACTCCGCGCCCTCTCTCCCCCTCCCCGGCCCGGGCGCCCCCGCGCTCGCTCCCGCCACCGAGGACGCGTCCCGGAGCACGGCTCAGCGCTGGTGGCGCGACGCGGTGATCTACCAGGTCTACGTCCGCAGCTTCCTCGACAGCACCGGCGACGGCATCGGCGATCTCGACGGCGTCCGCACGGGGCTGCCGTACCTCAAGAAGCTGGGGGTGGACGGCATCTGGCTCAGCCCCTTCTACCCCTCCCCGCAGCACGACCACGGCTACGACGTCGCCGACTACCGCCAGGTGGACCCCGTCTACGGCGACCTCGCCGCCTTCGACCTCCTGGTGGCCGACGCCCACCGGCTCGGCCTGAAGGTGCTCCTGGACATCGTCCCCAACCACTGCTCCAGCGAGCACCCGTGGTTCCGCGCCGCCCTGGAGGACCGGCCGGGCAGCCCCGCACGCGAGCTGTTCCACTTCGCCGACGGGCGCGGTGAGAACGGGGAGCTGCCCCCCAACAACTGGCGGGCGATGTTCGGCGGCCCCGCCTGGTCCCGCGTCACCGAGGCGGGCGGCACCGCCGGCCAGTGGTACCTGCACATGTTCACGCCCGAGCAGCCGGATCTGAACTGGCGCAACCCCGCCGTGGGCGCCGACTTCGAGAAGGTGCTGCGTTTCTGGCTGGATCGCGGCGTCGACGGGTTCCGGATCGACGTGGCCGCCGGCCTGTTCAAGCACCCCGAGCTGCCCGACTCCCCCGACCCGTCGGCCGACGAGCGAACCCGCGACTCGGTCAATCCGCTGGCCTGGAACCAGCCCGAGGTGCACCAGGTGTGGCGCGAGTGGCGCGCGCTGTGCGAGGAGTACACCGCCCGCGACGGCCGCGACCGACTGCTGGTCGGCGAGGTCTCCGTACGGACGCCGAGCGAGCAGGCCGCCTACGTCCGGCCCGACGAGCTGCACCAGGCGTTCTTCTTCCACCTGCTGACCGCGCGCTGGGACATCGACACCTTCCGCACGGTGATCTCCGAGGCGCTGACCGACATCGCCGCCACCGGCTCCACCGTCACCTGGGTGCTCAACAACCACGACCAGGTCCGCACCGTCACCCGCTACGCGGCCGGGCCCGACGGCGGGACCGGAGCCACCGCCGGTACGGAGCCCGCGGACGGGTGGGGACCGGCGCGGGCCCGCGCCGCCGCCCTGCTGATGCTGGCGCTGCCCGGCGCGGCGTACATCTACCAGGGCGAGGAACTCGGTCTGCCGGAGGTCGTCGACCTGCCGGACGAGGTCCTCACCGACCCGATCTTCCACCGCACGGGCAGCCGGCAGCACGTCCGCGACGGCTGCCGGGTGCCGCTGCCCTGGTCCGGGCAGGCCTCCCCGTTCGGCTTCACCGCCACCGCCGACGCGGCACCGACCTGGCTGCCGCAGCCCGCGTGGTTCGCCGAACACACCACGGACCGGGCGCTGTCCGACACCCGGTCGTTCTGGCACCTGTACCGCGAAGCGCTCCAGCTGCGCCGCAGCCTGCCGCAGCTCGGCGAGGGCACCCTGCGCTGGCTGCCCTCGTCGCCGCTGGTCCTGGCGTTCGTCCGCGGCGACGGCCTGGTCTGCGCGGTCAACTTCGGCACCGAGCCGGTGCCGGCGCCCGTACCGGGCCTCCCCCTGCTGGCCAGCGGCGACTGCCCGCCGGGAACGCTCCCCGGCTCCACCGCCGCCTGGTGGATGCACACCCCCGACCCCCGATAACGCCACCCCTCCAAGCCCCGCCCCGCTGGCCCCGCCAGTCCCCCGCCCCGTCCTCGCAAGTCCTCCCGAAGGGAATCCCACGATGAGACGCTCCGCAGTACGACACACCCGAGTCGCCCTTTCCGGCGCGGCCGTACTCGGCCTGGCCCTGTCCGCCACGGCATGCGGCGGCGACGTCTCCGCCGGAGGCGGCAAGAAGGAACTCAACGGCCAGACGGTGACCGTCGCCGGGGTCTGGACCGGCGTGGAACAGCGCAACTTCAAGCAGGTCCTGGACGCCTTCTCCGAGAAGACCGGCGCCAAGGTCGTCTTCTCCTCCACCGGCGACAACGTCTCCACCGTCGTCGGCAGCCAGATCGAGGGCGGCAACGCGCCCGACGTGGTGATGGTCCCCCAGGTCGGTGTGCTCCAGCAGTTCGCCAGGAAGGGCTGGCTGGCCCCGCTCTCCCCGGAGATCTCCGCCGCCGCCAAGACCAACTTCGCGAAGGTGTGGAAGGACTACGGCACGGTCGACAAGACCTACTACGGCCTGTACTTCAAGGCCTCGCACAAGTCGACCGTCTGGTACAGCCCGGAGGCCTTCCAGCAGGCCGGGGTCGAGCCCGCCAAGACGTACAAGGAGTTGCTGGCGTCGGGCCGCACCCTCTCCGACTCGGGTGTCCCGGCCTTCTCCGTGGCGGGCGAGGCCGGCTGGCCGCTCACCGACTGGTTCGAGAACGTCTACCTCTCCCAGGCCGGTCAGGAGAACTACGACAAGCTCGCCGCCCACAAGATCCCCTGGACGCACCCCACCGTGGTCAAGGCGCTGACCACTCTGGGCAAGCTGTTCGGGGACAAGAACCTGGTGGCAGGCGGCGGATCGGGCGCGCTGCGCACCGACTTCCCCGAGTCCGTCCAGCAGGTCTTCGGCCCGGAGCCGAAGGCGGGCATGGTCTACGAGGGAGACTTCGTCAGCGCCCTGGTCACCGACGAGCTGCACAAGCAGGTCGGCAAGGACGCCAAGTTCTTCCCCTTCCCCTCCGTCGACGGCGGCAAGGCGCCGGTGGTCAGCGGTGGTGACGCCGCGGTGGTGCTCAAGACCGGGAAGAACAAGAAGGCCGGGATGGAGCTGGTGAAGTACCTGGCCTCCCCCGAAGCGGCGAGCGTCTGGGCCAAGGCCGGCGGCTATATCTCCCCCAACAAGAAGGTGCCCGCGAGCGCCTACCACGACGAGGTCACCCGCGATGCGGCCAAGTCGCTGACCGACGCCGGGAACTCGGTGCGGTTCGACATGTCCGACCAGGCGCCCGCGGCCTTCGGCGGCACCCAGGGAGCCGGCGAGTGGAAGCTGCTGCAGGACTTCCTGCGTGACCCCTCCGACCCCAAGGGGACGGCCGACAAGCTTGAGGCCGCCGCGGCCAAGGCGTACGGAAAGTAAGGAACAGGGCCCCTTCCATGCCTGTCACCACACCGGAGGTGCCGCGCGCCACGACGCGCGGCACCCCGCCCCTCCCGCCGGGCGGCACCCACCGCCGGGCCGACACCGCCCGGCGCGTCGTCCGGCGCCGCCGCCGGATCGCCGCGGTGTTCCTGTTCCCCGCACTGTTGCTGCTGGGCGCCCTCGTGGCCTATCCCATCGTCTTCTCGGTCATCCGCAGCCTGTACGACGCCTCGGGCGACACGTTCGTCGGCGCCGGCAACTACACCCAGATGTTCCAGGACCCGGCCACGCTCCGGGCCATCCGCAACAGCGCGATCTGGGTGGTCTTCGCCCCCGCGCTGCTGACCGGACTCGGCCTGGTGCTCGCCGTGCTGACCGAGAAGATCCGCTGGAAGACCGCGTTCAAGCTGCTGATGTTCATGCCCATGGCGATCTCCTTCCTCGCCGCCGGCATCATCTTCCGCCTCGCCTACGAGCAGGATCCGCAGCGCGGCGTCCTCAACGCGGTCACCGTCGGCATCCACGACAGCGTCCAGGGCGAGTCCGCCTCCTTCCCCACCGCCAAGACGCGCATCGGGGACAAGCAGTTGACCCACGGCCGTGACGGCTCCTACCGCACGGCCGACCGCACCTCCCCCGGACACACCGTCAACCTCGGCCTGGTCGGCGTGGCGCCCAAGGACATGCCGCCGCAGGCACGCCCCGCCGCACCGGCCGCCGACGCCCCGGTGGCGGAAGGCGAACTGCGCGGTGTGGTCTACCTCGACTTCACCCCCGGCGGTGGCGGCACACCCGGCACCGTCGACCGCGGCGAGCGCGGACTGCCGCGGCTCTCGGTCGAGGCGGTCGACTCCCACGGCAAGGTGACGGCCACGGCCACCACCGGACCGGACGGCTCCTACCGGCTGAAGGGCCTGTCCTCGGGTTCCTACACCGTCCAGCTCCCCGCGAAGGACTTCGCCCCGCCCTACGAGGGCGTCTCCTGGCTCGGCCCGGCCCTGATCACGCCCGCCATCATCGGCGCCTACATGTGGATCTGGACCGGCTTCGCGCTCGTCCTGATCGGCGCGGGACTCTCGTCGATGCCCCGGGACGTCCTGGAGGCCGCGCGGATGGACGGCGCGAACGAGTGGCAGGTGTTCCGCAGGATCACCGTGCCGCTGCTCGGCCCCGTCCTGGGCGTGGTGTTCGTGACGATGGTGATCAATGTGATGAAGGTCTTCGACCTCGTCTACATCATCGCCCCCGGCCCCGTACAGCAGGACGCCAACGTCCTGGCCCTGCAGATGTGGCTGGTCTCCTTCGGCGGCGGCAACAACCAGGGCCTGGGCAGCGCCCTCGGTGTCCTGCTGCTGCTCCTGGTGGTGCCGGCCATGGCCCTCAACATCCGACGCTTCCGCAGGAGCCAGTCTTGACGTCCTCGCCGGGTTCGCACGCAAGGAGAATTCGATGACCACCGTCCAGCGAACCGCCGCGCCCCGCAAGCGGGCGGCCGCGCGGCCGGCGAAGTGGCTCAGCCGCGGCGCGGTCCAGATCTTCCTGGCCGTCGTCGGGCTGGTCTGGCTCACTCCGGCCGCGGGCCTCTTCCTCTCCTCGCTCCGTACGGAGGAGGCGAACGCGAGCAGCGGGTGGTGGACCGCGCTGACCGCGCCCGGCCAGATGTCGTTCGACAACTACGCGGCGCTGCTGAAGGACTCGGGCATCGTCCAGGCCTTCTGGAACACCGTGTTGATCTCGGTGCCCACCACCCTGGCCGTGGTGGTGTTCGCCGCGCTGGCCGGATACGCCTTCGCCTGGATGGAGTTCCCCGGCCGGGACTGGATCTTCCTGGTGGTGGTCGCCATGCTCGTGGTGCCGGTCCAGATCGGACTGCTGCCGGTGGCCAAGCTGTTCGGCGCGCTCGGCCTGTTCGGCTCCATCCCGGGTGTGATCCTCTTCCACACCGCGTACGGTCTGCCGTTCGCCATCTTCCTGTTGCGCAACTACTTCGCGGAGATCCCCAAGGAGATGCTGGAGGCCGCCCGCATGGACGGCGGCGGGGAGTGGCGGATCTTCTCCCAGCTGGTGCTGCCGCTGGGCCGGCCCGCCATCGCCAGCCTGGCCATCTTCCAGTTCCTGTGGGTCTGGAACGACATGCTGGTCGCGCTGCTGTTCGCCGACAACTCCTCGCAGCCGCTGACGGTGGCCCTGCAGTCGCAGATGCGGCAGTTCGGCAGCAACATCGGCGTGCTGGCGCCCGGTGCGTTCCTGTCCCTGATCGTGCCGCTGATCGTGTTCTTCGCGTTCCAACGGCACTTCGTCCAGGGGATCATGGCGGGCTCGGTCAAGTAGCCCGCCCCCGGGGCGCAAGGAGGGGATGGGCGAGGCGGCGCCGGGGTTCTCGGCGCCGCCTCGCCCATGCCGTCTTCCTACTTGCCGGGGTCCGGCAGGGGAACCGCCTGGCCCGTCACCCGTATCCGGGCGTCGTCGGGGTGCAGGTCGACGAAGAGGTCGCTGGGGCGGCCCATGTCCTCGCCCTGCCGGATGTGGATCCGCAGGGGCTCGGTGACCAGGCCCAGCGTGCGCAGATAGCCGCCGAAGGCCGCCGCGGCGGCGCCGGTCGCCGGGTCTTCCACGACGCCCCCGACGGGGAAGGGGTCGCGGGCGTGGAAGTCGAGGCGGTCGGGGGCCGCACGGTGCACAAGGTGCACGGTGGTCCAGCCGTGCCGCCGCATGATCTCGTGCAGGGCGTCGAAGTCGTAGTCGAGCGCGGCCAGTCGTGCCCGGCCGGCGACCGCCAGTACGAGGTGCTCGTTGCCGCCGAAGGCGACGTGCGGCGGGAGGTCGGCGTCCAGGTCGTCCCGGCTCCAGCGCAGGGCCCGCAGCACCGGTTCGACCTCGGTGTCCTCGGCCGGGCGGGAGTGCGCCGGAACGCTGGTGAGCGTGGCGCGGACCGGCCCGTCGCCGTCGGCGGTGGTCCCCACCCTGATCTCGCCCGCGGGCGTGTCGAAGAGCAGCTCGCCGGTCCCCGTCCGGGAGGCGAGGGCGACCGCGGTGGCGATCGTGGCGTGCCCGCAGAAGACGACCTCGGCGCGGGGGCTGAAGTACCGCAGCCGGTAGCGGCGGGCGACGGGGTCGGACGCGGTGACGAACGCGGTCTCGGAGTATCCGACCCGGGCGGCGATGGCGAGCATCTGCGCGTCGTCGAGGTCCTCGGCGTCGAGCGCCACGCCGGCCGGGTTGCCGCCCGCGGGGTCCGCGGTGAAGGCCGAGTAGCGCAGTACGTCGAGGGCGGGCGCCGAAGCGGTGGAGGACTGCTGTGTGCTGGTCATGCACTCACCCTGGCACCGTGCGTCCATCGCGTCCAACGATGGTTTTCGTTCACCTCCATCGAGTATCACGATAGTGTGCGCCGATGGACACCAGACTCCTGCGGACCTTCGTGACGCTCGCCAGAACGGGCGGCTTCACGGCCGCGGCCCGCGCACTGCATCTGGCGCAGTCCACGGTCACCGTCCAGATCCGCACGCTGGAGCGGGAGCTGGGGACGCCGCTGTTCGACAGGCTGCCCTCGGGGACGGTGCCGACCCGTGCCGGGGCGCGACTGCTGGAGGCGGCCGAGGAGGTGCTCGACGCGGTGGCCCGGCTCCGCGCGACGGCCTCGGCCGGGCAAGGCGACCCGGAGGGCGGGACGGTCGAGGGCGAGGTGGCCGTGGGGGCGGGTGATTCGCTGTGCTCCTCACGGCTGCCCGCGGTGATCGCCGCGTTGCGGCGCGACCACCCCGGTCTCGATGTCCATCTTCACTCCGTCGGCACGGCCGCGGCGGTGGACGGTCTGCGCACCGGTCGGCTCGACCTCGCGCTCCTCCTGGAGCCGGAGGTCGCCGAGAGCGATCTGCTGGCCCGCCGGGTCGCGAGCGAGCCGCTGGCGTACGTGGTGGCACCGGACCACCGGCTCGCCGACCGGGCCGCCGACTGGGAGGAGTTGGCCGGTGAGAGCTTCTTCGTGCACGAGGAGGGCTGCTCCTACAGCGATCGGCTCGTCCGGACATTGCTGGGTATATCCGAAGCCCGTCCCCGGATCACCCGGTTCGGCAGCATCGACGCCGCCCGGTCGTGCGTCGAGGCCGGACTCGGTCTGACCCTGCTCCCCCGGGTGACGGTCGAACGGCATCTGTCGGAGGGCCGGCTGTCCGCGGTGGACGGCCCGGAGGCTCGGCCGGTCCCCGTCCAGCTGGTCCGGCACCGCAGGCGCTGGGTCTCGCCGGGCGCCCGGGTCGTGGCGGAGGAGCTGACGCGGACCTTCGCCGGGGGCTCCGACGCGGCGTCGCACGGGGCCTGACCGGACGCCGGCATCGGGCTCCGGCGCGGCGTCGGGGATCCGGATAGCGGACACCAGACGACTCCCCTGTGATATCCGCCATACCTGTGGGCGGCATCAACTAAGCCGGTTAGTAATTGATCTGCTGGCGACATAGGGGACTTGTCCGTCTTGATAGCGGAATACCTCATGCGGGGCAGGACGATATGAGTTCACCCTGAAGCGGTCCCCCGCCCATTCGCCACACAAGGCATTCTGACGGGGCACCAGCAATTCCCGGACGATGTGGATCAGGGCCTGCATGCCGATACCTCCATGACAAGGGCCGAGGCGATCTACTATTCGCTTTAGTACTTTGCTTTCTTGTCTTGCCCGGCAGCGGTCCGAAGAATGACGACCCGACGGCATCTCCGCAGCTCAGAAGCGGGGACTAGGCGGAGCAAGCCGCACTCAAAGGCGCTCCGCGATTACCGAGCGAGGTCAGGGATGAGCAAGCACCGCAAGACGAGGCACCGCCGGAAGATAGTCATCGCCGCTCTCGCCGTCGGCGCCGTGGGTGTGCCCTCCGTCGCCATGGCGTGCTTCGGTGATCAGGGGGACGAGCGCGTCCGGTCCCATGACCGCGGGCAGCACGGGTCCCACCAGCGCTGGCAGCACGAGTCCCCTGACGGCCGGCAGCACGATCGGTCCCAGCACCACCGGTCGCGGCACGGCGAAGGGCACGCGAAGCCGACCGCGAAGGCCACCGAGACCCCCACCGCGACGCCCACCAAGGCCCCCTCCAAGGCGCCGACCGCGACGCCCACCAAGACCGCCACCAAGGTACCCACCAAGGCCCCCGCCCCGGCGCCGAGCGCCACGAGGACCGCCGCTCCGGCATCCTCCTCGGCCACCGCCCGCGTGGTGGAACTCGTCAACATCGAGCGCAGCAAGGTCGGGTGCTCGCCGCTGAAGGTGAATGCGCAGCTGACCAAGGCCGCTCAGGATCACAGCAAGGACATGGCGGCGCATCGGAACATGTCCCACACGGGATCCGACGGATCTTCTCCGGAGGACCGTATCCAGCGTGCCGGCTACAACTGGAGCACGTACGGCGAGAATGTCGCCTACGGATACTCCACACCGGAGAGCGTGATGAAGGGCTGGATGTCCAGCCCCGGCCACAAGCGCAACATCCTGGACTGCTCGTTCAAGGAGATCGGCGTCGGTCTGGCCCAGCCCGGCTATTACTGGACGCAGGACTTCGGAACGGCCGGATAACCGCGAGAAGTCGAAGCAGCCGAATATCCGCGGTACTTCGAAAACGGCTATGAGGTCCCCGGCGGGAATTTCCGTCGGGGACCTCAGCGCTGTCCGACCGCCGACGCCTTGCCGTCGCGGGCGATCAGCAGATGGCGCGGACCGCGCAGCACGGGGCTGCGCCGGTACGGCGGCGGGTCCTCGATCAGCCGGGGGTCGTCGAGGTGCCGGATGAGTTCGGTGAGGGCGATCTGGGCCTCCAGACGGGCGAGCGGTGCGCCGAAGCAGCTGTGGATGCCGCTGCCGAACCCCAGGTGCTGGTTGTCCTCGCGCGCCGGGTCGAAGCGGTCGGCGTCGCGGAACCGCAGCGGGTCGCGGTTGCCGGAGGCGAGCACCAGGACGAGCGGAACGCCCTTGGGGATGGTGACGCCCGCGACCTCGATGTCGGCCAGCGGGGTGCGCTGCGGCAGCATCTGGACCGGCGGCTCGTAGCGCAGCAGCTCCTCGACCGCCGGCGGCATCAGCGCGGGTTCACGGCGCAGGCGGGCCAGCTGGTCGGGGTGGCGCAGCAGGGTCAGCACGCCGTTGGTGATCAGGTTGACGGTCGTCTCGTGGCCCGCGATGAGCAGCAGGACCGAGGTGGTCATGATCTCCAGCGGTGTGAGCTGCTGGTCGGCGCATTCGCCGGCGCCGTTGACGAACGCGGAGAGCATGTCGTCGGACGGCTGGTCGCGGCGCTGCTCGGCGAGCCCGCCCAGATACAGCCCCATCGCCTTGCGGGCCTCCAGGGCGGCGTGCTCCCGTTCCGCGGGATCCTCGCCGGGAGTGGGGTCGAAGCCGGCGACGATGACGTCCGACCACTGCCGGAACTGCGGCTCGTCCTCGGTCGGTACGCCCAGCAGCCGGCAGATGACGGTGACGGGGAGCGGGTAGGCGAAGTCGTCCACCACGTCGATCCGGTCCTTGTCCCCGACGCCGGCGAGCAGTTCCTTGACGATCCGGGCCATCTCCCCGTGCATGGCGTCGATCCGCCCCGGGGTGTGCGGGGGGCCGAAGGGTCGCATCGCCAGGCCGCGCAGCCGGTGGTGGGCGGGGTCGTCGAGCCCGATGAAGGACGGCGGAAGCTGCTCCCCGGCTCCCGTCCCGGCGCCCTCCGGCGTGGTGCGTTTGCGGCGGTCGGAACTGATCCGCGGGTCGTGGAGCAGCGCCGTGATCTCGTGGTACGTGCCGACCAGGTAGCTGCCGTCCTCCTGGCGCACCACCCCCGCCTCGCGCAGCTCGGCGTAGAGCGGATAGGGGTCGGCCCGGCCGGCGTAGTCGGTGATCCGGTGGAACAGGGTGTCCGAGGCCATGGGCGGGGGCTCCTCATCGCTCTGCGTCGCTAGGGAGTGGCGGGTCTCAGCGGGCCGGGCGCACCAGGGTCAGGCGCCGGTCCGGCAGATGACCGGTGAGGGCGACGGTCGGACCGTGCGAGAGCACTTTCGGGTCCGGTACGTCGGAGGGGGCCGGCGCCATGCGGCCGACCTGGTCGGGGGAACCCGGCCCGGGCGGGAACGGCGCCGCCGTCTCGATCATGCGCTCGTAGTGCTCCAGGGACTTGGCCTGGTTCACGCTCACCGCGGCGGTGACGCGCCCCCGGTAGCCGTAGACGGCGACCAGCCGGGCTTCCTGGAGCGACCCCTGGGCGATGACCACCTGGTCGGAGAAGGTGGGGACGCCGACCGACTTGATGTTGAGGCCGAACTGGCTGGACCAGAAGGCCGGGACGGACAGATGCGGGCGTCTGCGGGGCCCGGGGTTGACCATGTTGTGGGCGGCGACCTCGACCTGCGCGACCGCGTTGCCCCAGTGCTCCAGGGACAGCAGCTGATACTCGAAGAGCGGGTGCGGGAACCTGGCCACATCGCCGGCGGCGAAGACGTCGTCGGTGACGATCCCGTACATGTCGAAGGCGCGGCACCCCGCGTCGCAGGTCACCCCTCGTGGGCCCGCGGCGAGTCCCGACTCCGCCAGCCACTCGGTGTTGCGGACCGCGCCCAGGGCGACCACGGCGACATCGGCTTCGACCCGTGTGCCGTCGGAGAACCGTGCGCCGGTGAGGCGCCCGTTGCCTTCCAGGGAGGTGACCGTCACTCCGCAGCGCAGATCGACGCCGTGGGCGCGCTGCAACCTCGCGGCGAGCGCACCGAGCGTGCCGCCGAGCGCGCCGACCAGTGGCGCCGGCCCCCGCTCGGCGACCGTCACCTCCAGGCCGCGTTCCCGGCAGGCGGAGGCGATCTCCGAGCCGGTGAAGCCGGCGCCGATGACCAGGACCCGGCGCGGCCCGGCTGCCAGTCGCTCGGCGAGCCGGCCGGCCTCGTCGCTGGTGCGCAGGGTGAACACACCGTCCAGGGCGGCCTCGGCCGGGTCCGGCCAGGGGCGGGCCCGGGTTCCGGTGGCGATCAGCAGCCGGTCGAAGGGCACCCCGGCACCGTCGGCGAGCAGCACCCGCTTCCCGTACGGGTCGACGCCGGTGGCCCGCACGCCCAGTCGCCACTCCGCGTCGATCTCCCGGCGCCGCGGCAGGCCGGTGCGGTCGGCCGGCACCCTGCCGAGCAGCACCTGCTTGGACAACGGTGGCCTGTCGTAGGGGGGTTGCGGCTCCTCCCCGATCAGGGTCAGCGAACCGCCGAAGCCTTCCGAGCGCAGCGTCTCGGCGGCTCGCAGTCCGGTGAGCGACGCGCCGACGACGACGATCCGGCCGTCGCGGAGTTCACCCTGCACCGGTGCCCGCCTCCTCGCCGACGAGGATGGCCTGCACGGGGCACGCCGCCGCGGCCCGGTGTACCCGTTCGAGCTGGTCCTCCGGGATGACCGGGGTGTACATCAGGGCCTCCTCGCCGTGCATCGCGAACACCGCGGGGGCGAGGAACGCGCACTGCGCGTAGCCCTGACAGCGATTGAGGTCGACGACGACGTTCATCCCGAGCATCCACTCCTCCCGCGGCCACACCTGTCCCACCACCTCCGTCCTACTGCCGATCCCCGTGGGGGGGCAGGCGGTGCCGGGCCGTCGGAGTGGTGACTCACGGTGGCGGAGTGGCTGTCATGGGCATGTCCCTCCGCCCGTGCGGCAGCCGCTGAGAGACGCCCCGACCAGAAGAAACAAGACCTGACCCCCCTTCCGCTTCTCGCGCCCACTGAGCACCCTTTTGCCACGAAGGCGGAAGATCGGAACGCCCGCCGCCACCCCCGAACACCCGAGAAGTGAGTCGCACCATGGACGCTGAACACACCGCCCACCCCTTAGCGGCCGAAGGAACCTCGGCCACCGACTGGTACGTGGACGACCGCTGCAACAACTGCGACGTCGCCAGGCAGCTCGCGCCGACGCTGATCGGCGAGGTCGACGGACGGTCCCGGATCCTGCGTCAGCCGCGCGACGAGGCGGAGGAACGCCAACTGCACGCCGCCGCGTTCGCCTGCCACTCCCGCTCCATCCGCCACCCCGCCCGACGGCTGGACACCTCGCTGGACCCGTTCCCACAGCCCCTCGACGACACCGACGACACGGTGCACCTGTGCGGCCACAACTCGCCGCAGACCGCCGCGGCCAACTCCTACCTGGTACGGCGTCCTTCCGGGACCCAGATGATGGTCGACACCCCGCGCTGGAGCGAGGAACTGGCCTCGCGGTACGAGGCTCTCGGCCCCGTCACCGATGTCCTGCTCACCCACCAGGACCACGCCGCGCACGGCCGCCGGTACGCCGACCGCTTCGGCGCCCGGCTGTGGATCCACGAAGGCGACCTCGCGGCGGCTCCCGACGCCGACCGCGTACTGCGCGGCACCGACACCGCCGAGATCGCCGACGGCGTCCTCGCCCATCCGCTCCCGGGCCACACCAGGGGAAGCGTGCTCTACGTCGTCGACGAGCGGTACTGCTTCAGCGGAGACAGCTTCTACTGGTCCCGGTCGACCGGCGACATCGAGGTGGCGGACAGCGTCACCTGGTACTCCATCGAAGAGCTGGCGGCGTCCCTGGCCCGTACGGTCGACCGGCTCCGCTTCGAGTGGCTGCTGCCCGGCCACGGCGACCGCAAGCGGCTGCACGCCGCCCGAATGGACCGCAGAATGCGGCAGTTGGCGGCTCGGGTCGGCGAACTGGAGCCGCGGCCGATCGACTTCACCGCGGTGCGCTGGTGAGCGCCGGCAGGCGGGGCTTCGGAGCGGCGGTTCACCGCACCGAGGCGGCCGGTGGGCGCTCGCGTACGGCGCCGTAGGCGAGGAAGTAGGCCGGTACCCGGTTCAGCCACCGCGAGGTGGTGACCAGCTCGGCCATCCGCTTCGCCCGCCGGGGGTTGCCGAACGGCGCTTCCCCGGCCAGCACCGGCCCGATGACGCGGGTGTGGGCGAGCCGCTGCAGGGACTGGGTCAGGGCGGTGGTCGGCCACCGGCGGCGCTGGACGGCCCGTACGTCGCGCAGACCGACACGGCCCGCACTCAGCGGCCCGACGAGGTGCCGGGCGGCGGCCACCGCGTCCTCGACGGCGAGGTTGATGCCGATGCCGAAGACCGGCGACATCGCATGCGCGGCGTCGCCGATGCACAGCAGCCCCGGGCGGTGCCACCGCCGCAGCCGGTCGAGCCGTACGTCGAGCAGCTTCACCTCGTCCCAGGACCGAAGCGCCAGGACCCGGTCGGCCAGCCATGGGGCGGCGGTGGTGAAGTTGGCCATGAACGGTGCGAGGCCGGCGGCGCGGCGCTCGGCGTCGGTGCCCTTGGGGATCAGCGCGGCGCACTGCCAGTAGTCACCGCGGTCGATCATGGCGGCGAGCAGTCGGTCGCCGACACCGCCCACGAGTCCGTGCGGGTCGCCCGCGCGCCGCGGCAGCCGGAACCACCAGGCGTCCATCGGGCAGGCGAAGCTGTGCAGTCCGAGCTCGGGCAGCAGACGGGCCAGCGAGCCCCGTCCGTCACAGGCGACCGTGAGCGTGGCCCTCAGCTCGCCGGTACGGCCGTCGGACGTGCGGTAGCGCACCCCGGCGACCCGGCCGCGATCGACCAGGAAGCCGGTCGCCTCGGTGCTCATCCGTACCGAGAAGGACGGCTCGCGCCGGGCCTCGTCCGCCAGGAGGTCGAGGAGGTCCCACTGCGGCACCATCGCGATGTAGTTGAACCTGCCGCGCAGCGCGCCGATGTCGCCGACGGTGACCAGCGCACGGTCCCGCCCGAGCGGCAGCTGAACCGTCTTCACCCGCCGCTGCGGCAGACGGGCGAACCGCTCGCTCAGCCCCAGCTCGTCCAGCAGCGCCAGGGTGGAGGGGTGGACGGTGTCGCCGCGGAAGTCGCGCAGGAAGTCCCCGTGCTTCTCCAGGACCGTGACCGCCACCCCCGCCCGGGCCAGCAGCAGGCCGAGCACCATCCCGGCGGGGCCGCCGCCCACCACGCAGCAGGTGGTCCGCTCCATCGCAACCGCTCCTCTCCGGTGGCCGCCCGGCATCCGCCGCACCGGCGCCCCTGCGGGCACCGGCACTCAGCGACATATACCCGCATACCAGGACGCCATCGCGAATCCGCTTTCGCGACCCGGCGGGAGCTGCGGCGGGCCGGCTCGCCGGAGGGCTTCGTCACCAGGTGTGCGCGACGTCCACGATCAGCTGGTGACCGGACTGCTGGACCCGGAACGGCAGCTTGGCGCGCACACCGAGGCCGACCTGGGTCTGTCCCTCGAAGCTCGCCCCGAACCGGGTGTCCTTGAACGTCCGGTAGCCGGTGAGGTCCACGCCCGGCAGCGGCTTGCCGGCCTCCGCGGCATAGCTCTGCTTCCCGGTCGACGGGTCGTAGCTCGGCGCGGAAACATAGACCTGAAGGATGGCGCCGCCGCCGACCGGGATCCGCTGGCCGGAGCCGTCCTGATGGAACGCGTCGACGTAACCGACGTGGTAGCCGACCTTGCCGGCCGCGCCGCCGATGTCGAAGACCATCCGGTCGTAGCACGCGTGCCGGCCGGTCCTGACGCCCTTCAGCGGCTCGGCGTTGGCGCCGGTGGCCGACTTGACGCCGCTGCCCCAGCCGGTCGCGCAGGTCGTGGCCGGGGCGGTCGTGCCGACCGGCCCGGTCGCGGCGCCGGCCGCCCCGGCCGTGCCCAGCACCCCGGCGCCCGCCAGCACGAACACCGCGGCCGCGGTCCCCAACCGTCGCATGACATACCTCCAGAAGAATTTCGGTACGGAGAAATCCGGTGCAGCGCATTCGATACACCGGTAACGATGCGTGCGGGAGGACGACTCATGGGGCCACCGCGTTCCGCCTGTGCTCGCTTTCGGCCAGCGAGGGGCCGAAGTTGTCGCGAAAACGGGCGCCGTGGTCACCGCACGCCGTGGGGCCGGAACTGCACGCTGATCCGCGGCCCCGCCGCCCGGGTGCTCTTGGGTATCGCGTGCTCCCAGGTCCGCTGGCAGGAGCCGCCCATCACGATGAGATCGCCGTGCCCGAGGGGCTTGCGCACCGAGCCGCCACCGCGACGCGGACGCAGCAGGAGGTCGCGCGGCGCGCCCACGGACAGGATGGCGACCATGGTGTCCGTATGCCGGCTGCGGCCCGTCCGATCGCCGTGCCAGGCCACGCTGTCGTGGCCGTCGCGGTAGTAGCAGAGGCCGGCCGTGGTGAAGGGTTCGCCGAGTTCGGCGGCGTAGTGGGTGGAGAGCACGTCCCTGGCCTCGTCCAGGACGGGGTGCGGCAGGGTGTCGTCGGCCTGGTAGAAGGCGAGCAGCCGCGGTACGTCCACCACGTGCTCGTACATCTGCCGGCGCTCGGCCTGCCAGGGCACCTCGGTGGCGAGCCGCAGGAACAGGGCGTCCGCCCCGTTCAGCCACCCGGGCAGCAGATCGATCCAGGCCCCGTCGCCGAGCTCGGTCCGGCGCAGCCCGTGCAGCGGGCCGAGGCGGATGTCGTCGGTCTGGTCGAAGAGCGAGCCCTGAAGATGCGTGCCCATGCTGCCAGCGTACCCAGATAATCGAATGAATGTTCTGTGGTGCGTTCTGTAGCGGCCCCGGTCGTCGGGTCCGGGCATCCGGCCGTGCCGCTTCGGCGCCGGAAGCGCGCGGAGCCGCCGCCACGCCCGGTGGCGCGAATTGCGATCATGGAGCGAGCAACCGTGGAGCCTCACCGAGGGCTCCCCCGCGCGTGAAGGAAGTAGATCTCCGATGCCGGCAATTCCCGCCGATCCGACCGTGGTTCACCCGATGCCCGAGCAGCCCCGGGTCGTGCTGCTCAGGCCGCTGCTGACCTCGCCGCTGATCGAGGTCGGGGAGTTCACCTACTACGACGATCCGAACGACCCGACCGCTTTCGAGACCCGCAACGTGCTGTACCACTACGGGCCGGAGAGGCTGGTCATCGGGAAGTTCTGCGCGTTCGCCGAGGGCGTGCGGTTCATCATGAACGGCGCCAACCACCGCATGGACGGCCCCTCGACGTTCCCCTTCCCGATCCTCGGCGGCTCCTGGGCCGAGCACATCGATCTGATCGCCGGCCTGCCCGGCCGCGGTGACACCGTGGTCGGCAACGACGTCTGGCTCGGAAACGGGACCACGGTGATGCCCGGTGTACGCATCGGCCATGGAGCGATCACCGCCACCGGCTCCGTCGTCGTCGACGACGTGCCGGACTACGGCATCGTCGGCGGCAATCCCGCACGGCTCATCCGCCGCCGCTACGGCGACGAGGACATCGCGCGCCTACTGGCCCTCGCCTGGTGGGACTGGCCCCTCGAGCACCTCACCGAGCACCTCCGCACGATCATGTCCGGCAGCATCGACGACCTCGAGGCCGCGGCCCCGGTCCCGCGGTAACCCCCCGGGACGGTCTCACCGGTCCCGTCCGGCCGCCCCCGCCACCGCCTTCTCGTCGGCGGTCGACAGGCGGAAGTACAGCCAGGGCAGGGCGAGTTCGATGACCGTCAGAACGAGCTGGAACCACTGCGGCCGACCGTGGACGGCGAGGGACAGCAGCCGGCCGGCTCCGCCGAGCAGGAGGATGCCGGCCAGCCACCGCACCGCCGTCGACGGGACCGGCGACTGCCGGGCCGCCCAGATCCAGGCGAGGCCGTACCCGAGGAAGACCGCCCCGTAGAAGCGCTCCCGGCTGTCGACGGTCGCGCCGGCCGAGCCCTCGCCCGGTACCGAGCCGATCCCGAGAGCGAGGTGGACGGCGCCGATCGCCACACAGGCGATCCCCATGACCAGCACCAGCCACTTGAGAAGCCTGACCATGATCCGACCACCCCTTCGCCTAGTAGACAGCTGCCTACTAACGGCGAAAGTAGGGACCTTAGTAGACACATGTCAAGCAAGTAGGCTGTGCGGCGTGACCACGCGCCGCAGACTCGATCCCGCCGAGCGCCGCGACCAGCTGCTCGACGTCGGAGCGCGGCTCTTCGCGGCGAAGCCGTACGACGAGGTCCTCATGGAGGACATCGCCGAGAGCGCCGGTATCTCCCGCGCGCTCCTCTACCGCTACTTCCCCAACAAGCGCGATCTGTTCGCCGCCATCTACCGACAGGCCGCGGACCGGCTGCTGGCCGCGACCCACCTCGATCCGTCCGGGCCCGTGGCCGAGCAGCTGGCCGCCGGACTCGACGCGCACATCGACTACTTCGTCGCGCACCGCAACACCGTGCTCGCGGCAAACCGGGTGCTCGCCGGCGACCCCGTGATCCAGGCCGTCATCACCGACGAACTGGCCGTGCTGCGGCAGCGCCTGCTCGATACCACCGCCCTCCAAGACGGCCCCGGTGACCTGGTGTCGGCGGCGCTGATGAGCTGGTTGGTGTTCGTCCGCGCCCTCTGCGTGGACTGGCTGACGCATCAGACGTTCTCCCGCACCGAGCTGCGCGAGATGTGTGTCGGTGCTCTGCTGGGGGCGCTCGAACCGGTCATGGACCTCGGTCCGCTCCTGGCCGGGCGCCGGGGCGCGGACACCGGCGCCGGCCACGAGACCCGCGCCGGCGGCTGAACTCCCCTCAGGCCGACGCCTGTGCGGCGGCGCGTTCGCGGGCGGCGGCGGCCCGCGCCGGGTCGCCCAGCTGGTCCTCCAGCCGGGCCTTGGCCGCCCAGTTGTACGGGCAGACCGGGCGGAGTTGGATGCGTTCGCTGAGCAGGGTGCGGGCCAGTTCGGAACGGCCGGCGCGCAGCGCCGCCTCGACGAGGGTGCGCTGGATCGCGTCGCGCTGGGCGTGGCTGCCCCCGAAGGTGTGCAGACGGTCGCGGACCGGCAGCAGCAGATCGGCGGCCAGGGAGTAGTCCTGCTGTCCGTAGGCGATCAGCGCGCGGCAGACCGGCAGGCCGATCCGGGCGGTCATGGCGCGGTTGGCCCCGGCGGGCTCGGCCGCCAGCCAGCGCTCCCGGTCCTGGACGAGGCGCTGCGCCCGGGCGATGCGGCCCGCCCCCACATAGGCCATGACGGCGTGGGCGTCGTTGAAGGCGTAGTGCGGGCCGTCCTGGCGGCGCTCCCAGGCGTCGGCGAGTCGCTCCCACCGTGCGCTGTGTACGTCCTCGGCCAGGTACAGCCGCCACAGCAGGGCCGCGGCGTCCAGCAGTCCCATCGCCATGCCCGCCGAACCGTCGTGGTGGATGGCCGAGTCGTAGATCTCCAGCACCCGGGCGCCGTCGCCGGCCTCCAGTGCGTAGAGGGCGTAGTGCCACCAGTTGTGGACGGTGAGCAGGGTGCCGCTCGACCAGTCGTCGGTACGGGCGTCGAGGAAGCGGATCCCGTCGGTGAAGCGTCCGCGCATCTCGTAGCTGTGGACCACACCGTGGATCGCCCACACATCGCGTGGATGCCGCGCGACGGCCGCCAGGCCGACCTCCTCGGCGCGTTCGTAGTGGCCCGACTCCTCCAGGCCGAACGCGTACATGCCGAGCAGCGGCCCGTGGTGGGGGTCGTCCTCGTCCCAGGCGTCCAGTGCTCCGCCGACACGGTCGCGCAGGCGTACGGCGTCGCCGGTGAGGAAGTCGTGCTGATGCCCGACGAAGAGCGCCAGCGCATCGCGCGGATGGGCGATGGAGATATCGCCGAGGATGCGGCCGGCGCCGTGCAGGTCGCCGTCCAGCCATGCCGTGGCGGCGGCGAGGTGCATGCGCTCGCGGCGGGTGAGCCGCTCGGTGTCCAGCCCGGAGCGGAAGTCGACGAATGCCTCGCGGGCCGCGGCCGCGTCCTTCTCCTCGGTCCCCAGCACGCCCAGATACGCCATCAGGCTCTGCCCCATCACGGAGCGCGGCGCCGCGGCGAGCACGGACTTGGCCGTCTCCATGATCTGGGGGCGGAAGAACAGCAGGTCGTCCAGGGCCTGTTCGTAAGGGGTGACGGCATCGGCGCCGGTGTCGGTCATCGTGTGGCCGTGCCGGTCCGTGGTCATGGATACCTCCTGTGTGGCATGGGTGCCGGACGGGCTGGTCCGCTCAGCTGCGGGCGAAGCGCAGGCCACCGCTCCGGGGACGAGGCGCTCACGCATCCGGCCATCGTCCCCGTGCCGGAGACGCGCGTCAGGCCCCCTCACCCGAATGGCCGAACGGCGTCCCCGGGACCGATCCGCGAGCGAACGCCTCCCGCACCGCCCTCAGCCGACCCTGGGCATCTGCTGGGTCGAACAGTGGATGCCGCCTCCGCCCTCGCCGAGGTGGTCCACCGGCAGTGGGACGACCTCTCGGCCCGGGTACAGGTCGCGCACGATGGACGCGGCCCGGCGATCGGCCTTCCGGTCACCGAAACGGGGCATGATGACGGCGCCGTTGACCACGTAGTAGTTGACGTAGCAGGCCAGGAATCCGTCCCCGCGCCGACCGATGTCCACCGGCTCCGGCAGCTCGACGACCTCCAGCCGCTTCCCCCGGGCGTCGACGGCGCGGTCCAGGACCTTGCGGGCCTGGTCGTAGGCCGCGGTCCAGACGTCCCTGGGCGCCTGCTCGGGCGGTGTGCTCATGACCACCACGCCGGGTTCGCTGAAGCGTGCCAGCGCGTCGATGTGGTAGTCCGTGATGTCCTCGCCCAGGACGCCCTTCACCCAGATCACCGTGGTGACGCCGAACAGGTCCTTGAGCGCCCGCTCGATGGCGTTGCGCGACATGCCGGGGTTGCGGGAGTCGTTGACCAGGGAACTCTCGGTCACCAGCAGCGTCCCCCGGCCGTCGGTCTCCAACGCCCCGCCCTCAGCGGTGATCGGCGCCTTGATCCTCTTGATGCGCTCGTCCTCCAGGACGGCCCGGGCGACCCGGCCGTCGCGGGCGTGCTCCTGCTTGCCGCCCCAGCCGTTGAAGTTGAGGTCGACGCCCGCGATCCGGTCGGCGCCGCGTACGAAGGTCGGCCCCGTGTCGCGCATCCACAGGTCGTCCACCGGGGTCGGGACGACCTCCACCCCGGATCCGCACGCCCGCCGAGCCGCCTTCACCTCCTCACTGTTGGCGAGCAGGGTCACCGGCTCGAAGTCGGCGACGGCCCGCGCGATGCGTGCGATGTCCTCGCGTACGCCGTCGGTGGCCGACCCCCAGATCCGGCGCGTGGGCCAGGCCATGTAGGTCAGCTCGTGCGGCCGGGACTCGTCGGGCCACCACCGCCGCCGGTCGGCCGGCCGTGCGCAGCCGATCCCGCCGAAGGCGGCCACGGCCGCTGCTTGCAGGGTCTGACGTCTGGATATTCCCACGATCAACCACCTGACTGAAAATTTGGTCAGGATGATTCTAGGGCATGATCTGAGCCGACACAGTGACCTTTCTTCTGGACCTCGGGAGTACGTGATGCCGGACCGGCCCACCCAGATCCTGGAAGCCGCCGCCCGGCTGATCGCCCGGCGCGGTGTGCGCGGGCTGCGCGTCGAGGAGGTCTCCGCCGAGGCCGGCGTCTCGACCGCGCTGATCTACTACCACTTCAAGGACCGCGCCGGGCTGCTGCGGCGGACCCTGGAGTTCATCAGCCGGCGCGCGGTCCGCTACACCGACCCCGCCCTGGAGTCCTCCGACGATCCGCGAACCCAGCTCACCGACATGCTGCTGCTGGAACTTCAGGACATCGCCCAGGTACGGGAGAACAGCGCGGCCTGGGGCGAGTTGCGCGCCACCGCCGTCTTCGACCCGGACCTGCGGGAGCTGCTGGCGGACGCGACCCGCGACTGGGTCGAGGACCTCGCCCAGCTCATCGGCCAGGTGCAGACGGCCGGTTCGGCCGGCACCGACACCGCCACCGACCCGTACGCCGCGGCCGAACGGCTCACCGCTCTGGTGGAGGGCCTCAGCGAACGCTGGCTGAGCGGGACCACTTCGCTGCAGCGCGCCCACGAGCTGCTCCGCGGCGGCATCGAGGCGGAACTACGGGCGAGGTGACCGGGAGACCGGCACGTCCCCGCGCCCCCGATCCCGTCGTCTGACAGGGCATCAGCGCCAACGGGCACGCCCGACAGCGGCCGCGAAGGTCAGCGGAATCGTCAGCACGGCGGCGGCGGCGAAGATCGCGCCGTACTCATGGTGGGCGGCGGCGCTCGCCGTCAGGCTGCCGGCGAGCGCGCTGCCGCCGTAGAGGCTGACGCCGAACATCGCGACGCCGGTCGCCCGGGCCGTCGGAGTCACCGCCGTCGCCCACGACTGGACCGTGGTGTGCAGGAACGACCAGCCGGTGCCCAGCAGCAGCGCGGCGACCCCCAGGGCCGGGACGGACCGGCTCACCGTCGCGAGGGCGTAGGCCGCGGCGGCCTGTGCCCCGCCCGCCGCGATCAGCATGGCGGGGCTCCACCGGCCCACCAGCTTCTTGACCAGCTGTGCGCTCGCCATGGCGCCCACACCGTAGAGCGCCGACACCGCCCCGGCCACCGCGGCCGGCACGCCCCGGGCCTCCAGCGCCGGTGCCAGATACGTCAAGAAGCCCAGCATGACGGCTCCTTCGAGCAGGGCGACGGCCATGACGTACCACATCCACCGCGTGGTCAGGACGATGCGGAACGGGGTCAGCAGGCCGGCCCCGGAGGGGGTGCGCGCCGGTTCGGGGAGCCGGCGCAGCGCGTGGGAGAGGTACCCGGCGAGCAGCGCGGGCAGCAGGAAGACCGCGCGCCAGCTGACGTAGTGCGCCAGCACACCGGCCACGACCGTGCCCAGCGCCGTGCCCAGGGCGAAGGCGGTCATCAGATCGGTGAGCGGGCGCTGGCGCCGCTCGGCGGGTACGACATCGCCGATATGGCTCAGGGAGGCGGGGATGCAGGCGGCGAAGCAGGCTCCGGAGACGGCACGGGCCACGATGAGCGTCTCGGCGTTCGGGGCGAGCGCCGAGAGCACCGCGGCGAGCGAACCCGCGGCGAGGGAGAACCGCATCACACGGATCCGCCCCAGCCGGTCGCCGGCCAGACCCCAGACCGGCTGCATCAGGCCGTACGCCAGGTAGTAGCCGCCCGCTGCGAGCGCCACCTTCGACAGATCCGCGCCGAGTCGGTCGGCGATGATCAGCAGCATCGGGGCGATGCAGAACCGGTCGAAGTTGCTGATCAGGCCCGCGGCCCGCAGGAGCCGGAGCGAACGAGCGGGCAGCGCGGGCACCGGCTCGGTGGGCTGGGCGGGCCCGGTGGGCGAGGAGGTGGACACGGAGCGGTCGCTGAACACGGGGGACTCCCTTCGGCGCCCGGCGCCTTCCCGGGCTCTGTACAGCCAGCCCACCACCCCCGCCGTCCACTTTTGATCGCCAAGCGATCACCATCACTCACACTTTGAGCTGGAACGACGCGCGTTACGAGAAAGGAAGTCGACGCGATGAGCGTCAGGGAACGGCCGGCCGGCGAGGGACCCGGCCCGGCGAGTACGTCACGCAAGGAGCTCGGCGCCTTCCTTCGCTCGCGCCGGGAGCGGCTGGCGCCCGCGGAACTGGGGCTGCCGGTCGCTCCGCGCCGTCGCGCCCCCGGCCTGCGGCGCGACGAGGTGGCCGAACGGGCCGGTATCAGCAGCTCCTGGTACGCGTGGCTGGAGCAGGGGCGGGTCCGTACGTCGGAGCAGGTGCTGCGCGCGGTGGCGCGGGCGCTGTGCCTGGACGGGGCCGAGACCGCGCACGTCCTGTCGTTCGTCGAGGAGGCCGTGCCGGCCGGCGCCCCGCCGGGCTATGTCTCACGGAACCTGTTGTCCCTGGTGGAGTCGGTGTCGCCGAACCCCGCCGTGGTGATCGACCCGCACTGGGACCTGCTGGCCTGGAACGCCGGTTACGCCGCACTGCTCACCGACCCCGCGCGCCTTCCCCCGAAGCGGCGCAACCTGCCGTGGCTGGTGTTCCGTTGGCCGCCGGCGCGTACCCTGCTCGCCGACTGGGAGGCCGAAGCGCGCGGTCTCCTGGGCCGGTTCCGTGCCGCCGCCGCCCGCCGTCCGGAGGACCGGCGGTATGCGGAGATCATCCGTGAGATCACCCAGGACCCGGACGCGGCCCGCTGGTACGGCCGGCGGGAGACGGCCGTCTACCAGCCCGCGGTCCGCCGCTTCCGACACCCCGGGGCGGGCGCTCTGAACCTGCGCTATGTGAAGCTGGCCGACCTCGACGAGCCGGGGCATCACTTCCTGTGCTACCTCCCCGACGACACGGACACCGAGGCCGCGGTGCACAGGCTCACCGGGGACGGCGGCTGACTTCGGCCCGGCCCTCGGACAGCCCTATGCCGCGCCCCCCACACCGGAGCGGCACGCCGGGTGGCCCCAGCCGTCCGGGTTCTTGGCGATGGGCTCGCCAGCGGCGTAGGACCGCCCGCACCGGCAGCGTCCGGGGAACTTGGCGTTGAGGGTCCGCGTGGAGTTGCCCGAGGTGCGCCGCCGCGGCGACGAGGCCGTCTTCGAGGCGGCCGTGGGCGCGGAAGCGGTTGCGGAGGCCGTCTTCGTCGCCGAGCCGGTGGTACGGCGGCGCGCGCCGCCGGGCCGAACGGCGTCCGGCGCGGGCGGCGGCTCCGCGGATCCCAGCGCGCTGCCCGCGGCCTCCTGGACGACGGCCGCCTGGCTCGCGGCCCGGTCGGCGAAGTCATTGAGCCGGTCGCCGTCCACCTGGTGCGCGGGCACGTACCGGAACTCCACCTCGCGCCCCGTGAGCAGGGCGTCGATCCGTACGACGAGTTCCTGGTTGGCCACCGGCTTGCCCGCGGCCGTCTTCCACCCCTTGCGCTTCCAGCCGGGCAGCCACGTCGTGACGGCCTTCATCGCGTACTGCGAGTCCATCCGGATCTCGATCGGAACGGCCGGGTCGGTGGCCGTCAGCAGGCGCTCCAGCGCGGTGAGCTCCGCGACGTTGTTCGTCGCGGTGCCGAGCGGACCGGCCTCCCAGCGAAGGACGGTCTCCCCGGCGTCGGCGACGACCCAGGCCCAGCCCGCGGGCCCGGGGTTTCCTTTCGATGCACCGTCACATGCGGCAATCACGCGTTCAGCCATGCGCGCGATCATGCCAGGCGGCGGCTCGCGGGGCGAAGTCGCGCCCCGAGGAGCGCCCGTCGGCAGAGGCGCCGGTCGGCGGGACCGTCGGTGGAGCCGTCGGCAGCGCCTTCCGCACGCGCTCCCCAACGCGCCCGATCAGTTGCCGGCGGCCTTCTCCGGGCGGAGCTCGCTCGGCCGTACGACCACGAAGCCCTCGCCGTCGAGGCGGAGCTGAACGGCCTCACCGGAGCCGCCCCGGAGCATCGAGCCCAGGCTCTGCGAACGGTGCAGCGTGGTCTGCAGGCTGCTGCTCCAGCCGACCACGGCGTCGGTGTCGACGAAAACCGGAGACTGCGGCGACACGGGAATGACGATGGGATTTCCCTCGCACACGACACCCAGCTTGCCCTGGCCGCTGAAAACGGAGTTGAAGAGTCCGCCGCCGACCATACCGGCGCCCTTGACCACCTTGATCTCGTAGGAGAGCGACGGATCGAAGCACAGCACGTTGCGGCCGTTGACGGACAGGCCGTCGCCGGGGGCGAGATCGATGATGAAGCAGTTCGCGGCTTCATGCGCGAACCACACCTCACCGCGGCCCCGTACGGCCATCAGCGCCAGTCCCTCGCCGGTGACCGCTCGCTTGAGGAACTTGCCGACACCCTGCCCCTGCTTCTCGAACTGCAGGTCACCGCGGTAGGCGACCATCGCGCCCTGCCGGGCGTAACACTCGCCGTCCAGCGCATACTTGATCGACTTCGCGTTCTGCTGCGTCATACCGGGCGCGGTCGCCGGTATGGCCATGTTCTCCGAGGCAAAAAGAGCACTGTTCATGGCCGTCATGGTAGGGCGCGTCGCTGTCGCACCAACCGGATATGACGGCCGGGGGCAACCGATGCGTTCCTGCCCCGTCTTCGGCTGCGCACCACGGACCCGTTCGTACGGCAGATCGTCAACTCCGGCCGCGAAAGCACCTAGAAGTCTGATCTTGGGGGCCGGTACCCGTGGAGCGGCATTCGGCGGGGAATCGACATCGGTGTACGCACAGAGCGGCTCACAGCCGTGGTGCGAGGCGCTCCTACGGGGCCGCATCGCCCAGGAGCCGCTTCCTTCACCAGTAGGGAGACCGATCGATGGCTCACCGGATCAAGAGTGCCCTCCTGACCGCCGGCGCCTGCGCCGTCGTCCTCGGCGGGGCCGGCCTGGCCTTTGCCGACAGCGGCGCACAGGGCGCATCGCTCCACTCGCCCGGTGTCCTTTCCGGCAACACCACCCAGATCCCCGTCCATGTTCCGGCCAATGTCTGCGGCAACACCGTCAACATCGTCGGACTGCTGAACCCCACATTCGGCAACACCTGCGTCAACGACTGACGCCTTCCAGGCACACGGCGTTCCGAGGCGAGCAGCCCGCCCAGGAACGCCGTGTGCCGGACGAGCGGGCCCTCGGTTTCCCTTCCCGAGGGCCCGCTCTTCGCGTCGTGGGACCGACTTCGTGCCGTGGGCACTGACTTTACGTCGTGGGCGCTGACTTTACGTCGTGGCACTGAATGGATCCGTGCACGTCGATCGGTCGATCGGAATACCGCTGACCGGCCCGTTCTCCCCCGGACGGAATTCCACGACCGCGCAGGCCGCTTTACCCCTAAAATCTTCCCCCGTTTACCCTCTTTGCATGGGTAAGGCACGTAGCCGCATCCCATCGCCCTGATTTGAAAGCTCACGCATTTACCCCTAGGCAAGCGCCTCCTTGCGTAGCACGATCGACTGTAAAGGGCCGGACCTTCATCTCGACACATCAGGTAGTCAGCACGTCTCTCACCGCCACCGCTCACCCCTGATTCGGCTCGCGATCCACCAGACTTTCCCCACCCTGAGCGCACCGGCGCGTCGCGTGGTCGCGGCGCCGGTGTTCGGCACCGCGACCACAGAACGCGCCGGTGCGGAAAGCGACACCGTCATGAAACTGCTCGCCGAGCCACGTCCGGACGCCGACTCCGGGCCCAACGGACTCCGGTCTCCTCCCATCACCGCAGCCGATGTCGGCTTGCTGCTGCTCCGCCTGAGCGTAGGACTGATCCTGGCCGGCCACGGCGCCCAGAAGCTCTTCGGGCTCTTCGGCGGCGACGGGCTCACCGCCACCGGAAAGGGATTCGCCGCCCTCGGTTACCGACCGGGCGAATTCTTCGCCGGCCTCGCCGGGACCTCGGAGCTTCTCGGCGGTCTCGGCCTCGCGGCCGGGCTGCTCACCCCGCTGGCGGCCGCCGCACTGATCGGCGTAATGATCAACGCCATGGCGCTCTCCGCCCCCAAGGGCCTCTGGGGCCAGTCAGGCGGCCTGGAATACCCCCTGTGCATCGCCGTCGTCGCCCTCGCGGTCGCCGCGATCGGCCCCGGCCGCCTCGCGCTCGACCGTCCCTTCGTCTGGAGAGACGGAGGGTGGGCCTGTGCCGCCGTCGCCCTGGGAGCGGGCGGCATCGGCGCCGCCATCACCTTGGCCCTGTGATCCGGAGAATTCCCCACCTGCGATCCGGAGGCACGCTGGAAAGAACCACGCGATAGACGTTCTCGACCGAACACGGGGCCACTCGACCGGCGTCGCAGGGTAGTTCTGCGTGCTTACGCGACAATGGATCGGTCGGTCATGCGTCCGGGATGGTGGCCTGCACCTGGCGCAGGAACGTCGCATTGTCCGGAGTGTGTCGCACCTTCTCCAGCAATGCCTCCCATTTCGCCGGTCCATCCCCGGTCTGGAGAGCCCGACGTAGTCGACGCATGGCCGTCAACTCGGTGGCCGTGAGCAGCAGTTCCTCGCGGCGGGTGCCGGAGGCGGTGACATCGACCGCTGGGTAGATCCGCTTTGCCGCGAGTGCGCGGTCCAGGCGGAGGTCCATGTTGCCGGTGCTCTTCAATTCCTCGAAGAAGTAGTCATCGGCCCGGGAGCCGGTCTCCACCAAGGCGGTGGCGAGGATGGTCAGGGAACCGCCCTCCTCCGCGAGGCGCGCGGCTCCGAAGAGCCGCTTGGGACCGTACGGCGCGGCGGCGTCCACGCCTCCGCTCAGCGTTCGACCACCCGATGCGGCGGCGGTGTTGTGCGCCCGGCAGAGCCGGGTCAGGGAATCCAGGAGAATGACGACGTCCTCTCCCTGCTCGACGAGTCGTTTCGCGCGTTCCACGGCCAGATCGGCGAGCGCGATGTGCTCTTTCGCCGGTCGGTCGAAGGTGGAGGCGAGCACTTCACCGCGTACGCAACGGCGCATTTCGGTGACCTCCTCCGGCCGTTCGTCGACCAGGACCACCATCAGCCGGCATTCGGGGTGGTTGTCGGCGACGGCGGCGGCGAGCTGCTGCAGCAGAACGGTCTTCCCGGTCTTCGGCGGGGCGACGATCAGTCCGCGCTGCCCCTTGCCGACCGGGGCGATCAGGTCGACGATGCGTGATGTCAGACCGCCGCTCGCGCTTTCGAGGCGCATCCGGTGCCGTGGATGCAGCGGCGTGAGATCACGGAAATGCGGCCGGCCCCGCATTTCCTCCGGCGGGCGACCGTTGACGATCTCGACCTCGGTGAGCGTCCGCGTACGGCCGCACCCGCCCACGACGAAGTCGCCTTTGCGCAGGCCGTTCTTGCGGATCAGCGCAGCGGGCACTCGGATGTCTACGGGTGAGGCGAGGCACCCTTCCGCCCGGAGAAAGCCGAATTCCTGTTTCTCGTTCGCGATATCCAGGATCCCGGCGGCCGGGGTGGCGATGTCGACTCGGGGACGGGTCATAGTGAGGGATTTGGTGGAGCTGCTGGAGTTGGTGGGCTTGGTGGCGTGAGTGGTGAGCGCGGTGGGCGCGGTTTTGGTGGTGGTCACGGTGTCCTCTCGGGACGTACGTAGGTGAGTACGCGGTAGGGCGGTACAAGGGGAGCCGGCAGATAGGGGGCGGTGACTTCACGCCCCACGGGCGGGCAGGAAACCCGCGGCCGGAGAGGGATGGTGATGCTGCCCGGCAGAAGTGAGAACTGCGGGTGCCGGGCAGAGAGCCGGTGCCGGATCGCCGTCGCCGGTCTGGACAGACAGACAGCAGACAGACAGACCGAGGGCGTATCGGCGATGCGCATCCGTCGCGAACGCACCGCGAACAGCGACAAACAGAACAGAGAAGAACGGATGCGGATGCGAGGCATATGCGACGCGGAGGTGAGCCGGGCACCGGCGCCGGAATTACGGCGAACACGAGTGCGCTCTGAACGCACTGTAGCACTCGGCGCGGACGAGTCGACAGGCTTTTCGAACCCCATCCGGCGCCACCCAGCGCCGCGGACCGCCGAGGAGCCTATGCTGAGCGCGATGTTCGCACCCCAGGGCCCCACGTTCCGTGAACTCGCCGTCCAGGCGCTGTCCTCCGTCGAGCACGGCTATGACCTGCTCGCTCCGAAATTCGACCACACCCCCTTCCGGACACCGCAGTCGGTGCTGACTCCCGTGTCACAGGCGCTGCTGAACCTGGGGCCGTTCGAGAGCGGCCTCGACCTGTGCTGCGGTACGGGTGCGGGGGTGGGCGTACTGCGGCAGGTGTGCCGGGAGCGGGTCACGGGGGTCGACATCAGCGCGGGGATGCTCGCCGTGGGCCGCGACCGTGAACGGATGACCACGACCGCACCGCGCATCGACTGGGTACGGGCGGATGCACGGGCCCTTCCGTTCGGCCCGGTCTTCGATCTCGTCGTGAGCTTCGGCGCGTTCGGGCATTTTCTGCCCGAGGAGCAGCCGGGGCTGTTCGCGCAGGTCCACTCCGTGCTGCGCCCCGGCGGCCGGTTCGTCTTCCCGATCGGCGCGCCGCCCCGCCCGGGGTCGCCTGCCTACTGGGCGCTCCTGGCCTTCGATACGGCGATGCGGGTCCGCAATGCGCTGTGGCGGCCGCCCTTCGTCATGTACTACCGGGCGTTCCGGCTGGCCGACGTACGGGCGGAGCTGATCCGGACCGGCTTCGAGGTGGAGCTGCACGCGCTGCCGGAGCTGGGCCTGCGTCCCGATGGCAGCCCTCGGGGCCGGTTGGTGGTGGCCACCCGGGCCCGGTGAGACCGGACGGGGCATCTGCACCTCACCGGCCACTGGAGGACGAGTTCATCACCGGCCACTGGATGGCCGGCACATCGCCGTCCAGTGGCCGGCAGGCACGTCATCGCCCGGTGGCCGGCGGACGTGTCACCGTCCAGTCGTTGACGGCGTACCGGTGAGCTCCGTGCGAGCCGCAACGACCGCCGCCGCGTCCATGACCTGCCGGGCCACCGCCGTGGCGTCCGCGAGGAGTGTGAGGTGGCCGCACCCCGGCCGGACGATGAGGCGACCGTCGCGGCAGGCATGGAGGAAGCGGCGTTCATCGCGGCGGAAGTGGTCGCGTTCGCCGTTCCACAGCCAGACCGGCCCCGGATACGCCGACAGCGCGGCGAGCGGGTCCAGCGTGCGGACGGCTGCGACGACGTCGGGCACGACCTCGCAGCTCAGGCCGCCTGCGGCCATGGCCCGCCCCAGACGGTCGGGCAGCGCGTGACGGAAGGTGAACGCGCTGAGGCGGTTGGCTCCTTCCGGATACCTGGCCGCCCCTCGTGCCGCGCCCCGGTACACGGCGCCGAGCGGTCCGCGCGGCAGCGCCGTACAGCCCATCGCCATCAGGCCGGCCACTCGGTCCGGGTGTTCGGCAGCCGTGGCGATCGCGACGTAACCGCCCAGGGACAGTCCCGCGACCAGGGCCCGGCCGCCGAGTCGATCCACCGCCTCGGCCACTGCCGCCACGGCCCCGGGCAGGGTGAACGGCTCGCCGCGCCTGACCCCGTGGCCCGGTAGGTCGGGTACCGCCACGGGATGGCGGGTTCCGATGGCTTGGACAACGGGTTGCCACATCGTGCCGCTGACGCGTGTGCCGTGCACGAAGACGACGGGCAGTCCGGCTTCTTTGGTCTCCATGCTCGGTACGCTACCGCAAATGCAACGCAACGTTGCGTTGTATTTTGATGCTAGCCTTTCCTCATGAGCGAGGAACGACACGACGGAACGCGGCGCAGCGGCGGCCCCCGGAAGGCGCCGGAGATCTTCGACGCCACACTGGACCTGCTCGCGGAGAAGGGCTACGAGGGCCTGACCGTCGAGGGAGTCGCCCAGCGGTCCGGGGTCAACAAGACCACGATCTACCGCTGGTGGCCGTCCAAGGGAGCCCTCCTCGGCGCCGCACTCACGGGCGCCCGCCGGCTCGACGTCGAACTCCCCGACACCGGCAGCCTCCAAGGCGACCTGGAGGCGCTGCTGCGCACGGTGGTGACCTTGCTGACCACCCCACCCGGCTCCGACGTCGCCGTCTCCGCGCTGGGTGCGGTCACCCACAGCCCCGAACTCGCAGGTCACGTACGCGACTTCTTCGCCGATCGGATCGACCGCGAGCGCCCCGTCTTCGACCGCGCCGTGGCCCGCGGTGAACTCGCGGCGGACGCCGACCCCATGCTGCTGGTGGACCTGCTGGCCGGGGCCGCCTGGCTCCGCGTCGTACTGCGACAGCTCCCGGTGGAGAAGGACTTCGTTTCGCGAGCCGTGAGCACCGTCCTCAACGGCGCGTCCATTACCCGGCGGTGAGAAGGGTTCCCACGAGAAGGCTCCCGCGAGAAGGGCTCCGAGAGAAGCCTGAAGAGGGCCCAAGGAGGGCCCCAAGTGGGCCTGAAGAGGACCTGTGCGAGAACTCGGCGAGACCCGTCGAAAACTGACGCGGCCTCCGTTTCGTTTCCCCCTAAAGGGACTGTTTCACCATCAACTACAACTTTGCCAACTCTTGGTGTAGTTGAATCAATTTTCACACCAGTCTCGAACGCAACAGCGGCGGACGCGACATGCGCCACATTCTCTCCGGAACTGTCGCTTCCATCTGGCGTGTGTGAAATAGGCGAGAAGCACGAGAGGCAACACCAAGATGACGAAGAGGAACGGCAGAACGATCCGCTACGGAAGCCGGCTGATGGCACTGCCCACGGCCGCGCTGGGACTGGTCGCCGCGATGACCGTACCCGCTGCGGCAGACGACGGCCCCGCCCGGGAGCAGCTCATAGCCGACTGCGCCTCCGGCGAGGGGAAGTGCAGCTTCAACGAGCCGACGCTCGGCAAGGCGTACCTCGGGGACTTCCGGCAGGTCTCCAACTCCCTTTACAACTGCAGCACTTCGGATGCCACGCAGTCGATGGGCTGGGCGGACACGGTGGGTTCGACGGACAGCGCCGGCGTCTCGGTCACGGCCGGCGGGAAGATCGCCGGTCTGATCGACCTGAGTGTGACCGCGACGTACAGTCACACCTGGTCGAGCTCGCACACCGAGAACAGCTCCCTGAACATGACGGTGAAGCCGGGCGAGGTGGGCTGGATCTCCCGGGCACAGGTCATGCAGACCGTCTCGGGTACCTGGCAGACCCACTACGACAGCCCCAAGTGGGGGCACTACTTCTGGTTCGTGCCGGACACCGTCACCGGTCCTGCGCCCAACGGCACGGACGGGCAGAGCAACGCGGTGACGGTCAAGACCCGCAAGATGACCGAGTCGGAGAAGGCTTCCTGCTCCGCCGAGGCGAAGCAGGGCCGGGCGTTCGTCGTGAAGCGCTGATCACGGCAGCTGCGACCGCCTGACGGTGGGGCGCGGCAGACGTGAGAGCGGGACCGGCCGAGCAGGCGGCCCGGTACCTCCCGGCCCACCCCATGGGGCCGGGAGGTTCCTCGTGAAGGACTCCCGCTGAAGGACTCCCGCTAGTCGAGGGATTCGGCCGCCTTGGTCCGCGGACCGCCCGCGTCACCGGTGTTGAGCGTCCCGGCGGGTTCGAGCAGCAGGACGGCGGTCTCCTCGTCCGCGCGTGGGCAGTGTTCGACGCCACGGGGAACGACGAACAGTTCACCGGGTCCGAGCACCACATCGCCGCCCCTGAGCTGGATGGTGAGGCGACCGCTGATGACCAGGAACAGTTCATCGGTGTCCTCGTGGGTGTGCCAGACGAACTCCCCCTTCAACTTGGCGAGTTTGACCTCGTAGTCGTTGAGATCGGCCACCTTCTTCTGTGACCAGAGGTCACTGAACTGCGCGAGCTTGTCGGCCAGATCGACCGGGGCGGGAGGTTGCGACATCTGAGGTCCTTTCACAGGGCGGGTGGATCGGCGCATCCGGAGGACATTCGTCTCCGGGCGAGATCATGAGCCGTTGTCATGAGCCATCGCTGTGAGCGAGCGTCATGAGCCACCAGCCTGCCGCGCCCGGGCCCTTGCGATCTTGTACGTTCCTGGCATGACAGCAGCTTCGGGCCCGCCTCCCACGACGATCAGCGCCTGGCGGCCGTCGGTACCGGGTATCTCCGAGGTCCTCCATGCGCACTTCACCGATCACGCCTATCCGTCCCACACCCACGACACCTGGGACCTGATGATCCTCGATGACGGATCGGTCGACTTCGCACTCGACCGGCAGCGTCATGGGGCGACCGGTTCCGGCAAGGTCGTTCTGCTGCCTCCCGGCGTCTCCCATGACGGCAGGACGGTCACCGCGACGGGCTTCCGCAAGCGCGTGCTCTACCTGGACTTGACCGTGCTGCCGGAGCACTTGACCGGCAGTGCGGTGGACGGCCCGGTCCTCCACGACGCGCTGCTGCGCCATCGGATCCACCAGTTGCACACCGCACTCGGCGATGCCGGTAACGCAGCCGACGACGGGGCCGAGGGCCGGCCCGGAGCCGGAGGCAGCCGCGGTGACGCCGCGTTCGAAGCCGCATCCCGGCTGGCATTCATCCGCGAACGGCTGCACCTTCACCTCGACCCACCCGGCCGCCTCGACGCGCTTCGGCCCCGTACGCCCGGCCGCGAGGCGAACCGGCTGGCTGCCGAGCTGCGGGGGCTGCTGGACTCCCGGATACCCGCCGGCATCTCTCTGCAGGAGGCCGCCGCCGTCCTGCACGCCCACCCCACCCATCTCATCCGCTGCTTCAAGCAGACCTACGGGCTGCCGCCGCACGCCTACCTGACCGGCAGACGCATCGACCGGGCCCGTCGGCTCCTGCTCGACGGCCGCCGGCCGGCCGAGGTCGCGTCGGCCGTCGGGTTCCACGACCAGGCTCATCTGAACCGGCACTTCACGCGCCATGTGGGCACTACGCCGGGCCGCTACGCCGCCGCGCGAGGCAGTGGCTCGTCGTGAGGGCGCCGGGAGGAGTGTTTTGGCCGACCGTGGCGTTACGGGGAGCTGAAGCGCCGTCATTTCGGCCATCTCCCAGGGTTATCGGCCCGATGCGCTGCGTGTTGTGCCTACAGTCCCGCCATGACGCATGGGCAGGACGTGGCCGGCGACCGGGTGCTGGTGGCCGGGGCGTACTCGGTCGATCTTGTGTACCGGGGACTGACGGGACCCGTTGCGTACGGCAAGGAAGTGTGGGCCGAGGGCTTCAGCATGGTGCCCGGCGGGGCGTTCACCCTGGCGATGGGGTTACGGCGGCTGGGCCGCGAGGTCGTATGGGCGGCGGACTTCGGCAATGACCCGTTCAGCCTGGAGGTGCTCGCGGCGGCGCGGGACGAGGGGCTGGACGAGCGGGGCTTTCGGCGCCATGCGCGACCGCTGCCCAATGTGACGACCGCGTTGTCCCGGCCCGGTGACCGGGCGATGGTCTCGTACGAGGAACCGGTCGTCGCCCCTCCGCTGGCGCAGCTGATCGAGACCTACCGGCCGGCGCTGGTGATGCTGCCGTTCCTGCAGTACGGACCGGCGGTGTCCAAGGCGCTGGACGCCGCCGCGCGCGTGGGGGCGGAGGTGTTCATGGACTGCCAGGACTACCCGGGCAGCGTCGATGTCCCCGAGGTGGCCAAGGCGCTCGGGCAGGTTGCCGTCTTCGCGCCCAACGCGGCGGAGGCGCTGCGGGTGACCGGGACCGGGTCCGTCGACGAGGCGCTGGAGGTGCTCGCGGGGTTGGTGCGCACCGTGGTGATCAAGCAGGACAGCCGGGGCGCGGTGGCCGCGGAGGACGGTGTACGGATCACGCAGCCGTCGCTGCCGGTGGACGTGGTGGACACCACGGGCGCGGGTGACTGCTTCAACGTGGGTTTCGTCCATCGCCGCCTCGCCGGCGGGACGCTCGGCGAGTGTCTGGCCGCCGGTGTCGTCTGCGGGGCGGCGTCCGTCACCGCGGCGGGTTCGGGCGCCGCGCTGGACGCGGCCGGGCTGGAGCGGTGGCTGGCACGTCTCTCCACGTAGCGCAGCCGTCCTCGTACGGCGCACACGGGCCGTACAGCAGCGACGGTCCGTACGGAGCCGCGGAGAGCAGACCTGCTCGGCGGAGTGCGGGCCCGCACAGCCGGAGTACCGACCCGTACCGCGCAGACGCGCCCAACGACGACGGGGGAAACATGGCAGCGCTGGTGTCGGACGAGCAGGCTTCGCGCGAGCCGTCGGCCGGGGGTGCCGGTGACCGGGTGCTGGTCACCGATCTGGACGGCACGCTGCTCGGCGGCGACCGCACGGACCGCCGGCGGCTGCGCCAGGCGCTCGACCGGCACCCGGAACTGACCGTGGTGTTCGCGACCGGCCGCTCGCTGCCGTCCGTCGAGGGGATCCTGCGCGGCGATCCGCTCGTCCCCTCCCCCCGGTGGATCATCGCGGACGTCGGCGCGAGTGTGATCGACGGCAGCGACCGCACGGGCATCGGCCCGCTGCAGGACCGGCTGCGTCATGGCTGGCCGGGGCAGCGGTGCGTACGGGAGCGGTTGGCGCGCTTTCCCGAACTCGTCTATCAGGACGGGGTGGTCCAGGAGGGCCGCTGCTCGTTCTTCCTGCGTCCCGAGCAGCTCTCCGAATCGCTCACCGACGCCGTGCGGGAGCTGGGCTGCGGATGGACGTACTCGGCGGACCGCTACTTCGACGTCCTGCCGGCCCGGGCGAGCAAGGGCAACGCCCTGGCGCTGCTGGCCCGTCGGCAGCGGTGGCGGATGGACTCGGTCCTCGTGGCCGGGGACTCGCTCAACGACCTGTCGTTGTTCCAGCTCGGCGCGCGGGGCGTGCTGATGAGCAATGCGGAAGCGGCTCTTCGGGAGCGGATTCCCGACCGTGCCGACGTCCACCGGCCGGAGCGTCCGGGGGCGGCCGGCATCCTGTCGGCGCTGGAGAGCCTGGGCTGGATCGAGCGTGCTCGCCCCCTCGTGGTCGGCTACCACCGTCCGCCGGTGCGATGGGCCGACGGGCAGTGGCAGCGGCCGCTGAGCCCGAACGGCGTGCTGCCCACGTTGCGGGGCCTGTTCAGCGCCGACGGTCCCGATGCCGTGTGGGCCACGGCGCTGGTCGAGGACGACGCCCCGCAGGGTACGGGCGGTGGCGCGCACGGCGGCGGTGCTGGACCTCGCAGGGGTGGGGGTGCCTTGCCCACCCGTTCCGGCCTGCCCACCCGTCCAGATCTGCCCACCCGTCCCGGCCTGCCGCACCGGACCGGTCTGCCGCTGGCGTTCCTGCCGGTGGCCGCCGCCGAGTGGACGGAGTACTTCCATCGCGCGTGCAAGGAGACGCTCTGGCCCGCGCTGATGTCCCAGCCCGACCGGATGCGCTACCGCGCCTCGGCCTGGCGGCACTACGAGGCGTTCAACGCGCGCTTCGCCGACCATGTGAGCGCCCATGCGGCGCGCGGCGCCACGGTCTGGCTGCACGACTACAACCTCTGGCTCGTGCCCGGCATCCTGCGCGCGACGCGGCCCGATCTGCACCTGGGGCTGTTCCATCACACGCCGTTCCCGCCGCCCGACGCGTTCGCCCGTATCCCCACCGCCGAGCAGCTCCGCGACTCCCTCGCCTGCCTGGACTGGGCCGGCTTCCACACCGCCGAGTTCGCCGCCCACTTCCGGCAGGTGCTGGCCGGGGCCCGTAGGGCACCGCGTACCGGCGTCCACCCTCTGGGCATCGACCGGCGGGCCGTCGAGGAGCTGGCCCGTGCGCGCGAAGTGCCGACGGCGCGGCAGGGGCGGCCGGGGCCGGCCCTGATCCTTTCGGTGGAGCGACTGGACTACGCCAAGGCACCCCTCGAAAAGGTCCGCGCCATCGCGACCCTGCTCGCCCAACACCCGGAACTGTGCGGCGAGTTGCGCTTCCGCCTGGTGTGCCCGCCGCCCGAGCCGGGGATCCGGGTGCACGACGGCACCCGCGCCGCCCTGGAGCGCGCCATCGCCGACCTCAACGACCGCTGGTGCACCGGTGGTTGGGAACCCGTCGACTACGTCCCGCGCGCCCTGTCCTTCGGTGAGGTGGTCGACCACTACCTGGCAGCGGATGTGTTCTGGGTGACGTCCCTGCAGGACGGTATGAACCTGACCGCCAAGGAGTTCATCGCCAGCCATGCCGCGACCGGCCGGTCCGGGGTGCTCCTCCTCTCCCGCCACACCGGAGCGGCCTCCCAACTGGGCGCCGCCGCCCTGCTCACCGACCCGCGCTCCCCCCAGGACCTCGTCGACACCCTGCATCGCGCGCTGACCATGACACCTTCGGAGCGCCTGGCCCACATCACCCGACTCGCCGCCCTCCTCGACGATCAGACACCCACCCGCTGGGCCCTCCAGATCATCGGCGCCATTCCACGACCACCGAGGGAGACGATGAAGACGACGGGCGGGGCGAGCGAGGAGAGCACGGCCAGCGGGCCGAGCACGGCGACCACCGAAGAGGCCTTCACGCGCTGAACCGGCCTTGGGGAACATCGGTACAGCGGTTGGCGCCGAGAACGATCATGGTCAGCCTGTGAGTGCGCTGACCCGGTTCTCGTACTCACGGCGGGCCTTGCGCTGTGCCGGGACCGCAGGGACGCCCTGGGCGCCGTCGAGCGGCTGGCAGCGGGCGAGGAGCTGGTGGTGCACCGCGAGGACGGCGGTCACGCGCAGGGTGTAGCCCTGGCCGTGCCGTACGGTCGCCCCCTGGTCGAGCGCGGCCTGCTGGGCAGGCTCCAACTCGGTGGTGCGGAGGAAGTCGGCGACCTTGCCCGGCATGTCGAGGGTGACCGGCAACTCCGGGGCCGGGACGGGTTCGGCGGCGGCGACGTGCTCGGGCAGGAGGTCGGCGACGGCGGTACGGATGGCCCCGCGGCTGACGCTGTACTCGCGGCCCAGCGCGGTGATGGACTGGCCCTCCAGGTAGGCGGCCCGTACGTCGGTGACCGTGTCGCCCGCGAGGACGGGGCGGCGTCCGCCCTTGTTGCCCTTGGCTTCGGCGGCCCGCAGCCCGTCGTACGTCAGCTCGCGCTGGAGTTCGCCGGCGGCGGCGAGGGTCTGCACCATGAACTTCACGGTGGACAGCAGCTCGCCGGTGCACGCCGCCCCTGTCGTCATTCGATCGTTTGACGACAGGCGGACGACGCGTCCGGGTGATGTAGTCGGGACAGGCTGCTGTCTGCCATCGGTGAACACCACCCCGAGCGGGCGCAACGGTCATTACCGTCCAGTCGCATGACGACGGTAACAACCCGTACGGTCGAATACCCGGCCGACAACCTGACGATGATCGGATACCTCGCGCTCCCGGCCGGTGCCGAGAGCCGGCCCGCAGTCCTGATCGGACCCGAGGGGATGGGGCTCAGCGATGTCGAGCGCCGGCGGGCCGAGGCTCTGGCCGAGCTGGGGTACGTGGCGCTGGCCTTCGACCTCCACGGCGGACGCTATTTGGAAGACCCAGAGGAAATGTTGGCCCGTTGCATGCCGCTGCTCGCCGATCCCGACCGCATGCGAGGAATCGGTCACGCCGCGCTCAACGTGTTGCGTGCCGAATCACGGGCCGACCCAGACCGGACCGCCGCCGTCGGCTACGGCACCGGGGGCGCAGTCGCACTGGAACTCGGTCGCGATGGCGTCGACCTGCGCGCGATTGGGACAGTCAACGCACTGACCACGGGCCGACCGGGCGAGGCGGCACGCATTCGCTGCCCGGTATGGGCCGGGGTCGGGTCGGAAGACCCAATCATGCCGCCCGCCCAACGGGAGGCGTTCACCGCAGAGATGCAGGCCGCGGGCGTCGACTGGCGCCTCGTGGTCTACGGAGGAGCCCTTCACGCCTTCCACCACCCACCGGTCGACCACACCGTGCCTCCCGGCGTCGGCTACCACCCACGGCACGCACAGCGAGCCTGGCGTGACATCGTCGCCCTGCTCGCCGAGTGCCTGCCCGTCACGGATTGATCCGATCGGCTCCTGATACTCACTCCTGCCCGCCGTCGTCGTCTTCGTCCAGTTCTGGGGCGCCCGGGTCGCGCAGCGGGCGCAGGGCGCCGACGGCCGGGGTGGAGGCGGTGAAGCTGTAGCGGCCGAGCAGGTTCAGGTTGCGGTGCTTGAGCGGCGACAGGCGGGCGATGTCCTCGTCTCGGATCTCGCGGCCTTCGGCGTGAAGCTGGGCGACGGCGGCGTCGATGTACTTCGTGGTCCACAGCACGATGGCGTTGAGGACCAGGCCGAGCGCGCCGAGCTGGTCCTCCATCCCGTGGCCCGCCAGAACCGCTGGTCGTCCAAGTCGCGGAACCTGGGGCTGAAGTTGTAGCCGAGGATCTTGAACAGGCCGAACACCATGTCGGAGTACGAGGCGTTGTCGGTGGCCACCATCTCCGGCTTCACGCCGCCGTCCAGGTTCAGCAGCGCGTCCAGGATGTGCAGGGAGTCGCGCGGAGTGCCCCGTCCACCGAGGCGAGCAGCCCGTCGCCCCAGAACTTCACGATGGGCACCTCGGCCTGGGCGGCGATCAGCGCGGCGTTCGCCGCGGCGATGGTGTCGGCGCGCAGGTAATACTGGTCGACGTGCACGAGCCGGGACCGGGTCAGGGCCTCGTAGCCGGGGTTGACCACCGGGGCCAGGCCGATGTTGCACGCCTCCGACACCAGCAGCGCGACCACCGAGGTGGGCAGGTCCTTCATCCGAGTGGTGCCGTCGCCGAGGTGCACGAAGGCGTCGAGGAACCCGGTCCAGGCGTTCACCTCGAACAGCAGGTCCGGCAGGTCGATCTTCGGGAGCATCCTCTCGACCCGCTTGCGCAGCCAGGTCAGGGACTTCGGCTCGCCGAGCGCGCCGAGCTTGTCGACGTTCAGCTTCACCCGCCCGTCGTCCTGCACCTCGATGGAGACCTTCGCCGCCGGCCCCGCCTCTTCCAGACGCTCGGCGAGCTGCTTCCATCCGGCGCCCAGGCCCCGCACCAGCTCCGCCAGGTGTTCGGTGACGGGCATGTCCAGGCTCAGCCCGGCCAGCACGTCCTCCTCGACCGCATCCCAGTCGGGCCCGTCCAGCAGACGGGCGCGCGGGTTGGACCAGCGGTGCGTCGGAGCGGCGAACACGTCGCGGTTTGTTCAAGGCCCGGTGCAGCTGCTCCAGCACGCACACCACGTACGCGTCCCGGTCCACCGCGCCCTGCGGCAGATCGGAGTGGGCGTACACCGCCTTGCGCCACGCGGGCGGCACGAGCTTGTCGTCCACCTCGCGCGGCAGCAGCGGCTTGACCCCCACCTTCCGCCGCGCCAGCGCCGGAAGGCCGCGCACCCCGGCCAGGACCCGCTTCCCGGAGCTCGCCGCGTCCAGCGCCTTCGACTCGCCCAGCAGCGACAGGAACGGGCGCACCGTGGCGTACCGGTTCGCGAGCGCGGCCCGGCGCGCGGGCGACCTCTTCCACCGCCGCCCACAGCGCGGCCACGTCCAGGTCCGCTTCCTGCTCCTCGACCAGCTCCACTTCACCACCGAGGCGTCCTCGATACCGAGTTGCCCGGCCAGGCGCTCGATCACCGGCCACGGTGCGTCGAGCGGGTCGTCCGGGAGGAACCGGCCGATGTAGCGCACTGTGCACATCTGGAGCGCGAAGCCGAGCTGGTGGTGCGTGGAGCGTCGCAGCGCGATCAGATCGCGGTCGACGTCGTCCAGGAAGAAGAACCGCTCCAGCTCGGGGCGGGTCGGCTCCTCGGCGAACTTCCCGTACGCCTCGGCCTGATCATCAGTCAGAATCTCCACCGGCACGAGCGGACCGTAGCCAGCCCCGGCAGCCGCGCGGCGATCTTTCCGCGAACCCCAGCGGAGCCCCCAGCCGGTGCACTAGCCGACCATGATCAATCTCAGCGCCAACCGCTGTACCGATGTTCCCCGAGGCCGTGAAGCCATGCACAGGACCCATGCACAGGACCCACGCACGGGAACCCTGCGCTGAACCACTCCCCCGCCGCGCGCCGAAGTGTGCGGTGCGCGCGCCCGAACAGCGGGTATCACCCTGGGGAATCCGCATTCTTGCGCTCCCGGGAGCCGCTCATGAGGCACACCCATCCCCAGCCCGGCGACATCGGACTCACCCAAATCTCCGGCGTCACCGGCCGGTTGATCCGCTTCGGGCAGTGGATCAACGGCGACGGTTTCGCCGACTACCAGCACGCCTTCCTGGTCCTGCCCGACGAGCGGCTGCTGGAAGCCCAGCCCGGCGGGTCCCGCATCCGGCCGCTCACGGACTACGCCGACGCCGATGTGCTCTACGTGTACCCGGAGGGGCTCACGGAGCAGCAGCGCGCCGGAATCTGCGCGGCGGCCTCCCGCTACGTCGGGGTGCCGTACAGCTTCCTCGACTATCTCGCGATCGCCACGCACCGGTTGCGGATGCCCGTTCCGGGGCTGCGGCGCTATATCGCCAGCACCCGGCACATGATCTGCTCCCAGCTCGTCGACCAGTGCTATCTGGACGCCGGCGTGCATCTGTTCGTCGACGGGCGCTGGCCCGGGTATGTGACGCCGATGGCGCTGTACAACATCCTGGGCCGCTGACGCCGCCCGAGCCGAGAAAGCGGGCGGCACGAGGGAACGGGCGGTGTGGGGCGCCGGAGCCGGCCATCCGGCTGCTGGACCAGCGCCCCTTGCTCGTTCTCCACGGTCGCCCGCGCCCGCGGGGCGTGCGCGCCGGTGATCAGGTACCGGACTTGCGGCCGTAGACGTAGACGTCGTCGCCGGTCTTCAGCAGGGACCAGTACTTCTTCGCGTCGCCGTCGCGCATGTTGACGCAGCCGTGCGAGCCGGGGGCCGACCAGACACTGCCGCTGATGGAGTGGAAGGCCTGACCGCCGTCGAAGAACTGGCTGTAGGGCATGGGGACGTCGTACAGCGTCGACACATGGTGCAGGTTGCGCCAGTAGATCTTCTTGGCGCCGGGGCGGGTCTCGTAGCCGTCGCGGCCGCTGCGGATCGGCACCGGCCCGAACACCAGCCGCGATCCGTCCTGTATCCAGCTGAGCTGGCGGGTCAGGTCGACGCAGGCTATTCGCCCCCGGCTGGTGGGGCATTTGCCGGCTTTGTTCGGATTGTGGCCGGCTGCCTTCTGCTGTGCGACCAGGCTCATCACGCCCCAGGTGACGGGACCGGCGTAGCCGATGTTCGGGGTGATGCCGTGACTGGTCTGGAAGGCGCGGATCGCCCGGCAGTCGGAGGCCGACTGCCGGCCGTCGACCCGGAGGCCGAGGAACTTCTCGGCCTGCTTCTGGTAGGGGCCGCGGCTCGCGGTGCAGGCGGACGCGGCGGTGGCGGCCTGGGCGGTGGGCCCGAGGGCCGCCGTCAGCGGCAGGGTCAGCGCGGTGAGGGCGAGCGCCGCGCCCACCCGGCGGCCGGAGCCGGAGCGCCGCGGTCTGCCGAGGCTCACCCGCCGTCGCAGGTTCAGTCGTGGTTTCATGCCGGGTAGGACTGTTCGCCCGACCTGTCGGTTGCAGACGTGACCGACCCGAAATAACTGCGTACGTCATATCCGGTCAGCCGGTGTGCCGCCGCCCACTCCTCACCCCGGCGCCTGGTCCGGCCCCCGTGCTCATCCGTGCCCCGGCGGCGACGCCGCCCCGGACGCGAACGCCGACGGATCAGCCTCCCACCATTCCTTCGCTTCCCTTGCGACCATGGGCCCGCCGCCGGGGCTGACGCCCTCCGCCCGTCGTCGCAATGGAGCCTGTATGACCGCCGCCAGTGCAGACCTGCTCGTCGATGCCTTCGGCCGTATCCGGGAGGTCGTCGAGGAGGTGGTCAGTGGGCTCAGCCCCGAGGAGCTCGCCGAGCGGCCCGACGACGCCGCCAATTCCATCGGGTGGCTGGTCTGGCATCTGACCAGGATCCAGGACGATCATGTGGCCGGAGCGGCCGAGGCGGAGCAGATCTGGATCTCGGACGACTGGTACGGGCGCTTCGGGCTGCCGTTCACGGCCGACGACACCGGATACGGCCACTCCCGCAAGGAGGTGGCGGCGGTACAGGACCTCAGCGCGCAGCTGCTGACCGATTACCACGAGGCGGTCCACGACAACACGGTGCAGTACCTCGCCGGGATCGAGGACAAGGACCTCAAGCGCGTCGTCGACCGCGCCTGGTCGCCGCCGGTCACGCTGGGCGTCCGGCTCATGAGCGTCATCGCCGACGATCTGCAGCACGCCGGCCAGGCGGCGTACGTACGCGGGCTGCTCGGTCGCTGAACGGTCGGGCGCCACGGCCGGGCGTCGGTGGTGCGGCCGACCGCGGCGTGGTGCACGGCCAGCGGGCGGGCGACGAGCCCATCGCCGGCGCCGGCCTCGAAGCGCCACCGGTAGAGCGCGCTGTCCCACTTGTCGAGGGTGCGGAGGCCAGGGCCATGAGTGCCCCGAGGGGCGGTTCGCGCTGGGCGGCGACCTCACGGGGCGTCCGGGGCGGGTACCGCACCCTCCGTGGCCGGCGGCGCGGGCCTCGCTCCGCCCCCTCCGTCCCTTGCGTCCCGACCAAGGCCGCTCCGAACTGCCGTGACAGGACGGGTTGTTGCACCGCGGAGCCGGGGCGGGACGAGCCGTTGCACCGCCCGGCGGTCCGTGCGCGGTGCGTGCGGACCTGCGCAGCGCATGCACCAAGTGCCTCGGATGCGCTCGGCGGACACCCCCGCAGCGGGTGAACGATCCCCCGGACCCCGTGGGGCATGCGCCTACGGCATGAGGGGTGCGCCCCTGCCCGTCAGAGCGGGTGCGCCGTGGGCAGGCATGCCCGTGCTCCGGAGGCAAGGGGGCAGACCGAGCGGCGACGGCGCTACCGCGCGCTCTGCCGATGCGAACTCTGTGCGTGGTTGTCTCATCCCCGTCGAATTCATGGCGCCGCACGGAAATCGCGGTCGGGCCCCGCTCGAACGCGATTTCCGCCAAGGCGTCACGTTTCCTGAATGGCCGCCAGGGAACTGCGCGGCAAGCGACGGGAGCAAACGCATGGAATTTCCGCAGGTATCGGAATCGACCGCCCGGAACGAATTCCGGGGCTACGGGGTCCGAGGCATCACGGCGGCAGCCGTACTGCTGGCGGCCGGCGCGCTGAACGTGGCGGCCGAGCAGCCGGCTCAGGCGGTGGCAGGCGGGACGTGGGACCGCCTGGCCGGGTGCGAGAGCGGAGGCAACTGGCGTATCGATACCGGGAACGGGTTCTCCGGAGGGCTGCAGCTCGCCCACTCCACCTGGCGCTCGTTCGGCGGCGGGGCGTACGGGACACGGGCGTCGCAGGCGTCCCGGGCACAGCAGATCAACGTGGCGGAGCGGGTGCTGGCCCGACAGGGATGGGGTGCGTGGCCCGCCTGCTCGGCCCGACTCGGGCTCAACTCGGCCTCGCGGCACACCGCCCCACGGGTCACCACCCCGCGCCCCGCACCGCGGCACCGGGCCCAGCCGCCGGCTCGCCAGCGGCTGCCGCACCCGCAGTTCCACGAGAAGCGGTACAAGCCGCGTCCGCATCGCAGCGGCACCACCGTCGTCGTCAACACCGGGGACACGCTGAGCGGTATCGCGCAGGAATTCGGGTGCCGCTGGCAGGAATTCCACCGGTTGAACCGCAAGGCGATCGGTGCGAATCCGGACCTCATTTACCCCGGCACCCGACTGGCCGTGCCGCGAAACCGCTCCCACTGAGCGCCGATTGAGCGGGAAGCGGGCAGCGGACACAAACTGAGCGCACCGTAGAACCGTCTCGAAACCCCGTTTCGAGACCCGATCCAAAACCCGTTACGGAATACCCGGGTATTCCCCAGCGGTGGGTTGCAGGCCGTCCGTGGCGCCGCGGACGGCCTGCCCGCGCGAGCGGACCCGGTGCGGATGCAGGGCCGGACGGGGCGTCAGACCTTGGTGAAGCAGAGCGTGTAGTTGCCGCTGCGGAAGCGCGCGCCCGTGTACACGATGCTGGTGTCGTACTGCGGCCCGCACTTCTGGCCGGAGCCGTCCAGCCGGTCGCCGGTCTTGTACTCGGCCTGGGAGGAGCCGCAGTCGACGACCAGCGGCCGCGGAGCGTCGGCGGTGCCCTGCATGTCGATGCAGTCACCGGTCTGCGGGGAGTACTTCTTGTTCTCCTCGGCCCGCGCGGACGCCGAGGCCTCCGCCTTGGCCTTGCCACCGTTGGGGTCGGTGTTGTAGTTCCACACGTACCAGGCGCCGCCGCCGAAGACCGCCAGCACGATGACGGCGGTGATCAGTCCCCGCAGCGGGCTCGCCTGCCGCTGCTGCGGCCGCTGCGGCCCGCCCGGCTGCTGCGGATACGCGTACTGCTGCGGCTGCTGCCCGTACGGCTGCTGCTGATAGCCGTAGGGCTGCTGCGGCGGCTGGTTCTGGTAGGGCGGCGGCGGTGCGGACACGACTGAGGTCCCCCATGGTTGACTGCACGAACGACGTCAACGCGTTGTTGACCGATGCAGGTTACCTGCCGTCAGCCGGCCGTCGGTCAGGCGGTCCCCCGCGCCCGGACGGCGCGCCGGGCTGGAGCCTTCCCGGCTCCAGCGCACCGGTGCGCCGGGGTGTGCAGGAGGGGCGATCGTCAGGCGGTCGCGTACACGCGGGTCGCGAACTCCGCGATCTGCTTGTCGTTGAGGTTCTTGGCGACGTTGGCCTCGGTGATCATTCCGACCAGGCGGTGGCCGCCCTTGACGTCGATCACCGGCAGGCGCTTGACGTGGTTGTTCTCCATGGTCTCCAAGGCCTTGGTGGCGTCCGCGTCGGCGTCGATCCAGTGCAGCTCCCCACCCAGGGTGCCGGCCTGCACGGACGCCGGGTCCACTCCTTCCGCACAACAGGTGACGACGATGTCGCGGTCGGTGATCATGCCCATGAGCTTGTTGTTGTCACCGCAGATGGGCAGGCATCCGACGTCGAGATCGCGCATCATCTTGGACGCGTCGTAGAGCGACTCATGCGCACCCACGCAGCGCACGCCGCCGGTCATGATGTCTCGGGCTCGCAGTTTGCCGGCCATGGTTCCTCCTGTCTCAAGGAGCGTTGCTTGCCTCGCCTTCGATGACACCACGAATGGCCCAACGACGCTTCCCGGGGAAGGGCCCGGCGGACCGTATTCGGCGACTGCCGGACCGGGCGCCGCCCCCGGGCATAGGGTCGACGCCCGTGATGCCGACGAACCCTTTCTTCGAACCGAGTGACCTGCCCTACGAGCTGCCGCCCTTCGCGCGCATCCGGCACGAGCACTATCTGCCGGCCTTCACCCGCGGAATGGCCGACCAGTTGGCGGAGGTGGCGGCGATCGGGAGCCGCGCCGTCCCGGCGACCTTCGAGAACACCGTGGAGGCGATCGAGCGCAGCGGTGCGCTCCTGGGCCGGGTCCGGCGGGCGTTCGCCACCAAAGCCGCGGCGGACACCGACGAGGAGATCCAAGCCCTGGAGGCCGAGATCGCGCCCCGGCTGGCCGCCCACGACGATGCGCTGCTGCTCGACTCCGCTCTGTTCGCCCGGCTGGACGCGGTCTTCGAGCAGCGCGAGCACCTCGGGCTGGACGCGGAGCGGCTGCGGCTGCTGGAGCGCCACCACTCACGCCGGGTGCGGGCCGGCGCACGCCTCGCACCGGAGCAGCAGCGGCGGCTGCGCGAGCTGAACACCGAGATCGCCACCCGGAGCATCGAGTTCCGCCGGAATCTGCGCGAGGACACCGCCCGCGCCGCGCTGGTGCTGGACCACGCAGAGGAGTTGGCCGGTCTACCGCCGGACCAGATCGCCGCGGCGGCCGAGAACGCCCATGCGCTGGGGCACGAGGGCAAGTTCGTGCTCAGCCTGAAGAACTTCTCGAACCAGACCGAGCTCGCCGCGCTCGAGCGCCCCGAACTGCGTGCGCGCCTGCTCGACGCCTCACTGCGCCGCGGCGGCGAGCGCAACGGCCCGATCGCCGTCGCGCTGGCCCGGCTGCGCGCCGAGCGCGCCGCCCTGCTCGGCTTCCGCAACCACGCGGCCTGGGAGCTCGCCGACCGGACCGCCGGCACCACCGACGCCGTCGAGGACATGTTCGACCGGTTGGCCGCCCCCGCCGTCGCCAGCGCCGAGCGCGAGCGCGCCGCCCTGGCCGAGGCCGCCGGTGTCGCGGAGATCGGCGCCGCCGACTGGCAGTACTACGCCGAGCGGGTCCGCAAGGAGCGGTTCGACCTGGACGCGACCGCGCTGCGGCCCTATCTGGAGCTGGAGCGGGTACTGCGCGACGGGGTCTTCCACGCCGCGGAGCTGGTCTACGGGATCACCCTGACCGAGCGCCCCGACCTGGTGGCGTACCACCCGGACGCCCGGGTCTTCGAGGTGCGCGACGCCGACGGCGGCCCGCTCGGGCTGTACATCGGCGACTTCCACGCCCGCGAGTCCAAGCGGGGCGGCGCGTGGATGGACTCTCTGGTGGTCCAGTCCCATCTGCTGGGCCAGCGGCCCGTGGTGGTCAACAACCTGAACATCGCCAAGCCCCCGGAGGGCGAGCCGGTGCTCATGACCTGGAGCGAAGTCACCACGCTGTTCCACGAGTTCGGGCATGCGCTGCACGGCCTGTTCTCCGACGTCCGCTATCCGCTGCTGTCCGGTCTGCAGGTGCCGCGCGATTTCGTGGAGTTCCCCTCGCAGGTCAACGAGGTCTGGGCGGACCGGCCCGAGGTGCTGGCCCACTATGCCCGCCACCACGCCACCGGAGAGCCGATGCCGGCCGACCTGCCGGCCCGTCTGCGCGAGGCGGAGAACTTCGGCGCGGGCTTCCGGATGGTGGAGCACCAGGCCGCCGCGGTGCTGGACTGGTCCTGGCACACCCTGTCCGCCGACGGCCGACTGCCGGGCGACGGCGAGGCGGAGGCGTTCGAGGCGGCCGCGCTGGAGCGCGCGGGGCTCGCCGTGGCCGCGATCCCGCCGCGCTATCGCACCGGCTACTTCGCCCACATCTTCTGCAGCGGGTACGCGGCCGGGTACTACGGCTACCGCTGGGCGGAGGTGCTGGACGCCGATGCCGTGCGCTGGTTCACCGAGAACGGCAAGACGGTCCGCGAGAGCGGTGAGATCTTCCGCCGGGAACTCCTCGCCAAGGGCGGCAGCGTCGATCCCATGGAGGCGTTCCGCGCGGTGGTGGGACACGATCCGGAGATCGGGCCGTTGCTGGCCCGGCACGGTCTCAAGCGTGTTGCAGAAGGCTGAGCGGGCTCCGGCCGGGGCCTCAGCACGTCTCGAACCGGGCCTGTCGCTCCCCCCGGAGGCGTCCGGCGGGGAGCTTGCGACCGAAGGCGACCAGCAGCAGGTCCTGGGCGGCGCCGGACAGCGGGGCGCCGGCGCCGAAGGACCAGTCGAGGTCGTCGGCGCGCAGTGCGACGCCGCCGAGGTCGGCCCCGAAGAACCTGGCGGACCTGGGGGTGACGTTGGCCAGGAGGAGGCGCACCCGGTCTTCGGGGACCCGGCGGTCGATGCCGAGGGCGACGGTGATGTCGAGGCCGTGCACCACGTCATGGCCCAACGCGGAGGCGAGCCCGCCGACCGGCGGCTTCCAGGGGTGGTGGGCGTTGTCGCGGAGGAAGGCGACGAGTTCGTCCGTCGAAGCGCCGGCGGCATCCCGGCGGGCCAGCCGGTCGGCCACCTTGTTGATGCTGCCGCCCGCCTTGACGAGTTCGGCGGCCACCTTGGGGAACGAGTAGCGGAATCCCATCGACATATGGGCCGCCACCTCCCGCACCCGCCAGCCCTCGCACAGGGTGGGAGCGTCCCACTGGGTGTCCGTCAGACCCGCCAACATGTCCGCGATCTCCCGGCGTTCGGCCGCGATCGCCGCTTTGATGTCCATGTTCCAAGGATCTTGGTCCTGGAGCCATAAGTCCAAGAGCTGGTGGTTCTCCGCTCCATAACCAGCGGTTCTAGAATCTCGCACCATGGAACTACGGCAGTTGCAGTACTTCGTCGCGGTGGCGGAGGAGGCGAGCTTCACCCGGGCCGCGGCCCGTCTGCATCTGGCGCAGCCCGGGGTGAGCGCCCAGATCCGGCAGTTGGAACGGGAGCTCGGTCAGCCGCTGCTGGACCGCTCCGGCCGTTCGGTGACGGTGACGGAGGTGGGCGAGGCGGTGCTCGCGTACGCACGGGCCGCGCTCGCCGCCGTCGAGGGGATCCGGTCCACCGTCGACGAGTTCACCGGGCTGCTCCGCGGCCGGGTGGCGATCGGCCTGATCTCCGGCGCCGCCATCGGCGCCTTCGACGTGCCCTCCCTGCTCGCCGACTTCCACGACGACCACCCCGAGGTGGAGATCGCGCTCACCGAGGACAATTCGGAGCGGATGCTCGCCGCGCTGCACGCCGGCTCACTCGATATCGCGGTGATCGGCCTCGCGGAGGAAGCGCCCCCGCAGGGCATCTCCCTTCAGATGCTGATCGATGTGCCGCTCGTCGCCGCCGTCGCACCGGACGATCCCCTCCTTGCGCCCCCGGAGCGCGGATGCGTCCCGCTGGCCGCGCTGGGCGACCGCCCGTTGATCAGCCTGCCGCGCGGCACCGGCCTGCGCGGTGTCCTGGAGCGGGCCTGTGCGCAGGCGGGCATCCGGCCCCGGATCGCCTTCGAGGCGGCCGCCCCGCAGGTGCTGGCGCAGCTGGCCGCCCGCGGTCTGGGCGTGGCTGTGGTTCCGGCGCTGCCGGCACAGGCGGCAGCGGACCTGGGGCTGCGCACGCTGAGGATCACCGAGCCGCAGCCGCGCGGCCGGGTCGCGCTGGCCTGGCGAACGCGGGGACCGGCCGGCCCGGCGGCCAGGGCGCTGCTGGAGCGGCTCCGCGGTACGTTGCCCGCGCCCGGTTGAGGCGCGGGCGCCGGCTCACCAGGCGGACGGGGCGTAGTCCTTCAGGAAGCAGCCGAAGAGGTCCTCGCCGAGTTCGCCGCGAACGATCGGGTCGTACACCCGGGCCGCGCCGTCGACCAGGTCGAGCGGGGCGTGGAAGCCCTCGTCGGCCAGGCGCATCTTGTCGGGGTGCGGGCGCTCGTCGGTGATCCAGCCGGTGTCCACGGCGGTCATCAGGATGCCGTCGGTCTCCAGCATCTCCCGGGCGCTGGTGCGGGTGAGCATGTTCAGCGCGGCCTTGGCCATGTTGGTGTGGGGGTGTCCGGCACCCTTGTAGCCGCGGCTGAACTGGCCCTCCATCGCGGAGACGTTGACCACGTACTTACGGCGCGCGGCGGCCGCGGCCATCGCCGGGCGCAGCCGGCTCACCAGCAGGAACGGTGCGGTCATATTGCACAGCTGGACTTCCAGGAGCTCGACCGGGTCGACCTCGTCCACCTTCTGGATCCAGCTGTTGCTCGCGTGCAGGTCCGGGACGAGCCCGCCCGCGTCGATCGCGGTGCCCGCCTCGATGCGGGCGAGCGAGGCGGAGCCGGTGGTCAGGGCGAGGGCGGTGACGTCCTCGGCGGTCAGCCCGCCCTGCCCGGCGGTCGAGGCGGCGGGGAGGGCGGCGGGGGCACCGCTGCCGAAGTTGCCGAGGACGAGGGAGGCCGGCAGCTCACCGGCGGGCAGCGGCGCCGACTCGGCGGCGAGCAGCTGCCCGTACGCCTCGGGCGAGCGGCGGACGGTCTGCGCGGCGTTGTTGATCAGGATGTCGAGCGGGCCCTGTGCGCTCACCTCGTCGGCGAGCGCGAGGACCTGGGCGGGGTCGCGCAGGTCGATTCCGACGATCTTCAGCCGGTGCAGCCACTCCGCGCTGTCCGGCATCGCCTTGAACCGGCGGACGGCGTCGTTCGGGAAGCGGGTGGTGATCGTCGTGTGGGCGCCGTCGCGCAGCAGCCGGAGCGCGATGTACATGCCGATCTTCGCCCGCCCGCCGGTGAGCAGCGCGCGCCTGCCGGTGAGGTCCGTACGGGCGTCGCGGCGGGCCCGGTTCTCCTGGGCGCAGGGCCGGCAGAGCTGGTGGTAGAACGCGTCGACCTCGGTGTAGCGGGACTTGCAGGTGTAGCAGGACCGGGGGCGCTGCAGGATTCCGGCGATCTCCGAGGTCACGGAGCTGGTGAGGGCCAGGCCCTGGGTCTCGTCGTCGATCCGGTCGGGCGCTCCGGTGGCCGTGGCCGCGGTGACGGCCTTGTCGTTGGCCGTCTTCGCCGCCCGGCGCTCCTGCCGCCGGCGCTGCTTGACCTTGCGGTAGATGCCCGCGGTGGCGCGGCGTATGGCGATCGCGTCGGGGTGGTCCAGCGGCAGCGCGTCCAGCTCTTCGAGCACGCTCAGGCAGACCGCCATCCGCTCCGAGTCGATACCCGCGCCATCGGCCCGGCCTGTTTCGGTCACCGTCATCGCCGCTGCCGCTTTCCTGGGATCGTACGTTCTATTGTTCGTGCTTCGGCGGAACTGTACGTAGACGGGGACCCGTCCGCCAAACCGGTGCGGGCCCGGCACCGGGCCCGCACGGCCGCGTCAGGTCACCGCGTCGTGCCCCAGCTCGATATCGCAGTCGCTGCGCCCGGCGGCTCGGACCCGCACCGAAGCGGCCACCGGCGGGTAGCCGCCGGCGATCAGCGTGTAGGCGCCGCCGTCGAGGTCGGTGAGGACGTACGCGCCGTCCCGGTCGCTGGTGGTGGTGCGCACCACATGGCCCGCCGGGTCCAGCAGGGTCACCCGGGCGTCGTCCACCGGCCCGCCGTCCACCGTGCGTACGGTGCCGCGGACCCGGGCTCCCGGCTTCAGCCGGATCCGGTAGCGGTTGCGGGTGCCGGCGGCCACCTCGGCCGGGAGGGCGGCGGGACGGTGGTGCTCGGCGCTGACGGCCACGGTGTAGCCGCCCGGGACCAGTTCGTCGAAGGTGAAGCCGCCGTCCCGGCCGGTCCGGCCCGAGGCCACGACCTCGCCGCGGACGTCGGTGACCACGACGAGCGCGTCGGGCACCGGGACGTCGCCGCGCTCCGTACGGACCTCACCGGCCAGGCCCGCCGCGCCGCTGAGGGTCAGGTCGTAGGACAGGGGTCGCTCGCCCACCACGACCGTCACCGCCTGCGGCCGCCGGGCGTCCCCGGAGGCGATCAGCACATAGGTGCCGGCGCCGGTCACGGGCACGGCGTAGCCGCCGTCGGCCGCGGTGGAGGTACGGCCGAGCTGCCGGCCACCGACGGTGATCACGGTGAGGGCGGCGTCCGCCACCGGTCGGCCGGCGCCGTCCCGTACGGTGCCGTGGATCGACGGGCCGGCCGGGCCGGGGGGCTCGGTGGGCGCCGGTGCGGCGTCCGCGGTGCCGGCGTCGTCCGTACTGGTGTGATCCGTACCTTCGGCATCCGTGCCGGCGGCCTCCGCCTCCGCACGCGCCTGCAGCCCGGAGACCTGCCGCAGCGGCACCTCCTTGATGAACCACATCAGCAGGAAGGCCAGCGCGACGACGACCGCGCCGATCAGGAAGACGGTGTGCATCGAGTCGGCGAAACCGCGCTTGAACGGCTCGGCGAGACGCGGGTCGAGGTGCTGGATGAACGACGAATCGCTGAGCACTCCGGAGGAGTCGCCGCTGCCGCGGTGCCCCAGCATGTCCAGTACGGGCTTGTTGGCCGGGTCGCGCAGTACGGCGGGATCGTGCAGCGCGGCCTGGAAGCGCTCGGCGGACGCGGCGCTGCGGAAGGCCGCGGAGATCTTGTCACCGACCGTGCTGAACAGCACCGACAGGAAGACCGCGGTACCGGCGGTGGCACCCATCTGCCGGAAGAACGTGGACGAGGCGGTCGCCACTCCCATGTCCCGCGGCGGCACCGTGTTCTGCACGGCGAGCACCAGGCTCTGCAGACAGCCGCCCAGGCCGAGGCCGAAGACCAGCATGTAGGCCATGGTCTCCCACAGCGGGGTGTCCCACTGGACGCGGAGGTGGAAGAGCAGCATCCCCGCGACCATCAGCGCGGTGCCGACGAGCGGGAAGACCTTGTAGCGGCCGGTCTTCGCGGTGATCTGGCCCGACGCGACCGAGGCGATGATCATGCCCGCCATCAGCGGGAGCATCTCCAGGCCCGACGTGGTGGGGCTGGCACCCTTCACGATCTGGAGGTACTGCGGGATCAGCAGCATTCCGCCGAACATGCCCATGCCGATCAGCACGGACAGCAGGCTGATCTTGCTGAAGGTGCCGTTGCGGAACAGCCGCATCGGGATCAGCGCGTCGTCGCCGACCCGCCGCTCGACGAGGATCCAGGCGAGGATGCCGACGGCGCCGACGACGTAGCAGGTGAGGGAGCGGGAGGAGTCCCAGCCCCACTCCCGGCCCTGCTCGGCGACGAGCAGCAGCGGGACCACACCGACGGAGATGGTGAGCGCCCCCCACCAGTCGATGCGGTGGTCGCGCCGGGTGTGCGGGATGTTGAGGACCTTGGCGACGACGAACAGCGCGAGGGCGCCGATCGGTACGTTGACCAGGAAGACCCAGCGCCAGCCGGTGATGCCCAGCAGCTGGTCCTGGCCGGCGAGGGCGCCGCCGATCAGCGGGCCGGCGACGCTGGAGGTCGCGAAGGTGCCCAGCATGTAGCCCTGGTACCGGGCGCGTTCCCGCGGCGGGACGATGTCACCGATGATCGCCAGCGCCAGCGACATCAGGCCGCCGGCGCCCAGGCCCTGCACCGCCCGGAACGCGGCGAGCCCGGTCATCGAGGTGGAGAAGGTGCACAGCACCGAGCCCACGACGAAGACGCCGATCGCGGCCAGGTAGTACGGCTTGCGGCCGTGCAGGTCGGACAGCTTGCCGTAGAGCGGGGTGGCGATGGTCGAGGTGATCAGATAGGCGGTGGTCGCCCAGGCCTGCTGGCTCAGGCCGTGCAGATCGTCGGCGATGGTCCGGATGGAGGTGCTGACGATGGTCTGGTCGAGTGCGGCGAGGAACATCCCCAGCATCAAGCCGCTGAGGATGGTGAGGATCTGACGGTGCGGCAGGTCCCCCGGCCCGGATATCGCCCGGGGCCCGGCTTCGGGAGGGGAGGTGGCGGTGCTCATGTACGTATCTCTCCCTGCTCCACGGCGGCTCCCTGGACTCCCCCGGGACCCGGCCGTGTGTGGTGTCGTTCTGCCCTGTCCTCGTTGAGGGGCCCCAACGGCCGACCTGCTCGGCCCGGCCCTGGGTGGCCACGGATCAAGGAGCGCGACCCGTTCGGTGCCGCGCCGACGGCGGTGGTGGCGAGGGCGCCCCGCCCCGCATTGCTTGTACGTTGCAAGGTTAGCGGGGCGGGCGGCGCGCCGCGGCTCCAAGTCCCCGGCCGGCACGGGCGGTTGGGATCACCGGGCGGCGCTCACCCGGCGCCGTCCGTACACCGTTCCTCGTCCTTGACCACGGTCAGCGTGATCTGCCGGCCCTTCACGGGCGTACCCGGTGCCGGCTGCTGTCCGCAGACCTTCCAGGAGGCCGGCCACAGCACATGGCGGCCCGCGCCACGGCCGTCCTTGAACCGGATTCCGGTGTCGTAGTCCAGTGCCTGGAAGGCGTCCACCAGGCCCCGACCGGTCACGTTGGGCATGGTGCGTCCGTCGGCGTGGGCGAGTCCGGCCAGTGCCAGCGCGGACAGGACCAGGGCCGCGGCGGTGCCGGCCTGCGCGGTGCGGGTCCTCGCGGTGTGGTTCTTCGCGGTGAGGTTGTCGTTCACCACTGGGGAACGATCTTCGTCGAGGACGGTCACTTGCGGGCCGCGGGCTCCTGCTCCTGTGGGCCCACCAGGTCACGGGCGAGTGCGACGCGGGAGAGCAGGAGGGCGCCCCACAGGACCAGGGTCATGCCCAGCGCTTCGGGGAGCAGCCACCAGCCGGTCCGGATCCGCTCGTCGAACAGGGTGATGCCCAGGGACAGGCTCACCAGCGCGTCGCCGAGCGTGTCCACCGGCTGGGAGGCCGTCAGCGGGCCGGACTGCATGGCGTTTTCGTAGAGGAACAGCGCCAGCACTCCGACGAGCGCGAAACCGTAGGTCTGCCAGGACGTGAAGAACGCGCCGGGGCCGCCGACCTCCCAGGCGTGGGTGGCGTCCTTCATCAGTGCCGCGGTGAGTGCGTAGGCGATCGCGGCCGACGCGGCGAAGCAGGCCGCCCGCACGCCGCCCGCGCCCCGGCGCAGTGCGGCGCCGACCGCCGTGGCGATCACCGCGGCGCAGACCGCGAGGGCGGGTACCCAGCGGCTGAACGGAGCGTTGTCGTTGCCGATGGTGGGCGCGGCGGCCGCGAGCGCGGACCCCAGGCCGACGACGATCAGCGCCACGCCCGTCCAGCCGACCCGCGAGATCCGCCCGCCGAGGATCAGCCGTCCGATGATCAGGGTCAGCGGCAGTTCGAGGACGAAGATCGGCTGGACCACCGACAGCGCGCCCTGCGACAGCGCCAACGCCTGGAAGCAGGCGGCGGCGATGACCGCGAGCATCCCGCCGAGCCAGGCGGCGCGGTGCAGCAGATCGACCAGCAGGCCCAGGCGCAGCCTGGAGGAGAGCGGGATGGTGCGCGCGGCATGGCGCTGCAGCGCCGTGGCCAGACCGTTGCTGGCCGCCGCGAACAGCGCGAACAGCACGGACGGCCATACGCTCATGCGTCCTCCTCGTGCGCCGTTGCCCGCCGTCGACGCTATCCGGACGGCGGCGGGGACCGGCCGACGACACGGGCGCGGCGGCCGGGGGCACTGCGCCGGACGACGGTATCCGGTGCCCTCGGCGGTCGCGCACAAGGTGGCGCAGCAGCCCTCGGCAGGCTCGAAACGGCAGGTCAGAGGCGCTTTCCGAAGGGCCGTGGGTGGCGCAACATTGCGGCAACACCACTGCCCGGGATGCCTCGGTATGGTCCACCGCAGGCCGGCCCGGACCGCGGCGGCCGGCGCTCGCGGGGCCGGTCGCGCCGCACGGCCTGAGCCCCTTTCGCCCCGCTCCCCCGCCCTCCCGCCGCTCCTGCCTTGGAGACCGCCATGTCCCTGGTACCCCAACGGGCCGATGTGCCCGTGACCATCGACGAGTCGAAGTGCATCGACGGCTGCACCCTCTGCGTCGACATGTGCCCGCTCGACTCTCTCGCCATCGACCCGGCCAGCAACAAGGCGTACATGCACGTCGACGAGTGCTGGTACTGCGGCCCGTGCGCCGCTCGCTGCCCCACCGGCGCGGTCACCGTCAACATGCCCTACCTGCTGCGATGAGAGGCACCACCATGGATATCCCCGCTCTGGACTCCGCCGGGGAACTGTCCTGCGACGTCCTCGTCATCGGCGGCGGCACCGCCGGAACGATGGCCGCGCTCACCGCCGCCGAACACGGCGCGTCGGTCCTGCTGTTGGAGAAGGCGCACGTCCGCCACTCCGGTGCGCTGGCCATGGGCATGGACGGCGTCAACAACGCGGTCGTCCCCGGGCGGGCCGAACCCGACGACTATGTCGCCGAGATCACCCGCGCCAACGACGGCGTCGTCGACCAGTCCACCGTCCGCCAGACCGCCACCCGCGGCTATGCGATGGTGCGGCGGCTGGAGTCGTACGGCGTGAAGTTCGAGAAGGACGAGCACGGGGCGTACGCGCTCCGGCAGGTGCACCGCTCCGGCTCGTATGTGCTGCCGATGCCGGAGGGCAAGGACGTCAAGAAGGTGCTCTACCGGCAGCTGCGCCGCCGCGAGATGCGCGAGCGCATCCGGATCGAGAACCGGGTGATGCCGGTGCGCGTCCTGACCGGGCCCGACGGCCGGGCGATCGGGGCGGCGGGCTTCCACACCCGCACCGGCGGCTTCGTCGCGATCCGCGCGGGCGCGGTGATCCTCGCCACCGGTGCCTGCGGCCGCCTCGGCCTGCCCGCCTCCGGATATCTCTACGGCACGTACGAGAACCCCACCAACGCGGGCGACGGCCATGCCATGGCGTACCACGCGGGCGCCGAGCTGACCGGTATCGAGTGCTTCCAGATCAACCCGCTGATCAAGGACTACAACGGCCCGGCCTGCGCCTATGTGGCCAATCCCTTCGGCGGCTACCAGGTCAACCGGCACGGCGAGCGGTTCGTGGAGTCCGACTACTGGTCGGGGCAGATGATGGCCGAGTTCGCGGCCGAGACGGCCTCCGAACGCGGACCGGTCTACCTCAAGCTCAGCCACCTCCCGGAGGAGTCGGTGGCGGCGCTGGAGACCATCCTGCACACCACCGAGCGGCCCACTCGCGGCACCTTCCACGCCGGGCGCGGGCACGACTACCGCACCCACGACGTGGAGATGCACATCTCCGAGATCGGGCTGTGCGGCGGCCATTCGGCATCCGGTGTCCGCGTCGACGACCACGCCCGCACCACCGTGCCCCGGCTGTACGCGGCCGGCGACCTGGCCTGCGTCCCGCACAACTACATGATCGGCGCGTTTGTCTACGGCGACCTTGCGGGCGCGGACGCCGCCCGATTCCGCGCGTACGAGGGCGAGTTGCCCGCGGACCAGCTGCGCGCCGCCCATGAGCTGATCTACCGGCCGCTGCGCCATCCCGACGGCCCGCCCCAGCCGCAGGTCGAGTACAAGCTGCGGCGGTTCGTCAACGACTACGTCGCCCCGCCCAAGAGCGGCGCCCGGCTGTCGCTGGCCGTCGAGCACTTCGAGCGGATGCGCGCCGAGATCGCCGGCATGGGCGCCCGCACCCCGCACGAGCTGATGCGCTGCGCCGAGGTCGGCTTCATCCGCGACTGCGCCGAGATGGCCGCCCGCTCGTCGCTGGCGCGTACCGAGTCCCGCTGGGGCCTCTACCACCAGCGCACCGACCATCCGGGGACCCACGACGGCGACTGGCTGTGCCACCTGGACCTGCGGAAGTCCGCCGCCGGGCGGATGGAGTTCACCGCCCGCCCGGTGGCGCCGTACCTCGTCCCGGTCGAGGGGTACGCCCCGGTGGGCGGCGCCGTCCGCTTCCTCGGCGAGGTCCATCCGGAGCAGGTCTCGACGGCGGGGCGGCGGGACACACCGCCGGTGGGTTCCGTCTCCGGTTCCCGGCCCGGGACCGCCGGGCGCGCCGCCGAGTCGGGGTCCGCTCCCGGTGCCCCCTCGCCACGGATCCTCGAACTCCTCGCCCTTGCCGAGGACCAGCCGGACCTGGCGGCGCTCGGCCCGTACCTCGCCGACCCCGACCCCGCCGTACGCCGCGCGGCGCTCGACGCGCTCACCGAAAGCGTGCCGCCGGGCACCGGCCCGGCCCTCGCCGCCGCGCTCGCCGACACCGACGCCGCCGTACGGGCGGCCGCCGGCGCCTCGCTCCGCGAACTGGTCGAGGTGCTGGTGCCGGAACCGGGGCTGCGCGCGCCGCTGGCCGCCGCGGTACGCGGGCCCGACCCGCGGGTACGGTCGTCAGCCGTGGAGGTGCTGCGCGCGCTCCGCCTCGGCGACCGTCCCCTGTTCGCCGCCGCGCTCGCCGACCCCGACGTGGACGTCCGTATCCAGGCCGTCCGCGCGCTGGTCTCCGTGGACGCCGCCGACGAGCTGCGGCGGGCCGCGAAGGACGCCTCCCGCGAGGTCCGGGTGGCCGCCGCGCACGCCCTGGGCACGATCGGCGGGGCGGCCGACCTGGCGGCGCTGGTGCACGACGAGGACGTCCTGGTACGGGCCGCGGCGCTCGGGGCGCTGGCCACCACCGGCTGCCCGCCGCCGTACGAGTCACTGGTCGTCGCGGCGCTCGACGACCCGGCGTGGCAGGTCCGGGCCGGCGCCGCCCAGGCCCTGGCCGCCGCCCGCCCCGAGTCCGCCGTGGCCGCGCTGCGCTCCGCCCTCCGCGACGGCCACGCCGACGTCCGCAAGGCCGCGGTGCTGGCGCTGCGGGCCCACGCCGGGCGCGCGGACGCCCGCGGCGCGCTGGCCGCGGTCGCCGACGACCCGGACGCCGATGTGCGGGCATACGCCCGGCTCGCCTCGAAGGAGTGACACACGTTCGGGCCCTCCCGGTGGCCCCTCGGTCCCCGCGGCTGAAGGCTGGGGGCCGAGGGTCCGTCCGTCCCGCGCAAGGAGTCCCTGATGGCCCCCACGTACCGCTACGACGACCTGAGCGCCCTGTTCGTGAACTGCACGCTCAAGCGGTCCCCGGAGACGAGCAACACCGAGGGGCTGGTCGAAAAGAGCCGCGCCCTGATGGCGGAGAACGGGGTGGCCACCGAGGTGATCCGCGCCGTCGACCACGACATCGCCACCGGTGTGTGGCCGGACATGACGGAGCACGGCTGGGCGTTCGACGCCTGGCCGGAGCTGTACGCGAAGGTGCTGGCCGCGGACGTCCTGGTGCTCTGCGGACCGATCTGGCTCGGCGACAACAGCTCCGTGATGAAGCGGGTCGTCGAGCGGCTCTACGCCTGTTCCAGCGTGCTCAACGACCGTGGCCAGTACGCCTATTACGGCCGGGCGGGCGGCTGTCTGATCACCGGCAACGAGGACGGGGTCAAGCACTGCGCCATGAACGTCCTCTACAGCCTCCAGCACCTCGGCTACACGATTCCGCCGCAGGCCGACGCCGGCTGGATCGGCGAGGCCGGGCCCGGGCCCTCGTATCTGGATCCGGGCTCGGGCGGTCCGGACAACGACTTCACCAACCGCAACACGGCGTTCATGACCTGGAACCTGATGCATCTCGCGGCGATGCTCAAGCGGGCCGGCGGCATCCCGGCGCACGGCAACCAGCGCACCGAGTGGGACGCCGGCTGCCGGCCGGGCTCCGCCAACCCCGAGCACCGCTGAGCGCCGGGGATCCGGGCCGCGCGGTATGCCGAACGATCCGCTCCCGCCGTACTCCGCCCGATGGCCCCGGTACGTCGAGTTCGCGCCGGGCGTCCTGGTCGCCGGCGGGCTGCTCTGGGACACGCTGTCACCGGAGGAGTACTGGGGCGATCCCATGCTGACGGCGGCCAGTGTGACGGCCGGTGCGCTGCTCTCGCTCCAGCACACCCTCGTGATCGGCGTCGTGATCATCGTCGGTGTCGCCCTGCTGACGGTGAAGGACGGCACCGCCGGCGACATCGTGGGCTATCTGGAGCTGATCAACACGGTCTTCGCCGCGCTCATGGGCGTCGGTGTCAACTGGGTGGTCGCCCGCCACGGACGCTCTTTGGACATCATGCGCACGGTCGCGGAGGCCGCCCAGCGCGCCGTGCTGCCCGCGCCTCCGGAGCGCATCGGTTCCCTGACCACCGCGGCGCGCTACCAGGCCGCCCAGAGCGAGGCCCGGATCGGCGGCGACGCCTACGCGGTGCAGCGCACTCCGTTCGGCGTCCGGCTGCTGATCGCCGACGTCCGCGGCAAGGGGCTGGACGCGGTGAGCGCGGTGTCGGTGCTGCTGGGCGCCTTCCGGGAGGCCGCCGAGGAGGAGCCGGGGCTGCCGGCGCTCGCCGACCGGATGGAGCGCGCGCTGCTGAGGGAGAGCGAGCAGACCTCCGAGGAGGTCCGCCTTGAGGGCTTCATCACGGCCCTGATCTGCGAAATCCTCCCGCAGGGCGGCGGGCTGCGGCTGCTGAACTGCGGCCACCCCGCGCCGTATCTCTGCCACGGCACCGAGGTCCGGGCGCTGGAGACCGGCGAGCCGGGCCTGCCCCTGGGCATGGGCGGGCTGGGCGTGCCGCGGCCGGAACCGACCGACCGGCCCTTCCCGCCGGGCAGCACTCTGCTGCTGGTCACCGACGGCGTGACCGAGGCCCGGGACCCCGGCGGAACGTTCTACGACCCCGCGGTGCAGCTCGCGGGCCGGGGACCGTTCCAGGAGCCGCGGGAGGTCATCGACCTCCTGGCGCGGGAGGTCGAGCGCTGGACCGGCGGGCCGCGCGACGACGACATGGCGATGCTCGCGATCACCCGTCAGCCGATGCCGACGCCGAATCTCCTCGTGTGATACGGGCCTTGTGGGGCGAGAAATGAGAAGATCGAGTAGAGCATCAGCATCCGCACCGAGCGTGCCATCGCTCCCGCGCAGATCGGAGTTGATGTGTCCGACAACAGATCAGCACTGCACAACGGATCCGCACTCCACGACAGTTCGCCACGGCACGACAGCTCGGCGGCGCACAACAGATCGGCTCTGCTGAGTCAGCGCGCCGCCGTCATCCTCCTCCTGGGCGCCCTCACCGCCATCGGTGCCGGAGTGCTCACCTGCTTCAACGGGGGCACGCTGGCGTCCGCGGCCCTCGTCGGCGGCGCGGCCTTCGGCGCCGGCGTCACCTTCTTCCATACGGTCATCGACTGAGCCGTCCACCGATCCGGCCGCCCGGCGCCTCGCGGCGGGCACCGCCGGGATTATTGAAGGAGAAATCACCCATCGGCGGGCGGCTGCCGGGCCGGCCCGGCGGGCCGAGTGGGACACCGGCGGAATTCGCGGCCCCGCATACGCTGCGCCGCCGCACTGCAAGTGCCAGACTTGAGGCACCGCGCCCGGCCGCCGGCCGGGGCCCTTGTCGCCGAGGGGAACATCATGACCTGGGCATCTTGGACCACTGTCGGGATCCACGCCCTACCCGGCGCGGTTCGCACCGAAGAGATCGGCGTGATCAACGGCGACCTGACCATCCATACGACCTGGTCGGAGAACCTGGCCCATGTGGCCGTGCAGCACACCGGGTCCTCGGACTGGTACACCATGGTCGGCAGCCCCGTGCCCTGCCCGTCCGAAGAGGCCAGCCGCAGCTTCCATCAGGCCGTGGTCGAAGCCGTCCGGGGCGGGGAGCGGGCCGACGCCTCCCTTGAGGAGCTCTTCGATCCGCAGGGGGCGGCCGCCGCGGCGGACCAGCCGGGCCGCCCGAACAGCGACGCCTAGAGACCTCTCGGCCGCCGGATCAGGGCCGGAGGGGCCATGGCTCGCGCGCTGCCGTCTCGATCACCTGGCACATCGATCGATCGTCTGCCGCCTCGACCGGCGTCCGCTCGGCGCGTAGCGGCGCCGCTGCTCAGCGCGCCCCCGCCGCGACGCCCCGCCCGTCAGGGCACACGCTTCCCCGCGCGGTAACCGCGCCGCTCCCGGCTGCGCCCCGGCGCGTCCCGCCGCGCCTTCGGTGACGGCCAAGGGAGCTTCGCGCTTTTATCGGCCCGGCACCGGCAATTCCCGCCGGTGGCCGGGCAACCTTTTCGCGCCTCTTCATGTCTGTTGAGACAGACCACAATTGGTCACCTCGCGGCTACCCATAGGTGATCAATTGTCAAATTTAGACCACAAATCTCGAATACTGATCATTTAGCTTTACATGCCCATGCCAGGGCATACAGGGTTTGCGCGGGGTCACACGGCCCCCGCGGTGCACAACAACACCGCGTGTACGGGCGGTTGGCCTGTCGATCGCCCCACAGCGCTAAGGACCCCCATCAGTGCGTAGACCCCACATACGCAGCCGCCGCCTGGCCATAGCCGTCGCGGTGGCCACGGCCGCGACCCTCACGGCCGGTGCGGCGACCGCCGTCGGCGCGACCAGCGCGTCTCCCGAATCCCACTCCCCCTCCTCAACTCCCTCCACCGACAAGGTCGTTGACGCGGCACGTGCGGCCGCGTACGCACACGCCACGGCCACCGGAGTCGGCAAGCAGGACACCCTCAAGGCCACCGACACGATGGTCGACCCGGACGGCCGACAGCATGTCCGTTTCGTCCGGACGCACCGCGGACTGCCGGTGCTCGGCGGCGACCTCGTCGTCCATCTGACCGCCACCTCGGCGTACGAGGGCGTGACCCGGGCCTTCAACCACAAGGTCGACGTGCGCACCACGGACCCGAAGCTGTCGGCCGATCAGGCCCGGTCCAAGGCCGCCACCGTGGCCAAGGGCGACGCCGGCGAGCCCGAACTGGTCCTGGCCGCCCGGGACGACCAGACGACGTTGGCCTACCAGGTGCAGGTCGCCGACAGCCGTACCGCCGAGGCCGGTGGCGCCCGTACGGTCGTCCTCGACGCGACCTCCGGGGCGGTGCTCAGCAACACCCCGGAGAACGACTCGTTCCTCTCCCCCGCCCTCATGGACAAGCTGCGCGAGCGGGGCGAGCGGCTCAACCCCGTGACCGGGCTGCTGGCTCCCCCCGCGCCCGCCACGGGCACGGCGGCCAAGGCCCCCGGCTTCCCGTCCGCGGCCAAGGGGACCGGCTCGTCCCTCTTCGTCGGCAGTGTGCCGCTGTCGACCACCCAGACGGCGAAGAAGTCCTTCACCCTCAAGGACCCCACCCGCGGCAACACCGAGACCCGGGACGCCGGCGACAAGGAGCTGGAGAAGTTCACCGGCGGCAAGGCGTTCACCTCCGCCACCAACCGCTGGGGCAACGGCACCACGAGCGACCGGGCCACCGCCGCCGTGGACGCCCAGTACGGCATCACCAGCACCCTGGACTTCTACAAGAAGACCTTCGGCCGCAAGGGCATCAAGAACGACGGCCGCGGCGCCCGCGCCCTGGTGCACTTCGGCAAGAACGTCGGCAACGCCTTCTGGTCCTCGGACTGCGGCTGCATGCTCTACGGCGACGGTGACGGGAAGACCTTCGCCAAGCCGCTGGTCGTCCTGGACGTCACCGGCCATGAGCTCAGCCACGGTGTCGTCGACGCGACCGCCAACCTCCAGCCCACCCGCGTCGACGCCGAGGGCAACCAGTTCGGCGAGCCCGGCTCGCTCAACGAGTCGCTGGCGGACATCTTCGGCAGCGCGGTGGAGTTCGCCACCGACAACCCCAAGAACCCGCCGAACTACCTGATGGGTGAGAAGCTCGGCCTGGAGCAGAAGTTCCTGCGCCGTCTGGACAAGCCGTCCCTGGACAAGCTCGAGGGCACCGTCGACTACTGGTCGAAGGAGTCCTACGACACCGAGGTGCACGCCGGCTCCGGCGTCTCCTCGCACGCCTACTACCTGCTCGCCGAGGGCAGCGGGAAGAAGACGATCGGCGGGGTGGCCTACGACTCCCCCACCGTCGACGGCTCCAAGGTGACCGGCATCGGCCGGAGCAAGGCGACGGCGATCTTCTACCGGGCGCTGACCCGGTACATGGTCTCCACGACCGACTTCCACGACGCCCGGACCGCGACGCTGCACGCGGCCAAGGACCTGTACGGCGCCCAGAGCACCGAGTACAAGACCGTGAAGAAGGCCTGGGCCGCGGTGAACGTGACGGCGGCCAACACTCCGTCAGCCAAGCACTGAGCACGGGCCCCGGCTCGTGTGGTGCCCCCGCCGTCCGGCGGGGGCACCGTGCTTTTCCGGGCCGCCGGTCCTCGACCTCACGGCCCGCCTGCGCCTACGTTTGAGCCCATGATCACCGATCGCGCCGACGGGAAACGGGCCCTCGGCTATCCGGCGGCGGCGGGCGTGTTCGCCGTCGGCATGGCCGGTACGACCCTGCCGACCCCGCTGTACGGGCTCTACCGCGAGCAGCTCGGCTTCTCGGAACTGATGGTGACCGTGGTCTTCGCGGTCTACGCCCTGGGCGTGATCACCGTTCTCCTCCTCGCGGGCAACGTCTCGGACGAGACCGGCCGGCGACCGGTGCTGCTGTGTGCGCTGGGGCTGTCGGCGGCGAGCGCGCTGTGCTTCCTCTTCGAGGGCGGGCTGCCGCTGCTGCTGGTGGGGCGGGTGCTGTCCGGGTTCGCCGCCGGCCTGTTCAGCGGCGCCGCCACCGCGGCCGTACTGGAGCTGGCGAAGCCCGGCCAGGAAGCACACGCCGGATTCGCCGCGACCGCCGCGAACATGGGCGGCCTCGGCTGCGGCCCACTGCTGTCCGGGCTGCTGGCCCAGTACACGCCCTGGCCGCTGGCCCTGCCGTTCCTGGTGCACCTGGTGCTGGTGGCCATGGCGGCCGCGGTGACCTGGTTCCTGCCGGAGACCGTCGCGCACCCCCACCGGCCCCGCACCCTGCGACCCCAGGGGCTCCGCGTTCCGCCGGAGGTACGCGGGGTCTTCGGCCCCTCGGCCGTAGCCGCCTTCGCCGGATTCGCACTGCTGGGCCTGTTCACCGCCGTCGCCCCGGCCTTCGTCAGCCAAACCCTGGACGAGCACAACCTGGCCGTCACCGGACTGGTCGTCTTCACGGTGTTCCTGGCCTCGACCGCCGGGCAGCTGCTGACCGGGCGGATCGGCGTGCGCAGAGCCCTGCCGGTCGGCTGCCTGGTCCTGGTGGTGGGGCTGTTGCTGGTGGCCACCTCCCTGGCCGTCACCGCGCTCCCCGTCCTGGTCGTCGGCGCGGTCTGCGGCGGCATCGGCCAGGGGCTGGCCTTTCGCGCGGGTCTGACCGCGGTGGGCGGCGCGGCGCCGCCCGAGCATCGCGGCGGCACGATCTCGGCCTTCTTCCTCGTCGCCTACCTCGGCATCTCCCTGCCGGTCGTCGGCGTCGGAGCGCTCACCCTGGAACTCGGTCTGCGCGGGGCGGGCCTGACCTTCTCCGCCTGCGTCATCGTGCTCGCGGTGGCCGTCGGCCTCTACGTATGGCGGCGGCCGCTCACCGATGCCGACTGACCGCACTCGGCCTGGCCCGCCCCGTACTCAGGCCCCGCCGACCGCCCCCGCCCCGGCCGCGAGCCGTACCCGAAGCTCCTGCGGCCCGCGGGTGAAGACGCCCGCGTCGGCCGGCTCGATGCCGTCGGCGAAGGCCATGGCGGGGAAGGCGTCCAGCAGCTGGTTGACCGCGGTCTCCACCTCGGCCCTGGCCAGCAGGGCACCTACGCAGAAGTGCCGGCCGAGGCCGAAGGCCACATGGTCGGCGGCGGCGCTGAAGGCGTGGGACGGGGTCAGGTCGGTGCGGAAGAGGTCGAAGGAGTCGGGCCGGGCGTACCGGTGCTCATCGCGGTTGGCGGCACCGATCAGACAGGTGACCGTGGCGCCCGCGGGCACGGTGCCGCCGCTGAGGGTGACGTCCGCGGCGGGCTGCCGCATGATCATCTGGACCGGCGGGGTGTAGCGCAGCGTCTCGGCCAAGGCGGCCGGCACCAGCGACCGGTCGGCGCGTACCGCGGCGAGCTGCGCGGGGTGGGCCAGCAGATGGCGGAAGATCAGCCCGATGGCCTTGTCGGTGGTCTCGCCGCCGGCGGCGAGCAGCAGACTGACGAACGCGGTGATGTCCCGGTCGGTCATCCGGATGCCGTCGATCTCGGCGGTGCAGAGCCTGGAGAGCAGGTCGCCGCCGGGCGCGGCACGGCGCTGCCGGATGATCGGACGCAGATACCCGGCGAGTTCCTCGCCCGCCCGCCGGCCCGCGGCCGCGACGTCGGGGTCCTGGGCGAGGTTGGACAGGAAGGCCACGACCGCCGCGTACCAGCCGTGGAAGCGGTCGTGGTCGGCCCGGTCCAGTCCGAGCATGTCGACGATCACATTGACCGGGAAGCGGGTCGCGAACCGCGCCACCAGGTCGGTCTCCGGCGCGTCGCGGAAGGCGTCGATCAGCTCGCGGGCGTTGCGCTCGATGACCGGCAGGAACGTCTCGCGCAGCTCCCGGCCCCGGAACGCCGGGGCCACCAGGGCGCGGCGTACGGAGTGTTCGTGGCCGCTCATCTGCGGGAGGGTGCGCCCGCCGTGCGCCGGCTCGATCTGCCAGTCGTAGTTGTCGCTGGTGAACACCGGCTCGCGAAAGGCCCGTTCGACGTCCTCGTACCGCGAGATCAGATAGCTGTCGATGCCCTTGTGGTGCAGCAGCGGATAGTGCTCGCGCAGGATGCGGTAGGCGGGGTACGGGTCGGCCGCGAACCCGGGTGACAGGATGTCGGGCGGCTGCGGGATGGTGGTCACAACGCGCGACGCTAAGGGGCGCCGGTGGCCTCGTCCAGGGTGCGTCGGCGGTGCGCGGGAGCGTCCGGGGGCGCGCCCGGGTCCCGGGTGGCGGCGTCAGTCGTCGCAGGCGGCCCGCAGGCGCGCGGCCTCGCGGGGCGCGTTCTCGTTGAGCCGGCCGGCGCGGGAACCCGCGAGCTTCTCGGACAGGTGCCGGCCGACGGTGGTGGGCGGGTAGAGCGGCTCGGTGCCGGCCGGTACGCAGCCGGGCAGGCAGCTGATCTCCGCGTCCCAGTTGCCGTCGTGGAAGTACGCGGCGGAGCGGCGCCGGACGACCCGCCCCGCGTCGTCGGTGGGCGGCAGGACCCGGTGCATCGTCGACAGCCAGCGCCCGTTGGTCCAACGGGCCAGTAGATCGCCGAGGTTGACCAGCAGACAGCCGGGCTCGGGCAGTACGTCGTGCCAGTCGCCGCGGGTGTCGAGGATCTGCAGTCCCGGTACGCGGTCGGCCCACAGCACGGTGACGATGCCGTAGTCGGTGTGCGCGCCCATCCCCATCTGGTCGCGGTCGAGGACGGTCTCCCGTTCGGGGCGCGGGTAGTGGTTCATGCGCAGCACGTCGAGGGAGTGGTCGGTGAACGGCGCGAAGTAGCCCTCCTCCAGGCCCAGCGCATGCGCGAAGATCCCGGTCAGCTGCCGGGCGAGTCCGCCCGCCCGGGCGCACCACTCCTCCACCGCCTGCCGGAAGCCCGGCACGGACGGCCAGATGTTGGCCGGGTACAGCTCTTCGGGCAGGCCCAGGCCCGGATAGGCGGACGCTTCGGAACCGACGTTGAAGGCCTCGAAGAGGTCCTCGGCGGCCGCGGGCACGCCCAGGCTCAGGCTCAGCTTCTCGGTGCGGGGCGGGGTGTAGCCGCGGTTGATGTCGGGGGACGGCGGCCGCAGTTGCTTCTTGTCCTCCAGGGGGAGCGCGAAGAACGCGTCCAGCGCGTCGGCGAAGGCCTGCGCCGTGGCCTCGGGGATGCCGTGCCCGCGCAGCTGCAGGAAGCCGACGGTGCTCGCCGCCCGGTCGACGGCCGTCGCGAGTGCGGCGCGGTGGGCGTCGGTGCCGGTGTGCCAGTCGGTGATGTCGATGACGGGTACGTCCAGTACGCCGTCGACGGCGGTGGCCCTGCCCGCGGTACTGCCCATCGTGAGGTCGCCCCTTTCTCTCCCGGTGCTCCGCTGGGGGTGCGGCCCACCCTGTGTCGTTCAAGATTTCACTGAACGCTGCACCAACAAGCGTGATCGGAACGAGCCGACCGGCGCCGGACATATCGATACCCGAGGCAGCCGTGGAGTATCAGGCGCGAATCGCCCGGCGCCGGCAACGGCCGTGGCCGCCGCGCCGGTTTCCGGCGAGCGTGCCGGGCGTCGCGGGCAGTAGGAAATGAGAAGACAGTCCCTAGGTGGAGATCACTTCCTGCACCAGCCGGGTCATCTGCTGCGAGGGCGCGACTTCGAGTTCCTGCTGCAGCAGCTCGCGATAGGTGTGGTAGCGCTTGAGCGCACAGGCGATGTTGCCCTCGGCGATATGGATCTCCACGATGATGCGGTGGGCGGTCTCCCGGATCGGATCGATGGCTATCGCGGTCAGCGCCGTCTGGAGGGCGGGCAGGTACTCCCCGGCGGTCTGGAGTTGCTGGGCCAGGCTTTCGAGGGCGTGCAGCCGTGCCTGGTCCCAGCGCTCACGCTCCAGCATGAGCCAGTCGTCCGGCCAGCCCGGAAGTAACTCCCGGTTCAGCTCGCCCACCAGTGCGTCGCAGTCCGCCGGCAGCGGGCTCAGCCCGGTGATCACCCGCTGGGCCGTCTTCCGCATCGCGTCCAGGTCGACGTCCACCGAGGGCGAGAGCCGCAGGCGTTGACCGGCGCTGTCGATGACGGTCACGGACCGGATCCGCCGGACCGGGCACAGGGCCGACCGCAGATTCGCCGCCGCCCGGCTGGGTGTGCAGTCGGGCCAGAGCTGCTCGGCGGCCGCCCCTCGGTAGACGCCGTGCTTCTGCAGGGCCAGCAAGGCCAACAGGCGCTGGGCTCCCAGTGGGAGGGGGATACGGCTTCCGGCATATGCGAACTCGAAGGTCCTAAGTAGTTCCAGGTACGCGCTGTTCGAATTCACAAGCTCCACTCTGCGACCGGCGGCTGCATCGCGCATCCGGATATGCCGTAGGCATCGCGTTCACCGGCTGTTCGTGCGCCGTTCGAGCATCTCCGTCAACCGGTTTCGTCGGGTGGATCGAGGCGGTCTGACCGGCCAGTCAACGGCTCGGAGATGAACCAGAGACGTTTGCGGAACGCCCTTTGGACAATCCGGGGGACGCCCGCCGGACGGGCCGGCCGGAGTCTGGTCCTGAACGGCACCCGTGACCTGAGCCATTGGCGGAGAGGGGGGCCGGATGGAAGCCAGATCGGTCCTTGCACGCCTACCGATACGCGAGGACGAGCTGCTCGGTGACGCCCGAGTGTGCATCGCCGTACTGGACGGTCCGGTGGACCTGTCCCACCCCTGCTTCGCGGACGCCGATCTGACCAGGCTCGACACCCTTGTCGAGGAGCCCGCCGGAGGCGGGCCGATGTCGCTGCACGGCACACACGTCACCAGCCTGCTGTTCGGCGGGCGCGGCAGCCCGGTCTTCGGGCTGGCCCCCCGTTGCCGGGGGCTGCTCCTGCCGGTGTTCCGGGACGCTCGGAACGGGCGCGTACCGCAGCTGGACTTGGCCAGGGCGATCGAGCGGGCGGTCGAGGAGGGCGCCCACATCATCAACATCAGCGGTGGTGAGCGCACCCCGGACGCACAGGCCGACAGTCTGCTGGCACGGGCGCTGCGGCGGTGCGACGACAGCGGTGTCCTGGTGGTCTCGGCCGTCGGCAACGACGGGTGCGACTGTCTACAGGTCCCGGCCGCCGTGTCATCGGTGCTCGCGGTAGGTGCGCTGGGGAGCGACGGCGAGCCACTGAAGATCAACAACTGGGGCGACGCCTACCGTACGAACGGGGTCCTGGCTCCCGGCCAGGACATCGAGGGTGCCGCGCCCGGTGGCGGCCGGGTGGCGCTCACCGGCAGCAGCTTCGCCACCCCCGTGGTGTCGGGAGTGGCCGCGCTGCTCGTGGCCGCCCAGCTGCGCGCGGGGCACGAGGCGGACCCGAAGGCGGCGGCCGAGGCCATCCTCAAGACCGCCTCCACCGTCCCGTGCTCCCCCGGTGACGCCCCCGAGTGCCGCCGTCGCCTGGTCGGCACCCTGGACGCCGCGCGCGCCCATGACCTCATCACGGGGCGAAGTGACACGACGGGGCGAAGTGACTCGTCCGTGACGTCATACGACGTGACAGCGGTCCCGTCCGGGACCGCACCGCACAGCGCGCACCGCACGCAGCTCCTCGCCCCCGAACCGGGAGTCAACGCCGCCGGTGCACTCCCTTCGCCCGGGACGTCCGCCGCGCAGGCGCCGCCGACGCAGGCGCCCTCCGGCGAGCCGTCCCCCTCGGAAACGACAGAGGGAGTCAATGCCATGGACACCGATCAGACAGACATCGCCGCGTACGAGCCGGACGGGGCCGCCGATGCGCGGGGGACGACGCAAGCCGCGCCGGAGCCACCCGACCCGGTATCCGGGACGCCCGGCGAGGAGACGTCCGACCAGGAGCCGAGGGAAGGAGACAGTGTCATGGAGACCAACGGCGTGGACGTCCCTGTACGGGAGACGACCGGAGCCGTGGATGGAGGGGAAGCGACGCCCCCGCCCCCCGGGCCGGCAGTCGCCGGCAGTGGGCCGGGGGGCGGGGTGCGTCCGTCCTGCGGTGCCGGCGACAGCGGTCCCTGTGCATGCAAAGGGAACGGCTCGCGCCCCCTTGTCTATGCGATCGGCACGATCGGGTTCGACTTCCAGACCGAGGCCCGCAGGGACACCTTCCGCCAGCTCATGCCCTGGCCCGAATCCACGAAGAAGGGTGAGCACGGCGAGCCGGTCTACAACCAGCCGAACGTCTACAACCCCCAGCAGCTGAGCGACTACCTGTCGGCGAATCCGTGGGAGTCCGACAAGCTGACCTGGACGCTGGAGTTGGACCGGACGCCGATCTACGCGCTGGAGGCAGAGGTACCCGTCGGCATGAACTGGGGCGGTCCGGTGGTCGCCGATCCGCAGGAGGCGCGGCGCTTGGCGAGTCAGGCCGCGGCCGACCCGAAGAAGCTCGCGGAGTACCTCGTCACCGACCACTCCCATCCGCCGGTGTCGACGGTCTACAAAATCTTCCGGGAGGCGATCGCAGGACAGGTCAAGGAAGCAGACGACCTGGACCTGATCTCCCGGGTGTCGATCCCCGGGGTACTCACCGACCGCACGGTACGGCTGTTCTCCGGGCAGGTCGTCCCCGTGGTCGAGGTCAAGGGCCGCGGGCTCGCGACCTGGAACGAGACCCTGCTGGTCAACGCCGTGGTCGACGCGGTCACCAAGGATCCCCGCAACAAGGACACCACCAACCAGGACGACCTCCGGAAGACCATCCGCGCACTGCTGGACAAGGTCTACTACCAGTTCCGCAACCTGGGGCAGAGCTCCGCCGACCGGGCCATGAACTACGCCGGGACCAACGCCTTCCAGCTGGGGAGGTCCATCGCGGACGGCCTGCTGTCCGCTCAGCACGTCCCGGGGGCGAAGAACAACTTCTATGCGCTGGACTCCGTCCGCGTCTCCAAGAGCCCGTACTGCCGTATCGGCTCGGACTGCCAGGACGTCATCGTCACCTTCATGGATCCGGAGGACGACCGGCGGTCGAAGGTCAACTACCTGTTCACGATCGACGTCAGCGATCTGCCGCCGGTCAGCCTGGCACCGGTCCACACCTTCCTGGGCGACATCTGAGCCGGCCCACCGGGCAGCCGAGAACGACGAGGAGAGAGCAGACCATGAGAGAGCTGGACAAGCAGCCGAAGATCACGCTCCCCGTGCAGGCCCCGCCAGTACGCCGGGACGACCAGGGCCCCGCGGCGGCGCAGGTCCCCGCGGACGGGGTCGAAGCGGCCGTGCGCTGCGCCGACATGACGGGGATCGCCCGGCAGATGTGCTTCGCCCGCGGCGGCCTCTCGGCGTGAGGGGAGACGGCGGTGACCTCGCGGACCGTACCGGAAGCTGTCGGGCCACCGCCGCCGCGACCGCAGCGCGGGTGGAGGGCTCCGGCGGGGCAGTCCCGCCGGCGAACGACGCAATGGAAAGAAGGCCATGATGTTTGACCGGATGGAGCAAGAGGCGGACCGGGCCAAGAGGCCCGCCGGGCCGGAGATGCCGCGCCAGGCGCCGCCCATCGACCGCACCACGAGCGCGACCGCCGGTGCCTACGACGACACCGCGGGTGTGGAGCCCAACGGGTTCCTCACCGACATGCTCGCCAGGGTGCTCCCGATTTGAGCTGTCACGCGCCGGTGACAGCGGTCGCACCGTTCACCGGCGCTATGACATCCACAGTCGATGTCACATGACAGCACATGACGACACACCGGAAGAAGCAAGCCATGAGGACCGAACACACCGACCACGACACCGACCGACCCATCCGACCCACCACCCTGGAGATGCCACGACAGGCACCCCCCATCGACCGCACCGGAACCACCACCGGCGCCTACGACGACACCGCGGGAGTGGAGCCCGACGGGATCCTCACCAGCATCCTCTCCAAGTTCCTCCCGATCTGAGCTGTCACGCGCCGGTGACAGCGGTCCCACCGCTCACCGGCGCCATGACATCCACAGTCGATGTCACATGACAACACATGACGACACACCGGAAGAAGCAAGCCATGAGGACCGAACACACCGACCACGACACCGACCGACCCACCCAACCCACCACCCTGGAGATGCCACGACAGGCACCCCCCATCGACCGCACCGGAACCACCACCGGCGCCTACGACGACACCGCGGGAGTGGAGCCCGACGGGTTCCTCGACACGCTCAGCAAGATTCTCCAGATCTGAACCGCCATCGCGCCGGTGACCGTGGCCTGGCCCCGTCGCCGGCGCTCACCCCGGTGCACCAAACGACGGGAGGCACCCCATGCAACTCCACCTGCCGGTCCAGCGAGAGATCGACCGCTCCAAGCCGCTCGAACCGTTCCTGGTTCTGCGCCCGTTCCTCGACGAGGGCGTTCCCAGCTTCGCCAACAAAGAGGTGGGGGGAAACTTCGGCTACGACGTCAACGATCCCGCCCCGTACCTGTGCCACACCTCTCACGGCGAGGAGTGCCAACTCGTCGTGGGTGGCGGGTGGGCAGGCCTGCTCTGATCCGCAGGCCGCAACCGGTGCCGTAGCGAGCGGGGCGGCCGCGGCACCGGCCGGCAGAAGTCCGGCCGCCCCGAGACGAACGGAGTTGCCGTCATGGTGGCACTCAGCACGGCGATCGCCTGGCCCAACGACAAGGTGTACCTCTTCTTCGACGACGGCACCTACCACCGCTACAACGCCGTCACCGGAAGCTTCGAGCAGGGCTCGCTGGACGTGAAGGAGAACTGGGGGTTCGACGGCTCGCCCGGAGCCTTCGTGTGGTGGGGCGCCGGCAAGGGCTATGCCTTCACCGGCGGGACCTACGTCCGCTACGACCAGTTCGACGACCGCATCGACGGGCCGCCGAAACCGGTGGCCGGCAACTGGCCCGGCCTGCCCGACGGTTCGGGCGGCGGGGCGAACTGGCAGCAGGGCATCGACGCCGCGGTGAACTGGGGCACGGGCAAGCTGTTCCTCTTCAAGGGTGATTCCTATGTGCGCTACGACATCACCGCCGACCGGATGGACACCGGATACCCCCGCAAGATCGCCGGCAACTGGCCCGGACTCTTCAGTCAGGGCCTGGACGCAGCGGTCTACCCGGGCGGCCGGTTCGCCTACTTCTTCCGCGGCGCCTTCTACCAGCGCTACGACGTGGACGCCGACGGTGTCGACGACAGCGGCGCGTTGGCCGACTTCACCCTGGCCCCGACACCGTCCGGCGCCCTGGCCCCGGCCCGACTCCTCACCCTCGTACAGGCCAATCGGCTGATGGCGGACCTGATCCGGCGCGGCAGACTCACCCTGAAGAGTCCGGTCTTCATGGACGGCCCGTCAGGGATCGTGTCACCCACCCCGAGTCAGCGTGTGACCGTCGGCCCGCCGACTCTTGACGGGATCCGGTACACCAACGCCCTCAACCCCACGGCCGAATTCTTCGACAACGTCGACCAGCGCATGTTGCTGGCCCTCTACCGGCTGACACGGTGGATCAACTCTTCGCGACCCGACGTGACAGAGCTGCTCCACCTGGGCATCGGCCATGGCTCCGGCCCGCCGAACGACTGCCACAACCAGGGCCGGGCACTCGATCTGTCGGGCATCCGCGGGACGGACGACGGGACCCCGTTCACCAAGTCGATCAAGACCAACTGGGGGCAGCTGCCGCCGCGTCCGGGCAGCAACGTCCGCATCGCCCCCTCCGTCGACGCGCTGGCCTTCGGCCTGTTCACCACGGCGTTCCGGTACGCCACGTTCGAGTGCGAAGCCAATGGCATCGGCACCGCCAACAAATGGCCGATGCCGCAGCTGGGCGGCAGCGGCTTTGTCATCTACCCCGACTACGGCGGGGTTGCCGCGCTCCGGGCGGCCCACCAGGACCACATTCATATGCAGGTCGGTCCCACCCGGGTCTGACGGACCCGCGGGACAAGGAGCAAGGGAGCCGACCCACCGGACCGGCCCCGGCGCCGCCGAGCGCGCCGGTGCCGGCCGCCATTCCCGAGTCGTGGCGGCCGGCACCGGCAGGATGCTGGTCAGAATTACTTGCGGCCCTTGCCGCAGCCCTCGCTGAAGACCGGTTCGCCGTGCTTGATGCCCGCGAAGAACCAGCAGTGGTGGTGGCGGTCCTTGTGGTCCTTGCCGTGAGCCAGGGTGGCGCTCGCACCGCCCATGACGATGGTGGTTGCCAAGGCGCTGGCGGCGATCGCGGCGCGGATGCGCATGTCTGCTCCTCAGGAGGATCAAAGGGGTGTATCGATCCATTCAGGAATCACCTTCGCGCCATCCGCCAAAACCTGACTCACCGTGAATTGCGCGGGTCGGAGTAGCGGGCGGTGGCCGGTGCGCCGTTGCCGCCGGCGGCCGCTGCGGTCAGCTCACTCCTTCCGTCGCCTGCCCGGCCGGCCGGCGTACGGGTTGGGTGCTCGGGCGCAGCCCGAACGCCACCAGCGCCACGGCCACGGCGAGGAAGGCGGCCAGCACGGCGAAGCCGGTCACGCTCGAACCCGTGGTGTCGGTCAGCCAGCCGACCAGATAGGGGCCGGCGAAGCCGCCGAGGTTGCCGAGCGCGTTGATCAGACCCATGGCGACGGCCACCACCTCGAAGCGGAGCAGCTCACCGGGGATCGCCCAGAAGGGGCCGTACGGAGCGTAGACCGCGGCCGCCGTCAGGCACAGCAGCACCATCCGCGGCAGCGCGCCGTCCACGGCCTGGCCCAGCAACAGGGCGGCGATGCCGACGACCAGGGGGACGGCCACCGCCCGGCGCCGTCTGCCGGTGCGGTCGGACCACACGGCGTTGGCGATCATGACGGCCAGGGCGACGGTGAAGGGAATCGCGGTGAGCAGCCCGACCTCGGTGGACGATCCGTCGTGGGTCAGCTCCTTGATGACCGACGGCAGCCACAGGTTGAAGCCGTAGAAGCCGGTGATCCAGAAGAAGTAGACGCCGATGAGCACGAGGACCGGCTTCTGCCTGACCGCGTCGCGGTACGAGCCGCTGCCCGCCGAGGGCTTGGCGGCCTCGTCGGCGGCGATCGAGCGCTCCAGGTGGTCGGCCTCGGCGCGGGAGATCCACCGGGCCTGCGCCGGCCGGTCGGCGACGGCGAACCACCAGACCACCGCCCACACCAGGGGCGGCAGTCCCTGTAGCACCAGCACCCAGCGCCAGCCGGCGTGATCGAGCATCCAGCCGGACAGCGGTGCCATCAGGACGGAGGACAGCGGCAGGCAGGCCATCCACAGCGCGTTGGCACGGGCGCGCTCGCGCAGCGGGAACCAGGAGGCGAGCAGAATGAGGACGGCCGGCCAGACGCCGCCCTCGAAGAAGCCCAGCACGAAACGGGCGGCGTAGAACTGCGACTTGGTCTGTACGAGCCCGGACAGCGCGGCGGCCAGCCCCCACGCCACCATCAGCAGCAGAACGGTCTTACGGGCGCTCCAGCGCTGGGCGAGGATCGCGGCCGGGATCTGCAGGAACACATAGCCGATGAAGAAGAACCCGCCGACCAGGCCCTTGTCGGCGTTGGACAGCTCCAGGTCGCCGTGCATGTACGGGAGGATGACGGAGACGTTGTTCCGGTCGAGGTACGCCAACATGTACATGACCGCGGCGACGGGGATGACGTACACCCAGCGCTTGGCGGGGGCGGCCGCCGGGGCGGACTGCGGCATCAGGTCCGTCATCGGGCGGCCGCCGTTCCGTAGGTGGCGCGGATCCGGTCGGTGAAGCGGCTGAACTCGGCGGCGGCGCGGAAGGCCGCGGCCATCGTGCCGTGCGAGGCGCGGCCGCTGCCCGCGATGTCGAACGCGGTGCCGTGGTCGACGGAGGTCCGCAGGATCGGCAGGCCGACGGTGACGGAGACCGTACCGTCGAAGTCGACGGTCTTGGCGGGGATATGACCCTGGTCGTGGAAGTGGGACAGCACCCCGTCGAAGCGGCCTTCGAGGCCCTGGTGGAAGACCGAGTCGGCGGGGATCGGCCCCACGACGCCGAGCCCCTCGGCGGCCGCCTTCGCCACGGCCGGGCGCAGGGCGGTGATCTCCTCGTCGCCGAAGTGGCCGCCCTCGCCGCCGTGCGGATTGATCGCGGCGACCGCGAGCCGGGGCTCGTCATGGCCGAACACCCGCAGGGCGGTGACCGCGTGCCGGATGGCGTCCGCGACCCGGTCCTCGGTGATCTGGTCGAGGGCCTTGCGCAGGGCGAGGTGCCGGGTGGTGAAGAAGATCTTGAGGCCGCGGACCACGAACATGGTGTCGAAGTATGCGGCGCCGGTGAGTTCGCCGAGCATCTCGGTATGGCCGAGGTGCTGCGAACCGGCGGCCCAGATGGCCTCCTTGTTGATCGGCGAGGTGACGATGCCGTCGACCTCGCCGGCCAGCGCGGCACGGGTGGCCGCCTCGATCGCGGCGACGGCGGAGCGGCCGGCGACCGCGTCGACACGGCCCCAGGGGAGGTCGGCGGGCGCGATACCGAGGTCGAGCACATCGATGGTGCCTGGCTCGAACCGGGCCTCCCCGGGGGCGCCGACCGCACGGACCTCGACGTCGAGGCCGCATACCTCGACGGCGCGGCGCAGTACGGCGGCGTCGCCGACGGCGAGTCCGCGGCCGAGTGCGGTGGTCGCCGGGTCGGCGAGGGTGCGGGCGGTGATCTCGGGGCCGATGCCGACGGGGTCCCCGAGGGTGACGGCGAGGAGGGGCAACGGGCGGTCGGGGGCGGTCGGGTGGCCGGCTGCCGGCTGAGGGGTGGTCATGGGCTCGCCTTTCGCGGTGCGGTGTTCACGGGCGCGCGGGGATTCGTGGCTAGGCGGTGGGTTTCGTGGTGGTGGTCTTGGGCTGAGTGGGTTTCGTGGTGGAACGGAGGGCCCGCACGGGTGGGCTCGTCCGGCGGTTCATGGGGCGGGGCGGCGGGATGCGGCCCGGTGGCGGTCAGGCGGTGGTCAGCCGGCGCTCGGTGTGGCGCGGAGGGTGCGCCGGGTACCGGCCGCGCGCAGGTGTTCCAGGCAGTCGCGGGCCGCGTCGGGGCCGCCGATCAGGCCGCCCTTCGTGGCGAAGGGCAGTCCGTCGTGCGGGCCGCCGACCAGGTGTCCGGCGACGGCCAGCGGCAGCACCTCGGTCTCGATGGCGAAGCCGTCGGCGCCCAGCGCCGCGGTGACGGCCGCGGCGACGTCGCCGCCCGACGCGTACAGCCCGCCGGGGCACAACTCGGCGACCGCCCGCCGGGCCACCTCGGACAGACACCGCAGGATGCGCGCGGCGGTGCCGGGGTCGCAGGCCCACGCCGTCCCGGTGGCCGTCGTCGCGGGGGCGGGTGCCACCCGGACGCCGAGCACCGTGGCGTTCTCCCGCGCCGCCGCTCGTAGGGCCGCCACTACGCGGTCGGGGTCCGGGTCGGCGGGGTCGAGGTCGACCCAGCGGGCGCCGAGTGCCGTTTCCGTACGGGCGAGTTGGGTGCGGGTGCGGTCCGTGACGCTGCCGACGAAGGCGAGGATCCGGACGGGTGCGCCGCCTTCGGACCGCAGGCCCAGCTCGGTGGCGAGGGCGGCGCCGAACGGACCGGAGTCCAGCGCGACCCAGCGGATGTGGTCCTCGGCGGCGAGCCGGGCGGCGGCCGCCGCGACGGTTTGCAGATGGGCGTTCTCGGTGGCGTCGCACACCATGACCTCGGCCCGGTTGGCGCGCAGCGCCTCGGCCACCGCCTCCGGGCCGCGCTCGACCACGTCCAGCGCCAGTTCACCCGTGGTGCGCCGGCTCTGTGTGCCCAGTACGGCCGCGACCCGCGAGTGCCGTACGGGGTCGAAGGGGTCGCGGGCGACGGCCGTCCGGGTCAGCGGGACGCCGTCGACGAGGTGCAGACCGCCGACGGTGGTGCGGCCGGCGTCGGGGAAGGCGGGGACGGCCAGCGTCCGGATCGGGGCCGAGGGCTCACGGGCGGCGAGGGCGTCGAGCACCGCGTCGAGTTCGCTGCCGGGGTTGCCGCGCAGGGTGGTGTCGACACGCTTGACGATCAGGGGTGTCGCCCCCGCCGTCTCGACGGCTGCGCGGACGGCGGCGTAGGCGCGGGCGGGGGGCCAGTGGCGGGAGGCGGTGTTGACGACGAGGACGTCGACCCGGTCCGCGTAGCGCTCCCATCGGGTGAGCGCACCGATGGTGACGGCCCGCAGGCCCCGTCGGGCGTAGAGCGCGCCGGTCGCATTGCTTCCGGTGAGGTCGTCTCCGATGACGAGCACCTGGGCCATGAGGCCTCCTCCCGAAGTGACTGAACCACGCATTCTTGCTTGCATGGTTCACGCAATATGCGCACTCAGGGTGGCCAGTGGCCCGACGCACTGTCAAGGGGTACGCACCGACCACCCCGCGTCCGTGTACACCCCCAGCCGCCGCTCCTCGCCCCCGCAGATCAGCCCCGTGCCGGCCGGCATCGCCGCCCAGTGGGGGAAGCCCGCTCCCCCACCGATCTTGGAGTGGTCGGCGAGCACCCAGGCGGCCCGGGCGCACTCGGCCATCGTCTCCTTCAGGGCGGCCTGTTCGAGGTCGGGGCAGTTGATGCCGCGCCGGGGGTCGAGGCCGTCGACCCCGAGGAAGGCGATGTCCGGGGTGAGCCGGCGCAGCGCCTGTTCCGTACGGGTGCCCAGCAGCGCCTCGTTGGGCCGCCGCAGCCGCCCGCCCAGCACCACGACATCGACCTCCGCGTCCGCCAACTCGACCAGCACGGCGAGCCCGTTGGTGACGACGGTGACGTCGACGCGGTCGCGCAGCTCGTGCGCCAGCCGCGCGGTGGTGGTGCCGGCGTCGAGGAGCACCACATCGCCGCTGCGGACCAGCGCGGCCGCGGCGCGCGCGATGGCGTCCTTCTCGGTGCGCCGAGTGCGCTCCTTGTCATGCCGGGACCGCTCCACCGCACGGTGGTCGACCGCGCCGCCATAGGTGCGGGTGATCCGGCCGAGCGCCGCCAGCGTCGCCAGATCGCGGCGGATCGTGGACAGCGAGACGTCGAACTCGCCCGCCAGGTCGTGCACGCTGACGTCGCCCGCCCCGAGCAGCTCGACCATCCGCTCCCGGCGGCGCCGGGTGGCCGAGCGTTCCCCACTGGTCACGTCACTCTCCGCCTCTCAAGTTGCGCGATTCACGCAACTTGAGATTAACAGCCGTGGAGACCGGCCCGGAAGCAGCCGGGAGACGGCCGTGAGGCACGGCAGTCGGCCGCACAGGCCGGGCGCAGCGCACGGCAACCGCGCCGGCGCCCCCAGCACCCGTCCCCCTCAGGCGAGCACCTTGGCCTTGGCCTTCTGGAACTCCTCCTCGGTGATGTCCCCGCGGTCCTTCAGCTCCACGAGCTTCGCCAGGGAGTCCTCGGGCCGGATGGTCTCGCCCTGCGCCTTGACGGTCTCCCGGATGTACTCCCGCAGCTGCCTCTGCTGCCGCTGGGCCAGCGCGACCTCACGTTCGCTCAGTCCGCGGCCCCGCGCCAGCACATAGATGAAGACGCCGACGAAGGGCAGCACGATCACCAGGACGAGCCACCCCGTTTTGGCCCAGTTGTTGATGTCCTGGCTGCGGAAGATGTCACCGATGATCCTCACCAGCAGGAACAGCCACATCACCCACAGGAAGATCAGACACATCGTCCAGAAAGCGTTGAGCAGCGGGTAGTCCATCACGGCCTCCTTCTGCTGCGAGCCGTGCCCTCACCTCAAAGGATCCTCGCCGTCGGCCGCCGCCGCGAACAGACCGCCGTCGGCGAGCGTCTGCTCCGTCCAGATGACCTTGCCGCCCGCGGTGTAACGGGTCCCCCAGCGCTCTGCCATCTGGGCGATCAGGAAGAGGCCGCGGCCCCCCTCGTCCGTGGTGGCGGCCTGCCGCAGATGCGGTGAGGTGCTGCTGCGGTCGGAGACCTCGCAGATCAGGGAGGTGTCGCGGATCAGCCGTACGCGGATGGGGCCGGAGGCGTAGCGGATGGAGTTGGTGACCAGCTCGCTGAGGATCAGCTCGGTGGTGAACGCCTCGTCCGCCAGCCCCCAGTCGACGAGCTTGCGGACCGCCGCGGCCCGGACCTGGGCCACGGCCGACGGGTCGGGCGGTACGTCCCAGTCGGCGATGTGCGCGGTGTCCAGCACCCGGGTGCGGGCGACCAGCAGCGCGATGTCGTCGCTGGGGAGTTCCGGCAGCAGCGCGCCGAGCGCGGCCTCGCAGGTCTCCTCCGGTGTCCGCTCGGGGTGGTCGGCCAGGGTGCGGCTCAGCAGCTCCATCCCGTCGTCGAGGTCGCGGTCGCGGTCCTCGACGAGCCCGTCGGTGAACAGGACCAGCCGGCTGCCTTCGGGCAGTTCGCGCTGCCAGGACTCGAAGGGCATACCGCCGAGCCCGAGGGGCGGACCACCCGGCACCTCGGCGGTCTCGGCGGTGCCGTCCGGCCGCAGCACCAGGGGCTGGACGTGGCCGGCGCGCGCCATCGTGCAGGTCCCCGACGCCGGGTCGTAGATCGCGTAGAGACAGGTGGCGCCGGTGACCCCGGCTCCCTCGGCGCCCTCGGACCCCTCGTCCTGGTCGATCCGGGTGACCAGCTCGTCGAGGTGCCAGAGGATCTCGTCGGGGGGCAGGTCCAGATTGGCGAAGTTGTGGACGGCGGTGCGCAGCCGTCCCATCGTGGCGGCCGCGTGCAGGCCGTGCCCGACCACGTCGCCGACGACCAGCGCCACCCGGGCGCCCGGCAGCGGGATGATGTCGAACCAGTCGCCGCCGACGCCGCCGAGCCCGCTGCGCCCGGCCTGCGCGGGCAGATAGCGGTAGGCGGCCTCGACGGCGTTCTGCTCCGGTAGCGCACGCGGCAGCAGGCTGCGCTGCAGGGTGACCGCCATGGTGTGCTCGCGCGTGTAGCGGCGCGCGTTGTCGATGCTCACGCCGGCACGGGCGACCAGTTCCTCGGCGAGGGAGAGATCCTCCTCCTCGAACGGCTCGGGCACCTGCGAGCGCCAGAACATCACCACGCCGAGGATGGCGCCGCGGGCCCCCAGCGGTACGGCGATCATCGAGTGGATGCCGCGGGCGACGATCTTCCGGGCACGCTGGGGATTCTGCAGTTGCCAGCCGGAGAAGGCGGGCAGGTCGGCCTCGAGGACCGCCTCGCCGCTGGTGATGCCGGCGCCCACGGAGGTGGACGGCTCGAAGCGGATCGGGCTGCCGACGGGGTACAGGCCACTGTCCGGCGGAATGCCGGCCGCCGCGGTGCGCCGCACCTCGATGCCCGCGCCGGCGAAGACCGCCGGCTCCTCGCCGGTCAGCACGTCCTCGGCCAGGTCGACGGTGACGATGTCGGCGAACCGGGCCGCGGCGAACTCCGCCAGTTCCTCGCAGGTGCGCACCACGTCGAGGGTGGTGCCGATCTCGGTGCCGGCGTCGTAGAGCAGTTTGAGGCGCCCGCGGGCCACATCGGCGCGGCCGGTGACCGCCCGCAGCTCGGTGGTGTCCCGCAGTGTCGTGACGCTGCCGGGCGGGCCGCCGGCCTGGTCGGTCGAGCGCTGGTTGACGGCCAGCAGCCGTTCGCCGACCGGGTGCACCTCGTCGGTGACGACCCGGCCGGACGCGAGCAGTTCGGCGGTGGCCCGGTCGAGCCCGAGGTCGGCGATCTGACGCCCTTCGACGTCCGGCGGCAGATCCAGCAGCCGGCGAGCCTCGTCGTTGGCGAGCAGCACCCGGCCGTCGCCGCCGGCGATGATCACGCCTTCGCGTACGGCGTGCAGCACCGCGTCGTGGTGCTCGTACATGCGGGTCATCTCGGCGGGCCCCAGGCCGTGGGTCTGGCGGCGCAGTCGCCGGCTGACGAGCGCGGTGCCGCCGGTGGTGAGGACGAGGATGCCGGCCGCGGTGCCGAACAGCAGCGGGAACTGGTCGTCGACGACGCCGCTGACCTTCTTGATGGTGATGCCGGCCGAGACCAGTCCGATGACCTTGCCCTCATGGCCGAAGACCGGCACCGTCGCCTGGACCAGGGGGCCTATGGTGCCGACGATCTTCTCGGTGACCACGGCGCCGGACAGCGCGGGCTTCAGCGTGCCGACGAACTTCTTGCCGATCCGGTTGGTGATGGGGTGGGTGTAGCGGATGCCCTCGGTGTTCATCACCACGATGAAATCGACGCCGGTGGCCTTGCGGGCGGCCTCGGCCCGCGGCTGCAGTACGGCGGTCGGGTCGGCGCTCCGCAGCGCCGGCTCGATGCCTGGTCCATGGGCGAAGGACTCGGCGACGGCCACCGATCGGTTGCGGGCCTCGCGTTCGGAGTCGGTCCGGGACTGCAGCACGAGCGCCGCCATGGCGGCGGCGACCAGCAGCACCACGATCGCCACCTGCAGGAGAAAGACCTGACCTGCGACAGTTCGCATCCTGAGAACCGAACGCGGGCGGCCGTAGCGTCCGGCCATGTCCTCTTTCTACACCTCCCGCATACGGTGGGCGAGCCGCGCACTGCGGAGCGCAGCGGCCGCTGTGGCCCGTGTGACTTCGGACGGTTTCACGGGCTGTTCGAGGATCGTCCCGTGATCTGCGGCCGGGCGCCAGAGGGCGGAAAGACCCTCGGGTAGGTTTTACTGACGCACATATGCGAACGTCCTCGACGAAGGGGACAAAGGCGCCGGTCACCGCCCGGCATCAGACCGGGAACAAATCGCCCAGGTTCTGGATTGTGCATGTAACTCTCCCCACAGGTTTGAACTCTTGATGGGCGGAGGTGTGCCGGTCGGGATATCCGGACCCCGGCACAACGTGCCTGGTCAGCGCGGTGCACGGGTGGCCGGAAGGCGGCGGACGGGCCGTTCTGAGGTGCACCTTGCCGCCCTATGGCCCGGCGATGCGGTATGAGACGTTCTTGGGCATGCATGTTCCAGAGGAGATCCGCGCCGAGGCGGCGGGGCTCATCGACCACCACGCGCTCGGCCTGTGGAAGCCGCACGACGCCGACCGGCGCATCGCCGTGGCGCTGTTCCGCTTCCTCGAAACAGGTCTGCCCCTCACGGGCGAGCAGGTCCGGTCCGTCCTGGCGCACGCGGAACCGGCCGACGGGGCCAGTGAGCGGTTGCTGAAGCTGCTGCGCATGACCGCCGGGCTGCTCGACGACGCACCCGCGGCCGATTCCCCCACGGGGCGGGACGCCGTCGACCACGTATGCCTACTGCTGGACGCACTGGCGCTCTCCCGCCCTGCGGAGCAGTAGCGCGCGAGCCCGCGGAGCAGTAGCGCGCGAGCCAGCCGCGTGACGCCCCCCCCCCCCCCCCCCCCCCCCGCGACGGGGGCGGGCACCCGCGGGTCGGCGCCTCTACATACGCGTCTTCACGCGTCTTCACGCCTCTGCGCCCACTCCGCGTCGCGGCACCCCTGCACCCGCCCACCTCGCGTCGTGGCGCCCTTCCGTACCTCTGCGCCCGCCCAGCCCGCGTCACGGCACCTTCTGCGCACCTCTACACCCGCCCACCCCACAGCGCGGCACCTCTCCGCACCCCCGCACCCGCCCACCCCACAGCGCGGCACCTCTCCGCACCCCCGCACCCGCCCAGCCCGCGTCGCGGCACCTCTCGGCCCCCTACACCCGCCCACACCGCACCTCTACACCCGCCCACCCCCCGTAGGGGGTGGGCGGAGGGGAAAAGAGGCAGGAGGGCCAGGAAGCAGGAAGGCCGGCGAAGCAGGAGCACGGGGAATACAGCAGAGCGAGAAGACAGGGCAACAGCCAAAGCCCGCCCGGACAGCTGCTCCGGGCGGGCTTTGACTCTCTTGTACGGCTGAGGGGCCGGCCGAAGCCCCAGCTGGGCGCCAAGGCGTACGACTGCGGGGCCGGCCAAGACCCCCAGGGCAGAGCCCGAGGCGTACGACCGAAGAGCCGGCCATCCCCGCGACAGAACCCGAGGCGTACGACCGAAGGGCCGGCCACGACCCGGGGCGGGGCCGAGGCGTATGCCCCGGCCCCGCTCGCGGGCCCCGCTCCCCCGCCGGGCCTACCGCCCTTCCGCGACCGCCCCCGCGGCCGACGGCTCCCCCGCCGCGGCCTGCTCGTCCTCCGGGACCGAGATCACCCAGTGCGTCTCCTGCCGCGGGCGCAGGTAGCAGGCCCAGTACAGCGCGGCGGCGGCGACGATGCCCCCGGTGACGACCAGGCTCTTGGTGCTCTGCTGGGTCAGCACCCAGGCGAGCGCCACGACGAGGAGCGCCGGGACCGCCGGCCACAGCGGCATCCGCCAGGCCAGTCGGTGCTTGTGCTCGCCTCGGCGGGAGACCAGGGCGCCCAGGGCCACGAAGACGTACATCGCGGCGACGGCCACGCCGGTCACCTCGCTGAGGGTGTCGAGGTTGACGAAGCACAGGGCGGCGCCGGGGACGCCGACGACGAGGGTGGCCGCCCAGGGCGAGCCGAAGCGGCGGCCGACGTGCGAGAAGGCGCGGTTGACCGAGGTCGGCCAGGCCGCGTCGCGGGCCGAGGCGAAGACCACGCGGGAGTTCTGGATCACCATCACGATCGCCGCGTTGATGATCGCCAGGGCGATGCAGAGGCTGACGAAGGTGCCGACGCCGGAGTTGCTCCAGTCCTGCACCATGCCCGCGACGTCTCCGGCGCCGAGGGTCTTGAGGTCGGGGGCGCCGAGGGTGATCGCGATGACCGGGATCAGGACGACGGCCGCGCCGATGGCGAGGGTCCACAGCACGGTGCGGGAGACGTTGCGGCGCGGGTTCTCGATCTCCTCGGCGAGGTACACGGCGGTGGAGAAGCCCTGCAGGATGAAGAGCGCGGTGGCCAGACCCGTGACGATGAGGCCGGCGGTGACGGCGGTGGTGTGTCCGTGTCCGGCGTCGATGACGGGGTGGACGAGCACCGACGCGGAGCGCTGGGTGTGGCTGAAGCCGAGGAAGGCGACGACCGCGCAGGCCACGACCTCCAGTACGAGGAAGATGCCGGTGATCCAGGCGTTGGCGCGCAGGTCGAGCAGGCCCATGGCGGTGGCCAGCAGCATCACGCCGGCGGCGGTGTACTGCGGATCCAGGTGGACGATCGGCGCCAGATAGTCGGCGGTGCCCAGGGCGATGATGGGCGGCACGATCATGACGACGATCAGCGACAGGATGAAAACCAGCCACCCGGCGAGGCGGCCCATGAGGGTGCCGACCATGGCGTATTCGCCGCCGGAACTGGGGATCAGCGTGCCGAGCTCGGAGTAGGTGAAGGCCACACCGATACACAGCAGGCCCGCGATGGCGATGGTGAGCGCGGTGCCGGTGCCCAGGCTGGCGAACGAGTCGGGCACGATCACGAAGAGCGAGGAGGCCGGAGTCAGGCAGGAGAGCGTGAGCAGCGTACCGCCGACCACACCGATCGACCGGGTGAGCTTGGGGCCGTTGGCGGTACTCCCCTCCGCCGCACTATGGGTGTCCCGCTCAGGGGCTGCGGAGGCAACAGGCGTGTAGGGCATATCGGTTATCCGTATCCCATCGGTCCGGCGGCAGAAGGGGGCACTTTGCGAGAAGTGCGCCAAAACGCGATGCAGACCTGACGAAGCGCAGGCGCCGCTTTGGTGACCGAATAAAACCCCCGCGTCCGACCCACGTCAAGGCCTTGTTAAGAGCGTGAGACAACGAAATCCGTAGGTGTTGAGCGACATGGTGGCCCGTATCCACATCTACACTGCGGCGTAGTAGCGGATTTCGCGGCTGGAGCAGGCGGGGTGGGATGCCCTCCGGAAGCGGCCCGGCACAGCCGCCGAATCCGTAGCGGCCCCCGCGAATCCGACCCGGCCGCGCGGCCGGGTCGGGCGTCCGGCCCGCCTCACTCCTCCAGCGCGTGCACGCGGGCGATGAGCAGGGCGACGTCGTCGTGGCCGTGTTCGTCACGCAGTGCGCTCAGGAGGCGGTCGCACAATTCCTCGGGGTCCGGCCCGGGCTCGGCGAGCAGGGTGAGCAGGGTGTCCAGGCGGGTGTCGATGGCCTTGTCGCGGGTCTCGATCAGGCCGTCGGTGTAGAGCACCAGGTAGTCGCCGTCGCGAAGCGGCACCGTGGTCTGCTCGAAGGGGACCCCGCCGACGCCGAGCGGGGCGCCGGTGGGCAGATCGAGCAGCTCGGGCTGCCGGCCCGGTCGGACCAGCACGGGCGGAAGGTGCCCGGCGACGGCGATCCGGCACAGGCTGCGGTGCGGGTCGTAGACGGCGTAGAGGCAGGTGGCGAAGGCCGGATCGAGGCCTCCGGCGATGTGGTCGAGGTGGCGGAGCACCTCGGCGGGGTCGAGGTCGAGGTCGGCCAGCGCGCGGATGGTGGTGCGCAACTGCCCCATGGTGGCGGCTGCGTTGATGCCGCTGCCCATGACGTCGCCGACCACCAGGGCGGTCTTGTCGCCGGCCACCGGGATGGCGTCGAACCAGTCGCCGCCGACCTCCCTGGCCGCCTGGGCGGGCTGGTAGCGGTAGGCGATCTGCATGGCCGTGGGCTGCGGCGGCCGGTGGTTCATCAGATGGCGCTGGAGGGTGAGCGCGGTGCGGCGCTCGCTCTGGTACGAACGGGCGTTGTCGATGCACACCGCCGCCCGCGCGGCCAGTTCGACGGCGAGCACGGCGTCGTCCTCGTCGAACGGCTCGGGGTTGCGTACGCGGTAGAGCGACAGCGCGCCGAGCACCTCACCGCGGGCGATCAGCGGCACCGCCAGATACGAGCGGAGTCCGGCCTGTTTGAGGAAGGCGGCGCCCTGCGGGCCCGCCGCGATCCGCCGCAGGTCGTCGTCGTCCACGTGGGCGACGATGACCGGACGGGCCTCGGTCACGCAGCGGGTGATCAGCCGGTCGGCTTCGTAGGAGGCGATCTGCCCGGTGGGGTCGGCGGCGCGGACGGCACCGGTGTCGTAGGCCGTGGCCACCGCGAGCGCCCGGAAGCGGGCGGGGCCGCCGCGGGACAGCACACTGGGGCGCCGGCCGTCGAGGATCGCGTCGAGGACGTCGACCGCGGCCATGTCCGCGAGTTCGGGCACGATGACGTCGGCCAGTTCATGCGCGGTCTGGTCGACGTCGAGGGTGGTGCCGACGGTCGCGGAGGCGTCGGCGATGAGAGCGAGGCGGCGGCGGGCGCGGGCGGCCTCGGTGGCGGCCCGGTGCTGCTCGGTGATGTCGACGACGGAGGTGGCCAGCCCCAGCACCCGGCCGTGGGCGTCCTCCAGCCGGTAGTACGACACCGACCAGGCCTGGTCGGCGTGCGGATCGGCGGCGGTGCCTCCGACGGTGAACTGGTCGAGCAGCGGCCGGCCGGTCTCCAGGACCTCGTGCATCCGGGCCACGATGACATCGGTGTCCAGAAAGGACAGCGCCTCGCGGACATGGCGGCCGATGTGCTGGTCGGCGGGCAGGTCGTTGATGCGTTCCAGCGCCGGGTTGACCATGACGAAGCGGAGGGTGGTGTCCAGGACCGCCAGGCCGATCGGCGACTGGGCGACCAGGCGTACCGACAGTGCCAGGTCCCGCTCGACCCGCCGCAGTACGGCCTGGTCGGTGGCGATGCCCAGCGCGTAGGAGCGGCCGCGTTCGTCCAGCAGGCGCATATTGCGGAATTCGACGAGGCGGGTGCTGCCGTCCTTGTGCTGGATGGGGAAGACCCCCGCCCAGCTCTCGCCGCTGGCCATGACCTGGGAGAACAACCGCAGCACCAGATCGATGTCGTCGGGGCCGACCAGCAGCTGGGCGGCCGGCCGGCCGAGCGCCTCCTGTGCGGTCCAGCCGAAGAGCTCCTCGGCCTGCGGGCTCCAGAGGGTGATCCGTCCCTCCGCGTCCAGCATCACGGCGGCCACGCCCAGCACGTCGAGCAGGCCGCCAGGCTGCCCCGGTGCAGCCCCCACCGGGGCGGCGCCCTCGGGGAACGCGTCGGTCGCACCCATCCAGGCACTCCTTCCGCCGGTCACCGCTGACCGACAGCCGTGGCGCTCTCCGTACATCGGCCGATTCTCGTCGTGTTTCCGATGCCCCCCATCATCCCTCGACACGAGACGGCCCCGCAGGGAGAGCGAGAGCCGCAGGGCATGGGCGTCCCGTGCGCGAGGGAGAATTATCCGCCGCCGGTTCCGGGCCTGCGACCGAGTTGGCGATATTCGGAGCGAATAATCCGGCCGGGCTTCGCGACCGGGCATACGGGCCGGCGGCCGTACGCCGCAAGGCCTGCGGACACGGCAGCCGGCCGCGCGACAACCGGGCCGCACGCTCCGACTTGGAGATGTTGATCTCCTGCGACTACCCTGACCTTTAGTTGCCTCCAGCAACTAACTATCGGTATCGCACCCGGCGACGGTGACCGCGCCGCCGGCGTCAGGAGGAAGCCCGTCATCATGTCCATCACCGACCGGACATTCCGCACCTACGTAGAGGAGAACCTCGATGCACTTAGCTCGAACCCGGCACGCGAAGCCCTGGTCCACCAGGGGCGCCGGGTAACCGCGGGCGAGTTCCGCGCCCTGGTGCACCGCATGGCGCGGGCACTGCGCGCCCAGGGGGTCGAGCGCGGCGCCACCGTCACCCTGCTCAGCGGCAACCTTCCGGAGACCCTCGCCGCCCGCTACGCGGCCAACCTGATCGGCGCCCGGGTCAACCACCTCTACAACAAGCTCTCCGCCGAGTCCCAGGCCCACATCGTCCGCGACGTCGAGACCCGGGCCCTGATAGTCGACCCGCGCTTCGCCGATCGGGCCGCCGAGGTCACCGAGTTGGCGCCGGTGCCGGACGTCCTCGTACTCGGCCCCGCGAAGGTGGGCACGGACCTGCTGGAGCTGGCGGCCGGGCAGTCCGACGAGCCGTTCGCGAGCCTGGCCCGGCCCGACGACGTGTCCACCATCCGCCACACCGGCGGCACCACCGGCCACCCCAAGGGCATCTGCACCACCTTCGAGCAGGCCCGCTGGTTCCACGGAGTGCTGGCGGAGCAGCCGGAGTTCGAGCGCCGGCAGCTGGTCTGCACGACCCTCGCGCACGCCGCGGGCGCACTGGCCGACAACACGCTGTACTCGGGCGGCACGATCGTCCTGCTCGACGACTTCGACCCCGAGACCGTGCTCGCCGCCATCGCCCGCGAGCGCATCACCGACATGTTCCTGCTGCCGCCGCTGCTCTATCAGCTGATGGACCATCCGTCCGCGCGGCACACCGACACCTCCAGCCTGCGGATGGTGACGTACGGCGGCTGCCAGGCGTCCCCGGCCCGCATAGCCGACGCGGTGCGGATGTTCGGTCCGGTGCTGCTGCAGGGCTACGGGCAGAACGAGGCCGGCGGCATCAGCGTGCTCACCCCGGAGGACCACGACCCGGACCGCCCCGACCGGCTTCGCTCCGCGGGCAAGGTACTGCCGGACGTCGAGGTGGCGATCCGCGACGAGTCGGGTCGCGATCTGCCCGCCGGCGAGCACGGCGAGGTCTGCGTCCGCTCCGCCATGATCATGAAGGGGTACTGGAAGCAGCCCGAGCTGACCGCCGAAGTGCTGCGGGACGGCTGGCTGCACACGGGGGACATCGGATTCCTGGACGACGAGGGCTACTTGACCATCGTCGACCGGATCAAGGACATGATCGTCGTGGTCGGCGGCCATGTGTACACCACCGAGCTGGAGGACGTGCTGAACTCGCATCCGCAGGTCCTCCAGAGCGCCGTCTTCGGCGTCCGTGACGCCCACCGCATGGAGCAGGTGCACGCCGTGGTGGTGCGGGTGCCCGGCAGCACCGTCGACGGGCGGCAGCTGCGCGAGAAGGTGCGCCAGGAGCGCGGTGCGATGTACGAGCCGGCCCGGATCACCTTCGTCGACGCGCTGCCGCTGACCGATGCCGGGAAGCCGGACAAGAAGGAGCTGCGCCGGCAGGCCGAGCAGGAGGTGGGCGCCGCCGGCTGACCGCGTTCGGGCCGCCGCGGCTCAACGCCGCGGCGGCCCGATGTGCTGGTCCCGCTCAGAGCAGACCAAGCAGGCCGAAAATCAACGAGAGCAGGCCAAGGTGCTTACCGTCCTTGTGGTGGTAGCCACCGTGATGGTGATGCTTGTGGTGCTTGCCATGATGATCGTGGCCCGACGAGGACGCCGCGGGGGTCTGGGGAGCAGCCGTAGCCGTGCCGGCGAGCGGTACGACGGTGGCTGCAGCGATCGCCGCGGCGGCGACGGAACGGCCTATCGACTTGCGCATTGCGTTCTCCATTAGGCAGGAAATCGGACATTCCGATAAGTACCGCGCTGAGCCGCATCCCCCGCAGACACGGCGGCCGGCCACTCCAACGGCCCAGGGAATTGCTCCAGTCGCGGTAGCGAACGGGCGCGGCGGACCCGCGAGTGTGCTGGTCAGAGCCGGATGACGACAAGGGCCGTGTCATCGGTGGCGCCACCGGAGGGAAGCAGCTCCGCCAGCAGCGCATCGGCCAGCGCCTCGACGTCGGCGCCCCGATGCCGGGTCAGCGCATCGGCCAGCCGCCCCAGACCGACGTCGATGTCCTCCCTGCGGCGCTCGATCAGCCCGTCGGTGTACAGGACCAGCACGGCGTCCTCGGCGAAGGCCACCCGCGCCTCGGGACGGGCCATATGCTCGGGCCGCGCCCCCAGCGGCGGATCGGTCGCCTGGTCCAGCAGCTGCACCGCGCCGTCCGGGTGCAGCAGCGCCGGCGGTGGATGGCCCGCGCTGCTGTAGGCGATGGTGCGGGTGGTCCAGTCGATGATGGCCTGCACCGCGGTGGTGGACTCCGCGCCGTCCACCGACCGGGCGTAGACGCCGAGCACGTCCAGTGCCTGGGCGGGCCCGGCGGCGACCCGCGTCGCGGCGCTCAGCGCGCTGCGCAGCTGGCCCATGACACAGGCGGCGTCCAGACCGTGGCCGACGACATCGCCGACGGCCACCGCCATCCGGTCCCCGGACAGTTCGGCCAGGTCGTACCAGTCACCGCAGACGTTGAGCGCACTGACCGCGGGCCGGTAGCGCACCGCGGCCCGGTGGTGTCCCACGGTCTGGGGCGCCGGCAGCATCGCCTCCTGGAGCGTCAGCACCACCTGCCGCTCGTGGGCGTGGGAGGCCCGCAGGTCCTCGTTGACCTCCTGGAGTTCCTGGGCCCGGGCGAAGAGCTCGGCCCCCAGCCGCCCCCGGTAGCCCTCCCCCTCGGTCTCGGCCCGGACGACCTCGGTGACCTCCTCGACCCGGTGGACGATCAGCCGCACCCGTCCCTCCGCGTCGAGGACCGGAGCGTTGACCGGACTCCAGTACCGCTCCTCGAACTCACCGGGCCGGCCGGGCATCTCGACGTCGTAGCGCTGCAGCGCCATGGTGTCGCGTGCACCGGTGGCCACCACCCGTTCCAGGGAGGCCCGCAGATTGCGCGTCCCGGTGGCGGCGGGGTCGTCGGGGTTGTCGGGGAAGACGTCGAAGAGCAGGCGGCCGATCACCTCGCGGCGCTCCCGCCCGGCCCGGCGCAGCAGCGCCTCGTTGGCGTCGGCGATCACGAACTGCGGGGTGAGCAGCAGCACCGAGCCCGGCAGCGCCTGGAAGACCGCCTCGTAGTCGATCGCCGGCTCGCTCATGTGCGGCCCGCGTCCGGCGGCGGGCGCCGCACGCGCTCGCCGTTCACCTCGGGTGCGTTCCGCTCGGTCACCACGTGCGGAATGTTCCCGCCCGGACGGGCGGCGCGCATGCCGGGACCGGTGCCCGCCGCCCCGGTCGGCGCGCGAACGGCGAGGCCGGTCCGGAAGTGGCACGACCGGGGCGGGTACGGCCGTCCGGGTGGGAGGTGTGCCCCCGGGCAGGCCGCTCGCCCCGCGGAGGGCACGTGCTACCTGGCCTTGCGCGCCCGGCTCGGCTGGACCCGGGCCGGCTCGCCGGGCATCTTCGGGTGGTCGGGGGGATAGGGCATGTCCCCCAGTCCCTCCTCCGCCGCGTGCCGGCCGGCGAGTTCCAGGACGGACTGCAGGCTGAAGGCGTGGTCGGCCATGTCGGCGTGCACATCGCCGAGTTCGGCGAAGCGCGGCGGGACGGTGCGCAGATCGAAGTCCTCGGGCGTGGCGTCGGACAGCTCCTCCCAGCGCAGCGGGGTGGAGACCGTCGCACGCGGCCTGGCCCGCAGCGAGTAGGCCGAGGCGATGGTCCGGTCCCGGGCCATCTGGTTGTAGTCGACGAAGACCTTCGCGCCGCGCTCCTCCTTCCACCAGGCCGAGGTCACCAGGTCCGGCAGCCGGCGCTCCAGGGCTCGGGCCACGGTGATGGCGGCCCGTCTGACCTCGGTGAACGTCCATTGCGGCAGGATCGGTACATAGACGTGCACCCCGCGGCCGCCGGAGGTCTTGGGCCAGCCGCGCAGTCCGTGTTCGGCAAGCAGCTCCCGCAGTTCGTAGGCGACCCGGACGGCGTCGGCGAAGTCGGTGCCGGGCTGCGGGTCGAGGTCGATGCGCAGTTCGTCGGGGTGCTCGGTGTCGGCGCGGCGCACCGGCCAGGGGTGGAAGGTGAGGCACCCGAGGTTGGCCGCCCAGAGCACGGCGGCGGGCTCGGTGGGGCACATCTCGTCGGCGAACCGGCCGCTGGGGAAGGCGATGCGGGCAGTGGGCAGCCAGTCCGGCAGTCCCTTGGGGGCCCGCTTCTGGTAGAAGAACTCGCCCTCGACGCCGTCGGGGAAGCGCTGCATGGTGGTGGGCCGGTCGTGCAGGCCCCGCAGCACCCCGTCCGCGACGGCGAGGTAGTACTGCGCGACGTCCAACTTGGTGAAGCCGCGCTCGGGGTAGTACGTCTTGCCGGGATTCGACACCCGCACCGTGCGCCCCGCGACGTCCAGCTCGACAGCTTCGCCTCCGGCCATGCCTCCACGCTAGGTTGCGCGCCGCGGCACCGCGCGCCGGGCGGGCGGCGGGCCGTGCCCTCGGCGCGCGGTGAGCGCCCCGAGCGCGCAGGATCGGGAGCATGGATCTGCCCGTCATGCCCCCGGTGTCGCCGATGCTCGCGAAGCTGGTGACCGACATCCCGGCCGGCATGCAGTACGAGGCCAAGTGGGACGGCTTCCGGGTCATCGTCTTCCGTGACGGGGCGGACGTCGAGATCGCCAGCCGGACCACCAAGTCGCTCACCCGCTACTTCCCCGAGGTGGTCGCGGCCGTACGGGCCGAACTGCCGCCGCGCTGCGTCGTCGACGGCGAGATCGTCATCGCTCATGACGGCCGGCTGCACTTCGAGGAGCTGCTGGAGCGCATCCATCCGGCGGACTCCCGGGTCCGCACGCTCGCCGAGCGGACGCCCGCCTCCCTGGTCGCCTTCGATCTGCTGGCGCTCGGTTCGGACGCGCTGATGGACCAGCCGCAGTCGGCGCGCCGGGAAGCGCTGGTCGAGGCGCTGCGGCCGGCGCGGGCGCCGGTGTACACCGCGCCCGCGACGACGGACCGGGAGCTGGCGGGCCGCTGGTTCACCCAGTTCGAGGGGGCGGGGCTGGACGGGGTGGTCGCCAAGCCGCTGGACCTGCCGTACCGGCCGGGCGACCGCGCCATGTTCAAGATCAAGCATGCCCGCACCGCGGACTGTGTGGTGGCGGGCTACCGGCTGCACAAGAGCGGTCCGGTGGTCGGGTCGCTGCTGCTGGGCCTGCACGACAGCGCGGGTCGGCTCCAGCATGTCGGGGTGTGCGCCTCGTTCCCCATGGCCAGGCGGCGGCAGCTGGTCGAGGAGCTGGCGCCGCTGCGGATGGACGAGGTCGCCGACCACCCCTGGGGCGCGTGGACGGACGAGGCGGCGCACGCGTCCCGGCGGATGCCGGGCGGGCCCAGCCGCTGGAGCGGCGGCAAGGACCTGTCGTGGGTGCCGCTGCGCCCGGAGCGGGTGTGCGAGGTCGCCTACGACCACATGGAGGGCAGCAGGTTCCGGCACACCGCCCAGTTCCGCCACTGGCGCCCCGACCGTACGCCGGAGAGCTGCACCTACGCCCAGCTGGAGGAGCCGGTGGGCTACGACCTGCGGGAGCTGCTGGAGGACTGAGGGCGGGCGCGGGCCGCAGGCCTGCCGGTCAGCGCTTGTCCGGGGGCCAGCGGCGCCGGCTCTCCCCCGGCGCGAGCCGGTCCACCACCTCGGCCAGTTCCGTGCAGGCCTGCTCGATCTTGCGCCGGATGGCGTTCTGCTCGGTGACGATCGCCGACAGCAGCAGCGCGGTGAGCGCCGCGGACGCGTTGAGCGCCTGCAGGTTGACCATCGCCTCCAGCAGGCTCTGGCCCTCGAACGGTCCGATGCGCGCGGTCGCCGCCGTGATCGCCAGTACGGACACCAGGAGCACGCAGGGTGCCGCCCCCGCGAGCTGGAAGCGCAGCGCCGCCCACACGATCAGCGGAAAGACCAGGAAGAGCAGGGAGAGCTGGCTCCTGGTCGCCATGAACGACATGACGACGGCCGCGACCAGCAGTGCCGCCGCCTCGGCCCAGCGGTAGGCGGGGATGCCGTAGGGCCGCCCGGTGGTGCGGAGGGCGAGGACGAGGGGGGTGACGACGAGGACGCCCATCGCATCGCCCACCCACCAGGCAGCCCAGGTCCGCCAGAAGCCTCCGGTCGGCAGCGAACCGGTCAGCACCTGGGTTCCGCTGCCCACCGTCGCGCTGATCAGCATGCCGGCGAACGCGCCGAGGGCGACCAGGGCCACCCCGTCGCGCAGGCGGTCCAGTTCGACGCGGAAGCCCACCTTGCGGAGCATCAGGCAGGCGCACACCGGGGCGAGGGTGTTGCCCGCCATGACGCCGAGGACCGAGACGTCGAGCGGGCTGAGCGTCGCGACGATCGCCAGCGTGCCGAGGGCGATGCCCGGCCAGGTCCACATGCCCAGCAGGAGCAGGCTGCTCAGCGCGATGCCCGTGGGCGGCCATAAGGGCGTGACCACGGCACCGGCGACCACCACCGACTCCCGAAGGCCGATCCATGCGGACGCGAAGTAGACGGCGGTGAGAACGAAGATGGTCAGGGCTGCCGGTGCGAGACGTCGGAGTTCTTCGGTGCGCACCACATCAGCCATCAGACAACGCGGACGGCCGGGCGTCGGCTGCGACACGCGCGCCCGGACCGGGCTTCACCCGGGGCTGCGGACCGCTGCCGTCGAAGCACAGCACGATCACCGCCGAGTCGTCGCTGTGCCCGGTCAGCTCGGCCACGCTCATCGCCGCGGCGGCCACGGTGGCCGGATCGCCGTCGGCGTTGGCGCACACCAGGCGGGTGACCTGCTGCAGTCCGGCCTCTATCGGGAACGACGGCCCCTCGACGACCCCGTCGGTGAGCAGCACCAACGCGCCGGAGGTGTCGAGCCGGCGGCGGGTGACGGGGTACACCTCGCCCGGCACGATGCCCAGCGGCACTCCCCCGGGGTCGTTGGTCAGGCCCGAGCGGCCGTCGCCGGTGACCCAGATGCCGGGGATATGGCCGGCCCGGGCGCTGGACAGTTCCCAGGCGACGGGGTCGAAGCGGACGAAGGTGCAGGTCGCGAAGAGCCCGCAGTCCACCGACAGCAGCAGGTCATTGGCCCGGCTCAGCACCTCGCCGGGGTCGGCGGCGTGCACCGCGACGGCCCGCAGTCCGAGGCGGATCTGCCCCATGAAGGCGGCCGCCTCCACGTCGTGGCCCTGTACGTCACCGATGCAGAAGGCCAGTGAGCCGTCGGGCAGCGGGAAGCCGTCGTACCAGTCGCCGCCGATGTCCAGTCCGTGCCGGGCGGGGGCGTAGCTGGCGGCGGTGCGCAGTCCGGGCACTTCCGGCAGCCGGGTGGGCAGCATCTCGCGCTGCAGCGCCTCGGCCAGCTCGACCCGGGCCCGTTGCTTCTCGGCGCCTTCCCGCGCCTGGGCGGTCAGCCGTCCGAGGGTGGTCAGCAGATCGTCGGCGCTCGCCGACCGCGGGGGACGACGCCGAAGCATGGATCGCTCCAAGGTGCATCGGTGCATGGGCCACTGCGGGGGTGCACGCTCCGTGCGGCGGTCCGCATCGGCCTCCTGACCTGGCCTGATGGGGCTCTGGTGAGCCCACCTGTCCGATTCATCTTATTTCCGCGGTGCGACTTCCGCTTGATGGCGGGCGGCCGGGGCCCCGCACCCCGGCACGCACCGTCTCGCGCGGCCGGACGGCTACGGGGAGCGATCGCCGCCGGGACCGGCCGTCGTCCCTGTTCCCGCTGCCGCCGCTCCGTGGCGGATCTACGCGGTCGCCGTCCGATGGCGGACGCCGGAGCGTACGGCCCAGAAGAACACCACGAGGGCGAGGGCGGCCACCGCGATCGAGTCGTAGGGGGCCGGCAGGTGGCCGGAGCCCTCGAAGGTGCCCAGCCAGGAGAGCACGATCAGGCCGATGAGATAGGCCACCAGCCAGGCGCCGGTGCGGAGTTCGACGCCGAGGGGGCGGCTCGGGCCCGCGCCGTCGCGTTCGATGGCCGCCGCGTCGCGCGCTCCGGGGCGGTGCATGGCCAGGAAGATCAGCAGGCCGGCGAGGACGAGGGGCAGGGCGAGGCGCAGATCGTGCCAGCCCGACCAGTAGACGAACTCGCCGGCCACCACGAAGCTCAGCGGGGCGATCCAGCCCAGCCCCGGAACCCAGCCCGCCGTCCGCCCGCCCGGTTCGGCGCGGAACACCGCGACCGCGACCGCGGAGGCCGCGTAGATCAGCAGATACATGTCGCCCATGACGCTCACGATGTCCTGCCAGCCGCCGAACGGCAGCAGGAAGACCACGATGACCAGGAGGTTGATCACCAGTGCCCGGCGCGGGATGCCGTACCGCTGGTTGACCTTCATGAAGTACCGGGGGATGGTGCCGTTCTTGGCGAGCGCGTAGGTGTGCCGCGCGTCGATGGCCACGCCCACGTACGCCGAGCCGCCGGGCGAGATCACCGCGTCCGCGTAGAGCAGGCTCGACAGCCAGTGCAGGTTGAGGATCAGGGCGAGCTGGCCGAAGGGCGAGTCGAAGGAGACGCCCTGCCAGCCGTTGCCGAGCAGGTTCTCGGGGACGGTGAAGAGGTAGGCCAGCTGCAGGGCGAGGTACATGGCCACGGCCAGGGCGATACCGGTGAGGACCGCGCCCGGGATGGTCCGGCGGGGGTTGCGGGTCTCGCCCGAGAAGTCCAGCGGGGCCTGGAAGCCGTTGACCGAGTAGACGATGCCGCCGCCGGCCAGCGCGGTCAGGCAGGCCACATAGCCGTACGGCGCGAAGCCGCCGTGGTCGGTCAGCCGGCCGGAGTGCCAGCCGGAGGCGATCAGCGCGAGCACGGTGACCACCGGGACGACGATCTTGAACACCGTGATCAGGTTGTTGAGTTGGGCGAACATCCGCACCGCGAACCAGTTCAGCGCGGTCAGCAGCACACTGAGTCCGGCGGCCAGCGCCAGGCCGGCGAGGGTGAGGGTGTGGCCGTTGTAGATGCCGGGGAGGTAGTGGGCCGCGTACTGCATGATCGCGCTGATCTCCGCCGCCGTACCGCCCACCGACAGCAGCGTCGACCAGCCGATGAGGGTGCCGACGAGCCGGCCGCTGGCGAACAGCGGCCAGCGGACCGTGCCACCGCCCTCCGGCCGGGACGCGCCGAGCTCGATCAGGACCAGCGCGATGAGTCCGCACAGCAGGCCGGCCCCGATCCAGGACAGCAGTGCGGCGGGCCCGGCCGTCTGCGCCGCGTACATGGCCGCGAACAGCCAGCCGGAGCCGACGATGTTGGAGAAGCCGATACCGGTCAGCCCCCAGAACCCCAGGTCCCGGCGCAACCGGCGCTCCTGCGCCCGCACTTCCGGCGCACCCGCCGCGCCGTCCCCCTCGGATGCCTGACGCTCTGCCACGAAAACGGTTCCCCTCGATGCGCTGTGCCGCCTCGCTGGACCCTACGTGACGATCATCGGGCCGCGGCCGCCCGCTCCCCCGGGAGCACGCCGCGCGGTGGCCTCAGGCGCAGGTCCAGCAGCCCGACCAGCATGCGGAGGGGCGTACCGAGTGCCCCCGGGGGTGCCGCCGGTCGGCCGGGCGCTCCTCGGCGGGCGCGTCTGCGGCGAGCGCGTGCAGGCCCGCGAGTTGGGCACACAGGACGACGGCGATCGCGGCGAGCTCCTCGGGCTCGGCATGTCCCCTCTCGATCCGCAGCGACAGTGCGACGGGCTCGACGGCGGGCGGGCACTCCTCGGCCGGTGCCCCCGCATCGGCCGGTGCGCCCGCATCGGCCGGTGCGCCCCCGTCGCCCCCTACGGCCTCCTCACCCGGTGTGGACTCTTCGAACTGGGTGCCCTCGCCGGTGGTTCTGTTCTCGTCGGTGAATGCGTTCATAGCTGGGGGTCCCGGGGCTCATGGGCGGTGCGGGGCATGTGACAGCCCGCCCCGGCGTTCCGCCGTGCCGGGTTCGGGGCCGTGTTCGGGCAGGTCACAGGGCTGACGCTAGAAGCGCGGCGGGGCGCTGTCGCGCGGGAGGGCGGTCCCCCTGCGCCATTCGGGCGACCGACCGGCGCCGCATGCGTGATATCCGCCGCCCCGGCCGTGTTGGTCCCGGTCCTCATGCCGGGGCCCGCGAGCATGTCGGACAGGTACGTGCAGGCACGCGGGTGCCGGATGACGTAGTCAGGATGGCGGGACGATGAGACGTGATCAGGCCGGCGACGAGCGTGCCCCGGTGCGGGACGACGGGCGCCGAGGATTCCTCAAGTGCGCGGCGGGGCTCGCCGGGGTGGCGGCCGCGGGGCTGAGCCGGGAGGCCACCGCGGCGGACCGGGGACGCGACAGCGGCCGGACGCTGCCCGACAGGGTTCCCTTCCACGGACGCCATCAGGCCGGGATCGTGACCCCCCAGCAGCTCTTCGCCGGCTTCGCGGGCTTCGATGTGCTGGCGGAGAACCGCGAGGGCCTGGAGAAGCTGTTCCGGACGCTCACCCACCGGTCCCGGGTGCTGGCGGCCGGGGTGAAGCCGAGGGACGAGCAGGTCGCCGCGGAGGAGCCGACCCCCGACTCGCTGACCATCACGCTCGGCGTGGGGGCCTCGCTGTTCGACGACCGGTTCGGGCTCTCCGGGCACAAGCCGCGGCATCTCAAGGCGATGCCGGCCTTCCCCGACGACCGGCTGGAGCCGGCGCGCTGTCACGGCGATCTGTCGCTGCAGATCTGCGGCCAGCACCCGGACGCCATCGTCCATGTGCTGCGCGATGTGGCCCGGGAGACGGACGGGTTGCTGCGGCCCCGCTGGCGGTCGGACGCCTTCCTCAATCCGTCCCGGCCCTCGGGGTCGCCGCGTACCTTCGTCGGCTTCAAGGACGGCATCGTCAATCCGGACACCGAGTCGACCAGGGAGATGGACCGGCTGCTGTGGGTGACACCGCCGTGCGGTGAGCCGGACTGGGCGCTGGGTGGCAGCTACCAGGTGCTGCGGCTGATCCGCTTCCACGTCGAGAAGTGGGACAAGGTGCCGGTGGACCGCCAGGAGAAGATCTTCGGGCGGCACAAGGCGAGCGGCGCGCCCCTGGGCGGCAAGCAGGAGACGGACCTGCCGGACTACCGCAGGGACCCGCACGGCGAGATCATCCCGCTCGACGCGCACATCCGGCTGGCCAACCCGCGGACCGCCAAGACCGACGACTCCCGCTTCCTGCGGCGGAGTTACAACTACAACAACGGGTTCGACACCCACGGCCGGATGGACCTCGGCCTGGTCTTCGCCGGCTACCAGCAGGACCCGGAGCGGCAGTTCGCAACCGTGCAGCAGCGCCTCGAACACGAGCCGCTGGCCGAGTTCATCACGCCCATCGGCGGCGGCTACTTCTTCGTCCTGCCGGGAGTTCAGGACCCCGACGACTGGTTCGGCTCCCAGTTGCTGAAGAAGATCTGAGCCGAACGGCGCCGGAGCCGCGGGGCGGGGCCCGCGCGGCGCACCGCGGGCCAGGAGGCGGGCTACGCGCCGGAGGGGGTGCGCATCCCCCGGCTGGCAGCGCCACTTCGGCGTGCTCTCACCGATCGAGCCCCGACGGTCGCCCCGGGGGCGAGCCTCATCGCAGCGGCGGCCGGGATCCGTTCAGCGGCGGCGCCATACGAGCGTGTAGCGCCAGAACAGTCGGCGGCGCAGGCGCGCGCCGGGCAGGGCGTCATGAACCGCGCCGACGATGTCGGAGAAGCTCATCTCCGCAGGTCGGGTCGGCGCCGTCATCGAGGCCGGACGGGGTGCCCTGCGGCCCTTGTTCTTGAGCCAGCCGATGGCGGCGTTCAGCGGGCTGGCGGCGGCACCGAGCAGATGGTCTCCGGCGGTCTGCGTCCGGGAGAGGCCGACGACCACCAGGGTTCCTCCGGGGGCCAGATGCCGGCGGAAGACCGTGAGCGCCTCGGCGAAGGGCAGATGGTGGAGGGTGGCGACACAGGTGATGACGTCGTAGGGACCGGCGGGGACACCGGTCAGCGCGTCTGCGAGCGTGAAGGTCGCTGCGGTTGCCGGAGGAGTCAGCCGCTGCGCCCTGGAGATGATCGCCGGGTCGGAGTCGATTCCCTGGACCTCGTCGGCGCGGGTGGCCAGGAGCCGGACCAGGTCACCGCTGCCGCAGCCGATGTCCAGCGCGGTGTCGAAGCGGCGGGGAAGTTGTCGCAGGATCCACCGGTGGTAGTGGGCGTTGTGGTCCCAGGGGTGGGCGGCGTTGAACTCGTCGAGCGCTCGGAGGACTCGGTGCGGCAGGGGCGTCGTCATGCCGTCAGTCCACCAGATCCCCGGTTCCGGTTCGTGCTGTCGCCCCTTGCTTAGAGCTTCCCAGTCCTTCCTGATCCTTCGGTCCACTGCGTCTCCACTACGGGGCCTCTGATGCCCTTCTGCGAGACGCCAGGAGATCTCGCCACAGGCATCCGTCCAGGTCGCCGCGCAGAACCACAGAAGGATCCGAACCCGCGAGCAGCGGAATGCCTTACCGGCGAGAACGGGATGCCTGCTTCGTTTGGGGGGTGGCCCCGCAGGAACGGGTCCCGCCCGGTGATCCAAACGAAACGCCCTAGGCTCGGGCATCGCCGTCACCCGCTTCGAGCGGTGGCGCCTGCGCCTGGTGGACCTGGACCCGGTGCCCGACCCCCATCAGGTCCCAGAGCGCCCGGGGTTGCGCGGCTGGCTGCGGACCCGGCTGCGGGAGCCGGCGACCTGGCGCGAGTTGGGCCCACACCCCCGGCGGGCGGCTTCGGGGCATCCCCGCACCTGCTCCTGTGTCATCCCGGATCAACGGAATTTCATCGTTATTCCAGCGGCGTCCGCCATGTTGGTGGGCCAGCGCGGGAACCGCGGGCACCGATCACGCCGCAGGGGAGGACCTGGCACGGATCCGGCCCGGCGGGACGACACGGAGGTACCACATGACGAGCATGAAGCGGCGGGACCTGTGGGGCACCAGTGGGCAGGCCGGCGCGCCACCACCCTCAGCCGGTGTGCCACCGCGTCCGGTCGGGCCGCCGCCTGGGCCTGCCGGGCCACCGCCGGGCGTTGCCGGCCCCGGGGCCGGTTCCGGAGCATCGGGGCCGGGCGGGCTGCTTCGGGCGCTGCAGCCGAAGCGCCGGGCGGCGGGATCCGGTACGGCCTCCCTCCCTCAGCAAACGGGTACGCAGCCGCGGCCGGACGCTTCACGGGGTGAAGGCAGGCGCGGCCTCGCAGGGCTGCTCCGCCACTGGCCGCTGCTCGTTGCCGCGGTCGTGCCCTGCCTGATTTTGGCCGGCATCGGATGGTGGCTATGGCCGGAGCAGCCGCCCGTCGGGCCGCCGCACATCGCAGCGGGCACCGTCCAGGCAGACCTCCTCAGCCCTGACAGTGTCAGCCGGGTGGCAGGGACGACGCTGGTCGCCGGCGCCCAGTCGGACCGGCCCGGCGCCCCGCTCAAGGTGTCGCCGTCGGCGTGCGCCGCCGCGGCGGGTCCGACGACCCAGTCGGTATACGGGGACGGCTGGAACGCGTTCCTGTCGGCTACCTATCGGGACTCCGCTGCCACCGGCTCCTACACCGTGAACCAGGTGATCGGTGTGTACTCGGACAGCAAGGAAGCCGGCGCCGCCTTCTCGACCCTCACCAAGGGCCTGTCCAAGTGCCCGTCCTCGACGCGTACCGACCCGGCCGGCCGTACCTCGAAGTGGACGTACAAGGCGAACCCCGCCACGGAGGTCGCCGTGGCGTGGACGGCGGCTCAGGACGCCGGCGCGAACTGGTCCTGCGCCCACCAGGCCCGGGTGAACGGCACGAGCCTGATCCAGGTCTCGGTGTGCCAGGCCGGTGACGGCCAGGCGACCGTCTCGAAGCTCACCGACAGCCTCGCCAAGAAGGTGAGCCGATGACCGCGAACCCGCTCAAGCCTCCTACTCGCCGCCGAGGCATACTGCGGCGCTTCCTCTTACTGGTGCTGGTGGCGCTCCTGCCGGTCGTCGGCACGGCCGCCCCGGCCACCGCAGCCATGGCGCCGACGGGCACCGTCACACCACTCGTTCCCTCCGGGGACGTCTCGGCCGCTTCGGCGACTCTCGTACGGGAAGTCGAGGAATTCAACCGTCGCGAGGCGGAGTTCGCGGTGCAGGCGAAGGCGGTGGTCGCCGAGGCGGAGCGGCTCACGAAAAGGGCCGAGGCCCTGCGCGCCGCCACGTCGAGGCTCAACTCCAAGAGCACTTCCGTGAACCAGAAGGCCAGCAACTTCAGCTCACGTGCGGCATCCCTGAATGCGAAGGTCAGGGCACACAACAGCAAGCCGCACCGCTTCCGGCTGCCCGCGCAGGCCGCCGCGGCCGCCGCCTACGACGCCGAGGCGAGCCAGCTGAGAGCCGAGCAGGCCCAGCTGCGGACCATGCAGAGCAGCCTGCAGAGCGAGCAGAGCCAGCTCAGGCAGGAAGAGTCCAAACTCAGCTCCCAGAAGTCCGAGCTCACCGCCGCCACCTCGGCGCACGACGCGAAGGCCGCCGCACTCCGGAGCAAGGAACAGCAACTACAGGCCCTGGGGGCGCGGTTGCTCCAGGAGATGGCCCAGGCCGTGCAGAGTCTCGACGCCAATCCGCCGGACCCGGCGGCGACGATGGACCAGGGCGGCGACGCCGCCAGCCCGCCGCAGTACCGCGACCAGGCGCAGAGCCAGGAAGCCGGCCTCGCCGACAGTCCGTCCGGGCAGCCGCAGGCCTCCGCCCTGAAGGCGTACGCCCAGCGGACCGGCACCACCGTGGACATGCAGCCGGGTACGGCATATCTGACGCCTGAAGCGATTCGGCAGCTCCCCGCGTCGCAGGCAGCGCAGCTCGGCAGCCCGTCCACCACGTACGACGGTCTGGTCCGCAAGCCCAACGGGCGTTACAAGGCCCTCCGGGTGCAGGCGCCGGGGGCTACCGAAAGCCCGGGACAGAAAGCCTTCAAAAGGGCTTTGACGAAACAGGGTCGGCTCGTCGCCTACAACCAGGAGGTGAAGCTCATCATCGACGAGCTCCAGGATGTTGCGGCACCGGGGGCCTCGGACCCCGGGCCTGGTACACCGCCGCCTCGGCGGAACGGCAAGGCCGCCTGCCTCACCAAGAAGCCGGGCACGGCGAGGACCAGCGGCACCGGGTGGATCTCGAACACCGGCAAGGGCGTTAAACGTCGCAACCTGACCGTGCCCAGCCGTCCCAGCACCCGGGCCGCCACCGCGGAGGCGTGCCTGACGAACCCCTTGGCGACGGGGACCGAGCCTGGTAGAGCCGACATCGCCGGCTGGAGGGACGCTCGGAAGATGTATCCCAAAGGCGACCTGGCCCGGTGCCATCTGATTGCCAACGTCCTCGGCGGACTCGGCGCAGGGAAGCCGAACTGGTCGAACCTCGTTCCGTGCTGGCAAATCGGACTGAACATCAAAGGGGTGAGCATGCGGCACTACGAGATGGCGGTCCAGTCGGCGGTGGAGGGCCTGCCTAAGAACGCCGCCGTCCATTACGTGGTGACTCCCTTCTACCGGACCGGCGACAGCACCATCCCGGAGGGTGTCACCATGAGCGCCGAGGTTCAGCTGCCCAACGGGGCCTCGTGGCCCGTCTTCAACGAGGTGAGCCTGCTGAACGTCCCCTACGACGGAGGGCCCAACCTGGGGAACTGAGCCCGGTCCGAGGCACGAGAGAGTCCGGTACCACCTGGAGTTCGGCATGACCCGTACCACCCCGCCACGGCCGGCCGACGTCGCTGCCGTCTTCCCACGGCTGGGCCCGTTGGCCCGGACGGCGACCCGGCTGCACCCGCGGCCCGGTTCGCCGTCCCGCCAGGACAGCTCGGTCGGGGGCCCGCTGCTGTGGCCCTCGGCCGAGCCGTGGCCGCACTGCGACGGCACGCACTGGGCGCCGGATGTGCTTCCGGCGACTTCACCTGCGGATGTCAGGCTGCTGCGCGAGATCCGGTCAGCAGCCACGAGCCGGCCCCCGGAGGACCGTTTCTACACTCCAGATGAACGCGCCGTGGTGGAACGGATCAACGCCGGCCACCCGTGTCCGGCGGGTCCGGTCGCGTTGCTGCCCGTGGCCCAGCTGTACGTCCGTGAGGTGCCTGGCCTGCGCCCGCCCGGAGGGGCGGACCTGCTCCAGGTGCTGTGGTGCCCGTTCGACCACCCGGGGGAGACCATGCCCAGAACCGAGCTGTTCTGGCGGTCCGCCGCCGCGGTCGGCGGTGTCCTCACCACGCCGCCGGAGCCCGCCGCGATGCAGCACAGAGGCTACCTGCCGGAACCATGCCTGCTCTCCCCCGAGCAAATCACCGAGTACCCGCTGACCGTCGAGCTGGAGCCGGACCTGTGCGAGGAGATCGAGGCATGGAGCGTCCGGCAGAAGGCGGGGGCGCTGCCGGGCAGCGCCTATGAGGGGATGGAGGAGATGTACTACGACAGGGAGTTGGCCGTCTCCCCCGGCTGGAAGGTCGGCGGCTGGGCGCCCTGGAGCTTCACCGATCCCACCACCCAGCACTGCCGTGTCTGCGACAGCCCGATGGAGCCGATGTTGACCATCGCGTCGAGGGAACACAAGACTGGCATCGGCAGCTGGACGCCCCTTGAAGACCAGGCGGCGGCCGCCTCGTCCCCAGATGCCGTCCCCCCGGATCCGACGACCCCGACCCAGGTCACCATCGGCGACGCTTACAACCAGCAGATCTACGCCTGCCCCGCGTCTCCGGAGCACCCGCACACCGCCCTGGTGCAGTAGCCGTCGCCGTACGGTACCGATGGGTTGCCGCACGAGTGCGACAGCCTGGCGCTGGGCACCGAAGGCGCGATGAAGGGCTACCGCGTCGTGGGTCCGCCGTGGGCGACCTCGTCGTGGCGGCGGTGGCTCAGTCGCAGTTGCCGGTCGTCGGCCGGGCCGCGAAGCGGTCCGCGAGCCAGTCGGCGGCCGGTCGGGAGCCCGCGATCGCGCCGAGGACGTGCTCACCGAGCTGGATCGAGTGCCACTGGACGGTGGCCCCCTTGGCGCACCAGTCGGCCCGCAGCTGCTTGCCGACCCCGTAGGGGATCAGTTCGTCGACGGTTCCGTGGTAGAGGTAGACCGGGGCGTCCGGCTCGCGGGTGCCCAGGTTCGATGCGCGCAGCCGCCGCTGCCAGTCCGGTTCGTCGAGCGGGTTCCTGACGGTGACGTCGGAGATCTTCTTGAACAGGCCCGCGACGGTGTCGACGGCCACGCAGTTCTTCTTCATGAAGTCGACGTAGTGCCGGCCCTTTTCGTTGAGGTACTTCTCCAGGTGCAGTTCGGGGAAGGCGGCGTCCTGCCCGGTGGCGGCCATCAGGATGAGGCCGGCGCCGATGTTGCCGTTGTTGGCGTCGGCGACCTTGCGCAGATCGGCCGGTACGCCGCCGGTCGCGGTGCCCTTGACGTCGAGCTCGGGCGCGTAGGACCGGTGCAGTTCGGCGGCCCAGCTGCTGGCCTGGCCGCCCTGGGAGTAGCCCATGATGCCGACCGGGGAGTCCTTGGTGACGCCGGCCGCACCGGCCCCGGGCAGCCGCTGCGCGGCCCGGGCGGCGTCCAGGACGGCCTGGCCCTCGGCGCGTCCGACGGTGTAGGTGTGGTCGCCGGGGGTGCCGAGGCCTTCGTAGTCGGTGACCGCGACCGCCCAACCGCGGGCGGTGAGCTGCTGGATGAGATTTGCCTCCATGGTGGTGCCCTTGGGGAAGCCGGCCGAGGGTGCGCAGGAGTCGGCGAGGCCGACGGTGCCGACGGCGTAGGTGATGAGCGGCCGGGAGCCGGTCCTGCCGTCGTCGGGGACGATGACGGTGCCGGAGACGGTGTTGGGGGCGCCCTCGGCGGTGGTGGAGCGGTAGGTGATGTGCCAGGCGCGGGTGCCGGTGGGCTGGCCGGGCAGCGGATGGAAGGACGTCGGGGCGGCGGTCACGATGTCGCCGGGGCTGCCGTGCGGTGGCGCGGTCGGCCGCGGTGCCGCGGCGCTCGCGCCGGTGAGGCCGAGCGAGAGTGCCAGGGCGGCGGTGGCGAGTGCGGTGGGGCGACGGTGCATACGGCTCTCCCAACTGACGCGGATGCTGGGGTGGTTGCTGCGACCGTAATGACTCGCGGGTAAGGAAGGCGCTGACCGGGACGCTCAGCTTGGTTGACCCGGCGTCTCATGACGTGCGGGCCGGTCACCGGGGGCGGGGTGGTCGGTCCGCTCGGCGGCCGCACCGCTCAGCCGGTAGGCGCCGGGTGTGGTGCCCGTCCACCGGCGGAAGGCGCGGTGGAACGCGGTGTCCTCCGAGAAGCCGATCCGCGCCGCGAGTTCGGCGATCGGCTCGTGCCCCGCGACCAGTGAGGTGATCGCCGCGTCCCGGCGCACCGCGTCCTTCAGCCGCTGGTACGAGGTCCCCTCGGCCTGGAGCCTGCGCCGCAGCGTCGCGGGGCTCACCGCCAACCGGGCCGCGACCTCGCCGACCTCCGGGAGCCGTGCCGGAGCCGCGGTCCGCAGCGCCTGGACCAGGGTGCGGCGCACCTGCTCGGCGACGGTGGTGCCGTACTCGCGCCGGCTCAGCAGATCGGCCGGCGCCCGCCGCAGCATGGCCGCCAGCGCGCCCTCGTCGCGTACGACGGGTGCGGCGAGCCAGTGTGCGTCCCAGCCGGCCGCGGTGCGCCCGGCTCCGAAGTGCACCGGGCAGCCGAACAGCACGTCGTACTCGTGGGCGTGGGCCGGCGCCGGATAGGCGAAGTGCGCCCAGCGCAGCGGGATGCGGCGGCCGATCAGCCAGCTGGAGAGCCGGTGCCAGATGATCAGGATGCACTCGGAGAGGAAGTTTCCCTCGTCGTAGGGGCGCAGGTCGGTGCGTACGGAGAAGACGGCCGGGGCGCCGTCGCCGGCCGGGGCCGGGAGCGTCTCGACCGCCATCTCGGGTCCGCCGGGAAAGAGCCGGTAGAAGCGCGCCGCCCGGTCCAGCGCCGAGCCCAGGTCGGGGCAGCCCAGGCAGGCGTGGCACATCATGGCGAAGGTGCCCCGGCGGCTGGGCTCGGGTCCCAGGCCCAGGAACTCGTCGTCCGTCGCGCGGTGCAGGGCCTTGACCAGCCGGGTGAACTGCTCCGGTGCGACGCGGGCGCGGTCGTCGCCGAGCAGCAGCGGCGGGATCCGGGCGGTCTGGAGCAGCGGCACGGTGTCGATGCCGAGGCGCTGTGCGCCGCTCAGCGCGGCTCGCACATGGTGCATGGCGATCGTCAGCCGGCTCATGGCTCGACACCGTAGCGGCCCTGAGCGAAGAGGTCAGCGGGCGTGACGGCTCCCGTCATCCCGGCGGTCGGTGGTGGTCTCCGGCGTCGTGACCGCCGTCGGGCCCCGAGCGGACGCGGGGCCCGCGCGCCGGGCGCCTCAGCAGATCCGCGGCAGCTGCTCCCCCAGCGGCAGATCGACCACGCGGGTACCGCCCAGGAGGGTGCGGGCCACGACCATGCCGGGGTGGGTGGCGACGGTCTCGCCGATGATGGTGGCGCCGGCACCCAGGGGGTGGGTGCGCATGGCGGCCAGGACGGCGTCGGCGTGCTCGCGGGGGACGAACGCGACCAGCTTGCCCTCGTTGGCGACGTACATGGGGTCCAGGCCGAGGATGGCGCAGGCGTTGGCGACGGTCGGGGGGACGGGGATGGCGCGTTCCTGGATGACGATGCCGGTGCAGGAGACGGTGGCGATCTCGCACAGGGCCGCGGCCAGCCCGCCGCGCGTGGGATCGCGCAGGACGTGCAGATCGGGGGTGACGGCGAGCATGGTCTCGACGAGACCGCCGAGGGCCGCGCAGTCGCTCTCGATCTCGACGCCGAATTCCAGGCCCTCGCGGACGCTCATGATCGCCACGCCGTGGACGCCGATGTCACCGCTGACGATCACGACGTCGCCGGGGACGACGCGCTGCGGGCAAAGGTCGACACCGGACGGGATCAGCCCGATGCCGGCGGTGTTGATGTAGACACCGTCGCCGTGGCCCGCCTCGACGACCTTGGTGTCGCCGGTGGCCACCTCGACGCCGGCGGCCCGCGCGGCCGCCCCCATGGCGTCGGCGACCCCGGCGACCACCGGCATCTCCACGCCCTCCTCCAGGATGAACCCGCAGGAGAGGTAGGCGGCCCGGGCGCCGCTCATGGCGAGGTCGTTGACGGTGCCGTTGACGGCGAGGTCGCCGATGCTGCCACCGGGGAAGAACAGCGGCCTTACGACGAAGGAGTCGGTGGAGAAGGCGAGGCGGGTCCCCCCGAGGGACACCGCGGCGGAGTCGCCGAGCTGGGCGAGGACCTCGCCGCCGAAGGCGGGTACGAAGATCTGCTGCACGAGTTCGGCGGAGAGCGCACCGCCCCCGCCGTGTCCCATCACGACGCGCGGCTGGTCGCGCAGCGGGGTGGGGCAGGTCCAGCCGGAGATGTCGACGGTGGGCAGTTGGCGGTCGGCCGGGGCGGGGCCGCCGTTCGGCGCGGTGCGGGCGGTGTCAGACAACGGGGGTCGCCTCCAGCGGGGTGGGCGGGGTGCCGAGTCGGCGGTAGAGGAAGTAGGCGGCGCAGGCCCCCTCGCTGGAGACCATGGTGGCGCCGAGCGGGGTGCGCGGGGTACAGGTGGTGCCGAACGCCTCGCATTCGTGCGGCTTGATGAGGCCCTGCAGCACCTCACCGCTGCGGCAGGCGGCGGGTTCGCGGGTGGTGATGCCGGACACCGAGAAGCGGTGCTCGGCGTCGAAGCGGCGGTAGCGCTCGGACAGCCGCCAGCCGCTGGCGGGGATGGTGCCGATACCGCGCCAGGCGCGGTCGGTGACCTCGAAGACATCGGCGAGCATGGCCTGGGCGGCCGGGTTGCCCTCGGTGCGCACGGCGCGCGGATAGGCGTTGTCCACGGTGTGTTCGCCGCGTTCGAGCTGGCGGACGGTGCGGCGGATGCCCTCAAGGATGTCCAGCGGCTCGAAGCCGGTGACGACGATCGGGACCTGGAAGCGTTCGGCCAGGTCGGGGTACTCCCCCATGCCCATCACGCTGCACACATGGCCGGCGGCGAGGAACGCCTGGACCCGGCAGCTGGGCGAGGTCATGATGGCCTCGATGGCGGGTGGTACCCGGACGTGCGAGACCAGCAGGCTGAAGTTGGGGATGCCCAGCCGGTTCGCCTGATGGACCGTCATGGCGTTGGGCGGGGCGGTGGTCTCGAAGCCGATGCCGAAGAACACCACTTCGCGGTGCGGGTTCTGCTGGGCGATCTTCAGCGCGTCGAGCGGGGAGTAGACGACCCGTACGTCGCCGCCCTGGCTGCGCACCTGGAACAGGTCGCGATCGCTGCCGGGGACGCGGAGCATGTCCCCGAAGGAGCAGAAGATCACGTCGGGGCGGGCGGCGATGTCCAGGGCCTTGTCGATGACCTCCAGCGGTGTCACGCAGACCGGACAGCCCGGACCGTGGATCAACTCGACTTCGTCGGGCAGGAGTTGGTCGATGCCGTGCCGGATGATGGAGTGGGTCTGGCCGCCGCAGACCTCCATCAGGGCCCAGGGCCGGGTCACCGTGGCGTGGATGTCGTCCAGCAGCCGGCGGGCCAGCGCGGGGTCCTGGAATTCGTCGAGGTACTTCACTGCCTTGCCTCCCGCGCCGTCTGGCCCACGGCCGCTGCCGTGGCGCCGCCTGCCTCCGGCAGCCCCTGGGTGGCCGCGGCCTCCCAGGGATCGCCGAACTCCTCCTGGAGCAGGCCGAGTTCCTCGAAGAGCGCGAGGGTCTGCCGGGCGGACTCCTCGTCCAGGCGCTGCAGGGCGAAGCCGACGTGCACGATCGCGTACTCGCCGACCTTCAGGTCGGGGACGTACTCCAGGCACACCTCCTTGACGACCCCGCCGAAGTCGACGGTGGCCATCCGGGTGCCGTCCCGCTCCTCGATGTCCAATACCTTGCCGGGTACCGCCAGGCACATGGGCCTCTCCTCGTCATGGGTATGTTGCGTCTGCCGCGCGCCACTTGGCTCAGGGCACGCCCACCCCGCCGTACAGGGGCGTGGTGCGCGCCGCCACGACGATCTGGCCGAGCGCCAGCCCTCCGTCGTTGGGCGGGATCGCGCGGTGGCGCAGGACGGTGAAGCCGTCCTCGCGCAGCCGGCCGGCGGTGGCCTCGGCCAGCAGGGTGTTGGCGAAGACGCCGCCGGTCAGGGCGACGGTCCCCAGTCCGGCCCGCTCCCGCGCCAGCCCGCACAGGTGCCGCACCAGGTCGGCGACCGCCGTGTGGAAGCGGGCGGCGATCAGCGCCGGGGCGGTGCCCGCGCGGACGTCCCGGACGATCGCGGTGAGCAGCGGTGCCGGGTCGGCGAGGGTGTCGGCGGCCGGTCCCCTGGGGCCTTCCGGCGCGGTGTGCAGGGCGAAGGCGTAGCCGGCGCCGTCGTCCTCGCCGGCGGTCAGGGCCGCGGCTTCGAGTGCGACGGCGGCCTGCGCCTCGTAGCCGGCGCGGTGGCAGATCCCGGCGAGCGAGGAGACCGCGTCGAAGAGCCGACCCATGCTGGAGGTGGGCACGCAGTTGAGGTCGCGTTCGAGCTGCCGGGCCAGCAGCCGCCGTTCGTCGGGCGGGCAGGCCGCCACCGGGGGCAGGTCCTCGGCCCAGTCGACGCCGGCGGCGCGCAGATGGGCCAGCGCCATCCGGTAGGGGCGCCGTACGGTGGTGTCGCCGCCGGGCAGCGGCACATAGGCGAGCTGTCCGAAGCGGCGGTAGCCGTCGTAGTCGGCGAGCAGGATCTCGCCGCCCCACACGGCCTGGTCGTCGCCGTAGCCGGTGCCGTCGAAGGCGACGCCGATGACCGGCCGGCCGCCGTCGAGGCCGTGTTCGGCCATGGCCGCGGCGATATGCGCATGGTGGTGCTGGACCCGTACGAGCGGCCGGCCTTCGGTGTGGCGCTGGGCCCACTGGCCGGACCGGTAGCCGGGGTGCCGGTCGGCGGCGAGGAGCTGGGGGCGCACCCCGGTGACCGTCTCCAGGTGCGCCTCGGCCGCTTCGAACGCGAGCTGGGTGGCGAAGTCGTCCATGTCGCCGATGTGCGCGGACAGCCAGGCGCGGCGCCCCTCGGCCAGGCACAGCACGTTCTTGAGGTCCCCGCCGGCCGCGAGCGCGGGCCGTACGGGCACCGGGAGCGCGACGGGGAACGGTGCATAGCCGCGGGAGCGGCGCACGAACAGCGGCTCGCCGTCGCTGATCCGGACCACCGAGTCGTCGCACGGGATCCGGATCGGCCGGTCGTGGGTGAGCCAGGCGTCCGCCAGGTGCGCCAGCCGGCGCAGGGCCTCGTCGTCGTCGGTGACGATCGGTTCGCCCGCGAGGTTGCCGCTGGTCATCACCAGCAGCCGGGGCCCGGGCGGGTCGCCGGGCAGGCCGAGCAGGAGGTGGTGCAGCGGGGTGTAGGGAAGCATGACGCCCAGGTCGGGGCCGACGGGGGCGACGGCTTCGGAGAGCGCCGGCGCACCGGGCACCAGGGCGGGGTCCGGGATGCGGCGCAGCAGGACGATGGGCCGCTGGTGTCCGGTGAGCAGCGCGCGTTCCTCGTCCCGTACGCGCACCAGGTGGGCGACGTCGTCGATATGACGGGCCATCAGGGCGAGCGGTTTGTCGCCGCGGGCCTTGCGGCGGCGCAGCAGCTTCACGGCGTTGTCATTGGAGGCGTCGCAGACGAGGTGGTAGCCGCCGAGGCCTTTGACGGCCACGATCGCCCCGTTTGCGAGCAGCCGCCGGGTGCCGGCGACCGGGTCGGTGCCGTGCTCCGGGCGGGGCGGCCGGGTGCGGTCGTCGGGGTCGGCGGTCAGCAGGCGCAGCCGGGGGCCGCAGCCGTGGCAGGCGATGGGCTGGGCGTGGAAGCGCCGGTCGGCCGGGTCCGCGTACTCCCCTGCGCAGTCCGCGCACATCGGGAAGCGGTCCATGGTCGTCAGCGCGCGGTCGTAGGGGAGCCCGGTGACGATGGTGAAGCGCGGCCCGCAGTGCGTACAGGTCAAGAAGGGGTGCCGGTGGCGGCGGTCGGCCGGGTCGGTCAGCTCGGTCAGGCAGGCGTCGCAGGTGGCGGCGTCGGGGGCGACCAGGGTGCGGGAGGAACCGTGGCCGCGGGAGGGCAGGATGCGGAATCCGGGCTCACCGACCGCGGCGAGGTCCTCGCCGTCGACGGCCTCGACCAAGGCCAGCGGGGGTGCCTCGCTTCCGATCCGCTCGGCGAAGCGGGCGAGGGCCGCGGGGTGGCCCTCGACCTCGGCGACCACGCCCTCGTCGGTGTTGACGACATGGCCGGTCAGGCCCAGTTCGGTGGCGAGGGTATGGACGAACGGCCGGAATCCGACGCCCTGGACGACGCCGCGCACGGTGATCCGGCGGCGCGCGGCGGCCACCGAGGGGGCCGCCGCCGGGGCCCGGCCGACCTGCCCGGTGGTCATGAGCGGCTCGACGCCACGGTGCCGGGGCCGGTCCGGTGGGTGTGACCGCCCGTCACCCGCGGGGCATGGGTGTGGTGGTCCTGGTCCTGGCACACCTCGGCGTGCTGCTGCCCCTCGTCGGCGTCGTGCACGTGGTGGGACTTGCGGGTCATGACGGGGAGGTGCACCGGCGCTCCGTCGCGTGCCGCCAACGCCCGTTCCAGCAGTACGCCGTCCCCTTCGCCGCCGCGCGCCGAGGTGAGCACGACCTCGACGCCGGGGTTGATCCGCTCGATGTTGGCGCGGAACTCCGCCTCGTCGAAGGAGACCGCCTCCGCGATGTCGGTCTTGGTGACGACGACCAGGTGGGCCAGGCCGAAGGCGGTGGGGTACTTCAGCGGCTTGTCCTCGCCCTCGGTCACCGACGCCAGGGCGACCCGCAGCGTCTCCCCCAGGTCGTAGGAGGCCGGGCAGACCAGGTTGCCGACGTTCTCGATGAACAGCAGCCGGGTGTCGGCGGGCAGCCAGCCGTGCAGATGCCCGCCGAGCATCTCGGCCTCCAGATGGCACAGCCCGTCGGTGAGCACCTGCTTGACGGGCACTCCGGAGCGGGAGAGCCGTACCGCGTCGTTCTCGGTGGCGAGGTCGGCGGTGAGGGCCGCGACGGGGATGCCTCGGCTGCGGGCGAGGGTGAGTTCGCGCTCCAGGAGGGCGGTCTTGCCGCTGCCGGGGCTGGAGAGCAGGTTGACGACCGCGGTGCCCCTGGCCGCGAGGTCCTCGCGCAGGGTGTGGGCGCAGGCGTCGTTCTTGGCGAGGACGGCCTGTTGCAGATCGACGACACGGCACATGGTTCAGCGCTCCTGAGGAATCGGTGCGGGGACCGGGGCGTCGTTCCAGCACACGGTGACGATCTGCAGTTCACGGCCGGACAGCAGCCCGTCCGTCGCCCCGCCGCAGTCCGGGCAGCTCAGCCGCGGCGGCATGCCCACCTGCCAGGTCGTCGCGCAGGGGCCGCAGCGGGCGCGGGCCGGCACCGGTTCCATGACGAGTTCCGCGCCCTCCAGCGCCGTGCCGGCGCAGGCGAGTTCGAAGGAGAAGGCCAGCGCGTCGGGGACCACTCCGGCCAGTTCGCCGACCTGCAACCGGACGCTGCGGACCGCGGTGGCCCCGGGGGGCCGGGCCGCGCCTTCGACCTGGTCCACGACGGCCAGCGCGATGGACATCTCGTGCATCGGTCCCTCTCTGGTGCGGGGACGGCCGGGTGCCGCCGGGCTGTGTCCGGCGGCGCTGGGCTTCATTAGACGGCGCCACCGCGGGGCGGCCCGGGTGCCTCGCCGGGGCGGTGCGGTGGCGTACGCCGTTCGGTGCAGCGCGGTCGGCGACCGGCCGCCGGCCCGTCACATGGCCCGGATGCGCAGATAGCGCTTGAGGTCGGGGAGCATGGACTTCACGGCGAGGGCGAGTGCGGTGGCGGCCGCGCCGCCCAGGGCGAGCTTCAACATGGTGTCGTGTTCCTCTCACTGGTGCCCGGTCCGTTGGCGACCGGTGCCGGCTCTTCGGCGGGGTGTTCCGGCTCTTCCGCGGCGCCCGCTGCCGGCTCGTCCGCGCCATCGGATGCCGGCGCGTCCGCGCCGACCAGACGCAGGATCAGCCGTACGGCCTCGTCGACCGCGGCCTCGACCGGTGCGCTGAGCCCGATGCCTTCGGCGACATCGGCGGGTTCGCAGCCGACGACCAGGACGCGCTGCGGGCGTCGTTGGTCGGTGCCCGCGCTGAGCGTGTCGAGCAGCGCGAGCACGGTGTCGGGCGTCATGTGGTGGCCGTCGAGCGCGGTGGCCCCGGCGGCGGGGGCGGAGCTGGTGGTGGCGTCGAGGAGGTAGACGGTGCCGGGCGCGCCGTCGCGCGCGGCGGCGTCCACGAGCAGGACGGTGTGGTAGCCCTCCAGCATCTGGTAGGCGAGGTGCACGCCCCGTACACCGGCGTCGACGACCTCCACGCCCTCCGGGAGGGGGTGTTCGGCGAGCCGGCGGACGGCCTCGACACCGAAGCCGTCGTCGCCGAGGAAGATGTTGCCGACGCCGGCGATCAGGGTCTTCCCGGGCGGACCGGCGGCGGGGGCGGCGGAGCTCACGCGTCCTCCAGAGGGGCGATCTCATCGGGTTGGAAGTACAGGAAGCGGCCCTGTTCCCGCTGGATGTCGGCGCCCGGGTCGTCCTCGACGGTCACCGCGAGGTGCACCCCTCCGTCGACGTCGTGCAGCACGGCCTCGACCCGGGCGCTGCGGCCCTGGAGGAAGAGGTCCTGGGCGTCGGTGCGGCGCAGGCCCGGCTTCAGCAGCACCCGGCTGCCGGCGCCGACCGACCGCCCGTCGACGGTGACCCGGTCGTGCTCCGGGTCGACGCCGCGGTCTCCGGCCGGGTCCCACCAGGGGGTGTCCGGGCGGGTGCCCGGCACATCGGGGGCGGCCGGGTCGGCGGGGGCGGCGGGGCCGGCGTCGGTGACCTCGCGCAGCGCCCGGACGGCGCCGTGCAGCCGCTCCAGGACCTCGGGCGGCATGGTGTCGGCGAGCGCGATGACGTCGGCGGCGCGCGGGTCGGTGCCGCGGGCCTCGCGCTTCTCCTGGTCGGTGAGGGCGGCGGTGCGCAGCGCGAGGATCTCGTCGATCTCCAGGGCGTCGTAGAGCGCACCGGGGCTTTCGGGGGCGATGGCCGGATGGTCCTCCAGGATGATCGGGGAGGACAGCACCACATCGGCACGGCCCGACGCACCGGCCAGCACGGGCCAGGAGTGCTCGTTGCGGCAGGACGCGGCGGCGGCCCGGGCCCATTCGGGCGGGTCGGTCATGGACAGGAACGAGCCCGCGCTCAGGCCGAGCAGGAGGTGGGCGCCGACCAGGGAGTACGGCAGTGCGGCGGTGCGGTCGGCGGCGGCGTCGTCCGGCTTCCAGGTGCTGGTGTTCTCGACGGTCGCCGTCAGCCGCAGCGCCGCGTACGGTCCGTCGAGGGCGACAGCGGTCAGCCGTACCAGGCCCTCGATCCCGGCGCGGCGGCGCACCAGCCGGCCGACCTGCCGCCCCTCGGCGTCGTGGACCGGCTCGGTCTCCTCGTGCGCGGGACGGGAGAACGGGATCGTCAGTCCCTCGTCGGTCAGCTTGGCGACGTCCACGTCCAGTGTGATGCGCTCCTCGGTGCCCTCGTCCCAGCAGGACACCACCCGGTCGGGCAGTTCGAGTTGCTCCACGGTCTCGAACTCCTCGTCGGCGACGAGGCGTTGGACGGTGCGCCGCTGGGCGTGCAGAAACCGCAGTTCGGCCGAGAGCCGGGCGCCCGCCCTGGGCTCCATGAGGCATTCGGTGCGCTGGAAGGAGTGCTCCGCGTGCTCGGCGCCCCAGTCCGGCGGCACCAGGACGCCGAACTGCCACCGGAGCCGGTTCTTGGCGGCGGAGGCGCGGTACGGGTAGAGCACATAGCCCTCGAACAGCACCGCGTCGGCCACCTGGCGGGCGGTGGCGAAGCGGTCCGCCGCCTCGTCGGGCAGGACGCCGGTCGTCACGGTGCGGTCCTCTCGGTGGCGGTGCGGGCGGTCCCGGGGAAGAGCCGGGCGCGCGGTGCGGGCGGCTCGGGGCCGTCGGCGCCGGCCAGCAGCGCCTCGACGGTCGCCTGCCAGGAGGGCAGGGCGCGCCGGGAGCGGTAGGCGAGCAGCGCGTCGAGGGTCTCGCGCGGCAGCCGGAGCCAGCCGCAGCCGGGGAAGTGGGCCTCGGTCATCTCCTGCCAGACCGTCACCGGCATGCGTACGGACGCTTCCTTGTTCCAGGGCACCGGTTGGACCTGGAAGCCGCCGGCGCCGGCGAAGACCGTGCCGGAGAAGAGCAGCAGCAGCGGGACCTCGCCGTCGCGCAGTGCGTGGAAGTATCGGCCGGCCGCGACGTCCAGGTCGTAGCTGCACGGGACGGGTAGATCCACCTCGCACTCGCCGGTGAAACCGGGGACGACCAGCGAGACCTGGGCGAACTGCAGGGGGTGCAGGCTGTTGCTCCAGCGGGAGCGGTCGCCGAAGAGGTCGGCGAGCGCCTCGGCCTCGTCGGGCGCGTAGCCGCGCCGGGCCGGCTCGATCCGGATCTGGCAGCGCAGCGCGAGGGCGTGCACCCGCACCGCCGGGTCGGGGGCGGTCAGGCGCAGCCGGAACAGCAGGGTGGGGGCGGCGGCGTAGGGGTCGGCGCGGACGCCGGTGCAGACGAAGGACAGCTCGGTCACGGCCGGTCGTCCTCCTTCGGGGGGCGGGCCCGGCGGGCGACCTTGGTGAAGAAGTCGGCGAGCGCGGCGCGCGCCTCGGCGCCGCCGTCGAAGCCGTGCCACAGCAGCCGCATCCGGCCCACGAGTTCGTAGCAGATGTCGATGGGCACCAGATAGCACTCGATCCGCCCCTCGATGCGGCGCAGCAGCAGCGCCTCCACGTCGGGCCGGAGGAGGTCGGCCAGTCGGCTGGCGGCCAGCACGGTCTGCCAGGTGGACGGGTCGAGTTCGCTCTCGGTGGCGCCGGCCGGGCTGGGGTAGAGGGCGACCAGCCGGTCCAGGTCGGAGTGGCGCAGGAAGAAGGCGACGCCGACGGGGATCTGCAGCAGGTCCCAGGCCGCGTCGTCGACGGTGTGGCCGGGGTCGACGAGGTAGCGGTCGGGGACGCTGCGGAACTGCCCGGTGTCGGGCGCCTCGAAGAGCAGCGCGCAGGGGGTGCAGGCGCAGGCCAGCGCGCGGCGGCTGATGTCGACCAGGTGGCGGTGGTTGTGCTCGGCGAGCACCATGGCGCACAGTTCGCAGCGTTCGGGGGCGGGCGGTGCCGGCGCGCGGAAGCGGCGCAGACCGCGGTGGGCGGTCAGCGGCCCCAGACGCATGGCCGCCGTCTGGGGGGCGCTCACGAGACGGTGGCGGCGGTCGGCGGGCGGCTGGAGATCTGCAGCAGCGGCGGTTCGGTGCGGGCGTCGGCGGCCTCCCACTGCACCGCGGTCACCTCGGGGGCGAAGCAGCCGAGCGCGGCCTCGACGGCCTGTTGGGCGGCCTGGTTCGTGCTGGGGCAGCCGCAGCCGCCGGAGTCGGCCGACCGCAGCCGCAGCACGCCGGTGTCGGCGGCGAACTCCGCGACCTCGGCCGGGTGCCGGCGGCGGACGCTGTCCAGGGCGCGGTCGATGCGGGCGGCGGTGTCGTCGGGGTGCAGGTCGTGCAGCACCAGCAGGCCGGCCACCAGCTCGTCGCCCAGCAGCGCCGCCCACTGGCCGCCGTCGCCCGTCTCGCGCTGCAGGAGGTGCGCGATCCGGGCGAGCCCCGCGCCGTAGAAGTCCATCAGTGCGCGCACGAGTTCCTCGGCGGCGGCGCTCGCCTCCCGGTCCTCGCGCTGGGCGAGGCGGTCCAGTACGTCCTCGACGCGGCGGCCGGTCGCCTCCGCGCTCGGCGCGGCGGTCTGCTCCGGGGCGGTACGGGCGCTCATCCGGACAGCCCGCTCAGGCCGGTGGGCACATGCATCTTCTGTACGGATCTGCCATCGCCGACGTACATGTGGACGCCGCAGGGCAGACACGGGTCGAAGCTGCGCACCGTGCGCATGATGTCGATGCCCTTGAAGTTCTCCGGGGTGTTCTCCTCGAAGATCGGGGTGTTCTGGACGGCGTCCTCGTACGGGCCCGGGGTGCCGTAGGTGTCGCGGGTGCTGGCGTTCCACGGAGTCGGCGGGTAGGGGTGGTAGTTGGCGATCTTGCCGTCCCGGATGACCATGTGGTGCGAGAGGACGCCGCGTACCGCCTCGGTGAAACCGCAGCCGATGGACTCGTCGGGGACCTCGAACTTCTCCCAGGTCTGGGTGCGTCCGGCGCGGACCTCGTTGAGGCCCTGCTCGGCGAAGTGCAGCGCCATGGCGGCCGAGTACGCCTGGAAGTAGGTGCGGGCGCGGTTGCGCTCCAGGGCGTTGCTCCACTTCGGGATCTTCCATTCGAAGCGGGCCTCGGGCTTGGTCATGCTGCGCGGCAGGTCGATGACCACGCTCTGGCCGGTGGCCTTGACGTACGGCGTGTCGACGAGCCCGGACAGCGCGGTGGACCAGAGCCGGGCGATCGGGCCGCCGCCGGTGTCCAGCGCCAGGTGCTCCTTGCCGTCGAACCACCGCGGGGACATCACCCAGCTGTACTTGTCGTTGAAGTCCCGCTTCTGCGGGGCGGGGATGGTGTGCTGGTTCCACGGGTGGCGCGGGTCGACGGGGTTGCCGAGCGGGTCGTGGGTGACGAACTGCTCCTGGCCCTGCCAGTCCTGGTAGTAGGAGCTGCCCAGCAGGATCCGGATGCCGAGGTTGATCTCGGTGAGGTCGTTGGTCACGAGCTTGCCGTCGACGATGATGCCGGGGGTGACGAACATCTTGCGCCCCCAGTCCGTCATGTTGCGGTACGTGAAGTCGCAGTGCTCCGGGTCGTTGAGGGCGCCCCAGCAGCCCAGCAGGACGCGGCGCCGGCCGACCTCCTCGTAGCCCGGAAGGGCCTCGTAGAAGAAGTCGAACAGGTCGTCGTGGAGCGGGACGACGCGCTTCATGAACTCGACGTAGCGCATCAGCCGGCTGAGGTAGTCGGTGAAGAGCTGGACGCTGGCGATGGTGCCGACGCCGCCCGGGTAGAGCGTGGAGGGGTGCACATGGCGGCCCTCCATCAGGCAGAACATCTCCCGGGTGTAGCGGCTGACCTGGAGCGCCTCGCGGTAGAACTCGCCCTCGATGGGGTTGAGGGCGGTCATGATGTCGGCGATGGTGCGATAGCCGTGGTCGCCGGCGTGCGGGGCTTCGGTGCGCTGGGCGACCTCCCAGACCCCGGGGTTGGTCTCGCGGACCATCTTCTCGCAGTAGTCGACCCCGACCAGGTTCTCCTGGAAGATGTTGTGGTCGAACATGTACTCGGCGGACTCGCCGAGGTTGATGATCCACTCCCCCAGGTGCGGCGGCTTCACTCCGTAGGCCATGTTCTGCGCGTACACCGAGCAGGTGGCGTGGTTGTCGCCGCAGATCCCGCAGATCCGGCTGGTGATGAAGTGGGCGTCGCGCGGGTCCTTGCCGCGCATGAAGACGCTGTAGCCGCGGAAGACGGACGAGGTGCTGTAGCACTCCGCCACCCGCTTCTGCTTGAAGTCGATCTTGGTGTGGATGCCGAGGCTGCCCACGATCCGGGTGATCGGATCCCAGGACATCTCCGTCAGACCGCTGCCGTCACCGGCCGCCTTCGTCTTGGGTGCCATCGTGTGTGCCGTTGCCCTTCTGTACGCGAGGAGGTGGGGGTCGGACGGAGAGTCCGGGGTCGTGTCAGGCGGCTACGGGGGGTGCGCTCATCACGGTCTGCGGTAGCCGGTGGTCAGTTGGTCGCCGCGGTGGCGCCACTTGGGCTCGTGGTCGACGGTCTTGGCGGTGATACCGCGCAGCCGGCGGACGACGCTGCCGTACACCGTGCTGGCGACACTGGAGACCCTGGCACCGGGGGGCTCGTCCATGAACGGCATGAACTTGTCGGGGAAGCCGGGCATGGTGCAGGCGATACAGATGCCGCCGACGTTCGGACAGCCGCCGATGCCGTCCATCCAGCCCCGCTTGGGGACATTGCATTTGACCACGGGGCCCCAGCATCCGAGCTTCACCAGGCACTTGGGCGAGTCGTAGGTGGTGGCGAACTGGCCCTGTTCGTAGTAACCGGCCCGGTCGCAGCCCTCGTGCACGGTCTCGCCGAAGAGCCAGGTGGGCCGCAGCTGCTCGTCCAGCGGGATCATCGGGGCCGCGCCGACCGCCTGGTAGAGCAGGTAGGTCAGCGTCTCGGAGAAGTTGTCCGGCTGGATCGGGCAGCCGGGCACACACACGATCGGGATGCCGGCCTTGGAGGTCCAGTCCCAGCCGAGGTAGTCGGGCAGGCCCATGGCGCCGGTCGGGTTGCCGGACATGGCGTGGATGCCGCCGTACGTGGCGCAGGTGCCGATCGCGACGACGGCGAGCGCCTGCGGGGCGAGGCGGTCGATCCACTCACTGGTGGTGATCGGCTGGCCGGTCTCGGGATCGTCGCCGAAACCGCACCAGTAGCCCTCCGGCTTGATCGACTCGTTGGGGATCGACCCCTCGACGACCAGTACGAAGGGGTCGATCTCGCCGCGCTCGCCCTTGAAGAACCACTCGATGAAGGTGTCCGCGCCCTGGACCGGGCCGCTCTCGAAATCGATCAGTGGCCAGTGCACGGCTACCTTGGGCAGTCCCGGTAGCACGCTGAGCGCGATCTCCTCGATGCTCGGCTGGGTCGCGGCCGTCAGCGACACCGAGTCGCCGTCACAGCTCAGACCGGCGTTGATCCAGAGGATGTGGATCGGGGACTCGTCCTCGGCGGACGGCTTTCCGTTCGCGGCGGCCTTGTCGGCCACGCTCGATGCTGCGGACATGGCGATGTCTCCTCGGCGGATATGCAACGAAAGCGATGGTTCAAGGCTTCCGTCCACCTTGGTAACACCTACCGACCCGCCGGGCCGGTCACCGAGGGCCGTTCCGGTGACGCACCGTGGCGAGGTCCACGACGCAGCGGGCGCCCGGTCCGGTGGACCGAGCGCCCGCAGGGGACCGTACCGACCGTCAGCCGAGCGACCCGGCCTCCACCGCGGTCACGTCGAACCGTCCGCCGCAGACCCGCAGGCCACGGCTGCCCGTGGTCATCGACTCCTTGGATCCGGGCGGGTAGACGAAGACGATCTGGGAGTTCTTCCAGCAGGGAGTGTCCGAGACGCCGTCGTTGACGGTGTGCAGCACGGCGTGCGCACTCTGTCCCGGCTGGAGCCGGACCGTGCCGCCGGCGCCGCCCGAGCGGGTAGCGGGCTTGCCGACCGGCGAGCCGTCGCGCTGGATCAGCGACACCCCGGGGAAGCCGCGCAGCGTACAGGCCTTCTTGCCCTTGTTCGTGAAGACGAGGGGGTAGTGGATGTTGCCCGCGCCGATGTCGGAGGGGCCCAGGCTCAGCGACATGTTGGCGGCGGTGCAGCGGTCCGACGCCGTCATGGCCGAGGTGTGCGAGGCCGCGGCGCTCGGGGCGGCGCCCGTGGCCTTTCCGCCGGGCAGGGTCGCCGAGTTCGCCGACGGCTTCTCGCCCGCCGCGGACTCCTTGCCGGCCGCGGACTGCTCGCCGGCCGACGACGGCTGCTTCGCGCCGGGGACCTGCGCGCCGCTGCCGCTCTCCTGGTTCTGGGACGTGACGGGTGCGGCTGCCGACGAGGGGCGGGAGGCCGTGCCGTTCCCGTCCTGGCAGGCGGTCAGCGCGAGCGCCGCCACGGCGATCAGCGATCCGGCGGCGACACGGCGGCCGCGGCCGGGCGTCTTGATGGTGAGCGACATGAGTGTCCCCCTCGTCTGGTAGGTGCGAGCTCGGGTCCGGGTGCGTGCGGTCCGTTCGTTGTTCTTCCAGCGTGGCTCCGGGCACTGCCGGTCCGCTAACGAGGCACTAACACACCGCTAACGAGGCAGCGTGCCCGGCACGCCGATGGCCCCGGCACCTCTTTGACCAGCCGGGATTCCGGGCGCGCCGCTCAGGCTCGCAGAAAATTCCCGGGTTGCGGATGCCGCACCGCGAGGTTCGGCCTACTTCCCGGGACCCTGGTCGGCTCCGATGTTCGGCGGGTCGGCGCGGACCGCGCCGGTGTCGCCGGCGGGAATCCCTGGGGTCCGGGCGTAGAGGTTGTGGTCGTAGGTGTTGTGTGTATCGGCAATCGGGGAGCCGGCCGGGGCGCCGGCGAAGACGTTGTTACGGAACGTGACGCCGCCGGGGCCGTTGCTGCTGACCATGGCCGTCCCCGGGAAGCGGGTGGTGATGGTGGCTCGGTCAGCGGCCGTCGGCGGACGGCCGGGCGGGCTCCAGGACCACGTCGCAGGTCGCGTCGGCACCGGCGGCGAGGAGCACCGGGGTGGCGTGCGGCGGATAGCCGGCCGCGGTGAGGATGTAGTGACTACCGGTCAGATCGCCGAAGGCGAAGGCTCCGTCGGGGCCGGTGAGGGCGTACCCGGCGACCGCGCCGTCCTCGACGAGGGTCACGGCCGCGTCGGCGAGCGGCCGGCCCTGCGGGCCTCGTACCGTGCCGCTGACCATGACCGTCGGTTGCAGCCGAGCGTCCTGGTGGGCCGGCTCCCCGCCGGACAGCTCCAGCGTGCGGGCCTGCGGCCGATGGCCGGGGGCGCCGAGGACCAGGGTGTAGGTGCCGGTGGCGGGCGCGGCGAGGGTGTAGCCGCCGTCCGCGGCGGCCGTGGTGACGCCGGCCTGCCGACCCTGCCGGTCGATCAGCGTGACGCTCGCGCCCGCGACCGGCGCGCCGGAGATGTCCAGGACGCGGCCGCGGAAGCCGGCGGGCCGGTCGTTCGCGGTGGTCGCGGCGGCTGGGGCGGACGGTTCCGGGGAGGTCCGCGCACCGGGCACGTCGGCCGCGCCGTCACCCGCCGCCACGCCGTCCACATCATCCGTGCCGCCGGCGTCCGCCGCGCCCTCCGCGTCGTCCGTACTCTGCGCCACCAGGGTGGGGCGGGACTCCATGTGCTGCGACGGCAGGAAGCAGGCCAGGGCGACGCCGACGAGGACCGCGGCGGTGGCGATCAGGAAGGCGACCCGGAAGCCGGCCAGCGTGGGGATCGTGGCCGGTCCCACGCGCTGGGACATATGGGCCAGCACCATGCCGATCACGGCGCTGGACACCGAGGTGCCGATCGACCGCATCAGGGTGTTCAGACCGTTGGCCGCGCCGGTCTCGGACGGATCGACGGCGCCGATGATCAACGCGGGCAGCGAGGAGTACGCCAGGCCGATGCCCGCACCGACGACCACCGCGATGATGACGGTCTGCCACGGGGCGCTCATCAGGCCGATGCCCGCGCCGTAGCCGACCGCTATGACGAGCATGCCGATCAGCAGCGAGACCTTGGGGCCGCGCCGGGCCGCGATCCGCGCGTACAGCGGAGCGACGAACATCATCGTCACACCGAGCGGCGCCACGCACAGCCCGGCCACCACCATGGACTGGCCGAGCCCGTAGCCGGTCGACTCGGGCAGCTGCAGCAGCTGCGGCAGGACCAACGAGATCGCGTAGAACGCCACACCGACCGTGATCGAGGCCAGGTTGGTCAGCAGCACCTCACGGCGGGCCGTGGTCCGCAGATCCACCAGCGGATCACCGATCCGCAGCTCCATCACGCCCCACAGCACCAGCACGAGGACGGCGACACCGAAGAGGCCGAGGGTGGTGGGTGAACTCCAGCCCCAATCACTGCCCTTGGTGATGGGCAGCAGCAGGGCCACGAGACCGGCGGACAGCCCGAGGGCGCCCACCACGTCGAAGCGCCCCTGGGCGCGTACCGAAGTCTCCGGTACGACAAGGAGGGTGAGCAGCATCGACAGCACGCCGAGCCCGGCGGCGCCGAAGAACAGGGTGTGCCAGTCTGCGTGTTGGGCCACCAGCGCGGCGACCGGCAGCGCGAGTCCGCCGCCGACGCCGATCGACGAGCTCATCAGGCCCATGGCCGAGCCGAGCCGCTCACGCGGCAGCTCGTCCCGCATGATGCCGATGCCGAGCGGGATCGCGCCCATGGCGAAGCCCTGCAGCGCCCGGCCGATGATCATGATGAGCAGGTCGCTGGTGAATCCGCATATCAGGGAGCCGACGACCATGACCGCGAGGCTGGTCAGCAGCATCCGCCGCTTGCCGTGGAGATCGCCGAGCCGTCCCATGATGGGCGTCGAGACGGCTCCCGCGAGGAGGGTGGCCGTCATGACCCAAGTAGCGTTGCTGGGCGCCGTGTCGAGCAGTACCGGCAGGTCCTTGATGACCGGCACGAGCAGCGTCTGCATCACCGCGACGGCGATGCCGGCGAAGGCGAGGACCGGGACGATACCGCCGCGGGTTCTCCGACGGCCGCCCGCGGTGGGGTCGGACACCTGGGGCACGGCGGTGGCCGTCCTCTCGGACAGCTGGTCCGTCGTCTGCGTCATGCGTGCGGCCTCCAGGGCGGCAGGGGTGAGTGCGGTACGGCGATGGATACGTGCATGACGAACGTTGTATCGCGGTGGGCTATTCCGCCGCCCGGTCAACACCCTGGACGGCAGCGGTGATACGCCTCACACCGTCGCGCCTCTTACGCCTCGACAACACCGCCTGTGCGGTATTTTTCGCCGCCCGGAAACCGCGGACCGGCCGCCTCGGTGACCCTCGTCCGAGGCCGCTCAGCCCCCGGCGACGGCACCGGCACCAGCACCGGCACCAGCAGGAGCAGGAGCAGGAGCATCGACAACGGCGTCGACCTGCGCGCTGCGCCGAAGAGCGGCGTCCAGTTTCGCACCGCGCTCCGGGTCCAGATTGAGCCTGGCGAGGACGGCCGGCACCGCGATGCTCGGCAGGGTGTGCTGGAAGAAGACGGTCAGCCGATAGCAGAGGTCGGCCTGATTGGTCAGCGCATGGGACATCATCTGGATCCCGGCGAACGCCCCGACGAACAGCTCGGCGGTCTCATGGATCACGACGCTGTCCAGGATTTCACCGCGCGTCCGCGCATCGCCGAGGAGGCTCTCGACGAAGACGGTCCACGAGAGCATCGAGCGCTTGCGGTCCAGGTGGTTGGACCCCTGCTCGACCGCCAGCCGGGCCGCGCCGCGCTGCATCGGGTCGCTGCGCAGCCGGAACGCCAGGACCTGGCCGGAATCGACGAACTCCTGCAGCTTGATCTGCTGCGGCTCCACGGCGATGTCGGTCACATGCTCTTCGAGCACGGCCAGCGCCAGCTGCTCCTTGGAGGCGAAGTGGAAGTACAGGGCGCCCTTCGTCACACCGGCGCGCTCCAGGACTTCGGCGATCGTCGCGCGGTCGTAGCCCTGCTCGTCGAATACCGACGCGGCCGCCTCCAAGATCACTCGTCGGGTCCGGATCGCGCGGTCCTGTTGTGCCACAGGACGCCTCCTGTCTGTTGAAGCCTTCACATTCCGCGGGTGCCGGCCACCGGTCAAGTCACCGCGCCACCAGCCTATTTCCCCTTTCCCCCAGCCCGGCATTGAAAATAAAACCGGATGGTACGTATCTTATCAGCGATGGACCTCATCCCGTAGAGACACCTGGGGGCAGCCGTGAGCGATGCGTTGCACGTCAGCGACACAGTTCAGCGCGAAGCCCCACAGCACATGCCACTGGAATCCGGACGGCGCGCCGCGCCCCGGTCCCTTCCCGGAGACCCGGTCCGCCGCGAATACGTGCACCGTCCCATCGTCGACGACATTCTGGTCACTTCTTGGCGCAGACTGGACGACTCCCACTTCTCGGTGACCGCCCAGTGGCCCAGCGACCACGGATACTTCACCGCCAACCAGGACCGTCACCGGCTCATCCTCATCGGTGAGACCATCCGCCAGGCGGGGCTGCTGCTCTCCCACACGGAACTCGGCGTACCGGTCGGCCACCACTTCATCCTCGGGGACCTGATCTTCGCCACACACTCCCCGCACCTCGACACCGGGGGCCGTCCCACGCCCCTGACGATCGACGTCGTGTGCAGCCAGATGCGCATGCGGGCCGGCACGCTGACCAGCGGCCGGTTCGACATGACCCTGCGCTCGGCGGGCCGGATCGTGGCGACGGGCCACTCCCATGTCACCGTCACCTCGCCCGGGGTCTACCGCCGGATCCGCGGCGAGCGGCTGACCGCGCGGCGCGCCCCCGGGCCGCTGCCGGCATCCGTCCCGCCGCGGCTGACGGGCAGCGCCACCGAGCACGACGTCCTCCTCTCCCCCGCGGACCGGCCCGATCGCTGGCTGCTGCGCATCGCGCCCGACCACGCCGCGGTGGTGAACCCGGCGAACGATCATGTTCCCGGCATGGTGCTGCTCGATGCGGCGCAGCAGGCCGCGCACGCCCTGACCGCGCCCGACGGCTTCGTCCCGTACGCGCTCGGCACGGAGTTCCTCCGCTACGCCGAGCACGGCACCCCCTGCGTGATCGAGGCCCGCTGGGTCCCGCCGGCACTGCCCTGCACCAGAATGGTCCAGGTCACCGGCTTGCAGGACGGTGAGCCGGTGTTCGTCTCCACCCTCACGGCACTGGACGCCCGCGGCTGAAACGCAGCCCGCAAGCCGCACGCGCGCCAGTGCCCTCGCGCCTGCACGTGCATGCGCCGTCGCCACCCGGCGATCGACCGCAGCCGGTGACGGCACGCCCGCCACAAGCACAGGAAAGGCCAAACGACCATGGGTGACCTCAAGGGGAAGACCGCGCTGGTGACCGGCTCCAGCCGGGGAATCGGCCGGGCCATCGCGCAGCGCCTGGCTCAGGACGGTGCCCTGGTCGCCGTCCACTACGGCAGCAACGACACCGCCGCCAAGGAGACGGCCGAAAGCATCACCGACGCCGGCGGCCGGGCGTTCGTCATCGGCGCGGAACTGGGGGTTCCGGGCGATGCCGAGGCCCTCTTCGCCGCCTTCGACGCCGAACTCGCCGCCTGCGGCGCGGAGCCCGGCCTCGACATTCTCGTGAACAACGCGGCGCTCAACTTCCCCGGGCGGATAGACCAGGTGACTCCCGAGGAGTTCGACCGCACCCTCGCGGTCAACACCAAGGCCCCGCTCTTCATCGCCCAGCACGGCCTGCGCCGGATGCGGGACGGCGGACGGATCATCAACGTCTCGTCGGCGGTGACGAGTACGGCGCACCCCTCGCAGATCGCGTACAGCATCGCCAAGGGCGGGCTGGACACCCTCACGCTCGCCCTCGCCAAGGAGCTCGGCGACCGCGGCATCACGGTGAACACCCTCGCCCCCGGCTGGGTCGAGACCGATGTGACCGCGGTGCGCAGGTCGACTCCCGAGGGCCGGGCCGCGCTGGCGGCCTATTCGGTGTTCAACCGGATCGGCAGGCCCGCCGACATCGCGGACGCCGCCGCGTTCCTTGCGTCGGACGACTCCCGCTGGATCACCGGCCAGCGCATCGACGTCACCGGCGGCTCCATGCTCTGACCCGGTCGGGCGCATCCCTGGCCGGGCCTCACGCGTCGTGGAAGACCAGTCCCAGGGTGTGCCGGCGGCCGGAGCGGACGGTGCTGACTCCATGGCGTACGGCACCCGCCGACCAGCCTCGGGCGGAGCGTACGGGGCGGTCCCGGGTGGTGAAGATCAGGCCGTGTCCCGCGGGCAGGACGGTGGTGGTGCCGCGGGACTGGGCCCGCGGCCGCTGCTCGACCAGGAGGAACTCCCCGCCGGTGTAGTCGGCGCCCGGTTCGTTGAGGCCGATGACGACCTGGAGCGGGAAGACCCGCTCCCCGAACACGTCGCGGTGCAGCGCGTTCCAGTCGCCCGCCCCGTAACGCAGCAGGATCTGCGAGGACTTGGTCTGGCCGGCGTCGTGGCAGCGGGCGAGCCACTCCCCCAGGGTGTCCGGCCAGGGCGCCGTTCTGCCGAGCCTGTCCGCCCACTCGCGGGCGGTCCTCAGCAGATACGGATAGAACGCCTCCCGCAGCGCCTGGACCGGTCCGGGCAGCGGATCGGCGAAGTAGCGGTACTGGCCCGAGCCGAAGCGGTGCCGGGCCATGTCGATGGTCGAGCGGAAGCGGGCCGTGTCGTCGTACAGGGTGATCAGGGCGCGGCGGTCTGCCGGAGAGAGCAGACGCGGGGTCAAGGCGCACCCCGTGGCGTCGAGTTCCTCCCCGATGGCCGTCCAGTCGGCGGCCGCGACCCGGTCGGCGAGGACGGTTTCATGGGCTCGGCGCTTGAGGGTCGTGGTGGTCATGGCGGGCTCCCTTGGGGCGTCGGCGTTCAGGGGCGGCGCGCGGCCGGCCGGCGGCGGGCGCGCTCAGGCGGCGTCCGGTACGGCGCCCTCCAGGCCGAGGAGCTGCCGCTTGCGTTCCGGGCCCCCCGCGTAGCCCGAGAGCGATCCGTCCGCGGCGATCACCCGGTGGCAGGGCCGGACGACGAGCAGCGGATTGGCGCCGATCGCCGTGCCGACGGCGCGGACCGCGCCCCGCGCCGCCCCGATGTCGGCGGCGATCCGTCCGTAGGTGGTCGTGGTCCCGTACGGAATCTCCTCCAGCGCCTGCCATACGCGCCGCTGGAAGTCCGTGCCCGTGCCCGGGGTGGCCGTGAACTCGATGTCGAAGCGGGTCAGCGTCCCGTCGAAGTAGGCGCGCAGCTGGCGCGCGATCTCGGCGAACGCGTCGGGGGCGTACGTCCAGCCGTCCCGGACGGCCGCGCCGCCCTTCTGGCCGGGTACGGTCAGCGAGGTGAGTGCGGTGCCACCGGGTGCGGTGGCCGACTCCTCGCCCACCAGGAGGAGTTCACCCAGCGGGCTGTCGAGCGTGCCGTAGTGCGTCATGGTCCTGTTTCTTTTCTTTCCGTGGTCTGCGGATATGGGTCGGTACGGGGGCCGGTCTACGGACGTGGGTCGGTCTGCGGAGACGGTTCGGTCCGGGTACCGGCGGTGCCGCGGTGCCGGGGCTCCTCCGCTGCGGCCGGCGCGTTCCAGAAGTGGTGCATCGCGTAGGAGCTCCACGGGCGCCAGGCCTGCGCACGGTCCGTCAGATCGTCCGTCGGGGCGCCGGCCCGGCGCATTCCGGCCAGTACGGCCGCGTCGCCGGACAGCAGCACATCGGGGTCCGCCAGTGCGCGCATCCGGATGTAGCCGGCGGTCCAGGGGCCGATGCCGTGCAGGTCGAGGAGCCGGCGCTCGACCTCGTCGCGGTCCGCCCCGGAGTCCAGGGTGAGGGTGCCGTCGGCGAGCGCGGTGCTGAGGGTGCGCAGGGTGTTCCGCCGCTGCTCGGGCATGCCGAGCGCGGCGAGCGAGGTCTGCGCCAGGTCCTCGGGACGCGGGAAGAGGTGGGTGAGCCCGCCCGCCGGTTCGGGCAGCGGTTCCCCGTAGGCGGCGACCAGCGCGTCGCCGAGGGTGCGGCCCGCGGTGACCGAGATCTGCTGGCCCAGGACCGCGCGGATCGCGAGCTCGTGCGGGGCGGGTGTGCCCGGGGAGCGCAGCCCGGGGCGCTGGTCCACCAGCGGCGCCAACGCCGGGTCCGCGGCGAGCCGCTCGGCCACCGCGTACGGATCGGCGTCCAGGTCGAAGAGGCGGCGCACCCGCTGGCTCGCGGTGGTGAGATCGCGCAGCTCGGTCAGGTGCAGCCGGCACTCCAGCCAGCCCGCTCCGGGCGACTCGTCGACCTCGGCGACACCGGGTCCGTTCGGCAGGCGCAGGGTGCGCCGGTAGGTACGGGCTCCGGGCTCGCCGGTCACCTCCTCGACGCCGGTGATCGCGCGGCGCTGGAGGTGGTCGAAGATCTCCCGTGCGGCGTACGGTCCGCGGTAGGCCAGCCGTAGCGGCAATACGCCGGGGGTGGCGGGCGGGATCGTCGGGCCGCGTCGGGGCGCCTTCCCGGGACGGGCGGTGCGCAGCGCACTCGGGGTGAGCGCGTAGATCTCCTTGATGGTGTCGTTGAACTGGCGCACGCTGGCGAACCCGGCCGCGAAGGCGACCTCGGCCACCTGCAGGTCGGTGGTCTGCAGCAGGACCCGGGCGGTGTGGGCGCGTTGTGCCCGTGCCAGCGCCACCGGCCCCGCGCCCAGCTCCGCGGCCAGCTGCCGCTGGACCTGCCGCGCGCTGTAGCCGAGCCGCGCGGCCAGTCCGGACACGCCCTCCCGGTCCACCACCCCGTCGCCGATCAGCCGCATGGCGCGGCCGACGACATCGGCGCGGGCATTCCACTCGGCCGAACCGGGCACCGCGTCGGGCCGACAGCGGCGGCAGGCGCGAAATCCCGAGCCCTGCGCGGCCGCCGAGGTCGGGAAGAAGCTGACGTTGCGCCGCCGGGGCGTGGTCGCCGGGCAGCTCGGCCGGCAGTAGATCCCCGTCGTGGACACGGCGAAGAAGAACGCACCGTCGAACCTGGCGTCTCTGCTGCGCACCGCCTCGTACCTGCTGTCCTCGTTCATCACAGAGTCCACTGTGCGGCAGGCCGGACGGTGACGCTGGCGGAAATCGGACAGCGCGCTCGGCCGCCGAGGAGCGCTATGACGAGCGTGCGCAGAGCCGTACTGCGGAGGCCTACGGCATCGCCCGCGACATCGCCGATATCGCCACCGCTATGACGCCGGCTACGACGCCGCCGCGGCGAGGATCACCAGGATCAGAACGATGACCAGGGTCTCCCAGCGCATGGCTCTGCGTATGACGTCCATGCTCGGCACCGAAGCGGACCCGTGCCTCGTCGAGCCGCAGGTGCCATAGTCGTCGCCGCCGGAATCGCCGTCCCCGCCATCGCTCATAACCCAGCCCCCGTTCCTCACCATCATTGCCCCCGGCCACGACCTGACCGCTGTCCCTGTCATTCATACCCCCTGCCACCGACAGCGGAGTTGGCGCCCCTCCCGGCTGTCGCGGGTCGCGCGTCGCGCGTCACGGCGACGGCATCGGCCAGTCGTCCAGCGAGCCGCCACGCCACTCGACGAGACCGGGATCATCGAGCCGGATGTCCTCGGCCGGGCCGGCGACTCCCGCGCGACGCAGGAACTCGGCAACATCGCCGCGGCCGTGTGCCAGGCCGACGATCTGCCCACGCACGGTCACCCGTCGACCACCGGAGGGCGTCGGCGGGTGCACGATGACGGGCGGGTGCTCGGACATGCATCCAGCGTGCGCCGGGCTCCGCACCCCCGCACCTCGACAGCCTCCACAGGCGTCAATCCTCGGCGGGATGCCGCGGACGGTACGACGAAGCCCCGGCCAGACGGGGGGAACTGGCCGGGGCGGTTCGGGGCGGGTGCTTCGCCGCACCGCACGCCCGATTGAACGGTAAACAACGTATTGCCGTTCCGTGAAGGGGGCGTGAGGAGCGTCACGTCCCGAAATGCCCCCGATACATCACCCGATCCGTCAGGCGCGCCCCGGTGCGCACGGGCACACGGGCACACGGGCACACGAAGCATCCGAATGCATAAACCGGCGCCGCGACTGCAGTGCGGCAGTCGCGGCGCCGGCCGTGTGGCGGCGGTCCGGGGTAGCCCCCGTGACCGGTTCAGCTTTCGGTGGTGTGTCCGGAGAGGCGTTCGACGCCGCGCAGGAGGGCGGAGTGGTCCAGGCCGCCGTCTCCTTGGGCGCGCAGGGAGGCGACGAGGGAGGCGACGACGGTGCCGACGGGGAGGGCTGCGCCGACGGTGCGGGCGGCGTCGGTGACGATGCCCATGTCCTTGTGGTGCAGGTCGATGCGGAAGCCGGGCTTGAAGTCGCGGTTTTTGAAGTTGTCGGTCTTGCGGGCCAGGACGGTGGAGCCGGCCAGGCCGCCGCCCAGGACGTCGAGGGCGGCGGCGAGGTCGACGCCGGACTTCTCCAGGAAGACCACGGCTTCGGCGCAGGCTTGGATGTTGATGGCGACGATGAGCTGGTTGGCGGCCTTGACGGTCTGGCCGGAGCCGTGGGGGCCGCAGAGCACGATGGTCTTGCCGAGGGCTTCGAGGACGGGGCGGGCGGTGTCGAAGTCGTCCTGTTGGCCGCCGACCATGATCGACAGGACGGCTTCGATGGCGCCGGCCTCGCCGCCGGAGACGGGGGCGTCCAGGACGCGGATGCCCTTGTCGGCGGCGGCCTTGGCCAGGTCGATGGAGGTCTGGGGGGTGATCGAGGACATGTCGATCAGCAGGGCGCCGCGCTTGGCGTTGTCCAAGATGCCGTCGGGGCCGTAGGCGATGGCCTCGACCTGCGGGGAGGCCGGGACCATCGTGATGACGATGTCGGCGTCCTTGACCGCTTCGGCGATGGAGCCGGCCGCGGTGCCGCCGGCCGCGGCGAGGCGCTGGAGCTTGTCGGCTTCGAGGGTGTAGCCGGTGACGGTGTAGCCGGCCTTGATCAGGTTCTCGGCCATGGGCGAGCCCATGATGCCCAGCCCGACCCATGCGATCTTGGGGAGATTGCTCATTGGAAATGCCTCTTTCAAGCAGGTGCGTCAGCCGGCAGGTCGGCTGATAGGTCAGGAGGTGGTGGGGGTGGCGGCGCGCAGGGGGGCGGGGAGCCATTCGAAGGCGCCGGCGCTGGGGCCCTCGCCGGGCTTGTACTCCAGGCCGATGAAGCCGTCGTAGCCGGCCTTCCTCAGGCGGTCGATGAGGCCGTCGAAGTCGAGTTCGCCGGTGCCGGGGGCGCCGCGGCCGGGGTTGTCGGCGATCTGCACATGCGCGGTCTTGGCGGTGTAGCGGTCGATGACCTCGTCGAGGTCCTCGCCGTTCATCGACAGGTGGTACAGGTCCATCAGGAACCGGGCGTTGTCCAGCCCGGTCGCCGCGTTGACCGCGTCGATCACCTCGATGGCCCTGGGCGCCGAGACGATCGGGCACCGGGGCGACTCGGGCGCGTTGAGCGCCTCGATCAGCAGCGTCCCGTCGACCTCGCCCACCGCCCGCGCGGCGAAGGCGAGATTGGCCAGCGCCAGCTCGTCCTGCTCCGCGGGGTCCACACCCTCGACGCGGTTGCCGTACAGGGCGTTGAACGTGGTGCAGCCCAGCGAGGTGGCGAAGGCGATCGCGACCGGCACATTGGCGCGGAAACGCTCCGACTCCTCACCCGGCACCGACAGTGCGCCGCGGTCGGGGCCCGGCAGCCGACCGGCGTAGAAGTTCAGCCCCACCAGCCGCACCCCGGCGTCCTCGAGCGCGACCCGCAACGCATCCAGCTCCGCCTGCTCCGGTACCGGGGCGTCCACCCACGGCCACCACAGCTCCACCGCCGTGAACCCCGCCGCCCGCGCGGCCGCCGGCCGCTCCAGCAACGGAAGCTCGGTGAACAGGATCGACAGATTGACGTTGAAGCGCGTGTCCGTGAAACCCATAAAGGCCGGCGCTCCTTCCGGATAGCGGATTTTTGTTTCTGTTCTACGAGATAGTGGCGATGCCGGGCGCGCCGGTCAAGCGCGCCCGGCCCACCGTCCGGGCCGGATCCGGGTCAGGTCCGGATCCAGCTCGGCGTCAGGACTTGAGCGGCTTGATCGCGGTGGGGGCGTGCCCCGGCTCGGTCGCGATCTCCTCCCACTCGTTGACGCTGGCGATGTCGGAGCCGCTCATCGAGATGTTGGTGATCCGCTCCAGAACGGCCTCGACGACGACCGGGACGCGGTACTCGGCGGCCAGCTTCTTGGCCTCCTCGAAGGCGGCCCCCAGCTCGTTCGGGTCGGTGACCCGGATGGCCTTGCAGCCCAGGCCCTCGGCGACCTTGACGTGATCCACGCCGTAGACGCCGATCTCCGGCGAGTTGATGTTCTCGAACTCCAGGTTGACCTGGAAGTTGATGTCGAGGTTGCGCTGCGCCTGGCGGATCAGGCCCAGGTACGCGTTGTTCACCAGGACGTGGACGTAGGGGATCTTGTGCTGGGCGCCGACGGCCAGCTCCTCGATCATGAACTGGAAGTCGTAGTCGCCGGAGAGCGCGACGACCGGCGACTCCGGATCGGCGGTGGCGACACCCAGCGCGGCCGGGATGGTCCAGCCCAGGGGGCCGGCCTGGCCGCAGTTGATCCAGTGGCGCGGCTTGTAGACGTGCAGCATCTGGGCGCCGGCGATCTGGGAGAGGCCGATGGTGGTGACGTAGCGGGTTTCCGGACCGAAGGCCTTGTTCATCTCCTCGTAGACGCGCTGCGGCTTCATCGGGATGTTGTCGAAGTGCGTACGACGCTGGAGCTCGGCCTTGCGCTCCTGGGTGGAGGCGGCCCAGGCGCCGCGGTCGGGCAGCTTGCCGGCGGCCTTGAGCTCCTTGGCGACCTCGACGAACAGCTCCAGCGCGGCCTTGGCGTCCGAGGCGATGCCGAAGTCCGGGGCGAAGATCTTGCCGATCTGGGTCGGCTCGATGTCGACGTGGACGAACTTGCGGCCCTGGGTGTAGACGTCCAGCTTGCCGGTGTGGCGGTTGGCCCAGCGGTTGCCGATGCCCAGGACGAAGTCGGACTCCAGGAAGTTCGCGTTGCCGTAGCGGTGCGAGGTCTGCAGGCCGACCATGCCGGCGTTCAGCTCGTGGTCGTCGGCGAGGATTCCCCAGCCCATCAGGGTGGGGATGACCGGGATGCCGGTCAGCTCGGCGAACTCGACCAGCAGCTCGGAGGCGTCGGCGTTGATGATGCCGCCACCGGCGACGATCAGCGGGCGCTCGGACTCGTTGAGCAGCGCGATCGCCTTCTCGATCTGCGCCCGGGTCGCGGCGGGCTTGAAGGCCGGCAGCGGCTCGTATGTCTCGGGGTCGAAGTCGATCTCGGTCAGCTGGACATCGATCGGCAGGTCGATCAGGACCGGGCCGGGACGTCCGGAGCGCATCAGGTGGAAGGCCTGCTGGAAGACACCGGGGACCTGCGCGGCCTCCATCACGGTGGTCGCGGCCTTGGTCACCGGCTTGGCGATCGAGGCGATGTCGACGGCCTGGAAGTCCTCCTTCTGGATCACCGCGGTCGGCGCCTGGCCGGTGATGCACAGGATCGGGATGGAGTCACCGATCGCGGAGTAGAGGCCGGTGATCATGTCCGTGCCGGCCGGGCCGGAGGTGCCGATGCAGACGCCGATGTTGCCCGGGTGGGTACGGGTGTAGCCCTCCGCCATGTGCGAAGCGCCCTCGACGTGACGAGCCAGCGTGTGGTCGATCCCACCCGCGCCCTTGAGCGCGGCGTAGAAGGGGTTGATCGCGGCACCGGGCACTCCGAAGGCGTTGGTCACGCCCTCGCGCTTGAGGATCTCCACCGCGGCACGGGCGGCTGTCATTCGAGGCATCGAGTACTCCTGCGTCGACCTGTCACGGGCACGCTCCGGCGAAGGACCGGAGTTCCTTAATTCCGCATCATGGAATTAATGTTTTGCTTTATGGAAGGAAAGTAGAGCGCGCCGCATCGCCCGTCAAGGGGATGACGGGCGCCTGATGCCGGAATGTCCGCGATCGCGCGAGTTCGACGGACGGCGCGGGGGTGCCGGCCACCCCCGGACATCCAGCGGCAAGTACGCAAAAGGGGCCCCATCCCCTACGGGGTGGAGCCCCTGAGCCGCAGCGAAAGACCGCTCCTACCTGCTGGCTCTACGGCATCGTGGCTGTCCCTACAGCACCGCGGACGTCCCTACAGCACCGCGGATGAAGGGTCCTGGTAGGAGCTGGTCCGGTAGCGGCTGCGGAACTCTGCCAGTAGCTCGTCGGTCACCTCGGCTCCGGCACTCACGGCGGCGTGGACGTCGCGGAAGTAGTCCTCGTAGCCGGCGGGCGTGTAGAGACACAGGGCACGCGCGGGCACCGTTCCCGCATTGCGGAAGCCGTGCGGGGTGCCGCGGGTGGCGGCGAGCAGATGACCGGGGCCGGCCGTCACCTCACCGTCGCCGGTGTGGAGCGTCAGCTCCCCTTCGAGAACATAGAAGTACTCGTCGTGCCCGTCGTGTACATGCGGCCGGGCGCCTATGGTGCCGGGCGCGAGGCGGAACTCCTCGAAGGAGAAGCGCCCGCCGGTGTGTTCACCGGTGAGCTTGAAGAAGTGCTCGACGCCGGCGACGTCGAGGAGTTCACCGTCCTGAGGGCTGCGCAACAGCGGACGGTCGGGAGTACGGGCCTCATCAGTCATGACGGCATTGTTGCCCAGCGGAGCTGCGTTGCGGCCCGAACAGCCTGGGTTGCGGCTGCCGTCGGCGTACGCCGGGGCGCCGGAACACCCTGGGCACGGCGTCCGGCTCGATGCACGCCGCCGGGGCTTCGAGAGTCACGCGAGCCGATGCTCCCTTGAAGCGGCCCTGTGTCCGGCCGAACCGGCCGCGCCCCGTCGGCAGTTGACGTCCCCTGTGCGCGTCGCCGCCGGCCGGCTGAGCGATGCCGGCCGGCGCACGGATCAGCCGAGACAGAACCCATTTCAGTCGAGGCAGAACTCATTGCCCTCGGGGTCGGCCATCACGAGATGACCAGCCCCGAGCGGAGGAGCGGGCTCGGAGCGACGGAGCCGGGTGGCGCCCTGGGAGATCAGCCGCTCGGCCTCCTCCTCCAGGGCCGCCATCCGTGCGTCGCCCGCAAGCCCGGGGGCGGCTCGTACGTCGAGGTGCACGCGGTTCTTGGCCTGCTTGCGCTCCGGCACCCGCTGGAAGAACAGCCGCGGTCCGGAACCCTCGGGGTCGACCACCGCCGAGGCGTCGTTGCGTCTCTCGGGCGGCACCCCCATCGCCTCCAGGGCCTGCTCCCACGACGCGAAGCCCTGGGGCGGGTCCTGCAGTCGGTAGCCGAGGGCCTCGGCCCAGAACGCCGCCAGCCCGGCCGGGTCGGCGCAGTCGAACGTGATCTGGATGTCGCGCGCCATCTCAGCTCGTCTCCCGGCGGGTGTGCAGGTGGAGGTCGCGGAGCAGGCACACCTCGGACAAGTGGTGGATCAGCTCGCGGTTGATGTGCAGCACCAGCGACGCCATAGGACGCTCGCCGTACGGCGCCTCCGCCTCCCCGCACGGGCGCGCAAGGCCGGTGTCGCCGAGGGACTCGACCCCGGCCAGCCACGTGGCGTACTCCGCGTCGAGCTGGGCCAGCGCCTCGTCCGCGGTCCCTGCGTACTCGAACGACTGGTAGTCGGTGGCCGCGCGACCGAAGTGCGCGGCGTTGCGCATCGCGAGCACGCCGACGATCACGTGCCCGAGGCGCCAGGCGATCGTGGTGAACGGTCGCGGTTCCGGCTCCGGCATCGCGAAATCGATGGTCATCGCGCCGGTCCCGGCCTGGACCGGCGCGGTGCCGGTGCCGCGCGGGCGCACGCTCCAGCAGTCGGGCACCGGCTCCCAGAAGTACTCGTCGTCGGTGAGCCCGTCGAGGCGGTCGCGCAGCTGGTTGGCCCAGTGCCAGGAGATCTGGTCCCGGAGCAGGGGATTCCACGTCTGATCGGTCATGGACCCAGCCTTCCGCATATAGCGGACAGCTTCCTTCCGTAATGCGTGAAACGATGAGCGCATGACCGTTGAGGCGACGACCGAACGGGTGCTGCGGCTGCTGGCGCTGCTGCAGCGCCGGCCGTCATGGACCGCCGCCGAGCTCGCCGCCGAGCTGGGGGTCACCGACCGCTCGGTGCGCCGCGACGTGGAGCGGCTGCGTGCGGTCGGCTATCCCGTGCACGCTACGGCGGGCGTCGGCGGCGGCTACCAACTCGGCGCCGGCACCCGGCTGCCGCCGCTGCTCCTCGACGACGAGGAGGCGATCGCGACGGCGGTCTCCCTGCGGCTGGCGTCGGGCGGCACGGTCGCCGGGGCGGGCGAGGCGGCGCTGCGCGCGCTCGCGAAGCTCGACCAGGTGATGCCGCCCCGGCTGCGCGCCGAGGTGCGGGCCGTCCACGGCGCGACCGAGACCCTTGTCGGCCCCGGGGTCGAGATCGACGCGGAGCTGCTGGTGACGCTCGCGCGGGCCTGTCGCGACGCCGTACGGGTGCGCTTCCGCTATGCCGGACGCGGCGGCGGGGAGCGCGAGCGCACGGTCGAGCCGGTGCGGATGGTCGCCACCAGCCGTCGCTGGTACCTGATGGCCTGGGACGTCGACCGCGACGACTGGCGCACCTTCCGGCTGGACCGGATGCACGAGGCGGTGGCGACGACCTGGCGCTTCCGGGCGAGGGAGCATCCGGACCCGGTCGCCTACGTGCAGCGGTCCGTGACCGAGGCGCCGTACCGCTATCTCGCCCGGGTGCGGGTGCACGCCCGGCCCGACCAGGTACGGGAGTTGGTGCCGCCCCAGGTGGGTCGCGTCGAGGACGATCGCGACGGGTGGTGCGTACTCGTCGCCGGCGGGGACGACCTGGACTGGCTCGCCATGCACGTGGCCCGGCTGGGCTTCGACGCGGAAGTGCTGGAGCCGCCCGAGCTGCGGGCGGCCGCCACCGTGCTCGCCCGCCGCCTCGCGGCAATGGGCGGGACCGGCTGACCGGGGCTGACCGGGGCTGACCGGCCAGCATCGTGCCTGCGGCGGGAGCCCGGCCGAGAAACACGGCCTTGCCTCAGCCCACCATGATCACTAAGGTCGTTCGGGTGACTGCCGGGTCGGCCATGGGCCATACACGAGTGAGGTTCCCCCCGGCCTCTGCATGAGCGCGGTGGGAGTCCCCCCGCTCGAGCGAAGCCGAGAGTGGGGGAGGGCGAGAGCACCGCCCCCTTTCCGAGTCTTTCTGCCCGGCGCCCGCATGCGGCGCCCCTCCCAGCGGATTCCAAGACCGGAGAAGACACACCACCCATGCCGAACCACCTGCCGAACGAACAGCAGCCCCCGAACGCATCCGAGCCGCCGGCGGCCTCCATCCAGCTGAACCACACCGCCGTCTACGCCAGGGACCGGCAACTGTCGGCCGAATTCCTCGCCGCGATACTGGGGTTGAAGGTCGGCGCGCCCTTCGGGCCGTTCCTCCCCGTCGACCTCGGCAACGGCGTGACGCTCGACTACTACGAGAAGCGTGACGAGCCGATCCAGTCGCAGCACTACGCGTTCCTCGTGCCGGACGACCAGTTCGACACCATGATCGCCCGTCTGGAAACGGTCGGGGTCACCTACTACGCCGACCCCGGCCACACCGAACCCGGGCAGATCAACCGCCTCTTCGGCGGTCGCGGCGCGTACTTCGACGACCCGGACGGCCACAACATGGAAATCATGACCCGGCCCTACGTGCGCCCCTAGCCGACGACCGATCGGCCTCGCCGAACTCCTCCCCCTCGTCTGTCCCCGGGCCCACGCCCGGGGACGGACGAGGGGCGCTCGCCGAGGCTCCTGACGAAGAGTGTCGCGAAGAGGCACCCAGGTCCGACGGAGTCGTGTACTACTTCATCAAGGCGCAGGCCTGCAGCGCCTTCCCCGGTACGGGAATGGCCGGAGACCTGCTCCCCATTCCCGAGCCGGTGCACCCCGATCTGACGTTTGTGCGTGTGACGACCGATGAGCAGTTGCGCGCCTATGCGGACCTCAACTCGCGCGGCTATGGGATGCCGTTGGCAGACGGCCGCGACGGGCTCCTCGGATCCACGCACTGGACGAACGAGGTGTACGCCTACCTGGGCATGCGAGGCGACGTACCGGTGGCGTGCGCCGGTGCCGTCGAAGCAGACGGCCGTCTCTTCGTCGTTCCACCGGTGGCCGCCTGGCTAACGGGACAGCCGCAATCCCGTGACCAAGTCCGGGCGGATCCGCAGCGCGTAGGACATCCGGTGGTCGGCCCAGGGGTGCAGCAATGCCTGATAGTGCGCCAGATCGTCGGGGTCGCTCACCAGGTGGCAGTAGCCGGTCACCACCACGCTCCAGCCGCAGTGCGTGGCCGGGTCGATGGCGTCGGCCTCGTAGGCGACGACCACCCTTCGCCCTCGGCGTGCTCGGTCAGGCTGGTCAGTGCCGCGCCCTCGTGGGTGCGGATGATCACCTCGCCGTGGTGGAGGAGGTGGTTCACGGGGCGGATGGCCGGCAGCGCGTTCTGGGTGAAGACGATCCGGCCCAGCGACACGCTGCCCAACAGGCGGAGGGCCTCGGCGCGGTCCAGTTCGGTGCTGCGGCGGGAGGCTTCGCGGTCGGCCCAGGCCACCGGATCGGAGTCGATGGTGGTCCCGGTGGTGTGCCGGGCCGGGATGTCGTTCACGGCGTGCTCCCTGTCCTGGTGACACTGCAGATGCGCTGATGAGGCGCTGATGAGGCGCTGATGAGGCGCTGAGCTTTCGGCCAGTAGACGCCCCTCGGCGGCCACCCGCCAGGGCCGTTCGGCCCACCTCGGGCAGCGCGGTCGGCGGACCGTGCGACGTTCAGGGCCGGGTCGGCGTCACCGCGCCGCTCCGGCCACCGCGCCGTCCGCCGTGTGCGCCGGGCAGCGGTCGGCCGGCGGGGACAGTACGTCCGGCACCGGGTCGTGGCGGATCCGGTCGGCCGGCATGCCGGTCGCGGTCAGCCGCGCGACGGTGGCACCGACCATGGCCGGTGGACCGCTGACGAAGGCGAGGTGCTGCGACCACTTCCGGTCCCGCGCCACCGCCTCGGCCAGAGGCCCGTATTCGGACAGCGGGTCGCCACTGCCCGGGGCGACGTCCTCGTCCAGCACCCGGACCACCCGCAGCCGGTCGTGGCGCGTCGCCAACCGGGCCAGTGCCGCGGCGTCATACAGCTCGGCGCGGCTGCGGGCGCCGACGAAGAGGTGGACCCGGCCCACCGGGCGCTGCGGAAGTCCGGCGGACCCGCGGCGGCGGCCCTCCCACTCCTCCAGCAGCGCCTTGATCGGCGCCCAGCCCGTGCCGCCCGCCACCATGAGCAGATCGCGGGAGCGGTCCTCGTCCTGGAGCGTCATCGTGCCGTGCGCCGGGCCCAGCTGCAGGGTGTCGCCGACCCGGGTGCCAGTGACCAGGGCCTCGCTGACGTCGCCTGGGCCGGTCCGCCGGACGTGGAGGGCCACCTCGCCGTCGGGCCCCGGCGCCGACGCGAGGGAGTAGTGCCGCCACGCCTGCGGCATCAGTGGGGAGGCGACCGCCGCGTACTGGCCGGCCCGGTACGGATACGGCTCGTGGGGCCGCACCCGCAGCACCGCGAGGTCCGGGCGGCGCCGCTCGTGGGCGGTCACCGTGCCCTGCCAGCACGGGGGTTCGGCGAGCGCCGCGTCGGCACCCTCGACCATCGACGCGACGGCGAACCGCAGCATCCGTACCCACGCCTGTTCCACCGCCTCGGCCCAGCGGGGCCCGGCGGTGCTCCGCAGCGCCGCGCACAGCGCCGTCTCGAAGGCCTCGTAGTGCACCGGCCGCACCCCGAGCTTGCGGTGGTCATGACCAAGCTGCCGGAAGTAGGCGGCCACCTCGGCGGGGCGGTGCAGATTCTCGATCAGGTACCAGAAGGCGCGGGCCAGATGTGCGCGCTGGAACTCCATGGACGCGGGGAACAGCGATCGCAGGTAGGGCCACCGGGCGAACATCTCGTCGTAGAGGCGGGCGATCAGGTCGCCGAACGGCGTGACCAGGTCGAGGTACTGGGTGATCAGCCGCTGGTCCGCGGCACCGTCGTAGGCGGCGGGCGTTAAGTCCGGTGCGGGTGCCCGGCCCTGGCCGAGGATGCGCTGCCGCAGCCGCATGGCGTCGTGCCGGGCGAGCAGGGCGTGGTACTCGCCGCCGACGGTGTCCGCGGCAGGGCATCCGGACGGTACGGACGAAGCGGAACGCGGGGGCTGGTACGGCTGGATGGGCTGATGCATGGGGGCGACCTCCTGACGGGGGGCGTCAGTATCGCAACGCGGTGCCCTGCCCGAAGGGCCCCGATCCCCCAGGGCCGTTCGGCCCTTGCGCCGGCCGCCGGGCCCGACGAACCTCGTGGTCGGGACCGTTGTGCCCCGCCGAACCGCGAGAACCACAGAGCGAGAGTGCATGAACCAGCAGCCCGTTCACCCCGCCCCCGACACGCCCGTCGACGCCCCCGATGCGCCGCTGCGCGTCTTCATCCTCGACGACCACGAGGTGGTCCGCCGCGGAGTACGGGACCTTCTGGAGGCGGAGGAGGACATAAAGGTCGTCGGGGAGGCGGGGGACGCCCGGCAGGCCCTCGCCCGGGTGCCCGCGGTCCGGCCGCAGGTGGCCGTCCTCGACGTCCGGCTCGGCGGCACCGGCGGGCCCGAAAGCGACCACGAAGGGATCGAGGTCTGCCGGGAGTTGCGGGCCCGCATGCCGGAGCTGGCCTGCTTGATGCTGACGTCCTTCGACGACGACGAGGCGCTGTTCGACGCCATCATGGCCGGGGCGGCCGGCTATGTACTCAAGCAGATCGACGGCAGTGCGCTGGTGCACGCGATCCGCACGGTCGCGGCGGGGCAGTCGATGCTGGATCCGCGCACCGCGACGCGGGTGATGGAGCGACTGCGCGACCCGGGCCGGGGCCAGGCGGCTGAGGCGGAGACGTCCGAACTGGGCCTGCTCTCACCGCGCGAGCGGGAGGTGTTGGACCTGATCGGCGAGGGCTTGACGAACCGCCAGATCGCGGACCGGCTGTTCCTCTCGGAGAAGACGGTCAAGAACCGGGTGTCCGCGATCCTGTCCAAGCTGGGGGTGGGCCGCCGGCTCCAGGCGGCGATGGTCGTCGAACGGCTGAAGGGGCCACGGGTGTGACAGTGGCAACCCCGGGAACGCCGAGGGCCTGACCTGCCGCTCCCGGGGTGCCGCGAGCCGAACGGTGCCCCGGCGTCACTCCGGCATCCCGCATCCCCTCGTCCGGCACCGGAACGGGCCGGTCAGTCGGGCAGCGAAACCGGAACGGGCCGGGTCAGTCGGGCAGTGGCACCCGCCACACGATGCGAGTGCCGCCGCCCTCCGGTCTCTCGACGGCCAGCCGGCCGCCGTGCATATCGGCTCGGGCCCGCATGTTGGCCAGGCCGCCGGTATGCGGTGCGTCCCCGACCCCCATCCCGTCGTCCGTCACCGTCAGCGTCACCGCGTCCGCGGTCACCGACAGCGTCACGTCCAGGTGGCGGGCGTCGGCGTGGCGGGCGGCGTTGCTCAGCGCCTCCGCGGTCACCGCCACCAGGTGCTGGGACAGCTCGTCGGGGACCGCGGCGTCTACCGGGCCGTCGATCCGCAGCGCCGGGCTGAAGCCGAGAGGACCGGCCGCCCGCTGCACGGTCTCGGTCAGATCGCGGCGCAGACCGCGGCCGCCCTTGCCGTCCCCGGTGGTGCGCAGCCCGAAGATGGTGGAGCGGATGATCTTGATGGTGGTGTCCAGGTCGCTGACCGCGCGGCCGACCCGTTCGGCGGCCTCCGGACGGTCGATCAGCCGGGTCGCGCTCTGCAGGGTGATGCCGGTCGCGAACAGCCGCTGGATGGCGAGGTCGTGCAGGTCCCGGGCGATCCGATCACGGTCGTGGAGGACCGTGAGCTCCTCCGACTCGTCCCGTCGGCGGGCGAGTTCGAGGGCTATCACGGCCTGGTCCGCGAAGCCCGATATCAGGGTGACCTCGGCGTCGTCGAAGGCGGGCCGCCCGGCCAGACGGCTCAGCCGCAGTGCGCCGCAGCCGGTGTCCACCTGGAGCGGGACGGCGACCGTCGGCCCGTACGCCTCCACGGACTCGCCGTTCGATGCGGCGCCGCGCGACTTCGCTTCCCCGGGCGGATGCACGGCCTCGGTGCCGGGGGCGTCCGGGCCGAGCGGGTACGCCCGTGGGTCGGCCCGTAGATCGGCACTGACCACGGGGCGGCCGCTGCGGACGGCCATCCCGGGCAGTGAGCCGTCGGCCGGTACGCGCAGCCCCAGGATCCGGCTCGCGCCCGTACCGCATGCCACCGCCACCGTCAGCTGGTGCGCGGACGAGGGCGCCGGCAGCAGGACCGCCGCGCAGTCCGCGCCGGCGACATCCTGCGCGTGCTGTGCGATCAACCGCAGCACCTCGTCGGCGTCGGTACCGGACAGCAGGCTGCGGGTGATCTCGCCCAGCGCCTCCGACCACCGTTCGCGGCGGCGGCTCTCGTGGTACATGCGGGCGTTGTCGATCGCCACTCCCGCCGCGATGGACAGCGTGGTCAACACGGCCTCGTCGTCGACGTCGAACGAGCCGCCGCCCCGCTTCTCGGTGAGGTAGAGATTGCCGAACACCTCGTCGCGGACCCGGACCGGCACGCCCAGGAAGGTCCGCATCGGGGGATGGTTGGCCGGAAAGCCATAGCTGTGCGGATGCCGGGTGAGGTCGGTGAGCCGCAGCGGCGCCGGGTTGCGGATCAGCTCCCCGAGGATGCCGCGCCCGCACGGCGTCCGGCCGATCAGCCCGATGAGCTCGTCGGACATCCCGACGGGCAGGAACTGCGACAGCTGCCCGTCCCCGACCACGCCGAGCGCCCCGTACTCCGCGTCGGTGAGGGTGACCGCCGCCTCCACTATGCCCCTGAGCACCTGCGGGAGTTCGAGCCCCCGCCCCAGGCTCATCACGGCGTCGAGCAGGCTGCGCATCCGGTCCGGTGCGTGGAGCTGCGGCCCGTGCGGACCGCTCGCGGACGGTGCGTACTGCTGCGATTCGGACATGACCGTGCTGCTCCAAAGATCCCGTACGTCTGCTCGGAAGCGTACGTGATCACCGCGGCGGCGCCCTCGGGCACCGGTGCCGACCGGCCACTCGTAGACGTCTGCGACGGGGTCCGACCGTCCCGCCGCCGAGGGCCGGTCGCGGTCCGAGGGAGGGCTGTTCGGCCCTGGGGTCCGCGCAGCCGCCCGGCTGACGATGTGTCTGCCGGGAAGGGCCGGTCTCCCCCGTGCCAATGGCTCTTCCCGGCTCCGGCCGCTCCCGGCCCGGTTCCCGTTTCCGAAGTGGAGGACACAGCACGGTGAATGGTGGGGAAGTACGGACGAAGGCGGTCGGAGAACCGGCGCGCGGACGGGCCGCGGCCCGGGCCCCGCGCCGGCACAAGGCGGCGGGGTGGCACACGGCGGTGGAGTGGCTCACGACCACCGACCACAAGCAGATCGGAACGCTCTACCTCGTCTCGGCGTTCGCCTTCTTCCTCATCGGCGGGGTGATGGCCCTGCTGATGCGTGCCGAACTGGCCCGCCCCGGCACCCAGATCCTCTCCAACGAGCAGTTCAACCAGGCGTTCACCATGCACGGTTCGGTGATGCTGCTGCTGTTCGCCATGCCGCTGTTCACCGGCTTCGCCAACTGGCTGATGCCGCTGCAGATCGGCGCTCCCGATGTGGCCTTCCCTCGGCTGAACATGCTCGCCTTCTGGCTGTTCCTGTTCGGATCGCTGATCGCCGCGGCCGGCTTCCTGACCCCGCAGGGCGCCGCGGACTTCGGCTGGTTCGCCTATGCGCCGCTGTCCGACGCCGTCCACTCACCCGGTGTGGGCGCCGATATGTGGATCATGGGTGTGGCCCTCTCCGGCTTCGGCTCCATCCTGGGCGCGGTCAACTTCATCACCACCATCGTCTGTATGCGCGCCCCCGGCCTGACGATGTTCCGGATGCCGATCTTCACCTGGAACGTGCTGCTGACCGCGGTACTGATCCTGATGGTCTTCCCGGTCCTCGCCGCCGCGCTGTTCGCCCTGGAGATGGACCGCAAGTTCGGCTCCCACGTCTTCGACGCGGCCAACGGGGGCGCGCTGCTGTGGCAGCACCTGTTCTGGTTCTTCGGCCATCCCGAGGTCTACGTCCTCGCCCTGCCGTTCTTCGGCATCGTCTCCGAGGTCATACCGGTCTTCGCCCGCAAGCCGATGTTCGGCTACATCGGCCTGATCGCCGCGACGATCTCCATCGCCGGCCTGTCGGTGACGGTCTGGGCGCACCACATGTACGTCACCGGGGGCGTCCTGCTGCCGTTCTTCTCCTTCATGACCTTCCTGATCGCCGTCCCCACCGGGGTGAAGTTCTTCAACTGGATCGGCACCATGTGGCGCGGCTCACTGTCCTTCGAAACCCCGATGCTGTGGGCCACCGGCTTCCTGGTCACCTTCGTCTTCGGGGGCCTGACCGGCGTCATCCTGGCCTCCCCGCCGCTGGACTTCCACGTCTCCGACACGTACTTCGTCGTCGCGCACTTCCACTACACGCTCTTCGGCACCGTGGTGTACGCGATGTTCGCCGGGTTCCACTTCTGGTGGCCCAAGTTCACCGGCAAAATGCTCGATGAGCGGCTCGGCAAGATCACCTTCTGGACGCTCACCGTCGGCTTCAACCTCACCTTCCTCGTCCAGCGCTGGCTCGGCTCCGCCGGTATGCCCCGGCGGTACACGGACTACCTCGCCGCCGACGGCTTCACCACCCTCAACACCCTCTCCACCATCGGCTCCTTCCTCCTCGGCCTCTCCTTCCTGCCGTTCTTCTACAACGTCTGGAAGACCGCCAAATACGGCACCGTGGTCGGCTGCGACGACCCCTGGGGCTACGGCCGCTCCCTGGAGTGGGCCACCTCCTGCCCGCCGCGACCGACCTACGAGCCGGCGCCGACCGCCCCACGTCCCGATGCCTCGCGGCCGCCGCCTGCCTCACCGGCTGGGCAACGATCGCGCTGTCGGCCCCCCTGCTCCTGGCGGCCGCCTCCTGGACCACACTCGGCGCCGTCACCGCCCTCGGCTCCACCGCCGCCCTGCTCCTCGCCGCCCTCGCCCGCACCCACCGCGCCCTGGAGCGGCGCGCAACCCGTCAAACCTGGGCCGCACTGCGCCTACGGCCCCCCGCCCCACGGAAACCCGGATGGTCCCACCCGAGCCGGACCTTCCTCCCACCGATGCGCTGCGCGCCGGCGACTTCGGCCGAGCCATTCCGACCCCGGATATTTGGTAACCACCGGAGGACGTTGAGCCCGGCGGCCGGCCGGCTGGGTGTCACGAGGCAGTCTCGACGAGGAACCGCCGTACGTGTCCCAGCCACACCGCACGGTCCGCCTCGTCCAGGATGTGCCCGCCACCGGGGATCTCGACCGTCGTGGCGCCGGGAATACCCGCGGCGAGTCGACGCGGGCTGTCGGGCAGCACCAGCCGGTCGCCGGTCGGCACCGCCACCAGGGTGGGTACGCGTACGTGCCCGAGGTCGTCGCGGACGTCCAAGCGCGTGATCAGCTCGAAGTGGGCCAGCATTCCGGCGGGCATCGCGGCCAGCACGCCGTCGACGGCCACCTCGACGTCCTCCGGGGACATCGCGGCGAGCTGGCGCTCCGAGAGGCAGGAGAGCAGCGCGAGCCGGGACACGGCCCGCCACTCCCCCGCCATCCCAAGGGTAGCGAGGAGTTGCGCCGCACCCCCGAGCACGGGGTCGGCGACCGCGAATCCGGCGGTGAGCACGAGGGCCGCGACGCGTTCGGGGTGCCGGACCGCGGCCCGGACCGCCACTGCGGAGCCCAGCGATTCGCCGATCACGGCGAACCGTTCGTGTCCGCTGTCGACGGCGGAGGCCACGACGGCGTCGGCGAGCGCGTCGAGGTCGAGCGGTGCGTCCGGGAGGGGCGTACGGCCCACGCCCGGGTAGGACGGACCGATCGTCGTGTGGTCCCGTCCCAAATCGTCGAGTACGAGCCCGAAGTTGCCCTCGACACCGCCGCCGGCCCCGTGCGCGAGGAGCAGCGCGGGTCCGTCGCCCCGTACGTCGACATCGAGCTGGTAGCGGTGCGCCTGGAGAAATGCCTGTTCAGAAGCCATGTCCAGGACGTTAAACTCTGACATCGGTGTCAGAGTCAAGTCGTTCAGAATCAAGTCGTTCAGAGTCAAGTCTCTGAGTCGGGGGGAGATGGTTCAGGTGCGGATGAAGGAGATGGCCCAGCGGTCCGGCGTGCACGAACGCTCGTTGCGCTACTACGAGAAGCAGGGCCTGCTCGCACCCCAGCGTCTGTCCAGCGGCTACCGCGAGTACAGCGAGGCGGACCTGGAGACCGTGCGCCGCATCCGCTGCCTGCTGATGGCCGGGTTGTCGACCGTCGTCATCGCCCAGGTCCTCCCCTGCCTCCGCGACGACGACAGCCGTCTCGCGCCCACGTGTCCCGACCTCGTCGGTCAGCTGAGGGGCGAACGGGAGCGCATGACCCGCGAGATCAAGGCGCTGAACACCTCCCGCGCTCTCCTCGACACCGTCCTCGATGCCGCACCCCGGGAATTCGCCTGCCAGGCTGACTGAGGCCGGGCTGTCCCATTGGTAGCCGTGGCTGTGACTGAGCGTTCTGGTCGGCCAGTTGAGCATGGCACCTGGCATGGGCCGGGCCCTGGGACGTGGCGTCCCCATGTCCCCGGCGACACACCTACTACGCACTGCTGGCCACGAAGGCCAGCGCCTGGGAGAGGGAGAAGGCCCCGGTGTACAGGGCGCGGCCGACGAGGGCGCCGTCGACTCCGTTCGGGGCCAGTGCGGCCACTGCCCGCAGGTCGTCCAGGGTGGCGATGCCGCCAGCGGCCAGCACGGCAGCAGCGGTCCGGCCGCACACGTCGCTGATGAGTTCCGAGTTGGGGCTGGTCAGGCTTCCTTCCCGGCTGACGTCGGTGACCACTTAGCGGGCGCAGCCGGCGTCGTCGAGCATGGTGAGCGCGCTCCACAGGTCGCCGGCGTCCGTGCCACGCCCCGGACCGGCCAGGCGTGGGCCGCGGTCGGTCAGGTGGACCGGCAAGCTGACGCCGATCCGCTCGCCGTGCCGGGCGATCGCCGTGGCGCACCAGCGGAGGTCGGTCAGGGCGCTGCGCCTGAGGTTGAAGCGGGCGCAACCGGTGGCAAGAGCGCGTTCGAGGGCAGCCTCGTACACAGCGCAAACCCGTCACCCGGACCCGGCTCCGTTCTCACTGGCCGCTGGCAATGACGGGTCCGCAGGCACTCGACTGACCAAGGGCAGCGCTCACTGGCCATCTCCTTCAGGCCCTCAGCCGCAGTGTTCTGGCGCTGGTGTGCGGTGGAGCCGGCGGCTTGGAGGATGTCGTCTCACGTGGTGCGGCGTCACGGGGCACTTCGTTTGCTGACGGCTTCATCCCGTGGAGCAGACGACATCCTCGCGTTCTTGCTGTCCGTCGCAGGCCAAGTAGCTTCTTGACCCTCACACCGTGTCAGGCGCTGCACTTGGAGACATCATGTTCACCATCGGAGACTTCGCCCGGCACGGCCGCGTCTCGGTCCGGATGCTGCGTCACTACGACGCGACCGGGCTGCTGCGCCCGGCCCATGTCGACCCCGCAACCGGCTACCGCTACTACGCCGCCGCCCAGCTCACCCGACTCAACCGCGTCATCGCGCTCAAGGACCTCGGCTTCACCCTCCAGCAGGTGCAGGACATCGTGGAGGAGAAGGTCGCCACGGAGGAGCTGCGGGGCATGCTGCGGCTGCGGCGGGCCGAGCTGGAGACCGCCATGACTGCGGCGGCCCTGCGTCTGGTGCAGGTCGAGGCGAGGCTCCGAGCAATCGAGAGCGAGGGGCACATGCCCACGAACGACGTCGTCATCAAGAGCGTCCCGGCTGTGCGGGTGGCGGAGCTGACCGCGACCGCCGCGAGCTTCGAGCCCGAGGACATCGGCCCCGTCATCGGGCCTCTCTACGACGAGCTGTTCCAGCTCCTGGCTACGGCGGGTATCACTCCCACGGGCCCCGGTGTCGCCTACTACGAGGATGCCCCGGAGGGCGACGGCCGGATCCGCGTTCACGCCGCCGTCCAGGTCTCCGCCGCCGTCCAGGTCTCCACCCCTCTCCAGGACAGCGCCTTCCAGGTGCTCGACCTGCCGCCCCTTGCCCAGGCGGCGACCATCGTGCACCGCGGCTCGATGGACAGCGTGCTGCCCACGGCCCAGACCCTGGCCCGCTGGATCGACGGCAACGGCTACCAGTCGGCCGGATACCCCCGGGAGATCAACCTGGAGTGCCCGGATAACCGCGACGACTGGGTGACGGAACTTCAGGCACCGGTGACCCGGGCCTGACCGGGGTCGGCTCAGGGCTCCCCAAGCGGTCGCGCACCTGGGAAAACCTAGACCTGCTGCTGTCGTGCCCGCCCGATCACGTACCGCTGATCGCCGAGTGGTGGCGCCAGGCGGCACCCCGATTGGAAGTCCTGCACGAGCCGTTCGCCCACGTCACCAGTGGAGCCTCCGAGCGAACTCAGGATACGTTCGAGCAGATCTGGCCTGATGCCGGGCACCGCCTTGCGTCGGCCGACGGCCTGGCTGAACGTGAGGGAGCACCTTGATCTCGGAGTACCAGCAGCAATTGCGCGAACGGTTCGTCTCCGTCCCCGAGATTCCTCCGCCTGCTCCCTGGAGCCCGGTCCTGAGCCAACGGAATCCCATTGGCGGCCTGCTCGGCATCGGCTTCGCCGTCGCTCCCGACACCGGCCACGACCTCGTCATGGTGGTCTCGGTCGACGGGCACGGGCTCTTCGACACCCTCACCGGAGAGAAGATAGCCCGGGACCGCGACCCTGATCTCGACGACTGCACGCCAGATGCAGTGCCTGACCTCTCATGCCCCGGACTCGGACCGATCGCCGGGACCCGAGTGCGTATCGCCGGACTCTTCGGAGGCGGTCTCCACACCACCACTTCCGACGGCTGGAGCCTGGAAGTCGTCAGCCCCGAATGGCCTCACCACCGGGTCCTGCTCTCCGCCGACGGAGGAATGCCCCACAGGGGACCACACGGCGAGCGCTGGTGGCACATCTTCGACTCCAACTACTCAGAACTGCGGACCGCCGGCTTCTCACCGTCCGGACTCACCCTGGCCGTCGCCACCAGCAGCGACCTCACCCTTTGGACCCGTCGAAGCGCCGAAGCAGGCCCCACGGGTAACACCGACGCATGACGCGCGAGGAACTCGCCGGGATGCTCACCGAGCAAACAGGGGCTTGCGGGCCCGCGCGCGCTCGCGACGTTTTCTCATCGGGGCACGGTACTCGCCTGCACCGGAATCACCCTCACCGACGGCCCGCACGAGCGGGGCTAGGGCATAGGGCGCAGTCGAATGGATGGCCGGAGGCCGACGAGCTGGCCCAGCCGCGGGGAGGCCCGTAGTCGACTTCCCGACCACCGCGGGAGTTCTTGGTAGCCGGCGTTCAGGCGCGTGAGCTGCTCGGCGTCGTGGTCCGCGGGACCTTTCCCGCGCCGTCGGTGAGTGCGGAAAAGTCGGCGGGCCGGTACAGGACGGGGACGCCGTCACGGCTCACCTGATGCCCGCTGGGACTCGCTCGGGGCTACGGCGACCGCCGTCACCACGGGCGCGACCCCGACCACCGCGGCCGGGCCATGTGACGGCCAGGCTCACCAGAGGTGAAGGAAGCTCCGGATATCGTCGAGGCCGTCGACGGCTCGACCGTCCACGTCCGACAGATCCTCTTCAGCACGCGCCGCCAGCAACTCCGCCAGTTCAAGGGCCTCATCGCTGAGTCGGATGCCCCGGCCCGGCGAACCTACGCGACCACAGCCCTAGCCGCTGATATGGATGAGGGCGGTGCGTTGCGCCCCGACCGTCCTCGGCGAGGAAGTGCACGACCGCCTTCTTGCCGATCATGTGGCTGGGGCCTTCCAGGGCGACGGCGGTGGCGTTCCCCGGCGGTGCCAGCCACTCGGCGTCGTCGGTGAGGACGGCGGAGATCCGATCGGCGTCGTGGCTGGCGAACGCTTTCCATGCGTTCTCCACGACGCTGCGGTTGCGTTGCGACATGCCTTGGACCTCAGGAAGGCGTGGCCGGCGAGGCTGGCGGTATTCCGACGTCACCGCCCTGTGAAGCGAACGCAACCTGATAGGCCCCGAGGTCGTTCACTCGGTCGGCGGGCAGCTCGGATCGTTTCCCGGAGGTGTTCGTCGGCCGCCCTGAAGCCACGTCTGCAGAATGCGGAGACCGTGCACATCCGGGCGAATCGTTCACTTGTTCGAGTTCGGCGGAGACGGCCCCTCCGTCTAGCCGAATCTTGATGATCATTGGGTTTGCGCCGTCGATCCCTGATGGTGCCCGTCAAGCCGCGCGAGCGCCGGGAGGCGCGAGCGCGCAGTGCCGGCCACCACGCGACAGGCCCCAGAGGCATTGGCGAGGCGGCGGGCGAGCGGGATGGGCGGCCGACCACGATCCGCCGGAACGCTATGTCCTGATTCCACCGATATTCTGTGGAGTGTGATCGAGTCTGGACGGCCGCGGCTCCGTCGCAACCACGGCCGGGGGAAGCTTGTGCGGCTGTCGCCGGTGATCTTGACCGTCGTCATCGCCAGCCTGGCCTACGCCACTCCCCCGGACATGGCCTTCAGCCGCCTCCTGCCGGCGGCGCCGGCCCTCGCGGCCGCCATGTGGCCGGTGCTCCCCACCATCCTGCTGGGCACGGTCTGCCTCTTTCTGATGATCGGCCTCAGCGTCGTCTTCCCCGGTCTGGGGACGTGGTGGACGGCTGCGGGGATCATCGCGGTCACCGTGGCGGCCGCGTACGGAAGTCATGTCCGGCTCCAGCGGGAGCGGACCCTCTTCCAGGTGCGGCTCGTCGCCGACGCCGCGCAGCAGGTGGTGCTCAGTCCGATGCCCCGCCGCTTGGGAAGCGTGGAGATCGAGTCGCTGTACCTCGCGGCCGCGGCGGAGGCACGGATCGGCGGGGACTTCTACGAGGTGGTCGACACGCGATACGGGGTCAGGCTGCTCATCGGTGACGTACGGGGCAAGGGCCTGCCGGCAGTGGGGGCGGCCGCGGCGATCGTCAACTCCTTCCGCGAGGCCGCCTACAGCGAAGCCGACATGGTCGAGGTCGCCCGCCGCCTCGACGCCAGCAGCACCCGCTACAACGCCGCCTATCCCCCCGAAGGGCCCATGGAACGCTTCGCCACCGGCCTCCTCGTCCAGATCCCGCACGGAGGCAGGCGTATGGAGATCCTCAACTGCGGACACCCCCCGCCGTTGCTCCTGAACCGCCGGGGACTGCGTGCCCTCGAGCCCACCGCGCCCTCGCCGCTGCTCAACCTCGCAGACCTGATCGGCGATGACTACACCGTCGACACCTACGACTTCACCCCCGACGACCTCCTGCTCCTCTACACCGACGGGATCGCCGAAGCCCGCACCCACAACGGCCAGTTCTTCCCCCTGGCAGCCTGGATGCGCCAACAATCCACGGCGACACCCCACGAGTTGCTCACGGCCCTTCACCGCGACCTCCTCCGCTACAGCAAAGGACGCCTCGACGACGACATCGCCGCCCTCGCCGTACGCCTACGCACACCGCCGGAATAGGCCCGACCGGCCGATCAGTGCCTGGTCGAAGCGCGCGGCTGGAGGTGCGACTCCAAAGCGGCGTAGACCTTCCGCCAGGCATCCGCGCCGGCTCGCGGATCGTAATCCTCCGGGCCGGGTTCGCGCCGGTGTCAGTGGTCGTCGCTACGGTGCCTGTCATGAACGACCTCTCTTTCTGGACGTGCCCGCCCGAGACGGCCGTCCGCAGTTCGAACTCCGACGAATACCTCATCACCCTCCTGGACCCGCCGCGGCACGAGAGCACCGCCGAGTTGCCGCCTCACGACCACGTGCGGGCACGCGCGTTCGCTGAGGCCTTCCCTACGGTCGACGCGGTGCTGGAAGAACTTCCTCCCCTGCCTGCGTCCGAGGCTCTGCATGCGGAGACGCTCTCGGACCTGGATCTGATCACGATCGGCTGCTGGGGCGCCGTGACCCGCATATCCGATCCGGCCCTCGCCACTTACGACGCCGGCATGGACCCGGTCCTGAAGCAGGTCACAGCCCTCCACGAGCGCTACTCCAGTGCCCTGATCGTGGGCTCCGCCGCGCCAGACTTCGGTGAGACGCACACGGAGGACGTGATCTGTCTTCCCGACGGTCTGACGCTCTTCGCTTCCGGGTTCCCCGCTTACGAATCCCCGTGGTTCGTCGACGGGGATCCCCGAACCGTCCTGAACGCCCTTGGCATCGACCTGGCGGATCTGACCGATGAGGACCGCGAATACCTCTACTTGGACGAAGAACCCCACCTCACCAACTGGGGGATGCTGGGAGAACTGGTCCTTGAACACTGTGGCCGCAGGTTGCGAACAGGGCTTGAGATGTCCGTGTTCCGCGTCCGCCACACCGAGGACTACACCTCGATGATGGAGGAGATGTGGATGTGGTCGCGCTAAGGGCTGTCCCGTAATCCCTGGTGGATCAGCGCACGGCGTCAGATGCGGTGCATCGCAAGGCGGAGGGACGTCCGGATACTGGGCGTATCCGGATGTTCCGACAACGCGGCGAGGTGCCGTAGCTGTCTTCGTGCGCCCGCCAGGGGTTACGGGACAGCCCTTAGGGACCGTCTGTGGGATCACTTGGTCCGCAGGAAGACTGCTGCGATGTGCAGGGCGGCTTGGTGGATGCGGGATGTAGCCTCGGCCCTTATGAGTTGGCTGCCCGACGACTTCGTCCACCCCGTCCACGTGCCCGTGCCCGACACCGCGCTTCACCTGCGGCCGATCCGGGAGGCGGACACCGGGATCGACTACCCCGCCGTGATGGGCTCCCGAGAGCGTCTGTGGGAGATCTTCGGCCCGGCCTGGGCTTGGCCCCAGGAGACGATGACCTATGAAGAGGACCGCATCGACTTGCTGCGGCACGAGAAGGAGATAGCCGCGCACCAGTCGTTCAACTACGCGCTGTTGAACGAGGAGGAGACGGCGCTCCTCGGCTGCGTCTACATCGACCCACCCGAGCGCACCGGCTCCGATGGAGAGGTCTCCTGGTGGGTAGTGGACGACCTCGTCGGCGGCGAGGCGGAGAGCGCGCTCGACGCGCTGGTGCCACAGTGGATCGCCGCCGACTGGCCCTTCCAGCGGCCCCGTTATCTGGGCCGCGACATCACGTGGCAGGACTGGCTCGCGCTGCCGCGCGCTTCGTGACACGTCCGGGCGGCGTCCGGACTCGCCCGCGCCCCGCCCCCAGAGCTCAATCGACCGGCGTGACCGGGGACCACATGCCGAACCACTGCTCGGCGCCGTAGGCCTCATACCGCTCCACCTCGATGAACCCCAGCTTCGCCGCGAGGCGCATCGAGCGGACGTTGGCGGTCTGGGTGGCGAGTACCACGGGTTCGCCGGGAAGTGCGCGGGCGAACCAGTCGAGTGCCGCTCCGCACGCCTCGGCGGCGTATCCGCCTCCCCACGCTTCCGGCAGGAACAGGTAGCCGAGTTCGGCCTTCCCGGCAGCCTGACGAAGGTGCCCCGTTTCTCTGGTGAGCGTGATCTGGCCGATCATCACTCCGTCGAGATCGACTATGAAAAGGCCGGGGCGCCGGCTGGGCACCCCGGGCATCTCGCTCTCAAGCTCGTCACGCGTTCGAGGGCCACCGAGGTAAGTGCCCACCTCTGGCGAGGCCAGCAGCTCGATGACCGCCGCACGGTCCCGGGCCTCGGGCTCACGGAGCACGAGCCGCTCGGTCCTGATCGGGGCAGGTGGCCAGGCGACGGGACCAAGTTGAGTCATGCCGACCAACCAATCAGCAGGCTCAGCAGCGATCAAGACTCGCGGACCGATGAACCCACCGGCCCAGGCCCACACTCGCCAACGGGTCCGCCTGGCGCCGAGGCTGTGGACTACCGGCCGATCGCTCTCTGAGCCAGGCGTATGGGGCACCCGACTTGGCGTTCGGAACGGGGTCGGGTTGCGGCGAAGCCGTAGGAATCGGTGCCGGTTTCGATGATGTTGCCGCCGAAAGCGAGGCGGTCAGCGATGGCGACGCAGAGGCGGGGTCGGCGAAGGCCCTTGGTCCAGCGTGCGCGGCCCCGAAACATGCTGGTGATCATGATTGGTAGCCTGCCGGGATGACTGCGACCTTCGACGAAGCCGTCCGCGCCCGTCTGCAAGCCCCCAACATCTGGTACGTCGGCACCGTGTTCGCCGACGGGGCACCGCAGGTCAGCCCGATGTGGGTCGATCTGGAGGGAGACGGGGAGTTGACGTTCAACACCTCGGTAGGCCGGGTGAAGGAGGAGAACCTGCGTCGCGACCCCCGCGTCTATCTCTCGCACGCGGACTCCACCGATCCCTTCGACCGAGTGCAGATCAGTGGTGAGGTGGCCCGCTTCATAGAGGGCGAGGAGGCGCGCGACCGAATGGATCGGCTTGCCCAGAAGTACCTGGGCAGCGAGCGCTTCGAGTGGCTCATGCCGGGGGAGCAACGGGTCGCGGTGATCGTGCGCCCGGTCAAGGTCCGGCACATCGTCGGCGTGGAACGTTTTCGGCCCGGCGGCCCCTGCCCCGCTCCCTGATCCGGGTTTCGCCGATAGAGCGGTGGCCTTGGTACCGGTGGTTCACAGGAGGACGACGCACCCGCGCTCTTCCAGCTCGGTCAGAACGTGGTGGGAGGGCATGCAGGTGTTCCAGCGCAGATCGAGCTTCTCCAGCGCAGGCATCCGTGCGACCCAATGCGGCAACCGACCGATGCGGTTGCTGCGCAGGTCGAGCTGACGAAGCCGTGGAAGGTCGACCAGGGTCTCCGGCAACTCGGTGAGTGCGTTCTCCCGTAGGTCCAGGTGCCGCAGTTCACCCAGGTCCGTCATCGAGGGCGGCAGATTTGTGAGCTTGTTCCCTCGCAGCCAGAGTTCGCGCAACTGGTGGAGGTGACCGAGGCTGTCGGGCAACCTGGTCAGCCGATTGTGCTGAGCTCGGAGCTCGATCAGACCCGCCATCCGGCCGATGGTTTCGGGCAGGGCGGTGAGAGGGTTTTCGCCGACGTTGAGGTAACGCAGCCGCGTCAGGTTTCCCAGCGTGTCCGGGAGCCGGGACAGGTTGTTGTCGTGCAGGTAGAGGCAGCCGCTGAGTTCCGTCAGGTCGCCCAGAGTGTCGGGCAGCGATGTGAGCTTGTTGTGGCCAAGGTCCAAGGTGGTGAGCCTGTGCAGTTCTCCGATCTCGGATGGGAGAGCGGTGAGCCCGTTGTCTGCCAGGATCAGCACCTGGACCTCGGTTCGCTGCCAGACCGACTCGGGTACTTCCCCCAGTTGATGGCGCCAGAAGTTGAGTGTGGGCTGCACGGCCTTGTCCTCTCCGTCGGCGGTTTGGCTCCAGATTCTCGTGTGGATCTTGAGGCCGCGCAGCTGCGTGTGTCGCCGCGCCCGACCGGGGCGGATCAACGGAAAACCATGCGACAACTTCCTGGTGATAACGGAGAGTTGACGCATGCTAGATCACATTGCCATCCAAGTGCATGACATCGCGGCCAGCGCCGCTTTCTACGACGCCGTACTCGCTCCGTTAGGTGGCGAGCGTAAGAAGCAGTTCGGCGAGAACATCAGCTTCGGGGTCACGGGCCACCCGTTGTGGCTGGTCCCCGCGACCGACGCCGCGCCTGCGCGTGAGCTGCACATCGCATTCGCCGCGGCCGACCGCGCCGCCGTGGACGGCTTCCACGCAGCGGCCCTCGCGGTGGGTGCCGAGGTCCTGCACGCGCCCCGACTCTGGCCGGAATACCACGAGTCCTACTACGGATCCTTCGTCCGCGATCCCGATGGGAACAACGTCGAGGCCGTCTGCCATCGGCCTTGAGGACAGGGGCCGCAGCCCGCCCCCACCGGCCAGGTGGATCTTGGTGGTGAGCCCGCGGCGGGAGCGGCCCAGGCACTCATCGTCCCTGTGCGCGTGCCCGCATCCCCCGCTCTCGCGGGCCGGCCGTGGAAGGCCTGAGGACCGCGGCGCATGCGGCGGCGCCACGTGCTCTCCGCCGGGCGGTTCAGTCTCGGGGTCGGGGTCGGGGTCGGCTGGTCGGCCGAGGAATTCGCAGCGCTCGGAGTCCCCTTCGCCGGGCGCGGGCGGCGCACCGAAGAGTACCTCGCCGCGATGCGCGCCCCCTGGGCCGAGGACCCGGCCTCCTTCACAGGGGAGTTCACCCGTTTCGACGCGATCCGGGTCAACCCCAAGCCCTGCGCGGCGGCCGGCTCCCGGTGGTAGTCGGCGGCAACAGCGACGCCGCCTTGCTGCGCGCGGTCACACTCGCCGACGGCTGGTACGGCTTCAACGTCCCAGCCGCCGACGTCCCGGCGCGCGTCGCCGTTCTCACGGACGAGTGCGCCCGCCACGGTCGTGCGTTTGACGAGCTCACGGTCGCCGTCGCGCTGAGCGACGGCATCCCGGAGCACCTCCCCGCACTCGGTGCGGCGGGCGTCACCGAACTCGTCATCGTCGGCGCACCCCCGCCCGCTCCCGACGCGGCGGCCACCTGGGTCGCGGAACTCACCACAGCCGGCTCAACCGCGTCTTCGCCCACCTGGGTCGAGTCGACGGGTGGCCCGCTGATAGCAGTGCCGGTTTCCGCGTTGGCCCGGTGGCGTGGTTGCACAGAATCGGGGATGGTCGTCGGCGGCGGGGACGTTCGGGACGACTATGACCGCGCCGGCGAGGTAGAGGGTCTGGCCGGGGTGATTTCCATCGGCGAGGAGGGCGCCCAGGGAGTCGTCTTGGCGGACGAGCCCGCCAGCAGCTGCTATCTGCCGGAACTCCAAGCGTTCGTCCGCCGGCTGGGCGCCGACTGCGAGGGCGATCTGATCGCCGCGGCCGAGGCGGTGCTTGCCGACCCCACCACCGAGTGGGAGGAATCCGGTGTGTGGGATACGGATGGCCCGGCGGTGCTCATGGACTCCGTGACAGCCGGGGCCGAGCTGGGTGTCGAGTACCCGGCCGGCGGTGACCTGCCGGAGCAGGCGCGGGTTCGAGCATGGCGTCAACCACATCGACACGGCCGCCTTCTACTTCTCGCCCCCTGCGGTCCGCGAACGAACTCATCCCCGACACCGCGGGCACTCGGGCCCCGTCGCGCTGGTACCGACCTGCGAGCGCGACGGACACCTTTGACGGCTGACCGATGACTGCAGCGCTTGCGCACCAGCCACCCACACACCGCGGCATCGTGATGTCTGCGGCTTACTGAAGCCGACCGGTTGGCGCACGTGTGCGCGATGGCGCCGGGCACCTGGCTCCTGGCACCTTGACCGCCGAACTCGACCGTCTCGCTGCTGTTGGCATTGCGGCGTCATGGTCGTATGACCCGGCGACAGAAGACGTTTCACGTGGCCCCTGGCCCGTTGCCAAGAGGTCCGCAATGGCACACGACCGGCAGGTGGTCGCGGCATTCCCCGCGGCGTTGCTTTGACGCAGAGTCAGGCGCCGGCGCCTGTCGCAACGTGACAGTTCACCGCGCCGGTACCGGCCTGCCGTGGCGGGATCTGGCGGCCACGGTTCGGCAAGTGGAAGACAGCGCACAGCTCGCGACGCAACCGCCGTTGCCTGCGCCGCCGCCAGATCGGCCACACCATCCCCGAGCCGGAGAACCAGCGGACAAACCGGCAGCGGCGCGGAAGCGCAGGAGGCCGGCCCACCGCCTTCGACGCGGCGCGGTACACCCGCAGGAACGAAGTCGAGCGGCGATGCGCTTCGACAAGCGGGCTTACGTCTTTCACGGGACGGTCACCCTCGCCGCGATCAGGCTGTGGCTCCGGTGATGACCTCGGCTTCGCTTCAGGGAGCGGGGCGGCCCTTCGTGGCCCCCCGCCACGACCGCGGAAGCCCGAGGAGCCGGTGTGCCCACGCACCTTCGTGAACCATCAGGCTGCGTGCCGCGTCCTCCTGATGCGCGGCCCGTGCCGGGGGCGCTGCGCGAGGGAGAGCAGGGGGCGGATGACGGGTGAAACGATCGGTCTCGGGCTGGCCGAATTGGCGGGCCTGGTGAGTCTGTGGGCCGGTGCGCGGGAGGCACGGCTGCAGATGCGGCTGAGCCGCCACGGGCTGCATGCCGAGGGGGTGGTGGTGGACCAGGAGCATGCGCCAGCGGACGATTGTTCGATGCCCGTCATCGAGTTCCAACCCCGGCGACTGTTAACAACGCTCGTGATCAGTACACCTAGCCCTGGCTGTGCCCCTGCCCCTGGCCCTGAAAAGGCAGACGCAGCTGGTCAGCTGGTCCCCAGATGAGTCCGCAGGTCCGGGGGCGTCGATCGGCAGGCTGTAGGCGGAAGGCTGCCGGCAGCAGCGCCACCGCGATCGGGGAGAAGCTCAGGACCCGTCCGATGACTTACGGCCCGGATGACGGCCGCACGACAACGCCCGCCCCGATGGTGTCGGGGCGGGCGTCAACTGTCTGTCGGAGCGATCAGACGTTGTTCTCGGCGTCTTCGTACGCCTTGATCCGGTTATCGATGGCGCGCGCCTCGGCGCGGGCACGCTCTGCCGCCTCGTGCTCGCCGTCCTGGTCCAGTCGGTTGGCCTTGGCCTTCAGGTCGGCGGACTGCTGGCGCAGCTCGTCGAGGTTGACGTGGATGCTGCCCGCCCGGGCCACCGCGGCGTGCGAGCCGGTGGTCGTGGCGGCGTGTGCGGGCAGGGCCGCGAACAGTACACCTCCGGCCATTGCGGCCGTGACGGCGAAAGCGGAAATGCGTCGACGCATAGGGTCCCCCTGGTCGAAAACAGTGGTTACTTGCGGATAAGTGTACGCGAAATGATCTTGCGCTCTTGCACTCGATGCCACGTCAGGGGGGAATTGACCTGGGATGACGCAACCGACTCGCTCAATCTCCTTGGATTTATGGGGTGTTGCCGTCAGTCTCCCTCTGCGGGGGGGTCGGTACACGGGGCCGTCGGTTCAGGGCCTGACGGGAGAGGATGGTGCGGGCGAAGCCCTCGATCGCTGCCGCGATACGGGGACGGGCGCTCGAGCCCGCCCCCGCCAGCAGGCGGTACATGTGCCTGGTGGGCGACGCGGAAGGCAGCGACCCGGTACCCGCCGTGGGATGCCGGTTGGCGAAAGAGAATGCCGGTGATCACCCGGCGGTGGCTCTTCCCCGTCCGCCGCGCCCAATGTTCCGCGGCAGGTGCGCCTTCGACCGAGCCCACTCCGCGCCGGACAAGTCACCACGTCCCACGAGGGGCGGAACGACATGGATTCCGCCCAGTCATCAGATCCATCGGACACTGACCAGGCACGCGGCCCACGCACCGCCAGCATCGCGCTCAGGGTTCCTACTGCCGTCCCGAACATGCCCGCCCCGAAGGACAACACTCCGGCAGAGCACTCCACCTCACCCGTCAACCACGATTGACAACAACTCTCGCGTCAACGTAAGTTGACAACCATGACCGAGGCAACCGATCTCGCCGAGCGAGCAGGGGACCGTGACCCGCGGGTCGGGCTGCGGGCCGTGGCCGCGCTGCGTCGACTGCTGGAGCAGCTTGAGTCCGTACAAGTCAGAAGCGCCCGGAACCAAGGCTGGTCGTGGCAGGAGATCGCCAAGGAATTGGGCGTCAGCAGGCAGGCTGTACACAAGAAGTACGGGAGGCATTGACGTGTTCGAGAAGTTCACCAGGAGCGCACGCGACGTGGTCAAAGGCGCGATCAGCCACTCCGGGCGGGCCGGGGCCACGGCCGTCACCGAGGAGCATCTGCTGCTGTCGCTGCTCGACGCAGAGGGCACCACAGCCTCATCCGCCTTGGCCTCGCTCGGCGTGGATCGGCGCCGCGAGGCCCTGGAGGGAGCGCTGCGGGAGGCCCGGCAGCGCGGCGGGATCTCTCGGGCGGACGCCGAAGCGCTGGCCGGCTTCGGTATCGACGTCGACGAGGTCGTCGCCCGTGTCGAGGCCACCCACGGAAGCGGCGCGCTGGCCGCCGACCGCACAACCAAGCGCTGGCGGCCCGCAGGACATCGCCCCTTCACCCCCGAGGCGAAAGCCGTGCTGGAGCGCTCCCTGAGGGCCGCGCTGGCCCGCGGCGACCGGCACATCGGCGACGAGCACATCCTGTTGGCGCTTGCCGCCCACCCTGGCGTGGTGGCGGACGTGCTCACCGAGTACGGAGCCGACCAGGCCGAGGTCGAGCGCGCGCTCAGGGACGGCGGGCCAGGGCGAGCCAGGGCGAGCTGAGCGCTCGGGGGTCAGCAGCTCGCAGTCAAGGTCAGGCATGGTGCGCCCTGCGCGGTCAGAGACGCCTTGAAAACATCGGACAGGGCGCTCAAGCGGTATGGGTCAAATTCTCCGCGAATAACGGGGAGTCCGACCGTGCCTTCCGTGAATGTGGTGGTCGTCGACGGCCACCAACTGATGCGGGACGACCTGCAAAACATCCTGGAGAGCGGTGACGACATCCGCGTATCCGCGTATCCGCGTATCCGCGACAAGTAACGGTCGTACAGCCGTGGACCGCGGCTGTACGACGCCGGCCTGTCGGCGGGCGCGCGTCAATGAGACGGCTTCTTGAACTCATGAGGTGGACCGGTCTCGGCCGCTCTACGCGAGCCTGTAGTCGTAGTAGTCGCGGGGACCGGTCAAGATGGCCTGAAAGTAGAGCGGCTCGCCATCGGTGTCGAGGGGGACTTCATGACCGGCTACACGTGTGAAGCCCATGGAGAGCTGTGGCACGAAGGCGTAGAGAGTTTCGTCCAGCACGGTCAGGCCCATCCCCTCCAACTGCTTCAGTAGCTCGCGAGCTGGAGTCCGGAAGACATCGATTCCACGGAAGCGCACGGTGATCTCTTCAACACCGGGGCGCGGGATCCACATCTCGGCAGCAGTGAGGGTCTTCCCGTCTTCGATATGGAAGACGATCTCGAACTGCGGATGCAGGGCAAGAACCTTCATGTAGTGGACAGGGTCGGCGGACCCATCATCCCGCACCTTGACCTGCCCCAGTTCCGCGGCAACTGCTCGTACGGTGTCGGCAGCTGCCCCGAGGGGAAAGCCGGTGATGCCGTTCGGTGGGTCCAGCTCGAAGTCCATGTTGCTCATTTCAGGAAACAGGTTCGGGCCTTTCGGCCATTGTCTGCCAGGAGTATTTCTGGAAGGTTGTTGTGCGGCAGATGGCCGACCGGCTCTTTGGTCGCAGCATCGCACTTGCTGCATGCACGCGCCGGATCTTGTCGATGTCCGTCTTCATGGCCTCGTCCGATTCTCCTTGCGCGCGATGGGCGCTCGGCTCCACGCGCCGCGCGCCATCGGCCGGATGCCCTCCCGGAAACAACTTCTCCGAACCGGCACACCGAACCATTGGCTTCCGCTCCCGACGCGGTGGTGGGGTTCCGCGAGAGCCCCCAATCTCGCTTCCATTCCCCACTTGCTCGAACCGAATGCATCCGAAGTCGCCCAGATGTTTTGACCTAGGGCGTGGCCGACGGGTGGGACATCTGAGACATCTGACGGTGGCGCTCGATGCAGGCAGTGATGGCGGGAATCACCGCTGTCATCTCCGGGCGCCAGCCTGGGACCGCGTTGACCTCGCAGATGGTGTGGGCACCGGTCGCGGTGAAGAGGAGGTCAACGCCTGCGATGGTCAGGCCCAGCGTCCGTGCGGCCAGAACCGCGAGGGACTCGGCCTCTGGATAGCGGCCTCGGCAGAGGCTGACGGCGCCGCCTCGGGCGAGGTTCGAGGCAAGGGCGTCGTCGCGCGCGGTGCGTACCGCGGCGGCGACGGGTTCGCCCTCCACGATGACGACGCGCAGGTCGCGTCCGTGCGAGGGGGCCACGTACTCCTGGAAGAGGAGGGGCATGTCGTGGGCGGCGCCGTCGGCCGCCTGACGCAACGTGGGGAGGTCCGGGACAAGGGACACCTGGCGGCCCTGGTAGCCGTTGACGGGCTTGACCACGCAGGGCACGTCAAGGCCTGGGGTGCGGACGACGCCGTTCAGCGGTGCCGTGGCGTAGGAGAGCGACGCGGGCACCGGAAGGCCGGCCGCGGCCAGTTCTTGCAGCTGCCAGAACTTGTTCCGGCAGGTGATCTGCGATTCGAGTGAGTTGAGGAGCGTGCTCCCCATGCGCTCCAAGTGCCGCAGGAGCGTCACTTCGCGGTCGTGGTGCATCGAGCCGGGTACCTGTCGTACGCATACGACCTTCGGGGCGGGCATCTCCTCTCCGACCAGCGTGCGCAGGCTCAACCTTCCGTCGCGGACGCCGAGGAGGAGCTCGTCCGTGTGCCAGACGGCGAAGCGCGAGCCGTACGCCGCGGTCAGCGCATCGGCCAGAGCACGTGTCGCCCCCACCGGCTCAGCCGGATGGGCACGCACCAGCATCCAGATATCGGGAAACGACCGCTCTAACGACAACGACTCCGCCATGTGTCCGCTCATCCCCATGAGACAACCAGTAACGGCAGGAGATTCTCGTCGAGGCGGCACCAGGTCGTGATGACTCGCCGGACGCGCTCCCTCGGCCGAACCTTCGGTCCGCCGCAGTGCCATTCGATCAACGTCTCGACATCGGCGGGGAGCGTTGCGTCGGCCTGTCGCGATGCTGGTTGCCCCAGGCGCTGGAGCGGGCTCGCCTCCTGCGAGCATGTGGCCCGTGCGGGCGGATCACAGGAGAGGTGGAGAGCCGTGGAGACGTTGGTCGACGAGGCCGTCATGGCGGTACTTCGCGGCGGGGACGGAGCGACGGTCCGTCTGTACGTAGCCGCCTGCGCCGAACGCATGGCACCGCTGTTTGTGGGACTGCGGGCCGGCGCAGCGGGCCGGGAGACCGACGTGGATTTCTACGCGGAGTCCGTATGCGACCTTTGGTATGCCGACCGCCCGCTCTCCGACGCCGCGGAGCGCGTACGTGCGCTGGAGCGGTTCCCCGAGCTGCAGCCGCGCGACGAGGAGGTCACCGACGTCGCCGGTACCTACACCTTCTTCGCCGCCCTTGTCCTGCGTTACGCCCTGCTGGCCAACGACTCCGGGAGCCCGGCTGACGCGGTGTCCTGCGGCCACGCGGCGCTCACCGCGATGGGGATGCTGGACCAGAACGTGGTCGGCGCCGGCTTCCGTGCGCAGGAGCACGGACTCCAGGCCCGCTCGGTGTCCGGTGACGCCGCGGGGCTGTGAGGAGCGAGTGCCGAGGCGGGGCGCGAACGGTTCCGCACCGCGCTTGGCCGTACCGCCGGCAGCTCGGGCCGAGGGCACACGACGCCGAATCCGGGCCCGACCGCTCTCTCCAGCGGTACATGAGGTGAGCCGCGTACTTGGCCAAGCGGGCCAGGTGTGGTGCTCAGTGCGGCGCTCAGTCACCACGGCGACGGCGCAGGTCGTGGCGCCATGCGCGGCCCCGCGCGCCGGAGAGGATCGGGGCATGGCGGACTCACCTATGCGGATCAATGCCCTCATCGTCGATGCCACCGACCCCGCGCGGCTTGCCGCGTTCTGGTCCGAGCTGCTCGGCCGACCGGTCGTGGGCCGCACGGGACCGTACGTATGGCTGCGGCGCGAGAACGGCCTGGGTCTGGGGTTCCAGCAGACCGCCGAACCCAAATCCGGCAAGAACCGCATGCACTTCGACATCGCCTCGCCCGACCCGGCCGCCGAGCAGCAGCGAGTCGAGGCGCTCGGCGGGCACCGGCTGGAGCAGTACGCCGACGGAGGGTTCCTGGTGATGGCCGACCCCGAGGGCAACGAGTTCTGCATCATCCCCGACGGCCCCTTCGAGCTCGACGACGAAGGGCGGGCGAACTACCTCAGCTGACCGACATTCCCGCCTGAGCCCAAACGTCATCGACCGGTCCCTGCGGCCTGCCCCCCTGCCCCCTGCCCCCTGTCTCTCAGATCAGCACCGGGATCGGTCCGTCCCTCCCCGACTCCCCGATGGCCGAAGCGGCCCCGCATGCACGAGGTCGTTAGGAGCTGCCTCTCTGGCCAGGGTCAGGGCCGGGCCCAGGAGAGGATTGCGGCGAGCCCCGCCCCGTCTTCCGCGACGTCAGTTCCGGCAGCTCGGACAGCGTCTGCAGCGCCTTCAGGAAGCCGGCGCGGTCGGCGGCCGGCAGCTGGGTGAGCAGTTGCTCCTCGCCTCGCTGGATCGCGGCCTGTACCGCATCCCGCAGCCGCCTGCCCGCAGCGGTGAGCGACAGCAGACGAACCCGCCGGTCCTTGGGATCCGGCTGACGGCAAATCAGCTCCCTGGCCTCCAGGTCGTCGAGGACGGGGATGATCCGGGTCTTGTCCGCCCGGATGGCCTCGGCCAGCGCCGCTTGCGTACGGATCGGTGACTCGTCGAGGTGCAGCAGTACCGAGTACGCCCACATCGTCAGGCCGTGCGCGTCGAGGATGGGCTGCTCCGCTGCCATGAGCGCACGGCCCAGGGGCACGATCATCGCCGCCAGATCGGGACGGGTCGGCCGCCCCTTGGATGTGGTGCCGCTGTCGGCTGCGCTCTCGGCCATGGTCAAGAAAATACCCGTTGACAATTCATGTGCTCACACAGATCGTAAGCATATGCATATGAATAACGAAGGTGCGTCCACACCGCGCGCGGACTTCGCGCGCCTGAGGCGTCTCAACGCCCAGGCGGTACGGGACAGCGTGAACCTGGTACGCCGGACGACCCCCGGCGATCTCCGCAAGCCAACGCCCTGCTCGGCGTGGACACTGTCGGATCTGCTCGCCCATATGACGGCCCAGCACCACGGGTTCGCGGCGGCGGCGCTCGGACACGGGCAGGACCTGTCGCACTGGTCGGTCCGGCCGCTCGGCGAGGATCCCGTCACGGAATACGTCGACGCCGCCGAGCACGTCATCGCCGCGTTCACGAACCTGGAGAGCCCCGACCGCGAGTTCGCGCTCCCCGAATTCACCCTCAACCGGACCTTCCCCGCAGCCCGCGCGATCGGCTTCCACCTCATCGACTACGTGGTGCACAGCTGGGACGTCGCCCGCACGCTGGACCTCACGTACGCACCCGGCTCCGAACTTCTCCAGGCCGCACTGCCGATAGCCCGCGCCGTCCCGGACGACGACTCCCGCCTCGCCCCAGGCAGTGCCTTTCGGCCGGGACTGAGCGCGAACGAAGACACCAACCCACTGGAGAAGATCCTGGCGGCGCTCGGCCGCTCACCGAACTGGCGCAGCCCCCTCTCGAGCCCTTCCCCCACCCCGCCTGCCTCCACCAGCTGACGTTGCTCACGAGCTGGCGTCGTTCACGAGCTTGAGCAGCGCTTGTTCACGACTTCGGGTTCTGGCTCAACTTCCGCGACCCGCTATTTCGGTCCGCCACTGCGGTCCCTTACGCACGGGCAGCAGCAGGCGTGCAGATGCTGCCCTGCTCGTCGCTCCATCGCTCCCACGAAGACGCGGTGCCGGTGGCGCGACATGGGCGGTACTGACAGGCCATCAGGCGACTGCCAGACACTGGGCAGCAAGATGGGCGACGGGCGAGGTGGGTCTCCCGCAGCTCCCCCGTCGTACGCCCCCCACCGAGGGACGGGCCATTGGTGGCGACGACCTCCAGGGCAGCGGCGAACTGTCAATGTTCACACGGGCCTTGACGAGCCAGCAAACATTCTGTTCACAATTATTCGTTGACAACAATTAGTGAGCCACCTCATCCTGGGTACATGGCATCAACTCCCGATCAGCCCGCCGACCCCTTCACGCCCCCGCATCCGGACCAGGCGCGTGCGCACCGTGTATATGCGTCCCTGTTCCGCATCTCCGAGCGACACGCGGCCACCGACGAGCAACGCCGCCGACAGATCCACCCGTCCACCCTCGGGCCGCACGAAGCCATCAGGCTCGTATCGTTCCTGCTCAGCGGAGCCGCACGGCTCGAGGACGGCGAGCCAGAGGTGGACCACACCGATATCACCGCCGCCTTGAGCCTCGTGCCACTGGCTCGCGGCGAGATGGACGAGCTGGAAGCCGGGCTCCTCCAGATGGCACGGGGCCGCGGCATGACCTGGCCGGAGATCGCATTCAGCCTCGGGCTCGGCACCCCTCAAGCCGCCAGACAGCGCTACGAACGACTGATCGCACGTACCACCACAGACACAGAGCAAGGACCGGAGCAGAACAGCTCCTCGTCGCCTCGATGACCCTCTTCGTGATGAGACGCTGACCGCCGCGACGGCGAGGGTGGCCGTGCTGTGGCCGAGGGAAAATGGTGAAACCAACCATCAAGCAAGGAGAGTCGCGCGCCGCGAAGGTCGGCGCCCGTACCACTCCACGGTGCGCTGGGAGACCCCGAGCACCTCCGCGACCGGCTTGGTGCCCTTGAGCTGCTTGACCAGGTACTTCATCTGCGCCTGGGCGTCTTGGGAATGGGACGGGTGAACGCCCCCTCCAGCGCACGGTCCAGGCTGTCCCCGACCGAGTCCGCCATGACCTACTCGCCTTCTCCGGCCGTCGGGTCGTTCTTGATCAGGTTGGCGACGTTGCAGACGCCGCCGCGCTCCTCGAAATGCTCCTCGGCCCACAGAACGGTCCGGGTGCCCTGGTGCTTGACCATCCCGGGCGAGACCCCGAGGCGGAACGTGCCCGGCGCCGGCTTGCCTTCCGGGGTGTGCGGAAGGACGTCCAGTGGGGACGGGCCGGGCGAGGGAGAGACGATGGCGTCGGTGCCGATCGCGACCGGGTACAGGTCGGCGGCGGCCGCGGTCTTCATCAGCTTGCGGTGGATGCCGATCCGCTGGTTGGCCAGCACGGCGGCCCGGATGTCGGGGCGCCACGTCTCCCGGGCGAGGGCCGGCCACGGCGCCCCGTTGCCGCGCACCACGTTGACCTGCTGCGGGGTGAGCGTCGCTGTCGGCGTCGTCGACGGGTTCACGCTGCCGTAGTACGTCGCCCTTTAGGAATTGTTCGCCGGCAGGTAGCTGAACGCCTTCCGGCTGGTGATCACCAGCCCCGGCTCCGGGGCACCAATGTCGTCCAGGTGCTGAATCCACCGCAGCTCATCAGCGATCGGATCGGACGCCGGATCCGACCACGGCCGCGCGGCCATCGGCATATTCTCCGCCGGCCCCCCAATCGACCTCCAGCGTCAGCCCGTTCTCCTGCACCAGCTCGAACTTGCCGTCGGCCAGCACGTCACCGGCCGCCAGCTCCAGCCGCGACCGGATCGCCTCCCCATGGCGTTCCACGTCGTCATACAGCAACTCGATCAACCGGAACGACCGCGGCCCCGCGGTGGTCGCCCCGCGTGCCGGCGGCTGGGCGAGGAAGGTTGAGAGTATCCAGGCGGAAGACGATGGGACATGTTTCCGAGACGGTAGACCATTACGCAGCTCATTCGATCTCCCTAACGTTGAGGGCATCAACCCAAACGACAAGGGAGAGTTCCCATGCGTGCTGTTGTCCAGAATTCCTTCGGTGGACCCGAGGTCCTGGAGACCGTCGACATCGACCGGCCCGAGCCCCTCGGCGGAGAGGTGCTCATCCGCGTTCGGGCCAGTGGCGTGAACCCCGTGGACGTTGCCGTCAGGTCGGGAGCCTATCCGCTGCTGGGCGAGCCGAGTTTCGGTGTGGGTTGGGACATCTCCGGAGTCGTGGAGGAGGTCGGTCCGGGAGCCCGGTTCAAGGTGGGGGACGAGGTGTTCGGGATGCCGTTCTTCCCGCGTGCCGCGACCGGGTATGCCGAGTACGTCGCCGCACCCTCGCGGCAGGTCGCCCGCAAGCCCGCCTCGCTCGACCATGTGCAGGCCGCCGCTGTGCCGCTGGCCGCGCTGACGGCTTGGCAGGGGCTGGTGGACGCGGCGGGGGTGAAGGCCGGCGACCGGGTGCTGATCCACCGCGCCGCCGGGGGAGTCGGGCACTTCGCGGTGCAGATCGCCAAGGCGCGGGGCGCGCATGTGATCGCGTTGGCGAGTGAGACGCGGCACGAGTTCGTACGGAGCCTCGGGGCGGATGAGGTGATCGACTACCGGGTTACCGACTTCGCTGATGCGGTACATGATCTCGATATCGTCTTCGACTCGAACGCCCAGGGTTCGCGTTCGCTGAGGGTGCTGCGACCCGGCGGCACGCTGGTGAGCATCATGGAGCACTGGAACCAGGAGTTGGCGGCCGAAGTCGAGGCGGCGGGGCGGAACTTCGCAGGCGTGTCGGTCGAGCCCGACTACGCGTCGCTGGAGGCGATCGCCGCGCTGATCGATGCGGGACGGATCCGGCCCCATGTACAGGAGACCTTCCCGCTCGAAGAGGCGGGCAAGGCGCACGAACTGGTCGGATCCGGGCGGGTGCAGGGCAAGGTCGTGCTCACCATAGGGTGAGGGCGTGGACATCCTGACCGAGGCGCTGAGTTCGATGCGGACCGGGCTTCCCACGTCCGTCCGCACCGACGGCCGTGCCCCCTGGGGGCTTCGGCTTCCGTGCGTCGCAGGGGCCGGCTTCCACGTAGTGCTGTACGGAACGTGCTGGCTGGTGCCCCTGGAGAATGCCCCGCCCCACACGGAGCCGATCGCCCTGAGTCCGGGTGATGTGGTCTTCCTGCGCGACGGCCGTGGCCACATCCTCGCCGACCATCCGTCCACACCGGCCGAGGTGGAGAGGCCCGAGCAGTTCCGCCCGGGATCGCCGGTCGGCACGGTGAAGCTGGGCGGCGACGGCGCGCTGACCAGCCTGCTGTGCGGCAACTACCACTTGGACCAGGGGCGGCCGCACCCGTTGGTGCGGCAGCTGCCCGAGGTGATCCATCTAAGGACACGGCACGGCCGCCACCCCGAGCTGAGCGCCGCCGTCCAACTGCTCGGGATGGAGCTGGAGAACCCACGGATCGGATCGGCCGGCATCGTCCCCACGCTGATCGACTCGCTACTGCTCTACATCCTGCGCGCCTGGCTGGAGGACCAGCCCCCGGCCGCCGCGCGGGGCTGGGCCGCGGCGCTCGGCGACTCGGCGGTCGCCCCGGCGCTGGCGGCCATCCACGGGGACCCCTCGGCCCCGTGGACCGTCGAGTCGCTGGCCGATCGGGCCGGGCTCTCGCGGGCGGCCTTCGCGCGGCGGTTCGCAGCGCTTGTCGGCGAGCCGCCCATGGCCTATCTGACCCGTTGGCGCATGACGACCGCGGCCCGACTGCTGCGCGAGTCCGACAACCCACTGATCGCTGTCGCCGCGCAAGCCGGATACAGCTCCGAGTTCGCCTTCGCGAAAGCCTTCAAACGCGAGTACGGCCTGGCCCCCGGCGGATATCGCCGCCAGGCCCGGACCGCCTGACGACAGATCCGCCACCGGGCACGAAGGCCAGCTGACCATGGGCGACGCGATAGCCCTGGACGGCTTCCTGGACGAAGAGGCCGTGCCCGGCGACCTGAACGGGTCGACGGCGCGATTCCAGCTGCGCGCCACCGGCTACCTGCGGCTGCCGCGCACACCGGACGAGCCGATGTGGCTGTCCGTCGGTCAGCTCGAAGTCCTCGCCAGCACCTCACTCCTGACGGACCCAGCCGCCGTGGCTACGGCCGTCGTTGAGCGGTGCGGCCCGTATATCTGCATTCTCGACACAGAGAGACCAGCCAGGTGCCGGTGTGGACCGAGGCCGGCACCTGGGTGGGCACCGCTGCTGAGTCGAACGACCTGGGGAAACTGATCGAAGCCTTCGAACAGCGCCAGGCCGCCGGCGGCGGATGACGGAGCCGCCGTGCCCATCCCTCCCGAGTCCGGTACCCACGTGCATGGCGTGCATGGCGTGCATGGCGTGCATGGCGTGCAGGCTACCGCCCGGGACTGACGCCGAAGGCCACTCGGTGGCCCGTACTCCGGCGCCCCCCGTGAAGCCCGTGACCCGCATCAGCGCGAACGGTCCGCCTCACCCTGAGCGAGCGCCTCCGTCAGACGCTCCAGGCGCATGGCGAAGGCAGCGGCCTCACCCGGCGGCCACGTCGCCATCTCCTCGGCCAGGAAGGACTCCATCGCCCCTCGCAACGCCGTGACCGCCCGCTCACCTTCAACCGTGAGGTCAAGCCTGGTAGCACGGGCGTCAGCAGGGTCGGGGTGACGGACGATCAGCCCGGCCTCCTGCAACCTGGTCGCATAGCGGGTGGTGACGGTGCGGTCCATCCCGATCGCCTCGGCGAGTTTGGTGGCGGTGACGGGGCCCACGCGAGCGAGCCCGGACAACACCGGGTAGGTCGTGGCGTCCACGCCCTCCACCCCGGAGGTCAACCGGCCGTAGAGCCCGACACGGGTGGCCCGCAGGGTCAGCGCCCCGATGGCGGCGGCCACGCGGGCGGCGGACGTGCTGTTACCTGTCGTTTCACTCACACCTCGATGATACGTGCAAAAAGCACGGAGTCCTGCTACCTTCAAATGCGTGCAGAAAGCACGTGCATCCAACACGCAAAATGCAAAGGACAGTCATGTCGCATTCGTCGTCGCACCCGCAGCAGCCCGCCGTACGCCCCGAAGACGTTCTGCCCGAGGGCGTCGACTCGACCGCGATCAACGGGCAGACCGTCCGCAAGGGCTCGGTGGCTGCATTCGTCGCCAACGCCCTACGACTGGACGACCTCACCGAGGGCACTCCCGAGCACGCAGCCGTCGTCACGCAGATGCGAGAACTCGCTCCCGTCCTGCGCACCATCGGCCTCCTCGACGTCTTCCGGCCCCGCTCCCCCGCAGTGGAGCGGATCCTCGCCGAGGACGCGTAGCGCGCGGCGCGTGCGGCCGGCGGCCGTTCAGCGCCTGGGGAAGCGCGAACAGCCCCGGCCCGCCCGCAACCATGCCCACACCCCCGATCGCGTCCACACCGACCGGGGCACCGCCGACCGGGGCGCAACTGCCGCGTGAGCACGGCATTTCCGAAGTCGGGCGTCAGGGAATCCACGCCTCGCCGTGTCGATGTCGGCCCAATCCCACGCATGAGAACTCGTCCTCGCCGACACTTGCCATCACGCCCAGCCGCCGCAGTGCCTGAGAGATCGGGCTGCCGGCAGGCGCGAAACCCGGCCCCTCCACCTGGAGCGGCCCCAGCACGATGGTGCCCCCGTCCCACACGGCAGCACGCTGCTCGCCCACACCCCCGAAGTACTCGGCCTCCACGTAGGCCACCGGCCCACCGGTCGACCAGTCGGCGAGGGTCCTCTCGAACCCGCCCGGCAACCGCCAGAAGCCCAACGTGCCGACATCGCTGCCGTCTGCCACGAGATCGAACAGCGCGTCTGTCATCGGCATGAGCGAGAGGCCCTGTCCGAGCGACGCCAGCCGAGCAGCAGGCAGGTCCCGCGCCGCGCCGCGGAGCACCTCCACGTCAGCGATCACTGCTTGCAGGTCGTAACTCATCCCCGACGCCCCCTACGGATCGGAGGCCGATCTTGCCCCACATGCAAGATCCGCGTGATGCTGATGCGCCATCGGTTTCCGGACGTCGCGTCCGGCTGCTACCGCGGTCATCTCCGATCCGACGGTCCTGGCGATCAGGTCGCTCCCCTGCGCAGGGAGAACACCGCACCGAGCGCGACGGCACCGTCAAGCAGGGCCTCGGAACGAGCCGCGATGTCGGCCTCTCGGGCAGCCAGCGCGGAGGCGACATCCTCCAATCGGCGGGCGCGCCGTAGGTCCGGCATGAGGGCCCGGAGGGGTGCGATGCGGTAGCCCGCTTTGCGCAGTTGGTGGACGATCCGCGCATCCCGCACCTGAGCTGGGGTGTATCGACGCGTTCCGCGCACGGGGTCGCGATCCGGGACGACGAGATCCTCCGCATCCCAGTGCCGCAATGTCGAAGGACGCACGCCGAGGGCGGCGGCGAGTTCGGACACGTCCATCGAGTCCGACGCGCGTACGTCGTCGATCGGCTCGCTGGAGATCGCCTCGGCGGCCTCCCTGGCCCGGCTCAGTTCCGTGCGCTCCGTGTCGAGCCGGGCGTGCGCCGCGTCGAGAAGGGCGAGAGCCCGCGAAGTGGGCACCTGGTGGACGGCCCGAACGATCTCCTTGGCCCCGGTCGGACCCGCGCCGGCCGCGAGGGCGCGATAGGCCAGCGCGGACTGCAGATGCATCTCCCCATAGATGCGGTAGCCCGTGGCTGTGCGCGTCGCCGGCGGAAGCACACCGTCGCGCTCGAGATTGCGAATCTGTTGAACGGAGTACCCGGCACGCCGCGCGACATCGGCGGTACGCATCTCCCCCGATTTGAGACTTGACACCCTAAACCCCTCCGCCTCCGCTCCAAAGTCTCCACAAGCACTTCAATGCAACGCTAGAGCACATGACCACAGACGAGCACCTGACCATGGACGAGATCATCAGCTTCGTGGACGGCCTCGACGGCGTCCTGACCATGAGGCCGGAACCCGGCGACGGCTCGCCGGAAATCAGCTGGGGCGACACGTTCTTCCACTACGCACCTGACGGCGTCGCCCCGACAGCAACCCAGCCGTTCGCGACGATCGTGACCAAGGACTACCCCGGCGACGAGGCATCCCGTCTGGACCGAGCGGGCACCTTCCGTGTGAACATCGCTGCCGGGAAGGAAGCGTTCATCCGGTGGACCGGCCACGCGCCACGCGACCCAGCCACCACCGAGATCGACCCCGGCACCACCGACACCGTGATCGCACACCCCGTCTACGGCGCCGTCGGCTGGCTGGCAGTGGTGAACCCGGGCGAGCGCACTGAAGCGGCGACCCGTGAGCTGCTGCATGCGGCCTATCACCTCGCACGCTCACGTTACGAGCGACGTGCTGAAGCCACTGCGTGATGACGCGGTCCCAAGCGTGGGCGTAGCCGGGGTGGCGGGCACACGCCGTCGCCCCGGGTGACGGGCTGTCAGCGCGGGTGGAGCCGCTTCGGGGCGGCGCCGCACCGCACGGGAGACGCTGCCAGGAGAGGGGAGCGAGTGGAGGGGGGAAGCGGGGCGGAAGGCGCCAGACTGCTGGGGTCTGCAGCCCCCAGCAGCCGGTGACCGGTCAGCTCAGCCTGGCGTCGGCGTAGGCGACGATGGCGTCCCGCTGGTATTCGGCCAACCCGGCAGCGACCTGGTCGTAGGCCGCACGCCACTGCGCGTCGTCGACGTAGTTCTGCCCCAGGGCCTTGAACGCGGCCGCGTCCGGGGTCCACATCCGGCAGATGCCCTGGTAATGCATGTCGACCTCGGCCTGCACGGCGGGATCGGCCGCCGGTGTGGCGGCCTGCATGAACTCGGCCATACGGACCATGGCCGCGGTCGCCTCGCCCTGCAGCCGCTCCATCTCCACCTCAGTGAGCGTGGCGGCGAACCGCGCCGACTGCTGCGCCTGGTCGGGCCACTGCTCGCGCGCGGCCGACTCGTAGCGGGCGGTGTCGAAGCCCGCGAACAAATTCTCCGGTTTGTCGATCGTTCCCATGTCGGGTGTCTCCTCGTCCTCCTCCAGTTCGGCGATGGTGCGGGCGACCGTGCGGGCGAGCACATCGAGGCGGTCCCGCTCGGCCAGCAGCCTGCGCTGGTGCTCGCGCAGCGCGGCCGCCTGGTCTATCTGGCGCTCCAGGACCGCCGTGATCTCCCGCAGCCCGAGGCCCAGTTCCCGCAGCAGCAGGATCTGCTGCAGCCGCAGCAGTCCGGCCTGCTCGTAGTAGCGATGGCCGTTGCCGCCGATGTACGCGGGAACCAGCAATCCGATCTCGTCGTAGTGGCGCAGGGTCCGGGACGTCACCCCGGACATCCGAGCCACATCCGCGATCGACCAGGCCATGGCCGCACCTTTCCTCGCCGGGCCGGTCCGTCCGGCCACACCAGTGACCGTAGGAGTTGACGCAACGGAAAGCGCAAGCCGCACCGAAATGCCCCTTCAACACGTTCAACGTGTCCGGTGCGGCTTTCCCTCCCCTCACCACCGCATGGCTGGCCTCCTGGAATTGCAACGCACCGGCGGGGTGGGTGCGGCACTGGCTCAACTGTGCCTGGACGCGGGCGTGACCACCCCGGTCCACGCCCTCGGCCTGCCCCGCGCCTTCATCCCCAGGGCTCCCGCACCGCGCTGCTCGCCGATGCCGGATTGGACGCCGCAGGTCTCGTATGCACCGTCCTGAGCGCTCTTCGCGGCCACCGCCCGGCCATGGCCCCGCGCCTCGACACCCCCGGAGCGACACCCTGACCGCGATCGACCTCGGCCTGCCCACCCCGCCCCCGGCGAACCCCTCACGCCGCCGTACCCGGCAGATTCAGGTCGGCTCGGTAGCCGTAGGTGGTGGCGCACCCGTCTCGGTGCACACCATGACCACCACGATCACCGCCGACGTGGACGCCACCTTGCGGCAGATCGCCGAAGTGACCGCCGCCGGCTGCGACATCGTCCGGGTCGCCGTCCCCTCCGCCGACGACGCCCAGGCGCTGCCCCGGATCACCGCGAAATCGCCGATCCCGGTGATCGCCGACATCCACTTCCAGCCCCGCTACGTCTTCGCCGCGATCGATGCCGGCTGTGCGGCCGTGCGCGTCAACCCGGGCAACATCAAACGGTTCGACGACCGGGTCGGCGAGATCGCCGAGGCCGCGTCCGCCGCCGGTGTGCCGATCCGCATCGGGGTCAACGCCGGTTCCCTGGATGCGCGCCTCCTCGCCGAGTACGGCCGGGCCACCGCCGAGGCGCTGGTGAACTCCGCGCTGTGGGAGTGCTCCCTGTTCGAGGAGCACGGCTTCACCGACCTCAAGATCGCGGTCAAGCATCACGACCCGCGCACCATGGTCGCGGCGAACCGGCTGCTGGCAGACCGCTGCGACTACCCGCTGCACCTGGGGGTGACCGAGGCCGGGCCCGCCTTCCAGGGCGACGTGGACGTTGCGCGGATCGTTCGTCTCGATGAACGTGTCGTCACTGACGGCTGCCTCCGAAAGCGCCCAGTGGGAGCCCGCTGCCTTCAGCCGCTGGCCGGGCGGATGGTGTCTGCACAGCTCGATCAGTTCCGGCAGCGACTTGGGATAGCCGATTGTGGGAGCTTCTGGGGTGTGAGCTGTCCTGGGGTTGTCGTGCTTGCGCGTCCAGGGGCTGTTGAAGACGCTGTCCATGCTCATCGCCGAGCCTCTTCCAGCGGCTTCTTCCAGTGAAGCCCGCCCCCGCGCCCGGCGCATCCTCGATGCGGTCAGCCCCTCACCGGCTCGGGGAACAACGGACCTCCCGGACCCGTACACGGAAGAAACGGTCTCCCCGGCGGTCTGTCCGTGATCCCCAGAGAGGCCCTGGCTGATTGGGGCGGTAACTCACCGTTGCCGCAGGCGCTTCGGCTTGCCAGTGATTCCGCTTTGGTGAAACCTGGAGTTGTGGTATCTGTCCGCTGGCAATGTCGCTCTTTGCCGCAGCGCCTGCTGATGTACGGCTCCTCGGTAGCCCTGGCTGCAGGAGGTGTACTGATTCCCGGCGACGCATTGACTGCCGCAGCGATGCCACACCACGCCGCAGCATCCACGGTTGCCGCCGGCATTAACATCCCCGCCGTGGAATGGGCGGAGGTTACTGACCCCCCGAGTGGCGTCACAGCCCGGCTTCCGGGAGAGGTCAAGGTCACTGAATCCAATGACCCGCACTGTCGAATGTACTCGGCCCTCACGGCCGACACGCACGTGGTCTTCGCCGTCTGCGATCTCCCAGAAACCCCAACGATGGAGGGCCTGCACGAAACCGCCAAGGGAGGGACTGATTCCTTCCGCAAGAATTCTGGCAACGTGGCAATCAAGTCCAGCACACGCGAGACCGAATTCGATGGCCACCCGACTCTCGAACTCCGCCTGTCCACCAAGGAGGGCGGTCCTGATAGCCCCGTCGGCGCCTTTCGCTACATCGCCGACGACTCCCGCGTCATCGCTGCCGAGACCGTTGCCTATGCACAGAACGAGAAGTCACTGAACTCGACACACAAGCAACTCATCGCCGGCATCCGCATTCCAGACTGAGCCGTTCGTTCAGCGCCGCGAGGTAGGGGTAGGTGGGTTCATCTTTCATAGGTTCCATCCTCCGGGCTGGTGCTGTGCGGTCTCGCGAGGCATGCGTGAGGCCCCTGACGGAAGGAATCCAAGGGCCTCACGCAGGCGTCGGGGTCATCCGATAAGGAGGAGTTGTCCTCCGCCGCCTCGGTGCTGCTTACTGAGTCGTGCGAGGAGCCAAGGCGCGTGCCGGCATCCGACCGGTCCTGGGCGTCGAGGGCATGGTGCCGCACGGACTCCGGCACAGCCACAAGGTCTGGCTGGACGAAGGCGGACATTCCCGCGTCGCCGTCGAGGCCCGTATGGGCCATGTACTGCAGGGCGTGGAGGGTGTCTACTCGCATGTGACGCTGCCCATGGAACTGAGGATCGCCGATCAGTTGCAAGGCTTGTGTGAGGACTCCCTCCGCCCGGTCCTGGATCGTCGCGAGTACGGGCCGTTCCCGAGCTCACATCTCCCCGCCGCAAACGATCTCCCAAAAATCTCCCACAAGCTGTTTGAGACGTCTGGGAGACACCCAAGGGCCCCACTCCGAGAAGAGCGGGGCCCTACTTCATTCGCCGCGAACTACACGCGTTTTACAGGGAGTTGTCCCTAGCGGATCGGCATCCCCGACAGGGTTCGGGCGATCACCAGGCGCTGGATTTCGCTGGTGCCTTCGAAGATGGTGTAGATGGCGGCGTCGCGGTGCATGCGCTCGACCGGGTATTCGCGGGTGAAGCCGTTGCCGCCGAGGATCTGGATGGCCTGGGCGGTGACCTTCTTGGCGGTCTCGCTGGCGAAGAGTTTGGACTGGGAGCCCTCCGCGGCGGTGAACGGCCTTCCGTTGACGGCCATCCAGGAGGCGCGCCAGACCAGCAGTCGGGCCGCGTCGATGGAGGTGCGCATGTCGGCGAGCTGGAAGGCGACGCCCTGGTTGTCGATGATCGGGCGGCCGAACTGCTCGCGGGTCTTGGCGTATTCCAGGGCTTCCTCGTACGCGGCGCGGGCGGTGCCGACGGCCATCGCGCCGACGGCCGGGCGGGAGGCCTCGAAGGTGGCCATCGCGGCGTTCTTCACGCGCTCGCCGCCGCCCGCCTTGGCGCGCTCGCGGGCACGGGCCAGGCGCTCGTCCAGCTTTTCCTTGCCGCCGAGCAGGCAGTTGCCGGGGATCCGCACGTCCTCCAGGACGACCTCGGCGGTGTGCGAGGCGCGGATGCCGTGCTTCTGGAACTTCTGGCCCTGGGAGAGGCCGGGGGTGTTCGGCGGGACGATGAAGGAGGCGTGGCCCTTGGAGCCGAGTTCCGCGTCGACGGAGGCGACCACGACGTGGACGTTGGCGATGCCGCCGTTGGTGGCCCAGGTCTTGGTGCCGTTGATGACCCACTCGTCCTTGGCCTCGTCGTACACCGCGCGGGTACGCATCGAGGCGACGTCCGAGCCGGCGTCGGGCTCGGAGGAGCAGAAGGCGGCGACCTTCACGTCGTCGGCGTCGCCGTACATCTGCGGCACCCAGGTGCCGATCTGCTCCTCGGTGCCGTTGGCGAGCACGCCGACCGCGGCGAGGCCGGTGCCGACGATGGACAGCGCGATGCCCGCGTCGCCCCAGAAGAGCTCCTCCATGGCCATGGGGATGCCGAGGCCGGTGGGGTCGAAGTACTGCTGCGCGTAGAAGTCCAGCGAGTAGATTCCGATCTTGGCGGCCTCCTGGATGACCGGCCAGGGGGTCTCCTCGCGCTCGTCCCACTCCGCGGCGGCGGGGCGCATGACATCGGCGGCGAAGCCGTGAATCCAGTCACGGACTTCCTTCTGCTCGTCGTTGAGCTCCATGATGAACTCGGCCATGTCCCCTCCAGCGCTGCAGGCAGTACGATGTTACTAGCGGTAACCCGTAGTGTGTTACTCGCCAGTAAGCACTGTCAACTCCCCCGGCGACCAATTCACGGTGGAGCGCGGGTGTTACGTTGCGCGAGCGCCACAGATTCACAACGGGTGGGGAGCACGACCATGGAGAGCACAGAGCACAGCGACGGCCGTCATTCGGCGACCGAGCGCAGGCGGCGGGAGCTGCTGGAGGCCGCGGAGCGCATCGTGCTGCGCGACGGCCCGGACGCCTCGATGAACGCCATCGCCGCCGAGGCGGGCATCACCAAGCCGATCCTCTACCGGCACTTCGGCGACAAGGGCGGGCTGTACCGCGCGCTGGCCGTACGGCACACCGACGCCCTGCTGGACAATCTGCGCACCGCGCTGGACGCGCCGGTCCTGCGCCGGGACCGGGTCGAGGCCACCCTCGACGCCTATCTGCTCGCGATCGAGACCCGCCCCCAGGTGTACCGCTTCCTGATGCACCCCTCGGACGAGGAGACCTCCCCGGAGTCCGGTTTCGACGTGGGGCGGCACTCCGCTCCGCTGCTGCGCCGGCTCGGCGAGGAACTGGCCAAGGTCATCACCGACCGGCTCGACCTGGGTCCGGGCGGCGAGCTGCGGGCCCGGGTATGGGGGCACGGCATCGTCGGCATGATGCACGGCGCCGGCGACTGGTGGCTGCGCGAACGCCCCTGCTCCCGCGAGCAGTTGGTCGAGCAGCTGACCGATCTGCTATGGGGGCAGCTGGCCAGGGTCAAGGACCTCGCGGGCGGCCCCGGCTTCTGAGCCGGAGTGGCGACGCGGAAGCCGGGGCCGCAGGAGCCGCGACAACCGGGCCCGTCGTCCGCCGGGCCCGCCGCCTCAGCGGGCGGCCGCCTCCTCCGCGGGCCCGGACTGCCCCGCCCAGGGGGACCGGGCGGCCGTGCGCAGCACCCGGCGCCGGCGCAGGCCGGTGAGCCGGTCGACGTACAGCTGGCCGTCGAGGTGGTCGCACTCGTGCTGGAGGCAGCGGGCGAAGTATCCGGTGCCGGTCACCGTCCTCGGCTCGCCGGTGACGGTGAAACCGGTCACGACGGCGCGGTCGTGGCGCGGGGTGCCGGCCTCGATCCCGGGGAGCGAGAGACAGCCCTCCGGCCCGCGGACGACCGGTCCGTCGACCTCGACGAGCCGGGGGTTGACGAGGTGTCCCAGATGGCGGACGTCCTCGTCGTCGGGGCAGTCGTAGACGAACACCCGCAGCGGGACGCCGATCTGGTTGGCGGCGAGGCCGACGCCTTCGGCGGCGTACATCGTCGCGAACATGTCCTCGACCAGCCGGGCCAGCTCGCCGTCGAAGACGGTGGCGTCCTGACAGGTATCGGTCAGGACCGGATCGCCGAGCAGGCGCATCGGGCGAAGGCGGCCGGAACTGCCGGGAATGGTGCGGGAGCGCATGGGGCCAAGCGTACGGTCCGTGAACGCCGGATGACGCTGCACGGGTGGCGGGGTTCGGGCCCGCGGCCGGATCTCGATAGGCTGATCCCCGACCGAAGCCTCCGGCCGGTCATCGGCGGCGGAGGAGGCGTTCCACCGGCAGCCACACCGCAGGGGGGCGCCGGATGCAAGGAGGATCTAGGACGATGGCAGGCAACACGGACCCGCTGTCGCCGCGGGCCAAGCTGGCCGTGACGGCAGGCAAGGCCGCGGCGGCGGTATCGCGCGCGGCGGGCCGCGGCAGCGGATCGGTGATCGGTGGCCGGGTGGCGCTCAAACTCGACCCCGACCTGCTCGCGCGGCTGGCCCGGCACCTGGACGTCATCCTGGTGTCGGCCACGAACGGCAAGACCACCACGACGCGGCTGATCGCGGAGGCGCTGCGGGCCAGCGGCCCGGTGGTCTCCAACGCGCTCGGCGCCAACATGCCGGCGGGCATCACATCCGCGCTGGCCGGCGGCTCGGACGCGAAGTACGGCGTGATCGAGGTCGACGAGAAGTACCTGGCCGGTGTGGCACGCGATGTGACGCCGAAGGCCATAGCGCTGCTGAACCTCTCGCGCGACCAGCTCGACCGCGCCGCCGAGACCCGGATGCTGGCGGAGCGCTGGCGCGAGGGCCTGGCCGACTCCAAGGCGCTGATCGTCGCCAACGCGGACGACCCGCTGATCGTCTGGGCGGCCTCGTCGTCCGCGAACGTGGTGTGGGTCGCGGCCGGCCAGGAGTGGAAGGACGACGCCTGGTCCTGCCCGTCGTGCGGTGGTGTGATGCAGCGCCCCGGCGACGACTGGTTCTGCGGCGAGTGCGGCTTCCGCCGTCCGATGCCCAGCTGGGCGCTGTCCGGTGATCACGTCCTGGACCCGCACGGCAGCGCCTGGCCGATCAAGCTGCAGCTGCCCGGCCGCGCCAACAAGGCGAACGCCACCACCTCCGCCGCGGTCGCCGCCGCCTTCGGGGTGCCGCCTCAGGTGGCCCTGGAGCGGATGTTCTCGGTGCAGGCGGTGGCCGGCCGCTATGACGTGGTCACGTTCATGGAGCGCGAGCTGCGACTGCTGCTGGCGAAGAACCCGGCCGGCTGGCTGGAGACGTTCTCGCTGATCGACCCGCCGCCGACCCCGGTGATCATGTCGGTGAACGCGCGCGGCGCGGACGGTACGGACACCTCCTGGCTGTGGGACGTCGACTACACCCGGCTGGCCGGACACCCGCTCTTCGTGATCGGCGACCGCAAGCTGGACCTGGCGGTGCGGCTGGAGGTCGCCGGGCTCGACTTCCAGGTGTGCGAGAGCGTCGACGAGGCGGTGCGGATGGCACCGCCCGGCCGGATCGAGGTCATCGCCAACTACACGGCCTTCCAGGACCTGCGCCGTCGCGTGGGCAACTGAGCGCGATGCGCGGACAAGGACGAGCGAGAATGAGTGACAACAGCCTGCGCCTGGTGTGGGTCTACCCGGATCTGCTGAGCACGTACGGCGACCAGGGAAACGCCCTGGTGGTGGAGCGGCGGGCGCGCCAGCGCGGTCTGGACGTCCAGCGGCTGGACGTACGGTCCGACCAGCAGATTCCCACCTCCGGTGACATCTATCTGATCGGCGGCGGGGAGGACCGGCCGCAGCGGCTGGCCTCCGAGCGGCTGATCCGCGACGGCGGACTGTCCCGCGCGGTCTCCAACGGCGCGATCGTCTTCTCGGTGTGTGCCGGCTACCAGATCCTGGGCCATGAGTTCATCAACGACCTGGGCGAGCGGCAGCAGGGCCTGGGGCTGCTGGACGTGGTCAGCACCCGCGGCGAGGGCGAGCGCTGCGTCGGCGACGTACTGGCCGACATCGACCCGAAGTTGGGGCTGCCGCCGCTGACCGGCTTCGAGAACCACCAGGGCGTCACGCACCTGGGCAAGACCGCCCGGCCGTTCGCCAAGGTGCGGTTCGGCAAGGGCAACGGCGTCGGCGACGGCTACGAGGGCGCGTACAACGACACCGTCTTCGGCACGTACATGCACGGCCCGGTGATGGCCCGCAACCCGCACATCGCCGACCTGCTGATCAAGCTGGCACTGGACGTCAACGCGCTGCCCCCGGTGGACGACCGCTGGTACGAGGCGCTGCGCCAGGAGCGGATCGCCGCGGCGACCCAGCCCGCTTAACCCGCTTCACCCGGTTCATCCCCTTTTCGTACGCCCGCAGTCCCGCACTGCGGGCGTACGTGTACCCGCGGCCTTCGCGCTTGTAGGGTGAGCGGAATCCAACCGGACGACGGGGTCCGGGCCCCCGGTTGAGTTGCAGAGGTTTTTCGAGCAATGCGCATTGGTGTACTCACCTCCGGCGGCGACTGCCCCGGACTGAACGCCGTCATCCGCTCCGTCGTCCACCGCGCCACCGCCGATCACGGCGATGAGGTGATCGGCTTCCGCGATGGCTGGAAGGGCCTGCTGGAGGCCGACTACCGCAAGCTCGACCTCGACGCCGTCGGCGGCATCCTGGCGCGCGGCGGCACCATCCTGGGGTCGTCGCGGGTGCAGCCCGCCCACCTTCGGGACGGCGTCGAGCGGGCCCGCGGCCATGTCGCGGAGCTGGGCCTGGACGCGATCATCCCGATCGGCGGCGAGGGCACGCTCAAGGCGGCGCGGCTGCTGTCGGACGCCGGGCTGCCGATCGTCGGCGTACCGAAGACCATCGACAACGACATCGCGGTCACGGATGTGACGTTCGGCTTCGACACCGCGGTGGGCGTCGCCACCGAGGCGCTCGACCGGCTCAAGACCACCGCCGAGTCGCACCAGCGGGTGATGATCGTCGAGGTGATGGGGCGGCACACCGGCTGGATCGCACTGCACTCGGGCATGGCGGCCGGTGCGCACGCGATCGTGGTGCCGGAGCGGCCCTTCGACATCGATGAGCTGACGGCGCGGGTCTCCGCCCGGTTCGAGGCCGGCAAGAAGTTCGCCATCGTGGTGGTCGCCGAGGGCGCCAAGCCGCGCGAGGGCACGATGTCCTTCGACGTCGGCGGCAAGGACATCTACGGGCACGAGCGGTTCGCCGGCGTCGCCCGCCAGCTCTCCGTCGAGCTGGAGAACCGCCTCGGCAAGGAGGCCCGCCCGGTGATCCTGGGCCACGTCCAGCGCGGCGGCACCCCGACCGCGTACGACCGGGTCCTCGCCACCCGCTTCGGCTGGCACGCCGTCGAGGCCGCACACCGCGGCGACTTCGGGATGATGACCGCGCTGCGCGGCACGGACATCACGCTGGTGCCGCTGGCCGAGGCCGTGGAGACCCTCAAGACCGTGCCCTCGGAGCGCTACGACGAGGCGGAATGCGTGCTGTGACCCGGCGCTAGCCCCACGGCGCGCGAACCGCCCCCGGCCGCTGTGACGGCCGGGGGCGGTTCTACTCTTGTCGCCGGAGCATTGGTACGAATCAGGAGCGAGCGGATGGATCACAGCGGGCACGGCATGGACGGCATGAACATGGATCTGCCGCCGTTCACGCTGGGGCGGGGCCTGGAGTTCGGTGGTGATCCGTTCTTTCTGGTCGGCTGCCTGCTGGCGCTCGGGCTGTACGGCTGGGCCGTGGTCCGGCTGCGGCGGCGCGGTGACGCCTGGCCGACGGGCCGGATCGTCGGCTGGGTGCTGGGCGTGCTGACGGTGGCACTGTCGATGTGCACCAAGCTGAACGACTACGGCATGTTGATGTTCAGCGTGCACATGGTCCAGCACATGATCGTCAGCATGCTCTCGCCGATCCTGCTGCTCCTGGGGGCGCCGATGACGCTGGCGCTGCGCGCGCTGCCGGCCGCCGGGCGCGGCCGCAAGGGCCCGCGCGAACTGCTGGTGGGTCTGCTGCACAGCCGCTACATGCGGATCATCACGCACCCCGCGTTCACCATCCCGCTGTTCATCGCGAGCCTCTACGCGCTGTACTTCTCACCGCTGTTCGACTTCCTGATGGAGTCCAGGGCCGGGCACATCGGGATGATGGTGCACTTCCTCGCGGTCGGCCTGGTCTTCTTCTGGCCGATCATGGGCGTCGACCCGGGGCCGCACCGGCCCGGCTATGTGATGCGGATGCTGGAGCTGTTCGCGGGCATGCCGTTCCACGCGTTCTTCGGTATCGCGCTGATGATGGCGTCGGAGCCGATGGTCGACACCTTCGTCCACCCGCCGGCCTCCCTGGGCATCGAGGCGCTGACCGACCAGCAGGCCGCCGGCGGGATCGCCTGGGCCTTCAGCGAGATCCCGTCCGTCGTGGTGCTGATCGCCCTGGTCTACCAGTGGTACAAGTCCGAGGCGCGCCAGTCGCAGCGCGCGGACCGGGCCGCCGAGCGCAACGGCGACAAGGATCTGGCCGACTACAACGCCTATCTCGCCTCGCTCAACGCGCGGGGGCGGTAACGCGGGTCGCCCATCTGGCGGTACGGGCCGCGGCCGGGGACGATGGTCCCATGGCCGCGGCCCGTGGCGTGTGAGGGGACGAAGCGAGCACGCCATTCCGAGGCCGCCATGAGGAGGTTGCGGGTATGCCCGGATCTGCTAGGACGATGGCCGTGATGACGGTGGGCGGGCTGGTGGTGGCCACCGCCTACACCGTGGCGCTGGGGTCCAATGGCTGGCTCTGGTTCTCTTGGGTGGTGCTGGCGCTGGTGACGATCGGGGTCGTGGCGGCACGGCCGGCCTGAGCGCGCGGACGCGTCCAGGCCCCCGCGGTGTCTCTCCGGGGCCTGGAAGCCTTCAGAAGCCCTTGGGAGGCCCTGGAGCCCCTGGTGCCCTCAGAAGCGGAAGACGGGCCCGGTGGCGGAATCCATCGTGCAGAGGTTGGCGAACTCCTGGTGCCAGTCCACCGCGGCGCCCCGGAAGGTGCCCCGCGCGCTGACCGTGACCGGGGCGAACTGCTTGGTGCAGCCGTGCGGCTCGCCGGGCAGCGCGTCGAGGTCCCCGCGCGCCCAGGTCAGCGCGTTGCACGCGGCCAGGGCGTGCGGATGTCTGCCGTAGGTGTCCGGGCAGCCGAGCCGCACCCCGCGGATCCAGGTGTTGCCGTCCCCGGACACGGTCAGCAGCAGGCCCTGATCGGCTGCGGCCGGCTTCGGCCCGGCGGCGGCGGGCGGCTTCGGCTCGGCGGCGGCGGGCGGCTTCGGCTCGGCGGCGGCGGGCGGCTTCGGCTCGGCGGCGGCGGGCGGCTTCGGCTCGGCGGCGGCGGGCGGCTTCGGCTCGGCGGCGGCGGGCGGCGGCGGCTCGGCGGCGCCCGCCGGGGTGGGCAGGAAGGTGCCGGCCAGCGCCGCGGACACGGTGGCGAGCACGGCGGCGGGCAGGGCGGCACGGGCGGAGGTGTGTCGGCGGTGTCGGCGGCGCACGGGCATCGGTGTCTCCTCAGAACCCTCGGTGGGTTCAGGCCACCTCGCCCGGCGCCGGCGCACAAGCGGCCACGCCGCGAAGTCGCCCGTACGGGCCGCGGGGTGTCCGCAAAGTCCGTCGTCCGCCCGTAGGGCCAGGCGGGACCTTGCGGACGCGCCCGCGCACACGACAAGGTGACCGGCGGCGGAGGAGGCGGCTCCGCCACCGGTCACCGGACCGGGACTACCCGACGCGCTCGATCCGGGCGCGGCGGATCAGGAACTTGCCCTCCTCACGTACCTGCTCGAAGGCGGCGTTGTTGAGCAGTACGCAGCTGCCGGACGTCGAGGTCACGGACACGGTCGTCGACTTGTTGTTGTCCAGGTTGGTCACCTTCAGCTTCGTCCCGGCGGGGAACTGGTCGCTGGAGGCCGCCGGTGCGCCGCCCTCGCCGGAGAGCGTCACCGTCGAGCCGGGGCAGACCACGTCGCCGTCCCCGGCGGGCGGGGCGGCGGAGGCGGACGGGTCGTCGGACGCGGGCGGCTCCGCCGAGCCCGGCGGCTCCTCGGCGGCGGGTGGCGTGCTGGCGGCGGGCGGCTCCTGGGCCTGGGGTGGAGCGCCCGCGGCATCACCCCCGTCCGCTCCCCCGCTGCAGCCGGCGGCTTTCTGCTTGGCCTGGATCTCCTTGATCACGGCCTGCCGGTTGGCGATCCGCGCCGCCGACTGGGCGTCGGGGCGGGCCTGCTGATCGGCGATGAACTTCTGGTTGTTGCTCAGGGCGGTGGCCAGTCCGTCGCACGCCACCGATGCCTGGCTGGTGCCCGTCGTCGCGATGGCGATGCCGCCGACCAGCGCCGCGGCACTGACCCCGACGACGATCTTCTGACGACGCGTCACTCTTCTCTTTCGGGACATGTATGACTCCTGCCTTCGGCCTGGAACCTGGGGTTCAGGCTCGGTTGCCGGGCAGTACGGTGCGCCGGGTCGGCCTCGTTCAGGGGGAGTCGAAAGTTGTCCGCGGATGCCAAAGCGACGGTGGCGGCGGTCCGGCCGGCTCCGGTGGCCGCCGGGCGGCGTGATCCGGGCGGGGGTGTTACCACCGGCGGCGGTTGCCCATACACTCACCTCCCATCCGGGAGCCCTCGTGACCTGGAACGACGCAGCCCCCGAGACGATCCGACGGGAGAGGGAGCCGCCCCGTGTTCTATCAGGTGCTGAAGTACTTCCTGCTGGGGCCGTTACTGCGGCTGGTGTTCCGGCCGCGGATCGAGGGGCTGGAGCACATCCCGGAAGAGGGCGCGGCGATCATCGCGGGCAACCACCTCTCGTTCGCGGACCACTTCGTGATGCCGGCGATCGTGCCGCGCCGGGTGACGTTCCTGGCCAAGGCCGAGTACTTCACCGGGCCGGGTCTGAAGGGGCGGTTGACCGCGGCGTTCTTCCGCGGCGTCGGGCAGATCCCGGTGGACCGCTCCGGCGGCCGGGCCTCACAGGCGGCGATCTCCTCGGGGCTCGCCGTCCTGCGCAAGGGCCGCCTGCTGGGGATCTACCCGGAGGGCACCCGCTCGCACGACGGGCGGCTCTACAAGGGGCGTACCGGGGTCGCCTCGATGGCCATCCAGGCGGGGGTGCCGGTGGTGCCGTGCGCGATGATCGGCACGTTCGAGGCGCAGCCGACCGGCCGGCGACTGCCGCGAGCCATGCGGATCACGATCCGCTTCGGCGCGCCGCTGGACTTCTCGCGGTACGCGGGGATGGCCGACGAGCGCATCGCGCTGCGTGCCGTCACCGACGAGATCATGTACGCGATCCTCACGCTGTCCGGCCAGGAGTACGTGGACAAGTACGCGGGCGAGGCCAAGGCCGAGGCCCAGGCGCAGGCCCGCCCCCACGGGCGGCGCGGGCACGGCGGCGGGCAGGCGGGGTAGGTGGCCGGACCTCGGGGACGGGCCCGGGCGGCGGCTCCGCGGTGCGGAAACTCGGATGCCGAGCGGGCCTCCGGTTGGCAGAGTGGCGTCATGTACTGCGAGCTCAACGACGTCCCCGGCCTTCTGCGGAGAGCCGCGTGACGAACTGGATCACCACGCCCATCGAACCGCGCATGCTGCGCGGCGCCCTCGATGTGGAACACACCGCGCAGGGCCTGCTGCCGCACCGGCTGCCCGCCTGGGCCCGTAAGCAGTTCCCCGACGAGAACTTGGCGATGACCGAGGCCAAGCCCGCCGGGGTGCGGCTGGTCTTCCGGACCGGGGCCACCGTCGTCGAGCTGGACACGCTGCCCACCAAGCGGGTCTACGAGGGCGTTCCGCCGCTGCCCGACGGTAGGTACGACCTGCTCGTCGACGGCCGTCTCATGGGCCGGGCCACCGCGTCCGGCGGCAATGTGCAGACCGTCGACATGACCGCCCAGTCCGTGGTCACCCGGCCCGGCCCGGCGGGCACCGTCCGGTTCGACGCGCTGCCGGCGGGGGTGAAGGACGTCGAGATCTGGCTGCCGCACAACGAGATCACCGAGCTGATCGCCCTGCGCACCGACGCCCCGGTCGAGGCCGCGCCGGACCACGGACGCCGGGTGTGGCTGCACCACGGCAGTTCGCTCAGCCACGGCTCCAACGCCGAATGCCCGACGGAGACCTGGCCGGCGCTGGTCGCCGCCCGGGCGGGCGTGGAGCTGATCAACCTGGGGTTCGGCGGCAACGCGCTGCTCGACCCGTTCACCGCGCGTGCCATGCGGGACACCCCCGCCGACCTGATCAGCGTCAAGATCGGCATCAATGTGGTGAACAGCGACGTGATGCGGCTCCGTGCCTTCGGCCCGGCGGTCCACGGCTTCCTCGACACCCTCCGCGAGGGCCACCCGAGCACGCCACTGCTGGTCGTCTCCTCCGTCCTGTGCCCCGTCCAGGAGGACACCCCGGGTCCGCTCGCACCGGACTTCAGCGCCGGAAGGCTGCGGTTCCGGGCCGTCGGGGACCCGGCGGAGCGCGCCGCCGGTCGGCTGACGCTGAACGTCATCCGCGACGAACTCCACCGCATCACCGCGCAGCGGGCGACCGACGACCCCAACCTGCACTACCTCGACGGCCGCTCGCTCTACGGCGAGGCGGACTTCGCCGAACTGCCCCTGCCCGACGGGGTCCATCCGGACGCCGCCGGTCACCGCCGTATCGGTGAGCGCTTCGCCGAGTTGGCCTTCGGTGCCGGTGGGCCGTTCGCCGTGGCAGCCGACTGAGTGTCATGGCCCCCGGGCGGCAGGCTCGGGGCCTCGCCGCCCGGGGCCTGCCTGCCGCAATGCGGCGCACAGGGCCGATCCCAGCCCGTTCTACAGCGACCGGGTGATCCTCTCGCCCGGTGTGCCGGTGTTCCGGGACGACCGGGGCACGCTGTTGGAAGTGCCGTACGAGGCGGGGTTCGTGACGGCCGCGGCGCCCAACGCGGGAGTGATCGCACGGCAGCGGCCGGACGAGGCTGCGCGGGTGCCGGCGGCGCTGACGGCGCGGGCGGAGCGGGTGCTGGAGGTCGCGGCGGCCGGCGGGCACCGCCAGCTGGTGCTCGGTGCCTGGGGCTGCGGGGTCTTCCAGAACGAACCGGCCGATGTGGCAGGGGCGTTCGCCGCCGCGCTGCTCGCCGACGGCCGTTTCGCGGGCTGGTTCGACCGGGTGGTGTTCGCCGTGCTGGACCGCCGGGCGGACTCCCCCACCAGGGCCGCCTTCGCGGAGGTCTTCACGGTGTGACGCGCCGGGAGCGCGAGAAGGGGCGGCCCGGAGGGATCCCGGCCGCCCCTTCGTGTCATCGCTGCGCCACTACGGCGCGGCCGGAAGGTCGGCCGCACCCTTGGCGGCGGCCTTCGCCGTCGACTTGCCCGGCTTCGGCGTGGCGTGCGGGGCGCACGTCACGTCCTCGGCGTCGGTCTTGCCCTCCAGGAAGTAGGCGTCGACCCGGTCGTTGATGCAGGGGTTGACCTGCCCGGTGACACCGTGCGACCCGGCGTTCTTCTCGGTGATCAGACGCGAGCCCGCGAACCGCTTGTGCAGCTCGACGGCGCCACCGTACGGCGTGGCCGCGTCCCGCTCGCTCTGCACGATCAGCACGCTCGGCAGGCCCTTGCCGGTGGCGACCTCCACCGGGCGCTGCTGCTTGACCGGCCAGGTGGCGCAGGGCAGGTTCATCCAGGCGTTGGACCAGGTCATGAACGGTGCCTGCTGGTGGATGCGGGTGTTGTCCCGGTCCCACTTCCGCCAGCTGGTGGGCCACTTGGTGTCGGTGCACTCGACGGCCGTGTAGACGGCGTTGCCGTTCTCCGAGGCGATGTTGCCCGCGGTGTCCTTCAGGTTCGGACCGGCGTTCTCGACCAGCGGCTTGCTGTCACCGGCGAGGTAGGCGCTCCAGACCTCGGCGACCGAGGTCCACATCGAGTCGTAGTACGGCGCGTTCTGGAAGAAGCCGGTCAGCTCGGCGGGGCCGACGACACCACCGATGGGGTTCTTCTTCGCGGTCGCCCGCAGCTTCTCCCAGGCGGCCTGGACCTTCTCGGGGGTGTCCCCGATGTGGTAGGCCGCGTCGTTCTTGGCGACCCACTTCTTCCAGTCGCCCCAGCGGGTCTCGAAGGCGAGGTCCTGGTCGAGGTTCGCCTGGTACCAGACCTTCTCGCGGGACGGGTCGACGACACTGTCGACGAGCATCCGGCGGACATGGTCCGGGAAGAGCGTCGCGTAGACGGCGCCGAGGTAGGTGCCGTAGGAGACGCCCAGGTAGTTGAGCTTCTTCTCGCCGAGCGCGGCACGCACCACATCGAGGTCGCGGGCGGTGTTCGCGGTCGTCATGTACGGCAGGAGGTCGCCGCTGCGCTCGGCGCAGCCCTGTGCGTACTCCTTGGCGAGCTTGCGCTGGGCGCGCTTGTCCGCCTCGCTGTCCGGCACCGGGTCGGCCTTGGGGGCCTTGACGAACTCCTGCGGGTCCATGCAGGAGATGGCTGCGGAGTGGCCCACTCCCCGCGGGTCGAAGCCGACGAAGTCGTACGCCTTCGCGGTCTTGGCCCACAGCGGGTTCTTGGTGGTGATGCGGGTCGGGAACTTCATGCCCGAACCACCGGGTCCACCGGGGTTGTACAGGAGTGAGCCCTGTCGCTCCTCCTTGCCGCCGGTGCTGACGGCCCGGTCGACGGCGATCTTGATGGTGCGGCCGTTGGGCCGGGCGTAGTCGACCGGGACGGTGACATAGCCGCACTGGACGGGCGACTTCAGGCCCCAGTCCGCGGGGCAGTCCTGCCAGTCGATGCCCTTCTTGGCCGCGCGTGCGGCGGCGGTCTGAACACCGCGCGCTTCGGCCGTCTTGGTCTTCGGGTGCTCGCCGGCGCTGGCGGGCGTGGCGGCTATCGCTCCGGTGAGGAGCGCGCCGGTCACCAGGGTGCCGGCGGCGCCGAACGCTGCTTTTCTTCTCACGTGGTGGTTTCCCCCTGCTCGGTTGCCACTTGTGGCGGCGTTGATCACAGGTCTACGGAGGGATCCTGTCGTCTTACCGCCCCTCCTGAACAGGTTTGACCGGCAATTCTTTACCAAGCCGTAGGTTTTGAGGCCGGATGGGCCCTACAGGAGGAACGGCCGGACATCGCGGTGGAACCGCATTATTTCGGCCAAGGCGAGCGGTCGGTGGAACGAGGCGCAGGGCTCGGCACGCCGCACTCGGAGAGCCCCAACCGAAGCCGCACACGGGGCAGTTGACGTGCCGGAACGCGAACCGCCGCGAGGCCGGTCGGCTCGCATGCCGCCGCATTCCGGCGGGGCGGGGCCCGGCTCGATGGCCTCCGGAGGGCCACGCATGGGCGAGAACACGTCAATTGCCAGAGACCTGCCCAGGAGGCATGTGCCCAACGCGCACCTTCAGTAACCTTCCGTGAAGGCTCTCCCACACGCTGCCACAACGGGAGGGCTTCGGCGTTTTCGCGCCGTACCCGCCCCCGTCCGCAGCCGTCGCGAAGGAGTTCCGAAGTGCCGGGTATCGATCAGGTCTTGTCCCAAGCGATGGGGATCCCGGGCGTCCTGGGCGCCGGGCTGATCGACTGGACCAGCGGGCTGACGCTCGGCACCGCCGGACAGGCCCCGCACGGCGACCACGACGCGGCCGCGGCGGACACCGCCGATGTCGTGCAGGCCGTGGCGCGCAACGCCACCTTCGACACCGGCGGCGCGTCCGGTCCGGCCCTGGAGGACCTGATCATCACGGCCGCCGGCAGCTACCACCTGATCCGTTTCGTGCACACCGCCTTCGACAGCCAGACCTATCTCTACCTCTGGCTGGACCGTGCGCAGGCCAATCTCGCCGTCGCCCGGCTGCGGCTGCGCGACCTGGCGGCGGAGCTGGTCCCGTCCTGACACCGCTGCTCCGCCCCTCGCACGAACGGTTAGGGAACCAGCCATGGGCCTGCCCATACCTCCTCGCCCACCCGCCCCGGACGGGCTGCTCGACCGGTTCGCCGCGCAGCGCGTCACCGGCGTCCTGCGTGGCCCGCACGGCTCGGTCTACCTCCTCGACGGGGCGGTCACCTGCGTCGAGGGCGCCGCCGCACCCGGGCTCGACGTACGCCTCACCGCGGCCGGCAAGGTGCCCGAGCAGGGCTGGGGGCAGGCCGTGGACGCCGCCGGGCCGCAGCACCGCGTCGGCCAGTTCCTGGTCCGCGAGGGCTGGCTGACGCAGGGCGAACTGGAGATCTGCCATCTGGCGGCCCTCCTCGACGCCGCCTTCTTCGCCCTGCCGCTGCCCCCCGAGGCCACCTCCTTCACCCCCGGGACCGCCCATTGGCTGGGGGCCGTGCGCCAGATCAGCGCCACCGCCCTGCAGCAGGCGACGGCTCGCCGCCGGGCGCAGCTGGACCGGCTGCGGCCCTGGGCCGCGGTCGACAGCTCGCCGGTCGTGCCCGTACGCCCCAGCGGCCGGGCCCGCACCACGGCCGGGCAACGGCGGCTGCTGGAACGGGCCGACGGTCGGCACACCCCGTACGAACTCGCCCGCTCACTGGGCCAGTCCGCGTTCGTGACGCTGCTGGACATCCGCCGCCTGGCCGCGGCCGGTCTCGTGCGCGTGCCGTCGCCGGCCGCGCTCCCCCGGCGGCGGCCCGGGGCCTGCCTCGACGGGCCCCCGCCGGGCCCCGCCCACGGGCGCGACACCCCGACCTGGCAACTACCGGTACCGGATCTCCTCGATACCGCCGATCCGGATATTGCCCTCCTGATCCGATTGCGTACGGCGCTGGAGGAAAACCTGTGAACCCCTGCGCGCGAAGACCGTGCACGGCATGAGGCGCGCCATCAAAAGACTGGCCGCGAAAAGGAGACTGATGACGATCGAACCCCGGATACGGGACGAACTACTCACACTGCGGGATCAGGTGAGGCATTTCCAGGGCGGCATGGTGGCGAGCGTGGACGGCATGGTCATCGCCCACGACCTTCCGGACATCGAACCGGACGGTCTGGCCGCGCTCACCGCGGCGGCCATAGGGGTCGCCAAGCGCCTCACCGAGGCGACCGGTCAGGGGTCTTTCGAGGAGTCCCTGACACGCGGCACCGGTGGCTACATCGCCGCCTACTCGGCCGGCCGCCGCGCCGTCCTGACGGCCGTGGCCAGCCCGGACACCAACGTGGGCCGGCTTCATCTGCAGGCCCGCCGGGCAGCCGAACGCATCGGCGCCCTGGTCGACTCACCACCACGCCAGCAGTAGCGCCGCCACGGGACCTCCTTCAACGCACCCGTCCCATACGACCTCGACCCAACCCGGCACGCACCACGCAACAAGCAAACAACTCACCACGCACAACGCAGCAACACCTTCAAAGAACGGAAAGGTCACTCCCCTCATGGCTCAGATGGAATCCGCCCTCGCCGATGCCATGTCGACCATCGAAGGCGCCATAGGCGTCGCCCTGGTCGACTACACCAGCGGTATGGCGCTGGCCACGCTCGGCGACAACCTGGCCCTGGACCTCAATATCGCCGCGGCCGGCAACACCGACGTCGTCCGCGCGAAGATGCGCACCATGGAGATGCTGGAACTCCAGGGCTCCATCGAGGACATGCTCATCACCCTGACCGCGCAGTACCACATCATCCGTCCGGTCACCGGCAAGAGCGGCAGCGGCCTCTTCCTCTATCTGGTGCTGGACCGCAAGCGCGCCAATCTCGCGCTGGCCCGCCACCGCCTCGCGCGGCTGGAGGCCGACCTGGAGGTGTGAGCCTCACCCGGCGGCGGCGCCGCGGGCGGCCTCGTCCAGCAGGCGCCGCAGCCGTAGTGCGTCCGGGGCGAGGGCCGTGGCCAGCACCGCGTCACCGGCGAGCGGCGCCAGGACCCCCTGGCCCGCGCCGTCGGCGGACCGCTCACCCGCCTCCGCCCCGAGGAGCCGTACCTCGGGCGGCCCGGACTCCTCCTGCCGGTCCACCACCAGGAGTTGACCGACGGCCCGGTGGCCGCCCAGTACGGCCGGGGTGTCCCAGCCGGGGACCCCGGGCCCGTACGCGGTCTCCTGGTCGAGCAGGGTACGGCCGGCCCGGCGCACGGTGAGCCGGCTGCGCAACGTCCCGGTCTGCTCGCCGCTGCGTCCCAGGACCTGCTCCTCACGGAGCACCAGGCGTGCGGTGGGGGCCAGTTCGACGGTCGTGGTCATCCGCAGATCGCTGCCCGCGGCGGAGATCAGCGGCTCGGGCAGCCAGTCGAGCCGTGCGCCGTCGCCCACCGTCAGGTGCACGTCGTAGGTGGCCGGTTCGCCGGTGCGGCCGGGCAGCGCGACGGTCGCCGCGGCGGCCGTGATGTGCAGTGCGCTGCCCGCCTCGGCCGTGGCCTCGATGCGCAGCCGGTCGCCGCCGAGCGGTGCGCTCATGGCGCCGACGACGCAGACCCGGGCCTGGTCGCCGTGTGCGCGGATACGGCGCAGCGCGAGCGGGCCGTCGCCGTCGAGGACCGGCAGCCGGGTGGTGCCCGACCCGTCGTCGGAGCGCGCGACGATCCGGGCGGTGGCGCGCAGGCCGGCCGCCGGGACCGCGGTGGGCTGCGGCGGCAGCGCCTGCTTCGGGAGCGCGAGGGTCATGCCGGGCCCGCGGTCCACTCCGCCAGCCGGGCGCGGACCCAGTCCGATACCGGCTTGACGCCGTTCGGCGTCTTCAGTGCCGTGAAAGCGACGGGCAGTTCGCCACGCTGGGCCTTGGCGTCGCGAGCCATGCCTTCCAGGTCGACGCCGACGTAGGGCGCGAGGTCGGTCTTGTTGATGACGAGGAGATCGGCGGTGGTGACGCCGGGGCCTCCCTTGCGGGGGATGTCGTCGCCGCCGGCCACGTCGATGACGAAGATCTGGGCGTCGACCAGGCCCTTGGAGAAGGTGGCGGTGAGATTGTCGCCGCCGGATTCGACCAGTACGAGATCGAGGCCGCCGAGCGGGCCGAACGCCTCCTCCAGGTCCTCGACGGCTTCGAGGTTGGCGGAGATGTCGTCGCGGATCGCGGTGTGCGGGCAGGCGCCGGTCTCGACGGCCGTGATGCGCTCGGCGGGCAGCACCGCCTCACGGAGCAGGAACTCGGCATCCTCGCGGGTGTAGATGTCGTTGGTCACGACGGCGATGGACAACTCGTCGCGCAGCGCGCGGCACAGCGCGGCGACGGTGGCGGTCTTGCCGGTGCCCACCGGACCGCCCAGGCCGAGGCGCAGGGCGCGGCGCGTTCCGTCGGCGCGTACCGGGTCGGCGGCACTGTAGGTGTACCGCTCGGGGAAGGTGTCCTTGTGGTCGAGGTGCATACGGGCTCCGGGGCTTGGTGAGGGGTCGGGGGCAGGGTCTGTTGTGGCGCGTGGTGGTCAGGAGGCGAAGAGGCGTACCGGCCAGGCGGCGTGCTGCTGGGCGGTGATGTCCAGCAGGGGCGCGGAGGCGGCGGGCAGCGCGTCGACCCCTTCGGTGGGCACCCGCCGTGCCGCCTCGGCCGCCCGGCCGGCGACCTGATCGAGGTCGGCGGCCAGGTGGGCGAGCACCGCGGTGGCGTCGAAGGGGTCCAGGCTCAACAGCCGGACGGCCGCGGTGGCCGGGCCGCTGACGTTCTCGTACGCCACCGCGTACGCGGCGTCCAGCGGCTCCAGCCCCGCCGACCGCGCGGCCAGCCCGAGCACGACGGGCTGGTGGGCGCCCCGCGGCCGGGCCGCGGCCAGCGCGTCCAGTTCGGGTGACGGCCAGGTGGCGCGGGCGGCCCGCATCATCTGCCGCCCCAGCTTGCGGGCGGTGGTCCGCAGCGCGGGCACCGGTGTCCGGGCGTCGGCCGCGTCGTCCAGCGCGAGCGGATCGTGTCCCGCGGCGGCCGCGGCGGACAGCGCCGCCGCGACCAGGCCCGCGGTGTGCAGCCGCCCCCGGCAGAAGCTCTCCAGGCTCGCGGCGTCCTTGATGCGTCCCGCCGTGACGGCCGGTTCGGCGCCGCCCGAGTGGGCGTGCCCACCGGCCGGGAACCGTCCGTCGGCGAGGACCAGCAGCGCCGCCCGGCTCATCGGCGCCGCTCCGGTGTGTTGCGGGTGTGCTCTCCTGGTGCGTTCATGGCGGCGCTCAGAAGAGGAAGTACCGCTGGGTCATGGGGAGTTCGGCGGCGGGAGCGGGTTCGACCACTTCGCCGTCGATGGTCACCGTGAAGCGGTCGGGGTCGACATGGACGCGCGGCAGGGCGTCGTTGTTGCGCATGTCCGCCTTGGTCACGCCCCGGGTGCTGCGGATCGCCTCGTACGGCTTGGCCAGCGCGAGGCGCTCGGAGATGCCGTCCTCGATCGCCTGTTGGGAGACGAAGTTGACCGAGTTGCTGCCCGGGGCCCGGCCGGTGGCGCCGAACATCGGGCGGGGCAGGATCGGCTGCGGGGTGGGGATGGAGGCGTTGGCGTCGCCCATCTGCGCATAGGCGATCTGGCCGCCCTTGATGACGAGCTGCGGCTTGACGCCGAAGAACGCCGGGTCCCACAGCACGAGGTCGGCGAGCTTGCCGTCCTCGACGGAGCCGACGAGATGGTCGATGCCCTGGGCGATGGCCGCGTTGATGGTGTACTTGGCGACATAGCGGCGGGCCCGGTGGTTGTCCGCGCCACCGTCGCCGGGCAGGGCGCCACGGCGCCGCTTCATCACATGCGCGGTCTGCCAGGTACGCATCACGACCTCGCCGATCCGGCCCATGGCCTGGGCGTCGGAGGACATGATCGAGATGGCGCCCAGGTCGTGCAGGATGTCCTCGGCCGCGATGGTGGAGGGCCGGATCCGGGATTCGGCGAAGGCCAGGTCCTCGGGGACGGCGGGGTTGAGGTGGTGGCAGACCATCAGCATGTCGAGGTGCTCCTCGACGGTGTTGACGGTGTGCGGCCGGGTGGGGTTGGTGGACGCGGGCAGCACGTTCGGCTCGGACACCATGGCGATCATGTCGGGGGCGTGGCCGCCGCCGGCGCCTTCGACGTGGAAGGCGTGGATCGAGCGGCCGGCGATGGCGGCGAGGGTGTCGCCGAGGAATCCGGCCTCGTTGAGGGTGTCGGTGTGGATCGCGAGCTGGGCGCCGCTCTCCTCGCAGATGTTCAGACAGGCGTCGATGACGGCCGGGGTGGCCCCCCAGTCCTCGTGGATCTTGAATCCGAGGATGCCGGCCCGCAGCTGGTCGCGCATCGAGGCCAGGGACGTGGTGTTGCCCTTGCCGAGCAGCCCGACGTTGACGGGCAGGGAGTCCATCGACTCGAACATCCGGGCAATGTGCCAGGCGCCCGGGGTGATGGTGGTGGCCTTGCTCCCCTCGGCCGGCCCGGTGCCGCCGCCGACCATCGTGGTGACGCCGGAGGCCAGCGCCTCGTCCGCCTGCTGGGGACAGATGAAGTGGACGTGGGTGTCGATGGCGCCGGCCGTGAGGATCTTGCCGTTGCCGGCGATGACCTCGGTCTCGGGGCCGATGACGAGGTCGGGGTGGACTCCGTCCATCGTGTCGGGGTTGCCGGCCTTGCCGAGCGCGACGATCCTGCCGTCGCGGATGCCGACGTCGGCCTTGACGATGCCCCAGTGGTCGAGCACGACGGCCCCGGTGATCACGGTGTCGGGGGTGCCCTCGGCGCGGGTGGCGCGGGACTGGCCCATCGACTCGCGGATCACCTTGCCGCCGCCGAAGACCGCCTCGTCGCCGGCCCGTCCGGGTCCGCCCGAACGGTCCTCGGTGATCTCGATGACCAGGTCGGTGTCGGCCAGCCGGATCCGGTCGCCGGCGGTCGGGCCGAAGAGATCGGCGTACGCCCGGCGGGTCAGTTCAGCCATCGAGAGTGCCTCCGGTCTCGCCCCGAAGGCCCTCGACGATCCGCTTGCCACCGATGGGCACGAGTTCGACCTCGGTGGGAATGCCGGGCTCGAAGCGCACGGCGGAGCCGGCCGCGACGTTCAGCCGCTTGCCGTGCGCGGCCACGCGGTCGAAGTCGAGGCCGGGGTTGGCCTCGGCGAAGTGGTAGTGGGAGCCGACCTGCACGGGGCGGTCGGCCGCGTTGAGAACCGTCAGGCGGGTGAGGGGGAGGCCTTCGTTGAGGCGCACCGGCTCATCGGCGTGGAGGATCTGTCCCGGGATCATCTGCTGTGCTCCCGCCGTCAGTTGATGGGTTCGTGAACGGTGACGAGCTTGGTGCCGTCCGGGAAGGTGGCCTCGACCTGCACATCGTGGATCATCTCGGGCACGCCCTCCATCACCTCGTCGCGGGTGAGGACCTTGCGGCCGGAGGACATCAGCTCGGCGACGGTGCGGCCGTCCCGGGCCCCTTCGAGGATGTGCACGGTCAGCAGCGCGATCGACTCCGGGTGGTTGAGTTTCAACCCCCGAGAACGGCGCTTTTCAGCCACGTCTGCCGCCACATGAATCATCAGGCGTTCCTGTTCATGCGGGGTCAGTTGCATACGTTCCACCTCACAGTCTTCCCGCCCGGACGCGTATGCCCAGGTCACGGGCGTGAGCACACCCACGAATTAGGTGTACCACGCAGCATTTAAAGGAGGAGCAAACCGACTTCCAGCACTTGGCCATCAAGCGCCCCACACCCGGAGGCTAGTTCGGCGGGATTTCGGCGACGTTACAGCCAGGGACACGTCAGCGCCTCGCCGTACGCCCCGTGTAACACGAGGTCTTCGCGCCCGTTACGGCGCGGCAACCGCTGTCCCGCGATCGCGGGAAGGATCACGCTCCCCTTGACCGCACGCGGAATCGAGTGGCGAATTCCGCACCCCGAAGGCGCCACCACCGCACGAAACAGACCCCCCGCCACTCCCCCAATTCCCCACCATCAGCACAAAAGAGACACACTCCGCTCCGCGAACACACCTGTCCGATATGCGCTCTTGACGTTCTCCGCGGTGATCGCGATCCTCATGTGCGCGTCAAAACGCTCCGCACCAACCCCCCACACCAGTATCGGAGCCACACAGTGTCTCGTTCTGTACGAATACGTCGGGTCGCGCTGGCCACCGGCACCGCCACCGCCCTGGCCGCCACCCTCTTCGTCGCGGCCGGCGCCCACGCCGACCCCGCGCCGGCGGCCGCCCCCGACATCGACGTCAAGGCCGTCCAGGCCGACCTGGGCCAACTGCAGTCGATCGCCGACGCCAACGGCGGCAACCGCGCCCACGGACAGCCGGGCTACAAGGCGTCCATCGACTACGTCAAGGGCAAGCTGGACAAGGCCGGGTTCACCACCGAGGTCCAGGAGTTCGACAACAACGGCGCCAAGGGCTACAACCTGGTCGCCGACTGGCCCGGCGGCGACGAGAGCAAGACCGTGATGGCCGGAGCCCACCTGGACTCGGTCGACGCGGGCCCCGGCATCAACGACAACGGTTCCGGTTCGGCCGGAATCCTGGAGGTCGCGCTCGCGGTCGCCAAGGCGGACCTCAAGCCCACCAAGCACCTGCGGTTCGGCTGGTGGGGCGACGAGGAGGACGGCATGGTCGGCTCGCGCCACTACGTCGACACCCTCGGCGCGGGCAAGTCGAAGCTCGACTCGTATCTGAACTTCGACATGATCGGCTCGCCGAACCCGGGCTACTTCGTCTACGACGACGACACCCGCCTGGAGAAGGTCTTCAAGGACTTCTTCGCCACCAAGAACCTCGCCACCGAGAAGGAGACCGAGGGCGACGGCAGGTCGGACCACGCCTCCTTCAAGGACGCGGGCGTCCCGGTCGGCGGCCTCTTCTCCGGCGCGGACTACATCAAGACCGAGGAGCAGGCGAAGAACTGGGGCGGCGAGGCGGGCAAGGCGTTCGACGCCTGCTACCACCAGTCCTGCGACACCTCGAAGAACATCGACGAGAAGGCGCTGGACAACAACACCGACGCCATCGCGCACGCCATCTGGGAGCTCAGCTCCTGAACCGGTCCTCCTGACATAAGGTCAGCGCCCACCTGAGACGGGTCGGCGCCGACCGACCGGTCACCTCTCCCGACCCGGTCGCCGATCCCCGGCGGCCGGGTCGCGGTGTTCTGCGGCGATGCCGAAGCGCCGCCGTTCGCCCGGAGCGGACGGCAGCTGGCGGACGGTGGAGACCGTACTGATCACCTGCTCCTCCTCCGCACCCTGCTCACGCCGCCCCAGCTCTTCGAGAAGCTGCAGGTCAGCGGCGGATACCAGCGCCACCAGCGGTTTGCCGTGCCGGGTGACGACCACCCGTTCACCGCCGTAGACGACGCGGTTGATCAGATCGGCGAGCTCCGCTCGGGCTTGCGTCACCGGAATTTCGTAGGCCATGCTGCCATTCTAACGGGATGTACATCCTGTACATTTTTTACAGAAGAGAGGAGCAGCCATGCTGCGACCTACGGCTCGCTATGTCCTGCCGGAGTTCACCGAGCGCACCTCGCAGGGGACGCGCACCATGGACCCGTACTCCAAGCTGCTCAGCGAGCGCATCATCTTCTTGGGCACCCCGGTGGACGACGCCTCCGCCAACGACGTCATGGCGCAGCTCATCCACCTCGAACACGCCGCGCCGGAGCAGGACATCTCGCTCTACATCAACTCCCCCGGCGGCTCCCTCACCGCGATGACCGCCATCTACGACACGATGCGCTTCGTGTCGTGCGACGTGGCGACGGTGTGCCTGGGGCAGGCCGCGTCCGCCGCCGCGGTACTGCTGGCCGCAGGCGCCCCCGGCAAGCGGCTGGCGCTGCCCGGCGCCCGGGTACTGATCCACCAGCCCTCGCTCCACGAACCCATCCAGGGACAGGCCACCGACCTGCAGATCCAGGCGGAGGAGATGCTGCGCAGCCGCGACATGCTGGTGGAGATGCTGGCGCGGCACACCGGGCAGACCCCCGAGCGGATCGCCGCCGACATCGAGCGCGACAAGATCTTCGACGCGCCCGCCGCCCAGGCGTACGGCCTGATCGACGGGCTCACCCGCAACCGCAAGCAGTCGGCCCTCCAGCCCGTCACGCGGTGAGCCGGATGCTGCCGCCGGAGCCGCCGCCGCTGCCCGCCCTGACCCGTGCCGAGGGCGAACTGATCGACCGCTACCTGGAGGTGCTCGACCTGCTGGGCCGCATCAACCCGGCCCGCGGCGGCCACACCTACAGCGGCCTGCGGGCCGCGCAGGCGCTCGTCGGCAAGGCCGCCGGACTGCGGGACGCCCTGACGCTGATGCACAACCGGGGCGAGAGCGAGCTGCACCACGACACGCTCGCCCGAGCGCTGCGGGTCCTGGACGGCGAGCGCCGGGCCCAACTGGTCACCCTGCCGCCCGGGGAGCGGTGACCCGACACGCCCGACCCACCCTGCCCGGACGGCGTAGCGCCCAGGCCGTTTACGAGGAGGTGACGAATTGCGCGGGACGGAGAGAATTCCTCGGGTCCCCATGTTTCGCCCCAGGTCCCGGGGCCGCGACACCAGCCATCCCGCCACCTGAAGGAACAATTCACCCCATTTAGCCCAAATGTGACCCATCTCACATACGGCATTTTCAGCTCGGAATTCAGGTGGTGGGTGCGTGACGATCCCTTCGACGACAAGACCCCGCCACAGCGACGGGGCGGTCCGGACGGGCGCCTAATCCCGCCGCCGTACCGGATGTCCGGTCGACGGTGTGGACCGGCGGGAGCGGAGGACCCAAGCAGGACGGGGTCCGGGCCATGACGGCCGTCGGACTCCTTGGGGTGAAGCCGTACGCACGGCCGGGCATCTTCGCCTGCCCGAACCCGACAGGCCTTCCTTCGCAGGCGGCTGACGAAGGGTTCGCGCATGACCATGCGCACGCACACGCCGCAACTGCTGGCCCGCGCCGCCACCGTCTCCGCTCTGACGATGGTCACCCTCGGCGCCACCACCCTCGCCCCGGGGGCGACCACCGACGCCGAGGCCGCGTCCGTCGCCGCGCATGCGGTGCGGGTCGCGGCCTCCAAGCAGGGCTCCCCCTACGAGTTCGGCGCCGAGGGGCCGTACCGTTTCGACTGCTCGGGGCTGACGCTGTATTCGTTCAAGCGCGTCGGCCGGGCCCTGCCACGCAGCGCCGCCGCGCAGTACAACCACACCCGGCACATCCCGACCTCCTTCCGAAGACGCGGGGACCTGGTCTTCTTCCACTCGCCCCGCGGGGTCTACCACGTCGGCATCTACGCGGGCCGCGACCGGATGTGGCATGCGCCCAAGACCGGCGACGTGGTGCGGTTGGCGAGGATCTGGAGCTCCACGGTCTCGTATGGACGAGTGGGCTGACCTGGGGCGTTGCCTGACGCCCGATCAATTGTCGGTGGCCTCCGATAGTTTGACGGTGTGACGACCTGCCAACTGAGCGAGCTGCTGGCGGCCGCGGTGCGGGGGAGGCTCCCGCCCGCGGACGGATCGGTGACGGTGCTGCCCTGTTACGGCGGCCGCGGCTGAGCTGCGGCCGGCACACGCGGGCCGCGGCCGGGCCCGCGCACGCCTTCCCCCGGGACCGACGGACTCCCCTCAGCCGAGCAGCAGCTCGACGAGCAGGATGCCGCCCAGGGCGCTGAGCAGTGCGCCGGTGACGGCTTCCAGGACGCGGGCGACCCGCGGGCGGCGCAGCCAGGTGCCCAGCCGGTCGACGAGCAGTGCGACGGCGGGGAACCACACCAGCGCCAGCACGACGACCATCGTGGCCAGCAGCAGCGTACGGGGCAGCGCCGGCTGGCCCGCGGGAACGAACTGCGGCAGCAGGCTGAGGAAGAGCACCGGGGCCTTGGGATTGAGCGCGTTGGTCAAGAAGCCCTGGCGCAGCCCCTGCGCGGCGCCCAGCAGGGCGGCCGGCCGGCCGTCGACGGAGGGAGCGACACCGGCGGCAGCGGCGGCCGGGCCGGTCGGCGGCTCCGCGTCGGCGGCGCCCGGGCGGCGGGCCGCGATCAGCGCGCGCCCTCCCAGGTACAGCAGATAGCCGCCGCCGAGGAGTTGGACGGCGCCGAAGAGTCCGGGCACGGCGACCAGCACCGCGGCGAGCCCGGCGACCGCCAGCGCGGTGTGCACCAAGAGCCCGCCCGCGACCCCCACGGCGGTCGCCACCCCCGCCCGGCGCGAGTCGAGGGCGTTGCGCACCACGACCGCGAAGTCCGCGCCCGGCATGGTGACCATGCCCGCGGCGACTCCGGTGAAGGCGATCAGCTGTCCGTCCATAGGAGCAGCTTGGCCGGCCAGAGCCTTTAATGGGTATGGGCAATCTTCTGGGAGGGCCTAAAGAGGTGGTGATGTACGACCCCACGCGGCTGGCCGCGCTGGTGGCGGTGGCGGAGGCCGGTTCGATCACCCGGGCGGCCGCCCGACTGGGCTACACCGCGCCCGCGCTCTCCCAGCAGCTCGCCAAGCTGGAGCGGGAGGCCGGGGCCGCGCTGCTGGTGCGCCACCATCGCGGGACGCGGCTGACGGCGGCCGGTGAGCTGCTGCTCGTACGCGCGCGGCGGGTGCTCGACGAGCTGGAGCAGGCCCGGCACGAGCTGTCCGTGCTGACGGGGCTGTCCGGCGGGCGACTGCGGATCGGCACGTTCATGACGGCGGGCACCCATCTGCTGCCGCCCGCGCTCAGCTCGTTCCGCCGCGCGCACCCCGATGTGGAGCTGAGCGTGACGGAGTACGTACCGCCGCAGGCCACCGAGGCGGTGGCGCTGGGCGAGGTCGATCTTGCGCTGACGCACGAGTATGTGCCGGGTGCGGCGATGCCGCCGCCGGACGGGGTGCTGCTGGAGCCCCTGCTGACCGAGGAGCTGGTACTGGTCACCGCGCCGGGCCATGCCCTGACGGCGGGCTCCGGACGGCTGCCGCTGACCGAGCTGGCCGGTCAGCCGCTGGTCAGCATGGCCCCGGCGAATCCCAACCGGCGCGAGGTGGAGGCGGCGCTGGCGGCCGCCGGGGCGAGTGTGGCGGTGCGCTGCGAGTCACCGAGCTATGCGGTGGTGTGTGCGCTGGTGAGCGCGGGACTCGGGGTGGCGGTGGTCCCGGAGATGATGGCGGAGGGCTCGATGACCCCGCTGGGCGTCCGCCGGCTGGACCCGCCGGAGCTGCGCCGCCGGATCTCGGTGGCCTACCGCCCCGGCGGCGGCACCCCCGCCGCGGACACCTTGCGCGCCCTGCTGCACGGAGCCTTCAGCCGCCACTCCGCCGCCCCGTAAGGCTTGCCCCGGTGCGCGACCGGCGCCGGTGAGACGGCCGAGCGACCGGCATGATCCCGAAAACCGCCCACCCGTGCGCCCACTCACGGATAATGACGCTCGGCCGAATGGGCGCGGAGGCGGCGGCGCCCCCACGGATCGGCGGCCGATGACCGCTCATCTCGACCGGGGGACGAACCATGCGTATCGGTGTGTACCTTGCCCACCCTCGCCCAGGCAGCTTCAACCACGCACTCTTCGACGCCGTCGTGGCGGAGCTGGGCGACCGCGGGTGCGAGGTGCTCGCGCACGACCTCTGCGCGGAGGGTTTCGCACCGCCGCTCTCCGCCGAGGAGACGGAGACGGTCCGGTCGGCGCCGTCCTCCCAGGACGCGCAGGTGTCGCTGCATCGAGCGGAGGTGGCCACCCTCGACTCCCTGGTGTTCATCCATCCGAACTGGTGGGGCATGCCGCCCGCGGTCCTCACGGGCTGGGTGCAGCGGGTACTCGCACCCGGCGTCGCCTACAAACTGGGCACCGCGGGGGGAGAGCCCGCGGGGCTGCTGCACGCCCGCCGGGCCCTCGTCCTGAACACCTCCGACACCCCCGCCGACCGCGAGGAGAGCGAGTTCGGCGACCCGTTGCAACGGATCTGGGCGGCATGCGTACTGCCGTACGTGGGCGTCACCGACGTGCGCCGGTTCGTCTTCCGTACCGTCACCGACTCGACCGAGGAGACCCGCGCGGCCTGGCTGCACCAGGCGCGCCGGCAGGCCGCCGCGCTGCTGGCCTGACCGTGGCGGAGGGCCCCGCAGCCCGCAGCCCGCAGCCCGCAGCCCGCAGCCCGCAGCCCGCAGCCCGCAGCGAAAGGTTCCTGCAGTGCAGCGCAGCGGCCGTCAGCGGGCCGTGACCTGCCACGGCATCGTGATCCACACCGTCTTGCCGCCGGACTCGGTGGGGACGACCGAGAGTCGGCCGCCGGCCTCCGCGGCGAGGCAGCGGATGATGACCATGCCCCGGCCGTTGTCCTGCTGGACCGCGGCGGGCAGCCGGCGCGGCCGGCGTGGATGGCTGTCGGTGACGCCGACCCGCAACACCTCGTCCCGGTCGAGCCGCAGCTCGACGGTGAACGTCGGGGACTGGCCGAAGGTGTGCTGGACGGCGTTGGTCGCGAGTTCGGAGACGATCAGCCGGACGGAGTCGGCGGCTTCGGTCCCGGCGGCGAGTCCCCATTCGGCGAGCACCGCCAGGGTGTGCCGGCGGGCGAGGACGACCGAGTCCGGGGCGCTCGGCAGGGTGAGTGACGATTCTTGGTGGTCTGCCATCGCGACGCCGTCCCTTTCCCACCGAGGCCGGCTCCGGTCCGCTGACCAGGATGTGGGGATGCCGCTCGGGACACCGATTCGGCCTCGGACTTCTGCTGTGCGCCAGACTGCCACCCATGCTGCCGGTGTGGTGCTCGATCCACCAACTTATACAGATTTCTGTCGCTCAATGCGGTGAACTCTGCCACGGGAGACCGGATTTGGGGCGCGTGGGACCCCTGTGACGAGGCCCGCGGAAGCTGTCGGTCCGGCCGCCTCAGCCCGTAGGCGCCGTGGCCACGATCGTCCCGACCGCCCGATCGATCTGAGCATCCGTCAGATCTGCCCGGGCCGTGAGCCGCAGCCGGGAGATCCCGTCGGGTACGGACGGCGGCCGGAAGCAGCCGACCGCGAGGCCGGCGGCACGGCAGTCGGCGGCCCAGCCGACCGCGGCCTCCGGCGACGGGGCGCGCACCGAGACCACCGCGGCGTCCGGGCGCACGGCCGCCAGGCCCGCCGCGGTGAGCCGGTCGTGCAGCTCGCGGGCGACCTGTCCGGCGCGAGCGGCACGCTGCGGTTCGCGGCGCAGCAGCCGTAGCGCGGCGAGCGCACCGCCGGCCGCCGCCGGGGCGAGGCCGGTGTCGAAGATGAACGAGCGGGCGGTGTTGACCAGGTGCTCGATCACCCGGGCGGGGCCGAGCACCGCACCGCCCTGCGAGCCGAGCGACTTGGAGAGGGTCACCGTGGCCACCACATCGCCGTCACCGGCCAGTCCGGCCGCCGACAGCGCGCCGCGGCCCCCGTCACCGAGGACACCCAGGCCGTGTGCGTCGTCGACGAGCAGCGCGGCGCCCCTGGTCCGGCAGGCCTCGGCGAGCGCGGGCAGCGGCGCGGCATCGCCGTCGACCGAGAACACCGAGTCGGTGACGGCCAGCGCCCGGCCGTCGTGGCCGGTCAGCGCGGCGCGTACGGCCTCGGGATCGGCGTGCGGGGCGACTTCGGTACGGGCCCGGGAGAGGCGGCAGCCGTCGATGAGGGAGGCGTGGTTGCCCGCGTCGGAGACGACCAGGGTGCCGGGAGCGGTGAGTGCGGTGACGGCGGCGAGATTCGCCGCATAGCCGGACGACAGCACCAAAGCGGCCTCGAAGCCGCAGAACGCGGCGAGTTCCGCCTCCAGCAGGGCATGCAGCTCGGTGCTGCCGGTGACCAGGCGCGAGCCGGTCGCGCCCGCGCCCCAGCGGTGCGCGGCCTCGGCCGCGCCGTGGGTGACCTCGGGGTGGCGGGCGAGTCCGAGGTAGTCGTTACTGGCCAGATCGAGCAGCGGGGAGTCGGCGGGCCGCGGGCGCAGGGTGCGGACGAGTCCGGCCCGTTGACGCTCGGCGCGTGCCGCGTCGATCCAGTCGAAGGCCGTGTGGTACCCCTTGCCGGACGGTGCGGACGAGTGCCCGGCGCGGGGCGCGGGCGGGGCTTCGCGGAGCAGCGGCGGGGCGGAGTCCTGCGGCATCGGCGTCCTTAGTCGTTCGGCCTCGATTGTGGGCTGTCGATAGACGTTAGCGGTCGTTCCGCACGCACACAGTGTGGCGATACACACACCCCGATCGCCGCTCGTTGTGGGAATCCTCCTTGGCCGAGGGCGGTGGCGTACGTCAGGATCAACGCCATGGACCTGCTGAACGCATTGGTGGACAAGGGACTGCGGCGCGAGTTGCCGACCCGCGAAGAGGCGCTGGCCGTGCTGGCGACTTCCGATGACGAACTGCTCGATGTCGTGGCCGCGGCCGGAAAGGTGCGCCGCCAGTGGTTCGGGCGGCGGGTCAAGCTCAACTATCTGGTCAACCTCAAGTCGGGCCTGTGCCCCGAGGACTGCTCGTACTGCTCCCAGCGACTGGGGTCGAAGGCCGAGATCCTCAAGTACACCTGGCTCAAGCCCGATGAGGCCTCCAAGGCGGCCGCAGCCGGAGTGGCCGGCGGCGCCAAGCGGGTCTGCCTGGTGGCCAGTGGGCGCGGCCCCACCGACCGGGACGTGGACCGGGTCTCGGAGACCATCTCCGCGATCAAGGAGCAGAACGAGGGCGTGGAGGTGTGTGCCTGCCTGGGGCTGCTCTCCGACGGCCAGGCCGGCCGGCTGCGCTCGGCGGGCGCCGATGCGTACAACCACAACCTCAACACCTCAGAAGCCACCTACGGCGACATCTGCACCACACACGACTTCTCCGACCGGGTCTCCACCGTCCAGCAGGCCCAGGCGGCGGGCATGTCCGCCTGCTCCGGGCTGATCGCCGGCATGGGTGAGAGCGACGCCGACCTCGTCGATGTGGTCTTCGCGCTCCGTGAACTGGACCCCGACTCCGTCCCGGTGAACTTCCTGATCCCCTTCGAGGGCACCCCGCTCGCCAAGGAGTGGAACCTCACCCCGCAGCGTGCGCTGCGCATCCTGGCGATGGTCCGGTTCGTCTGCCCGGACATCGAGGTGCGGCTGGCCGGCGGCCGCGAGGTCCATCTGCGCACCCTGCAGCCGCTGGCCCTGCACCTGGTCAACTCCATCTTCCTCGGCGACTACCTGACCAGTGAGGGTCAGGCCGGCAAGGACGATCTGGCGATGATCGAGGACGCCGGGTTCGAGGTCGAGGGCGCGGACACCACGACGCTGCCCGAGCACCGCCGGCAGCACGGAGACGACGGCGCGGAGCCGGCGCAGACCGCGGACGCCGAAGCCGACGCCGAGGCACCCGCCACGACCGTCCCCGCGCCGTCCGACGAGAACCGCCGCGACCTGGTGGCGGTGCGCCGCCGCGGTGCCGGTACCGACCTGCCGCCCAATGCCTGAGCCGCTCGCTCCCCGCGAACTGCTCGCACTCGACCGGCAGCACGTGTGGCATCCGTACGGGCCGATGCCCGGCCGGGCCGCGCCGCTGCTGGTCGAGTCGGCGTCCGGCGTCCGGCTGCGACTGGCCGAACCGGCCGAGGGCCGGGACGAGTTGGTCGACGGGATGTCCTCCTGGTGGTCGGCGGTGCACGGCCACAACCACCCGGTGCTCAACGACGCCGCACGCGGCCAGCTGGAGCGGATGAGTCATGTGATGTTCGGCGGGCTCACCCACGAGCCCGCCGTGCGGCTGGCCAAGCGGCTGGTCGACATCACCCCGGAGCCGCTTCGGCACGTCTTCCTCGCCGACTCCGGTTCGGTGTCCGTCGAGGTCGCCGTCAAGATGTGCCTGCAGTACTGGCGCTCGCTCGGAAAGCCCCGCAAACAACGCCTGTTGACCTGGCGGGGCGGCTATCACGGCGACACCTGGCAGCCGATGTCGGTATGCGACCCGGAGGGTGGCATGCACGAGCTGTGGCAGGGCGCGCTGCCGCGGCAGGTCTTCGCGGACGCGCCGCCGGCCGGCTTCGACGCCGCCCCCGACGAGGCGTACGCGGACCACCTCCGCCAGCTGATCGGCCGGCACGCCGAGGAGCTGGCCGCGGTGATCGTGGAGCCCGTGGTGCAGGGAGCGGGCGGAATGTCCTTCCACTCCCCCGAGTATCTGCGGGTGCTGCGGGAGGCCTGCGACGCGCACGGCGTCCTGCTCGTGTTCGACGAGATCGCCACCGGCTTCGGGCGTACGGGCGCCCTCTTCGCCGCGGACCACGCGGGCGTCTCGCCCGACGTGATGTGCGTCGGCAAGGCGCTGACCGGCGGGTATCTCACCCTGGCCGCGACGTTGTGCACGGCGGCCGTCGCGGACGGCATCTCGCGCGGCGAACTGCCGGTGCTGGCGCACGGCCCCACCTTCATGGGCAATCCGCTGGCCGCGGCCGTCGCCGACGCCTCGATCGAGCTGCTGCTGTCCCAGGACTGGGCGCAGGAGGTCAAGCGGATCGAGGCCGGGCTGCGGCACGGACTGGCGGCGGCGGAGAGCGTCCCCGGGGTGCGCGAGGTACGCGTACTCGGCGCGATCGGCGTCGTCCAGCTCGACCACGCGGTGGACATGGCGGCCGCGACCCGGGCGGCGGTCCGGGAGGGCGTCTGGCTGCGCCCGTTCCGCGATCTGATCTACACCATGCCGCCGTACATCACCGGTGACGACGATGTGGCGCGCATCTGCGCCGCGGTGTGCGCGGCGGCGCGCGAGGGCTGAGAGGAAATCCAGAGATGTCAGTGCTGTTCGTGTCGGGCACCGGCACGGAGATCGGCAAGACCGTGACCACGGCCGCGATCGCCGCGGCCGCGATCGCCGCGGGCCGTTCGGTGGCGGTGCTCAAGCCCGCCCAGACCGGCGTCGCGGCGGGCGAGGCCGGCGATGTGGCGGACGTCGAGCGGCTGGCCGGTCGGGTCACCACCGTCGAACTCGCCCGCTATCCCGAGCCGTTGGCGCCCGGGACAGCCGCGCTGCGGGCCGGTCTGCCGCCGGTGCGACCGCACGAGATCGCCGAGGCCGTCGCGAAGTTGGACGCCTCGCACGACCTGGTGCTGGTCGAGGGCGCGGGCGGGCTGCTCGTACGCTTCGACGCGGACGGCAACACGCTGGCCGACGCCGCTCGCCTGGCGCAGGCCCCCGTCCTGGTGGTCGTCCAGGCCGGTCTGGGCACCCTGAACACCACCGCCCTCACCGCGCTGGCGCTGCGCACCCACGGGCTCGACTGCCCCGGCGTCGTCGTCGGCAGCTGGCCGTCCGAGCCCGATCTGGCGTCCCGCTGCAACCTGGAGGACCTCCCCGACGCCGCGGGCGCCCCCCTGCTCGGCGTCATCCCCGAGGGCTCCGGCACGCTCCCCCCGGACGCGTTCCGCGCGGCGGCACCGGGGTGGTTGTCCCCGACGCTCAGCGGGTCTCGTCGACCCTAAGCGGCTCCCACGTTGCTGCGCTTGGCCTGCTTCCCACGTTGTCGGCTTTCCCGCCGTGGTGGTTTCTCGCCGTTTCGCCTGCGGCGGGTGTGGTTTGTCGGCTGCGGCGCCGTGGTGGTTGTTCGCCGTTTCGCCTGCGGCGGGCGTGGGTTGTCGGGTGCGGTGACAGCCCTACGGACTCCGTCCTACGGTCTGTCCCCTCCCGTGGGTGGGGGGAAGAGGCCGGTGGGGGCGGGCCTGATCCGTCGGCTACCGGCACACGAAGGCTGACGTTCAACCCCACCGGTCTTTTCCCACCCTCAACGGGAGGGGGCGGGCCGGAGGGGTAGGGGTGTGGGACGTAAAGCGCAGCAGTCCCACACCCCTACCCCTCCGGCCCGTCACCGGCAGCCGAACAGCCCCGCGCAGCGGCAACAGCCCGCCGCAGGCGCCACGGCGCGTAAGTCGAACACGTCGGCCGCAGCAAAGCGCAGCGGACGGGCCCGCCGCAGGCGAACCACGCGAACCCCCACGGCGGGAAAGCCGAAAACGTGGGAAACAAGCCCAAGCGCAGCTATACGGTCCAAGCCCGCAGTTCCTCCGCGATCGCATGGACATCCGCCGTGCCGTCCTTCACCAGGCGGGCCAGGTCGCGGACCTGTTCCGGGGAGGTGGCGATCTTCAGGCCGCTGGCGACGAGGTATCCATACGCGACGGCGGTCGCGAACATCGCGTTCGAGCGCTCCAACGCCGGTACCTGGAGCAGGAGTTGGAGCAGACAGGCCGCGCGATCATGCGGCTCGGGATACACCGGCACGCCGAATATCTCGGCTTCGTGCCGGCTGACCGCGGCCACCAGGGCGCCCCAGTCGGTGACCTGGGGGTCTCCGGGGGTGTGGTGTTCGGCGATGAGCAGGAGCCAGGCGAGGTCGATGCGCAGGTTCACGTGGTGCCCGGCAGCCCTTCGTGGCTGTCGGCGGGGGCCGTACGGCCAGGGGCACCGCGGGTTTCCAGGCCGAATTCCTCGGCGAAGACCCGTTCGTACTGCTTCATGAAGTCCGAGGCGGCCTCGACGAAGGTCTGGCCGACCTCGCCGGCGTCCTTGAGGACGAGCTCCTCGATATAGCGGTTCATGCTCACTCCCCGCTGCAGGGCGCGCTCCCGCGCCGCTTCGGCGGTGGCCTCGTCCACCCGGACGTTCAGCTGTGTCTTCGCCACCCCTCCACGCTAGCGCGCATCCGCTAGCACCGGCAAGCATCGCCGCCGGTCCCGGGCGCGGAGCCGGGTGGCTCGTGTGCCAGGCGCCCGCGTGCCGTGCGCCCGCGCGCCGCTGCCGATGCTGCCGGAGCGAATGCCGCACGATGTGATCCGTCGGACGACTGACCGGACCGCCCGCGACCGCTCGGCCCTCAGGAGGACCACCGCAGTGTCCGTCCCCGCACCCGTCCCGCATCTGAAGCGCAGTCTGCGCCGCTTCGACATCATGGCGATGGGCGTCGCCGCCGTGATCTCCTTCGATGTGATCGGGCAGATCGCCTCCGGCGGCGGCCAGGCGGTCACCTGGATCGCCGTCATCGCGGTGGCGTTCCTGCTGCCGTACGCCCTGATGTTCGCCGAGACCGGGGCCGCGTTCCCGCAGGAGGGCGGCCCGTACGTCTGGGTGGAGGTGGCGTTCGGGCGGCTGGCGGCCGCGCTGACCACCATGTTCTATTGGGTCACCAATCCGGTGTGGCTGGGCGGCTCGCTGGTCTTCGTGGCGGCGGAGGCCTGGAACGGCTTCGTCTTCCCGCTCGGCTCGGGGACGGTGGCCGACTACGCCTTCAAGCTGGTGTTCATCTGGGTCGCCATTCTCACCGCGGTGGTCTCGCTGCGCCGCGGCAAGTGGATCACCACGGCCGGTGCGGGCGCCAAGGTCCTGGCGCTGGCGTTCTTCACCGCGACGGCGGTGGCGTACGGCGTCCAGCACGGCTTCCGGGGACTGGAGAGCGCCGTCTTCTCCCCCAGCGGCGCCGGGTTCCTGGCGCTGGTGCCGGTCCTGCTGTTCGCGTTCGTGGGGTTCGAGGCGCCCAATGCGGCGGGGGACGAGATGCTCGATCCGCAGCACGATGTGCCGGTCGCGATCGCGCTGTCCGGGGCCATCGCCACCTGCTGCTATCTGCTGCCGATCCTGGCCATCGTCTGTGTCGCCCCGGCCGGGCAGGTCACCGGCGTCGGCGGCTTCATGGATGCCGCGCGGCTGGTCTTCGGGATCTACGGGAGCTGGCGCGGGCCGCTGCTGTCCTTCGTCGCCGTGCTGTTCGCGGTGGCGCTGGTGACGCAGGGCAGCGCCTGGATGATCGTCGCCGACCGGATGCAGGCGATGGCCGCCGCCGACGGCGGGTTCTTCAGCCGGGCCCTGGGCGTCTTCCATCCCCGGCTGGGCACCCCGGTCCGGATGAACCTGCTGTCGGGTGTCACCGCCACCGTGTTCATGGCCGCGGCGATGAACCTGGCGAGCGGGGACGCCTCGGCGATCTTCGGAGTGGTGCTGACCGTCGCGATCACCACACTGCTGCTCTCCTATATCGCCGTGATCCCCGCGCTGCTGGCGCTGCGGCTGCGCCACGGCGAGGTGCCCCGCCCCTACCGGGTCCCCTTCGGAACCCCGGGCTTCACCCTCGCGAACCTGCTCGTCTACGCGTGGATCCTGCTCGGCGCGTGGGTGGCGCTGTTTCCCGGCACCCTGGAGGCGCTCGTCGGCATTCCGTACGACTTCCGGGCGACCTGGGGCGTCTCCCGCTTCGCCTTCGAGACCTTCACCCTCGGCACGGTCGCGCTGCTCCTGGCCGTCGCCGCCGCCGGGTACGTCGTCCAGCGCATGCGCCCGCAGCCGGGTCACGATCAGCCCGAGCCCGGTCCGGGCCGGTAGGGCGGTGTTCACCGGGCAACGGGCCCTGTGGTCTTCGGTGTTCGGGCCGATCGAGGAGCAGGCGCTGGACGTGCCGACGCTGCTGATCGGCACGCCCCGGCAGATGGCCGAGCAACTGCGGGAGCGCCGTGAGCGCTTCGGCTTCTCCTACATCACCGTCCTGGACCCGTTCCTGGAGGCCTTCGCACCGGTGCTGGAAGAGCTGGCGGGCAGCTGACGCCCTGGGGCCGTGGTCGGTCGGGTTCGCCGGCCGGCCACCGCTCCATGCGCCGAAAGGGCGGATTCCGGGAGCGATGCGCTCTCCCCGGGCAGCGCAGTGGAAGACCTTCCGGCGGCGCTGCGGAACCGCGCAGCCTTGCTGTCCCGACCGGGGAAGGTAGAAACAATGCTGACGAAGAGACATGTCGCCACGGTGCTCACGGCCGTCATGGCGGCCGGCTGTGTGTCCATGGGCGGCGCTTGGGCCGCCAAGCCGAGCCCGGCCACCTCGCACCGCGCGAGCCACTACGCGGAGGGCAACCGCCACTGCCAGGTACCCGAGCAGCAGCAGAGCGGCAGTACCGGCCTCCTCGGCCACATCGTGACCGGCGGTGTGATCGGCGAGACGATCGAACGGGCCCATCTCTGCCGCATCGACCTCACCCTGCTCGACAGCAGTGAACCGGCGCCGCGCACCGGCGGCGCCGTCTGAGGGGCCGCGGAACTCGCCCGTCCTCGCCTCCAGGTCCGGCTCCGGGCCTGGGGGCAGCGCCGTATCGGAGCGGGTGCCCCGGGAAACCACTGGCGGACCGGGGCGGGCTGGTGCTTGGCTCGATACCGTGATCGACATAGATATTCGCCCGGCCGTTCCCGCGGACGCGGGGGCCGTGCTCGACTTCTGGAAGACCGCCGCCGAGGGGACCAGCATCAGCGACGACGTCGCCGGGGTGACGCGCCTGGTCCAACGGGACCCCGGTGCGCTGCTCCTGGCCGAGTCGGACGGAGTCCTGGTCGGAACGGTGATCGCCGGCTGGGACGGCTGGCGGGCCTCGCTGTACCGACTCGCCGTGCACCCGTCCCGGCGCCGGCAGGGCCTCTCCAGGGCCCTCCTGGATGCCGCCGAGGAGCGCTTTGTGGCGCTGGGCGGGCGCCGCGGTGACGCCATGGTGCTGGAGGCGAACGAGCCGGCCCACCACGCCTGGGCCGCGGCGGGGTACCGGCGTGAGGATCACTGGCGACGATGGACGAAGCCGCTGGCCTGAGGGGGCGGGCCCGGCCAAGACGGGCCGCCGGATCGCCGGGGAGCGTTGCCGTCGGCACGCCCGGCGCCCACCCCCACCGGAGGAATGCCGGAGCCCGTCCCGGCCTGCGGGGCGGGCTCCTCCGTCACCATCACCTTTGCCAAGCCTTTACCATGGTGGTTCCGCTACTCCAGTGAAAGGTGTGTGAGCGTCCAACCATGGGCGAGCCTCCCAGTTGTCGAGCAACCCGGCGATATTGCGCAAACCTCCCGATCGTGTTCGATCATGGGACGGAGGTGACTCGATGACCGACCTGCTCCTGTTGGGCGTGGCGCTCCTCCTGACCCTGGCCTGTGGTGTCTTCGTCGCGGCCGAGTTCTCGCTGACGACCGTGGAACGCAGCGAGCTCGAACGCGCCGCCGAGCGCGGCGAGCGGGGCGCGGACAGCGCGCTGAAAGCGGTCCGCGGTCTGACCTTCCAGCTCTCCGGCGCCCAGCTCGGCATCACGGTCACCGGCCTGGTCATCGGCATGCTGTCCAAACCGGCGATCGCCACCCTGCTGGCGGGTCCGCTGGACGCGATGGGGCTGCCGCGCTCGGCCGCACAGTCGCTGGCCCTGGTGCTCGGTACGGCGATCTCCACGGTCGTCCTGATGGTCGTCGGTGAGCTGGTCCCCAAGAACTGGGCCATCTCCAGTCCGCTGGCCATCGCCAAGAACGTCGCCACGGCCCAGCGCGGCTTCAGCGCCACGTTCAAGCCGTTCATCAGGCACCTCAACAACACCGCGAACCACATGGTCCGCCGGATGGGCCTGGAACCCGCCGAGGAACTCGCCTCGGCGCGGGGCCCGCAGGAACTGGTGGCGCTGGCCCGGCACTCCGCGAGGGAGGGCGCGCTGGAGGCCGACACCGCGGAGCTGTTCGTCCGCACCCTCAACCTCCCCGATCTGACCGCGGAGAACGTCATGACGCCGCGCGTGCAGGTGATGGCGCTGGACGTGCAGTCCACCGCGGAGGACGTCGCCAACGCCACCCGGGCGACCGGCCTGTCGAGGTTCCCCGTCTACCGCGGCAGCCTGGACAGCGTCGTCGGGGTGGCGCACATCAAGGACGTGCTGACCATCCCGGCCGAGCACCGCCCCCGCCATCCGGTGTCCGAGCTGCTGCGCGAACCGCTGCTGGTCCCCACGACGCTGACCGTGGACCGGCTGCTGGACCGGCTCTCCGGCAAGCGCACGATGGCGGTGGTCATCGACGAGTACGGCGGCACGGCCGGCGTGGCGACCCTGGAGGACATCGTCGAGGAGGTGGTCGGCGAGGTCCGCGACGAACACGACCCGATGGAGACCCCCGACCTCGCACCGGCCGGCACCGACGCCGAGGGCCGCGAGGTCTATCAGGCCGACGGCGCGGCGCGCACCGACCAGCTGGAGCGGATCGGCCTACGGCTGCCGGAGGGCCCTTACGAGACCCTCGCCGGCCTGATCGCCAGCGAGCTGGGCCGGATACCGGTCACCGGCGACCGCCTGGAGGTGGCCGGCTGGTCGATGGACGTACTGGACGCCTCCGGCCATCGGGCGGCGCGGGTGCTGTTGCACGCCCCGCCGCCCGGCAGCAGCGCCGAGCGGGAGACGGGAGGCGGACGATGACCGCGCTCCAGCTCTTCGTGGGTCTGCTGACGCTGGTCGTCAACGCCTTCTTCGTGGGTGCCGAGTTCGGCCTGATCTCGGTGCGCCGCAGCCAGATCGAGCCGTACGCCGAGCGCGGTGACCGCCGGGCGGCGAGCGTGCTGTGGGGGCTGCAGCACGTCTCGGCCCTGCTGGCGGCCGCTCAGCTGGGCATCACGCTGTGCACGCTGGTGCTGGGCGCGGTCGCCGAGCCGGCCATCGCGCACCTCCTCGAACCGGTCTTCCAGGCCGTGGGGATCTCGCACACGCTGATCCACCCGATCTCGTTCGTGATCGCGTTGTCGCTGGCCACGTACCTGCACATGCTCTTCGGCGAGATGGTGCCGAAGAACGTCGCACTGGCCGAGCCGGTGCGCACCGCGCTGATCCTGGGACCGCCGCTGATCGCGCTCACCCGGGCGCTGCGACCGGTGATCTTCGGCGTCAACGCGCTCGCCAACGGGCTGCTCAAGCTGCTGCGGGTGGAGACCAGGGACGAGGTGACCGCGACCTTCTCGGACGACCAGCTCGCGAAGATGGTCGAGGACTCCCAGCAGGCCGGGCTGCTCGACGAGCGCGCCCGGGAGCGGCTGCGGGACGCCCTGGAGCTGGGCCGCCGCCCGGTCAGGGACGTGGTCCTGCCGGCCGAAAGAGTCGTCTCCGCGCGGATCGGGACCACCCCCGAGGAGCTGGAGCAGTTGGCCGCCGACTCCGGCTTCTCGCGCTTCCCGGTCCTCGACGACACCCGTCGCATCCTGGGCTATCTGCACGTCAAGGATGCCCTGGACGCCTCCCCGCGCCGACTGCCGTTCCCGGTCGCCGCGCTGCGCCCGATCGCCCGCGTCAAGGCCGCGACGCCGCTGGACGACGTGCTGACGGCGATGCGCGGATCGCGTACGCATCTGGCCGCGGTGATCGGCGACGACGGGCGGCTGGCCGGACTGGTGACGATGGAGGACGTGCTCAGGGAGCTGGTGCTGCAGCGGCCCGCCGGCTGACGGGAGAGGACGAGCCGGGGGGCGGATTCCGACGCGCCTGACCGATCGGTTAGATTGCTGACCGATCGGTTACAGGCGCGTTGAGGGGGGCATGCACATGGACCGCACCACCTGCTGCATCGTGGGCGGGGGACCGGCCGGAATGATGCTGGGACTGCTGCTGGCCAGGGCCGGCGTCGAGGTGACCGTCCTGGAGAAGCACGGGGACTTCCTGCGCGACTTCCGCGGCGACACCATCCACCCGTCGACCCTGCGGCTACTGGACGAGCTGGGCCTCGGGGAGGCGTTCGCGCGGCTGCCGTTCGCCAAGCTGGCCGAGATGCGGGCGCGGATCGGCGGCACGACGGTCGTGATGGGCGATCTGCGGCGCATCCCGGGCCGGCACAAGTACATCGCCATGGTGCCGCAGTGGGACTTCCTCGACCTGCTCGCGGGCGCGGGCGCCGAGGAGCCGGGCTTCACCCTGCGGATGCGCACCGAGGTCACCGGACTGCGCACCGACGGCGGCCGGGTGACCGGGGTGCGGTTCACCGACGAGCACGGGGCGCCCGGCGAGCTGACCGCGGATCTGACGGTCGCCTGCGACGGACGGGACTCGGTGGTGCGTCAAGCGGCCGGGCTGCGGCAGCAGCAGTTCGAGGTGCCAATGGACGTCTGGCAGGTGCGCGTGGACGCCCCCGCCGACGGCCTCAAGGACGGACGGGTCTTCGCCCGCTTCGGCGGCGGCCAGGCGGCCGTCACCATGGACCGCGGCACGTACTACCAGACCTCCTACCTGATCGAGAAGGGCCGGGACGCCGAGCTGCGCGCCCACGACGTCCAGTGGCTGCGGGACCGGCTGGGCGCGCTGTTCGACTGGGACGAGGAGGTGACCGGTGCCATCCGCTCCTGGGACGACGTCAAGCTGCTGGAGGTGACGTTCGGCCGACTGCGGCGCTGGCACCGGCCGGGGCTGCTGTGCATCGGGGACGCCGCGCACACCATGTCGCCGGTCGGGGGCGTCGGGGTCAATCTGGCGCTGCAGGACGCGGTCGCCGCGGCCCGGATCCTGGCGGAGCCGCTGCGCCGGGGCCGGGTCGGGGTGGCGGAGCTGGCTCGGGTGCAGCGGCGGCGGGAGCTGCCGATGGCGGTGGTGCAGAGGTCCCAGCGGGCCGAGCACACGATGATCCGCTCCGCGCTGGCCGGCACGCTCGACGGCGACCGCCTGCCGGTGCCGATGCGGCTGCTGCGGTGGGTGCCGCCGCTGCGGACCGTGACCGGCTATCTGGGCGGAATCGGCGTCCGCCCCGAGCGCGCGCCCGCCTTCGCCCGGCGGATCAGTCCCGCCGCTCGATCGCGTGGAGCGTGAACTCCACCAGCTCCGCCGCGGCGGCGTCCAGGTCGATCTCCGGGTGGACCAGCCAGTGGGCGATCACCCCGTCGATCGCCCCACCGATCGCCAGCGCGATGGTCGGAGCGTGGAACTCCCGCAGCACACCCGCCTGCTGACCCTCCGTCAGCATGACGGCCAGGGTCTGCCAGCGGTCGTTGGTGTCGTGCGAGCCCGGCGTCTTGAGGCGGGTGCCTCCCTCGTCGTCGAGCAGCATCTCGGTGATCACGCGGACATGGCGGCGATTGGCCTGCTGATAGCCGATCATCGCCCGCACATAGGCGATGACCGCTTCGCGGGGGCCGGGTGCCTGCGCCAGCCGCTCGGTGACATAGGCACCGAACTCCCCCATCACCTGCTCCAGCGCCGCCCGGGTCAGGTTGTCCTTGGAGGAGAAGTGGTAGAGCACCGCGGCCTTGGACAGCCCGGCCCGCTCGGCGATCGCCGACAGCGAGGTCGCGGGGTAGCCGCGGGTGGAGACCAGATCGATGGTGGCCTCGATGAGCTGCTGCCGCCGGGCCCGCTCGGTGAACGTCAGCGCGTCGGGGCCGTCGCCCCGGCGGGGAGTCATCGCGCGTCCACCTGTCCCTTTCCTGGGTGTTCGGAGCATCTCAGACCGTACACCGCGGCCGGCCCGGTACGGCCGGGGGAGCTGAGGCCTGTGCCGGAAGTCCCACCTGCACCCCTCCGGGCGGACGACGGGACCTCCCACACGGGCCCTGGGCATACCGCTCGGTATGCCGGGCGGTAGGATCTCCCCGCCATGGAGACAAATGCCCCCTACACCAGTTTCGTCGCGGTCGGCGACAGCTTCACCGAGGGAATGTCGGACGGCCTGCCGGACGGCTCCTACCGCGGCTGGGCCGATCTGCTCGCCGCCCGGCTGGCGGCCCGCACCCCCGACTTCCGCTACGCCAACCTCGCGGTGCGCGGCAAGCTCATCGGGCAGATCGCCGACGAGCAGTGCGGGCCGGCCGCCTCGATGGGCGCGGACCTGGTGACCCTGGTCGGCGGCCTCAACGACGTGCTGCGGCCGCGCTGCGATGTGGCGGAGGTGTGCGCCACGCTGGAGAACGCGGCCGGGCTGCTGGCCAGGGGCGGCGGGCAGCTGGTGCTGATGCGCAGTCCGGGTCGGCGGGGTCCGGTGCTGGAGCGCTTCCGGCCGCGCATGGAGCGGCTGTTCGCGCGGATCGACGAGCTGGCCGCGCGGCACGGCGCGGTGGTCGTGGACCTGTACGCGTCGCGGGCGCTGGCCGATCCGCGGCTGTGGGCGGACGACCGGCTCCATCTGAACGCCGAGGGACACCGCCGGGTGGCGGAGGCCGTCTGGCAGGCGCTCGGCCTGCCGCCCGTATCGGACTGGGACACTCCGCTGCCGGCCGCCGCACCGCCGGGCTGGCGCGCACGGCGTACCGCGGATCTGCGGTTCGCCCGGGAGCATCTGGGTCCCTGGATAGGCCGTCGGCTGACCGGCCGGTCCTCAGGGGACGACCGGACCGGCGCCCATTTCGACGCCGAACTGGGCCAGGCCTTCTGGGTCACCCCCGAGGACCACGCGAACCCCGGTCCGGTGTCGGGCTGGCGAGGAGTGGGGACGTAACCCGGAGCCCCGCCCGGGGGCCGATCCGGCCGTACGTGCACCTGCGGCCACGTGGCAGGTGAGCCCCCGGCGTGCCGCTTGGAGGAAAACACAGCCGGGACCGGGGCGCTGGCCTGCGCGAACCGCCAGTAGACTCTCACCACGTGACTGCTGTGTCTGCGAAGCCTCGCATCCCCAATGTCCTGGCCGGCCGCTATGCCTCTACGGAGCTGGCCGTGCTGTGGTCCCCCGAGTACAAGGTCAAGCTGGAGCGGAAGCTGTGGCTCGCCGTGCTGCGTGCGCAGAAGGACCTGGGGGTGGAGGTCCCCGAGCAGGCGCTGGCCGACTACGAGCGGGTCCTGGAGACCGTCGACCTGGCCTCGATCGCCGAGCGCGAGAAGGTCACCCGGCACGACGTCAAGGCCCGCATCGAGGAGTTCAACGCCCTCGCCGGCCATGAGCAGGTCCACAAGGGCATGACCTCCCGCGATCTGACGGAGAACGTCGAGCAGCTGCAGGTGCGGCTGTCGCTGGAGCTGATGCGGGACCGTACGGTCGCCGTGCTGGCGCGCCTGGGCTCGCTGGCGGCCCAGCACGCCGAGCTGGTGATGGCGGGCCGCTCGCACAACGTCGCCGCGCAGGCCACGACGCTGGGCAAGCGCTTCGCGACCGCGGCGGACGAGCTGCTGGCGGCCTTCGCCCGGCTGGAGGACCTGCTCTCCCGCTACCCGCTGCGCGGCATCAAGGGCCCGGTGGGCACCGCCCAGGACATGCTCGACCTGCTCGGCGGCGACGCGACCAAGCTCGCCGAGCTGGAGCAGCGGATCGCCGCGCACCTCGGCTTCGGCCGGGCCTTCACCTCCGTCGGCCAGGTCTACCCGCGCTCCCTGGACTACGACGTGGTCACCGCACTGGTGCAGCTGGCCGCCGCTCCGTCGTCGATCGCCAAGACCATTCGCCTGATGGCCGGCCACGAGCTGGTGACCGAGGGCTTCAAGCCCGGCCAGGTCGGCTCCTCGGCGATGCCGCACAAGATGAACACCCGCTCCTGCGAGCGCGTCAACGGCCTGATGGTCATCCTGCGCGGCTACGCCTCGATGGCCGGTGAGCTCTCCGGCGACCAGTGGAACGAGGGCGACGTCTCCTGTTCCGTGGTGCGCCGCGTCGCGCTGCCGGACTCCTTCTTCGCGCTGGACGGCCTGTTGGAGACCTTCCTGACCGTCCTCGACGAGTTCGGTGCCTTCCCCGCCGTCGTCGCCCGTGAGCTGGACCGCTATCTGCCCTTCCTCGCCACGACGAAGGTGCTGATGGGTGCCGTGCGCGCCGGTGTGGGCCGCGAGGAGGCCCACGAGGCGATCAAGGAGAACGCGGTCGCCTCGGCGCTGGCCATGCGCGAGCAGGGCGCCGAGCGCAACGAACTGCTCGACAAGCTGGCCGCGGACGCCCGGATCCCGCTGGACAAGGCGCAGCTGGACGCGCTGATGGCGGACAAGCTCTCCTTCACGGGTGCGGCGGCCGACCAGGTGGCGTCCGTCGTCTCCCGGATCGAGGAGATCGCCAAGCAGCACCCGGAAGCCGCGGCGTACGCGCCGGGCGCGATCCTCTGACGCGACCGCCGTGCGCTTCACCCCCGAAGAGCTGGCAGCCGCTCGCGACCGCCTCGTCCCGGACGTGGCCGCGAGCGGCCTGCGCGTGCTCTTCTGCGGGATCAACCCCGGTCTGATGTCGGCGGCGACGGGCCACCACTTCGCCCGACCCGGCAACCGCTTCTGGCCGGTGCTGCACGCCTCGGGCTTCACCCCCCGCCAGTTCAAGCCCGCCGAGCAGGACGAGCTGCTGGCGCACGGCCTCGGCATCACCAATGTCGTGGCCCGGGCGACCGCCAAGGCCGACGAGCTGACCGCGGCGGAGTACCGCGAGGGCGGCCGGCTGCTGGCCGAGAAGGTCGCCCGGCTGCGGCCGCGCTGGCTCGCCGTCGCCGGGGTCACGGCCTATCGCGTCGCCTTCGACGACAAGCACGCCGTGATCGGGCCGCAGGAGCGCACCCTGGGCGGCACCCGCATCTGGGCGCTGCCCAACCCCAGCGGCCTGAACGCCCACTGGACGCTGCAGACGATGGCGGAGGAGTACGGGCGGCTGCGGGCGGCGGCCTTCGCGCCGGACGACCCGGCCGACAACGAGCCCTCGGCCGCCCTCTAACCGGCCGGCGACGAGTCCGCGGGCGCCCGCTAGGGCCCGCACGCCGCCTCCCCCACCGCGACCAGCAGCTGGAACGGCAGTTCGCGGTCTCCCTGTCCGCGCTGACCCGCAGATCGGCTATGTGGAAGCCCGGACCGCTCTCGACCAGGCCGGAGCGGGTCCGCTGCGCGGGGAACGCCCGCAGGCGCAACGCGTCGATCGTGGTCAGCTGCTCGTCAAGCGTCATGCCGTCAGTAAACCTGCCGGGTCTGACAATTGACGTTCCCTCGCGGCGCTCAGACGTCCCGGCGCAGCAGCGACCACAGCCCGGCCGCCGCCGCGAGCGCCGCCCACCCGGCCAGTACCGCGATGCCGGGCCACGGCCCCAGCGCACCCTCGGGCGCCAGATGCAGAATCTGCTGCCCCGCCCGGTCGGGCAGGAACTGGCCCACCTCCCTGGTGGCCTTCAGCGAGCCGAGCATCGGGCCGAGGGAGAGGAAGAACGGGATGAGGAGGCTCAGCGCGCCGACGGGGCTGCGCAGCAGCGTGCCGATGCCGGCGGAGAACACCGCGAGCAGCCCGAAGTAGATCCCGCAGCCGACGGCCGACCGCAGCACGCCGGGCGACCCTAGGGACACCCCCTCGTCGCCGAGGAGCGCCTGTCCCCCGGCGACCGAAGCGAACCCGGCGACCAGCCCGACCGCGAGCGCGAGTGAGCCCACGGTGACGAGCTTGCCCGCGTACAGCAGCCCGCGTCGCGGGACCGCGGCCAGCGAGACCCGGATGGAGCCGCTGGACCACTCCCCCGCGACCGTGAGCACGCCGAAGACGATGGCCCCGAACTGCCCGATGTTCAGCCCGAAGTAGGCGTTGAACACCGGGTCGAAGTGCGCATCGCCGCCGTCGTAGCCGGAGCAGACGACGAAGCCGATCGCGACGGTCACCACCAGGAGCACGGCGAGGCTGTACGACAGGGAGCGCAGCGAGCGGATCTTCGTCCACTCGGAGCGGAGGACGGCGGTGAACTGCATGGCGTCAGACCTCCTGAGTCTGCGGGGCGGCGGAGACGAATTCGGTGGCTTCGGCGGTCAGCCGCAGGTAGGCCTCCTCCAACGAGGTCGCCTCGTCGGCGAGTTCGAGGAGCGCAATGCCATGCCGGGCGGCCAGCGCGCCGATGTCGGAGGGGTCGGCGCCCTCGACGAGCCAGCCCCCCGAGCCGTCCGGCGCCGCCTCCCAGCCGACCCGGGCCAGTTCGGCACGGAGCCGGGCCCCGTCGGTCGTCCGCACCCGCACCCGCCGTCCGGCGTGCTCGCGCAGGAAGTCGTCCATGGCGGTGTCGGCGAGCAGCCGGCCGCGTCCCAGCACGATCAGGTGGTCGGCGGTGAGCGCGGTCTCGGTCATCAGATGGCTGGAGATCAGCACCGTACGGCCGTCGGCGGCCAGGCGCTTGAGGAGCGTACGGATCCAGACGATCCCCTCCGCGTCGAGTCCATTGGCGGGCTCGTCCAGCATCAGCACGGCGGGGTCGCCGAGCAGCGCGGCCGCGATGCCGAGCCGCTGCCGCATCCCGAGGGAGAAGCTCCGCACCCGTCTGCGCGCCGCGGCCGACAGCCCGGTCTCGTCCAGCACCTGCGCCACCCGCCGGGCGGGGATGCGGTTGCTGTGTGCGAGCGCGAGCAGATGGTCGCGGGCGCGGCGGCCCCCATGGGCGGCGCCGGCGTCGAGCATCGCCCCCACGTGCCGCAGGGGGTCCGCCAGCTCCCGGAACGTCCGGCCGCCCACGGTGGCGGTCCCCGAGGTGGGGTGGTCCAGGCCGACGACCATCCTCATGGTGGTGGACTTGCCGGCTCCGTTGGGGCCGAGGAACCCGGTGACCCGGCCCGGCTCCACCCGGAAGGTGAGGTCGTCCACGGCCCGCACGGCGCCGTAGACCTTCGTCAGCTGTTGCACTTCGATCGCGGTCATGCCTCCAGGCTGGCGTCCTCCTCGGGCCTCTGACCTCCCCCGCCGCGGTGAACGCTTCCCCCGCTCGGGGGAGGTGGGATGTCAGTGGCCGCTGGCACGATGACGGGGTGTCCCTATCCCTCGCGGCCATCCGCCGCCCCCTGTTCAAGCCGCTCCTCCGGCCCGTCACGTACAGCCGTTGGCTGCATCTGCTGACCGGCTGCGTGGCCGGGGTCCTGATGGGGTTTCTGCGCAGCGGGACGTTCCGGCCGGGCCATGGCGGGCCGTGGCTGTCGTTCGCGGTATTACCCGTGCCGATCCTTCTGCTGGCCGCGCTGGTGCCCGCGGTCCGGCGCATCGAGGGCCTGCAGGCCCAGCTGCTGCTGATTCCCGGCCGGTCCGGCACCGGCGAGCGCGGCTCCCAGATCGCCACCTCACCGTCGGCCACCTGGCCCGACCGCGGCCGTACGGCCGTATGGCTGCTGCTCCGGCTCGAAGCCGGTGTGGCGATGACGGCCCTGACCCTCCAATTGCCCGCGCTGACCGTGGTGTTGGCCCGGGCCGCCATGGGACACGCCACGGGCGTCACCGGCTGGCCTTCGATCGACACCCCCCGCTGGTGGTACGGCCTGCTCGCGCCGCTCCCCCTCGTGGTGCTGCTGACCGTCGTCGTCGGGGCGGGCGCGCTGATGACCGGTGCTGCACGGCTGCTGCTGGGCCCCTCGGCGGCCGAGCGGCTGGCCGCGCTCGAAGCCCGTACGGAGCGCATCCTGGAACACAACCGGCTGGCCCAGGAGTTGCACGATTCGGTCGGGCATGCGCTGACCGTCACGGTGATACAGGCGGGCGCGGCCCGCGCCGCAGGTTCGCCCGAGTTCACCGACCGGGCGCTGGCCGCCATCGAGGACACCGGCCGCCAGGCGCTCGCCGACCTGGAGCGGGCGCTGCGGCTGCTCCGCGAGGACGCTCCCAGGCCCGCCGACCGGCCATCGCTCACCGATGCCGACCGCCTGCTGGAGTCGGCGCGGGCGGCCGGGGCGGCGGTCCGCGCCGAGGTGACCGGCCCGCTGGAGGCCCTGCCCGGACCGGTGTCACGGGAGGGCTACCGCATGGTGCAGGAGGCGCTGACCAATGTGCTGCGGCACGCGGGCCCGGTGCCGGTGTCGGTGCGGATAGCGGCCGACGCCGACGCGCTGGAGCTGGAGATACGCAACGGCTTACCCGCCGCGTCGGAGTCGAGCGGCGGCGGCCGCGGTCTGCGCGGTATCCGCGAACGGGCCACGCTCCTCGGCGGCGAGGCCGAAACCGGGCCGGAAGGCGACGAATGGCGGGTCCACGCCCGTCTCCCACTGCGCCGATTAGGGTGATCCCGTGCCGATATCCGTACTCCTCGTCGATGACGAACCGCTGGTCCGGGCCGGTCTGCGGGCCATCCTGGAAGCCCAACCCGATATCGAGGTGGCCGGCGAGGCGGCCGACGGCGCCTCCGTGGTCCCGATGGTGCGCCAGCTGCGGCCGGACGTGATCGCCATGGACGTACGGATGCCGCTGCTGGACGGCATCGAGGCGACCCGTGCGGTACTCCGCTCGGTGGCCGAGCCGCCCCGGATCCTCGTCGTGACCACCTTCGAGGACGACGACTACGTCTACGAGGCCCTGCGAGCCGGCGCGGACGGCTTCCTGCTCAAGCGCGCCCGGCCCGCCGAGATCGTGCACGCGGTGCGGCTCGTCGCCGAGGGCGGCTCGCTGCTGCTGCCGGCGACGCTGCGCACCATGGCGGCCGGCCGCAGCAACGCACGGGCCCGGGCGGACTTCGAGCGGGCCGCGCTCACCGAACGGGAGCGGCAGGTGCTGCGGCTGATGTCCCGGGGCCTGTCGAACGCGGAGATCGCCGGGGAGCTCGTCCTGGGCGCGGAGACCATCAAGACCCACGTCAGCGCGGTGCTGGGGAAACTGGGGGCCCGGGACCGCACGCAGGCGGTCATCGCGGCGTACGAATCGGGGTTCGTCGCGCCCGGCTGACCGCGGCGGGCGCCCCGTCCGGGGCTCGCCGCACACCTTCTGACCGGCTACGATCCGCCACAAACGGACAGAGCGAGGGAGACGGACGTTGGGGCGGCTCACCGGCGGGGACCCCTCCCTGTTGCGACGGATCAACTCCGCGGTGGTGCTGCATGCGCTGCGCGCCGCGGACTCCGCCACGCTCACCCACCTCGTCCAGGTGACGGGCCTGTCCCGGCCGACGGTCGAGGGCGTGGTCGAGGGACTCATCGAGACCGGGCTGGTGGTCGAGGCGCCCGCCGAGGAGGGCGAGGCCCGCCGCCAGGGGCGTCCGGCCCGCCGGTTCCGGTTCCGTACCGAGGCCGGGCATCTGCTGGGCGTCGAGATCGGCCCGCATCGCGTCTCGGCCCTGCTGTCCGACCTGAGCGGACGGGTGCTGGACACCGCGCAGCGCCCGGTCCTGGAGACGGCGTCGGCCGACGAGCGGCTGGAGCGGGTCCGATCCGTGGTGGCCGAACTGCTGCGCCGCACGGGCGTGGCGCGCGGTTCGCTGCGGGCCGTCGGTGTGGCCACCCCCGGCATCGTGGAGGCGGACGGCACCGTACGGCTGGGCACCGCGCTGCCGGGCTGGACGGGACTGCCGCTGGGCGAGCGGCTGCGGCGGTCGTTCCGCTGCCCGGTGCTGGTCGAGAACGACGCCAACGCCGCCGCGGTCGCCGAGCACTGGCAGGGTGCGGCGGCCGGCTCGGACGACGTCGTGTTCGTCCTTGCCGGGCTCAGCCCGGGAGCGGGCTCGCTGATCGGCGGCCGGCTGCACCGCGGGTTCGGCGGGGCCGCCGGGGAGATCGGCGCGCTGCATCTGCTGGGGCGCGAGGCGACGCCGGAGAAGCTGCTGTCGACGACCGGTGAGCCGCTGCACCCTCTGGACGAGGCGCAGGTCGCCGCGGTCTTCGCGGCGGCGCGGGACGGCGACGCGGGGGCCCGGGACGCCGTTGACCGCTTCATCCGGCGGCTGGTGCACGATGTCGCGGCCCTGGTGCTGGCGCTCGATCCGGAGCTGGTCGTGATCGGCGGTTGGGCGGCGGGCCTGGCCGGTGTACTGGAGCCGCTGCGCGGGGAGTTGGCGCGCTACTGTCTGCGCCCTCCGCAGGTGGCGCTCTCCCTGCTGGGCGAGGCCGCGATCGCCACCGGTGCGCTGCGGCTGGCCCTGGACCATGTGGAGGGCGAGCTCTTCGCGGTGGAGGGCACGGCGACCGCCCGCCGTTGAGCCTCTCGGGGCCCCGAAACGCGGTGGCCCGCACCGGAACCGAGCATCCGGTGCGGGCACCTTGAGAGCACAGGGCCGACGGCTCAGCCCGCCAGCAGCGACACCTCGTCGCTCGCGCCGAAGGTCAGCCGGCAGGTGTCCGCGCGGTACGTCGACACCGCGACGGCGGTGGTCCGTCCTCCGGAGACATAGCGGGTCGTCACGACGAGTACGGGCGCGCCGGGCAGCCGGTCCAGCTGGCGGGCGTCCTCCGCGCGGGCCGAGCCGAGCTCCACCGTGCGGTCCTGGCCCTCCAGCTCCAGTTCCTGCAACTCGTGCAGCACGGCGCGGGCGCGGGCCGGGGCGCTGCGCACGGGCCCCTCGGTGTGGCCGGGCACCGCGGCCGACGGCACGTACAGCAGCTCGGCGGCGACGGGCTGGCCGTTGGTGACCCGGGTGCGGCGCACGATGTGCACCTGCTCTCCGGGGACGGTCTGCAGCAGGCGGGCCACGGCGGCCGGGACGGTGTCGCTCTGTGTGGCGTCGACCGGCTGCCAGTCGTCGCCGGAGGCGCCGGGCCAGGTGTGGCGGGCGGGGGCGACGGCGACGCCGACGCGCGGCGGTGCGACGGTGGTGCCCACACCGCGGCGGCGCTGCAGCCTGCCCTCCAGCTCCAGCTGTTCGAGCGCCTGCCGAAGCGTGGCTCGGGCGACGCCGAACCGCGCCGCCAGCTCACGCTCGTTGGGCAGAATCTCGCCGACCGCGAACTCCGAGTCCAGCGCATCGCTGAGCACGGTCTTGAGGTGCCAGTACTTCGGCTCCGGCACCGTTTCGAGTTGCGTGGTCCCCACCCTGTCCTCCGCACTGGCCGTTGCCCTCGCAGGGCAGCGCCCCCATGGAACCCGGGCCCGCACACGGGCCCCTACGGATGCCGGCCCGCACGCGCCCCCGTTTATGAGCGCTTCTTTATTAAAGGTTGTTGCAGTATCCCGACGATATGACCGCCCCCACCCTTGGTCAAGACCAATCCCGTATGCGTTTCGCGGCCCGGTGCACGACGTGCCGTAGCGAAGAGGGGCGCCCCCTCGGGCGCCGAGGAAGGCGCGACCTGGCACCCCGTCACCTCGTACGCACCGAAATCCCCGTACGCACCGAACCCACGCCTCGTCACGCACCGCACCCGTCGGGCGGGCGAAGGCGCAGGGGACCACCGGGCACGGCGGGCCCGGCCGGCGGCATGCCGGTGCCGTCCGGCCCGCGGCCCGCTCTACCGGTGGCGGCTCAACCCGCCGCGAGTGCCCCGAGCTTGTCCGGGTTGCGCACGATGTAGACCGTCTGGACCCGGCCGTCCCGGATGCCGAGCTGGATGACGGAGTCCGGCACGTCGCCCTGGCGCACCAACATCGCGATGCCGCCGTTGAGTTCGGTGAAGGTGTACTCCAGGCCTGCCGGTGCGGCTCCGGCGACAGCGACGAGGAAGCGGGCGATCTTGTCCGCGGACTCGATGACCCGCAGCGGCGCCTTGGCCTTCCCTCCGCTGTCCCCGACCAGCCGGGCGTCCGCCGCCAGCATGCCGAGCAGCCCCTCCAGGTCGTCGCCGGCCGCCGCGGCCATGAACCGCTCGGTCAGGTCGCGCTGGCGCACGGGGTCGACCTCGAAGCGCGGTTTGCCCTCCTCCACGTGCCGCCGGGCCCGGCCCGCCAGCTGGCGCACCGCGGCCTCACTGCGGTCCAGGGCTTCGGCGATCTCCGCGTAGGGATAGCCGAAGGCCTCGCGCAGCACGAACACCGCGCGCTCCAGCGGGGAGAGCGACTCCATGGTGACGAGCACGGCGAGGGTGACGGACTCGGCGAACACCGTGCGCTCCGCGCTGTCCGGTGTGGTGCCGCCGAAGTCGGTCGCCAGGGGTTCCGGCAGCCAGGGCCCCACATACGACTCGCGCCGCGACTGGGCCTGCCGGAGCCGGTCGATGGCCAGCCGGGTGGTGATGCGTACGAGGAAGGCGCGCGGCTCGCGCACCCCCGACTGGTCCGCGCCCGACCAGCGCAACCAGGCGTCCTGGACCACGTCCTCGGCGTCGGCCACCCGGCCGAGCATGCGGTAGGCCACCCCGAACAGGACGGGGCGGTGTTCCTCGAAGACGTCGGTCGCGGATTCCTTCAGCACCCCTCCATCCCACCGGGCCGCACCCGCGTTGTCCAGCGGAAACGGCGGAGTGCGACGGGCGCCACCTTGTCGGCGGGCCGGCGCCGGATCGGCTGCCCCCAGGAGACGGTTCGGGCGCCCCGTGCGGGACGGGGGTGGCTCCGGGGGTCCAGGTGCCGTAAACGTTCCGGTGGTGTCCTGGCGATCGGCCGGTGGTGTTGCGACGATGAGCCGGGCCCGGCGCGGGACCGGTGAACACCATTCTGTTCACCGGCCGTTCCGCTGCGGGGCACCAGGCAGCGATACCAACGGGTCATCAGCAAGCTCGGTGACGGTATGGAGGTTTGACATGGCGCAGGGATCCGGTGGCGGCTTCGGACGGCGGTCGCTGCTGCAGGGCACGGCTGCGGGTTCCGCGGCGCTGGCACTGCCCGTGCTCTCCTGTGCCGCGCCGTCGCAGGCCCGCGGCGGGCGGCCGAGCGCCGACTGGGGCGTCCAGGTGGGGGACGTGACCACGTCCTCGGGGCTGGTGTGGGTGCGATCGAACCGGCCGGCCCGGATGGTGGTGCAGACCGCGGCGACCGAGTCGTTCCGCAACGCCAGGACGTGGCGCGGCCCGGTGATCGGAGCGGGCACGGACTTCACCGGCGTCACCTCGCTGCACGGCCTGCCGCCGGGCGAGCAGGTCCACTACCGGGTGCTGCTGGCCGACCCGGACGACCCCCGGCGCACCGGCGAACCGGTCTCCGGCACCTTCCGCACCGCGCCCGCCCACCGCCGCGAGGACGTCCGCTTCCACTGGTCGGGGGACCTCGCGGGCCAGGGCTGGGGCATCAACCCGGACCGCGGTGGCTACCGCATCTACGAGGAGATGCGGCGCCGGAATCCGGACTTCTTCCTGTGCAGCGGCGACAACATCTACGCGGACAACCCGATCACCGAGAAGGTGACCCTGCCGGACGGCCGGATCTGGCGGAATGTGACCACCGAGGAGAAGGCCAAGGTCGCCGAGACGCTCGCCGAGTTCCGGGGCGCGTTCCGCTACAACCTGCTGGACGACAATCTGCGCCGGTTCAACGCGCAGGTGCCGACGATCACCCAGTGGGACGACCACGAGGTGCACAACAACTGGTACCCGGGGCAGCTGCTCGACGACGACCGCTACACGGAGAAGGACGCTGATGTGCTCTCCGCGCGGTCGCTGCGCGCCTTCAGCGAGTACTTCCCCGTCCGTACGCTGCGGCCCGACCAGGGTGGCCGGGTCTACCGCGTGGTGCATCACGGGCCGCTGCTCGATGTGTTCGTGCTCGACATGCGCCGCTACCGCAACGCCAACTCGCCGGGCCGGCAGACCGACGACCAGCAGGGCATCTTGGGGGCCGAGCAGCTGCGCTGGCTCAAGCGGGAGCTGTCCCGCTCGCAGGCGGTGTGGAAGGTGATCGCCTCCGATATGCCGTTGGGCCTGGTCGTCCCCGACGGCAAGACGAACTTCGAGGCGGTGGCGCAGGGCGATCCCGGCGCCCCCCTGGGGCGCGAGCTGCAGCTGGCCGAGCTGCTGCGGCACATCAAGCACGCCCGGATCACCGGCACCGTATGGCTGACGACGGACGTCCACTACACGTCGGCGCAGCACTACGCGCCGGAGCGGGCGGCGTTCAAGGACTTCGAGCCGTTCTGGGAGTTCGTGTCGGGGCCGCTGAACGCGGGCGGGTTCCAGGCGCTGAAGCTCGATGGAACTTTCGGGCCCACCCAGCCGTTCATCAAGGCGCCGGACCGTGCCAACACCTCCCCTGCGGAGACTCCGCAGAACTTCGGCGAGATCGACATCGACGGGGGGAGCGGGGAGCTGACGGTGCGGCTGCGTCAGGAGGGCGGCGAAGTGTTGTTCAGCAAGGTGCTCCAACCGGGACGGGTAGGACAGTAGAGGCCAATGCGCCGATTGCGTCTTTTACTCGTCGGACACAAGGTGTTGGTGATCAGGCAACACCGGTCGGCAAGGCTTGTGTGCATGACTGAAGCTTCCTCTGCCCATTCCTCCCGCCGCCATCACTGGCGCCGGGACGTCGTCGAGCTGGCCGCGCTGTTCACGGCCGTGGCGGTGGCCGACGCCGTCGCCAACACCGTCGCGCACGGCCCGTCGGGCCCGGTGCTGCTGTGCGCCGCGGCGGTGGCCCTGCTCGCCACGGCCGGATTCCACGTCTGGTGGACACGACGCCACGAAAGCGCCCCACCACCAACCGATACCGGCGCCACGGCGCCGTCCCTCGCCGATCCGGCTCCCCGGGCCGGCCGTGAGGAGACGACGCTGTGGCGGATGCGGACCACGGTCCGTGACGAACCGGGCAGCCTGGCCGCGCTGTGCACGGCGCTGGCCGCGCAGCAGGTGGACATACTCAGCCTGCAGACCCACCCGCTATCCGAGGGCACGGTCGACGAGTTCCTGCTGCGCGCGCCCGGCTCGCTGGCGCCCGGCGAGCTGACCCGTACGGTGGCCGGCGCGGGCGGCACCCACAGCTGGCTGGAGCGCGCCGATGCGCACGACCTCGTCGACGGGCCGACCCGGATGCTGGGCCTGGCGACCCGTACGGCCCTCGACTCCGCCGAACTCCCCCTGGCGCTGCGCCAGTTGCTGGGGCGCTGCACGATCCATTCGGTCCCCGCGCGCTCGCTGACCGGTCAGCCGCTCGCCGAGCAGGTGCCCGCGGAAGGTGTTTTGGAGGAGCACGTGATGAAGTTCCGCGACCCCTCCGGGGGCTCGCTCACCATTGAAAGGCCGCAATTGCCGTTCACGCCCACGGAGTTCGCGCGGGTCCGGGCGCTGGTCGAGCTGGACGCCAGGCTCGGCCAGCGGGTGCCCCGGCGGCGCGATGTGCTGACGCTGCCGGAGGGCAACGAGATAACGGTCCGTCGCGCCGACACCTCCGACCTGGCCGCGGCGCGCGAGATGCACGACCGCTGCTCGACGCGGACGCTCGCGCTGCGCTACCACGGTCCGGTCGGTGACGCGGACCGCTACCTCAGGCATCTGCTGAGCCCGCGGTTCGGCCGCACCCTGGCCGTCGAGACCGCGTCCGGCCGGCTGGTGGCGCTCGGCCATCTGCTGTGGGACGGCGACGAGACCGAGGTCGCGCTGCTGGTCGAGGACGACTGGCAGCAGCGCGGGGTGGGCGCCGAGCTGCTGCGGCGGCTGGTGGCGATGGCGGCCGAGACCGGCTGCGAGAGCGTCTATGCGATCACGCAGGCCTCCAACACGGGAATGGTGGCGGCGATGCGCGGCCTCGGCCTGCCGTTGGACTACCAGATCGAGGAGGGCACGCTGGTGATCACCGCCCGTCCGGCGGGAGTTCCGGCCCGGCGGGAGCCCCACGAGAGCGTCCGCGTCCAGGACGGCACCGGCCGCCGCTGAGCCGGGCCCGGCGGTGATCCCTCGGACCCGCCTAGGGCCTGTGTCGGAAGTCCCGTCGTCCGCCCGCAGGGCGGGCCCCGCGGCGTCCGGTGCGTGCGATCGCAAGGCGGAGGGTCGCCCCGATACTGGGTGTATCGGGGCGTGCCCGACAACGCGGCGAGCGTGCGTGCCGGACGCCGCGGGGCAGGCGGGACTTCCGACACAGGCCCTAGCGGCCGGTCGGGCGTGGCGGCGCCCGGCCGGCCGTGTCGTATGGCAATGGCGCCGTAAAGCGACAGGAACGTCCGGCCTATTGATGGTGACGCGGCGGGGTGATCCGTACGAGGATGGCCAGCATGTCCAACACCACTACTTCCGAGGGCGGTCCGCTGCCCCGCCAGGTCGCCGACGCCCATGTCGACGCCCTCGTCGAACTGGACCCGATCACCGGGACCTTTCTCGGGATCCCCGAGAGCTCCGGCAAGCTCCCCGACTTCTCGCCGACGGGCCAGGAAGCGGTGGCCCAGCTCGCCCGTACGACGCTGGAGCGGCTCACCGAGGCCGAGGCCCGGCCGGGCGCGGACAGCCCCGCCGAGCGGATCTGCGCGCGGCTGCTGCGCGAGCGGCTGACCGCCGAGCTGGCGGTGCACGAGGCGGGCGAGGGCCTGCGCACGGTCAGCAACCTCAGCTCGCCGCTGCACCACGTGCGCGAGGTGTTCACGCTCACCCCCACCGAGACCGAGGAGCACTGGGCGGCGATCGTGCAGCGGCTGCGCGCGGTGCCCGCCGCGCTGGAGGGCTACCGCGCCGCGCTCGACGCCGGCCGCAAGCGCGACCTGCCCGCGGGTCCGCTCCAAGTCGCCACTGTCATCGGCCAGTTGGACGAGTGGATCGGCACCGACCGCAGCTGGTTCGCCGAGTTCACCGACCCGGGACCGGACGCGCTGCGCAAGGAGCTGACCGAGGCCGCTGAGGTGGCCACCGGCGCCCTGGTCGAGCTGCGCGACTGGTTCCGGGACAGCTACGCCCCGGCCATCGCGGGCGCACCGGACGTGGTGGGCCGCGAGCGCTACGCCCGCCTCGCCCGCTACTACAACGGCGCCGACCTCGACGCGGACGAGGCGTACGCGTACGGCTGGTCCGAATTCCACCGGCTGCTGGCCGAGATGGAGGCCGAGGCGGAGCGGGTGCTGCCCGGCGCGAAGACGCCGTGGGAGGCGCTGGCCTGGTGCGATGAGCACGGTGAGGCGGTCGAGGGGGTCGAGGAGACCCGGCAGTGGCTGCAGTCGCTGATGGACGAGGCCATCGAATCGCTGGACGGCACCCACTTCGAACTGGCCGAGCGGGTGCGCCGGGTGGAGTCGCGGATCGCCCCGCCCGGCAGCGCGGCCGCCCCGTACTACACCCAGCCGTCGCTGGACTTCTCCCGCCCCGGCCGTACATGGCTGCCGACGATGGGTGAGACCCGCTTCCCGGCGTACGACCTGGTCTCGACGTGGTACCACGAGGGGGTGCCGGGCCATCACCTCCAGCTGGCGCAGTGGGCCCATGTCGCCGATCGGCTCTCGCGCTACCAGACGACGGTGGGCATCGTCAGCGCCAACGCCGAGGGCTGGGCGCTGTACGCCGAGCGCCTCATGGACGAGCTGGGCTTCCTGACGAACGCCGAGCGGCGCCTGGGCTATCTGGACGCGCAGATGATGCGCGCCGTCCGCGTCATCATCGACATCGGCATGCACCTGGAACTGGAGATCCCGGCGGACTCCCCCTTCCACCCGGGCGAGCGCTGGACACCGCAGCTGGCGCACGAGTTCTTCGCGCGCCACTCCAGTCGCCCGGCCGACTTCGTCGAGAGCGAGATCATCCGCTATCAGGGCATGGCCGGTCAGGCCATCGGCTACAAGCTCGGCGAGCGGGTCTGGCTGCAGGGCCGGGAGGCGGCCCGCGCCCGGCACGGCGCGGACTTCGACCTCAAGGCCTGGCACATGGCCGCGCTGTCGCAGGGCTCGCTCGGCCTGGACGATCTGCTGAGCGAGCTGTCGGCGCTCTGACCAGGGACCTTGGGACCGGTGGCCGGTCCGTGCAGAACGGTGTTGTGGCCGGCCGCCGCCGTCCGTAGGGTCCGCTGATATGACAGTGGACCTCGCGGCGGACCGGCCGCTTCTGGTGTTCTCCGGCGATCCGCTGCGCCCGCGGCGCACGGACCCGCACTTCGCGGCCGAGGCCGCCGCGGCGCGGTCGGCCGCCGCGGCGATCGCGGTGCTCGATCATGAGGCGCTGCTCGCCGGGGACACCGACGCGGCGGTGTCCCGGGTGCCCCGCGAGGCCGGACCGGTCTGGTACCGCGGCTGGATGCTGCCGGCCGAGCGCTACGCCGCGTTGGCGGCGGCGCTCGCCGCCCGCGGCTGCCCCCTGCTGACCTCGCCCGCCGCCTACCGCACCGCCCATGAACTCCCCGGCTGGTACGACACGTTCCGCGCGCTCACCCCGCACAGCGCCTGGCTCCCCTGTGCGCCCGGCCGTCCGCCGGAGCGCGCGGCGCTGGCCGGGCTCGCCGCACCGTTCACCGCCCCGGGGCAGCGCCGTCCGCTCGTCGTCAAGGACTGGGTCAAGTCCCGTAAGCACGAGTGGGAGGCGGCGGCCTACGTCCCGGACGCGGCCGACACCGAGCGGCTGGCGGCGGTCGTCGGCCGTTTCGTCGCGCTCCAGGAGGAGTTCCTGACCGGTGGTGTGGTGCTGCGGGCCTTCGAGTCCTACGCGCGGGAGGTGGGCGAGGCACGGGTGTGGTGGGTGGACGGCGAACCGGTGCTGATCGGCCCGCACCCCGACACACCGGGGCTGCGCCCGATGCCCGATCTCGTCCAGGTGGCCCCGGCCGTACGGGAGTTGGGCGCACGCTTCGTCACCACGGATCTGGCACTGCGCGCGGACGGTGTCTGGCGGGTGGTGGAGGTCGGCGACGGCCAGGTCAGCGGGCTGCCCGCGGGCACGGACCACCGTCCGCTGTACGAGGCGCTGGTCACCACGGGCGCCGGCTACCCCCTGCGGCTCACCGAGGGCCGGGTGACGCTGCGCGCGCTGCTGCCGGCCACGGCGGCCCGGGTGGCGGACGGCGAGACGGCGGGCTTCGACTGGATCGACACCGCCCCGCCCCCGACCACCTCCAGCGGCGCCGAGATCGCCGTACGGGCCGCCGCCTCCGGTGGCTACCGCCCCGGCTGGGGCGTCTTCGTGCTCACCGACACGGCGAGCGGCACGGCGCTGGGCAGCATCGGCTTCCACGGCCCGCCGGACGACACCGGCTTCGTGGAGATCGGCTACGACCTCTCCCCGTCCGCACGCGGCGCCGGATGGGCCACCGAAGCGGCCCGGCTGCTGGCCGGCTGGGCGGCCGCCCGGCCCGAGGTACGGACGGTGTGCGCCCTGACCGAGCCGGAGAACACCCCCTCGCAGCGCGTGCTGGAGCGGGCCGGCTTCCGTTTCGTCGGGGAGCGGGAGGGACTGCGCGCCTACGAGATCGACGCGTCCGCCGAAGCACCCCAGGCCGCCCTCAACGCCTGAGGCCGCCCGCGGAGTTGACGGCCTCGACGGTGAGGCGGCAGGGGGTGGCTGCAGAGTCGGGAGGCTCAGCAGCCGCAGTCCTCGGCCCCGACCGGTGCCGTCAGCGGGTCGGCCGGGCGGCGTTCCGTGCCCTGCCAGGTCTCGACCTCGTACCCCTCGCGGATCCAGTACTCGATGCCGCCGAGCATCTCCTTGACGCGGTAGCCGAGCCGCGCCAGCGCCAGCGCGGCGCGGGTGGCGCCGTCGCACCCGGGGCCCCAGCAGTACACGACGACCGGGACCGCCGGGTCCAGCAGCTTCCCCGCGTCCTCGGCGATGCGGGCGGTGGGCAGATGTACCGCGCCGGGGACGTGCCCCTGGTCCCAGGCCGCGGGGCTGCGGGAGTCGAGGACGACGAAATCGGCGGCGCCGGCCGCGAGCGCGCCATGGACGTCGGCGACGTCGGTGTGGAAGGCGAGGCGGGCGGCGAAGTACGCGGCGGCGTCGGCGGGCGCGGCCGGCGGGGTGGCGAGTACGGCGCTGGTGGGCTGCGGCTTCTGTGTGATCATGACCGTTAATCTATGGTTCGCCGCTCCGGCCGGAAAGCGATGATCACCGGCAGAACCCTTGATCTGCCGGTGATTCCACTGCTAGACAGCCCGGATGACCGGTTATTCCCCTGACGCCACCGACTGGCGCATCCTCGACGTCCTGCAGCACAACGGCCGCGCGGGCTACGCCGAGCTGGCCCGCGCCGTGAGCATGTCCGCCAGCGCGGTCACCGAACGGGTCCGCCGCCTGGAGGAGGCCGGGGTGATCTCGGGATACGCGGCGGTGATCGACCCGGAGCGGATCGGGCTGCCGGTCCTGGCCTTCGTCCGGCTGCGGTATCCGAACGGCAATTACAAGCCGTTCCACGATCTGCTGGAGACCACGCCCGAGATCCTGGAGGCGCACCACGTCACGGGCGACGACTGCTTCGTCCTCAAGGTCGCCGCCCGCTCCATGCGGCACCTGGAGGAGGTGTCGGGCCGGATCGGCGCGCTCGGCTCGGTGACGACCAGCGTCGTCTACTCCTCACCGCTCCCCCGCCGCCCGGTCAGCCAGTGACGGGCGGCCCACCGCCGTCCGCCACGGGCCGGCTCAGCCGGGCACCCGGTGGCGGACCGTGGAGCCCGACCGGGCCTTGACGACCTCCAGCTGGGCCGGGATGCGCGTCTTGAGGTCCGCGACATGGCTGACGATGCCGACGCTGCGGTCGCGTTCGCGCAGCGAGTCCAGGACGTCCAGCACCTCGTCGAGAGTCTGCTCGTCCAGGCTGCCGAAGCCCTCGTCGATGAAGAGGGTGTCCAGCCGGGTGCCACCGGCCTCGTCGGTGACGACATCGGCGAGGCCGAGCGCCAGGGCGAGCGAGGCGAAGAAGGTCTCGCCGCCGGAGAGACTGGCGGTGTCGCGCTCATGGCCGGTCCAGGCGTCGATGACGTGCAGGCCGAGGCCCGATCGGCGCGCGCCGCCGGCGCGTTCGTCGGAGTGGACGAGGGTGTAGCGGCCGGCCGACATCCGGTGCAGCCGCGCGCTGGCGGCGGCCGCGACCTGTTCGAGCCGCGCGGCCAGGACGTACGACTCCAGGCGCATCCGGCGCTCGTTCTCGGCGGAGGTGCCCGAGGCGAGCGCCGCGAGCCGGGCGATGCGGTCGTGATCGGCGCGCAGCGGGGCCAGTCGGCGGGCGTCGGCCTCCGCGCGGGCAGAGAGCCGGTCGAGTTCGGCGCTGCGTTCCCGGGCCGTCGCCAGGGCCGTCGAGGCGCTGCGCAGCCGCGCGGCGGCGTCCTGGTGCGCCGCCTGCGCGGCGTCCGGGGCGGCGGGCGGCAGCTCGGCGGCGGCGCGGGCCGCGGGGTCCGCCAGCTCGGCCTCCACGGCGGCCGTTTCGCGCTGCCAGTCGTCGAGCCGCTGCTGCAGCGCGCGCCACTCCTCGTCCCGTAGCAGCGCTTCGGCGGCGGCCTGCGGGGTGTCGAATCCGGCCCGGAAGGCGGCGTCCGACGCGCCGGCATCGGCTTCCTTGATCCGCTCGGCGCAGGAACGCGCCGTACCGGACGCCTCCGCCGCGGCGGCGAGCAGCGCCACCTGCCGCTCCAGCCGCCCGGCCCGCTCGGTGACGCTGGCGCACTCGCCCCGGGCCCGGGTCAGCTCCTCGTCGAGGGCGGTCCGCTCGCGCTCCAGCGCCTCACGGTGGGAGGTACGGGCGGCCGCCCGGCGCTCGGCCTGCTGCTGCTCGGTCCGGCGCCGCTCGTACTCCCGCTCGGCGCGTCCGAGCGCCTCGCGGGCGGCGTGCAGGTCTGCGCCGCGCGCATGGTCGCGGGCGTGCTCGGCGCGCAACTCCTCGGCCTGTGCGGCCAGTTCGGCGGTCGGGGTGTCGCCCGCCGCGGCGGTCGCGGCGGCCAGTGCCTCGTTGACGGACCGGCCGTGCGCCTCCGCCTGCTGCCGGGTGTCCTCGGCCCGGCGGTGGGCCGCCAGCGCGGCCTCCTCGGCCGCCCGGTCGACATGGCCGGCGCCCGCCCGGGCCGGCCGGGGGTGCTCGGTCGCGCCGCACACCGCGCACGCCCGGCCCTGGCTGAGCTGCTCCGCGAGCTCGGCGGCGATGCCACGCAACCGCCGGTCCTTGAGGTCGAGCCAGTGCTCATGGGCGGCCGCGGACCGCTCCCTGGCGGCGAGCAGCTCCCTGTCCGCGGCGGCCGCCTCGTCGCGGAGCCGGTCGCGTCGGCGGGCCGCGGCGAGCCGTTCGGCGGCCGGTTCGATCCGGGCGCCGAGCTGTTCGGCCCGGGTCGCGGCCTCCTGAGCGGTCTCGATGCGCTGCTGGTGGGCGCGCCGGGCACCGTCCCAGGAGGCGAGCCATTCGGCGGCGTCCAGCAGCGTCTGCTCGTCGGCGCGCGCCTCACGGTCGAGGGCGGACCGCTCCTGGGCGATGTCCTCGGCCCGGCGCTCGGCCCGGCGAGCCGCCGTGAGGGCCCCCAGCTCCTCCCGCAACGTCCGTTCCATTGCGGCGAGTTGGTCGGGGCCGGCGTCCGCGAGGTCGGGCGGCAGCGGGGCCCGGCGCTCGCGCTCGGCGCGCTGTGCCGCGTCCAGGTCGCGCCAGGCGGCGTCGCGCAGCGCGAGCGCGGGCGCGACCTCGGCGGCCGCGCGGGCCCGTGCCAGCCGGTCGCGGGTGCGCTCCCCCTCCTCGGCGTACACGTCGAGCCGGGCGGCCCGGCGCCGGGCGTCGGCGTACCGCTGCTGGAGCCGGTCGCGCTCGCGGGCCTGCTCCAGCCGCCGGGCCGCCGACTGCTCGGCGGCCTCGGCGGCACCTGCCGCGGCCTGGGCGACGGTCAGCCGCTCCCGTGCGCCTACCCGGGCGACGGCGGCCCTGACCAGCACCGCGTCCGCGAATCCCGGGTCCCCGGGGCCGGGTGCGGGCGAGTCCTGCGCGGCCGCGGCGGCCGGCCGGCCGCGCCCGCCGCGCCGGGCGGCACCGGTCTGCGCCGGTACGGCCGCGGTCGCCGCCGGGGCCCGGCCCTGCGCCGGCACCGGCAGGGCGGCCAGGTCGGCGAGCCCGCTCAGCTCGTTGAGGTCCGCGCTCTCCCCGGCCGCCTGCGCCATCCGGTGCGCCAGCGCCAGCAGCCGCTCGTCGCCGGCCGCGACCTGGTCGGCCGCGCTCTTGCGGCGCGCGTTGAGCTGCTCTTCGAGCGCGGCGAACCGCCGGGTGTCGAAGAGCCGTCCCAGCAGCCGGGCCCGGGCTTCCGCGTCGGCCCGCAGGAAGCGCGCGAAGTCCCCCTGCGGCAGCAGTACAACCTGGCAGAACTGCTCCTTGCTCATGCCGAGCAGCTGCCCGATCTCCTCGCCGATCTCCTGATGGGAGCGGCTCAGCGCCTTCCACTGCCCCTCGGCCCCGGTGCCGGCGGGCACGAACTCCCGCAGCCTGCTCTGCGCCTTCTCCTTCGTCGTGCCGCTGCCCCGCTTCTTGGGACGCGGCTGCTCGGGCAGCCGGGTGATCTCCAACCGCCGTTCGCCCACGGTCAGTTCGAGGGTGACCTCGGTGAGGGTCGGCGGGTCCGCCAGGTCGCTGCGCAGCGCCTGGCCGCCCTGTCGCGCCCCGGGCACCGAGCCGTAGAGCGCGAAGCACACCGCGTCCAGGACCGAGGTCTTGCCCGCGCCCGTCGGCCCGTGCAGCAGGAACAGGCCGTCGCGGGTGAGCCGGTCGAAGTCGATGGTCTGGGTACCGCCGAACGGCCCGAAGGCGGTGACGGTGAGCCGGTGCAGCCTCATCGGGCCACCTCGGCGACCATGTCGTCGACGCGCACCTCGTCGATCGCCGAGCGCAGTTCGGCCCGCTCGTGCTCGTCGGCGCCGCGGCCGGACCGTACGTGCTCCACGAAGTCCTCGGCGATCTCCTGGTCGCTGCGGCCGCGCAGCCGCTGCGCGTACGACGCCAGCGAGCGGTCGGGCCCCTCGTCGGGGTCGAAGACGAGGCTGACGAGGTGCCCGAAGCGCTTGGCGAGACGCGCCATCGGCTCGTGGGGGCGGGCGGAGTCCGTGAGCGTCGCCTCCACCCAGGAGTCCTCGTGCCGGGCCAGCGCCGGATCGTCCAGCAGCCGCTCCAGCGGTCCGCGGATCCGGGCCAGCGGACGTGGCACCGGAGCGTCCACCCGCTCCGCGCGCACGGCGCCGTCCGCGTCGAGGTCGACGAGCCAGGACGACTTGCGGTGGTCGGCCTCGGAGAAGGAGTACGCGAGCGGCGATCCGGAGTAGCGGACCCGTTCGGTGAGGGTCTGGCAGCCGTGCAGATGCCCGAGCGCGGCGTAGTCGACGCCGTCGAACACCGCCGCGGGCACGGAGGCCACCCCGCCGACGGTGATATCGCGCTCGCTGTCGCTGACCGTGCCGCCGGTGACGAAGGCGTGCGCGAGGACCACCGAGCGGGTCCCCGCGGGGCGGTCCGCCAGATCGGCCCGGACGCGGTCCATGGCCGCGCCGAGCACCGCGGCGTGGTCGGCCCGGGGCGCGCCGAGGGCGTCGCGCACCATGGCGGGTTCGAGATACGGCAGTCCGTAGAGCGCCACCGGGCCATGCGCGTCGGTGAGGAGCACGGGCGTGCCGCAGCCGACGGGATCGGTGCGCAGATGGATACCGGCCCGCTCCATCAGTCCGGCGCCGACGCCCAGGCGGCGGGCGGAGTCGTGGTTGCCGGAGATCATGACGGTGGGCACGCCCAGCTCCGCGAGCCGGTGCAGCGCCTCGTCGAAGAGCTCGACGGCGGCGAGCGGCGGCACGGCCCGGTCGTAGACATCGCCCGCGACCAGCACCGCTTCGACGCCCCGGGCCCGCACCGTCTCGACGAGGTGGTCGAGGTAGGCGCGCTGGGCGCCGAGCAGGTTCACACGGTGGAAGGACCGCCCCAAATGCCAGTCGGAAGTGTGCAGAAGCCTCACGACACCGCTCCGACCTGCATGTTCTCCCTCTCCGTTGGCTTCGAGTCAGCACCGAACCGGCACGAGTCTACGAGTCGTCACGAGTCACGTGGGTCGTGGCAAACACCCCGTCCGTCACGGGCCTCATTCTCGCACCCGCGCCTGGAGCCAAGTGACCGTAGCGCTACTGGCAAAGCGGAGATGACCAGGTGCTCACCGTCGCCCAGACCGAGCCAGCCGGGCAGCAGGTCGAGGCTGCGGGTCTACCGAGGCGACGACAGGACCTGGATCACGTCGCGCAGCGGCTCCGGAGATGTCGAGAACTCACCCAGGAAGGGATACGACAGTTCCGTGACGAGGAACAGGTTGGCGGCTACGAGGACGCTGACCGCCCCGACCATCCCGTAGTGGATCAGGGCACGCTCGGAGCCGAAAACGACGGAGAACCCGAGGATCAGTCCACTGGTCAAGAGGACCGCCATCCACAACGACGAGGGCGGACCGATGTTGGTGCGCGCCTGGAGCAGCCGTTCCGTGCGTGCGCCGCTCATTTCCCTCAACGACGACAGCGAGCTGGCGAGAAAGGCGCGCTGGGCGTCGTTGCGGGGCCTGATGGTCCCGTAGGTGCTGTGCAGGCGGTCCAGTGCCTGCTCGGCCTCGGGCGCGGTACGGCCGGCCGCGGCGCCGTACCACTCGGCCTCCGCCGCGCGCCCGTACGCCAACAAGCCCTGCCGGATCCGTGCACCCTCTTCCTTGCCGAACACCTCGAGGCCCCTGGCCATCTGCACCGCCATCGCGCCCTCGGTCCGCGTCGTCTGGTCCGCCGTGTTCACCTGGCCCCAGAGCGCCAGGACGATGAAGCCGACGAGGAACCCGTAGACGACCGCGACCACGGGGAACAGGAACGTCGCGATCTCGTTCTGCTCACCCCGCCTGAGGCCGGGGAAACGGTGCCGAACCCACGCCTGGACGGCTGCCGTCCCGCCTGCGACACCGACGACGAGCCCTACCAGCAGCAACCAGGAAGGCACGTGGATCACGATCCAGCGAGTCACGGTCACTGACTCACAGTAACATCAGTCATACCAGGAGTAGTGGTCGGGTCAGGGCGCCGGACCGGCCCACAAGGCCGCTTGCCCCTCTGCGCTGACGCGGTCCACGGTGGGCGTGCCGCGGCGGGAGGTGACCGGAGCCGGGGCTCGGTGCCGCGCCCATCCCCTCCCTCCGTTCCCGCCGTGGACCGCGGCGCCGGCGGAGGCTCAGCAGGTGACGACCTTGCCGTAGGAGCCCCTCCCCCAGTGCCAGGTCCAGGCCTCGCCGTTCTGGTAGGTCAGACACCGCGAGTCGGGCCCCCAGTCGATGACCACCTTCAGATGCATGGCCCGGCCACAGTCGTTCCCCACCGTCACCTTCTTCTCGTGCTTGATGACGTCCCGCCGGACACAGGCCGGGGCGGTGCCCAGGATGCCCGCGCCCTCCGTGGCCTCGGTGGCGGTGCGGTCGCCGGGACCCACCTGTGCGGGCGCGGCCACCGCGGACCCGGCCGGCAGGGCGAGCCCACCGCCGAGCGCCGCCGCGGCGGCGGCCAGTGCGAGACGCTTACGGAGCGCGTTCCTCATGACGCGGAGTCCTTTCCTCTGGTGCTCTGGCGTTCCCTGATGTGAGGGAGGGCGGCGGGCCACGCCGCCCGAGCTACGCCATCGAGCGTGCGAGTCAGACCACCGCGATGGCCATCCCCGCCGTCGAACTGCCGCACTCCTGGGACGACCCACCCGCTGACCAGCGCGAACAGCCTCAGCCGGGACGCCGACGTGGGACGCCGCGGGACCATCCGCTCCATCCGGTCCGCCGTGCCCCACCCAGCTCTTGCCACTGCCGGCCCCCCCCCGGTTGATCGCGCTGCGCGTTTGCCCGACGGCGCCGCGTATACCTCACACCACGACTGTGACGGAGCCGATAGCGGGCTGGTCTCGCCCAGGCGCATGCTTCCCAGGGAGAGCGAGAGAGCGAGAACGGTGATGCCCATCCCCCGCAAGTCCATACCCCTGACCGCCGGTGCGGCACTGGCAGCCGCCACGCTGGTGGTGACGGTCTGCGGTGTCGGCGGCGTCGCCGCGTCCCAGCCCGACGACGTCAAGGGCATGAAGACGTCCGTCCCGGCGCTGCCCGCGCACTTCGCGCAGCAGAAGGTCCAGTGGACGGCCTGTGGCGCGGACGTCACCCCCGACGCAGCGCCCGGCGCGCAGTGCGGCTGGGTGAAGGTACCCGTCGACTACGCCGCCCCGAACGGGGAGACCGTCAAGCTGCGGGTGTCGCGGGTTCCGGCCAAGGACCACGGTCGTCGGTTGGGGTCACTGCTCTTCAACCCCGGCGGGCCGGGCGCGGGCGGTGCGGCCGACGTGGCCAACGGGAACTGGCAGGCCGGCGGACAGGCTCGCGCCCGCTACGACCTGGTCGGCTTCGACCCACGAGGCATAGCCGGTTCCGGGCAGATCAAGTGTCCCGACGGCGTGGCGCAGGGGCCCGAGAACCCGCCGCGCACCGTACCGGAGGCGGAGAAGACGTACGCCGATGCGACCAGGCGTGCCCAGGCCTGCCGGAAGGCGAGCGGCGCCGTCCTCGCGCACATGGACAGCGTGAGCGTCGCACGCGACCTGGATGTACTGCGTACGGTCCTGGGGGACGCCAAGTTGAACTACACCGGCGTCTCCTACGGCACCTTCATCGGCCAGCAGTACATGAAGCTGTTCCCCGGCAAGGTGGGCCGGATGGTGCTCGACGGTGTCGTCAACCCCGCCGCCGACATGCGGCAGGTCGCCCGGCTCGACGTCAAGACCGCCGATGACGCGATGCGGCGATACGCCCAGGACCTCGTCACCCGCGGAGACGACCGCCTGGGAGCCACGGCCGGGGAGATTCTGCGGAGGCTCACCGAACTCGGCCGGAAACTGGAGCGGGAGCCGCTGCGCGGGACCGACGGCGAGGAATTCACCGACGCCACCTTGTCCGCGTATCTGGCGACGGCCGTGACGGCCGAGGAGAGCTGGAAGGACCTGACCAAGGCGCTGGTGGCCGCCCTGAAGGGGGACGCGGCCGCCTTCGAGCGCCTTGGGGCCGAGATGACCGGCGAGAGCGGTGGTCAGAAGCTGACACCGCAGGAGGAGCAGGCCGAGGAGAACGTGTCCTTGAGCATGCCGGCGGTCTTGTGCCTGGACTCCCCGTCCGCGCCGAAGTCCCCGAAGGAGATGCTCGACACCGCCGACGCGTTCGCCAGGCAGTCGCCGCTCTTCGGACGCTACTACGCCTGGCAGATGATCGACTGCGCGACGTGGCCGATCGCCCCCACCGGTGCGGTCGAGCCGATCAAGGCATCCGGGGCGGCACCGGTGCTGCTGGTGTCGTACACCGACGATCCACTGACTCCGCTGGCGAACGCGCGGGCGGTGCACCGACAGTTGGACAACAGCTCGCTGCTGGTACGCAAGGGCCAGGGACACGGGGCGTACGCCGCGGAGGACCCGTCCACGTGCACCGACCGTGCCGTCGACACGTATCTCGTCGAGGGAAGGCTGCCCGACCAGGCCGCCGACTGCCCGCGCTGACATGTGACGGCCGGCCGAACCGCAGGCCGAGGCCGTCCTTCTCCGACCAGGCGGTGATCCGTTCGGCCAGGGTGGCTCGGTCGGCTGCGGGGCGCACCACCTTGAACGGCGAGAACCGGCGTTTTGAGCCGTACCGACGTCAGATCCCGTCCACGGCCGCGACGGAGAACGGTGTCTGCGGGGTGCCGGGGCCCATGGGGCCGCCCTTGTCGAACTGGGAGCGGACCACCAGGGTGCGGCCGTGCTGCCGTACGAGGGTGGTGGGGACCTGGAGGGCGGCGTCGGTGACCTGACGCTCCATACGGGCGGCGGTGCCGTCGGCGAGGAGGCGCCAACGGCTCACCGTGTTCCGGGTGTTGTGAGCCGCCCACAGGGTGCCGTGGCGCAGATCGAGCCCGTCGGCCAGGAGCATGCTGCCGCCGTGGAGGGCGAGGCGCCGAATGGCGCCGGAGGAGAGCCCGATGCGGTAGAGATCGCCGCCGTTCGAGTCGACCACCAGCAAGAAGCGGCCGGCGGGGTCGGCGACGATGCCGTTGAGGGTGTAGCCGTCGGGGGCGTGCGGGGAGAGGACGCCGGAGAGGTCGGCGTACCGGGTGAGCGTGCCGCGGCCCGTGCCCGCCGTGACGCGCGCGAGCCGGTCCGGGGTGACACGGTAGATCACGGCGCGGGCGCTGTCGGTGAGGTAGGCGCTGCCGTCCGGGGCGATGGCCAGGTCGTTGACGAAGGTCCGGGCGTCGCCGGGGACGGCAAAGCGGGCGAGGAGGAGGTGCCGGCGCAGGTCGTACACGGCGACGCCGGCGGTGGAGTCGATCACCCACAGGCGCCCCGCTCGGTCCACCTTCAGGCCGTTGGCCGTGTGGCGGCCGTCCGCACCGGCGGGCAGGAAGACCTTCGCGGCGCGGTGGCCGGGGGTGATCCGGTAGACGGCCCCGCTGGCGTACGAGCCCACGTAGAGGTCTCCGGTCCGCCGGTCCTCGGCGATGCCTTCCGGGTAGGCGCGGTCGTCAGGCAGGTCGTGGACGGCGTGGACCCGGGGGTGGGGGCCGCTCCGGGGGCCGTGCCCCGCCGCGTCGGCCACGGCACCTGAGGTCGCGGTGGCCGGCACGGCGGTGGTGAGTGTGAGGGTGAGCGCGGCGAGGGCGGTGAGGCGGCGTCGCAGGCGAGGCATCGTGGGCCTTTCTCCTGGGACCGACGGAGCGTCGGCGGCTGTGTGGTGAGGGCCGTCGGTGGCGTGCAGCGGATCGCGGATCGTGGGCCACCGGCGGCTGAGCGCCACCATAGGTTAGAGCTCTAATAGTCGTCAATGAACTAACTAAAGCTAGGGAGCTAATGATGAGTAGTGGGCTCATCTCGTCGGGGCGCACGCGCCATCGCTGCCTGTCCGGCCGGCTCGTTACGATGCGGGGATGACCTCCATGCCCGCCGACGAGCGTCTCGGATCGCATATCAAGCGCGCCGAACAGGCCCTCAATGCGACCAAGTACGCGGTGCTCAGACCGGCCGGCCTGACCGTCGCGCAGTACGCCGCGCTGCTGTTCCTCACGGAGCAGCCGGGGATCTCGGCCGCGGCGCTGGCCAGGGCGTGCGGGGTCACGCCCCCGACCATGAACACCGTGCTGAAGAACCTCCAGGAGCGCGGGCTGATCGAACGCACTCCGCACCAATGGCACAAGAACGTCCTGGAGACCCGCCTCACCGACGAGGGCAGAACGGTCATGGCCGACGCGGACGCCCGCGCCATCCGGGTCGAGCGGGCCCTCGCGGCGGAGTTCAGCGACGCGGAGCGGGAATCGCTCGTCGCGCTCCTGGGCCGGTGCGTGGATCTCCTGGAGTCCGTCCGGCCCTAGATCCCGTCGTCACGCACCCCCCTCACCGCTTCCGCGCCGGTCGCCCCCGTGTCTTTCCAGTCGCCAAGTCGCTTACAGGGAAGCCGCGCTGTTCCACTGGCCCTCCTCGTCTTCGCCCGTGTGACACCCGTAGTGCGCAGCACGTTTCGTTGTTTCGGGAAAATCGAAATGATCTAGGGGATGGCCGTGCCGGTGCTCGCCACCCTTGCCCGCGTCCGCGTACGCCCCAGAACGTCCCCGCTGTGTACTGCTGAGACAACCAGGTACCGGCGTGGAAGGGAGCGTGAGCGCCTTCGGCCCGTAGCCTCCGTCGGTCGCGACTGCCACGACGGCGGATTCACCCCGGCAGATCATCGGAGCGGGGTGCGGCTCCAGGAACCGCACCCCGCGCGTCAGCGGCTCGCTGCTCACCGAACTCGGCGCAGGGCCGATGTACGTCGGCCCTGCCCTCGTCGGGTATCAGTGCGGATCCGACACCGCACTCTGCGGGTCGCCCCTCCGGGGCATCTCGGATGTGCCGGTGGCCGCACCGGGCTGGGCCGGCCTGCTACGCGGCGGTGAGCCGCTTGACCCAGGTGACCGAGCTGCTGCTGCCAGGGGCCTGGATGAAGACCCGTGCGGGAATGGCCACGACGTGCTCCTGGTTGCTGCTGTCAAGGTCGCGGACGACGATGTAGCCGGTGTAGGTGGCGCCGTTGGCCCGGCCCTCCAGATATCCCTTGTTGCCCTGCGGCACGCTGATCTCGACGTCCGACTCCCGGGTGTTCTGGACCTTGGTGGTGGAGGTGGAGCTGTAGCTGTAGGTGAAGCTGGCCTCGCCGCCGACCGAGGCGCCGTCGCCGCTGATCGTCGGCGTGATCTTGCCGCCCACCTGCCAGCCTTCGGTCGTGCTCTGCTCGTCGGCGACGGACGCCGTGACCTTGTAGGTGAGCTTGCCCTCGCCCGTGAGACCGTCACTGGCGCCCCGCTGCGGGTACTTCTCGTCGACCTTCCCGACGAACATGCAGGGCGCCGCCTGGCCGTAGGACGGGCTCTGCGAGTCGGTGTTGGTCATGTTGCAGTACTGCTCGGCGCTCTGCCCGCCGGACAGCGCGTTGTCCTTGGTGTTCTGGCGGATCTCGGTGCCGCCGGGCTTGGTCGCATCGGACCATCCGTCGGCCAGGTGCTTGGCGCTCTCCCGCAGTGGAGCGGAGTGCTTCTCGTCGGCGGCGTACTGCGTCGCCGCCGTCTGGGCGTCCTTGACGGCCTGTTCGGGGTCGTACTTGCTCTGCACGTCCGCCAGGGTGAACACCTTGACGTTGCCGTCCTTGTCCTTGTCCAGCCCGGCCGGATAACCCATGGAGGATTCCGAGGCGTTGACCGGATCGGTCTTCTCCATCGCGGCGAGGACATCCTGGTCGGACTCGTAGGTGCCATCGGCGACCTTCGCAGGCTGACCGTCGTCGGCGAAGGCGGGGGTGCCGATCAGGGATATGCCGGTGAGGAACGCGGTGGCGAGTGCCCCGGCCACCACACTGCTCTTGCGCCGGCCCGAAACGAGCTCGGTCTGCAGTTGCGTTGACACACGGTCTCCTATCAGTTGGGCATCGGCCGCTTGGGGCCGCGCCGATTCGTGGGGGGAGTGCGGCGCACCGGGTTCGACGCAGCTCGCCAGGCCTGATTCCTGATTCCCAGAGCGGGAAGCCCAGGGCCTGTCGATATGTGCGGTGAAACAACGGAGTTGGCGTTCCGAATGGGGTGGTCGCGGCAAGAACCTAGAAAGCTACTATTGCGTTCATCCGTAACATTTGTAACAGCCGTTGCTCATTCGCACCGCGGGTCGCATATGCGGGCTGCGCCATGCGTCGCCTTCAGGCGTCGGTCATACGTGGGTTGACCCGGCGTCACGCAGTTCCGGTCGCGGTGCCGGATCCGCGCGAGCCATGGAGACTGGGCGGATTCCTTCGGGCACCCACCTGCGAAGGACCGCTCAGCGGATACCGCGGATCCGGTACCCGCCCACCAGTGCGGCGATGCTCAGGGCCCCGACGGCCATCAGGTAGTAGCTCGGTGAGACGGCGGAGCCGGTCGCCGTGACCAGTGCCGCGGCGATGGTGGGGGTGAAGCCGCCGAAGAGGGCGACCGTGGTGTTGTAGCTGAACGCGAGCCCGGTCGCGCGGGCCTCCACCGGGAAGACGTCGGACATCACCGATGGCAGCGCGCCGAAGTACGCCGCTTTCAGGAGGCCGAGCACCGTCATGCACAGCGCGAGCACCGGGAAGGACGGTGCCTTGGTGAGCCAGAGGAACAACGGGAGGGCGCTCAGGCCGATGAGGGCGGCGGCCGGCACCATGATCCGCAGCCGCCCGAAGCGGTCGGCGAGCAGACCCACGACCGGAGTACCGAAGGTGAGGATGACGCCGGTGATGAGCAGGGCGGTGAACGACAGCGAGTCGTCCAGGCCGAGTTCCTTGATCGCGAAGGTGGGCAGGTACTGCAGGGTGTAGTTGAGGGCGGTGGAGACCATCAGTGCCCCGCCGGCGATCAGGAGGCCGCTCCAGTGGCGGCGGAACACCGAGCGGACCGGTGAAGACGTCTCCCCGCGCTCCCGCACCGTCGCCGGTCGCTGCGCCATTGCGGGCGACTCCTCGACACAGCGGCGTATGACGTAGCCGGCCGGGCCGACCAGGAGGCCGAAGACGAACGGTATCCGCCAGCCCCAGGCCGTCATCTGGGCGTCGGACAGCGTCGCGGTCAGGCCCGTGGCGAATACGGAGGCCATCACGGTGGCGAGCCCCTGGCTGGCGAACTGGAAGCTGCCGAAGAAGCCCTTGCGCCGGCTGTCCTGCTCGACCAGGAAGGAAGTGGCGGCGCCGAATTCGCCACCGGCCGCGAAGCCCTGGATCAGCCGCGCAAGCACGATGCCGAGCGGCGCGAGGAACCCGAGCGTGGCGTAGCCGGGCATGAACGCCATCAGCGCGGTGCCGAGCACCATCAGCCGGATCGACAGCATCAGCGCCTTCTTGCGCCCCCGCCGGTCGGCGTACGAGCCGAGCAGCAGGCCGCCGACCGGGCGGACGAGATAGGTGATGCCGAACACGACGTAGGTCTGGATGAGCTGGATGCCGGGGTTGTCGTCGGGGAAGAAGGTCTCGCCGATGTACGTCGCCATCAGGGCGTACAGGGCGAGGTCGAAGAACTCCAGGGCGTTGCCGATCGTCGCCGCCGCTATCGCGCGCTTGGCGGGCGCGCGTCTCGGGGGCGTGGCCGGGGTCGTCCCCGGCCGGGTGGGTTGAGGGGAGGCTTCGGTCATCGCGGATCCTTCCGGCGGGCGCCGGGCTGACGGTCATCAGGCCGAGCGGGGTACGGGGAGCGGGAGGTGGCCGGGGCACGTACGGGGAGTGGAGGGTCAGCCGTTGCGTGGGGGGAGCGGGAGGCCGGCCGGGGCGTGGCCGAGGGCGTGGAAGAGCGTGGCCGCCAGCACGATGCCCTCGCGGGCGATCGTGCCGAGCAGGTGCTCGTCGGGCGCGTGCTGCAGGCAGCCGGGGTAGGAGTGCGGCAGCCACAGGGTGGGCAGGCCGAGGATGTCGGTGAAGACGTGGTTGGGCAGTGAACCGCCGATGTTGGGCAGGACGGCGACAGCGCTGCCGGTGACCTGCTCCAGCGTGGCTTTGGCCCAGCGCACCCACGGGTCGTCGAGCGGCGTACGGCTGGCGGGAAAGCTGTTGTGGAGGGTCACGTCGACCATCGGGTAGCCGTGGGCGGCGAGGTGCTCGGTAATGGCTTCCCGCACCCGGCCCACCTCGGTGCCGGCGACGTACCGCAGCTGCAGCAGAGCCCGGGCCCGGCCGGGGATCGCGTTGACCGGGCGGTCGATGTCGGCCGAGCCGAGCGAGAGGACCTCAAGGGTGTTCCAGCCGTAGAGCCGCTCGGCGAGGGTCAGGCCGGGCTCGCCCCACCCCTCGTCGGGGCCCGGGTCGCCGGAACCGCCCCCGACCGCGACGCCGGTGAGCGCCTCCCGCACCTGATCCGGGAGGCCGGGCGGCAGCAGTGCGGGGACTTGGATGCGGCCGTGCCCGTCGACCAGGCTCGCGATGGCGCCGGCCAGGGTGGTGGCGGGATTGCGCAGGACGCCGCCCCAGTTGCCGGAGTGGTACGAGTCCGGCCGCAGATCGACGTCGAGCACAAGCCTGACGCCCCCGCGCGCCCCGAGGAAGAGCGTCGGTGTCGTGGCGTCCAGGCGCGGCCCGTCCGAGGCGATCAGGACGTCGGCGCGTAGCTCCTCGCGGTGCGCGGCGGCGAAGGTGGCAAGGCCCGGTGAGCCGATCTCCTCACCGGTCTCGAACAGGAAGGTCAGGTTGAAGCCGAGCGACCCCTGCTCGGCCAGCAGCAGCCGCAGCGCCGCGAGGTTGACCAGGTGCTGTCCCTTGTTGTCGGCCGCCCCGCGGCCGTACCACCGGTCGCCGTCGGCGGTCAGGGTCCATGGGTCACGACCGTTGCTCCACTTGCCTGCGTGGCCGTCCACCACGTCGGCGTGCCCGTAACACAGCAGCGTCGGGAGCTCGGGGGACTCGACGCGGGTGCCGACGAGGAACGGGCCGCCGGAGGAGTCCGGGTTGGCGTATTGGGCTACGGAACATCCGAGGTCGGTCAGCGCGGGAGCGAGCACCTCCTCCAGGTATGCCTTAACGGCAAGGTAACTTTGCGGTCGGGCGCTCTCCGTCGGATACGCGACCATGGTGCCCAGATCGGCGAAGAAGGCGCCGGAGTCGACGTACTCCTCGGCCCGCCGGACGAGATTTTCGGGGATCACTGGCGATTGCTCCTGAGCGTGGTGCAGGTACGGGTGCACGGCACGCGCCGTGTTGACTCAGCAGCGTAAGGGCGCCTCTCCACCCTGACTATTGCCGTTTGTGCTGGCCGGCGTTCTCATTTCGGCAAACCGGCGTCCGTGTCAGACGGCACGCCGTCCAGTCCCAGGAGGTCCTATGCAGCTCATGCCGGTGAGCCTGGCGTACTTTCTCGAAGTCGCCCGTACGGGGGCGGTGAGTGAGGCCGCCCAGAGCCTGCGGGTCGCCCCCTCGGCGATCAGCCGGCAGATCGCCAAGCTCGAATCCGGGGTCGGCGTCCCTCTGTTCGTCCGGCATCCGCGCGGGATGACCCTGACGGACGCCGGGTCGCGCCTGCTGGCCCATGCCCGCCGCAGCGAGGCCGAGTCCTCCGCGCTCCTCACCGAACTGCGCACGGGCAGCGGCGCGGACGCCCGCAACGTCACCGTGGCCTGTTCGGAGGGATTCGCACGCCGCCTCATCCCACGCGCGATGGCGGCCTTCCGGCGCGACCACCCGGACGTGACGTTCCAACTCGACCGCGTGCCCCACCAGGAGGCGACCCGCAGGGTCGCCGAGGGAATCGCCGACATCGCCGCCACCTACGCGATGGGCCCGCGGCATGACGTGCGGGTGGAGTGCTCCGTCGCGGTGCCGATGGCCGCCATCGTCCCACCCGGCCATCGACTCGCCGGCCGGGAACGGGTCGGCCTGGCCGAAGTGTGCGAGCACCCGCTCGCCCTGGCCCCGGCCGGAACCACCCAGCGCGACCTCTTCGACATCGGCGTGCAACTGGAGGACCTGGCCGTCCGGCCGGCGTTGGTCTGCGACGCCATGGCGACGAAGTACGAGTTCGTCCGCTCCGGCGGCGGCATCGCGCTCGTCGGCAACCTGGGCGCCCCGGACCCGGTCGACGAAGGCGTCGTCTACGTACCGCTCGACCACCCGGTCTTCCGCCGCCGCGAGGCCCAGGTGCAGACGATGCTCGGCCGTCGACTCCCCTGGGCGGCAACCCAGTTCACCGGGTTGCTGGTCTCACTGCTGCACTCCTCAGGACCCGCGTCCTGACCGTCCGGGGTCTCGTCCTGCCGCCGCCTGGCCGGTACACCCTTACGCGCATGGACCGGGCCGACGGTCGGCCCGGTCCATGGCGCTGTCCCGCTGACAGCAGTCGGTATCAGTACTGGATGGTGTGGTTGTAGAGGATGTTCCGGGCCGTCGAACCGCTGTCCAGGCCGTAGTCGGGCCGGTCGGTGACGAAGTACTCGCGGAAGCTGGACTGCCTGGTCTTGGTCATCATGGTGTTGCTCTTCAGCCAGCCGCCGTCGACCTGGGACCACAGGTCGACCAGCGCGGTGGCGACGCGGGCCTCGCAGGCGTCGCCCGGGTCGATGCCGGTCGTGGAGCGGTCGTTGGCGAGGTTCTGGGAGCTGCCGTTGCCCCAGTAGTAGGTGGTGTCGTTGAACGTGTGGAACGCCACCGCGTTGGCGAAGCCCTCGGTCCAGCCGCAGCTGGTGGAGGAGGTGCGGCTGACGTAGTGGGGCGAGCAGTTGCTCACGTTCGGCCACCAGCCCTTGTAGAGCTTGCCCATGAGAGCGTGGCCCGCCTCGTGGACGACGGTGTGCTCGGCGTCGGGGTCGTTGTCCGCGAGGTGGATCTTGTCCTCGTTGACGGTCCAGTAGGTGCCGTCGGTGGAGCCGGGGTACCACTGGACGGTGATCGGCGTGCAGTGGCCGTCCTGCTGGCTTCCGGACCAGCAGTTGTTGGTGGAACCGCGGTTCCACCAGAGCTTGTTGAGGGTGTCGAGGGCGTGCCAGGCACGACTCTGCCCGTCATTGGCGTACACGTTGCCCAGGCTGGTGCTGCCCGAGACGTTGTCCTGCGAGTAGGTGGCGGTGGTGTAGGGGCGGCCGTTGCCGTCGACCACGGACCACGACTGGCCCGCTCGGGTCTGAAACTCCACCCAGACCTTGGAGGTGACGGAGGTGGTGGGGGTGTAGCAGAGGTTGAAGCTGCCGTTGTTGTTGCCGGTCATCCCCGTGGCGAGCTTCTGCGTACCGCTGTTGGCGGTGGGCCGGCCCCACAGGGTGACGTTGGCGTTGTGGACCGGCTCGTCCCGGTTGGCCTTGCCGTTCCAGCTGCCGCCCTCGGAGGACTGGAAACGGTTGCGGTAGGTGCCGCTGATGCAGATCTGACCGTCAGCCCTGGCCGGGCCGGCGGCGCGCGGGGCGGCCGGGCCGGAGGCGGCCGGGGCGGGGGCGGGCGCCTTGGGAGCGACCGGGCGTGCCTTGCGAGTGCCGGGCGCGGGATGGTGGACCGGGGCCGGGCGGGCCTTGGTGACCGACATGCCCTTGTCGGAGGAGCCGTTGGTCTTGCCGACGGTGAGCTCGACCGAGTCGTGTCCGGCGCGGCGCGGGTCGGGGTGGTCGATGTCGCTGATGTCCGCCTGGATCTGGGCGGGCCCGGCGGCGACCGCCTTGACCTTGAGCTTGACCGTCCGGGTGCCGGGGGTGAGGGCAAGCGTGCGGCTGGTGCGCTGGCCGAAGGTGTCCGTGGTGGGCGCGGCGAGGCCGGCGCCTGCGCCGTCGGATATCCGGAGTGCGGGCGGCAGTTGGAGGGACAGTCCGGCGCGCTTGACGTCGGTCTGCGCCTTGACGTCCACGGTGAGGGTGGCCTGCTCGCCGACGGCGGGGAGGTGGTCGAGGGAAGCCGTGACGCCGAGACAGCTCAGCGGTGCCTCGGAGTTCTTCTCCGCAGGGCGGATCGTGCAGGTGCCCGCCGGTGCGGGGCTGCCGGCCTGAGGGGAGCCACCCGCGAACGCGGACGGCACCACGACGGCTGCCAGGCAGACGCCCGCGCCTGCCATGGCGGTCAGAGCGGCAGATCTGGGAACCCGTTTCCGGGACCGTATTCGGGACATGGGCATGCCTTCCTGCGGCGTGCACAGCCGACTTCGGCGCACGCCGACAAAGCGTGAGGGGGGTAAGGCACCAACCCTGGGCGCTACGGCCGGCCATCAAGCATTGGCCATAGCTGCACCGTGGGTGACGGTGGCCGGAACGATATACCTCACGGCTCGCACATGTCACTGCCATCGGAGAAGAGAACGAGGCACGGGATGCGCGGGGTTGGCAGATGCCGGCTGCCGCCGGACTCATCCGACCGCAGCGCGACGTACGGAGAACTCCTGCGCGTCGATGCCGGCGAGCTGAGGCGATCTGCCCTTGCAGCACGGCCCGTTGACGGTCGGCGATGCCCGTTGCCTGGGACCTGCCAGCGCCACTTCACCACCGCAGACACCTGGTGGGCCGGGCGGGGCCGCCGGCCGTGCCTCTGCCTTCCGGTAGAGGGAGCGTCGTCCGTAGGTCGCAGGGGGGCGGCCCAGGTGGGACCCATAATCGGCGGTATGTCGTCCAGTGCTCCGCCAGCCTCCGCGCCCCGTCCGGCCGCCCGGGGCCCCTTCGCCGGGCCCGGAGAGGAGGGGCCGCGGTTGCGGCGGGCGGCGGGGGAGGCGGTCCTCGCCGGGCTGTTGGTGCTGCTCGCCTACGTGGCGCTGGACTGGTACCGGGGTGTCCCGTCGATGCTCGGCATGACGCTCGACGGCGGGGTCATGGTGGTGCTGGCGCTCGCCGGAACCGGGCTGGTGCTGGTGCGGCGCCGGTTTCCGGCGGGGAGTGTGCTGGGGCTGTCCGCGCTGATGGGCCTGTTCCCTGCCACGGGGCTGCTGACCGCGGTGGCCGCCTACACCGCGGCCCGGCAGACCGAGGCGCGGCGGCGGCGTGCCACCCTGCTGCTCGCGGGCCTTGCACTGGCCCCGCTGGTCTGCTTCGCGTCGGCGCCCGTCACCGGGCTGGGCGGCAGGCCGTACGGGCTGGTGCTGGGTGCGGTGCTGGCTGCGACCACGGTCCTGGTGCCGGGCTTGGTAGGCACCGCGGGTGGGCAGCAGGATCGGCTGGTGCGGGCGTTGCGGGAGCGTACGGCCGCCGCCGAGGAGGCACGGCGGCTGGCCGACAGTGTGGCGCGGATGCATGAGCGCTCGCGTATCGCGGCGGAGATGCACGACCTGGTCGGGCACCGGCTCAGTCTGATCTCGCTGCACGCGGGTGGCCTGGAGATGGCCCTGCGGGCGCAGTCCCCCGAGTTGCGGGAGGAGGCGGCGCTGGTGCGCTGCGCCACCCGCGATGCGATGCGGGAACTGCGCGAGGCGCTGGGGGTGTTGGGCCCGCTGGGGCGGGACACCGGAACCGACGCGCTGACCGACGCGACCGGCACCCGCGCGGACATCGAGGCGCTGGTGGCGGAGTCACGCAGCGGCGGCATCCCCGTCGAGTTCTCCTGGGAGGGGGACGATCTGGATGCGCGGCCGGCCCGCGTGCGGCGGGCGGCGCACCGCGTGGTGCGCGAGACGCTCACCAACGTCCACCGGTACGCGACCGGGGCCCAGGTGACCGTCGCCGTCACCCACACCGGGCAGCGGGTGGAGATCCAGGTGCGCAACGGCGCTCCGCCCGTGCCGCCCGCCGCCTCCACCGGACTCGGCTCCGGGCGCGGGCTGACCGGTCTGCGGGAGCGGGTGGCCCTGCTCGGCGGCACCTTCGAGGCGGGCGGGAGACCGGGCGGCGGATTCAGCGTGACGGCCGGTATCCCCGCCGACCCGGCGGACACCGCGGGCTCGGCTCCCGGGGCGCGGGCTGCGGACGCGGCTCCAGCAGAGGAAGGGCCGTCGGGCACCGGCGACCAGCCCAAGCCGAGCCGGCGGCTGGGGCACTTTCAGCGGGGCCTGACGAGCACGGCCACCGGGCTGCTGGGCCTGGTGGGTGTGGGGGCGATGATGCTGTTCGGGGTCGTCTTGGTGGACAAGGCGAAGCCCACCCCCGCTTACCACCCCTTCGAGCCCCGGGTGGGGATGACGTGGGAGCAGCTGCGACGCGTGGGGATCTCCGACTACGACGTGACGCGTGCGGCCGCCGCCGGTCGGGAGCCGCGGCGCCCTCGGTCCGCCACGGACTGCATGTACCCGTGGGTGGACGACACGGCCAAAGGCGGGCGGCTTCAGATCGTCCGTTACTGTTTCCGCTCCGACGTCGTGATCTCGATCGACCGTTTCACCGTGCCTGTAGTCACCGAACCGCAACCGCCACGTGGGAGTCGCGCACATGACTGACCGGGCCGACACCGCGGATGCCACCGCCGGCTCCGCGATCCGGGTGTTGCTCGCCGACGACGAGCAGATGATCCGGCACGGCGTCCACCTGATCCTCCGGCACGCCGAGGGCATCGAGGTGGTGGGCGAGGCCGCCAACGGGGCCGAGGCCCTGCGGCTCACCGCCGAGCACCGGCCCGATGTCGTACTGCTCGACATCCGCATGCCGGTCCTCGACGGGCTCGCCGCCATCGACCGGCTCCTCATGCTCGACCCCGTGCCACAGGTCGTCATGCTCACCACCTTCGGTGACGAGGAGAACGTCCTGCGGGCCCTGGTGGCCGGGGCCACCGGCTTCCTGCTCAAGGACGAGGGGCCGGAAGAGTTGATCAGGGCGGTACGGGCGGCGGCCGCCGGGGACGCGGTCCTCTCCCCCGGTGTCACCGGGACCGTCATCCAGAGGATGCTGAGCGGTGGCGCAGCCGGTGGCGGGTCCGCCGCACCGGACCAGCGGCTGGCCGGCCTGACGGCCCGGGAGCGCGAGGTGCTGGCCATGCTGGGGGAAGGGCTGTCCAATCTGGAGATCGGCAAGCGGCTGGGCATCGGGGTCGGAACGGTCAAGACCCACGTCCGATCCATCCTGGAGAAGACGGGCTCGGACAGCCGGGTACAGGCCGCACTGCTCGCGCACCAGACGGGCCTGGTGAGCTGACGAGTGGGCGCGCCCGGACCGCGGAGTCTTCCTTTGGGCAGAGGCGCTCTGTTCCTCGGGACATAGGACCGGCCGAGGGCTCTGCCGTTGGGCAGGCCGCCGATCCACGACCTGAGGGCGACGGATCGGACCACCTGCGCGACCACGATGGAAGCGAGTCGAGAACCCCTTCCATCAGTCCCCGGAGTCCCCATGTCGCAGGCAGCAATCCACCCCACGACCCCCCAGGCCCCGGCCCCCGCCGAGGCCGCCGCGCGCGCCACCGGACTGAGCAGGGTCTACGGCGAGGGCGAGACCCGCGTCGTGGCCCTGGACTCGGTCTGCGTGGACTTCGGGCGCGGCCGGTTCACCGCCATCATGGGTCCGTCCGGCTCCGGCAAGTCGACCCTGATGCACTGCATGGCGGGGCTCGACACCATCTCCGGTGGCTCCGCCCGGATCGGTGACACCGAGCTCTCCCGTCTGAACGACCGACAGCTCACCAGGCTCCGCCGGGACAAGATCGGCTTCATCTTCCAGGCGTTCAACCTGCTGCCCACGCTGACCGCCCTCGAGAACATCACGCTGCCGATGGACATCGCCGGCCGCAAACCCGACCAGCAGTGGCTGGACCTGGTCGTACAGACCGTCGGCCTGGCCGGTCGGCTCCGGCACCGTCCCTCGCAGCTGTCCGGAGGCCAGCAGCAGCGGGTCGCCGTGGCCCGCGCACTGGCGAGCCGACCGGAGATCATCTTCGCGGACGAGCCGACCGGCAACCTCGACTCCCGCTCCGGCTCGGAAGTCCTGGGCTTTCTCCGGGACTCCGTAAGGGAGTTGGGGCAGACGGTGGTGATGGTCACCCACGACCCGATGGCCGCCTCCTACGCCGACCGCGTCATCTTCCTCGCCGACGGACGCATCACCGACGAACTGCCCACCCCCACCGCCGAAGACGTCCTCGACCGGATGCGGCACTTCGATGCCAAGGGCCGTACGAGCTGACACCCGCGCCCGCGCAACCACTCTCACGCATCCGCTCTCACGCAACCCACCACCGCGTACCCCGGTCTCCCGCCGCGTACCTTCAGGACTGACACCACCATGCTGCGTACCGCCCTGCGCAACGTCCTTGCGCACAAAGCCCGATTGATCATGACCGCGCTCGCGATCCTGCTCGGCGTCGCCTTCGTCTCCGGCACCCTCGTCTTCGGCGACACCACCGCGAGCGCCTTCCGCAACGCGTCCGCCCAGAGCCTCAAGGACGTCGCCGTCTCCGTCCGGGACGAGCAGGCGTCCGAGGCCGACCCCGCCGCCGTCGGCCCGACGAACCCCAGCGGCGACCGGCCGACCATGCTGGACACCAGGCTCGCGAACAAGATCCGCGCGCTGCCCGGCGCCGCCTCGATACGCGCCACAGTCAACGGCCAGGCCACCCTGGCCGGCAAAGACGGCCGCCCCGTCAACGCCGACAGCAGCTGGCAGAACCTGGCCACCAACTACCTGCCGGGCAAGGACGGCAAGGACAGTCACTTCCCGCTGAAGGAAGGCCGTGCCCCGGCCGCCGGCGGCGAGCTGGCCCTGGACGCGAAGACCGCGCGGACGGCCGGCTACCGGATCGGCGACACCGTCCGCTTCGCCACCGACGGACCCGCGCTGACCAAGAAGCTGGTCGGCATCGTCACCACCGACGACCCGCGCATCACCGCCGGCGGCACCCTCACGCTCTTCGACACCACCACCGCGCAGAAGCTGTTCCACACCCCCGGCCACTTCCACGAGATCGCCGTCGCCGCACGGCCCGGCACCGACGAGCGCGCACTGACCGCCCAGGTGCAGACCCTGCTCCCCGAGAAAGGCGCCATGGCCACCAGCGGCGCCGACCTGGCCGCCCAGCAGTCGAAGCGGATCGCCGAGAACACCACCCGGCTGACCAAGACGCTGCTGGCCTTCGCGGGCATCGCCCTGTTCGTCGGCGTGTTCCTCATCGCCAACACCTTCACCATGCTCATCGCCCAGCGCAGCCGCGAGATCGCACTGCTGCGCGCGGTGGGCGCCTCCCGCCGCCAGGTCGTCCGCTCCGTCCTCATCGAGGCCGCCCTCGTCGGACTCGCCGCCTCCGCCGCCGGCTTCGCCCTCGGCCTGGGCATCGCCACCGCCCTGCGCCCCCTGCTCAACACCACGGGATCCGAACTGCCCGACGGCCCCCTGGTCATCTCGCCCACGGCCCCGCTGGCATCGCTGGCGGTCGGCGTCGTGGTCACCGTCCTGGCCGCCTGGCTACCGTCCCGCAAGGCCGCCAAGATCGCGCCGGTCGCGGTGCTCAGCAGCGCCGGCCTGGCACCGCCCGCCCGCTCCCTGAAGGTCCGCACCGTCCTCGGCACCCTCCTGACCGGACTCGGTGTGGCGGTCATGCTGTACGTCTCCACGCTGAAGGCCAGCAAGGAGTCGAACCTGATGATCGCCATGCTCGGCTCCGCCCTCACCCTCCTCGGCATGATCGTCCTGGCCCCGCTGCTCTCCCGGCCACTGATCACCCTGGCCGGGAAGCTCACCACCCGACTCTTCGGCGTCAGCGGCAAGCTCGCCAAGGAGAACGCCCTGCGCAATCCGCGGCGCACCGCCGCCACCGCCTCGGCCCTGATGATCGGCCTCACCCTGATCACCGGCCTCACCGTCGGCGGGTACTCCACCCAGCGGGCCATGGACCAAGAGGCGACCCAGGGCCTGGCCGCCGACTACAAGGTCTCCAACAGCTCCCTCCACGGCCTCGACACGGCCGCGTCCGACAAGATCGCCAAGCTCCCCGGGGTCGCCGCGGCCGCCCCCGTCGCCTCGTCGAGCCTCGAATCCCGGGGCGCCTTCGCCACGATCACGGGCACCGACCCGAAGGCGTTCGGCAAGACGGCGGAGCTGACATTCCAGGCCGGGTCACTACACGCCGTCGGCCCCGGCAAGGTCGCCGTCTCCGACACGTTCGCGCAGCAGGCCGGGCTGCAGGTCGGCGACATGATCGACGCCGACATGAGCACCGGCCAGGGCGACAGGACCAGGAAGAAGCTGGCGGTGGTCGGCATCTACGCCAAGACCCGCGCCGTATACGACGTGTTGGGCACCGTGGCCGACGTCCTCCCCTCCACCGACACCCACACGCTCGACGACGTCCTGGTCAAGGCCGAACCCGGCAAGGCCGCGGGACTGGAGCCGCAGATCCGCAAGGCCCTCGGCAACAGCCCCCTGCTGAAGGTCCAGAACCAGGAACAGCTCATCACAGCGGACAGCGGATCCCTCACCACCGTCCTCAACATGATGTACGGACTGCTCGCCATGGCCGTCGTCATCGCCGCCCTCGGCGTCGTCAACACCCTCGCCATGTCCGTCTTCGAACGCACCCGGGAGATCGGGATGCTGCGGGCCGTCGGCCTCGACCGCGTCGGCATCAAGCAGATGGTCCGGCTCGAATCAGTCGTCATCTCCCTCTTCGGCGCGCTGCTCGGCATCGGCACGGGCATCTTCCTCGCCTGGGCGGCAGGCGGCATGACGACGTCCGCGATGCCGCTGTACCAAACGGCCCTGCCCTGGCCCAAGCTCGGGCTCTTCCTCGCACTGGCGCTGCTGATCGGCATCCTGGCAGCCATCTGGCCGGCCCACAGGGCCGCACGCCTGAACATGCTCCGGGCGATCCAGGCCCACTGAGAACCACACAGGCCGCAATCGGGAAGGCCTATCCACGCGTTCTGACGGTGCGGAGGCGGAACAACAGCAGTCGGGTCTCCACCGCGTGGGCTCGCCATGCGCGGAAGAACTTGCCGTGGGCGAGGGCCGAGCTGGTGAGGCGTTCGCGTGGTGTGTGCGGTCCGGGGTCGTCGAGTTCCATCGTCGACCAGGCCATGCTCTGTACCCAGAACTCCGCCACACGGTCGGTGAGGTCCTCGTCGTGTTCCAGGACGAAGCCGGCGGCCTCCGCGGCGCGGGTGTATTCGGAGACCGTGCCCAGGTGCGTCTTGTAGTAGTCGTCGATGAAGGGACCCCACGAGGCGTCGACCAGGAAGTGTTCCTCGATCCCGAACCAGCCTTCGGGGCGCAGGGAGGCCGCGACGGCCCGGAAGAGTCGGTCGCGGTCCATGTAGCCGCTGCTCTCCAGGGCCACTGCCGCATCGTGGAGCGGTGGGGTGTCGAGGACGTGGATGTCGGTGTGGAGCGTGGTGACCATGTCCGATACGCCGACATGTCAGGCGAGGTTACGGATGACGGGAACGTGCGGTTGCTGGTGCAGGTCGAAGAGTCCCAGATGGAAGTGGATCCGGGGCCCGGGGCCGTACTTGCGCACGATGTCGGCCGTCTTCCCGGTGTAGTAGGCGTGCACGTCGCCGTCGTCGAACGCGTCGCCCGCACCCATGTGGGCGCGTTCCCGGTCGGGAGCGTGGGCCTTGGTCATGACGCTCCTACCAGTCGAGGGTGGTTGTGCCCGCGTTGTGCCACCGGCGTTCCGGCGTCGGCGTGGCGGGCGGTGCGCAGCGACCACCCCAGGTCGCCCGCCATGAATGCCTTGAGGGCGTCGACGTAGGCGCTGACGCCCTCGCGGGTGGCCTCGGTGGCGTCGAGGGCGTCGAGGGTGACGGGAAGTCGCTCGGCGAGGGAAGCGAAGGTGCGCAGTCGTTGCGAGACGAGTTCGTTGATGTGCTCCACGGCGGTCTGGAGGTCGTATCCGAAGGTGTGTTGGGCGATGACCAGGCTGTTGGTGAGTTCGCCTTCGTAGGCGATCTCCTGGTGGTAGGAGAAGATGTCGTTGCGCAGCAACGCGCTGTCGATGACCGCGTCGGCGATGCCTCGCAGGTGCTCCGTGTCCAGGAGCGAGGCGGGCACGGCGTCGCCTCCGGCGTAGCGGGCCAGGGTGACGAAGAATGCCCCGCCTCCCGTCCTACGACGTGTGTCGATGTACTCGATCGGGTCGGGGATCCGTTGGTGTTCGGCGTTCGCCAGTTCCCACGTCCAGCTGTTCACCATGTCGAGCGTGGCTTGGTAGAACCGGTCGCGTAGGGGCTGGGCAAGGGCTCGGGCACTGCGGGGGAAGAGGTCCGCCAGTCCTCGTTCCACGCAGTTATAGGGGTGGAAGTCCCTGGTCGGGGAGGCGAACAGGGAGGTGACGCGGTCGATCAGGCGGTACGCGCCGTCGAGGTCGTGGCCGTGCTTGAAGGTCTTGGCTATGAGGTCGTCGAAGTGGAAACCCCACACGTACCAGTCCGTGATGAGGTCGAGTTCGTCCCTCGATGCCTGGGGATGGGTCATGGCAGTGAACAGAGGGAAGTTGATCGCGTCATATCGGGACTCGCTCCAGGCCGGCGGTGCCCCCGGGGCGAGCCCATCGGTGAACAGGCCCATCCGTCGCGCCCATGCCCTGGTGTGCTCGGCCGTCGCATCCAGGTGGGGGTTTTCCCGCTCGGGGTACGGCATGAGGAACTCGGGCACGGTGAACGTGCCGAAGGCCGTGGGCCCCAGGGGACGGACGGACAGGCCCTGGGCGCGCGGGGCGGGTGCGGGCGGTTCGTGCCGGCCACGCCATCGGGTGTCGGCGTCCAGAAACACCCGCAAGCCCTCGGCGTAGCGGTGGAAGCCTTCACAGCCTCGCCGTGGTCCCTCGGTGCCGTGTGGGGCGCGCGGTGGCGTCTCGGCGATGTGGGCGAAGTACTGAAGGCGGGAGTCGAGTACGCGAGTGAGGAGCTCGGCGTGGCGGGGGGAGGGACGGAGTGGGAGCGGGGCGCCGCGGCTCAATGCCTGGCGCAGTCCCAGCACGTCGGCGAACGCCTCGGTCAGCGATTCGACCGGCTCGTCGAAGGCCGGGTCCGCCGAAACGTCGATCCCCAGGGCGTGCTCGACCAGGCGGGCGGCTACTTCGCCGCCGCCGGCCGCTCGCTGTCGCCGCAGGTACTCGATCGGGTCGGGGAACTCCCCCGCCGCGGCATCGCGGCATTGCAGGACCAGGGCCCGGTACTGGTTCGCCAGGGCCTCGGCGAACTGATCCGCCCAGGCGGTCGATCGGAACGCGACGGTGCGTGGCCACAGCTCGGCGATGCCACGACGCAGTGGATCGCTCGTGTCCACCGAGCCGCAGGAGGCCCGCGCCGAGGTGGCTGTGAACGCGCTGAGCCAGGGTATGGGCTCTCGCGCCTCCGCGGAATCGATGCCGGACGCGATCCGTCGGCGGATCTCTCGGTCCAGGTGCCATGACCACCTGTACCAGCCCACCTGCAGGTCGAGTTCGTGAGCGGAAACGGCGGGGTGGACGGTCCGCGCTGCTGGGATGAGGTCCGCCGACGGCGCGACAGGACCGATCCCGGCGCGCTGGTGAGCGTCAACATCCTGGAGCCGGTGGTGCGGGAAGTGAGATGCCACGGTTGTCTCCTCCGAGCGGGACGACACCGCGTACGCGGTATCGGAACAGCGGGACGGTGGGGCGCTCGTGCATCGATGCGAGGTAATGCCGGATGTCAGTGGCGCAAGTTCTTCCGGGCCGCGCTGATCGGTCGCCTCGAAGTTCCCTGGTCGCTGCCTCCACACCGAAGGATCCTCGAACAACGAGAGCAACCGCGAACAACCACCCACGTCACCAGAGTCACCCGTTCGTGCGCAACGGCGCGCGGTGGCGACGACGATACTTCCACCAGACCACGTGCCCTCCAAGTGCCGCACACGCGTCATCTCGCGCTCTACCCATGCGGCGACACACTGTCCCCGAGTGCCGGCGATCCGGATCGGCCTCGTCCGGGCTCGCGGCGGACCACCCACATTCATGCCGCGCGCCCGGCAGAGCCCGTATCGAGGCCTCGCCGCAGCCGCCGACGCACCGGACTTGAGGTCAAGACGATCCGGTCCCAGTACTGGGCCACGTGGTCCTCAAGATCGATGCCCCTGACACCTCGTCCGCCGAGGTCGGCTACTGGACCGCGGCGCATGCGCGCGGCCGAGGAGTGGCTCCCCGCGCGCTACAGAAATTGACCGACTGGGCCTTCACTACCTTCGCTGGTGATGGATTGACGCGCCGGGAACTCCTGCACCAGGTGGACAACGCGGCCTCGTGCCGTGTCGCCCAGAAGGCACCAACCCAGCACGGGACCGGTGATCACGGGTACTGAGGGGCAGATCCAGGTCGGCACCGAGTCCGCGTGTCGGCGCGGCCCGCCGTGGGTAGCCGCCGGCCCTCCGCCCGGCACCGGCCTCGTGCGCGCCCGCGGCTCAGGACGCGGCCGCGGTGAGGGCCTGCTCCGTCCAAAGGACCTTGCCCCCGGTGGTGTAGCGGGTGCCCCAGCGCTCGGTGAACTGGGAGATCAGGAAGAGTCCGCGGCCGCCCTCGTCGGTCGTACGGGGGTGGCGCAGGTACGGCGAGGTGCTGCTGCCGTCGGACACCTCGCAGATCAGCGACTGGCCCAGGATCAGCCGCAGCTGGATCGGGCCGGTCGCGTAGCGGATCGCGTTGGTGACCAGCTCGCTGACCACCAGTTCCGTGGTGAAGGCCAGCTCCTCAAGGCCCCACAGCTCCAGCTGCCCGGCGGCGTCGGCGCGGGCCTCGGCGACGATCGCGGGGTCGGCGGGCAGGTCCCAGAAGGCGCAGCGGTCCGCGTCCAGTGCACGGGTCTCGGCCAGCAGCAGCGCCACGTCGTCCTGGGGCTGTGTGGAGACCAGCCCGTCGATGACATGGGCGCAGAGCCCGTCGAGCGTCAGGCCCGGTGCGGCGAGAGCGCTTTGCAGGCGCTCCTTGCCGCTGTGCCCGCCGAGGCCGGAAGCGGAACCGGACAGCAGGCCGTCGGTGTACAGCGCGAGCACGCTGCCCTCGGGCACCGCCAGTTCGAACGATTCGAAGGGCAGACCGCCGACGCCCAGCCGCGGGCCCACGGGCAGTTCGACGAAGCCGACGGTGCGGTCGGGGGCGACCACGGCGGGTGCGGGGTGCCCTGCGCTGGCCATGGTGCAGGTGCGGCGGACCGGGTCGTAGACGGCGTACAGGCAACTGCTGCCGCGGGTCCCGGGCCCCGGCCGGCTGTCGTCCCTCTCCTCCCGCACGACCCGGCCGACGACGTCGTCGAGGTGGGCCAGCAGCTCCTCGGGGCGAAGGTCGAGGGCGGCGAGGGTCTGTACGGCGGTGCGCAGCCGGCCCATGGTCGCGACGGCGTCGATGCCATGGCCCGTCACATCGCCGACCACCAGTGCCACCCGGGCCCCGGAGAGCGCGATGACGTCGAACCAGTCGCCGCCCACGTCGCCCAGCTCGTTCGCCGGGCGGTAGGCGGAGGCCACGCGTACCGCGTCCTGCTCGGGGGAGCTCTGCGGCAGCAGGCTGCGCTGGAGGGCGAGCGCCGCCTCGCGCTCCCGGGTGTAGCGGCGGGCGTTGTCCATGCACACCGCGGCCCGCGCGACGAACTCCTCGGCCAGCCGCAGATCGTCCTCGGTGAAGGACTCGTCGCCCTGGCTGCGGAAGAAGGTGGCGACGCCCATGGTGATGCCGCGGGCGCGGATCGGGATCACCATCGAGGTGTGCAGCCCCAGTTCCATGCGGTGCGGGTGGCGTCCGCCCGGGGGGTCGGCCGCCCACTGCGGAGCCAGCGGGTCCAGCCGCTCCGACCGCCACGATCCGCCGCCGGCCAGACAGCGGACGGGCGGCGACCAGGCGTGGTAGCTGACCAGGCCGCCGGTCTCGGGGGCGGCGCCGGGTGCACCGTCGCGCAGCGACCGCAGCCCGCCCCGGCGCAGCGGCACCATGTCCGCGTCGCTGAGCGGTCCGGGCAGCGGTTCCTCCCCTCTGACCACGGAGTCCAGCAGATCCACGGCGACGAGGTCGGCCAGCTCCGGCACCGCCACGTCCGCCAGGTCCTGCGCGGTCTGCAGGACGTCCAGCGTGCGCCCGATGTACTCGCCGGCCCGGTCCAGCAGGGCCATCTGCCGCCGTGAGCGGTAGCGCTCGGTGACGTCGATGACCGTGTAGCACACGCCCAGCGGCCGGCCTTCCGGGTCGTCCAGGCGGACGAAGGACATGGCCTGGGCGCGCTCGTGGTAGGGGTCGGACACCACGCGGCCGCTGTGCTCATAGCCGGTCACGGGGATGCCGCTGCGCAGTACGCGCCGCATCTGCGCCTCCAGCGCCTCCGCGTCCAGGCCGGGCTGGATCTCGCCCAGCCGCCGCCCGATGCGCTTGAGCGCGGGCGCGCCGCCGAACTGCTCCAGCGCCGTATTGGACCAGACGTAGCGCAGATCGGTGTCCACGATGGCCATGCCCACCGGCGACTCCGCCACGATCCGCTCCAGCACCGGCCGGCTCATCTCCCAGCCCGGCACCGGTGGCACGTCGGCCGCCAGGACCAGCCAGTGCCCGCGCCCGGAGCCGTCGGTCACCGGCGCCACCTGCACCTGGACGGCGATGCGGTGGCCGCCGGTGCGCCGCGCCGACACCAGCCCGGACCAGCCGCCCCGTGCCTGGCACTCCGCGGCGAGGCCGGGTAGCCGCGCCGCGTCGTCGGGGGCGAGCAGCTCGCCGACGGGGTGGCCGACGGCGTCGACGGCGAAGTGTCCGAGCAGTCGTTCGGCCGCCACGGGCCAGCTCTCGATCCTGCCGTGAGCGTCGAGCAGCAGCACGACGGCGTCCGCAACGTCGAACGCCGCCTGCCGTCCGGTAAGGCCGTCCGTCGGGCCGCCGGCCCTGTCCGCTGCCATGTCCGCTTCCGTCCCTGTCAGCCGTCTCACATACCGTATCGCTCAGATTCACTCGCTTCTGCCATTATTTGACCAATCAAGCGCAGTATGTGCCTGTTAGCGCGCAGTCGGTCGCACCTGGCCGTCCACCAGGTCGTCGACGGCGGCGCACGGAAGTCCGCACGGGCCGAGGGCGCTCTTCATGGGCGAGGGAGTTTCCCGCCGTTCGGACCCGGGAGCCGACGGCCGAACGGCTCGGCCACGATGTGCCGTTGTCCGCTGTTGTCTGCCGAAGTCCGCGGACGCATCCGGCCGGGCGCTCGGCCGGGGCCGGGGCCGGGCCGGTGCCGCGGCCGTTCAGCCGGGCGACCCGACCGTGCCCTCGGTGCCCTCGGCGGCTCCCCTGGCCGCCTCCCCGTGCGCCCGCTCGGTCCCCGGATGCGCGCCGTGCAGGTACTCCTCGCTGATCCGCTTCGGCCCGAACGGCCACTCCTTCTCGTGGCGGGCCCACAGCAGAAAGGCGACGACGCCCACCGCGACCCAGGCCAGGGACCATTCGATGGGGTGCCTGCCGGGCGAGTTCTCGTCCGCGTAGCCGTAGATCACCAGCCAGCCGACCAGCGCCACGATGCTCGGCAGCGGGTAGAGCCACATCCGGTAGGGGCGGCGCAGCCCCGGCTGGCGGCGGCGCAGCACCGTGACCGCGGCGACCTGGGCCAGCGCCTGCACGATCACCATGACGGTCGTCAGCAGCTGGATGACGGTGGCCAGGTCGGTGTGCCGCCCGATGAGGAACCCCGCCGCCATCAGGGCTCCCATGGTGAGCAGCCCCAGTACGGGGAAGCGGTGGCGCGGGTGGAGTCTGCCGTACGGACGGAAGAAGACCCGGTCGCGGGCGGCGTCGCAGGGCACCCGGGAGCCGCCGAGGAGTCCGGTGACGACGGAGGCGACGGCGGTGATCAGGATGAGCACGGTGACCGTGTCGGCCGCTCCCCTGCCCCACGCCTTCTCCAGCACCGCCGAGGCGACGGACGACGACGCCGTGGAGTGCGGATCGAGCATGTCCCGCCAGTCGACGACGCCCAGGGTGCCGATCTGCAGCAGCAGGTAGATCGTCATGATGCCGAGGATCGAGGTGATGACGGCGCGCGGGATGGTGCGGCCGGGCTGTCTGATCTCGGCGCCCATGTACGCGATGGTGTTGTAGCCGAGGTAGTCGTAGATGCCGATGGTCAGGCCGGCCGCGAAGCCGACCCAGAAGTGACCTGACGTCAGCTCGAAGGCGCGCGCGGGATAGCTGAAGGCGCGCTCGGCGCTGAAGTGGGTGAAGGCCGCGACGACGACCAGGGTCACGGAGGCGATCATCACCGTCCACAGCACGACGGTGAGCCGGGCGACGTTCTCCACCCGCCGCCACAGCAGCGTGATGACGCCCGCCGTGACGACGAGTCCGACCAGGTCGCCCTGCCCCTGACTCATCCCCGGCCACAGATAGCCCAGGTACTGCACGAATCCGATCACGCCCGTGGACATCCCGAGCGGGATGAACAGCATGGCCGTCCAGACGAACAGAAACGGCATCAGCTTGCCGGTGCGGTACTGGAAGGCCTGCCGCAGGTAGACATAGCTGCCGCCCGCGCCGGGCAGCGAGGCGCCCAGCTCGGCCCAGATCAGCCCGTCCGCGAGCGCCAGGACCGCGCCCGCGAGGAATCCGATGACGGCCTGCGGCCCCCCGAAGGCGGCGACCATCAGCGGGATGGTCACGAAGGGGCCGATCCCGCACATCTGGCTCATGTTGATGGCGGTGGCCTGGAACAGGCCGATCCGACGGACGAATCCCACCCGCTCGTCGAGGAGTTCAGGCACGGCCCGCCCCTTCTCGTGCCGGCCCGCGCACCGGGCCGGCGGCCCTTTGCCGCCGCGCCTCAGGCTGGCACGATCGCCGCGCCGGCGCACCGGTCCGGGCGGTACTTTCCGGGGGGGGGCGGCCGACGCGCCTGCCTGGAGTGCGGCCGGCAGACGGGCGGACCGTCCCACGGCGATCCGGCTCGGGCGATCCGGCTCGGGCGGGCCGGGCCCCCGCCGGTCACAGCTCCCCGTACGCCTCCCCGCCGAGCTCCAGCCGCGCCGTACCGGCCGTCGTGTCCGCGAGCCAGGCGCGGAAGGCGTCCAGATCGGCCTCCGGAAGCCCGACCTCGATGCGCACCTCCGCTCCGTACGTCACCTCGCGCACCGCCCGTCCCGTCGTCCGCAGGTCGTTCTCGACCCGGCCCGCCCGTTGGTGGTCGACGGTGACGGTCACCAACCGGAAGCGCTGCCGGGTGACCGTGCCCAGCACATCCAGCGCCTCGCCGACGACGCCGCCGTAGGCACGGATCAGGCCGCCGGCACCGAGCTTGACTCCACCGAAGTAGCGGGTGACGACGGCGACGACGTAGCGCATCTCGCGGCGCACCAGCATCTGCAGCATCGGCACGCCCGCGGTGCCGCCCGGCTCGCCGTCGTCGCTGGCCTTCTGGACGCCGCCGTCGGCGCCGAGGACGTAGGCGAAGCAGTGGTGGCGGGCGGTCGGATGCTCCTTGCGGACGCGGGCGACGAAGTCCTGCGCCTCGGCCTCGGTCGCGACGGGCGCGAGCGCGCAGAGGAAGCGGGACTTGTTGATCTCGATCTCGTGGACGCCCTCGCGCGCGAGCGTGCGGTACTGCTCCTGCATCCGACCAGCCTATGCGGCCGCACCGACAGGCCGACCGCCGGCCGTCGGCGGCCCGCGCCGCGCTGGGCTGTCCGCCGAACGGGCGCGGGTGCCCGCCGTACGGGCGCGGTCCGCACGGCCAGGCGGCGTACCCGCACCGTCCGCACGGTGCGTCGGGGCGACGTCGGCGCCGCCCGTGGGCACTGTGAGGCCAGTGCGAGAGCCTCGTGTTTCCGGGGCCCCGCTCGTAGATCAGGTACCGGCGGGTTGGCGGAGGGCTGCATGGAAGAGAGCACACAGTCGGAGACGACGGCGGGCGTTCCCGTGACGGGCGAGGAGATGCCCGAGCCCCCGCCCGAGGTCGTCGAGGCGGCACGCAACGCGCCCGACCACTGGCTGGCCATGGTGGATCTGACCTGGCAGGGCGAGGGGCAGCCGCCCCTGTGGGCGCTGATCGGGCAGTGGCGGTCGGGCCCGACGGGCGAGATCGAGGAGTGGCGCGACAATCCGGAATACCGTCCGTCACCGCAGATGCTGGACTGGCCCGAGCCGACCGACCCGGTCGACCACGCGCTGCAGCTGGCCGCGACCGGCTACGGTCCGGGCCACGAGGTCTCCGAGGCGCTGGCGCACGCGGAGGTCGCGGTCCTGGTCACCGCGACCGGCACCCCGCTGGCCGCCGCCTCACCCGAGGGAACCCCGGTCATCCCCGTCTACACCTCGGAGAACTACCTCGAGTCCGTGGGCCGGCTGCTGTACGACCGGCGCCCGGTGAGCGAGCTGGTCGAGCAGCTGCCGCCGGGACATGCGCTGTACCTCAACCCCACCGGGCCGGTGAGCATGCTGGTGGACACCGAGGAGCTGCGCGCGACGCTGGCCGGAGTGGAGGAGACGCCGGACGAGGCCCAGGACGCGGCCGGAGCCGGGGCGCTGCGCCCGGGTACCGGGGCCGGCGGAGCCGAGCCGGTGGGCGGCGGCCGCGCGATCGGCAAGCCGGCCCGCGCCGCCAACGGCAGCACCGTCGTCGGGGCCGGTCTGGCCGGCAGCGGAGTGGCCCACGGGGCGAACTGACCCGCCGGCCCATCGAGCCCGCCCCGCCCGCCTTCCCCTTCGGGCGGGGCGTCTGCCGTACGGGAATCTTCCGGCGACACCGGCCGTTGATGCGCACAGGACCCTTCCCTTCGCAGGAGGCAGCGCGTGTACGGCGATCCCCGAACGATCCGCAGGATCCTCAACGAGCTCGGTGACACCTGGGCGGTGGTGGGCCTGTCCGCCAACGAGCGGCGTGCGGCCCATGGCGTCGCGGACGTGCTCCAGCGCTTCGGCAAACGGATCGTGCCGGTGCACCCGAAGGCCGAGACGGTGCACGGCGAGCCGGGCTACCCCTCGCTCGACGCGATCCCCTTCCCGGTCGACGTGGTCGATGTCTTCGTCAACAGCGAGCTGGCGGGCGGTATCGCCGACGAGGCCGTCGCGGTGGGGGCGAAGGCCGTGTGGTTCCAACTCGGGGTGGTCGACGAGGGGGCCTGGGACCGGGTGCGCGACGCCGGTCTCGACATGGTGATGGATCGCTGTCCGGCGATCGAGATACCCCGTTTGGGCTGAGCGGCGGCTGCGTTAGCGTCCGGGCATGATCACGATACGGACCGCCGTTCCCCAGGATGCCGCCGAGCTCGTCCGGCTGCGCCGGCTGATGTTCCACGCGATGAACGGGCGGGACGAGCCCGGGAGTTGGGAACGGGACGCGGAAACGGCGGCGGGCCGGATGTTGGCCGGGCCGGATCCGCGGCTGGGCGCGTTCGTGGTGGCGGGTGACGAGCCCGGCGCGCCGCATCTGGCCGCCTGCGCGGTCGGGACGGTCGAGGAGCGGCTGCCGGCTCCGGGCCACCCCTCGGGCCGCTTCGGCTTCGTCTTCAACGTGTGCACCGACCCCCGCTACAGGGGCCGCGGCTACGCCCGCGCCACGACCGAGGCGCTGCTCGACTGGTTCGCCGGCCAGGGCGTCAGCCGCGTCGATCTGCACGCCACCGACGGCGCCGAGCCCCTCTACCGCAGCCTGGGCTTCGCCGAACACTCCACACCACTCTCACTGGATCTGCGCTGCCGCACATCCACCCGCTAGCGGGCCGGGCACGCGACGGGCCTCAGCGAACGGTGGCCTGTGGTTCGGCACCCCGTCGGCGTCGAGTTGAAGGTTGGCCTTCCAGGCTGCCTGGCAGAGCACCGAGACGAAGAGTCCTAGGAAGTCGGCATCCCTCAGGCCGTCGGCATGCTCGATCAGGACCACCACGTCATCCGTGTGGCCTTCGTGTCCGTGCCGGTCGTGAAGGCAGTCCACGAGCGCGTCCCAGTTGTGACCGCGTGATCCTGGCACTCGCCTGAGCGCCGTCGCCACCCGGATTGCCGGCTCGTCGTTCGACATGTGTCGTTGACCGGCGCGCAGTGTGCGCGTAGCGAGCCCGTGGAGGCGATCCCCAGGAAATGGCTTATGCGACTCCGAGCCCCTCCAAAACGACGGCGCCGGGGAGTTCGGCCAGCGCCTTGCCGGGGACGATGAGCTTGCCGCGGCGGCTGCCGCTGCCGATCAGCGCGTACGGGACATCGGCGACGGCGGCGTCCACGAGCAGCGGCCAGTCGGCCGGCAGCCCGATCGGGGTGATGCCGCCGTACTCCATCCCACTGTCGCCGACGGCCTGCGTCATCGGCGCGAACGACGCCTTGCGGGCGCCGAGTTGACGGCGCACCACTCCGTTGACGTCGACGCGGGTGTGCGAGAGGACGACACAGGCGGCCAGGGTGCTCTCGCCGCCGCGCTTGCCGGCCACCACCACGCAGTTCGCCGACTGCTCCAGCAGCCAGGGGCCGTGGTGCGCGACGAGGGTGGCGGTGTCCGCGATGGCCGGGTCGGTGTCGACATAGCGCAGCTCCTGGACCGGTACGGATCCGCTCCAGGTGCGGATCACGGCGGCCACGGGCCCGGTCAGCAGGTCCAGGCACTCGGCGGCGGGCCGGACATCGTCGAAGGCATCCATCGGCACAGGCATGTTCGCCAAGTTAACAGCCGCGCCCGGTCGTCGGCGGGCCGTCTCAGCGGGCGAGCGGAATGATCACCGACATGGTCATCTCGACCGGCTCACCGCCGTCGTTGCGGTAGCCGTGCGCGACCTTGGCCTCGAACGACGCCGAGGCGCCCGCCGGCACCTCGTGCTCCACTTCGTCCACGACCAGCGTCAGCGTCCCGGCCCGGACGTGGATCAGCTCCACGGTGCCGGGCGGATGGGGGTCGGAGGCGCTGCTGTCGCCGGGCATCAGCCGCCAGTCCCACAGTTCGTACGGCCCCGGCGCCTCGGCGCCCACCAGGAGCATGGTGTAGCTGCCGGCCTCGGTGGACCACAGGCGGACCGCCTCCGCCGAGGGCACGATGCGGACCTGCGGCCCCTGCTCGTAGTCGAGAAGCGTGGTGATGCTGACGCCGAGCGCGTCGGCGATCTTGACGGTGGTCCCCACGCTCGGGTTCGTACGGGCCTGCTCGATCTGGATGATCATGCCGCGGCTGACCCCGGCACGGGCGGCCAGCGCATCGAGGGTCAGGCCGCGCTCGGCGCGCCAGTGCTTGAGGTTGCGAGCGAGCGACTGCGTGAGCTGGTCGAGATCCGTCACGGTCCGTCCACGTCGTAGGCCAATATATTCGATACCGCAGTTCAATCTGCTGCACTACGGTGTGGTGTACTCAATCGTTCGGTTCACTGTACTGCGAGGTTTCACCATGACTGCGGTCTTCGCCCTGGCCACCAGCCTCCTGTGGGGGCTCGCCGACTTCGGCGGCGGACTGCTCACCCGACGATTCCAGGCACTGACCGTAGTAGTCGTCTCGCAGACCCTGGCCGCCCTGGTGCTGGGCGCCATCGTGGTGGCCACCGGAGGCTGGCGGGAGGCCGGACCGCAGCTGTGGTTCGCGGTCGGCGCGGGCGTCGTCGGGCCGGCGGCCATGCTCTGCTTCTACCGCGCCCTGGCGCTCGGCCCGATGGGCGTGGTCTCCCCGCTCGCCGCGCTCGGCACCGTCCTGGTACCGCTCGGCGTCGGCATCGTGGCGGGCGAGCGGCCGGGCCTGCTGCAGGCCGCCGGCATGGTGGTGGCCGTGGTCGGCGTACTGCTGGCGGGCGGTCCCCGGATAAGCGGCGCGTCCGTGGCCCGCCAGACGATCGTGCTGACGCTGGTCTCGGCGCTCGGATTCGGTGCGGTGATGGCGCTGATCGCGGAGGCTTCCACCACCGTCACCGGGCTGTTCCTGGCGCTGTTCGTCCAGCGGGTGTGCAACATCGCCGTCGGCGGCGCCGCGCTGTACGCATCGGTGCGGCGGGGCACCCCGGCGCTGCCCGAGGGCGGGTTCCCGGCCCTGCGCGGCTCGCTGCCGATGCTCGCCTTCGTCGGTATCGCCGATGTCGCCGCCAACGGCACCTACGCGATCGCCGCCCAGCACGGTCCGGTGACCATGGCCGCGGTCCTCGCCTCGCTCTACCCCGTCGTCACCTCGCTCGCCGCGCTCGGCGTCCTCAAGGAGCGGATGCGGGCGATCCAGGCCGCGGGCGCCTCCCTCGCGGTGGTCGGCTCGCTGCTGCTGGCCTCCGGCGGCTGACGACCGGCCCGAGCGGGCCGGGGGCCGTGCGGGCGGAGCCTACCCCCGGATGACAGCCGCTCAGGAGGCCGCTGCGGACACGCCCTACCCCTCCCCCGCCGCCGCGTCCTGCCACGCTTCGAGCGCGAGCAGGTCCTGCGGAGTGACCCCCTCGGGGATCGGCACCGGCGTGGGCGTACGCAGCGGTGGCTGCCAGCCCTGCTGCGGGTCCCAGCGGCGCACGATCCTGGCGGGCGCGCCGGCGACCACCGCATGGTCGGGAACCTCGCCGCGGACCACGGCCCCGGCCGCGACCACCACGTTCCGGCCCAGCCGCGCGCCGGGCAGGATCACCGCCCCGGTGCCGATCCAGCCGCCGGGGCCGATGGCGACCGGCTCGCTGCGCGGCCACTGCTTGCCGATCGGGACTTCGGGGTCGTCATAGCTGTGATTGGTGGTGGTGACGTAGACACCGGGGCCGAAGAAGCAGTCATCGCCGATCGTCAGCCGGACATCCGCGATCACATGGCTGCCGCGGCCCAGCACCACCCCGTTCCCCAGCGTGAGGATCGGCTCCGGGCCGAGATCGAGGTCCGGCATCATGCCCGCCGTCAGCGTCACGTCCCGGGCGATGATGCAGTAGTCGCCGATCTCGATCCATGGATCGCCGAAGACCGTGCCCTGCGGAAAGGCGAGCCGGGTGCCGGGGCCGATCCGGCGGAAGCGGTACGGGCCGGGACGCTCGGCCGAGACGGCCGCGGCCTCTCTCACCCAGCGCGCACCGCGATGGACCGCACGCGACACGGCCCGGCGCCGCCAGGCCGCGACGGATGAGAACACGTTCTGGTTTATCGGCACCCGCACACCGTAATCGGCCCGCCGGGAGACCGGCCGCACGCCGGGCTGTGATCTTCGCCCCACCGGCCGCCGCACCCGCCCGGCGGTGCGGCCGTCGTCTACGGTGCTGGTGGCGCGGCCCACAAGCGGCAAAGGAGATCCAGTGATGGCGGAGCGGGCGTTGATTTCTCAGGTGGGCGGCAAGGAGCCGAGCATCGATCAGGCGGCGTTCTGCGCCCCCACGTCCGTGGTGCTCGGCGAGGTCACGCTGGCCGCGGGCGCCAGCGTCTGGTACCACGCGGTGCTGCGGGCCGACTGCGGCCCGATCGTGCTCGGCGCCGACAGCAACATCCAGGACAACTGCACCGTTCATGTCGACCCCGGCTTCCCGGTGACCGTCGGCGAACGGGTCTCCGTCGGACACAACGCGGTGCTGCACGGCTGCACCGTCGAGGACGACGTGCTGATCGGCATGGGCGCCACGGTGCTCAACGGCGCCCACATCGGCGCGGGCTCGCTCATCGCCGCCCAGGCGCTGGTCCCCCAGGGCATGCAGGTACCGCCGGGGTCCCTGGTCGCCGGGGTGCCGGCGAAGGTCAAGCGGGAGCTGACCGACGAGGAACGCGAGCTGATCAAGGTCAACGCCGCGATGTATCTGGAGCTGGCGGCGCAGCACCGGGAGGCGACCGGGAGCGGCCAGGACTGAGCCGCGGCGCGCGCCGGCAACGGCCAGGCGGCGGACGGGACTTCGTTCCACTGTTCCGCCAACTGCCCTCAGCCGTCAGCGGTGCGGCACTTCGTGGGCACAGGCGATCCCGCCGACGAGGCGCCGCGCCGACGGCTGTGGCACCGAACCGACCGCGACGGCGTCACGCCGACGGCATGGGTCCCTGCATCTGCTCGCTGATCCAGTGCAGCGACTCGGCCATGCGCTGCATATAGGTCTGCGCGCTGTGCACACCGTCCGGTATCTCGAAGAGCGTGGAGTGGACCGGCCCGCCGGTGTAGTCCTTGACGAAGCCCTTCACATCGGGCACCGCGGCCTCCAGGCCGCCCAGCTCGAACGCCAGGTACACCGGCGGGCCCTGGCGCTCGGCCAGCCGCCGGGCCAGATGCCGCGGGTCGTTGGCGCGCATCTCGGCCGGGTGGCCCCGCCACAGCGGCGAATCCGGCGCCGTGTCCGGGCCGTTGACGATGGCCGCCTTGAATTTCTCCGGCTGCTTGAGCACGGCCTTCAGCGCGGCGAAGCCACCGGACGAGGACCCCATGAAGGCCCAGCCGTCACGGCCCGCGTACGTACGGAAGTTGGCCCGCGCGAAGTCCGGTACGTCCTCGGTCAGCCAGGTGCCCATCTTCGGCTGCCCCGGGATGTCGCTGCCGTCGTAGTACCTCTTGCCGGGATTGAGCACCGGCATCACCACGATGAACGGCAGCGTCTTGCCCTGCTGCGACCACTGCGCGATCCGCTCCTGCAGCGCGAACGACGCCCCGGCCCAGTAGTTGGACGGATAGCCGTAGGCGCCGGGCAGCGCGATCAGCACCGGGAAGCCGCTCTTGGCGTACCGCGCCTGGTGGTACTGCGGCGGAACCCAGGCCCATATGTCGCCGGTGAAACCGGACTTGCGCCCGTGCCACCGGGTCCGCACCACCTGGGTGCCGTCGTCACCGGTCGTACGGAACGGGGCGAACGAGGAGCGTGGGCCACGGGGCGGGACCACCTGCGGCTTGCCGTTGGCCGCGTCCGCGGGCTGCGCCCTGAGCCGCGGCACGCTCGAGGCGTCGACGGTGTCCATGCCGGTGCCGCATCCGGCCAGCAGCCCCAGGGCCACCGCACTCACCGCGGCACCCCACCGCAGGCACTTCATCGGGACGTTCTCCTCGGGTCCTTGGGCCGGTGCCACGGGCAGCCACGGTGCCACCGCCATACCGGTCGAAAGACACCACTCTAAGTTCGGCCGGAGCGCCCTCGACGCCGACCCCGGCCTTGTGACCTGCGGGTCCGTTCTCCAGCCGACGAGAAGACGGCCCTCGCGTCAAGCGCACCGGCCGGGTTTTCCCTCGTTCGATGCGGCCTCCGCCTGTTTACCGGTAGGTCGGTTCTGGCATGGTTGGTTCCCCCATCGGAAGGGCGCGGCGCTGTGCCGCGGTTGGGGATGACCGATGACCGCGTGGGCCGATCGAGGGCCGCTGTCCGGCGTAGTGGGGCGGACCGTTGAGCACGAGCAGGTGTCCGGCCTGCTGCGCTCCGCTCCGCTGGTGACGCTCACCGGAGCCGCCGGGGTGGGCAAGAGCGTCCTGGCCCGTGCCGTCCTGGAGGAGCACACCGCCCGGCACGGCGGCACGGTCCTCCGCATCGCCTGCTGGGACGGTCTGACCGAGGGCGGCCTGACCGACGGGCTGCTGCGGGCGGCCGGACTACCGGACGCCGCCCGCCGGTTCACCGCACGGGCACTCGCCCGGCGCAGCGCGCATCCGTGCGTCGGCAGGCCGGCGCGCGGTTCGTCGGGCGGCGGGTGCTCCCCCACGGACGATCCCGCAGAGGCCGACGAGGTCGTCGCGGCGCTGGCCGCGCACTGCCGGCGGCATCGGGCGACCGTGCTGCTGGACGACTGCGACCCGATGCTCGGCGAGTGCGCGCAGCTCGTACGGCGATTGCTGCGGGCCGATCCGGAGCTGCGCATCGTGGCGACCGCGCGGCGCGCGCTGGGGCTCGCCGAGGAGCGGGTGTTCGGGCTCACGACGCTGCCGGTGACACTGGGCGAGGGGATCGCCGGACCGGCCGTCGAGCTGCTGGCCGCGCGGACCGGACCGGCCGCCCCGGAGCTGCTGGTCGCGGTCTGCCAGGCGCTGGAGGGTTCGCCGCTGGCGATCGCGCTGGCGGCGCACCAGCTGGACCGGCTGTCGCTGCCCCAGCTCGCGGCCGAGGTGGGCGCGGACGGCGCGCTGTTCTACTCGGGGCCGGCGGTGAGCGTGCGGCACACCTCGCTCTACGCCGCGCACGCCGCCGGATATGCGCTCTGCTCGCCCGTCGACCGGCGGGTCTGGGCGAGGCTCTCGGTACTGCCCGGCGATTTCGATCCCTGGCTGGCCGGCTGCGTCTGTACCAGCAGTGACGTTCCTGCAGGCGCGGTCGACGGCGCGCTGGAGCGGCTCCGCACTGCCTCGGTCATCGATTGCGTACGGGACGCCGGCGGCCCCCGGCACGGCACCGAGGCCATGCTGCCGCCCCGCTACCGGCTCGCACGCGCCGCCCGCGACTTCGGCCGCACGCAGCTGCGCGAGGCGGGCGAGGAGGCCGCGGCGCTGCGCCGGTTCCGGCAGGCCTGCGCGGCGCTCGCGGCCGAGGCGCAGATCGCCTGGCAGGGCCCGAACCAGCAGGTCGCGGTGCGTCTGGTGGAGGACGAACAGCACAACCTCGACGCCGCGCTGACCCATCCGCCGCAGGACGCGGACGATGCGCTCGGCGCGCTGGAGATCGCGGTCTCGCTGTGGTTCCACTGGGCGGCCTGCGGCTTCCGCCATGAGGGGCGGGCGCACCTGGACCGGTTGCTGCTGCTCTCCCGGGAGGGCACCGCGCTACGGGCCCGGGCACTGTGGCTGGCCGGCCATCTGGCGGCGCAGGAGAACGCGCTCGGCACCGCGGAGCGGCTGCTCGACCAGGCGTGGACGGCGGCGGTGATGCATGCGGACGCCGACGGACTGGCCCGTATCGCGCATGCGCACGGTGTGGTGGCGCTGTACCGCGAGGACACCGGGGCGGCCGTGGCCGCTCTGGAGGAGGCCGCCGGGCACCGCTCCCAGGATCCCTGGTTCGGGCCGGGTCCGGCGCACAGCTGGGCGCTGCTGGCCATCGCCCTCGCGCCGATCGACGCGGAGGGGGCACGGGCGGCGGCCCGCAGCGCCTGGGCGGGCCGGCACTCCGACGGAGACTTCTGGCTGTACTCGACGGTCCTGTACGCCGAGGCCATGATCGAGCGGGCCCACGGTGAGCCGGCGGCGGCCCTGCGGGCCTGCCGTAAGGCGCTGGCGGCGAAGAAGGTCGTCGGCGACCCGCTGTTCATCGCGGGGGCCCGCAACCTGCTGGCCGGTCTGCGGCGTGCGGTACGCGGCGGCGCCCCGGTGCCGGACCTCGGCGAAGGCGCTCCCTGGTGGCAGCGCGGCGGCAACGGCGCCACCAGGGGGCAGCGATTCTTCTCCCGGCTGCGGGCGGGTTTTTGATCACGGGCGGACGGGCGCACCCGGAGCGGGCGGGCGGCGCGAAGACGGGCTCAGGGCGCGTCCCCGGGCCGTGAACACACCGGGTGACGTACCGACCGCGCTCGGGATGCGGGAGCCAGGGGCCGGTCGCATCCTGGGGCCATGAAGCGTGCCCCCGTGATCGTGCATCCGCCGTGCACCGGCGGCCGGCGTGTGACGCTCCACGGACAGGATCTGGGCCGGGCGCTGCGCCCCGGTGACGTGGCCGCGATCCTGCGCCGGGCAGGTTTCTGCACCACGAGGTTGGTCTGGGACGACACCGGCGTCTTCGAGTGGCGGGACGGCGGGCCGGACATCTGGCAGATGCCGTGAGCCGGCGAACGGGCGGCTTGGGACGCCGTCAGTCGACCGTCGCGGCGACCGGGGCCTGGGCCGCCTCACGTGCGGCGGCCGCCTTCTTCGCCCGGTGCTTCATGAGGAGGAACGAGCCGATGCCGAACAGCACGGCGGCGACCAGCCCCCACGTCGAGAAGCGCTTGAGCCACGGCTCGGCGACGATGCCGACGCTGTAGATCAGCGCGGTCGTACCACCGGCCCAGACGATGCCGCCGAGGACGTTGGCGATCAGGAACTTCCAGTACGGCATCTTCAGCACGCCGGCGAGCGGACCGGCGAAGATCCGCAGCAGCGCGATGAAGCGGCCGAAGAACACGGCCCACATGCCCCACTTGTCGAACTTCGACTCGGCCATGGCCACATGGTCGGGGCCGAAGTGCTTGGGGAACTTCCGTCCGGCCCACTGCAGCAGGGGCTGACCGCCCTTGCGGCCGATCAGATAGCCGATGGAGTCGCCGACGATCGCGCCGACGGACGCGCAGGCGCCCAGGACGAACGGATCGATGTGGTCCTGGGTCGCGGCCAGGATCGCCGCACTGACCAGGACGATCTCGCCGGGCAGCGGAATGCCCAGGCTCTCCAGGCCGATGACCACCCCCACCAGGAGGTAGACGCTCACGGCCGGTACGGTCTCGAGCCACTCCTGGATGTGCAACGCCGATTCCTCCGCTGGTCTTGGGCCCCCGTGGGCCGTCGCCCCGGCCGTCCGTGACGCCGGTGCCGGTCGTTCCCCTGACACGCCGCAGCGCGCCCGGGAAGCGTACTCGATCGCACCGACCGAGAGCCGAATTCACGTGCGGTACGCGACATCCGGCTTCTCGGCGGAACGATTCAAGCCCCGACGGCCCCAGGGTGGGCCCACTCAGCGGCTCACTTGTTGGGGCGCAGGGTCCACACGATGCTCATCTCGCCGGTGACCGCGCCATCCTCACGCGTGATGGAGATGTTCACGGGGAACTCCGGGCGCTCACCGGCGTCCAGCTCGGCGACCACCTCGGCCACCGACCGGCCCAGCTCCGCGGTGGCGGTGACCGGTCCCATGGCGAGCTTCTTGTAGCCGATCTCGGCGCGCACGGCCAGCGGCACCGCACGGCCGAGCTGGTCGCCGAAGGCCGTCATCACGATCGCGCCGCTCGCGGACTCGGCGAGGGTGAACATCGCGCCGGCGTGCGGACCGCCGACGTGGTTGTGGAAGTCGGACTGGTCGGGCATGCGGACCACGGCGCGCTCGGCGGTGGTCTCGGTGAACTCGAGGTTCAGGGTGCGGACCATCGGCACGGATGCCGCCATCATTTCGCCGATCGACGGCAGGGTCTCAGAGGACATGCGATGATGTTACCTATCGGTAGCTTAGCTGTGAAGAGTCGGGCCGGACGCGGCAGCGAGGACGCCCGCGGCGGCCGGGCCACGGCGCCGTACCGGCCGTCCGCCCCGCCGCATATCGTTGACGCCCATGGGGTCGGGACAACAGCACATCGGCGACGACAGGGCAGCGGGCGACGGGCGGAAGCGGCCCGGCCCGACCCGCCCGAGCTGGGCGGGGCGCAACTACCTGCTGCTCACGGGCGCCACGGTGATCGCCGGCCTGGGCAGCTCCGGCGCGCTGATCGCCACCGCCTTCGCCGTCCTCGCCACCGGCGGCTCCGCCACCGACGTCGGCCTGGTCGCCGCCGCCCGCACCATCCCGCTGGTCCTGTTCCTGCTCATCGGCGGCGCGGTCGCCGACCGGCTCCCCCGGCACCGCGTCATGGTCGCCGCGAACGCCCTCAACTGCGCCTCCCAGGGACTGTTCGCCGTGCTCGTCCTGACCGGGGAGCCGCGGCTCTGGCAGATGGCGGTGCTGGCGGCACTCGGCGGCACGGGGCAGGCGTTCTTCGCGCCGGCCTCCGAGGGGATGGTGCTCGCCAGCGTCTCCGGAGCGCAGGCGGGGCGCGCCTTCGCCGTGTTCCGGATGGGCATGAACGGCGCGAACATCGGCGGCGCGGCGCTGGGCGGCGCGCTGGTCGCCGCGGTCGGCCCCGGCTGGGTGCTGGCCGTGGACTCGGCCGCCTTCGCGCTCGCGGGGACGTTGCGGGCGTTCCTCGACGTCAGCGAGGTCCCCGAGCGCGCGCCGCGCGGCGGGTTGCTGCACGATCTGCGGGACGGCTGGCGCGAGGTCGCCTCCCGGCCCTGGCTGTGGGCGGTGGTGGTGCAGTTCTCCGTGGTCAACGCGGTGGTGTCGGCGGCCGAGGCGGTCTACGGACCACTGGTCGCCGAGCAGCACCTGGGCGGCCCCGGCCCGTGGGGGCTGGCGCTGGCCGCCTTCGGCGCCGGCACCGCGGGCGGCGCGCTGCTGATGACCCGCCTCAAACCGCGCCGCATCCTCCTTACCGGCACCCTGTGCGTCTTCCCGCTGGCACTGCCGTCCGCCGCGCTCGCCGTACCTCTGCCGGCCGCCGGACTCACCGTGCTCATGTTCGGCACCGGCATCGCCATCGAGGTCTTCGCGGTGATGTGGATGATGGCCCTGCACCAGGAGATTCCCGAAGAGAAGTTCTCCCGGGTCTCCTCCTACGACTGGTTGGGCTCCGTGGCCATGGTCCCGGTGGCCACCGCCCTGGCGGGCCCCGTACAGGACCTCATCGGTCGGACGACCGCCCTGTGGGGCTGCTCGGCCCTGATCGCCCTGCTGACCGCGGCGGTGCTGTGCGTCCCCGACGTACGCCGCCTGACCCGCCGGGAACCCGCCACCAGCGCCGAACCGACCGCCCCGTGCCTCCGCGACCACCCGGACGACACGCCGTCCAGCGGCTCGCTCTCCCCTTCGGCCGGCCCGCCCGGGCCGTGAGGCGGCCGGCCCGCTCCCGTGAGCGGCCGGCCCTCGACCGATGCGTCCTCGGGTTCGTACGGCCCGCCCGTCAGCCCACGCTGAACGCGCCGTCGGGCGGCACCGGAGAAGCCACCGCCTCGGCGTCCCGTACGGGTGCCGCGTCCGCGATCAGCCGCCGTAGCGCCGCACCGTGCTCGACCCGCGCCGGGAACGCGTCGGCGGCCGCCCGCCGGGCCAGCGCGGCGATCGGGAGTTCGGCGCGCGAGGCGAGCAGCACGGCGTTGCCGAAACGCCGGCCGCGCAGCACCGAGGGCTCGGCGATCAGCGCGAGATGCTCGAAGAGCGTGGCGAAATTGGCGAGTTGGCCGCGCAGAAAACCGAAGGGCGCGCTGTCCGCGAGGTTCGCCGCGTAGCAGCCGTCCGGGCGCAGCACCCGGGCGGCGGCCTGCGCGTACTCGACCGAGGTGAGCTGGGCCGGCACCCGTGAGCCGCCGAAGACATCGGCCACGATGACATCGGCGCCGGCCGTCGGCGCCGCCTCCAGCGCGCTACGGGCATCCTGCGGATGCACCGCGATACCGCAGGCGTCGGGCAGCGGCAGATGCTCGGCCACCAGGGCGAGCAGCCCGCGGTCGGCCTCGATGACGTCCTGCCGGGAGCGCGGGCGGGTGGCGGCCAGATAGCGCGGCAGCGTCAGCGCCCCGCCTCCCAGGTGCAGCACGTCGAGCGGCTCTCCCGGGGCGGCCACCTCGTCCAGGACATGGGCCAGGCGCCGCACGTACTCGAACTCCAGATGTGTGGGCGCGTCGAGGTCGACGTACGACTGGGGTGCGCCGTCCACGGTGAGCAGCCAGGCGCGGGGCCGGTCGACATCGGGCAGCAGCCTGGCGGTGCCGCAGTCGACGGGCCGGGTGACCGGTATGGGCTCCGGTGCCTCGGCCATGGGCTCGGTCACCGCGACCGTCGGTTCGGGCGCAGGGGGCGTCGGCTCCGCCAGGGCGGGGGTCGGCTCGGGGGGTTGTTCCACCGTCCCATTGTGCCGGTGGCGCCCTTGGGCGGGTGGACGGGTGGACAGGTGGCTGCGCGCGGGAAGACGGTTGGGCGGGATCAGTCCGTGCCCATCCAGACCCGGTGGATCTCGGCGACATGGGCGGCCGACTGCCGGTGCCCGGCGCGCGCCGCGGCCGCCCTCTTGGCGGGATCGAGCACATTGCGCCCGAACGCCGACCGGGACGCGCGGTCGGGGGTGATCACACACACCCGGGCACCCTGTCGCGCCAGCCCCTCGCCCTGTGCCCGGGGTCCGGCGATCGGTCCGCCACTGACCGCCATCGGCGCGACGACCACCACACGGGAGTATCCGGCCGCCAGATCCGCGTTGGCGCTGGAGTGCACCCCGCCGTCGATCCATCGGGTGCCGTCGATCGTCACCGGCGGATAGACGCCGGGGACCGCGCAGCTCGCGCCCACCGCGTCGAGCAGCGACACACCGCTGGTGTCGTCGAAGGCGGTCCGCTGCCCCGTCGCCGCGTCCACCGCCGTGACCATCAGCCGGCGGGCCGGCCAGTCGGCCAGGCCGCCCAGGGTCCGGGCGATCGCCGCGCGCTGCTCCGCCTCCGGGGCGGTACGGGCCGCGAGCGCCAGCCTGCCCATCCGGGCGCCGAACGAGACCGCGTCCCGTGAGCGCACCGCGATGGCCGCGAACCGGGCCAGCGCGGCCGGGCCCATCCGGGCGGCGGACCCGCCCCGGGGCAGGGCGAGCTGGTGCTCGTACAGCTCCTCCAGGGTGCGCTGCTCCGCGGTGAGGTGGGCGGCGACGATCGATCCGGCGGAGGTTCCGATGACGACATCGGCATCGGTGAGATCGATGCCCTCGGCCGCGAGACCGGCGAGCACGCCGACCTCCCAGCCGATCCCGGTGAGTCCTCCACCGCCCAGGACCAGCGCCGTACCCGCCATCAGAGGTCCTTCCCTCGTCGAGCCGTGCCCGCTCCGACCGATGCGACCGCCGGGCGACGTCCGTCCGACGCGCCCGCCGGCCGGCTGGCCGTCCGGTCGTTCGTCCGCGGCCCGTCATCCGCCGGACCGTGCCGGGCGAGCAGTGTCGCACTCCTCGCGCCCGTGCGACAGCACGGGACCGCGCCCCGCACCTGGCAGGTCGGGGCGCGGCCGCATGTCATGCGGTGCTCACTCCTCCACAGTGCGCACCGTGCCGGCACCGACCGTCCGGCCGCCCTCGCGGATGGCGAAGCCGAGGCCGGCCTCCAGCGGCACGTCCCGGCCCAGTTCGACCGACGCCGTCACCGTCTCACCGGGGCGGGCGACGCCTCGCTCGCCGAGGTCGAGGTCGCCGACCACGTCCGCGGTACGGATGTAGAACTGCGGGCGGTAGCCGCTGGACACCGGCGTACGACGGCCGCCCTCCTCGGTGGAGAGCACATACACCTCGGCGGTGAAACGGCGCCGCGGTGTGACGCTGCCGGGCGCGGCGACCACATGCCCGCGCCGCACCTGGTCCCGGTGCAGACCGCGCAGCAGCAGCGCGACGTTGTCCCCGGCCTGCGCGGACTCCATGGGCTTGCCGAACGTCTCGATCCCGGTGACGGTCGTCTCGGCCTCCGCGCCGAGCACCGCCACCCGGTCGCCGATCCGCACCGTGCCGCGCTCGACGGCCCCGGTGACCACGGTGCCGCGCCCGGTGATGGTCAGCACGTTCTCCACCGGCAGCAGGAACGGCGCGTCGATGTGGCGGCCGGGCATCGGGACGTAGGTGTCCACCGCGTCGAGCAGCGCCTCGATCGCCTCCGTCCAGCGCGGGTCGCCTTCCAGGGCGCGCAGCCCCGAGACCCGTACGACGGGTACGTGCTCCCCGTCGTAGCCGTGGGCACTCAGCAACTCGCGCACCTCCAGCTCGACCAGGTCGGTCAGCTCCGGGTCGCCGGCGTCGGCCTTGTTGAGGGCGACGACGATATGCCGTACGCCCACTTGCTTGGCGAGCAGCACATGCTCGGCGGTCTGCGGCATGATGCCGTCGAGCGCGGAGACCACGAGGATCGCGCCGTCGAGCTGGGCCGCGCCGGTGACCATGTTCTTGATGAAGTCGGCGTGGCCGGGCATGTCGACATGGGCGTAGTGCCGGGTGTCGGTCTCGTACTCGACGTGCGAGATGTTGATGGTGATACCGCGGGCGGCCTCCTCCGGGGCCCGGTCGATCCGGTCGAACGGCACGAAGGTGCCGCTGCCCCGGTCGCTGAGGACTTTGGTGATGGCCGCGGTCAGGGTGGTCTTGCCGTGGTCGACGTGGCCCATGGTGCCGATGTTCAGATGCGGCTTGGTGCGTACGTATGCCGTCTTCGGCATGGTGTTCTTCCTCGCAACGATGCGGTGAGAACGGCGCGTTGGCGCCGTGGGGACCCCTGGGCCGGGCCGACCCTCCCCCTGCGGGGTCCGCCGGACGATCCGGAGAGGGTCAGCTTCGTGCGCCGTCGGTGGCTGCGGCGAGGGCCGCGAGGAAATCGGCGGCAGCCTTCGGCGCATCCGCGACTGCGGACGACAGCGAGAGGAAGGCGTACCGGAACATGCGTCATAGAGTGCCGGGCGGCGGCCCCGACGTCGAACGATTTACTGCGCCGGTGCTCGTCGTCGTGGACGCTTGCCGCTTGGCAGGAGCATGACTCCAGTCGCCCGGGGGCGCTCGGCCGGGAAGCCCCATTTCGGAACCATGCGGACAGGATGCCGCTTCCCCGACAGCCGGGTCGGTTACGCTCCCGGGATGCTCGACCCCGCCGCAACGCCCGACGGCCTCGCCGCGCGCTGCACGCGTGTGCTGTTCTCCCCCTGGGCCCGGCTGGGCCTGCTGCTCACCCTGCTGGCCTGCGCCGCGGCGGCAATGCTGATGTGGCATCCGCAGCGGCTGCTGATCGGCGGCTGGCCCTCGCAGCTGTCCGGCCCGACGGCCTTGATGGCCTTCGTGCTGGCGTACGGGGTGTGCGCCAGCGCCTTCGTCCCGCGCTCGGTCCTCAGCTTCGGCGCGGGCGCACTCTTCGGCAGCGCGATGGGGCCGGTGGCCGCGCTCGCCGGCACGGTGCTGGGCGCGGCGCTGACCTTCGGGCTGGGCCGACTGCTCGGCCAGGACGCGCTGCGCCCGTTGCTGCGGACCCGCTGGCTGACCGCCGCCGACCGACAGTTGAGCGAGCACGGGTTCCGCTCGACGCTGATGCTCCGGCTCTTCCCCGGCCTGCCGTTCTGCGCCACGAACTACTGCGCCGCCGTCTCCCGTGTCGGATGGTTCCCCTATCTGCTCGCGACCGCGCTCGGGAGCATCCCCAACACCACGGCCTACGTGATCGCGGGCGCCCGGGCCTCGACACCCACGTCGCCGGCCTTCGTCCTCTCCATGGCCTTCATCGTCCTCAGCGGGCTGGCCGCGCTGGTGGTGGCCTGGTGCAAACGCAAGTCGCTGCGCGGAGACGAGCCGGAGGCGGCAGCGGGAACCGAAGCGGGTACGAGAGTGCAAGCGCGAGCGGGAGCGGACCAGGCCGGGAACTGACAGGGGTCGATCGCGGGTCCTCATCAGACAGGGCGGGCCCCAACTCACGCACTGTGACTCCTACCACAGCGGGCGAGCACGGTTCCCGCAGGACCCCTTGGTCACCCGGACATCTTCGGACGTTACGCTGCCCCGGTCGGCAACGACCCATGTCCCCCACCGGCGTCCGCTGTCCCCACTCGCGCAGGCAAGCGCTCGATCACCCTTGGATCGCGTAATTCCATGACTTGGTTTGAATCTTTCGTCCTCGGACTCGTCCAAGGGTTGACCGAGTTTCTGCCCATCTCCTCCAGTGCGCATCTCCGCCTGACCGCGGCGTTCGCCGGCTGGCAGGACCCCGGTGCGGCCTTCACCGCGATCACGCAGATCGGCACCGAGGCGGCCGTCATCATCTACTTCCGCAAGGACATCGGGCGGATCATCTCGACATGGTGCCGGTCACTGTTCAACCGTGAGCTGCGCCACAACCACGACGCCCAGATGGGCTGGCTGGTCATCGTCGGCTCGATCCCCATCGGCGTGCTGGGCATCACATTCAAGGACGCCATCGAGGGACCGTTCCGTGATCTGCGCCTGATCGCGACCACCCTGATCGTGATGGGTGTCGTACTCGGCATCGCCGACCGCCTGGCCGCCCGCGACGAGACCGGGGGCAAGCACCGGGCCGTCAAACAGCGCAAGACCCTCACCGACCTCAGCGTCAAGGACGGTCTGCTGTACGGCGTCTGCCAGGCCATGGCACTGATCCCCGGCGTCTCCCGCTCCGGCGCGACCATCAGCGGCGGCCTGCTGATGGGGTACACCCGCGAATCCGCGGCCCGCTATTCCTTCCTGCTCGCCATTCCGGCCGTACTGGCCTCCGGCGTCTTCGAGCTGAAGGACGCCGGCGAGGGCCACGTCTCCTGGGGCCCCACCATCTTCGCCACGATCATCGCCTTCGTGGTCGGCTACGCGGTGATCGCCTGGTTCATGAAGTTCATCTCCAACAAGTCCTTCATGCCCTTCGTCGTCTACCGCATCCTCCTGGGCATAGCCCTGTTCGCCCTGGTCGCGGCAGGAGTACTGGCCCCGAACGCGGGCGAGACGGCGGGCTGAGTTCGGCTCATTCACTGGGAGCCAAAGACCCCGGCGGCAGATCTGCGTTCATCGCGTGCACTTGATGGAGCGGCACCCGTCGGCTCCACGACGCCTTCGTTGCCGAAGTCGACGTCATGCGGCTCGACGAGCGTCCACGCCGGCGGCCGAGCAAGGTGCAGCGATAAGGACCCTCAGGCATCCGCCAGTCGCCTGAACTCACCGAACCGCAAGGGCGTGCAGATGCAGGCCATGGTGGACACGGCTAACTTACAAGTATGAACACATCTGGCTACGTTCCCTTCCCGGGGGCCGAGTGGTTCAAAAGTGAGCCGAACAGCCCGATCATCAGCCTGATGGCAACGCGCCTGGTCGAAGAGGGATGCACCGAATTCGGTCCGGCCGGCCCACCCTCGGCCCACCCTCTCAGTGGACATCACTGGACGACACACCACCGCGACTCCTACGCCAGGTGGCAGCGGAAGCTCGGGTACCAGGGCGCGGACGCGGACGGCTGGCCGGGAGCAACGTCCTGGGCCAAGCTCCGGGTTCCCTATTCGGAGTGAGTCACTCAGCTGCGTCTGCGCCGCACACTGACACCGCCACGAGGTCCTGGCAACGGCGGCGGGTTTCGGGAGGCGATCTCCATGATCGTCTCCTGTTTTTCTCCCCTCACCCGGGGCAACGGCCGCTGGGCGATCAGGGGGACGTCGAGCCGGTGATGGCGGTGAGGGCGTGGTGAAGGGCAGCGTCGCTCGGCGGGTGGTCGCGCCAGCGGGCGGCGATGTGGCCGTCGGGTCGGACGAGCAGTGCTCCGTGCGGGCGGAGGTCGCAGAAGTCGATGTGCTCGCGCGGAAGGGCCTCGACGCCCAGCGGCCAGGGTGCGGCCGCGATGGCTTGTCGCTCCCATCGGGCGGGGTCAGGGGTCAGCAGGGTGAATCGTTCGCCGAAGGTGTCTAGCGTGGAGCTGTTGGGCCTGAGCCAGAGGTGTGGCATGCGATGGCCTGGCTCTGCGGTGGGGACGTAGTCCGTGCCGCTGTCGGGCGGCTCGGGTGGGGTGCCGTCGTCGTTGAGGACGGCGTCGGAGTCGTAGGCGACGCCGAGCACGAGACCCAGTTGGGCGAAATACTCCTCCGACCAAGGTAGTTCGATCCGGTCCGGCGCCGCTTCGGCGCCTTGGAGCTGGTCGCGGCGCCGGTTCTGCACCTGGAGCAAAAGCTGGGTGTTGGCCACTGCTTGGCGGAGAGTCCTGTCGGCGACCGGATGTCGTTCCGTCTCGTACGTCTCCAACAGGCTCGGTCCAGCCCACCCGTGGAGAACGCCCGCCAGCTTCCAGCACAGGTTGTGCGCATCGGCGACGCCCGCGTTCATGCCCAGGCCGCCGATGATGGGGATCGCGTGCGCGGCATCGCCGGCCAGCAGGATCCGGCCGTGGTGGAGGCGTTCGGCGACGAACGCGTTCATCACCCAGTGCTGCACCCGCAGCACCTCGGCCCGTACCTCGGCACTGGGGCCGAGGGCCCGCGAGACGAGACCGGGCCAGTCGGCGCGCGCCGGGTCTTCGGGTGTGGGGGCAAACCAGGCCCAGCCTCCTTCCGGGTAGAGCGGGAGGAACGAACCGTGCGCGGTGAAGTAGACCCCGGCGGGCTGGCGGGCACACCAGCGGTTGAGATCGGCGTCGAAGACGACGGTGGTGACACCCCCCAACGCTCCGGGGCCCATGGTGTCGATTCCCCGTAATTGCCGGACGGTGGAGTTCGCGCCGTCAGCGGCGAGCACGTAGCGGGCACGGACCCGAGTTTCGTCACCGTTGTCACGGTCGACGAGCAGAGCCACGACGCTGTCGGTTTCCTCCGTCAGGTCGATCAGCTCGACCCCGAACCGCACCGGTGCGTCCGCTGCGGCGAGCAGGGTGGGCTCCAACCGGTCCTGCGAGGTGACCACACCGAGCACGGGGCTCTCGGGTACCGGTGCATTGATCCCGACCATCGCCGCAGTGGCGAAGTCCCGGTCGTACAGGGTGTCGCGAAAGCGGATGCGGCCGTACTCCGGCGCGAACGCGGCCGCCGTGATCCTGGTGGCCAGCCCGAGCTGGCGAAAGATCTCCATCGAGCGCACGTTGACCAGCCGGGACCGCGGAAAGGGCGACAACCGGCGATGTTTCTCGACCAGCAACACCCGCACACCCCAGCGTTCCAGCAGCGCCCGGGCGGTGAGCCCGACGGGCCCACCACCGACGATCAGCACCTCCGTGTCGACGTTCGCCAAGGGCATGTCGAAGTTCTGAACCGCCATGAGGCCCATCATCCGCACACGGCGGCCATCGGCAACGTCCGCGCGGCGGCGTACGCCCGAACATGCCCGGATAGACGCACGGCGGCCATTCCCTTCCTTCGCTCACCTCGGCCGGTGGCGAGGTCGGCAACACACGCGTCGTCGAGATTGCAGGGCAGCGACAGAGGCATACACCGACACGCGGCCCCAGCAGGGATGCCGCCCCCCGGGCGGGACCCGGGGCAGCGAGCGTCAGCTACTGACCGTGCACTGGGACCAGCGAGCCGTCGGAGGTAGTCGGCACATTCTGGCTGCGGGCGACCGAGTGTGAGTGGGTGGAGCCGCCGTTGAGGTCGGCGTGCACCTTACGAGCGATACTCTCTATCGCCTTCACGCTGGTAGGCATGCTGCCGTGGTCGGCGGTGAGGACGGCGAGTCCGTAGTCGTGTCCCTCTCCGGTGAACGCGCCGACGCTGTGCACCCGCCACCCGCTGCTGGTGCGTTGCAGCCACCCGTTCTTGAGATGGACCGTCGCCCCGCTCGGCGCGCCGGCGGACACGCCCCAACGCTGGGACGAGATCACCCGGCTCATCAGATCCAGCGCGATTGCACGCGAGTGCTTGTTCAGGACGGCGTTGTTGGACGTGAAGAGCTTCATCAGTGTGAGCTGATCGGTCGCATTGACCTGGGTGAGGCCCCAGTAGCCCTTCTCGTCGGGGGCCGTGTGTTTCATGCCCGCCAGTCGCAGGAACGCCTTGATCCGGCCGAGTCCGAGCTGTTTCCACAGAGCGGTGGTGGCGTCGTTGTCCGACTTCGTGATCATTTTCGTGGCGAGCGCGCGCTGGGTTGAGGTCAGTTCGCGGTTCTCGTCCTGGGCCTGCCGCAGGAGCGTACCCAGGACAATTGTCTTGACGACGCTCGCGGAGTCGTACTGCCGGTCCGCGTCATATGTGCACTGCGTTCCGGTGGTGCGGTCGTACAGGGCGACCGAGGTGTGGCTCTTCGCCCCGGTGTCCGCCACCGCCGCCCTGATGTCCTTGGTGAGTCGGTCGGCGAGACCGGCTTTGGCGGAGGTACAGACGACCCGGGAAAGCGACCGGTCGGCCACACCCGTCGAGGACGCACTCGCCGGTGCGGCTGCTGCCCCGAGGACGGCGCCGGCTGTTACGACAAGAAGTGCCACAGCCCCCGAACTTCGGAAACGCCGAGGTATTGCAGGTAGTGCAGGTATTGCAGGTATTCGCGAAGACACGTCGTGCTTTCTGTTCGCTGTCACGTACTCGCGCTGCACTCGAATCGCGCTGCGCGCTCGGGAATGAGGGATTAGGTCACGCCGATGCCGGCATGTATAGCCGCAACCTGACGTGGTGTGATGAGTCCGCGGCCCGCCGGCTCGGCGGTCTCGGTGAGCCGTTGCTCAGCGTCAGCGATGCTCCGGACTTTCGCATGGCCAGGCAACCTGCTTTCTGTTGATGGAATATGTGGAATTCAGCTGTTGGAGAGCGGGTGATGGACAGACGCCATGAGGTTTCCTTCTCACGGCTGATCGTTGGTTGTGGTCTCCACATCGCCCTCCGCCGGGTCGTCCAGTTTCTCCTTCTGACTGGCGCGGGGGTCAACCTTGCCGGTGGTGGCGTCCACATAGACGGGCGGCATTTGCACGGACGGGTCATCTGCGGCGAAGGCCGTCAGCCATTGGATCCGCCACTTGCCGTCACGCTGAACAGCCAGCAGTTCACTATCAGCGGGGCGGATTCCCTTCGCCTGTGCGGGACGTTCCAAGGAATCAAGCGCTGTCTGCTCGGCCTGTTCCTTCTTCACCTTCAAGGGAGGGAGTCCGCTGGGGTCTTCTGCAGTGCGAGCGAGAAGTTGGGACACCCGGCCGGCAGTATTGATCTGAACATCCAGCCGCATGGGCATCAAGACCCCTGAGCCGGCGCGCCGTCTCCAGCTCACCATCCATCCGAGTTCGGCCTTGTCGCCGACGGGGTAGACCTGCGGCTTAGCTGCGCGCAGTTCTTTGGGGAAGTGGGCTTCGGCGTAGGTACGGGCGATGCGCAGGGCGTCTTGTTCACCCCTGGGCGCGTTGCCGACTCCGGGAACCGGGTAGCTCGCCGACGTGGTCTCGTTGGAGTTCTCCAGGCTGACCGTGAGCTGGTCGGCGTCGGGCCAGGAGAGTTCGGCGAACCCCTGGTCCAGGGTGATGAGCAACTTGTCGGGAACGTCGTCCACTCCGGACTGAAGCTGCACATTACTGATGGCGTATCGGTCACCGAACGCCTTGTGTATGACCTTCTTCGCCGCCGCCTTCTCCTTGCTTCCGGTGAATTGCAAGCTGGTGGCATCCACTGAAATCAAGGTCACCCACGCCGTGCAGACAACACCGGCGACGAGCAGGGCCACCCCAGCGGCGATTGCGCTGCCCCGCGCATGCGTCCGAGCTGGGGCGACCCGGAACTTGGCCAAGTGCAAGATCCCCCACGAGGCCAAGGCGCCGATGATGCCGCCGAGGGCGTTCATCTGGAGGTCGCTGCTGTCGCACCCCCGGCTGACACCGGGCAGCAGGGTCTGCAGCAACTCCGTCGCCAGGGAGAGCAGCACGCTACCGACCAGCACGGGCAAAAGCGTCCGCAGGGCCATCAGCCCAAGGCAGCCGATCGGAAGAAAGAGCAGAAGGTTCAACAACCCCTGCTGCGTGGCGAACGGTTCGGCGAGGTCGCGGTTGATGACGCACATGCTCGACGCGCCCGAGGCTTCTCCCCCGCTCGGCAGGAAGAGAGTCACAGCCAACTCGGCGCCGACGGAAGCTCCGAGGGCCGCGAAGCACCACGGTCGCCCCAAGGTGCGTTTTGCGAGGAGGAAGCAGATCGCAGCCACGGCGAGCACAGCGGCGGACGCGATGACGATGAAGTCTGTCTGACCTTTGAATATGGCAGTAAACACGAAGGACAGCGTCCCAATGCTGAAGAGAACAAAAGGTTGATGCCCTGGCCCGCAGGACCACATCCTTCAGGCCAGGGAACACATGTCAGTGGGTGCAGTCGGCCGGCGGCGTCTGGAAAGTCTGCTGGCCCTCTACATGCAACATCCCGATAGAGGCGGAACAGTACGAAACACCACTCCAGGAGCTGGTCTTGGTCGTTCCACTGCTCTGACCGAACCAGCCACCCCAGTGGTTGGATCCATTGACGCTGTAGCCCAAGCGCGCCCTGATGCTCGATCCCCCGCTCTTCTTGTACCAGGTCGATGCCCTGTCATTGGTGTACTTCCGGTGGAACAATGCCCCACTATCGAGCGAAGTGCACGTGTAGTTGCGGTCAAGCCGACCGTCGCCCGGGCATCCTGCCGCGTAGGCGACCGCATGCCGCTGAGAGGTGGTCGGCGCTGCATGAGCGGTAGTTGCCGTACTGGCTGCAACGAGGGCCATCCCAGCCACCAGGGTGGTGCGTGCGAACTGCGTTATTTTCATGGTGAGTTGTCTCCTCTAGTGAACATGGTTGGTCGCTTCAGAGCGGGTCGCCACCACGAAAGGCCCCAGCAATGAGTTCACTCGTGGCTGTGGAGGGCCTGAAGCGCCGGGTCGGTGACGCCGACACCCTGGGCAGCTACCTCCCCCGTGGGTAGCTGTCCAGGGTGCGGAGGGTCGCCGACATGGGGCGACGACCGTGGAGGCCGGCACTGGGGCGTCGTCGCCTACCGGAACCGGCGAGGCCGGTGGGCGAGGGAAGCCCCAAGAGCTTCGCCCCGTTCAGTCGTTCAGTTCTGCGCGGTTCCGGTCAGGCCTTCGAGCTCCAATACGTTGCCCTTATAGGCCAGAGCGTTGAAGTTGATACGCCGGTTCTCCTTCAGCTCCCCGGAGAAGTCGCAAGCCGTCCAGCCCGCGTCACCGCCCTTGAAGTCCCTGCAGTCGAAGACGGTCTGCGGGTTGCCCGCGTACATGACCCGCATGTAGATGCTCATTCCGTCGGCCCGCATGTCCTTGACGTAGAACTTGTCGCCGTTCGGATCGAAGCACACCTTGCCATGGGTCTTCCTGCCGCCCTCCGAGTAGACGAAGGTGCAGCGAACCGTCCGGCTCGGCTTCGGCACACCGGCGTCGGCCACGTTCTTGGCGTTCTTGACGTAGGTGGCCCATCCCTGACGGTGGGCATCTCCGGCGTGCTGCGCCGCAGCCGTGGAGGTCGAGGCGGCGGTGGGAGCCGAGGCGGCGTGCGCCGTGTCCGCCAGGCCGCCCAGGCCCAGCAGGGCGGCGGTGGCGACGGCTGTGGCAGTGCGTCGGAATGGCAAAGGAGTCCCCCAGGTCGTGGATGGTGCTGCGGCTGGCTGTGCCGTCGGTTGCCCGGCTGGCTGATCGGGCGGCCCGACGTCATCTAGTTCACGGGCCGCCGAGTTGATTCGCACCCCGCCTGACCTGCAGGAATCAATTCGTCATGCGCCGCCCCGTGGAGCGGCCCACTGTTTGCGGGTGGGGTGAGCTGGTCTTTAGGGTGACGAAGCGAATGGGGACGATGAGGGGGAGTGTGTCGCGTGGGTCGTCCGGAGAAGGCCCTCGATCCGCAAGATGGTCCGGTGCAGCGATTGGCCTACGAGCTGCGCAAGCTCCGTGGCGGGGCCGGTGGGCCGGGATACCGGGCCATGGCCCGGCGGGCCGGGTTCTCGGCGGCAGCCCTGTCGAAGGCGGCAGCCGGTGAGCGGCTGCCGAGCCTGCCGGTGCTCTTGGCCTACGTACGTGCCTGCGGGGGCGACGGGGAGGAGTGGCAACACCGCTGGGAGCAGGTGAACGAGGAGCTCTCCGCGCAGCCGCGCCCGGACGAGGAGGACGGCGAACCGCCGTATCGAGGGTTGGCGCGCTTCGAGCCAGGGGACGCGGAACTGTTCTTCGGTCGCGGGGAGGTGACGAGGCGGCTGGAGGAGATGGCCCGTCGGCATCGGGTCAGCGCGGTGGTGGGTGCGTCAGGAAGCGGCAAGTCCTCCCTGCTGCGCGCCGGTCTCATACCCCAGCTGCGCCGTGTCGATCAGGAGGCTGCCCAGATGCCGTCCGCGGTGCGGGTACTGACCCCCGGCGCGCATCCGATGGAGCACACCGATCGGCTCAAGCCGGCCGACGGCCCCGGAGACACCTGGCTGCTGGTGGATCAGTTCGAGGAGCTGTTCACCCTGTGCACCGACCCCGGCGAACGCGAGGTCTTCCTGGAGTGGCTATTGGCCGCCCGGGAGGACAGCAGCCGCCTGCGGGTCGTTCTTGCCCTTCGTGCCGACTTCTTTGGCCGGTGCGCCGAACACCCAGCCCTGACCGCGGCGCTCAACGACGCCACCCTCCTGGTCGGCCCGATGAACTCGGAGGAACTACGTGCAGCCATCGTGCGGCCAGCCGGAGCCTGTGGCCTGAACGTGGAACGTGAGCTGACCGGCCGGATCCTCGAAGAGGTCGCGGACGAGCCCGGTGCGCTGCCGTTGATGTCCCACGCCCTGATGGAGACCTGGCGCCGCCGACGCGGACGGACCCTGACCAGGCAGGCCTACGAGGCGGCCGGCGGCCTGCATGGTGCCATCGCCCGCACCGCCGAGGACGCCTACCACCAGCTCACCCCCGCCCAGGCCGTCCTCGCCCGCCGCATCCTGCTGCGCCTGATAGCCCCCGGCAGCGGCACCCAGGACACCCACCGACCCACACCCCACGCCGAGTTCGCGACCATCGACACCACCGCCGGGTCGGGTATCGATGCCGACACCCATGCCGTCATCAACCGCCTCGCCAGCAGCCGCCTCCTCAGCCTCGACGACGGACACGTCCGCCTCGCTCACGAAGCCCTCATCACCGCCTGGCCCCGGCTCCACGGCTGGATCAACGACGAACGCGACCGCCTCCGCCTACACCGCCGGCTCACCCGCGACGCCACCACCTGGCACGAACTCGACCGCGACCCCGGAACCCTCTACCGCGGCACCCGACTGGCACCCAAGCCCAAGACACCTTCACCGGCCCACACCACAACGAACTCAACGCCCACGGGAGCGGGACTTCCTCCGCGCAGGTTCCCGGATCGAGCGGTCGCGGCGCAGGCGCGCCCGCGGGATGACGGCAACGCTCGCGGTGCTCCTCGTCCTCGCCTTGGGCGCAGCCGTCACCGCCTACCATAAAGCCGACGACGCCGACCGGCAGCGCCTCCTCGCCCAGTCTCGGCAGCGGGCTGTGCAGTCCAGTGACCTTCTTCGGGACGATCCCGAAGCGGCCGCGCTGGTAGCGCTGGACAGCTACCAAATGGCGCATAGTGTGGAGGCCCGGGGCAGCCTGCTCAGCGCCTCCGCCGCCTACCACGCCAATCAGCTCACCGGTCACACCGCCCCGGTGGGCGCGATGGCATACTCGCCCGACGGGCAGACGCTGGCCACCGCCAGCAATGACCACACGGTCAAGCTGTGGGATGCAGCGTCACACCGGATGCTCGCCACCCTTGCCGGCCACACCTCCAGCGTCTATGCAGTTGCCTTCAGCCCCGACGGCCGGACCCTGGCCACTGCCGGTGAGGACCGCACCGTGCGTTTATGGGATCTGGCGTCCCGCCACACCAGAGCGCTCCTCACCGGACATGTGGGTTCCGTGTGGTCTTTGTCGTTCTCGCCCGACGGCCGGACCCTGGCGACGGGAAGCTGGGATCGCACTGTCCGCCTCTGGTCGGTTGCATCCCGACGAACAATCGCCACTCTCAGGGGTCATACCAGCAACGTGATGAGGGTGGCCTTCTCTGCAGACGGCCACACACTGGCAACCGCCGCCAACGACCACACAGTCAAGCTGTGGGACACCACCCAACGCCGTTTGCTCACCACCCTGCCCCTCCCCAGCGGTATCGAGCTGTCCTATGCGATCGCCTTCAGCCCCGATGGTCGGACCCTGGCCACCGCTGGCGGTGGCCGCACCGTCCAGCTCTGGGACACTGCCTCCCGCCGCATCACAGCCGAACTCGCCGGGCACAAAAACAAGGTGGTTGACCTGGCATTCGTCCCGAACGGCCGCAGCCTGGCCACGGTGGAAGAGGGTGGCGCGGTGCAACTGCGCAAGCTCTCCTCCCAACGGCCCACCACCAGGGTCATTGAGCACGCAGACGCGATGAACGCGCTGGCGCTCTCCCCGGACGGCCGAACACTCGCCGCCTCCGGTGGACAAGCCGGCTCGGTGCGCCTGTGGGATCTGGCATCCGGCCGTCCGAAGGCCGCGTTGCCCAGCCTCACAGACAAACGCACGTCAGTAACGTTCTCACCAGACGGCCGAACCGTGGCCACCGATGATGGCTCGGTCACTTTGTGGCAGGCCCGGCCCCCTCGGCAGCTGACCACGCTCGCTGCCCCTGCCGAGTCGGCACGGAAGTTGGCGTTCACTCCCGACGGGCGCACGCTCGCCACTGCGCACACCGACCACACGGTAAGGCTGTGGAATGTGCGAACAGGCCGGCCGACAGCCACGCTCAAAGGTCACACCACAGACATCACAGCACTGGCCATGTCGGCAGACGGAAACACCCTGGCCGCCGTCGCCGGCAACGGCACGGTCCACCTGTGGAACACGGCGACGCACCAAACCACAGCAGTCCTGAGAGGCCATGACGGATCGGCTGCCTCCCTCGCCTTCTCCCCCGACAGCCGCACACTGGCCGTCACCGGCAACGGCGTAGGCGACGACGGTGTTGTGGAGCTATGGGACCTGGTATCGAACCGGCTCACCGGTACATTGCCCACACGCGCACAAGGCATCCTCACCGCCGCCTTCTCACCTGACGGCACACAACTCGTCACTGCTGGAATAGACCACGTCGTACGCCTGTGGGACGTAAAGTCCCGCCGGGCCACTGCTACCTTCGCCGGCCACTCCGGTACCGTCCTGGCCGTCGCCTTCAGCCCCGACGGCCGCACCCTCGTCAGCGCCGGCTACGACAAGACCGTGCGCCTATGGGACGTCACATCACACCTGACAACCGCCGTCCTCACCGGCCATACCGAAGCCGGTGTCATCGGTGTCCTTCAGTTCAGACGGCCGCACCTTGGCCACCGGCAGCTACGACGGATCCGTACGGCTCTGGGACACCGACGCGGAGGCCACCGCCACCCGCCTCTGCGCCCTCGCCCGCGCCAATCACTGGACACGTTTCCACCGGAATCTTCCCCCGGGCGCACCCGAATCCCCCTGCTGACGGGGCCCTCACGCCGAGGCCACGACCTCCCCGGTCGTGACCTGGGGCGGGTTGGGGAGCAGCGACGCGAGCTGGTCCCGCACGAAGTCCACCGCTCTGGAGACCGATTCCTCGGCGCCGGCCTGGTCGCGGAAGACGCTGGTCGAGACCATGACTCCGTTCCCGGCGTCGATCCAGTAGTAGGCCACGAAGCCGGGGACTTCGCGCATGAGCGGTACGAACCCCTCGTTGACGCGGCGTCCCGCCTCGGCTGGATCGGTAACCCCTTCGTACCGTCGGACTGCTGCGTACATGGCCGATCTCCTCGTGCGGGTTCCGGGACGTGACGGGTGGAACGGGGACGTGATTGCTGGAACGCCGTACCCCTGTGGCGGCCGCCCAGCTCGTGCGGGGTCCGGAAATCACCTGAAGGGCCGTCTTCGGTGGTCCGAACGGCGTGCTGGATCGGTGCTGTCATCGTTGGTTGTTCCGGTGCCAACGGACTCCTGTCTGCGGCCCCTGCCTGCCATCAGCTGTGTGCGGTCAGCGCCCCGGCAGCGTCTCCTGCAACCAGTCGAAGACGATGTCGCAGTGCTGCTGCGGGGCCATCGGGGAGCAGTGCAGCTGCGCGCCGGTGGCCGCGGTGAGCTTCACGTAGTCCTTGGGGGAGGTCAGCTGGTCGAACATCCGGCGCGGCTGTCCCGGATAGAACTGCTCGTCCTCGTAGTCAAGGACCAGCATGGGCATCATGATACGGCCCACGACGCCGGTGATGGTCAGTGACTCGACGCGCTTGGCGGGGGTGTAGAAGTCGGTGAAGAGCTTGCCCTGGCGGGCGGCGAGCATCGCGGGGACGGAGAAGGGCTCGAAGCGCTTCTTCAGCGTCGCGGCGTCGGCCGGGGGCAGCTCGGGGGCGACCTCCTTGTTCCAGATGTCGTTGGTCTCCGCCTTGCTCGGGGTGAGGATCTTCCGGACCTCCGGCGGGAAGCCCAGCCAGGGTTCCAGGCATCCCGGCATCGCCACCAGGGCGGCGATCCGCTTCTCGAAGGCCGCGGCCCGCGGGGCCAGGTCACCGCCCATGCTCAGCCCGGTCAGGGCGATCCGGGCGTCGTCCACGTCGGAGCGGGCGACCAGCCAGTCGACGAGCGGCGTGACCACCGTCTCCCAGCGCGGCGTGAAGACCACCCGGTTCACGAAGAGCAGCTGTCCCTGGCCCGGTCCGTCGTACACCAGGGCGTTCCAGCCGCGCTCCAGGGCGGCCGAGACACCATAGGCCCACATGTCGACGTCCTGTCCGTCGCTGCCGTTCGTGAGGATCACGGTGGGGCGCCGCGTGCCGGAGTCGTCCGGGCGGAAGAACCACACCGGCAGCGGGGTCGTGCCGTACGGAACGTTCGCCGTCACCGGCGCCGGGTCGCACAGCTTGCAGAACGTGTCCCAGGCGCCGCGCCCGTCCCTGTAGAGCCGCTCCTCGCTGCCGGGGTCGTCGGAGCCGAGCACGAAGAACAGCGCCTGGGCGTAGTACTGAGCGGCTCGCAGCGCACGGAAGCGCCGGGTCTGCCGGTCGGGCTCGCTGTCCTCGGGGGCCCGCATCAGCTGGTCGCCGAGCTTCTTGAAGGTCTCGACGTACGTCTGCGCCGACAGGCCGGCCTTGTTGATGGTGTTGACGGCGGTGAGCACCTCGCCCACCTCACTTCCGCTGGACCCGGCCCCGCCGAGGGTCCACAGGGCGCTGAAGTTGTACGCCGGGTCCTCGAAGAGCGTCATCACCCCGGGCGTGGCGCCGGCCGCCGACGCCGAAGGGCCGGCGGTGGGGCCCTGTGCGGAGCTGCTGTCCATGGGCATGCAACCGGCAGTCAGCGCGATCCCGGCGCCGCCGACGAGCCCGGTGAGCGCGGTGCGCCGGCTCAGGCCGGAGGCGTCCTGCGATACGTGCGTCATGCCAGCTGACGGTAGGAGCTGCGCCACCCGCACCTTCCGGCACGACACAGCCCGTTCCCCCGAACGGGCAGGCCCGGGGACGAACGGGCAAGCCTGGCCACGTCCGATCAGCGATCACGTGCCGCAATACGGTCGGCGATGACGTTCCGCAATACGGTCGGCGAGCACGGCAAGGGGCACGGTGGCGGCCCAGCTGTAGATCGCAGCCAGGGGCGAGACCGTTGCGATCCCCACCGACAGCAGAAACACGACGGCAGGAACCGGTCGCCGTAGTTCTCCAGGACCTGGGTGGGGAACGGGATCAAGGACACCAGCACCAGGAATGCCACATTGAGCCAGAACAGGGCCGGGTCGAGCGCCCCCGCGTTCCGCAGTGCCGCCCTGCCGCCGCTCGCCTTCGTTCATGGCACCGTCGTAGCACCCACCCCACCCGGGCAACGGCAACCGGGCACGTGTCGTCCGCGTCCTGGAACCGGCGGCCTGACGGGTCGGCGCGCCCGCGGCGTGTGTCAGTGGCCGTAGGGCGGTTCGAAACAGCCCGTCTCCATGTACGGCCCGTTGACCTGGACCTGATAGTTGGTCTTCTGCACGAACGCGGTCACGCAGGCGTCCTTGTGGACGTGGAGGCCGATCCGGGCGCCTTCGGGGGTGACGTAGTGGTCGCTCTCGAAGCGGGCGCTCATGCCCCGCACTTCGAGCTTCCCGCCGAGTTGCTCCCCCTTGGGGCCGGTGCGCAGTTCCTCGTACCCGAGGGCGAGCAGGGCGGTGCGGACGCTCTTGGGGTCCCACTTCCGCTGCTTCCAGAGCCGTTTGAGTACGGGCTCGATGCGGTCGGCTTCCTTTCGAGCGTCCTTCTCGCCGGCAGGGGACATCTCCCCGGAGCGGCGGTAGGCGTTGTTGTCGCCGTAGTGCGGGGCTCCGTCGTGGGCTCCGGGTTCCACGTAGGGGGACGCACCGGCATCGGACGGGCTGGGAGTGGAGCTGGGAGAACCGGGGGCGGAACTGGGGGTCGATCCCGGGGCGCCGGCCGCGACGCGTTGCTGGCCGCAGGCGGTCAGCGGCAGGGCGGCGCTCACCAGCAGTAAGGCGGTAGCGAGGTGTCTTCGCCGTCGAGGCGTTGATATGAGCATGCGGGTTACTCTGCCACGGCGGGCCCTTCTGTATCGGGCTACCGCCGTCAGAGCGCTTCAGCGAGGTGTGCGGTGACCAGTACCGCACCGCGGGGTGAGCCTCGGCCCCGCGCCTCTATGGAAGTGACCGCGGCGCCCTTGCCAGGGCTCCGGTCAGCGGTAGCCGGTGTCGTCGGCGGGGAGGCCGCGGGACTGGACCTCGTCGAGGTAGCGCCAGCAGTCCGGCTGGGTGCCGTCGGTGTCGGTGAAGCCGTAGAGGGGGGCGAGTCGGCCGCTGGAGACGACCTTGCCGCTCCAGCGGGCGACGTCCGGATCGGCGGCGAGTGCGGTCACCGCCCGCGCCACGTAGACCGGGGACTCGGAGATACAGAAGTGCGGCACATCGGCGGTCGCGTCGCGCCAGTTGTCCTCGGTGACGCCGAAGGCCTCCAGCATGTGCTCCGAGCGGAGCCAGCCGGGGGTCACGGCGACAGCAAAGGCCCGGTGCGGGGCGAGTTCATGGCTCTGGGCGAGGGTCATGCGCTGCACGGCGGCCTTGACCAGGTCGTAGTAGAAGCCCTCGTGGTGGCGGTAGGCGGCGTTGTACTCCGCGGTCCCGTCGGTCATTTCGACGACCAGGCCGCCGGGGCGGCGGATGAGCAGCGGCAGCGCGTGGTGGCTGGTGATCGCGTGGGTGTCGATGCCCATGCGCAGTATGCGCAGCCCACCGGCGAGGTCGTGCTCCCAGAGAGTGGTGCCGAACTGGGCGTATCTGTCGCCGCCGAAGATGTCGTTGACCAGGAGGTCGAGACGGCCGTGGTCGCGGTCGATGCGCCGGACGAGGTCGCCGACCTGGTCGCTGTCGAGGTGGTCCACCCGCAGGGCCGTACCGGAACCGCCGGCCGCGACGATCAGGTCACCGGTCTCCTCGATGGTCTCGGGCCGGTTGATCTCCGACCGTCCCGCGGTCCGGCTGCTGCGCCCGGTGGCGTAGACGAAGGCACCCGCGCGGGCGAGTTCCACCGCGATGGCGCGTCCGGCCCCCCGGGTGGCGCCGGCCACCAGCGCCACTCTCCCGTCCAGCGTGCCCGCCGGAGCTTCGTCGTTCGTCATGGGTCAGTCGTTCGTCACGGGTCAAGAACTGAGGTGGTATTGGGCCCAGGGCTGATGCGCGGGTGCGGCCTCCTCGTGCGGGGGTGCGATGGAGCCCCAGGGGGCGAGGGCGTTGTCCCATTCGGAGGCGAGGGCGGTCACGTCGGGGACGCACTCGGTCGAGGGCATCGTGCCGGTGTGCCAGGCCGACGCCATCTGGTGCGCCGAGGGCGCGGCGTTCCAGGCGGCCGTCTGCTGTGCGGGAATGGTGTACTCGCCTTCATGGACATCTCCGGGGCCGCGCCGGTGGCGTCCCGCATGGGATTCCGCCGGGCCTGGATAGAACCGCCCCTGGGCGGACAGTTGTTGGGCACGGGTAACCAGGCGCGTGAGGTCGATCCCGAATTCGGAGGCGAGTTCCCGCAGATCCACACCGGTCTGCCAGCTGCCGATGAGGACCGCGTCCATCGCCGGGGACCAGTTCTGGTCGGACATGCCCATCGTGCCGCTGCCGGTACCGTCGCGGGACGAACCGGTGGAGCGGGTTCCGGCGGACGGGTTCTGAAGGAGTGGCTCGGCCGAGGCATCGGGCGCGGGGGGCACGTCGTCCGGCTCGCTGTGCGGTGTGGCGGCAGGCGAGGAGGCGGCCAGCAGCTTTTCGGCGACGGCACGGGCATCGTCCTTGCCCACGGTGCGCCGGGCGATCCGCACTTCCCGCTCGTTCAAACCGAACAGACCGGCCACCGCGCCGGTACTGCCCACCGTCACCGCGAACGCCGCCAAAACCCGTGACCGGTCGGCCTGCGCCTCGTCGAGCCTGGCCTGCGCCTCCCGCACGCGCTCGTCACCCAAGCAAAACGCTTCCGCCAGAACGGCATTGCGGTCCCACAAGTCTCTAGGATCCATACCCATTCAACGCCTCTTGCGCGGAGGTGTCCCGATCTTGCATAGCAAAGCACACCAAAGCACCCATCGAACCACCAGATGAAAATCACTCCGTGTGTCCGGGTGAGGGGTGCCGCCAAGTCGGGTGAATGACGAATCCGCAGGCCAGCGAAGTGCCGTTGATATTCGGCGTGGATTGTCAGTGCGGTGGGTTACCGTCTTGATCCGTCACATCTTCATAGTTTCGGGTGTCTGTGGGGAGACCATGTCCGATCTTTCGCGTAACTCTTCTTCCGCCGGCTCGCGTTCAGGCGTGCCGCATTCCGGCGCCGCCCAGTCCGGCGTCTCTCCGTCCGGTGCCGGGCGGTCCCGTACGTCGGTCCGGACGCTGGGGGCGCTGCTCGCGGGCGTGATGGTCTGCGGCGGTACGGCGGCGTGTACGGCGACCGGCGGCAAGTCCGCGGCCCGGTCCGGCGGGTCGGGGACCATCAACGCGACGCCGGTCGCCGCGGTGCAGAAGGCGGTCAACAAGGGCGCCAGGCTCAATTCGGGGTCCTATCGCCTCTCGGGCAAGGTCCCGGGCCAGGGGACCGTCGAGGGCAAGGTGTCGTTCAGCCTCCGCCCGCGAGCCATGGACATGCGGATGAAGGCGTCCGGAGGCCGGGAGGAGGGCGAGTTCTCGGTGCGGCTCGTCGGAGGCTCGCTGTATCTGGGTGGCGGCAAGGACGCGGCGGCCGCGATGGGCGGCAAGCGCTGGATCAAGTTCCCCATGAAGCACAAGGACACCGGCCCGGCCGGCGGCTTCGGGGGGATGCGGCGGCAGGCCGACCAGGACCCGGCGGCGCAGGCGTCGTTGCTCCCCCAGTCCGACGACGTCAAGAAGGTCGGCGAGGAGACCGTCGACGGGGTGCGGACCACGCACTACTCCGGCACGGTCGCTGTGGCGGATCTGCTGACGAAGCGGGCCGCCAGGAGCGCGCTGACCGCCGAGCGCCGCAAGAAGGCGGTCGAGCAGTACAGGCAGCTCGGGGTGAACGAGCTGAAGCTCGATATGTGGGTCGGCCCCGATGACCGGATGGTGAAGTTCCGGGAGCGTGCGCGGGCAACGCAGGGCCCGCTCGACGTGACCATACGGTTCTTCGACATCAACAAGCCGGTCCGGGTCCAGGCCCCGCCCGCCTCCGAAACGATGGATCTGGCACAGAAGTTGAAGGAGGCGGGCAGGCAGCGCGCCTAGGCTTTCCGGCCTCCGCCCACCGGACCGACCTCGCCATCCGGCCCCGGCTCATCGGACAGGGCTCAGGGAGCGTCGCTGACGGTGGGCGAGGGCAGGGGTTCGTCGAGGTGCGGGAGCCCGATGGGGTTGGGGAAGGGGAGCACCTCCGCGGCCAGGATGCGTCGGACGACGGGTTCCAGCGCGTGCAGCAGCGCCTGGATCTCCGCTTCGGGCAGGGAGTTCAGCGGCCGGGCGGCCAGCCGGTCGGTGGCCTGCTCGATGCGCTCGCGCTCCCGCAGGCCGTGTTCGGTGGCGCCGCCGCGTGCGTCGACGAGGCCGCGGGAGCGCAGCCGGTCCGCGGCGGCCGCCCACTCCTCCTCGGTCCAGCCTCGATCCTGGCGGATGGTGTCCTCGGGTACGCGACCGGAAGCGGCGGCCAGGACGAGGGCTTCGCAGCCGTCGAGGCCCTCGTCGGCGAGCACGGCGAGGTGCGCATCGCCCCTGAACTCGCGCAGGGTGGTGGTCAGTTGCCACAGTCGCTCGACGGGGTCGGCGTGGTCGCACAGTGCCCGGTTGGCGGCGAAGAGGGGCCGCGCCAGGGCGGGGGCGTCGTCGACGATCTTCTGGAGCGGCGGCAGCAGTTCGGCGGCGCCGCGCTCCAGTTCGGGACCGATCCTGCGCAGGGCGCGGGCGGCCCGGCTGCCGCGCTCGTCGAGGACGTGCGACGGGCCGGCGATGCTCCAGGCGGCCGGCAGGGCACGGGCCACCATTCGCGGGGCGAACACCCCGAGCACGGCCGTGGCGGCCGCGGGATCCACGGCCCCCAACGGAGCGGTGCGGGAGGCGAAATACCCCATCCAGAAGCCCTTGAGGCTGAGCGCCTTGCCCAGGCCGCGGCACTCCTCGTCGAAGTAGCAGACCGCGTGCAGCGGTTCGGTCACCAACCAAAGCGATCGCGCATGCAGCTCCATGAAGATCACGCTACCGCCGCCGCACGTCCGGCGCAGCGCGTCCGGGCGCACCGAAGGGCGCGAACCACCCGTACCGCCCCACCCACCGACCGACCGACCGGAAACGAGGCTCCGCAGCAATGCCCACACCCCTCACCCCCGCACAGATCGTCGACAGTGCCCTGCAGCGCATAGCGCATCACCGTCACGGTGCCGACGGCCCGGACGATCAACGCCGTCACGGGCACCAACCGGGAGGGCGTCGGGGTGCAGCCGGATCGTGCCGTACCGGCCGACCGGGCGCTGGAGGAGGCGTACGAGGACGCAAAGGCGACGCTTGGCCTAGTGGAGGGCCCAGAGGGGGCCGCCGGCGCCGCGGTCGGGCGTCAGCCGTCGGTGCGGCCGCCGGCTCCGAAGCCTGACTGCCAGGTCCACAGGTGGGTGCAGTTGGGGCACTGCAGATGCAGCACGCTGCCGTCGTTCGACAGGAGGTAGCGCCAGTGATCGTGGCAGGTGCGGCCGTCGAGGCAGACTCCGCAGCCCTCGTGGTCCTGGCAGCGGGGGCACGGCACCCAGGCCCGGCGGCCGATATCGGCGGTGGGGTCGAGGGGCAGCATGCTCAAGCCTGCCCGGAGGACGGCAGCACGCCCGCGGCGACCAGCATGTCGTAGGTGGCCTGCTGGTCCGCGTCCAGGCCCGAGTAGAGCAGGCGGTTCGCCTCCGCCTCACCCTCCATGACCGCGATGGGGTCCCAGGTGTCGCCCAGCGCCGCGAGGACCTCGGTCCGCCGGCGGGCCTCGTGCTCAGTGAGGTCGAGCTCGAATATGTGGTGGTCCGAGGTGTTGCGGTCGTTCATGGTGCGCGTCCCATACCACGTGCGGATGATTCGCACGTGTCTATCAAGCGGGACGGCACTGAGGAAGCGTCAGGCGGGGCGGGCGGCCCCCGGGGGCGCGAGAAGAGCGGAAGTGGTGGCGTGGAGCGACGGGGCGTGACGCAGGGCTAGGGGCTTCAAATCGGGCGAAAGTCAATCATGTGGGACTTTTCGGGCACCCAACTGCACTTTCCGGCGGGCACCCCTCCCCCGCCACCCGATATGTGCAGCATCTTCCGGTGTGACGTAATTCATCCTCCGCTATGCCACCTGGCGGTCGCCCCCCCACCTCACCCCGCCCACTCCGCCGCCTCCCCCTGGAATGCCGCGATGAGCAGATCAAGGGACGACTCGACGGCCGAGGCCGCCATGGCGGGGAGGTGCTCGCGCACGCGGTGCAGGCTGGGGAAGTCGTCCGCCGGCAGACCGCCGTACGCGTCCTGCCACGCCTGCTCGTCGGCCGCGCGCTGGGCGGGTGCCAGCCGCAGCACGCCGGCGTCCAGGGCCGCATGGCCAAGGGCGGTGTCGACGAAGGCGTGGTAGTGACGGACGGCGGTGGCGTCGCCGAAGCCGGCCTGGAGCAGCAGCCCGATGCCGGTGTCGACGGCCCGCTGCTCGTGGGGGCGGCCCGTGACGCGAACGGTGCTGAAGGCCGCGATCTGCGGGTGGCGCAGCGCGGAACGGTAGGCACGCATACCGAAGTCCCGCAGGTCGGCCGCCCAGTCGCCGCTGGGCACGAAGCCCTCCATGGACTCCCCGATCAGCCGGTCGGCGAGTGCCAGCAGCAGGTCCTCGGTGTTGCGGAAGTAGCGGTAGACGGCGGACGGATCGGCGCCGAGGGCCGCGCCCAGCTTGCGTACGGTGAAGGCCTGCGCCCCTTGGGCGTCGATCAGCTCGCGGGCGGTGTCGACGATGAGATCGGCCGACAGGACCACCCCTGAACCGGTCGGCCGACGCCGTTTGCGCTCGGCCGGGACCCGCTCGCTCGCCGCCACACCGCACCCCTCCGCTCCGCCTTGGCGCCCGGTCCGGCCCGGTGCGCTCCTGCGCCGTGCCCAGGCCGCGTCAGGGCCCGGTCGGGCCAGTTAATCACCAGGTTACGTCAACACCGTTGACACAAGGATGCGCGGACTGTTTCATCGGCGGACACACGGCCCATCGGGACCGGTCCGGCCCCCCGTCCAAGGAGTCAGTGCCATGCCCTCCGCAGTGCAGCAGCAGGACCCCGGCCCGGCGAGAATGCGCCGCTCACTGGGGGTGAAGGACGGGGTGGCGATCGCCGCGTCGAGCACCGCAGCGACCACCAGCATCGGTATCGGGATGGGGTCGCTGGCCGCGTACGCCGGCCGGCAGACCCCCGCCCTGTTGCTGCTGGCCTTCGTGCCCATCCTCGGCATCGCGTTGTCGTACGCCCGGCTCAACCGCACCGAGCCCAACTGCGGCAGCGGCTACACCTGGGTGGGCCGGTCCATCGGCCCCTGGCCCGGCTTTCTGACCGGCTGGGTCGTGCTGGTCGGCAATGTGATCTTCATGGCCTACACGGGTGCCGTCACCGGGTCCGTCGTGCTCCAGTTCCTCAACAAGCTGGGCCTGTACAGCCTGTTGGGGTTGCGCCTGGATCCGTCCTCCACCGGCATCAGCACGGCCGTCGGCCTGATCGCGCTGGTCGCCGTCACCCTCACCGCCATCACAGGCGTACGGGCCGCGACCCGGCTGCAGCTGTGGCTGCTGGTCTTCGAGTACGCGGTCCTGCTGGTCTTCTGCGGCTACGCCCTGGTCATCGGCGACCAGCCGTTCTCGCTGTCCTGGCTGAACCCCTTCGATATCGCCTCACCGCAGGCGCTGGCCCAGGGCATGGTCATCGCGGTGTTCATCTACTGGGGCTGGGACGCCGCGTTCAGCGTCAACGAGGAGACCCGCGACGCCTCCGACGCGGCCCGCGGCGGAATGATCGCGCTGGTGGCGATGCTCGGTCTGTTCCTGATCGGTGCGCTGGCCTTCCAGCGGGTGATGAGCACCGAGGAACTCATCCGCAACGGCCCGCAGGCGCTCACCTTCCTCGGCGGGAAGCTGGCGCCCGAGCCCTGGGCCTCCCTGCCGCTGGCCGCGCTGATGTGCTCCGCCTTCGCCTCCCTCCAGTCGAGCGTCATCCCCACCGCCCGCGGCGCGCTGGCGATGGCCCGCGACCGGACGCTGGGCACCGTTTGGCAGCGGGTGCACCCGCGCTACGGCTCCCCCGCCGTGGGCACTCTCCTGATCATGGCCCTCGCCGCGCTGCTCGCCGTACTCGCCGTCGGCATCCCCGAGCTCAACGACATGATCCTCACGGCGGTCAACTCGATCGGCCTGACCGTGGCCCTCTATTACGGACTGACCGCCCTGGCCTGCGCGGTGCGCTTCCGCGGCAGCCTGCGCCAGGGGCCGGTCCGGGCGCTGCGGGACGTGGTCGTCCCCGCGGCGAGCGCGCTGGCGCTGTTCGGACTCGGCGGCTACCTCGTCCGGTACTACGCGACGCTCAGCGACCGCTTCGAGCCGAGCCCGGACAACGGCTGGTTCATGCTGCTGCTCCCCTCGCTGTTCATCCTGGCGGGCCTGGCGACCGCGGCCTGGGCCAAGTGGGTACGCCGCGCGCCGTACTTCACGACCGGCCGGGGCACCGACGCCGACGCGATCACCTTGCCGATGGACGGCGAAGCGGCCCCGCTGCCCCGCGCGTAGGCGAGCCGACCGCACCGCGACATGACGGGCCCCGGACCGCGGCCCGCCACGTCCCGCAGCACGCCGCCCCCGACCTCCCGAAACGCGGCCGGACCCCTGCCGCACCCACACCACACCCCCGCATCACACACCCCACGCGACTGGAGCACCTGCCAGATGGACCTCAGCACCACCGTCGAGCCCGAGCCGACCCCGGACACCACCACCGCCTCCGGATCCCCGGCCGACCTCGTCTTCCTCTCCGGCCCCGTGCACACCGTCGACGCCGCGCGCAGCCGAGCGGGCGCGGTGGCGGTGCGCGGGGACCGTATCGTCGCCGTCGGACACGAGCCGGAGGTACGCGACCTGATCGGGCCGGGTACGGAGGTGGTCGATCTGGGCGGCCGGCTGCTGATCCCCGGCTTCCAGGACGCGCATGTCCATCCGGTGGGCGGCGGCATGGAGTTGGCCCTGTGCGATCTGAGCGCGGCGGAGACGGCGGACGCCTACCGCGAGCTGATCGGCCGCTATGCCGCCACGCATCCGGACGTGCCGTGGATCACCGGCGGCGGCTGGTCGCTGGAGGCGTTCCCCGGCGGGATGCCGACCCGGGAGTTCCTGGACGCCCTGGTGCCCGATCGCCCGGTGTTCCTCGTCAACCGCGACCACCACGGCGGCTGGGCCAACTCCCGTGCGCTGGAGCTGGCCGGGCTCACGGCCCGTACGCCCGACCCCGCCGACGGGCGGATCGAGCGGGCGGCCGACGGCCGGCCCTCCGGCATGCTGCAGGAGGGCGCCATGCGGCTGGTGGCCGAGCTGATTCCGGCGGCGGGCCTCGACGAGCAGATCGCCGGTCTGCTCAGGGCGCAGCGGCTGCTCCACTCCTACGGAGTGACCGCCTGGCAGGACGCGATGCTGGGCGACGGCCCCGGTACGGTCGACGCCGTTCCCGCGTACCTGGCCGCCCGGCAGGACGGGAAGCTGACCGCACGGGTGACGGGGGCGCTGTGGTGGGACCGGGCCCGGGGCGTCGAGCAGATCCCCGAACTCATCGCGAAGCGCGCCGAGTTGACCGGCGGGCGGCTGCGCGCGACCAGCGTGAAGATCATGCAGGACGGGATCGCCGAGAACCACACGGCCGCGATGCTCACCCCCTACCTCACCGCCTGCGGCTGTGCGTCCGACAACAGCGGCATCTCCTTCATCGACCCCGAGGAGCTGCGGGCCTACGTGACCCTGCTGGACGCCGAGGACTTCCAGGTGCACTTCCATGCGCTGGGCGACCGGGCCGTACGCGAGGCGCTGGACGCGGTGGAGGCGGCCCGGCGGACGAACGGCCGGCGCGACACCCGGCCGCACCTGGCCCATCTCCAGGTGGTGCACCCCGATGACGTCCCGCGGTTCCGCCGGCTGGGCGCGACGGCGAACATCCAGGCGCTGTGGGCGGCCCATGAACCGCAGATGGACGAGCTGACGATTCCCTTCCTGGGTGCCCAACGGGCGGCCCGGCAGTACCCGTTCGGCGATCTGCTGCGCGCGGGCGCCACCCTCGCGGCGGGCAGCGACTGGCCGGTCAGCTCCCCCGACCCGCTCGCCGCGCTGCATGTCGCGGTCAACCGCCGTACGCCGGAGGCCCCGTCCTCGGTGCCGGTCTTCCTGCCCGAGCAGCGCATCGATCTGGGCTCGGCGCTCGCCGCGTACACGGCCGGCAGCGCCTACGCCAACCACCTCGACGACACCGGCTCCATCCAGCCCGGAAAGCTGGCCGATCTGGTCGTCCTGGACCGCGATCCCTTCGACGGCCCCGACGAGGAGATCGCCGAAACCCGTGTCCTGCAGACGTTCGTCGGGGGGCGGCGGGTGTACGCGGCCGAAAACGCCTGAGGCCGGGCGCGGCGCGGGCGCTCTTGGGCGTTCCTCCACATGCGGCGGGCTTTCCGCGGCGTCGTTTCGGATGACGTGCGGATGGCCCGGCGACCGGGACCGCGGGTCTACTGGGGCGAGTTGCTCGTTCGGGGGGATGCGGTGTCTGCGGTGAACGGTTTTCGTGCGGTGTTCTCCGTCGCGGGTCCCTGGCTGCCGGTGCTCTCGTTCCTGGCGCGGCTGCCCGCTGCGCTCTGCCCGATCGGCACGCTGATGATGCTGACGGAGCTGGAGGGTATCGCGCGGGCCGGGGTGGTCGCGGGGATGCTGTGGCTGGGGCAGGCGGTGGGCGGTCCGCCGATCGGGCGGCTGGCCGACCGGTGCGGGCACCGGCCGGTGATCCTGGTGGCCGCGCCGGCGAACGCGGTGGCCGCCGTGGCACTGGTCGGGTCGGTGCTCGGCGGGCTTCCGGTGGCGGCGTCGGCGCTGCTGGCGGGGCTGGTCGGGTTGACGATGCCGCAGGTGGGGCCGCTGTCGCGGACGCGGTGGATCGCGCTGACCGCATCCCGCCCCGAGGGGAAGGAGTTGACCGCGCGTGCGCTGTCGTTGGACACCACGATCGACGAGATCAGCTTTATGGCGGGGCCGGCGCTGGCGGCGACGGTCGTGGTGGTGTGCCACCCCTCGGCGGCGCTGCTGCTCGCGGCCCTGCTCAGCGCCGTGTGCGGGGTGCTGTTCGGGCTGCATCCGACGACTCCGGGGCCGGTGCGGTCCGGGCCGGGGACGGCGGCCGGGGTGCGGTTGGCGTCGCCCGCCCTGATCGTGCTGTGTGCGATGGCGCTGGCGCAGGGGCTCATCTGGGGCGGCGCCAACGCCGGTGTCAGCGCGCTGTCCGAGCATCTGGGCGATGCCGGCATGGCCGGGTTCGTGTGGGGCGCGATGGCGGTGACCAGTGCGCTTGCGGGGTTGGTGGCGACGGCGCGGCCGGGGAAGCGGGATCTGACGGTCCGGCTCCGGCTCGCGATCGTGGCGCAGACGCTGCTGGTGCTGCCGCTGCTCGCGGTGTCCGGGTTCGCCGGTACGACGCTGGTCATCGCCGGGATCGGCGCGGCGGTGGCGCCCCATCTGATCGCGGTGTTCGGGCTCGCCGAGCGGGTCGCGCCGGCTGTGCGGATGGGCGAGGCGATGACGCTGCTGGGGTCCGGGCTGATCGTCGGGCAGGGTGTGGCCGCGCTCGCGGCCGGTCCGCTGGCCCAGGCGTACGGGTTCCGGGCCGCGTTCGGGGTGAGCTGTGCGGCGGGGCTGGCCGCCTGTGCGGTGGCGCTGGTACTGGTCCGGGGGCGGCGGTTCACCCCGGTGTCCGCCGGGTCCGGGCGTCCAGCACCGTCCGCCACCCAGGTGTCGCCGCCGGCTCCGGAGCCCGCGCCGGCCGCCGACCGCCGCGCTTGAGGAAGTCCGCCAGCGGCAGTGTCGCCGCGCCGACCGTGACGGCGTCGGGACCGAGCAGGCCCAGGCCGATGGTGACGCGGCCGGCGGGGTGGGCGAGGGCGTAGGCGGTGGCGTGGGTGCGGACGGCGGGCAGGAGGTGCGGGCCGAGCCGGAGGCCGACCCAGCCGCCGATGAGCACCCGTTCCGGGCTGAAGAGGTTGATCAGGTCGGAGATGCCGGCTCCGAGGTATTCGGCGGTCTCGTCCAGGACGCCGCGGGCGATCGGGTCGGGGGCGCTGCCGTACGGGGGGAAGGCGGCGTCGGCCAGGGCGGTGATCGCGGTCTCCTCGTCGACGTCCGCGGGCGGCCGGCCACCCGCCTCCCGCCAGCGCCGCAGCAGCGCCTCGGATCCGGTGTACGCCTCCAGGCAGCCGCGGGCTCCGCAGCGGCAGCGCCGGCCGCGGACCTGGACCGTCAGATGGCCCCATTCGCCCGCGCTGTCGCGGGCCCCGCCGTGGACGGCGCCGCCGGTGACGATGCAGGCGCCGACGCCGGAGCCGAGGAGCACGACGACCGCGTCCTGGGCGCCGCGTCCGCCGCCGAACCACATCTCCGCCTGGCCGAGCGCCTTGGCGCCGTTGCTGATGAAGAGCGGTACGCCGGCAGGGAGTTCGACGGCGTCGCGGAGCAGGTCCTCCAGCGGTACGGCGTCCCACCCGATGGTCTGGCCGTGGACGACCGCGCCACCGGGGCCGGCCCGGTCGACGATGCCGGGGACGCCGACACCGACGCCGAGCAGCCGATCCGGGTCGGTACCGCTCTCGCCCAGCACGGTGGCGATGCCCTCGGCGATATGCCGGGTGATGACTTCCACGTCGTAGCGGCGCTCGCTCAACGGGAGTTCGGCGCGGGCGAGTTCGGCCAACGAGAGATCGAAGAGCTCGATCCCGACCCGGGTCTCGCCGACGTCCACGCCGATGAGCCGGCCGGCCGACGGGGCGATGCGCAGCAGGGTGCGCGGCCGGCCGCCGTCGGAGCCGACCACGCCGGCCTCCTCCAGCAGTCCGTCGTCGACGAGTTCGGCGACCACATTGCTGACGGAGCCTGAACTGAGGCCCGTCGCCGGACCGAGTTCCTGCCGGCTCAACGGGCCGTCGAAATACAACCGTTGCAGAACCGCGGAGCGATTGGCCCGGCGCAGGTCACGCACGGTCCGTTGGGTGTGCTCTGCCATCTGGTCCCCCTCCCGCCCGCAATCTACCGGGGTGCGGTCCCTTGACGCGCCCTTCTCTCGGGCTTTAACTCACACTCTAAGTTAAGCCATGAGGCCGTTCAGGAACTGAACATGGCCGACCTCGGACTCCTCAGAGAGAGGCGTATCCGTCATGCGCAGACTCCGAGCCGCGACCCTCACCGCCACCGTCACCGCGCTCGCCGCCGTGGCCTCCGGATGCGGCGGCGGGACGAGCCCCGGCGGCGGGGGCAGCAACGACTCCCCCAAGACGCTGACCTACTGGGCGTCCAACCAGGGCCCGAACGTCGAGGCGGACAAGCGGATCCTCGGCCCCGAGCTGAAGAAGTTCGAACGGCGTACCGGGATCAAGGTCGAGCTGGAGGTCATACCGTGGCCCGACCTGCTCAACCGGATCCTGGCCGCCACGACTTCGGGGCAGGGGCCGGACGTCCTGAACATCGGCAACACCTGGTCCGCCTCGCTCCAGGCCACCGGGGCGCTGCTCCCCTGGGACAAGCGGAACTTCGACGAGATCGGCGGACGCGACCGGTTCGTGGCACCGGCGCTGGGCGCCACGGGGGCCGCGCACCAGGATCCGGCCGCGGTCCCGCTGTACTCGCTGACCTACGCGCTCTACTACAACAAGCGGATGTTCAAGGACGCCGGGATCAGCCGACCCCCCGGCACCTGGGACGAGTTGGTCGCGGCCGGCAAGCGGATCTCCAAGGACGGCAAGTGGGGCCTGGGCGCCGAGGGCGGTCAGCTGGCCAACAACATCCACCAGGCCTTCGTCCTCGGCAAGCAGCACGGCGCCGACTTCTTCGACGGCGCCGGCAAGCCGACCTTCACCTCCGACGGCGCGGTGGCGGCGGTCAAGCAGTACGTCGACTTCATGGCCAAGGACAAGATCATCGCCCCGGGGAACGCCGAGTACGGGCAGAACCAGTCGCTCAGGGACTTCGCCAAGGGCAAGACCGCCATGGTGCTGTGGCAGGCCGCGGCCACCACCTTCGCGGCCGACGGGATGAAACCCGAGGACTGGGGCGTCGTCCCGGTGCCCGTCGCGGCCGGCACCCCGGGCGGCGGCCGGCAGACCAACTCCATGCTCGCCGGCATCAACATCGCCGTCTTCCGCAACACCGACAACCTCGACGGCGCCCGGAAGTTCGTGAAGTTCCTGACGAGCGACGCCGAACAGCGGCTGCTCAACAAGACCTACGGCTCCGTACCGCCGGTCAGGGCCGCCCAGCGGGACGCGGCGTTCAACCGGCCGGACACCAAGGTGCTGCGCGAGACGCTCACCAGGAGCGCGGCGCCGCTCCCGCAGGTCACCGACGAGGCGCAGTTCGAGACGTCCGTGGGCACGGCGATCAAGGATCTGTTCGCCGACGCGGCGGCCGGCCACCCCGTCACCACCGAGTCGGTCAGGGCGCGGCTGGCCAAGGCAGAACAGCAGATGGCGAGGTGAGGCGGCTGCCCGTCCGGTTGCGCCGCGCCGGACTGCCCTATCTGCTCCTGCTGCCCGCGCTGGTGCTGGAGCTGCTGGTCCATCTCGTGCCGATGGTCATCGGCATCGTGATGAGCTTCAAGGAGCTGACGCAGTTCCACATCGGCAACTGGGGCCTGGCCCCCTGGAAGGCGCTGGGCAACTACCGGGTCACCGTCGACCTCGACGCCCCGGTCGGCGCCGCGCTGCTGCACTCGTTCTGGATCACCTGCGCGTTCAGCGTGCTGTCGGTCGGGCTGTGCTGGCTCCTCGGCACCACGGCCGCGATCATGCTGCAGGAGAACTTCCGGGGCCGCGGCCTGCTGCGCGCCGTCTTCCTCACCCCGTACGCCCTGCCCGTCTACGCCGCGGTGATCACCTGGGCGTTCATGTTCCAGAAGGACAACGGCCTGGTCAACCACGTCCTGCACGACCAGTTGGGGCTCACCGACGGGCGGCCGTTCTGGCTGCTGGGCGGCAACAGCTTCCTGGCGCTGCTGGTGGTCGCGGTCTGGAAGACCTGGCCGTTCGCGTTCCTGGTCGTGATGGCCGGGCTGCAGAACATCCCCAAGGACCTCTACGAGGCGGCGGCGCTCGACGGCGCGGGCATGATCCGGCAGATCCGGCGGATCACCCTGCCCTCGCTGCGGCCGGTCAACCAGGTGCTGGTGCTGGTGCTGTTCCTGTGGACCTTCAACGACTTCAACACGCCGTATGTGCTGTTCGGCAAGGCCGCTCCGGAGGCCGCGGACCTGCTGTCCATCCACATCTACCAGTCCTCGTTCGTCACCTGGAACTTCGGCACCGGATCGGCGATGTCCGTCCTGCTGTTGCTCTTCCTGCTGGTGGTGACCGCCGGCTACCTGTTGGCCACCTCGCGAGGAAGGAGATATGCCGATGGCTGACCGCTCCCCCACTGCCCGCGGGCGCACCCCGGCCCCCCACCGGCGCTCGCCCACCGCGCCGCCCCGGTCGTTCCTCTGGATCCGCCGGATCTTCCTCGCTGTGCTGACCGGCTTCGTCCTGCTCCCCGTCTACGTCATGCTCAGCAGCTCCCTCAAACCGCTGGAGGACGTCTCGGGCACCTTCCACTGGCTGCCCAGCGAGCTGACGGTCCGTCCGTATCTCGACATCTGGCACACGGTCCCGCTGGCCCGCTACTTCACCAATTCGCTGATCGTGGCGGGTTCGGCCACCGTCTGCTCGGTGCTGATCGCGGTCTTCGCGGCGTACGCGGTCAGCCGCTACCGCTTCCGCGGCAAGCGGGTGTTCACGGTGACGGTGCTGTCGACGCAGATGTTCCCTGGCATCCTCTTCCTGCTGCCGCTGTTCCTGATCTACGTCAACATCGGCAACTCCACCGGCGTCGCCCTCTACGGCTCCCGCGGCGGCCTGATCCTGACCTATCTGACGTTCTCGCTCCCGTTCTCGATCTGGATGCTGGCCGGATACTTCGCCTCCGTGCCGCGGGAGCTGGACGAGGCCGCCTACGTGGACGGCTGCGGACCGCTCGGCGCGCTCTTCCGCGTCGTGGTCCCGGCCGCGCTGCCCGGCATCGTCGCGGTCGCGGTGTACGCGTTCATGACGGCCTGGGGCGAGGTGCTGTTCGCCTCCGTCATGACCAACGACACCACCCGCACCCTGTCGGTCGGACTGCAGGGCTACGCCACCCAGAACGACGTCTACTGGAACCAGGTCATGGCCGCGTCGCTGGTCGTCAGCGTCCCCGTGGTCGCCGGGTTCCTGCTGCTCCAGCGCTATCTGGTCGCCGGGCTCACCGCCGGGGCCGTCAAATGAACCGTGCCGAGAGGCCTCCTACAGAAAGCGGTGCCGTGACCGACCGGATCGACTTCGCCGCCCTGCCGGACGACTTCGCCTGGGGCGTGGCCACATCGGCGTACCAGATCGAGGGGGCGGTCGCCGAGGGCGGTCGCGGGCCCTCCATCTGGGACACGTTCTCGCACGCCCCGGGCCGGACCCACAACGGCGACACCGGCGACCGGGCCTGCGACCACTACCACCGCTGGCGCGAGGACATCGGCCTGATGCGGCAACTGGGCGTCGGCGCCTACCGGTTCTCGATCGCCTGGCCGCGGATCGTGCCGGACGGCGACGGCAAGGTCAACGCCGAGGGCCTGGCGTTCTACGACCGGCTGGTCGACGGTCTGCTGGAGGCGGGCATCACCCCGTCCGCCACCCTCTACCACTGGGATCTGCCGCAGGCGCTCCAGGACCGCGGCGGCTGGACCTCGCGGGAGACCGCCGAGCACCTGGCGGCGTACGCCTCGGCCGTGGCCGGGAAGCTCGGCGACCGGGTCCGGCAATGGGCCACGCTGAACGAACCGCTGTGCTCGGCCTGGATCGGCCATCTCGAAGGCCGGATGGCGCCGGGCCTGCGCGACCTCACCGCGGCGGTGCGCGCCTCGTACCATCTGTTGCTCGGGCACGGCCTGGCGACGGCGGCGATCCGCGCCGGGGCCACCGACCCCGAGGTCGGCATCGTCAACAACCTCAGCACCGTCGAGCCCGCCACCGGATCACCGGCCGATGCCGCCGCGGCGGTGCGGATGGACGGGCACACCAACCGCTGGTGGCTCGACCCCGTCCACGGCCGCGGCTTCCCGGCGGACATGCGCGAGGTGTACGGGGTGGAGCTGCCGGAGCGCCCCGGTGACGCGGAGACCATCGCCCAGCCGCTGGACTGGCTGGGGCTGAACTACTACTTCCCCGCCGTGGTCGCCGCCGAGCCGGACGGCCCGCCCCCGTTCGCCCGCCAAGTACGCCGCCCGGGCGTCCCGCGTACGGGCATGGACTGGGAGATCGACGCCGGCGGCATCGAGGCCCTGCTGCTGCGGCTGACCCGGGAGTACGCGGCGCGCAAGATCTACGTCACCGAGAACGGCTCGGCCTACCCGGACGTGGTCACCGAGGACGGAACCGTCGAGGACCCCGAGCGCACCGACTACCTGCATCGGCACATCGCCGCGTGCGCCCGCGCGGCCCGCCGGGGCGCGCCGCTGGCCGGATACTTCGCGTGGTCCCTGATGGACAACTTCGAGTGGGCCTACGGGTACGACAAGCGCTTCGGCCTGTTCCACGTCGACTACGCCACCCAGGCCCGCACCCTCAAGGACAGCGGCCGGCACTATGCCGAGCTGATCGGGAGCCGTCCGCGCCGCGGCACTCCGCCCGCGGCCTGACGGCCACCTCGCCGGCACGGCCCTCGGCCGGCCTCCGCGACGGGGCCGGCCGGAGGGCGGGCGGGTTACTCGACGACCAGCTCGACGTCGATGTTGCCGCGGGTGGCCTTGGAGTACGGGCAGAACTCGTGGGTCGCCTCGACCAGACGACGCCCGGTCTCGCCCGCGAGGGCGTCCGGCAGCTCCACCCGCATGACGACGGCCAGGCCGAAGCCGGTGGCGTCCTTGCCGATCGAGACCTCGGCGGTGACCGAGACGTCCTTGGTGTCGAGCTTCATCTGGCGGCCGACATTGCCCATCGCGCTGGCGAAGCAGGCCGCGTATCCGGCGGCGAAGAGCTGCTCCGGGTTGGTGCCGGCGCCGTTGCCACCGAGCTGCGGCGGCATGGCCAGCGCCAGGTCGATCTTGCCGTCGGAGCTGACGGCGCGGCCTTCCCGGCCGTTGGCGGTGGCGACAGCGGTGTACAGCGCGTCCATGAGGGGTCCCCTTCGTTAGCGCGGCGGCCGTCTCCCGACCGCCCGACGGCATCGACGATCGCACACTTTTGAATTGCGCGCAACTAAGTTGTGCACAACCAAATCGCCCGCAGGGGGCTACCCTGGATGCCATGACCACGACTCCCGTGCCCGACGCCGAACTACTCCGCCTGGACCACCAGGTCTGCTTCTCCCTGCACGCCGCGTCGCGCGCATTCGGCGGCGTCTATCGGGACGCCCTGAAGGACCTGGGCCTGACCTACCCCCAGTACCTGGTCATGCTGGTCCTGTGGGAGCACGGCCCCCAGCCGGTCAAGGCCATCGGAGAGCAGCTCCGGCTGGACTCCGGCACCCTCTCCCCGCTGCTCAAGCGGCTGGAGGCGGCCGGCCTGGTCCGCCGCGAGCGCAGCGCCGAAGACGAGCGCTCGGTCACCATCCACCTCACCCCCGACGGCGATGACCTGCGCGAACAGGCCCTGCCGGTCCCCCGCAGGATGCTCGCCGCCACCGGGTTGACCATCGAGGAACTCCGGACTCTGCGAACCCTGTTGGGGCGCGTGACCAGCGCACTCGACGAGGCCTGACCTCGACTTCCGACGCGACTTCGACGCGCTTCCCGGCCGCGCCTCTCACCGGTTGACCGGATCAGGACCGTAGGCTTCTCGCCGTCACCGCAACGCGGGGCGCGCCCCTCTGTCGCGCCCTGCCGCGCCATCACCCCATTGAGCGACCAATGTTGGGGCGAAATCGGGACGAAGGCGTATAAAGGGTGGCTAAACCAGCCGGGGTCGCCGGCGAACACCCGTGCAGGACGCGGATGGCAGCACGCCTACGACAAGCGGAGGAGCGCCACGTGAATGCCGCAGAAGTTGTCAACGCCTTGCTCGTCCAACGATTCGGGGTCCGGGCGATCGACGTCGCCGACGAGACCCCGCTGCGCGATCTGCGCATCGACTCCCTGGCCCTGGAAGAACTCCGCGTGATGATCGAGGACCGGCTGGACGTCGACCTCGACGACGTGACGCTGACCTCGCGGGACACCGTGGGCCAGCTGGTGGCGGCGGTCGACCGTCTGGTTCCGGCGTGACGGGCGGCCACCAGCCGTTCTCCGCGGCCGTAACGGGACTGGGCATGGTGACGGCGGCGGGCGTCGGGGCGAAGGCGACCTGGCACGCCGTCACCGAGGAGACGAAGCCGACCGGGGTACGGCACCACGAGGAACTCGCCGACCTGCCCTGCGACTTCATGTACACCTCGGACCTGGACACCACCGAGCAGCTCGGTGTGGCCGCCCAGCGACTGATGGACCGCTTCGCGCAGCTCGCGGTGATCGCCGCCCGCGAGGCGGTCGCCGACGCCGGGCTGGACACCGAGGACTGGGACGGCAGCCGGGTCGCGGTGGTCATCGGCTCCGCGCACGGCGGACTCCCCTTCTACGACGAGCAGCACACCACGATGCTCGAACGCGGCGCACGGCGGGTCTCCCCCAAACTCGCCCCGCTGACCGTCGTCAACGGGGCGGCCAGCAGCGTGTGTATGGACCTCGGCGCCCGGGGACCCAGCCTGGGCGTGGCGACGGCCTGCTCCTCGGGGACCGTCGCGCTGGGCACCGCACACCAGTTGCTGCGCGCCGGGGCCTGCGACATCGCCATCGCCGGCGGTGCCGAGTCCCCCGTCTCCCGGCTGCTGATCGCCAGCGCCTGCCGGATGAAGGCGGCCTCCACCCGCCGGGAGGATCCGGCGGCTGCCTGCCGCCCGTTCGATGCCGCCCGCGACGGTTTCGTCGTCGGTGAGGGCGCCGGCCTCCTCGTCCTGGAGCGGCCCGAGCACGCCGCGGCCCGCGGGGCCACCGTCCGTGCGCGGCTCCGCGGATACGGCGCCTCCAGCGACGCGTATGCGGCCGTGGCCCCGGACCCGGACGGCACCGGCATCGAGCGGGCGCTGCGCAGCGCGCTGGCGGACGCGGGGGTGCAGGCCGGCGATGTCGGCCATGTGAACGCCCACGGCACCTCGACCGTGGTCAACGACATGATCGAGGCCACCATGCTGCAGCGGGTGATCGGCGACCACGCACTGGTCACCTCCACCAAGGCGATGACCGGGCACGCGCTCGGCGCCGCCGGCGGCATCGAGGCCGCGCTCACCGTGCTCGCGCTGGAGGAGCAGCTGGTACCGCCGACCGCGAATCTCGACGTCCCCGATCCGCGGATCCCCCTGGAGATCGTCCGCGGGCGGTCCCGACGGGCGTCCTTCGACTGCGCGGTCAAGACCTCGCTCGGCTTCGGCGGCCACAATGCCGCGCTCGTACTGACCCGCTAGACCGGCGGACGCCGAACCGGCCGGTCCCGCCGGTCTCTCCGATAAGGAAGCAGAGATGTACGAGGAAACGATCCGGTCCTTGTCGGTGCGCGGGGTGTCCTTCGCCTACCGGCGGCTGCGGCAGCCGGAGCGGATCACCGAGCCCGTCATGGTGCTGGGCGGCGCGCTGCAGGGGATGCTCGGCTGGCCGCAGATGGAGGACCAGGTGGGGCCGGTGGCGGATGTGGTGACCGCCGACCTGCCCGGGATGGGCAGCGCCGACCCCCTGCCGCCGGGGCCGAGCAACGCCCTCATGTGCGCCGCGATCGAGCGGATCATCGACGACCTGAACGTCCCGCGGGTCAATCTCTTCGGCTTCTCCTACGGGGCCGGCCTCGCCTACGGATGCGCCCGGCACCTGCCCGGGCGCATCGCGCGGCTCGCCCTCGGCGGGGTACCGGCGCACATCGGCCCCGCGCAGCTGGAGCTGTGGCGGCGAGCCGCCGACCAGCTCGCACACGGCAACACCGAGTCGTTCGCCACGCTGGTGACCGAGGGCCTGATGTGCCTCGACGACCGCCGGCACGTCGTCGGCCGGACCCTGGCGTACCGCTATGTCCGGCGCTCGATGGTGCACGCCGCCCGGCACTCCCGGCACGCCCTCGAATCCCTGCGCCGCGCGCTGTCGGACCGCCCGGACTTCTCCGGCGAGCTGCTCGACGTCCCCACCCTCGTCTTCAGCGGCGAGCACGACACGGTGACCTCGGCGGACCGGCAGCGGGACTTCGCGGCCACCATTCCGGGCAGCCGCTTTCTGACCATCCCCGACGCCGATCACTGGGTGGTGCTCGAACGGGCCCAGGACGTCGCGGACTTGGCGGCCCGGTTCTTCACCGACGGTCCGCTGGGTTCGGCGCCCGCGCTCGCGCCGGTCCTGCGCGAGGGACTGCCGGCGACCGGTTCCGCGGCGTGCGCGACGCACCGGACGGTGGTCACCACGGCGGCGGACGCCCTGGTGTGAGGAGGCGGCTCCGGCCGCGCCACGGTGACCCATCACCCTTCTGTCACATTCCCTTGTAGTTATATAACTCAGGAGGCATACTGAGGCATGCCCCTACCGTTCGATGTACTCGCAGAGCCGAGCCGGCGCCGGATCCTCGATCTGCTCCTGGAGCGCCCCCGGCTGGTCGGCGAGCTGACCGACCAGCTCGGGCTGAGCCAGCCCGGCACGTCCAAGCACTTGCGGGTGCTGCGCGAGGCCGGGCTGGTCCGGGTCCGGCAGGACGCCCAGCGCCGCTGGTACGAGCTGCGGCCCGAGCCGCTCGCCGAGCTGGACGCCTGGCTCGCGCACTACCGGCATCTGTGGACCGGGAGCCTCGACGCTCTGGAACGGCACCTCGACGCCACGAAGGACGACCCCCGATGAACCCGCACTCCGACACCCTCACCACATCCGACGGACGCCATGCGCTGCGCATGGAGCGCAGACTCGCCCATCCGCCCGCGAAGGTCTGGTCGGCGATCACCGACCCGGCGCAGCTCGGGCAGTGGTTCCCCTCCGAGGTCACGGTGGAGCTCCGGCCCGGCGGGGCGATGACCTTCGCCATGCCCGGTGTGAGCGACGTCGCCATGACCGGTACGGTCACCGACGCCGAAGAGCCCTGGCTGTTCGCCTTCACCTGGGGCGAGGACCATCTGCGCTGGGAGATCGCCCCGGACGGCGACGGCTCGCTGCTGACCTTGGTGCACACCTTCGGCGACCGGTTCGGCGGCGCCAGCTTCGCCTCCGGCTGGCATCTGTGCGTCACCGCGCTGTCGCAGCTGCTCGACGGCGAGTCGACGGCCGTGGAGCCTGACACGGGCGAGCTGCACGAGGCGTATCTGGAGCAGTTCGATCTCGGGCACGGCACGGTCGAGGACGCCGCCGACGGCCCGCGCATCCGCTTCGAGCGCCAGCTCGTACGGCCCGCCGAGACCGTCTGGGCGGTGCTGGCCTCGGGAGACGAGCCCGTGGCGGGCGCGCCCGCGCCGGCCGGCTTCACCACGCAGAAGGTGCCGGACGGGCCGGTCACCGAGGTGCGGGCCCCGTCGGTGCTGGCCTATCGCTGGGATCCGGACGGCGAGGTCCGCTGGGAGCTGGGCAGCGGCACCGGCCAGGGCGCCCGGCTCGTCCTCACCCAGACCGGCCCGCGGGGCTTCGACACGGACGCCGCGCTGGACGCCTGGCACGACCGGATCGAGCATCTCGCGGCACGGCTGCTGGAGGACTGACTCCCGCGCCGCGCCGCCACACACCCGTGCCCCCTGCGGACTCCGTGGGGGGCACGGGTGCGCCCGATGCCGTTCAGAGGCGCTCGCCGGCAGTGGCGCCGCGACGTCCGACGCGCCGTTTCACCGCTTCCACGGTGTGAGCCAGGCAACTTCGCGGGGGCCGGAGAGGGGGTCCGGAAGCCCTCTCCAGGTGATGCGGGGCACGCGACCTACGTCACGTACGACCTCCGCTAGTCGACGCCGTTCCGGGTACACAGCGCGAAACCAGGTGTTTATAACGGGCATATCGCCCCAACTCACGAAGATGGGTAGTACAAGGCACCTTTGCCACCATCCAGGGCGCTCGCTAAACATGTTCCGGGTAGCACCGAGAACGAGCCGGCGAACTCAGCCAGAGCGGCGAGCGCGGCAATGACCCTCGGTTCTCACGCGCCGACCGAAGGCCGCTCCCCCCGCCACCAAAGCCCTGGAAGAGGTCACCTCGCATGCCCAGCTTCACCCTGCCCCGCCCTGCCCGCATCACCCGCACGCACAAGATCTCCGCGGCGCTGGTGGCCTCCGCGAGCTGCGCCGCCGCCCTGGCGTTCGCCGCGGCACCGAGCGATGCCGCGACCACGTCCGCGGCGTCGGCCACCGTCAAGCCGGTGAGCGCCAACGGCCTGCCGCTGACCGCGAAGGACCGGGCCGACGACGGCAAGAAGAGCAAGCTGGTCGCCTCGTCCGTGAGCGACCGCCTCAAGGTCACCGCCGTCGAGAAGCAGGGCCACACCGCCAAGCAGGCCGCCAGCCGTTCCGTGGAGCGCAAGGCGATAGCCACGCCGAAGGCCGCCCCCAAGAAGGCGCCGAAGGCCGCGCCCAAGCGCTACACGAACACCCTGGACGGCTGGATCCGCGAGTCGCTCGACATCATGAAGGCCAAGGGCATCCCCGGCTCCTACGACGGACTGCACCGCAACATCATGCGCGAGTCCAGCGGCAACCCCAACGCCGTCAACGACTGGGACATCAACGCCATCAACGGCATCCCCTCCAAGGGCCTGCTCCAGGTGATCCAGCCCACCTTCGACCGCTACCACGTCGCCGGCACCCCCCACAACCTCGTCGACCCCGTAGCCAACATCACCGCCGCCGCCAACTACGCGGCCGACCGCTACGGCTCCATCGACAACGTCAACTCGGCCTACTGAGCCGGGTACGGCGGCCTCCGGCGCGGCCGGAGCGGACCTCGCGGAGTGTTGCGGCGCGACACTCCGACATGGCAACGGCATTGGCCCTGCCCGCACTTCGCGGGTGGGGCCGTTGCCGTTGCCTGTGCCTTTCTCCGGCGTGGGTGTCAGAAGCCGGCGTTGCGCGCAGTGCTGCTGCCCAGCAGACGGTCGAGCACCGCGCCGGCGAGGCCGAAGCCCTCCTGGTCCTGAGCGGTGAGGTTGCGGCTGTCATCGACGGACTTCGCCGGGGCGCGGCGCTCCTCCTCAGCAGTGGTGGGCGCCGGAGCGCGGCGGCCCTCCTCAGCAGTGGTGGGCGCGGGAGCGCGACGGTCCTCCTCAGCGGTCGTGGGCGCCGGAGCGCGGCGCTCCTCCTCAGCAGCCGTGGGCGCCGGAGCGCGGCGCTCCTCCTCAGCGGTCGTGGGCGCCGGAGCGCGGCGCTCCTCCTCAGCGGCGGCCGGCGCCGGAGCGGGGTGACGGTCGCGGTCCTCGCTGGCGGGCGCGGGGGCGGGGTGACGGTCCGCATCGACAGACGCCGCGGTGGCGGCGCCCGTCGCGAGGAAACCCGAGACGAGAAGACCGCTGAGAACAACGGCAGTACGACGGAACATGAGCACTTCCTTACGATGAGTGACTACTGCGTGCGGTGCCACTTTCGGGGAGCCGAAGCCCGTAGTCATGCAACAGCCCCGGGCGCTGCTGCGAACGGACCAGCGACACCGCCGTATCGACGTATCGCGGCGCTCCCAACGGCCCAGCCGGCTTCCCGCGCCGTACCGTGCGACGCCGCACACCGGCCGTTTTCCGCCCGTTGCCCCGGCAAGTGAATTGGGGCACAAATGCCGCCCTTTTGGCCTCGTCAGAAGTGCCCCCCACCACATTTGAGCAATCCCCCGGGACGCCCTCGGACAGCCGGGCGGATGAATCCCCTCCGATACGCGTATGAAGTGGCTCCGCGGAGCGGTAATTCCGGTGTGAGCCAGACAACTTAAGGGCCCCGGCAGCGGGGGCTTTACGGCCGCTATCAAGTGATGCGGGGCACGCGATGTACGTCACTTACGAACGCACTTAGTCGAATGTCCCGCACTCGTTCCCGGCCGTCACGGAGAGAACCGTCCATTACCTCGGCGTTCAGGGTCTAACTCACGAAGATGAGTAGTACAGAGCACCATTGCCTCGATTCCGGTCCGTCGCTAAACATGGATTCCGACGCACCGAGAGCGAGCTTGCGACTTACGCCCCCCACAGCGAGCGCAGCAATGACCTCCGGTGAATCACGCGCCGCCCTAAAGGCCGCCTCCCCGTCCCCGTACCTGGAAGAGGTCACTCTGCATGCCCAGCTTCAACCTGTCCCGCGCTGTCCGTGTCACCCGCATCACCCGCACCCACAAGGTCGCCGTGGCCGTTCTGGCCGCCGCGGGTGCCACCTCGGGCCTGGCCATGGCCTCGGCCCCGGACACCGCACAGGCTGCTTCTGAGCACGCCCCGGCAGCGGTCCAGCCCGTCAACGCCAACGGGATGCCGAAGAAGGCCGACGAGGCCAAGACCGCCCGCCCGGTGACCGCCTCGGTCGCCGACCACGTCAAGATCACCGCGGTGGCCAAGCAGCACACCGCCCATCAGGCCGCCAACCGCTCCGCCGAGCGCAAGGCCGTCAAGGAGTACCCGAACACCCTGGACGGCTGGATCCGCGAGTCGCTCGACATCATGAAGGCCAAGGGCATCCCCGGCTCCTACGACGGACTGCACCGCAACATCATGCGCGAGTCCAGCGGCAACCCCAACGCCGTCAACGACTGGGACATCAACGCCATCAACGGCATCCCCTCCAAGGGCCTGCTCCAGGTGATCCAGCCCACCTTCGACCGCTACCACGTCGCCGGCACCCCCCACAACCTCGTCGACCCCGTAGCCAACATCACCGCCGCCGCCAACTACGCGGCCGACCGCTACGGCTCCATCGACAACGTCAACTCGGCCTACTGAGCCGACGGAGCGGAAGAGCCGTCACGCCGGCGCACACAGGCCGGCCCCGGGTGAGGCCAGGGACAGGACGGACACCACACACGAGCCGACCGGCTCGGCATGAGGCAGCTCGCGAAGCGGCGGAATGGCGCGTTCGCCGCTGCGCAGCGAAAGCGGAGCGGGTCCCGGCACTGCCGGGGCCCGCTCCGCTTTCGGTTCGGCGGGCGCCGAGGCCGGTCCGGGAGCATGGTCACCCCGGCCCGGGCCCGGGTGACCACTTCTGACGGCCGGACGGGTGAGATGCGCAGCCGGTCGGCGGACTGACGGCCTGTTGGGTCATAGAGTCGGGCAGTTCTGCGTATAAGTCTTTTATCGGCAGAACTCTGCTCAAAAGCTGCCGAACGTGACTCAACTGAAGGCCTCGGAGGCATGCGATGCCCTTGCGCAGATCCGGTCCGGCCCGCCGCACAGTCTCCCTCGCGGCCGGAACGCTCGTTTCTCTCCTCTCCGTGCTCGCTCTGCCCCTCGCGCTGCCCGGCTTCGCCACGGCGTCGGACGCCGGAAAGAGACCCACCCACCCCGAGCAGGACTGGATGGGTTCCACCATCGCCGCCCACGAGGGCGTCGACCGGGCCGGCGGCGGCCTCGAACCACAGGCGACGCACAGCAAGGCGGTGTCCGGCGTCGACGTCTCCAGCCACAACCACCACGTCAGCTGGTCGGCGCTGCGTAAGTCGGGGGTGCGCTTCGCGTACGTCAAGGCCACCGAGGGGAACAACTACACCAACCCGTACTTCGCACACCAGTACCGGGGCTCCTACTCGGCCGGCATGATCCACGGTGCGTACCACTTCGCACTGCCCGACCACTCCAGCGGCAGCACGCAGGCGCGCTACTTCGCCGACCACGGCGGCGACTGGTCCAGGGACGGCAGGACGCTGCCCGGGGCGCTCGACATGGAGTACAACCCCTACGGCGCGACCTGTTACGGCAAGAGCTCCAGGGCGATGGTCAACTGGATCCAGGACTTCGTGGAGACCTACCGGGAGGAGACCGGCCGCGACGCGGTCATCTACACCTCCACCAACTGGTGGAAGCGGTGCACGGGCAACTCCGGCAGGTTCGGCCACAGCAACCCGCTGTGGGTCCCGCGCTACGGCTCCTCCGTCGGCGCACTGCCGGCCGGCTGGCGCTACCACAGCATCTGGCAGCACACCTCCTCGGGCCACCCGGTCGGCGACCGCAACCGCTTCAACGGCAGCTTCGGTCGCCTGAAGGTCTTCGCCAACGGCCACTGAGCCCGCCCGTTCCGACCCGCACACCCCGGCCGGTCCCCGGCGCCGCAGCAGGCGCCGGGGACCGGCCGCGTGTCGCCCCCGCGCCGTCGCCGTCCTCGACAACTCGATTCGAACAATGGGGAATTCACGCCCGGGTACAACCATCCACCGCCGAGCGCCGTCCAACACTGCGAAACGACCACGCGACGCACAGCACCCGACGGGGGTATTCCCATGAAGCGTTCACGTGCCATCGCAGGATCCGCCGCACTCGCCGTGGCCGGCCTCGCCACAATGGCGACGGCCACCACCGCCTCCGCCGCTCCGACCGCCGCCGCGTACAACGGGGCCTGCGGCAGCGGCTACAGCGTAGTGAATTCCGTACCGGTCACCGGAAAGGGGACCGTGTACCTGACGTACAGCGCAAGGACCGGAAAGAACTGCGTCGTGACGGTACGGAACAGCCCCGGCAGCCCGGTGTACATGTACACCTATCTCACGGCCACCGACGGCAGTTCCGACTGGGTTTACGACAGCGGTAATTACACCTCCTACGCCGGCCCGGTCTACCTGCCCGCGAAGGGCCGTTGCGTGGACTGGGGCGGCACGATCGAATCGGTCAGCGTCAGCGTTTCCGGCTCCAACTGCGGCCGTATGGCGGCCGGGGTCGTCACGCACCACTGACCTCGCACCGACGGACCGCCGACCGGCCGTCACCTGTCCTAGGGCGGCGGGGTTCCAGGTGCGCCCCCTGGAGCCCCGCCGCCGTGGCCTGTCTGCTCCCGGGGCGGCGGCTCGTCCTCTTCGCACTCGCCCTGGACGGTCGTTTCTCCCGGTCCTAGCGGTCCAGGCCCAGCGCCCTCAGCGCGGAGCGGGCCGCGTTGTGGCCGCTCATCCCGTGGGCGCCGGCGCCCGGCGGGGTGGACGCCGAGCAGAGGTACACACCGGGGACGCCCGTGCGGTAGGGGTCCAGGGCGATGCGCGGCCGCATCGTCAGTTGGAGCGGGATGTTGGCGCCGCCGATGATGTCGCCGCCGACGAGGTTGGCGTTGCCGCGTTCCAGGTCCGCGGTGGTGGTGGCGGTGGCGGCGACGATGCGCTCGCGCGTGCCGGGCGCGAAGCGCTCGAACTGCGCCAGCATCGCGGCGGTGGCGTCGCCGCGGTAGCCATGGGGCACATGCGCATACGCCGAGACGGGGTGGATCTCGCCGGCGGAGCGGCCGGCGTCGGCGAGGTACGACTGGGAGACCAGGAGGAACGGCCGCTGTGGCATCCGCCCGCGGTAGACCTCGTGCTCCGCGTACGCGATCTGCTCGAAACCGCCGCCCAGATGCACGGTCCCGGCCCGCCGGCATGCCTCGGCGCGCCAGGGAATGCCGCCCTCGACCGCCAGGTCGAGCTTGAACGCGCCGGGGGCGTGCCGGTAGCGGGTGTAGGCGCGGCGCACCCGGGGCGGCAGCCGGTCGCCGATCACGGCTGCCGCGGCGGCCGGGGCCAGATCCAGCAACACCGTGGCCGCGGGCGGCAACTGGTCGAGGGAGCGGATGCGCACTCCGGTCTCGATGCGGCCGCCCTCCGCGACGAGCAGGGCCGCCAGTGCGTCGGCGATCGCACGGGAGCCGCCCTTGGCGACCGGCCAGCCGTACCGGTGCCCCGCCGCGATGATCATGACTCCGACGGACGCGGTGACCGGCCGGGTCAGCGGCCCGAAGAGATGGGCCGCCACCCCGCCGAAGAGGCCGCGTCCGGCTTCCGTACGGAAGCGGCGGGCGACCAGGGTGGCGGGCTGAAGGGCGTGCAGGCCGAAGCGCGCGAGCTGGAAAGGGTGCCGGGGCACCGTGACGAGCGGCCGCATGACCGCGTCGGTCAGCACCTCGGCATCCGCGGCCAGCGGTCCGAACATCCGTCGCCAGGCGGGCCCGTCGGCGCCCAGGGCGTGCGCCGTCCGCCCGACCGACCGGTACAGCGCCCCGGCTTGCCCGCCGTCCACCGGATGGGCGAGATCGATCTCGGGCCAGCGCCATTCCAGCCCGTGTGCGGCGAGGTCCAGCGTGCGCAGATACGGGGAGCCGGCGCCCATCACATGGGTCGAGGAGCAGTGGTCGAAGAGCACGCCCGGTACGGACAGCTCGCCGCTGCGGACCCCGCCGCCGATCTCGTCGGCCGCCTCGAACACCGTGACCCGCAGCCCGCCGCGGGCCAGGGTGACCGCCGCGGCCAGCCCGTTCGGTCCGGCGCCCACCACTACCGCTTCCTCGCGCTCCCGCCCTGCCCGTAACGTCATGCCCTCAGCATCCCAAGGAATCAGGGGCGCGTCGGGGCGGGGTGGGAGTGGAGCGAGAGCCCGGAGCCCGCGTCAGCCGGCGGGACAGGGGCCGGTGCTCTCGCGGGCCTCCAGGTGCGGCTGTTCGCCCTGTACGGTGCGCGGTGGTCCGCCGTCGAGGACGGTGAGGAGTTCCTGGGCGGCGAGGCGTCCGAAGCCGGGGGTGTCGCGGACCAGTGCGGTCAGCCGGGGGTGGGTGACGCGGCAGAGCGCCGAATCGTCCCAGGCCACGATCGACAGCCGGTCGGGGACGGGGATGCCGCGCCCGGCGGCGACCGAGGCGCCGGCCACGGCCATCACGTCGTTGTCGTAGATGATCGCGGTGGGCGGCTCGGGGGCGTCGAGGACGCGGCGGGTGGCGTTGGCCCCTTCGGCGTCGGAGTAGTCCGTGGTCACGGAGCGGACCCGGCGTGCGTCGAGGCCGCGGCGGGCCGCTTCGGTACGCAGTGAGCTGATGCGGCGTTCGGTGTGGGCGAGGCCCGGCAGGCCCGCCACATGCACGATGCGGCGGTGTCCGAGGCCGTGGAGGTGGTCGAGGACCCGGGCCATGGCCTCGGAGTCGTCGGCCCAGACCGTGGAGAGCGGGGGCTGCGGGTGGGCGGCGGTCGGCTCGGCCGTGGCCGGGCCGGGGGCGGCCGGGCCGCCGATGACGACGGCCGGCAGGCCGAGTGCGGCGAGCAGCTCCGGTCGCGGGTCCTCCGTGCGCGGGTCGACGACCAGGACGCCGTCCACCCGGCGTTCGGCCCACCAGCGGCGGTAGAGCGCGCACTCGGCGTCGAGGTCCTCGACGACCTGGAAGAGCAGCGCGATCCTGCGTACCGAGAGCACTTCCTGGATGCCGGAGACGAGCTGGAGGAAGAAGGACTCCACGCCCAGGGTCTGCGCGGGCCGGGCGAGCACCAGCCCCAGGGCGCCGGCGTGCTCGCCGGACAGTGCGCGGGCCGCGCTGTTGGCCTGCCAGCCCAGTTCCTCCGCGACGCGCCGTACCCGGGCGCGGGTGTCCTGGGAGACGCCCGGCCGGTCGTTGAGCGCGAAGGAGACGGCGCTCTCCGACACCCCGGCCCGGCGGGCGATGTCCTTGATCGTCGGTCGGCGCGCCGGTTTGCGGCGGGCGGCCTCACCGGGCGCTGTCATGGCGGGCTCTCCTCGACCTAAACCGCATTAGTGCGCCCAGTCTGATCAGGCGTGAGTGCCGTGTCAAACCCTGCGTGGTCGGCCGCTGCGAACGTCCGGATGACGGCGCCCCACCGGCGCGGGACGAGGTTGTTCATGGTCGGGGTGTTGACACCTACTAAAACGCATTAGTAGCGTCTGCCGCATCGTCGCCCGAGGATCGGCGAAAAAGCCCGGCGGAGTGGTCAAGAAATCCACCTTCCGCCTTCCGCCCTCCGCTTTCCTTGGCAGCACCACTGGTTTCACCGCACCACTGGTTTGCTTTTCAGCCACTGATTCATCTGGTCCGGCGCGGCGGTCTCACCGGTGTCTGGTTCGAGCGAATTCGAGCAAAGGAGCCCCCAGCCATGCGTTTTCCCCGTCGAGCGGCTGCCACGACGGCAGCATGGGTCATCCCGGTGCTCGCCTTGACCGCATGCGGGGCCTCCGGGGGCTCCGACGGGGCGGACAGCGCCTCGGGGAAGGTCGAGGGGCAGGTCACGTTCCAGACCTGGAATCTCAAGGCGAATTTCAAGGACTACTTCGAGGGCGTCATCGCGGATTTCGAGAGGAAGTATCCGGATGCCAAGGTGAAGTGGGTGGATCAGCCGGCCGAGGGATACCCGCAGAAGTTGAGTGCGGATGCGGCGGGCGGGACACTGCCGGACGTCGTCAATGTTTCGCCGGATCTCGCCTATCCGCTGGCCAAAGCGGGGCTGGCGCTCGATCTGGAAAAGGCCGCGGGGAAGTACCGCGGAGAGTATCTCCCCGGCGCCTGGCAGAGTCATGAGATGCCGGGGCTGCCGGGGGTCTATGCCTTTCCCTGGTATCTGAACACCGGGCCGATGTTCTACAACAAGGACCTCTTCAAGAAGGCCGGGCTCGATCCGGAGAAGCCACCGACCACCTACGACCAGCTCTTCACGGACGCGGTCGCGATGGCGAAGAAGAGCGGGCGGAAGATGGCGATGCTCGCCAGTACACCGTCGATCGAGGACTTCGGACGGTACGGCGTACGGCTGATGAACGCCCGCGGCACGGAGTTCACGTTCAACGAGCCCAAGGGCGTGGAGCTGCTGCGGCACTACAAGGAGCTGTATGCGTCCGGGGCGCTGGACTCGCAGGCGCTCACCGCGCAGGCGGAGTCGTCGGGGCGGAAGTTCCAGCAGCAGTCGGTGGCGATGAATCCGGGCAGCGCGCTCGATCTGGAGAACTTCAAGAAGGAGGCGCCGAGCCTCTATCGGCATATCGGTATCACCGACGCGGTCAACAACACCGGTAAGGCCAACATGTACGTCCAGGGCCTGATGGTGAACGCGCAGAGCGAGGTCAAGCCGGCGGCGGTCGCGTTCGCGCACTTCGTCACCGACAAGAAGAACCAGATGGCCTTCGCCAAGAAGGTCACCATCTTCCCCAGCACCAAGGGCTCGCTGGACGATCCGTACTTCACCAAGGAGGACGGCACCGACGCGACCCGGGTGCGGGTGGCGTCGGCCAAGTCACTGAAGACCGCGGTGAATTACACCCCGGTGCTGCTCAGCGACCAGATGAAGACCGTGCTGCGCAATGCGGTCGCCAGGGCCGTGCAGGGCAAGCAGTCCCCCGAGGCGGCGCTGGACGGTGCGGTCGCCGAGTGCAACCGCCTGCTGAAGACCGGCTGAGGCCGGGCGCCCCGTGAAGACGCACAAGCCGGCCAGTCCCTGGCTGTTCCTCGGTCCCGGGCTGCTGGTCGTGGCCACGTTCGGCCTCTATCCGTTCCTCAGCACGGTGGCGCACTCCTTCACCGATGCCCGCACGCTCACCGCGGGTCGGTTCGTCGGTGGCGCCAACTACCAGGAGCTGATCCATGACGCGATGTTCTGGACGGGGCTGCGCAACAGCCTGCTCTACGTCCTGGGGGTCGTCCCGCTGCTGGTGATCCTGCCGCTGCTGCTGGCCATGCTGGTGCAGCGGCAGATACCCGGGATCGCGTTCTTCCGGGCCGCGTTCTACACGCCGGTGGTCGCCTCCGTGGTCGTGGTCGGTCTGATCTGGGTGTGGCTGCTGGACGACCGGGGGCTGATCAACGCCCTCCTGGAGGGCCTGGGCTTCGGCAAGGCGGGCTTCCTCAGCGACCCCTGGCTGCTGCTGCTCAGCGCGATGGCGGTCACCGTCTGGAAGGGCCTCGGCTACTACATGATCATTTATCTGGCGGCGCTGGCGAACGTGCCGCGGGAGCTGCACGAGGCGTGCGCGGTCGACGGCGCGGGGGCGGTGCGCCGCTTCACGACCGTCACGGTGCCCGCGGTGCGCGGCACGATGGTGCTGGTGGCCGCCCTCTCCGCGGTCAGCGCCTTCAAGGTGTTCTCCGAGGTCTATCTGATGGCCGGCCCGACCGGCGGCCCCGGCGGGGAGGACACCACCTTGGTGATGCTCGTCCAGCAGGCCGGAACCGGCCTCAGCGGCCGCGTCGGCTACGCCTCCGCACTGTCCGTCGTGGTCTTCGTGATCACGCTCGGGCTGATGCTGCTGGTGCTGCGCGCCGGCCGTAGGGAGGAGGCGTGAACGCCGCGGGGGCCGTCGCGCCACGGCGGCGGCGCGACCGGCGACGGCGGCTGCGGTGGTGGCGGTTGCCGCTCCGCTACCTCCTGTTGCTCGCCGTGCTGGCGCTGACCATCGGGCCGTTCCTGTGGCAGCTGTCCACGTCCCTCAAGGGGCCGGGCGAGGACATCTACCGCTATCCGCCGAGCCTGATCCCGCAGCACGCCACCCTGGCCAACTACGCCGGCGTCGCGGAGATCATCCCGGTCTGGGACTTCGCGCTGAACTCACTGAAGGTCGCCACCGCCAATGTGGTCACCAACTGCGTGGGCGCCGCGCTCGCCGGCTACGCACTGGCCCGGATGCGCTTTCGGGGCCGCAAGGCCGCACTGGTCGTCTTCATCATGGCGATGCTGGTGCCGGTCGAGAGCATCATGATCGCCCAGTTCGTGACGATGCGGGAACTGCAACTCAACAACACCCTGCTCGGTGTGGTTCTGCCCGGCTGCATCGGGGCGATGAACGTGCTGCTGATGCGGAACGCCTTCGCGGGTCTGCCGTACGAGGTCGAGGAGGCGGCGTTCGTCGACGGGGCCAACGCCTGGCAGCGGTTCGTACGGATCGCGCTGCCGTCGGTCAAGGGCACCCTCGCGGTCGTGGCGATCTTCTCGTTCATGGGCGCCTGGGACGACTTCCTGTGGCCGCTGATCGTGCTGAGCGACCAGTCGAAGTTCACCCTGACCATCGGACTGAACTTTCTGCACGGCACCTTCGCGGACAACCAGCGGCTGGTCGCGGCCGGCACCGTCATCGCCGTCGTCCCGCTGATCGTGCTGTTCGCCTGTCTCCAGCGTTACTTCTTCCGCGGCGTCGGCGAGGGCGCCGTCAAGGGCTAGGGGTGTCCGATGGGTCAGGGTCGGACCCGGCCATGACCCATCGGACACGCCCTAAGCCGCACCGGCCCGCCCGATTCCCGCCCGTACCCATAGGAGCCCTATGCGATTCGGCGCCAACTACACCCCCACCCGAGGCTGGTTCCACCACTGGCTCGACTTCGACCTGGACGCCGTGCGCGCCGACCTCGACTCGATCGCCGCCCTCGGCCTGGACCACATCCGGGTCTTCCCGCTCTGGCCGCTCTTCCAGCCCAACCGCACCCTGATCCGACCGCGCGCCGTGGAGCAGCTGGTGCGCCTGGCGGACGCCGCGGCCGAACGCGGCCTCGACGTCAACGTCGACGGGCTGCAGGGCCATCTGTCGAGCTTCGACTTCCTTCCCGCCTGGACCCGGACCTGGCACCGCCGGAACATCTTCACCGACCCGGAGGTACTGGCGGGCCAGGAGGAGTATCTGCGGACACTGGCGGCGGCGCTCGCCGACCGGCCGAACTTCCTCGGGATGACGCTCGGCAACGAGATCAACCAGTTCTCGGACGGTCCGCACCCCGATCCGGACCGGATCACCGACGAGCAGGCCGCGGCCTGGCTGACGCGGATGCTCGCGGCGTGCGAGCGGGGCGCGCCGGGCCGGATGCATCTGCACGCCGCGTACGACGCCGCCTGGTACCGCGACGGCCACCCCTTCACACCCGCGCAGGCCGCCCGGCTCGGCGCCGTCACGGCCGTGCACTCCTGGGTGTTCAACGGCACCGCGCAGCGGCACGGGCCGACCGGCAGCGCCACCGAGCAGCACGCCGCGTACCTCGTCGAGCTGTCCAAGGCCTGGGCCGAGGACCCGCACCGCCCGGTGTGGCTCCAGGAGGTCGGCGCCCCCGCCCCGCACATCCCCGAGGAGGGCGCGGCACGCTTCACCGAGGCCACCGTCGCGGCCGCGCTGGACTGCCCCGACCTGTGGGGCGTGACCTGGTGGTGTTCGCACGATGTGGCGCGCTCGCTCGCGGACTTCCCCGAGCTGGAGTACGGCCTGGGCCTGCTGCGCGACGACCGTACGGTCAAGCCGGCGGGCCGGACGATCGCGGCGCTGGTCGAGGAGTACCGCGGCCGGGCGCACCGGCCGCCGGTGCGCAGCACCGCGCTGGTCGTCGATGCCGGCGATGCGACGGCGGCGCCACGGCGTTCGGTGTGCGCACCCGGCGGCCCGGTCTTCGAGGCCTGGGCGGAGCTGGCCGCCCAGGGGGCCCGGCCGGCGCTCGTACTTTCCGAACTCGCCAACGACACCGCACATCTGACGGCCCGTGGGATCACCGAGGTCCGCACACCCGACGAGGTCGGTCCCGCGCGCCGCCCGTCGCCATCCGTCCCCCATCGGAGGAGCACCTCATGAACCGGCAACCGCCGCCCGTCCCCCGCCGCCGTGTGCTGCTGGCCGGGGCCGGCGCCGCGGCCGCGCTGCTCGGGCCGTCCCTCGGGGGCGGCTCGGCGCTGGCCGCCGGCCGCCCCGGGGCCCGTGCCGCGGAGTCCCTGCAGCCGTACGCGTCGTACTGGTTCCCCGACTCGCTGCCGTCGGGCACGCCCGGCGAGGGCATCACCTGGCGGAGCCTTACGGACTGGCGCCCCGAGACCGACCGGGACCTGGCGTTCAACACGGCGACGGTGCCACTGGCCGAGCGCTTCACCCCGGTCCCGGCGAACACCACGGCGCGCGCCGACCAGGCCCGGATCAGCGCGCTGGCGGCCTTCGACCACACCGCGGGCAACCCCTCCCAGGGCTCGGCGACTGCGGACTACTACGCGCCGACCCACTGGGCGTACCTCGACGAGCTGGTCTTCTGGGGCGGCTCCTCCGGCGAGGGCCTGATCCTCGCCCCGAACGCCCCGGTCGTCGACGCCGCGCACCGCAACGGCGTCCCCGTCCTCGGCACCGTCTTCCTCCCGCCGGCCGCCTTCGGCGGGCAGCTGCGCTGGACCCGCGATCTGGTGCGCAGGGACGCCTCCGGGCGCTTCCCGCTCGTCGCCAAGCTGGTGCAGGTGGCGACGGTGTACGGCTTCGACGGCTGGTTCGTCAACGCGGAGACCGAGGGCGGCGATGCCGCGCTGGCCGCCGACATGCAGGCGTTCCTGCGGGCGCTGCGGGCCGCGGGCGCCCCGCGCGGTCTGCGGATCACCTGGTACGACGCGATGAACACCACCGGCCGGGTCGGCTGGCAGGGCGCGCTCAACGAGCTGAACCGGCCGTTCTTCCAGGACGCGGCGGGACCGGTCGCCGATTCGCTGTTCGTCGACTTCCGCTGGAGCGCGGGGCGGCTGGCGGACTCGGGGCGCCTGGCGGACCGACTGGGCCGCAGCCGCTACGAGTTGTGGGCCGGGGTCGACGTGGAGTCGGCGGGCTGGGACACCCGCACCGACTGGGACGCGATCATCCCCGCCGACCGCGACCATGTCGTGTCGTACGGCTTCTACCGTCCCGAGTGGACGCTCTCGCATCTGCCCGCGGGGCGTACGCCGGGCCAGTTCCACGCCGCGGACGACCGGTTCTGGTCCGGTGCGGGCCTCGATCCGACCAGGCCCGGCGGCAGGGGCGGCGGCTGGCGGGCACCGGCCACCGCGGTCGCGGACCGTGCGACGCTCAGCACGCTGCCGTTCGCCAGCACCTTCAACACCGGGCACGGTCTGCGCTGGTACGAGGACGGCGCGGTCGCCTCCGACACGCCCTGGAACCATCTCGGGCTGCAGGACCGGCTGCCGCCGAGACGCTGGGCGGTATGGACGAAGGGCCGGCGCCCGGACGTGTCGCTGGACTTCGCCGACGCCTGGCGCGGCGGCAGCAGTCTGCTGGTGCGCGGCGCCCTGGACGCACCGGCCACACTGGAGCTGTTCCGGGCCCGGCTGCCGGCCGGTGCCGCGACGGTCCTCGACCTCACCCATCGCCTCGATCCGTCGTCGGGCCCGGTGGACGTCGAGGTCGCGGTCGCCCTGCGGGAAGCGCCGGCACCGGGCGCGCCCGCCCCGTACGGGTATCTGCCGGCCGGCACCCTGGAGCCGGGCGGCGGCTGGCGCACCGACACGGTGCGGCTCGGCTCGCTCGGCACCGGCCCGGTCCGCGCCCTGGGCGTGCGGCTGACCGGCCGCGGCGGTGCGCCGGCGGCCTGGCGGCTGGGGGCGCTGGCGGTCCATGACGGCGTCACCACCCCGGCCCCGCCCAGCGGGCTGGAGATCACCGACACCGACACCGCCGACGGAGCGGCCTCGCTGCGGCTGCGCTGGCGGCGCGCCGCCGGTCCGGTGCGCCACTACGAGCTGCACCGCCGGCTCCCGGACGGCACGCGCCGGTTCCTCGGCGGCACCTGCGGCACGGCCTTCTACCTACCGGGCCTGCGGCGCGCGCAGAACGAGCCGGCCGCCCGGCTCCAAGTCCGCGCCGTGCAGGAACTGTTCACCGTCTCGGAGCCCGCCGAGACCGAACTCCCCTGGTAGGGACGGTTGTTGGGGGCTGTCCCTGCCTCCCGTACCCCTCGACGCTATGGAGTCATCGCCATGCATGACGATCGCGCACTGATCGAAGCCCGTCTTCAGCGGGTCCTGGACGAGCGCATCCGGCCCGCGCTGTATCCGGAATCGGTTCCCCTGGAGGTCTCGGCGTGGGTCGCACCGGGTGAGCCCGTGCCGGTCGCGGAGGGCCTGGCCGCCGCGCACACGCCGGTGGCGGTAGGCGATGCCTGGGGCGCGCCCTGGGGCACGACCTGGTTCAAGGTGGTCGGCGAGGTGCCCGCGCGGTGGGCCGGCCGCACCGTGGAGGCCGTGCTGGATCTGGGTTTCGACGAGCGGATGCCGGGCTTCCAGTGCGAGGCGCTGGTCCATCTGCCCGACGGCACTCCGGTCAAGGCGATCAATCCTCGCAACCAGTGGGTGCGGGTGGGCGCGCCGGTCCGTGGCGGCGAGCACGTCGAGTGGCATCTGGAGGCCGCGTCCAACCCCGTCATCCTCGACGTCCACCCGTTCCAGCCGACCTTGTTGGGCGACCGGGAGACCGCGGGCAGCGAGCCGCAGTACCGGCTGGCGCGGATGGACCTGGCGGTGTTCGACACCGAGGTGTGGGAGCTGATCTTGGACCTGGAGGTGCTGGGCGAGCTGATGGTGGAGCTGCCGGTGGACGCCCCCCGGCGCTGGGAGGTGCTGCGGGCGGTCGGCCGGGCGCTGGACGCGGTGGACCTGCAGCGGGTCAACGCGACGGCGGGGGCGGCGCGTTCGGAGCTGACTGCGGTGCTGGCGGCGCCCGCGGGGGCGTCGGCGCACCGGATCAGCGCGGTGGGGCACGCCCATATCGATTCGGCGTGGTTGTGGCCGCTGCGCGAGACCGTGCGGAAGGTGGCCCGTACGACGTCGAACATGACGGCGCTGCTGGAGGACGAGCCGGAGTTCGTCTACGCCATGTCGCAGGCGCAGCAGTACGCCTGGATCAAGGAGCACCGGCCCGAGGTCTACGCCAAGGTCAAGAAGGCGGTCGCGGAGGGGCGGTTCGTCCCGGCGGGCGGGATGTGGGTGGAGTCGGACACCAACATGCCCGGCTCGGAGGCGATGGCCCGGCAGTTCGTGCACGGCAAGCGGTTCTTCCTGGAGGAGTTCGGCGTCGAGAACGACGAGGCGTGGCTGCCGGACACCTTCGGTTTCGCCGCGGGGCTGCCGCAGATCATCAGGGCGGCGGGGTCGAAGTGGCTGCTGACACAGAAGATCTCCTGGAGCCAGGTCAATGCGTTTCCGCACCACACCTTCCGTTGGGAGGGCATCGACGGCACCCGGATCTTCACGCACTTCCCGCCGGTGGACACCTACAACTGCCGGATGGCGGGTGACGAGATCGCGCATGCGGCACGGAACTTCAAGGACAAGGGGGTGGCCCGGCACTCGCTGGCGCCGACCGGCTGGGGCGACGGCGGCGGGGGCACCACCCGCGAGATGATCGCCAAGGCTCGCCGGCTGCGCGATCTGGACGGTTCGGCCACGGTGGAGTGGGAGCGGCCGGCCGACTTCTTCGCGAAGGCGGAGGCGGAGTATCCGCATGCTCCGGTGTGGGTGGGCGAGCTGTATCTGGAGCTGCATCGCGCGACCCTCACCAGCCAGGCCAGGACCAAGCGAGGTAACCGGCGCAGCGAGCAGCTGCTGCGGGAGGCCGAACTGTGGTCGGCCACCGCCGCCGTGCTGGCCGGGCACCCCTACCCCTACGCCGAGCTGGACCGGATCTGGAAGACGGTGCTGCTCCATCAGTTCCACGACATCCTGCCCGGCTCCTCCATCGCCTGGGTGCATCGCGAGGCGGCGAAGACGTATGCGTCGGTCGCCGCCGAGCTGGAGGGGATCATCGGCGCCGCGCTGGCGGCGCTGACCGGCGACGGCGGCGCGGAGCTGGTGGCGAACTCCGCGCCGCACGCCCGCGGCGGGGTCGCGGCCGGTGCGGTGGCGCCCGCGGTGGCCGAGGGGCCGGAGGTGTCCGCCGCGGCCCGGGACGACGGCGGGTGCACGCTCACCAACGGCCTGCTGCGGATCGTGATCGACGGCCGCGGCCTGGTGGTCTCCGCGTACGACCGGCGGGCCGACCGTGAGGCGGTGGCCCCGGGGGCGGCGGCGAACCTGCTGCAGATCCACCCGGACTTCCCCAACATGTGGGACGCCTGGGACGTGGACGCGTTCTACCGCAACGTCGTCACCGATCTGACGGACGCGGACGAGGTCGTGCTCGGCGAGGTGTCCGGGGACGCCGCGACGGTGCGGGTGACGCGTACCTTCGGCGGTTCGCGGGTGGTGCAGTCGCTGACGCTGGCGCGCGGGCAGCGGCGCCTGGACATCGACACCGAGGTCGACTGGCACGAGACCGAGAAGTTCCTCAAGGCCGCGTTCCCGCTGGACGTGCACGCCGAGCGCTATGCCGCGGAGACCCAGTTCGGGCACCTCTACCGGCCCACCCACACCAACACCAGCTGGGAGGCGGCCAAGTTCGAGGCGTGCGCGCACCGGTTCGTGCATCTGGAGGAGCCGGGCTGGGGCGTGGCGCTGGTCAACGACGCGACCTACGGCCATGACGTCACCCGTACGGTCCGGGACGACGGCGACCGGGGCACGACCACGACCGTACGGCTCTCCCTGCTGCGCGCACCGCGCTTCCCGGACCCGGAGACCGACCAGGGCGTGCACCGCTTCCGCTATGCGCTGGTGCCCGGCGCCGCCATCGGCGACGCGGTGCGCGAGGGGCACCGCCTCAACCTGCCCGAGCGCCGGATCACCGGCGCGCGGCCGGTGCCGCCGCTGATCACGGTCGACAACGACGCGACGGTGGTCACCGCGGTCAAGCTCGCCGACGACGCGAGCGGCGATGTGATCGTGCGTCTCCACGAGGCGCACGGTGGGCGGGCGGTCACGTCGGTGACGGCCGGCTTCGAGGTGGCCGACGCCGTCACCACCGATCTGCTGGAACGGCCGACCGACGACGGCCCGGCGATCGAGCGGGACGGCGGCACGGTCCGGATGCGGCTCCGCCCGTTCCAGATCGTGACCCTGCGGCTGCGCCGGGCGGGGGATCTCTGAGCGGCGTCCCGCCGATCAGGCGGTGGGCGGGCCCGGGGCGGACGTCAGGTCCTGGGCCCGCCCGAGCGTGACCTGGCGTCGCGGCAGGTGTCGCGGCGCTGCTCGGCGCGCCGCTCGCGCCCGGCGCCGCGCCCGGCCCGCCGGCCACGGCCGGTCCTGGGGTCGGGGCCCGGCTCCTGGCCGCATGGCTCCTGGCCCGGGTCCCGGCCCGGATCCAGGCCCAGCATGTCCATCAGCAACGTCAGATCGTGCGCGTCCCGCGCCCGGCCGGCCAGCGCCTTCCTGGCAAGCCGTCGTTCCTCGTCACCCGGCACGGCGCGCGGCACGGTGTGGTCGGCACTGCGGTGTTCATCGCTCACCGCTGCATTCTCGGCCGGACCGCGGCGCGGTGCCCGTCGAGCGGGCCGAGCGAGAACCGCCGAGGGGGGACTACGCCGAACGGGTGAGCCGGGGTCGGGACCCGTCCCGCGACGAGGGGGCCGACGAGGGAACCCCGGCAGCCGGTTTTCCCTCTATATGAGCACTTGTACTTGATCACCCCGTCGCGGAGTCACCGTTGAAACATCGCTACGCCGTCGCGCTCACGGCCACCCTCGTCGCCTGCTGCACGCTGCTCGCCGGCTGCTCGGACGCCGGAAACCCGGTCGACTTCAACGCCGGCGCCAAGGACGGGGGCGACGCGCGGGTCAAGCCCGCGGACGCCGACACCCTGCTGCCCACCGGCCCCAAGAGTGACTTCCGGATCACCCGCACGCTGGATGACGGCACCCACATAGCGCGCGCGACGCTCAAGGGCGCGAAATCGGGCGTCACCGGCAGCGTCTGGGTCTGGGCCCCGAAGGAGTACCAGGACCCGAAGTACGCCAAGAGCGGCTTTCCGGTGCTGATGGCCCTGCCGGGCGGACTGGGCAGCCCGAAGGAGCAGGGCGGTGTCACCAACTACTGGGTCGGCGGCGATATCGCGCTGCAGGAGAACATCACGAAGTGGACCGCGGAGGGCAAGAGCCTGCCGTTCATCGTGGTGATGCCGATGCTCAACCCGGACACCCAGTACCACGACGGCAGCGACATCCCCGGGCAGCAGAAGATGGGGACCTGGTTGACCGAGGACGTCGTCAACCTCACCAAGGCCAATTTCCGCACCTACAAGTCGCGGGACGGCTGGGCCTTCATGGGCTCGTCCTCCGGTGGTTTCGCGGGACTGAAGTCCGTACTGAAGTACCCGGAGAGGTTCAAGGCGGCGATAGCCAGCGGCCCGGACATCGTGCCGGACTCGCCCCTGTGGGCGGGGCACCAGGCGGAGAAGGACGCCAACAACCCGGAGAAGCTCGCCCAGCGCCTCCTCCAGAAGGGCGGCCCGGACGTCTACCTCGCCTTCCAGGCCGGCAGCCGGGAGTCCTCATCCGTCTCCGCCTCGATAGAGAAGTTCCGCCGGACGTACGGCAAGGGTCCGATACACACCTCGATGCAGCTCATACCCGGCGGCCGGCACAACGCCTGGGACTACCAGAAGGGCATGGCGGACGGCTCGATCAAGTTCATCAGCGACCAGCTGAAGGGGCCGGTGGCGAGCGGCTCCTGATCCGGGGCGACGGCGGCCCGGGGGCGGGGTGCGGCGCCCCCGGTGCGCGGATGCAGATCGCCTGGTGGGGGGCGATGCTGGAGTCGTGGGGGACCGTGGTGAGGAGGACGACTCATGTCCATGCTGGACAAGATCAAGCACATGCTGAAGGGCCACGAATCCCAGACGGAAAAGGGCATCGACAAGGCCGGCGACATGGTCGACGAGAAGACCCAGGGCAAGTACACGGGCCAGGTCGACACCGGCCAGGACAAACTCAGGGACGAGTTCGGCGGCGGGCAGGGCAAGGAGCGGCCGCCGCAGGCCTGAAGCCGGCGGTTCTCCCCGGGGCGCTGCCGGGCCACCGCCTCGCCCGTACGCTGTACGGATGATCTCCGCGTCGTCCGTCCGGCTCGCGTCCGACGTCCTGATGCGCCCGGCGGCGCCCGAGGACGCCCCCGGCCTCGCCCGTTCCTACCGGCGGAGTCGTGATCATCTGCGCCCCTGGGGGCCGGACCGGGACGAGGTCTTCTTCACCCCCGCCGGGCAGGCGGCGCGGCTGCGGGAGTCGCTCGCGGAGCGCAGCGCCGGGCGGTCGATGCCCTGGGTGCTGGTCTCTTCCAGAAGATCCTCAACGACCGGCGCCCCTGAGGGCCGGTGACGCCGCCCGCGGCCGATCGGGGGAGGCCGGGGCCCGTTCCGCACGGCGGCGCCCGCCCCCGAGTCCGGGAGCGGGCGCCGGTGCCGTTGCGGCCGCGCTCACGCCAGTTTGATCTTCTCCGCCTGGGGCCCCTTCTGGCCCTGGGTGACCTCGAAGGTCACCTTCTGGCCCTCCTGCAGCTCACGGAAGCCGGTGGCGTCAATGTTGGAGTAGTGCGCGAAGACGTCGGCGCCGCCGCCGTCCTGGGCGATAAAGCCGAAGCCCTTCTCCGAGTTGAACCACTTCACCGTGCCGGAAGCCATGTACGTCTCCTTCGTTCAATGGGCTTTGCGTCGGCTTCCGCGCGTACCGCGGAAACCGGAGGTGATCGCCTTGGCCCGGACACGCACCGCACAGCAAGAACGCCCGTGAATGCGACACGGGCGCCCGGTACTTCGGAACCACGACAGCTGATCAGGACGCTACACCGAGCGACGCCCGGTGGGCGGTACAACCGTTGCTGACGCGTCGCCCATCACCAGGAAGGCCAGTCGCCGTCCCCCGTACCCCTGACGCATCGGACTGATGTACGACGATCGGCGGTGCGGCAACCGCCTCAGTCCGACTCCCCGTCACCGGCCTCGCGCGGCGCCCGCCGACGCCACCACAGCGCGGTGCCGAGCCCGGCGACGGCCACGGCGCCGACGCCCCCGGCGGCCGACAGCAGCCACCGGTGCCGCGCCTCGGCATCGGATGCGACCTGGACCGCGACCGCGGCCTTGTGCGGTGCGGTGGACGGGTGCGGCCGGTGCACGACGTGCTCCGGCCTCTCCTGCCGCTCCCCCGGCGCCATCGTGGGCAGCATGCCGACGGCCGCGGCCCGCGGAGCCGCCTCGAAGCCCCAGTCCAGCAGGGCGCGGGCCTCCTCGTAGACGGCGTTGCGGCCGCCTGACCGCGGGTTCATGACGGTGACCAGCAGCCTGCGGCCGTCCCGCTCGGCGGCGGCGATCAGGGTGTTGCCGGCGTGCGACGTGTAGCCGTTCTTCACCCCGATCAGGCCGTCGTACGGGCGGACGCCGTGCGAGCCGACCAGCAGCCGGTTGGTGTTCTGCATGTCGGAGGCGTCCGGGGCGCCCTCCGGGACCTCGGCCCACTTCGTCGAGGCGAAGTGGGCGAAGTCGCGGTTGGTCAGGCCGGCCTGTCCGAACAGCGAGAGGTCGTACGCCGACGAGTACTGCCCCGGCGTGTCGAAGCCGTCCGCGGACTCCACTCTGGTGTCACGTGCGCCCAGGCGGCGCGCCATCTGCTGCATATCGTCGATGGTCTTGTCCCAGCCACCGTTCATACCGGCCAGGGTGTGCACCGCGTCGCTGCCCGAGCGCAGGAACACGCCGTACCAAAGGTCCGCGACGCGGTACGGCATCTCCTGCTTCAGGCCCGCGAGCGAGCTGCCCGCCTCGATGCCGGTCAGGTCGGCGGCGGAGACGGTGTGCACCTCCCGCTGGGAGAACCTCGGCAGCACGGTCAGCGCGAAGAGGGCCTTGAGCGTGCTGGCGGGCGGCAGCGGCCGGTGGGCGTTCCGAGCCGCCAGGATCTTGCCGCTCTCCAGGTCGGTCACCATCCACGACAGCGCGGAGACCTTCGGCGGCGCGGACACGTCCCGCCGGGGCAGGAACTGCAGGCCCCGGTGGTCGAGCCGGTTCCCGGGGCCGCCCGGTCCGACGGCGTGCGCGCCGGCCCGCAGGTCGTCGACGCCGTACGGACCATCGGCGCGCGCCGGCCCGGTCGCGGCCAGCAGGCTCGCGGCACAAGCCGACAGCGCGGTCACGACTCTGACGGGGACCCACCTCACGCTCGACATGAGGCCACGCTATGAACGCCCCCTGCCGCGCGCCGGTTGGCCTACTCCATCCGATGCCCGGCGGCCGGGCGCCGTGGCGCGCCGGGCCGACCCCGGCGCGCCACGGCCGACCCCGGCCCGATTGCGGTTACCAGATCTCGTTGACCCACTCGGGGTGGTCGATGAACGGGTTCCGGTTGTGCTGGTACTTGTCGAAGATCACCTGGTTGCGGCGCTTCTCGAAGTCGGACGGCGGGTCCTGCCGGCTCCACTCCTTCAGGACCGAGAGCCGGCCGAGGTACGGCTGGCTGCCGTTGTCGACCTTGTCGTTGGGCTCCAGGTCCGGGAAGCCGTCGTCGCCGTCGTAGCGGACGGCCATGTAGAGGATCATTCGGGCGACATCGCCCTTGTCCGCGTCGCGGGGCTCGAAGGAGTCGCCGTCGGTGTAGTTGCCCGGCGCCTCGCCGACCTCCGTACCGCCGTCGTCGAAGTCCTTGTTCCCGCGGGTGCTGTTGACGGACACATCCGCCGGCCGCAGATGGTGGATGTCGGTTCCGGGGCCGGTGGCGGTGCCGAAGTCGCCGTGGGACTTCGCCCACACGTGCTCGCGATTCCAGTCGTCCGGATTGCTGCCGTTGGAGTTCTTGCTCTGGGACTTTCCGGTGTACAGCTGAATGATGTTCGCGCTGTTGGCCGGGTCCTGGTCGGTGTCCTTCAGGGCGTCCCAGACCTGGGAATAGGTCAGCTTTCCGGTCTGGGTCTCGCTGATGATCCGGTGCAGCGCGGCCTTGAGCTCCGGGCCGGTCTTGCCCATGGCGTCTTCGTAGTACGTGTCGTCATAGGCGGTGACGGATCCGCGCGGCGCGGCCGGGGTGGCCGTCGCGCTGGCCGTGATCTGCGCGGCCACCGCCACCATGACGGTGGTGGCGGCGATGGCCAGCACGCGGCCACGGCGAATTATGTGGGTCTTGTCCACGAAGGGTGTCCTCTCCCCGAATTGTGGTACCAGGCCGTGAAATGTGTGGGGCACGACCGGCACCGGCCGTTGGGAATACGGCCACTTGGAAGCCTTCCATCGCGGTAATCACCACAGTGTGAACACCAGGGGAGAGTTATGTGTCCACCCCGTGGCAATCACCGAATTCCCCCCGAAAGGGTGGCGGAATTCGTCGATCCGCCGTCAGGACCGTGCCGCGCAGGCCCCCTTCGGCTCGGCGGCGGGCACCTGGACCGGCGGCGCGGGGGCTCCGGCCGAGGTCGTCGGCTCCGCGCCGGGACGACGGCGCAGGTCGGGCAGCAGCGTGGCGATCCCGATGGCGGCCAGCGCGGCACCGAGCCACAACGGAGCACGCAGCCCGAAGGAGTCGATCGCCAGACCGCCGACCGAGGAACCCACGATGACGCCGAGGGTGATGAAGGACGAGTGCACGGTATTCACCAACGGGCGGGCGTTTCCGGTGCGTTGCACACGGGTGGCCATCGCCGGATTCATCGTGACACCGACCAGACCGATTCCCATCAACATGACCACCGCCGGCACGGCGAGATGAGCCAGCAGCGCGAACCCGGCCAGAAAGACGAAATTCAGTGCCAGACCGGCGAGTTGGACACCGACCGTGAACCGGTCCGCCAGTCGCCCCACGACGGTATTGCCGATGACGGTGGCGGCGCCGTATCCGATCAGCAGCAGCGGCACGGTTCCGGTACTGAATCCCGTGACCTCGGTCAGAATGGGGTTGACATAGCTGAACGCGGAGAATGTCGCACCGATGATGAGGGTGCTGGTGGAGAACACCAGCCACAGCCGGGGATTTCGGAAGACGACCAGCTCTTCCCGGATGTTCCCACCACCGTCGGCGCGCCCCAGCCGGGGAACTCCGGCGAGCGTGGCGAGCGCGGCCAGCACCGCGATCCCGGAAATGACCCAGAACGCCACCCGCCAGCCGAAGCGTTCACCGACGACCGTCGACAACGGCAGCCCCAGCAGCGTGCCGAGCATCAGCCCATTCATCAGCACCGCGATGGCGCGGCCGCGGACCTCCGGCCGGGTCAGCTGGACACAGATCGACATCGCGACGCCGAAGAACGCCTGCGACGCGACCCCGGTGACGATCCGCGCCACCAGCATCACCCCGTAGTCCGGCGCGAGCGCGGCGAGCACATTGCCCGCGAGGAATATCCCGAACAGCACCATCAACGCGAACTTCTGACGGAGCCTCACCACGGCGACGGTGAGGAGCGGCCCACCGGCCGCCATGGCCACCGCGAAGGCGGTGATGAGATAGCCGATCCGCGGTACGCCCACCCCCAGTCCGCCCGCCATCTGCGGCATCAGCCCGGCCACCACGAACTCACTGGTCACCATGGCGAAGATCCCGACGGCCAGCACATACACGGCACGCGGCACGGCCCGACCTCCCTTTCCCATCCGATCGATCCCCAACTAGGCAGGCGAAGACCCCCGGACTTCCGGGCGGCCATGCGACAGGGGGCGGCACGACAGGCCTCGACAGCCCCCACCTCGCCCGCCCCGAGGACGATACAGCATTTTGGATCGCACGTTCCAAAACCGTGTCGAACGGGCACCCGTCCATGCTCCCATCGGGTGAACCCGCGCCCTTCTCGCAACCGAAGCCGCACCGGACGGCCTCCGAAAGACCAACGCATCGTTCCCCGGAACCGCCCGGATCCCCCCGAACCGCCCGGCGCTCCCCCGGAACTGACGCGCCCTTCGCCGAACCCCCCGAAACCCTTGCCGAACCCCTTCGGACCACGCTGGAGGCCCCGATGTCGCCGTACCACCCCGCTTACCCGCCGTACGGCGCGACACCGGACTACGCCCTCGCTCCCCCGCGCGCCGAGGACCGGCTCGACACCCGTGCGCTGCCCCTGGACCTCCTCCTCCCGCCGCCCCGCCCGGAGGACCGGGTGCCCGTCCTGCCGTCACACCCCGATGACCTGCCACTCCCTCCCCCGCGCCCGGAGGAGCGGCTGCAGGCCCCGGTGGCGCTGCCCGACCGCCGGCGACTGGACCTCCAGGTGGCGCTCACCGCCGCCGGGGTCGCACCGGCGGCCGGGGACCAGGCCGCGGTGGCGGAGCTGGCCGGGCTGAGCGACGCCGCGGTGCAGGCCGTCATCGGCTGGATCGAGGCCGCGGCGCGGGCGTCCTGGCCACGGCCGCACGCGGTCTGAGCGCACCCGCCGCCCGGCTCAGCGCAGTCCGGGCAGGGTGCGCAGCTCGCCGACCTTCAGTACGCGGGCCAGACCCAGGAAGATCAGGGCCATCGTCAGGCCCCCGGCGACCAGGGCCAGGGCGGGCGTCCAGCCCTCCGGGACCGGGACCACGGAGCAGACCCGGGCCGCCAGCCAGCCGACCGCTCCGGCCGCGGCCGCGGCCCCGGTCAGCTTGCCGTACGTACGGCACAGGCGCCGGCCGTCGAGGCGCCCGTCGAGCCGTCGGCGCAGCAGCCGCGCGGTGACCAGCAGTCCGATGCCGTACGCGACGGTGTAGGCGGCGGCCATCCCGGTGACCGACCAGCGGGCCGGCAGCAGCAGATAGCAGGCGGTGGCCAGGGCGACGTTGACGGCGCTGGTCCAGAAGGCCATCCAGAACGGCGTACGGGTGTCCTCGAAGGCGTAGAAGCCGCGCAGCAGCAGGTACTGGGCGGAGAAGGGGATCAGGCCGAGGCCGAAGGCCTGGAGCATATGTCCGGCGGGCGCTGCCGAGGCGGCGTCCACGGTGCCGTGCGCGAACAGCAGTTGGGCGGTCTGCGGGCCGAAGGCCAGGAAGAAGAAGGCCGCCGGAACGATGAGGACGCCGCTGACGCGCAGGGCGCGGGAGAGGTCGCCGCGCAGATCGTCCAGACGGCCTTCGGTGACCGCGCGGCTCATCCGCGGCAGCAGCGCGGTCACCAGCGAGACGGTGACGATGGACTGCGGCAGCATCCAGATGCCCTGGGCGTAGTTGTAAGCGGTGTACCCCACGCCCGCGGTGGGGAGTTGCTGGTCGACGGCGCCCGCGTAGTGCGTGACGACGGTCATCGCGACCAGGTTGGCGAGGACGAACAGCAGGGTCCAGCGGGCGGCCGCGATGCTCTTGCGCAGGCCGCTGCCGCGCCAGTCGAAGCGCGGCCGGAAGCGGAAGCCGGCGGCCCGTACGAACGGGATCAGCGCCAGGCCCTGGAGGGCGATACCGCCCGTGGTGACGATGCCCAGCAGGTCGATCTGACCGGGGGTGATGTCCTCGATCCGGTCGGGCCCGGCCAGCAGGCCGAGGTAGACGCCGAACATCGCGATCAGCACGATGTTGTTGAGCACCGGCGTCCACATCATCGCGCCGAACCTGCCGCGGGCGTTGAGGACCTGCCCGAAGATGAAGAAGAGCCCGTAGAAGAAGATCTGCGGGAGGAGGAAGCGGGCGAAGACCACGGTGAGTTCGAAGGCCGCGTGGTTCCGGGGCGTGTCGGCGGTGTAGACGGCGACGATCTGCGGGGCGGCCCACACCGACAGCAGGGTGCCGACCGCGAGCACGCTCAGCACGAGGGTGACCAGCCGCTGTTCGTAGGCGCGGCCGCCGTCGGCGTGCTCGGCCCTGGCGCGTACCAGCTGCGGCACCAGCACGGAGTTCAGCGCGCCGCCGATGAGCAGGGTGTAGATGCTCATCGGGACGACGTTGGCGGTGTTGTACGTGGTGGCGAGCAGTCCGGTGCCGAGCGCGGCGGCCTGCAGCACCGTCCGGATCAGCCCCGTGGCGCGGGAGACCACCGTCCCGGTGGCCATCAGGAGCGAGGAGCGCGCCACCCCTTTCCCGGCGTCCTGCTCACCGCCGCCGTCGCCCCGGTCCCCGTCCGCGCCGGATATCCGCCCATCCGGCGCGCGTAGCTGCATGGTGTCGTCCGAAGTCCCGTCGATCATGAGGGTCAATCTATGCCGCTTTGGGAAGTGGACGGGCGCGGTCGGGGTCGAGCAGCGGCGCGTGCAACTCGCCGTGGCGTTCGCAGCGGGGGGCGATCTCGCTGAAGAGGAAGCTGAGTTGCTCCGGTGAAGTGCAGTCGGCGATCTCGTCCCAGGTGACGGGCGTGGAGACGGTGGGGGTGGCGCGGGCGCGCAGGGTGTAGGCGACGGCGGTGGTCTTGGCGGCGGCGTTCTGGGAGAAGTCGATGAAGACCTTCCCGGGGCGCAGGGACCTGGTCATCTTGTCCACGACGAGGTCCGGCAGGGCCCGTGCGGCCTCGGCGGCGAGCCGCTTGGCGTAGGCGGTGGTCCGCTCGGACGGGGTGGGCTCGATGGGCGCGATGAGGTGCAGGCCCTTGGAGCCGCTCGTCTTCGCGTAGACCTCCAGGCCGTCGGCGGCCAGCCGCTCGTGCAGCCACCGCGCCGCGGTGCAGCACTCCACGATCGTGGCCGGTGCGCCCGGGTCCAGATCGACGACGAGGCGGTCGGCGAGGCCCGGCGCCCGGCTCGTCCACTGCGGTGTGTGCAGCTCGACGACCAGGTTCGCGGCCCAGACCAGCGCGGGGAGGTCCTGCAGCAGGACCTGGCGGGTGGGCCCGGACGTCGAATGGGGGACCTCGCAGGTCTGCACCCAGGTGGGGGTGCCGGGCGGCACGTTCTTGGTGAAGAAGCGCTGGCCGTCCGGCCCGTCGGGGTAGCGCAGGAAGGACAGCGGCCGGTCGTGGAGGTGCGGGAGCAGGGCGTCGGCGGTGGTGGTGCAGTAGTGCAGCACCTCGCCCTTGGTGGTGCCGGTCTCGGGATAGAGGACCTTGTCCAGGTTGGTCAGCGAGAGGCGTCGCCCCTCCACGATGGTGATCGGCGACATACGATGAGAATCCCACACAAGGGATGAAATATGCGTTCTATATGGAATGGGTCTATATCGTTCGGGCTGGTCACCATCCCCGTGAAGACGTACAGCGCCACCGACCGCACCTCCTCGGTCTCCTTCGTGCGCATCCACGAGAAGGACGGCGCTCCGGTCCAGTACCGGAAGATCTGCGAGCTGGACGGCGAGGAGGTCCCGAACGAGGAGGTCGGCAAGGGCTATCAGCCGCCCGGCGACGACACCGTCGTGCCGATCACCGACGACGATCTCTCCCAGCTGCCGATGCCGACCGCCAAGACGCTGTCGATCCTGTCCTTCGTCGACCCCGCCGAGATCGATCCGCTCCAGATGGACAAGGCCTACTACCTGGGGCCCAACGGGGCAGCCGCCGTCAAACCGTACGCGGTGCTGCGGGAGGCGCTGGAGCACCATCGGAAGGTCGCGATCGGCAAGGTGGCGATGCGGGGGCGGGAGTCGCTGGCGATGCTGCGGGCGCACGACGGCGCGATCGTGATGCACCAACTGCTGTGGCCGGATCAGATCCGGCCCGCCACCGGTGTCGTACCCGACGAGGTCGAGATCCGCGAGAACGAGATGACGCTGGCCGAGACCCTGATGGACTCCCTGGGCGAGCTGGACCCTGCCGAACTCCACGACGACTACCGGGAGGCCGTCGAGGAACTGGTCGCCGCGAAGCTGGAGGGCGAGGAGCCGGTCGCCCCCGCGACGCCGTCCGGCGCCCAGGTCATCGATCTGACGGCGGCCCTGGAGAAGAGCGTGCGGGCCGCACAGGGGGGCGGGAGGCAGGCCGAGGAGTCGGCGTCCGTGACGCCGATACGGGGGCGGAAGGCGGCGAAGAAGACCGCGACGAAGAAGACCGCGGCCGGTGGCGCGGAAAAGAAGACCGCGGCGCGGAAGACGACGACACGGAAGACCGCGGCGAAGAGCACCGCGAGCAAATCCCCGGAGAAAACGGCGGCCAAGAAAGCCACACCCAAGAAGGCCGCGGCGAAGAAGACCACGGCCAAGAAGTCCGGCTGACCGCCCGCCGCTCGGCCGCCGCGCGCCGCGACCGTTCTAGAGTCTGGGTATGGCTTCAGACGAGGGGACCACCCGCATCGACAGCTGGATCTGGTCCGTACGGCTCACCAAGACCCGTTCGCTGGCCGCGGCGGCCTGTCGCGCGGGGCACGTACGGGTCAACGGCGAGCGGGTCAAGCCGGCGCACGCCGTGCACAACGGCGACGAGGTCCGACTGCTGCACGCCGGACGGGAGCGGATCGTGGTGGTCTCGCGCCTGGTGCGCAAGCGGGTGGGCGCGGCCGTCGCCGCCGAGTGCTTCGTCGACAACAGCCCGCCGCCCCCGCCGCGCGAGATGACGGCGCCGGCCGCGCATCGCGACCGCGGCACCGGGCGCCCCACCAAGCGCGAGCGCCGCGAGATCGACCAGTTGCAAGGTCGCTGAGCCGGCCCGGCGGGGCGGCGGCCTACGCGGGCGGCAGCGCGTCCAGATAGACCCACTCGCCGCTCTCGCGGACGAACCGGCTGTGCTCGTACTGGCTGTCGGTGTGCCCGTCCAGGCTGAAGTGCGCGCGGAACTCCACGGTGCCTTCGGTGTGGAAGGCGGTGCCGCCGATCGCGCCGAGGATCTCCAGCCCGGTCCAGTGCTGCGCCGGTTCGAGGTCGAGGGCCGCGGGGCGGGTCGTCGGGTGCCAGGTGCGCAGCAGATAGCCGGTGTCACCGACGACGAAGGCGCTGTAGCGCGAGCGCATCAGCCGCTCCGCGGTGGGGGCGGTGGCGCGTCCCTGGTGGAAGGCGCCGCAGCAGTCGCGGTAGCTCTCGGCGCGTCCGCAGGGGCAGGGCGCATCGGGGGTGACGGCCGCCGGGCGGCGCGGCGCGCGCGACGGCCTCTTGGGCGGCTTGTTCTTCGGCTTCGACACCCGACGATTGTGCCGGTCGGCGGAGGCGGATCGCGACACGCCGGGGACACGCCGGGGCGACACGCCCTGAAGCTGCGCCCAAATAGGGAATTTCAACGATAAATCACCCATTCGCAGCTTTTGATGGCTTGATACGGGCTGTGAGGCTGGAAGAACTCATGGTGACCGTCCCCACCACCCAGGAGAGAACCCCCCATGATTCTGTCCATTTCCGGCGTCGTCCTGCTCGGTGTCATCGTCTTCCTCTTCTTCCGCAAAGACGGACTCAAGCTGTCCCATGCGCTCGTCTCCGCGCTCTTCGGGTTCTATCTCGCCAGTTCCGCGATCGCGCCGAGTATCAAGGCCGGCGGGGCGAGCCTGGCGAGCCTCCTCGGGGGGATCAAGCTCTAGGGAGATGTCTCCCCGATCTCCTCCGCCGGCTCAACTCCACGGGTCCCGCCCGAACGGGCCGCACCAGTTCCCGTCCGGGCGGCACCGCGTTCCGCACGCCCCGGCTCGCCGCCCACGCCGAGCCGCCAAGACCACCGCACGAGCAACAGGAGAAGATGTGGCACGGCGTCCTCTGCCCCGCATCCTGACCGACCGCGCACCGCTCGCCCGTATGGCCAACAGCGCATCGCTCGCCCGCAGTCGCGAACTCGCGCGCACCGCCGCCGACGGCGCCTCCGACGTGTTCCATCCGCTGATCACCATCGGTCGGGGGCTGCACCGGCTGGCGACGGCCGGCCGGGGACGCTGGGCCGAGACGCCCAAGGAGAGCCGCGGTCCGCTGCTGTGCTTCGTCGGCGCGTGCGTACTGGTGGTCGCCTTGGTGCCGTACGGGCCGCTGCTCGCCCTGATCGCGGCCATGGGGGCGGGCGCCTGGGCGGGGCGGGAGCGCACCACTGTGGAGAGCGGTCCCAGCGAGACGGAGACGGAGCGGCTGCGGGCGCTGTACGAGGCGCTGGTGCCGTACCTCTCCGCCGAGGGCGATCCCGGTCCCCTGTACGCGCACGGCGGCGACTGGCAGCGGACCTTCGACGAGTTCGCCTTCGACGGCGCCGGGCGCCTGGAGCGGCTGCGGCTGAAGTACCCGGCGTACTTCACCGACGGCGAGGACCGGGCCCGGGCCCGCATCGAGCAGGTGCTGTACGCCAAGGCGGGCCGCGGCCGGGAGTACCACTTCGCCTGGGACGAGCTGGCCAATCAGCTCACCGTGACCGTCCTGGCGGCGCTGCCCGCCGATATCGCCGCGCAGCGCTTCGTCACCTCTCCGGGCGAGACGGTGCTCGGCTTCACCGACCCGGACTCGGTGCAGCGGACCCTGCCGGTCGCCGCCGGCCCGGAGCGGCGCGACGCCCCGCCGGTGGTCTGGCGCACCGGACCGCGCTCCGCCGAGCCGCATCTGCTCGCCCTGGGGCAGCCGGCGACCGGCACCACGACGCTGCTGCGCTCGATCGCCCTGCAGGCGCTGCAGCACGGCGACGTACTGGTCGTCGACGGCACCGGCACCGGCGAGTTCGGGTGTCTGGTCGGGCACCCCGGCGTGCTGGGTGTGGAGAGCGGGCTGGCGGGGACCCTGAAGCGGCTGGAGTGGGCCTCCCACGAGACCGAGCGCCGACTGGTCGTCGCGAACCGGGCGCGGCAGGCCGGCCGGCCCGCGCCGGAGGACACCCGGCGACCGCTGTGGATCATCGTGGACCGCCTGACGGCGCTCACCCATATCGCGGCCGCGGAAGGCCGGGACGACCCTCAACGGTGGCTGCAGGTGCCGCTGCGGCACGGCCGGGCGGCCCAGGTCACGGTGGTCGTGGCCGACCAGTTCGACAGCGCCGATCTGCTGAGCGACCCGGTGCGGGCGCACACCAAGGCGCGGGTGGTGCTCGGTCCCGCCACGGTGGACGAGGTACGGACGGTCCTCGGGGCGCCGCCGCACACCACGCCGACGGCACAGGTACCACCGGGACGCGGCTATGCGCGGCTGGGGACCGCTCCCGTCGTGCGGCTCCAGGTGCCGGCCACGCCCGACCCGTTCGACGACGCGACGAGCGAGGCGCACCGGCAGGCCGTTCTGGCGCTGCTGCCCGAGCGTGCGGCCGCGGCCGACACGGAGGCCGATACCGCGGCGGCGGCAGGCGCGGCGGACGGCCGTCCCGCGGGGGGCGATCCGGCGCCGACCACCGAGCCGGCCGGGCCCGCCGCCGAGCCGGTACGAGCGCCCGCGCGAGTGTCGATCGTCAAGGGCGGCGAGTCCCGCACGGTCAAGAGCGGCTCGGTGGAGGCCGTGCGCGCGGAGCGGTGAGCGCCCGGCACCGGCGCTCCCGGCGCTCCGTCAGGCGACGAAGGTGTGCCGCAGCTCCGCTTCCGCCGGGGCGCCCGTCGCGACCAGCCGCGCCGCACCCGCCAGTCGGGCCGCGGCCTCGTCGGCGACCGCGCCGTTGACCGTGAACGGCAGCCGTACGAAGCCCTCGAAGGCGCCGTCCACACCGAACCGGGGGCCGGAGGGGACCCGCACCCCGAGCCGCTCCCCCGCCTCGGCGATCCGGGAGCCGGAGAGCCCGCCGGTCCGCACCCACAGCGTCAGCCCGCCGCGCGGCACGCTGAACTCCCAGTCGGGGAGGTGCCGCTGGAGGGCGGCGACGATCGCATCGCGGTTCTCCCGAGCCTGGTCCCGGCGGATCTCGACGGCCTGCTCCCATCCGCCGCCCTCCAGCAGCGAGGCGATGGCGAGCTGTTCGAGGACCGGTGAGCCCAGGTCGGAGTAGGCGCGGGCGGCGACCAGGCTGCGGATGATGTCGGGGGCGGCGCGCACCCAGCCGATCCGCATCCCGGCCCAGAACGCCTTGCTCGCCGAACCGACGGTGATCACCGCGCTGCCGGCGGGGTCGAACGCGCACACCGGGCGGGGGGTTTCGGTGTCCTCGTCCAGCCGGAGCTCGGTCATGGTCTCGTCGACGACGAGCAGCGTGCCGGCCGAGCGGGCGGCGTCGACCATGCGGCGGCGCTGGTCCTCGGTGGCGAGGGTGCCGGTGGGGTTGTGGAAGTCGGCGACGACATACGCCATCCGGGGCGCGGCGTCCCGCATCACCTGGCGCCAGGCGGGGATGTCCCAGCCGGCCAGCCGTTCCCCGAGGGCGACCGGGACCAGCCGGGCGCCGGCGTCCCGCATCAGCTGCAGGATGTTGGCGTACGAGGGCGAGTCGACGGCCACCCGCTCGCCGGGGCCGGTACACAGGCGACAGATCGCGGCCACCGCGCCCATCGCGCCCGTGGTCACCATGATCTGTTCGGGCATCGTGGGGATGCCGCGGGCGGTGTAGCGGTCGGCGAGCGCCTGGCGCAGCACCGGCAGGCCGGCCGGGTAGTCGCCGTGGGTGTGGGCGTAGAGCGGCAGATCGGCCATGGCGCCCTGGACGGCGCGGGTGAGCCAGGGCTCGGGGGCCGGGAGGGCGGCGCAGCCGAGGTCGATCATGGAGCCGGCGGCCTCCGGGGGCAGCGGTTCCAGGCCGCGGGTGGGCAGCGGATTGCCGGCCGGGACGGCGGTCCAACTGCCGGAGCCGCGCCGGGACTCCAGGAAGCCCTCGGCGCGCAGCGCTTCGTAGGCGGCGGCGACGGTGGTGCGGCTGACGCCGAAGGCCGCGGCCAGCTCCCGCTCGGCGGGCAGCCGGGCCGCGACCGGCACCCGGCCTTCGAGCACGAGCAGGCGTACGCCGTCGGCGAGGCCCCGGTAGGCGGGCAACTTGCGTCCGCCGACGGCGAGTTCGGCGGCTCGCGGGTCCTGCGACCGGAGCAGCCGGGCGAGTTGGGGCGCACCCACCGCTGAAGTCCACTGAGCCATGAAGATCAGTCCACCTTCCCCGAATTGGCTCTACTTCCCGAGCCCGGACATGCCACATGGTGTCATGCGTCGGTCCAATCTTGCCAGGAGGGGGAATTTTCGTGTCCATGACCAGGGGATCCGGCCCACGGAGGGGCCTGCTGGCACGTCGGCTGATCCAGCTCTACACGGGACTGACGCTGTACGGCGTGAGCATGGGACTGATGGTCCGCGCCGACCTGGGCCTGGAGCCGTGGAGCGTACTCAACCAGGGCATATCCCGGCATACGGGCCTCTCGATCGGCACGGTCACCATCGTGTCGGGCGCCCTGATCCTGCTGCTGTGGATCCCGCTGCGCCAGCGCCCCGGCCTGGGCACGGTCTCGAACGTGGTGATCCTCGGGATCGTCATGGACGCGACGATGGCATGGGTGCCCGAGCTGTCCTCGTACGGCGCCCGCATCCCGCTGCTGGCGTTCGCCGTCCTCCTCAACGGCGCGGCGACCGGTCTGTACATCTCCGCCCGTTTCGGCCCGGGGCCGCGCGACGGGCTGATGACCGGGCTGCACCACCGGACCGGCCGCCCGGTGCGGCTGGTGCGGACCTGCATCGAGGTGACGGTGCTCGCGGTCGGCTTCCTGCTCGGCGGCTCCGTCGGGGCCGGCACCGTGGTCTACGCGCTGGCCATCGGACCGCTGGCGCAGCTCTTCCTGCGGCTCTTCGCGATCAAGGGGCTGCCCGAGACCCCGTCGCGGGTGGTGGCCCGCGCCAGGACTTCACCCGAGCGCGCGATACTGCCGGAGTGACCCCCGCGATACGCCTCCGCCACGCCTACCTCGACCACCCCGCGCCGCTCCCCTTCGCCCACCGGGGCGGGTCCGCGGACGGCCTGGAGAACACCGCCGCCGCCTTCCGCCGCGCGGTCGACCTGGGCTACCGCTATCTGGAGACCGATGTGCACGCCACCTCGGACGGAAAGCTGGTCGCCTTCCACGACCCGACGCTCGACCGTGTCACCGACACCCGCGGCGCGATCGGGCGGCTCCCCTGGCGGGCGGTGCGCCGGGCCCGGGTCGCCGGCCGGGAACCACTGCCACTGTTCGAGGAGCTGCTGGAGGAGTTCCCCGACGCGCGCTGGAACGTCGACCTCAAGGTGGAGGCCGCACTCTCCCCGCTGCTGGAGCTGCTGCGCCGCGCCGACGCCTGGGACCGGGTGTGCGTCGGTTCGTTCTCGGAGGCCCGGGTGGCCCGGGCGCAGCGACTGGCCGGCGCCCGGATGGCCAGCTCGCTCGGCACCCGCGGCGTGGCGGGCCTGCGACTGCGCTCGTACGGCCGCGGGGCGCTGCCGCTCGACCGCCTGCTGGGCGCGGCGGTGCGGCGCAGCGCGGTCTGCGTCCAGGTCCCCGAGCGGCAGTCCGGCATCCCGGTGGTCGACCCGCTGTTCCTGCGCGCCGCGCACGCACTGGGCATGCAGGTCCATGTCTGGACGATCAATGACGCGGATCGGATGACGGCCCTGCTGGATCTCGGCGTGGACGGGATCATGACCGACGACATCGAGACCCTGCGGAAGGTGCTGACCGAGCGAGGGTGCTGGGCCTAGGCCACTCCCCCTGGGCGGATCCGCCGTGAGCTGCCCCGCCTGCGCGGCCTACGGTCCTCGCCCGGCGGCCCGGCCGGGCGAGGCGAGGATCCCCAAAACCCTTCGCACCCGCTCGCCCCGCCCGGTACGGTCTCGCGCGTGTGCCCACTGCGCAGAGCCCAAGAGCTCCGCGTGCGGCCGCCCCGGCAGCTCCCCACGCTGAAAGCAGGTTTCTTCCATGGCATGTCGTATCAGTGAGCTCGTGCTCGGTTGCCGCGACCCCGAGGGGCTGGCGCGGTTCTGGTGCGAGGTCCTGGACTTCGTGGTGCTCGATCGCGAAGGGGACGACTGCTTCGAGATCGGGCCGCGCGAAGGGTTCGGCGGCCCGCAGCCGACGATCATCCTCAGCCGCAGGGACGAGCCGGAACCGGGGAAGACCCGGCTGCACATCGACGTCAACCCCACCGACCGCGATCAGGACGCCGAGCTCGAACGCCTCCTGAAGCTCGGGGCCCGCCCGGCCGACATCGGCCAGACCGGCGAGGAGCCGTGGCACGTCCTCGCCGACCCCGAGGGCAATGAGTTCTGCCTGCTCAAGGCCCGCCTCAACCCGCTCTGACGGCTCCGCGCCCCCGGTGCGGCCCACGTGGCGGCCGGGGGCGGTCGGGTGGGCGAGTCTCCCCGTCAGCAGAGTCGGAGCGACTCAGTTACACCTCCCGCTACCGCTGTAGCACGGGGTGTAGCCCGCGCTCGGGACAGGCGCGGGATCCGGGTGGCTCCGGTCGTAGTCGTGCTGCGCCAGCACGAACAGCACAGCCACCGCTCCGGCGGCCAACAGCTGCGACACCACGGTCCACGGCGCGCGGAACAGCGCCGCGAGCCCGGCACATACGATCACGGCGACGAAGAAGTGCTGCATCCAGGCGAGTTGCGCAAGCTGCGCCGTCTCGATCCGGGATTGCTCCCCCTGCGCGGCCCACACCTCCATGCCGTACCCGAAACCGGCCAACAGGAAGACCGCGACTTCCACCACGAACAACGCAAGGCCGATGACAACGTCCCGTGCGCGAGGTGTCCTGCGCGACCAGGGCCACCTACGCCGGGGCGAAGGCTCAGGGAGTGCGTATGTCATGGCCACATCTTGACGGGCCGTCAGGGGGCGCGCATGAGTACGCGTACTCATGCCGTGCGGTCGACTCGGCACCGACACCCGCACGCCCTCTCGTACAGGAGGCCGGGACACGGTCCGCACCTTCGTAGCTTCTGCCAATACGACGGCTTCCCGGGGTTCGTAGAGACTGCCGGGACACATCAGAGGCCACGGCGTTTCCCGGGGCGCGCGCCGAGGCCGACGGCATGACCGAACACGGGAGGACAGCACGATGAGTGTGCAGCAGTATGACGAGATCGGCGAGGCGTACGAGGGCTTCAAGTCCCTGCCGCTGGAGCGGTACGCGGCGGTGCCCAGCTTCCTGGCCATGGTCGGGGACGTGCGTGGCAAGTCGGTGCTCGACCTGGCCTCCGGCACCGGCTTCTACAGCAGGGAGTTCAAGCGGCGCGGCGCCGCGGAGGTGCTCGGAGTCGACATCTCCGGCGAAATGATCGCCGTGGCCCAGGGGTTGGAGGAGCGCGAGCCGCTGGGTGTGCGCTACGAGGTGGGTGATGCGTCCGAACTGCGGCCCCTCGACCAGCGCTTCGATGTGGCCGTGGGGGTCCAGCTGCTCAACTACGCGGAGGACGTGGCCACCATGGAGCGGATGTGCCGCCATGTGCACCGGAGCCTGACGCCCGGCGCGGAGTTCTTCATGGTCAACCAGTCGCCCGACTTCCGGTTCGACGGGCCGTCCCCGGAGAAGTACGGCTTCCGCAGCGAACTGGCGGGCGAGGAGGCCGAGACAGGACCGCGCGTCCGGACCACGGCGCTGCTCGACGGCCACCCGGTCAGTTTCGTCTCCACACTGCCGCGCCGCGAGGTCCGCGAAGCGTGTCTGCGTACGGCCGGGTTCAGCGAGCTGACCTGGGTCCAGATGGAGGTGTCCGACGCCGGCGTGCGCGAGTTCGGCGCGGACTACTGGGCGGACTTCCGCGCCAACCCCCCACTGGAGATGCTGCGCTGCCGCGCCTGACGACCGACCGGACATTCCGGTGGCCCGCGGCCCGACCCCCCTTGGGAATGAGCCAGAACGGGAGCCGGGCCGCCGGTCGTTGATCCGGGCCGCTCCGGGGCCCACGATGAGGCCGCGGCGGTGCCACGACGCGGAGGTCAGCGTGCGGGCTTGGGGCGCCGGGGCCTCGGGCGGCCGGGCCAGCGCACCCAGCGCAGCGCCTCGGCTTCCTTCTCCGGCAGCAGGCCCGCGCCGATGAGCGCGGCCCGGCCCGCCTGCTCCGCACCGATCCGGTAGGCGCTCGCCCAGGAGTCCGTCTCGTGGAAGTAGCCGTCCGTGAGCAGTACCGCGGCCGACACCTCACCGAGCCCCTGCGCCAAGCCCTCCCGGATCGCAGGGAGGAATTCGGCGGGCAGCCGCCGCTCGGACACGGCGCTGAACAGTTCCAGTTCGCCTTCGCCGCCCGGAGGTTCGAAGTCCGCGACGAAGTGCGCGAACGGCCCGCAGCACCCGCGGTTCATCTGCACGCAGACGCTCACGCCGGGCACGGGAACGGGAAGTCCGGTCATGGGGCCACCGTAGGGACGCCGCCATCGCGCGGCCAGCGGATTACGCCGGGGCGCGGCCCGTTGCGGTAGAGCCAGCCGTTGCGTATGGGGTTGCGGTGCATTCTTCTCGGGGTCTTCGAGCTTCGAGCGGCAGGTCGTACACAGGAGGTTCGCGCCGGCGCCCTGACGGTGGCAGGACGGACCTCTCCGCGCGGGCGAAGAGGAACCGTCCTGCTCACGCGCTGTCGTCGTCGGTGGCGAGAAGGGTGCGGCCGGCCGCGAAGAGTCGTGCGCAGCGTTGTGTCATGGCTTCGGGTGACTGGTCGGGGTGGTTGACCCACCAGCGGACCAGGGCGGTGCACAGGCCGCGCCAGGCGTATTTGAGGGCGTCGGCGTCGAGCGGGTCGCTGGATCCGGCGGCGTGGAGGAGGTCGGCGGTCCCGATCGCGGCGAGGTCGTCGATGGCGCCGCGGTAGTACGCCGCGCGGCGGGCGGCGTCACTGTCGGGCGGCAGCGTGGCGTCGTAGAGGACGAACCAGGCCTCGCGCTGCCCGTCCAGGGCGGTGAACAGGGCGTGCAGCACGCGCAGGGAGGTGGGCGGCGCGCCGGAGGCATGGTCGGCCATCGCGGCGCGGATGGCGTCCAGCAGGCGGTCGCCGACCGGGTTCAGGCAGGCGAGGTAGAGGTCCTGCTTGCTGCCGAAATAGTTGTGCAGCAGCGGCTTGGTGACGCCCACGCGAGCGGCGATGGTGGCCACGGTGGTGGCCTCGTAGCCCTGGCTGCCGAACTCCTCGGTGGCCGCGGCCAGCACCTGTCGTTCGCGCACGGCCCTGGGCACGCCCTTGGTGCCGGCCCGGTTGGGGAGCGTTGTCATGGCCTCGATATTACCCTAGGGTAATTTTCCGTTGGGTAAATTGCCTGCCCGGACCTCGCTGGGAGCACACTCATGCCTGCCACCCCGTCCCACCCCGGCACCGCCCGCACCCGTTCCTGGTGGGGCTGGGGCCACGCCGACGCCCACCCCGACGACGCCGAATGCACCGCCATGGGCGCCCTGCTGCCGGGCACCCTGGCTCGCCCGCTACCGATACCCCGGGTCGCCGACCTGCCCCTCGCCCGCCCCGGCGCGACACCCCCGCCCGCACTGGCGCACCTGGTCACCGTCGATCACGAGGCGCGCGCCGCCCACGCCATGGGCAAGGCCTACCGCGACGTCATCCGGGCCCTGCGCGGCCGGCCCGGCCGGATCCCCGACCTGGTCGCCCGACCGACCGACGACCAGGAGGTGGCCGACCTGCTGGACTGGGCCGGCGGGCACGGCGTGGCCGTCATCCCCTTCGGCGGCGGCTCCTCGGTGGTCGGCGGCGTGGAGTACCGCGGCGACGCACACCGCGCCGTGATGTCGCTCGATCTGACCTCGATGGACCGGGTCCTGGAGATCGACACGGCCAGCCGCTCGGCCCGTATCCAGGCCGGCGCGCTCGGCCCCGTACTGGAAGAGCAGCTGCGGCCCCACGGCCTCACCCTGCGCCACTTCCCGCAGAGCTTCGAGTTCTCCACCCTTGGCGGCTGGTTGGCCACCCGGGCCGGCGGCCACTATGCCACCGGCCGCACCCACATCGACGACTTCGTGCAGTCCCTGCATGTGGTCACGCCCGCCGGAGCCGGCGCATCCTGGCGCCTGCCCGCATCCGGCGCCGGACCGTCACCCGACCGCCTGTTCCTCGGTTCCGAGGGCGCGCTCGGCGTCATCACCGAGGCGTGGATGCGCCTGCAGGAACGCCCGCGCTACAAGGCCTCGACGTCCGTGGCCTTCGCCGACTTCGACCAGGCGCTGGACGCGGTGCGTGCCCTCGCCCAGTCCGACCTCGCCCCGGCCAACTGCCGCCTGCTCGACTCCGGCGAGGCACTGCTGTCCGGCGCCTCGCACGACGGCTCCGCCGTTCTCGTCCTGGGCTTCGAATCCGCCACCACCCCCGTCGACGCCCGCCTCGCGAGCGCCCTTGACGTGGTCCGCGCCCACGGCGGCCACTGCGCGGCATCGACGGCGGACCGCGACGCCCCGTCCGACGCGGCCGTGAACGCCTGGCGTTCGACGTTCCTGCGGATGCCCTACCTACGCGACGGCCTGGCCCGCATGGGCGCCGTCGTCGAGACCTTCGAGACCGCCGCCACCTGGGACACGATCCCCGCCCTGATCGACGCCGTCCGCACCGAGGTCGGCGCCGCCGCCCTGAAGGCCACCGGACACCCGGCCACCATCAACTGCCGCCTGACCCACGTCTACCCCGACGGCGCCGCCCCCTACTTCACCGTGGCCGTCGCCGGCCGCCCCGGCGACGAGGTCGAGATCTGGGACGACATCAAGGCCACCGCCAACGACGTCCTGCACCGCCACCGCGCCACCATCACCCACCACCACGCCGTCGGCCGCGACCACCGCCCCGCCTACGACCTCCAACGCCCGGAGCCCTTCACCCTGGCACTACGCGCCGCCAAGGACGCCCTGGATCCCCACCGCATCCTCAACCCGGGCGTCCTGATCGACTAGCAGGACAACGGCGGCAAACCGGCGAGGGCGGGTGTCAGCCGCCTGGTGCTGTCGTCTGCCACGACACGGCATGCTGCCATGGAGTCGCCCTTCGGATCCTCATGGCGGGGGTGTGAGTGAGGCCAGTGCGGTGGGCTGCACCGCATCGGCGGCGGCCGAGCCGAGCAGCAGTTCGGCCAGGTCATGGGGTTGCGCCTGCTCGCCGATGGGAGCCGCTGCGGCGATCCGGTCCAGCCGGAAGCCTCGACCGGCCCGCCGTGTGCGGCACCAGGCGATGAGGTACCACCGGCCGTCGGCGGTGAGCAGTCCGGCCGGTTCCACTACCCGGTCGCTTTCGCGCCCTGCCGCGTCGACGTAGGACAGCCGCAGCGCCATATTGTCGGTGAGAGCCTGTTCCACTGCGGCGCGGACCGCGGTGTCGGTCCGCGCCGGCAGCGCGACGATCCGTGCGGCCAGATCCCGGGACGCCGCCGCGGCGGGGCCGGTCATCGAGGCCGCGATCTTCTGGTACGCCGTACGGGCCGCACCGGCGTAGGGGGCGGAGGCGTCGGCCGCGGCCAGTGCGGCGGCCAATGCCGAGGCTTCCTCGGCTGTGAAGTGGATCGGCGGCAGAGTCATCGCCGGGTCGATCGTCCAGCCCCCGCCTCGCCCGGGTATGGCGCGCACCGGGACACCGGACTCCATCAGCGCCTGGAGGTCGCGCTGCGCCGTGCGCGTGCTGACCTCGAAACGCGCGGCGAGCGCCGCGACCGTGAGCGGCCGCGGCGCCGACGCGCGCAGCTCTTCGACCAGCGCATAGAGCCGAGAAGTGCGGTTCATCGGGCCGACGCTACCGTCCCGCGCCGGCCAGGAACTCCCGCTCACGCTCTTGTTCCCGCTCGGTGATGGTCAGCGGGAACAGCGTGAAGCCGTGCATCGCGCCGGCGACGACGCCGAGTTGCACGGGCGCACCCGCCGCCTGCCACCGCCCGGCCAGGAACAGTGAGTCGTCCAGGAGCGGATCCTCGGTGCCGACGACGATCCGGGCGGGCGGCAGGCCGGCCAGGTCGGCGAAGAGCGGCGAGACCTCCGCATCGCGGCGCTGCTCCGCCCCCATCCCGGGCGTGAACAGCTCATAGCCGCCCCGCAGTGTGTCGGTGTTGCTCAGCAGCCGCCTGGAGCCGAACGACCGCTGGCTCGGTGTCATCGACAGGTCGTACAGGCCGAAGAGCAGGTGGGCCGCCCGGAAAGCGCCGGTGATGCCGTGCCGGTCGCGAAGGCGCAGCAGCGTCACGACACTCAGGTGGGCGCCGGCCGATTCCCCGCCGATCAGCAGCCGTTGGGTACCGAACTCGGCTGCGGCGTTGGCCACCAGCCATCGCGCGACCGCTTCACAGTCGTCGGGCCCGGCCGGGAACGGGTGCTCCGGCGCCAGGCGGTACTCCACGCTCACCACGGCCAGCCGCGCCTCCACGGCAAGCCGCCACAGCTTCTCGTCCTGCCCGCCCGCGGAGCCGAACGCCCAGCCACCCCCGTGCATGTGCAGGTACACGCCGTCGACATGGTCCGGCACGAACGCCCGGACTCTCACCCCGCCCGCAACGACGCGGTCCTGGCCCTGCGGCAACCTCACCGGTGGCGTCTGACCACCGAGCCGGTTGCGCCGCAGGAGCGCCAGCACATTTGCGTCCGGCGCCGCCCCACGCGTCGGACGGCTCGCGGCAGTGGCCTCGAATTGCTCGTTGAATGCCAGGGTCTCGGCGAGGCAGTCCTCATCGGTAATCGTCATGCCGCCGACACTCGCAGCCGTCCGCGACAACACCCTGTCACCGTTTCCCGGTGACCTGTGTCACTCCCCCGCCGCGCCACCCGACATCTCCGTTCAGCCCATGACCGGCGCATGCGGCCAGGGGGCCGACGTGGTCAACGGGCCACGGCGAAGACGCTGATGAAGAAGGGCGCCATGTAGAGCAACAGGAACGCTCCCGCTACGGCCGCCACGACGAGTACGGCCTTCATCGCGCTTTCCACGGCCCGATGGTCGCGGGTGGGTCGTATGGCGGCTCGGGGATCACTCTCGTGTTCCGTCACGGATCCATCCTGCTGGTCACGGTGGTGGCAGGTCATCCGTAGAAGTACTCACGTCACGAGGCCAGGAGCCGTGTCATGGGTGCCCTGATCACAGCATGGCCAGGTGCGCTTCCACGTAGGGGACCGCAACCGACTCCGCGGGGTGCGCCGAGCCGAGCATCGGATGCACGTTGACTTCGAACACCACGCCGCCGTTCTCCACGGCGAGGTCGACGCCGGCGAAGGGCAGCCCCATGGCCTTGGTGGCCAAGACGGCCAGTTCGCAGAGTTCCGCGGGCAGTTCATCGGTCGGCATGGGGGTGCAGCCCGCTCCCTGGGACTCATTGCAGGGGGAATCCGGATCCTCCTGGACATGTTCGCACGCCTGCACGGGGCGTCCGTCCAGCACGGTCACACGGAATTGATGGCGCAGCCCGTCGGAGTTGAAGTTTTCGGCATCCCGGGAGATCAACCAGTCCTGCTCGGAACGGGCGTAATAGTCGATCGCGGCACGCAGTTGCTCATCGGTGGTGATGTGGAAGACGTCATTTCCGCACGTACCCAGCACCGGCCGAGCCCAGACGTTCCGGCCCAGTCTCTCGAATGCCGCGGCGGCTCTCTGCGAGCTGGGCCGGGACAGGGTGATGGACTCCATCTGCGGGATACCGTGCCGGGTGAACCGTTCCACCGTGAGGTTCTTTTCGGTGGCCACCCGCCACGCACCGGCGTCCGTTCCGAGTGAGGCCACCCCGTGCCGGCTCAGCAGTCGCTGGAACGGGGCGAAGCCCCGGCGCTCGGGAGGCTGGATCTCGTAGATGAGTACGGCCGAAGGTGTCACCATCAGGCCCTCGGCCGGCACCTCCAACCGGACGCCCACGTCGGCGATCTGCGTCCGCCCGGTCCCACCGGCCATGAAGTGCCGCGCATCGATCAGTACAGGCGGCCGTCCGGTGAGCAACTCGACGGCGGCGGCCAGAGCGGAACGACTGCCCTCCATCGAGCAGTGATCGGTCATCAACACAACCTCGCGTGTGCCCATATCGGCCTGCTCCCCCTCGCCCACTGGGTCGCGCTCCGCGGCACCCGCGCCGCGAAGCCCGATCCTGCCAGTGTCACTACGGAAGGCGATAGCGCGATTACGGACAGCCCCGCTCGCATGGATCGAGCCGCGAAAGCGGACCACGGCCGAGGCGACCACGGTGGCCAGGCGACCCCGCTTCCCTCACACCGCGTTCTGGGCGAGCCCGTCGGTCTGCCAGGTGGTGATACGCCTGAGGATGAGGATCACCAGCACGCCGGCCACCAGGTAGAGCGCCGCGAGCAGGGTGGTCACGTTCGCGGTGGCCAGCACGTCCTGCTCGGTGGCCTGTTCTGCGGACATTCGCCACTGGATCGGCTTGACGAGAGAGGCGGCCACGAACGACGCCCACCAGGCGTTGATCAGGGCGAGGGGGACGGGTCGCCGGGAGGCGCTGGCCTTCCAGATGTCCGACACGATCTGGTACGGGTACCACAGGTTGACCACCGGGGCGATCCAGGCGCCGACCACCAGAGCCCTGGACCGGCGGTGCGCGGCGGCTCCGCCCATCAGCTCGGCGTTGATCCGCGCCCGCCACAGCCATATCAGGAACGCCACGCCGCCCGCGATCCACACCAGCAACGACGGCCAGGACACGAGCGTCGCGAGGGCGTCGGAGTCGACGGCGAGGAGGTCCGCGTCCGTCACCCTCCCCGCCAGGTAGTCGTGGACGACGAGGTAGTTGCGCCAGCTGGACACCGACACCAGTACCTCACGCACGAGCTCTAACGAGATCAGTAATGTCGCGGCGGTGGCTGCGCCCGTCACCGGCCTGTACGGCTGCGCGCCGACGGAACTCGCGCCGGCCGGCTCGCCCTGCTGTGCACCGTCCATGATTCCCCCGAAGCACGCACGAAACCACTGAGAACTCTTTGGGGTCGGGATGCTACGGCGCGCGACCCTGACATGTCCCCCGATTGCCGGGAAGTCTTGCCGGACTTTCACACCGACGCCGCGGGCCGGCTCGAATCCAGCCACAACGCGGTGCTACCCGAGGCCGAAAAGCTGCAGCGTCCGGACCACCAGCCACCCCAACAGGCCCATTGCCGTTACCAGTTGGATGCCCTTCCACAACGACGTCTGTGTGGCGAAATGCGCCCGCCAGGCCATCGTCCGTCTACGGACCCCCACCGAGGCCAGGGCGGCCTTCATGGCGCGGGCCACGTGGTGGGTGGGCGTAAACGTGATCAACCACGCCCGAGCGGCTTCTTTGGCGCGGGCCACTTGGCGCGCGAGCATGCCTCGCGAGGTCTTGGCGCCGGGCACGGGTCCTACCGGGTGCACATGGGGCGCCCACTGGGAGTCGAAGGTGATGACGGCGGAGGCCGAGGGATCGCCCACAGTCACCTCGTCCAGCCGGATCGGCGCCGGCAGGAGTTCGTCCAGGCGTTGGGCCACGCCCGACAGCCCGTCCAGCGCCAGCAGGACCAGCTTCCGCGCGGGCTGGGTTGCGCGCGCCTGCTCCACCTCCCACCACAGTCCCTCGCTCAACCCCAGTCGCAGCACGATGAGTTGGGACAGCTCCATCATCCGCAGGACCGCGGGCTGCCAGTCATCGTGCGGCAGATAGAAGCGCGCCGCGCCCAAGCGCGGCAGTGGCTCCCCTGGTCTGCCCACCGCGATCACGGGGCCGAAGGCGCCCAACGCCCCCGCGAGCTGCTCCTCCCGCGAATGAAGGGTGACCGTCGCCTGGTCGTCGACCCGGGCCGCGGTGTCGTCGTCGGCGAAGCCGCGCAGGTAGAGCACGGGCTTGCGGCCGTCGGCCAGCAGTGCCTGGGCCGCACCGCGTGCCGAGCGCGGGCGGGTGTAGCGCAGGATCAGGACTCCGGCCCCCAGCGCGGCCAACCCGCAAGGCAGAAGGAGCACTTGCATCGCCAACTGCATCTTGAAGCCTTGTTGCTGAGCCATGCTGACCGCGAGGAAACCAGCCGTGAACAGCCCGTATCCGACGCTGCCGGCCATCAGGAACACCGGCCGTCGCCACCACGGCTGACGCGGGGCCAACTGGCCGACCACCTCGACGATCTCCGCGACGCCCGACCGGCGGCGACGTCGCAGCCACAGCACCGGCACGAGCAGCACCCCGGCGGGCACCGCCCAGCACAGCACTGTCGTACTCGACGAGTTGACGTCCCGGTCGAGCCCCGCCTGCTCCTGCTCGACCTGCGCCGCCAGCCCGGCGACCCGCTCACGGGCGAGGGAGACCCTGCCCTGCCGGGCGTCGCCGGTGGCAGCGGAGACCGCCGACCGGCTCTCCCCCGGCGGCGCGTGGTCAGCGAACCACGCGGCGCCATCACCGACCTCATTGCGTGCGGACACCTCCCCGTCGGCGTAGCGGTCCAGGGCGGCAGTGAACGCCGCGGCCCGCGCCGGGGCATCACGGAAGCGGTCGCGGGCGCGCAGGTCCATGCCCGCGGTGATCGCCAAGTGCAGCGCGACATACACCGTGACGACCGCCACCACCGTGACCAGCCGTGCGAACGCCCGTAAGCGCGAGGTCACCTCCCCCACCCCCTACCTCGACGGAGCACCGCCGCCCGGCGACAAACCGCGTCCCGTAGTACCACTTCGGCCTGCCGGCTGTGGGCGGTTTCGCGAGCCTCTCCCTCTCCCGCCTTGCCCGGCCGTACCCCGCCGCGGAACGTGGTCAGGTCAAGCGCGAATCGGGCACCAGCCGATCGAACGAGACCGCAAGGCGTTCCGGGCCGCGGAGGATGGCGTTCTCTCGGTAGGGCGGGGGGTCGGCGAGCAGGCGGGGGGATTCCAGGCGGCGGGCGAGAGCGGTCAGGGCCATCTGGGCTTCGGCGCGGGCGAGGGTGGCGCCGATGCAGTAGTGGATGCCGCCCCCGAAGCCGAGGTGGGCGTTGTCGGGTCGGTCGGGTACGAAGCGGTCCGGGTCGGGGAAGCGGTGGGGGTCGCGGTTGGCCGCGGCGAGGAGCAGTCGGACGCGTGCGCCCTTGGGGATGGTGGTGCCGGCGAGGTCGATGTCGGCCAGGGTGCTGCGTCCGGACATCTGCACCGGCGGGTCGTAGCGCAGTACCTCCTCCACGAGCGGGGTGGCGAGCTCGGGGTCGGTGCGCAGCCGGGCGAGCGCGTCGGGGTGGCGCAGGAGTGCGAGGGTGCCGTTGGCGATGAGGTTGACGGTGGTCTCGTGGCCGGCGATGAGGAGCAGGCCGAGCGTGACGCGGAGGTCCACCGGGTCCATGGGGCCGTCGGGTCCCTGGGCGCGCATCAGGCCGGAGAGCAGGTCGTCGCCGTCGGTGGCGTCGTGGCGTGCGATGAGTCCTTCGAGGTACTCGATCAACTCGCCGCGCGCCTGCTGGAGTTCGCGGAGCTCTTCCTCGGTCTGGGTGTCGACGGGGTCCAGCCCGCGGGTGAGACGGCGGGCCAGGCTGCCGAAGAGGCGTTCGTCCTCGCGGGGCACGCCGAGCAGTTCGCAGATGACGGTGACGGGCAGGGGGTAGGCCAGGTCGCCGACGACGTCGAGCTGTCCTGGCTGCTCGCTCATGTGCGCGTCGAGAAGCCCGGTGACGAGTGCGTCGATGTGGTCGCGCATGCGGGTGACGCGCGGGACGAACTCCTCGGTGACCAGGCGGCGGAGCTGGTCGTGCCGGGGCGGGTCCTCGACCAGCAGGCTCTTGCGGATCTGCTGCTGTTGCGGGTTGCGGCGGTCGGCGCTGATGCGCGGGTCCCGGAGCAGCAGGCTGATCTCGCGGTGGCCGCTGACCAGCCAGGTGCCGTCCTCCATGCACACCACCGGCCGGCTGCGGAGCTGTTCGTAGCAGGGGTAGGGGTCGGCGCGGTTCTCGTACCGGAGGGCCTGGGCGAACAGGACCGAGGCCGAGTGCTGCGTGGTGGTTGCTGTGGTCATGGTGGGTCTCCCCTCACTCTTCACTGGTGTCCGGCCAGGACGGACGGACTGGTCGGCGGGGTCGGCGGGGTGGGCGGCTGCCCTGGTGCGGAGGCGGCGGGTTGCGGGACCGCGGTGGGTTGCGGGGCGGCGGTGGAGCGCGGGAATTGCGCGTCGACCGGCCGGAGGCAGTCCGGGCCGTCGGTGGCGTTGAGGGCCGGGGGGAAGGGGGCGCGGGCCTCGATGAGGGCGGCGTAGCCGTCCAGCACGCGGGGGCTGTCCACCGCGACGGCGGCGACCAGGCGGCCCCGTCGGCCGTAGGCGGCCACGAAGCGCCGTTGGTCGAGCGCGCCCTGGGTGACGACGACCTGGTCGGCGACGGCGGGCAGCCCCACGCACTTGAGGTTGACCTGGAACTGGTTGGACCAGAACGCCGGCAGGGGCTGGTGGCTGCGGTGGTCGCCCGGCTCGTGGGTCATGTTGTGCGCGGCGGTACGTGCCTGGGCGACGGCGTTGTCCCAGTGGTCCAGGCGCAGGAGCTGCCCGGGGTGGAGCGGGTGCGGCCAGCGGGCGACGTCGCCGGCGACGAAGACGTCCGGCATCGGCGTCCCGTCGTCGGTCAGCGCCCGGCAGGCCTCGTCGCAGACCACCCCGCGGGCGTCGGCGGCCAGGCCGGAGCCGGCCAGCCACTCGGTGTTGGCGAGGGCACCGGCGGCGACCACGGCCACCTCGGCCGGCACCACGGTGCCGTCGGAGAGGACCGCCCGCCGCAGCCGCCCGTGAGCGTCGCCTTCGAGCGCGTGGACGGTGGTGTGCAGTCGCAGGTCCACTCCGGCGTCGCGGTACCAGCGGGCCGCGGCGGCGCCGACGACACCGCCCAGTGCGCTCGCCAAGGGGGTTTTGCTGCGCTGGGTCACGGTCACGTCGAGCCCCAGGTCGCGGCAGGACGAGGCGACCTCGCCACCGGTGAATCCGGCGCCGACGACCAGCACCCGCTCCGGCCCCGCGGCCAGCGCCGCGCGCAGCCGGTCGGCGTCGTCACGGGTGCGCAGCGTGTGGACCCCGTGCAGGGTGCCGCCCTGCCGCTCGGGCCAGGGACGGGCCCGGGTGCCGGTGGCGATCAGCAGTCGGTCGTAGTCGACCTGTCGCCCATCGGCCAGCATCACTCGGCGTTCGCGCAGGTCAAGGCCGGTTGCGGGGGTGCCGAGCAGCCAGCGGGCGGCGATGTCGCGCACCCGGGGAAGCAGGGTGCGGTCGGTGGGCAGCCAGCCGGACAGGACCGCCTTCGACAGCGGCGGACGGTCGTAGGGCGGGTGCGGCTCGTCACCGATGAGCGTGAGCTCGCCGGTGAAGCCCTCGTCGCGGAGCGCCTCGGCGGCGCGCAGCCCGGCCAGGGAGGCGCCGACCACCACGATGCGTTCGGGGGCGTTCATCGCGCACGCTCCGGGGTCGGGGGCACGGGCTCGGTGGCCCTGCCCAGGGTGATGGCCTGTACGGGGCACGCCGCGGCGGCCCGGGCGACCTCGCTGCGCGTGCTCGGGTCGGGCGCGTAGTCGTACTCCAGCGCCTCCTCGCCGTGGAACCGGAAGACGGTCGGCGCGGCGTAGACGCACTGCCCATAGCTCTGGCAGCGGTTGAGGTCCACCACAAGCCGAGGGGTGTCCGGCGGGGAATCGGGGGTCATTTCTTCGCTCTCCTCCCAGTTCAGAGGGGGTTCCGGTGGCTCTTGAGGCCGTCAGTCGCGGCCTTCGGGCGGCTCGCCGGATCCGATCGCGGATGCTATTCAGATAGCGACCACTATTCGGACTGTACATGCTATCCGAGCGTTGACATAGCGATTGCTATCCAAATAGCATCGACAACATGAGCAGTGAGAGTGACGAACCGGTACGGCAGCGACTGACCCGCGCGGAGGCCAAGGCCCGCACCCGGCGGCTGCTGCTGGACGCGGCGGCGCGGGTCTTCGCCCGCAAGGGCTTCACCGGGGCCTCGGTGGAGGAGATCGCCGAGACCGCGGGCTTCTCCATCGGCGCGCTGTACTCGAACTTCAACGGCAAGGAGGCGCTCTTCCTGGAGCTGATGGCCGAACGCGGTCTGGGCCGCGTCGCCGAGGCGGCCCAGACCCTGGACCGGCACGAGGCGGGCACCGGGGAGGCCGCCGCCGAACTGGGCCGTCTGCTGGTGCACGTCGCCGACAAGGACATCGACTTCGCCCCGCTCCAGGCCGAGTTCTGGCTCTACGCGGTGCGCAACCCGCACGTCCTCGACACCATGGCCGGCGCGCTGCGCGCACCGCGCCAGGAGCTGGAGGGCCTGGTGGCCACCTGGCTCACGGAGCAGGGCGCCCCCTCCGAGGTCGGTGCCGATGCCGTGGCCACGGTGGTGGCGGCGCTGTTCCAGGGCCTGGTGCGGCTGCGGCGGGTGGACCCCGACAGCGTCCCCGAAGAGCTCTTCGGCCAGGCCCTGCGCTGGTTGTTCACCGGTATCGGCGCCGCCCCCGACCGGGACCGCCCCGCCCCCGAGGAGCCGGCGTCATGAACCCGGACCGGCACGAGCCGACCCCCGCCCGGAACATCCGCCGGGCCTATGCCGTGGCCGGCCTGGTCATGGCCCTCATGTGGATCGGCGAGGGCAACGAGCCCGCCTGGGCCCACGCGGTGCGCGCCACCTTCCTCCTGCTGCTCCTCCCGCCCCTGCTGCTGCGGACCAACCGCCGCCTGTCCACCGCGTTCCACGAGTCCGCGCGCCCCGGCCCGGCGCTCGCCCGGCTGATCACCGCCCGGGTCCTGATCGTCGCCGCGGCCCTCGTCGCCGGCGCCCTCCTCGGCCACCTGCTGGACCCGCACACCCCCGTCGACACCAGGGCGCTCGGCATCCGGCTGCTGCTGGTCGTGCTGACCGTCCCGCTCCAGATCCGCGCCGCACGGCGAGCACGCGCCGCCGGCGCCCACCCTTCGGCCCGCCCCACGCTGTCGGCGCCCCGGCTGATCTGCGGCAAGCTGAGCCTCATCGCTGCCGCGTTGCTGACGGAGACGCTCCTCGACCCGTATATGGCCAACGCCCAGTTGCTGATCGCCGCCGCCATCGCCGTCGGCGTGGCCGCCCTGGGGCCCAAGATCCACCCCCAGCTGCTGGTCCCCCGGCCCACCGACACCGCCCGGGAGCCGAGCCCGGTCGGCACGGCCGCCTGACCCCGGCCGACGACTTCCGAACGCGGCCGCTGCAGGGCACGTATTCGTGGGTGACGGTGCCGACGGTGCGCCGTATCGTCGACTCACCTCAGAACCGGCGGAAAGCGTCGGCGGGGATGACTGACGGGGGTCGGGGTGGGCGTGCGGAGCGCACAGGTCGGGGCGGGGGACGTGGACGAGGCGGCCGCCCGGCGCCGCGAGCAACGCGGCTGGTACTGGTACGACTGGGCGAACAGCGTCTACTCGACGAGCGTGCTGACGGTCTTCCTCGGCCCCTATCTGACGTCGGTGGCGAAGGCCGCGGCGGACGCGGACGGCTTTGTCCATCCGCTGGGCATCCCGGTGCGGGCCGGCTCCTTCTACGCGTACACGGTGTCGGCGTCGCTGCTGCTGTCCGTACTGGCGATGCCGCTGGCCGGGGCGCTGGCCGACCGGACCGGGCGGAAGAAGCCGCTACTGGGCGTCTGCGCGTACACCGGAGCCGCGGCGACCACGGGGATGTTCTTCCTGGGCGGTGAGCGCTATCTGCTGGGCGGGGCGCTGCTGATCCTGGCGAACGTGGGCTTCGTGGTGTCGTCGATGCTCTACAACTCCTTCCTGCCGCAGATCGCCCGGCCCGACGAGCGCGACGCGGTCTCCTCCCGGGGCTGGGCGTTCGGCTACGCGGCCGGGGCACTGGTGCTGGTCGCCGACCTGGCGCTCTACGGCGCACACGACTCCTTCGGCCTCTCCGAGGGCGAAGCGGTGCGCATCTGCCTGGCGTCCGCGGGGCTGTGGTGGGGGGTGTTCTCGCTGATTCCGCTGCGCCGGCTGCGCGACCGGCGGACGGGGGCGGGCATCGCCACGGCGGGCCCGGCCGGTGGCACCCCGCTGGGCCGGGGCTGGCGCCAGCTGCGGGAGACGCTCGGCGATATGCGCCGCCACCCCCTCACGCTCGCCTTCCTCCTGGCCTACCTCGTCTACAACGACGGCGTGCAGACCGTGATCACCCAGGCCTCCGTCTACGGCTCCGAGGAGCTGAAGCTGGACCAGACGACGCTGATCGTGGCGATCCTGCTGGTGCAGGTGCTGGCCGCGGCGGGAGCCCTGCTGATGGGGCGCCTGGCCCGGCGCTACGGCACTCAGCGGACGGTGCTGGGCTCGTTGGCGGCCTGGACCCTGACGATCGCCGTCGGCTATTTTCTGCCCGCGAGGGCACCACTGTGGTTCTTCGCCCTGGCCGTCGGCATCGGCCTGGTCCTGGGCGGCAGCCAGGCGCTGTCGCGCTCGCTGTTCTCGCATCTGGTGCCGCCCGGCAAGGAGGCGGAGTACTTCTCCGCTTACGAGATGAGCGACCGGGGCGTGAGCTGGCTGGGGCCCCTGGTTTTCGGGGTGACGTACCAGCTGACCGGCAGCTATCGGGACGCGATCGTGTCCCTGGTGGCGTTCTTCGTGATCGGTTTCGTCCTGCTGGCGAGGGTGCCGGTGAGGCGGGCGATCATGGCGGCCGGAAATCCCATACCTGACCGGATTTAGTCCCGGAGGGTGTGGGGCGGTAGTGTACGCCTTTGGCCCACCAGGCGGACCGTTACTGCGCGCTCAAGCATGAAAGGCGTTGGGTGACATCTGCTGCCAGATGTGACAAACCGGGCGTCGGTGGGTACAACAAGGGGCGGCACGAAGGTAGGCAGCGGCGCACAGCGCCTCCGTCAATGGCGGTGGTGGGCGACGGGTGGGCTCATATCCCGATACGGGAATCTTCACCGCCGACCGGACGTTGACCGGATGACGACGACAGCGACACCTGTCCTGTGGGCGACAAGCCCGGGAGGCACGATTCATGAGTGAGCGAGCTCTCCGCGGCACGCGACTCGTGGTGACCAGCTACGAGACCGACCGCGGCATCGACCTGGCCCCGCGCCAGGCGGTGGAGTACGCATGCCAGAACGGACATCGATTCGAGATGCCGTTCTCGGTTGAGGCCGAGATTCCGCCGGAGTGGGAGTGCAAGGTATGCGGTGCACCCTCGCTTCTGGTGGATGGCGATGGCCCTGAGGAGAAGAAGGGTAAGCCCGCGCGTACGCACTGGGACATGCTCATGGAGCGGCGCACCCGCGAGGAGCTGGAGGAAGTGCTGGCCGAACGGCTGGCGGTCCTGCGCTCCGGCACCATGAACATCGCCGTGCATCCGCGCGACACCAACCGCAAGTCCGCCTGACGGCAGACCTGCGACACGCAACACGCAAGGGCCGGGGCCACTGCACTTCGCAGTGGCCCCGGCCCTTGGCGTATCCGCCCGCGGCTCGGGCGGCCCGGACCCTGCCGTGATCAGCCCATGAGCGGCGGGTCCTGGCGGCGCTCCGGTCCCTCGGACCGTGCGGCGTCGTCCTCCCGGATCACCTCGCCCTGGACGACCTTGCCGTCCGGTCGGTGCATCCGGGCCTGCTGGAAGGCGTCACCGAACGAGCCCGGCGCGTAGGTCGCCCGCCGATCCAGCAGCTTCTGCACCCGGCCCTGGATCAGCTTCGCGGTGGGCGGGAGGAGGCAGAGCAGCCCCAGGGCGTCCGACACCAGCCCCGGCAGCATCAGCAGCAGTCCCCCGGCTATCGGGAGCGTGCTGCCGGTGCCGGAACGGTCGCTGCCGGACGCGGCGGGCTTGGGGGGAGCCGTCGGGTCGGCGGGCTGAAAGCTCTCGGTGAGGTTCTTCCAGGCCCGACGGCCGGCCCGCTTGATCACATAGCCGCCGACGAGCACGCCCGCGACCAGCAGCAGAAAGACGGTCAGACCGTTGGTGGCCCCGGCGACCACGGTCAGCAGCCAGATCTCCAGCACCATGAAGGCGGCGATGCCCAAAGGCACGAACCGGCGGGCGCGCGAGCGCCGGGGCGGGCGGGGACCGGTATCTGCGGTGGCTCCGAACGTCATGCCTCAAGTGTGCCTGGCGCGCCCCCCGGCACCCCCCGGGGGTTACGCGTGGGATCACGTACGGGACGCGCCGGCCAGGCCTCTCAGCGGCGGCGGAGCTTGTCCACCCGGGAGCCGACGCCCCAGGCCGTGACCCGCCACAACGCCTCCACGACGATGTCGCGGCTCATCTTGCTGTCGCCGTGCTCCCGCTCGACGAAGGTGATCGGCACCTCGACGACGTGGTAGCCGGCCTGCACGGCGCGGCGGGCGAGGTCGACCTGGAAGCAGTAGCCCTGGGAGGCCACCTCGTCCAGCCCCAGGCCCTGGAGGGTCTCCGCGCGAAAGGCCCGGTAGCCGCCGGTGATGTCGCGCAGTGGCAGGTCCAGCACCAGCCGGGAGTAGGTACTGCCCCCTCGGGAGATGAACTGGCGGTACTTGGGCCAGTTGACGGTGCGCCCGCCGGGCACCCATCGCGAGCCGAGGACCAGATCGGCGCCCTTGAGGGCGGTGAGCAGCCGCGGCAGCTCCTCGGGCTGGTGCGAGCCGTCGGCGTCCATCTCGACGAGCACGCCGTAGCCGTTGTCGATGCCCCACCGGAAGCCCGCGAGGTAGGCGGCGCCGAGGCCCTCCTTGCCCTTGCGGTGCAGGACGTGGACCCGGTCGTCGTCGGCGGCCAGCTCGTCGGCGAGCTTGCCGGTGCCGTCGGGGCTGTTGTCGTCCGCGACGAGGACATGTGCCTCGGGTACGGCGGACCGCACCCGCGCGACGACGGGCTTGATGTTCTCCGCCTCGTTGTACGTCGGGATGATCACCAACGTGGTGCCGAGCGGTCCGTACTGCCGCTGACCGTCTGTCACTGCTGCCCCTTCTCGTCCTTCGTACGCCCGCGCCGGCCGACGGCTAGCGCGGCGGCGCAGGACAGAAGCCCCACGATAGCGAGCGCCCACTCAGGCGCCGCACCGACGCGGTCGGCGAGCGTCGTTTCGTCCCGCAGCGGGATGCGCGCGGAGACCACGCCCTGGGTGAACTCCGGAATCCGGTGGGTGATGGTGCCGTCCGGCGCGACCACGGCGCTGATCCCGCTGGTGGCCGCGGTGACCACGGCGCGGCCGTGCTCGACGGCGCGCAGCCTGGACATCGCCAGCTGCTGTTCGGGCTGGCCGGTGCGGCCGTAGGTGGCGTTGTTGGTCTGAATGACCAGGGCCCGGGCGCCGGCCTTCACGGTGTCGTGCACGATCTCGTCGTAGGCGACCTCGAAGCAGATGACGTCGCCGAGCCTGGCGGGGCCTACGTTGAGCACGCCGGTGTGGTCGCCGGGGTAGAAGTCGCGGGGCACCCGCTGGAACCGCGTGATGATCTTGCTGAGCTGCTCCCGGAAGGGGACGTACTCGCCGAACGGCACGGGGTGCTGCTTGGTGTACGAGGCCCCCGGCCCCTTCTTCGGGTCCCAGACGATGCCCTCGTTGAAGACGTAGCCCTCCTTGGAGGGGTGGTCGACGAGCGCACCCACCAGGACGGGCACCCCGATGGCCTTCACGGCCTCGTCGATCCGGTCGTAGGCCTGCGGGTACTGGAACGGATCGAGGTCGGAGGAGTTCTCCGGCCAGATGACCAGGTCGGGCTTCTTCGCCCGGCCGGCCTCGATGTCGGCGGCGAGCTTCTCGGTGGCCGTCGCGTGGTTGTCGAGGATCCTCATCGGGCGGCCCAGGAAGTCCATGCCGGGCTGCTGGACGTTGCCCTGGACGACGGCGATGTCGACGGTGTCGTCGGCCTTCGTGGGGACCGGAACCAAGGCACCGGCCAGGGCCACCGCGCCGGCCAGCCCGAACGCCTCCAGGGCGGGGAGCGCCCGGCGCAGCCCGCCCTTGCCGCGCAGCCGCCAGAGGGCGGCGGCGCCGGCGGCCAGCAGGGCGCCGGTCAGTGCGACGGCGAAGGTCACCAGCGGGGCCCCGCCGAGCGCGGCGAGCGGGGTGAAGGGCGAGGCGGTGTTCGCGAACGCCAGCCGGCCCCAGGGGAAGCCGCCGAGCGGCAGCCGGTCACGCGCCCACTCCTGGGCGACCCACAGGCAGGCGGCCCACAGCGGCCAGGCGGGCAGCCGGGACGTCGCGGCGAGCGCCGCCCCCAGCACCGTCATGAAGAGCGCCTCGGCGATCGAGAGGCCCACCACCGCGTCCCAGCCGACGACGTGCAGCCACTTCAGCAGGATCAAGAAGAACGGCAGCCCGAACACCAGGCCCGTCCAGGCGCCCTGGCGGGCGGTCCGGCCCCGGGCCAGCAAGGAGAGCGCGGCCACCGCCACCAGCGACAGCGGCCACAGGTCGTACGGCGGGAAGGCGAGGCCCAGCGCGACACCGAAGACCACCGCGAGGCCGGTGCGCGGGGCCTCACGCCGGGCCAGCGCGGCGCACCGCCGGGCCCGTCCAGGGCGCGTCGCCGCGGCGGCGGAGCCGGCCTCGGCGGGCGGCACCGGGTCGCCGGGCATGGCGCCGCCGGCGGCTTCTTCGGTGGTATCGGAACCCGATGGCACGGTCGCGGGCCTCCTGCAAGACGGTCGTGCGGTGTGAGCTGACCGTACATCGGGTGGCCGGGTATGCGGATGCGGGGTGCACAAAAGGTGAATGCCGCGCGCAGGGCCGCGGCGGGTGCGGAGCGGGGCCCGGCGCCCTTCGGGCCGACCTGGGACCCGCTGGCTGCGGGTCGACCGAGAGCCGTTGTCTACTGAGCGTCCGGGCCCCATCCGGGTCGCACCTGCCGACCTGACAAGACTTTCCGTCGCCCCGTGTCGCTGGTCCTGGACCTGGCTCCCAGTGGCGGTGCCCAATTGGCGCACCGCCCCATGGCCCAGCTGCGTTCGACGACTGCGCGGAGGTCTCCCGGTCGGACGTCCTGTGGTGGACTCGGCCGAACCTACCGGCCGTCGACCGCCTGCTGTCAACAGGTCCTCCGCCTGCGTCGTTTTCGCGTCGTCCCAGGTCAGCCGCGAACACCCCTTGGGAGGGCGGGCAGCGGCAGGCGCGGGCCGCTACGGCACGAGTCCGTGCGATGTCACTCGTTCGGCCGCTCGAAGACCGTTCGGCCGGCGACGACGGTGCGCAGGCACACCGGAAGGTCGCCGCCGGGGGTGAGATCGGGCAGACCGGGGGTGCCCGAGCGGGGGTCGGTGGACCAGCGCTCCACCCGCTCGTCCGGCGCCTGGACGAGCAGCTCGCCGGTGCGCCAGACCGCGTAGTCGGCGGGCGCGCCGGGCACCAGGACGCCGGCGTCATCGCGGCCGACGGCCCGCCAGCCGCCGCGGGTGTGCGCGGTGAACGCGGCGCGGGCGGAGATGCCGTGGGCGCGGGTGCGGTGGAAGACCGCGGCGCGCACGGTGCCCCAGGGGTCGAGCGGGGTGACCGGACTGTCGGATCCGAGCGCGATCGGCACACCGGCCTTGAGCAGCGCGGCGTACGGGTTGAGGGTGCGGGCCCGCTCGGCGCCCAGGCGGGCGGCGTACATGCCGTCCGGCCCGCCCCAGGCCGCGTCGAAGGCGGGCTGGACGGACGCGGTCAGGGCCAGTTCGGCGAATCCGGCGATGGTGGCTTCGGTGAGCATCTCGGCGTGCTCGACGCGGTGCCGGGCGGCCCGGATCCGGTCCGTGCCGACCTTCTCGGCGGCGGCCCGTACGCCGTCGACGACGCTGGTCAGAGCGGCGTCGCCGATGGCGTGGAAGCCGGCCTGCAGCCCGGCCTCGGTGCAGGCGGCGACATGGGCGGCGACCGCGTCCGCGTCGAGCCGGGCGGCACCGGTGTGGTCGGCGTCCGCGTACGGGGTGTGCAGATGGGCGGTGTGCGAGCCGAGCGAGCCGTCGACGAAGAGGTCGCCGGCGGCGCCGATCGCCCCGAGCTCACGGATCCGCTCCGCGTCCTTTGCAGATGCGACGGCTTCGGCCCAGTAGCCGACGACGCGCGGACCGGCGCCCTCCCGGGCGAGGGCGAGCAGGTCGAGGAAGTCCTCCTCACCGGAGATGTCCGGGCCCGCGCACTCGTGGACGCTGCCGATGCCGAGCGAGGCGGCGCGGGCCAGCGCCGCGGCCTGGGCCTCGGCGCGCTGAGTCGGGGTGACGGTGGCGTACGCGGCCCGGCGGACGGCGTGGTGCGCGTCGCCGGTCAGCGGCGCCTCGGCGTCGAAGCCGGACTGCCCGCGGACGCCGGGGACCAGATCGAGCAGCGCCGTCGTCACGACCGCTGAGTGCACATCGACGCGGGTGAGATAGAGGGGACGGCCGCCGGTGGCCGCGTCCAGCTCCGCGCGGGACGGCGGACGCCCCTCCGGCCAGGCGCTGGCGTCCCAGCCGTGCCCCAGCAGGATCCGGTCCGCCGGGCGGGCGTCGGCGTACGCGCGGATCCGGGCCAGCGCGTCGGACAGCGTGGCGGCACCGGCCAGGTCGAGTCCGGTGAGCGCGAGCCCGGTCGCCGTGGTGTGCACATGCGCGTCCGTGAACGCCGGGGTGACGAGCGCGCCGTCGAGGTGGAGGACCTCGTCGACGCCCGCGGCGAAGGAGTCGGCGGCGCCCTCCTCGCCGACCCAGGCGATGCGGTCGCCCTCCACGACCATGGCGGTGGCGAAGGGGTCCGCGGGGCTGTGCACCTCGCCCCCGCGCAGCAGGACGGTGCGGGACGGTGCCGAATCGGGGGTGCGCTCGCTCATACCGGACAGTTTGGCCCCTGTGCGCTGCCTCTTCGCGCGCGGGGGGCGATTGCCGGTCAGATGCGCGGCGGGCGGGCCTCGTACGGGGTCGACAGCACGACCGTGGTGCGGGTCGAGACGCCGGCCAGCGTGCGGATGCGGGTGAGCAGATGCTCCAGTTCCAGCGGAGTGGAGACCCGGACCTTGAGGATGTAGTTCTCGTCGCCGGCCACGCTGTGGCAGGCCTCCAGCTCGGGGACCTCCGCGAGGCGGTCGGAGATGTCGTCCGGCGCGCTGGGGTCGAAGGGTTTGACCGAGATGAAGGCGGTGAGCGGCAGGCCCACGGCTTCGGGGTCCACGATCGCCGCGTAGCCCCGGATGACCCCGCGCTGCTCCAGGCGGCGCACCCGCTGGTGCACCGCCGAGGTGGACAGGCCGGTGGCCTTGCCCAGGTCGGTGTAGCTCATCCGCCCGTCCTTGACGAGCAGATCCACGATTTGTCGGTCCAACTCCTCCACCCGTTCAACCTACTGTGCGCGGGCGCATATGCGCATCGCGCGCCGGATCGTGGACACCTCCGCGCCGGTCCATGTGACCAATGCCACACGAGTGAACCGGTGTCGGCGGGGCGCCGGCGATTATGCGCCCGGCATGGAGGGAATTGCTGCTGGTGGCCAGGCCGCCCGCCATAGGAAGCCGGCGGTCCGATCGGCCCACCCGAGGGGGATGGACATCATGCGACGCCTTAAGCAGGACACCGCTGCCGCGAGCATCAGCGCCCAGGAGGGCGACAGTCTCGGCTTCTCCGGCGACGACGGCGCGTACGACGCCTTCGAGACCTTTGAGATCTTCCGCGTGACCTGCCCCGACTGCCTGCAGCCGATCGCGCTGCTGGCGGACGAGGACGCCCTTCCCGAGCACGCCCTGTGCCCCACCCCCTGGAACCCGTTCGGCCTGACGGTCTGCCAGGGCTCCGGCCGTCCGGCGTCCGAGGCCCCGGAGACCGGCGACACCCTCGACACCCAGGAGCAGGACGCGGCGATGCTGCTGACGCTCCCCGAGAGCCTGGACTGGCGCCGTCAGCCGTTCTCGCACATCGGCGGCCCCGGTACACAGCCGATCCGGGTGCCGCGGATGCGCCGCAGCGCCTGAGCGCGCCACTGCCTTCGTCCGGAGGCCGCCGCGGTGCTCACCAGTAGCGGCCCTCGACCATCGCCTCCAGGGTGTCCCGGTGGAGGATCAGCGCATCGGCGTCGGCCGGTACGGGGACCTCGCCGAAGTGCACCTGCCGGTAGGCCACCCGCAGCATGACGATGGCGTGCCGCAGGGCCGCGTAGAGGGTGTGGAAGTCCATATCGCGGGGCCGGTGCCCGGTGAGCCGGGCGTAACGGCTCTCGACGCGGTCGCGGCGTAGGAAGTCGGGTAGTCCTCGCTGGCCGCCGCCCTCCGTGAGGTCCTGGAAGAAGCGGTGGAGATAGACCATCCACCCCAGGTCGAGTTCGCGCGGGCCGAGGGCGGCCATCTCCCAGTCGAGTATGGCGGCGGGCTCGAATCCTTCGTAGACGATATTGCCGATCCGGGCATCGCCCCAGGTCAGGACAGTTTCGCCGGGATCCTTCGGCCAGTGCTCGGGGTCGGTGAGCCAGTCGAAGGCCCGCTCGATGAGCGGCGAGCGCGGACGTCCGTCAACCACCCATGCGTAGTAGGCGCGTTGGGCCTCGACGTGCCGGTGCAAGGCGCCGCCCGTCCCCGCGGTGTCGAGGAACTCGGCGGCTCCCACCGGGACTTGGTCGTGCAGCCGGGCGAGGACCGACACGCTCGCCGCCTCCAGCCCGTCGCGTTGCGCGTCGGTGGCGTCGTGCAGCCAATTCCCCTCGTACGTATAGGGCATGACGTCCGGCGGGACGCGTCCACCGGCACGGGCCATGACGAAGAACGGGGCCCCGAGGTGTGCCGGGTCCTCCTCCAGCCAGAGGGTGCGGGGCACCGGCAGGTCGGTGTGCTCGGCGACCAGGCGCATGGTGCGGTACTGCCGGGCCATGTCGTAGCGGGGGAAGACGGTGTAGGCGGCCGGGTCGGCGGCGAGCCGCAGCGCACAGGAGCGCGGGGTCCCCGGGGACGGCGGGCCGGGGTGGTCGATGTCGAAGAGCAGCGTCTCGCTGGACATGCCGTTGGAGTCGGGGACGGTCGCGGCGGTGGCTCGGGCGCCGGGCAGCCGGGTGCCGAGCCAGGCGGTGAGCCGGCGGGTGAGTTCCTCGGGGTCCCGGGTCGTGGTGCGCGGGCGCCGGTCCGCGGGTACGGCCGGTGCGGGCGCCTCCGGGGGCGACGGGTGGTCGGTCATTCTCCCGCCTCCTGGGCGACGGAGTCATAGCCGGTGAATCCGCTCGGATCGTGCCGGCCGAAGCTGCCGTGCTCGAAGATGCCGTAGCCGGTGCGGCCGTCGAGGGTGAAGCGGGCGGCGTGGTCGGTGACGCCGTACGCGGCGAGCGGGTGCGCCGAGGGGTCGGAGAGGTCGTAGCTGCGGCGGTCGGTCCAGCCGCGTCCGCGCCAGGTGCCGTGCTGCCAGTCGTCGGCGGGCGGGTAGCCGGCGCCGACGGCCAGGGGCGAGGAGGTGAGGATCTCGGCGGTGAGCTCCAGTGGCTTGCGGGTGGGGTCGGTGAGGTGGATGACGGCGCGCTCGGGGTGGCGGGTGCCGGGGCGGTAGCCGATGTCGGTGTGGGGCCAGCCGAGCTGGACGTCGGGGGCGCCGTCGCGGACCAACCGGGCCTCGTTCAGCGTGCGCCGGCCGTCGGCGTCCTCCTGGACGATGACCATGACGAAGCGGTCGTCGAAGCGCACCGGGCACCAGACCCAGTGGAAGCCCTCGGGCCGCAGCTCCTCCCCCGCCCGCCCGGAGTCCTCGCCGGGGATCGGGCGCACGCCCCAGCTGCGGTCGCGGGTTCCGGTCCACTCCCCCGCCGTGACGGCCAGCTCCTGGCCCGCGACGCGGATGCGGCCGGTGCAGGTGCCCGCCTGGACGAACCGCCGGCCCTCCAGCGTCAGCCGGTCACCGCGGTACTGGGTGTGGTGCGGCTCCCAGGTGGCGGGAAACGCCGCGGTCCAGGTCAGGTCGTACGCCAGACCGTCCGGGTCGGCGGGGTCCGGGTCGCAGGTCAGCCGCAGGCGGGCGAGCGGCTCCTCGACGGTGATGGTGAGCGGGCCGACGGTGAGCGCCATCCGGTCGTCGGTGAGCGCGTCGGAGGCCCGTACGGCGTGCAGCCGGTCGCCGAGGCGGAGGGTGGCATAGGCGTCGATGACGCCGGTGTTGGGGTAGACGCCGAGCCCGGCGATCAGCAGCGCACGTCCGGAGTGGTCCATGACGTGGAAGATGCACCGGTCGTAGGCGTTGCGGTCGCCGGTGGCGACATGCCGCATGGATAGCGGGACCTGGTGGATCGGGTACTCGTCGAGCGCGATGGGGCGGTCGGGCACGGTCTCCTCCTGGGCGCACGGTCGGCAGGGGGTCGCCCGGTGTGCGGTGCCGCGGCGGGAGTTGACGGTACGTCAGCTGAGAACGGACGGCCAGACCCCGGGAGGAGGCGGCGCGCTCGGCGGCCGCATCCGGCCGGCTGCGCGCGGAACGGGCCCGGGGCGGGGAAGGTCGCCCTCCTCCGCCCTGGGCCGTCCTCAGCGGGTCTCGGGGCCCGCCAGATGGCGGGCGATGACCATGCGCTGGATCTGGTTCGTGCCCTCGACGATCTGGAGGACCTTGGCCTCGCGCATATAGCGCTCGGCCGGGAAGTCGAGGGTGTAGCCGTAGCCGCCGAGGAGCTGGACGGCGTCGGTGGTCACCCGCATCGCGGTGTCCGTGCAGAAGAGCTTGGCCATCGCCGCCTCCTTGGAGAACGGCAGTCCGGCGTCGCGCAGCCGGGCGGCCGTGAGGTAGAGGGCGCGGCCGGCCTCGGCCTGGGTGGCCATGTCGGCGAGCATGAAGCGCAGGCCCTGGAAGTCGGCGATCGGGCGGCCGAACTGCTGCCGCTCGGCGGTGTAGGCGAGCGCCTCGTCGAGCGCGGCCTGGGCGACGCCGATGGCGCAGGCGGCGATGCCCAGGCGTCCGGAGTCGAGCGCGGACAGCGCGATGGTGAAGCCCTGGCCCTCCTCGCCGAGGCGGCGGGAGTCGGGGATGCGGACGCCGTCGAAGTGCAGCTGGGCCGTCGGGGAGCCCTTCATGCCCATCTTGCGCTCGGGCGCCGCGGCGCTGAGGCCCTCGGCGTCGCCGGGGACCAGGAAGGCGGTGATGCCGCGGGCCCCGTCGCCGCCGGTGCGGGCCAGGACGGTGTAGAAGTCGGCCACACCGCCGTGGGTGGTCCAGGCCTTGGTGCCGTCCAGGGTCCAGGTGTCGCCCTGCCGCGCGGCGCGGGTGGTCAGGGAGGCGGCGTCGGAGCCCGAGGAGGGCTCGGAGAGGCAGTAGGCGCCCAGGAGGCCGCCGCCGAGCATGTCGGGGAGGTGTTCGGCGCGCTGCTCCTTGGTGCCGAAACCGGCCAGTGCGTGGCAGGCGAGGGTGTGCACGCTGACGCCGAGGCCGACGGTCAGCCGCGCGGCCGCGAGCTCCTCCAGGACCTGGAGGTAGACCTCGTAGGGCTGGTTGCCGCCACCGAACTCCTCGTCGTAGGGCAAGGAGAGCAGGCCGGACTCCGACAGCAGCCGGAAGAGCTCGCGGGGGAAGCGGCCGGCGTCCTCCTCCTCGGCGGCCGTGGGCCTGATCTCGCGCTCGGCGAGCTCGCGTACGAGAGTCAACAGATCGCGGGCTTCCTCCGTGGGCAGCCTGCGGTCCACCGGCCGGGGGCCGTACTCGGTCATGGCGGCGCTCTCCTCCCTGTCGGGCGCTGCGGCGACGCACGCGGGGTGGGCGGCGGCGCCGGTTTCCGTAGTGCCAGGCCGATGATCGCGTTCCGGGTCGCGGAAGGCGATGACCTGCGGCTGTGGCGCTAGGAGTATGCCCGATCGGAGGCCCGGCGTCACGGGTTGATCATCACCGACTGCGGAGATCCGGCACACCGCCGGCCGACGAAGTCTTCACCCGCCGGTCATCGAATTGGTCCGAACCATTGACTCAGTGGTCTAGTCCTTCTAACTTTTCCCCCAACGTTCAACGCGTTCATGCCAATTCGGAACGCAGGTCAGGCTCCAACCCTCGCCCCCCTCCGAGGAGACGACATGCTCAGACCGCACCGGATGCGAGCACCGCGCACGGTGATCGCCGCCGCCACCGCGCTGTGTACGGCGGCACTGGCCGGCACCCTGCTCGCCGGACCGGCCTCGGCCCACCAGGCCGGCGCCCCCGCCGCACAAGGCCGGTCCGCGGCCCACCCGGCCGGCACGACGGCGAAGCCGGCCGCCGCGGGCGACAAGGTCGTCGGATACTTCACCAACTGGGGTGTCTACGACCGCAATTACCACGTCAAGAACATCGAGACGTCGGGCTCGGCGGCCAAGCTGACGCACATCAACTACGCCTTCGGCAACGTCCAGGGCGGCAAGTGCGCCATCGGCGACTCCTACGCCGACTACGACAAGGCCTACACCGCCGACCAGAGCGTCGACGGCAAGGCGGACACCTGGGACGACGGCGCGCTGCGCGGCAACTTCAACCAGCTCAGGAAGCTCAAGAAGCTGCACCCGAACCTCAAGGTGATCTGGTCGTTCGGCGGCTGGACCTGGTCGGGCGGCTTCACCGAGGCCGCCAAGAACCCGGACGCCTTCGCGCAGTCCTGCTACGACCTGGTCGAGGACAAGCGCTGGGCGGATGTCTTCGACGGCATCGACGTCGACTGGGAGTACCCCAACGCCTGCGGCCTGACCTGCGACACCAGCGGCAAGGACGCGTTCACCAAGGTCATCAAGGCGCTGCGGACGAAGTTCGGCCAGAACAACCTGGTGACCGCGGCGATCACCGCGGACGCTTCGGACGGCGGCAAGATCGACTCCGCCGACTACGCGGGCGCGGCCCAGTACGTCGACTGGTACAACCCGATGACGTACGACTACTTCGGTGCCTGGGACGCGAAGGGACCGACGGCACCGCACTCCCCGCTCTCGTCGTACAACGGCATCCCGAAGGCCGGCTTCAACACCACCGACACCACCGCCAAGCTCAAGGGTCTCGGCATCCCGGCGAACAAGCTGCTGCTGGGCGTCGGGTTCTACGGCCGCGGCTGGACGGGCGTCACCCAGGACGCACCGGGCGGCACGGCGACCGGCGCGGCACCGGGCAAGTACGAGGCCGGCATCGACGACTACAAGGTGCTCAAGGACCGCTGCCCGGCCACCGGGAAGGTGGGCGGCACCGCCTACGCCAAGTGCGGTGACCAGTGGTGGAGCTATGACACCCCGGAGACCATCGGCTCGAAGATGGCCTTCAAGGACGCCCAGGGCATGGGCGGCACGTTCTTCTGGGAACTCAGCGGCGACACCGCCAACGGCGAGCTGATCAAGGCGATCAAGTAGCGCCGACGGCAGGCGACTCGGCGGGCGGGGAGGCAGCGGCCTTCCCGCCCGTTCGGTGTGCGTCGGTGCCCGGAAGGATCAGGCGGGTGGCCGGGGTGGGGCCGGGCAGCTCGGTTCGTACTCCTCGATCAGGCGGAGGGTGTCGCCCAGGCCGCGCACCAGCAGCGAGACCACCGTCTCGCGGGGCAGTTGCTGGTCGGTCATCCAGTCGAGGGTGACGCCCTCGACGCTGGAGAGCCAGCCGGTCAGCGCGGTACGGGCGAGCGGCGGGATGTCCTCGCGGCCCCAGGCGCCGCGGGCGATGGTGCCGAGCAGCCGGGCGCGTACGGTGTCGCGGATCGCCAGCACCTCGGCGTCGAAGCCGACACCGCCCGTGACGATGGCGCGATAGGCGGCCTGGTGGTGCTGGGCGTAGCGCAGATAGCCTTCAACGGTGCGCTCGACGCGTTCGACGGGCGGCAGGTCATGGGTGCTGCCGGCCCGCTCGACCAGTTCGGCGACCGCGTCCTCGATGATCGCAAGGTAGTAGCCGCGCTTGTTGGTGAAGTAGTAGTAGATCAATCCCTTGGCGACCCCGGCCTGACGTGCGATGTCATCCATGGACAGCGCGTCGTAGGAGGTGTCGGCGAACAACTTCCGTCCGGTGGCTATCAGTTCGGCGCGGCGCGCCTGGGAGCGCCCGGTCCCTCGGGCGGTCGACGAGCCGCCCCCTCCCCGCTGTTGACTCTTATTCAAAATCCGCCCTAGTCTCCAACTGCCAAGAGTTTTGCGCAGTATGACAGAGCGTCATGATTGCGGACCTGGCTGCTCCGCAGGGCGCCTGGAAGCACTTTCCCTCGTGCATTCGACCACTGCCCCGGGGAGGACGCAGTGAGCTCAAGGACAGACATCTCGCCCGAGGGGCGAACCTCCTGGAAGAAGACCGCCGTGGTGGCGCTGCCCGCCGTGCTCGCCGTGGGCGTGCTGGCCACGGTGATGGCGCAGGGCGTGCTGGCCGCGTCGTTCGCCGTCTCCGGCACCCACTTCCAGGTCTCGTCGGGGAAACTGACCAGTCGCGGTCTCGCCTCGTACGTGCACACCGACCGCGACGCCGACGGCGGCGGCCATCCGGTGGCGCTGCTCGGCATCGGCAAGGCGACGCTCGCCGACATCTGCCAGTCGGCGCAGGTGAAGACGCCGGTGGGCACGGTGGTGTTCAAGCTGACCGCGGGCGGCAAGGCCGGTCCGGTGAGCGCCGACAGCCTGGTCATCGACGGTGAGGACCTGGTCGGCGACGCCCGCTTCGGCACCGCCCAGATCGGCCGGGACGCCGCCTCCCTGGACTCCGTGCCGGGCGTGCACGGGCGCAAGGGCACGTTCGGACTGCAGGCCGGGGACATCGAGGTCGCCGGCGTGAAGTCGCACGCCTGGTCGGCCACCGGTGGGAACTTCCACCTCAAGGGACTGCGGGTGAGCGTGAGCCTGGACGGCGCGAAGTGCTTCTGACCGCACGGCGCGCCCGGTGCGGTGCCTGGCTGGAGCGGACGCTGCCATGGCCCGAGCGGCGGACCGCGCTGCGGCGCTGGCGGCGGACCCGACCGTTCTGGGCCGGGCTGCTGCTGATGTGCGGCGGGGCGGAACTGCTGCTGGTGCCGCTGTCGCCGCTGACCGTGCTGGTGAGCCTGGGGCTCGGCGGGCTGGCGGCGCTGGGCATCGGGCTGGCGCTGATCGTGGCGGGGCTGTTCCTGTGGTACGCGCCGGCCGCCCACCACTACGTCAGCGTCCATGCGCTGATCCTGTCGGTGCTCTCCTTCGCGGCGACCAATCTCGGCGGGTTCCTGGTCGGCATGGGGCTGGGCATCGCGGGCAGTGCGATGGGGTTCGGGTGGACGGCCGGGCAGGCCCCGGAGGCGGAGCAGATGCCCGGGCAGGCTCCGTCCGGCGGTCGGGATGCGGAGGCGCTGCGCGGCGGCGCCGGCGGCCCCGGCGGCAAGGCAGGCAAGGCACTCGCCGTCGGACTGCCGGTCGCGCTGCTGCTGACCGTCGGCGGCCCGGCGAGGCCCGCCCGCGCGGCCGCCGGCATCCCGGCGCCGCCGCATCCGCCGACGGTGACCACCACGATGTTCGCGCCGCAGGGCTTCGCCCTGGCCGGGGTCGAGGAGGTACCGACGGCGGACGGCCCGATCAAGGCGATCGTGCTGCGCATGAAGGCGGCCTCGCTCACCGACTACCGGCTCACCACCCGCGACGGTGGCGACGAACTCGGCCTGAGCGCCGACTCGTTGAGTCTCCAGGGCGAGGTCACGCTCTACCTCACCAAGTTCAGCGGCTGCCTGGAGGGCCTGATCTGCCTCACCTTCACCCCGGACACCCTGCCGGTGCCGCCGGTCGTACCGCCCTTCGTCTTCATGACGGACGTGAGCGCCGAACAGGCGCTGGTCACCTCGGATCTGGTCGTCGCGGACGGCCTGCGGCTGCGCGCGGGCGTCCGGAGCGGCGCCGGTGGCTGAGGCGGCGCGCACCACGCGGGGTTTACGGCCCGCGCCGGTACGAGCACCATCGGCCGTACGGGTGCAGGAGCCGCTTCTGGAGAGGTGACACGTGGTCAACCCTTGGCTGGCGATGGAGGCCGGTGCCGATCCGGTGGAGCGGACCCGTACGGTGCGGCGGGCACATGCGGCGTTCCTGGCCGATCCGACCGTCGCACCGCCGGTCCGCCAGGTGGTCGCCGACTCCTGGCGCCGTTCGGCCGACGCCCGGGCCGCGTACGACGGGGCCGCGCCCATCGAGCTGGACGAGAGCGCGCTGCGGACCTACCGGGAGGGGCATCCGCTGGCCCGGGCGATGCCCGTCTTCCGGGAGCTGCTGGGCAGCTTCGCGCAGGACGGGGCGCATCTGCTGGCGGTCTGCGATCCGCAGGGCCGGCTGCTGTGGGTGGAGGGGCACCGCGGGGTGCGGCGCAACGCCGAGCGGATGAACTTCGTCGTGGGCGCCCGCTGGGACGAGCGGCACGCCGGCACCAACGCCCCGGGCACCGCGCTCGCCGCCGATCACGCCGTACAGATCTTCGCGGCCGAGCACTACAACCGGCAGGTGCAGCGCTGGACCTGCGCCGCCGCCCCGCTGCACGATCCGCGGACCGGGCGGCTGCTGGGCGCGGTCGACATCACCGGGGGCGACCATCTGGCGAGCCCGCACAGCCTGGCCCTGGTGCAGGCCACGGCACGCGCCGCGGAGGCCCATCTCGCCTCCGGAGCGCCGGAGTCCGGTGTCTTTCTGACCGCGCTGGGCCGGGACGAGGCGCTGCTGGTCGTGGACGGCGAGCGGCTGCGGCTCGGACGCCGGCACAGCGAGATCCTGGTCCTGCTGGCCCGGCACCCGGAGGGCCTGACCGGTGATCAGCTCTCCCTGCTGCTGTACGGCGAACGCGAGATGCGCCCGGTGACGCTGCGGGCCGAGCTGTCCCGGCTGCGCCAGCTCGTCGGTGCGCTGCTGCACTCCCGCCCGTACCGTCTGAGCCGGCCCGTCGAGACCGATCTCGGCACGGTCGAGGAGCAGTTGGCGGCCGCCGATCCGCGCTCCGCGCTGGGCGCCTATCCCGGTCCGCTGCTGCCGCTGTCGGAGGCGCCCGGCGTGCGACGGCTGCGCGACGCGCTGGCGGACCGGATGCGGTGCGCACTGCTCGCCGCGGGCGATCCCGAACTGCTGCGCGAGTGGTCGCGTACGCCCTGGGGCGAGGACGACCTGGAGATCTTCGAGGCCCTCGTGGGCGCCCTCCCGGAGCGCTCCCCCGCCCGGGCCGCCCCCCGGGCCACCGCCGATCGGCTGCGCGCCGCGTACGGCCTGACCGGCGGCAAAGGCCCGGCGCCGGCCGCCGTGCGCGCCGCAACGTCCGCGCAACCTCGTCCGCTCTAGCCTGCGCACAACGCCCGCCGCACGGGAGCGGCGGGCTTGGTGCCGAGAGCGATATGGGAGGCCGCCCCATGGCCCGTTACGCCAGCCCGGGTTCCGCCGATGCCGTCATGAGCTATCTGCCGCGCTACGACCACTGGATCGGCGGCGAGTTCGTGGCGCCCGCGCTGGGCCGGTACTTCGAGAATCCGACCCCGGTCACCGGGCAGCCGTTCACCGAGGTGGCGCGCGGCACCGCCGAGGACGTCGAGCGCGCGCTGGACGCCGCGCACGCCGCCGCGCCCGGCTGGGCCCGTACCGCCGCCGCCGACCGCGCCGCCGTGCTGAACAAGATCGCGGACCGGATGGAGCAGAACCTGGAGGCCCTGGCGGTCGCCGAGAGCTGGGAGAACGGCAAGCCCGTACGGGAGACCCTGGCGGCCGACATCCCCCTGGCCGTCGACCACTTCCGCTACTTCGCGGGCGCCCTGCGCGCCCAGGAGGGCTCCCTGTCGGAGATCGACCAGGACACCGTCGCCTACCACTTCCACGAGCCGCTCGGAGTGGTCGCCCAGATCATCCCCTGGAACTTCCCCATCCTGATGGCCTCCTGGAAGCTCGCCCCGGCGCTGGCCGCCGGCAACGCGGTGGTCCTGAAGCCGGCCGAACAGACCCCCGCCTCGGTGCACTTCTGGATGAGCCTGATCGCGGATCTGCTGCCGCCGGGCGTGGTGAACATCGTCAACGGCTTCGGTGTCGAGGCCGGCAAGCCGCTCGCCTCCAGCCCGCGGGTCGCCAAGGTCGCCTTCACCGGAGAGACCACGACCGGCCGCCTGATCATGCAGTACGCCTCGGAGAACCTCCGGCCGGTGACGCTCGAACTGGGCGGCAAGAGCCCCAACATCTTCTTCGACGACGTCTCGGCGGCGGCGGACGACTTCCAGGACAAGGCACTGGAGGGCTTCACCATGTTCGCCCTCAACCAGGGCGAGGTGTGCACCTGCCCGTCGCGGGCGCTGATCCAGAGCGGGCACTACGACACCTTCCTGGCGGCCGGTGTGGCCCGTACGGAGAAGATCGTCCAGGGGCATCCGCTGGACACCGACACCATGATCGGCGCGCAGGCCTCCAACGACCAGTTGGAGAAGATCCTCTCCTACCTGGACATCGGCCAGAAGGAAGGCGCCCGCATCCTGACCGGCGGCTCCCGGGCCGAACTGGGCGGCGAGTTGGAGGGCGGCTACTACGTCCAGCCGACGATCCTCGAAGGCAACAACAGCATGCGGGTCTTCCAGGAGGAGATCTTCGGCCCGGTGGTGGCGGTGGCGCCGTTCAACGACTTCGACGACGCGATCGACATCGCCAACGACACGCTGTACGGCCTGGGCGCGGGCGTCTGGACCCGGGACGGCTCCACCGCCTACCGCGCGGGCCGCGCCATCCAGGCCGGCCGGGTCTGGACCAACTGCTACCACGCCTACCCCGCACACGCGGCGTTCGGCGGCTACAAGCAGTCCGGCATCGGCCGCGAGACCCACAAGATGATGCTGGACCACTACCAGCAGACGAAGAACCTGCTGGTGAGCTACTCGCCGAAGAGGCTCGGCTTCTTCTAGACGCAAAGAAAGGGCGCCTGACCAGGGCAGATGCCCGGCAGGCGCCCTTGTCAGGATGCACCTGGGCCGCGAGATGAAATTTGCCCTTAGTGCTGCACCAGTTCAAGGGCAAGCTCATCGAGGGTGAGCGCGGCCTCACGTGCTCGGCGCCACGTCATGCCGTACGCCGAGGCATCGATGTAGTTCCCAGCCGCGTTATGAAACACGCGTCCATCCGGTGCCAGGCCAAAGCGTTCTATGTGTTCGCGGAGCATGCGGACGAGGACCGGCGGAATCGGAACCGGTCGTGGCGAGCGCGGCTCGCGCCTCAGCTCCACGCCGCCAGCCATCCCGGCAACGGCCAGGCATATAGATAGGCCGTTTCGTTTGGATCAGCGTGCGGACCAGAGGAAGATGCCCGCGATGTGGAGTTCGGCCCTGCGAGAAGAGATGAAGCGATGACATTGCATTCCGATGTGGCCGAGTTGCTAGCGGGGGCCGGCATCCTCGACGTGGACGTCGACGATGCCGTCGCGGACGAGCACGTACGAGGGTCCGCGTACCAACGCGTCGTCTCGGTGACCGCTTCCTCGCGGAGCCGCGACCGAGACCGCGCGATCGTGGCCACGATCCTGCGCGACCCCCACGAGATGGGGTCGAAGACGGCGGTGGTCGCCCTCGTGGACAGGATCGCGATGAAGGTGACCGGTCCTGCCGAGTTCCAGCAGTGGTCGGCCGAACTACTGCCAGAGATCGACCAGCTCAAGACGGAGGGGTACCGCGAGTTCATCCGCCGCCGCATCCACGACTGGCTGTTCTACCTATCCATCAAGGACGGTCACGTGCCGACAGCGGCCGAGTTGGCGAAGGTCACGGACTGGATGCAGCGCGTCCTCGCCGAGGAGTCGACGTCGCCGGCGGTACTCGCCCTGCTCGCCGAGTCAGCCAACACCAAGAAGACGCGAGCCATCGCGAAGAACCGCGCCGGAAGCCGCAAGCTGAGAACGAAATGAGTGGGTAGTGGCAATTGGCAGGCGCGCCGACTGCCTCACCCACAAGAACGGCGTCATGTCCGACGATCATGCGGGAGAACACGTCCAGGACGAAGGCGACGTAGGCCCAGCCGGACCAGGTTCTGACGTAGGCCGTTTCGTTTTGATCAGCGTGCGGACCAGAGGAAATTGCCCGCGATGTGGAGTCCGGCCAGGTAGATGGTTGCGGTCTTCTCATAGCGGGTGGCGATGCCGCGCCACTGCTCGAGCCGGTTGATGCAGCGCTCGACGGCGTTGAGCTGCTTATAGGTCTCGCGGTCGAGGGCCGGTGGCCTGCCGCCCCGGCTTCCCCAGGCACATGGCACCCCGCTTTCCAGGAGGTGCAGGAGGGGATGTTCTGCGATGTTAGGTCTGCGTCGGTGTCGTTCGACCTGGAAAGAGATCCACCAGCGTCCGGCCTGTTCCCGGATCGTGGCGCCGAGTATGTGCCTGCCCGGTGGCCATGCGGTGAGTGATCCAGGACATGCCCTCACGCGTGGCCACGTCCCCGATGGCAGGAGGCGGACCGTGCGTGCGTCCAACGGCTTGGCGCGGCCGGCGTCGTAGCAGAACCGGCAGCCGTGCTTGCGCTTGCGCCACTTCGGCCAGTCCAGCCGCGTCCCCTTGCCCTTGCCGGCGCGGGAGTCGAAGTAGTTCTTGATCCCGGCAGCCCGCACCCGGCAGGCTTCTTTCAGGATGCGGGCTTCGCTGAGCGGCGGAGCGGTGGCGTTCATGCCCCGCCGCCTCCGACCGGCGGATGAAGGCTCGGCAACACCAAGACGAACAGCATCGTGGCGGCACCGAAGGCCGCGGAGACTACTGGGGGACCAAAACGCGTTCGGCGGGCAGGGATGTGCTGGTGGCGTCGGGGTGGAGGCTGAGTTTCCCTCCCGGCCAGAGTGCGACGATGTCGTTCTGACCGGGAGGGCCGCCGAAGGCGCCGACCGTGGCCAGCAACGCCTGACGCCAGGGGGACTTGGCCGGCCGCAACCGGTGTTCGCGTCCAAAGGCTGCAGCGGCGATGTTCTCATATGCGGTGACTTCGCCATCTTTCCAGCGGACGAAGAGGTCCTGGTCTCCGGTGTCGGGGCGGAAGTCACCGACTGAGATGTCCCGGGCATGCGGCCAGGTGGTGTCGGGCGGCTTGACGAGCTGCTTCTCGGCGTGCAGCCCGTTGGCGTCCACGTTGGAGTACAGGGTTACTTCTCCGTCGGTCCAGGTGACCACGAGGTCGTCGCTGCGGGTGTTTCCTCCGCCGAAGCGCCCGGCGGCAATGGCGCTCGCGTGGGCCCAGGTGTCGTTGGGGCCCTTGAGCTCCACCTTGTCCGCCAGCTTGGTGTCTTCGGTGACGTCCTTGTAGAGCGTCAGCCTGCCGTCGGCCCAACGGACCAGGAGGTCGTCGTTGGCTCCTCCGGTGAAGTCACCGGCAGTCATGACCGCGGCTTGCTGCCACGTCTTGTCCTTGACGAGCTGGACGTCCTTGCCGAAGCCGTATGTGCCGTTGCCGGGGTAGAGGGAGAGTTCGCCGTCGGACCAGCGCACTATCAGGTCGCTGACGTCGTTGCGTACCGATGCAGGCCGGAAGCGGCCGGTGGTCATGACCCTGGCGTGGGTCCAGGTGTCGGCGCTGCCCATGGAAGGGCCGGTGCTCGGTTCAGGGTCCGGTGGGGCGCCGGTGGCTGCTTGCCGGTAGAGCCGGAGGACGTCCTCGTCGAATTGCGAGGTGTAGCTGGTGTGGTCGTACGGGCCACCGGTCTTGTAGCCGCCGATGGTGCCGGTGAGGTCGCCTCGGCGGCCGTCGAAGTTCTCCAGGAACGGGCCGCCGCTGACGCCGGAGCGGAAGCCGTCGCAGGCGATCTCCATGAAGCGGCCCTGGAAGGCGGTGGTGTCGTTGGTGCACTGCAGCGGGGTCTTCTGGCCACCGGGGTAGCCGACGAGTGTCACGTTCTTGCGTGCGAGCCTCGCGGTGGGGACGGAGGTGAGTTCGTTGCCCCGTCCGACGGCGTCCTCCAGAAGCTTCCCGTCGGCATTCGGGCCGACGCGCAGGAAGGCGAAGTCGACGTCGTCGTCGGGCGTTGCGGCACGGTAGCGGGCGTCGATCCAGATCTTGCCCTCCTGAACCGGGAAGATGCCGTAAGGGGTCTCCCCTGCCTGTCCCTTCGCCGAGGCGCCCGTGCGGTAGCCGGGTACGAAGGCGAAGTCCCGTTGGCGATGGTCGCCCTTGAGGCAGTGGGCCGCCGTGATGACCAGGCTCTTGGTCGGTGAAGCCACGGCGCTCGCGGTGCAGAACTGGTCCGGCGTGGGTGAGCCGTCGGTGCTGCGGATCAAGAACACGCCCACCGTGGCGACACCCTCGGGTACCTGGCGGGTCGGCTCGTTCGCCAGTGACCTCTTGTGCCGCTGCCCCGTTCCCGGGGGTATTTGGCTGCCGGTGGTGCGGGACGGCGAGGCGTCTGCCGGAACGGCGGCGCGGATGCGTTCGGGGGTCCAGTACTGCTGTGCCGTACGCGCCTTGGCGACCGGCTCTTCGGTGCTGCCTTGTGCGGAATCGTGGCCGGTGCCCGGAGGGGCAGGGTGGGTGCTCGCGGTGGCGGTTTCGGTGCCAGGGCCCGGTCCCCCGTGGGGTCGGGCGACGGCCGGGGCGGCGAGGGCGAGCGTTGTGCACAGCGCCAGGGTGGTGGTGCGCATCCACGGTATGCGTTTCACGGAAGCTTCCGATGTGGTGTCAGCCTGCGGAGGACGGGGCCAGTGGGCGGGGCCCACTGGGATACAGCGTCGATTCCGCGTGGTGCGCCAGGGCAGGCTTGGCCGTCCCGGCGCACCGCGCGGTGGCGACTCATCCGACGATCTTGACCTCGTCGGGTGTTCCCGCAGCGCCCACGGCCGGATAGAGCCCGAGCTTTCCGTTGGCCCAGCGGACGATGACGTCATGCGGTCGCTCGTTGGCGACGAAGGCTCCCGCGTTCACGACGGTCGCGTTGAGCCAGGCGGACTTCTTCGGCCGGATGTTGATCTCTCCGTGGAAGCCGGCGGCATCGACACCCGCATAGAGCGTGGCCTCGCCGTCCGACCACCGCACCAGCAGATCGGCGGTCCGCTTCCCGGTGAATTCGCCGGCGCTGATCTGAGTGGCGTGCGACCAGGTCGTGTTCTTGTTGACGAGCAGCTTCTGGGCCTTGTCCGCCACGCCGTTGGTGTCCAGGTCGGGGTGGAGGGTGACGCGGCCGTCGTCCCAGGTCACGAGCAGATCGTCACGCTGCTGATTGGCCGAGTAACGGCCCGCGGTGATCTGCTGGGCGTGCTTCCACACGGTGTTCTTGGCCTTGGCGAGCTGCTTCTCTCCGTGGAAGCCCTGGGCGTCGACATGGGTGTACTGGGTCAGTTCCCCATCGTCCCAGCGCACGACCAGCCCGTCCGAGCCTCCACCGAAGCTCGCGCCGGTGATCTGCTCGACGTGCTGCCAGATGCTCGTCTTGCCCGGTGCCGGTGCCTTGGCCAGCTGGTACTCGGCGGAGAAGGGGTGTCGCGGGTCCTTGTCGTCGGAGCCCTGGTAGAGGGTGACTTCCGCGTCGTTCCAGCGCACGATCATGTCCATGTGCCGGGTGCCGCCGGCCGAGCCACCGGTGAAGTACCCCGAGGCGATGTGGGTGGCCTTCCCCCACGGTGCGGCGGCGAAGACCGGGCGGTAGCGCACCCCCTGCACCCAGGCGGCCAGGTCGTCCACCCGGACATCCACGGCGCTGGTGCGGGTCTCGGCCAGGTCGGTGCCCAGGCAACCGCCCTGCCAGGACGTGCTGTTGACGGCAACCAACTCGATGCGCCCACCGCTGTCACGCAGAGCCGGACCGCCCGTGTCGCCCTGGCACACCGCCGCGTCCTTGCCGGTGATGCCGATCGCCTTGTCCTGGATGGTGTCCACCATGAACGGGGCGGCGTGTAGCTTGTCGGGGACCCACTCGGTCTTGGTGCGGCCGAAGCCCACCACGTTCAACTGCTCCCCCGGGGCGACCGGGTTCGTGCCGATGGCCACCGGGGTGACTCCGCTCACCGGCTTGGCCAGCCGGGCCATCACCAGGTCACGCCCCGCGTAGGGGACGAGTTCGACGACGTCCGCCACGCTGCCGGCCTCACCCGACAGGTCCGTACGACCGACGGTGGCGGTCACCTTCCCCTTGGGAGCACCCTCGTCGATCCTGAAGTCCTTGTCAGGGGCGGCCGCGAAGCACCGGGCGGCGGAGAGAATCCACTGCTTGTCGACCAAAGCGCCGGAGCAGCTGCGCTTGCCGCCGTCGCGCTCGATGTCGATCTTGGCGGTGAACGCATAGGTGCCGTCCGTGACGCTCTCACCCGAGACGGCGTGTGCCGATCCGGTGATCAGCGCACTGCTCGCGACCATGGCGGCCATGGTTAACGTCATCCACGCTCGGCGTGGACGTATGCCAGACATGTTTCGTTCCTTTGACGTCAGTTACCGCATGGGCCCCCTGGAGCGGAGCAGGCCAGGAGCGTCGCAGTCGTGGCTGGTCGAACCAGCAGGCCCCTGCTCTCATCAAGGCGGGTACCGCGCGGGCGGGTGCGCGAGGCGCGGGAGGGCTATCGGCGCGGTTCAGCCGGTGACGCGGAGTTCGACGAGTACGGCCGGGTCGCTGGCGGTACCTTCACCGACGCTCTGATAGCCGTCCTGGGGGCCGGCCTTGGACACGTTGACCGTCTCGGTCTTGCCGCGGGACGTGATGTCGGCGCTGATGGGGTGGCTCGCCGTCTCCAGTGCCCATACCTTGGGGACTTCCAGGGTCACGTAGCCGCGCTGGGCGTTGGCGAGGAAGCAGTAGTCGCCACCGCGCGTCCAGACCTTGATCTGCTGGGGCGAGTTCCCGCAGTCGGCGAGCAGGAGGTGGCCGTCGCCCTTGATGAGTTTGATCTTCTTGTCCGCGAGGATCTTCGCCGCGTCCGGGTAGTCGAACCCCTCCACCGCAGAGGGAGGTTCCTGGCCGGCGGTCACCCCAGTCGGGGCGGCGGAGGCAGAGTGCAGCGACGGCAGGCCGATCGCGGCGCCGAGCAGGCTGAAGAGGCCGGCAGCAAGTAACAGGCTGCGGGTACGAGATCTCACCAACGGTCCTTCCAGGGTGGGTGACGGCGCATCCGCAGCCCCCGTAGTTGTCATGACAGCGTAAGAGCTAAGGGAAAGTATCATGAAACCACAGGTAAAATCGGACAGCTATTGTTTGCGAAGAATCAACGCAATGTGACGTGAGTCACTCAATGGACTCTTGCTGCGCATTTGCATGCTAAAGTCCATCCGCTTGGCCATGAGCATCACCGGGGAACAGGAACCCACGAGGGCACCTTCCCGACCATTCAGCATTCCGCAGGGGTGGAAACTCCCCACTGCGACCATTTCCTTTCACTGGTTGGCTCAAAATATCGCCGATGCCGCAGCCCGTAGCATGGATATGCTCCTCTCGCTGATATTCGATATCCGGCAGACGAGGTTTGCCGACCAGCGGGAAGAGCAATTCCTTGAGGCGAAGAACGCGCTCCAGAGGGAGCAAAGGCAGGGCGAACGGCGCGTTACGTGCCCTGCACCTGGGCCTGCTATTGGCATTGTTGGCGGGCTTGCTCATGCCTGCGCCTGCGTGGGCGGAAGACGGAGCCACGGATTCCGGCGATCCTCCTATTGAGGTGATTTCCGCCAAGCGGGCGTGGATCGTCGAGCAGTGGAAGACAGGGGGGCCAGGGGTCAAGGCCGCCGCGGAAGTCGCCTTGGCGGGCAGTGACGACGACGTCCTGCAGTTTTTCGTGGTGGCCGACGGCGAAGCCTTCCAGGACAACCGGGTGGCCGCCGCTCAGAAGGCGAACGTGGGCGGTCGGGCGCTGCAGGAGGCCGCGCGCAAGGCGCTCGACGGATCTCCCGCGGATCTGGAAGCGTTCCTGGAGGACGGTTGGCAGGGTCCGCTTACGGAAGACCAGCGGGTTCGGGTTGCGCAGATCATCAATGAGGGCGGTCCCGGTGTTCGGGAGGCCGGGCGTGCTGCACTGAACGGTTCCGCTGAAGACGTCCGGAAATTCCTTGACGAGAGCCAGTACGGCAAGCGTGATGAGGATCAGCGGGTCGAGCTTGCACAGATTTTGAATTCCGGCGGTCCGGAGGTCCGTACAGCCGGCCGCATTGCGCTCAACGGTTCCGCGGATGATATTCGGGAGTTCCTCGAGGTCGGCCAGTACGTGGCGCGTGCCCGTGATGAGGAGCAGACCTCAGTCGCGGAGTTGGCCGCCCAGGCACGGGAGGCGGGCCGGCGGGCGAAAGCGGAGACCGAGGCCGCAAAGAAGGCGTCGGCACACGCCGTAACGGCCTCGGAACTGGCCAAGAAGGAGGCCAAGAAGGCGGCGACGGCGGCCGAGGCCGCCAAGGGCGACTCCCGGAAGGCTGCTGCGGCGGCGCAGCGTGCGGCGACAGCGGCTTCGCAGGCCGCGGCCGCCGCCCAGGAGGCCATCGGCGCGGCGCGTGCGGCCACGCATTCGGCGCGCATCGCGGCGAACGCCGCGGCTCGGGCAGCGTCTGCCGCTGCCGGTGCGTCCCAGGCCGCTTCCCGGGCCCGTGGTGCCGCGGCCGCCGCCGCCACCAACGCCAGCGATGCCTCCGCAGCGCGGAAGGCGGCTACCGACGCCCGGGCCGCGGCGAAGGATGCCAGCGCGGGAGCGGACGCCGCCGATGAGGCGAACAAGGCCGCGACGGCTGCCGGGGATGCCGCCCAGGACGCCGTTGCCGCCGGGGCCAACGCCCGGGCTGCCGCCAGCGCCGCGGAGGAGGCGGGGAGTTACGCCGGTCAGTCCGATGCGCATGCTGCCGAGGCGCGGCGTGCGGCTGCGGCGGCCCGTCGCCATGCCGATGAGGCCACCCGCGCCGCGAACGCCGCCACCTCCCTGGCCCGCAAGGCGGCAACCGCCGCTGGTCAGGCGCGCGATGCCGCCAGGTCGGCGGCGAAGCACGCCAACGCGGCCGCCGACGCCGCCGATGAGGCCGCCGACCACGCGGGCGAGGCGGCGAGTGCGGCGACGAAGTCCGACGCGGCCGCCAAGGCCGCTCAGGAGGACGCGGACGCCGCGAGCGCGTCGGTCGACAAGGCGAAGGACATCTACGGCCTGGCGCGGGAGTTCGAGACCGCGGAGATCCTCACCCGTACCAACGAGGGAATCGAGCGCGCCAAGGACCTCAAAGCGGACAACGACCAACTGCAGGCAGACCGGGCCAAGGCGGCCGAGGAACTCAAGAAGTTCCAGACCGAGGCCCAGCGCCTGGCCGCCGAAGCCGGTCAAGTCGGCGCCGACACCAAGGACGTCGTGGCCAAGGGTCGCAAGGTGGCGCTGCTGGCGATGAAGTCCAGTGGCCCCTGGAGCCAGGCGGCAGCCGAGGAAGCCCTGGGCGGCAGCGGTACCGAAGTCGCCGAGTACGTCCGGACCGGCTGGAAGCAGGCCGCGCAGCAGGACGACCGGGTCGATGTCGGGCGCCTGGCCGGAGAAAGCCCCCTGGAATCGGTGCGCAACGCCGCCGAGCATGCCCTCAAGGGTGACGCAGCGCAGGTCAGTGCGTTCCTGACGGACGGTCAGTACCGGGCTGGCGCAGAGGACTTCCGCGTCGAGATCGCGCAGGTCATCAATAGCGGCGGTCCCGGAGTGCGTGAGGCGGGCAGGGCCGCGCTGAACTCCGGATCCACTGACAAGTACTACGAGTTCCTGGCCAACGGGCAGTACACCGCCCGCACGGAGGACGAGCGGGTCCGCGCCGCCCAGCTGATCAACAGCGGCGGGCCGGAGATGAAAGCCGCGGGCCGCGTCGCCCTGGAAAGTCCGCCGCAGCTGCTGCACTCCTTCATCGAATCCGGGCAGTACACCGCCCAGCGCAAGGACCTGCTGGCCGCCACCCACAAGGCACGCGTCCAGCAGCTCATCGCCGAAGCCGCACGGACCGCGGCCACCGCTCAACAGAACGCCGCCGAGGCCCGCAAGGTCGCCGCCCTCGCGGTGCACAAGACCGAGGAGGCGAAGAAGTACGCCAAGCAGGCCCAGGGCTCGGCCGATGCGGCAAAGAACTCCGCCGCCGACGCGGCCAGGTCCGCCAAGGAGGCCGAAGCCTCCGCGACACGTGCCGCCGAGTCCGCCAAGACCGCTCGCAAGGCCGAGGCCGACGCCAACCACGCGGCGTCCAACGCCGCGACCTCCGCCGCCGACGCCGCGGTCTCCGCGCAACTGGCGCACGTCTCCGCCAACACCGCATGGGCCGAAGCACGCCGCGCCCGCGACTCGGCCACGGCGGCGGGCAAGGACGCCACCGCCGCCCACAAGGCGGCCAACGAAGCCCTCGACATCGCCGTCGACAAGTTCAAGGCCGAGGCGGAAGCCCAGCGCAAGGCCGAGGCCGAAGCCAAGAAGAAGGCCGCCAAGGACCCCGGAAAGATCGCCCGCGACCAGTACATGTGCGGAGTCATGGGCTGCGATGCAGCCCACAACTTCCCCAGCTGGTGCATACGCAACGAGGGCTACTGCACCATCCTCGCCGCGGGAACGAAACTCGAACCCGGTCTCGAGAAGATCTGGAAATTCGAGAAGGACCTCCTCGGCATCGGCATGCTCCAGGAGTGCGTGCACACCGGAGACTTCGATGCCTGTATCCAACTCGCGCGGGACGCCGCCTTCGGCGCCAAACTCAAACTGCTCTCCAGGGCCTACGAAGCCCTGCGAGCCCTCGACCAAGGATGCACGCAGTGCTTCCCCGCCGGCACCAAAGTCCTCATGGGCGACGCCTCCACACGCAACATCGAGGACGTCGGACCAGGCGACAAGGTGCTCGCAACCGACCCCGAAAGCGGCGAGACCACACCCCGCAAGGTCACGCGCCGGATCGTCACTGAAGACGACAAACACTTCAACGAACTGACGCTCACCACCCCCGACGGCCCACGGAAACTCACCACCACCTACGAGCACCCCTTCTGGAGCAAGTCACGGCACCGCTGGCTCAAGGCGCAGCAACTCACACCGGGTACAACCCTCCAGAGCAACGGCGGAACCACCGTTCCCGTCCAAGCCAATCGCCCCTTCGACAAGCACGCACGCACCTACAACCTCACCGTCGATGATCTCCACACCTACTACGTGCTGGCGGGGGCCACGCCGGTACTCGTTCACAATGCGAACTGCGGGGTTGGCGGCACCCTCAAGAGGTGGCAGAGTCAGAGTTTCACATTCGGGGACAACTCCTTCCTGCTGAGGAAGCAGGACCTCACTCATATCCTCGAAGGTCATCACCCCTCCTACCTTCGGGGAAATCCGGGCAGTAACACCTTGTTCGACAAGCGGATGAGCATTGAGGACGTCCAGGATGCGATATCTGCAGTGATGCGGCAGAATCAGCGAAAGCTGAGCAATCCGGAATACGCCCAAGGGAAGTGGGACAAGATATACGGAGAGTATCAGGGACGCCAGTACGTTATTGGCTTCGGAGACGGCGTCGTTGGCCAGTTCTATCCACTCCCGTAACCTGCCCCCGAATGACAGGTGAGACATGACGCGCGACAAAGCGGTGACGGTGAAAGCGCGAACCTTCATCGTTTCCGGTTCTAAAGAACTCGTACCGGTCGAGAGCTGTGGCATCAGCTTTTCTCGGGATCGGCGGACCCAAGGAGGAATCGAGCTCTACGTCGACGACTCTCTGATCCTCAGAAGCAGCGACACCGACACGATCGATGCGCTCTGGTCTTTGATCCTCACCTACATCGAAGGCTTCATGGCGGGTCGGAGCGGGGTACTCAATTTCCCGGAGCGCAGGTTTACGTTCGGCCTGAAAAAGATGGACCGCGGAAATATCTTGGTGAAGTTCGCAGACCGAGAAGAGCGGCGCGCCGCTTTGAGTCGCGAGAAGGACGTTCTCGAGGCTCTCACATCAGGCGCCGTAGAATTCTTCAGTGCGGTTCTGGACTCCTCCCCCAAAGACGAATGGAGCTACAGAAGGGACCTCAATGCGGCATTGCGTTTGCATGAGGAGTGCTCAAGCGTTGGGTGATCGGGCTGGTCACTTCATCACTCATCTCCCTGGGCCAGCATTTGAGTGAAGCGCGGAAGCGCTACCCGAGACCACCGCTCGCCGAACTAGGGAGCACTGGCAAACAGAGGCCCCGCCGGGCAACGCCGGGCGGGGCCTCTGCGTGGGGTGACGGCGGTAGTTGACCACGCCGGTCATCCACAACACCCGCAACATTGCCCCAAGCCCGAGGCCAGTGGATCGTCACACCGCACTGCTCCTGCGCATGGGTGCCGTCGCCCCTGTTGGCGACGTGGACGCGACTACTGTGGGGCTCGAAGACGACGCCTCTGGGGATCCGATGAGGGCGGTCTTACCGCGATGCAGCGGGGTCAGGGGAAGCAAGTCCGCTTCGAGGACGCCGAGTTATTCGCGCAAGGGGTGGCGCCGCCGCAGGTCGCGCGGCGGCTGCGGGTCTCCCGGACATCCGCGTATGCCTGGCATGCACGTCGGCGGGAGAGTGGAGTGGAGGCTCTGCGCTCCAAGGGGCCGCCGGGGCGGCAGGCGGCCGATCGCGAGCCAGCTCCGTCCGGTGTCGGGGCGCTGCGGGTCGAAGGGCGGCGGCACCGGGCGGCCGTGTGCCGTCGTGACCTCTTCCAGCGCGTGCACCTCGGGCTGCCAACCGTAGCGTGCGAGCCAGGAGTTGAGGTCTTCCGAGGGTCCGCCGTGCCAGATGTCGACGAGTTCCTTGGAGAGGGCGGCACGGGCGCCGCGAAGCAGTTTGGAGTCCTCCTGGTGGTCCAGTGCGAGGGTGCTGCCCGGAGCCGAGTTGGCGGTGACGCGGTCGAGGAGGAGGTCTGCGGCGTGGGAGGTCAGGGCGTAGAGGATGCCCTCCATCAGCCAGGCGGTCGGCAGGTTGGGGTCGAAGCCGGCCGCGCACAGTGCCGTCGGCCAGTTCTCGCGCAGATCGGTCGGCACCTCCGTCCGTCGGCAGGTGGCGGTGATGTCGTGAGCTGAGAGTACGGCCGCGCGGTAGGCGAGCGTGTCGGCGAAGTCGACTTCGAAGAGGGCTGTCGCGGGAGGCCAGTCGAGACGGAACGCCCGCGCATCCATGCCGCAGGCCAGCAGCACCGTCTGGGGCGTTCCCGCTCGCGCCGCGCTGGTCAGTGCGTCGTCCAGAAAGCGGGTACGGACGGCCACTTGGTCGGCCATCAAGGTGAACAGCTCGGGTGTGGAGGCCGCCGTTTGCGTTCCCGCCGCAAAGGTGGCGTCGCCGGAGGCGTCGAGAAAGTGCTGTGCGTAGGGGTCGGCGAAGAGACGGTCGGGGCGGCGGTGTTCTTGTGCGCGTATCGCGGCCACCCCCAGCGATGTGGTGGCGACGCCGGCCAGTTTGGGGGTGGGCAGGGGGCTGTTCGTCACTGCGGTCCTCCGTTGTTCGGTCGATGCCCGGTCGATCGGTGGTGGTTCAGGGGCCTGGGCCGTGCCCGTGTGGCGCTGCGGCCGCGCCAACTCTCCGGTAGGGGAGGGGAAGTGGCCGCTGGACGGCCGGTCGCCATCCATGCGCGGATGTGCCGGACCCAGCCGGCTGAGATCGCGGGCTCCGGCAGTCCCCCGCGGCGCAGCCCGGCCGCCGGAGGCCGCAGCCCGTCGAGGTAGATGTCGAGTTGGCGATGCGCGAGCGCCTCGTCCTGGGAGAACCCTCCGCCGGGCATCGGACGCGTCAAGCGGAGGATCATGAAGACGATGTCGCCGGTCACCACGTCGTCGCGTAGCAGCCCCGACTCCCGGGCCCGTGCGATCAGACGCCCGAGGGGGCCGACGGCGTCCCGCTCCTCGTCGAGCAGCTTGACGATCTCGACCCTGCCGAAGAGCGACGGCATGACGGCTCCGACCTTGCTGTCCAGGGCGGTGTGCATGAAGCGGCGCAGGGCCTCGAACGGATCGCTCTCCCGCTGCGCAGCGTCCGTTGCCGCCTCGTACAACGCCTCCATGGCGTCGACCGCCACCGCTCGGATCAGCGCAGCGCGGCTGGGGAAACGGCGGTAGAGCGTGGCGATCCCCACGCCCGCGCGGCTGGCGATCTCCTCCAGCGGAACGTCCGGCCCCTCGTGTACGAATAACTGCCGGGCAGCCAGCAGAATCCGAACACGGTTGTGCCGTGCGTCTGCGCGCATGGGGCGCCTCCGAAGTACGTGAAGTCCGGCCGAAGACGGAGGATTTTCCTCCCTCTTCAGAGCACCGTAAGGACATCGGCGGACGCGGGTCCTCAACCCGATCGGAAGTGAGAGGAAATCGCCCCTCTGGTCTCCAGGACGCTCCGCACTGCGGGTGGGCGGCGACCTGTTCACATGGCTCGCGCAGGTGCGGCACGTCCGGCAAACCCCGCCACGGCTTCGGCGTGGCCAAGAGGCATCAGCCATCTATGGAAATCGTGGCGCGCACCCCCGGGGAGCAGGGGCTTCACCCCGATACCGAAGCGGTGGGCAGTCGAGCGGACCTACGGCTGGCTGATGTTCCACCGCCGCCTGGCCCGCGACTACGAGACCCTCCCGGCCCGCTCCGAAGCCATGATCCACCTGGCCATGACCGACCTGATGGCCCGCCGCCTCACCGGTGAAGCCACCGTCTCCTGGCGCGACCCCACATCCCGGTATCAAACGCCATCCACGGGATGAAACCCCGGGAGAAAACGACCTCTAAAAGAGCGTTTTGTCCTGGCGGGCGTGTTTGGTAGCACTTTGGGTGGCGAGCCGGGCTGGTACTGCTGAGGCAGTTGCGTTTGATGTGCCCTGCAGGACGGGTGGCATCGCTCGTCAGTCCGTTTCAGCTGTTTCGCTCCTGTCTGATCCCAAGGCGCCCCCGCTTGACCCCCTTTGCGCCCTGAGGGCAGACCACGTTCAGCGGTACTACCGAAACATGAAGCGACACCGCCCGTATCCCAGTGATCTATCCGATGCCCGCTGGGAACTGCTGGAACCCACCCTGTCCGCCTGGCGGGTCGAGCGAAGAGGCAGGGGCCTGGACATCGGTCGCCCACCCGAGCACGACTTGCGCCGCATCATGGACGCCATCTTGTATGTCGACCGGACCGGGGTCCCCTGGCGCTACCTGCCGCACGACTTCGCCCCCTGGGAAACCGTCTACGGCTACTTCGCCGCCTGGCAGAAAGAGGGCGTCTTCGACCAACTCAACGGCCTGCTCTGTCGCCTGGTCCGCGAGGCAGAGGGCCGGGATGCCAAGCCCAGCGCGTGCGTGCTGGACGCCCAGAGCGTCAAGACCTCCGCCAACGTGCCCGCTGCCGGCCAGGGCATTGACGCGGGCAAGAAGATCGCAGGTCGCAAGCGTCACCTCGGCGTCGACACCCTCGGCCTCCTGCTGGCCGTCTGGGTCACCGCAGCCAGCGTCTCCGACAACGTCGGCGGCATCAATCTGCTCTCACAGATCGCCACCGCCCATCCCCACGTGAGCAAGGCATGGGCAGACACGGGCTACCGCACCAAAGCCATCGAACACGGCGCCCGCCTCGGCATCGACGTCGAAGTCGTCCAACGCAACCCCGCCGTCAGGGGATTCAAAGTGATCCCCCGACGCTGGGTTGTCGAGCGTACCTTCGGCTGGCTGATGCACCACCGCCGCCTCGCCCGCGACTACGAAACCCACCCCCACCGCTCCGAAGCCATAATCCACATCGCGATGATCGACCTCATAACCCGACGCCTCACCCGCGAATCCACCCCGAACTGGCGCTACACCTGAACCTCGAACCAAACACGCCCGCCAGGACAAAACGCTCTTTAAGTGGCGGGCAGGAGGTCAGGCGCACAGCGCCGTCGGCGGCGGCACGATCCTGGCGACCTGGCGCCTGTGTCCGGACGGCAGCGTCAAGGAACGCAGGCACTGCGAACATCGTTTGATGCCCCAGTTCCCCATCGGGCAGGCAGAGTTCTCGAATCGCCGCCCTCTTGGCCGTTACGACGCCTTTGGCGGGCGACAACGATGACGTGGGGGAAGGCGGTCCCCCCGGCCCGCTCTTGCCCACCGGACTCAACCCTTTGCGTCGAGTACCTGTTTCCGAAGCCAATGACATTTCAGTCACCGCTGACAGAAAGGACCAGCCGAGAGGAAGCTGGAGGCTGACGTCAGTCGCCGCAGCCATCCCCGCCTCATGACCACACGTGAAGAAAGCTCCAGGATTAAGAAAAGCGTTAATGATCTGTAAGCCCTTGACCACATTTAGGAGCGTACCGCAATGGCGATGCACAACCACTTCTCAAACGATGCCAGTCAGAATGTTTATGTAGTGCTGGCCATGAACCCTGAATGGCTGGCTGCGGACTTTGTGGCAGACCTCGGGTTAATGGCGGTCGGTATTGGCGAGCTCAAGGCTGCGACATCTGTCACTACGTTGCCGGAGACGATTGCCACGCTTAAGGACGCGTACACGCTCTTCAAGCTCTCCGCCGGTGTCCTCGGTGGCACCATCTCTGTTGGCGGAAGGTCCGCCGAGGCGACCAAGGCCGCTGTCGAGCTGATCACTAAGTTCAAGGAGAATGCGATCAAGATCGAACCCGATCAGACCGTCGATGTTCGGGACAGCAGTCTCTGGGAGCTGTTCAACCTGAGTGGCTGGGCGGCACTTTTGGGAGCCTCCACCGTTTCCATGCTCGTCATGACCGAGGATGGAAAGCACGTAGCCCAGTTCAACTCCGGCGAGGACGACTCGTGGATTGCGACGGACGAGAAGGTGGTCCGCGCCAAGTATGGAACGCTACACGAACCCGACCCGTCGCAGGGCGAGTACGTCTGGTAATTCGGCGTTGGCCAAGTGCCCCTTTCTGAAGGCCCACTGATAGCCGTGCCGGTGTTGTCTCAGCCCGTAACGGGCTGCTGGCCGCGACCACGCGTCGTTCGAAGCCGGCAAGAAGAGTGAAACGTCGAGGCGGGCGGGGCTGAACAGCGAGTTCAGCCCCGCCCGCCTCGGACCCAGAGCTCGCCGTTCAGCCGAGCTCGTAGTCGAACCACATACGATGCGTGCCGTCAGCGTCGACGGCCATCGGCTGGCTCGGGCTTCAGAGGTCGTTTTCCCCCGGGGTTTCATCCCGTAGATAGCGTTTGATACCGGGATGTGGGGTCGCGCCAGGAGACGGTGGCTTCACCGGTGAGGCGGCGGGCCATCAGGTCGGTCATGACCAGGTGGATCACGGCTTCGAGCAGCTGGGTGCCGGCTACGGAATCTTGCACGCTGGCTGCGGTGACCAGCACTGCCAGGAGGAGGCCGATCGTGTCGATCACGATGCTCCGCTTCCTGCCCACGAACTTTTGCCCGCGTCCGTGCCCTGGCTGGAGACGGGGACGCTGGTGGAGGTCTTGACGCTCTGCGCGTCGATCACGCAGGCGGACGGCTTTGTGTTCCGTCCCTCCTTCTGCCGCACCAACTCCCTTAGCAGGCCATTGAGCTGGCCGAATATACCTTCCTTCTGCCACTTCGCGAAGTATCCGTAGACCGTCTCCCAGGGTGGGAAGTCGTGTGGCAGGTAGCGCCACTGGACGCCGGTCGGGTCCACGTACAAGATCACGCTCTGCCGTAGCCCCCAACTCGCGTATCCGGTGGCGGAATTAGGATGATGTGTACTCGCTGCCGCGATCACTGTGGATCAGCAGCCGGGCTCCAGGCCGGCCCGGCCATGGGCCATGTCGAGGGCGTCGACGACGAGTTCGGCGCGGTGGTGGTCGGCCATCGCGTAGTCGGTGACCTCGCGGGTGGCCAGGTCCAGCCGGCAGGCGAGGTAGCGCCAGCCCTCGGCCGTCGGGAGGAACGTGATATCTCCGACCAGCCTGGTCCTGGGGACATCGGCGTGAAAGTCGCGGCCGATCAGGTCCGGGGTCGGCCTGGCCCTCTTGTCGGGCCGGGTCAGGGACCGGCGCCGGTGGGCGCCCTGGATGCCGTGTGCGCGCATCAGCCAGGCGACGCGCTTGCGGTTCACGCGCTGTCCCAGGCGCTGTAGTTTGGCATGGACGCGCGGGACGCCGTAGGTTCCACTGGAGCCGAGGTGGATGACGGTGATCTCGTGGGTCAGGGCCTCGTCGGCAGCCTGGCGGGCGGCGCGGGTCTTCGCCGCGGCGAGCCAGGCGTAGAAGGAGGAACGGGCCACCTTCAGCAGCTGGCACAGGACAGCGACGCCATGGGTGGGCTTCTCCGCCTCGATGAACGCGTACGTGTCGTTCACCGATCGCTCTCCTTCGCGAAGAAGACCGCGGCTTTTCGCAGGACCTCGATCGTCTTGGCCTGTTCGGCGTTCTGCCGGCGCAGCCGCTTGAGCTCCTCACGCTCGGCCGTGGTGAGCTCACCGGGGCGCCCCTCGCCCTGGTCGGCCTCGGCCTGGCGGTACCAGCCGCTCAGGGACTCCGAGCTGATGCCGAGTTCCCGGGCGACGGCGGTGACCGTCTTCCCCGAGGAATCGACGAGCGCGATCGCGTCCCGCTTGGACTCCTCGGTGTACCGCTTCGTGTACTTGCTTCCCACCTGGTGCTACTTCCTCTGGAACCTCAGGTCCCAGTCTCCAGTTGTCCACGATCAAGGGGAAGCTTCGCCCCCGCTTCCACGTGCGCTTCACCCCGACCGGCTCCTCCAGGATCAACCAGGTCGAGCGGTGGTTCGGCCTGCTGACCGACAAACTCATCCGCCGTGGCGTCCACACGTCTGTGAATGCCCTGGAAGCCGACATCAGAGCGTGGATCGCAACCTGGAACCAGAACCCCCGGCCGTTCACCTGCACCAAAACGGCTGACGAGATCCTCAACTCCCTCGCCGACTACCTCTCCAAGGTCAAGCCGACCCACAACATAACCGAGAACAAGTAACCCTCAGGATTTCGGGCGCATCACACTAGCTCACGTCTCCTGCCTGGTGCTCCCGCCATTCGCGAGAGACAAACACCGCTGCGCCTGCTGTCCACTCCTCACGAACCCTGCTCGACCCTGCCTTGACGTGGGGCTTTGGCAGATTCGCGAAATCTGGATCGTGCGGCATACGGCGGTGAGGGTGGCCCCGGACCGCGCCATCAGTTGTGCGCCTGCACGCCTCGTTGTGCGCTAGTGCGCTGTTGTGCAGGGGCTTGCGGAGTCACCCGGCTGGGCGCACTCTCCTCTCACGGCGCCTGGCCGTGCCTCTACGGCCTTCAAGCACCTGATCACCCTGCGCCGTTCCCATGGGTTGGGCAGAAAGGGAATTCCCAATGAATCGCCGACCCGTCAGGTTCTCCCGGCGTATGGCTCGCGTAGCCGCCGCGCTGTGCGCCGCCTCCGCCCTGTTCTGTGGAACTACCACCGTCGCCCATGCCTCCACCGTTCATGGTTGCGCGGACGGGTATGTGTGCGGCTACAACACCACTGGGCACTACGATTCCAGCTCGCCGGACTATGGCAACCCCATTCCTCCTGGCTTTGCGAGGGGTACTCTCCCGTGGAGTGACGGTTCAGCCTGGGGGAATGAACCGGAGCCCAAGGTGGTCAACAATTCCGACAGGTATGTGTCGGAGGGGTACTACATCATCAATCTCGACCTGGTCTGTGTGTACCACCCGATCTCGGCGGATGAGCAGAACCCCAACAGCACCGACTCCACGATTGATTCGACGCAGGTGCGTGCCTTCGCCTGGGGCCCGACGGCCGCATCCGTGGACTCCGACATCATCGTGGACATCGGCAAGTGCGGCGGGTGACGACGCGAAACCATCCGCCGGGTGCGGGCCGCCCGCGCACATCGGGCGCGACTGGGAACTCACGGCTGTAGGTGCCTTACTGGGGGTTCCGGTAGTTCTCGCCGAAACAATGCTAAGAGGTCGCGCAGATAGGCGTGGTGAAGTGGCCTCGGCAGTGATGCAGGCACAGGTCTTGATCATGGAGCTGCGACGCCCTGTGATCACCGAGGGAGAGCTGTGCCTGTGCATCGTCTACGTGCTGCGTAAAGGGGTGAGCTGGCGAGATGTCCCGGCTGAGCGGATCGGCTGCAGCGGCATGACCTGCTGGCGCCGCCTACGGGACTGGACCGAGGCGGCGTATGGCCCCGCCTGCACGAGACGCTGCTGGTCGCTGGCAGGTCGAGGACATCCTTTGCATCTACAAGCCGGTGTTCCGCCGGATTTGCAACGACGGTCAGGTCACGGACAACCTGCTCGCCAAGTGCGCGAACCCGCAGCAGATGAACTGCCGTCACGCTCACTGCGCCGCGGCCTGCTGAGGAGGTGGCGACTCGTGCCCGCCCCTTGCGCCTCCCACGTCCTCCCCCAGCCGCCTCGGGCGCCTCACCCGCCAAGGCATCCTCACCCAAGCCGGACGCGGCCTCTACCAGAGACGGACGTAGCGTCCTCTGAGTGCAGGGCACGGGCGTCGCGCGGCTCGTCAGTGACGTAGCCGGGCGGCTGCGGCCAGAATCGGGGTGCTCACGACGGTCGCTGCGGCGCCGAGTGTGGTGTCGGTGGCCAGGATCCACCGGACGGTCTTCATGGCCAGGGTGAGGACTTCGCTGCCGCGCCGGCGCATGCCGGCCTCGAAATGGTCCACCGCGTCGGTGAGGGTGGCGGTGCCGTCGGCGGCGGCGCTGACGTGCGTGAGCAGGCTGGCGGCGTCGCGGATGGCCGCGCCCGCTCCCATTCCGGCGGTGGGCGGTGTGGCGTGGACAGCGTCGCCCAGCGCGGTGATACGACCCGCAGGCCAGGGCGCGAGATCCTCCGCGCGGGTGGAGGCGGCGTTGAAGCGGAATCCGGCCACGCTGTGCGGGTCGGCTTGGGCGATGACCTCGAGTGTCCGCTCGGCCCAGCCCCGCTCGCGGAACCGGCCGAGCAGCGCGGCCTGCAGTTCGCCGCCACGCAGGTCGCGCAGGGAATCGGTGCTGGTGGATTCGGGAAACATTGCGCCCCAGATGTAGGTGGGTCCGGTGGTGACCGACATCCGCAACTCGGGAGCGTCGAGCGCGGTGTTGCCGACCGGGTCGAGGAAGCCGACGTAGAGCGCTGCTCCGCGCGGGCCGATCGCCAGCCCCGATCGTGGCCCAAGTCGCTGATGCTCGCCGGGGCTGAGGTCTCGCCGGAGGGTGCGGCCGGAGAACCCGATGATGCCCGCCGGGCTGTTGGTCGGGCCGCCCGCCAGGTGGCGGGCGACTACCGAGTGGGTACCGTCCGCGCCCACCACCAGATCCGCCGAGACCGGCGCCCCGTCGGTGAACAGCACTTGGGGCGCGCCGTGGTCATCGTGGCCGACGCCGGACACGTTGCATCCCAAGTGCAGGCCATCTCCGACGGCTTCGGCCAGCAGCATCCGCAGGGTGATCCGATCGACGTCGATGCTTGCACTGTCGCTGAGGTCCGGCCCGTGGCCCAGCAGTCGGCCGCGGCGATCCCAGAACGCGTCGCGCTCGCGCAGTCGCAGCGCCGACCCCGATGCCAGCAGCCGCTGCATGATCATCGGTTCCACCAGATCTTTTAGCGCCGACTGCGCCCGCTCATCCAGGGTGATGTGGTAGCCGCCCGTCGCCGCCACATCGGTGTCTCGGTCGAATACCGCCACCTCAAACCCCCGGCGACGCAGCCCCGCCCCCAATGCAAGCCCGCCGATCCCGCCACCCACCACGACCACCCGCATACCCGACCGTCCTTTCCGCCGCTGCTCGCTGAACAGAACCCACCCTGACACCGGTAGTGGACACCGAGTGGCCACTACCGGTGTCAGGGTGGGACGATGGCGAACACCTCACACCGGGCGTTGCAGCTGTTGTCTCTGCTCGGACCAGGACGGCAGTGGTCGCTGCGCGAGCTCGCCACCCGGCTCGGGACCAGCGAACGCACTGTCCGCCGCGACATCGAAACTTTGCGCCGGCTCGACTACCCGATCGCTACCATCCACGGCCCAGACGGCGGCTACCGGCTCGGAGCCGGGCGAACCCTGCCGCCGTTGCTGTTCGACCACGACCAGGCCCTCGCGGTCGTGGTGGCCCTGCAGACCGCGCCAAGCACGATGTTCGGCCTCAGGGACGACGCGGCGCGTGCGCTGGCGGCTCTGCACCAGGTCATGCCCCCTGCGCTGCGGGCATCCATGGAATCCCTGCGCCTGACTCGGCTGCAGAACTATTGGGAGTTCCCCGCGCCCCCCATCGACCCGGCCGCCCTCACCGCCGTCGGAACCGCGGTACGCCACCGCCACCTCCTCGTCACCGAGACACTGCGTCCCGACGGCACACGCCCCGAACCCAGTGACCCCGACTACCTGCCCGCCCACCGCATCGAGCCACACCACCTGGTCGTCTGGGCCGCCCGGTGGTATCTGGTCGCCTACGACCTCACCGACAACGAATGGCGAGTGCGCCGCGTCGATCGACTGCACCCCCGCCCCACCACGCAGCACTTCGCCGCCCGCGCGCTTCCCCACCCCGACCTCGCCCACTTCGTGATGAGCACCCACGACCGCGGCGACACCCCCGCCGCCTGGCAATGCACCGGCACCGCTCGGCTCAACCTGCCCGCTCACGTCGTGGCCCGCTGGGCACCAGGCGGCTCCGTCGTGGAACACCTCGACACCGAGTACTGCCGGCTCACTCTCGGCGCCTGGTCCTGGGCCGGCATCGCCGGCATCCTCGCCACCTTCGACACCGAACTCACCGACCTCCACCCACCCGAACTCGTCCACGCATGCCGCCGCCTCGCACACCGATGGGCCACTATTGCCGACACCGAGAACCTCGGTCCTTCTCATAAATGACCATCTGTGAGAGTTCCGGGAGAGCCCCGGGAGTGATCACGTCTCCGCACGTCACCGTTCGCAAAAGTCCTCTCGAAACCGGCGTGTTGTGCGAGGCACTTCTGAGTGGACGTGTGGTCACCCGCGCTCGGAGGGCGGCCATAGGCGTCGACGGCTAATCGAGCCGCGCACACTGGGCGTCGGCTATGACGTCATCACCGGCTACCGACCGGCAGCGCCATTCAGCGCAAGCCCGTCGTCTCGACGTGAAACCGACCTCTCCCAGCGCCACCATAGGCACTCTCGCCGGCGGCGAGTCTCTCAAGGGACGGCAGTGTGCGATCCGGCAACCCGTTCTTGCCCAGCTGTGCTGCACGGATGCTGTGGCGGGTGCGGGCGGGCGGCTGGGATTTTCTGGGCTTCGAGGGGCTCAAGGCGAAGTGGGCCGACTACGCCCCCACTTCGCCGGATCTGCCGCTGGTCGTGAGCGCACTGGCGCAGGTGACCACCTGCCTTGCTCCGCGGGCGCGGCTGTTGACCGCGTGGGAGCGTTGGGGCTACTACTGCGAGCGCAAGGACGAGGCCCATCTCGTTGGCCGCTATCTCCTGCACACCGACCTCGCATGGACCAACATCCTTGTCCGGCACGGGCGGGCGCATCTGGTCGACTGGCCGTGGGCGGCACTGGGGCCGGCATGGGTGGACCCGGCGCTGTGGGCGGTGAGGCTGATCTCGGACGGCAGCCACACACCTGCGGCATGATCCGCCGCAGGCGGCACCGTGTACACCACGGACGGAAAGCCGTGGGTCGCTCGGACCAGGCCCTGGGACGTCAAGGCATGCGGCGTGTCACCTGTCTGCAAGAACGCCGGGTCGCTTGGTTGAAGTAGGGGGCTGGCGACCGATGGCTCCGGTTTCATCGTTCATGGCGCTCCGAGTAGGGGCGCGGCCGAACGCCACGCCCCAAGGATGGGTCAGGAGGTGGATTCAGTCACGCCGGCCGTCCCCCGGCGCTTCGAACTGCGTTTGCGGGGGCGCCGGTCCGGCTTGGCGTTCGATGTGGGGGTGGGGTGACCTTCTGTGGCGCTGCCGGCGCCGTCAGCATTGATTCAGAGGCGTCCTCCGCGCGGTACGGATTGGGTCTCGGGGCCTCCGGGGAGTCGGTTGCGTGCCGCTCGGTGTCGTCGTACAGGAGGCCGATGAGCCGATCAAGGGACTGTTCTCGGAGGCCCCGTGACGACAGCGTCACGGGGCCTCCACGTACGCCGCGTCAGGTCCCAGCAGACCTGCTTCACCGCAGCCGAGAGCCCTCGGCACAGGGCTGGCTGTATGACTCCTCGTGGCGCTGGATCACCGAACACCCTGCCCGCCGCTGATCGGAGTGCCGGAAGATGGCGCAGCGGCATCGAACAGCCCTCTTCTGCGCAGCTCCGAGCTGTCTTACCGTCATAGACATGGCCAACGGGGTGTTCCACACCAAGTACGGCATAGAGATCAATCTGACGCACGAGGATCTGGGCCACGAGGATCGGCCCGGTCTCCTCGCCGAGATCACCCGGTCCGTGGGTGAGCGGCCCCGCGACCTGCTCCAGTGCCTACAGGACTACAAAGGCGGCTCTTGCGGGTGCGCGCAGGCCGACAAGAGTTCCTGGATGTTCGTCCGCCGACAACGCCGCGACGGGCGGCTGACGTTGGTGGCCGCGCATCTTCCGATGACCCATGTCGCCACGCCTCAGGAGAGCGACAGGCACAAGGCGATGAAGGAACGAATCGCGCGCACGGCGTCCCGTCACGGCCTCGACGTACAGGTCGAGGTCCGGTCCACCGACCGCCGGATCGTCACGGATGTCCTGATCTCCGGGCCCGCGGCCCGCGTGGGATGGGAGGCCCAGTACTCCCCCATCAGTGCGAGCACCGCCCACCGGCGCTCCGCCCATGCACGCGCAAACGGGATAGCTCCGCTGTGGATCACCGGCGATCCCGCATCCGCACTGATCGACCGGGCGCCGTGGGCCCGTGTGGACGACGTCCCCTGGCAGCGCATCGTCTCACCGCTCGCCATGATCGTCCGCGGCGGCGTGCGGCACCTCCAGATATGGAAGTGCACGCCAGCCAGTGAGCGGCCGTGCCCGGAAACAGGTCAAGTGTGCGGCCGCTTCCACAGCGGCTGGTTCCTCCCCGCCCTGTGCATACCGGAAGAGCGCTCCACCGCCCTCGACGAACTCGTCGTCACCAGCGCCGACGGCGAGCACCTCCCCCTGCGCATCCGCGACCGCTCCGGCAGTCGGCGGGTCTCTCACCTGTGGGCGCTGGCGGCCGACGTCTACCGCTGGCGCGAGCTCACCGGCCAGACTGACGCACCCGCAGAGGCAACGTTCGACGACGAAGAGACCCTCTCCTTCACTCAGGAAGACCTGGACGGGACCTGCCGCTACGCGGAAGAGGGAACATTCGTCAGCGACCCACGCCCACGACGCGAGCTTGCCTCCGCGACGGGCCTGCGCTCCTTTGACCACGTCGAGGACATCCGACGGCCGCAGAGCCGCCCCGTCCGACTCCAGCTGACGGAGAACGAGCGGCGCGTCATCTCCATCCAGCTCCGCTGCCCGCCGTGGGAGATCGGCCCCTGCATCAACGGCTTGCCGCTGCTGTACCACCAACAGACGAAGAACCTGCTGGTCTCGTACTCGCCGAAGAAGCCGGGGTTCTTCTAGGGACCCGAGAAAAGGCGCCTGACCTGGGCTTTTGCCCGTCGGGCGGCTTTCGCTCGGCTCGTTCAAAGCAGGGCCTGGTTTACGTCGTAGCTCCCAGGAGGAAGGGTGTCCAGTTCCTTCTTCGAGTAGTTCGGCGCGATGTAGGCGAGCAGGCGGTTGTTGTCGTCGAAGAAATCATCGGCAGTGCCTGGTGCACCAGGCGCACGGCCAGCCCGCCTTCCGGGAAGGAGGAGGCACTCAGGAGCACCGCACGCCGCACTCCGGCGGCGTGGGCCCGGCGCAGGAAGGGCAGGACGATGCGGTCATCACCGTGCGCAGCCTGTTCCGACGCGCCTGGACCACCACCGCTGGGACGACCGCCCCACCCGACGCCCCTGCCCCCACACCTATCCGAGCGAGCCCTTCGTCACCTGAGAAGTCTTTCCTGCGGGCCGTGACCCGTGGATGTATTGGTCGGCCCAGGCGCTGATGATGTGGGCGGCTCGCTGCGCCTGTCCTCGTGCCGTCAGCAGATGGTCTGCTCCTTCGAGGGAGACGAAGCTTCGCGGGTGCCGTGCCTCGCTGAAGATCTCCCCGGCGTTGTCGATGTCGACGGTGTTGTCGGTCGGCGAATGCAGGACGAGCAGCGGCAGGTCCAACTCGCGGATCCGGTCGCGCAGATGAGCACGGCGGACGTCTTCGACGAAGGCGCGCTTGAGGACTAGGGTCCGCCCGCCGACGAACCACTCGTGCGACCCGTCACTGAGCACGCGATCCACGACCGCGTCGTACTGTCGCTCGACGTGGCTGGGATCGGCAGGCGCCCCGATCGTGGCGACCGCGCGGACGCCGGTCGCCTCGGCCGCTGCGGCGAGGGCGGCGGCGCCTCCCCATGAGTGCCCCACCAGCAGGTCTGCCGGCGTCCCTCGCTCCGCCATCATGGCTGCCGCACGGACCGTGTCCTGGACCTTGACGGTGAAGGAACCGTCCCCCCAGTCGCCGTCGGAGTCTCCGATCCCGAGGTTGTCGAAGCGCAGCATTCCGATCCCCTCGCGTGCCAGCTGCTTGCTGACGCGCGAGGCGGCCGGCGAGTCCTTGCCGAGCGTGAATCCGTGCACGAAGATTCCCCAGCCGCGGATCTCGCCGTCCGGCAGGTCGATCGCCCCGGCCAGTTCGGGGCCGACGACGCTCCGGAATCTCACTTTTTCGGACATGTTGCGATCACCTAGGCAGGGACTGTTCGTGGGCAGGCGGACGAGGGCGACACTAGCTGGTGCCACGCGCGTGCTCCGAGCAGGGGAGCAGTGGGCGCGGTGCCTGTGTCGCTGCCGGCGCGTCAGACGGTCGGCCTCTGCACGGAGGTCGGCTCGGTGGTGAGCAGCGTCGTGATCTCGTCGGCGAGGTGCGGGCCGAGCTCGCCCCAGCCGCCCTTGTAGCCGTAGACGCCGGCCAGGGTGCGGGCCTCGTAGTCGCCGTTCATGATCTCGATGTCGGTGGCCGTGATGAGCGCCGGGTGGGCGACGCCGACGGCCGCCGAGACCTTCATCAGCTCCTTGCGCAGGGTGCGCAGGTAGACAGCGGCTCGGGTGGCCTTCGAGGTCGGGTCGAGGCCACGGGCCAGCCACGGGTTCTGGGTGGCGATGCCGGTGGGGCACTTGTCGGTGTGGCACTTCTGTGCCTGGATGCAGCCGATCGACAGCATCGCCTCACGGGCCACGTTGATCATGTCGACACCCAGCGCGAAGGCGACCGCGGCGTTCTCGGGCAGGCCGAGCTTGCCGGAGCCGATGAAGGTCAGGTCATCGGTCAGCCCCAGTTCGGCGAAGGCACCGTAGACCCGGGAGAAGCCCATCCGGAAGGGCAGCGACACCGAGTCGGAGAAGGTCAGCGGCGCCGCCCCGGTGCCGCCCTCGCCGCCATCGATGGTCACGAAGTCGACACCACGGTCACCACGCGCCATCAGCGTGGCCAGCTCCTGCCAGAACTCCATCTCGCCCACCGCGCTCTTGATCCCGACCGGCAGACCGGTCTCGGTGGCGAGCAGTTCGACGAAGTCGAGCATCGAGTCGACGTCGCTGAACGCGGTGTGCCGCGACGGGGAGGCACAGTCCTTGCCGGCCGGGATGCCGCGGATCTCGGCGATCTCCGGGGTCACCTTCGCGCCCGGCAGCATCCCGCCCAGCCCCGGCTTGGCGCCCTGGGAGAGCTTGATCTCTATCGCCTTGACCGGGGCGCCGGCGACCACGTCCTTGAGCTTGTCGATGTTGAAGCTGCCGTCCTCGTTGCGGCAGCCGAAGTAGGACGTACCGATCTGGAGGACGAGGTCGCCGCCGTTGCGGTGGTACGGCGAGAGGCCGCCCTCGCCCGTGTTCTGCATCGTGCCCGCCAGCGCCGCCCCTTCGTTGAGCGCCGTGATCGCCGCGCCGGAGAGCGATCCGAAGCTCATCGCCGAGATGTTCACCACGCTCGCCGGTCGGAACGCCTTGGCGCGCCCGCGCGGCCCGCCCAGCACCTTGGCCGAGGGCAGTGGGGCCTGCGGGTCGTGCGCGTCGGGCAGCGGGCCGGCGAACGTGCGCTGCTTCAGGTACGCGTGCCCCTGCATGTGCTCGACGTCGTTGTCGGTTCCGAACCCGAAGTAGTTGTTCTCCCCCTTCGCCGACGCGTAGATCCAGGTGCGCTGGTCACGGCTGAAGGGGCGCTCCTCGTCATTGGAGGTCACTATGTACTGGCGGAGCTCCGGCCCGATCGTCTCCAACAGGTACCGCGCGTGCCCGATCACCGGGAAGTTCCGGAGCAATGCGTGCTTCTTCTGGACAAGGTCACGAGCGGCCACGAGTGCCAATGCTGTTGCGGTGGCCGTGGCGATGCTCCGGGCGCGCATGAACGGTCCTCTCCTCGATGCTCGACTCCACTGCCATGCGGTGGAGTCGTCGTGTCGTGTCGGGCGTTGGGCGGCGGGCACGGCCCAGCGGGCGTCAGCGCCGTCGGAGAACGCGAAGCGATATTAGGGGCTCGCTCGGACAGCTGCGGGGGCAGGGTCGTCGGGTGGGGTGGTCGGGTGGGGTGGTCGTCCCTGCGGTGGTGGTCCAGGCGCGTCGGAACGGGCTACGTACGGTGAGGACCGCATCCGAGGGGGCGAAGAAGGAGTTGATGACGCTGGGGCGGCGTTCGTAGCAGCTGCGAGCCGGTAGAAGGCGTTCGGACAAGGGGGCGTGACCAGTACAGGGAAACGTCCCGGCGAGCACAGGCAGCAGGGGCGACCACACCGCGATCAGCCGGACCGAACGCGCCGGCACACCCACCATTGCCCAACTTCGCGTGCAGGAGTCGCGGTTCACTTGGACCTGGGCGGGATGCCGCGGTCGACATCGAACCCGGAAGCTGACGACCGTCTCTACCGGCGGGCCCCGGACTCCCCGGCCGCGCGGCCGCCATCGCGCACCGCTCTGAGCTGCGCCTGACGCGGAACCATGTCACCCGGCGCCCTCCGGCCCTACGGAGGGCGCCGTCGCGTCGCGGGGCTGCCGGGCCCGTCCGGGCGCACGGGAAGCCGGTTCGCTCACCAGCCGTCCTCCACCGCGGTGTTCAGCTGCTGGCCGGCGATGGGAACACGGCCGCGGTGTGGGACGTGGCAGGCGTGGCGCGGAGCAGGTAGCCGGAGAACCAGGTGGGGAAGGCCCGTCGTAGCGTGCTCGGTCCGGTCAGAGTGACCGCTCCTGAGCGCAGGAGCGGGGCCCATGGGGTCTCACCGAGCCAGTAGCGGGTCAGCGCCTCCAGGTCGGCGTCTACGCGCAAGGCCACCTCAAAGCCGCCGTCGTCAGTGCACAGGTCGATCTGCGGCCGGGCAATGTGCAGGAAGTACGGCCCGCCCTCGGTTCCGCGGAAGCGCAGTTCGACGATGGTCCGCCGCTCCGGCAGGTGCTCGGTCACGGTACGGCGGCGGATGTCCCACACGAGGACGTCGGGGTCAAGGTGTTCGGGCCGCAGGCCGCGCCGGTCTGCCCGTATCCACTCATGCAGCCCACGGTAGCGGTCCAGAATCCGTACTTGCCGTGGCGTGGAAGCGATCTAGCGTTACTGCCATGAGCAGCGAAAACACCGAATCCACCGCTCCTTCCGGCCTGGACTTCCTGCGTTCGATCATCGAGGGCCGTACGCCGCAGGCACCCATCGCACACGCTCGGCTTCACGCTCGTCGGCGCCGAGGCCCAGGTGGTCGGCGTCGACGACGGGAAGGTGTACGCACACGCCACCACCACGTGCGCGATCTTCCCCATCCAGTGAGAGCGGCTCCACGAGTGAGGGCCCGAGACGGCCCGATCCGTCGCCGACCACCACCACATGCCCCGAACCACCGTGATCGGCGCCCGCCCGGCGGCGTACGCGCCGCCGGGCGGGCGCCGGAGGTGTCCTTGGCGAGCAGCCCGGTCAGCCGTACATCGCCACGCGGTAGAGAGCCGCAAGCGCGTCGTCGATGGGATGGGGCTGCGGCTTGCCCGAGGAGTCGAGCCTGTTCCACCTCTGCAGGTTCACCGCGACGGACATCTGCCGATTGCCGTCGGCACTGGTCATGGCCAGCGCTCCAGCACCCCAGACCGTGCCGCCATGGCCCCAGAAGGTGCCCTGACCGGGAGCCTCCATCGGGTGCAGGCCGAGGCCGTAGTCGATCGTTCTTCCCTCCTGGGAGACGACCGGGACGGTGCGTTGCATCTGCGCCAGCGACGACGGGCTGACGATCTCGCCGGCGAGCAGCCTGCCGAAGAAGCGGTTGAGGTCCGTGACGGTCGATATCAGCGAGGCCGTCGGCCCGACCCAGGACATGTCGTAGACGCTGTAGTCGCGCGGCGGGTCGATCATGCCGAACCACGCCTCGTAGATCTGCGAGTGCGGCCCGTCGACGCACAGTCCGGTGGGGAATCCCGTGTCCTGCAGCCCGGCACGTTCGATGACGTTCCGGGTGATGTACTGCTCGGCCGTGGTGCCGGCCACCTCCTCCAGGAGTTGGCCGAGGAGCAGGTAGTTGGTGTTGGAGTACACCCCCGGCGTACCGCCCGGGGCGCCGACGGCAGGTGCGGTGACCCCCATCTCGATCAGTTCGGTGGGGTCGAACCGCGTGTACCGGTGGTCCTCCAGGCTCTGGGGGCGGGTGTCCGCGATGACCGGGTACGCCTTGAGGGAGGCGTAGGCGTACGGGAGGTACTCGGGGAAGCCGCTGGTGTGGTTCATCAACATCCGGACCGTGATCGCGTCACCGCGTTCTCCGGGAACCCGCCGCGGAAGGTACCTGCCGATCGGCAGGTCGAGACCGATCTGACCGCTCTCGACCTGCTGCAGAACCGCGGCGGCGGTGAAGGTCTTGGTGATGCTGCCGACGCGGTGCCGCATGTCGGCGGTGACGGGGCGGCCGGTGGCGACATCGGCGACCCCGGCGGCGCCGCGCCAGACCTGGTCGCCGTCACGCACCTCGGCGAACAGGCCCGGCATACCGGCGCGGTGGACGTTTTCCATGGCGGCGTTCAGCTCCGCGGGATCCAGCGGGTTCCTCACGACATGCGTCCTTTCGTAGTCCCCGGGGCGAGCTGCACACCGGCCGCCCGACCCGGGTAACAGGGCACGAGTAGCACGCCGGCCCGCCTACTGCCGGGCCGCTCGGCACTCCCATGCCCTCATTATGCACGCGGTGCGTGCAACACCAAGTGCATAAGTTAGACTGCGTACCGGCGAGAGGGGTGAGATGGCAGGCAGAAGGCGCTGGTCGACCGAGGAGATCCTGGATGCGGCGGCGGAGCTGTTGCGCACGAGCGACGCCGAGTCGTTCAGCGTGCGCAAGCTCGCCGCGGCACTCGGGACCGATTCCTCCAGCCTCTACCGACACTTCCGCAGCAAGACCGAACTGCTGCGCGCGGTCGCCGACCGGATCCTGCTGGCCGCCATGGACGGCCACCGCCCCGAGGGCGACTGGAAGCAGCGCATCACGGCCCTGGCTCTACGCCTGAGAGAAGCCTTCGGCCAGCAGCCCCAGCTCGCCGCGGTCTGGGGACGCTACGCGTCAAGCGGCACCGGTTCCCGGCTGGTCATGGAGGAGGTGCTGCAGGCCCTACGCGCGTCGGGACTGCCCGACGAGGAGATCCCGGCGCGCTACCACCGGATCGCGATCCTCATCGCCGCGTTGATCGCCTCCGAGGCCGGGGTCAGCACGATCACCCTCGAAGAGTACGAACAGGGCATGGAGCTGTTCCGCGTCGCGGTACTCGGCGCCGACCCCGAACGCTTCCCCGCCCTGGCCCACTTCGCCCGCGACGTACGCCCCCTCGGGGCGGACCGCCGCGCCGCGTTCGAGGAGATCCTCGCCGCCCAACTCGCCCACATCGAGGCCGCGATCCGCCCGAGCTAGCCGACTGGCTCGGGAGTGTCTCAGATCCTGCGGGGGCACCGCTGAGGCCGGCCCGGAGGCGAAGCGGCGGCGGCAGTCGTCGCCGAGCGCGGTTGCGTGTGGCTCCGGCTACTCGCCGGTGACACCGTCGGCAAGCTCCCGGACGATGTCGAGTTGCCCGACGTGCCTCGCGTACTCCTGGAGCAAATGGAACAGAACCCAGACCAGCGTCGGCCGCTCCTCCTCGGGCGGGACCCGGCCCCCGAGCGTGGCCATCCGGTCCTCCAGCCGCGCGCCGGCGACGATCGTGCGGGACCGCTCGCACTGGGCGCGGAAGAACGCCGTCACATCCTCGACGGTCTCACCCGCCTCGACACGCCATCTGCCGCCACGGGCTTCCATATCGCCCCACGGCTGTTCGACCTGCCGGCCGGCGAAGCCCCACTGCAACCAGCGCAGCTCCACATAGGCCAAATGCTTCAACAGCTCCAGCGGCGCCCAGCCGGAGGGCAGCCGACTGCCCCGCAGTTCCTCGTCGGTCAGGCCGCCCAGCTTGCGCAGCACGGCGTCACGGTAGAAATCCAGATAGCCCGCCAACAACTCGGCCGGGCAGGTGAGCGTGACATCGGGCTCTGCCGGGGGCTCGGCTTCAGCAGTCATGGCAAGTGATGTTAAGCGGACCCCACACACACGCCACCGCGAAGCGCCCCGCCCGTCGATTACCCGGTCAAGGATGCGAGCCGAGACACTAAAGGGAAGCGTCCGCAGGGCGGGGGGCGACCGTCTCCTGGCCGGCAGGCTGCCGGCGCCTGCACCGCCGCTACGAACGCAAGGCTGAGCGCTTTCTCGGCTTCGTCGGCATCGCCGCCGCTCTGATCAACTACCGCCGCCTCACACGCTGAACCGATGCGAACTGCCCGCAGTGACATGGGTGTTCACGGCTGGGCAGCCATGCGGCTGGTGGAGCAGCGCCGTCAGCGGCGGCAAGTGGACCGAGACCTCAGTCAGACAGTCCCCAGAAAGAGCCGTGCAGGCCGACCTCCGCGAAGTAGGCGGTGGCGGAGGTGAGGTCGCGGCGCGTGTAGCCCGGACTCCGCAACGGCACTGTCTGTTCCTCGACGGATTGCTGTTACACGACTGCCGGACTGTCGTGAAGGGGGGAGCAATATCCTTTTTGCGCTATGGGTGCCTACCTACCGCCTCGATGACTGGGAGTGACCAGCAGATGCCTTGCCCTTCGTCGGCCCCCAAGGGGCGTGGCCAGCGGGCGCTGCCGGTTCTGGGTCTGGCCTTGATGTCCGGCCTGCTGCTGAGCGGTTGCGCGGGGACTGGTGAGCCCCGGAGTGCGGGCCCCACGTCGGTTGCGTCGGCACCCAAGCGGCTGTGGACTCCCAGGCCGACCCCGGCGCCCCTCGACAAGCCCAACTCCAAGGTCAATGACGGACTGCCGGCACCGCTTCCAGCCGTGCCGCGCGTGCCGTCCGGTGACATGCACCGGGTCTCGGCGCTTGCCGTCGCCAAGGCCCAGGCCGCCAGGTCGACCACTCCCCTCGATGAGGAAGGCACCACGCAGAAGATCGGGGACTGCACGACCGCCCGGCAGGAGCCGTGCCCCGTGCAGACACCGGAGTACCGGGACATGAACGGCGACGGCAAGGACGAACTGCTGCTCGGCATCGCGTCGGGACGGTCCAAGACCTTCGTGCACCTGTGGGCTTTCACCGTCAAGGACGGGCGGGTCACCCTGATCATGGACGAAGACACCCGCCCCGTATCGGTGGAGTTGTCGGACCACGATGTGATCGTGCGGGAGCCGGCCGACAGTGGCTATGACGTCCGCCGGGTCTACTCGTGGGACAGATCGGAACAGGCCATGCAGGAGCGGGTCTTCGAGTACGTCGAGTCGAGCTCCAGGAAGTAGACCGATCCAGGCACGCGACATCGGACAGGATCCCCCGCGGCGTCTGCAGCGCCGTGCGCGCGCATCGCACACTCTCCCGACGCCGAGCCATCCCCCCTCCCCCGCGTTCGGTGTCCCACCACAGTCAGGAAGCGGCTGGCGCCGCGAGCTTCTCGTTGCGTACCGGACGCCGGAGCGGCCTCCGGGGTGAGCTACTCACCGAAGAAGCCGGCCTGCTTCTCAGCTCGCCATTCGGGGGCGAGGATCGCCCAGATCTGCTTGTCGTGGCGGGCGCCTGCGTAGGGCCAGGATTCGCGCCGTACGCCCTCCAGCGTCATGCCGAGTCGCTTGGCCACCGCCGAGCTTCGGTCGTTGTCGGACCGGCAGTGCCACTCGGCGCGGTGCAGCCCCCGGCAGGTGAACGCCCAGTCCAGCAGGGCGCGGCATGCCTGGGTCACCAGGCCGTGGCCCTCGGCGGCCGGCTCCAGCCAGCACCCGATCTCGCACGAGCCCGAGGCGGCGCTGAAGTCCGTGAACATCACGCCGCCGACCAGTGCGCCGTCGAGCCGGATGCCGTACAGGCGGGCGCCGTCGGCGGCCTGCCGTTCGGCGTACCGCCGCAGCGTGGCCCGTGCTCCGTCGAGGTCGTCGGTGACGAACCCCGGCCCGACCCACGGTCGGATGTGCTCGCGGGCCCGTTCCAGGTGGCCGGCGAACTCCTCGGCGTGCCATATCTCCAGCGGCTCGAGGCCGGCGTTGTCCCGCAGCGGGAGGGCGAACATGATGACCCCATTCACGTAACAAGCGTTATGACTATGTAGGGTAGCAGCATGCCACGCACCAAGGGGGACCACGAGGCCCGTCGTCGCGACGTCTCCGAGGCGGTCTGGCGGGTGTTGGCCGCACACGGCTTCGGCGGGCTGACCCTGCGCGCCGTCGCCGCCGAACTCGGCGCCACCACCGGCCTGCTCACCCATTACTTCCCCGCCAAGCGCGACCTGGTCGCGCACGCGCTCGACCTGCTCGAAGAGCGCAGCGCCTCCCGCCCCCGGCGCGCTGCCGGGTCGGGCCTGTCCGCCGTCCGGGCTGCCCTGCTCGACGTCCTGCCGCTGAACGCCGAGGCCACCGACGCCAACCGGATCTGGGTGTCCTCCTGGGATGTCGCCCTCGCCGACTCCGCCCTGAGCGGCGACCACGCCCGCAGGTACGCGCAGAGCCGCGACAGGCTGAGCGATCTGATCGCCGCTGCCCAGCGGCTGGGCGAACTGCCCGCCGGAGACCCGGCACGCATCGCGGCCGGCGCCCAGGCCTTCGTGCTCGGGCTGGTGGTGCAGACCCTGTTCGACCCCACGGCGTTCCCGGCCCAGCGCCAGGCGGAGCTCCTCGACGACTACCTGGCGTCGCTGACGTCCCCGCCCGCACCGCACGGCGAGGGCACGGACCCGTCCTGACGACCACGCCTGCGCATCGGCCGGTGGATCCGGCCTACCCGGCCCGCCCCTTGCTCCACAGCCACGGGTGATAGTGCGTGCGCCCCAGCACGTCCCCGCTGTGTGCGGCCGCCGCGAAGCCCGCCACCGGTGTGGAAAGGAGGGTGAGCAGCATCGGCGCATAACCTCCGTCGGTGGCGACTGCCACCACGACGGTTTCGCCCAGGAACACCGTGCTCGCGACCGCTCCGGCAAGCAGTCCCCGCAGCGGGGACCGCGCGGCGAGCCACTCGGGCGACAGCGCGAGTACGCCACCGGTCACCGCACCGGCCAGGACGCCGACCGCCATGCTTCCGCCGACCGCGGTGATGCCGTGCACCAGGCTTGCCAGGGCGCCTCGGTGCGGTCCGGTGATGAGCCAGCCCACGACGGAAACGATCCATACGGAGCCAAAGATGATCGTCGGCACCAGTCCGATGCGCACACCGAGCCGCACACCTCGGCGGACCACCTGTCCGAACGCCACGTGTCCTCCCGAGACCTGGCCGCTGCGCGCCCTCGGCGATCGCTTCGGCGTCACGGTACGTCACGCCTGGTGGGCGTCCGGCGATGGGGTCGGCGAGCCACAAGGGGCGGTGCGGCACGCGGCGGGTCAGTCGTGTGCGGCCGGCGCCGGGGAGTCGCCGGGCCGCGGCAGGACGGCACGTACCGACTCCGCGGAGCGCCCCAACACCGCGGTGCCGTCGTCCGCAGTGATGATCGGCCGCTGGATCAGGGTGGGGTGGCCGGCCAAGGCCTCGATCCACCGGGCGCGGTCGGCCGGTTCGCGCGGCCAGGTGGCGAGGTCCAGCTCGGCCGCGGCCGGTTCGCCGAGGCGTGTGATGTCCCACGGCTCGAGCTCCAGGCGCCGCAGGACGGTGTCGATCTCCTCCGCGGTCGGCGGTTCCTCCAGGTAGTACCGGACCGTGTACCGGGCCTGTTCCGCGTCGAGCAGGGACAGCGCGGACCGGCACTTCGAGCAGGCAGGGTTGATCCAGATCTCCATCGGGCGGTTCTTTCGGTTCCTTACGGTGCGGCGGTGCGCGCCGTGGGTGTCAGGTGGTCAGCCCGGTCAGGGCGAGGAACTCGGCGCGGGAGCGGGCGTCGCTGCGCAGGGTGCCGAGGAGGGTCGAGGTGAGGGTGCTGGAGCCGGTGGCCTGGACTCCGCGCAAGGTCATGCAGGTGTGTTCGGCCTCGATGACGACACCCACGCCCTTGGGTTCCAGTTGGTTCCGCAGCCACTCGGCGACCTGTTTGGTGAGGCGTTCCTGGACCTGCGGGCGGCAGGCGAAGTGTTCGACGACGCGGGCCAGTTTCGACAGGCCCAGGATCCGGCGACCGGGCAGGTAGCCGACGTGGGCGGTGCCGACGAACGGCAGAAGATGGTGCTCGCACACCGAGCGGACCGGGATGCTGCGGGCCAGGACGAGTTCGTCGTAGCCCTCGTCGTTGGGGAAGGTGGTCAGGTCGAACGGGCGGGGGCTGAACAGCTCGGCGTAGGCACGGGCCATGCGCCCGGGGGTCCCCCGCAGACTCTCGCTCTTGGTGGAGATTCCGAGGGCCTGCAGGAACTGCCCGGCGGCGCGTTCGGCGGCGGCCAGGTCGACGCCGTCCGGCGTGTGGACGACGCGCAGCGCGGCCGGCGCCGGCTCCGGTATCTCCGGATCGCCGGGGACCAGGTGCGCGGCGGTGTGGGGACGGTGGGACATGTCAGCTGCCGCCGATGCCCAGGGCGGTGAGCAGGACCAGGAGGACGGTGGCAACGGCGAGGATGCCGTGCGCGGCGACCACCGCGACGGGGAAGTGCCGCTCGGCGGGCTCGGGTTGCGCACCCGCGGCGCCCGCGGTGGCGGTCCCGGCCCGGCGCACGGGGAGCCAACGGGCCAGCATCGTGAAGCCGAGCAGGGCGACGGGCACGAGCAGCCCGAAGGCGGTCCAGGCCAGTGCGTCCCTGTCGGTGATCAGGTAGGCGATCCAGACGATTAGGCCGATCACGGCGAGCGCGAAGTGGCCGAAGACGACCGGGACGGGCAGCCGGCTGCTGCCGCCCTTGGCGCCTCCGCGGGAGAGCCAGGCGCCGAGCAGGTAGAAACCGCCGAGCGCGGTGATCACCCAGGTGATCAGTGCGGCGATGTCCATGAGGACTCCTTGTCGGAAGGGGGATCCCGGCACGGCAGCGGCTGCGCGCGACCTCTGCCGGGCGGTCGTGGGACGGGGCGGCCGGTTGTGGCCGCGGGGTCGTGGGGCCGGGCGGTCGATCGTGGCCGCGGGGCCGGACGGTCGGTCGTGCGGTCGTTGCCGCGGGGGCGTGGTCAGTCGGCTGAACGGCCCGGACGGCCACGGACGGGGGCGAAGCCCTCGGCCTGGGCGGCCTCGTCCGCGACACGGACTCCGTAGCGGTAGGCGAGCTTCCCGCCCAGGTATCCCGAGACGGCCAACGCCGCCAGACTCACGGCGTTCAGTGCGAGCATCCCGGTGCTAGCGCCGCCCGGTGCCCCTCGTTCCGCGTACCGCCACAGGAAGTTCCCGGCGTACGCGGCGGTCACCAGCAGGTTCAGCGACATGTGGACGAGGGCGACGCGGAAGGCCCGGGTGCCGGGCGGGATCGCGAACAGGTCCAGGAAGCCGGGCATCGCCGCGGCCAGCGCCCCGATCACCCCGATAGCGATCAGCCACCTCGCGCCGGCGACCAGGGCGGCCGGGTCGTGCACCAGGCGGGACGCGACGTCGAGCACCAGGCTGCCCACCCACGCGCCGATCGGCACGGTGACCAGCATCGGATGGAAGGGATGCCCGTACGGACCGGCCAGCGCGGCGCTCACCGGCGCCTTGGCCCGCTCGGCCAGCGAATCGTCCATGTCCACCACCACCCTTAGTTTCACCAATAGATTTTGGTCTTATTCGGTGGAGTCGTCAAGGACGCAGCCCTACGCCACATCGAGTGAGAAGCTTCTGGTTTGACCTACAGAAATGCGCGTTATCCTGGAGAGGTGGCCTCCGACGCAACCCCGCAATCTCCGGCAGCCGACGCCATGATCGAGTCCGTCAGCGTCCTGGGCGAGGACTCGCGGCGGAAGATGTTCGCCTTCATCCGGCGCCAGCGCCGGCCCGTGACCCGGGACGAGGCGGCCGCCAGCGTGGGCATCTCCCGCAAGCTCGCCGCCTTCCACCTCGACAAACTCGTCGATGCCGGCCTGCTGCGCGCCCGCTACGCCTCCCCGACCGGGATCCGGAAGGTCGGCCGCCAGCCCAAGGTCTACGAACCCACCGACAACGACATCCGCGTCAGCATCCCCGACCGCCGCCACGAACTGCTCGCCGACCTCCTGCTGGAAGCCGTCCTGACCGAGGACGACAGCGAAACCACGCCGCACGCCGCCGTACGGACGGCCGGCCGGCGCGGCCGGGAACTGGGCGAGTCCGAACGCGAGCAGACCCGCCCCGGCCGGCTCGGCGCAGAACGCGGGCTGAACGCCTGTGAGCGGATGCTCGATCGGCACGGCTTCGAACCGGTCCGCGAAACCCCCACCCAGCTCCGGCTGCGCAACTGCCCCTTCCACCCCCTGGCGAGCAAAGCCCCCGACCTGGTCTGCGGGATGAACCACGCCTTCCTCGCCGGATACCTCGAAGGTCTGGAGATCAGCGGCGTGGAGGCCGTCCTGGCGCCCCGCCCGGGTGAGTGCTGCGTCCAGCTCGACGCCGGCAAGAAGTAGCGGCTCGCCGACCTGCCCCTCCGGCGAACTCACCCTGCAACGACGAGTTGGCGGCTATCAGCTGCCGACCGGCAGAAGGGAGTGAGCCGCGAGCCAGGCTTCTCCCGCCGTCGCTCGTCAGGCAGTTCACGTACCGCCGTCGTCGACGTCCCCGCGACAGCGGCCAAAAAGCCGGCACCCCTGCCGAACCGCCCGACCCGCGGCGAGATCCCCGCCTTCCTTCGCGACCGCAGGCGACGACGACCTGCAGCGGGCGGGCGCAGCACGGCCTGGCTGTTCCCGGTCCGCGGCCCGGGCATCCGATGGACCCGACTGCCCTTGTCCCGTAGGCCACTTGGTCGGTCTGCTGCCGTGTCCTGGGCTGCTCTTGATCGTTTGAAGCGGTGTGGGGATCAGCGCTGCCCGGCCTAGGGCGACAGGTCGGACGGTCGTGGGTGTCGTACTGGCCGTGCTCTGCGCCTGGGGTTGTGCGGCACATTCTCGGCCCGCGCTGCCCACGTCGGAGCATGGCCGCAGTGACCTGATCAAAACCGCTGAGCAGGTGTTGGTGGACCAGTGCTTGACGGCCCGTGGCGCCGTCGGCCCGCCTCCGCGGCAGGAAGTGCTCTTCGGCACCGGTCCGGCCGAGTTCTCAGTCACCCTCGCCACCGGTTACACCGTCCGGGCTCACGCGGACGGCTGTCTGGCCGAGGCGCACCGTTTCCTCTACGGCGACCTGGCTCGCTGGTTTCACGCGGAGGTCGTGGTGAACAATCTGCGGCCCGAGGCCGAAGCCCAACTCGGCAGGGACCCCGGGTACCGGCGGGCACTTGCCCACCGAGCCGCGTGCCCTGACGAAGACACCCGCTGTGTGCGGGCGAGCGGCTTGGACGAGATGCGGGCCCGGCTGGAACCGGCCCGGCTCGCCGATGTCCGGGCGGCGCACCGCGAGGACGTCATCACCTACGACCAGTTGCGCGATCGCGCCGTGCACCGCGCGGCCGAGCTGCTGGAAGACCCACCCACCCCCCACCGGAAAGGTCCGGATACCTCATGAAGAAGAGCCGACTGTTCACCTCGGCCGCCGCGGCGTTCCTCGTGCTCACCAGCAGCCTCGCCGCGGCCGGTCCGGCCGGCGCGGCCGACTGTCCCAGCGGCGAGTTCTGTGCCTGGGAGCACACCGACTACAAGGGGCAGCGTGCCAACTGGTCCGGTGACGACGGCTGGTGGGAGAGCTGGATCGCCGATGAGGACTCTTCCTGGGCCAACCACGGCATCTCTGGCCCCGGCGTCAAGGATCATGTGCAGGTCTACTCCCGGGCGCATCAGGGCGGACACATGACCATCTGCCTCGCCCCTGGCCAGGAGGTCAGCTACAACGGCGCGGCCAATGACAACGGCGACTCCCACACCTGGGCCATGAGCTGCTGAACCGGTCATGGCCGCGATCAGGGCGCCCCGCATCGGGTCGGGGCGTCCTCGCCCCCGGCCCGTGCAAGTAGCCGCCGGCCGAGGGTGAGTGATTCACGGGACACGGCCTAGCTGTATTGATCACGAGCGTTGTTAACAGCCTGCTCGACCAGCTCGGAGCCACCGGAGTTCCGACCCGGCGCGGCTGAGTCGCAGAGGCCTACACGACACCTCAACATGCGAACTCACCAGTCTCAGAGGCAGTGCCCGCCTGAAAGACCACCGTGCTTCCCCCTGCCACCATCAGGACCGTGACGGAGACACAGGCAGCGCTGTACGCCGCAGCGGTTGGCGCGCTCTCTGCGCTCGTAGTCGGGTGCATAGCCGGTTGGGCAGCGCTCCGGCAGGTGGCGAAGACCGCAGAAGCTCAGCGAAGACAAGCCGACTGGCAGCTTCGCAGCGAGGACTACGCCAACTTCGTCCGTGCCATGTTCCGCTTCCGCGCTTCCGTAGGCCACGCTGCGGAGGCCGCGCAGCTCTCTGCGGATCTCGCGAACGAGGTGCGCGCTCTCTACGGGGATCTCGCCAACGTCGCAGCAACGCTCAGTATGCGCATCGCCGCAGATCCCGTGATGGACGCCATGATGGGCCTGGTGAACTGCGCCTATGCTCTGCACTCACGGGTCACCGACCGCAGACAGCTGTACCTGCCCTCACGTGATGTCGCGATGGATCGATTGCTCGAACAATTCGAGGGCGCGGAACTGGCTGTACGCATTGCCTTTCGCGACGATCTGTGGGGAGGGAAGCCTCCGCGGCACAGCAGGCCCGCGCGCACTTCGACCGGTCCTTAGCGCGATGTGTCTTACCCCTCTAGACCTGCCGCGCCGCGTGATCTCTTCGGGCCGGGCCTCCCTGAGCCGGTGCTGGTCCTCCGCACACTCCTGCCGACACGTCTTCAGCTCCTCCGGGCGCCGCTGGCCACCGGAGCGCCGTACGAGCAGGAGTTGCCTGCTGTACCAGGCACTGGTCCGGCACACCGACGGCGGCGTCGCCGTCGTCTGCGGGCCGAGCTGGGCAACGGGCTCCGACGGGATCATCCTGCTCGAAGTCCAACCGGAGAACGGACGTCCCCAGCCCGCGACGAGCCTCCTCAGCCCCGGTGCCCGGCTGTCGTGACAACCGGCCGTTGTGGGGGCTGGATCAATCATCGCGCGGTCCCCGAGCCGGACCGTCGGCTTGTCGCCGTCCCGCCGCACGTGGTCGACGGTGAGGTGGCGGATGCTGTCGACGTGCTGGGCGTGGAGCAGGCCGGCGGCCCGGTCGGCGGTGAGAGTTCTTAGGCCGGCCCCGCGTACGTCACGGTCCTTCCTGGGCCGAGTTCGCGCGCGACGCGTTCGGCCAGCTCCTTGCCGCGACGGTCCAGTTCCCTTCGCCGGGCATCGTCCCTGTCCTCGTCACGCTCCTTCAAGTACAGCTCCATGTTGGCGTCGAAGTCCGCCGACCACCCGTACAGGTCGTCGATCAGCTCGTCCGACAGCCCAAGAGCGGCGGCCGGATCGTCCGGGGCGAAGTCTCCGACCCCTTCCGCACGGAGCGGAAACCACTTGTACTCGCCCTCGACGACGATGTGGAGAGGATGCGGCGGGTCGCCATGCGCGTCGAGGGTCCAGTGCAGGCGCCGGCATCATGGTCCATGCTGGTTCGCTCCTACGATGAAACCGTTGTCGCCCACCATGATGGCCTCGCCGGTTCAGCGGCCCGCCTACACAGCGCACGGCCCAACGCACCGGTATCGCCGTCGGGCCCCGGGCGCGCTTCGGCTTCGCCGCCGAGGGCCGGCAGGAGATCTACTTCGAGGACCGCGGCCGCCGCGCTGATGGGCTGCTGGTGGAGTTCACCGACTCGACTACGCGGAGTTCGACTTCTGAGCGGCCACTTCACTTGGCAGAGGAGTGTTTGAGTGTTGTGGCTGGGGGCTTCGGTCGGCCAGTTGAGAAAGGGTGGCGCGCGCCCACACCGTCCGCCCGGTCGGCCTCGCCGTCAGCGCTCTGTGTCATTATGCGGACGCGTCCCAGGGGAGTGGGCCGCGGCCTATTGATTGCCAGGGGGTTGGGGATGGGTGCGGGTACGGAGCCAGACGGCTCGTCCAGATCTGACGAGGAGTGGGAGCAGTTTCTGCGCGAGTCGGTGGCCGGTGCCGCCGACGCGCCCAAGGAGCCGTCGGCTCGGGCCCGCGAACTGGCGAAGCGGCTGCCCGAGGAGCCCCGTCGCGGCCCGGAGGGCTGGCGCAGCTACCCGCCCGCGCGGCCCAAGCGGCGCACGGGCTGGTACGCGGTCGGGTTGCTGGCCTCGCTGGCGCTGCTGGTGGTGGCGCTCGCGCCGGGGCGGATAGTGGACCTGTTCGCCGACGCTGACTCCCCGCCGCTGCCGGCCGAGACCGCCCGCCCGACCAAGGCGCCCCCGGCGGAGGCGGCCCAACGTCCCACCACGGACGAGCCGTTCCGCGGCTCGCCGGCGGCGAGCTGGGCGAGCGGATCGGCGGGGATCACCGTGCCGAAGGCCCGGGCAGTCGGCTGGATGAGCGCGGCCGAGGTCGAGCGGGCCCTCGCCCGCAGCCGGGACTTCCTCGTCGCGTCCGGCCTGGACCGCGGAGTGCTGCGGGGCGAGCGCCCCGAGAAGGCGATCGCGCTGATCAATCCGCACCAGAAGGACGTCCAAGACCTTCTGAAAACCGCATTCCTCACCCCGAGCGAGAAGAGCGACCCCCTCCTCCTCTTCAGCCGCTTCCAGCCCTCCCGCACACACCTGGTCGGCGACGTCGTGAAGACCCGGGGCCGGCTCACTTACCGGGAGGGCAAGCGCGGGGCGCTCCAGGTGACCGCCGACATCACCTTCGTCTATCCGGTCACCCGCGCGGACGAGGGCGGCGACGACGAGATCGTGCGCACGATCGTCCGGCGCGAGCTGGTCCTGAGCTGGGACGACCCCGACAAGGTGATCACCGAGCCGGGCACGTTCTCGATCGTCTCGTACAAGTACGACATGACCAACGGCGGCTGCGGTGCCCCCACGGGCTACTTCACCCCGCCCTTCGGCACGGACCGCCAGGCGGACGAGGACGGCACGGAGCTCGACCCGTACGACCGCAGCACGCCGGTCGGGCGGGGCGAGTCCTCTGGGGACGAGTGCGGGAGGGCGACGCGGTCCTAGGGGGTGTCCGCCCCAACACCGAGGGCGATAAACATCCAGCCGCCGATCCGCTCCCCGCGCCGGCACCAGGCCGGTACGCAGCACAAGTCGCGCTGGACAGTTCCGTGCTGAATGCCCAGTGCAATGCTCACTGGCCGACTAGAGCGCTCAGTCACATTGAGTGCGACTGATTCCGCATGCCCCTGCACGGCCTGTCATGCGGCGGCTTCGTGCCCGCGCTGGAACAGCTCCTCGTCGCGACCGCCCCGAGGAAGTCCACCCGGCTCGAGCGCGACGAAAGCCCTTCACCGACGACGTGGAGGAGTTACGGACCCTAACGGAAATCCCGGGACACCTCCCACCTTATGCGCCACTTCAGTGACTTGAGCGGGCAACCTTTTCGCAGTGCGAGTCCTCCTACAGGAGGCGCAGGTGTGCGCATGTACGCATGTCTGCAAGCGCACTCACGCACACCATGCGTCATGCAGGGCCCGACCATGACGAACGTCAACCTGTGCCGCCCAGGCGGCACTTGGGATCCGAGAGGTCTGCTGGATGAAGATTCGCCGCGCCCTGACAGCCGCCGCAGCGGCTGCCGTGATAGCGCCCGCCGCCGTACTGGCCACGCCCGCCGCCGCGCTCGCAACGGAGCCGGTGTCCGAGGCCGGTCCCCGCACGCCCGCCTCTCCCGACTCCCCCGATGTCGCAAGACCGGCGGACCGGTTAGCGGATTCCGCCACGAGCGGCGGCGGAACGGGGAACCCGGACGGGCCGCGGCGCCCGGGGGAAGCCGCTGCCGATGGCTCGGCATCCCAGGACCGCGACGGGGCCGCCCGCCCCACTCCGGGGAAGCCGCCGAAAGCCGCCGGGACCACTGAGGGGACCACCGACGCGGGTGGTGCCACCGGTGGAGGCAAGGACGCCGATGATTCCGACGGTGCGGGTCAGTCCTGCGCGTTCGAGTCCGATCAGTTGCACGTGGCCGTCCACGGGCTGCCGCGCCAGCTGACCGCGGGCGGCACCTGGACCTCCTTCTCCATGACGCTCGCCAACACCACCGGCAAGCCCCTGGGGGAGGTCCAGCCCTTCCTGCTCGTGTCCTCCGCCGAAGACGTCGACCGGCCGTACTGGGAGCTGGAGACCGAGTACCGCGACGCCAAGACGGGGCGGTGGAAGACCTTCCACGACGCGGAGCCCGACGACCTGTTCGGCTTCTTTGCCGTCGGTCCGCGCAGCACCGTCACGCTCCAACTGCGCACCCGCGTGGTCAAGGACGCCAAGCCCGGCGCCGGGTACGCGCTCGCCGCCGGCGACTACCGCAACCGCGACGGTTCCTGTGGTTCGGCCAAGGAAGCCTGGTACGACTTCACCATCCTCCCCGCGGGCGCGAAGCCGACGCAGCCCCCGACCGCCAAGCCGGATGAGCCGGGCAAGCCGGGTGGCACGGCCGAGCCCGGCCAGAGCGCCGCGTCCGGGGGCGGTACGAGTGGTTCCGATTCCACCGGTGGCCTCGGCCCGCAGGGCGGCGCCCTCGCCGAAACGGGCTCCTCGTCCGCGCTCCCGGCGATCGCTCTCGCCGGCGGGGCCGCGATGGTGGTCGGCGCGGGTGCGGTCATCGGCGTACGCCGCCGGAAGGGCATGGCCGGTCCGGGCGCCACGGACATCACCGCGTAAGCCCGATCATTTCTCCAAGAACCTGATAACCCAAGGATCCACGGCCTGCGAACTCAACGACACGGGAAACAAAGGCTCCAAGGGTCCGAAGAACCGGGAGAGAGATCTTCATGAAACTGCGCCGCGCCCTGTCGGCCTCGGCCGCGACGGCCGCCCTGCTCCCCGTGGCGATGGCCGCCGCGCCCGCCTCCCAGGCGGCTCCTGCCGCGGACATCCCGACGTGCTACGACCTCGACACCGCCTACGGGCAGTACCACAACAACACCTTCGTGGGCCGCTCGTTCGGCATACCCAAGTCGATCACTCTCGGCACTCACTGGACGACCTACACCGCCACGCTCACCAACGCCTCGGCGAAGGAGCTGAAGACGTTCGAACTCAGCGCCAAGCTGGGCAGTTACGTCTACAACGAGGGTGAGCGCGACCTGAGCCCGTACGGCGATCTGCAGTACTGGGACACCTCGCAGCGCGCCTGGAAGACGCTGCGCGATGCCGGTGGAAACGCCCGCGGCACCATCCCCGGCCCGAAGACGCTGAAGCCCCGCGAGTCCGTCCACGTGCAGCTACGGTTCAGGGTGAGTAAGGACCTGCCCCTGGACCAAGCGTACGACGCGTTCACCGGCCTCACCGGCACCTTCGTCGACCGCTACCGCGACATGGACTGCACGGCCCACGGCGACGCCGGCGGCGGTTTCTCCCCCCGCAAGGGCTGAAACCCACGGGGAGGGCTGCCGCCGTCGCGGCCCGACGGCGGCAGCCCCACCAGCCGTGCGGTGGCCAGAGGCCGGCGGCCTGCCGGGGTTCACGCGGCGGGGCGGTTGCCGCGGCTCGGGCGGTTGCGGAAGCCGAAGAGGATGGCTGCGAGGGCGAGCAGGATCACCACGAGGAGGGGCCCGTTTCCGCCGGTCAGGCGGGTGGCCTGGTCCTTGAGGTCGCCCCAGAAGCCCCGTTCCGGCGCCTGGACGGAACCGCCCAGCCAGATCGAGCCGTCGGCCGCGGTCACCCGGCGGTCGGTGGAGGACCGTGCGGACTGGGCGAGTTGTGGGTAGCGCTTGCGCATGTCCGCCGAGGAGACGCCGGTCAGCTGGACGTTCGTGAGGTCCGCGCCGCCGTACACGTAGCGGGTGATGCGCTTGTACCGCCCGTCGGTGGTCTCCCGCTTGATGTCGAACTCCTTGTTGCGGTAAGAGCGGACGTAGGCGTCGAAGACCTTTTTGGGACGCCAGTCGCCGGTCATCTTGGCCGGGCCCAGGTCCTTGGAGTCGATCAGCGTGTCGAACGAGGTCCGCTGGCCCTGTCGGTGCCGCTCGCGCACCCACTGCGCGATGATCCGCGCCATGAACGCGCGGCGCAGCGGCGCGTACTCCGGGTCGTTGTTGACCGCCTTCACGACCTTGGGCAGCACGAGGGTGCGCTCCAGGTTCTCGTTGTGGGCGTTGGTGGACGGATCAGCGTTGCACGGCTTCGCATAGGGGTCGTCGATGTGGTCCGATTGCGTCTTCACGTCGAGCTGTGCTTTGAGAATGTAGAGCGCATCGCCGTCCTGGCGCACCTCGACCTTGCCGGGCACGATCCACATCCGGGAGGAGAAGCAGAGGGAACCGTCCGCGGAGCTTTTGAGTTGCCGCCAGTACTCTTTTCCCGTCGCCGAGTCGGGGTGCAGGATCTTCGCCGATGTGCGCTTCATCTGGAGGTCGGCCTCCAGCATGGCGCGTCCGGCGTTGGTTTGTCCCATCGCGGCGTCGACGATGCGGTCCGGTTCGGTGGGATTGAGATTGACCCAGAACTTCTGCGGATCGAGCACCAGCCAGGTCCGCAGATCGGATCCCAGGTTCTTCACCATCCGCATTCCGAGTGCGGTGTTCTGCTGGTAGCCCTTCGGTAGGGGTTGCGAGGAGTAGGCGTACCGCACCCCGCTCGAGGTGTCCGAGAGGTAGCGCATTTCCAACGTCGAGAAGTCCACGCCTCCGTAGGCGTCGGCACCGGGCGGGGAGCCCAGGAGTTGCTGGAGGGCGCCTGACCGTGTGCTCTCGTCCTCCTCGTCACAGGGTCCGGCGGCGAGGGGCACGGCCATCGCCATGACGCGACGTCCGTGGCCGCGTCCCATCGAGGTGCAGGGGGTTTCCGGGCTTCCCGATACCGGTAGGGCTGTCTTGGCCTGTTGCCCCGCCTGTTCTTTCTCCCGGTTGAGTATGGAATTGGCCTTGCTGTTGAGGGCGTTCACCCGGTTCGCGGACTCCGCCTTCTCCTGCTTGGTCGCGTAGTCCGTTCCGGACACGAAGTTACTCTTGTCATTGCCCTTGTTGTTCTCGTCGATGGCGCTGGTGAGTTTGCGGCATTCCGCACACCGGCCACGGTCCGAGAAGCCGGCCTTCGCCCGCTTCATCAGCCTTTCGGTCGCCTTGTGGCCCAGGCCGAGGCTTCGGAGGACGGGGTACAGAAATTTGTCGTAGATGATGGCTTCGGAGTGGTCCTTGCGTGGGTCGTTGACTGCGGCGAACTCCAGGAGTGGGCCGTCCCCCTGAATGCCTATCCGGTCGAAGAGCGCCTCGTTCCCCTCGCGCTTCAGCAGCTTGCCGTACCCGATGTAATAGTCCGAGCGAGAGGGGTTTTCATCGAACTGCCGTGTGATCGATTCCAAATGTGTGGCCTGAAAATTGCTCACATCGAACCAGATGACGGCCAGATTGCGGTTGCCGTCATGCATGTTGAGTGTTTGGTGCGCTTCGTATCCGGCCCGGCCGATCGGGTCGGCCAGGAGTTCGTGAACGATGTCCGCGAACTCGCCTCCCGCCTCGGGCGTCGCGGACTGGCCGGTCTCGGGGGTGTCGGACGCCACCGCCGAAGGGGCCGGTTGGCCGGCGAGCAGGACACCGACGGCCAGGAGGGCGGCGCCCCACCGGCCTCCGCGCACGGCACGGCTAGAGCGGCCGGTCCGCACGGTGCCCACCCGTCTCCTGCTCGGTCCGGTGCGGGAAGCCGGAGACCGGATCGGCCTCGCCGTCGCGCCGGCGGCTCACCGCGACGCCCGCGGCGTCCAGGTAGCCGATCAGGGCCAGGCTCGGGCCGGTGCTCCCGTTCTCCGCGGGCGCGCCGAAGCCCTTCTCGGCCTTCCGGTGGGCGCACCAGCTCGCCGCGACGAGGGCGCCGGGAACCAGAACGGCGACCGCCCCGGCGCCGCCGAGCGAGGCGCCCGTCGAGCACGTCTTCGGGTGGCTCAGGTCGCGGATGTCGAACGACGGCTTGTAGCCGATCCCGACCGAGCAGGCCGAGGCCTGCTGCGGGGTCAGGAGCAGCACCGTTCCGGCGAGGGCGGTGGCGCTGACGGCCGTCCGCCAGGCAGTTCTCAGACCGTTCATGGGGTTACCTCCGAGGACACGCCCTTGAGTCGCGCGATCCGTGCGCGCAACTCGTCGGCGTGAGCTGTGTCTGTGGGATCGTTCTGCACGTGGTGGCCGGCCAGGTCCAACTGGACGGAGTGCAGGCGGTGCAGCGCACGGGCCGCACGCCAGCCGCGCCAGCGCCAGGCACCCACCACCGCCCAGAGCCGCAGCGCGGGCGAGATCAGAACCGGCACCTCCGCCTGGGTGATGGCCGGGCCCGCTGCGACCTCCTCCGCCACGGCCGCCCTCAGCGCGGGTGCGCGTGCCCGTAGACCACGGACCAGCAGCGCGAGGGTCAGGGCGATCAGGGGCAGTTGGGGGAGCAGCCACAGGAACGGGGAGACCACCAGGACGTCGAGCGCACTGCCGACCTCGACGTGTTCCCGGACGAGCCCGGACAGCCACCCCGACAGGAGCTCGGAGGCCGTGGCCCCGCCGATCGCCCCCACCACGGCGGCCGTCGCGATGAGCCCGCGCCGCCGTGCCCGGGCTGCGACGCCGAGCCCGGCCCCCAGCAGCGCGCCGTAGGCCACCTGCCCGCCGAGCAGGCCGATCGACTGCCGGATCCAGTACTCGAAGCCGCCGGTCGACCCGAGCATGCCGCCCAGCGAGCCGTAGATCTTCATGTACATGGCGCTCTCCACGAGGTTGAAGCCGAGCCCCACGGCGGCGCCGAGGACCAGGCCGCTCACGGCATCGGTGACGCGGTGGCGGAACAACAGGAAGAGCAACGCGACGCCGCCCGCGACGGCCAGCGCGTCAACGACGCTGAGGTGCACGATCAGCAGGTCGATGGTGCGGAACTGGTTCTCCGCGAGTCGACTGATGTCGGTGAGGGAGGACTTTCCCAGGTGGCCGAAGAGGGTGCCGAACGCGAGCCCGCTGTAGGCGCGGCCCAGTCCGAACACGATCAACGCGCCCCAGGCGAACGCGGCCAGCAGTGCGGCCAGCGGGACCCGGGCGAACCGCACCCCGCCGCGCAGCAGGAGCAGGACGAGGGCCGTACTGGGCACACAGGCGAGCACCAGCGGGAAGTACTCGACGACGACCACCAGCGACAGCAGACCGAACGGCAACAGCAGGCACCCCAGCGTCAGCCAGGTCAGCGCCACCGAGCGCCGGTCGGATCGGCGCAGGACGGCCGCCGCGATCTGGATGGCCACCCCCGCCACGATGCCCGCCAGCGTGCACCAGAAGACGGCGCGCGGCATGGACAGCAGCCGGTCGAGCGAGCCCGCGAAGCCGGGCATCTTGCCGAGGCCCGCGGGCAGTTCGTAGAAGATCGACAAGGCCGGCTCGTCGGGCAGCACCCGCGGGCGGGTCATGTTCAACAGCAACTCGACCAGGTACAGGACGATCGCGATCCGGGCGATCATCAGCGCCCTGGTATGCGCCAGTTGATCGTCCCGCAACGGCAAGGAAACGAGGCCCTTCACGAGCCACCTCCCGTCAGATCGGTCGGCAGGGGAGGCAGGTCGGTGGGCAGGTCGGTGGGCAGGCCCGTGGGGAAGTCCGTGGGCATCGGGGGCAGGCTCGGCAGGCCCGTGGGCAGGTCCGTGGGGAATCCCGTCGGCATCGAGCCGGGATCCGTCGGCAACGAGGGCATCTTCGGCAGTCGTGGGACGCTCACGGTGGGAGAACTCGTGAGGCCGACGACCAGGGACGCCGTCAGCAGCACCGCACCGACCAGTCCGCCCGCCAGGACCAGCCGGACCGGTACCCGGCCGGGACCCCCCTCCCCGCCTTCGGTGTCGCTCACCGCCGACTCCGGCGGCGACGCGCCGGACGTGTTCGCCATACCCATTTCCCCCACTCCCCCTGACTGGCCATCACTCATCGGAACCCCACACACTCCACGCGGATCCGGCGGAACGCGCGGCCAGGGGCGAACACCGCCCCCGACGCCGCACCGGGCCCGCCGTCGGCCCCAGCTACTCCTTGCGGAGCCGGGCGATGGTGCCGTCCAGGTCCACTGTCGTGGGAGGCACTGAAATCCCGATGAAATAGCGATGACGCAGGCGGCGGTCCGGGCGCGACGCCGGGCCCGTCGCGCGGCCCCCAGAGAGACCTCGTGCGCGTCCTCCGCCCCGTGGGCGTTCGCCTCCGACCGCCGCCCGGCACCTCCCCGTCGCGGCCGAGGCGGGATCGCCTCCCAGCCGTTCTGGCGGCACTGACATGACGGTACGGGCGGCCCGGTGGGGTTCACGGGGTCAGGGGTTCACCACGCTCCAGCGCTCGGCCAGGATGTCGTTGCACGAGGCGAGGCGGACGCTGCCGCGGTCGGCGTCGGGGGCCAGCAGACAGAGGTGGTTGGCTTCGTTGCGGTATACGGGGGCCCACGGAAGGCGCCTGACCTGGGATTCTGTTCCGGTCAGGCGCCTTTGCTCGTCAGGGGGGCGCCCAGCCGCGCAGTACGGCGTGAATCGTTGATCGGAACGCGGTCTCGGCTGCGGTGCCGTCGAGGGCGCCGGCGAGTTCGAGGGTCACGAGTCCGTGCAGGGCGACCCACAGCGAGACGGCGATCAGCGTGGTGTCGCCCGCGAGGGTGTGGTCCGCCACGGCGCGGTCGATCGCCGCGAGGAGCGGTCGTACGGGGTCGTGGTCGCCGACCCGGCCCGACGGGTCGAAGGACTGCGCGCCGCCGAACAGCACGGTGTACAGGTGGCGGTGTTCGCGTCCCCAGCGGCGATACGCGGCGGCCAGCGCGTACAGGTCCTCGACGGCGACCTCGGAGGTGGGGACCGCCGTCACGTCCTGGAACAGGCCGGCGACCGCCCGGTCGCGCACCTCGCGGACCAGTCCGTCCTTGCCCTGGAACAGCGTGTACACCGCCGCCGTCGACGTCCCGGCGGCGGTGGCCAGCGCGCGGACCGTGACCGACTCCTGAGGACGGGTGGCGAACATCTCGGTCGCGCATGCCACGAGCCGTTCTTTGACGGCGGCGTCGTTCGTTCTCGGCCTTCCCACGAGGAGCAGTCTACCCAGGCTGCTAACATCGTTTTGAAACGACGTTTTAAAACACAGGGGGAGATTGCCATGCCACCGTCCGTCATACGTCCCTTCCGCCTCGTCGGCCGCGTGCTGGCGCATACCGCCGCGATGGTGGGGCTGGTCGCCGTCTTCTTGGCGCTGATCGTCGCCACCGACGGCGCGGGATCGGGGTTCGCCGCGTGGTCCGCGACTGTCGGCATCGCGGTCGTCGCGGCGCTGTGGCGGGGCCGCCGCCGGCCCTGGCGGGGACGGCTGGCGCCGTTCCTGCCGGTGTTCGTCGCGGCGGCCCTGACGCTGTCGGTGTGCGTCCCCACCGTTCCCACGGCGCGTCGCCATCCGCCCGCCCTGCCGTTCGTGACCACCGAACACTGGAGCCTGTCCACCGGCAGCCGGGTCGCGGTCTACCACTACCCGCCCACCGGCAACGGCCCCCGGCACCGCGTTCCGCTCGTCTACCTCAACGGCGGGCCGGTGCGCGGCATCTCGTTGCTCGACCACCGCTTCCTGCGGCGGCTCACGAGAGAGGGCTACGACGTGTACACCTACGAGCAGGCCGGCGGCGGACGCAGCGACTTGCTGCCCATGGACCAGTACTCGATCACCCGGTCCGTCCGCGACCTCGGCGCCTTCGTCGACAGGCTCGGCAAGGGCCGCGTCGACGTGCTGGGATTCTCCTCGGGCGCAGTCCTGCTCACCCGCGCGCTGGCCGAACCGGCCATCGCCGCACACCTGCACCGAGCGATCATCGCCGAGCCCGGCCCGATGGACGGCCCCACCACGCGGATCGCGGGGCAGAAGGGCCGGCCGTCGGCTCGCGGCATCGCGCCTGCGATGGCCGGACCGCGCTCCACACACCTCCCGCGGTACGCCGTCGCCTTCGGCTTCGCGCGGCTCGGTCTACTCAGCCCGGACAACGGGCTGTTGGGGCAGGCCGAGGGCGACAACGCCTTCACCGCCGCCGATCTCGGCAGCGACACCGCCTCCGCCTACTGCGCGAAGGACGCGCATCGCATCCCGGTCGAGGACACGGCGCGGAACTTCTCCTTCAGCGCCGCCGCCAGCCTCCGCGTTCAGCAGACGCTCAAGGACTCCCCCGCCATCGCCCCGCAGTTGAGGCGCTCCCGGACACCCGCGATGCTGATGATCGCCGAGTGCTCCTCCCAGGTCCGGCAGTGGGCGACAGCCGTCCTCGCCGACGCCCCTGCCATCCGGCGCACCCAGTACATGCCCGGCGTCGGCCACCACATGTGGAACGGCCTGAGTGACAACGACCGACGAGCGGCAGCCGTCATCACCGCGTTCCTCCAGGACAAGCCCGCCCCGCTGCCCGACTACCCGACCCGAGCCGACATCCCGGCCTTCCTCCACGACCACAAGTAAGCGGGCACGGAAGACGCATGGCCACCGGGTTCTGCGGCCGGCTGTCCTGGCCGGCCGCACCCGACGGCGGGATGCGAGCTGTTGCGCGCACCGTTGCCGTCCCGTCTCATTCGATCTCGCCGGTGGGTGAGCCGGTCGTCTGTACCGCGCGGGCGGATCCGTAGGCTCTGGCGAGTACGCCCACGGTGTCGGCCATGGCCTGGCGCAGTTCGGCCGGCGCGACGACCTCGACGTCGACGCCGAGCCGCAGCAGCTCGCCGCACGCGTGCGCGGTGCTCTCGGTCGGGATGACCGCCGCTATCCATCCGTCGTCACCGACGGCGGTCGCGGTGGAGTCCACAGCCCGCACCAGCTCCGGGGGGACGTTGTCGGGCAGACGCCGGCGTCCCCGCGGGGAAAGGCGGATGGTGGCTGTGCCGGTATAGCGACGGGCCAGAAAATCGTCGAGATACGAGGTCCAGTAGGCGCCCAGGTCGAAGTCCGCAGGCCGGTCGAACCGCTCGTCGCTCAGCACCGCGTCGAGGACCTGCGACACCCGGTAGGTCGCGATCCGGTCCTTCACGGCGGCGACGAGGTACCAGACACCGGACTTGAGTACCAGGCCGTAGGGGCGAAGACGGCGATCCACCTCTTGTGGCGCGCGCCAACGCCGGTAGCGCACATCCACCGCACGCTGGGTGAGCACCGCGTCGACGAACAGGGGCAGGTACGGTGCCTGTTCGGGTTCCCGGTACCAGCCGGGCGCGTCCAGGTGGAACACCGCCGCGGTCCGCATCGCCTCCTCCCGCAGTCCCGTCGGCAGTGCGGCCAGCAGTTTCAGCCGTGCCGCCGTCACCTCCGGTGCGAGCCCCAGGTCGGCGGCCGGGCCGGGCAGCCAGGCGAACAACAGCGCCCGCGCCTCGCCCTCGCTCATCCCGGTCAGGCGGGTGCGATAGCCGTCCAGCAGTTGGTAACCGCCTCCGCGGCCCGGCTCCGCATAGACCGGCACCCCGGCGTCCTGCAGACGCGCCAGGTCACGGTAGGCGGTCCGCACGGACACGCCCAGCTCCTCGGCAATCCCTCGCGCGGACATGCGGCCGCGGGATTGCAGCAACAGCAGCACCGACAGCAGTCGACCGGCAGACATGGGCGCATTCTCCCCGGAAACCCTGACAGCACCTGTCACACGGCCCCCCTACTGTCGGCTCGCGCCCGGCTCCGACCGAACGAGCCGGGAACCCGCGCCCGCAGAAGAGAACCGAACTGGAGCCCGCCGTGCCCCCCACCGCCCCTGACAGCCACCCCGCCGTGATCGAGCTTCGCCAGTACACGCTGCGATCCGGCCGGCGCGACGAGCTCATCGAGCTGTTCGACCGAGAGTTCGTCGAAACCCAGGAAGAAGCCGGGATGATCGTGCTCGGCCAGTTCCGGGACCTCGACGATCCGGATCGCTTCGTCTGGCTGCGCGGATTCCGGGACATGGCGGTACGGCACGACGCTCTGACGGCCTTCTACGGCGGCCCCGTCTGGGCCGAGCACGGCCCCCAGGCCAACGCCACCATGATCGACTCCGACGATGTCCTTCTCCTGCGCCCCCTGTCGGACGCGAACGAACTCGCCGTCCTCCCGTCCAAGCGGCCCCAGGTCGGCGCTCCGGCACCGGAGCGATTCGTGTCCGCCACCGTGTGGTCCTTCCCTCCCGGGCGGCACGACGGCATCGACCTGATCCGGGACGGCCTCCTCCCCGTGCTCCACAAGACCGAACCCGTGCCGCTCGCCGCCTTCACCACCGAGACGGCGCCCAACACCTTCCCCAGGCTGCCGATCCGCACCGGCGAGAACATCGCCGCGATCTTCACCTCGTACCCCGATGAGGCCGCTCACCGACGGCACCTCGCCCACGTACAGGCCCACCCCCTCGTACGGGAGGAGATCCTGCCGGGCATCGAACGAGAACAGACAACAGCCCCCCGGACACTACGGCTGGCGCCCACAGGCCGTTCGCTCGTCTCCTGACCTGCCTCATCCGGGCCACCGAACCGCCTGCGTACGAAGGGCGTCCACCCTCACCCGCTCACGTGCTGGCGTACCTGCTGCCACTCCCAACCCGACTCCCGCAGGGCGCGGGCGCGTTGCACGAGCGCGTCGGTCCGGGTGGCCGCTTCGGTCGGTTCCCAGTAGTGATCGGAGGCGGTCGTCTGGTGCGGATGCTTTCGGTAGAAGACGCTCGGCTCCGCTATGAATTCACCGGGTGCCACGGCCTCCGCGGCAAGGAGCAGAGCAACCGTCTCGGCTCCGGACAGTGCCTGCCAGCCGCCGAGCGCCATCACCAGGCGACGGTGAGCGGCGAAGGTGGTCGCCTGAACGGACAGACGTCGCTCCAGCACCTCGTGATAGAAGCGGCCGGGCTCCAAGGTCCCACCCGCAGGGTCGCACGGACCTGGTGCCGTCCTCCCGTCCTCGTGGAGGTCGATGCAGGCGGATACGCACCATGGGACACGTTCCAGGGTCTCGATGTCCCGCTCCAGCGCGCCGGGCAGCAGCACGTCGTCCGCGTCCAACGTCCGTATCAGCTCTCCCCTCGCGCGCGCGAGGGCGTGTGTGCGCGTCACCGCTATGCGCGCGCGCAGCCCCGTCCCGTAGGTGATCCTGGGGTCACTGGGCAGGCTGTTCCCGGGGATGCCCGAGGTGCCGTCCTCTTGCACGCACCACTCCCACTGCCAGTCATCGGGGAGCTTCTGCTCACGCAGGGATTCATAGGTGTCACCGATGAAGTGGTGGCCGCCTTCGTGTACGGCGGTGATGACGCTGATGGTTCGCATGGGATGGTCCTGTCGGAGAGGGATTGGCCCGTCCGCGATCATGACATGGAGCAATGGCCAAGGCTCACTCTCGGTGCCCAGTGCGTCCATCCCGCTAAAAACCTGAAAACGTCTGGCCAACGGGCAATCCAGCGGTCGGGTGCGGCGGGATGGCCGCGAGCCGGGTCGCGGTAGCCGGCGGCGGTGAGCCCACCGTCGGTCCAGGTGACCACCAGGTCGTCGCGACGCGCGCAAGGAAGTCGGACTCCGCGGACGGATCAGTGCTCTGCGCGGTGGAGAAGACCCCGTGGGGTTGGTCGGCGGGGGTGCCGGTGCCGCGCACACCGGCACCCCCGGGCCTTCTCCCTACAGGGTGAGCAGGGTGCGGCTGGCCATGGTGGTGTCCTGGAGCGGTCTGAGTGCCAGACGGACCAGGGCGAGGGCGTTGTCGTCACCGGCGATGCGGTTCGCGCTGAGTTCGGCGCAGGTCAGACACTGGTGGACGAGCATCCATTCACCGTCCGGCCGGGTGAACATGCACAGTGCCTCCATCCGCCCTCGGCAGTCCGAGGCGCGGTCGCCGGGGATGCGGTGGTCGACGTGGAGACTGGCCAGGCAGTTCGGGCAGTGGTTGCGGTGAACGGTGCCCGGGGCGGTCAAAGGCACGTCCAGACGGCAGTTGACGCACCGGAAGGCGTTGGTGCGGTGGCCGCTGTTCCCGTGCAGGACGTCCTTGTGCCGCTGCGGACGCCGTGCCGCCCGGGCCCGGCTGTGGGGCTGCTTGCGTCGTGGCATGTCGTACTCCTCCTTCCGCCGGTTCACAGGCTGCCGAGTGCTTCGAGCGGGAACGGCGGCTGTGCGAGCGGGCGGACGGCCATACGCATCAAGATGAGTTGGTTGTCGTCCGTGCAGACGGGGTTGGAGGTGAGCTCGTCGCAGCGCACACAGCGGTGGACGAGCATCCAGTCACCGGTGCGCAGCACGGCGATGGCGATCGGGGTCATACGGCCCTGGCAGTGACTCGGGCCGCCCTCGACGTGGTCGCTGACGTGCTGGGAGTGCAGGCACGACGGACAGTGGTTGCGCCGCGTTCCGTCGGCGGCGAAGGTCGAAACGGTGAGACCGCACCATGCGCAGGTGAAGGTGTCGATCTTGAGAGTGTTGTTGGTGCTGGACACCCGGGGTGCTCCTTGCTGAAAGGGTCTGCGATGACAGCAAGAGCCGGCCGAGCGATCCTCGACGAAGAATCCATGCGCATCCGCCGCCCCCTGGGGCAGGCAGGTGCTGCTTGGCGATGAAGACACCGGAACTCACGTCCGGTCGCCGCGCGGAAACGGCGGCAAGCGAGACGGTTGGTTACGCGGTGCGGCGAGGCGCGCTCGGCGCGGTCCGGGGCATAGACACTCTTCCTAGGGCACACGGGCCCGGTCAGCGATCCGCGATCTGCGGTCGCCGGTCACCGTAACAAGATCGCCGGAAGGCGTGCCAGCGAATTTCCCCGGGCGGCTCCACGGCGAAGTGCGGGTGAGATGCCGACCAATCCGCTACTCCCACTACCTCGCTGCCAACCCTGCACCAGTGGTGGTCGAGAGGGCACCGCGCCCGGCATCCGGAAGTCGACGGCGGGCAGGAGCCCGGCGTGCGCCTTGGACGGTCACGCTCAGCCCTGGTGGCCGAAGGCGGCACCGTACGCCCGGTCGAGGAGGCGGCGCAAACGGAGGCCGTCCTGGGCGACCGCGGTGACGAGTGCGGCAGGGCCGGCGAGCGGGGCCAGTACGGCCTGGCTCGGATCCGGGGTGTCGGTGAGCAGTGGGGTGTCGGTGAGCAGTAGGGGTGCGGGCGGGGTGTCCTCGAAGGCCGGGTCGACGATGAGGAGTTGGCCGGTGGATCGGTGGTGGGCGAGGACGGCGGGGCCGTCCCAGCCGACCGCGCCCCGTCCGTACTCGGCTTGCTGGTCGAGCAGGGTGCGCCCCCCGCGCCGGACGGTCAGGCGGGTGGCCACGTGGCCCGGTGGCTCCCCGGCGCGTCCGAGGATCTGTTCCTCGCGCAGCACGAGCCGGGCCGTGGGCGCGAGATCAACGGTGAAGGTCTGCTGCAGGTCGCTGCCGGCGGCGCTGATCAATGGTTTGGGCAGCCAGTGCAGTTGGGCCCCCTCTTCGGCGGTCAGGTCCACGTCATAGGTGGCGGGTTCGGGCGTGGCGCCCTTGAGGGCGAGGGTCGCGGTGGTGGAGGTGACGTGCAGTGCCGCGCCGTGCTCCGCGGTGGCTTCGATGCGCAGCCGGTCGCCGCCGAGGGGTGCGCTCATGGCACCGACGATGGTGACCCGGGCCTCGCTCCCGCGGGGGCGCAGGCGGCGCAGCTCGAAGGGGCCGTCGCCGTCGAGGGCGGTCAGCGTCGTGGTGCCGCCCCGGCCGGTGGCCGTGATGCGGGCGGTGGCGCGTACGCCCGAGGTGGTCGGCTCGGACGCAGGTGTCGCGGCTTCCGGGGTCGTGAAGGTCATGCGGCGCCCGCGGTCCAGTCGGCGAGGCGGTCGCGGACCCAGTCGGCGACCGGCTTGACGCCGTCGGGCTGCTTCAGCGCGGTGAAGGCGACAGGGAGGTCGCCGCGCTGGGCCTTGGCGTCGCGAGCCATGCCTTCCAGATCGACGCCGACGTAGGGCGCGAGGTCGGTCTTGTTGATGACGAGCAGGTCGGCGGTGGTGACGCCGGGGCCGCCCTTGCGCGGGATGTCGTCCCCGCCGGCGGTGTCGATGACGAAGATCTGGGCGTCGACCAGTCCCTTGGAGAAGGTCGCGGTGAGGTTGTCGCCGCCGGATTCCACCAGGACCAGGTCGAGCGAGCCGACGCCCTCGGAGGGGAACGCGGCCTCCAGGTCCTCGACGGCTTCGAGGTTGGCGGAGATGTCGTCGCGGATCGCGGTGTGCGGGCAGGCGCCGGTCTCGACGGCGGTGATCCGCTCGGCGGGCAGTACGGCCTCACGGCGCAGGAATTCCGCGTCCTCGCGGGTGTAGATGTCGTTGGTGACGACGGCGATGGACAGTTCGTCCCGCAGTGCCCGGCACAGCGCGGCGACGGTGGCGGTCTTGCCGGTGCCGACCGGGCCGCCCAGGCCGATGCGCAAGGCGCGCCGAGTGCCGTCGGGGCGTGCAGGGGCGGCGGCGCTGTAGGCGTGCCGCTCGGGGAAGGTGTCCTGGTGGTCGAGGTGCATACGGGCTCCGTGCTTGTGTGGGAGGGACGCAGGTCAGGAGGCGAAGAGCCGTACCGGCCAGGCGGCGTGCGCCTCGGCGGTGATGTCCAGCAGGGGCGCGGAGGCGGCGGGCAGGGCGTCGCAGCCCTCCGCGGGGATGCGATCGGCGGCCTCGGTGGCCGCGGCCGCCACCCTGTCGAGGTCGGCGGCCAGACGGGCGAGGACGGCGGTGGCGTCGAACGGGTCCAGGCTCAGCAGCCGGACCGCCGCCGTGGCCGGGCCGCTGACGCTCTCGTACGCCGCGGCGTGGGCGGCGTCCAGGGGTGTCAGGCCGGCGGACCGGGCGGCCAGGCCGAGGACGACGGGCTGGTGGGCGCCGCGCGGGCGGGCCGCGGCCAGCGCGTCGAGTGCGGGGCTCGGCCAGGTGGCGCGGGCGGCTCGCATCAGCTGGCGGCCCAGTTTCCGTGCCGTGGACCGCAACGCCGGCACCGGGGTGCGGGCGTCGGCGGCCTCGTCCAGCACCAGGGGGTCGACTCCGGCGGCGGCCGCGGCGGCCAGGGCCGCCGCGACCAGGCCCGCGGTGTGCAGTCGCCCCCGGCAGAAGTCCGCCAGCGAGGCGCTGTCGGTGACGCGGCCCGCCCGGACCGCCGGTTCGGCCCCGCCGGAGTGCGCATGCCCTCCGGCGGGGAACCGGCCGTCGGCCAGGACGAGCAGCGCGGCGCGTGTCATGGTGCGCAGCTCACCTTCCACTCTCTGTGCTGTGTCGGCGGGCCTCAGAAGAGGAAGTACCGCTGGGCCATGGGCAGTTCGGTGGCGTAGTTCCGTTCGACGCCATGTCCGTCGATCTGTGCGGACACGTCCTCCACCTTCGCTCCGCCGACGATGACCTCGAAGGTGTCGGGGTCGATCTCGACGTCGGGGCAGGCGTCGTTCTCCTTCATATGCTCCTTGCGGATGCTCCGCGTGTCGCGGATGGCCTTGAACTCCTTACCCAGCTTGAGGCGTTCGGGAAGGCCGTCGTCGATGGCCTGGCGGGTGACGAAGTTGAACGAGTTGGAGCGGGGTGACAGGCCGGTGGACCCCCACACGGCGCGGGGCAGGACCGGCTGCGGGGTGGGGATGGAGGCGTTGGCGTCACCCACCTGCGCGTAGGCGATCTGTCCGCCCTTGAGGACCGTATGGGTCTTGACCCCGAAGAACTTCGGCTCCCACAGCACCAGATCGGCGAGCTTGCCCACCTCGACCGAGCCGACCTCCTCGTCGATACCCTGGGCGATCGCCGGGTTGATGGTGTACTTCGCGACGTAGCGCCGGGCTCGGTTGTTGTCGGCCCGGTTCGGGGCGGGGTGTTCCCGGCAGACGTCCGTCTCCCGGGTGCAGCCGTCGCCGGGCAGGAAGCCGCGCCGCTGCTTCATGACGTGCGCGGTCTGCCAGGTCCGCAGCACGGTCTCGCCGATGCGGCCCATGGCCTGGGCATCGGAGGACATGATCGAGATGGCACCGAGGTCGTGCAGGATGTCCTCGGCTGCCATGGTGGAGGGCCGGATGCGCGAGTCGGCGAAGGCCAGGTCCTCCGGCACGGCGGGGTTGAGGTGATGGCAGACCATCACCATGTCGAAGTGCTCCTTGACCGTGTTGACGGTCAGCGGCCGGGTGGGATTGGTGGACGCGGGCAGCACGTTCGGCTTGCTCACCATGGTGATCATGTCCGGTGCGTGCCCGCCACCCGCGCCCTCGACGTGGAACACATGGAGGGGCTCGTCGCCGATGGCCTCCAGGGTGCTCTCGACGAAGCCCGCCTCGTTCAACGAGTCGGCGTGGAGGGCCAGTTGAACGCCGGAATCCCTGCACACCTGAAGGCAGGACCGGAGGGTGGCGGGCGTGGCGCCCCAGTCCTCATGGATCTTGAAACCGATCACGCCGGCGTTCACCTGGTTGCGGAGCGACTCCTCGGACATGGTGCTGCCCTTGCCGAGCAGTCCGACGTTGACCGGGAAGCTGTCCAGCGCCTCGAAGGTCCGGGCGAGGTGCCAGCGGCCCGGCGTGACCGTGGTGGCGGTGCTGCCCTCGGCCGGCCCCGTCCCGCCGCCGATGAGCGTGGTCACTCCCGCGGCCAGGGCCTCCCCCACCTGCTCGGGGCAGATGAAGTGGACGTGGGTGTCGACACCGCCCGCCGTGAGGATCTTCCCGTTGCCGCCGATCACCTCGGTCTCGGGACCGATGACGAAGTCCGTGGCGACCGGATGGTCGTCGTGGATACGGTCCATGGTCTCGTGGTTGTACGCCTTGCCGAGCGCGGCGATCCGGCCGTCGCGGAGCGCGACATCGGCCTTCACCACGCCCCAGTGGTCCAGGATCACGACACCGGTGATGACGGTGTCGGGAGCGTTGGGACGTTCCGGATGCCCCGGCCCCGCGGGGTCACGCGGAACTGCGGACTGCCCCATCGACTCCCGGATCACCTTGCCGCCGCCGAAGACCATCTCGTTGCCGCTGTGCTCCGGACCGCCCGACCAGTCCTCGGTGATCTCGATCCGCAGCTGGGTGTCCGCAAGGCGGATGCAGTCGCCCTTGGTCGGACCGAACAGGTCGGCGTAGTCGGCGCGGGCCAGGCCCCCGCCTTCGTCGCCGCGCGGAGTCCGGGGTTCGGGGCGGGTCGTGGGGTCAGTCATCGAGGTCACCTCCGACACAGCCGCGCAGACCGAGGACGCGGCGTTCGCCCTCGATGCGGATCAGCTCGACCGGCTGCGGGATACCGGGCTCGAAGCGCACGGAGCTGCCGGAGGCGACGTTCAGGCGCTTGCCGTAGGCGACGCCCTTGAACTTGCGCTCGGGTTCGTCGGGCCCACTCCAGGTGAGGCCATCGTTGACCTCGGCGAAGTGGTAGTGGGAGCCGACCTGGATGGGACGGTCGGCCGTGTTGCAGACGGTGAGTTCGGTGATTTCCCGGTCCTTGTTGAAGGGAATGTGGCCGGCCCCCTCCGGGTGGTCGATCTTCCCCGGATGCACGAGGGACTCGTCATCGGACTCCGCACAGCAGTCACGACGGGGGACGGGGTCGTGGAGGGTCACCAGCTTCGTACCGTCGGGGAAGGTCGCCTCCACTTGGACGTACGAGATCATCTCGGGCACGCCCTCCATGACCTCCTCGCGACCGAGCACCTTCGCCCCGGAAGCCATGAGTTCGGCAACGGTACGGCCGTCCCGGGCCCCTTCGAGGATGTGCACGGTCAACAGAGCCATGGCCTCGGGGTAATTGAGTCGCACACCACGGGCCCGGCGTTTTTCGGCGACGTCCGCCGCCACATGAATCATCAAACGCTCTTGCTCATGCGGAGTCAGGTGCATAGCATTACCATGCCTTTGCATTCCTTCGGAATCACTGGAGTTTCCTTCGGCGGCGTCCCGCGCCGGACACCGGCAGAAAGAATTCGGTAGCACTTACCGACAGATCAACACAGCCTCGGCTGGACGTCTTCGGACATGACGAATACGCATGCACGCGAAGTCAGGGGATTCCAGCCACGCGACGCTTTCATCACTGACACTCAGGAGGAGAGAGCGACAGGCCATTGGGTGGTGCGGAGTCCGCATTCCTGAAACGGGATGCGGAACGGAGTCCGTCGACCCTGGTCGTGGCTGCTCACCGCCCTCTTACTATGCCCCCCAACTCTTCGGTGCCAGCCTTGATCGTGGCCGAGAACGACCACCAGATTCCCCGTTGCGTCCGCCCGGGTAAAGAGACACTTCCAGCCACGCGAAACAGCGACGCCCCCCTTCCGTAGACCACACCCCTGGCGACCGACGGAAGGAGGCGCCAGGCAACGGAAGGCAAACGATCACAGAATCAGCAGGACAGAACAGAACTTCCTGGCAATTCAAGCACTGCCGCCCTCCCGTCAAAGGCTCCCGAGCATCGGGAAGGACCGACGCATCGTGCTCCATATGACAGGGACAAGCTCCCCAAAGAGCCCGGCCGCTAGCGTGACCCACCGAACGCTCGTGCCGAGTTTGAGGCTGCCGAGCACGGGAATGCCGGTCACATAAGAGCCCGCTAATAGCGGGCGACATAGCGTTTGCGCTGCGCACCCGTTCGGCGTGAGCCACCAAACTTCGGCGACTGGTCCGAAAAGCAGCGCCTACTGGCGGGCTTCCTCCCGCCGACATCTTGAGGAGTTCGCTCACCGAGCCGGTGAAACGGCGGCCCTGGACGAAGCGGCAGCCGATCGTCCACGCGCCGGGGTCGTCTCCCAGGTGGTGATCGGCCCGTTCCGTGACGCCGACGCCCTCCTTGCTCACGTACGACTCTGTACGGTCAGGCGCCCTACGTAGCCGCCGAGCCCCGCCGTAGCAGTCCACGTTGTGGGCGTCGGGGTGGCGGATCTTTGCCCTTGACCGGCAATGGCGCAGGTCAGAGCGGTGCGGCTCGGGCTGTCAGGTGGCGCAATACTGCCGCAACACCATCGGGGGCGCCGCGCCGGTACGTTCCCTGCCATGCCAGCCGAACGCATCCCCGCCTCGCTTCCGGTCGCCGCCGCGCGCCGTCGGCGGCTGCGTGCGGACCGGGCCCGGCAACTCGCCGATCTGCTGCGCCACCAGATCCTGGCGGGCGGTTTTCCGCGCGGCGTCCTCCCGTTGGAGAACGTCATCGCCGCCGACTACCGGGCCAGCCGCAACACCGTCCGGCTCGCCCTCGACCTGCTGCGCGGCGAGCAGCTCGTGGAGCGCAAGGCCGGCGTCGGCACCGTCGTGGTCTGCGAGAAGTACGCGCACGGCCTCGACCGGCTCCAGGGCCTGGCCGAGACCCTGCACGAGCACGGCCGGGTCACCAACGAGGTCCGCACCGTCGGACCGGTCAGTGCCCCCGGCCCGGTGGCGCACCGACTCGGCCTGCCCGACCACACCGACGTGCTCTGTATCGAGCGGCTGCGCCGCCTCAACGGACTGCCGCTCTCCCTGGACCTGTCCTATCTGCCCATGGACGTGGGCGGTGAACTGCTCGGCTGCGACCTGGAGTCCACGGACGTGTTCCGGCTCCTGGAGACGCTGACCGGCGGCCCACTGGGGCATGCCGAGATCACTCTCGAAGCCGTGAACGCCGACGCCCACTCCGCAGCGGTGCTGCAGGCTCCGCGCGGGAGTGCCGTGCTGATGCTGGAGCGGCTGACCCATCTGCCCGACGGGCGGCCCGTGGACCTGGAGTTCATCCGCTTCCGCGGCGACCGCATCACCATGAGCGGCGTCCTGCACCGCTCCGTCTGACCCCGTTTCCCACACCGGCTCCACCCGCATCACCTCCCCGTTCCCCCAGCGACTTCCCGCTACCGCCCTCCCTGGAGACAGCCATGCCTGTTGTCCCGCTCCCCCAGCGCCTGCCACTCCCCCGGCTCCTGCCGTTCGCCCTGCTGCTGCCGCTGGCCACGGCGTGCGGCGGTGGCGCGGCCGGGGCCCAGGACTCCAAGACCGTCACCGTGACCGTCGGATACCAGTCGAAGACCATCAACACGGTCACCGCCGGAACGCTGCTGCGCTCCCTCGGCTACTTCGAGGAGGAGCTCGCGGCCCGCGGCAAGAAGGACGGCCTCACGTACAAGGTGAAGTGGCAGGACTACGCGACGGGCGCCCCGATCACCGCCCAGATGACCGCCGGGAAGATCGACATCGGGTCGATGGGCGACTTCCCGCTGCTGATCAACGCGGCCCGCGGCCGGCAGCTGGGGCAGCCGACGCGGCTCGTCTCGGTCACCGGCTACAACCTGCGCGGCGGCCTCAACACCGTGGTCACCGCACCCGGCTCACCCCTGCGCTCGCTGGCCGACCTGCGCGGCAAGAAGGTGTCCACCAGCGTCGGCTCGGCCGCCGACGGCACGCTGGTCCGCGCCCTGAAGCAGGCCGGGATCGACCCGGAGCGGGGCATCGAGAAACTGAACCAGCAGCCCAGCGTCGGCGCGTCCGCCCTGGCCGGGGGCAACGTAGACGCACTCTCCCAATTCGTGGCCTGGCCCGGCCAGTTGGCCTACCAGGGCAAGGCGAAGGCCCTCTACGACGGTGCCGACCTGAATCTGCCGACCTTCCACGGCGTCACCGTCCGGGAGAAGTTCGCCAAGGAGCGCGCCGGGGTCCTCGACGACTTCCTCAAGGCCCAGCGACGGGCGACCGACTCTCTGCGCAACCGGCCGGTCGCCGCCGCCGAGACGGTGGCCAAGGAGACCGGGCTCCCCGCCGAGGTGGTCTACCTCTACAACGGCGCCCACGGCATCTCCACCTTCGACCCGGCGCTGCGCCCGGAGTTGATCGCCGCGCTGGAGAAGGACGTGCCGATCCTGAAGGCGGCCAAGCTGGTGGGCGACGTCGACGTGGACTCCTTCATCGACCCGGCACCGCTGCGACGGGCCGCGCGCACCGCCTCCTATCCGAAGGCGGACGCCGCCAAGGCCGAGCTGTGGCTGAAGGGCCGGGCCACCACCCGTACCTTCGACAGCCCGAAGGAGCTGCTGAAGGCCGCGAAGGGCGCCGAGGTGCGGGCCGCGTACGTACCGGACGCGCTGACCGGCACCCTGTGGTTCGCCAACCGGGCGGTGTGGGTCGCGGACGGCTCCGACCTGCGGGCCTTCGTCACCCCGGCCCACGCGAAGACGTACATCGAGCGGCACGCCGGGGCCCGGGTCGTCAGCTACGCGGATGCCGTGAGGCGCGCCTCATGAGCGCGGGACGGTGGCTGGTGCGGGCGGCCTCGCTCGCCGCGGCCCTCGGCCTCTGGCAGCTGCTGACCTCCCTGGACGTCGAACTGTGGCTGCGGTTCGGCCAGTTCCCCACGGTCGGCGAGGTGGCCTCCGCCTTCGGCGACCGGCTGGTCACCGGCCCGTACTGGCAGGACCTCGGCCACAGCCTGCGCCGTATCGTGGTCGGGTTCGTGCTGGCCGCGGTGGTCGGGGTGGCCGCGGGCACGGCGATCGCCCGGTCTCGGTGGGCCGCGGATCTGCTCGGCCCGCTGGTGGAAGTGGCGCGGCCGGTCCCGGCGATCGCGCTGGTCCCGGTCGCGATCCTGCTGCTGCCCACCAACGAGCAGGGCATCGTGTTCATCACCTTCACCGCGGCGTTCTTCCCGGTCCTGGTGTCGACCCGGCACGCGGTGCGCGCGCTCACGCCCATATGGGAGGAGGCCGTGCTCACCATGGGCGGCGGCCGGCTGCGGGTGCTGTTCTCGGTGGTGCTGCCCGGCGCGCTGCCGGGGATCTTCGGCGGGCTCTCGGTGGGCATCGGCGTCGCGTGGATCTGTGTGATCTCCGCGGAGATGATCTCCGGTGAGTACGGGGTCGGCTACCGCACCTGGCAGGACTACACGGTCGTCGACTATCCGGGCGTCTTCGTCGGCATGGCCACCATCGGCGCCCTCGGCTGGCTGACCTCCACCGCGGTGGAGTTCCTCGGCCGCCGCGCCACCTCCTGGCTGCCGCGCCCGGCCGAGCGCGCCCCGTCCCGTGCGGCACGCCGCGCCCTGAGTGCCACTCCCCCAGCCGCCCCGTCCCCCGCTCCGGCCCTCGACAAGGAGCCCGTCCCATGAGTCCCGCGAGTCCTGCAAGTCCCACGAGCAAGAGCACCGCTCCCGTCCAGCAGGGCGCCGAACTCGCCCTGGACGACGTACGACTCGGCCATCGGGCGGGGCAGGCCCTGCCCGGCACCGTGCGGCTGCGCATCGCACCGGGTGAACTCGTGGCCGTGCTCGGCCCGTCCGGCTGCGGCAAGTCCACGCTGCTGCGCACCCTCGCCGGGCTGCTGCCCCCGTTGGGCGGGCGGGTCACCCAGGACGGGACGCCGGTCGGCGGGCCCGCCGCCGACCGGGCGCTGGTCTTCCAGGAGGACGCCCTGATGCCGTGGCGGAGCGTCCGCGCCAACGTCGAACTGCCGCTGGCCGTCCGCCGGGTGGCCAGGGCCGACCGGCAGCGGATCGCCGACGACTGGCTGCGGCGGGTCGGCCTCGCCGGGCACGCCCGCAAGCTGCCGCACCAGCTCTCCGGCGGGCAGCGGCAGCGCGTTCAGCTGGCCCGCGCGCTGGCCGGGCGGCCCCGCGCGGTCCTCATGGACGAGCCGTTCGGCGCGCTCGATCCGCATACCCGCGCCGAAATGCAGGACCTGCTCGTGGAGATCCTGCGCGGCACCGGCGTGACCGTCGTCTTCGTCACCCATGACGTGGACGAGGCCCTCTACCTCGGCGACCGGATCGCCCTGCTCACCTCCGGCGAGGTCCTGGGCGTCCCGCACCCCCGGCAGCGGGACGCCCACGAGGCGCCGGGCACCATCGGGCTGCGCCGCCACGTCCTGGCCTCCCTGTGACGCGTAGCCTCACGGCCCGACTCCCGGCGTCACGGTTCGACTGCCGGCCTCACCCCTGACTCCCGGCCTCACGGCATGACTTCCAGCCTCACGGCCGAGTCGTCCAGTACCGCTTGAGCACCTCCAGTTGGAGGGAGCATTCCAGGGAGGTGACCTCCTCGCTTCCCTCGAAACCGCCGGTGAGGAAGTCGGCGAGGTGCTCCTCGTCGCGGAAGACCCCTCCGTGGGTGAAGACCGAGGCGGCCGCCGTGAGGGCGAGGAATCTGGTCGCGGGGTGGTCCGCGAGCGAGGCGGCGAGCCGCTTCACGGCGCCCGGGCGGCAGCCGATGCCCAGTACCGCCTCGACCGCATAGCCGAGGTCCCGTGGATCCACCTCGACGCGCGGGCGCAGCAGGCCGGATCGGAGCAGGGCGGCGACGGTGCGGCGGGCCCGGGACTCGGTGATGCCGAGCGTGCGGGCGATGGTGGAGAAGGGCGTGCGGGCGTCGTCGCGCAGCACGGCGACGGTGTCGCGCTCCAGGCCGCTCAGCGGTGTGCCGGACGGACGGGCGGCACTCGGGGTGGTCTCCTGCCCCGCGAGCGCGGCGATCTGATCGGGCGTCAGGCGAGGGAGTCGCCAGGCCGCGGCTGAGGTCGTGCGTGCAGACGTGGGTGCTGCGCAGCGGCGGCCGAGAATCTGACGCTGGCCCCGGCGCCCGGCCACACTCCGGGCTCCTGTGTCGTGCTGCTGACCTCCGGTCGGGACCGTGCCGTCTTCGTGGGCGATCTGCTGCACAATCCGGTGCAGGTGGTCGAGCCGGACTGCAACAGCTGCTTCTGCGAGGACCCCGCGGGTGCCCGCGCCTCACGCCACCGGATCCTCGGCGAGGCCGCCGACACCGGGCGGATCGTCTTCCCGGCCCACCTGCGCGGCGAGCGCCCGGGGATGCGGGTCCAACGATCCGGCGGCCGGTTCGCCATCCGCTCCTGGGCGTCGCTGGAGGCCACGGCATGACCGGGGCCGACGGTGGCGCCACCCGCCCGGACCCTGCCCGCCGGAGCACCTCGGGCCCCGACCGCGCGCAGGCCGCGGCGCCCGGACCCGTCGTCCGTACGACGGGCGGACGGGTCCGCGGCCTGCGGCGGGACGGGGTTCAGGTGTTCCACGGGATCCCGTATGCCGCCGCGCCGGTCGGCGCGGCCCGCTTCGCGGCCCCGGCCCCCGCCCCCGGCTGGCACGGCATCCGGGACGCCACCCGGCCGGGGCCACCGCACCGGCTGGCAACCGCGCACTCGCCGACGCCCACTGCGCCCTCCCCGGCGCCCGGACCTACGCCTACTCGTTCACCTGGCGGTCCACCGCCTTCAACGGGCGGCTCGGCGCCTGCCATTGCGTCGAGCTTCCCTTCAATCTTCGACCGCACGGATCTCCCCGCGCTGTACGGCGAACACGCCCTGCTCGGCCCCGCCCTGCCGCACCGCGGAGTGGCGGACCTGGCGGCCCGCACCCACGCCGCCTGGGTCGCCTTCGCCACCCACGGCGACCCCGGATGGGAGCCCTACGGCACGGCCCGGCGGGCGACGATGCACATCGACGACGCCTGGCGACTCCGTTACGGCGCCCCCGCCTCGTCCGCCGGGGAAAGCGCGGTGGGACCGACAGCGGCCGTACCCGTACCCGCACCTAGAGACTGAAGGAGTCCGCCAGGGTGTCGATCTGCGCGGTGAGCAGGGTCGATGCGCGGTGCCCCATCCCGGCGTACAGGCCGGCCACCTCCAAGCTGACCGTGCCGTGCAGCTGCGACCAGGCCAGCACCGTACCGGCGAGGGCGGTGCCCGCCGCCTCGCCGCGCGGCGGCAGCCCGGTGTGCTGCGCCACCCAGTCGGCGACGCCGTCGTCCTTGCGTACCCACGCGTCCATCTCGGCGACGGTCGGCCGCAGCGCCTCGACGGGCACACCGGCGGCGAACACCTTCAGGAACGGCCCCAGGACGGCCCGCGCGCGCTGGAGCGTGTCGGGCGGAGCCGCGTAGCCGGGCAGCGGCGTTCCCTGGATCAGGAGATAGCGGTGCGGCTGCGCGACGGCCCAGCTCCGGTAGGCGCCGGCGAGGGCGTGCAGGGTGGACCGCGCGTCCCCGGCGGAGCCGCCGTCGGCCTGTGCGATGGCCTGCGCCACGTCGTCGTAGGCGTCCCGGATCAGCTCGCCCAGCAGATCGTCGCGGCCCGCGAAGTAGCGGTAGAGGGCCGGCCCGGACAGCCCCATGTCCTTGGCGATCCGGGTGAGCGCGACGGCCTGGACGCCGCCCTCGGCGAGCTGCTGCAGCGCGGCCGCCTTGATCTCCGCACGGTTCTGCTCGCGGTAGCGCTCCCGGGGGCTTCGTACCTCGGCGGCCATGTTCTCCTCCTGCGTTGCGGGGCGGCGGGACGGCATGGGTGAGCGGCCCTCGCTCATCGTAACCATCAATTCAGTTGCGATGGCCGATCGCAAGAGTTATGGTCTCTAACAGAAGTGAGGAAGTGAAGCGAAGGAGTGCTCCACCACCTCGCCCACCTCTGATCCGAACCACCCGCCATCCCGGAGAGAAGGAATCGCCATGTCTGTTGCAGCACGCCGTCTCCATGTCGTTCTGGGCGCCGGCCCGGCCGGCACCACGCTCGCCGCGGAGCTCGCCCGCCGGGGCCATGCCGTACGACTGGTCAGCCGCTCGACGCCGGACGGCGCCCCCGAGGGCGTGGAGCGCCGTGCCGCCGATGTGAGCACGCACGACGGGGCGCGGGCCGCCGTCGAGGGCGCGGATGTCGTGTACCACTGCGTGAACGTCGCCTATCACCAGCAGACCGCGGTGATGCCCCGGGTCCAGCAGGCGGTGCTGGCCGCCGTCGAGGCGACCGGGGCACGGCTGGTCGTCCTGGACACCCTGTACCCGTACGGCCCGACGCACGGCGAGGCGATGACGGAGGACACTCCCTGGCGGGCGACGAGCCGCAAGGGAGTGATGCGGGCGGAGCTGGACGAGGCCTATCTTGCCGCTCAGCGTGCGGGGCGGGCCCGTGTCGTCCTCGGCCGGTCGGCCGACTTCGTCGGCCCCGGCGTGCTCAACTCGACGCTCGGCGGCGCGGTGTTCCCGCCCGCACTGACCGGCGGCGAGGTCCTCGCGCTGGGCGACATCGACCTGCCGCACAGCTACACGGCCATCCAGGACGTGGCGAAGGGACTGGCCACCCTCGGCGAGAACCCGGAAGGCGACGGCCGGGTGTGGCATCTGCCCACCGCTCCCGCCCGCACCACCCGCGAGATCCACTCGATGATCGAGGAGCGGGTGGGCGGCCCGCTGCGGCGGGTGGTGCTCGACGAGCCCCGCCCCTTCGGGCCGTTCGACGCGACCTTCATGGACGAGTACGCGGAGATGTTCTACCAGCACACCGAGGCGCAGATCGTGGACTCCTCGGCGTTCGAGCGGTCCTTCGGCCTCCGTCCGGCGCCGCTGGAGGCGACGCTCGACGCCACCCTCGGCTGGTACCGCACACTGCTGGCCGGCTCGCGGAACTGACCTGCCGCACCCGGCCGTTGGCGCCCCAGGTCCCGTACCGCTCCGGGATATCGCGCCATGGCGTACCGGCCCGGGTCCACCACCGTATGCCGTCGGTGTCCTGGTCGGGTGAGCGGCGGGCGTCCCAGGAAGGCGTTCCGGGCAAGGGGTGTTTCCGCAGGTCAGCGCCGTGTCGGCATTCCAGCCTTCTTCTTCGGCCCGGATTCGTTGCCGTGCGGACGGCCGACCCCGCACGCTCTGACTCGGACCTCGCCGAGAACAACGGAGCGCATGTCTCGGTGAACCCGCCCTCCCCCCTTTGCGTCTCGATGAACGACTGAGACCCCGTCCTCCCCTCTGCGTCGCCCCCTTCCCCCCTCCTCCGTAAATCTCTCCAGTCGGGATGCACGATGAAAGACGATGTACGGTCCCCCGGCCTTCGATTCGAGATCCTCGGCCCGTTAAGCGTCAGTTCCGGTGCGGAGCAGGTGGATCTCGGTACGCCGAAGCAGCGTGCTCTGCTCGCCCTGCTGGTGATCCACGTCGGCAGCGTGGTGTCGCTGCCCGTGATCACCAAGGCGATCTGGGGGTCCAACCCACCGAGTCAGGCGACCTCGACGCTGCAGGCGTACGTCTCCCGACTGAGGAAGGCGCTGCACCGCCACGACCACTCCGTCCGGGTCGTCCACCATCTCCAGGGCTACGTCCTGGCAGCCGATGCCCGACTGGTCGATGCCGCGGTCTTCGAGGCGCGGGTCGGGGACAGCCGGGAACTGCTCAAGGCCGGCGATCTCCACGCCGCTCGCTCGACGGCGTGGACCGCCCTGGAGCTGTGGAACGGCACCCCGATGGGCGAGTTGTACGGCTATGAGTTCGCGGTGGCGGAGGCGGACCGCCTGGAACGCATCCGCCTTCGGGCGCTTGAGGTGTGGGCCCAGGCCAGCCTCGATCTGGGCGGCTACGAGGAGGTGACGGTCCGGCTCGGTGAGGAACTGAGCCGCAATCCCGGACTGGAGCGGCTGGGCGGGCAACTGATGACGGCCCAGTACCACTTCGGCCAGTCGGCGGAGGCGCTGTTGACGTACGAGCGGATGCGCCATGCGGTGGCGGAGGACCTGGGGGCCGATCTCAGCAGGGAACTTCAGGTGCTGCACGCGAGGATCCTGCGGCAGGACCTTTCGGCCCCGCCGGGCCCGGAGCCGGCGCAACGGACCGTACTGCCTTCGGGAGCGGCCTCGGCACCAGCACCGGCCCCGGTCCCGGTCCCGACCCCCGTGCCGCCGGTCGAGGAGCCGGCGCCCGCGGTGTCCCCGCCGCCCGGCGACCGGCTCGTCGGCCGCCGGGCGGAGATGCAGCGGCTGGAGCGCCTGCGGGCCAAGGCCCTCAGCGGTCGTGGCCATGTGGTGCTGGTCTGCGGTGAGCAGGGCATCGGCAAGACATGGCTGCTGGAGCAGGCCGAGCGCGGTCTTGCCGCCGACGGGTTCCAGGTGGTGCGCTCGCACTGCGTCGGGACACCGTCGGACCCCGGCTACTGGACGTGGGAACACCTCGTACGACAGCTGGAGTCCGACGGCGGCACGGGCGAGACCGGCTCCGTGAACCTCGTCGCGCGGGCCGAATGGCCGCCCGAGCAGCATCTCGCCCACCAGATGCGGATCTGCCAGGCCGTGCTCGCCGCCGCGCGTCGGACGCCGGTGGTGCTGCTGGTCGAAGATCTGCACCTCGCCCACGCCCCCGTACTCGAAGTGCTCCAACTGCTGGTCAAACAGGTCGGCCAGGCCCGGGTCATGCTGGTGGCCACGCTCCGCGACCACGAGCTGGCGAGGACTCCGGCGGTGCGCCGTGCCGTGGCCCGCGTCCTCCAAGAGGGCAACACCAGCATGCTCCGGCTGGAGGGGCTCACCGAGGAGCAGAGCCGGGAGTTAATCGCCTCGGCGTCGGGAGCGACGCCCTCGCCGGGCGAGACCCGGCGGCTCCAACGCGCCTCCGGCGGCAACCCCTTCCTCCTGCTCGGCGCGGTCGGCGCACCCACCACCGGGGAGCGGCCCTCGGTCCCTTTCGAGGTGCGCGAGGTGCTGCACGAGCGGCTGAGCGAGTGCTCCGCGGACACGCTCGATGTGCTGACCCTCTGCGCCGTGATGGGCATGGACGTGGACCGTCCCCTGCTGGCGGACCTCCTGTCCACGCTGGGGCTGGGGCACACGCTGATCGACGACGCGGTGCAGACCGGTCTGCTCCGCCACGACCCGGCCGCCGAAGGCCGGCTCTCCTTCACCCACGGCCTGACGCGTGACTTCCTCCTGGACGCCATCCAGCCGGTCACCCGCGCCCGGTGGCACCAACGTGTGGCCACCCTGCTGGCTCCGCGCTGCCAGCCGGGCGACGACACCGCCGAGATCCGCCACCACTGCCTGGCGGCCGCCCGGTTCCTGGGTCCCCGCGTGGGCCTGCGCCCACTGCTGGCGCTGGCCGACCGGGAGCAGGCCCGCTTCTCCCACACGGCCGCGCTGCACTGGCTGCAGGCCGCGGCGTCGGTCGTCGCGGCGCTGCCCGCGGACGAGCCGACCGCCGCCGTGGAAATGGAGTTGCGCAAGCGGATGATGCGGCTGCACGCCCTGATGGACGGCTACGGCTCGGCCCGCTTCGAGAAGGCGCTCGACGATGCCCAGCAGCTGGAGCGGGCCTTCGACGCCAGCCGGCCCACCGGGCTGCTGCACGTGCAGGCGATCAGCGCGCTCACCTCGGGCCACTATGCGCAGGCGGCGGAGATCGGCGGTCTGCTCTACGAGTTGGCCGACCACGGCGGCGGGCCGCAGGCACGGTCGGCGGCCTGCTACGTGGACGGGGTCACCCTCTATGTGAGCGGCCGGCTGGACGAGGCACTCGCCGCGCTCGCCGAAGGCGTCGAGATCACCGACACCCTCGACACCCCCTGCGCGCTCCAGCGGGACCAGCGCATCGGCTACCGGGCCCACCTGGCCCTCGGCCACTGCCTCAACGACGACCCGACCCAGGCCCGGCGCTACCGTTCGGAACTGCTGAACGTCACCCAGTCCGACCGCTACGAACGGCCCTGGGACAGGGCCTTCGCCCGGTACGTGGATGCCCTGATCGCCATCACCGAGCACGACGTACGGGGTGCCCTGTCCGCCGGCAGGGCGGGCCTGGACCTCGCCGCCCGCTGCCAACTGCCGTTCTGGCAGCGCATGCTCGCGGTCCCGCTCGGCTGGGCCGAGGTGCACCAGGGCATGCACGAGAGGGGGCTGACCCGGATGCGGAGGGCGCTGCGGGACGCGGCCCCGTACCGGACCGTGCTGCGCCGAACCCTCCACCTCGGGCTGCTCGCCGACGCCCTGCACTCCGCGGGCGCCCAGGACGAGGCCCGGCGGACCGGCGCCTCGGCCGCCGAGGAGGTCGAGACGCGCGGCGAGTACTTCTGCTACCGGCCGCAGTGGCCGTTCGCCCGGCTGCTGCCGCGAGCGGCGGCGCTCACGCCGTAGGCGCGGGGCTCACGCCGTAGCCGTGGGGCTCACGCCGTAGCGCGGCTCGGCAGGTCTCACGCCGTAGCCGTGACTCAGAGCGATCCGAGCTGTTCGAAACCCGCTCCCCAAGCGCCAAGCACCCTCCACCGGCGATTGGAACATGCGTTCAGGATCTGCCCCCGACATACCCGTTACGGGTAGCGATCCGGGCCGTTCTTAGAGCACCTGTACTCATCACCTCCCCTGGAGGAACCCTGAATCCCTTAACCGTCCCCGCGGAGGGACCCGCCGCGTTCGAATATCGGCCCTCTGGCCCGTGCCTGGCCGAGGACGTCTCAGGGCGAGTGGTGGACGCCTGGGTGCCCGGCGCCCGCCGCCCCTCACGACCGGATGCGAGGTGGCGGGCATGAGCGAGACCGACGAGCCGACCGCCTCCACCGATCCACGGAAAGAGGTACCGAGGCAAGTACCCACGCCCCGCGGTGCGGTGCTGGCGCTGCCACCGTCGTCGATGCCCGCCGGCCCGGCGAGCGACGACATCACCGACGGGCTCAAGGAGGCGTACTGGTCGATCTACGACGGGGCCGCGGCCCAGGCCACGGTCGGCCAGATCCTCGCCGGGCTTCCGCGCACCGTGCGCCAGATCGGCCGGCTGGCATGGCGGACCGACCGCCCGGCCACCGTGGCCGTGGTGGTGCTCCAACTGGTGTCCGCGGCGATGTCCGCCTTCGGCCTGGCGGCCTCCGTCGCCGTCCTCCAGCAGCTGTTCGCCCAGGGCCCGACCCCCGACAAGGTCCGCGCCGCCGTCCCGCAGATCCTGCTCGTGGTGGCCTTCCTCGCCGCCCGGGCCCTGCTCGAAGCCGGTGTCTCCGTCGCGCAGGCCCGCGTGACGCCGAAGATCCGTACCGCATTGGAGAGTGACTTCCTCCAACTGACCGCACACGTCCGCCTTGAGGTGGTCGACGACTCCGACTGGCACGACGACGCCTACCGGGCCAACGACCGCGGGCTGTTCTACGCGCGGCAGATCGTCGGCCAGGTCGTCTCCCTGGCCTCCGCCTTCCTGGGGCTGATCGGCACCGCCGGTGTCCTGACCGTCCTGCACCCCCTGCTGCTCCCCCTGCTCCCGCTGTCCGTCCTGCCCGTGGGCGCCGCAGCGGTGCGCACCGCCCGGGCGCGGTTCCACAGCTTCCGGCGGTGGAACGCCCTGCAGCGCCGGGTACGGGTCTTCTCCTGGCTCCTGCTGGACCGCGACTCGGCCGCCGAGCTGCGCGCCGACACCGCCCAAAAGGCCCTGCTCGACGAACACCGCCGCCTGACGACGCGCATCGCCGAGGAGGACACCCGCCTGGGGGTGAGTGCCGCGTGGCTCACGCTGGCGGGGCAGGGTCTGGGCGGGATCGGAGCCGGAGTCACCTACGTCGCGCTGGGTGCCATGCTGATCGCCGGATGGCTGCCGCTGGCGGCCGGCGCGGGCGCGGTGATCGCCATCCAGGCCGGTCGGACCTCCCTGACCCAGTTCGTCGAAGTCGCCCACCTCGTCTACGAGCACGCGTTGTGGGTGACCGACCTGCTGGCCTTCCAGGAGCGATGCCGCACGCTCCAGCCGTGCCATGGCAGGCGACAAGCACCCCGAACCGTCGCGGAGATCGTCCTCCAGAACGTCGGCTACACCTACCCCGGCAACGACACCCCCGCCCTCGACGGCATCTCCCTGACCCTGCGCGCCGGAGAGACCGTGGCCTTCGTCGGCCTCAACGGGTCCGGGAAGAGCACGTGTTCACGTCTGATCGCCGGTCTCTACACCCCACAGAAGGGGTCGGTCCTGTGGGACGGGGTGGATGCCGCGGACCTGGACACCGAGTCCCTCCAACAGCGGGTGGCCACGGTGCTGCAGGACCCGGTCCGCTTCCCCTTCAGCGCCCTGGCCAACCTCACGGTCTCCCGCGGCACGCTCACCGAGGCCGACCCGCAGCGGGCGCTGGCCGCCGCGCGCGCCTCCGGTGCCGCACAGGTCATCGCAGGTCTGCCCGGTACCTGGCAGGCGCTGCTGTCCAAGCGGTTCCGCGACGGCCAGGAACTGTCGGCCGGACAGTGGGCGAAGATCGCGGTGGCCCGCGGCCTCTACAAGGACGCTCCCGTGCTGCTGCTGGACGAGCCGACCGCGAGCATGGACCCGCGCGCCGAACACGACGTCTACCAGGCGGTGCTGCGCGGCAAGCTCCGCGACGACCAGATCACCGTGCTGATCTCCCACCGGCTGGCCAGTGTCGTCGACTGCGACCACATCTACGTCTTCGACGCCGGACGCATCACCGAATCGGGCTCCCACCAAGACCTCATGTCCCTCGGAGGCGACTACGCCCAGATGTTCACCCTCCAGGCAGCCGGCTACCAGACCGAACCCGCAACCCCTGTCAGCGACTCCAGGACGGCTCACTCGTGAAAGAGGACCACTCCACCATGGACGGACACATCTGGGACACCATCGCGCACCTGGCCCGCCGCTTCACCGCGCATGACGGCGAGCGGGGGCTGGATCAGGCGCAGCAGTGGACGTTGCAGGTGCTGAAGATCGCCGAGGAGACGGGCGAGGCCGCGCAGGCCGTCATCGGTGTGCGCGGCACCAACCCGCGCAAGGGCGACAGCCACACCTGGCAGGACGTGCACGCCGAGGTCGCGGACGTGGTCATCACCGGGTTGGTCGCCCTTGCCCGTATGCGACCCGATGACGCAGCGGAGTATCTGCATCGGCAACTGGCCGCGAAATCGGTCAAGTTCCTAGGTGACGAGCGCTCTTGATCCGGCACTCCTGTGATCCGGCAATCCGGCTCACGCGGGCGCGCGATGCTCCACCGAATGCGGCGAGGCGCGTAAGAGGGGTTCGTGTGCCGGGAGGCAACCCTTCCGCTTCACATTAGGTTAGGCTTACCTAAGTAGACGCTTCACTGGTTGCGTCTCCCTACCCTCGTCTGGAGCACCCGGATGCGCCCCTTCCCCACCCGCGCCGCCGCACCGACCGCCGCCGAGCGCGTCCGGTCGATCCTGGCCGCCGCCCATTCGATGACCGTAGTGAGCGACGGACTGCACAGCGAAGTGCGTCGTCTCGACGGCGCGGGGGCGATGGGCCACTTCCACCTGCACGCGCCGTGCGAGGACCCCGACGCCCAGACGGCAACGCGCATCCCGGTCCGGTTGGAGCTCACCGACATCGCCCCCACCCCCGTACGCGACCGGGTGCGGGCCCGCGTCACGGTGACCGGACTGCTGGCCGGCCCGTACAGCGCGCAGGCCACCGAGAGCACCTGTATGGAGTTCGGCCAGGCGGTCCTGGAGGACGCCCGGGGGCGCAGCTACGTCGACCTCCACGCCCTTGAGGTGACCGAACTCGACCCGATCGCGACCAACGAAGCGAGCATGCTGACCCACCTCGTGGACGACCACGGCGAACTCGTCCCCCTGCTGCTGCGCCTCGTCCGCCCTCGTCCGGGCAGCGGCATGCTGCGCGCCCTCCCGGTGGCGATGGACCGCTACGGCGTGACCCTGCGCCTGGAATACCCCCACACCCACCACGACGTCCGGCTGCCGTTCAAGACCCCGGTGACCGACATCGACCAGGCCGGTCCGCAGATCCACGCCCTCCTCGCCACGGCACGCCGTCTGTCCCATGCGAACCATCTGCCGGCCTGACCGCCGGGCGGCATCAGGGGGCCGGTTGACGCGGCGGGTCGTCGGATGAGCAACGGTCCCCCACAACGGTGAACTTGCTGCTGGGCCTTTCGGCGCGACCGCCTCGTCAGCCCCGTGGAAAGTGCTGCTCAGTGAGTTGACGGGGCCTCGCGAGGGTGGTGTCGGCACGGCCGGTGCCACGTTCTGCCCTCTCGTGCCGCGCCTGGACTTCTTGGAGCATTGCGCTGTCGGCACCACTGGGCAGCGGCGATGCCGAGCCCCGCAAGCCTCCGTCTCCGAGGGCGCGCCTATCGCAGGAAGAATGGCGGAGCCCTCAGAGCCGCTCGCTTCATGCTCCGTCGCGCCCCGGCACCATGTGAGGAGCGCGGATGAGCGCGAGCAACGCACCCGGCCGGTACCAGCCGATCGCCATCGTGGGGGCCGCCTGCCGATTGCCCGGTGACATCGGCGATCTGGGTGAGCTGTGGCGAGCGCTGGAAACGGGCCGGGACCTGGTCGGTGCGGCGCCCGCCGAACGGTTCGACCCCACCCGCTTCATCGATACGAGCATGCCGCGCACCGGCAAGAGCTACACCGCCGCGGGCGGCTTCCTGTCCGACATCGCCTCCTTCGACGCCGCGTACTTCGGGATCTCCCCGAGGGAGGCCACGCAGCTGGACCCGCAGCACCGGCTGCTGCTGGAGTTGACCACGGAGGCACTGGACGACGGGGCGATCGACCCGGCACTGCTGGCAGGCTCCGACACAGCCGTCTACATCGGCATCTCCGACGCCTCCTACGGCGCCCTGCAGATGCTCAAACCATGGGCCATCAGCCCGTACACGATGTCGGGTGCGGCCTCCTCCATCGCCGCCAACCGGCTCTCCCACGCCTTCGACCTGCACGGCCCGAGCATGGCGGTGGACACCGCGTGCTCGTCCTCGCTGGTGGCTCTGGACCGCGCCTGCCGCACGCTGTGGGACGGCACCAGCCGCATGGTGCTGTGCGGCGGCGCGAACGTCCTGCTCTCGCCGTACCACTACGTCGGCTTCTCACAGGCGTCGATGCTCTCCCAGCGCGGCAAGTGCGCCGCCTTCTCCGCGGACGCCGACGGCTTCGTCCGCGCGGAGGGCGGCGGCATGGTGCTGCTCAAGCGCCTCACCGACGCACTGGCCGACGGCGACCGGGTGCACGCGGTGATCCTGGGCAGCGCCAGCAACAGCGACGGACGCACGGCGGGGCTCTCCCTGCCCAACCCCGAGGCACAGGAGGATCTGCTGCGCCGGGTGTACGCGGACTTCGGAGTGCACCCGGACGAACTGGTCTACTTCGAAGCACACGGCACCGGGACCCTCGCGGGGGACCCGATGGAGGCCCAGGCCATCGGCCAGGCCCTGGGCATCCGGCGCATCACCGGCCCGCTGCCGATCGGTTCGATCAAGACCAACGTGGGCCACCTCGAACCGGCCTCCGGAATGGCGGGGCTGTGCAAAGCCCTGCTGGTTCTGCAGCACCGCACCGTCCCCGCCTCCCTGCATGCCGCAATCCCGAATCCACACATCGACTTCACGGGACTGGGCATCGACCTGGTCACCGAAAACCGCTGCCCCTGCCGGCCACGGCGCGGCCGGTCGTCGGCGTCAACTCCTTCGGCTTCGGCGGCGCCAACGCCCATACCATCGTACGGCGCCGCAGCCCGCCACCGATGCCACCGGGCGGCGGCACCCCACCCCCGGAAGGCCTGCCGATCCTGGTGACGGCCCGCACCCCTCAGGCGCTGACCGAGGCGACCTCCCGCATGGCGCAGCACCTCAGGACCGCCGATCCGGAGGGCTTCTACGACCTCGCCTACACCTCCTGCCTGCGTCGGGGCAAACACGCGCACCGCACCGCCGTCCTCGCCCGCACGCCGCAGGAGGCCACGGACAAACTCGCCCGAATCGCCGAGCACGGCTCCGGTCCGACCGCCGAGGCGGTGCACAGCGGCCGGGTGGCGTTCGTGTTCTCCGGCAACGGTTCGCAGTGGCCCGGCATGGGCGCGGATCTGCTCACCAACGACCCGGTCTTCCGCGCGGCCGTCGCGTCGGTGGACGCCGAACTGGCGCCCCGGCTGGGCTGGTCGGTGGCCGAGGAGATGGCCCGACCACGAGAAGACCGGCGGCCGGCGGCGACCGAGGTGGCACAACCACTGTTGTTCGCCGTGCAGTTGGGCGTCGTCGCCGTACTGCGCTCCCAAGGGGTGCAACCGGCGATGGTGCTCGGCCACAGCGTGGGCGAGGTGGCCGCCGCCCACACCGCCGGAGCCCTCACCCTGGCCCAGGCCGCCGAGGTCCTCGCGGTACGCAGCCGAGCCCAGGCGGCCACCGCGGGATCGCGGCCGGATGGCGGCCCTCGGCCTGGGCGCCGTCACAGGCCGCCGAAGTGCTGTCGGATCGCCCGGGGTTGGTGATCGCCGCCATCAACTCCGACCGGGACGTGACGGTTTCCGGACCCGAGCCCCAACTGCGCTCCCTCGCCGCCGACATGATCGCCCAGGACACCGTCTGCACGGTGCTGGAACTGGACTACGCCTTCCACAGCGCCGCCATGGATCCTCTCCGGGAGCCGCTGCTGCGGGCGTTGGAGGGCCTGGCGCCCGCACGGGGCCGAGTGCCGCTCTACTCCACGGTGACCGGCGCACGCATCGCCGGCATGGACCTGGACGCCGCTTACTGGTGGCGCAACGTCCGCCGGCCGGTCCTGTTCGCCGCGGCCGTCGACAGTGCCCTGGACGACGGCGCAGACCTTTTCGTGGAGATCGGCCCCCACCCCGTCCTGCGTTCCTATCTGCGCCGGATCACGGCCGACCGCCCGCGGACGACCACCGCCGTACTGCCGACGTTGCACCGCGCAGCCGACGGGCCGAAAGACCTGGCCACCACCCGCGCCACCCTGCTCGCCGCCGGAGCGGCCACCGACTGGAGCCGGTACTTCCCTCAACCGGGCCAGGTCGTCGGCCTGCCCGCCTACCCGTGGCAACGGGAACGGCACTGGGGCGGCGGCAAGGAACTGTGGACCCGCAACGGGCCGTTGGACCACCCGCTTCTCGGCGCCAAGGTGGCCGCTCCCATGCCCCTGTGGTCCGGCGCCGTCGAACCGGTCCTGGTGCCGTGGCTCACCGACCACCGGGTGGCCGGCTCCGTCGTCATACCCGCCACCGGATTTCTGGAGATGCTGCTGGCGGCCGGCGAACGGGCACTGGGGACGGCGGTGTCGGTGGACCGTATGGACATCAGCAGCCCGCTGACCATCCCCTGGGCCGAGGCCTCCGCCGTCCACACCCAGGTCGCGCTGAACCCGGATGACCAAGTGGCGACCATCACCAGCACCGACGAGGGCGCCGGCGAACCGCGGCCGCATGTGCGCGCACGGGTCCGGCGGCGTATCGGCGGCGCCCCCGGTCCCCTGGATCCGGCCGGCCTCCGGGCCCGCTGCACGCGCCGCATCGCCGCGGCCGACCAGTACACGGCGCTGGCGGAGAAGGGGTTGGCGTACGGACCCGCCTTCCAGGTCCTGACCGAGCTGCGCGTGGGGTCGGGCGAGGTGCTGGCCGCCTACCGAATGTCCGAGCCGACGCAGCACTTCACGGCACACCCCGCGCTCCTCGACGGCGCGCTGCAGGCCGGTGCGCCGCTGCTGTCGAGGCGACTGACGGCGCACGACGACGCCTACCTGCCCTCGGCCTTCGAAGCCGTCCACGTCTGGCGTACGCCCGCCGCCGAGGGCCTGGTGCACGGAGCGGTCCCGCACCGCCGCCGAGGTCTGCTGGGACATCACCGTCACGGACGAGGACGGCACGGTCAGCGTCGAACTGCGAGGCTGCCGGCTGCGCCGTCTCCCCAGCCCCGTGCACGCACCCGTGACCCGGCATCACACCGTGCTCCGCGCCGCCCCGCACACCGACACCCCGGCCCCGCCGAGCCCGCTGCCCGACTCCCGGCTGATCGCCGCCGCCTGCGAGGAGCGCATTGCGGAACTGCGCCGGACCGTACGGCCGTTGCGGTGCGCCGAGGCGGCGGAGCGGTTTCAGGAGTACTTCGCCGAAGTGATGACGGCAGCCATCAGAGCCCTTCTGCCCGATCCCGCCGAGCCGTTCACACCGGCGGAGCTGACCGCGGCAGGCATGCTGGAGAAGTACCTTCCCCTGATGAAGCTGGAGCTGCCGGTCCTGGAGCGGCGCGGTCTCGTCACCCGTACGGCGCCTGGCCACTGGGTGCTGACGTCCGCCGAAGGGCCGTCGTCGGATCTGCTCGGCACGGCATTGCTGGACTTTCCCGCGTTCGGCAATGAAGTGGCGCTGGCGGTGCGCAACAGCTCGCAGATCCCGCAGCTGCTTCGCGGAGAGCACGACCCGCTGGAGATCTTGACCGGCGAGGGGGCGGAACACGTCCTTGAGCTGTTCTTCGACACCGCACCCCTCAACCGCTTCCACCACCGCATCGCGCAGACGCTGGCCGGGGAAATGGCCCGGCGCTGGCCGGCCGACCGCCCGCTGCGCGTCCTGGAAGTCGGCGCCGGCACCGGCGGCCTGACCGGCGCCCTGCTCCCCGTCCTGCCGGCCGACCGCACCACGTACCTGTACACCGACGTGTCGGCGTACTTCCTCCCCCGCGCCCAGCAGCGCTTCGCGCGGTACGACTTCGTGCGGTACCGCACCTTCGACCTCGACGTGGATCCGGTGGAGCAGGGCCTGGCCGAGGGCGGTTTCGACCTGGTGGTCGCCGCCAACTCCCTGCACACCGGCAAGGACCTCACCGCCACCCTGGAGCGGATCGCCGCCCTCCTGGCCCCCGGTGGCCGTCTGCTGAGCATCGAGCACCACCATCCCGAAGCGCTGATCCCCTGGTTCGGGTTCCTGGACAGCCTCTTGCACCACCACACCGACCACGAGCTGCGCCCGGGCGCCATCCTGCTGCCCCGGGAGGAGTGGCCGCCGCTGCTGGAGCGCTGCGGCTTCACCGACCTCGTCCAGACGGGGGACGACCGCGCGTCGGACCTCACCTCCGCCTCCGTCATGCTGGCCACCGCTCCCCGGAAGCCCCGTGAACCGCCGCCCGAACCGCCCGTCGGTCCGCGGGGCGCGGCCTTCGTCCTGGTCACGGAGGAGCCCGCCGAGGAGTCGCTCGCCGACTCCGTGGCGGAGCTGCTCACCGCCGACGGACGGCATGCGGTCCGCCGCGTCCGCGCCGACGAGGACGTACGGGAGTGGCGACAAGAGATCGGTGAACCGGCCGAGGACCTCCACCTGGTGCTGGTCCTGGCCGACCGCGCCCCCTCCGGCGTGGCCGGACTCACCGAGCACACCGCCCGACGAGCGACTCTGCTGCGCGGGTTGGCGCAGGCCCGGGAAGGCCGCCTTCCGCAGGGCCGCACCTCGAACTGTGGCTGGTGACCCACCCCAGCGGCGCCCTCCCCCCTGACCCGAGCGTGCCCAGACCCCCGCCGACGCCGTGGCCTGGGGCCTCGGCCGCTCCCTGAGCAACGAGCTCCCCGACCTGTCCGTCCGGCGGATCAGCCTCGACCGGTCCGGCGCCCCGGCCACCGACGCACGGCGGCTGGCCCGCGAACTGCTCGCGTCCCTCCGACGAGGACGAGATCGCCCTCACCGCACAGGGCAGGTTCGTCCTCCGCGCGATGCCGCTGCCCGCCACGCCCGCCGGTGCTGCCGACCACTACGCCCTGGGCGTCCGCGACCCCGGGCTGTCCTACCGCCTCGCCTGGCAGGAGATCGAGGGCCGGAAGCCGGGCATCGGGGAGGTCACGGTGGCCGTGCGGGCCGCCGCCCTCAACTACCGCGACATCATGCAGAGCGTCGGCCTGCTACCGGCCGAAGCCACCGCGGGGGGTCGGCCCGCGACACGCGGACTGGAGTGCGCCGGCGTCGTCACCGCCGTGGGACCCGGGGTCGGCACGGCCGCTGTCGGCGACCGCGTCTTCGGCCTCGCCCCCGCGGCACTCGCCTCCCATGTGACCAGCCCGGCCCAGGCGTTTCAGCACATACCCGACGACATGACCTACACCGAGGCCGCGGCCACCATTCCGGTGGCGTTCGGCACCGTCCACTACAGCCTCGTCACCCTGGCACGGCTCCAAGCAGGCGAAACGCTCCTCGTCCACGGAGCAGCCGGTGGTGTCGGACTGGCGGCCCTGCAGTACGCCACCGCATGCGGCGCGCACGTCATCGCCACCGCCGGCAGCAGCCTCAAGCGGGACTTCCTGCGCCAGCTCGGCATCCAGCACGTCCTCGACTCCCGCTCCCTCGACTTCGTCGAGCAGGTCAAGCCCCTCACCCGCGGGCGGGGCATCGACATCGTGCTGAACTCCCTGGCGGGCGAGGCCATCACCCGCAGCCTCGAACTGCTCCGGCCCGGCGGCCGGTTCCTGGAACTCGGCAAACGGGACATCTATGAGAACAAGCCGCTGTTGCTGCGCCCCTTCCGCAACAACATCGCCTTCTTCGGAGTGGACCTCACCAAGGCCCTCATGCATCGGCCCGACGAGGCGATCGCCTTGGTCGAGGAGGTCGGCGAGCGGGTGCGCAGCGGTGCCTACCGTCCGCTGCTGCACACCGTGTACCCGGCGGCCCGGGTCGCCGACGCCTTCGCGCTCCTGCAGCACTCCCGCCACATCGGCAAGGTGGTCATCGCCTTCGACCCCCTCGACGAACCCGTCACCGTCGAAGCGGAACCCGCCCGTCCCGCCCTGGATCCGCAGGGTACCTACCTCGTCACGGGCGGACTCAGCGGCTTCGGGGCCGCCACCGCGCACTGGCTGGCCGACCGCGGGGCCCGCCACCTCGTCCTGATCGGCCGGCGTGGGGCGGCCGCCCCCGAGGCCCCGGCCCTGCTCGACGCACTGACCCGCCGCGGAGTCCAGGTGACCGTTCGGGCGATGGACTGCGCGGACCTGGCGGGCATGCGTGCCCTGCTCGACGGCATCGATGCCGCGGGGCATCCGCTGCGCGGCGTGGTGCACTGCGCCATGCACCTGGACGACGCACCCTTGAGCGAGCTGTCCGAGGAACGCTGTGCCGCCGTGTTGGCCCCCAAGGCTGGCGGCGCACTGGTGCTGGACCGACTCACCCGCGACCGGCGGCTCGACCTGTTCCTGCTGGTCTCCTCGGAAGCCGCACACATCGGCAACCTGCACCAGGCCCCGTACGTCGCGGGCAACCTCTTCCTCGAAGCCCTGGTACGGCAACGGCGCGAGGCCGGGCTCCCGGCCCAGGCGGTCTCCTGGGGAGCGCTCGGCGAGACCGGATACGTCCTCCGCAACGACCTGACCGCCCAGCTCTCCGCCATCGGACTGGAACCCCTCCGTCTCCGCGATGCGTTCGCCGCCCTCGACGATCTGCTCACCCGCGACACCGCGGTGGCCGGAGTCGCCCGCTACAACTGGGCCCGGGCCCGCGGTCTGCTACCCGCCCTGGACACCCCGCGCCACAGCCTCCTGATGCCGTCGCACGGCGAGACAGGCGGCCGATCCCACGATGAGCTCCTCGCCGAACTGGCCGCCCTGCCCCGGGAAGAGGCCCGCGCCGCGGTACAGAACGCCCTCACCCAGCTGCTGGCCAACGTCATGCAGATGGACCCGGACACCCTCGATCCGCACCGCAGGCTGGACGAGTACGGGCTCGACTCCCTGATGGCCGCCGAACTCCTGATGTCACTGCGCCACCGCTTCGACATCGACATCCCCCCGATGGAGCTCCTGCGCACCGGCCGCACCATCGACGGCCTGGCCACCCTGCTGCACCTGCGCCTCGGTGCGCACCACGACCAGACCGCGGCCGCCGAGCCCACGGCCACCGACCTGCCCGGCCAGCGGTCCCCCACTCCCGAACCTCCCGCACTGCCCGTACCGCGAGCTTGAGAGGGACAGCGATATGCAACAGCGGCCACCCGCACGAGCGTCGGTCCTGGAGACGCTACTGCTGGGCGTCACCGTCCTCATCCCCACCCTGGCCCAGGGGGCGATCCTGCGCCGCCCCCGCATGGTCCGCCTCGCCGCCCGATTCGACACCAACCGCAGCGCCAATCGCACCCTCGCCAACCTGCGCCGACGGCACGGCGCGGGCCCGGTCTCGATCACCGTTCCCGGACGGCGGGTAGTGCTGCTGCTCTCCCCGCAGGACGCCCGCCACCTGTTCTCCGCCACTCCCGCCTCGCTCACCCCTGCCAACCGGGAGAAGGCCGGCGGGCTACGTCATTTCGAACCCGACGGAGTACTGATCTCCCCGACCGAAGTCCGCCCCGAACGCCGTGCGTTCAACGAGGCCGTCCTGGACTGGGGCGCCCCCGCCCACCGGCTCTTCCCGGCCCTCGCCCCCCGCATCCGTGCGGAGGCCCAGGCCCTCCTCACCCGCCACCTCGACTCGGACCGACCCCTGGGCTGGGACGACTTCTCCGCGGCCTTCTGGCGCGTCATCCGCCGTGTCGTGCTCGGGGACACCGCCCGCGACGACCACCGCATCACCGAACTGCTGGCCGCACTGCGCGCCGACGCCAACTGGCTCAATCTCCTCAGGCCGAAGGAGCGGACCCGCGAGGCGTTCCTCGCCGGTGTGCGCGCGTATGTGGAGCGTGCCGAGCCCGACAGCCTGGCCGCCCTGGTCGCCGCCACCCCGTGCGCCGAAGGGGCCGAACCCGCGGGGCAGATCCCGCACTGGCTCTTCGCCTACGATGCCGCCGCCATCGCCACGTACAGCGCCCTCGCCCTCCTGGCCGGCCACCCCGAACACACCGACCGCGTGCACACCGAGATCGACGGCACCGAACCCGACCAACCGGCCACCGCCGACGCGCTGCCCCTGCTGCGGGCCTGCGTCCTGGAGTCGCTGCGACTGTGGCCCACCTCGCTGGCCATCCTCCGCGACACCACCGCGGAGACCACCTGGCACAACGGCACCACCACCCCGGCCGGCACCGGCATCGTCTTCTCCAGCTCCTTCTTCCATCGTGACGCCCAACACCTTCCGTACGCAGACGAGTTCGAGCCCGACGCCTGGCTCGACGGCCGCAACCAGGGCAACTGGGCGCTCGCCCCCTTCAGTCACGGCCCCGCGAAGTGCCCCGGTCAGGACCTCGTCCTCTTCACCGCCGCAACGTTCCTCTCCGCTCTGCTACGCGACCACAGGGCTCTCCTGCTGCTCCCCCGGCGCCCCCTCGTCCCCCCGGCCCCGCTGCCCCACACCATCGACCACACCGCCCTCCGCTTCGCGCTGACTCCCAAGTAGCCGCGGCGGCGGACTTCCCGCCACCGCCGGTCTGGACGACTCCCTTTGTGCTTCCTACAGCGCCTTCGTGGCCTCGACGTGCTTCTTGATGAGTTCGTAGGAGTGGATGCGGTCGTCGAGGTCGTAGACGGGGGTGGTCAGCATCAGCTCGTCCGCTCCGGTCGCATCGGCCAGTTGCGCGAGCCGGGTCACGACGGTCTCGGGCGTCCCGACGGCCTGCTGTCCGCGGAAGGCGGCCAGTGCCCGCCGCTCCTCCGCCGTGAAGGGGTGGGCGGCCGCCTCCTCGGGCGTGGGGAAGGGGGTCTCACTGAGGCCCTTGAGGAGGCCGGCCTTGACCACGTTCATCGGTTCGCCCCGCCATACGGCCTCCTCCTCCGTCTCGGCGCACACCGTCTCGACGCACAGCAGCACCCGAGGTCTCTCGCACCAACGCGACGGGGTGAAGTCGGCCCGGTAACGCTCCAGCGCTGCCGGGGTGTTCTCCGGGCGGATGTGGTGGGCGAGGGCCATCGGCAGGCCGAGGCTCGCCGCGAGAGCGGCGCCCGCGGTGCTGGAGGCCAGCAGCCACGGCTCCGGAAGCGGGTCGAGTGCGACTTCGTCGACCAGGAAGGACAGGATCGCGGCCACGTCGTCGCGGTACTCCGCGTCCGTCGTCGGTCCGGCCCCGCGGCGCAGGGCCCGTGCGGTGGTCTCGTCGAAGGTGCCGGGGCCACGGCCGATACCCAGGTCGATGCGGCCCTGATTCAGGGCGGCCAGCGTTCCGAACTGCTCCGCCAGTGCGAGGGGGGCGTGGTTGGGCGCCAGCACTCCGCCCGAACCGAGGCGGATCGCCGAGGTCGAGGCGGCGGAGTGCGCGGTCAGCACAACTGGCGGGAAAGCGCCGATGGCGGGCGAGTGGTGGTGCTCGGCGTACCAGACCCGGTGGTAGCCCAGCCGCTCCATTCCCTGCGCGAAGGCGGTGGTGTCGCGCAGGGTCTTCACGGCTCGGGTCCCCGTCTGGACCATCGCGACTTCCAACGCTGAAAGCGGTACATCGATCATGCCGTCAGCATAGGGATCGGGTGTCGGCCGGGGGCCCGGCGATCCACCTGTTCTCGGCCACACGGCGGGGGCCGGCACGGCGGGTTGGAGCGACGCGGCGGAGTGGGGCGCGGTGGGTGTGATGGGACGGGGCCCGCGCTCAGTCCCCGTTGGCTCCGGTGGCTCCCGTGGCCCCGAAAACCTCCCTCAGCGCCCCGGCGAAGCCCGCCGTGTGGGACAGGAAGCCCACATGTCCGCCGGGGAACTCCACGATCCCGGTACCGAGCCACTCCGCCAGGGTCCGCGTCGTACGGTGCAGAAGCGTCTTGGGCCCCTCTCCGCCGACCACCAGGGCGAACGGCCCGCCGCGCAGCGCGTCGGCGTCCGGCCTGAAGCGGACGAACGAGCGCAGCTCGTACGCCAGGCAGGTCTCCATATTGGCGCGGATGCGTGCCAGCATCTGCTGCACCGGTACGGGCAGGTTCTGCGCTGGTTCCGGGGGTCCGTCCACGCCGATCTCCGTAGTGAACCTCAGCATCGCGGGGTCGACACCCTCGCGCTCGTACAGCTCGTACACCTCCTGGAACAGGGCGTGCCAGCGGTCGGCGTCGGGCAGCAGGTCGATGACGAACGGCTCGTGTGCCACCAGCGCCCGCACCTGGCCGGGGTGCCGGGCCAGGAGGTCCATGCCGATCATTCCGCCGTAACTGGTGCCGAAGACATACGCCGGCTCCTCTCCGGCGACCGCGCCGAGCAGGAGGTGGGCGTCATGGCCGAGCTCCTCGATCCGCTGCGCCCGGGGCGGGCCGGTGAGGCGGCTGCGGGAGTTGCCGCGCAGGTCGTGGGTGACGACGGTGAAGTCGTCCGCCAGCAGGCCGGCCAGCGGCGCGAACATGGCCGCGTCTCCGTCACCGCCGTTGACGAGCAGCAGCGGCGGACCCGATCCGCGCACTTCGTAGTAGATCTCGGCCCCGGGAACGGTCAACATGCCAGTCTTCATAGGACCTTCAGGGTGCACCGATGACGGGGTACGGGGCAATCACCTGATAACGTCCCCGTGTACATGACCGACCTAGGAGGTGAGACCCATTACCGCTGTATCAGGCTGGGTGCTCTCCTCCCACATGGCTGTGCGGTTCATCTGACGTAGGTGGCCCTGGGAGCGCCCACAGGCATCCCGAAAGGCCCACACCTATGTATTTCACCCCGGAGACGACCTCAGAGGTCTCGCCCACCTTCTCGGCGTACGACGGAACCCGGCTCGCCTACCACGTCATCGGCCACGGTCGTCCCCTGGTCTGCCTGCCCGGGGGCCCGACGGACTCCGCATACCTCGGCGACCTCGGTGGCCTCGCCGCACACCGTCGGTTGATCCGGCTGGACCTCCGGGGCACCGGCCGGTCGGCCGTCCCGGAGGACGCCGCCTCCTACCGCTGCGACCGGCTGGTCGAGGACGTGGAGGCCCTGCGCGAGCACCTCGGCCTGGACCGGATCGACCTGCTCGCGCACTGCGCCGGCGCGAATCTGGCCGTCCTGTATGCGAGCCGCCATCCGGAACGCGTCCGGAGGCTCGCGCTGATCACACCGAGCGTCCGGGCCGTCGGCATCCCGATCGGCGACGAGCTCCGGCTCAGGACCGCTCGGCTGCGCCGGGGCGAACCGTGGTTCCCGGCGGCTTTCGCGGCCCTGGAGGCGATCGTGGCGGGTGCGGCCACCGACGGCAGTTGGCAGGCCATCGCCCCGTTCTCGTACGGCCGTTGGGACGAGGCGGCGCAGGACCATCAGGCTGCGGCGGACGACCGGATGAACATGAAGGTGGTAGCCGCCTTCGGCGCCGAAGGCGCGTTCGCCCCGGACGCCACCCGCGCCGCGCTCGCCCGCTTCGCCTCGCCGGTCCTCCTGCTAGCCGGGGAGGTGGATCCGGGCGCCCCTCCCGCCACGGTGGGTGAGTTCGCCGGACTGTTCCCACACGCCGAACTCATCGTCCAGCCCGGAGCCGGACACCATCCGTGGCTCGACGACGCCGAACGGTTCGCGGCGACGACAGCGGGGTTCCTGGGGTAAGGCGCGAAGACGACGCCCTGGTCATGCCGACATCAGCAATCGCGGGCGGGTTCGAGGAACTCAAGCCGATTGCCCAGCTTGTCGAACGCATAGCAGCGATCGTGGCCAGGGAAGTCGTCGTCCCAGGTGACGCTCACGCCGTTGTCCTCCAGCCGCTCGGCGAGCGCTTGGAGCGAGCTCACCAGGATGCCCGGATGCGCCTTCTTGCTCGGGCGGAAGTCCTCTTCGACTCCCAAGTGGACCTCCAGGCCCCCACTTCGGAACCAGCACCCACCGCGAGCCGCCAGCACCGGCGGCTTCTCAAGCTCTGTCATACCGAGAACGCCTCCCCAGAACTCGCGGCAGAGTTCTTCAGCACCGTGAGGGATCGCAAGCTGCACGTGGTGCAGGCCACCCAAGGCGTATCCGGGCGTTTCCCGGTCCATATCTCCTCCTCGGCCAAAAAGTCTCGACGTCAAGATAATGAGAGCCGAGTGCCCCCGACAAGGGGCAGGCACTTGGCCCGCTGCCCCTTCGCGCTCAATCGAGTCGTCTTCTCAACGGCCCCAGTCATTCGGGCTTCCGTCTCAGCGGACCTTGTCGCGCGGCTCAGTGCACCGGGGGTATGAGTGCGGAGGCGACGGCGTCTGCGAGCCTCCACCGCCTCCCGGACCTGGCGTTTCCGACGTGTGCGGTGGCCGCGGCGAGTCGTCGTCCGTGCGGTCGCGGTCCCCCCTCGGCCGGGGGAGGTTTACCACTACCGAGGGGGTTCCGCCCGCATGCTCGGCGGATTCCGGAACCTGAGGTCGCAGGGTGATCGCTCGGGTCAGGAGCGCGGCAGCTGCAGAGCCGGCGGCCGCCTCGGCGCCGAGCAGTGCACGGACTCAGAACGACACGGTGAGGGAGATGGCGACGATGTTGACGATGAGGTACAAGCCCGTCGCGATGGCGAAAATGCGGTTATTGAAGCGCCGCGCCGCCGGTCGGGCCATGGGATCGGTCAACAGCTTCAGGATGTACGTGGTGTTGGCGACACCGATCAGTACGTAGAGCAGGCTCATGAAGTGGATCTCTTCGACCAGCGTCACGTTCAGGAGGGTGCCCAGCGCCTCGTCGACTGCCCGCAAGTTGAGCACGATCGTGAAGAGCGCGGTACCGAGAATCCCGAGCCGTGCGACCATGGCGACCTCGTCGTCCTTCGACCAGATCAGAAACGAGATCAGGGTGACCAGGAAAGCCGCATATACCGGCATGATCTGCTTGCCGAAGCTCGTGATGTCCTCGCGGGTGAGCTGGAACCCGATCACCAGCTGGGAGTAGCGGCTGCTGGCTCCTGGCTCGAGCCGGGGATCGCCGAAGTTCGTCCGGTAGGGCGCGTCCACGACACCGATCCGGAATTGCGTGATCTTGAAGTCGTCGACATGGATCCTGGGGTTGTACGTGGAGTTCTTCACATCCGCCCGGTAGACGAACCGCGACTCGTCCAGCTCGTTTTCCTCAACCTGGATCCGGACGACCTGTTTGTCGAACGGAAAGTCCGTCAGGTCGAAGTTCTGCCGGAAGGTCCCGGACACTTTGACCTGCGTCCAGTACTCGTTGTCCACCTTCTCGCTGGAAGGCTCGGTCAGCACCGTCCTCGTCGCGTTGGTGAACTCAAGACGCTGGACAGCGGCAAGATCCTTGCGTGGGCACACGCTCCACAGCCACAGGTCCGCGTCCACGGTGCGCCTGACCGGATCCATCGCGTAGAGGTCGGTGACGTAAGCCCCGACGCGGCAACTGGGCACGGCCGCAGCGGCGGGCGTGGCGATGATCAGCGTGCTCAGCACCGCAGCGGCCGCTGCGAGCAGGGCGCCCGCTCCCGACCGGAGCCCGGCCGGGAAGCCACGTCGGCCGTCCGTTGGCCCGCCATACGAACGGGGCATACCCGCGAGCCTCCAAGAACACCAGCGGGAGCAGCAGGAACTGCCCCAGGGGAGCGTTTCCACGCGGGACCATAACCCGGCGGCCGAGGCAAGATCGCGATCACAGCGGCCCACCCCCGCAGACCGGCTCAGGATGCACCCGTTCGGCCCATGCCCAGGGCCGCGGCGCGACGCGGCTGTCGACCACGCAGGCGGCATGCTCGTGATCGCCCAGGCAGTGCCCCCTATGCGGACAGGTGGCGGGGCGGTGCGGGCGGATTCGTCTCGGCTATGTAACCGAGCCCGCGCGTCTCACCTGATCCAGTCCCCGCGGGTCAGCGGAGAAGCGGACGACTGACGTCGTTGAGACAGGACACCCGCGACCACGACAAGGAGTGCTGACACGGCGAACCGCTGGGCCGGAGTGACCATCGACTGCGTCGACGTGGAACGAGTGGCGGGATTCTGGAGCGCACTACTGGGTCGTCGCCCTCGGCGGCCGATTCACCGGCGAACGGCACGACTACGACGAGGGTGTGGTCGTCGTGATGACCGATCCCGAAGAGCACGAATTCTGCCTGGTCCAGTACTGCTGACCGGCGCGGCTCACCACGACGCCGTCACCCGCCACCGAATGGGCACCGCGCACCCAGACTCCGACGAGACCGCGGTGTCGGCTACAGCGGGTCTTGCCTTTCGGCGGGGAAGTGGATGGGACTGAGGAGGTAGCGGGTACGTTCCGGCGAGGGTTCGTTGGCGAGGAGGGGTGCGATGGCGGCCTGCATCGCGCCGATCAGCGCAACGAGTTCGTCCCTGCTGAGCCAGATCGCGTGCTGCCGATAGCCGACGAGATCTTCCACGGGATCGCTGCCTTCGCGCTGCAGATAAGCGCCGAACTCCGCGATGAGGGCGGCCATGGCGGCAGCGAATGCCCGCTCGTGGTGCTGCGGGGTGAGCGCACGCGCGGTTTCCGTGTCGATGCCCGGGTGTTCCTGCCCTAGCCGGTAGCGGCGTTCGACGGCGCCCCGCACCCGCCGTTCGTCGGCGACGTCGAGGACGCCAGCCGCGGCGAGCAGGTCGACGTGCCGGTAGACCGTCGCCTTGGACACGTCCGGGATCAGGGCACACAGCTGCCCAGTGGTCAGGACCCGTCCGCCGCGCAGTGCGTGGACCAGGCGGAGGCGGACAGGGTGCGCCAGGAGTTCCAAGGTGTCCATGAGCCAACTTTCTCACACATGCTACCTTTCTCAAATCTAAGAAAGGTGAGGGGATGCAGACTGCAGAGAAGACCGCCGTGTCGGTGGTCGAGTGGGCACGCGATGGCCGTTTCAAGGAGATCGCCGCACTGTTCACCCCGCCGTTGCGTGCCGCGCTGACCGCCGAGGCACTCCAGGCGGCCTGGCTCGCCGGGACCGCGGGAACCGGTCCGGTGACGGACCTCGGCGAACCGTCGAGCGAGCCCCTGCGGCCGAACCTGATCCGCGTCAGCGTCCCCTTGGTCTGCGAGCGGGGACAGCTGACCGCCGTCATGTCGGTCGACTCCGCCGGCCTGCTGAACGGGCTACGCCTTGCGCCCCCTGCCTGCGCACCGTGGGCGGCGCCCTCCTACGCGGATCCGGACGCCTTCGAGGAGCACGACGTCACGGTCGGATCCGGTGCTCTCGCCGTGGCCGGCACCCTCACCGTTCCGTGTGGCGACGGCCCGTGGCCCGGGGTGGTGCTACTGAGCGGCGGAGGTCCCTTCGACCGGGACGCGACCAGCGGACCCAACAAGCCCCTCAAGGACCTCGCCTGGGGTCTGGCCAGCCGCGGCGTGGCGGTGCTGCGCCACGACAAGGTGACCTTCACGCACGCGGCGGAGGTGGCTGCCGCGGACGACTTCACGATGACACGCGAGTACGTCCCCTACGCCGTCGCCGCCGTGCGTCTGCTCCAGGAGGAACCGTGCGTCGATTCCGGCCGGGTGTTCGTCGCCGGGCACAGCATGGGTGGCAAGGTCGCCCCGCGGGTCGCCGAGAGAGAGCCATCCGTCTCGGGTGTCGTGATTCTGGCGGGCGACGCCGCGCCCATGCACCGGGCGGCCGTCCGGGTCGTAGGTCACCTCGCCGCCCTCGCCCCCGGCCCGCACTCCGAGGCGGCCCTCGCGGAGATCACCCGTCAGGCCGCGACCGTCGAGACCGCCCTGGTACCCGGTACGCCCCGAGAGGAGCTACCCTTCGGGCTTCCCGCCTCGTACTGGCTGGACCTGCGCTCCTACGACCCGGTTGCCACCGCCGCCACCCTGGACAAGCCGCTGCTGATCCTCCAGGGCGGCCGCGACTACCAGGTCACCGTCGAGCACGACTTGTCCCTCTGGCGCAAGGGACTGGCCGGGCGTCCGGACGTCACCATCCAGGTCTACGAAGCCGACGACCATCTGTTCTTCCCGGGGACAGGACCGTCGACGCCCGACGCGTACCTGGCACCGCAGCACGTCGACGCGGCGGTCATCACGGACGTCGCCGCATGGCTGGACTGCGGGCTTCCACGCGAATCCTGACAGCGGGCGTCTCACTACCGGGTGAGCCGTTCTTCGACGCGCGAGAAGCACGCACCGTCGGTGGCGGGGGCTACCCCCACCACTGGCGTCGGGCCTGCCGCATGGGCAAAGGAGGGTGGCTCAACAACCCTTGTCTCATGACGACTTATCCCCACAGGCGCTCCCTTCACTTCCTTCGTCCGCTGCCGCTGCTCCTCACGCTCTCCGCCACCGCCGCCGCGATGACGCTGACCGCTGTCGCTCCCCCGAAGGCGCAGGCCGAGACTGCCGCCGCGCCCGGGCTCACCTGGCGGTCCTGTGCACAGCCCGGCGGGCCCGCCGGGCAGGAGTGTGCCGAGCTACCGGTGCCGCTCGACTACCGCGATCCGAAGGGACCGCAGCTGACCTTGGCCGTGTCCCGCATCCGCAGCGATCGGCCGGCGGCGAGGCGCGGGACGCTGCTGATGATCCCCGGAGGACCGGGCAGCTCCGGGGTGCAGTGGCTGCGGCGGAAGGGAGATGCGCTACGGAAGGAGATGACGGGCCGGTACGACCTCGTCAGCTTCGATCCGCGCGGGGTGGGCGCCAGCACGACCGCGAGCTGTGGGCTCGACGCGGACGACCGGCATCTGGTGCACCTGCGGTCCTGGCCGGGGCCGGACGGCGGGATCGAGGAGAACGTCGCGCGGTCGCGGCGGATCGCCGCGGCGTGTGCGCGCCACGGGGGCGCCGCGCTGCGCAGTTTCTCCACGGCGAACGAGGTGCGCGACATCGACCGCTTCCGCCAGGCGCTGGGCGAGGAGAAGCTGTCGGCCTGGGGCGCCTCGTACGGGACCTATGTGGGCGCCGTCTATGCGCAGAAGTACCCCCACCGCACCGACCGTTGGGTGCTGGACAGCAGCGGCGACCCCGATCCGTCGCGCGTCGAACGAGGCTGGCTGGTGAACATGGCGGCGGGCGCCGACGACCGCTTCCCCGACTTCGCGGCCTGGGCATCGGCTCCGGCCCGGGAGGACGAAGGTCTGCGGCTGGCCCAACGGGCAAAGGACATACGGCCGTTGTTCCTCGCACTGGCGGCGGAGTTGGACCGTGCGCCGAAGGAGACGACGACGGCGGGTGTCCCGCTGACCGGCGACCGCCTGCGGCAGGCGCTGCAGAACGCCCTCTACGACGACGACTCCTTCGCCCCGCTGGCCCGGCTCGTCCAGGCGGCCCGCCTCCCGGCCGAGAAGCCGGTCCTGCCCGCCGCGCTAGCCCAGCCCCTGCGGGACCAGGACGCCGCGGTCACCGTCGCGGTCATCTGCAACGACGTGCGCTGGCCGAGCTCGGTCCCCGCGTACCGGCGCGCGGTGGCCGCCGACCGCGTCCGGCATCCGCTCACGGCCGGGATGCCGGCCAACGTCTCGCCCTGCGCCTTCTGGAAGGACGCACCCGCGGAGCAGCCCACCCGGATAACCGCCGAGGGCCCGTCCAACATCCTGATGATCCAGAACCTCCGGGACCCCTCCACCCCGTACTTCGGCGCCCTGAAGATGCGGCGGGCCCTCGGCGACCGGGCCCGCCTCGTCACCGTCGACCACGGCGGCCACGGCGTCTACCTCGGCAACGGCAACGCCTGCGGCGACCGCAAGGTCACCGCGTTCCTCTCCACGGGGCAGCGCCCGGAGCGCGACGTGAACTGCGGGCGATGACCCGCCTGGGCGGCCAGTGGCGTCAGCCGACGCAGACGACCCCCAGCAGGCACACATGTGACGGCGACGCCGGGTCGGCCGACGGCGCGGTCGGCTCGGCCGTCGGCGTGGTCGCCGGCTCCTCGTTCGTGGACGAGGAGCCGGCGTCGGACTGCGTGCCGGATCCGGGCGCGGCCGCCGGCGCCGGCGCGGAACCACCGTTGCCGCCGCTGCCACCGTTCCCGGCGTGGGTGCTCGCGGCCGGCGCGGGCGCGCTGTGCGACGCCGCGCTCGCGGGCGCGGAGGGCCGGGCGGTGTATCCGGCGTCGGGGTGCCGGTGCGTCGCGGTGGGTGGAGGCGTGGCGGCGGTGGTGTCCTTGTGCCCGCTGGAGGTCATGGGCGGACGCGCGCCGGGATGCCGTGAAGCCCGGTCGTCCGGCTGCTCCGCCCCATCGGTGGCCAGGGGGTGGGACTTGGCCGCACCCTCCGGGTCCGACGCCGCGGACGCGTGCGTCTGGCCGTTGGACGCCTTGTCCGGCAGCAGAGCCACGGTCAGGGCACCGCCGGCAAGGGCGAACGCCGTCGCCGCCACGGCGCGGCGCTTGTGCTTCTTCCAGCGTGCGAGCTGCCGGCGCCGGGCCGCCCGCCCCTGGCCGGTGGCGGCGGCCGCCGGGCCGCTCTCCGGGCCGGCACCCGAGGCATCCGCTCGCGCGGCCTCCTCGTACCCGCCACCGTCCGCCGGCGCGGCACCGGAGTGGAGAGCACCGGCGTCAGGTCCGGGAACCGCGGCCACCTCGGTCTGCCATGCCTCCCAGGCTTCCCACGTCGTCGCGGTGGCGGCCACCGAGCCGTCGCGGTGGGCGTTCGGGGCTATGTCCGGGGCGTAATCACCGCATCCCGGGCATACGAGAGCCCCATTGAGGTTTCGGCGGCAGGACGAGCAGTAGTCCATCTGCGAGCTTTCTGTGCTGCGTCGCCAGGGACGCCGGCGATCTGTTTTCACGTTCGCACGTGGGGTCGAGCGGCCAGCAACGCTAACGGCACCCACAGAAGACCGCAGGTAGAGGTTGTGACGCTTCCGTGGAGATTCTCTGCCGACGGCGCCGGCACTCCGGACATGTCTCGATGAATGCCGGGATGGACCGCTGGACCTGGTGGCGCCGGGTGTGGTCCACGCGGGCAGGAGGCCTGCCACGGCGAGGGGCGCTGTAGCGCCGCCGGCGTTCACTTCTTCACCCGGTCCAGCCTGCCGAGCGCGTGGCCGGTGGCGGCGTCGGCCAGTGCACACGGGTCGGGGCCGGGCCCCCGTCACCGCGCCCGTCGCACGTCCGGTCGCGGCCGGTCACCGGGACGAGTGGTCCTGTGCTCCGGTTGGCGCCGGTGCCTCTGCGGGGTGGCCGATCCGGTGCTGGGCTGGCGTCACAGGCCGTGCACCGGCTGGCTTTGGTGTGCCCTTGTGCTTCTTCCGCATCCATTTCGCCGTCGGGGGTGCCGGGAGCCGGATACGTGTGCGCGCGAATCCCCTCCTATGCGCCCTGGGCACCCGAATTTCCAGAGGAGAGCAGTGACCACTATTTCAGCGCGCCCTACGGCCGCGCCTGATATCGAGCAGCTTCCGGAACCACCCTTGCGCCGGTCCAGGGAAATCCAGGGAAACATCCTGGCGGCGTTCAACAAGGACTACACGGCTTTCCGCTATATGCGCTTCCCGGACGACGACGGCGCGGGCGGCCGCGGCTGGCTGTCCGTCATGCTGAACACGGTCGCGGTGACCGCCGCGGTCGAGGATTTCAATGAGGAGTTCTCCCTCTCCCGCCGGGCCTGGGGCCAGGACCCGTCCCTCACCGCCACCTGGGTCGGGGTGTCGTTAACCTTCCCGGGCCTGCTCCAGGTCGTCCGCGAGCCCGAAAGGGTGAAGCAGGACCTGGCGCCCTTCGGGTCCTTCATGAAGGGCGCGGCCGCGCGGGCGGCGGACCTCGGCGACCACGGTACGAGCGCCCCCGAGAACTGGCAGTTCGGCGCGGACGGCGCCGCTGTGCACGCCGTACTGATCGTGGCCGCGGACACCGAATCCGCGCTGAACGACAAGCTCGGCAATATCGCCGCCGCGGATGCGGCGCACGGTGTGACGCTGGTCCATCAGGACGACGGCCGCACCCTGGCCGGCGATCTGCGCGGCCATGAGCACTTCGGCTACAAGGACGGCATCTCCCAGCCGGGCGTCAAGGAATTCCATCGCGAGGACCGGGACAATCCCGGATTCCGGGAGAACCGTCCGGGTGCCACCTTGGTCGAACCCGGCGAGTTCGTCTTCGGGCACAAGAGCGAGAGCGGAACGCCGCCCGAGGCGCCTTCGTGGATGGACAACGGTTCCCTCCAGGTGGTGCGCCGGCTGCGGCAGGACGTCGCCGGCTGGAACGAGGCCGTGGTGCGCGAGGCGGGCAAGTTCCAGCCGCACGCCGTCTCGCCCGATCTGCTGGGCGCGTGCCTGGTCGGCCGCAAGAAGGACGGTACGCCCCTCGCGCAGGGCCAGAACCCGGTGACCGGGGTCGGTCCGGGCGGCAACGATTTCACCTATGAGAACGACGGTGCGGGGAGACAGACCCCGTGCGCCGCGCATATCCGCAGAACCCATCCCCGGCACTTCGAGACCACCCAGCGGCACCGCATCATGCGCCGCGGTATTCCCTACGGTCCCGCGTACACGGGAGGCCATGACACGGCGGACCGCGGTCTGATGTTCGTGTGCTACGGCACCTCGCTGGAGCGACAGTTCGAGTTCGTCCAGCGCGCCTGGTCGAACAACCCCGGTTTCGTTCCCGGCACGGAGGGCGCGCCCAACGGCATCGACAAGGTGACCGGCACCCTCAAGCAGGGCGCTTCCGGCAGCCCGGACGCCCATATCGTGCTGGCCGACGGCCAGGAAGGCACCGTGTCGATGGACCGCTTCGTACAGACCACCGGCGCCGTATACGCCTTCACCCCCTCCATTTCGACTTTGCGGCGGCTCGCCGCGAACCAGTCCCTGCACGAGAAGGCCTGAGCCGCCATGCCCAAGAACCGCCATGACATCCGCGATGAGCGCACCGGCGTCGAGCGCGCCAACGACAAGACCCACCAGCAGCTGGCCCGCGAACTGCTGCTGGTCGGTCCCGATCCGGCCAACGAGGACCTCAAGCTGCGCTACCTCGACGTCCTGATCGACAAGGGGCTGGAACGCCCGGTCGCCCCCAAACGCATCCTGATCGTCGGCGCCGGCATCGCCGGCCTGGTCGCCGGCGATCTGCTGACCCGTGCCGGGCACGATGTGACGATCCTGGAGGCCAACGCCAACCGGGTCGGCGGCCGGATCAAGACCTTCCACACCAAGAAGGGCCAGCCGTCGCCCTTCACCGACCCCGCACAGTACGCGGAGGCCGGGGCGATGCGGCTGCCCAGCTTCCACCCGCTGACCCTGGCGCTGATCGACAAGCTCGGCCTGAAGCGGCGGCTGTTCTTCAACGTCGACATCGATCCGTCGACGGGCAACCAGACCGCGCCCGTGCCACCGGTGGTCTACAAGTCGTTCAAGGACGGCAAGGTCTGGACGAACGGCGCGCCCAGTCCCGAGTTCAAGGAGCCGGTCAAGCGCAACCACACCTGGATCCGCACCAACCGCTCCCAGGCCCGGCGCGCCCAGTACGTCCAGGACCCGTCCCAGATCAACGAGGGCTTCCACCTCACCGGCTGCGAAGCACGGATGACCGTCGGCGACATGGTCAACCAGGCCCTGGAGCCGGTGCGCGACTACTACTCCGTACGGCAGAACGACGGCACGCGGGTCAACAAACCCTTCAAGGAGTGGCTGGACGGCTGGGCCGCGGTCGTCCGCGACTTCGACGGCTATTCGATGGGCCGCTTCCTGCGCGAGTACGCCGGGTTCAGCGACGAGGCCATCGAGGCGATCGGGACGATCGAGAACATGACGTCGCGGCTGCACCTGGCGTTCTTCCACAGCTTCCTGGGCCGCAGCGACATCGACCCGACCGCCACGTACTGGGAGATCGAGGGCGGCAGCCGGAAGCTTCCGGAGGCGCTCGCCAAGAACCTGCGGGACGAGATCGTGATGGGCCAGCGGATGGTCCGGCTGGAGTACTACGACGCGGGCCGGGACGGCCACCAGGGCGGGCTCACCGGGCCGGGTGGCCCCGCCGTCGCCATCCAGACCGTGCCCGAGGGCGACCCGTACGGAGAGGTGCAGACCTGGACCGGTGACCTGGCGATCGTCACCATCCCCTTCTCCAGCCTGCGGTTCACCGCCGTCTCGCCGCCGTTCTCGTACAAGAAGCGCCGCGCCGTGATCGAGACGCACTACGACCAGGCCACCAAGGTGCTGCTGGAGTTCTCGCGCCGCTGGTGGGAGTTCACCGAGGCGGACTGGAAGCGGGAGCTGGACGCCATCGCGCCCGGTCTGTACGAGTACTACCAGCAGTGGGGCGAGGACGATGCCGAGGCCGCGCTGGCGGTACCCAAGAGCCTGCGCGATCTGCCGACCGGGCTGCTCGGTGCGCATCCGAGCGTCGACGAGAAGCGGATCAGCCGCAAGCAGGTGGAGTACCACCAGAACTCCTCGCTGCGCGGCGGGGTACGGCCGGCCACCCACGCCTACGGCGGCGGTTCCACCACCGACAACCCCAACCGCTTCATGTACTACCCCTCCCACCCCGTCCCCGGGAGCCCCGGAGGCGTGGTGCTGGCCGGCTACTCCTGGTCGGACGACGCCGCCCGCTGGGACTCCTTCGAGGACCACGAGCGCTACGGCTACGCCCTGGAGAACCTCCAGACCGTGCACGGCCGCCGGATCGAGGTCTTCTTCACCGGCGCCGGCCAGACCCAGAGCTGGCTGCGCGACCCGTACGCCTGCGGTGAGGCCGCGGTCTACACCCCGCATCAGATGACCAGCTTCCACCTCGACGCGGTACGGGCCGAGGGGCCGGTGCACTTCGCCGGTGAGCATGTCTCGCTCAAGCACGCCTGGATCGAGGGTGCGGTGGAGTCGGCGGTGCGCGCGGCCCTCGCCGTCAACGAGGCCAACGCGGCCGAGGAGGTCGTCGCCGGGCTGGCCGCGGCGCCCCGCGAGGAGCGCCGGTCCGGCGCCGCGGCACCGGACCGTTCGCGCGAGGAGGTGCTGACGTCATGACCACGACCACGACCACGACCTGCACGGTGGCCGAGTACCTCGCCATCAGGCTGGAACAGCTCGGTATCACCCATCTGTTCGGCGTCCCGGGCAACCACCTGGGCCCCTTCCTGTCGACCCTGCACGCCAAGACCAAGGTGCGCTGGGTGGGCACCCCCACCGAGGGCGGCGCGGGGCAGGCCGCGGACGCCTATGCACGGGTGAAGGTCGCCGACGCGGAGATCGCGCTCGGCGAGCAGGGCATCGGCGCGGTGGCGGTCACCTACAGCGTGGGCGCGTTCAACCTGCTCAACGCGATCGGCGGCGGCTTCGCCGAGTATGTGCCGCTGATCGCGATCAACGCCGCGCCCACCTACGAGCAGTGGCTGAACCAGCGGGCGATCGGCCTGCTCACCTCGCATATGTCCCAGCGCCCAGAGAGCAACCTGGACGTCTACCGCCAGGTGACGGTGGACGCCCAGGCCATCTCCAATCCGGGCCTGGCCCCCACCCAGATCGACAGCGCGATCACCGCCTGCCTCTCGCACCGCAGACCGGTCTACCTGGAGGTCATGGAGGACGTCTGGGAGGCGCGGTGCGCCGCGCCGCGCGGCCGTCTGACGCGGCAGCAGCGGCCGGTCACCGCGCAGAACGCGAAGATGCTCGACCGGGCGGTAACGGCCTGCGTGGACCTGATCCGGAGCCAGGAGAAGCCCCCGATCCTGTGGGCCGGCGAGGAGATCGACCGCTTCCGGTTGTCCGACGAGTTCGAGAAGCTGGTGCGCGAGACCCGCATCCCGTTCTGCACCACCGTCGGCGCCAAGTCCGTGGTCTCGGAGTACACCCCGGGCTACTCCGGCGTCTACAACGGCAAGGCCAGCAATCCGGACGTGGCCGAGGTGTTCAACAACGCGGGCTGCCGGATCGGGCTGGGCACCTGGGCGACCTCGAAGAACCTCGGCGGCGTGCGGTCGATCGGCGACGACTGGGCGGTCGCCGCCCACGAGGGCGTGCATGTCGGCTCGTCGTACTTCCCCGATGTGCAGCTCGCCGAGTTCATTCCCGCGCTGCGCCGGCGACTGGTCCTCGACTTCGGCGCCGGCGCGTTCGAGGCGGACCACTTCGCCCTCGCACGCAAGGACGGTCTCGACGTCCCCGCGAGCACCGCCGCCTTCCTGGACGCCCAGATCGGCGGGGTGTATCCGGAGAGCGTGACGTACGACAGCTTCTTCCGGCATGTCAACGCCTTCCTGGAGTCGCAGACCGGCGAGCCTCCGGGCGAGCGCGGCAATCCGTTCACCGTGGTGTCCGACGCGGCGTTCGCGCTGATCGGCTCGATGAATCTGCGGATGGCCGAGCGCGCCTCGTACGTGGCGCAGAACAGCTGGCTGTCCATCGGCTACTCGGTCGGCGCGGCCACCGGGGTGGCGCTCGGCCGGCAGCACGCGGGGAAGCGGCCGCTGGTCTTCGTCGGCGACGGCTCGTTCCAGGAGACCTGCCAGGAGATGTCCACCCAGGTGCGGCACGGTCTGCGCCCGGTGGTGTTCGTCCTGGACAACGAGGGCTTCTACGGCATCGAGCAGATGCTCGTCCACCCCTGCTTCTACAAGGAGGGGACGTCGACCCCGCCGTCCGACGGCGCCGACTTCTACAACGAACTGCACCCGTGGCGGTACGAGAATCTCGCGGACGTCTTCGGCTCCGCCAAGCACCCCATGCACGGCTTCGCCGTCCGTACGCACGACCAGCTCGAAGCCCTGCTGAAGCAGATCGGCGAGCCCACCGACCCGATCAACCAGGGCCCGATCGTCGTACGGGTGCAGTTCGAGCGCCGGGACTACCCCGAGGCGCTCAAATACAAGATCGCCGAGAACTGTCCGCCGCCCGGCGGCGCACCGTCGGAAGGGAGCGCGGCATGACCGGCTCGAAGAAGCAGCGAAGCGGCGCGGCGGACGCCACCGTCGACGACTCCGCGAAGGCGCTCCGGCACGCCATGAGCGGTCTGTCCGGACCGGAGACCACCGGCTGGACGGGGACCGTACGGCCCGACGGCCGCCCCGGCGAGGGCGAGAAGGTGCTGATCCTGGGCGCCGGCGTCGCGGGCCTGACCGCCGCCTACGAACTGAGCATGCTCGGCTACCGGGTCACCGTCCTGGAGGCGCAGGAACGCGTCGGCGGGCGCAACCGCACCGCGCGCCGGGGCGACGAGCTCTATGAGCTCGACGAGAAGGGGAAGGTCACTCACACGCACACCTGCGCGTTCGACGAGGGCCTGTACCTCAACCTCGGGCCCGGCCGGATCCCGTACCACCACCGCCGGGTGCTCAAGTACTGCCGGGACTTCGGTGTGGAGCTGGAGCCGTACGTCATGGAGACCACGGCGAACCGCGTCCGTCCGCCGGGCGCCGAGGTGACCTGGCCCAACCGGCGGGTGGCCAACGACACCCGTGGCCATCTCGCGGCGAAGCTCTCCGAGACGCTGACGAGCATGGACGCCTTCACCGGTGAACTGCGGGATCTGCTGCGGGTGTTCGGCGCGCTGGACACGAACGGCAAGTACCGCGGCTCCACCCGCTCCGGCTATCTGGACGGGCCCGGCATCGAGGAGTGGCCCGAACCGGCCCCTCCGCTGTCGTTCGAGGACCTGGTGCACTCGGGCTTCTGGAAGGCGCGTTTCTACCAGCCCGTCGACTATCTGTGGCAGGCCACGATGTTCCAGCCGGTCGGCGGCATGGACCACATCGTCAAGGCGCTGGCGCGGGAGGCCAAACGGGCCGGCGCGAAGATCGTGCTCGGCGCCGAGGTCCGTGAGATCGAGATCGACCCGCGCGGCCTGGGGGTCGCCCTCACCTACCGCAAGGGCGAGGACGAGTTCCACGACAGCGCCCGCTACTGCGTCAGCAACATCCCGATCCCGGTGCTCCGCAAGCTCAAGCTGACCCGCTTCTCGGATCCCTTCCTGAAGGCGATCAAGGTCGTGGAGTTCGAGAAGACCTGCAAGGTCGGCTGGCAGGCGAACCGCCGCTTCTGGGAGGGCGACCTCGACAGCTGCGACGACACCGAGGGGATCTACGGCGGCATCAGCTGGACCGGCCACAACATCACCCAGATGTGGTACCCGTCCAACGACTACTTCTCGGACAAGGGCACCCTGACCGGCGCCTACAACTTCGGGAGCGCCGCCGAAACCCTCGGCAAGCGCGCACCGGACAAGCGTCTGGAGCTGGCCCGCAAGGGCGCCGTCGAGCTGCATCCGGAGTTCGCGGACAAGAAGCTCGTCCCCGACGAACAGGGCGTCTCCATCGCCTGGCACAAAGTGCCCTACCAGCTGGGCGGCTGGGCGGCCTGGAAGCCGCGCGAGGCGACGCACAAGAAGGCGTACCGGCAGCTGCTGCAGCCCGAGGGCACCGACGCGTTCTTCGTCACCGGCGACCAGATCTCGCCGCTGCCCGGATGGCAGGAGGGCGCCATGATGTCGGCCCACTACGTCACCCAGCAGATCCTGGGCATCATGCCCCTGAGCGCGCCGGAGGAGGTGGCCGTTCCGGACTCGGTCGCGCTGACGCAGGGTCTGTTCTGATCGGTTCGGGGTCTGTGGCCAGGTCCGTTCCGATCGGTTCCGGGGGGCCGGATCGCCGATGTGCTCGGCCGATCCGGCCCCCCGTTCCGTGCCGCTGCCCAGTGGCGGCTACGGCGCCATCTCGTACGCCCCGGCCAGCGCCTCGACGCGCTCCCAGACGCGCTGCGAGCGGGCGTCGTCGACGACCGGGCGACGGACCGCGCCCAGCGCCCAGCGCTGCTGTTCGGCGGTGGCGGAGCCCTTGCCGTGCAGCTCGACGGCGTGCGCGGAGAAGTCGCGTACGAGGACGGCGAACAGCTCGTCGAGCACGTCCTGCTCAAGGCCGGTCAGGCGGGCCTGCTCCAGGATCAGCTGACCGTGCACGACCAGCGCGAACAGCTGGCCGACGGCGAGCAGCAGATCGAGGTCACGGCTCTGCTCCTCGTCGGGGGCCGCGGTGGTGACGAACTCGCACAGCGCGTCGGCCTGTTCCCGCAAGCGGGCGACATTGGGCAGCTCGACGTAGGCGTCGTAGGCGGCGCGCCAGTCGTGGAAGCGGATGGCGCCCAGCCCGCGGGCGGGTCCCTGCTGGAAGAGGAACGCGTCGTCGGCCGCGTCCAGGCGGGTCTCGACGGGCGGGTACTCGGTCGGGGCCAGCAGGTGGTTGCCCATGAACTTCAAGATCAGCGCCAGGTTGACGTGGACCGTGCCCTCCAGCTTCGGCAGCCCCCGGATCTCGGTGGCGGCCTGGGCGAAGTAGGTGTCCTTCTCGAAGCCCTTGGCGGCGATCACGTCCCACATCAGGTCGATGACCTTCTCGCCCTCGGTGGTCACCTTCATCTTCGTCATCGGGTTGAAGAGGAGGTAGCGGCGGTCGTCGGGGCCGGCGGAGCGGAAGTAGTCGACGGCCCGGTCGCTGAACAGCTTCATCCCGATGAGGCGGACGTAGGCGTCGGTCAGCTCGCGGCGCACGTGCGGGAAGGCGGTGACCGGACGGCCGTAGAGGATGCGGTTCTGCGCGTGGGTGACGGCCTCGTACATCGCGTGCTCGCAGATGCCGATGGAGGCGGTGCAGAGGTTGAACTTGCCGACGTTGACGGTGTTGAGGGCGGCGTCGAAGGCCGCGCGGCCGGTGTGCAGGATGTCGTCCGGCCTGACCGGGTAGCGCTCCAGGCGGAACTCGCTGACGTACTTCGAGGAGTCGACGACGTTCTTCACCAGGTGGTACGCCTCGTGGCGGCTGTCGGCGGCGAAGAAGACATAGCCGTCCGGGCCCTCGACGTCGGTGCGGCGGCCGAAGACGGAGACGAGCCCGGCGGCGTTGCCGTTGCCGATGTAGTACTTGGAGCCGCTGGCCAGGAAGCCGCCGGCACCGTCACTGTCCGGCTCCAGCAGCATGTCGGTGGAGTAGATGTCGGCGCCGTGGGACTTCTCGGACAGGCCGAAGGCGAACACCTCGCCCTGGTCGAGGAGTTCGGCCGCGCGACCGCGGGCCGCGGCGTTGTCGCTCTGCCAGACCGGGCCGAGACCGAGGATGGTGACCTGCCAGGCGTACCAGTAGTCGAGCCCGTAGAAGCCGAAGATCTCGTTGAGGACGGCGATCCGGGCGGTGTCCCAGCGCTTGTCCTGCTGCCCGCCGGCGGCGGAGGCGGGCGTGAGGAACGTCGCGAACAGCCCTTCCTTGGCGGAGAACGCCAGGAAGTCCGCCAGCCAGGCGCGGGAGCGGTAGTCCTCGATCAGCTGGCGCTTGCCGCGCTCCTCGAACCAGTCGACAGTGGCGCGCAGCAGCCGGCGGGTCTCGGGGTCGAAGTGCGCCGGGTCGTAGGTGCGCGGGTTGAACAGCAGCGGGTCGGCCATGGGTGTTCGCCTTTCCGGCTCGGGAGTTGGGGCTGGGAAACGGAGGCTGGGAAGTCGGGTGGGTCGGGGACGGGGCGCCGGTTCAGCGTGCGGAGCCGAGCCGGCGGAGGGTGGCGAGGACGTCGTCGAGCCAGGCGAGGGTCATCCGCTCGTACGCGATACCGCCGCGCAGCACGACGTGCTGGAGCTCCTGCCCGGCGTCCAGCGGGTCGGGAGCCTCGGGGCCGGTGAAGTCGCGCCGCTCCCCCGCGAGATAGTGCGCGAGGCGGTCGGTGTGCGCCTGGTGGTGCCGTTCGACCTCGCGGATCAGCGCGGCCGGGTCGTCGAAGGCCGCGCCGCGGATCTTCACCGCGAGCTCGTGCCGGACGCTCTCGGGCTCGATCGGCTCGTGCAGCCACTGGGAGAGGGCGGCCCGGCCCAGGGCCGCGACGGAGTACTCCTTCTTGTCCGGCCGGCCCTGCTGCGGCACCTCGCGGACATCGATCCAGCCGTCGCTCTCCATCCGCTTCAGGACGCGGTAGATCTGCTGGTGGGTGGCGGTCCAGAAGTAGCCGATGGAGCGCTCGAACCGCCGGGACAGCTCATAGCCCGAGCCCGGCTTCTCCAGCAGGGAGACGAGGATCGCGTGTTCGAGCGCCATACCCCGATCCTTCTATGCAACGAGTTGCATAGACAAGGGGCGCCACGCGGGTGAGACACGGCTCACCCGCTCGCCCGGCCCCGGCGCGCGGTGGTGTGCAACCACCTCGCAACCTTGCCGGCGGTTAACTGGGCGGGGCGCATCGGCGGCCCGTTGGTCATGATCCGGCCGGTCAGGACAGGAGAGGCACATGTACCGCTGTGAGACGAGGAACCCGCAGGTCAGCTGCTTCGGCACGACGCCGGGCCGGTTCTGATGGGCGGCGGCGACGGGTGGGAGGCGGCCGTCCCCACGACCGGGGTGGCCGAGGGAGCCTCGCGCATCGCGCTCAGCGCGGCGGCGAGCGAACTGCTGCGGCTGCTGCGCGATCAGCACGGACCGCTGATGTTCCACCAGTCCGGTGGCTGCTGCGACGGCAGCGCGCCGATGTGCTACCCCGCCGGGGAGTTCCGTACGGGATCGTCGGATGTGCTGCTGGCCCGGCTGAGCGTGGCGGGGGTGCCGGAGCCGGTGGGGTTCTGGATGTCGGCGGACCAGTTCGAGCGCTGGCGGCACACGCATCTGACCGTGGACGTCGTACCGGGGCGGGGCAGCGGCTTCTCCCTGGAGGCACCCGAAGGGGTGCGCTTTCTGATCCGCTCGCGGCTCCTCAGCGACGAGGAGCGGGCCCGGCTCGGGGAGACACGCCCTGGCGGCGGCCGCGGGCAGTGGTGAGGCCCCACGCACGGGGGAGAGCGTGGGGCCTCACTTAGACAAACGGGCATCGGACGGCATCGGTTCCCCCGCGGTGGAGATTCGGCAAGAAAATCTTGTACGGGATGTGCACGGGGGCGTTTCCCGACCGGTGGCCGCGGCCCGGTAGGCAGTCGGGGCCCCGTCCGGCGGTCAGGCCTCGTCCTGGACCAACCGGTCCAGCAGCTCCTGGAAGTCCCCGCTCACCACGATCCGCAGCCCCTCGCCGTCCGGCTCGCTCAGCGGGGTCATCACGCCCCGGCGCCACCAGAACACCTTGGGGCTGATGGCGCCCGCCGCGTCCTCGTGGCCGGCCGCCGCGAACTGCGCCATGGCCTGCAACGCCGGGATGACCTGGGCGTCGTGGATGCGGTGGAACGCCAGCTGGTGCCGGAAGGGCATGGCGACCAGCGCACCGTCCGCGGTGAGCCCGGTGCCCATGATCCGCTGCACCAGCTCGTCGAGCACCAGGACCCGGCTCGCGGTGAAGAAGGAGTCCCCGAGCAGCACCTCGAACGCCGAGCCGTCGCCGCGGCGCACCGTCTCATGCCCCTCGACGGGCAGCGCCCGCAGATTGTTCATCGCCCGGATGCGCAGCTCGGCCACGTCCCCGAGGTCGGTCAGCGAGTCCTCGCTCAGCATCTGCACCGCCTCGGGCAGGTCGAGGGCGAGCACCTCGCGCAGCCCCGGCGCCGGCTCCCGGCCGTAGCGGAAGGAGTCCGAGGCCGGCAGCGTCTCCTGGGCGACGACCCGGGGGTAGAGGCAGGCCCGGATCTCGTCCCCGCTGAGGATCTCCAGCGGCTGCGGGCCGTCCATCGTCCGCAGCACCTTTCCGACGTGATCCCGGATCAGCGCGGGCCAGCTGCGCTCGCCGCGCCGGTCGCGATGGCAGACCGCGGCGAGGTTGCCGAGGCCGAACTGGCGGCCCGCGGAGTCGGTGACCAGGCCCGCGTACACGGTCACTTCGAGGCCCTGTTCCGCGAACGCCTGGCGGACCTGTGATCTGAAGACGCCGCCCTCCCGCTCGGAGAAGAAGCCGAACTCCCCGTCGCGTGCGAGTTCACGGGAATCCCGCTTCGGTCCTCGGCGGAACAGGCCCATCTCTTCCTCCCGGCAGCGGCCACCCACATCGGCCATGAATGAGCCGATCGTAACGGGTGTACCCGCCGCCCTCGTCGCCCTGCTGACTGCCGCTCACCGCACGGACCGGCTCAGGACGACGAGGTGGTGGGGACGCCGGGGGAAGTCAAGGGATGCGCCCGAGGGGGGAGGGGCTCCCTTCAGCCGCCGATATTGACGTCGATACAGGCGTAGAAGGCGTTCGCGGTGTCGGCGATGTTCCAGACCGCGAGGATCTTCTGCTTACCGGTGATGCCGCCGAAGTCGACGGTGTGGGTGACGGTCTCGGGCGGCTGGGCACCGCCGTCGTTGAACTCCGCGACTTTCTGTCCGCCGACGAAGTACTGCCAGGTGCTGGTGGAGTGACGCGCCGTCAATTTCCAGCTGAAGGTCTGGGAGCTGCCGATCGGGGTGACCTGCCAGCCCTTGGAGTCATCGTCGAGATCGGCGAACTGGCTGTTGCCGCCGCTGCAACTGGTCAGCCCCTTGGGGCCTTCGACACTCTGCGGCTCCCATTTGATCGGCCCGCATTCGATGGTGCCGGCGGCACACTGCGCCTGCCGACTGGGGGGCGAGGAGACATATCCGTGCGCGCTGGCCGGGCTCACCGGCAAGGTGACGACGAGCAGCGGGGCGATTCCCGCACCGATGGCTAAAGCCAGCCTTCTCTTCCTGTCCATGTCAACCCTTTCGCGAGGGGGGTGAAGAGCGCGAGGGTGAGGTGATTGGTCTAGACTTTACTCGCTGACCGCGTACGGTCAAGGGGTCGCGGGTCCGGCACACTGGAGGCACGGACGACGAGTTGGGGTGCGAGCCGGACCGTACGCCGCGGGCCCGGATCTCCCCCGGCCGGCCGACGGGCCAGCAACCGGGCGGCCTCGGCCGCCAGTTCGCCGACCGGCTGACGGACGGTGGTCAGCGCGGGGTCCGCGAGGCCGGCGAGCGGGATGTCGTCGAAGCCGGTGACGGCGACCTCGCCCGGTACGTCCGCGCCCAGCTGCCGCAGCCGCTGCAGCGCACCGGCCGCGATGAGGTCGTTGGCGCAGACCACGGCGTCCGGCCGGGAGGGCCAAAGGCGGTCGACGGCGGCCCGGCCCCACTCCACGGAGAAGTCGCCGAGCGCGCTGCGCCCGGGCGCCTCCGGGTCCAGGGCCGCGGCGCCCGCCTCGTAGGCCGCACGGCGCTCGACGGCCGTCGACGCGGTTCCGGCCGCACCGATGAAGCACGGGCGGCGGCGGCCGGTGGCGGCCAGATGCTCCAGCACGAGGGCCATACCGGCCGCGTTGTCGACGGCGACGGAGTCGGCGACGCCGGGGCCGCAGCCGCGGTCCAACAGCACCAGCGGAACCTGGGCGGCCGCGGCGGCCACCGCCTCCCGGCTGCGCCGCTCGTCGACCGGTATCAGCAGCAGGGCGTCGACCCGCCGGCTCAGCAGGGCGGCGATCCGGGCCGCCTCGGTCTCCGGGTCGTCGTCGCAGTCGGCGAGGAGCACCGCCCGCCCCTCGGCGTGCAGGGCGTGCTCCAGCTCCCGGACGAGGGTGGGGAAGAAGGGGTTGGTGATCTGCGGCAGGACGAGTCCGACGGTCCCGGTGGAGCGGCTGCGCAGGGCCCTGGCCACGTGGTTGGGGCGGTAGCCCAGGCGCTCGGCCGCCTCGCGCACGGTGCGGGCGGTCTCGGCGCCGACCGGGCGGGTGCCGGCCAGCACGCGGGAGACCGTGGCGATGGAGCAGCCCGACGCCAGCGCGACGTCCTTCAAGGTGACTTCGGCCACGGTGGGGTGCCCTTCGAGTCGAGCCGTACCGGCATGAGGGCGGCCACCGTACCGGATGGGGGCGGCAAACGTTATCACCGCTCACACACCGTGCCATCAGGGCGGATCAATGCCCGCGAAACCGGTCGGATGGCTCACATTCCGTTGACATCAGGTGGCGGAATGAGCCAAATTCTCGGAGAACGTTTTCCAGCGGCAGCAGCCCCCTGCGGCGCTCCCAGAGACTTCACCCGGCACCCCCCGCACCACCGTTCCGCAGAGCAAAGGGGCTCTTCCGTTGGCCAGAAAGATCATCCTCGACTGCGACCCGGGGCATGACGACGCGATCGCCATGCTCCTGGCGCATGGGAACCCCGACGTCGAGCTGGTCGCCGTGACGACCGTGGTCGGGAACCAGACGCTGGAGAAGGTGACCCGCAACGCCCTGTCCGTGGCGCGGATAGCCGGGATCACGGGCGTCCCCTTCGCGGCCGGCTGCCCCCGTCCGCTGGTACGGGACATCGAGACCGCACCGGACATCCACGGCGAGACCGGGCTCGACGGCCCGGAGCTGCCCGAACCCGCCATAGAGCTGGACCGCCGGCACGCGGTGGACCTGATCATCGACACGGTGATGTCCCACGAGCCCGGTGAGATCACCCTCGTCCCGACCGCGGGCCTGACCAACATCGCCATGGCCGTGCGCAAGGAACCGCGGATCGCGGAGCGGGTGCGCGAGGTCGTGCTGATGGGCGGCGGCTACCACGAGGGCAACTGGAGCGCGGTCGCCGAGTTCAACATCAAGATCGACCCCGAGGCCGCCCATATCGTCTTCAACGAGAAGTGGCTGGTCACGATGGTCGGCCTGGACCTCACGCACCAGGCGCTGGCCACTCCCGAGGTCGAGGAGAAGATCGCCGCGGTCGGCACCAAGCCGGCCACCTTCGTACTGGAGCTGCTGGAGTTCTTCCGGGAGGCCTACCGGGAGAACCAGGGCTTCGACCACCCGCCGGTGCACGACCCGTGCGCGGTGGCGTACGTCATCGACCCGGACGTCATGACGGTACGCAGGGCTCCGGTGGACATCGAACTGCGGGGCGCGCTGACCCTCGGCATGACCGTGGCGGACTTCCGTGCGCCCGCGCCGGCCGACTGCACCACTCAGGTCGCGGTCAAGCTCGACCACGAGCGGTTCTGGAACCTCGTCGTGGACGCGCTGGAGCGGATCGGCGACGTCACGGCATGAGCGTCTCCACCACTCAGCGCCCGCCCGCACCGGCGGGCGGCACCGGATCCGGCGTCCGCACCGGCGTCCTGCTCACCGCCCTGCTCGCGGCGTGCTTCGCCTTCCAGCTCAACGCCAGCATGCTCAGCCCCGCGCTGAAGAACATCGAGGACACCCTCGGCGCCAGCTCCGCCGAGATCGGCCTCACCCAGACCGCGTTCTTCACCTCGGCGGCGCTGTTCTCACTGTTCCTGCCGAGGCTGGGCGATGTCATCGGCCGCCGCCGGGTGCTGGCCGGCATGCTCGGCCTGATGGTCGTCGGCTGTGTGATCGCCGCGCTGGCGACCAGCGTGCCGATGCTCTTCGCGGGCCGCGTCGTCCAGGGCGTCTGCGGTCCGGTCGTCCCGCTGTGTCTGATCATGCTGCGGGTCGAGGTGTCGGAGCCGAAGCGGTACGGCACCCTGCTCGGCGTGATCACCGCGGTCAACGGCGGAATCGCCGGTGTCGACTCGCTCGCCGGCGGCTACCTCGCCGACCACCACGGCTTCGGTTCGGTCTTCTGGGCGATGGCGGTCGTGGCGGCGCTCGCCGCCGTCCTGGTCGCCACCCTCACCCCGGAGTCCAAGGCACCCGTCCTGGACGACGGCGGGAACCCCGCGGCCCAGGGGTCGGGCGCCCGCCGGATGGACTGGCCCGGTGTCGCCCTGCTCGTCGTCTCCGTCGGCTCGCTGCTGACCGCGCTCAACGAGGCGGGCAAGCTCGCCGCGGCCGACTGGACGCTGATCGCCGTACTGGTCGTCGTGGCCGCGGCCGCCTTCGCCCTGTTCTGGCGCACCGAGAACCGCAGCGGCCACCCGCTGGTCGCCACGCACCATCTCAAGCAGCGCGCCACCTGGGCCACCCTGCTGACCACCGTGCTCACCATGACCGGCGTCTTCGCCGTGATGAACGGGCTGATACCCGCCTTCGCACAGGACGCCCAGGCCGGTCTCGGGATGAGCGCCGAGCAGTCCGCGTGGTGGACGCTGTCGCCGTACGCGCTGGCCGGACTGGCCATGGGCCCGCTGGCCGGCCGTCTCGCGGCCACCTACGGTTACCGCCGCGTCCTGCGGTTCGGGCTGGTCGGCTCGGTGGCGACGGTGGTGCTGATGCTGCTGACGATGCACAGCCACTCGCAGGTCCTGCTGCTGGTGACCTCCGTCCTGGTGGGCATCGCCTACGCGGGTGTGGCGAACATCGTCCTCAACGGACTCGGCATCGTGCTCTCCCCCAGCGACAACCCGGGCTTCCTGCCCGGTCTGAACGCGGGCGCGTTCAACCTCGGTGCGGGGCTGAGCTTCGCGGCCCTCTACGCGGTCAAGACCGCCGCCGCCCCGGCGGACCCGTCGTCGCCCGGTGGCTACACCGCCGGCATGATCGCCGGTGTGCTCATCCTGGCCGCGGCCATCGCCACCTCCTTCCTGATCCCGAAGCCGGTGGCGGCCGAAGCCCAGGACTGAGGCACTCCGTACGAGCACAAGGGGCCGCCCGCCGACCGGATGTCACCGGTCGGCGGCCGGCCCCTTGTGCGGTTGCGGTACCCGCTCGGTGGCCGCCGTGGGCGGCCGGGACGGCGGTGCGGTGGTCACTCCGGCGATTGCCCCTCCGACCGGCGCAGGATGGCGCCGAGTCCGCCCTCCGGCGCCTGTTCGAGGTCGCGGACGACCACGATCTCGGCTCCGCCGGCGACCGCGCACCGCACCAGGGCGTCGTCCGCGCGTGCGGTCGCCGGGCGCTCCTCCCCCATGGCCTGCACATCCGCGCCCCGTACGGCCAGTTGATCCACTCCCTCGCCCACCCATACCTGCCGTGCGATATCCGCACCGTGCGGGCTGACCAGCAGCGTTTCGATCCGGTGCGCCCGCGCCGCCTCGACGAGGGCGGGGATGCCGGCCGCGGCCCGCGGAGCGCTCCGGCCGCCGGACCCGGCGCCCGTACGGAAGCGGTCCGTCACCTGCGCGACGTGCTCGCGCTCCCGGACGGCCCGGATCTGGGCGATGTCCCGCTCGACCAGATCGCGCTCGGCCCCGGGCGCGCGCCCGCCGTGCTCGCTCTCGTAGGTGACGGCGCGCAGCCGTGAGGGCAGCTTGTCGTGCACCAGATGCCGCTCGTGCGCCTCGCCGCCGATCAGCACGACGGCCTCGGCGCCGCTGCTGTCGAACGCCTCGCGCACCGCGTCGGCGATCTCCCCGGCGCTCTGCTCCCAGGTGCGCCCCGCCGTGGCCTGCAGATGCCGTTCGGACCAGTCGGCCGGGGCGGTGCGGGGCGGGGGACGTTCGGTGTCACCGGCCCGGCCGGTGTCGTCGGCGCCTCGCTCCCCGAGCACGACCAGGTCCGCTCCGTTGCGGTCCAGGCGGACCACGAGGCAGACGGGGTCGTCGCCGATCGCCGCCAGCAGGGGGGTGACCCGGGGTACCGGCCCCCAGGCGGCGAAGGGAGTGGCCGGGGGGCCGGGAAGCGGTGTGTCCAGCACGACCACGCCGTCGTGGGCGAAGAGCACCCGGCCGGTGTGCGCGCCCGGTGCGCTGTCGCGCGGCGCGACCAGGGCCTCGTGCACGGCCCCGCAGGTGGCCTCGTCCGCGCCGAGCGCGAAGAGCTGGGCCGTGGTGGCGCTCGCCAGCAACTCCTGTTGTTTTTCGACGTCCTCGGTGCCGTGCGAGATATCGGCGTAAACGGTTGCCCAGGGCCCTGGCCGATCGATGACCGGTCGAAGGAGCGAGAGTCGCATGGCGCTGCCTCCTTGGATTCCTCGGATTCCTCGGATTCTGCCGGTATGCGGTTGGCTGCCATCGGTATCGCGTTGCCGTCGGCGAGACGCGGTTGGCTGCCATACGAATTCCCCTTCCGGAAATGGCGTATGCATGACGGGCATATGCCTCTGCCGGACGACCCGGTCACCTTCCGTACCCGGCTGCGCGTATTGCGTAAACGGGGCGGAAAGCGCCCCTGAAACCGCGCCTGTGGCGGCCTCCGGTTGTTAGGGCGAAAGGACCGGGGAAACTGGGAGAAACGCGTCGGGTCGGTACGACACCCAGAGCCGGAGGCAGCGATGGTCATGGAACACGGAACGGACAAGACCGGACCCGCACGGGACGACGTGATGAAGAAGCAGTTGCGCGGGGAGTTCACCACGGTGCGCTCGCTGCGCACGGACGAGGAGCATGAGCTCCAGCCGGCGGGCGAGGACCAGCCCCTGGCCGCGTGGTCCCCCGAGAGCACCTTCCGGGGCGGCACACCGACCGGTATGACCGAGCAGGACGTCGGGCTGCGCTCCGAACTGGCTCAGCACCTCGGCCGGAGCCTCTACCCGGCCGACAAGAACACGATCATCGAGACGCTGCGGCGCAACAACGCACCGGACCGGCTGGTCGGCATGGCCGAGCGGCTGCCCGCGCACGAGCGCTTCGGCAATGTGCAGAGCATCGCCGAGGCCGTCGGGCTGCACACCGAGCACCGGCGCGCCTGACACCGGCTCGGTCCGTCCTGGCGCTGCCGGGCGGCGCCGGCAGGCGGACAATTGGTGATACCGGCACCTGCCGCAGTCCGCGGCGGGGCGAGCGAAGGGGAAGAGGGAGGGCGGTTATGTCCGACGACGCGATGGGCGACGAGGTCTACCAGCCGCCCCGAACCGATCCCCAGGACAACCCCAACGACCTGGACATGGAGGACGCCCTCGACGAGCCGGGGCTCGACGAGACGCTGGACACCGGCTACTCGCCCCCCGAACGGCCGTACGTGGTCAATCACGCCGGGACCACCGCACGGGAGCTGCATGACGGCGACACCCTCGAACACCGGCTGACCCTGGAGGTACCGGAGGTGAGCGCGCCCGACGGCGACGGTATCGGCGATCTGCCGGGCGGGGTGGGCGAGCCGTTGGACGCCGAGTGCGGCGACGAGCGGGCCGGGCGGCTGGTGGGCGCCGACGAGGGGTTCTGGCGTGGCGGCAGCAACGACATCTCCGCCCGGGACGTCGGCATCGACGGGGGCGCGGCGTCGGCGGAGGAGGCGGCGGTGCACATCGCCCGCGACGAGGATCTTCCCGAGTAGGCGGCGCGGTCCCCGGCGGCCGATTCGGCCCTCCGTCCAGGACACGCCCTGAGGTCTGGTTACCGGCCGCGAAAGCGGCTCCCCCGTCACCGCGCGGTGAACTGCGCGGTGGCCAGGACACTGCCGTCGGCCGCGAGCAGCCGGACGCCGGAGAGCGTGGCGGGGTCCACCGAGGCCGGGGCGCCCCAGTAGCCGTCTCCGTCGTGCAGGTCGAAGGTGCCGACTCGGACGGTGCTGCCGTCGGTGCGGTCCAGCAGGCAGGTGACCTTGCCGTCGTACGGGATTCCGGCATCGGCGAGGTCGACGTCCATGAACACCCAGCCGTGCTCCCCGGGATGGGCGTAGAGGTCGCCGACCGGCTGCCGATGCCCCGCACCGGCTCCGGTCAGCTGCGCCCACAGCACATGCGTCCCGGCCTGGACGGGCCGCACGGGACCGGCCGCCATGTTCTCGATGGCCGTGCCGAGGGCCCATCCGCCGAACCCGAAGCCGAGCGCCAGCACCGCCGCGGCGGACGCGACCCGCAGCCGTACGCCGCGGCGGAACCCCGCGCGCCGGCGCCCGAGACCGCGGGCCGTCTCGCGTCCGTCGCGCTCGGCCTGGGCCTGCGTCAGCCGCCGCGCCACCCTGGTCTCGAAGCCGGCCGGCGGTTCGCTGCGGGGCAGCAGGCCGAGCAGTCCGTCACCGACGAGGGCGAGCTGCTCGATGTACTCCCGGCAGTCCGCGCAGCGGTCCAGATGGGCGGCCGCCTCGGCCCGCTCCCGGCCCGAGAGCACGCCCAGTGCCAGCTCGGCACCGGTCTCGTGCAGCTGTTCGCAGCTCAGGTCCCTAGTCATGGCCGCCTCGCTCGGGGGTCCCGGGTTGCGGACGTGTGGGATGCGCCGACGCGGGGTGCGGTTGCGTGGGATCGGGCGAGGTGAGCGTGGCCCGCAACTTCGCCATCGCGGCCCTGATCCGCGTCTTGGCGGTGCCGAGCGGGATGTGCTCCCAGTCGGCGACCTGCTGAGCCGTCATCCCGTAGATGCCCGCCATCACCAGTGCGCGGCCCTGTTCGCCCGGCAGCCGCGCCACCGCGGCCCGCAGGGCGGACGAGGCCTCGTCGGCGAGCGCCCGGTCCTCGGGGGTGTCGGTCACCGCGCCCAGGAGGGCGTCGAGGTCCTCGGGGGCCACCGGCTCCGGCCGGCGCGACCGGACGGCGTCGATGGCGAGGTTGTGCGCGATGGTCGTCAGCCAGGCGGTCACCGATCCGCGGCGGGAGTCGTAGATCTGCGCATGCCGCCAGGCGCGTTCGAAGGTCTGCTGGGCGATGTCCTCGGCGAGCTGCGCATCGCGGGTGACCGCGATGGCCACGCCGAAGACCGTGTGCTGGAAGCGCCGTACGAACGTGACGGCCAGCTCCGGGTCGCCCGTGGCCAGACCAGCCAGCAGCGCCTCGTCCGGGATGCGTCCGACCGGGAGCTGCAACCTCTGCATACCCTTGTCTACGGTCCGCCCCGGCCAGGGGATTGCCTGGCGGTTACGGAAGACCACGCACCCATTCTCCCTCGGTGCCGACGCCTCGACGGGGGTCGGCGGGCACCGGTACACGGGCATCGGGACCGGGGGCGCGGCGGTGCTCACGGCAGGGCTACCGAACGTGTACGGACGCGGCGGGGCGGGTGACCGCGGTGGACGCGGTGCGAGTCCGCTCCACACCGCACCACACGACGAAGGCGACGACGAACGCCACCTCGGCAACCATGGACAGGACTCCGTACGGCGGGTCCCAGCCCACTTCCTGGTAGTCCGGCAGCCCGACGGTACGGGACAGCGCGAAGCCGAGCACCATGCCGGCGCTGACCGCCGTGCCCAGCAGCCACGCCGGCAGCGGGCGCGGCCGCGCCAGGCCCGCGGCGGCGACGAGCAACGCCACACTTCCGACCAGGAACAGTATTCCCATGTACGCCACTTCCTCCAGGTGTTCGGGGACGAGCAGGAGATGGACCACGGCGCTGAGGAGCGCGCAGACACCGGCCACTCCCCTCAGCGACGCCTCGGCCAGACGAGCGGACATCGGGCACCTCCTGGAGTTCGCCGGTTCGGAGCTGTCTGAGGTACGTCGTGGGCCCGGCGAATGGTTCATGATCGTCCCCGCGATGGGCGGAGACGGGACGTCCGTTCGCGGGCCCGGTGTTCAGCCGGCCGCGGCCGCACGCCGGTCGTGCGGCAGCACCCCGTCGAGTGCCGCCGCGAGCTGGGTGAGGGACGGCCGGGCCGCCGGATCGGGGGCGAGGCAGCGGTCGATCGCCGCGCCGAGGGTGTGCGGAAGGCGCCGTCGCGTGCTGACGGCGGGAGCCGGCCCGTCGAGCTGCGGATACCGGTACCGTCCGGCTTCCGCCTCCTCCTGCGATGCGCTGCCGGTGTCCCAGGTCGCCGCTCCGCTGCCGTCCCAGGTCCCGCCGTCGTCGAAGGGCACCTCGCCGGTTGCGGCCTCGTACAGGGTGCCGCCCAGTCCCCAGACGTCGGCCGCGGGGGTGAGCAGCCCGCCGCGGGCCTGCTCGGGAGCGAGGTAGCCGAGGGTGCCGATGCCCGGTGGGGCCGGGCCGGGCGGGCGGGCGACGCTCAGGTCGAGCAGCTTCGCGCGCCGGCAGCCGACCACGACGTTGGACGGCTTCAGGTCGAGGTGCAGCAGGCCGTGGCCGTGCAGGTAGTGCAGCGCCGAGCACAGTTGCAGGCCGAGCAGGGCGAGGTCGGCGGCGGCCAGCCGGCGCCGGCGGCGGTCGATGAGGTGCGCCAGGGTCTCCCCGGTGAGCGTCTCCAGCACCACGAAGGGCTGCGGGGTCCGGCCCGTCTCGTAGCCCCGGACCAGGTGCGGGTGGGTGAACGTCTGGAGCCAGCGGCCCTCTTGCAGCAGTCGCTCGCGCAGCCGCCGCTCGCCTCGCCGGTCCGGGCGCAGCACCTTCACCACGCATCGGCACTCCCGCTCCTGGCTCCAGGCGTCGTACAGATCCAGCCAGCCGGTGCGGCACAGATGGGCGAGGACCTCGTAGCGCGGGGCCACCGTCGTTCCGGCCGCCAGCGGCGGGGGCTCGGGGGCCGGCGCGCGGGTCATGGCACGACCTCGGCCGGCGCCGGGTCGCCGGGCCCGTGCAGCCGGTAGAGCCGTGCGTAGGTCGCACTGCGGCGGAGCAGCTGCTGGTGGGTGCCGCGGTCGGCGACGCGGCCGTCATCGAGCAGCAGGATCTGGGTGGCGTCGCGCACGGTGAGCAGGTTGTGGGAGATCAGGATCGTGGTGCGGCCGCGCATCAACCGGCGCAGCGGCTGCAGGACGTGCCGGCCGGATTCCGCGTCCAGGCCGGTGGTCGGCTCGTCGAGGAGGAGTACGGGCGCATCGCGGATCACGGCGCGGGCGATGGCCAGGCGCTGTCGCTGTCCGCCGGAGAGCAGCCGGCCGCGCTGACCCACCAACGTCTCGTAGCCGTGGGGGAGTTGGCTGATGAAGCGGTGGGCGTCCGCGGCGCGGGCGGCCGCGACGATCTCCTCGTCGCCGGCGTCGGGGCGGCCGTAGGCGATGTTGTCGCGCACCGTGCCGTGGAGGACCAGGGTCTCCTGGAGCAGCATGGCGACGTTGTCCCGCAGGTCGTCCAGGCGCAGCTCGCGAAGGTCGTTCCCGTCGAGGCGGATGGTGCCGTGGTCCGGGTCGTAGAAGCGCAGCAGCAGCTTGGCGGCGGTGGTCTTCCCGGCGCCGCTGGCCCCGACCAGTGCCAGCGTCTCGCCGGGCGCCACGCGGAACGAGATCCCCGACAGGGCCGGCCGGGTGGTCCCGGGGTAGCGGAAGGAGACGTCCTCGAACTCGACGCCACCGCGGGTACGGCCGAGCGCGCGCGGAGCCGGGGCCTGGAGGACCTGCGGCCGCTGGTCGAGCAGCTCGATGATCCGCTCCGCGGCGGCGGACGCCGAGAAGAAGGTGTTGCTGAGGCCGGAGATCCCGCGGATGGGACTGTAGAGCCTGCTCAGCAGGGTGAGGAAGACCATCAGGCCGCCCAGGGTGAGGTGGCCCTGGGTCAGTTGCCAGGTGCCCAGGCCCATCACGAGCAGCGCGCCGGCCAGCTCGATGAGGTCGACGACCGTGGCGTACACCGCTCCGATGCGCGCGGAGGCCATGGCCGCCCGGAACCTGCCGAGGTTCTCGCGCTCGAACCTCCGGTGCTCCCACCGTTGCCGGTTGTACGCCTGCACGAGCGCGATATTGCCCAGGGCCTCTTCGGTGAGCGCGCTGATCGAGCCGCTGCGGCGCCGCCGCTCCCGCGACGCGGCCTTCACCCGCCGGGCGAAGCGGCGGGCGGTGCACCAGAACATCGGCGCGATGACGAGGGCGAGCAGCGTCAGGTCCCAGCGCAGGTAGAACAGCACGCCGAGGAAGACGGCCAGCCGCATGACCTGGGCGATCGCGTCCACGATCCCGGAGAGCAGGAACGTCTCGACCGCGTCGACGTCACCGGTGACGCGGGAGAGCACATCGCCGAGCCGCCGCCGCTCGAAGAAGCCGAGCGACAGCCCTTCGACATGGCGGAACAGATCGGACCGCAGGGCCAGCAGGAATCGTTCGCCGACCCAGGTGGAGGTCACCTCGTCGGCGAAGTCGAGGACTCCGGCGAGGAAGGTCAGCGCCAGGTAGGCGAGCGCGATCGGCAGCAGGAGGTGCAGATCGCGCGGGACCAGCATGTCGTCGATGACGATCTTGAACAGCCAGATCTCGGCCGCGTCGACGACCGGTCCCAGCACGACGAAGGCCAGGATCACCACCAGCCAGCGCCGGCCGCCCCTGGTGTAGGGCCAGAAGCGCCGGAAGACCTCGCGCAGGGCCACCGGCGGGGCGGCCTCGACGATGCCGTCCGCGCCGTCGGGGTCCTCAACGACGGACAGCAACCGCCGCAGGCTCCAGATCAGGCGGCGCGTCGTGGCAGGGCGGGTCGTCCCCGTGCCCGTGCCTTCGCCCGGGGCGCCGGCGCGGGAGGGAGCGTCTGGCCGCGCGCTGCTCATGCCGTCTCACCCACTGATGCGGCCGGGCGGTAAGCCCGGCCGCCGACAGACACGTCGAGTGCTCAGTACCTCCCTCCATGGCCCCTGCCGTGGCCATGGCTGCGGCCGTGGCGCCGACGCCGGCGCCGACGGCGGTCATGGTCGTGTTCGCTGGTGTCCCTGCGCCGGCCCGTCGTCGAGCGGTCGCGACGGCTGTGGCCCAGCGCGGGAGCCAGGTTTTCCAGGACTCCCATGCTCTTCCCTTCCTTGTGGACCCCTCAGAACCACCATCAACCACGTATACGAAACAAACCGGAAAATGGATTCAACCCGCTGCCGGACCCCGTGCATGGTCATCGGCGCCGGCTGCACCGGCGCCGAAGTCGCCGCCCACGGCGCGCTGTTCACCGATGCCCCGGCGCGGCACTACCCGGGGCTGCGGGACCTCCCGCACCCGCTCCCGCTCGTACGGGTCGTACCGGCCGTCACCGCACCCGTTCCTCGGTCTCCTCCTCCTCTTCGGGGAGTTTCACATCGCTCACCGCGATGTTGACCTCGACGACTTCGAGCCCGGTCATCCGCTCCACCGCGGCTATCACGTCCTCGCGCACCGCCCTGGCCACGTCCGGGATGACCTCGCCGTACTCGGCGACGATGTCCAGGTCGACCGCCGCCTGCTTCTCACCGACTTCGACCTTGACGCCGTGCGTCGCGGTCGTGCCTCCCCCGGGTACGCGCTTGCGCAGCTCGCCCACGGATCGGGAGAGACCGCTGCCCAGGGCGTGCACTCCCGCCACATCCCCGGCCGCCAGATATGCGATCTTCGCGACCACGCCGTCGGCGATGGTCGTCCGCCCGAGGCTCCCCGCGTTCCGCTTCCCTTGCTCGGAAGGTCCGGTCATCGCGCATCACCCTCTGCTCCATTACGGGGACAATTCGGCCCTCTCTTCACGCTAGGGCGCGAGGCGGGAAGCCGCCTCTCTTCCTTTGCCGACCCGGCAATCGCCTTTGGGGTGCAGCGCCGCCCGCTCCAGCGGTGCCGACGGGTCGATGGACACCTCCAGCGGGGCGGGTTCGGCACCCGCCCGGACCAGCAGATCCCCGACGGCGGCGATCATCGCGCCGTTGTCCGTGCACAGCTTCAGCGACGGCACGCGCAGTGCGATGCCGGCCGCCCGGCAGCGCTCCTCGGCCAGGGCCCGCACCCGGGAGTTCGCGGCCACCCCGCCCACCACGACCAGGGTGTCCACCCGGTGCTCACGGCACGCCGCGACGGCCTTGCGGGTGAGCACATCGGCCACCGCCTCCTGAAGCGCGGCCGCACCGTCGGCCAGCGGCAGATCCTCGCCCTGGATGCGGTGCCGCTCCGCCCAGCGGGCCGCGGCCGTCTTCAGCCCCGAGAAGGAGAACGCATAGCGGGCGTCCCGCGGCCCGGTCAGCGGGCGGGGAAACGTGACGGCGCGCGGATCACCGTCCCGGGCCGTCCGGTCGATGGCGGGGCCGCCCGGATAGGGCAGGCCGAAGACCCGCGCGACCTTGTCGAAGCACTCCCCGGCCGCGTCGTCCACGGTGTCGCCCAGGTGCACGATCGGATCGCGTGCCAGGTCCCGCACCAGCAGCAGCGAGGTGTGTCCGCCGGAGACGATCAGCACCATGCAGGGGTCGGGCAGCGGTCCGTGCTCCAAGGTGTCGGCGGCGACATGCCCGGCGAGGTGGTGGACGCCGTACAGCGGCACATCCAGCGCATACGCCAGGGACTTGGCCCCGGCCAGGCCCACCTGGAGCGCACCCGACAAACCGGGGCCGGTGGTGACGGCGATCGCACCGATGTCCGCCATGCGCAGCCCCGCCGCGTCCAGTGCCCGGCGGACCACCGGCGTGAAGGAGTGGACATGGGCGCGGGCGGCGATCTCGGGGACCACCCCGCCGAAGCGGGCGTGCTCGTCCATGCTCGACGCCACCGCGTGCCCCAGCAGCCGCCCCTCCCGCACCAGCCCCGCGCCGGTCTCGTCGCACGACGACTCGATGCCGAGCACTACCGGAGAGCCCACACCGCCACCTCTTTCACCCATCTAATGCAATTGCAAGTAATAAGCAATAAGGATACGGCGGGGTGGGACGGCACAAGAGGCACCGGTCCGACGGCAGGCCTCTTCGCCCGCCCGTCCACCCGTCCGCCCATCACACCGTCAGTTGCCGCCGCGGGCCCGGGGAACGACGACCGGCGAGGCGTCGCCGGGTGCCCGCAGGATGTCGGCGTCCAGCGCGTAGAGCTCCTTGACCAGGGCCTCGTCGACCGTGTCGCGGGGAGCGCCCTCGGCGATGACGCGGCCGTCCTTCATGGCGATGACGGTGTCGGCGTAGCGGGCCGCGGCGGCCAGGTCGTGCTGGACCATGACGACGGTGCGGCCGGCGGCGGCCACCTCGCGGACGAGTTCGAGGACCTCGACGACATGGCCGAGGTCGAGGGCGCTGGTGGGTTCGTCGAGGAGGACGACGGGGGTGTGCTGTGCGAGGACCATCGCGAGCCAGCAGCGCTGACGCTGGCCGCCGGAGAGCCGGTCGAGGCGTTCGGCCGCCAGCTCGGTGGTACCGGTGGCCGCCAGCGCCTGGCGTACGGCCTCCTCGTCCTCGCGCGACCACTGGCGCAGCAGGCCCTGGTGGGGGTGGCGGCCGTAGCGGACGAGCCCGGCGACGGTCACGGCCTCGGGGGCGCGCGGCGACTGCGGCAGCAGGGCGATACGGCGCGCGGCCTGGCGCCGGCTCATCCGCCAGACGTCGGCGCCGTCGGCATGGACCGTGCCGGATTCCGGGCGGTGCAGCCGGGCGAGGGTCCGCAACAGGGTGGACTTGCCGCAGCCGTTGGGGCCGACGATCGCGGCGACCCGCCCCGCGGGAACGGCGAACTCGGCGTCCCTGACGACCGTACGGCCGGGGTATCCGGCGCTCAGCGCGCGTACTTCGAGCCCGGGAGTGGCACTCATGCTGGTCATGCCTTTCTGGTGGTCCGGTCCGAGCGGAAGAGGACCCACAGGAGGAAGGGCCCGCCCAGGACGCTGGTGACGACGCCGACCGGGAGTTCGACGGGTGCGGCGACGCGTCCCAGTGCGTCGGCCGCGACGATGAGGGCGGCGCCGGTCAGCGCGGAGCCGAGGACCGGGACGCGGGTGGCGCCGCTGAGCCGCTGGGCGAGGACCGGGGCGGCGAGGGCGACGAAGGCGATGGGGCCGCCGACACCGACCGCGATCCCGGCGAGCGCCACGGCGAGGGCCAGGGCGGCGGCCCGCAGGCGTCGCAGATCGACGCCGAGGCTCGCGGCCATGTCGTCGTCGAAGCGCAGGAGTTGCAGGTGGTGCCCGGCAGCGAGGGAGAGCGGCAGCAGGAACAGCAGGGCGATCAGGAGCGGCGTACCGACGCCACCGTCGCGCCCGTTGAGGCTGCCGACGGCCCAGAGGAAGACGCCGCCCGCGGTGTTGTCGTTCTGGCGGGACATCACGAGATCGCCGACCGCGCCGATGAAGGTGGAGACGCCGATGCCGACGACGAGGACGCGGTAGCCGCGGCCGCCCGCACCGCCCGCGCACAGTACGACGAGCGCCGCCGCGGCGACGGCGCCGAGCGGGCCGAGCCACCAGCCGCCGACCATGCCGGTCGCGGAGCCGGCCGCGGAGGCGACGACCGCGGCGGTGGCGCCCTCGTTGACACCGAGGAGGTCGGGGGTGGCGAGGCGGTTGCCGGCGAGGGTCTGGGTGAGGCAGCCGGAGACGCCGAGGGCGGCACCGACCATGAGGCCGACGAGGACGCGGGGCAGCCGGAAGTCCCGCACGATCATGACGCTCCCGGGATCGCCGGTGCCGAGCAGCCCGGAGAGGGTCTGCGCCGGGCTCATCCCCGTCGAACTCGCCATGACGGCGAGGGCGATGAGGACGAGGAGCAGCGGCACGAGGAGCGCCGCGGCGAGCGCGCTGCGGCGGGGGAAGAGCCAGGAGAGGGTGGTGGTGCGCAGGACCGTGCTGTCGGGCGGGGTGACGTCCGGTGCCGTGCCGGAAGGGGTCATGCCGAGGCTCCTGCGGTCGACAGGCGGGACGAGCGGGCGATCCACACGAGCAGCGGTCCGCCCACGAACGCCAGCAGCACGCTGACCGGTGTCTCCCAGGGCCGGATGACGATCCGGGCGAGGATGTCGGCGAGGATCACGACATCGGCCGCGATGAGTGCGGACAGGGCGAGTTGGGCGGTCATCCGCGCCCCGGCCAGCGTCCGGGCGGCGTAGGGGGCGAGCAGGCCGAGGAAGGCGATGGGCCCGGCCACCGCGACCGCGCAGCCGGCCAGCAGCGAGACCGCGGCCGCGACCACGAGCCGGATCCGGCCGGGGTGGTGGCCGAGCGAGCGGGCGCCGTCGTCGCCGAGGCCGAGCGCCGACAGCGGGCGGGCGCAGCCGAGCGCGGTGAGCAGGCCGACGGCGACCAGCGGCAGCAGCGGCACGAGGTCGGAGGTCTCCACCCCGGCGAGGGAGCCGATCGTCCAGTAGCGGTAGGTGTCGAAGGTCGCCTGGGTGCCCAGCAGTACGTACGAGGTCATGCCGTGGAAGGTCGCGCCGAGCGCGGAGCCGGCGAGGACGAGCCGCAGCGGGGAGCCGGCGGCGCGTCCGGACCCGGCGAGCAGCAGCACGACCGCGCTCGCGGCCATCCCGCCGAGCAGGGCCCACAGCAGCAGCGCGAAGGAGGAGGCCGCGCCGAAGAAAGTCAGCCCGACGACGACGGCGAAGGCGGCGCCGGAGTTGACGCCGAGCAGTCCGGTCTCGGCGAGCGGGTTGCGGGTCGCGGACTGCAGCAGGCAGCCGGCGGTGCCGAGGCAGACGCCGACGAGCACGGCGGCGAGCGTACGCGGCAGGCGTACGTCCAGGACGGCGAGCCGGAGTTGGGCGTCGGCTCGGGCGGCGGGGTCGCCCACGAGGTAGTCCCAGGCGCGGGCGGGGGAGCTGGATCCGGTGCCGACGAGCAGCGAGAGCAGCACCAGGCCCACCAGGAGGACGGCGAGTGCGGCGGCCGACCGAAGGGGAGGGCGCGCCGGGGTCGGCGGGCGCTCGCGACGACCGTATCCGGTCGTATTCGGCCGCTCTCGTTGCGTTATTGACATATGGTTAGCCTAACCTAAGTTCAGTTGGCCGGTACGGGCACTGCGCAACGCACCCGGATGCCCGGAATGACCTCATTTTTCGTGTCGTCCACCTCCCCGGTAACAGCGCCGGAATGCGCTCTTCCGGGACCAACCCCCCATCGAACAACGGAGATTTCAGGTCATGATGTCCCTCTCTTGCCGCGGCACGGCCCGCCCCGTCGTCGCGGCCGTCCTCCTCGCCGGCTGCGCACCGCTCCTGAGCGCGTGCGGATCCGGCGAACAGGACGCCGGCTCCGGCGGCGGGAGCCGCACGGTCCGCATCACCGACGCGACCGGAGCGAAGGTCCGGGTGCCGGCCGCACCGCGGCGCGTCGTGGCGCTCAGCGAGATGGACCTGGACTCGGCGCTCGCGCTCGGCGTCGAGCCGGTGGGCCTGGCCGCGGGCCGCGGCCAGCAGGGCGCCCCCGGATACCTCGCCGAACGGGCCGCGGGCATACCGGTCGTGGGCGCGGTGACCGGCCCGGACATCGAGAAGGTCGTACGGGCCAGACCCGATGTCATCCTGGCCGGGCAGACGGCCGACGCACAGGTACTCAAGCAGCTGCGGGACATCGCACCGACCGTCGTGACGATCGACGGCGGCAAGGACTGGAAGAAGTCCCTCCAGCTCACCGGCAAGGTGCTCGGCAAGGCCAACGCGGCCGAGAAGTTCCTCGCCGACTACGGCACCAAGGCCGCCGCCCTGAAGAAGGACCTCGGCGCACAGGCCGGCGCGCAGGTGTCCGTGGCCCGCTATTCGGCGAAGGGCACGGCCGTCATGCAGCAGGGCGTGTTCATCAGCGATGTGCTCAAGGACCTGGGCTTCCGGCGGCCCGGCGTGCAGAACGACAAGGGCGAGGGGCACTCGACGCCGATCAGCGACGAGAACCTCAAGGAGGTGGACGGCGACTGGCTGTTCATCGGCACCCTCGCCGCCGCCGGCCGGGACGCGGACCTGCTGGACCGGCTCACCGAGAAGCCCGCCTACCGGCAGCTGAAGGCCGTGCACAACCGGCAGGTGACCACCGTCGACGGCTCCAAGTGGACGAGCCTGGGCGGCGCCGAGGCGGCGCTGTCGGTGCTCGGCGACATCCGGAAGGCCATGGTCAAGTGAGCACCGAGGGGGAACTCACCGGGCGGCTGGCCCTCGTGACGGGGGCGGGCCGGGGCATCGGCGAGGCGGTGGTCCGCGCGCTCGTCGAACGCGGCGCATGTGTCCTGGCCACCGACCTGATGCCCCAGGGCGCCGAGCGCCTCGCCGAGCGGTACGCCGACCACGTCACCGCCCGGCCGCTCGACGTCACCGACGCCACGGCCGTGGAGGCCCTCGTCGCCGAGGCCGAGGACACGCTCGGCCCGCTGGACATCGCGGTCAACGTCGCGGGAATCCTGCGGAGTTCACCGGCCGTGGACCTGGCCGACGAGGACTGGGCGGCCACCTTCGCCGTCAACACCGACGGCGTCTTCCACGTCTCGCGGGCCGCCGCCCGCCGAATGGCCGAGCGCGGCTCCGGCAGCATCGTCACCGTCGCCTCCAACGCGGCCGGCATCCCCCGCGCGGGGATGTCCGCCTACGCCGCCTCGAAGGCCGCGGCCGTCATGTTCACCAAGTGCCTGGGCCTGGAGGTGGCCGCGCGGGGCGTCCGCTGCAACACCGTCTCCCCCGGCTCGACCCGCACCGAGATGCAGCGCGCGATGTGGGCGGCCTCCGGCGAGGACGACGAGGCGGCCGCCGTACGTCGCGTCGTCGAAGGAGACCCGGCGGCGTACCGCACCGGTATCCCGCTCGGCCGGATCGCCGAACCGGCCGACATCGCCGAGGCCGTCGCCTTCCTCGTCTCCGACCGCGCCCGGCACATCACCCTGCACGACCTGTACGTCGACGGCGGCGCGACCCTGCGGGCCTGAACCGGCCGCAAGCCGCCCGCACCACTTTCGACTTCGGCCCGTGCCCTCCCCACTGGAGACACCCATGTCCGCCTCACTGTACGAACCCACCTCCCCCGTCCCGGACCCCGCCCTGACCTCGCTGCTCTCCCCCGGCGCGGCGAGCGCCCTGCTCGGCGCCTGCCGCCCCGGGGAGGACCGCTTCCTCGCCACTCCCCGGCACACCCTGCTCGCCCGGGGAACCGCCGCCGAAATCCCCCACGACGAACGGCCGTTGTCCAGACGGGTGCACGAGGCCCTCGACGCCCGGCGGCACGCGGGCGAGCCGACGCCGATCGTCGTCGGCTCACTGCCCTTCGCCCCGGACGCGCCGCCCGCGCTCGCCGTCCCCGAGTCCGTGCAATGGGCGCCGCCGCTGCACGAGGACCCGCTTCTCGCGCCCCCGGCCGCCGCGGGCCGGGGCCCGCTGACCTCGGTGCCCGCCGCCGCGGACTGGCAGGTGCGCGAAGTGCCGTCGCCCGCGCGGTACGGCGAGGTGGTCGCCGCCGCGGTCGCGCGGATGCGGGCCGGTGAGCTGGACAAGGTCGTCCTCGCCCGCACCCTGGAGCTGACCGCGGAGCGGGAGCCCGACCTGTCGGCGATGCTGCGGCACCTGGCCGGCCGCGACCCGGGCGGCTACACCTTCGCCGTCCCCAGCGGTCCTGGCCGCACGCTGATCGGCGCCAGCCCCGAACTGCTGGTGTCCCGCCAGGGCGGCCGGCTCACGGCCAACCCGCTGGCCGGCTCGGCACCGCGCAGCACCGACCTGGCCGAGGACGTGCGCAATGCGGCCGCGCTGCTGGAGTCGTCCAAGGACCTCCATGAGCACGCGGTCGTCGTCGACGCCGTACGCGAGGCGCTCGCGCCGTACTGCACGCGCCTGGACGTGCCCGGGCGACCGACGCTGGTGCGTACCGCCGCCATGTGGCACCTGTCGACGACGGTGACCGGCGAGCTGGCCGAACCCTCCACCACGGCACTGGAGTTGACGGCCGCCCTGCATCCGACACCGGCCGTCTGCGGTACGCCGACCGACCTGGCGCGCAGCGTCATCGCCGCGTCGGAGCCCTTCGACCGGGGCCCGTACACCGGCATGGTCGGCTGGCAGGACGCGGACGGCGACGGCGAGTGGGTCGTGACGATCCGCTGCGCCGAGGCCGAGGGCCGCACGCTGCGGCTGTTCGCGGGTGCCGGCGTGGTGGCCGCCTCCACTCCGCAGGCCGAGACCGCCGAGACCGCCGCCAAGTTCCGTACCTTCCTCAGCGCCGTGGGAGCCTCCCTGTGACCACCGAAGCGCGCGCCCTGGCCACCACCCCGGGCCTGGACGCCCCCACCTGGCCCGCCGAGTTCGCCGAGCGCTACCGCGCCGCCGGCTACTGGCGCGGGGAGACCTTCGGGCGGATGCTGCGCGAGCGGGCCGCCGCCCACCCCGAGCGGACCGCCCTCGTCGACCCCGCACCCGAGCGCCGCACCTGGACGTACCGGGAGCTCGACGAGCGCGCCGACCGGCTGGCCGCCGGCTTCGCGGCGCGCGGGATCGCCAAGGGCGACCGGGTCGTGGTGCAGCTGCCCAACGTCGGTGAGTTCATCGAGGTGGTCTTCGCGCTGTTCCGGATCGGCGCGCTGCCCGTCTACGCGCTGCCCGCGCACCGCGAGACGGAGATCGGCTACTTCTGCTCCTTCACCGAAGCCGCCGCGTACGTCGTCCCGGACCGGCACGCGGGCTTCGACCACCGGGCACTGGCGTCGACGATCAAGGCGCGGACGCCGAGCCTGCGGCACGTCTTCGTCGTCGGCGACCCCGGTGAGCACACCGCACTGTCCGACGTGCCGTGCGACCCGGTGCGGCCGGCCGACGGGCCGGAGCCGCACGAGCTGGCGTTCCTGCAACTGTCGGGCGGGACGACGGGGGTGCCCAAGCTCATCCCGCGCACCCACGACGACTATCTGTACTCGCTGTGGGGCTCCAACGAGATCTGCGGCGTGGACGCGGACACCCGCTTCCTGGTCGTACTGCCCGCGGCACACAACTTCCCGATGAGTTCGCCCGGTTGGCTCGGTGTGCTCTACGCCGGAGGCACCGCCGTCCTGTGCCCGCGGCCCGACCCGGCGACCGCCTTCCCGCTCGTCGAAGCGGAGCGGATCACCATGACGGGGCTGGTGCCGCCGCTCGCCCTGGTGTGGACGGAGGCCGGACCGCGGGCGGAGCACGATCTGTCGAGCCTGGAGCTGGTGCTCGTGGGCGGGGCCAAGTACAGCCAGGAGGCGGCCCGCCGGCTTCAGCCCGCGCTGGGCTGCCGGCTGATGCAGGTCTTCGGCATGGCCGAGGGGCTGGTCAACTACACCCGCCTCGACGACGACCACGAGACGACCGTGACGACCCAGGGGCGGCCGATCTCCCCGGACGACGAGATCCGCATCGTCGACGACGCCGGCCACGAGGTCCCCGAGGGCGCGTTCGGGCATCTGCTCACCCGCGGCCCGTACACCGTCCGCGGCTACTGGCGCGCCCCGGAGCACAACGCGACGGCCTTCACCGACGACGGCTTCTACCGCACGGGGGACATCGTGCGCCGCACCCCGACCGGGCACCTCGTCGTCGAGGGCCGGGCCAAGGACCAGATCAACCGGGGCGGGGAGAAGGTCGCGCCGGAGGAGGTCGAGAACCTCATCCTCGGCCATCCGTCCGTGCACGACGTGTCCGTCGTCGCCGTGGCCGACGACTACCTCGGCGAGCGCACCCTCGCCTACGTCATCCTGCGCGAGGGCGCCGAACCGCTGCGGCCCGCCGCCGTCAAGCGCTTCGTGCGCGAGCGCGGGATCGCCGACTACAAGGTCCCCGACCTGGTCGAGTTCGTCGACGCCTTCCCGCAGACCGGGATCGGCAAGGTCAGCAAGAAGGGCCTGCGGTCCACCGCGGCCACCGCCCAGCAGCACCGAAAGGCCCCCGCCTCCATGGCACTTCCCGCCATCGCCCCCTACCCGCTGCCGACCGCGGACGAGTTGCCCGCGAACCGGGTCGCCTGGACCGTGGACCCCGCGCGCGCCGTGCTGCTCGTCCACGACCTCCAGCGCCACTTCCTCGACGCCTTCCCGGCCGGCGAGCAACCGGTGACCGGGATGCTCGACAACGCGGCGCGGCTGGCGAAGGAGTGCCGCCGCCGCGGTGTACCGGTCGTCTACTCGGCGCAGCGGGGCGGCCAGACGCCCGAGGAACGCGGTCTGCAGCTGGACTTCTGGGGCCCGGGCGTCGCGGACGATCCGCACGCCCTCGCCCTGCCCGAGGCCGTCGCGCCCGAGCCCGGTGACACGGTCCTGACCAAGTGGAAGTACAGCGCGTTCGTCCGCACCGAACTGGAAGGGCTGCTGCGCGACGCGGGCCGCGACCAGCTCGTGATCGTCGGCGTGTATGCGCACATCGGGGTGCTGATGAGCGCCTGCGACGCGTGGATGCGGGACATCCAGGCGTTCGTGGTCGCCGACGCCGTCGCCGACTTCTCCCGCGACGATCACGACCTGGCGCTGCGCTGGGCCGCCGGCCGCTGCGCGGTCGTCACCACTACCGACGCGCTCTTCAAGGAGGTCTGAGCCGCCATGGCCCTGACTTTGGACCAGATCCGCAGGGACGTCGCCGACTGCCTCGGCGAGGAGCCCGTCGACATCCCCCTGGACGAGAACCTCGTGGACTACGGGCTGGACTCGATAAGGATCATGACGCTCGTCGAGCGCTGGCGCCGGGAACACGGCGTCGAGGCCGGGTTCGTGGACCTCGCCGAGCGGCCCGCCATCGACGCCTGGGCGCCGCTGCTGGGGGTCACCCCGTGACGACGCTGCTCACCGGAGGCGCCCGGCCGCAGCCGGCCGGCGCCCCGGGCACCGTGCTGCCGCTGACGGCGGCCCAGTCGGGCATGTGGTACGCCCAGGCCCTCGATCCGCTCAGCCCCGCGCAGAACACCGCGGAGTGCCTGGAGATCGACGGGCCGCTCGATGCGGACCTCTTCGCCCAGGCCCTGCGCCGCGTCACCGCCGAGGCCGACGCCCTGCGCGTGGTGCGCATCGAGGACACACCGGAGGGGCCGCGCCAGTACGTCCTGGACGCGGTCGAACCGCCGCTGACCGTACGCGATCTGCGCGCCGCGGACGATGCCGAGGGGGCGGCCGAGGCGTGGCTGCGGGCCGACCTCGCCCAGCCCTTCGACCTGGCGGACGGCCCGCTGTTCCGGCACGCCCTGTTCCGCGTCGGCGACGAGCGCTGGCTGTGGTACCAGTGCATCCACCATCTCGTCATGGACGGCTTCGGCTACGCCCTCCTGGTACGCCGCACCGCCGAGGTGTACGGCGCCCTGGCGCGCGGTCGGGAGCCGGGCCCGAGCCCCTTCGGCGCCCTGGCCGACCTCGTCGCCCAGGACCGGGAGTACCGCTCCTCCGAGGACTTCACCGCCGACCGCGCCCACTGGTCCGCCGCCTTCGCCGACCGGCCCGAGGTGCCGCGGCTGGCCGGCCGCGGCGCGCCGCCCGCGCGGGCGTTCCGCCGCCGCACCGCCCATCTGCCCGCGGCGACCACCGAGGGCGTCCGGGAGCTGGCCGCCCGGCTCCGCGCGACCTGGCCGGACGTCCTGATCGCCGCCCAGGCCCTCTACACCTCCCGGGCGAGCGACCGGTCCGACGTCGTGCTGGGGCTCCCGATGATGGGGCGGATGGGCTCGGCCGCCCTGCGCGTGCCCGGCATGGTCATGAACATCCTGCCGCTGCGGCTGACCGTCGCCCCCGACGCGACGTTCGCGGAACTCGTCCGGCAGGTCGTGCTGGGCATCCGCGAGGTCCGCCGCCACCAGCGCTACCGCTACGAGGACATCCGCCGCGACCTGGGACTGCTCGGTGAGGGCCGCGCCCTGGTCGGCCCGCTCGTCAACGTCATGCCCTTCGACTACGGCGTGGAGTTCGCCGGCGTGCCGGCGCGGGCACGGAACCTCTCCGCCGGGCCCGTCGACGATCTGACCGTCAACATCTACGACCGCGCCGACGGACGCGGTCTGCGCATCGATCACGACGGCAATCCGACGCTGTACGAGGACGCCGGACTCGCCGCCCACCAGGAGCGGTTCCTGCATCTGCTGGACCGGCTCACCACCGCCGATCCGCACCTGCCGCTGACCGCGCACGGTATCGCCACGCCCGCCGAACACGCCCTGGTCGTCGAGGAGTTCAACCGCACGGACCGGCAGCTGCCGCCGACGACCCTGATCGGGCCCATCGAGGCGCGGGCCGCCCGCACACCCGGCGCGACCGCCCTGGTGTACGGGGCGACCTCGCTCACCTACGCGCAGCTCAACGCCCGCGCCAACCGTCTGGCCCGGCATCTGCAGACCCTCGGTGCCCGGCCCGGTGCGGTGGTGGCGGTGTCGCTGCCGCGCTCGGTGGAACTGGTCGTCGCCCTGCTCGCCGTGCTGAAGGCCGGTGCCGCGTACCTGCCGCTCGACCCGGACTATCCGGCGGAGCGGCTGGCGTACATGCTCGACGACGCCGCGCCCGTGTGCGCCGTCACCGACCACCCCGGACGGCTTCCCGACGGTCCGGGAACACCGCTGGTCGCCCTGGAAGGGCTCGATCTGAGCGGGTACCTCGCCATCAACCCGGGGCGCCCGCTGACGCCCGCGCACCCCGCGTACGTCATCTACACCTCCGGTTCGACCGGCCGCCCCAAGGGCGTGGTCGTCCCGCACGGCGCGATCGACAACCGGCTGCGGTGGATGCAGGCCGAATACGGTCTGACGGCCGCCGACCGGGTGCTGCAGAAGACGCCGTCGTCGTTCGACGTGTCGGTGTGGGAGTTCTTCTGGCCGCTGCGCGAGGGCGCGGCGCTGGTCGTCGCCGAGCCCGGGGGCCACCGGGACCCGACGTACCTGGCCCGCCTCATCCGCGAACAGGCCGTCACCACCTGCCACTTCGTGCCGTCGATGCTCAAGGCCTTCCTGGCCGGACCGGACGCGGCCGGGTGCCGGGGGCTGCGCCGGGTCTTCGCCAGCGGCGAGGCGCTGCCCCGGGAGACCGCGAACGCCTTCGCCCGCGCGCTGCCCGGTGTCGCGCTGCACAACCTCTACGGGCCGACGGAGGCCGCCGTCGACGTCACCCACCACACGTGCGTACCGGACGGCGGCGGTCCGGTACCGATCGGCAAGCCGGTGTGGAACACCCGCCTGTACGTGCTCGACGCGGCGCTGCGCCCCTGTCCGCCGGGTGTCCCCGGCGAGCTGTACCTGGCCGGGCGGCAGCTCGCCGACGGCTATCTCCACCGTCCCGAGCTGACCGCCTCCCGGTTCGTCGACGACCCGTTCGGGCCGCCCGGCGGGCGGATGTACCGCACCGGCGACCTGGCGCGCTGGACGGAGCAGGGCGAGGTCGAGTACCTGGGCCGCACCGACGACCAGGTCAAGCTGCGCGGCCAGCGCATCGAACTCGGCGAGATCGAGGCGGCGTTGACGGCGCAGGACGGGGTGGACGGCGCCTGCGCGCTGGTGCGCGACGACGGGGACGGCAACGGCTCGGCCGGTCAGCGGCTCGTGGGCTATGTGACCGGCGGCGCGGACCCCGCGGCCGTACGGGCCGGGCTGGCCCGCGTGCTGCCCGAGCACATGGTTCCGGCGGCCGTCGTCACCCTCGACGCCTTCCCGCTGAGCCCCAACGGCAAGCTGGACCGCCGCGCCCTGCCCGCCCCGGTCTTCACCGGCGGCGCGGGCGGGCGGCGCCCGTCGGGTCCGCGCGAGGAGGCCCTGACGCGCCTGTTCGCCGAGGTGCTCGGGGTGGAACAGAACGGCCCCGACGACGCGTTCTTCGACCTGGGCGGCACGTCCCTGCTCGCCGTGCGGCTGGTGGCGCGGGTGCGCGAGGCGTTCGGCACCGAGCTGACGATCGGCTCGCTCTTCGAGTCGCCGACACCGGCCGCGCTCGCCGCCCGGCTCGACGGCTCGGGTCCGGCGGCCGAGGACGCCCTGGACGTGCTGCTGCCGCTGCGCGGTGCGGGCGCGCGGCCCCCGCTGTTCGCCTTCCACCCGGCCGGCGGCATCACCTGGTGCTACGCGGGCCTGTCCGCCCGCCTCGGCCCGGACCAGCCCTTCTACGGCGTCCAGGCGCGCGGCCTGGTCCACGACGAGCCGCTGCCGGACGCTCTGGAGGAGCAGGCCGCCGACTATGTGCGGCGGCTGCGCGCCGTCCAACCGCACGGCCCGTACCGCCTCCTGGGCTGGTCCGTCGGCGGCGTCCTCGCGCACACCGTCGCCGTGCTGCTCCAGGAGGCCGGCGAGGAGGTCGCCCTGCTCGCGCTGCTCGACGCGTTCCCCTCCGAGCAGTGGCGCGAGCGCCCCGCGCCCGAGGAGGGCGATGCGCTCACCGCGGTGCTGCGGATGGCGGGCTTCGACCGTACCGACGAGCGCACCCGCGACGATGTGCTGGCCACCCTGCGCCGCGCGGGCAGCCCGCTCGCCGGGCTCCCCGACCACACCCTGTCGAAGATCGTCGACATCGTGCCGAACCACGCGCGCATGATGCGCGCGCACCGCCACCGGGCCTACCGGGGCGATCTGCTGTTCTTCACCGCCGCCGCCCCGCGCGCCGAGGACTGGCTGACCTACGAGGCGTGGCGGCCGCATGTGAGCGGCACGATCACCAACCGGGATCTGGACTGCACACATCCGCAGCTGATGCAGGACCGGCGGCTCGACGAGATCGCCGCCGTGCTGGCGGCCCGCCTGAAGGAACTCGACGCATGACGCCGCAGTCCGGTCGCTCCGCTCCGTTCGGCCCGGCGCCCGACGGCCGCGGCACGGGGTGACCACGGGCCTGTGGTGGGGCGGCCGCACCGCCCCGCCACAGGCCCGCTCAACTCTTGCCGGACAGCAGGCCGACCAGGCCGTCGGCCAGCTCGGTGCGCCAGCACAGGTAGTCGTGGCCGCCGTTGAACTCGCGGTAGACGGCGTCCTGGTAGCCGGCGACGACGAGGGTGTCCCGCAGCCGCCGGGCGGCGGGCAGCGCCACCCACTCCTGCTCGCCGAAGGAGAGCCAGAAGCGCACGGGAAGCCGCGGCGAGGCGGCGAGGCGGCCGGTCAGCCACTCGGCATCCGGGCCGTCGGGCCACCAGAACGACCCGGACTGGGCCAGGGCGTTGCCGAACCGGTGCGGCGCCGTGAACGCCGCGTAGGCCGCGGTGAGCCCGCCGAGGCTCTGCCCGGAAACCACGGTCCGCGCGGGGTCCTCGGTGATCGGCAGCCGCCCGGCCACCCAGGGCAACAGCTCGTCGGCGAGGAAGGCCACGAACTCCGGACGGCAGGTCAGCTCCGCCCAGCGGGTGCCCGCGTCCACGGACTCCGGCAGCACGGCGGCGAGCGGCGGGATCCGGCCGTCGGCGATGAGGTTGTCCAGGAGGTGCGCGACACCGAGCCGCGGCTGCCAGTGCTCACCGTCGAGCAGCACGAGAACGGGCAGCTCCTGCGGCTGCCGCGCTGCGAGCGCCGGCCGGTACAACCACACCCGACGCTGCCCGCCCAGCTGCCGGCTCGGCACCTGGAAGTCCCGCACCGTCCCCCGCGCCACACCTTCCCTCGGCTCCCAGTCCACCGCGTCAGGCGCACCGGGGAGTTCGGCGTACGCGACCGGATCCCCGCTCCAACGGCCCGGCAGCGTCCGGGAGTTGTACGGATCGGCGTGGCGCTGGGCGCGCAGCCACTGCCAGTAGGCGGGGTCGTCCGGACCGGGACCGCCGCCTTCGTCGACGTGGATGTCGTAGGTGCCGCGCCAGTCGCGGCGCAGCCGGACCGTCCAGTGCCAGACGTCGGTGCCCGGGAGGCGCTCCATGAGATTGCCCTCGGGTGCCCGCGGGTCGGCCAGCTTGTTCGGCATCACCTGCACCCGGCGGGTGGCGGGCGTGCCGCGCCACAGGTACGTCACGGCCGCATGCTCTTCGCTACCCTCCGGGTCGGGCGAGACGAGCGGGGCGCCACGGCGACGGACGTCGGCCCAGAACTCCTCGACGCCGGCTGGCGAGGTCGGCAGGAAGCCGGGCCCCGCGAGACGCGGAAGCGCGTGGGGGCGCGCCAGCCGGGGCGGGTGGCGCGGGGTGCCCTGGGGCGGCACGGGTGCTGACATACGGGCGGACTCCGAACCACGAGAGATCGACTTAGGGTCACCTTACCTTCGCATCGATCGCATCGCGGACGGCACTCCGTCCGGCAGGGGTCAGCCACCTTTGCAGAGTCACGGCGTTTGCCAACTGCCTACTGCACCGCGTTGCGGAGTTCCCGGCAGATTGTCGAGATGGCGGGGCGGTCGGCCGGGCTACGGCTCATCATCTGCTCGATCAGCCCGCCCAACGGGCCAGGTACGTTGATGGGCCGGTGCGGCTTGTCCACGATTGCTTGCCGCTGGTCCCTCCGGTCGGCGTCGTCCGGGTAGGAGACGTGCCTCCAGCCGGTGACGGAGATGAACAATGACGCGCCCAGCGCGTACACGTCTGCTTCCTTCGTCGGCACAGCGGTGCCGCCCTCCAAGATGCTCCGTGAGATTTCTGGTGCCTCGTAGTGGACGAGACAGCCACGGTAGGGGAAGTCATAGATCTCGGGGACCTCGCCGCCCTGCGCCAGAGCCACATCGATGAGAGCCGACCTCCCAGACAGCGACGATCAGGCCGACGCCCGATGGCGGTGCCGGCCCCAAGACTGTGGCTGCCCGCCTTGGTGACACCGTCGAGGTCGCCATAGCCCGCGTCCGCACATCTATTTCCGGACGAAGATCAAGGCATGCACGAGGCTCATGGGGACGTCCTCGAAAGTGCGCCGGATGTGCGCTCAGCCGGCCCGCCTGACGCATAACCCCAGGTAGACCGGCTGATGCAGCCCGATTCGGACGATCCCCCGTTTCGCCCGAATCAGGCAGTCTGACCGGAATCCGCCCGAGAACGGACATCCGGAGCCGCGCTGAGTATATTGGCTCTCAGCCAGTCAACGCAGGAGTTACAGGATGTCCCCCCGCAGCGCATCGGTCAATGAAGAATTGCGGCGGCGGTCCCGCGAGCGGCTGCTGCGGGCGGCGGTCGAGCTGGTCGGGGAGCGCGGATACGAGGCGACCACGCTCGCGGACATCGCACGGCGGGCCGGGACGGCGCGCGGGCTGGCCTCGTACTACTTCCCCGGTAAGCGCCAGCTGCTGCAGTCCGCCGTGCACCGGCTGATGCATCTGACTCTGCAGGCCGCGCTGGAGCGCGAGCCGCGGCCGAGCGGGCCGGACGCGGGGCGGGAGCTGCTGGCGCGGGCCATCGACGCCATCCTGGGGCTGGCGCATGATCGCCCGCTGCTGATGCGCACGCATATGGCGGGGATACTGACGGCCGAGGGGTTCATCCAGTGCCCCGAGCAGCAGCGGCTGGCCCAGTTGCTGCGCGAGACGGTCGTGGCGTACGGATCACCGGATCCCGACGCCGACTATCCGCTGCTGCGGGCACTGCTGATGGGTTCGGTGGTCCCCATGCTGCTGCCGGGGGCGCCGATGCCGCGGGCCCGGCTGCGGGCCGAGTTGTTCCAGCGCTACGGGCTGGACTGGGAGTCGGGCTGCCCGCCGGACGACTGAGCCGCCCGGCGGGACGCGGGCGCGGTGCCCGGTGCCCGGTGCGTCAGCGGTAGTCGGGCTGGGTCTGGACGTTGAGCTCCCTCATGCGGACGGTCTTGGCGCTGTCCGTCAGGCGGTCGTCGATCGCGAGGACGTCGAAGCCCTTGGCGATGTCGTTGGAGTAGATGTGGCCGTTGTAGTAGTACGCGGACCACGCGCCGCCGGTGACGAGCGAGTCGGTGGAGATCGGGCCGCGTTCGAAGTAGCCGATCTCCTTGGGGTGGGCGGAGTCGGTGAAGTCCCAGATCGAGACGCCGCCCTGGTACCACGCCTGGACCATGATGTCGCGGCCCTTGGCGGGGATCAGCGATCCGTTGTGGGCCACGCAGTTCTCGGTGTCGGCCTGGTGGCGCGGGATCTTGTAGTAGCCGCGGAAGACCAGCTTGCGGTGGGTGCCCTTGCCGGTGATGTCGTAGATGCCGTCGGCACCGCGGTCCGGACCGACCCGGTCGTTGCAGGTGGCCGCGCCGCCGCCACCCAGCTCGTCGGTGAACACCACCTTGTTTCCACGCTCGTTGAAGGTGGCCGAGTGCCAGAAGGCGAAGTTGACGTTGTCCTGGACCCGGTCGATGACCTGGGGCGCGGCCGGGTTCGCGATGTCGATGAGCACACCGTCGCCCATGCAGGCGCCCGCGGCCAGCTTCAGCTTCGGGAAGGTGGTGATGTCATGGCAGCCGGTGGTCTGCGACACGCCGGGGTTGGTCGGTCCGCCGGGGTTGCCGCCGTCCGGGAAGAGGACGGGGAAGTCGATGACCGCGGCCTTTTCGGGGGCGGAGCGCGGCACCTTGATGACGGAGATCCCGTCGTGCGGCGGCTGGCAGTCGGGGAAGGTCGCGCTGGGCGCGTACGACGAGACGTAGATGTAGACGTTCCGGCGCTCGGGGACCAGCGTGTGGGTGTGCGAACCGCAGGAGGTCTCGACGGCGGCGACGTACTTGGGGTGCGCCTTGTCGCTGATGTCGAAGACCTTCATGCCCTCCCAGGAGGACTTCTCCGTCGCGGGCTGCGGTGTGCTGCTGCAGGAGTCGTCGGTGCGCGAGGAGTCCGTGGACAGGAAGAGCAGGTCTCCGGAGACCGAGACGTCGTTCTGCGAACCGGGGCAGAGCACCTGGCTCACGGTCCTCGGTGCCTCGGGGCGGGAGATGTCGTAGACGACGAAGCCGTCGTAGTTGCCGGCGAAGGCGTACCTCCCCTGGAAGGCGAGGTCGGAATTGGTGCCCTGGAGCGCCTGCTTGGGGATGTTGGTCAGATGCCGGACGTTGTCGCTGTGCACGACCTCGTCCTTGCCCGGTATCTCGCCGTTCTTGATCGCGGCCCGGGTGTCCGCCGCCTTGTCGGGGCCGACCTCCTTGGCCGCGGCGGGGTGGTCCCCCGGGTCGGGGGTCGCGGCCGCGGGTTGGGCCATGAAGAGAGCGGCCACGAGCCCGAGGGCCGCGGCCGCCGCGCCGAGGGATCTGCGCCGCACGCGGGGTCTGTGCAACGACATCACAAGGTCCTCCCTTGGAGTCCGTTCCGATGTGAACGGTTCTTGGCCCCGGTAGTATCGCGCTACTCATGTACACATCAATAGAAGGCAAGGAACATGTAACGCCTCAGTAGGGCTGGTGGCTCTTTCCGGCAAGGGCGGGGCGGCCAGGGCCCTTTGGATGGTCCGACGGACAGGAGTGTGTGCGTTGACGCGTCCCAGGAGAGAGCGCCCCAGGAGAGTGCCCCGCCTCGCCGCGGCGGGCTCGGTGCTGGCCGTCTCCCTTGTGCTGAGCGGCTGCTCGTCCGACGGCGCCGCCACCAAGGCGAGCCGGAGCCCCGACCCCCAGGTGGTGGCGCCGGGCAAACCGGGGGAGCCGGCGAAGATGCTCACCGCCGACGAGGCCAGAAAGGCACGCGGTGACGACGCCCCCGACTCCGCCGACTTCGGCTACGTCCAGATGATGATCCCGCACCATCAGCAGGCGCTGGTGATGACGGCGCTGGCGAAGCGGCATGCGGCCGATGCGCGGGTGGGGCGGCTGGCGGCGCGGATCTCCGCCGCCCAGGGGCCGGAGATCGGCGCGATGAAGGGCTGGCTGAGCGGCCACGGCGGGCCGCGCGCGGAGGGCCACCACCCTCACGGGGCCATGCCCGGAATGGCCGGCGCCGCTCAGCTCGAACGGCTGCGGGCGGCGCGCGGGGCGAAGTTCGACGCGCTCTTCCTGACGTTGATGATCACCCACCACCGGGGCGCGGTCACCATGGCCACCGAGGTGCTCTCCGCGGGCCGGAACACGCTCGTCGAGGAGATGGCCAACGATGTCATCGCACAGCAGAGCGCCGAGATCGGGCGGATGGAGCGGATGCGGGCGACGCTGCGGTAGGCGCGGCGGGGGCGGCCGGGCGGGCAGAGTCGCGAGGTGCGCGGGACGGGCCGCGCGGTCGGGGCACGGCGTGACGGGACGCTCGTACGGGTGGGTGCGAGGGTCAGCGCTTGTTGTGACGCGGCGTCAGCAGGCCCTCGTCGCGGGCTCCGGCGATCAGCCGCAGCGATCTTCGACGGTTGCGGCCGGTGGCCAACATGACGGCCAGCACCGGATCACGCCCCTCGCGCTGGGCCTGACGGTAGGCGTCCGCGGCCAGCCTGCGGCGCTCGGCGGCCCGCGACCGGGCGAGCAGGGCGGAGCGGGCGCGCTCCTCCGGCCCCTCCCCCGGCCCCGGCGCCTCGGCCGCCGGCTGCGTCGACTCCTCCGTGGCCGCCCCCTGCGCCGCCTCGGCCCCGGCGCCCGCCGGCTCCGGAGCCGGCGCGTACGCCGCCTCGGGCTCCGGCTCCGGCTCCGGCATCGGATCCGCCGATTCCTCCTGCGGCGCCGCCCCGTTCGGCGGCTCCGGTGCCGGGCCGCCGGTCACCGCCCCGTGCGCCACACCCGTCACCGTCGCGCGCGCCGGACCCGCCGTCGGCTCGTCCGCGGACCCGGCCATCGCCCCGCCCGCCCGCTCCGGCGAGGTGGCCGCCGGACCGGGCTGCCGGGGCGCGGGCCGGGTCTTCCGCGGCCGCCCGGTGGCCGTGCGGAAGGCGTCGTCCAGGGGGCCCTCGATCCAGCGGGCCAGCTCGGCGAGGCCGTCCGGGGTCAGCGGCGGGTCGGCCCGTACGTCCTCGACGGTGATGTGGTCGTCGGAGACCGTCACAAGGACATCGATCCGCGCACCGTCGGCGAACGTCAGCCGGGCACTGCACCAGGGCCCCAGGGGATCCAGCCGGGGCGGCGGACACCCTCGGGCGTCGCCTCCGGTCGCCTCGTCCGGGGCGGCGGGCTCGGAAACGGGCGCGGCGGTGCCGTGCCCCCGCAACTCCCACGTGGGCCACTCCCGTGGCGCGCCCTGGGCTTCATATCGGTGATTAACGGTATAAAAGTCACTTTCCGACACATTTGAAAACCTAGCCTCAAGGCCACCCGGGCCAGTGGCGCGGCACGCTCATCCCAACGGGAGCAACCCCGATAGCGCATCTCCCGCCGCGCGCCCGCCGGTGCGATCCTGGGGGTATCCCGCGGAAGGGGCCACTCGTGCTTCGTGTCGCAGTGATCGGTTCCGGACCCAGCGGTGTCTACACCGCCCAGTCCCTGATCGAGCAGCAGACCGTACCGGACATCGAGGTGTACGTCCTGGATCGGCTGCCCTGCCCGTACGGTCTGGTGCGCTACGGCGTCGCACCGGACCACGAGAAGATCAAATCGCTGCAGAACAATCTGCGTACGGTGCTGGAGCACCCCAAGGTGCACTTCCTGGGCAATGTGGAGGTGGGGTCACCGGGACTGGGCGTGCAGGAGTTGCGGGAGATCTTCGACGCGGTGGTGTTCTGCGTGGGCGCCGCCACCGACCGGCATCTGGGCATCCCCGGTGAGGACCTGCCCGGCAGCCGTCCGGCCACCGATTTCGTCGCCTGGTACAGCGCGCATCCGGACGCGGCCGCGACCCGTTTCGCCCTCGCGGCACGCTCCGCCATCGTGATCGGCGTGGGGAACGTGGCGGTGGACGTGGCGCGGATGCTCTCGCGCCGGGCCCCCGAACTCGCGGCCACCGACATGCCGCAGGGGCCGCTCGGCGCACTCGCGGACAGCCACGTCGAGGACGTCTGGATGATCGGCAGACGAGGGCCCTCGCAGGCCAAGTTCACCACCAAGGAGCTGCGGGAGCTGGGCGCGCTTCCGGGTACGCAGGTGGTCGTGCGGCCCGACGAACTGGCGCTGGATCCGGCGTACCGGGATCCCGGCGAGCTGCCGGCGGTGGGCCGGCGGAACGTCGAGGTGCTGCGCGGGTGGGCGGAGCGCCCGGCGGACGCGGCGCATGCGGCGGAGCACGGGCGGCGGATCCATCTGCGGTTCTTCCTGCGCCCCGTGGAGGTGCTCGGGGACGCCGACGGGGTGCGCGCGGTGCGGTTCGAGCGGACCGCGCCCGACGGGCACGGCGGCGTCACGGGTACCGGTGAATTCGAGGAGATCGAGGGCCAGTTGGTGCTGCGCTCGGTCGGCTATCGGGGAACGCCGCAGCCGGGCCTGCCGTTCGACGAGGCGACCGGCACGGTGCCGCACAAGGAGGGGCGGGTGCTGCGCAACGGGACACCGCTGCCCGGCCTCTATGTGGCGGGCTGGATCAAGCGGGGCCCCACGGGGGTGATCGGCACCAACCGGCCGTGCGCGAAGGAGACCGCGCTGTCGCTCCTGGCGGACGCCGCGACGCTGGCGGAGCGCGCGACGGCCGAGGACCCGATGGCCGCGCTGACCCGGGCGGGGCAACGGCCGGTCCCGTGGCCGGGCTGGCTGGCCATCGAGGCCGCGGAGGCGGAGTGGGGGCACGGACTGGGGCGCGGCACCGTCAAACTCCCGGACTGGCAGGGCCTGCTGGCGGCGGCCCACTCGGCGGACGTGACCGGCTGACCGTTCCGGCTACCGCGCGGCGGGGCCGCTACCGCGCGCCGAGGCGGCTACGACTCGTCGAGGCGGCGCTCCTGCAGTTCCGCCGCCCGCAGGACATCGTCGAGCAGGCCGGGGAAGAGCGCCTCCAGGTCGGCCTCGCGCAGCCGGTTCATCTTGGCGGTGCCGCGGTAGAGCTGCTGGATGACGCCGTGCTCGCGCAGCACCCGGTAGTGGTGGGTGCAGGTCGACTTGCTCACCGGGAGCTCGATGTCCGCGCAGTTCAGCTCGCCCTCGGCGGCGGCCAGGGTGCACACGATGCGCAGCCGCATCGGGTCGGCGAGGGCGTGCAGGACGTCGGTCAGCCGGATGTCCTCGCGGGCCGGGTGCTCCAGCGAACGGGTGCCCGGCGGGGCGCCCGTTGACGTCGTATCGGTCGGCATGACGGCTCCTGACTGGTCTGCGGGACTCGGATCGGCGCGGCGCCCTTCCCGTGCGTTCATAGTCGACCCGCTCATTGTACGAGAAGCATCGTAGTTTGACATCCACCGTAGTACGACGCTTATCGTATGAGTGCGGGCCCAACCGGAGCCCGCTCCTCTCCACGCACAGGAGCCTGCCGTGAGCGCACTGTTCGAGCCCCTCACCCTTCGCTCGCTGACCATCCCGAACCGCCTCTGGATGGCGCCCATGTGCCAGTACTCCGCGGATCCCGAGGGCCCGGCGGAGGGCGTGCCCGGCGACTGGCACTTCCAGCACCTGGCGGCACGGGCCGTGGGCGGGACGGGCCTGATCCTCACGGAGGCGACCGCGGTGAGCCCCGAGGGGCGGATCAGCCCGTACGACCTGGGGCTGTGGAACGACGCCCAGACCGAGGCGTTCCGGCGCATCACCGCCTTCCTCAAGTCGCAGGGGACCGTCGCGGGCATCCAGATCGCCCACGCCGGCCGCAAGGCCTCCACCGAGCGCCCCTGGGTGAACCGCGGCGGCCCGATCCTCCCCGGTCAGCGGCACGGCTGGGAGCCGGTCGGGCCGAGCCCGCTGCCGTTCGGCGAGGGGTTCGCCACCCCGGCCGCACTCTCCGTGGAGCAGATCCGCGAGCTCGTCGCGCGGTTCGGTGCGACGGCCCGGCGGGCGCTGGACGCGGGCTTCGAGGTGGCCGAGATCCACGGCGCCCACGGCTACTTGATCAACGAGTTCCTCTCGCCGTTCAGCAACCGGCGCACCGACCACTACGGCGGCTCCTACGAGAACCGGACGCGGTTCGCACTGGAGGTCGTGGACGCGGTGCGCGCGGTCTGGCCCGACGAGCTGCCGGTCTTCTTCCGGATCTCGGCGACCGACTGGCTCACCGAGGACGACGGCGACGACCGCGAGGGCTGGACCGCCGACGACACCGTGCGTTTCGCCCGCGACCTCAAGGAGCACGGCGTCGACCTGCTGGACACCTCCACGGGCGGCAACGCACCGGACGCGAAGATCGTCACGGGACCGGGCTACCAGGTGCCGTTCGCCGAGCGGGTCAAGAAGGAGGCCGGTCTGGCCGTGGGCACCGTCGGGCTGATCACCGAAGCACGGCAGGCCGAGAAGATCGTCGCGGACGGTCAGGCCGACGCCGTACTACTGGGCCGCGAACTGCTGCGCACCCCCAGCTTCGCGCAGCACGCGGCGCGGGAGCTGGGCGCGTCGATCCGCGTTCCCGAGCAGTACCACCGCGCCGTCTGACCCGGCACGGGGGACGGTGCTCGCGGTGTCGGCCGCGCCGCGGCCGACACCACACCGCACCGTGTGACCTGCGCGGACAGCCGCCGGGACGCCATTGTCAGTGGTCGGGTGCAGACTGGCCACTGTCTGAGACAACGGCGTCCCGGAGGTGTTCCGGCAATGACTGACGTACTACTCGCGGTGGGTACCCGCAAAGGGCTCTTCACCGGCCGGCGGCGGCACGGCGACTGGGAGTTCAGCGGCCCCCATTTCCCCTCGCAGGCGGTGTACTCCCTCGGGATCGACACCCGCCGTGCGACACCCCGGCTGCTGGCCGGCGCCGACAGCGCCCATTGGGGCCCGTCGGTGTTCCACTCCGACGACCTGGGCGAGACCTGGCAGGAGCCCGCCCGCCCCGCGATCAAGTACCCCAAGCACACCGGCACTTCACTGGAGCGGGTGTGGCAGCTGCATCCCGCGGGCCCGGCCGCCCCGGGTGTGGTGTACGCAGGCACCGAGCCCGGCGGCCTGTTCCGCTCCGAGGACGGCGGCGAGACCTTCGAGCTCGTCCGGGCGCTGTGGGACCACCCCAGCCGCGAGAAGTGGGTGCCCGGCGGCGGTGGCCTGGCGGTCCACACGGTGATCACCGACCCGCGGGACGCCGACGCGGTCACGGTCGCGGTCTCCGCGGCCGGCGTCTTCCGCACCCTCGACGGCGGCGCCAGCTGGGCGCCGTCGAACAAGGGCGTCCAGGCGGTCTTCCTGCCGGACCACCACCCCGAGTTCGGCCAGTGCGTCCACAAGATCGCGCAGGACCCGGTGAACCGCGACCGGCTGTATCTGCAGAACCACTGGGGCGTCTACCGCAGCGACGACGCCGGCGCGCAGTGGAAGGACATCGGCGGCGGGCTGCCCTCGGACTTCGGTTTCGCCGTGGCCGCGCATCCGCACAGAGGCGATATCGCCTACCTCTTCCCGATCACCGCGGACATCGACCGGGTGCCCGCCGAGCACCGCTGCCGGGTCTACCGCACGACCGACGCCGGCGGGAGCTGGGAGCCCCTGAGCGAGGGGCTGCCGGCGGAGGAGCATTACGGCACGGTGCTCAGGGACGCGCTGTCGGTCGACGACAACGACCCCGCGGGAGTGTATTTCGGCAATCGCAACGGCGAGGTGTACGCCAGCGCGGACGACGGCGACAGCTGGCAGCAGCTCGCCGCCCATCTGCCGGATGTGCTGTGCGTACGGGCGGCAGCCCTCGCATGAGCGGACAACGGGGCCGGGCGGCCGGGAAGTTCCGCGGCCCGTGCGGCGCAAGCACAGGCCATCGATTAAGAGGGAGCGGCCGTCGGCCAGTAGGGTGATCCCGTGGCTGCACGACCTCTCCAAGACATCGTCGAACCAGGCTGGGCCAAGGCACTTGAGCCCGTAGCCGACCGGATCGCCGCGATGGGCGACTTCCTGCGGGCGGAGATCGCCGCGGGACGGACCTATCTGCCGGCCGGCAACAACGTGCTACGCGCCTTCCAACAGCCCTTCGACGAGGTGCGGGTGCTGATCGTCGGACAGGACCCCTACCCCACACCGGGGCATGCGGTCGGGCTCAGTTTCTCGGTGGCGCCCGACGTCCGCCCGCTGCCGGGGAGCCTGGAGAACATCTTCCGCGAGCTGCACTCCGACCTCGGCCTGCCCCGGCCGTCGAACGGCGATCTGACCCCCTGGACACGCCAGGGCGTACTCCTGCTGAACAGAGCGCTGACCACCGCGCCCCGCAAGCCCGCCGCACACCGCGGCAAGGGCTGGGAGGAGGTCACCGAGCAGGCCATCCGGGCGCTGGTGGCACGCGGCCGTCCGCTGGTGTCGGTGCTGTGGGGGCGCGATGCGCGCAATCTGCGGCCGCTGCTCGGCGAGCTGCCGGCCGTCGAGTCCGCGCACCCCTCCCCCATGTCGGCCGACCGGGGCTTCTTCGGCTCGCGGCCCTTCAGCCGGGTGAACGACCTGCTGGCTCGGCAGGGCGCGCAGCCCGTCGACTGGAGGCTGCCCTGACAGCGGGCGACGATAGTGTGCCCCGCATGACGAATGCGAACATCCCTGCGGGTTGGTACGCCGACCCGCAGGGCACCCCCCACCAACTGCGCTGGTGGGACGGGTCCCAATGGACGGAGCACACCCACCCGGGGCAGCAGGCCGCCGCCCCGGCCCAGGCCCAGGCCGCTCAGCCCGGCCCTCAGCAGCCCGCGCAACAGCAGCCGGCCGCGCAGGCGCCGGCGCAGTTCGCGCCGCAGCAGCAGCCGGTGGCGCAGGGCCAGGCCGCCCCGTATCCGGGCCAGCCGCAGGGCGGCGCACCGTACGGCCAGCAGGGCCAGGGCTACCCCCAGCAGATGCCGGGCCAGCAGGCGCCCGGCGTGCCGGCACAGCAGCCCTACGGCCAGCAGCCGATGCCGGGGCAGCAGGGCGCGCACCCGGGGGCCGTGCAGCAGCAGGTGCAGCAGCAGGCCGGGGTGGCACCCACCGGTCCGGGCGGCGGCACGCTGTTCACCGAGCCGGTGCTGGTGGTCAACCAGAAGGCCAAGCTGATCGAGGTCACCAACGAGTACAGCGTCTTCGACCAGCACGGCAACACCATCGGCTCGGTCGTCCAGGTCGGCCAGAGCACGGCCAAGAAGGTCCTGCGGGTCGTCTCCAGCCTCGATCAGTACATGACCCACAAGCTGGAGATCCGGGACGGCTACGGCCAGCCGCAGATGGTGCTGACCCGGCCCGCGAAGTTCATCAAGTCCAAGGTGATCGTGGAGCGCCCGGACGGCTCGCCGGTGGGCGAGATCGTGCAGCAGAACGCCATCGGGAAGATCAACTTCGCGATGATGGTCAACGGCCAGCAGATCGGCGCCATCAAGGCCGAGAACTGGCGCGCCTGGAACTTCGCGATCGTGGACCACGCCGACACCGAGGTCGCCCGGATCACCAAGACCTGGGAGGGCCTGGCCAAGACGATGTTCACGACTGCGGACAACTACGTCCTGCAGATCCACCATCAGCTGCCCGACCCGCTGCTGAGCCTGGTCGTCGCCACGGCCCTGACCGTCGACACCGCCCTCAAGCAGGACGCCCGCGGCTTTGGCTGAGCCCGCGGGCCGCGGCCCGGACGCGCTCGGGACCGGGCGGGGCCATGTCCTCGGCGTCGACTCGGGCGGCTCCGGGCTGCGGATCGCCGTGGCCCGCGCCGACGACGCCGAGGCCCGGCCGCTGGCCTCGTACGCCTCGGACGAGCCGGTGCGCACCGGCCCCGCCGGTATCGACGCCGCGCATCTGCTGTCCCAACTCCTGCCCGCAGCCGAGGAGTTGGCGCGCGAGGTGGGTGCGGACGGGTTCGTGACGGTGTGTGTGGGCGCGGCCGGGATGGCGTCGCTGGGCGATGAGCTGCGCGCCCGGCTGCCGGCCGCGCTGGCCACCGCGTTCGGGGTGCGCGCTCTCGCGCTCGCGGCGGACGCGGTGACCGCGTACGCGGGGGCGCTGGGCCAGCGGCCGGGCGCCGTGGTCGCCGCGGGGACCGGCGTGATCGCCCTGGGCACCGACCTGACCGCGTCGGGCGGGTGGCGGCGCGCGGACGGTTGGGGCCATCTGCTGGGCGACTGCGGCAGCGGCGCCTGGATCGGCCGGGCCGGTCTGGAGGCCGCGCTGCGCGCCCACGACGGGCGGCCGGGCGGTTCGGCCGCCCTGCTGGCGCGCGCCGAAGCGGTGTTCGGGCCGGTCGACGGGCTGCCCGGCGCGCTCTACCCGCGCGCCGACCGGCCGGCCGTACTGGCCTCGTTCGCCCCCGAGGTCGCCCGCTGCGCCCGGAAGGACGACGCGGTGGCGCTCGGCATCCTGCGGGCCGCCGCGGGCCACCTCGCCGACGCCGCGGCCGCGGTCTGCCCGCCGGGCGCCGGCCACGTGGTGGCCTGCACCGGCGGGCTGTTCGGGATCGGCGCGCCGCTGCTGGCCCCGCTGCGCACGGCGCTCGCCGAACGGCTCCCGGACGCCCGCCTCGCGGACGCCGCCGGCAGCCCGCTCGACGGGGCGCTGACGGTCGCCGCCGCGCTGGCCGGCGCCCGCCTGCAGCTGCCCGCGGATATGAAGTTGTTGCAGATCACACGGCCTGCGCCGGGGTAGTACCACCAAGACGCGCGGGATAAAACGGGACGGATACCTCGGCACCGAACCCTGCCCCGGCGCGGGGGCGGTCCGAGGCGTTAGCATGCGGCGCCATGAGTTCCCCCACTGGGCCCGCACCTGGCTCGCACGATTTTGACGCCGCACTCCCGAGCCCTGGAGCCGCGCCCGGCCTGCCTGTACGAATGCCGCGCGCGCGGCAGTCCGGCCGCCACCGCAAGCCGGAGCCGCTCGCCGCGCCCGAGGGCGCACCCGCCCTGGTCCTGGCCGTGCCCGGAACCCCCACCTCCGCCTCCCGCAGCCTGGCCGAGGAGGTCTCCAGCATCGCCCGCTCCGAGCTTCCGGGCCTCGACGCCCGGATCGGCTACGTGGACGGCGGCGATGACGAGTTCCCGTCGCTGGAGGCCGTGCTGGCGCACGCCGCCGCCGAGCAGAAGGCCCGCGCCGACGCCGCCGGAGATCCCGACCCGGGTCCCGCCGCGGTGGTCGTGCCGCTGCTGGCCGGCCCGGACAGCGCCCTGCTGCGCCGGATACGCCAGGCGATGATGAACAGCGGGTCCGGCGCCGAGCTGACCGACGTCCTGGGGCCGCACCCGCTGCTCGCCGAGGCGCTGCACGTCCGGCTCTCCGAGGCCGGTCTGGCGCGCGCCGACCGCGCCCGGCTGTTCACGGTCGCCACGGCCGCGGACGGCATCATCCTCGCCACCGTGGGCGGCGAGGAGGCCGTGCAGGCCGCCGGGATCACCGGCATGCTGCTCTCCGCCCGGCTCGCGGTGCCGGTGCTGGCCGCCGCGCTGGACCAGGAGGGCGCCATCTCCCGTACGGCCGAGCAGCTGCGCGGCTCCGGTTCGCAGCAGCTGGCGTTGGCCCCGTACCTGATCGGCCCGGAGATCGCCGACGGCCTTGTGGGGGCGGCCGCGGCGGAGGCGGGCTGCGCGTCGGCCGAGGCGCTGGGTGCCTACGGCGCGGTGGGCCGGCTGGTGCTGTCGAACTACGCGGCGGCGGTGGGCATCACCCTGCCGACGCAGGCGCAGGGGGCGCCGGTCCGCTAGGGCAGGCATCGCCAGGGGCAACGATCGCCTCGTCAGGGCCGTCTTCGCGCAGTGCGCGGGGCGGCCCTGCGCGTTTCCCGGCCGGCTTGGGCTCCCCGGCTCCCTTCCGAGCGGCGCAGACGGGCGTCAGACGGCCCGCGAGCGCACCGGTCGCGGATCCGGCGGGCGGGCGGCTCTACGCTCGGCAGAGAGCCGCACAGAGCCTTGGGAGGCACGTTCATGACGAACATCGACATCGTCCGCGCGGGTTTCGCCGCCTATCTCGCCCAGGACCGCGAGGCCATCGACCGGCTGCTCGCCGACGACTTCGTCTTCACCAGCCCCCAGGACGACCACCTCGACAAGACCGCCTTCCTTCAGGTCTGCTTCCCGACCGCGGACCGGCTGCGCCGGCAGGAGATCCTCGACGCGGTGGCCATCGACGACCACCAGGTCTACGTCCGCTACACGTACGAGCTGAAGACCGGTGAGCGCCATCGCAACGTCGAGGTGCAGACCGTGCGCGAAGGCCGGATCACCGAGGTGCAGGTGTACTTCGGCGGCCGCTTCCCCGAGGGGTGAGCCGCCCCGCGGCCGGTCAGACGAAGACGACGCAGGAGGCGGCCGGTGCCTGGACGGCGCCGCCGCGGACCGGGATCCCGGTCCGCGGGTCGACGGCGAACCAGGTGACGTCGCCGGAGCGCTCGTTGGCCGCGTAGAGGTGCCGGCCGTCGGGCGCGAGCGCCAGATCGCGGGGCCAATGGCCGCCGCAGGCAACGGTGGTGACGAGGGTCGCGGTGTCGCCGGCGGTGTCGAGGGAGAGGACCGAGATGCTGTCGTGGCCCCTGTTGGCGGCCCAGGCGAACCGGCCGTCCGGGGAGAGCACGAGCGCGGAGGGGAAGGTGCCCGCCGCCTCGACGCCGTCCGGGAGGAGACGGGTCTCCCCCAGGAGGGTCAGCGCGCCCCCGTCGGCGTCCCACCGGCAGAGCGTCACCGTCGGGTCGAGTTCGTTGATGACGTAGGCGCGGTCGCCGCGCGGGTGGAAGGCGAGGTGGCGTGGGCCGCTGCCGGGCCGCAGCCGTACCTCGTCGTGCAGGGCCAGGGCTCCGTCGGAGCCGAGCCCGCAGATCCGGATCGAGTCGGTGCCCAGGTCGACGCTGAGCAGCCGGCGTGCCCCGGGGGCGGGCTGCACGGCGTGCGCGTGCGGGCCCTCCTGGCGGTCGGTCCGCGGACCGCTGCCCTGGTGGGCGAGCACGGTGGCCGGGCCGCCGAGCGAGCCGTCGGCCCGTACGGGGAGCGTACTGACGCTGCCGGAGCTGTAGTTGGCGGTGACGAGGTGGCCGGCGGCCAGCGTGAGATGGGTGGGGTCGGCGCCGTCCACGGGGACGGCGGGCGCGAGCAGCTCGGGCCCCCGGGGTGTGAGGGCGAAGGCCGCCACGGCGCCGTCGGTGGTCTCGCTGACCGCGTAGAGGTGCCGGCCGTCGGGGCTCGGGACCAGGTAGGAGGGGTTGGCGAGGGCGTCCGTGGAGTGCAGCGGGGTGAGTGCGCCGGACTCCGGGTCGACGGCCGCGGTGGTGATCCCGAGGCCGCCGGCGGCGGTGAAGGAGCCGATGTACGCCCGTCGGCCGCTGTCGCTGGTCCCCACTGGTCCGCCCTTCGTCCGCCTGCCCGTTGAGGTGCTCCGGCGACGCTAACAGCCGCGGCCGGGGCGTCTTGGGCGATGGCCGGAATGCGGCGGCCGGGGCCCTCGGCGCGGCCTCAGGACGCCGCGAACGGTGCCCGCGGTGAGCTGCGTACCGGGTGGGCGAGGGCGGTGAGGGCGGACTCCAGGCTGTGCAGATGCGCCAGGGCGCGTTCGGCGCCGGGGTGGTGGTGCGCGGTGGCGGCGGGGGTCTCGGGGGTGGCGGCGGGCTCGGCGCCGGGCGCGAAGAGGGTGCCGACGACGGCCTCGACGCGCTGGCAGGCGGCGGTCAGCCGGGCGTCGTGCGAGGCGGCCGGGTCGGCGGCCACCTCGGCCAGGCCCCGGACCTGCGCGGCGCAGTCGTCCAGGTAGGTCATGACCTGGCGGGCCCGGGCCTTGCGGTGCCGCAGCGGGCTCAGCGGATGCAGCAGCGGGGCGAGCGAGAGCCGCACCCGTGCCAGCAGCAGTTCCAGCTCGGCGACGTGCGGGGACGGGTCGGCGTGCAGATCGCCGGCCAGCCTGCGGGCGGAGGCGGCGGTGCAGTCGCGGACGCAGCGCACGGCGCGCTGGATCCAGGCGTCGGTCGCGGCGTGCGTGGTGACCGGCAGCACCAGCGCGACGGCCAGCGCCGCGCCCAGCGCGCCGACGAGGGTCTGCTCGAAGCGCAGCGCGAGGAGTCCGGGGTGCAGCACGCCCAGCAGGCCGTACAGCAGCCCGGCCATGACGGTGACGAAGAACATCATCCAGCTGTACGAGGGGCCGGCGGTGTAGAAGATGCCGAACACGCAGACGGCGACCAGGGCGGCGGTGGGGGCGGGGGCGCCGTGCAGCGGGACGGCGACCACCAGGCCGGCCGCGATGCCGACGACGGTGCCCACCACCCGGCGGAAGCCGCGGACCAGCGTCTCCCCGCGGGAGGAGGTGTTGACGAAGATCCACCAGGCGGTGCCCACGGCCCAGTACCAGCGGTCGCTGGAGACCGCCTGGCCGACCGCGAGCGCGAGCGCGCAGGCGAGGGTGTTCTGGACGGCGAGCCGGGTGGTGGGGCGGGCGAGGCCGCGGCCCACGAGCGGCGCGGGGGCGGCCGGCGGCGGGGTGCGCCGCTCCAGGCACCAGATGCCGAAGCGGACCGTGCTGCTCGCGACGAGTGCCAGCGCCACCGCCGCGGCGAGCTGCGGAAGCTGCGCGGGAACGGCGTGCAGGAACTGCGCCGCGAAGACCATCATGAACGCGAAGATGCCCAGCGCCTGGCCGCGCGGGCCCCAGCGGCGGGCGTAGACCCCGCAGAAGACCACGAGCAGGAAGACCGCGTCGCGCGCCGTCGGCAGCTCGTGCAGGGCCGTGGCGAGGGCGAGGACGGGCAGCCCGACGACGGGCAGCAGGGCGGTGGTGCCGGCCTGGCCGCGGACGGTCGGGTCGCCGACGGTGAAGAGGGCCAGGAGCGCCGCGAGGCCGCCGAGGATCGAGGCCGGCAGCGGGAGCCCGGTCAGTTCGGCGGCGGTGACGGCGAGGGCGATCCCCAGGACGGCCCGCAGGGACGTACGCAGGCGCAGCCGGCCCGGGTCCGGTGCCACAAAGATCCTCTTCACGTGCGGAAACCGCCCCCTTCTGCTCCGGTTCGATCCGGCCCGATGCGACCCGCCGCGGCACACCCCTGCCGGCGGGCAAGACAAAGGCGCTGCGGGGGTCCGTACCGGCTTCCTTGCCGGTCGGGCGCAGCCCTGCAACGCCATCTGTGGAAGAGATAAGCACCGACAGGGCAGCTGGCTCAACCGACGCTGTGTTCACTGGGCCATTGGTACATTCAGCAGGAGACTTCACCGACCGAGAGGGGGCCGTTGGGCCATGCCCGTGGACGCCCTGGATGCCAAGATCCTCCGGCTGCTGCTGGAGCAGCCGCGTACCAGCGTGCGGGAGTACGCCCGGCTGCTCGGGGTCGCCCGGGGCACCGTCCAGGCCCGGCTGGACCGGCTCGAACGGGACGGTGTGATCACCGCGTACGGCCCCCGGCTCTCCCCCGCCGCGCTCGGCCACCCGGTTCTGGCCTTTGTCCACATCGAGGTCACCCAGGGGCATCTGGAGGAGGTCGCCGCCGCCCTGGCCGAGGTGCCGCAGATCATCGAGGCGTTCTCGACGACCGGTGGCGGGGATCTGCTCACCCGGGTGGTGGCCCGGGACGCGGCACACCTGGAGGATGTGATCCAGCGGCTGATCAGCCTGCCGGGCGTGGTCCGCACCCGTACGGAGATGGCGCTGCGCGAGCGGGTGCCGCATCGGATGTTGCCGCTGGTCGAAGCGGTGGGGGGAGCCGCGAAGCCGCGCTGAGCCGCGACCTTCCGGGCTCGGGCCGCGGCGCGTCTTGGCATGCTGGAGGGCATGAGCGCCTCCCCCGCCTCCCGGGTCGCACCCGACTCCGCCGCCCGGCGCACTCCGGTGATCTTCGACCTCGATGGCACGCTGGTGGACAGCGAACCGAACTACTACGAGGCGGGGCGCCGGCTGCTGGCCGGCTACGGCCTGGCGGACTTCAGCTGGGAGCAGCACGCCCGCTTCATCGGCATCGGCACCCGCGAGACGCTGGAGACCCTCAGCCGGGAGTTCGGTATCGACGCACCGGTCGAAGAGCTGCTGGCCGGTACGAACCGCACGTATCTGGAGCTGGCGCGGGCACACACCGAGGTCTTCCCGGAAATGCGCGCGTTCGTGGAGCGACTGGCCGCGGCCGGGCACCCGATGGCGGTGGCGTCGGGTTCGTCGCGGGCCGCGATCGAGGCGGTGCTGGCCGGTACGGGGCTCGATGCGCTGCTGACCACGCTGGTGTCGGCCGAGGAGGTGGCGCACGGCAAGCCCGAGCCGGATGTGTTCCTGGAGGCCGCGCGCCGGCTCGGGGTCGATCCGGCGGAGTGTGTGGTGCTGGAGGACGCGGCGCCCGGTGCGCTGGCGGCTCACCGGGCGGGCATGCGGTGCATCGCCGTCCCGTATGTGCCCGCCACCGCCGACGACCCGGCCTTCGCGCGGGCCGGGCTGCTGTTCAAGGGCGGTCAGGGGGAGTTCACGGCGCGGGCCGCGTACGACTGGCTGGAGCAGCCGGTCCGGTCCGCCTGATCGCTCCGCTGGCGGTCACCGGCCCGTCCGCGCCCGGGACGGGAGCCGAACGCCGGACGGCCACGGGGCGGGGCCCTACGCCGGACGGCCACCTCCGCTGTCCTGTGCGGAGGTGGCCGCCGGGTGTCTGCCGTGCTTCGGCACCGGGTGGAGACCGTGCCGGACCGGAGGGCTTCCTCCGGAAGGCCGGCTAACGGAGTGGTCACTCCATGCCCAGCGACTTGCACGCGTCGGCGAGATCGGCGCAGAGCAGGTCGGTCCGGACGACGCCGTCGCGGACGACGGTGTCCTTGAGGTTCTTCCTGGTGACGACCCGCGCGTCGAACAGCCGGGCCGGGATACCGGACTTGGTGCTGTTTCCGGCGGTGGTGGTCGTCAGGGAGTTGATGCTCTTGCCGCGCAGCAGTCGGAAGGCGATTTCTGCGGCGGTTTCGGCCTCCGGCCGGACATCCTTGTAAATGGTGAAGTACTGGGTGCCGGCGACCAGCCGCTGGAGCGCGGGGAGTTCGGCGTCCTGGCCGCCGACCGGCACATCCTTGATGTTGGCCGACTTGAGGGCCGCGGCGATACCGCCCGCCATACCGTCATTGGCCGAGTAAACGGCGTCAAATCCTTGCGCGCCATGCGCGTTGATGACATCGGTCATCTTCTGCTTGGCCGTCGCGGCGGACCAGTCGGGGATGTCCTTCTCGAAGATGATCTTGTGGATCTTGCCGTCGAGGACCGAATGGGCGCCCTTCTTGTAGGCCGGCGCGTTCGGGTCGGTCGGCGAGCCGTTCATCATGACGACATCGGCGGAGGCCGCACCCGAGCCGAGGGCGGTCAGCATCGCCTTGCCCTGGAGCTGGCCGATCTTCTCGTTGTCGTAGGACACGTACGCTGCGACATCGCCCTCGGCGAGCCGGTCGTACGCGATGACCTGGACGCCCTTCTTGGCCGCGGAGCTCACCCAGCTCTTGACCGCCTGGGAGTCGACCGGGTCCAGAATGATGACCTTGACGCCCTTCTTCACCAGGGCGTCGAACTGTCTCTTCTGCGTGTCGACCTGCTGCTCGGCATTCCCGTAATCCACCTTGCATTCAAGGCAGAGCGAGGCTATGCGAGACGTAATGATGCGGCGGTCGAACTTCTCGTAGCGGTCTGCTTTGTTCTCCGGGAGGAGCAGACCAATGGCATCCTTGCCGGCCCCGGCGTCCTGCTGTTCCTTCCCGCAGGCCGCCAACGGCGCTGCCAACGAAAGCGCCACTGCGCCGGTGAGGGCACGCCGCATTATTGCATTCATTTTTTCGGTACCTCCCATGGGGCCGCCTGACCCGGCCCAGAACGGCTGAAGTGAACGTCACCCTCCGCCCCATCGTCAAGAATCGAGGCAATAACGATACAAAAGTGAGGCATGAGTTGGGCCTCTGAACGACGTTCACTCACGGAGCCTTCCGGAACGTTCCTTTATCGCTGTATCGGACGTTCTCGCCGTATCGCACGTTCCCTCCGTATCGCACCTTCTCACCGTCTTGCCCGACCTCTCCGCGGATGCACCCTTCGACCGCTCATGGGAAACTTGATCGAGGCGTGGCGCCGGCCGGCCGGGCCCGCGCCGGAAGGGCGGTCCCCCGATCGCCGAGCGCTATGTGCAGGTCGCCGAAATGTCATCGTCATGAGTACGGCGCGACGTCACACACCCGTTTCCGCCGACGGCCGGCTGGGCGGCCCGTCCCAGCACCCCGGTCGGCGCGACCCCGCCTATCTCCGGCGCCGCGCCGCCCTTGCCGCGCCGGCCGCCGGACACCGCGTCGGGGCACCGTACGCGTCCGTCGACTACACCGAGGCGGAGCACCGCACCTGGCAAGTGGTGCACGAGGCGCTCGGCCCCGCGCACCGCGCCCATGCGTGCCGCGCGGTCCTCGACGCCGGCGAGGACGCGGCCATCCCCGCCGAGCGGATTCCGCAGCACGCGGAGGTCAGCGCCCGTCTCACGCCCCGCACGGGCTTCGCCTTCACGCTGGCCGGCGGGGTGGTGCCCAACGAGAGGTTCCTGGGAGCGATGGAGCACGGCTACTTCCACGCCGTGCAGTTCGTCCGGCACCCGGCCGTCCCGCTCTACACCCCCGAACCCGACGTGCTGCACGACGTGTTCGGCCACGGCATCCATCTGTCGGACCCGCGCGTCGCCCGTCTCTACCGCCTCGTCGGCGAGGCGGCCAACCACGTCCGCACCGAGGAGGCGCTCGACATCCTCAGCCGGGTGTACTGGTTCACCCTCGAATACGGGCTGATCACGGAATCCGGTACGCCCAAGGCCTTCGGCGCGGCCCTGTTGTCCTCGTACGGCGAGATCGCCGCCCACGACAGCCGGGAGGTCCGCGAGCTGGACATGAGCGCCGCGGCCGGCACCCCGTACCGCATCTCCGGCTACCAGCCCGTCCTGTACGCCGCCCGCTCCCTGGAGCACCTCGAAGACCTCCTCGGCGCGTTCTGCGCGGACTTCGACGACGACGTCGCGCAGCGGCTGCGGCTCCCGGTCCTCTCCCGCGACCGGGCGTAGGGGCCGCGCGCCCGCCACCGGGCGGCGGATTTCTCCGCGCGTCGGCCCTCCGCGCGGTGGACGGATCTCCTCTCCCTCGCCAGGATCTCGGTGGAACACGCGTTCTCAGAGAAGAGAGGCGGAACGTACGGATGGCGAAGCACTGGGCGGACTTCCAGTACGAGATCTATCTCCAGGGCATGACGGGCTCCGTTCCCCGGCTGCCGACGGATCTGACCCGGCTGGAGGAGCTCACCGAGCAGCGCCTGGGCCAGGGCCCGGTCGGCTATGTGGCGGGCAGCGCGGGCAGCGGCAGCACCGCGGCCGCCAACCGTGCCGCGCTGGACCGCCGGCGGATCGTGCCGCGCATGCTGCGCGATGTGGAGCAACGCGACCTGTCCGTGGAGGTGCTGGGCCGGTCGCTGCCGGCGCCGCTCGCCCTCGCGCCGGTGGGCGTGCTGTCGATCATGCACCCGGAGGCCGAGCCCGCGGCCGCCCGGGCCGCCGCGGCGCAGGGCGTGCCCTACATCCTCTCCTCCGCCTCCAGCACCCCCATGGAGGAGGTCGCCGGGGCGATGGGCGACGGGGAGCGGTGGTTCCAGCTGTACTGGGCGAAGGACCGCGAGGTCACCGCGAGCTTCCTGGCCAGGGCCAAGGCGGCCGGCTTCACCGCGCTGTTCGTCACGCTCGACACTCCGCTCCTCGGCTGGCGTCCGCGCGACCTGGACCGGGCGTATCTGCCGTTCCTGCACTGCGTGGGCACCGCCAACTACTTCAGCGACCCCGCGTTCCGGGCGGGCCTGGCCAAGCCGGTGCAGGAGGATCCGCAGGCGGCCGTGCGGCACTTCGTGGGGATGTTCGCCGACCCCGCCAAGACCTGGCCGGACCTGGCGTTCCTGCGGGAGAACTGGGACGGTCCGATCGTGCTCAAGGGCGTGCTGCACCCGGATGACGCACGGCGGGCCGCCGAGGCCGGCGTGGACGGTGTGGTCGTCTCCAACCACGGCGGACGCCAGGTGGCGGGCTCGGTCGCCGCCGCGGACGCGCTGCCCCGGGTCGTCGAGGCGGCCGGCGACCGGCTCACCGTCCTCTTCGACAGCGGCATCCGCACCGGCGACGACATCTTCAAGGCGCTCGCGCTCGGCGCGCGTGCGGTGCTGGTGGGACGCCCGTACGCGTACGGACTCGGGCTGGACGGCCAGGCGGGCGTCGAGCACGTCATCCGCTGTCTGCTCGCCGAGTTCGACCTCACCCTGGCCCTGTCCGGCCACTCCCGCCCCACCACGCCGTCCGCCGACGACCTCACCGAGGAAGCCCGATGACCGCCGAGCCCGCGACCCCCACGACCATGAAGAACATCCTCGCCGTCATCTCGCCGCATGTGGGCGGACGCGCCGCCGGCGCCGCGCTCGCCGAGGTCTTCCCCGGCCGGGCCCACGTCACCGTCGTCGAGACGACGGACGAGGACCCCGCGGCGCTGCGCGCGGCCCACATCGTCATCACCGGGCTGGGACCGGTCACCGCCGAACACCTCGCCGCCGCACCGGACCTGGAGCTCGTCCAGTGCGCCAGCCACGGCTTCGACTACGTCGATCTCGCCGCCGCCCGCGACCGGGGCGTCCCGGTCTGCACCATCGGCTCCAGCGGCGCGGAGAAGCAGAACGTCGCCGAGCAGACCTTCGCCCTGATGCTCGCCCTCGCCAAGCAACTCGTGCCGGCCCACACGGCCCTGGTCGAGGCCGACTGGGCACTGCCGCGGCTGCAGCGGTCGCTGACCGAGCTGTCCGGCAAGACCCTGGGCATCGTCGGCCTCGGCCACATCGGCGAGGAAGTGGCGCGCCGGGCCGTCGCGTTCGACATGACCGTCGTCTACACCGGCCCGCGGCCGGCCGCCCCGGAGACCGAGGCCCGGCTCGGCGGCGCCCGCCACCTGAGCCTGGACGAACTGCTGCGCACGTCGGACTACGTCACGCTGCACGCCCCGCTCACCGAGGCGACCCGCCACCTCCTGGACGCCGAACGCCTCGCCCTGCTCAAGCCCACCGCGTTCGTCGTCAACACCGCGCGCGGCGCGCTGATCGACCAGGACGCCCTCGCCGACGCGCTCGCGGCCGGCGCGCTGGCCGGGGCCGGGATCGACGTCTTCGACCCCGAGCCGCCCACGGCGGCGCTGCGCCTGCTCAAGGCCCCGAACGTGGTGCTCTCCCCGCATGTCGCGGGGGTCACCCGCGAGACGCTGGTCCGCATTGCGCTGGCCGCCGTGGAGAACGTGGCGGGCCATCTGGCGGGCAAGCCGCTGCGGGACGTCGTCACGACATGAGCGGACGTCAGATGCAGTGCTCGTGCTGCCTCATCGCCCCACGCCACTCCCGTGCCCCACCCGTCAGTTGCCCGGGACCGGGCGCCACCACGGAGGAGGTCCGGTCCCGGGGGCGGGAACCTCAGCTGCGGCCCCCGAGGAGGCCGTCGCGCTTGAGGGCGGTGAGGTAGTGGTCCAGCAGCGCATCGTCCACCGGAGGGCAGGACGCGGTCCACGCGGGCCACACCTCGTCGGTGCGGGTGCGCCGCACTTCGGGGAAGACGGTGTCGAGGTACATCTCCTTGACGCTGAAGCCGGCCTGCTTGGCCCGGGTGAGGAAGAGCGGGGTGAACGGGGCCACCGGCGAGGTGGGACGGGCCTGTACGTGGGCGACGAGCGCGTCGGTCCACTCCTTGTAGCTCACGTCGTCGATGCGGTGCCCGGCGGAGCGCATCCGGTCGACCATGTCGCTGAGGAACGCCGGTCGGGGGTTGGTCAGATGGACGACGCCGCCGAGGTGCGGGAGCCGGGTGGCGATGCCTACGACGGCGTCGGTGACCGCGTCCACCGGCACCAGGTCGAGCGGGAGCGGGACCGCGGGTGCCAGCCCCATCTCCACGATGGCGTCGAAGACGGCGCAGATGGCGCTGGTGGTGTTCCAGGCGCCGGTGCGGCTGTGTCCGGTGATCTCGTAGGGGCGGTGGATGGTGACCGGCAGACCGGCACCGGCGGCGTGGCCGAGCATGCGCTCGGCGACCCACTTGGTCTCGGGGTAGCCCATGCTGAGCAGTTCGGGGTGGCTGAGCGGGGTGGCCTCGTCGACGTGCCGTACGCCGCCGACGCCGCTTCCGGCGAGCACGGCCGTGGTGGAGACGTAGTGGAGGGGGACGCGTCGCGGACCGGCCAGTTGGACGAGGGTGCGGACAGCCTCCACATTGGCCCCGCGCAACCGGCGGTAGGGGTAGAGGAAGTTGACGTGCGCCGCGTTGTGCACCACCAGGTCGACGGTGTCCGCGAGCCGGTCGAAGTCGGCGGCGGCCATGCCGAGTGCGGGGCGGGCCAGGTCGGCGGGTATCGGGCGGATGCGTCCAGGGTCGGTGAGCCGGACGCCGTAGCGCGCCATCGCCTCGTGTATGCGGCGCATCGCCTGCGGTTCGTCCGCGGCGCGCACCGGGCAGTGGACGGTGGCCTCGGTGTCCCTCACCAGCCGTTCGAGCAGGAACGCGCCGACGAAGCCGGTGGCCCCGGTGAGCAGGATGTGGCGGGCCCGGGTCGGCCTGGGCGCGGGGCCGGCGGTGGCGGGCGGAAGCGGGGCCGGAACGGCTTCGGCCTCGTAGTCCGGCTCCGCGCAGTCGCCTTGGGCGGCGAACGAGCCGCAGGTCGTCGAGCGGAACGCGGCGAGCTCGGGGGCGGCGAGCAGGCCCTGCAGCAGCGGCGTGAAGCGCTCCGCGGGGAGGCCGAGCCGGGCGAGGGTACGGGTGACCGTGTGGGCGGCCAGCAGCGAGTTGCCGCCGGCGGCGAAGAAGTCGGTGGTGTCGGTCACCGGTGTGCCGAGCACCTCGGCCCAGATGTCCGCGACGGCGTCACCGCTGGGGTGGGCGGCGTCCTTCCCGGCTCCGCCTGGGGTGCTGCACGACGCCGCCACGGTGTGCAGGGCGGTGTAGTCGATCTTCCCGTTGGCCGTGAGGGGGAGGCGTTCCAGCGGAGTGATGGGGGTGGGGAGCGCGTGCGGGGGCAGCTGCGCCGACAGGTGGGTGCGCAGTGCCGCCGGGTCCGGAGGGCAGTCCGGGCGCGCCGGGGTGACGAAGGCGGTGATCCCCTTGCCTATCCCGTCGTGGTCGCTGACCAGCACCGCGGCCTCGGCGACGTCGGGGTGCCCGCGCAGCAGGGCCTCCACCGCCTCCAGTTCGACGCGGAAGCCGCGGATCTTGACCTGCCGGTCGGCCCGGCCCAGGAATTCGAGCGTGCCGTCCGGGCGCCGGCGTCCCAGATCGCCGCTGCGGTAGAGGCGGAGCGTCTCACCCGAGGGGGCTTCCCGGGTGATGAAGGCGCGGGCGGTCTCGTCCGGCCGGTCGAGGTACTCCAGGGCCAGGCCCTGGCCGCCGATGCAGATCTCGCCCTGCTCGCCGGGGCCGGCCCACGTTCCGTCGGCGCGCAGCAGATGGCAGCTGCTGCCGGCCACCGGGCGCCCGATCGGGATGGCGGACGTACCGGGCGCGACGTGCTCGACGTCGTACGCCGTGGCCATGATGCCGCCCTCGGTGGGCCCGTAGCCGTTGATGAGGTGGCGGGGACGCCCGGCCGCGCAGACCGCCGCCGTCAGATCGGGGTTCATCGCCTCACCGCCGATCAGCACCATGTCCAGGGAGCCGAAGATCCCGGGGCGGTTGCGCACCGTGTGGTGGAACAGGCTGGTGGTCAGGAACGCATGGGTGATGTCCTCGGTACGGATCAGCGACTGCAGCCGGTCCGTGTCGAGCAGGACGTCCGTTTCGGCCACGACGAGGCAGCCCCCGTTGACCAGGGTGGCCCAGGTCTCGAAGAGGGCGCCGTCGAAGGAGAGGCCGAAGGTCTGCAGTACGCGCTTGCCCGGGCCGGCGCACCAGGGGTTCGCCCCGGCGGCGAGCCGGGCCACGGCGCGGTGCGGGAAGACCACCGGCTTGGGGCGTCCGGTGGTACCGGAGGTGAACAGGATGTACGCGCTGTCGTCGGGAGCGCGCTCGACGGCGGTCGGACTGTCGCCCAACGGGCCGGGGCGGGTCTCCATCAGGGTGTCGAAGTCGACCCACTCGACCGGGCCGCCGTCCGAAGGCACCGCGGCGGCGTGCCCGGGAAGCACGACGGCCAGCCGTGCGCGGGCGTCCGTGAGCATCTGTGCCGAACGGGCCGAGGGGTACTGGGCGTCCACGGGGACGCATACCGCGCCCGCCTTCAGGATGCCGGCCATGGTGACCGTCGCCTCCCATGAGCGGACGCCCAGGACGGCGACGGCGTCGCCTCTGCGTATGCCGAGGTCGTACAGCGCTCTCGATATGGACTGCGACCAGTCGTCCAACTCCCGGTACGCATAGCTCCGGTCACCGTCCCGTACGGCGGGGCTCTTGGGGTTCAGAGCCGTCCGACGGGCCAGGAGGACGGGCAGGGAGGCGCCCTGCGCGGGGGCTTGGGCGCGGTGCCGGGTGGTGGCGACGGGCGTGCTGGTGTTCATCAAAGCTCCACACGGGGGAATGGGGGTGATGCGGGCGGCAGCGGAGCGCCGGGGGCGGGGTGTGCGGTGCGCCGGAGGGCTGCGAGGGCTGTCGTCCTCCGCCGGCCGTGGGGCGGTGGTCCGGCCGGGGACGAACGGCGCGGCCCTTGTTGCCGGGCCGTGGGCGGGGGTCAGCTCGCTCTCGCGCGACACCTTGGGGACCGGCGCACAGGGCCGGCGGCGCGCAGCTCCGCATCCACCGCCCGTAACGCGTGAAACGAGCTCAAGGGCAACACCGGGGAATGCCCGCAGACTTGGTTCAGGTGCTCTTCGTCCTGCCAGGGCACGTGACGCCTTCCTCTACGGGAGCCTCGGCGAGCCGTCTTGCTCTTATGCCCCATCTGTGCTCCGCGGCATCACTTCCCACTTCGGCATCACTTTAAGACAAGATTGCCGTCAAGCCGTGGCGTAATAAAGCTCACTCTTGACCAGCCATTCTTTGGCCAAGACACGCCAAATGCCCCGGGGGCGGGCCTCGTTCGCCATCCGGGGTGAATGGCTGACGAGGTCCCGCTCACGGGGCTCGGGGAAGGCGACCGGTCGCGGCTACCGGCGGCTCGGTGTGAACTGCACCGGCAGCGCGACGAGGTGGCGGTACATCAGCGAGGTGGACCACTCCAGTTCGGTCTCGGGGACGGCCAGCCGGAGGTCGGGCAGGCGGGTGAGCAGCGTGTCGACGGCGGTGTCGGCGATCGCCCGGCCGATGTGCTGGCCAGGGCATTCGTGCGGACCGCTGCTGAAGGCGAGATGGGACCGGTTGCCGTGCACGGGTGCCGTCAGGTCGGGACGGATCGCCGGGTCCGCGTTCGCCGCCCGCAGGCCGAGCAGCAGCATGTCGCCCGCCTTGATGGCCTGTTCGCCCAGCCGGGTGTCGCTGGTCGCCCAGCGTCCCAGCAGCGTCATCATCGGCGGCTCGTCCCACATGACCTGCTCCAGCGCATCGGGCAGCGTCATATGTCCGCCGGTGAGATGCGCGCGGAAGCGCGGGTCGGTGAGCACCATGCGCAGCGCGTTCGCGATGAGGTTGACGGTGGTCTCGTTCGCCGCGGTGAGGATGAGCCGCAGATGTTCGCGGATCTCGTCGTCGCCGAGGCCGGCGGAGTGCTCGATCAGCTTGGACGGGAAGTCATGGCCGGGGTTGGCACGCTTGCGCTCGACCAGCTGCTGAAGGGTCCGGGTGATGAATTCGTTGCTGGCCACGGCGGTCTGCGTACCGTTGAGCACGTCCTGGACGGCGGCCGCCAGACTCGGTCCGTGCTCGTCCGGCATGCCGAACAGCTGCGTCATGACGAGCAGCGGGAGTTCGGCGGCGAACTGGCCCACCAGGTCGGCCTGTCCCGTTGCGGCGAACCGGTCGACCAGTTGGTCGGTGAAGCGGGTGACATGGCGCCGGATGCCGCGGGACTCGAAGCGCCCGAGGCTGTCGGTGACGGCGCCGCGCAGCCGGCGGTGCTCCTCACCGTCGACGAAGACGCACAGCGGCTGCCAGGTCGTGATCGGTGCCAGCGGATGGTGGGGCGGCACCCTTCCCTCGGCCATGTCCCGCCAGTGGCGGGAGTCGCGGGAGAAGACGCTCGGGGTGCGCAGGATCTCCAGGTTCTCGCAGTGTCCGAGGACCAGCCAGGCCGGGAGGTCGCCGTGGACGAGTACCGGTGCGACCGGGCCGTACTCGGCGCGCAGGACCTCCTGCACGCCGACGAGGTCGGCCTGGACGTCGGCGTCGTGCAGCCGGTACAGGCTCTCGGGGGCACGGCCGTGCGCCGGGCAGCCCGGCGGCGGCGCCAGGTGTGCGGCGGAGGCGTGCTCGGGGAAGTTGGCGGTCAATTGGGCTCCGAAGTCTGGGCGGAGGAGCGCAGGTAGCGCATCAGTGTGATCAGGACGTCCCGGCTCGACGACCGCTGGCGGGCGTCACACACCACGATCGGCACCTGTTGCGGGAGGTCCAGCGCACCGCGCAGCTCCTCGGTGTCGTACGAGTTCGCGTCGGGGAAGGCGTTGACGGCGATCACGAAGGGCACTTCGGCCTCTTCAAGGCGGCCGATCACATCGAAGCTGACTTCGAGGCGCCGGGTGTCGACCAGGACGACGGCGCCGAGCGCGCCTTCGAACAGGCCGTTCCACAGGAACCAGAACCGCTGCTGGCCGGGCGTGCCGAACAGGTAGAGCACCAGCTCCTCGTTGAGGCTGATCCTGCCGAAGTCCATGGCTACGGTGGTCGCGGTCTTGCGCTCCACGCCCGAGACGTCGTCGACGTCGGTGCTGGCCTCCGTCATCGTCTCTTCGGTCGTCAGCGGCCTGATCTCACTCACCGAACGGACGAGAGTGGTCTTGCCGACGCCGAAGCCGCCCACGACCACGATCTTGACCGCCGCGGAGGCCGATGACGGCAGCTGGTCCTCGCGCCGAGGCTCCGTGACGAGGTCAGAGCTTCTGGAGACCATGGATAACCGCCTCAATCAGTGCTAGGTCGGGGAGTTTGGAGACCGGCGCACGGGCCTCCACCCGCCCGTCGGTCAGGAGGTCGGCGAGGAGCACGCCGACCACGCTGGCGGGCAGCGCTAAATGCGCGGAGATCTCGGCCACGGACAGCGGCGACCGGCAGACCCGGAGGATCGCCACGTGCTCGGGCTGCATACCCGGCTGCGACTCCTCCAGGGCGACGATCAGCGTGACGAGGTCGAGCTCGGCCTGCTCCTCACTTCCGGTCCGGCCCCCCGTGATCACGTACAACCGCTCAGGACCGCTGTGGTCCCAGTCCTGATCGGATTCGCTCACGCCGTCCGCCCGTCGGTGCGCGGCGGGCTGGTGAGGTGGGCACCTATCCGGGCCACCAGGTCGCGCATGCACTGTCCGACGAGCCCGGCGTCCACGCCCTCGTCGGCGAGCACCGCCAGGTGCGCCCCGGCACCGGCGGCCATCAGGTACATGAAGCCGCCGCTGACCTCGATGACGACCATTCTCATCCGGCCGTCGCTGTGCGGGAATTCGGAGGCCACCGCCACGGAGAGGCTCTGCAGTCCGGAACCGATGGCGGCGAGGCGGTCGGCGGTGTCCGGGGACGTGTCGTACCGCGCCATGCACAGGCCGTCCGACGACAGCACCACGATATGGCGGGTCTGGGGGACGCTCTCCGCGAGGTCCTTGAGCATCCAGTCCATGTCCGCGCGCTGATACATCGGTTACTCACCCTTGTCTGACGTGTCGTTGCTGGTCCGGGCGGGTGCCGACGTCGGTCGTTCGCCGGCGAGGCCACTGCGCAGCTCGGCCATCCAGACGCCGGGCGCCGGTTCCTCGTGCGCCGTCGCCGCCGGGCCCGGCCGGGCGGAGGCCGCCTTGCGGGCGGAGTTCGGAGAGCGCCGACGCCGCTGCGGCAGGCCGCTGGCCGTCACCTCGGTCCCGGTGTGTTGCTCCTCGGCACGGTCCAGGGGGGTGGACGCAGCGACTGCGCCGGGGACCTCCGTGATGGACCGAGGCGCGGGAAGTGTGCTCGGTGTCTGCTCGGGCGCCGGCGCGGCGGGCTGGGCCGCGCTGTGGGACGGTGCCGTCCGCGGACCGGAAGAGGCGCCGATGCCGTGCGCCCTGCCCGGTGCGGGCGCGGTGGTGATGGACGCCTTCGGGACGGTCAGTACGGCGCGCACACCACCGTAGGCCGAGGGCGGCAGCGACACCTGGAAGTCGTAGGCCCGCGCCAGGCGGCCGACGACCGCGAGGCCCAGCCGCGGCGATTCGCCGAGGTCCTTGAGGTCGATGCCGGCCCGTGCCTCGTTCAGCATCCGCTCGGCCCGGGCGCGGGCCTCCTCGCTGAGGCCGATGCCGCCGTCCTCGATCTCGATGGCGATGCCCATGTGCACTTCCACCGCCGTCAGATGGACACGGGTCTTGGGCGGCGAGTACCGGGTGGCGTTGTCCAGCAGCTCGGCCAGCGCGTGGATGAGCGGCTCGACGGCCGGGCCGACGACGGCGACTTCGGCGACGGAGTGCAGCTCGACGCGCTGGTAGTCCAGGATCCGGGACATCGCACCGCGCAGCACGCTGTAGAGCGGTACCGGCTTGCTCCACTGGCGCCCGGGCCGGGCGCCACTGAGGACGGCGATGCTGTCGGCCAGGCGGCCGATCAGGGCCGTGCCGTGGTCGAGTCGGAGCAGGTCGGCGAAGAACGCCGGCTCCTGGCCGTGCCGGTCCTCCATCGCGCGCAGGTCCGTCGCCTGCTGGTGGACGATGGCCTGGACGCGTCGGGCGACGTTCACCACACCGCGCTGCGCGGAGTCGCGCATGGACTCCTCGGCCTGCACCGCCTCTACGACCGAGCGCAGCAGCGCCTCGTGCGCCGCCCGGAACTGCGGGCTGAGGCCGTTGTCCTCGACGGTGAGGGACAGCAACACGTCCTCGGCGAACTCGCCTTCCTGGAGCCTGCTGACGGCCACCGGGAGCTGCTGCTCGGCCAGCCGGATCGTCGCCGCCTCCTGCTGCCGCAGATGCTGGGCGAGCAGCGACTCGCGCTCGAGTGCCGTGGCGCGCAGCTCGGACAGGGCCCGGCTGCGGCGTGCCACCGCCGCCGAGAGGACCGCGATGACCGCCGTGGCGACCACGCCGCACCAGATCACCGCCCAGGTGGCCGCGGGCGGCACCAGCACCGCGGTGACCGCCGTCGCCACGGCCGCCACGACAGCGGGTGCCGACCACGCCGCAACGGAGCCGGAATGAGAGCCTCCGGGTGACGACGCAGTGCGAACCATCAACATCCTTAATCGCGGTGAACTGCAAGGCGCGTGGGTTTCGGCGCGGCGGTGACGACGGTGTCGGCCCCACCTGACCCACTCAAGGCGTTAACAAAACCATTAGTTGAATACAAGGAGAATCGCCGCTCTCCCCTGTACTCAACTGGTAACAGTGTAACCAGAATTGATCACCAGTCACGGTCGCACCGCTACCCGCGGTACGCGCTGAGACGGTTATCACACACCCCGTGCCTGAACGGCGGCTCTCCGGCAGTGGTGTTGGCCACTTCCGCGAGCTGGGACTTGTCCGGTCGATCATGCTGACGAACGGCCACCCCGGACGCGCGGTCCGGCCGCCGATGGTGCAGGGGCCGCGCAGTATCGTCGGGAGTCCTGAGTGCGGCCACTCGGCCCGCGACCCATGGGCGGGGCGGCCCGCTTCGCGCCACGGTCTCTCGCACCATCCGCAGCTCGGACAACGGAGGTACCGCACATGAACGCCGACACCGGCCGACCGACCTTCCTGCTGGTCCACGGAGGCTGGCACGGAGCCTGGTGCTGGGACCCCGTACGCGCCGCGCTCGACGCCGACGGTTGGCGGTCCCACGCCGTCGACCTGCCCAGCGCCAATCCCCCGGCCAGCCGGCCCGACGGCGCCCGGCCGGTGGGCATGCTGGACGACGCGGATGCCATCCGGGACAGCCTCCGGCGCATCGACGGCCCGGTGGTGGTGATCGCCCACTCCTACGGCGGCGTCCCCACCACGGAGGCCATCGCGGATGCCCCGAACGTGGTAGAGGCGGTGTACCTCGCCGCTTTCCAACTGGACGCGGGCGAGAGCGTCTTCACGTTCCTCGGAAAGCCCGTGCCGGACGACGGCACGGACCACGCCCCGCCGTACGAGGACGCCCGGCGGATACTCTTCGACGACGTGCCCGAGGCCGATGCCGCCCGTGCCGTGGCGCGGCTGCGCCCGCAGAGCGTACGGTCCTTCACGGAGAAGGTGACCACGGCAGGATGGCGCACCGTGCCCTCCAGCTACATCGTCTGCGACCGCGACCAGGCGCTCGAACCGTCCCGGCAACGCGAGCTCGCCACGCGCGCCGATTCCGTCCACCGGCTGCCGAGCAGCCACTCGCCGTTCCTCTCCATGCCCCGGCAACTTGCCACTCTCCTGGGCCGGATCGCCACCTCCACCCTCCCCGCCCCGTGACGATGATTCGCCCCGTCCCGGCTAGGGCTTGTCCGGTCGTTCATGTGGCTGCCTTGGGCCCGGGTCGGCGTAGCCGGCGCCGTTGCGGCGGTCTTTGTTCGGGCTGGAGGCGGCTCGGCCGAGGGTTTTGTGGCCGCCGCCGTCGGGGATGCGGCCGAGCTTCTTGACGTCGATGTGGACCAGTTCGCCGGGCCGGGTGCGTTCGTAGCGGCGGACTGGTTCGCCAGTGGCCCGGTCGATGACGGCCAGAGGCGGCAGGCTGTGGCCTCACCTCGTTCAAGCACCACCAAGGTGCATGTCACCCGTCACCGACATCCCGGGACAGCACACCTAGGACGTGGCCTTACGGCGCAGGCCGTAGGCGAGTGCGCCGACGGCCAGGACCGCGGCACCGGACAGCACCGAGGACGGCGGCAGGGCGAAGGCCAGCAGCAGGCAGCCTGCAAGACCGAGTACCGGCACCGCGCGCCGGCGAAGTCCCCCGTCCGGGGCGAGGGTCCAGGCGCTGGCGTTGGCGATGGCGTAGTAGGCCAGCACCCCGAAGGAGGAGAACCCGATCGCCCCGCGCACGTCCACGGTCGCCGCGAGGGCCGCCACGACCACACCGACGGCCAGTTCGGCGCGGTGCGGCACCTTGTACCGCGGGTGGACGGCGGCCAGGGCGGAGGGCAGGTGGTGGTCCCGGGCCATCGCCAGCGTGGTGCGCGAGACGCCCAGGATCAGTGCCAGCAGCGAGCCGAGCGCGGCGATCGCGGCACCGGCGCGGACGACCGGCGCCAGGCCCGGCAGGCCCGCGGCGCGGACCGTGTCGGCGAGCGGGGCGGTGGACACCGCCAGCCCCCGGCTCCCCAGTACGATCAGCGCCGCCACCGCGACGGCGGCGTAGACGATCAGCGTGATGCCCAGGGCGAGGGGCACGGCGCGGGGAATGGTGCGGGCCGGGTCGCGCACCTCCTCACCGAGGGTGGCGATCCGCGCGTACCCGGCGAACGCGAAGAACAGCAGACCAGCCGCCTGCAACAGGCCGCCGAACGTGACGTCGCCGCCGATGTCCAGCCGGCCTGCGTCCGCCGCGCCGGAGGTGAGGGCGGCGCACACCACCGCGGCGAGCACGGCCAGCACGACGGCGACGATCGCGCGGGTGAGCCAGGCGGACTTCTGCACCCCGGCGTAGTTGACGGCGGTCAGCGCCACCACGGCGGCCACCGCCACCGCGTGTGCCTGGGACGGCCATACGTAGGAGCCGACGGTCAGCGCCATCGCCGCGCAGGAGGCGGTCTTGCCGACCACGAACGCCCACCCGGCCAGGTATCCCCAGAAGTCCCCCAGCCGTTCGCGGCCGTAGACGTAGGTGCCACCGGACGCCGGGTACCGCGCCGCCAGCCGCGCCGAGGAGGTGGCGTTGCAGTACGCGACCACCGCCGCCACGGCGAGCGCGAGCAGCAGCCCCGACCCGGCCGCGTGCGCCGCCGGTGCCAGGGCGGCGAAGATCCCGGCGCCGATCATCGCCCCCAGGCCGATCACCACCGCGTCGAAGAGGCCCAGCCGCCGCTGCAGCTCCTCCGGGCTTCCGGAGCCGGTCGATGGCGTGTTCATGGCGCACTCCTCGGAGACGTCGGCGGGCATCCGGCGTGGACGGAAACCGGCATCGGGAGACGATATGTGCCCGGGTCGCCGTCCCGCACTCCTGCCCGGGATCCGGTCGTGCGGGGGGCGCGGTCAACAGCCGCCGGGCCGGGGCGAGGCGGTCGCCGAGAACGGCACCGCCCGGACCCGGTGGCGGGTCCGGGCGGTGTCGTCGCTCGGTGCGGTCCGATCGGCTAGACGCCGGGGAAGGTCATGGCCTCCTCGTTGCGGCGGACGAGTTCCTCCCGGGAGGCATGCCGGAAGTAGTCGTCACGGGCCTGCCGTTCGGCGGGGGTGGCCGCCTGTTCGACGTCGCTCAGCGAGCGGGAGGCGTCGACCATCATCCGGGTGCGCTCGCGCCGCCGGTCCTCGTACCTGCGCAGGGCGCCCGGCAGGTCCGCGGCGGCGTCCGGCTCGGCAAGGGTGTGCGCCAGGACGACGGCGTCCTCGATGGCCATGCACGAGCCCTGCCCCAGCGTGGTCAGCATGGGGTGGGCCGCGTCGCCGAGCAGGGTGACCCGGCCCGCTCCCCACCGCTCCAGGAAGACGCGGTCGCGGGAGGGCACGGCGAGGATGTCCTCGCTCGGGGTGACGTCGATCACCGCCCGGACCTCTTCGGCCCAGTCCGCGTATGCCAGGACGACATCGTCCTTGGTGCCCTTCCAGTCGTGGGACTCGGAGGCGGGCATCTCCTTCGTGCCCCACCAGTAGTAGCGGCCGTGGCCGATGTCGATGAGGCCGAAGCGCTGTGCGCTGCCCCAGTAGTGGTGCACGGCGCCCGGGACCATGACGGGGTGCTGGAAGGGGACGATGCCCAGCCAGCAGACATAACCGCTGTCCTGGGAGTCCTCCCCCGGTCCGACGAGTTGCCGGCGGACGGCCGAGTGGAAGCCGTCGGCGCCGATGAGGATGTCGCCGCGCACCTCGCGCCCGTCCTCCAGCCGGACCGTGACGCCGGTGTCGTCGGAGTCGAAGCCGGTGACGGCGGCACCGAGGTGGATCGGGTCGCCCATCTGGTCGAGCAGGGCTTCCTGGAGGTCCGAGCGGCTCAGGCAGACGCTGGGCTCGCCCACGTTGTCGCAGGCCTCCTTGAACGGCAGATCCCTGATGAGCTCCCCGCGGTGGTCCAGGATGGTGAACGATTCGGCGATCCGGCCGCGCTTGGCGAGTCCGAGATCGATGTCGAGGGTGGCGAGTGCGGCGATGGCGTTGCTCATCACCGACAGTCCGGATCCGGCGGCGCGCAGCTCGCCGGCCCGTTCGAACACCTCGACGTCGAGGCCGGCTCGCCGCAGCGCGAGGGCACAGGCGAGTCCGCCTATGCCGGCTCCGGCGACGAGGGCCTTCACACGGTTCTGGGACATCTCGTCAGCTCTCCTCACGGGCTGCGGACCGGTCGGTCCGGATCAGTTCGGCGACGGTCTTCGCCACGTGTTCCACGTACGGTTCCTCCATGATCGTCAAGTGGTCGCCGGGGACGCTGACGACGTTGATCGGGCCGTCGGTCATCGTGCTCCAGCCGTTGCAGGCGTCCTGGTGGCGGGTCCGGGCGGCGCCGTGCATCTCGGCGAGGACGTCCGGCAGCGGCTCCATGGCGCGGATCAGGGTGGGCTCCAGGTGCTCGTCCTGGGGCCGGTAGTCCAGTGCCGCCTGCCAGTTCGCCTGGTAGACGTGGAAGAGGCGGCGGATGACGGCCCCCGAGCTGCCGGCCGGCAGCACACCGGCCTCGCCGGCGAGCCGGGCGATGAAGTCGAACTTCTCCTCGACGGTGGTCAGTTCCGTCGGGATGTCCTCCACCGGGGAGCCGCCGCCGCGCTCCAGCCACAGCAGTTCCCAGAAGAACCAGCCCAGCAGCGCGTCGTCGTCGTGCCGGGTGCGGGGCCCCGGGCTCAGGGCGGTGGTGTCCAGCAGGACGAGTTGGTTGATCTCCTCCCCCGCCGCGCGCAGCTGGCGGGCGATCTCGAAGGCCACGAAGCCGCCGAAGGACCAGCCGCCGATGGTGTACGGGCCGTGCGGCTGCACCGTGCGCAGTGCGGTCACATAGCTGGCGGCGATCTCCTCGACGCGGAGCAGCGGAGTGGTGCCCGGGTCCGCGCCCGCCGCCTGCAGTGCGTACAGCGGCTGGTCGACCGGGAGATGGCGGGCGAAGCGGACGTAGCACAGCACGTTGCCGCCCATGGGATGGACCATGAACAGCGGCGGGCGGCTGCCGTTCGGGCGGATCGGCACCAGGGGCTGGAAGGCGGCGACCGCGTCACCGTTGCGGAGCCGGGCCGCGAGTCCGGCCACGGTCGGCGCCGCGATGAACTCGGACAGCGCGATGGTCACCCCGTAGCGCTGCTCGATCTGCACCACCAGCCGCATCGCGGTCAGCGAGGTGCCGCCCAGGTCGAACAGGCCGGTGTGGATGCCGACCGACGGCAGGTACAGCAGATCCGCCATCATCTCGGCGAGCGCGCGTTCGTAGTCGTCGCGGGGCGCGGTGTCGTCGGGACCGGCGGCCGTGGTCAGCGGTGCCTTGCGCAGTGCGGCGTCGTCCCGTTTGCCACTGGGCGTCAGCGGCAGCCGCGGGGTCCACTGCAGATGCGAGGGCACCATGTGCTCGGGCAGTGTGGACTGCAGCCGTTCGCGGATGCCGGGCAGGTCCTCCTCGGCGCCGTCGCCGACGAGGAACGCCGCGAGGAAGGTGTCGCCGTTCTCGCGCTGCCGTGCCACGACCGCGGCGTCGCGGAGCTGCGGGTAGTCCTCGGCGAGGGCGGTGAGGGCCAGTTCCACCTCGGCGGGCTCGACGCGGAAGCCGCGGACCTTGACCTGCGCGTCGGCGCGTCCCGCGTAGACGACGGCGCCGTCGGACAGCACCAGGCCGAGGTCGCCGGTGTGGTAGAGCACCTGCCCCTCGCCGCCGAACGGGTGCGGGACGAAGCGCTCCTTGGTCAGGTCGGGGCGGCCTTCGTAGCCGTGGGCCAGGCAGGCGCCACCGAGGTAGACCTCACCGCGTGCGCCGGCCGGAACCGGGCGCAGGCGGTCGTCCAGGACGTGCACCTCGGCACCGTCGATGGCGTACCCGATGGGCGGCAGCGCGGGGAACGCGGCCGGGTCCCCGGCCATGGTGAAGGCGGTGGCGACATGCGTCTCGGTCGGCCCGTACTGGTTCTCCAGCACGGCGTCGGGGAGTGCGGCGCACAGCCGGCGGATCTCCCCGGTCACCCTCAGCTGCTCGCCGGACGAGATCAGCACCCGCAGGGCACGCGGGGTGATGCCCAACGCGTCGGCGGTCTCGGCGAGTTGCTGGAGGGCCACATACGGCAGGAAGACCCGCTCGATGCGCTCGGTGTCGATCCGGCGCAGCAGTGCGGGCATATCGCGCCGCTCGCCGTCGCTCACCAGGTGCAGCGCACCGCCCGAGCACAGGGTGGAGAAGATCTCCTGGAAGGAGACGTCGAAGCTCAGCGGGGCGTACTGGAGCGTCGCGCCGCCGGCGGCCGAACTGGGGGCCTGTATCTGCCAGTCCACCAGGGCGGCCAGCGAGCGATGCGGCATCGCGACGCCCTTGGGCCGGCCCGTGGAGCCGGAGGTGAACAGCACATACGCGGTGGAGTCCGGCGTGAGGTCCGGGCCCGCGGTGGCGTCCGCCGACTCTCCTTCGGACGCCGGGGACGGCTCGGTCACCGATTCGGCGGGCAGCACCAGCGCGGGGTCGCCCGTGAGATGGGCGTAGGGGGCATGGGCGATGACGCGGAACGGCCGGGCCTGCTCCAGCATCGCGGCCAGTCGCCGGGCGGGGTAGCCGACGTCGAGCGGCAGCACCGCGCAGCCGGCCCGCATGACGCCCAGGATCACGGCCATCGTCTGCGGCGACCGGTCCATGGCGATGCCGATCCGGGCCTCCCGCGGGGCGCCCAGTGCGCGCAGCCGGCCGGCCACGTGCCCGGCGGCTTCGTCGAGCCGCTGGTAGCTCCACCGCTCCTCGCCGGCGGCCAGCGCGGTCGCCTGCGGGGTGCGTGCGGCCTGGTCGGCGAAGCGGGTGACGACGGTGGGCGCGGCGGTGGCCTGCGCGAGAGCCGCGGGCCGGGCGAGGAAGGCGAAGTCGGGTTCGGTGTGCGGCTCCTCCACCATCCGCTGGAGGATCTTCAGATACCCGTCCGCGAAGAGTTCGGCCTGGTCGGCGGAGAAGGTGGCGCCGTCGCAGTCGATGCGCAGCCACACCCGCCCGCCGTCCGGTTCGGTGACCGCGTTGACCAGGAGGCGGAAGTTGGTCTCCTCCCAGGTACGGAAGTCCCGCAGCCGCAGGCCCGGCAGGTGCAGGATCTCGGCGAGCTGGTGGAAGTGGACGTAGTTGAAGGCGGTGTCCAGGACCGGGCCGCCGTGGTCCTCCTGGATGGCGCTGAGCGGGTAGCGGCGGTGGTCGTGACCGTCCTGCTCCTGCCGGAAGGCCTCGCGCACCACGTCGAGCCAGCTGTCGTGGGCGGCGTCGAGGCGCAGTGGCACGGTGTTGAGGAAGAGGCCGGCGATCCGCTCGGCGTGTGCCAGCTCGGGCCGCCCGTGGGTGACCAGCCCGGTCGTGAGGTCGCGGGTGCCGGCGAGCATCGCCAGCGTCAGGCAGTGCGCGGCGAAGAGCACGGACTTGACCGGCACGGTGTGCTCGGCCGCGAAGTGCCGCACCCGCGCCGTGAGCGCGTCGGGCAGCTCGACCCGGCGCGCGGAGGGCTCGGCGCCCTGGCCGCCCGGCAGGTGCGGGCCGAACGCCTCGATCTGCAGGGGCTCGCTGCCGGCCAGCTTCTGCTGCCAGTAGCGCCGGGTCTCCTCCGAGCGCAGGGCCTGCTGCTCGTCGCGTACGTGCGCGGCGGGTGAGGGCAGCCGAGGGGTGTCGACGGCGCCGGTGTCCAGGCCCAGGCCGTGGGCGTAGTCCTGGAGGAGTTCGCCCACGAGGGTGGCCACGCTGCCGCCGTCGAGGAGCGCGTGGTGGAAGCTGAGGACCAGGTCGACGGATGCGGGCCGGACATGGGCCCGGAAGAGGTACAGCGGCGCCCGGTCGAAGGCATAGGGGTGCCGGCGGCGTTCTTCGATGTGCCGGTGTATCTCGGCGTCGGCGGCGCCGGGTTCGAGGGAGCGCAGGTCCGCGACGTCCAGTCCGCCGTCCGCCTCGGGGTGGACGACCTGGAGCGGCTCGGAGAAGCCCGCCAGGGCGAAGGCGGAGCGCAGCGCCGGGTGCCGCGCCACCAGTTGCCGGAACGCCGCGCGGAACGCGCCCTCGTCCCAGGGCAGTTCGAGGGTGTACTGGAAGACGTCCTTGTAGGTGGCGGAGGTCTCGTGGCGGCGGCTGTGGTAGAGCAGGCCGAGCTGGAGCCGGGTCAGCGGGAAGGCGTCCTCGGCGCCTTGGAGGCCGGCCCGGTCCACGTGCGAGACGAGGGCGAAGGGTTCGGGGGCGGCGTCGCCCGCGTGCCCGGTGGCGTCGCCCGTCTTGGCGGCCAGTTGCGCGACCGTCGGGTTGCGGACGAGGTCGGTGAGCGAGAAGCGCAGCCCCTCGGCCTCGGCCGCGGCCCGCACCTTGAGCATCAGGATCGAGTCGCCGCCGAGCGCGAAGTAGTCGTCGTGCACCCCGACGGTCTCCCGGCCCAGTACGGCGGCCCAGACCCGGGCCAGCGCGGCCTCGACGGGGGTACGGGCCGTCTCGCGCGCCGCGGTGTCCTCGGTGTGCGGGCCGTCCTGGGGTGCGGGCAGTGCCCGGCGGTCGGCCTTGCCGTTGGGCGTGAGCGGAATGGCGTCGATCGGCAGGAAGTACGCCGGGACCATGAAGCCGGGCAGGATTCGGGCGAGTTGCTCGCGCAGCCGGACCGGGTCGTGCGCGGTGTCGGCGACGTAGTAGCCGACCAGATGCGTGCCGCGGTCGGCGGTGGTGCGGTCCACGACGAGGGCGTCGCGGATGCCGGGGACCGAGCCGAGGGCGGCCGCCACCTCGCCCAGCTCCACGCGGTTGCCGCGGATCTTGACCTGGCCGTCCATCCGGCCGAGGTACTCCAGGGTGCCGTCCGCCAGCCACCGTGCGAGGTCGCCGGTGCGGTACGTGCGGCCCTCCGGCACGAACGGGTCGCGCAGGAACTTCTCGGCGGTCAGCTCGGGGCGGTCCAGATAGCCCCGGGCCACGCCGACGCCGCCGATGCACAGTTCACCGGCGACGCCCACCGGCTGCGGCCGGCCGTCGGCGTCCAGCACGTACAGCCGGGTGTTGTCGATCGGCCGGCCGATGGGCACCCGCGTGACGGGCCGGGCGGGATCGGCCGGGCAGTCGTAGTACGAGACGTCCACGGTCGCCTCGGTCGGGCCGTAGAGGTTCGCCAGCCGCGCCGGGTGGTCGGTGCCGAAGACGCGCTGGAACTGCTCGACGCGGGCGGGCGGCAGGGCCTCACCGCTGCAGAAGACCTGGCGCAGGGAGCCGGCGCCCTCGCGGGCCTCGGGCGAGTCCTGGAGCAGGTCGAGGAAGGGACCGAGCATCGAGGGGACGAAGTGCGCGACGCTGACCCGCTGTTCACGGATGGTGCGCAGGATCTCGCGCGGGTCCTGCTGGCCGCCGGGCGGCAGCAGCGCCACGCTCGCGCCCTCGATCGCCCACCAGAACAGCTCCCACACGGAGACGTCGAAGGAGACCGGCGTCTTCTGGAGCAGGACGTCGTGCTCGCCGAGCGGGTAGCGGCGCTGCATCCACGCGAGCCGGTTGACGACGCTGTGGTGCTCCACCATCACGCCCTTGGGGCGTCCGGTCGAACCGGAGGTGTAGATGACGTAGGCCAGGTCGCGGGAGGTGGCGACCGGTTCCAGCGGGGCGCCGCTGCCCTGTAGCAGGTCGTCGACGCGCCGTACGGTCATCCCCTCGGCGGCCTCGGTGACGGGGGTGTCGCCGTCGACGATCACGACCTTGGCGCGGCTGTCCGCCAGCAGGAACGCCACGCGTTCGGCGGGGTAGCCGCGGTCCACGGGAACATAGGCGCCACCGGACTTCAGGACGCCGAGGAGGGCGGCCAGGAGCTGCGGCCCACGCTCCATCATGAGGGCGACCCGGTCGTCCGGGCCGACTCCCTCGGCCCGCAGGGCCCGTGCGACCTGGTTGGCCCGCTCGTCGAGTTCGGCGTAGGTCAGGGTCTCCCCCGCCGCCCCGATGACGGCGGTCTGCCGGGGGCGGCGGACGGCCTGCGCCTCGAACAGCGCGTGGAGGGTGGCGTGGTGGGCGTAGGGCACCCGCGGGCCGTGGCTGCGTACGGCGGTGAGGTCGTCGTACTCGGCGGGTTCCAGCATCCCGACGTCGGACAGCGGACGGTCCAGGTCGGTCAGTCCCTGTGCGACGAGCGTCTTGAGGTGGCCGGCGACCGAGGTGATCGGGAGGTCCTCGTCGAAGACGTCGCAGGCGTACTCCAGGTCGATGTGGAGGTCGGCGGTGTCGTCGAAAGCGGAGACGATGACGCTGAGCGCGTCCTGCTCGTGCGAGGGGGCCATCATGGACGTCTCGCGGGCGACGCCGGGTATCTGGTCCGGGCGGGGCCAGCGCATATAGGAGATCTGCACGTCGAAGAGCCGGCGCGGGCCCTCGGCCGACGCGGGCAGCTGGCGCAGTACGTCGCCGAGCGAGAGCCGTTCGTGGCGCTGCAGGTCGCGGGTCGCGCGCTGCGTGGCGGCGACCACCTCCCGCACGGTGCGGCCGCCGTGTGCGGCGATCCGCAGCGGCAGGGTGTTGGCGAAGTGGCCGGGCACCGCCCGGTGCCGCTCGTCGGGCCGGTTGAGGAAGGGGATGCCGAGGACGGCCTCCCCGCTGCGGTGCACCCGCGTCAGATACGTGCCGAACATGGCGGCCAGATAGGTGAACGGTGAGAAGCCGGCGGCGCGGATCCCGTCGACGAGCGCGCCTTCGATCACGAACGAGTGGCGGGACCGCTCGCCGGTACGTCCGGAACGGGGGAACAGCGCGGGCTCCACGCCGGCCAGGGCCTCTCGGTGGAAGGCCCGGTCGCGGTCGGCTTCGGCGCCGGCCCGGTAGGCGGCCTCCTCCTCGACGAAGGCGAGGTAGGAGGACGGGGCGGGGCCGGCTTCCTCCCGGCCGCCGGTCACCCGCGCGAAGTCCTCCAGGATCTCCCGGCTCAGCTGGTTGACCGCCCAGCCGTCGGCGACGATGTGGTGCGCCTTGATGTGCAGATGGGTGACGGTCGGGCTCTCCAGGAGCAGGGTCGCCTCGACCATCGGCCGGTCGATGAGCGGCAGGGCGCGGGTCAGCGATCGCCGTATCCACGCGTCACACGCCGCGGCCGGTTCGCGCTCTTGCGTCAGATCGAGCCGCTCGACCCGGACGCCTTCGGGCGCGGCCCACTGATGGGGCGTGCCGGCGCTTTCGCCGAAGCACAGCCGGAAACTCTCGTGGCGGGATAATGCGCGCTCAACACACTCGACAAGAACTTCGTGGTCCACGTCACCTTGTAGTCGCTCATGGAGTACACAATTGAACTGGGGTGATTCCGGTTCCTGGCGAGCAGCGACCCAGATGTCCCGCTGATAAGCCGTCAGTGATATCGGTGATTGCTGTTTCACGCGTCCTTGCCCTCTCCCACGGGCCGCACCGGCAGCCGAGTACCCAACATGATCAACATCATGCATCCCCGCATGTCCGATCCCATCGGACGCATCGGGGGGAGAGGAAAAGGAAAGACACAAACCCGCCAATCGAAGCGGACACCACGCGCCGCACTTACCAGATCCGGAATTACGTCGACCCACTCGTCGATCGAGCCCTGGAAATGCTTCTTCGCGCCTCGATCGCGCCATGCGCAAAGTTGTCCGAAAACAACACTGGCCAAGAACCCGCAGACCTGCAGACCGCTTGCGACTCGCCTGTGATTTGCCTGCGAGCCGCCACGGTCCGCGCTTTATCGATATTCAGTACGGCTCATCAATATCCGGCACCACCACGCACGTGAGCACGATAAGTGACATCATGATTACGGAGCGGGGTCGAGGCGGCGAGTTCCGGGAAGGCGGCTGGATGCGGCAGGCGGGTGTGCTGGACGTCGGGTGCCACAGTGCGCTGCTCACGGTGGTGCGGTGGCAGGGGGCGATACTGGAACCGGTCTTCTCCCACAAGGTGCGGCTCAGACTCCACAAGACCCTCGACCGGAAGGGGCGGCTGGGCAAGGCCGGGGTCAAGAGCGTGCAGCGCGCGGTGGCCGAGGCGACCACCGCGGACCCACATCTGCGCCTGCCGGAGGTGTTCGCGTTCGCCACCTCCGTCATCCGGGACGCCCCCAACCGCGAGGAGGTCATCGCGCGGGTGGCCCGCACGACCGGCACCTTGCTGCGGGTGCTGCCCGGCGAGGAGGAGGCCCGGCTGGCCTACGTGGCGGCCCGCCAGTGGACGGGCTGCGCGGTGGGCCCCTTGCTGGTCCTGGACATCGGCGGCGGCACCGTGGAGATCGCCTCGGGGACCGGCGGCCAGCCCCGTGTCGTCCGCTCGCTGCCGCTGGGCGCCCGCCGGATCACCCGGGACTGCCTGCCCGGCGGTATCGCCTCCTCCGGGTGGCGGCTGGCCGAGGTCCGCCGGCATCTGCGGCACTGCCTGAGTATGGAGCCGGGGGTGCCGCGGGCGGCGCCTGGGCAGCGCGTGCTCGCCTGCTCGAAGACCTTCGAGCAGCTCGCGCGGTTCGCCGGCGCCGCATCCGACGAACCGCGGCGAACGGGGCGGCAGCTGACCCTGCCCCAGCTGCGCGCGGCGATCCGCGTGCTGGCCGATGTCGCCCCGGATCGACGGGGCGCCCTGCCGGGCATCTCCCGGCACCGCGCCGAGCAGTCCCTGGCGGGTGCGCTGATCGCCGAGGGCCTCATGGAGGCGTGCGGGGTGGCGAGTGTCGAGATCTGCCCCTGGTCCACGCGCGAGGGGCTGCTGCTCGAACGCCTCGGCGTGCTCGACGGCGCCTATCCGCACGACCGGCCCGCCGGGTGATCCACCTGGCCCCGGCCCGTGGCGCGGGCCGGGGCCAGGTGCGGGTCAGGGCCAGGGCCGGGCGCGGGCGATGAGGACCGCGACATCGTCGTGGTCCTCCGGGTCGCGCAGGGTCTCCAGGAGCCGGTTGCAGGTGTCCTCCAAGGTGGGGTCGGGGGTGGCGAGCAGACGGCACAGCAGGTCCAGGCGCTCGTCGATGGCGTGCCGGCGGCTCTCGACCAACCCGTCGGTGTAGAGCACCAGTTGGTCGCCGGGGTGCAGGTCGAAGGTGGTGGATTCGAAGGGGACGCCGCCGACCCCGAGGGGGACACCGGTGGGCAGGTCGAGCAGTTCGGGCGGCCGCCGGGCACGCATCAGGACGGGGGGCAGATGTCCGGCGACGGCGATGCGGCAGGCCGCGCGGTGCGGATCGTAGACGGCGTAGGCGCAGGTGGCGTACTGCTCCAGGTCGGCGGTGATCTTGTCGATATGCCGCAGCACGTCGGTCGGCGGGATGTCGAGGTCGGCCAAGGTGGAGGAGGCGGTGCGCAGCCGGCCCATCGTGGTGGCGGCGGCGATGCCGCTGCCCATCACATCGCCCACGACCAGCGCGGTCTTGTCCGCCACGAGCGGGATGACGTCGAACCAGTCGCCGCCGACTTCGCTGGTGGTGCCGGCGGGCTGGTAGCGGGTGGCGATCTCCAGGCCCGACGGCTGCGGCGGACGGGCCGGGAGCAGGCTGCGCTGGAGGGTGAGGGCGGCATTGCGCTGGCCTTGGTAAAGGCGGGCGTTGTCGATGCAGACCGCGGCCCGGTCGGCCAGTTCGCCGGCCAGCGTGAGGTCGTCCTCGTCGAAGGGCAGCGGGTTGCGGGCGCGGGTGAGGCCCAGCGCGCCCAGCACCTCGCCGCGGGCGATCAGCGGCGTCGTGAGGTAGGTGTGGATGCCGGCCCGGGAAAGGAGGGCGGCCGCCTCGGGGTCCCGGGCGATATGTGCCAGGTCGTCCTCGTCGACGTGCGGGATCAGGATGGGGCGGCCGGTCCGTACGCACCGGGTGGCCAGCCGGTCGGGTCCGTAGCCGGCGATGTGGCCCGGAGGGTCGGCGGCGCGGACCGCCTCTGTGGGGTAGGCGGCCTTGACCGCGAGGGCCCGGAAGCGTGCCTGGCGGGTGCCGGGGGCCGGGGGCGGGCGGTCCTCCAGGACGGAGTCCAGGACGTCCACGGCCGCCACGTCGGCCAGCTCGGGCACGGCGACCTCGGCCAGCTCGCGGGCGGTCCGCTCCACCTCCAGGGTGGTGCCGATACGGGCGGAGCCGTCGGCGAGCAGCGCGAGACGGCGCCGGGCGCGGGCCACCTCGGTGGTCGCGCGGTAGCGATCGGTGACGTCCACCACCAGGCCGGCCACCCCCAGCACCCGCCCGCCGGGGTCCTCCAGCCGGTAGTAGGACACCGACCAGGCGTGATCGTGGTCGGGGTCGGCTGCGGTACGACCCAGGGTGTACTGGTCGACCAGGGGGTCGCCGGTCTCCAGGACCTGCCGCAGCGCGCCCTCGATCTCGTCGGCGTCCAGGAACGGCAGCACCTCGGGGACCGACCGGCCGAGGTGGTCCTCGGCGGACAGGCCGTTGATCCGCTCCAGCGCCGGGTTGACGGCCAGGTACCGCAGATCGGTGTCCAGGACGGCCAGCCCGATCGGGGACTGTGCGACCAGCCGCGTGGACAGGGCCACATCCCGCTCCACCTGGCGCAGGACCGCCTCGTCGGTGGCGATGCCCAGGGCGTAGAAGTCCCCCCGGTCGTCCAGCAGCCGCATGTTGCGGAACTCCACCAGACGGGTGCTGCCGTCCTTGTGCCGTACGGGGAAGGCCCCGGCCCAGCTCTGGCCCGTCCCCATCACCTCGGTGAACAGTGAGACCACCAGGTCCAGATGCCGCTCATGGACCAGCAGCCGGCCCGCGAAGCGGCCCAGCGCCTCATCGGCGGTGTAGCCGAACAGCTCCTCGGCCTGCGGGCTCCACAGCACGATCCGCCCCTCGGCGTCCAGCAGCACCGCCGCGACACCGAGCAGATCCAGCAGCCCGCTCGGCTGTGTCGCCGCAGGCGTCGGCTGGTCGCCCATGGGGCCGAACGGGTCGGCGGTGGTCATCCCCGGTCCTCCCTCCGGCGAGCGAGCTCCGGGCGGGGGTGACGGCTTGCGGGCACGATGCGTCGCTTCCCGGCTCGGACAGTGCGCGGGCCGGACACTCGCGGCTGCCCTTGCTTCGATTCTGCCTCTCCCCCACCGCGGCGGCCCGAGGGCGGACGGCCCGCGGCGGTGGCCGTCCGGCGCCGCCGAGGCAACCGGTGTCGGGTCGCGGCCGCGAAGCGGATGAAACAGGATGAAAAATCCAGCCTGAGGAGGTCTGCCCGTGTCCGCTCCCCACAGCCCGTCCAGGGCGCCCGCGGCCGCCGTACTCCCGGAACGCGGCCCCGACCCGGTGAAGATCACCCTGAACGTCAACGGCGAGGACCGGACCTGCGAGGTCGAACCCAGGGTCAGCCTCCTGGACGCACTGCGTGAGCGCCTGGACCTGACCGGTGCGAAGAAGGGCTGCGACCAGGGCACCTGTGGCGCCTGCACGGTATGGGTCGACGGGCGCCGGGTGCTGGCCTGCCTCACCCTGGCGATCGCCTGCGAGGGCCGTGCGGTGTCGACCGTCGAGGGCTTGGCCGAGGGCGACGAGCTGCACGCCATGCAGCGCGCGTTCGTCGAGCAGGACGCCTTCCAGTGCGGCTACTGCACCCCCGGCCAAATCATGTCGGCGGTCGCGCTGCTCAAGGAGGGCCACGCCTCGGACGACGCCGAGATCCGCGAGTGGATGAGCGGCAACATCTGCCGCTGCGCCGCCTATCCGCACATCCAGGCCGCCATCCGCGCGGTCCGCGACCAGACCTGAGGAGACCTCCGTGCGGCCCATCAGCTACTCCCGCGCCACCGCCGTCGCCGACGCGGTGGCCGCCGTCGCCGCGGACCCCACCAGCGACTTCCTGGCCGGCGGCACCACCGAGGTCGATCTGCTGCGGCAGAACGTGCTGCTGCCGCGCCGGCTGGTGGACATCAACGATCTGCCGCTCACCCAGATCGAGGACCGGCCGGACGGCGGTGTGTACATCGGCGCGCTGGCCCGTATGAGTGAGGTGGCCGCGGCGCCCGCCGTACGGGAGCGCTACCCGATGGTGGCGCAGGCGCTGGAACTCGGCGCCTCCGCACAGCTGCGCCACATGGCCAGCATGGGCGGCAACATGATGCAGCGGGTGCGCTGCGGCTACTTCCGCGACGCGACGTCCCCCTGCAACAAGCGCGATCCGGGCAGTGGCTGCAGCGCCCTGGACGGCTTCAACCGCGGGCACGCCGTGCTCGGCGTCAGCGACCACTGCATCGCCACCCACCCGTCGGACGTCGCCGTACCGCTGGTGGCTCTGGACGCCCGCATCCACACGGAGGGCCCGCGCGGCCGGCGGGTCTACCCGATCGACGACTTCTTCCTGCTGCCCGGCAACACCCCGCATCTGGAGCACCCGCTGGAGCACGGGGAGCTGGTGGTGGGCATCGAGGTTCCCGGCCTGCCCGCGGCCCGCACCTCCCTGTACACCAAGGTCCGCGACCGCGAGTCGTACGAGTTCGCGCTGGCCTCCGTCGCCGCCACGGTGACCGTGGAGAACGGCGTGATCGGCGAGGTGCGGCTGGCGCTGGGCGGCGTGGCCACCAAGCCCTGGCGCGCCCGCCGCGCGGAGGAGGTGCTGCGCGGCGCCCCCGCCCGCACCGAGACCTTCGCACGGGCCGCCCGCGAGGAGCTCGCCGCCGCCCGCACCGTGCCGCTCAACGCCTTCAAGGCCGAGCTGGCCCAGCGGACCGTCGTCCGAGTCCTGGAGACCCTCACCCCACCGGAGAGCCCGTCATGAGCACACCGACCCTCGCGATCGGACAGCCCACCGACCGCGTCGACGGCCGCCACAAGGTCACCGGCGGCGCGCACTACTCCGCGGACGTGCTCCTGGTCGGCATGGCGTACGCCGTCCTGGTCGGCGCGCGGGTGCCGAGCGGCCGGATCACCGCGATCGACGCCTCCGAGGCGCTGCAGGCCGAAGGGGTGCTCAGCGTCCTCACCCACGAGAACCTGCCGAAGGCCGCCGGCCAGCCCCCGCTGATTCCCTCGCTCGCCGGGATGCCCGCTCCGGGCCAGACCTTCTTCCCGCTCCAGGACGAGGTGGTGCACTACACGGGGCAGCCGGTCGCCGTCGTCGTCGCCGACACCCTCGAACGGGCCCAGCACGCGGGTGCGCTGATCCGGGTCTCCTACGAGGAGACGCCGTCGGTCACCACCCTCGACCAGGGGCGCGACGAGGCGTACGAGCCCGAGGCGATCTTCGCCGGCTTCATCCCGGGCCGCAGCGAGCGCGGCGATGTGGAGAGCGGGCTGGCGCAGGCCGAGGTGCGCATCGACGCCACATACACCTACGCCGCGAACAACCACAACCCCATCGAGCCCTCGGCCACCACCGCGGCCTGGGACGGCGACCAGCTGACCCTCTACGACGCCACCCAGGGGGTGACGGCCACCCAGCTCACCGTGGCGGCGCTGCTCGGTCTGACGCCCTCGAAGGTGCGGGTCGTCTCGCACTACGTCGGCGGCAGCTTCGGCTGCAAGGCGATGATCTGGGCGCACCCGGCGCTGGCCGCGCTCGCCGCCCGCCAGGTCGGACGCCCCGTCAAACTCGCCCTCAACCGGGAGCAGATGTTCACCTCGGTCGGCCACCGGGAGGAACAGGAGCAGCGCATCACGCTGGGCGCGGACAAGGAGGGCCGGCTCACCGCGCTGCGCCACCACAAGCTCTCGCCCACCTCGCACTTCGACGACTGGGCCGAGCCCTCCCTCGGCGTCGCCGGCCAGATCTACGCCTGCCCGAACTACGAGGGCGTCTACCGGCTGATCCGCGCCAACACCATGACGCCGACCTTCATGCGGGCCCCCGGTGAGGCCTCCGGCATGTTCGCGCTGGAGAGCACCATGGACGACCTCGCCCACCGGCTGGGCATCGATCCGGTGGAACTGCGCCTGCGCAACTACAGCGACACCGACCCCACCACCGGCAACCCCTGGTCCAGCTGCGGGCTCAAGGAGTGCTACGCACGTGGAGCCGAGCGCTTCGGCTGGCATCGGCGCAACCCCGAACCCCGGTCCCACCGGGACGGCAGGTGGCTCATCGGCTACGGCATGGCGGCCGCCGGATATCCCGTCTACGGTCCGAACAACCCGCAGCGCGCCCGGGCCCGCCTGTACTCCGACGGCACCGCCGTGGTGCAGGCCGCGACGCCCGACTTCGGCACCGGGGTCGCCACCGTGATGACGCAGGTGGCCGCCGACGCCCTCGGCCTGCCCGTCGAGCGCTGCCGCTTCGAGGGCGGCGACACCACCCTGCCCACCATCGCCGCCGCGGTCGGCTCCTCGGGCGCGGGCATGATCAGCGCGGCCGTGCACACCGCGGCGACCCGCCTGCGCGACCAGCTCATCGCGCTGGCCGTCGCGGACACCCAGTCGCCCCTGCACGGTGCGGACCCCGGCACGGTCGTCGTACGGGACGGCCGGATGATGCTGAGTGCGGATACCGGGACCGGCGAGAGCTACGGCGATCTGCTGCACCGCAACTTCCTCCCCGACGTCGAGGCGGGCGGCTCCTGGTCCCCGTCGGCCGAGAGCACCCGCTACGGGATGATGACGTTCGGCGCGCAGTTCGCCGAGGTCGCCGTGGACCCCGGCCTCGGGATCGCCCGGGTCCGGCGGATGGTCGGCGCCTTCGCACCCGGCCGGGTCCTCAACCCCAAGACGGCCCGCAGCCAGCTCATGGGCGGGATGCTCTGGGGACTGGGCCAGGCGCTCCTGGAGGCCAACTACATGGATGCGCGCCGCGGCCGCTGGGTCGCCTCCAGCCTGGGCGACTACCTCGTTCCGGTCCATGCCGACGCACCGTCGGTGGAGGTCGAACTCGTCGATGTGGCGGACGAGATCGTCAACCCGCTCGGCGTCAAGGGCGTCGGCGAGGTGGGCCAGGTGGGCGCCGCCGCGGCCATCGCCAACGCCGTCCACCACGCCACCGGACGCCGCTTCCGCAAGCTGCCCATCACCCTCGAAGACCTGCTGTGAGGCAGGGCGAGGTGCGGGCGGGGGTGCGGTGCCCGTAGTGCGGCACCTGTAGTGCGGGTGCCCGTAGTGCGGTGCCTGTCGTCCGCCGGGCGGAGCCGGTCCTCGGCCGCCCGGCGGAGTGCGATGGTTCTTGGGCAGGAAGTGGGCGGAGCCGGCGCCGGCCAGCATGGCGTCCATGACCTTGGATGTGTGCGGTGGCCTGATCCGCCGCAAGCTGCTCGGACCCGCCCGGCCGGTGCCCGCGGGGCTCTTCGTACGGCTCGCCGCGTACCTGGCGGTGCTGGAGATGCTGGTGTACACCGTGCAGAAGGTGTACATGGCGGGGCGCGGCGAGATCGGCATGCCCGGTCACCCCGCTCCCGAGTCCGTACAGGCACAGTTCGCGCACGCCGGACTCGCCCAGGCGGCCAACGCCGCGCTCGGTGCGCTCGCGGCGACGGTGGCGCTGGCGACCGTCACGCGGTGGGGAGCCCGCATCCCGCGCTGGGTGCTGTGCTGCGCGCTGACGCTCGCGCTGGTGATGCTGTCGCTGGGGGCGGTGGCGACCATCGGGCGTCCGGACTTCGGGTGGGGCCACCTCGGCTGGAGCGGCGTCTTGGGAAGCCTGCGGGAAGCCGTCCAGTTGGGCGCATGGCTCGTGGTGGCGGTGTCGTACGGGCTGCGTACGCGCCGGCCCCGGGACCGTCCGGCAGCCGGGGCGGGGCGATGACCGGCGGCCGCGGGCGGGTGACGGCGGCCGGCGTGGCCTTCGGCTGCGCGCTCGCCTACGGTGCGCTGAAGCTCGACTGGGCACTGGGCGGCACGTTGCTGATGCGGGAGACTCCGCTGCCCCGTGCCGCCCGCGACGACCTGCTGCACCGCACCGCGGACGCGGTCCTCGGGCACTGGATGTCCGTGGCGCTGGCGGTGGTCGGCATGGCGGTGGCGCTCCAGCTGTCCGGCCGCTTCCGGCCCCACGGGAGGATCCGCCGCGGGGTGCTGCTCGCCGGTTCCTGGGCGGGGTGCCTGTTCATGGTGTCGCGCGCGATCGGGCTGCTGGGCTATGGGTTCTGCCACGACCTGCGGCTGCTGACCGGCGCGGTCTCCGTCCGCGCCGCCACCACGGATCTCGTGCGCTACCAGGCGGGTTGGGATCTGCTGCTGTGGTCGCCGTACTGGCTGGTCTTCGGCCTCTGCTGGGGCGTCGCGGCCTGGCACTACGGGCGCGGACGGTCGGCCGGGGGTCCGGGCCCCGGCGACCGTCGGTGACCCGGGCCGCATCATGCCGCCGCAGGCCTCCCGGCCGTACGGGCCCCCCGCCCCTCCGCCTCATCGTCCCTCTCCACGTCCATGTCCGCGTTCGCGTCATGGTGGATCGGAGTCCCCGAGCCGGTCAGCGGAACGCCCGTGCCGCCCCGCCGGGCAGCGACGATCTCCGCCGCGATGGACAGCGCGGTCTCCTCGGGAGTACGGGCTCCGAGGTCGAGGCCTATCGGGGACCGCAGCCGCGCCAACTCCCGCTCTGTGACGCCGACTTCGCGCAGCCGCCGATTGCGGTCCTCATGGGTGCGGCGGGAACCCATCGCGCCGACGAACGCGACCGGCAGCCGCAGCGCCTCCGTCAGCAGGGGCACGTCGAACTTGGCGTCGTGGGTGAGCACGCACAGGACCGTACGGGCATCGGTCGCGGTGCGCTGGAGGTAGCGGTGCGGCCAGTCGACCACGAGGTCGTCGGCTTCGGGGAAGCGGGTGCGGGTGGCGAAGACCGGACGGGCGTCGCACACCGTCACGTGATAGCCGAGGAACTTGCCCGTACGCACCAGCGCCGCGGCGACGTCGACGGCACCGAAGACGATCATGCGGGGCGGTGGCACGCTCGACTCGACGAACAGCGACAGGTCGGCGGGATCGCAGCGCGAGCCGCGCTCCGAGAGGGCGACCGTGCCGGTGCGGCCCGCGTCGAGCAGGGCACGCGCCTCGCCGGCCGCCGCCCGGTCGAGGTCCGGAAGGCCGCCCAGGCTGCCCTCGAACGATCCGTCGGGGCGCACCAGCAGCGCCCGGCCCAGGAGCCCGTCCGGCCCCTGGGCCACACGGGCCAGCGCCGCGGTCTCCCCGCGAGCGGCGGCCGACAGCGCCGCCTCGCACACTTTCCTGACCGCCGTGCCGGCGCCCATCGGCGTGACCAGGACCTCGATGACCCCGCCGCAGGTCAGCCCCACCGCGAAGGCGTCCTCGTCGCTGTAGCCGAACCGCTCGCGCACGGTCTCGCCGTCCTTCAGCGCCTGGACGCACAGGTCGTAGACCGCCGCCTCGACGCAGCCGCCGGAGACCGAACCGATGGCCGTGCCCTCGGCGTCGACGGCGAGGGCGGCGCCGGGGCCGCGCGGCGCGCTGCCGCCCACCGCCACGACGGAGGCGACGGCGAAGGACCGGCCCTCCTCCGCCCAGCGGTTCAACTCCTCGGCGATATCAAGCATGTCGGGTCCCGTTGGGCGCTCCCGCCTGCAGAACGCGGTCGGGGCGGATCGGCAGGTGTCGGTGGCGTGCACCGGTCGCGTGCCAGACCGCGTTGGCGATCGCCGCCGCGGCGCCCACGATGCCGATCTCGCCGATGCCCTTGATCCCGACCGGGTCCTCCGGATCGGGGTCGTCGATCCAGTCCGCCTCGATGAGCGGGACATCGGCGTTCGCGGCGATGTGGTATCCGGCGAGGTCGGCGCCCACATGGCCGCCCGATGCCGGGTCCCTGACCGCCTCCTCGTGCAGCGCCATCGAGATGCCCCAGGTCATACCGCCGATGAACTGGCTGCGTGCGGTCAGCGGATTGATGATCCGGCCGGCCGCGAAGATGCCGAGCATCCGCCGCACGCGGACCTCGCCGCTGGTGACGTCCACGGCGACCTCGGCGAACTGCGCTCCGAAGGAGTGCCGTTCCTTCTGCGTGAGCGCGCCGAGGGCCTCGGTAGTGTCGGACCGTGCCGTGATGCCCTGCTCCGGAATGTCGACGCCGAGGGCCAGTTGCTCCCGCAGTTCGCGCACCGCGGCCGTGACCGCCCAGCCCCAGGAGCGGGTGCCCATCGAGCCGCCCGCAAGCATCGCCGGGCCGAAGTCGCTGTCCGCAATGCGTACCTGGACGCGCTCCGGTGCCACCTTGAGGGCGTCCGCGGCAATCAGGGTCAGCGCGGTCCGCGCTCCGGTCCCGACGTCCGCCGCGGTGATCCGTACGGTGAAGGTGCCGTCGGCCTCCGCCGTCACGGCCGCCGTGGACGGGCCGACGAGCACGGGGAAGGTGGCCGTGGCGGTGCCGGTCCCGAGCAGCCAGCGCCCTTCACGGCGCAGTCCGGGACGCGGATCCCGGTCCGCCCAGCCGAACCTGCGGGCCCCTTCCTGGAAGCAGGACAGGAGATTGCGGCTGCTGAACGGGAGGCCGGAGACGGGCCCCACGGCCGGTTCGTTGCGGGCCCGCAGCGCGATCGGGTCCATGCCGCACTTCTCGGCGAGTTCGTCGAGCGCGGACTCCAGCGCGAACGAGCCCGGAGCCTCACCGGGCGCGCGCATAAAGGTCGGCGTCGGCACGTCGAGAGGTACGACGCGGTTGACGGTGTGGTGCGCGTCGGCGTCGTACAGCGGACGTCCGAACCCGGCGCTCTGCTCGACGAATTCATGGACGGTCGAGGTCAGGCTCTGCCCCTGGTGGTCGAAGGCGCGCAGCCGTCCGTCGCTGTCGGCGCCGAGCCTGACGCGCTGCGCGGTGGGGCTGCGGTAGCCGACCAGCGAGAACGTCTGACGGCGCGTCATGACGACTCTGACGGGGCGGTCCAGGACCGTCGCCGCCATCGCGGCGAGGATCTGGTGCACGCGTATGCCCTTGGCCCCGAAGGCCCCGCCGACGTGTTCGGACCGCACCCGGACCGAGGCCGGGTCGAGGGAGAACAGCTTCGCCAGCTCGTCCGCGACCCAGGTGCTGCCCTGGTTGGAGTCGAAGACTTCGAGACGGCCGCTGTCCCAGCGCGCGGTCGCCGCGTGCGGTTCCATCGCGCTGTGGTGCTCTTCGGGCGTGGTGTACTCCGCGTCCACGACGTGGGTGGACGCGGCGAGTTCGGCCTCCAGGTCGCCCTTCTCCGTTTGCATGCCCGCGGCGTCCGGCGTGTAGGTGCCGGGACGTCCGGCGGAGAACGCCACGTCGTGCGACTCCGCGTCGTAGTGGACGACCAGCGTCTCGGCCGCCTCCCGCGCCTGCTCGGACGTCTCGGCGACGACCAGCGCCACCGGCCAGCCCATGAACGGCACCCGGTCGTGCTGGAAGACCTCGACGATCGGGTCGGGCCGCCCCAGCATGCCCAGGTAGTCGCCGTCGACGCGCGGCGCGTTCCCGTGGTGCAGCACGGCCAGGACGCCGGGCATCGCGAGAACGGGGGCCGACTCGACCGAGCGGATGCGGCCGCGGGCGACGGTGGACAACACCAGCCAGCCGTGGGCGAGTTCGGCGAAGGGGATCTCTCCCGCGTAGCGGGCCGCTCCGGTGACCTTGGCCAGGCCCTCCACGCGGGTGTGCGCGGTGCCGACGGCTCCCGTCACCGCGGTGGTTCCCGTCGTCGTGGTGGTCATCGGGCGGCCTCCTCGGACAGCTCGGTCAGTTCGGTCAGCACGGCCACGACGAGGTTGCGCATCAGCGTCACCTTGTAACCGTTGTGCGGCAGCGCCTCGGCGGCTGCCAGTTCGGCGTCCGCGGCGGCGGCGAAGGCGTCGGCGCCCGCCGGCCCCCCGGTCAGCACCCGTTCGGCCTCCCGTGCCCGCCACGGCCGGGACGCGACCGCCCCGAAGGCGAGACGGACATCGCGTACGACTCCGCCCCGCACGTCCAGGGCGGCGGCGAGCGAGCCGATGGCGAACGCGTAGGACGCGCGCTCGCGCACCTTGCGGTAGCGGGAGTGCGCGGCGACCGGGGCCGGCGGCAGGGTGATTCCGGTGATCAGCGCCCCGGCCGGCAGCGCGGTCTCCAGATGCGGGCTGTCGCCCACGGGCAGATAGAACTCCGCGAGCGGCAACTCACCCGGTCCGTCGGCCGTTTCATAGGTCACGACGGCGTCGAAGGCGGCGAGCGCCACCCCCATGTCCGAGGGATGAACGGCCACGCACTGCTCGGAGGCACCGAGGATCGCAGAGTTGCGGTGCTCGCCCTCGATGGCGGGGCAACCGCTCCCGGGGGCGCGCTTGTTGCACGGTTTGGCCAGGTCGGCGTAGTAGCCGCAGCGGGTGCGCTGGAGGAGGTTCCCGCCGACCGTGGCCATATTGCGCAGCTGCCCCGAGGCGCCGGCCAACACGGCCTGCGCCAACGCCGGGTAGCGGCGCCGCACTTCGGGATGGGCGGCCAGATCGCTGTTGGTGACCGTCGCGCCGATGCGCAGACCGCCGTCCTGCGTGACCTCGATCCGATCGAGGGGCAGTTCGCGCACGTCGACGAGGAGTGCGGGCCGCTCCACGCCGGCCTTCATCAGGTCGACGAGATTGGTGCCGCCGCCGAGGAAGCGTGCCTCCGGTTCGGCGCCGAGCAGGGCGACCGCACCGGGCACGTCGAACACTCGCTGATAGCCGAACTCCCTCATGCCCCCGCCTCCGTGTCCACGCGCACGTCCGCCTCCGCAGCCCGCGCGACCGCCTGCACGATCGACACATACGCGCCGCATCGACACAGATTGCCGCTCATCCGCTCCCGGATCTCGTCGGCGGTCAGCGGCGGCGCCCCCGCTTCGGGCCGTATGTCCTCGGTGACGGCGCTGGGCCAGCCGGCCGCGTGCTCCTCGATGACCGCCAGGGCCGAACAGATCTGCCCCGGCGTGCAGTAGCCGCACTGATATCCGTCGAGGTCGAGGAACGCCTGCTGCACCGGATGCAGCCGCTCGCCGTCCGCCACGCCCTCGATGGTGGTGATCTCACGCTCCTCCGCCGCGACCGCGAGCTGCAGGCAGGAGACGGCTCGGCGCCCGTCGATCAGCACCGTACAAGCGCCGCACTGGCCTTGGTCGCAGCCCTTCTTGGTCCCGGTCAGATCGAGGCGCTCGCGCAGCGCGTCAAGGAGCGTGGTGCGGTGGTCGACGGGCAGCGTGTGCTTTTCGCCGTTGATGTTCAAGGTGATGGCGCTGGACGTCGATAGGGCCATGATCAGCCTTCTTTCGCGTATATAAGGCGCGGCGGGCATCGGGGCGCGGGCGCTGGGGCCGGTGCGGCCGGCCGGGAAGTCGAGCTGTCCCCGTGAGCGGTTCGAACGGACGTGGCACGGCTTGCGCAGGGGTCTCTGTGCGTAGCGACATAAGCTATGGTGAACCTAGCGGACAGTTGTCCGGTTACCGTCGAATCTACCGGACACTTGTCCGGTTAGCAAGAGTCGGCCGTCGGTGATTCCCGAAAGGGGGACGAGTGCAGCACGCGGAGAACACACCGGGGAAAGGCACCCCGGCGAAGCAAGCACCGCTGCGCTCGGACGCACAGCGCAATCGCGAGCGCATCCTGGAAGTCGCGCTGGAGGAGTTGACCCACTCCGCCGACGCCCCACTGAGCGCGATCGCGAAGAAGGCGGGCGTCGGACAGGGGACTTTCTACCGCAACTTCCCCAACCGCGAGTCGCTCGTCCTGGAGGTCTACCGCTACGAGGTCCAGCAGGTCTCCGACACCGCCTGCCAGCTCCTCGAGACCCGCGCACCCGACCAGGCACTGCGGGAGTGGATGGACCGCCTCGCCCAGTACGCCATGACCAAGGCCGGCCTGCGCGACGCCATGCGCAAGGCCACCACCGCACAGGGCACCATGGCCGGTCTGGGACACGGCACGGTGACCGCGGCCGTCGCCGCCCTGCTGAAGGCGAACGAGGAAGCCGGCACCATCCGCCCGGGGCTCACCCCCGACGACTTCCTCCTGGCCATCGCCGGCCTCTGGCAGATCGACCCGCACGGCGACTGGCACTCCCGCGCGGACCGCCTGCTGGACCTCGTCATGGACGGCCTGCGCGCGGGCGCTCCCGGACGGTGAGTCGGGCCCACCGGCCCGAGCGACCTGCCGCGACCCTCCCCACTCCATTGAGCGGCGACCGGCGACCGCCCGGTCAGGCGCTCCTGAGCGTCTCGAATCCCGCGCACAGGAGCCCGACGCTTCGCCGGAACTTCTCGTCCTGGCCCAGTCGGGGCAACTGCTCCATGACGAGGGGGAAGCGGGCGCACAGGTCGGCGTAGGTCTCCGCGGTGACGGTCGGCGCCTGGGGCTCGGTCTGCTCCTGGAGTACGAAACCGGTGACGTGGCTGAGGAGGGTGTCGGCCGCGATGCCGCAGTGCTCGGCGGGGACGCCGGCGTCGAGCAGGGTCTTCAGCAGACGCTCCATCAGGGACAGACCGCCGGGGCTCAGCGCGCTGGGGCTGTCGGCCAGCAGGAGCGCGCCGCCCGGGTGCTGCTTCAGGCTCCGGCGCAGCGCGGTGGCCTGCGCGTCGATCGCTTCCCGCCATGTCGCCTCGGGCGGGAGCGCGGCCAGGGCGGCACCGCCGGCGTCGTACGCGTGCCGGCAGACGCGGTCGGCCATCAGGGCGAGCAACTCCTCCTTGCCGCGCACGTGGTAGTAGAGGCTGCCCGCGTGGGCATCGAGCCGCTCGGCCACTTGGCGCATGGACAGGCCGTGGTATCCGGTTTCGGCGAACGTGGCCATGCCGGCGTCGACGATCCGCTCCTTGGTGAGCTTCATGGATCCACCGTAGCAACTTTTCGAACACCGTTTGAAAAGTTGTGCTAGCGTCACGGCCGACCGATTTCGAACACTGTTGGAAGAGGGCTCGGGGGAACATGGGTGGGCTGCTGTTCGGCGCGACCACGGCCGCGTTGATGGTGATGATGATCAATAGTGGGCTCGGCGCGGCGGGGCGGGACTCGCTGCGCGGGCGGCCCGTCCCGTGGGTCGCGGTCGGGCTGACCGCGCTGGCGGTGGCCGGTGTCGTCCTCCAGCTGTGCTGGGCGGGGGCGATGGCCGCGCTGGACAACGACCCCGCCAGGAGCGGCTGGTGGCGGGTGTTCACTTCGGTGTTCATGCAGAACGGCGGCGTCGGCGGCGCGCTCTGGAACCTCGCCACCCTGGCCTTCGTGGCGGCGCTCGCGCAGTGGCTGTGGGGCGGTCGGCTGACGGTCCTGTTCTTCGTCGCCGGGATCCTCCTGCCGGAGCGGATCGACGCCCTGCTCGGCCTGGGCGGCAGCCCCAGCACCGACCCCCGCAACTTCGCGGGCAGTTCCGGCGCCACCTACTTCCTGGGGGCGACCCTGGCCGCGGCCCTCCTGACGCGCAGTCGGATCAGGAAGGAGCAGGCGCTCGCGGTCGGCGTCCCGGCGCTCGGGCTGCTGATGTGGTGCGCGCAGGACAACGGCCACGGCCTCGTCGCCGTATACGGATTCGCGCTCGGCACCCTCACCTGGGCGGCACTGCGCTGGATGTCGCGCGCGGGGACTCCGCGTGCCACGACGGAGCCCCGCTCCCGCTGAGCGCTTCAGTCGACGGACGGTCGGGGCAGGGTGCGATACGTGTCGGCCACCGCGCGGAGTTCGGCGGCGACGTCGGCCCACGCGTATGCGGGGAGTTCATGGCCGACTCGGGGCAGGAGGACCAGGCGCGAGCCGGGGATCCGGGAGGCGATCGCCTTTGCCGCGCCGGGCTTGATGAGGGGATCGTCCGCCCCGTGGAGGACGAGCGCGGGATGGGTGACGGCGCTGATCGACGGCCCGTGCCACTGGGCGCCGATCTGACGGCTCTGCGCCTGCGGGTCGTGGATGCCGCGGTCGACGTTGCGCGCGACGGCCTCTCGGGCGGCCGGCTCGTCGAAGGGCCGGTTGGGCGAGGCGAGCAGGCGGGAGACCTCGACACCGGCCGCGAGCGCCCCCTCGGGCGTATCGGGAAACCGCAGGCGGGCGAACTTCGCCAGCGTCCCCAACCGGATGTACCGCATGGTCCGCAGTCCCGAGGTGTCTCCGGGGACGGCCGCCATGGAGATGAGGGTCCGGACGCGACCCGGGTGCCGTAGCGCCACGCGCTGCGCGACGGCTCCACCGAGGGAGACGCCCATCAGGTGTGCGGATCGCCACCCCAGGGCGTCCAGGACGGCAACGGTGTCATCCGCCATGTCCTCGGCCGTGTACGCCGCTCCGCGCCTGGCGAAGAGCGCGGTGATGGGGTTGCCGGTGGAAGTGGGCGGCAGATGCGTCGACTCCCCGCCGTCGCGCTGGTCGTACCGGGCCACGGCGAAGCCCTGCGCGGCCAGCATCCGGCACAGCCCGTCCGGAATCCACAGCCGGTTGGCGCCCAGCCCCGTGGCCAGGAGAAGCGGCTCACCGTCGGCCCCTTCGGTCAGCGAGTCGAAGGCCAGCCGCACCGCGCCGTTCTCCGCCCAGCGGACCGGGCTCCACAGGTTTTTCCGGGTGGGGGACATGCGTACCTCCATAACTGCGATCGATGTTCGCAGTTTTAGAGTAAGGGGTATCCATGGGAACGCAGGAGGCGGGTGGAGGAATGGCCGAGGAACAGGTGACGGTCTGGGCGCGGCCCGAGCGCGGGAGGCGCGGCCCCGCGGCCGTGCACAGCCGCGCGGAGCTGGCCGCCGTCGCCGTCGAACTGGCCGACCGGGGCGGCCTGTCGGCGGTGTCGATGCGCCAGGTGGCCAAGGAGCTGGGCACCGGACAGGCGTCCCTCTACCGCTATCTCTCCGGCCGCGAGGACCTGCTGGACCTGATGACGGACGCGGTGGCGGAGGAGATCGATCTCGACGTCCCGCTCCGCGGCGACCCCGTGGCGGACCTGGTCGCCCTGGCCGCCCGGGCCAAGGCCGTCCATCTGCGGCACCCCTGGCTCCCGAACGTCCCGCCGGAGCCGCTGCGGCCGGGGCCCAGGAGCCTGGACTTCCTGGAGTACGCCCTGCGGGCCATGGCGTCCGTCCGGCTGCCCGGCCCGGCCAAGCTGGAAGTAGTCGCCCTGATGAACGCCTTGGTCACCCAGTTCGCCCGGGCCGAACTCCAGGGCAGCCGCGGAAACACCGACCGCCAGGCGGCGCAGACCGCCTACCTGAGCGAGGCGGCCACCCAAGGAGACCATCCGCATATCGCGGCCGCCCTGGCCGAGCACACCGGAGCGGGCCCGACCGAGGATGCGCAGGTGCGGTTCGAGCGGACGATGCACCGGGTGCTCACCGGGCTCGTGCTGCCCGAACCCTCCTGATGAGCACTTCGGTCGCCGCGCCTACCGCCGACCGAAGCGGTCCGCCCCCACCACCGTGCGGCAGCGCGTGCGGAGCGACCGCGCGGGTGCGCACTTCTACGGACCGCCGGCCGTCGCGATACCGTCGCGCCATGCCTGACGCCCGGTTGACCACGCCCTCGTTCCTCGTCCTCGGCATCATCGACAAACTGGGCGAGGCCAGTCCGTACGACGTCAAGGGCGAGGCCGCCCGTACGGTGGCGCCGTTCTGGTCGATGCCGCACGCGCAGGTCTACGCGCAGTGCGACCGCCTCGTGGAGGCGGGTCTGCTGTCGGAGGTCCGGCAGTCGGGCGGGCGCAACCGGCGGCTGATGAAGCTGACCGCGGCGGGCAAGGCGGCTCTGGAGGAGTGGCTCACCGACCCGGCCTTCGTACCGGTCGAGGCGCGCGAACGCGGCATCCTGAAGCTGTGGTTCGGGGCCCGCCCGGAGGCGCTCGCCCCGGTACAGCTGACCGAGCATCACCACACGCTCGCCAACTACGAGGAACTTGCGGAGACCGTGGGCGACGCGCTGACCCGGGGACAGCGCGAGGCGCTGGAGTTCGGGATCCGTTATGAGCGGATGATGGTCGATTTCTGGCAGTGGGTGAAGCGACGCGGCGCATGATGCCGCCGCGGAGATCGGCCACACCGTGACGGGCCCGCCGCCGTGGTGTCGGCGGCGGGCCCGGGCCCGTAGGCGGGGTGCCCCCCGAAGGGGAGCCCCGCCCGGCCTCAGGTGACGGAGGCCATCCGGACCGGTTCGACGCCCTCGGCGCTGTGGCGGGCGGCCCAGTGCTCCAGGGACATCCGGCAGGCGTGGTCGAGGTGGCGCAGACCGGCCAGGTGCAGTTCGATCGGTCGGTTCTGCGGCAGGGCTTCGAGGGTGTCGAGGATCTTCGGCAGCCGCAGGAACGTGGCGTTGCCGGTCAGGTGCGCCTGGATCGGACCGGCGCCCTTGTCGATCACGTCGATGCGCACATGCGAGGTCTCCCACGCCGTCTTGGCCACGGCCAGGGCCAGGCCGATGAGCACGCCCTCGAACATGCTCACCGCGACGATCGCCACCGCGGTGACGGCCAGGATCAGCGCCTCGCCCCGGTGTTCACGCCACAGCTTCCCCAACTGCCTTACGGGGACGAGCTTGCAGCCGGAGTGCACCAGGACGCCCGCGAGCGCCGCGAGCGGGATGACGCCGAGTGCGGCGGGCAGCAGTGCGGCGAAGAGCAGCAGCCACAGGCCGTGCATCACCCGCGACGCCTTGGTCCGCGCCCCGGCCTGCACGTTGGCGGCACTGCGGACGATCACCGCGGTCATCGGCAGCGCGCCGAGCAGTCCGCAGACCGTGTTGCCGGCGCCCTGGGCCATCAACTCCTTGTCGTAGTCGGTCCGCGGACCGTCGTGCAGCCGGTCCACCGCGGCCGCGCTGAACAGCGACTCCGCCGACGCGATCAGCGTGAACGCCAGCACGGTGCCGACGACGCCCACACCGGCGAGCCGGTCGAGGTCACTCAGGCCCGGCGGCTGGACGGCCTCCAGGAGGCCCTGCACCTCGACCTTCGCCACGGGCAGCTCGAAGAGGGCCGAGGCAGCGGTGGCCAGCGCGACCGCGGCCAGCGGCGCGGGCACGACCTGCACGGCCTTCGGCAGCTTCTTCCACAGCACGAGGACCGCGATCGTGCCCGCGCCCAGACCGAAGGCCGTCAGCGCGGTGCCGGAACCCATGGTGGCGACGAGCATTCCGGGCAGCCCGGCGATCTTGTCGATGCCGCTGGACGGGGCCTTGGTGTCGGCCATGGCGTACAGCTGACCGGCGATCAGGACCAGTCCGATCCCGGCGAGCATGCCCTCGACGACGGCCACCGAGATGGCCCGGAACCAGCGGCCGAGCCGCAGCGCGCCCATGAGCAGCTGGAGCAGGCCCGCGGCGAGCACCAGCACACCGAGCGCCGCCACGCCGTACTCCTGCACCGCCTCGTAGACCAGCACCGTCAGTCCGGCGGCCGGGCCGGAGACCTGCAGGCTGCTGCCCGGCAGCAGGCCGGTGAGGAGTCCGCCGACGATGCCGGTGACCAGGCCGAGTTCGGCCGGCACCCCGGAGGCGACGGCCACGCCGACGCACAGCGGCAGGGCGACGAGGAAGACGACGAGGGAGGCGGCGAAGTCGCGCCGCAGATCGAAGGAGCCGGACTTCCCACGGAGGCCGAACAGGCCGGTCCGCTGCCGGTCGGGCGCGCTCACAGCGCGCGGAAGGCGTCGGCGTGCGGCTGGTGGGCCAGCACGGAACCGGTGTGGATCTCGTAGAACCAGCCGTGCAGGCCCAGCCGTCCGTCCGCCACCCGCGCGGCCACGCACGGGTAGCCGCGCAGGCGGTCGAGCTGGTCCAGGACGTGCGACTGCACCGCCTCGGCGATGTCGGGGGCCGTGGAGTCCGTACCGTCCGGCAGCGGTGTCGCGTGTCCGAGCCAGTCGCGGACGGCGGGCACCGCCGTCAGGTCCTCGTCGCGCAGCATCGCGCCCACCGCGCCGCAGTGCGAGTGGCCGCACACGATGATGTCGGCGACGCCGAGAACCTCCACCGCGTACTCGATGGTGGCCGCCTCGCCGGCGGGCTGAGACCCGCCGTGCCGCGGCACGATGTTGCCCGCCGTGCGCAGCTCGAAGAGCTCTCCGGGGCGCGCTCCGGTGATCAGGGACGGAATGACCCGGGAGTCCGAGCAGGTGATGAACAGGGCGTGCGGCGACTGCCCTTCGGCGAGGCGGCTCCACTCCTCCGGCCGCCGTGCGGCCAGTTGCGGGAAGGAGCGGGCATGGTCGATGAGGTGCTTCATGTGAGAGGTGCCTCCTGAGCGCCCTTGGGGCGCGTCGGTGTGACGGGAGACCGCGTCGGTGTGACGCGGATCGTGAAAGTGGTGAAGGTGTACGGAGCGAGCGCGCGACCGGCGGGAAGTGCCGGCATGCGCCGGGAAACGGGGAATCACCAGGAATCGCCGCCCGGCGGGGTGTCTGCGCGGACGTGACCTGAACCCGCGTCTGAACCGCGTACGGAAAGCGTGTACGGGACCGGCGCGACGCGCTCGCGAACCGTGGCTCGCGCTACCTTCCGCTCAGCAGCGGAAGACCTGGAGCGCGGCGCGGGATCTGTCACCCGATGCTTCGGTGTCGCCGTGGCGCACGGCGCCGGAAGCCTCAGGAGCGGCGACGACGGTGACGGCGACGGGTGACGGTGCGTCGGGGACCGCCGAAGGCGTGGGCACGCCCTCGGGGTCCTGACGGCTACGGGTGGTCCAGTGGTGTCCGGACGCCTCTTCCGGCACTGGAGGGTGATCGAAGGACACGGCCTGTCCACCGGTGCCGGCGGGCGCGGCCAGATGGGCCTCCGTTCCGCGGGCCCCATGGGCGAACAGCTGGAGAACCAGCAGGGCAGCGGCCAGCATTCCCAGGAGCGCCTGGACCGTTCTGGCTCGTGTCACTACTCGGCTCCTCACAGAGAGTCGGGCTGTACAACGGGTCGGACGGTGTGCGTGCTGACGGCCTTACTCGGCCAATGTCCGTTCAGAAGTTTAAGGGGGCCGGTGTAGGCAGCGGGTTAACTCGCTGTGAACTCAACCCTGTCCGGGGCCGCGACCCACCCGACCCCGCCCCCTCTCCGTCTTACTCCCCGGCCCGTGAGATCAGGGCCACGAACGCATGGGCCGTCTTTCGCACATGCAACATCGCCAGCGGCACGGCTCCCCCTCCTTGTCTCGATCCCGATGCCTCACCTTACCCCGACTTGGTAATGGATGTCATTTCCATTAGCGTAACGGGCCTGGACATCCCCCTCCCCCACCCCACCTGGAACGACATGCACGACATGCACGATCGACGGCACGGGCAGGCCCCGCAGACCATCGGCCCGCACCCGATCACCCCGCAGACCATCGGCCCGTACACCATCCGCCCGGCCGAGCCCCGGGACACAGCCGGCGCGCGCAGCGTCATGCTCGACACCTTCTACCGCGAGTTCGACTACGGATATGTGCCCGCATGGCATCCCGACGTGATCGACATCCAGGGCAGGTACCTGGACGACCCGCGCCATCAGCTGATCGTCGCCCTGTCCGGCGACGAGGTGGTGGCCACCACCGGGTTGCTGTCGCGCGGCCCGGCGCACCCGCCGCACCCTCGCCGGCTCGCCGAGCGCTACCCCTCCGGCTCCACCGCACAACTCGTCCGGGTCTACGTCCGCCCCGAGCACCGGCGGCACGGGCTGGCCCGCGCGATGGTCACGATGGCCTGCGAGTTCGCCGCCGCCACCGGGGGCTACGACTGCGTCTACCTCCACACCAACGTCGACGTCCCGGGCGCCCAGGCCTTCTGGAACAGCATCGCCAAGGAGGTCTTCGACGCCAGAACCACCGGCGAACACGGAGCGGGCTTCGGCACCGTGCACTACGAGATCCCCCTCCCGCCCCGCTGACCGGGAATCGGCGACCGGGAACCGGCTAGGCCACGACGGCACGAGGGACCCGGGCCGCGTCCTCGGCGGACCTCAGCCAACCGGTGAGGTCGGCGCGGGCCCGGGCCACCCGGGAGCGCACGGTGCCGATCGGGCAGCCGACGACCGCCGCGGCATCGGCGTAGGGCATGCCGACGAGCTGGGTGAGGACGAACGCCTCGCGGCGCGCACCGTCGAGCGCGTCGAGCAACTCGCCCAGGGCCAGGCCGTCTTCGAAGCCCGGCAGTCCGCCGGGCTGCCGGTGTTCCGCCACCGCCTGCCAGTCGTCGACGTCGGCTATGCGCGGGCGGGCGGCGGCGGACCGGTAGCGGTCGACCACCACCCGGCGGGCGATGGACAGCAACCAGTTGCGGGCGGAGGAGCGCCCGGCGAACCTCGGCAGCCCTATGAGGGCGCGGAGGTAGGTCTCCTGGGCGAGGTCGTCGGCGCTGTCCGGGTCGCCGCACAGGTGGGCCACGAACCTCCACACATCGCGGTGGGAGGCGCGGATGAAGCGCTCGACGGCGTCGGGGTCCCCGCCCCGCGCGGCCAGCGCCAGGCCGGTCAACCGCTCGTCATCGACGGTAGTCCGCGAACCGCGGGCCGGACCGACAAGGGCAGGAATCATCGCCACACGTCCTTCGGGGTGCGGGGCCGCTCAACAGGCGCAGGTCCACGCACGCACGTCCACGGGGGCAACCGGGCGTACGTCCATGGGCGGGCCGGAGGGCCCGAGGGCCAGGGGCCGGTATGTAGGGCGGCGCCGCCAGGTGAGGCGATGAGGGCGGCAGCCGCGCGCACACGCCGGTACTCCGCACGTCACCGGGTCAGTGCGGCAACGCACCGTGCGGGAGTGGGAATACGAACGTCCCGGACGGGCGTGCGGCACGACGGAATCCCGGACGTCGCCGGGGGATCAAGGTGGACGCGCGGTCAGCAGCAGGGCGAAGGGCCGGGTGGACCCCTGCGGGAGACCGCGTACTGCAGGCACACTCCGCGCAGGCGCACCAGACGGCCTCGGCCGGCCGCGGGGCGAACGGGCAGCCTCGGACCCCGGCCCAGCGACGTCAGAACCAACAGCAAGGGCGCGAACAGCGCCGCGGCCACGCTGCGGGCGAGCCGGAACACCGCCTTCTCACCACGCCACAGCCACCAGCCGCACACCAGGGCGGCCACGGCGTGCGCGAGGACCATGCCCGGTGATCCATGGCTCGAATGCAGCGGCTGCACCCGGCCCATCCCCATATCCATCGGGTGCGACGATCGGAGCGCAAGGGACGCCTGCGCCAGTCCGAACAGGGCGTGCAGCCCGAGCTCAGCGAGGACCGTGGCACCGATGACGGCGAAGGCGCCCCGTTCCCGTCCGGCTCGCCACCAGGCCGCCGCGCCCGTCGCGCCGAAGGCGGCGCCCCACACCCACCAGGGCAGGGGACGCGCGGACATCAGGGCATGCCCCAGGGCCGCTGTCGTCACGCACACGGCCGCGAAGATCGCGGCGCGTACCGCACGTAAAACCGACCCGGCCGTCATGTCTGACATCGTGCCATCGCCTTCGGACACTCCGGGAGGGTCGGCGCGGGGCGCATTCGCGCATTCGCGCCTTCGCACAACCGTGCCGCCGTGCCTCCGCACCGCACGACGACCAGATGTGTGACCCGGCTCACACTTCGCTCTCGGAACTCGTTCCTCCCCGCGTCCGACTCCCTGTGCGGCACGGCAGCGGGCTCAGCAGCGGGCTGAGCCACCGCACGTTCGCGACCATCGCCGAACCGGGAGGCCCACGTGACCACCGAGCAACCTCTCGCGTCGAGCACCGCCGGCGAGACCCCGGATCCCACCGACCCCGGTGAGCAGCCGGCGGCGACGACCCGGCGGGCCGGTTGGGCCGCCCTCCGCCCCCTGGTGCTGCGGCTGCACTTCTACGCCGGTGTCCTCATCGCGCCCTTCCTTCTCGTCTCCGCGGTCACCGGGCTGCTGTACGCCGGCTCGTTCCAGGCGGAGAGGCTGGTCTACACACACGAGTTGACGGTCCCGATCGGTACGAGCGAGCTGCCGCTTTCACGGCAGATCGCCGAGGCCCGCGACGCGCATCCGCAGGGCAAGATCGCCTCCGTACGCCCGGCACCGGAGCCGGGGGCCACCACCCGCGTCCTGCTGTCCGGCGTTCCGGGCGTACCCGACGACCACCAGCTGTCCGTCTTCGTCGACCCCTACACGGGCGAGGTCCGGGGAGCGTTGGACACGTACGGCGCCACGGGCGCGCTGCCGCTGCGCACCTGGCTCGACGACCTCCACCGCGATCTGCACCTGGGCGAGAACGGCCGGCTCTACAGCGAACTGGCCGCCAGCTGGCTGTGGGTGGTCGCCGGGGGCGGGCTCGCGCTGTGGATCGGCCGCAAGCGGACGAACCGCCGACTGCGGGCCCTCGCACTGCCGGACCGTGCCGCCACCGGGCGCCGCAGGTCGCTGTCCTGGCACGGCGCGGTCGGTATCTGGGCGGCGGCCGGCCTGTTCTTCCTCTCCGCGACCGGCCTGACCTGGTCCACGTACGCCGGGGCGAACATCGACGAACTCCGCCAGTCTCTGGGGCAGGCGACCCCGACGGTCTCCACGGAGGTGGCCGGGGAGCACGCCCACCACGGCGGCTCCGGAGGGATGGCGGGGATGCCCGGCATGCCGGGGACGGACGGGAAGCAGCGCGGCAGGCAGGGCGGGTCCCCGGCTGGTGACGTGGGCGTCGACGAGGTGCTGAAGGCGGCCCGCGCCAAGGGGCTGTCCGACCCGGTCGAGATCGTCCTGCCGGCGGACCAGGGCACCGCCTACGTCGTCAAGCAGGTCCAGCGCAGTTGGCCGGAGAAGCAGGACGCCATCGCCGTCGACCCGGCCACGGGTCAGGTCACCGACGTCAAGCGCTTCGCCGACTACCCCGTTCTGGCCAAGCTCACCCGCTACGGCATCGATCTGCACACCGGCACCCTCTTCGGGCTCGTCAACCAGGCCGCGCTGGCGGCGCTCGCCCTCGCCCTGATCTTCCTGATCGTCTGGGGCTACCGGATGTGGTGGCAGCGCCGCCCCACCCACGACCGCGTCCTGTCCTTCGGACGTCCGGTCGCGCGCGGCGCATGGCGTCAGATCCCGCTGCCCTTGCGGCTGCCGCTCGTGGTGGTCGCGGCGGTGGTGGGCTGGGTGGTGCCGCTGCTCGGCATATCGTTCGTCGCGTTCCTGGTCGTGGACCTCGCCCTCGGCCAGGTCGCGCGCCGCCGCGGCGCACCGTCCTCCGCCAAGTAGCGCTTCGACGGGGGAAGTTACCCGGACACCCCGAACACCTCGGACACCTCGACACCGAAGAGCCCTTCTCGCCACCGCAGGCGCCCCTCCCCCGCCACCTGCGGCATGATCGGTAAGGCACGCACCCGGAGCCGGGTGCGACGACAAACCGAGGGGGTGGGTCTCATGGACGTCGATGCCGCCGTGTTCGATGTTTTCGGGACGATGACCGACTGGCGTTCCGGCGTCACCGACGCGCTGGCCGCGGTCGGCGACCGGGCCGGTCTGCAGGCGGACTGGCCCGCCGTCGCCGACGCCTGGCGGCGCCGCTACCGTCCGGTCCTGCACAGGTTCCTGGCCGGAGAGCTGCCCTGGCGGCCGCTGGACGAGCTGCACCGGCTCATGCTCGACGAGGTGCTCGCCGAACACGGGCTCACCGCCCTCGGAGAGTCCGAGCGGCACCGGCTCGTACGGGCCTGGCACCGGCTGAGTCCCTGGCCGGACGCCGCAGCCGGCCTGGAGCTGCTCCATGAGACCCCGGTGCTCACCGCGACGCTGTCCAACGGAGGCGTCGGCCTGCTCACCCGCCTCACCAAGCAGGCCGGGCTCCGCTTCGACTGCATCCTGTCGGCCGAGCTGGCCACGTCCTACAAGCCCGACCCGCAGGTCTACCGCATGGCCGCCGAACTGCTCCAAGTCGAGCCGCGACGGCTCCTGATGGTGGCCTGCCACCCCGACGATCTCGAAGCGGCGGCCGGTGCCGGACTCCGTACCGCTTACATCCCGCGCCCGCTGGAGTGGGGACCGGACGCCGAGCCGGTCGATCCGCCCGCCGGAGTCGACCTCATCGCCGGCGACGTGATGGACCTCGCCCGCAGGCTGGCCGGGACCGGCACAGTCAACACACCAGTCTCATGACATGCGCTCCGCGCCCCGGGGCAAGTGACTAGCATTGGCACTTCTGTTGGGGGTCCCACGCGGCCTTCACCCCCTAGGGAGGAACGCAAGGGTGCGGGTCGAGATCATCGTGGACGGGCACGACGAGGAAGGAAGCTCCTCGACGGCGTCCCTGACGTCCTTGTACCGCTGGCTGGCCCAGGATCCGGAGGTGGCCCAACAGGCCGAGATCTCACTGGACTCGGGGCCCGTCGGGGCCGGTGACATGGGCGGCGCGTTCGAGGTGATCAACGCGGTGCTCACCCATGGCATCGCCCTCAGCAGCCTGGCGGTGGCCTGCGCCACATGGCGGTCCAGCCGCCCCACGGCACCCGCCGTACGGATCGAAATCGACGGTGTCACCGTCACCGTCGAGGACGGGTCCCCTGAGGCCGTACGCCGCATCGTCGACGCCCTGGGAGAGCCCCTGGCAGAACCGCGGACACCGGTGAGCGGGGTCGGGACGGACGCCCAGCAGTGACGACGGAGTTACCCGACCCGGCCGAGTCGCGGGCACTACTCATCGGCGTCCATGAGTACGCGAGTCTGACCGCCCTGCCCGCCGTCGAGCGCAATCTGGCCGGGCTCAAGCGGGCGTTCATGGATGAGACGCTGTGGGGGCTGCCGGACGCGCACTGCCGCGTGCTGCCCCAGCCGGAGAGCGCCGAGGCGGTGCTCGACACGCTCCACAGCGTCGCCTTGCAGGCCACCGACACCCTGGTCGTCTACTACGCGGGCCATGGACTCACCGACCCGTACAGCGACGAGCTGTTCCTGGCGCTGCCCACTTCGGACCAGAAGCGCATGTACCGCGCCCTGCCGTACGAGTGGGTGCGGCGGGCAATTCTCGATCCGCGGGTCAAGGCCCGGCGCAAGGTGGTGATCCTGGACTGCTGCTACAGCGGTCGGGCGCTGCTGGGCGGTATGAGCGGCACCGATCAGGTCGCCGATCGCGCGCTGATCGAGGGCACCTGCCTGATGGCGGCCGCCGCCGAGACCCGTACGGCGCTCTCCCCTCCTGGTGAGGAGTTCACCGCCTTCACCGGCGAATTGATCACCGCCCTGGCAGAGGGCATCCCCGATGGTCCGCCCCTGCTGGACATGCACACCCTGTTCCGGCATCTGCACACCAACCTGGCGGCCAAGGCCAGGCCCCTGCCGCAGCAACGCAACCGCAACACGGGCGGGTCGATCGCGCTGGCCCGCAATCGGGTCCATCTCCGCGAGGACCGGGACCTGGGGACGGACTCGGCGCCACCGTCTCCTTCCTCTTCTCCCCCACCGCCTTCTACTCCCTCACCGGATACTTCACCCTCACCGGCTCCGGCTCCGGCTCCGGCTCCGGCTGAGCCTCCCACCGAGAAGAGGGAGAAGCCCGCCCGGACCACCGTGTCCCCGCAGCCGAACAAGGCACCGCAGACCACCGGCTCTCCCCAGCCGAGTAAGTCCACAGGAGTCGACCGGCCACGGCTCAAGATCGGGCTGGCGGCGGCGCTGGCGGTGCTGCTGGCCGCGGGTATCCCGGCCGTCCTCAACTGGCTGCCGGGCGGGTCCGACGAGAGCGGCGGCTCCGGCGCCAAGTACAACGCCGCGACCAAGGGAGTCGTCAACACATCGAGCGTACGCGGCGGAACATTGAAATTCGCCGGACAGCAACCCGACTCCTTGGACCCGCAACGTAGTTACTACGGCTTCGTCTGGAACTTCGCCCGCTACTACACCCGCCAGCTCGTGACCTACGCGCGCAAGCCGGGCTCCAAGAGCACCGAACTCAGACCGGATCTGGCCACCGACAGAGCCAAGGTCTCCAACGGCGGCAAAACCTACACCTACACCCTGCGCAAGGGGCTCACCTGGGAGGACGGCTCCGCGCTCACGTCCAGGGACATCAAGTACGGCATCGAGCGTCTCTGGGCCCAGGACGTCGTCTCCGGGGGCCCGCTCCACCTCCAGCAGGCGCTCGACCCCGAACGCACATACCAGGGTCCGTACAAGGACACATCGCGCGACAAGCTGGGCCTCGACGCGATCCAGACGCCCGACCGCAACACCATCGTCTTCCGATTGCCCAAGCCGAACAGCGATTTCGAGTATTTGCTGGCCATGACCGCCGCTTCACCCGTGAAGCGGGAGAAGGACACCGCGGCCAGATACGGCAACCGCCCATTCTCCAGCGGGCCGTACAAATTCCGTTCCTACGCGCCGGGCAAATCGCTGGAGCTGGTCCGCAACCCGCACTGGCACAAGCCCTCCGACCCCGTCCGCTCGGCGCTGCCGGACAAGATCACGGTGGACTTCGGAATCCGTGGGGACGCCCTGGACGCCGGCCTGATGGCCGGTAGGTACCACCTGGCTTTCGGCGGTGCCGGGCTCGGCCCGTCCGCCCGGGCCAAGGCGCTGCAGGACGCCACCCAGAAGAACAATCTCGACAATCCTCTTACCAACGTGGTCCGTTACGCGGCCTTCCCGAAGTCGGTCAAGCCGATGGACAACGACCACTGCCGCAAGGCCGTCGTCTACGCGGCCGACCGCAGGGCCCTGCAGACCGCGTTCGGGGGTGTCACGGGCGGCGATATCGCCCCGAACATGCTGCCGCCTCGTCTCGCCGGTTCGGACCCCACGTACGACCCGTACGGCGTGCGCAAGAACGGCGGCCGGCCGAATGTGGACAGGGCCAAGGAGGAATTGAAGGCATGCGGCCGTCCGCAAGGGTTCACCACGCACATGGCGGCGCGCAGTGACAGGCAGGGGGAACTGGACGCCGCCGAAGCCCTCCAGGAATCACTGAAGAAGGTGGGCATCAAGACCCAGATCGATCAGTTCGACGGACTGCAGAGGGACGAGCGGACCGGTTCTCCGGCGGCCGCGCAGAAGAACGGCTACGGCATCGTCCTGGACAACTGGAGCGCCGACTTCCCGACCGGGCAGGCGTTCTGGCAGCCGCTGGTCGACAGCAGATTCATCCTGCCGAGCGGCAACTACAACATCTCCCAGGTCGATGACCCGTCCATCGACAAAGCCCTCGACTCGGCGATCGCCGACACCCGACCGGAATCGGCCGCCCCGTTGTACGCGATGGTCAACCGCTCGGTCGCAAAGTCCGCCTACTATCTGCCGTTCGTCTACGACAAGGCCGTCACCTGGCGGAGCCCCCGGCTGACCAACGTCTACACGTCGGACGTCTACGGCGCCTACGACTTCGCCTCACTGGGCGTCAAGGAGCCATAGGGATGTCTCCAGCCTTGCCGCCGGTAGGGAACCGGTTTCCGCGCGGTCGGCGTAGTACAGGTGTGGCGGCGCTGGCGCGCGGCGGGGCGACCGTGCGCCCTGACGTGAGACGGGCCTCCGCGGATAAGGTGAACAGGCATCGGGGGAACCGCGGGCCCGGTACGGGCACGCGGCGCTGGTGAGGGAGGGGCTGCTGTGGACGGCGGCACGGTGGGGCTGCGGATCGCGTCGGCGGTGGTCGTACCCCTGCTCAAGCGGCTGCTGCTGCCGCCCGCGAAGGCGCCGGGGGCGGAGTTCGGCGAACGTCCGATCCCGATCCGGCGGCTGGTGTCCTTCGCCAAGGAGCACCGCACCCTCACCGAGGACGATCTGCACAAGATCGCCCGCGAGTTGGTCCGCCGCGCCGTGCGAGCCGCCGGGCCGCACGATCCGCCCGTCGGCGCCGATGAGCACGACGCGGTCGGGCAGGCGCTGACCCGCACCCTGCACGCGCTCGGCGACCTCGACATCGACGATGTGCACGCCTTCGCCCTGGGACCCGAACGGCTGGCCGCGGAGCTGTCCAGGGTCGCGGGCCCCAGCACCCGCCGGCTCCTGAGCGACGACGCCGCCCGCTTCCACGACCGGCTGCTGGAGACGGCCTGCGTCCATCTGGTGCGCTTCTTCAGCCAGCAGCCGGGCTTCGCGGCCCGCGCCCAGATCGAGCAGAGCCGCGAGCTCCGCGAGCAGAGCGAGAAGCTGGACCGGATCCTGCAACGGCTGCCGGACATCAGCCGGCAGGACATGCGGTTCGAGGAGGAGTACGCGCGCTACATCGTCGAGTGCCACGGTCGGCTGACGATCTACGGCGTCGATCTGCGCGAACCGGACGGCCAGGACTGGCCGTTGGAGACCGCGTACCTGAGCCTGGAGGCCATGCCGTACCGCGGCGGAGCCGACCCGCTTCCGGTCGCGATCGGCGAGCCGGGCACCGACCGGGACGCGGAGGCCGAACGGGCCGCGGGCCCGGCCGACGCGGTGTTCGCCAGCCATGAGCGGGCGCTGCTGCGCGGGGTGGCGGGGACCGGCAAGACGACCCTCGTGCAGTGGCTGGCGATCACCACGGCGCAGCAGGACCGGGTGCCCGGCGGTCTGTCGCAGCTGCTCGGGCGGGTCCCCTTCGTGCTGCCGTTACGCACCCTGGCGCGCAAGGACGCCGACCTGCCCATGCCCGAGGACTTCCTGCGCTGGATCGGCTGCCCGCTGGTGGGCACCCAGCCCGAGGGATGGGCGGCCCGGGTTCTCCAGCACGGCCGCGGAGTGCTGCTGATCGACGGGGCGGACGAGATCCCGAAGGACGACCGGACCCGCGCCCGGGCGTGGATCAGGAAGCTGCTCGCCGTCTTCCCCGGCAATCTGTGGCTGCTCACCTCCCGCCCGTCCGCGTTGGAGCGGGGCTGGCTCGGGCGCGAGGGCTTCCAGGAGTTCACGCTGACCGCGATGCGGCCCGCCGACATGAAGCAGTTCATCCGACGCTGGCACACGGCGGCCGGGGCGTCGCGGGAGCTCGGCGAGTCGCTCACGCTGTCGCTGCGCAGCAGCCCCGAGCTGAGCCGGCTGGCGACCAACCCGCTGATGTGCAGCCTGATCTGCGCCCTGCACCGCGAACGCCGCGGCTTTCTGCCCCAGGGCCGCGCCTCCCTGTACGAGGCGGCGCTCTCCATGCTCCTGGAGCGCCGCGACCTGGAGCGCGAGGTGTACGGCCGCGGCCGCAGGCCGGAGCTGGACGAGAAGGCCGCCACGGAGCCGCTGCAGAAGCTCGCGTACTGGCTGATCCGCAACGAGCGGACGCAGCTGGACTGGCCGGACGCGGTGGACGTGGTGCGGCGGCTGCAGCCCTCCGTGCCCCGGCTGGCCGAGGTCGGGACGGCCGAGGAGGCCCTGCAGCACCTCCTGGAGCGGTCCGGTCTGCTGCGCGAACCCGCCACCGGCGCGGTGGACTTCATCCATCGGACCTTCCAGGACTTTCTGGGCGCCAAGGCCGTGCTGGAGGAGCGCGATATGGGCATGCTGGTGAACAACGCACATTTGGACCAGTGGGAGGACGTGGTGCAGATGGCCGTGGCACAGGCCCGTCACCAAGAGCGCGCCGACCTGCTGACGCGCCTGCGGGAGCGCGGGGACCGGGAGAAGGACGCCGCGGTGCAGGCCAGGCTGCGGCTCCTCGCGCTGGCCTCGCTGGAGCAGGCCACCCGCCTCGAGCCGACCGTGCGCCAGGCGATCGAGGACCGGGCCGCGCGGATGGTCCCGCCGCGCAGTCTGCGCGAGGCCAGGTCGCTGGCGCGTACCGGCCCGCTGCTACTGGGCCTGCTGCCCCGGGCGGGGGAACTGGCGGGCGACGAGGAGCTGGCCACGGTCCACGCGATATGCCAGATCGGCGGGGACGCCGCCATTCCCAGGCTCCGGGAGTTCCTGGGCACCGACCAGCCCGCCGTACGAGCCCAACTCCTGGGCCACTGGGACCGGTTCGACACGGACGTGTACGCCGAGGAGATCGTGCGCCCCCTGCTCGAAGCCGCCCCCGAGGAGGCCGTCACCGTACGCTCGCGCGCCGAGCTGGACGCCCTGCGCACCATGTCGGGCTATCAGCGCGTCGGTCTGCACGGCGACTTCAGTCCCGAGGAGATCCGCTCCACGCTCGACCCGCGCCGGCTGCGCGAGCTGCGGCTGCGCAACACCCTCCAGCTGGAGGACCTCGATCTGCTCTCCGCCTACCCCGGGCTCGAAACGCTCGTCCTGCAGGGGTGCCGGAACGTGAAGGACCCCACGCCGCTGACCCGGCTGCCGCGCCTGCAACGGCTGGAGCTGCGGGACCTGCCGCAGTTCGAGCCGCTGCTGAAGCTGGCGGACTGCCCGCGGCTGGAGGGGCTCCTGGTCGGGCCGGAGGTGCCCTGGCGCGGTCTGCCCGACCTGCCCCGGGCCGCCGAGCTGCGCCTGCTGTCGCTGCCGCCGGCCGCGGCCCAGATGGGGGGCATCGTGGCCTGTCGTGGGCTTGAGGAGCTGAGGCTCCAGGACGCCAGCGAGCGGCTGACGCCGGACGAATGGGGCTCGCTCATCGGCAGGTTGTCGAATCTGCGCAAGCTGACCCTCTCCCCGCAGCAGCTGAGCATGCTGCTGTTCGCGCCGCGTACCCAGATCCCCCAGGTCACCCACCTCGACGTGCGGGCCAGGGCCGGTTCGCCGGTGCCGCTGCGGCGGATCGCGCTGCGCCTTCCGGGGCTTGAGGAGATCCATCTGTCGCAGGTCGCGGAGCTCGATCTGGCCTCGCTGGCCGGACTGCGCCGGCTGCGCCGGGTCCGGCTCGCCTACCCGGGAGAGGTCCGGGGGGCGGACGCGCTTCCGGAGAGCGTCGAGCTGGAGATCTATCCGCACCCCTGACGCACCGTCGATGCACCGTCCATGCGCCCCCTGACGCCGGGCGTGCCACCGTTCGCGCCCCGCGTACGCCGCCGGTTCCAGCGGTCACAACCAGGTGACGCAGTGTGGCATTCGCCTGGCGGGCGGTTTGCGGCGCCTGTAAGTTCTATGACTCCAGGCGTGGTTGATACGGGTGTCATGCGGCTGATTTCTCGGGGGAACGGTGCCGCCCGCCTCCGAGGTTGCGGCTGTCTGGCAGCCACGGACGACGGAGGCAGGACGCAGCCAGATGCGCATTTGGGAAGGGTCACCGCTCTATGGCCGAGACCCGCTGCTGCGCTCGCTCATTCCCCGGCTCACGGGTCTGGCCTACGACGAGAGGTCCCGGACGGCGCGGGAGCATGCGGGCGATCTGCCCGTGGTCCTGCTGACGGGGCACCACGGCATGGGGCGCAGCGCCGTCCTCAAGGAGCTGGCGGCGCGCTACGCGGGCCGGCTGCCCCTCGCCCACGTCCAGGCGGTGGCGGCGGATTCCGACGCGCTCGGGCCCGTGTCGTCCGACGGTGCGGCCGTCGCCTCGACGTGTGTGGAGATCCTGACCGAGCTGGTGTGCGGGCTCGCGCCGGCGCTGCGCGGGCGCTTCCCCGTGCTGCTGCCCGGCCTGTTCGCGGTCTCCGGCTGGCGGCACGGCAACGGGGAGCAGCGGGACGCGGCGTGTCTGCGCCATGCCCGGCTGCTGCTCGCCTGCCGCCTCGCCACCGGCAACGAGAACGCCCTGCGGCAGGCCTGGGCCACCGCCGTCGAGGGCCGTCTGGAGGAGGCGGTCGACGCGGTGGGGAGCCGGGACGCGGTCACCGCCGCCGTGGTGGCGGAGTACGCCGAGCGGCATCGTCCGGCCGCGGCCGTGGAGTGGTACCGGCTCCGGTTTCCGCCGGGTGCGGAGGGCCAGGATCCGCTGGTGCTGCTCGGGGAGTGGTTCCAGCAGGGCGGCGACTACCGGCACGCGGCCGAGCAGAGCCTGATGGCCGCCTTCCTGCGCGATGTCTCCGCCTCGTACGGCAGGCTGCAGCGGTGGAACCGTGAGCCCTGGCCGCTCGTCCTGCTGGACGACGCGCACTGCGCCGCGGGGCAGGACTTCCTCGAACTGCTGCTGGAGCACCGCGCGAGGCCCGGCCGCCCCGAGCGCGAGGAGCTGGTCGTCGTGGCCACCCGGCTCGGCGGCTTACCGGAGAGCGCGCCGGCCGCGGTCCGCCGCGTCCTGCCCGACCTGGTGAAGTCCTCCGGCTGGGAGCGCAGGGGCCTCGCCCCGTCCGCCGGGCTGCTCGCCGTGCCCCTCACCCCGCTGAACCGCGACGACATCCTGCCCCTGCTGGTGCCGGACCGGCCGGCCCGGCCGCTCCACCCGTATCTGGCCACCGCCGTGCACTCGCTGACCGGCGGGCACCCCGCTGCGGTCACGGTGCTGTGCGCGGCGGTCCTGAACGCGACGGAGCAGGGCGTCAGCGTGGCACCGCGCGACCTCCTGGAGTTGGACACCCCGGACGGCCGCCCCGTCACCGAAGCGCTCCTGGAGCGGCTGCTGCCCAACCGGCGCCAGCGCGACCGACTGACCCTGCTCTCGCTCGCCCGCGACAGCACGGCCGCGGAGGCGCTGGCCGGCCATCTGCGCCTGCAGGGCCCCGACCAGCTGCCCGCCAACTCCGCCACCGACTACCTCGAAGAGCAGCAGTGGCAGCAGTTCACCCCGCCGGACCGGCCGCTGGTCAGCGACGCCCTGCTGCAGACGCTGCTGGTGCACGAGGCGCGCCGCACCTCCGGGGGAGCCGATGACGGCCGCGGCTGGCAGGAGATCCACCGGTTTCTGCGGATGCACCACGCCCAGCGCGGCGAGAGCGGGGAGGCGGACGCGCTGCGGCACACGCTCGCGGCCGGGAACGCCGAGACGGTGGTGGCCACCCTGGCCGAGGAGTTCCAGTCGGAGCAGGACGAGCAGGGCGCCGCGCACTGGCTGCGCTGTCTGCGGTACGCCGCCACCGCCCCCACACCGCCCGCCGGGGAGTGGACCGATGTGCGCATGCAGGTCGCGCTGGGCGCGCACGACGCCCGGTACGCGGACCTGCACGAGGTCGAGCGCTGCGTCAACCGGCTGCTGCACGCCCTGTGGCATGCGTCCGAGCCGTACGCGGAGCCGGACCCCGATATGTGCAAGGCGGTCGGCGAGGAACTGGCGTACCTCTCGCCGCGGCACCCGACCTGGCACGCCGTCCTCGGCCAGGCCGCCCGCAGCTGGCCTGCGGCGGCACGGAAGAGGCGCCCCCTCCCCCTCCCCGGTCAGTGAGGAAGCATGCTGGTCCGACTGTTCCGACGTCATCCCCGTGAGTGGGGGCCCATCGAGTGGCTGGCCGCCTTCGGACTCGGCGTGCTGGCCGCCCTCGTGATCTTCTCCGTCGTCCGCCTCGTGCGGGGTCCCGGGCGGTGCGGCGGCGATCTGCAGGACATCGGCGGCGACTGCGTGGGCGTCACCGCGGGCACCTTCGAAGCGGACCCGGCCATCGCCGGTCTCCTCGAGGCGGTGGCGGACGAGAACGCCCGGGTGCGGCAGGACTGGGAGAACCCGTCGAGCGGCCCCAAGATCCCGTACGTGCGGATCGCGCTGATGATGCCCTTCACCGCCGACGACCACAGCGCGATGACAACGGACATGATCCGCCGCGGACTTGCCGGTGCGCTGACCGCGCAGCGGCAGGCCAACCGCTTCGCCGGACCGCACTACCAGCTGCTGCTCGCCCCCGACGGCCGGAACCTCGACGCCTGGCAGCCCGTCGTCGAGCGGCTCGCCGAGCTGGCCAAGGACACCCGGGCGCCGCTGGTCGGCGTGACCGGCATACCGAGCAGCACACCGGAGACCCGTAAGACGATCGCCGCGCTCAGCGAGCACCGCATTCCCACCGTCGGCCCGGTGATCACCGCGGCCACCATGAACTCCCGGTACTTCTTCAAGACCTCGCCGAACAACGACCAGTTCGCCCGCGCCCTCGCGCTCTACCTGGACACCAAGCCGGGGAAGCACAAGGGGTTCCTGGTCTGGGACAACCGCGAGGAGGACGTCTACTCCAAGAACCTGCGCGCCGTCTTCGACAAGCACTTCGGCACGGGGTACGACCTGTCCAACCACCACTCGAACTTCACCGGCTCGTCCGGCACCGACAAGGGCATCCCCCAGCGGTTCACCGACGCCGTGCAGAAGATCTGCAACGAGAAGTCCGACACCGTCTTCTTCGCCGGGCGCGACCAGGACCTGCCCGCGCTCATCGAGCGCCTGGCCCAGGAGGGCAGCTGCGGGCGCACCACGAAGCTGCGCATCCTGAAGGTCGGCATCGGCCTGGAGCCCACGCTCACCGCGGACGCGCCCACGCGGTGGCTGAACGAGGCGCAGGCCACGATCGTCGACGCGTCCTCCGTCGATCCGGCCTGGTGGGGCGGGAAGGACAAGCCCGCGAAGGCCCTCGGCCGCTTCCTCGACCGCTTCGAGGAGCTCACCAAGGAGTACAAGCTGGGTGCCAAGCCGCTCGACGACGGCTACGCCGTGATGTACCACGACGCCTTCACCCTGCTCGCCGACGCCGTGGACCGCACCTTCAGCGAGATCAACGAGGGCGGGAAGCACACCCCGGAGGCCCTCCGCATCCCCACGAAGGACGACGTCTACAACACCCTGGTCATTCCGAGCATCGCCGGCGACAGCTGCAGCTCCTGCCTGGTCGGCGCGGCGGGCACCTACGGTTTCGAGGGCCCGGGCAAGAACGACCAGTGGGCGGTGTGCAAACCCGTACCCGTCGTGGAGTATCCGGCACCCGCCCGGACCGGCAACCAGAGCCCGCTCCCCCTGTACCGCACCTACCGCGACGGCGCCAAGGACACCTGCCCCGCCTTCTGAGGCGGGCACCGCCCGACCCGGTGCGACGCGGCGGGTGACCGCAGGGCGGAACCGCCGCGGCCGACCTACGGTGGTGTGAGAACGCCCCACCAGGGGCGCACGGCACGATCCCGCCGCCACAGCGTTCACCAGGAGGCGACCATGGAGGAGCATTTCGTCTGGGTGACTACGCGCCGCATCAAGCCGGGCACGTTGGAGGACTTCGAGCGGGCCTGGCGCCCGCATCCCTACCCGAAGGCTCTGCGCCGCGCCTACGCGTACTGGTCCGAGGACGGACACGAGGTCACCGGCGTCTCGTTCTGGGACTCCAAGGAGGCATGCGACGCCTGGCGCGCCTCCGACGAGGAGCAGCGCCGGCGTGCGGCCATGGCGCCCTTCGTGGTCGAGGAACGGGAGGGCTTCTACCGGGGCGGCGAGCTCACCGTCCACGTTCACTGACCGCTGCCCGGCGGCGCCGCCCGGTAACGACGCCCGTGCGCGGCCGAACCGCCCGCCGCGGCGGATTTCCAGTTGGTCCATACCTCTTGACGATAGGTATGGACCAACTTACGTTGTGCCCGTCACCGCCGCCCCTCACCAACCCGCGCGGAGAACCCCGGACACCCGGACTTCCCTGCCGCACCGCACCCGGCCCCCGGTGACACCCCGTCACACCCCGAAGGGAGCACAGCGTGATCGGTCGGACAGCGCGTCTACTGAGGGCCGGCGTGGCGATGGCCTGCGTCGTACCGATGCTGGTCTCGGCGGCACCGGGCACACCGCGGGACGACGATCCCTGCGCGGTCAAGCCGAGGCCCTCGGGCAAGGTGCTCCAGGGGTACTGGGAGAACTGGGACGGCGCGGCGAACGGCGTCCATCCACCCTTCGGCTGGACACCGATCACCGACACCCGTATCCGCGACCACGGGTACAACGTCCTCAACACGGCGTTCCCGGTCATCCGGGCAGACGGCACGGCCCTGTGGGAGGACGGGATGGACGCGACCGTGAAGGTGCCGACCCCGGCCGAGATGTGCCAGGCCAAGGGCGACGGCCTCACGGTCCTGATGTCCATCGGCGGAGCGTCGGCCGGCATCGACCTCAACTCCACCGGCGTCGCCGACCGGTTCGTCGAAACGCTCGTGCCGCTTCTGAAGAAGTACCACTTCGACGGCATCGACATCGACATCGAGACCGGCCTCACCGGCAGCGGCGACATCCGCCGACTGTCGGCCTCGCAGGCCAACCTGATCCGCATCATCGACGGCGTACTCGACCGGATGCCGCCGGACTTCGGTCTGACGATGGCGCCCGAGACGGCCTACGTCACCGGCGGCAGCGTGACCTACGGATCGATCTGGGGCGCGTACCTGCCCATCGTCAAGAAGTACGCGGACAACGGCCGGCTCTGGTGGCTGAACATGCAGTACTACAACGGCAGCATGTACGGGTGCCGGGGCGACTCGTACTCCGCCGGCACCCTCGAGGGCTTCACCGCGCAGACGGACTGCCTCGACAAGGGCCTGACCGTCCAGGGCACCACCATCCGGGTCCCCTACGACAAGCAGGTCCCCGGCCTGCCCGCGCAACCGGGCGCGGGCGGCGGGCATATGCCACCGAGCCTGGTGACGCAGGCCTGGAACACCTACGACAACGGCCTGAAGGGCCTGATGACCTGGTCGCTCAACTGGGACGGGTCGAGGGACTGGACGTTCGGCGACAACGTCAAGGCCGCGCAGGGCCGCTGAGGCCGGCGACCGGGGCCCCTGGCGGCGACGGCCACCGCGCCGCCAGGAGAGGCCCGGGGAACGCGACCGCATTAAAATGGCCCCGTGGTCCGGCGCAACGAGGAGGTCGAGGCGCTGCTCCAGGAGTACGCGGACCTCGTCCTGATCACCGGCGGAGACGCGTTCAAGGCCCGCGCCTACGAGAAGGCCGCACGCGCCATCGGCAGCCACCACGCCGATGTCGGCAAGCTCGACGCCGAAGGCCTGCGGGAGATCCCGAACGTCGGCAGGTCCATCGCCGACAAGGTGATCGGGTATCTGCGGACCGGGAGCATGCCCGCCGTGGAGGACGTCCGGGCGAAGGTCCCCGCGGGCGTACGGCAGCTGATGGCCATCCCCACCCTCGGCCCGCGCAAGGCCATGACGCTCTACCAGGACCTGCATATCTCCTCGGTGCCCGAACTGCTCGACGCCCTCCACGAGGAGCGGCTGCGCGACCTCAAGGGATTCGGCCCCAAGACCGAGGAGAACATCCTGCACGGCATCGACCTGATGCGGGCCGCGGGCGACCGGGTGCCGATCAACGCCGCCATGGACGTCGCCGAGGAGATCGTGGCCGAGCTGTCCGCCCTGCCCGGCTGCGAGAACTGCGGCTACGCCGGGTCGCTGCGCCGTATGCGGGAGACGATCGGCGATGTGGACATCCTCGTGGCGGCGGCCCGCTCCGCTCCCTTCATGGACGCCTTCGTACGGCTGCCGGGCACGGCCGAGGTGATCGCCCAGGGCACGAAGAAGACCTCCGTGCGCACCACCAAGGGCCTGCAGATCGATCTGCGGGTCGTGCCGCCGGACTCCTGGGGTGCGGGGCTGCAGTACTTCACCGGTTCCAAGGCGCACAACATCCGCACCCGCGAGATGGCCGTGCACCACAAGCTCAAGCTCTCCGAGTACGGCCTGTTCCACGCCAAGAGCGGAAAGAAGATCGTCTCGCAGACCGAGGAGGAGGTCTACGCCCGGCTCGGTCTGCCCTGGATCCCGCCGACGCTGCGGGAGGACCGCGGCGAGGTCGCCGCGGGGCTGCGGGGCGAGCTGCCGGACCTGGTCACGGAGGCGGACATCAGGGGCGACCTGCACACCCACACCGACCTCACCGACGGCCTGGCCCCGCTGGAGGAGATGGTGGAGACCGCCGCCCGGCGGGGCCTGCGCTACTACGCGATCACCGACCACGCCCCGGATCTGGCCATGCAGCGGATGACCGACGAGAAGGTACTGGCCCAGCGCGAGCGGGTGCGCGAACTCGACGGCAGGCACCGGAAGATGCGCCTGCTGCACGGCACCGAGCTCAATATCGGCCCGGACGGCGCGGTGGACTGGCCGCAGGAGTTCCTGCGCGGCTTCGACCTCTGTGTGGCCTCCGTGCACGATCACTTCCGCCAGGGGCGCGAGGCCCTGACCCGCCGGCTCGTGGCGGCCTGCGAGAACCCCGAGGTCAACATCATCGGCCACCCGACCACAAGGATCATCGGCCGGCGCCCGGGCCTCGACATGGACCTCGACGCGGTGTTCGCCGCCTGCGCCCGCACCGGGACGGCGCTGGAGATCAACGCCCACCCCGACCGGCTCGACCTGTCCGACGAGCACATCCTGCGCGCCAAGCGGTACGGCGTGAAGTTCGCCGTCGACACCGACGCGCACGCACCACTGCACCTGGAGTACCTGCGCTACGGCGTGGGCATCGCACAGCGGGGCTGGCTGACCGCGGACGACGTGATCAACACCTGGCCCCTGGCCCGGCTGCGCCGATTCCTCCGCAAAGAGGGCCCCGCGGCCACTTCGTCCTAACCTGGTAGTACACACCGTCCCCGATCCCGGGGGAAGATCATGGAACTCGGTTTTCTCAAGCCGCTCTTCGAGCGTCTGGGCCCCTGGGCCTCCGTGTACATCGACACCACCCGCGCGACCGAGGACGCGCCACGGCAGCAGAAGCTCCGCGAGCGCGTCGTGGCCTCGCTGCTCATCGACGCGGGGGCCGACCCGTACACCTGCCGGGCCGTGGTGGACCGGCTCGCCCACGAACCGTCCTCCGGGGCGCCTCCCGGCCGGGCCGTCTTCGCCGGCGGCGCCGAGGTCGTACTCGACATCCCACTCAGCGTGACACCAGTGCGCATCGAGGCGACCTGGTCCCTGCTGCCGCATATCGCCCCGCTTCCCGAGCTGATCGGCGAGGAGCCGCCGTGCCTGGTCGCGTACATCGACCGCACCGGCGCCGATCTGGAGCTGCGCGACGCCCAGCGCAGCCGGGCCGTGACCACGGCCGAGGGCAGGGAGTGGCGGGGCCGGGGGCACCGCAGCATCCCCACGGACCGGTACGAGTGGCACTACCGGAACAGGGTCGAGAACAGCCGCAACGAGACCGCGGACATCATCGCCGCCGAGCTCGCCCGGCAGTGGCCACAGACCGGCGCACGACTGCTGGTCCTGACCGGCGACGCCCGCGAGCGCAGAGCCGTGTACAACCGGCTGCCCGAGCGGATCCGGGCCGCCACCGTCGAGGCCGAGAACGGCAGCAGGTCGGCGGGCGCCTCCAAGAGCGTGCTGGACCGCCAGATCGCGCAGGCCCGGACCGCGTACGCGCAGGCCCGCCTCGAAGAGGCGCTCGGCCGCTTCCGCGCCGGACGCGGCCGCCCCGGCGAGCACGGTGCGGGCGGGGCCGACAGCAACCCCGGGGATGCGGCGGAAGGCGTGCCGGCCGTCGTGGACGCGGCCCGCAGCCATCAGATGCACACGCTGCTCCTCGGGCAGGACGCGTCCGACGCGGGTCGCGACGTCTGGATCGGACCCGGCGCCGACCAGGTCGCCGTCCGGCGCGGCCAGGCGCAGTCGATGGGCGTCGGCAAGCCCGAGCGGGCGCGCGCCGACGACGCCCTGCTGCGCTCCGCCGCGGCGGCCGACGCCGAGGTCCTGCTCGTCCCCGAGGGCGTTGCGGGCCCTGCGGGCGGCCTCGGCGCGGTACTGCGCTGGACCACGTGACCAAAAGGGGGCCGCGGGGGGGCCGGGGTAAATGAGGGCTGCGGCGCCCGCTGCCGCGGCGAGTTGACCCATCGGCCTCCACACCGGCTCCCTTCGACGTACCCACCACACACACGCTACTTTCACGAACAGCTCTGTTCGCAAAACCTCTCTCAGCGCTACCTTTGGCGTCGCACTGGGCTGGAACTCGCCTTCCTCCCAAGCCGATTCGAGACGAGGTGCACATGCGAAGGGCACGATCGTTATTCGCGTCACTGGTCGCGCTGCCCGTCCTGGGGCTGAGCGCACCGCAAGCCGTCGCGGTCCCCCCGCCGGCGCAGACCCGGGCCGACTGCCCGAACACGATGATCTTCGAGGTCGGTGGTCACCTCGACGGCGACGCCACGGTCTACGACCCCAGCAACGCCACGCTCCCCGAAGGCGTGTCGTTCACGAAGATCCACTACTCGGCGTCCATCGCCCCGTACCCCGGCGACACCGTGTCGCTGGACGACTCCGTGGCCGAGGGCATCGCCAAACTCGACGCGGCGGTAAGGAACTTCCACGGCACCTGCTCCGACAGCCATGTCACCATCGCCGGCTACTCGCAGGGCGCGCTCGTCGCCGGCGACGAGCTGGCCGTCCTGTCCGGGAGCGACGCCGTCCCGCACGACCAGATCAACGGCGTGCTCTACGGCGATCCCCGGCGGCCCGGTGCGGACGGTGGCCCGGGCGGCATCGAGACGAACCTGCCGACGGTGCTGCCGGGCATGACCATGAAGGGGCCGCGCGGCTTCGGCGGTCTGACGGTCAAGGAGATCTGCAACACCAACGACGGCATCTGCTACTCCGAGAACGTGATCACGAACCTGGCCTGCTTCGCCAACGGCGTGGCCGGCTACTTCACCGGCGACCACGGCTACGCCATCAACCCCCACGCCGTCTCGGGTGGCGGCGACCAGCTCAACCGTCAGGCGCCGAAGATTCCGATCTGCGGGCCGGGACTGCCGATCCCGAGCAAGACACCCCACGAGCTGTTCGACACCGACCTGACGGCGGGCCGGAATCAGGTGGCCGGCTACCGCACGATGGTGGCACCCCTGCTGCCCGCCGGCCTACGGGGCCAACTGGCGCACTTCCCCTGGCTTCCCGCGGCCGGATAGCCGCTCAGCCGAGGAGCCGTACCGCGAGACGGACGAGCGGATCCTCCAACGCGAGCAGACCCGTCAGGTCGTCCGCGACCAGTCGCGCAGTCACCAGCTGCGCGGCGGCCGCGACCAGGGCCTCGCAGTCGAAGCGCCGCTCGTCCGCACCGCTGCCGGCGCCGGCGCCGAAGATCTCGGCGATGGCGTCCGCGAACCGCCGCTGCCACGCCATGCGGCGGGCCAACGCCTCGGGCCCGGCGGCGTAGACCTCGACCAGGAACAGCCGGGCGAAGGCGGACTGTTCGCCGAGGGTCCGCAGATAGAGGCGCAGCAGCCGGCGGAAGGTTTCCTCGGGGGCGATCGGCATGGTCGTCCCCGGGGAGCCGGACGCCGGCTGCCAGGCGACCTCCAGCAGGCCCGCCAGCCGCTCCGTGGCGGCGTCCAGGGCCTGGATGAAACAGTCCTCCTTGGAACGGAACTGCTGGTAGAACGTCTCCCGCGACACCCCGGCGCGCCGGATGATCTCGGCGACCGCGGTCTGGGCGTACCCCTTGTCCCGCATCGCGTCCGCGGTGGCGGTCAGCATGCGTATCCGCTGCGACGACACCACCTGTTCACGGCTGAGGTGGTGCCGACCGCTGGGCAGGGGGCCGCGCCGGGCGGCGTTGTGCGGGGACTCGGCCACTGTTGCCTCCACATGGCATCGGTTCGGGCGCACGGTCCCGGTGGTGCTCACCGGCCGACCGCCTCGTCCCGCACCGGCGCGTTCCCCACCGGAAAACCCGCATGCGCGGTCGCGCGCGGTAATGGGATCATGCCGCAATGGACGACAGTCTCGAACCGCTGGTCATCCGGCACACCCTCCGTCTCCCCTCTCCCACCGGCCCCGCCGGTGAAGGCGGCGTCGCAGCACGGCAGTTCGACGCCGTGCTGATGTCCGTGGGCTTCAAGCTCTCGGCGGACCTGCTGGAGCATCTGTCGGGGCGCTCCGAGGGCACCGTCATCGACACCGCGGTGCGCACACTGCGCACCGTGCGCCAGATGGTCGGCGACCACGTCCAGCACAACGTCTACTTCATCGATTTCCCGGCCAACGTGCCGGCCACGTTCGACTTCTGGATGCGGTGCATCGCCGAGGCGCTCGCCGACGACGCGGCGCGACCCGGCACGGTCGCCCAGCTTCAGAGCGGTGTGCTGGACCTGCTCACCCTCCCGTCCTACGGCAACTACCGCCACACCTATGCCGAGATGCTCGCCGCCCACGACGAACTGATCGCCGCGGCGGGCGACCGCGTCACGGTCCTGCATCGGGGCGGCGACCTGGAGGACGAGATCGGTGCGCTGTATCTGGCCCTGGCCGGATCCACCACGCCCCTGGGCGACGACGACCTGCGCGATCTGCGGGCCCTCGCCGAGCACCAGGTGCACGGCCCCCAGCCCGAGGCGATCCCGATCCGGGAGAACCGCGCGGTCGTCAACCGAGCCCGGCTCGGCGCCGGCGCGGACCTGCTGCTGGACACCGTCACCGATGTGCTCCGCCTGGCCTGCGCACTGTCCGACGGCGATGTGACCCTCCAGGAACCGACGCGGTTCCGAGCGCTGTCGCGTCCGGTCCGCCGCGCGCTGCTCGCCGGCCTCGACTCCGTCGTCGCCGTGGCCCCCGCCAAGCTCGCCGACGTCGCCGTGCATCGCGAGGCCTTCAAGCGCCTCGGCGAACGCCTCCATCCGCACGAGTACCCGCGCTGGCCGCACGCCGCCGACGTCTTCGCCGTCGCCCGGGGCGAGAAGAAGGCACGTTCCTTCGACAGCCGCGTCGAGGAGCTGCTCGGCATGCACGACGTCACGGGCGCGGCCGAGCTGCTGAAGGCCGCCCCCGGCAGGCTGTTCCGCGCGCTGGACCGCCTGCTGCGGATGGCTCTCACCCAGGCCGAGCGCGATGCGGTGGTGGCGGCCGCGGAGCAGGTCGCCCCCGAGGTCGCGGGCCGGGTCGTGCTGTCGGTCCGCGAACACCTCCACAACCGTGCCGGGGAGGCCGGCGAACGCCGCGTCTTCGTCAACCGCCTGGGCCGGGCCTGGGTCACCTCCGACGAACGCCCTCCCGTACTGCCCCCGGAGCGCAAGCGCCTGATCGACGCGCTCGACGCCGAGATCCGCCGCCGTCTGCCGTCCCCGGACCGTCTGCTGATCGACCCCGACGTACTCGACGTCGCCCTCCCCCTCAGCGGCAAGGCGACCGCAGCCGGTCTCGGCGTGCTGCCCCGCGGCTCGATATCCCCGGTCGACGGCGAGTTGCTGCGCTTCTTCGTGTACTGGAAGCAGACCTGCCGCAGCACCGACTACGACCTGTCGGCGCTGATGCTGGACGCCGGCTACGCGACGGTCTCCTGGCTGTCGTACACCGCCCTCACCGCAGTCGAAGGCGAGCACTCCGGCGACATCACCGACGCGCCGGACGGTGCCTCGGAGTTCATCGATCTGCGCCTGGGCGCCGTGCGCGGCGCCTTCATCGTCCCGCAGGTCAACATCTTCTCCGGGGAAGGCTTCGAGGAGGTCGACGAGTCGTTCTTCGGTTTCATGCTGCGCGACGCCGATCAACGCGGCCGCCCGTTCGAGCCGCGCACCGTGCGGATGAAGTCCGAGCTGCGCGGACCGGGCCGGGTCGCGCTACCGCTGGCGTTCCTGCGCGGGGAGGACGGCCGTTGGCGCGCCAAGTGGCTGCATCTGTACCTCAAGGGCCATCCGGCGGCCAACCGGGTCGAGGGAAACCGGGTGTCGGTGGCGGCACTCCTGCGCGGCATCGTCGAGCGCGAGCACCTCACGGTCCGCTACCTCGCCGACCTGATGGCCGGCGACACCACGACCGTGACGCTGTGGGACGGCAGGACGGTCCCGGACGGTCCCGTCACCTACATCGGGCTGGAACGGCCCGACGGCCTGCCCGCCGGCTCCCGGACTCTCACCCCGGAAAATCTACGCGACCTGATCCCCGACTGACTGGTAGCGTTGACCGCGGCGAGGCCATGAAGGGGCTTCCTTCTCATACCTCTCTGACATAGTCCTTTCGCTTTCCTCGCCACCGACTTGCGCCGCATGCGGCGCACAAAGGCCTCCGGCCACCTCCCGCAGGAAGTGGCCGGAGGCCTTTGTCATGCCGACACGGTCCGCCCGGGTCGCGGTCAGACCACCGGCGCCGGGTAGGTCGGGTACTCGACCCCGGAGACGTGCTGCACGACCCGGATGACCTGGCAGGAGTAGCCGAACTCGTTGTCGTACCACAGGTAGAGGATCGCGTTGTCGGCGTCCACCTTGGTGGCGCCGGCGTCGACGATCGAGGCGTGGCGGGAGCCGACGAAGTCCATGGAGACGGCGTCGGGGGCGGTGGTGAAGTCGATCTGGCGCTTGAGCGGCGAGTGCAGCGAGACGTCGCGGAGGTATTCGAGGACCTCTTCACGGGTGGTCTCGCGGCCCAGGCGCAGGCTCAGGATGGCGATCGAGACGTCCGGCACGGGGACGCGGATCGAGCTGCCGGTGATGGGCGCTTTGAGATCGGGCAGCGCCTTGGCGACGGCGGAGGCGGCACCGGTCTCGGTGATGACCATGTTGAGCGGCGCGGAACGGCCGCGGCGGTCGGCCTTGTGGTAGTTGTCCAGCAGGTTCTGGTCGTTGGTGAACGAGTGGACGGTCTCGACGTGGCCGCGCAGGACGCCGTACTCGTCGTCCATGGCCTTCAGCGGCGGGACGATCGCGTTGGTGGTGCAGGAGGCGCAGGACAGGATCTGCTCGTCCGGCTTGATCGTGTCGTGGTTGACGCCGTGGACGATGTTCGGGACGTCGCCCTTGCCCGGGGCGGTCAGGACGACCTTGTCGATACCGGGGCGCAGGTGCTTGGAAAGGCCCTCGCGGTCGCGCCACTTGCCCGTGTTGTCGATGAGGATGGCGTCCTTGATGCCGTACGCGGTGTAGTCGACCTCGGACGGGTCGTTCGCGTAGATCACCTTGATCGCGTTGCCGTTGGCGACGATCGTGCTGGTCGCCTCGTCCACGGTGATGGTGCCCTGGAACTGGCCGTGGATGGAGTCGCGGCGCAGCAGCGAGGCGCGCTTGACCAGGTCCGCCTCGCCGCCGCCGCGGACGACGATGGCGCGCAGCCGCAGGCCGTTGCCGGAGCCGGCCTTCTCGATCAGCAGACGGGCGACGAGGCGGCCGATCCGGCCGAAGCCGTAGAGGACGACGTCGCGCCCCTCGCGGCACTCGATCTTGTTGGCACCCGTGGCGCCGGCGACGGCCTCGGCGGTGAACTCCTCCACCGAAAGACCGCGGTCGTCGGTCTTGTACGTCGCGGCGAGCATGCCGATATCGATCTGGGAGGGGCCGAGATCGAGCGTGGTGAGAGCCTGCAGGAACGGCATGGTCTCGAGGACCGAGAGTTCCTCGCCGGCTATCTGCCGAGCGAACCGGTGGGTCTTGAGGATGCTGACCACCGACTTGTTCACCAAGGAGCGGCTGTGGAGGAGGACCGTGACGTCCCGCTCCCTGTGCAGCTTCCCGATGATCGGGATCATCGACTCCGCGATCTCCTCGCGGGTATTCCAGTTGGTGAACGAGTCGTCGTTGACAGTCACAGGTCTTATCTTTCGAGCTAGGCGGTGCTCATATGCTAGCCCCTGCCGTTTTGGCCTCTTCACGGCGCCCCCTTGGTGGGGTGGCGCGGGCCGGGCTCCGCGGTCGAGCCGTGCATGGAATGCTCCGGTTTGCCCGATAAAGAGGAAGCCGCCAATGGCACCTAATCGATGCCCAGGCGAAGAAAAGGGGCGCATAGGGGCGAATACCATCCATCGCCCCTATGCGCCCCAGTCCGCCGGTGACGGCCTAGGCGTCCGCGGGGCGACGCGGCCGGCGCCACATCCCCCACAGCGTCGGTCCGTCCCCGGGCAGCCGCAGCTCCGCTCGCACGGTGAAGCCGAAGTGCTCGTAGAAGGGGAGATTGGACGGCTTGGAGGACTCCAGATAGGCGGGCAGACCCGCCGCGTCGGCCTTGGCCAGCCCCGAGCGCAGCAGGGCGGCCCCGTGCCCCTGCCCCTGGGCGGCCGGGTCGGCGCCGATCAGCGCCAGGTACCAGTGCGGCTCCTGGGGCGTGTGCCGGGCGGCCGTCTCGACGGCGTCCCTGAACAGCCCGGCCCGGTCGCCGAGGATGTCGAGGAGTTCCTGGATGGTCTCCGCATCGGGAACGGCCTTGGCCTGCGCCTCCGGCGGCACCCAGAACGCGGCCGCCGCCTCGGTGCGCTCACACACACCGTGGCGGACGTACTGCCGGGTGAAGATCGTGGTGAAGTAGCGGCTCAGCGCCGCCTCGCGCGAGGCGCCGTCGGGGAAGAACCAGCGCATCATCGGGTCGTCGTCGAAGGCGCGGGCCAGGGTGGGACCGATCAGCGGAGCGTCGTCGACCCTCGCCGCCTTCGGCGTGTTCGTTATCGGCATACGGGACATTCTGTACCCGATGATCTTCGACGGTGGAGGCGGGCCCCGGTCCGGTCGCGGGGCGGCAACGAGTCGGGCCGGTACGGAAGTCAGGAACACCCGTTGACGCGCCCGCCGTCAGGCCCAGGTGGTGGCCCGCCGGCCGAAAACCCCTGGCATACCGAGGCGAGGGGCTCTACGATCACCGCGATGACTACTCGTTCTCCAGGCAGATTGGGGGACCCGTCCGCGCAAGGTGAGTGCTGATGCTCACTCATATCGCGAACGGGGATTCCCGCCTTTCCCTCTGGCTGCGCGTGCGCGAGTTCGCCGTGCCGCCCTCCATGATCGAGACTGCTACCGCCCGCCGGCATGCCGGGGACTGGGCGGGGGCGTGTGCCGCCGCAGGCATTGATGTCGATCTCCGGCTACGTTCCGTGGCGCGTGTCCACGGTCGGGAGCTCGCGGCCCGACTCCGGGCCGATCTCCGCCATCTGGCTCCCGACCTGCTGCGCTGGCATATGCCGCGGATCGCTCCTGGCGGGCTGCTGCGCCCGGGGCTGACCCTCGCCCTGGCTCGGTACCACTCCCCCAGAGGTGACGGCGATGAGCCGGTGTACCTCGTGGCCCGGACTCCGCCGGCTTGGGCGGATGCCGGTCAGCGGATCAGCCTCGCCCTGTGGGACGGATCCGGGACCGTCACCGCCTGCCGTCATCCGCATCCGCACCCCAACCGGCGGTTCCGTCTCGATCTGCACCGGCACCTGTGGGATGCGCGCAGGACCGAGGAGTTGCGGATCCGGTCCGGGGCCGATCGTCCGGACATGAACATCGACGTGGACATGGACATCGACCTGGATCCGGAGCTGCTGCGGAGGGTGCCCCGGGGGCGCCGCTGCGCGGTCGAGCGGTGGGCGGCCGAGGCGGGGATCGTGCTCCGGGCCGAGGGGCGGTCCACCGGGACCGTCGCGGTACGGCTCGGGGGCCGGCATCGGCTGGTCCTGGAGCTGGTCGCGGGCCGGGACGGTGTCGGGCCACCCACCTTGCGGAGCACGGCGGCACCCGCCGACGGCGGTGTCTCCTCGCTGCCGGTCCTGCCCGACGCGGCGGCCTGGGTACTGCCCGACCTGGAACTCCTCCGCGCCGGTCTGATCGAGGCCGACCGGCTGCACCCGCTGGTCGCCTCGGCGCTCGTACCGCATCATGCGCCGGCCGGTGCGCCCCGGCCTCCGGACCGCGCGGGACGGCCACGTCTCGTGGAGTGCCGAGGAGCCCGGCACCGGATCGGTCTGGTCGACGGCGTACTGGCTCCGCTCGACCACGGCCCGGCCGAGATCCGGCAGGAGGAACTGCTGGTCGCACTGGGCGGCACTCCGCTTCCCTGCCTGCGGGCCATCGACGAGGCGCACCGTCGGCCGGACTGCCTCACCGGGGTACGCGAACGCCTCGACCACGGCGACACCGCCGGCGCGCTGGCCGTCGTCGAGGGGCTGCTGGGCCCCGACGCGGTGCTGCGCAACGGCGCTCTGCGGGACGAACTGGAGGCGGCCGCGCTGCGGCGGATCACCTACGGGCTGTTCAGGGCCGGCCTGATCGGCCCCGGGCCCGGCCGCCTGCACCCGGACCGTCGCCGCGACCGCGACCGCCGCTCACCTCCGCGCCACGCCCTCGCCCGCTGACCCGGGCCCGCGTCCCGCACACCCACTCGTCCCACCACGAACCCACAGGTGATCACACATGCCCACTTGCACCCCGTTCTCCGCGACCGCCACGTCCTCCGGCCCGGCCCCCGTCGCCCAACTCGACGTCGCCGGCGAGCTGCTGGCCCTGCTGCGCGACTCCACCACCGAACCGCGCCCCGACACACAGCTGGAGGCCCTGACGCTGGCGGTGGCCGCCGACCTTCCCGTACTCCTGTGGGGCGAGCCCGGCATCGGCAAGACCGCGGCCCTGACGCAGCTCGCCGCGGCCCTGGACCTGCCGCTGACCACGGTGATCGCCAGTGTCCATGAGCCGTCCGACTTCTCGGGTCTGCCCATCGTCGGCGACGACCCCGCGGAGCAGGGTGTCCCGATGGCCCCGCCGGACTGGGCGGTACGGCTGGTGCGGGCCGGCCGGGGGCTGCTGTTCCTGGACGAACTCTCCACCGCGCCACCGGCCGTGCAGGCCGCGCTGCTCCGCCTCGTGCTCGAACGGCGGATCGGCGCCCTGCAGTTGCCGCCCGGGATCCGCATCGTCGCCGCCGCCAATCCGCGGTCCTCGGCGGCGGACGGCTGGGAGCTGAGCCCGCCGCTGGCCAACCGGTTCGTTCACCTCCAGTGGACCCATGACCATGAGGTCGTCGTACGCGGCCTCGGTGGGACGTGGCCCCGGGCGACCCTGCCCCGGCTCGCCCCGGAGAAGCTGCCGGAGGCCGTGGGCTTCGCCCGCCGTGCGGTGACCCGGCTCCTCGCCGCCCGCCCCGGGCTCGTACACCAGCTGCCCGGCAACGAGACACGCCGCGGCGGTCCGTGGCCGTCCCCTCGGAGCTGGGAGACGACACTGTGTCTGATCGCCTTCGCGACCGCGGCCGGCTCCTCCCGTGAAGTGCTCTCCCTGCTGGTCAGGGGCACGGTGGGGGACGGTCCGGGGCTGGAGCTGCTGGCGAGCCTGGACCGGATGGACCTCCCCGACCCCGAGGTGCTGCTCGCCGATCCGGAGGGTGCCGCCCTGCCCGAGCGGGGGGATCTGCGCCAGGCCGTGCTGGACGCCGTGGTGGCGGCGGTCCGCGAGCGCCCGGAGAGGTCCCGCTGGGACGCGGCGTGGGCGCTGCTGGTGCGGGCGGTGGAGACCGGAGCCCCGGATCTGGTGGTCGTCCCCGCGACCACCCTCGCCGCACTGCGCCGCGAGGGCTGGGACGTTCCGGCGTCGATCGAGCGACTCGCCGGAGTGGTGTCCCTCTCCCAGCGGGCGGTCCGGGCCGCGGCCCGGACCGCGGCGGTCGCAGCGAAGGCGGGACGATGAGGCCCGACGCACCGGGGGCACTGGACCTCGACAAGCTCTACACCGCCCGGCTCCACGCCGCCCGGGTGCGGCCCTACTTGGCGACGGCACTGTTCGCGCTGCACACCGTGGAGTCCCGGCTGGTACCGACGATGGCCGTCGACCGGCACTGGCGGTGCTACGTCTCACCGGCGTTCGTGGACCGTACGCCGGTGGAGGAGTTGGCCGCGGTATGGGTGCACGAGGTGTCGCACCTGCTGCGCGATCACCACGGGCGCAGCGACCGGGTCGCACGGGAGCGCGGACTGACCGGCCCGGGGGAACGGCTGCGGATGAACATCGCCGCGGACTGCGAGATCAACGACGACGCGTTCGGGGACGGTTTGGTCCGGCCCGAAGGCGCCGTCGAACCGGTGTCGTTGGGGCTGCCCGAGGGCGAGCTGATGGAGGACTACCTGCGCCGGTTCCGGCTCGGTCCGTATACCCAGAGCCTGTCCTGGCTGGACTGCGGCAGTGGTGCCGACGGACTGGACCGCGACTGGGACCTGGGGCCGGACGGCGCCCACGGCCTCAGCGAGCAGGAACGGGACGCGGTGCGGTTCCGGGTGGCGCAGGGCATCACCGGCCGTCCGGGGAACGCCCCCAAGGGGTGGCGGCGGTGGGCGGAGGAGGCGTTCCATCCGCCGCAGGCGTGGCGGCAGTTGCTGGGGGCCGCGGTCCGCTCGGCGGCCTCCGGCTCCGGCGCGGGCGAGGACTACCTCTACGGCCGGCCGTCGCGGCGCTCGGCCGGCGTGCCCGGCGCCGTGCTGCCGAGCCTCCGGCGCCGGCCGCCCCGGGTCTCCGTGGTCATCGACACCTCCGGGTCGGTCAGCGACGCCGAACTGGGCAGCGCGCTCCTCGAAGTCGCCGCGATCTCCCGCGCCGTGGGCGGTCGTCGGGACCTGGTCTCCGTACTGACCTGCGACGCGGCGGCCCGGGTCGTGCACCCGCTGTGCCGGGCCGAGGGAATCTTGCTGCTGGGCGGTGGGGGGACGGATCTGCGCACGGGGTTCGGCAAGGCGCTCCGTGCCCGGCCCCGACCGGACGTCCTCGTGGCGCTGACCGACGGGCAGACCCCCTGGCCGGACGCCCGGCCCCCGTGCCGGACGGTGGTGGGCCTGTTCCCTCGGCAGCACGCGTCCCCCAGATCGCCGCAGGTCCCCCGTACCAGCGGAATTTCATCGGCATTTCAGCGCCTCGCGAAAGAGTGCGGCGCGTGGTGTCGGGCTCCGGTGTGCCTTTGATCCGGGCCGGCCCACGGGACGGGCCGGTGCCGGTCCCGAGAGCGAGAACCAGAGGGAAAGCGAGCAGCACCGTGAGCGAGACCCCGCAGTCGGACCCCCGGCAGGGCTCCGGCGAGTCCGGGCCTACTCAGCCGATGCCCCAGGGAGCACAGGAGGCGCAGAGAGCCGAGGGTGATGGGGGACCCGGGGCTCAGGACCCGGGCCAGGTGCCGGGCCAGGCATCGCCGCCGGCCCCGCCCCAGCCTGCGGGCCCGCCCCAGCCGCCGGTCCCGTCCCAACCGCCGGGCGCGCCCTCGGCCTGGTCGCAACCGTCCCCCGCGACGCTGCCGTTGAACGGGGCTCGGGCCACGGGGCGGCCGCGCGGCGCCGGTGCGCGGCCCTGGCTGATCGGCGGGGGTGCGCTGCTCGCCGTGGGCGCGATCGTCGGTGTGGTCGTCGCCGTGTCGGGTGGCGACGGCGAGAGCGCCGCCTCGGGGAAGCCCTCCGGCGCTCCGGGCGCCGCCGCCCCGCCGGCGCCGGCGAAGAAGTCGTTCACCAAGGTGCCCGAGGGGTGCGAGCTGATCAAGCCGTCCACCCTCGCGCGCATCGCACCCGGAACCGAGTGCAAGCCGTCGCAGTTCGACCACGCCACCATGGCGGCGATGATCACCAGGATGCCGAGTTGGGAGACACCCTTCGGCGCGGCCGGCCACATGCTGGACCTGCAAGTGAACCTCATGGTCAGCCCGTCGGCGAGCGGCATGTACGACATACACAAGAAGAGCGCCCTGGAGGCGTTGAAGAAGGTCCGCACGATCACCGACTCCCGGCCGCTCAGCGGGCTCGGCGAGGATGCCTACGTCGTCCACGGCGTCGACAAGGACCCGATGGACCTGGCGGAGGCACAGGTGATCGTCCGTGAGGGGAACGCGGAGTTCACCGTGAGCCTCACCTACGACACCCGGGCCGCCGGCAGGAACCAGCGGCAGGCCGAGGACGCCGCCATCGCCGCGGCCCGCGATGTGCTCGGCTCGCTCGGCTGACCGCCGCCCAACGAGGTGCACACCCAGAGACACGACGGCAGCGACGACCCGACGGTCCCGCAGCCGCACGCCACAGTCCCCCAGCCGCGGCCCACACTCCCGGAGCCGCTCCCCGCGGTCCGCCGGCCGCACCCCACCGACCCCCGGCGACCGGGCCCGAGCCGGATCGGACCCTACGAGGTCTTCCAACTCCTGGGCGAGGGCGGCATGGGCAGGGTCTACCTGGCCAGGTCACCGGGGGCGCGTCTGGTCGCGCTGAAGGTCATCCGACCCGAGTACGCCGAGGCACCGAACTTCCGCGGGCGCTTCCGGCGCGAGGCCGACGCCGCCCGGAAGGTGAGCGGGTTCTTCACACCGCCGGTCCTCGACGCGGACGCCGACACCCGACAGCCCTGGCTGGCCGCCGCCTATGTCCCCGCACCGTCCCTGCACGATGTCGTACGGCGCTTCGGCACGCTGTCCGAACCGGCACTGCGGGCCCTGGGCACCGGCCTCGCGGAGGCGCTCGTCGCGATCCACGCCGCCGGAATCGTCCACCGCGACCTCAAGCCGGGGAACGTGCTCGTGGCCGCGGACGGGCCGCGCGTCATCGACTTCGGCATCAGCCGGGCGGTGGACGCGACTCAGGTGACCCGGACGGACGCCGTGATCGGCACGCCCGGGTTCATGGCCCCCGAGCAGATCGTGTCCAGCCGCGAGGCCGGACCGGCGGCCGATGTGTTCTCCCTCGGCTGCGTGCTGGTCTTCGCCGCCACCGGCCGGGGCCCGTTCGGCGCCGGAGGCACGGCCGAGATCCTCTACCGGGCCGTCCACGCCCCGCCGCGGCTGGACGGCGTACCCGACGCGCTGCGTCCGCTGCTCGCGGCCTGCCTGGACAAGGACCCCGCCAACAGGCCGCCCACCGCCCGGCTGCTGGCCGCGCTCGGCCCCGCCGAGCCCTCCGCGCTGCTCGTACCGGGTCTGCGGGACGACCTCGCCGCACGCGAGGCGCACGCCGCCGCCCTGGTGGCCGCGCCCGCCGTGCCCGCGACCCCACCGGCCACGGCGCACCCGAGCCGACCGGGCCGCCGCCGCTTCCTGTGGCTGGCCGCGGTCGGCGGCACCGCCGCGGCGGCCGCGGGAGCCGCGGCGCTGTCCGGGTGGGGGCCGAAGCCCGGTCGCGCCCCGGGCCGCGGTGGCGGCGCGGGCACCTCGGTGCGGCCCGCCGCCAAGGTGGCCGCGGGCCCGGCACCGCAGTGGTCGACCCCGCTGCGGCGCCTGGAGAACGGGCGGCTGCGGCTGCTCGGCGACACCCTGGTGCACTGGGACCGGACCCACGCGGTCGGCTATGACACCGCGACCGGAAAGGAGCGGTGGACGGCATCGCCCCGCCTGCCGTCCGATGTCTCCGGCAAGCCCGACTGGCTCGGCGTGCACGGCTCGACGCTGTTCGCCACGGCCTGGGGCGACCGCGGCCATCTGCTCGGCCTGGACGGTGCCGGCGCCGTGAAGTTCAACCATGCGGTCACCCGGCCGGAAGAGGGGTCCTCCTCTCCCGACCACCTCCACGACGTCTTCTGCGTCGCCGGATCGGTCGCCGTCGTCGGCAGCGACGGCAGTCAGGGCTACAAGGTGCACGCCGTGGACCTCAAGGCGGGAAAGGTGCTGTGGTCCCGCAAGGTGGCGAGCAGCGACCACCACGCCTCCTGCGACGGGCGCCTGTGCTTCTTGCAGGACGACGGCGCCGTCCACGGCCTGGACCTGCGCACCGGCGAGTCGCGCTGGTCGGTCCGGGGCGTCGTCACCCCGGGCGACTACCCGGATCTGACCACCGGCCAGGACGCGGTGCTCGTCACCACCGTGAAGGTGCAGGCCTTCCGGGCCACCGACGGCCGCAGACTGTGGACCGCCGTCAACGAGCCGACCGACCTCGGCCCCACCACGGTCCTGGGCGAGCGGGCCTACGTGGCGGACGGCCAGGGCACCGTCTTCGCCCTCGACACCCGCGACGGCAGCCAGCTGTGGCACACCGCGAGTCCGCTGTCCCTGGACCCCGCGAGCGCCGGCGACCCGGGCCCCGCGGCCTCCTCGTCGCTGGTGGCGCTCTCCCTGTTCGGCGCCGACACCCCGGGCTTCATCGTCCTGCGCGCCTCGGACGGCACACCGCTGTGGGCGCACCAGGCCTCCGGCGCCGAGGCCCGGAGCAGGAACTCCTGGTCGGTGCAGACCGCCGGCAGCACCGTCTACGCCGCATCCGACACCACCCTCTACGCGTTCCGGAGCACCCCGCGATGACATCGCCGACCACACAGGCCGACACCGCCGCCCCGCACATCGGACCGTACCGAGTGATCCGGGAACTCGGCGCGGGCGGCATGGGCCGCGTCCACCTGGCCGCCTCGCGCAGCGGCCGTGCCGTCGCCGTCAAGGTCGTGCGCCCCGAACTGGCCGCCGATCCGGACTTCCGGCGGCGCTTCAAGGCCGAGGTGGACGCCGCCCGCGCGGTCGGCGGCGCCTTCACCGCGCCCGTCGTCGACGCCGACCCCGACGGGCCGCAGCCCTGGCTGGCCACCGCGTACATCCCCGGCCCCTCGCTCACCGACGCCATCGCCGCGCACGGGCCCATGCCCGAGGCCACCTTGCGCGTGCTGGGCGCGGGCCTGGCCGAGGCGCTGGCCGCCATCCACCGCGCGGGGCTGATCCACCGCGACCTCAAACCGTCCAACATCCTGCTCACCGCCGACGGGCCCAGGGTCATCGACTTCGGCATCAGCCGGGCCGTCGACGGGACCGTGCTCACCGCGGAGGGCCAGATCATCGGGTCGCCGGGCTTCATGTCGCCCGAGCAGTCGACGGGCGGCGACGTCACGTCCGCCGGCGATGTGTTCGCCCTCGGCGCCGTGCTCGCCTTCGCCGCCACCGGCACCCCGCCCTTCGGAACGGGGGCGGTACACGCGCTGCTCTACCGCGCCACCCACGAGGCGCCGGAACTCGACGGCGTCCCGCAGGCCCTGCTCGGCACCGTCGCCGCCTGCCTCGACAAGGACCCCGCCCGGCGTCCCACCGTCGCGCAGTTGCAGGAGTGGCTGCGCCCGGCGACCACCGCGGGCTGGCTCGGTGCGGTCGAGCTGCAGGTGACCGAGGCACAGCGCAGCCTGCACGACGAGGTGCGCACTCCCCTGCTCAGCCGGCGGCGGCTGCTGTTCGGCGGCGCGGCGTTCGCGGTGACCGCGGCCGCCTCGGGCACCGCCCTGCTGCTGCGCTCGGGCGACGGCGACGCGACGACCGCCACCCCCGAACTCGCCTGGACCGCGGACCTTCCGCAGCCCGGCATGTCCCTGCTCGCGGTGACGTCGTCCACGCTGCTGTGCGCCGGGAGGACCTCGGGGGCCTGCTTCGACCGGGCCACCGGCAAGCCGCTCTGGAAGGACCTCACCGGCCAGAACACCGCCGCCCTCGCCGACGACGAGCACGTCTACACGGTACGTACCGACGGGAAGGTCCACGCGCTCGACGGCAGGACCGGTAGGGAGCTGTGGGCCGCGTCCCCGACCGGGTCCAACGCGCCGCACCTGGAGTCCGCGCACGGCTCACTGCTGGTGACCACGGGCGACCGGGGGCGCATCCAGGGCCTGGACACCTCGACCGGCAAGGTCCGGTGGAAGTCGCCCGACCTGGGGGGAATCGCGGCCGCCGGCACCACCCCGGGGGGCGGGCTGGTCGTCTGGGGCCGTGCCGCGAAGACCTCCACGACCGCGACGCTCAACGGCTACACCGTCATCGCTCCGGACTCGGGCGATCGTCTGTGGGCGAGGGACCTCGTCGCCCTCTACGCACCGTCCAAGGGCGAGGAGCTCTTCGCCGTCGACGGCGATATGCGGCTGCTCACCCTCGACCCCGCCACCGGGGCCACGCGCCGGAGCACGGCCACCGGCCTCCCCCCGACGAACAGTCAGATCCTCTTCTACCAAGGCTCGTTGAACCTGCTCCAGGGAACCTTGTTCTGCTACCCCGACACCGGAGCCTCCGGCGCGACCGGCGGGCTGCTCACCGCCTTCGACCCCGCGACCGGCAAGACCCTGTGGAGCGTGCGGACCGCCGCCCGGGGCAACCGCGGCTACGCCCGCTCCGGCGCGACCGTCTGCTACCTCGACAAGGTCCTGCACGCCGTGGACGCCCGCACCGGCGCGAACCGCTGGACGGCCGGCTCCGGCCTCGGTGAACTCCAACTCCTGGGCACCGTGAGCGGACTCTTCCTCGCCGCGGGCAAGAAGGGCCTCTACGGCTTCCACGCCGACACCGGCAAGCAGGTGTGGCACTACCCGGTCAGCGGCGGCTCCGGCCCCTGGTCGGCGTTCACCGTCGACGACCACCTCTTCGCCGGCTGGTCCGGCAAGCTCTTCTGCTTCTCGGCACCCAAGGCGTAGCGGCGGTCGGGCCGGCGGAGCCCGATGCCCGAGTGAGCGCTGTGAGCCGACGGGCTCCCATCCGGCACCAGAGTGACGACGCGTTTGCACAGGTGAAGCAGAGGAAACGCTCTTGCGGATCGTTCGACCCCGGCGCCGGGGCCCCGCCGGCCCGCGCCGCGGGTGCCGCGCGCAGTTTCGCCACGCAGCGAGAGGACTCCATGAAGTACATCCGCCGTTCCTTCACCGTCCTGGCAACCGTCACTCTGCTCTCCCTAGGGGGCCTCGCCCTCGCCGCACCGGCCCACGCCTTCTCCGAGGGTCCCGAGAGCAACGCCGCCATCGTCCCCGCGCTGGGGCCGGGGCTGATCCTGTAACCCGACCCCGACCCCGACCCGGGCAACGCGTCAGTCGCCCCAGATCTTGCGGTAGGCCTGGCGGTAGCCCTCGGAGTCCCAGGACAGGGCGCCGCCGCTGTTGGCGGCGGTGGCGATGTGCACGGGGGCGACGTACCCGCTGTCGGGGGCCCCGGTGAAGGCGCGGTTGAACTCGTCGACGATCTGCCAGCCCTGCTCGGAGAGCGGCTCGGGCACGGTGGCGGTCTGGAACTCCTTGCCGTTGACGCGCTCGAAGGCCGACGGGTCACCGTCACCGGCGCCGATGTTGAACGGGGCCCCGGCACCGTCCTTGCCCGCGGCGCGCAGGGCGGGGGCGGCGTGACCGAAGTACAGGTCGTTGATGGCCGCGGAATAGGTCCACTTGCGGCCGAAACGGGACAGCAGGGAGCGGACTTCCCCGATGGAGCGCCTGTTGGCCTGGGGAATGGGGAGGTTGGTGTAGCTCAGCAGTTTGGTGCCCGAGCAGGTGGCGAGTTCCTTCTTGATCAGGTCGGACTTTCGCTTCGCAAAGGGTACCGAGGCATCGGTGAACAGGACGACGCCCGCGCGGCCGTTGGACCGGGCGATGATCCAGTCGGCGCTGATCTTCGCGACGTCCTCGACGCGGGAGGTGACGTTGCTGAAGAGCCGCGGATCGTCACTGGGGCCGGGAACGGCGGTGGCGTGCCAGCCGATCAGCTCAATGCCCGCCTTGTTGGCTTCTTTGACGCTCTCCGCGGCCGCCGCGGGATCAAAACCGCCGATGACGATGCCATCCGGCTTGAGGCCGACGGCCTGCTTGAACGCGGCCCGGATGCCGTCGGGCGTGCCCTTGCCGTTGAGGGTGCGGGCGTGCCATCCGACGATCTTGGCGGCTTCCTGGACACCTTGGGCGACCCCGGCGACGCCCGGGTTGGTCAGGGTCTGGGCGATGAAGACGACGGTCTTGCCGCGGACGGCCTTGGGCCCGGTGGTGGGGCCCCTCCAGGGGGCGTTGGCCTCCTCGGCCTTCGCGACGGCCTGCTTGGCCCTGGAGAGGGTGGCCGGGCATCCGGGCTTGGCGGAGTCCTTGTGGGCCGCGGTGGCGCCGGCGTCGGAATCGCAGCCGGAAACGGCCATGACCAGGAGTGCGGCGGCTGACGCGACCGCCTTGCGGGTGGGGTGCACGAGTCTCCTCGCAGGGCAGGTTGAGGATACGGGTCGGGTGGGGGGAGACAGGTTACGGGTGCCGATGCTCCGCGAGGCAGCCGCCTCCGGGAGGTACCGCGCAGGCCACCCGCGCCGGCCCCGGCGAGGAACGGGCCGGTCCGCGCCCCGCTCCGCTACGGGCACCAAACCATCGACCGGGGCGGCACAACACCTCAGGGGTAACGCGCCAAAAGTGACAAAGAGTTGAATACCGGTTGACCATTGCTGCCATGTGTTGCATGCGCGTGCACAAGCGGTAGTGTTCACGGCCGGTTGGGCATGTGGCGCAATCTTTTCGCTCACAACTAGGGTGAACTGCGCAAACGTCACACTCCCCCATCGTCGGCGGTCGGCGACAACGACACCTCGGTCACCGCTCAGGAGCACGTCGCAAGGAGGAGGCTGGGTGTCTGTGGACGCGGTGGACCCGCCACACGAAGCGGATCCGTCTCGGCCTTCGCCGTTGAGGCCGGGCTTCCGTCAGCGGGCGGGCGTCCTCCTGGACCGATGGCCGTTCCGGCGGAAGCTCAACGTGCTGGTGATCGCGCCCGTCGCGGTCGTCGGCGTACTGCTGGGCCTCGGCGTCAACTCCCAGGTGGAGAAGGCCACGGACGCCAGCCATAGCGCTGAGCTGGTGCGCGACAGCGAACAGGTCACGCGGCTGATCAACGACGTACAGGCCGAACACCGACAGGCGCTTTTGCTGTCGGTGGAGCAGGAGTCGGTCCGGCCCGGTACCGCCCTGCCGTCGACCGCCGCCTACCGCCGGGCACAGCGGGACACCGACGAGCAGGTCACCGCCGTGCGCTCCGCGTTCGGGGCGGGCCTGCCGCGGCAGGAGGCACAGGCCCTCGACTACATCCGGGGCCTCGCCGTACTGCGCGACAAGGTCGAGCGGGGATCGATTCCGGCCGCCGGCATCGACCCCGCGTACGCCGCCGCGGTCGGCTACCTGATCGACGGCATCGGCCTCGACCGCTTCGTCGGCACCTCGTCGTCCTCGGTCACCGAGCTCCTCGACACGGTGCTGCGGGCCGATGCCGCCCACGCGGCCTTCGAAAGCGGGGTGTTCTCGGCCCAGACCCGGGATGCCAACGCGCTCACCGAGTACACCCGCGCGGTCGGCGCCCACAAGCTCTACGAGGAGCAGACGAAACGCTTCAGCAGGATCGCCGACCCGGACCAGGCGCTGCGCCTGGGCGGGATCGAGCGAGATGCCGAGGAGAACGGCATCGAGGCCCAGTTCGCGGAGCTGCAGATCGATCCGGGCTCCCTGCAGGGCCAGAGCCCGCATCAGTTGCGCGCGGCGATGACCGCCGGAACCCGGCAGGCCGAGGCCCGCCTCGACATCACCCGGTCGCTGATCGGCCAGATCGCCGCCGAAGCCGACGGCCTCTCCCGAAGCGCCCTGCACAACGCGCTGGCGATGCTCGGCCTCGCCCTGCTCGGTTTCGCTTCCTGGCTGGCGTTCTCCGTCTTGGTCCGGCGCTCGGTCGTACGTCCCCTGGCGGCCCTGACCGGTGCCGCCCAGCAGGTGGTCGACGTGGCCGGCGAGGAACTCGCCAGGGTCGAGGACGACGAGTCGGCGGAGCGCACCCCGCTGCGGCCGCGGCCGATCCCCGTCCCGGTCCGCGACGAGATCGGCCACCTGGCCGAGGCGTTCAACCAGGTGCAGGTCACCGCCGCGGCGCTGCTGGAGCGGCAGGTGCTCAGCCGCCGCAACGTCGCCGAGATGTTCGGCAACGTCGGACGCCGCGTCAGCAACCTCACCTCACGCCAGCTCATGCTGATCGACGCCGTGGAACGCGAGGAGACCGACCCCGACATCCTGAACCGGATGTACCGCATCGACCACATCGCCGTGCGTCTCCAGCGCAACGCCGACAGCCTGATGCTGCTCGCCGGTATCCGGGACCCCGAGATGGAGGCCCGGCCGACCACCCTGGCCAACGTCATCCGGGCCGGGCTCGGCCAGATCGAGGGCTACCAGCGGGTGTCCCTGCGGTCCGAGACGGAGTTCACCGTCGCGCCCGACGTCGTCGACGATCTGACGCTGATGCTCGCCGAACTGCTGGAGAACGCGGTCTCGTTCTCCCCGTCCGACACCCCCGTCGAGGTGGTCGTCCGGCCCGGTACCGACATCACCTCGGACGGCGGTGCCCTGATCGAGGTCATCGACCACGGCCTGGGTATGAGCGCGGAACGCCTCGACGAGGAGAACTCCCGGCTGGTCCGCCGGGAGCGGCTCGACCTCGTACCGACCAAGGTCCTGGGCCTGTTCGTGGTCGGCAGCCTCGCCCGGCGCTCGGGCATCCGGGTCACGCTGAGCCGTACGCCGGGCGGCGGAGTCACCGGCACCGTCTGGCTCCCCGCCGCACTGCTCCTGGCCGTGAGCCCCGCCGCCGTACCGTCCCCGGCAGCGGACACGGCTCGGGTCGGGTCGGCGCACCACCCGGCAGCGCCCGAGCAGGAAACCGGCGCGCCCGCACTCCAGCCGGTACCGGAGACCGCCACGCCGCTGCCCGTGCGCTCCGCCACCGCCCCCGAACAGCGGCCGGCCGCCCCCGCACGGCAAGGCGAGCTGCCCCGACGGCTCCCGCACCCCGCAGAAGCCGAGCAGCAGACCACCCCCGCGGTCGAAGAACCGCGGCCGGCGCAGTCCGCTCGGCCGCTGCGACGACGGGTACGGGGTGCGACGCTCGACATGACCACCCCTGCGGCCGACCGCGGGGCTCAGACCGTGCCCAGGCCCGTGGACCCCGACGCGGTCCGTTCGGAACTCGACGAATTCGAGGCCGCCGTACGCAGGGCGGAGCAGGAGACTGCTACGGCCCCGAGGGATTCGGCACCATCGCAACACCAGCAAACCCGGAAGGAGTCGGGCAGTGACCACGCCGACAGGTAAGAGCAGCTCCGAGCGGGAGGAGCCCATGGACCTGACAGCCGCCGCGGCCGACTTCACCTGGCTGCTCGACCGGTTCGCCACCCAGACCGCCGGTGTCGTCGACGCCATCGCGGTGTCCTCCGACGGTCTGCTGATCGCCGTCTCCCAACTGCGCGAACAGGCCGACTCCGAGCGGCTCGCGGCGATCGTCTCGGGCGTCACCAGTCTGGCGGCCGGTGCGTCCGGCAACTACGGCCTCGGCGGCCTCAACAAGGTCATCATCGACCTGGAGGGCGGCCATGTCCTGGTGTCCGCCATCGGCTGCGGCGCCGTCCTGGGCGTGGTGACCTCGAAGGAGGCCAAGCTCGGCAACATCGCCTACGAGATGACCCTCTTCGCCAACCGGGCCGGGAGCGCGCTCACCCCCCAGCTGGTGTTGGAGCTCAAGAACAACGCCGGCGCCGCACCGGCCCGCTGACCCGCCCCGCACCGCGGAGCCGGGGGCGCAGGCGCCGAGAAGAGGATCACGATGGCCGCAGGTGGACCAGGACCGGACGAGGGTGGGGGTCCCCCCTGCTCGAGCGGAGCCGAGAGCTTGGGGGAGGGCAGCGCCCGGGGCCCGTCGGAACCGGCCGGCCGCGCTTCCGCGATCAGGCCTTTCCTGCTGACCGCGGGCCGGGTGGCGGGAGGCGGCGCCGGCCCTCCGCTCCCGGTCGAGACCCAGGTCGTGGCGACGTCGTCCGGCCTGACCTGCCTCCACTCGCTCTCCTTCGAACAACACGACATCATCGCCGCCTGCCGACGACCGCAGTCGGTGGCGGAACTGGCCGCGCGGCTGCATCTGCACCTCAATGTCGTCCGGGTGCTGACGGAGGATCTGCGCGCCGCCGGACACCTGACGGTCCACGTCCCGAACGCCAGGACCACCCAGGACATCTCCGTACTGCGAAGGGTTATCGATGGTCTCCGCGCCGTCCCCGACTCACGGGACACACTCCGCGACAGCGGTTGAACAGCCGCCGGTTCCGGTCAAGTTGGTCATTGCGGGCGGCTTCGGCGTCGGCAAGACCACGGCCGTGGGCGCGATCTCCGAGATCCGGCCACTGACCACGGAGGCCGCCATCACCGAGGTCGCGGCGGGCGTGGACGATCTCTCCCACACCCCGGAGAAGACCACCACCACGGTCGCCATGGACTTCGGCTGCGTCACCATCGACCCGACGCTGAAGCTCTACCTGTTCGGCACGCCGGGCCAGGACCGGTTCGGGTTCATGTGGGACGACGTGGTCCAGGGTGCCCTAGGCGCTCTGGTCATCGTGGACACCCGCCGCCTGGACGACTGCTACGCCGCGGTGGACTACTTCGAGCACAAGGACATCCCGTTCGCCGTCGCCGTGAACGCGTTCGACGGCGAAGTCCACCACGACCTCGACGAGGTGCGCTGGGCACTCGACGTCTCCGACCACATACCGCTCCTCGTCTTCGACGCCCGCCACACGGGCTCGGTCCGCGACGCCCTACTGGTCGTACTCGAAACGGCCCTGTCCCGGGCGGAGAGCACGGCGGGGGGCTGAGTCACGGGCCCGTCCATGGGCCCGGCGGTGTACCGGCTGGTCGGCGAGGGCTTCGGCGACGGTGAGGCTGTCTTCGTAGACGGCGTAGCGCGTGATCAGGCCGTCTACGACAGTGAGGTGGAGCGCGCACCGGGCCGTGTACGGCCGACCTGTGGTTCTTACCGTCTGCCGGATGTCGCCGAGCACGATCGCGTCCGCGCCGTCGACGAGGACGCGGGACACCGTTCCGGCCGACTCCTCAGGAACATGGAAGGCGGCTATTTCCCGGAAATGGTCGGCGACGTCGGCGCGGGTCGAGCGGGGACGGATCCACGGCACCGCCGGGTGGCCACTGTCCGGCCAGTTCAACTGCCAGTCGACGTGTTCCGCAAACAGTTCGGCGATCCGGTCCGGGTCGCCCTCGCTCAGTCGACGAAGGAAGTCCTCCGCCGTGGCCCGCGAGTTCGCCTTCATCTCGGCCGGCAGGTCCACGGTGAACTGGTACTCGTTCCGGATGAGCCCGTCCTCGCCGAGGGTGAGAACGGTCCGACCGGTCCAGGCGATGCCCCCTCCGGCTGCGGGGACCATGTGGGTGGTGAAGGTGATCGTGTCGTGATGGCCGGTCGCGTCGCCCGCGGACCGAAAGGCGAATCCCGCGTCCCGCACCAGATCGTTGTGCGCCTCGGCGATCCGGGCTTCGAGGGCGTCGTGACCGTGGTACCGCGCGGATTCAGTGGTCTCGATACCGTCCGCGTCCCACAGCTCGGCGATGGCGTGCCGGCGCGCCACCGGGTCGGGCTCATTCCACACCGCGACGTACCTCTCGACAAACTGGTCGATATCAATGTCGATGTCCATGAGCCGGACGCTATTTCCGCTCCACTGACACCTTGTGTCAGTGGACTGCGGCAGACTTCACCGCATGCGCGCGAGCCGACTGGTATCCATCCTGCTGCTCCTGCAGAACCGGGAACGGATGACGGCACAGGAGCTGGCCGACACGCTGGAGGTGTCTGTGCGCACCGTCTACCGCGACATGGAGTCCCTCAGCACGGCGGGCGTGCCGCTGTACGGCGAACCCGGTCACGAAGGCGGTTATCGGCTGCTCGGCGGGTTCCGCACCCGGCTGACCGGGCTGACCACGGATGAGGCCGATTCACTGTTCCTGACCGGGCTGCCGACGGCCGCCGCCGACCTTGGCATGGGCGCAGTCGTGACCGCCGTGCAGCTCAAACTCATGGCCTCGCTGCCCGCCGAGTTACGCGACCGTGCCAGCCGGATCGCCGAGCGGTTCCACCTCGACGCCCCTGCGTGGTACCGAGAAAGCGACCGCGCGCCGCATCTGAGCGCGGTCGCGGAGGCGGTGTGGAACAACCGAGCCGTGCGGGTGCGCTACCTGCGCTGGGCCGAACCCCGCGAGATCACCCGGGTCGTAGAACCCTATGGTCTGGTACTCAAGGCAGGTCACTGGTACCTCGTGGCCGACGGCACCGAAGGGCTCCGCACCTACCGCATCTCACGGATAGCGGACCTTCGTGTCCTTGACGAGCGGTTCGAACGGACTGAGGGGTTCGACCTGGCGGACCATTGGCAGAACTATCTGCGGTTCTTCGACGCGCGCCGCCACCAGGGCGAGGCGACCCTCCGCCTGTCTCCAAGCGCCTTCCACCGGTTGCCTCACTTGTGGGACTCAGCCATGGCCGATGCCGCACGGCGGACCGCCACGTCCCCGGATGCCGATGGCTGGATCCGGGTGACGATCCCGATCGAGTCCGTTGAACAGGCGCTCCCCGAACTCCTTAAACTCGGCGCCGACGCCGAGATCCTTGCCCCGGCCGGACTTCGCGAACAGATGACCCAGGCCCTCGACGCCCTGGCCCGCCTCTACCGACGACCGGTCTGACATTTACGGACGACGGCCGATCGGCAGCGGATCCGGCTCTACGAGAAGGACGGCCTGGACGCGGGCCAGTCCGGCAGGTCCGCGACACCGGCCGTCACGGCATCATCAACAAGATCTCGCGGCCGAGTTGCTTGACGTCGACGTGGACGAGTTCGCCGGGGCGGGCCCGCGGCGTGCGCCGGCCCGCCTCGTGGCCCCCTGCCGACCGGACGTGGAACCGACTGGCCTCGGTCCCGACGGTGACGCCGCCCTGTCGCCACCGCCCAAGTACCGCCGCACGAGGTCACAGGGACCGGCCCAGCCATCGCACACAGGCCAGGGCGGTCCGCAGGGACCCGTCCGCCTCGGGCGATCCGGGGGCGGGCGGTGGACGGTGCTCGCGCCCCACGGCGAAGGCGCGCCGGATGCCGGCCGCGTCCGGTACCCCCAACTCCTGTGCCCGCCACAGGACATGACGAGCCGCGGTCACCCGCTCGCCGTCGCACAACAGCCGGTAGCGCAGCGCGTCGAGGCAGAAGCGGGAGGCGAGCCAGGCGTCCCGCACCGGGTCCGAGCGCTGTCTGTCGGCCGCGGTCAGTCGGGTCCACAGCACGCTCTCGGCGTTCTGTGTCCAGAACCCCGCCTCGTTCGCCAGGACTTGGGCGGTCGGCCAGGTCACCCCCGCCTCCTCCAGCGTGCCGACCACGGGATGGCGTTCCGCCAGCAGGCGGCAGGCGACCAGCGGGGATCTCGCCGGCCCGGCCGCCTCGGTGATGTTCACGCGCAGGGTGGCGAGGTGCCGGTTCATGGCCGCGGCCAGCGCGTACCAGTGCTCCTGGCAGGGGTCGTCGTCGATGACGACCGTGATGTCGATGTCGCTGAAGCGGCTGACAGCCGCCGGGTCGAGCGTCGAGCCGGTGAGGACGGCGGCCAGAACGCCCGGCCGGTCGTGCAGCACGCCGTGTGCCCAGGCCGCGATGTCCTCCGGCGGCAGGAACGCGGGCCGGGCGGGGTTCGGATCCGCGGGCGGCCCGGCGGCGGAGGGCGCGCCCGCCGTCCGCCGCGTCCGGACGGTCAGGTCGGCGCCCAGCAGCGAGCGCAACGCCGCGGCGATCGTGGTCCGTTGAAGGTCCGTGGCGGGGTGCGGGTCATCGTGTTCCACCACGACGTCGTCGCCGTCCCGGACGATCCGCGAGACGCCGAGGTCGAGTTGTCTGGAGAGCTTGGCCAGATCGATCCGGCGTACGCCACGGCCGTTCGGCTCGCTCACCAGGGCGTGCTGGGTACGCGCGGCGAGCAGCCGCAGGCGCGGGCCGGGCAGCCGGCAGCCGCACGGCCCGTCGACCCAGGCGCCCTTGTCCCCGTTGACGTAGCGCAGCAGCGGCATGGCGCGGTTGACCAGCGGCGTCACCGCGACGTCACCGACGACCCCGGGTGGCAGCGGATCCCCCTGCTCCCCCACCACCTCCAGGAAGGCACCCGTCTCCTCGACGTGGTAGGTCCTGCTCTCCCCGCACTCGTGCGCGACGATGCCGGCCTCGGCGAGCGTGTAGAGGGCGGTGACGGGGCAGTGGAACGTCTCCTGGATGCGTTCCCGCAGCCCGTCGGTGAACTGCTCGCCGGACAGGACGACCAACCGCGGCTCCGCCCCGCTCGACGGCCCGAGGCGATCGCACAGGGCCGCCATCACACTCGGCATCACGGTGATCACCTTCCCGCGCAGTTCCTCCAGCGCGGCACGGAACTCGTCGTCCGGCAACTGCCAGGCACGGCTCAGATTCCACTTGACCAGCGCGACATCGGGCGGGTCCGGTGAGATCGACGCCCGGGAGGTCGACGCCAGGTGCAGCGTCAGATGCGTGATCGACAGACCGTCGGGCCCGCCGAGGTGACGCCGTACATGTCGCACCAGGGCGGCGAGTTCCGCCTGCTGCGCGGCGTCGTCGACCACGACCTCCAGAGGCGCGCCGGTCGTTCCGGTGGTGTGCACCCGCCGCCACCGGCGGGCGTCCCCTTCGGCCGACCACAGGCGCGGGCGCTCGCTGCGGACGGCCGTACGCCGCAGCAGCGGCAGGCGACGCAGTACGGCGAGCGCGTTCTCCCCTGTCACCGGGCCCGGCGGGACCAGCGACTGGTAGTGCGGGACGTGCCGGCGCGCGTACTCCAGCAGTTCGGCGAGCGCCGTCGACGCGCTCGGACCGCCGCTCACCCCGGAAGCCAATCGGCGGCCTCTTGGTCGACGTCGGCCAGGAAGCCGGACAGCTCCTCGATGTCATGACCGCTCGACGCCCAGAACTGGGCGAGCGCGGCGGGGCCGGTCTCCTCGGCCGGCTCACCGGCCACGGGCGCGTGCAGCGCCTGGGCGCGGTAGTTCACCATTCTGACGAGCTTCAGCAGGTCCGCGGTGTCCCCGCCCTCGGCGGCCCAGCGGCTGCGCAGCTCGCCCAAGGCCTCCCCGGCGTCCAGCAACGAGCCGTCCGACCGTGAGGCCTGCACGAGCAGTGTCAGGTGGCCGCGCAGCAGCACCCCGGTCCGCTTGCTCATCCGCTCGGGGGCGGCCTGTACGAACGGCTCGCGCAGATAGTGCGGCAGGCCGCTGGCACGGAGCGCCGACCTCATCACCCGTGCCGGTGTCTTTCGTCCGATCACCGCGGCTCGCCCTCCGCCTTCCGCCCGTCCTCCGCCGACCGGGTCACCTGCTGGAGGTTCTCCAACCGCCACAGCATCCGGTCGACCGCCTTGCGCACCGCGGGGTCCCGGGCCGGTGTCGCGGCGGCCTGCCGCACCGACTCCAGGGCCCGGGCCGGCAGCCCCAGCCGCTCGTAGACGAGGGCGAGCCCGTGCAGCGCACGTGGCAGGTCGATGGTCAGGGACAGGGCGCGCATCTCGTGGACCGTACGCTCCAGATGCCGCACGGCCGACTCGGGTGAGCCGAGGCGCGCCTCGCACATCGCCAGGCTCGCCTCCGTGTCGAGACGGTGCCGGGCGTCGGCCGTGTCGCCGCCCACCGCCAGGGCGGTGCGATAGGCCGCGGCGGCCTCCTCGTACCGCCCGCGGCGCAGATGCACGTTGCCCTCCAGCTTGTGGGCGATCAGCAGGCCCGCGGTGTCGCCCGTGCGGGTCCGCAGATCGACGCAGACGCCCAGCTCGTGCAGCGTCGAGCGGTCGTCCTCCTGCAGATAGGAGAGGAAGGCCCGCTGCCCGGCCAACTCGGCGCGCAGGGCGGGTGAGTCGGCGGCTCCCGGGACCGCCTCGCACTCGCGCGCCAGCTGCCAGGCGGACCTGGTGTCGCCGAGCTGGGCGATCTTGCGGGACAGGCGGACCCGCAGGCGGACCCGGTCCGCTTCATCCCCGAGGCCGTCGACCGCCTCGATGAGTGCCTTGGTGAGCAGGACGTACTCCTTCCAGAAACCGCGTGCGTTGAACCGGTCCAGCATCCGGTCGGGAACGGCATCGCGAAGGGCCCGCCACTCACCCGTCTCCACCGCCACCAGGGCCACCGGTGCCAGCACACCGGCGAGCGACGCCGGCACCTCGCTCTCCGCCTCGGCCGCCAGACCCGCCAGTTCGGCGAGAACGTCGTGCAGGGCGGCCCGGCGGGCCGACGGGTCCACATCGTCCAGCGCCTGCCTCACGAGCTGGGGCACCTCGATGCCGCCGGCGACATGGACGACGAGGCAGCGCGGCACCAGATCGGCCAACGAGGCGGTGAACCACGGCGGGAGGGCCATCCCGGCCGAGAGGAGGTCCGCCGGCGGCACCCGGTCGAGCACCGCGGCGTGCGCGAGGGCCTTGCGGTGCACGTCCGGAAGCCGGGCGACCGCCGTGGCCACGAGTTTCCGTGCGGAGAGCACGTCGGAGGGCAGGTCGGGGCGGATCAGCAGCGCCGCGGGCACGTGGGCGGTGTGCGCCAGGAAGGTGCGCAGGGCGAGCGGGTGTGAGAGCACATCACCCGGCAGTTGCCCGGCGAGCTCCGCCGGGTCCACCGGAAGGTTCGTGCGCTGCGCCATATGGGCGATGAAGTCGGTGCCTTCGGCACGGGACATCGGCGGCACGAGGATGTGCCGGGCGTCCGTGGTGTCCGCGAAGTGCTCCTGGGCAGTGGCCAGGACCAGGCAGTCACGCAGACCCGCGAAGGACCGCAGAATCGTACGTCCGACCTCGTCCGTGCCGAGGTCGTCCAGCAGCACCAGGAGCGGCTCGTCCGCGACGCGCGCCAGCAGGGCCGCGAGCGCGTCCGGCCAGTCGCGCAGATACAGGTCCTCACGGGCCAGCCCACGGCCGAACGCCCGGTCCAGCCGGCCGTTGACCTCGTCCACGAGGAAGCGGGGCTCGGCGGCGGTGGTCCCTCCCGCGGACAGGGCCAGGACGGTCCGGCCGACGCGGAGGTCGTCCGCCGTGTCGCACAGCACATGCGTCTTGCCGATGCCGGGAAGTCCGCAGAGCACCACCGGGGCCCCGTCCGCCGTCGCCGCTGCGCGGGCCGCCGTCACCACGGAGCTCCTGCGCCAGCCACTGGCCGGGGCGTTGAAGCCCGACCGATGGTCCGCGTCGGTTCTTCCGCCCGGTAACGCCGCCGCCACGGGTTCCGGCGGTCCGGGTGCCTCGCCGCGGATTCCGGCGCAGAGCCGGGTGAACGAACGCGGCTGGTCCAGTCCGCCGCGGAAGTCGCAGTAGGTGAACCGGTCCAGGAAGTCCAGATGTTTCAGGGCCGAATCCGGGGCGTCCGGGAGCAGCACGGGTATCACCCGCATCGAGCGGCCGCTGACCCGCGCGTTGACCGCGAGCCGCACCTCCTCGTTCTGCCACGGCCCCAGACCGTGCGCACCGCACATCGCCAGACAGCAGGGGCTGTTGGCCAACGCCTCGTTCTGGCGCTCCTGCCAGGGCTCCCCCGGCACCAGGCACCAGTCGTCGAGGAAGACCTGGAAGCCCGCCTCGTGCAGCATTTCGGCGAGCCGGTGCACCACGGCCAGATCCCTGGTGTTGTAGCTGATGAACGCGTCATAGGTCGGCAACTGCCGACGGTCTCCGCTCTCCACCGTCCCCCCGTAGAAACGCACCCGGCTCCCGGGATGCGGGCGCACGCCGCTGCCCGGCACGGTCACCTGATTATGCCCGGCGGGACCCGATCACCCCTCAGGGGGAGCTGGACGTCGGACATGCCCGCCGCCGAGGCGGTGACCTACCTCACGACGCTCGACAGCGACGGCGACGGCGACGGGCAGCTGAGCGACAAGGAATTCCTCAAGGCGGTCAAGCGCTTCTACACGAGCTGACCCGACGATTCCGTGGAGGCCACCGGTTACCTGGTGGCCTCCACCGTGGGTCGTCCCAGGGGATGGCGCACGGGGCGGCGCCGATCAGTCAGGAGCCGTGGTCGGCTGCTGACGGGTGTCCACCACGCTTCGCAGCTTGCCGGTGCCGGGGGCCCGTTCGAGACCGGCGCGGTCCACCTCCGTCACCGCCAGCTCCAGCAGCCCCTCGGCGACGGCCGTCCGCAGCTCGGGGTAGCCCGCGAGGAACACCTCGCGCGCCCGGATGGCCCGCGGCTCGCCACCGGCGCGCTCCAGGCGGACGGTGAGTCGCTCCCGCAGCCCGTCGTGGGCGAGCACGATCTGCGTCCCGCCCCGATGGTCCAGGAGTTCCTCGGCGAGCGTGACGAACCGGCGGTAGTTGAGGAAGTGCGTTGCCACCCGCATCACTTCCCCGAGCCGCCCCAGCAATTCGAAGCGTGGGGTGCGGTTGCCGCAGGGACAGGGGCCCGGGACGGCTCGGCCGAGGTCGCCGATGACGTACCGGCCCAGGTCCTGGCCCCGCCGCGCACGCGTGGCGAACACCAGCCGGCCGGTGTCGCCGTGGGGCACCGGTCGGTCCTCGTCGACGTCGAGGATCTCCAGGGTGTGCAGATCGGCGTGGAGGTGGTGCACTCCCCCGGCGCTCTCGGTGCACTGGTAGCCCAGCGGGCCCAGGTCCGTGCTGCCGTAGGTGAGCGAGCGGACCGTCTCGATGCCGAAGTCCTCCACGAGCACCCGTCGCTGCTCGGCGGTGAAGTGCTCGCCGCCGTAGAAGATCCGGCGGATCCCACCGTACGAGCGCAGCAGGTCGCTCTGGTCGTGCAGCAGCTGCCACAGGTACGAGGGCATGCCGAACAGCGTGTCGACCTCGCACTCCACCAGCGCCCGCGCCGTCGCCAGGTGGTCGGGGCCGGCCGCCAGCGGTATCTGCACGCCGCCCAGCCGCTCCAGGATGGAGAAGAAGCTGATGAACCCGCCGTACATGCCGCCGCAGTAGAAGAGGTTGGCGGTCCGGTCGCGGCGCGGGTCGTAGCCGGCGGCCAGCAGGCCGCGGGCGGCGGCGTGCATCTGCGCGTCGTAGTCCTCGTAGGTGAACAACGAGAGCGCGGGGGTGCCGGTGCTGCCGCCGCTGCGGAAGTACAGCTCGGCGTCGGCCCGGGAGACCTGGTCGTTCAGTTCCTGCACCGCGGCCTTGTCGCGGAGCGGCCCGCGCTGCGCGGGCGGCGACACCGGGCGTACCAGATCGTCGAGGCAGGCCACGGTGGCGAACCGCTCGTCGGCCTGCACCGCCACGCGGCGGCTGTAGCGCTGCAGCGCGTACACCCCGTCGTGCGGTTCGCCGGAGTAGCCCGACGGCATCGCGCCCAGTGGCGTGACCCGGGTCGCGCCGGCGGCCAGCACCAGGTGGGAGAGTTCGGCGACGTCGGTGCGACCGCCCGCCACGCCGGCCGTCTGGAGGTAGCGGCGCATCGGCCGCAGCACGGCCAAGGCGCGCTTGCGCGGCAGCGGCTTGACCCAGATGCTCCGGTGGAGCGGGGACGCGGTGAGCGCCGGCCGGGTGTCGGCGATCACGCGCCAGGAGCCGTCGGCCGCCGCGTGTACGCGCGTGAGTCCGAGGTGTTCCTCCAGCCGGGCGATCAGCTCGGTGGTGGTGACCTCCGCGTCCTCGGCAATGCCGGGCGCCTCGGCGGCGGTCGGGGCGGGCGCCGCGGCCAGCACGCCGGCGAAGCGCTCCGCGAACGCGAAGAGCTCCTCCTCGTCCTCGGTGTCGAGGTAGACCACCTGCGGGCTGGAGCACGCCTGTTGCTCGTACGCGCAGACGTCGGCGGCCAGTGCCGCGAGCACCTGCTCGTCGTGCCAGGCGGCACGCGCCAGATAGGCGAAGGAGATCTTGTGGCCCCACTCCACCAGGCGGCAACCGGGCGGTACGTGCTCGGCGACGCCCGCGACGGCCGCCTCTCCGCCCCACACCGCGACCGCGTCCGCGGGTGCGCACATCATGCGCAGCCAGTCCTGCCGCGACGAGGAGAAGCGAAGGACGATCACGCGCTCGGAGATGGCTCCCGTGGGGTCCAGCGCGGCCAGTTCGGCCAGTACGTGCTGGGCGAACAGCGGGTCGCCGGAGCTGGTCTTGAGCACGTTGACGTTGCCGGCGAGCAGGCCCTCGACGACGCTGAGCGGGGCGACGGTCGCGGCGTTTCCGGGCGCGATGTGGGCGACCAGGCCCACCGGTGCCCACGCCTCGTAGACGGTCTCCTTCGCGTCGGGCCGGGACAGCCGCTGGGGCGCCGTGCCGCCCAGTTCGCGACGGAGTTTGCGGGTCAGCTCGGCGCGGGTGAGGGCCGGGCCCAGTTCGGCGAGCACACCCTCGTCCTCGCCGGCGGGCAGCCGGGCGGCCAGGCGCAGACGCGTCGGGTGCGCGGGGTCGCGCAGGGCGGTGGCCAGCGCGTCGCACGCGGACAGCACGGCCGCGGTGTCGAGCGGGGTGGCCAGAGCGGCCAGGGCGGTGTCGGCCAGGTGCGCCAGGCGGCGGCCCGCCTCCTCGTCGCCGATGAACGCGCCCTGCCAGTAGTGGGGGAGATCGGCTGTGGTGCTCGCAGGCGGTGTCGTCACGACAGTCCCTTCATCAGTTCTGCGGCGGCCACCGCACAGCTTCGGTTGCGGCTCACTCCGGCCCGGCCGAGGACGGTGAACCAGGGCGTCTCCAGGTCGCACGGGCACTCCCGGCCCGGCTGCAGGGCCGCCAGGTCCCCCATGACGACGCTCTGCGCGGGCACGGAGGTGATGTACGGGGAGACCAGGTGCAGAAAACCCGGCTCGCCGTGCGGCAGCGGCTCCAACGTGCGTGTCGAGCGGACGAACACCCGTGACCACACGGGGGCGTGCAGCCGGTGGTGGTCGCATTCGATGTACGGAACGCAGTGCTCGACCGAGCCGAAGGTGTCGCGGATCCGTTCCGACGGAACACCCAGCTGCTCGGTGACGCGTGCGTACAGCTCCTCCTTGCCGATCTGCCGGTCGGTGTGCCCCTTCCAGCCACCGCCCAGGACGATCAGGGAGCCCTCCGGCAGGCTGAGCGGCGGCAGCCCCATGGCCCGCATCCGCTCCAGGGTGAACCAGAGGAAGGCGGGAAAGCCCAGGATGCGCACCGGCACGTCGTCCTGGGCGAACCGCCGCAGCGCCGCCACGGTGCCGAACGGGTCGAACTCGTGCCCGCTGCCGGTGTGCCGCAGCGCGTACTCCACCTGCCGGGCGGGCGCGAAGTCGCACAGGTAGTTGTCGGTGAAGGCGGTGCCCAGGTTCAGGCCGGGCGCGGGCTCGTAGCTGTAGAGCAGGTAGTTGACCTCCTGGTCCGGAGTGATCCAGCCGTTGCGCTCGAAGATGCGGGCGACCATGCGCTGGGCTGAGCGGATGGTCCAACGGTCGAAGAACATCTGCGACTTCTGGCCGGTGGTGCCCGAGGAGGTCAGGTGCAACTCCACCTCCTCCCGGGGGATCGAGAGCACCTCGTGCCGCTTGAAGAAGTTGGCGTGCACGGGCGGAGCGCCGTACGGCTCGGCTGCACCCCGGTCGGCTCGCTCGGCCAGCGAGCGGAAGAACGGGGAGCGGTCCGCGTGCCATGCGTTGATCTCCGCCATGGCCGCGGCGAACAGCTCTTCCTGCCGGGGGCCGCAGGTGTACGGATCGGTGAGGTCGCACAGCTCCTGCACCCGCGGCAGCAGGGCGGGGTCGGGGACCTCGACGGGGGCGAGGTGGGGGTTGGCGACGGGGAAACTGCTCACGGTCATCAGGCAACCTCGAAAGGGGGCAGGTAGGTCGACGCCCAGGTCGACAAGTAGGCGTCCAGGTAGGGCTGCAGGGGGCCGTCGGCGACCACGCCGCGGAAATCGATCTGTTCGGCGGTCCGCGACATCACCACGTAGTCGTGGCGGCCGTCGCCGTCGGTCTCGGGGCGCATCGCCGGATAGAGCGCGCCGGGGATGAAGCCCTGTGCGAGGAACGTCGACAGCAGGTCGTGCCGGGCCAGCGGTAGCAGCGCCTCGACGTAACCGGCACCGGCCCTGGTCAGGGCCCGCGTGATGGGTTCCAGCCAGGCCGCCGCCGCCTCCGGTTCGGGATGCGCGGCGACCAGGGAGCAATAGCGTCCGGCCCGGTTGAGGTACGCGTACACCTCGAAACCGTCGTCATCGGGCACGAGCAGGGTGTTGGGCAGGTGCAGTGGGTAGAACCAGCGCTCGGCGCCGGGGAATCGGTCGCGGAAGCGGCGGCGGACGAAGCCGGGTGCCTCGATCATCTCCAGCCGGTCGACCGGAGCTGCCGGGCGGGCCGGCACGGGACGCGGTGCGGTCCTGCGCGTGCGTCCGTAGTCGACGCCCAGGCTGCGTTCGGCGGCGCGGAGCAGGGGGTCCAACGGGGCCGGCACCTCGGCGACGGGGATACGGCGGTCGAGCACGCCCGCGGAGTGACGCGCGTAGAGCGCGAGGCTTTCACGGGTGCTGAGGTCCACGGCGTTGGCCAGCAGGCCCAGCGGCCGGAAACCGTTGCGGGCGACGACACGTTGCGGACCGGCGCCGACGGTACGGACGGTGGCGTACACCGAGTCCAGGCGACCGGTCCCCAGCGTGCGCCGGCACAGCTCGTCGGTGAGGGCCGAGGCCAGCCCGCCGGCCCGGTGACCGGGGTGCACGGCCAGGCCCTCCAGCCGGCCCACGCGGCCGCCCGGCTCGCCGTGGATCGCGGCCGACGCGACGAGGACGCCGGTGTCCGGGCAGCGCGCGACCAGCCAGAGCGTGTCCGGGTCGCCGATGAGCCGCGACATCTCGGCGGGGTCGGTGCCCAGAGCACCGGGGTAGTGCGGCCCGTAGACGGCGTAGTAGAGCTGGCGCAGCTCGGCGATGTCGGCCGGCGACGCCGGGTCGATCGCGGCGGTCATCGCTCTCCTCCGGTGGCCACGAACTCGGGGGACGGATCGGACGGGTGGGGCTGCCGGTTCACGCCGGCCTGCCCGCGCTCCCGGTCGTCCGCGCCGGGTCCGCGCAGCAGCGCCAGCGCGATCGCCGCCGGCACCAGCCCCGCGGCCTGGATCAGGCACAGCGTCCGCGCCGGAAGGTGGTCGCCGAGCACGCCGAACAGCAGCGAGGCGGCGGGGAAGGACGCACCGAGCACGGCCTGCATGACGGCGAAGAAGCCGGGCTTGTCCGCGGGCGGGACGAGCCGCTGGAACAGTGCCACGAAGCGCACGCCGATGACGCCCACGCACCAGCCGGCCACCACCAGGCAGCCCGCCAGGACCAACCGCCCGGCCACCAGGTACGCCACGGTGAAGGCCGCGGCCATCACGGCCAGCAGACAGGCCCCCAGGCGCGTGGGCCGGCCGGGCACCCGGGCGCCGGTGATCGAGCCGAGCAGCGTACCCGTGCCCAGGCCCGCTTCCAGCAACGCCACGGTCGAACCGCCGTCACCGAGCTCCGACTTGGTGTAGAGCGGGATGACCACGAAGACCGCCGTGGTGAACAGGTTGGCGGCGGTGAAGCAGACCAGGATCTTCCGGATGGCCGGCAGCCCGGCGAGCACCTCGCGCAACCCGCGCGCCGTGCCGAGCCCGGACTCCGCGCCGTCCTGCGGCTCCTGCGCGACGGCCGGGCGGAAGCGGACCGTCGTGACGAGGAGCGCGGCGGCCAGGTAGGCGGCCGCACAGCCGGCGGCCAACCCGGCCACACCGGCCGCGTCCACGACCAGCGCGCCCAGCAGCGCACCGCCCAGGCTCGCCAGCGACTGCGTCGACAGCTCGAAACCGGTGGCGGCCTCGATGTCCTCGTCGTCGACGAGTTCGGGAACGGAGGTGGTGAGGCAGGGGTCGAAGAACGCCTGGCACGAGGCCAGCACCAGCGTCGCCGCGTAGGCGGCCACCGTCGGCGGCGCGCTGCCGTACGCCACCAGGGCCAGCAGCAGGACGGCGGCACCGGCCGTCGCCGCGGCCGTGCGGAGCACCGACCGGTGCGCGAGACGGGACACGGCCCGGGCGACCACGGGCGCCAGCGCCACGGCCGGCAGTGTGCTGACGGCCATGAACAGGCCCGACGCCAGCCCCCGTCCGGCGTCGACCGCGTACGCCACCAGCCACCACGACACACCGACCTGGAACATGCGTACCGCGGCCTGGGTCAGCACCTGACCCAGCCAGACCGCGCCGAAGGCACGGTTGCGCAGGACGAGCGGCAGCCTGCGCCGCGGCCTCAGGGTGGTGGCGGTCATGCGGTCGGCCTCTCGTCGACCACGCGGACCAGCTTGCCCGAGCGGGGATTGACCACCAGGTCGGCGTGGCGCGCCCACTCGACGGTGAGCGGGTGGACGTGCCCGGCGGCCACGCTCTCCGGATACAGCGGCCGGGCCCGGTTCAGCCCGTCGACGACCGTACCGCCCAGGGCCGTAAGCCCCTGGCCGTCGTCGCCCGGCGCCGTGGCCAGGCGTAGCACGAGCCCGTCGCGGCCCTCCCAGCGCCGCACCACGAGCTGGGTGCCCACGATGCGCCCGCCGGAATCCGCCGTGGCGACGGCGTCCTGCGCGTCCTGCGCGGACAGCGACACGGGTCCCACGCGCACCCCCTCGTCGGCCCGACCCAGGATGCGGAAGCATCCGGCCTCGGGGTCCGTCCACTCGGCGCGGTCTCCGGCGGGATAGCGCAGGACGGGCATGAGGCGGCGGTAGAGCTGGGTCACCACGACGCGCCCCGGCCGGCCGGCTTCCCGAATGGGCTCCCCGGTCGTCTCGTCGAGGATCTCCAGGGCGGTGTGCGGGGTGAAGGTGCGATGTACGCGCGGGTCCGGCCCGGGGACGGGACGGCCGAGGAGGCCGGCGTCGACGCTCGCATAACCCAGCGAACGCGGTTCGGCGTGGGGGAACGCGGCGGCCAGCAGCGGCCGCTGGTCGGCGAACAGCGGCTCGCCGCCGAAGAACAGCAGCTCCACCGCGGGCAACTGACGACCCGTGGCCAGCAGATGCGCGGCGAGCCGGCACAACGTGGTCGGCGTGCCCGCCACCACCTGCGCCCGGAAGTCCTCCAGCGCGGGGGCGGTGGTCTCCAGGGGAGCGGCCCCGCCGATGGGGAGGCGGACGTTGGCGACCGGGGCGTGGGCCAGAGAGTCCAGGACGAAGAGAAAGCTGGCATACAGATCGCCGGCGTAGAACAGGTCCGCCACCCGGTGGCCCGGACGCAGTCCGGCGTCCACGAGGCCCTGGCCGAAGGCGGTGGCGAACTCCCGCCACTCCTCACGGCTGTAGTACGAGAACTTCGGCGCGCCGGTGGTACCGCCGGTCTTGTAGACGACCGCCTCCGCCAACGGGCCGGTCAGGACGCGGTTGTCCTGGACGGTGTTGGCCGCCCAGAAGGAGTCCTGGTCCACGACGGGCAGCGCGGTGAGCTCGCTCACGGTCGGCGGGAGCGCCGCGTAGAGGTCGGAGTAGAAGGGAGAGTGCTGGCGGGCATGACGTACGAGGTTCGACAACGGATGAACGGGCATGCGGCCTTTGCCTAGGTATACGGACGGTGGCTGTACGGGTCTGCCGGCACGGCGAAGCGGCGACGAGGGCGCAGAGCGGCGCCCGTGTGTCACGTACCGGTTCTCGTGGTTCGTTCCGCGGGGGGCGTGTGTACCGCCCTCCCGGCGTCGTGCCGTCGTCGCATCCGACGTACCGTCACGAGGGAACGCCGTAGAAGATATCGCACATGAGAGACACACCCGGACACTTGCAAGGCAAATCTGACCAGAAACCTCTGTTTCGTCGGATCCCCTCGTGCGGCGCAGCTCGTGGCGCGCGGTGGGCCTGAGCGGGCACAGGGGCGCGCGGCACGGGGGTGTTCGGCGCTGGGGAGGGGGTGTGCGATGTGGCGGGATAGGTAGGTGCGGCCGCGGCGGGGGGCGGCCCAGCGGTCGATCCCACGGAGGGTGATCCGGTGGCGGATGCGTCCTCTTCGAAGCCATCGGCGCGGGTGGTCGTAGTCGTAGGCCTTGTCAGCGTGCAGTCTGCCCGGTCGCCGGCACGACGTCGGCCACCTCCTTGCGGGCGCCGGATGACCGTGCCGCGTCGGCGAGCGCGCGGTCAGAACCAGTGCAGGCAGTGCGGGGAGCGGTCGGTGCGGAAGAGGGCGTCGGCGAGGGGGGCCGCGGCCGGGTGGTGGGCTCGGATGTGTCCGGCGCGTATGAGTGTGCTCGGGGCGGTGCCGCCGAGGTAGACCGAGCCCAGGTCGCTCACGTCCAGGGACAGGTCGGGCTCCCGGTCCGTCGGGACGCAGTCGGCCTTGCCGTCCCGGACGGTCAGCAGGTAGCGGTCGTGTTCGCCGAGGAACGGGTCGTCTACGTCGAGGACGAGCTCGCCGTCCTTGGACCAGCCGCGGGCGGTCAGCGCACGCGGGATGTCCAGCAGCCGCACCCAGAGCCAGTCGGTGTCCTCGCTCACCTGGCCGGCGCGGAAGTCCGCAAGCTGCCAGCGGAGCGGGTGCTCGGGCGGGACGTGCTTGAACACGACCTGGGTGACCAGGTCGTGGCCGAGCACGAACCGGGCCAGGGCCGTGAAGACGGCGTCGTCGGTGGCGATGGTCTCGTCGACCGTCAGGGTGCCGGACTCGACCGAGTAGCCGGCGTACCCGTCCGGGACGCCGTCGGCGTCACGGTGGACGGCGACGTAGCGCGGCGCAGGAGAGACCGGGGGCTGCCCCGCGCCCAAGGCCCACCAGCGGTGCGGGCGGGACAGCGCGCCGGGCTGTGCGCGGCGGTAGCGGTCGTAGACCTCTTCCAGGATCTCGCCGCACTCGGCACGCCGCAGCAGCTCGACCGAGCCGGTGTCCGATCCGGTCGGCGGGGCGCCGGCCGTTCCGTGGGACCGGGGCGGGGCGAAGGCGGCCTGGCGGCGCGGCACGGTCAGCCGCTGTGTGTAGGTCGCCGGTCCGTAGCCGAACCTGCCGTAGATCGGGGCCTCGGAGGCCAGCAGTACGGAGAGGAGTTCTCCTCGGGTCCGCAGCTCGGTGAGCTGATGCCGCATCATCGCGCCGAGCACGCCCTGGCGTCGGTGCGAGGGCAGGACACCGACGGCGGTCACCCCTGCGGCCGGGACGAGGGCCTCACCGGGCAGGGTGAGCTCGAAGGAGTACGCACCGGCCGTGCCGACGGGCCGCCCGTCCGCCGTCAGGGCGAGCAGTCCGCGGTCCATTTCGAGCGCCGCCCACCACACCCCGCCGCCACCCTCGGTCGGGGTTTCCGGGAAGCGCCCGAACGCGGCATGAAGCGTGTCGACGAAGACGTCGAGATCCTTGTCGGTCGTGGAACGGATCTCCATTGCTGCCGCTGCCTCCCCGGGATACCGGCATCAAGATTCAGGGTGTCCTGCCACAGTGCAGCGTTGACCCGTGGCCCGGTCCGGTCAAACGAATTACGGCCGGGCACAGGCCACTCCCCCCTTCGGCTCTCCCCTGCGGCGACTCCGGCTACCGGGGTGCGGTGGTCCCCGGGCCCACCGCGCCCCAGTCGAAGCCGAGTTCACCCTTTTCTTCGAGGATCCGCTCCCACCAGGCGCGGTGCTGCACGTACCAGTCGACCGTCTCGGCCATGCCGGCGTCGAAGTCGTGCTCCGGCCGCCAGCCCAGCTGCGTCTCGATCTTCTCCGGGTCGATCAGGTACCGGCGGTCGTGGTTGGGACGGTCCGGGATGTGCTCGATCCACTCCGCCGGGTCCAGGCCGAGCGCTGTGACGACCCGGCGGGCGATGTCCAGGTTGGTGACCTCGCAGCGGGCGGATACGTCGAAGATCGGCAGCAGTTCCGGTTCCGTGGCCGCCCGCGGCGGGACCGGTCCCAGATCGGCGTGCAGCACCCGGTGCACCGCGGCGCAGTGATCGGCCACATGCAGCCAGTCGCGGCTCTGCAGCCCGTCGCCGTAGACCGGCACCTTCCGGCCGCGCAGGAGGTTCGTCACCGCCAGCGGGATCAGCTTCTCCGGCAACTGGTACGGGCCGTAGTTGTTGGCGCAGTGCGTCATCCGGATGTTCAGCTCCGGATAGGTCTGCATGTAGGCGCGTACGATCTGGTCCCCGGCGGCCTTGGCCGCGCTGTACGGCGTCTTCGCGTTCAGCGGGGAGCGCTCGGTGAACCACTGGTCCCCGGGGGGAAGTTCGCCGTACACCTCGATCGTCGACACATGGACATGGGACCGCACCGGCACCAGCCGGCTGCACTCGGCCATCACCTGCGCCCCGAGCGCGTTGGACCGCATGAACGCGCTCGGCCCCAGGATCGCACGGTCGTTGTGTGACTCCGCCGCGAAGTTCACGACGTAGTCCGGCCGGTATCGGCGGTAGATCTCTTCCATGGTGTCGAGGTCGGCGATGTCGGCCTTCTCGAACACCACGCGGTCGGAAACGGGGTCCAAGTTCGCCTGATTACCGGCGAATCCCAGATAGTCCACCGTGATCACTTCGACATCCGACGACTCCCACTTCAGCAGGTGCTGCACATAGTTCGCGCCGATGAAACCCGCGGCGCCGGTCACGAGATAGACGGACATGGTCACTCCGAAGGGTCGGACGATCTGGGGCTAGGATCCCGGTTGCTCGCCGTAACGGTCGGTCAGGTGATCCGCCAGGGCGGTCACGGTCGGATGCTCGTAGATGTCGGAGACGCGCAGCCGTCGGTCGATGCGCACCATGCTTCTGATCGCCTTCATGGAATCGCCGCCGATCTCGAAGAAGTTGTCGTGGCCGTCCAGGTGCTCGACGCCCAGGACGTCACACCACGCATCGAGCACGGCGCGATACCAGTCCCCGGCCCGCTCCGGGGCCCCCTGCGGCGCGGGCGGGGTGGTGGCGCTCTCGTGCGTCGGTGAACTCAGCGCGCGCCGGTCCACCTTGCCGTTCTTGTTCAGGGGAAGCGCGTCCACGATCTCGATCGACGAGGGGACCATGTGTTTCGGGAGCCGTGCGTGCAGCGCGTCGAACAGTGACGCGTAGTCCAGCGTTCCGCCGCGCTCGCCGGTCACATACGCGACCAGCGTCACATGCCCGTCCGGAGCCGTACGGGAGACGACCACCGCACGCTTGACCCCGGGGTGTGCGGCCAGAACGGATTCGATCTCGCCCAGTTCCACCCTGATCCCGTTGATCTTGACCTGGAAGTCCTGCCGCCCGAGGATCTCGATCAGTCCGTCGGGCCAGAACCTCGCCATGTCACCCGTGCGGTACAGGCGTTCCGTGGGATGGTCGCCACAGGTCCACTGGACGAACCGCTCGCTCGTCTCCTGCGGACGGTCGAGGTACCCACGGGCCAGGCCGACCCCGGCGAGATAGAGCTCTCCGGGGACACCGACCGGCACCGGCATCATCCGCTCGTCGAGGAGGTACGTCCGCTGGTTGGCCAGGGGCCGGCCGTAAGGGAGGTGGCCGCCGCTCCACTCCTCGGACGCGTCCCACTCGTAGGCGGTCGAGTGGATGGAGGCTTCCGTCGCACCGCCCAGCGCCACGAACCTGAGGCGGGGAGCGACCTTCCGAAAGCGTGCCGGCATCGTCGCCGGCACCCAGTCCCCGCCGGTCATGCAGAGTTTCAGCGGAAGCGGACGAGGGTCGCCGCCGGTCTCGACGAAGTCCAGGAACAGCTCGATCAGCGGCGGCGCCGTGTTCCACACCGTGACGTGGTACCGGTCGACGAGCTCCCACCACGAAGCCGGGTGGTATCCGGCCTCCGCGTCCGGGATGACGACCGTGCCGCCGGCGATGGTGATACCGAGGAACTCGTACACCGACATGTCGAAACTCGGCGAGGACAGCGCGAGAACCGCGTCGTCGGGTCCCACCCCGTATCTCGTGTTGAGATCCGCGAGATTGTTGAGCACGCCGCGGTGGCACAAGGCGATCGGCTTGGGCGTTCCGGTGGAACCCGATGTGTGGATGACGTAGCAGAGGCTGTCCGGGCGTACCTCGGTGACGGGATTCTCAGCGGGCGCGTCGGGCCGGCTTTCGGGTTCGTCGACCAACAGCTGGTGGCGCACCCGTGCGGAAAGGGTCCGGTCGAGTTCCCGGCTGCTGATCATCACCGCGCAGCCGGTGCCGCGGACCATCGTCTCGAGGCGGTCCCGCGGGTATCGCGGATCCAGGGGTACATACGCCCCTCCGGCCTTCAGTACGCCCAGGATCGCTATCAGGAGATCAGGGGTCTTTTCGAGGTGGATCCCCACCCTGACATCCGGTCCGACTCCGAGTTCGATCAGTCGGTGGGCCATTTCGTTGGCCCGTCGGTTCACCGTGCCGAACGACCACGATTCGGCTCCGAAGACGGCTGCCACCGCATCGGGAGCCTCCGCGGCCCGGGCCTCGAACGCCTGGTGGAGGCAGATGTCCTCGGTGAGACGCGTGTCCGTGTCGTTCCATGCGCGGAGCATGGTGTCGGTTTCCCGGGCCGTCAGGATGTTCAGCCGTGCGACGGGAGCGTGCGGGGTGCGCACCATGTGGTCCAGGAGGGCCTTGTAGTGGCCGGCGACCCGGTCGGCGTAGGCGTCGTCGAATTCGGCGGCATCGAAACTGAGCGTCACCCTCGCCCCCTCCGGGTCCGCGTGGAGGACCAGCTCACGTGCGGCCGAGGTGTCCGCACTGCCGGAATCGCCGGTGAACGAGAGGGCGAAGGGGCCGGGTTCGCGATCCGATCGCGGTGCGGTACTCAGCCCTGCTACGAGATCGATGGTGCTCGACTCCTCGGCGAGGGCGACGGAGAGAGTGTCCCGGCCGTCGAGTACGTCGATGGAGACCCGGTCGAGGGCGGTGTACCGATGGACAAGAGCGGCCATCGCCACCGTCAGGACCGAGGCGCGGGAAAGCTCCCCGCCCTCCGGCGGCAACACGACATCAAGGGATCGCGCCAGGCGCTCGCCCGGCCGTCCCCGGTTCTGTGTCGAACGGCATCCCGGCCCCGAAGGAAAGGAGTGGGAGACCGACTGAGATGTGGAATCGGCGAAAGTCATGCCCTGTGCAACCTTCCGATCGGGCCGGGCCGTCTACTCGTCATCGAACCGCAGCGGGAAGCGCGCGCAGAGGGCGTTCACACGGTCGCGCGCCGCATCACGCAGTGCGCCGTCCAGTTCGTAATGACCGGCATCCCGGACTCTGATTCCGGAGAGCACGTCATGGACGATTCCCGCGCAGGCACGAACCTCGAAGGGTCCCATTCCACGCTGCGCGAGGATATTGGTGCCGAAGCGCAGGCCGCCTCCCACCGTGGGCGGATGCGGATCTCCAGGGATCTTGTTTCTGTTGACCAGGATTCCGCATTGCTCGAGTGCCCGTTCCGCCACGATGCCGGTGAGCCCGGCGGCCCGGACGTCGACCAGAACCATGTGGTTGTCCGTGCCGCCGGTCAGGACGTCGTACCCGAGGGTCACGAGTTCGTCCGACAGCGCCTTCGCGTTGTCCACGACGCGTTTCATCGTGGACTGGAAGGCGCCGCTCGACGCGATGGCCAGGGCGCGCGCCTTGGCCGCGATCGAGGACGGGTCCGGCGTGCCCTGGAACCCGGGGAACACCGCGCGCTGCATCTGCTTCCACAGCTCGGTGCGTCCGTCCGGCGCGGTCCGGCGATGGTCCTTGCCGAGCAGGATCAGGCCGCCTCTGGGGCCCGCAAGTTGCTTGTAGGTACTGGTCGTTGTGATGTGGGCGTAGTCGATCGGACTCGGATGCAGCCCCGCGGCGACCAGGCCGGCGATATGGGAGATGTCGGCGAGCAGATAGGCACCGACACGATCCGCAATGGCCCTGAACCGGGGGAAGTCCAGCCACCGCGGGTAGGCGCTCGCTCCCGCGATGATGACGTCCGGGCGGTGTGCGAGCGCGCGGTCGAGGATCGTGCCGTAGTCGAGGTTCCCGTCGCGTGCGACGCCGTAGTGGGCCACGTCGTAGTACTTGCCGCTGACCGACGCGCCGGCGCCGTGCGTCAGATGTCCGCCGGAATCGAGATCCAGCGCGAGAATTCTGCCGCCACGGGGCAACAGCGCCCCCATGACCGCCAGGTTGGCCGATGAGCAGGAGTGCGGCTGGACGTTCGCGAACTGGGCGCCGAAGACGCGCTTGGCACGTTCGACGGCCAGCGTCTCGATTTCGTCGAAGTGCGCGGCGCCCGGATGGTAGCGCGCGCCCGGATAGCCCTCGGCGGTGACGTTCGACAGGACCGTGCCATTCGCGCAGAGCACGGATGGCGGAGCCACGCTGGCCGAGGCGACCATCGACAGGCTCGCGGTCTGGTAACGCGCCTCGGCATCGAGGAGCGCCCCGAGATCCGGATCGTTTCTCGTCAGCGCATCCCAGCCCAGCGCGGCGATGGACCTGGTCGTAGGGTTTGGTATTTGCCCAGATTCAAGCACAGGAGATTCCTTAAGTGCGATCGCGCGGTGCAGGTCGCGCCGAATAAGGCCTGGAATCCATTACTGGGATCATCTCGGCCACAAAGAGGTTCCGAGCGGAGCCCGTTACGGGCTGTACCGGCGATTGCCGCAGATCACCACAGTCCGGGGTGCGGCTGTTCACACCGGTGGAACTAGCCGAAGTTCCGCTTCAGCCAGGAATCGTCAACATATTCGGTCGCCGCATGGAAATCAATCTCCAATTGGCGCAGGAAGGAACTGACCACATACACCTTGTCGGGTGCGAACTGCCGTAGCGCCGCCACCAGGCCCGGAACATCGAGGGATTGGGTTTCACTCGCCACGAGGGCCTTCGCCGCCTCCGCGGCGGAGGACAGTGTGTACATGCCCGGAACCGCAGTGACCACCGGAGCTTCCGGGTGGCCGAGCGCGTTCTCCTTCAGCAGCGATTCAAGCCGCTGACGACTGGGCTCGCGGAAGGGCGAGTGATAGGCCTGATGGGCGAGGGACCGCTCCACGACCTGCAGATCCGCGGGGCCGTCGCTACGCGCCGATTCGAGCGCCGAACGCAGGCCGGACACCATGATCATGCGGCCGGCACCGCCGAGGACCGAACCGAAGTCGCAGGAGACCGTCATCCGCTCCGGCTGCTCGTAATAGCGCCAGTCGACCGGCGCGGGCACGAACGCAAAACCTATGGCCTCGTCCCGGCCGGTGTCCTGAAGGTGCCTCTCCCGAAGGAAGCGGACCACCATTTCGGTCGAGGCCGCTCCGGAGGCGCGCAGGGCGGCGAGCTCACCTAACGAGATTCCGCCGTACCCGGAAGCCGCACCGTGCTGCTGCTCCAGGATCCGCCCCACGCCGAGCATGGCGGCCATCTGCCGGATCCAGCGCAGCAGCACCGGATGGACGTGCGACGCCTCTCCGTCGATCAGGCGGTCCACCGGAACGTCGACCGCTTCGGCGAACTCGCGATAGACCGACTGCGCGACCGTCGAGCTCCGCAGCATCGGTTCGTAGCCGCGGAAATCCACCGCTGCGTCGGCGGGTCCGAACAAGATGAACTTCGTCATGGCAACTCCATCCTTCGCTCTTGCGGGAACATTCGGCCCTGCGGGGATTCAGTGCTCGGCCACCGCTTCCGCGCCGATCGCCGTCTTCTTCGAGGCTCCGATGGCGAGGCCCAGCAACGCCAGTGCGCTCAGTCCGAGTACGGCCGCGACCGCCGGCAGCAGTCCGGCACCCAGGCTGCCGAGGGTCAGGCCGCCGATGGCCCCGCCCAGCGAGACTCCGAGATAGGTGCTCGACGTGTTGAGCGCCAATGCCTGAGCGGCGACCGGTCCGGCGAGCAGATACAGGCGTGCCTGAATGGCCGGGGAATTCCAGAAGGCCATGCCGCCCCAGATCGTGCCCACCACGACGAGGACGGAGAAGGGCACGGGACGAACGAGCCAGATCAGCCCGAGGACCGCCATGATTCCGGTGAAGATGCCGATTCCGGTGACCAGGGCGCGGTCCGGGCCCCATCGGTCGGTGGCCTTCCCGCCGGCCCAGATACAGACGATGCCGGCGAACCCCGACAGGCTGAACGCGAGTGCCCGCTGATCCACGCTGGCCTCGCTCACCGCGGCGAGATAGGGCGCCATATACGTGAGCATCATCATCGAACCGGTCATGAGCGCGCAGTTCGCCAGCAGCCCGAGCGATACCGGCGCACTGGCGAGGGCGCGCAATTGCTCCCGGATACCCGGCACTTCGCCGGCCTTGTCGCCCTCGCGCGGCAGGGTCGCGAGCAGGAAGGCCAGTGCCAACACCCCGCTCACCGCCATGGAGACGAAGGTTGCCCGCCAGCCGTAGTGGCCGCCGATCCAGGTGCCGATCGGAACTCCGGCCGCGATCGAGCCGGTGACGCCGAGGGCCACGACGGCGACATACCGTCCGATGTGGCCTTCCGGAGCGCGCTCGGCGGCGAAGGCGAACACCGCCGGAGTCGAGGCCGCCGCCGCGAGCGCGGCCACGATCCGCAGGGCCACCAGAAGCCCGAAGCCGGTCGTCGTGGCCGCCACCAGGTTCGCCGCGATGAAGACGACGAACGCGGCGGTGAACAGGTACCGGCGGGACACCCGTGCCAGAGTGACTCCGGCGATCGGCGCGGCCACGGCGACGGTGAGGGAGAAGACGGTCACCAGTTGGCCGGCGTGCGCCTCACTGACGTCCAGGTCTCGCGCGATCTCCGGAAGGACTCCGGCGATCACATAATCGTCGGTATACAGGACAAAAGCCGCAGCGAGCAGCGCAAACAGCCACGCGGGCACAACTGATCTCCTTAAAGACTTCGACCGTGCCTGATGCGCAGATATCAGGTCAGTCGTCGGTCGGTGCGGCGTCGGCACCGGGGGCGGCCACCAGGACCGATCGCAGGTGCGCCCGCAGCGTCGCGCGTAGGCGTTCGACGCTGAGCGATCCGTGCGGGGTCACCGAATCCAGGACCAGACCACCCAGGACCGCGATGAGTCGTTCGGCTTCCTCAGCCGGATCGGGCACGTCGAGAACGTGCAGGGCATCCGTGATGACCTGGCGCATGTCGGCGGCCATCTGCTCGGTCACCGGGCGAAAAATCGGATTCACCCGAGCGGCGACGATGAATTCCGTCAGCACGATCGACTCGACGCGGCGCTCCTCATCGATCGGCAGCAGCTCCTCCAGCCGCGACTGCAGGGCATCCACGGCGGGTTCGCCCGCGAGTCCGACCAATGCGTCTGTCGGATAGCGGGTGAGCCTTTTCCCCATGCGATTGCCGACCTCGGTCACGGCCGCCACGAGAAGATTGCGGTGATCGTCGAAGTAGTGGCGCACCGAACCGATGTTCAACCCGGATTCGGCGGCGACCTTCCGCAGCGACAAGCCGCTCAGGCCTTCGGTGACCAAGAGGCGAAAAGCCGCCTCGATAACATCCTTGCGACGCTGTTCGAGGTCAATCCGAGATGGCATTTCCAAACAGTATCACAGGTGTGACAACGACGGGGAGCAGATACGTGCCGCCAATTCGGCAGGCAGCGTATAACCCCTGATCGGGCCCCACCTGAGCTCTGATACGGAATCACAGAACTCGATACGGGATGACAGGAACTGCGGGCAGAGCTCGAGCTCGCCCCGAGCGAGGTCCGTTTCCCCACCCGATCGGGAGTTCGTCGAGACCTCGGGAGCGGGCAGGAGCGACCTACGGCCCGAGTGGTCGAGCCACGCGACCGGCGGACCGACCAGGACCGGCCACCGGTCGAACAACTGGGTACTGTACGGGAGTTGCCGCCCGCTGTCCCCGCCGGCCTCACCAGGGGAGCGGGCGGACGCCGCCGGACAGGCGCTCACCCCCGGCGCCGGGCCACGCGCTTCTCGTCCCACACCGGCTCGGGCGACTCGTAGACGGTGCCGTCGGAACCGAAGACCAGGAACCGGTCGAAGTCCCGGGCGAACCAGCGGTCGTGGGTGACCGCGAGCACGGTCCCTTCGAAGCCGCGGAGGGCATGCTGCAGCGCCTCGGCGGAGACCAGGTCGAGGTTGTCGGTGGGCTCGTCGAGCAACAGCAGTGTCGTGCCGCCGAGTTCGAGCAGGAGGATCTGGAATCGCGCCTGCTGCCCCCCGGACAGGGAGTCGAAGGTCTGCTCCGCCGCGCCCGCCAACTCGTAGCGAGCCAGCACCCGGGAGGCCTCCTCGCGCGGCAGCCCCTCCCGGCGCTCGTCGCCGCGGTGCAGGATCGACACGAGCGTGCGGCCGGCGAGGTCGGGCCGCCCGTGCACCTGCGCGAACCACCCCGGGCGCACCCTCGCGCCCAGACGCCCCACCCCCGTGTGCGACACGGGCTCGACCGGCAGGTCACCCACCGGCTCGTGTTCGGGCTCGGGGGCGCTGCCGCCGGCGGCGAGCAGCCGCAGGAAGTGCGACTTGCCCGAGCCATTGGAACCGAGCACGGCGACCCGGTCGTCGAACCAGACCTCAAGGTCGAACGGCTTCATCAGGCCGGTGAGTTCGAGACCTTCGCAGACCACGGCCCGCTTGCCGGTACGCCCGCCGCGCAGCCGCATCGACAGATGCTGCTCGCGTGGCTGCGCGGGGGGCGGCCCGGCCTTCTCGAACCGGTCGAGCCGGGTCTGGGCGGCGCGGTACCGCGAGGCCATGTCCGAGTTGTAGGAGGCCTTCTGCTTGTACATCTGCAACAGGGCCTTCAGCTTGGCGCGCTCTTCGTCCCAGCGGTTGCGCAGCTCGTCGAAGCGCTCGAACCGCTCGACGCGGGCCTGGTGGTAGGTGTCGAAACCGCCGGGGTGCACCCAGGCGGTGTTGCCCGCCGCACCGAGCTCGATCGTGACGATGCTCTGCGCCGTGCGGGCGAGCAGCTCGCGGTCGTGACTGATGTAGAGAACGGTCTTCGGAGTGTCGAGCAGACGGTTCTCGAGCCATCGCTTGCCGGGAACGTCGAGGAAGTTGTCCGGCTCGTCGAGCAGGAGCACCTGGTCGGTGCCGCGCAGCAACGCCTCGAGCACCAGCCGCTTCTGCTCGCCGCCCGACAGCGTGTCCACGGCACGCCGTTGGCACCGGTCGAAGGGCATGCCGAGGGCCTCCGTGGTGCACACGTCCCACAGCACCTCGGCGTCGTAGCCGCCGGCATCGCCCCATTCGGCCAACGCGTTCGCGTACGCCATCTGCGCCGCGGTGTCCCCGCTCGCCTGCATGGCCGCTTCCGCCTTGTCCACGGTCGCCGCCGCGCGCCGGATGCGCGGGTCCGCCACCGATAAGAGCAGATCGCGCACTTGGTCACCCTTGCGGGCGGTGAACTGTCGCATGACACCGAGGCTTCCGCTCCGGTTCACCGCTCCGCCGTGAGGTGCCAGATCGCCGGCGATCATCCGCAGCAGCGTGGTCTTGCCGGACCCGTTGGCGCCGATCAGCGCGGCTTTCGCCCCCTCACCGACCCGCAACGAGATCTCATCCAGCAGCACCCGGCCGTCCGGCAGTCCGTAAGAAACAGAGTTGACGTCGATATATCCCACGGACGTGATCTTATCACGGGTGTGATAGTAGATGCTTGGGTTTCACGCCACCTCGCCGCTGCGACCCCGCACGAACTCGGTGATGCTCTCCGCCACATAATCGATCTTCTCGATACTCAGACCGGGATAGACCCCCACCCAGAAGGTGTGCTCGGTAATGACGTCGGTGTTGGTCAGCTCACCGGAGATCCGATAGTCACGCCCGATGTACGCGGGATGACGGGTGAGGTTGCCACCGAACAGCCGCCGGGTCCCGATGTGCCGCTCCTCCAGGAAGGCCACCAACTCCTGCCTGCTGAACGGCGCGTCCGGCAGCACGGTCAGCACGAAACCGAACCAGCTGGGATCGCTTCCCGGGGTCGCCTCGGGCAGCAGCAGGCCGGGCAGCCCGTCCAGCGCCTTTCGCAGGTGACTCCAATTGCGGCGCCGGACCTCTCCGAATTCCGACAACTTGCCGAGCTGGCTGAGGCCGAGCGCGGCCTGCAGATCGGTCGTCTTCAGGTTGTAGCCGATTTCGGAGAAAATGTATTTGTGGTCGTAGCCGTGCGGGAGGGTTCCGAGCTGGTAGTCGAATCGCTTGAAACAGGTGTTGTCCTGGCCGGGCTCGCACCAGCAGTCCCGACCCCAGTCGCGCAGCTGCTCCACGAGCCGTGCCAGTTTGAGATCGTTGGTGAGCACACAGCCGCCCTCCCCCGTGGTGATGTGGTGGGCGGGGTAGAAGCTGACCGTGGCGAAGTGGCCGAAGGTACCGGTGAACCGGCCCTGATACGTCGAGCCGACGGCGTCGCAGTTGTCCTCGATCAGGTAGAGGTCGTGCTCCTCGGCGAGTGCGGCCACCTCCGCGACCTGGTACGGATTGCCCAGCGTATGGGCCATCGCGATCGCCCGGGTACGGGGCGAGACGGCCGCCGCCACCCGCTCGACCGTGGTGTTGTACGTGCCGAGTTCGACGTCGACGAACACCGGGACCAGGCCGTTTTGCACGATCGGGTTCACCGTGGTCGGAAATCCCGCGGCCACCGTGATGACCTCGTCCCCGGGGCGCAGCCGCCGCTCGCCGAGCTGCCGTGAGGACAGCGCCGACACGGCCAGGAGGTTGGCGGAAGATCCCGAGTTCGTCAGATGCGCCTTCCGCAGTCCGAAGTACTGCGCCAGGCCCCGCTCGAACTTCCTCGCGGTGACACCGGCGGCGATGCGCATGTCCAGCGCCGCGGCCACCAGGGCGACGCGGTCGTCCTCGTCGAGGGCCGCGCCGGAAGGCCAGATGGGCGTGACACCGGGAACGAAATCCTCCGCGGCACCGGATTGATGGTATGTGCGGGTGAGCTCCAGAATTTCTTCTTTGTCGCTGCCGGCGGACACAGTGCCTCCTGATTGTTCAGCTGTGCTGTCTCGGACGTGCTCGATCAATCGAGGTCCCCGAAAGCGGATTTCGGGGCGTTCGCCTTCACCAGCGTTTCGGCGTACTCCGCTTCCGGGTCCGACAGCAAGGTGATGGCGCCCCCGACTCCGAACGACGCGGAGTCCTTCTCCAGGACGAGGGTCCTGATCACCACGCTCAGGTCGGCGCGCCCGTCGAGCGACACCCATCCGAGCACGCCGGAGTAGATGCCTCTCGGCTCCTCTTCCAGTGCGGCCAGGATCTCCATGCTGCGCAGCTTCGGCGCACCGGTCATCGAGCCGGGCGGAAACGCCCTGCGGATGCAGTCGACCGCCGCGACGTCCTTCCGGAGCTTCGACTCGATGGTGCTCACCATCTGGTGGACCGATGCGAAGGTGTGGACCCCGAACAACTCGACGGGACGCACGGATCCGACCTCGGAGACGCGGCTGAGATCATTGCGCATCAGGTCGACGATCATGAGATTCTCGGCGAGCTCCTTCTCGTCGCTCGCGAGCTCCTGCTTCAGCGCCGCGTCCTCGTTCTCGGTGGCGCCACGCCGGCGCGTGCCCTTGATGGGACTCACCCGCACGAACCGGTCGCCGTCGATGGTCATAAACCTCTCGGGCGAGGCGGACAGCACGGAGAATTCGGGTGTCCGCAGGAGCGCTCCGTAGGGAACCGGGCTGGCGGCGCGCAGCCGGGTGTAGGTCTCGACGGCATCGAACTCACCGGCTATCGAGGCGGAGTTGGTGAGGCAGAGTTCATAGGATTCGCCGACGCTGAGATAGTCCTGGCACTTGAGGATCTTCGCCAGGTACTCCTCTTTGCTGTCCCGGAAGACGACCTCGCCCGGCTTCGCGCGGGGCGTCGGTTCCCGGTCGCGAGGAGGCGCCACCCTCGCATGTGCCACCGTGCGGAACGCGGCCTCGAACCACGCCTGCGCATCGGCGCGTTCCCCGAGACCGGGGCCGGACGCGAACAGCAGATAGACCCTGTTCTCGCGATGGTCGACGACCACATAGCGATCGGTGAGCAGGAAGCGGGCGTCGGGCAGCCGCGAATGCCGGGAAACGGCCATCTTCTCGGTGTCCGCTCGCAGCTCATATCCGAAATAGCCGACGAAGCCGGGGCGGAACTCGAAGGGCAGCAGCTCTTCCCCGTCCACGGTGACGATGCGCTGCCGGCCCTTGAGGAAGGTGAAGATGTCGGCGTCGACGTACCGCACCGAACCGTCGGGCTCCGTCACCGTGGTACGTCCATCGGCCACGCGGTAACTCGCCGTCGTCGACCGGGCGTCCGGCAGCCCGCCGATGATGGAGAACCGCGCCTGGCCGGTGGCGGAACTGTCGAGCCAGAAGCTCTCCGTCGACGCGCCGCAGAACGCTTCGTACAGCGCCCGGCAGTCGACCTCTCCGTCCACGCACACCCACGTGCAGTCGATCGCACCGTCGCGGAGGTCGCGGTCGCGCGAGGTGCTCCTGCTCTCCGCCACGATCTCGGCGAAGTTGCGCAGGAGAGCCCTTCCGTCGTCGCTGAGAATCGACTCCGGATGGAACTGAACACCCCATACCGGCAGGTCGCGGTGACGGATCGCCATGGCGACACCGTCCTCGTCCTCGGCGATGACCTGCAGCGGCTCCTCGATGCCCGACAGGGCCAGGGAGTGGTACCGGACCGCGGTGAACTCCTCGGCCATACCGCGGAACAGACGGTCACCGCTGTGGCGGATCCGGGACGTCCTCCCGTGCATGATCTTCGGTGCCGGCCCGACCTTCGCCCCGTGGACACTGCCGATGAGCTGATGTCCCAGGCAGACACCGAGGATCGGCAGGTCCACCGATGTCACGAGCGTGCGGGAGATTCCCACATCGGCGGGTACATCGGGGCTGCCCGGCCCCGGCGAGATCACTATGCCGTCGAACTCCTCCAGGGATATCGACGATATCGGGTCGTCGTTCTTGACGACCACGCATTCGACATCCGGGAGCTCGCTCAGATACATCCAGATGTTGTAGGTGAAGGAATCGTAGTTATCGACGAGAAGGATACGGGTCATCGAACCATTCCAGGTTTTTCGCCGCCGAGCACAGAACTCAGCTGGTGCCTCATGATCTTGCCGCTGCCGGTTCGCGGGATCTCCGCCACCGGCTCCCATCGCTTCGGGACTCGAAAAGGTTCCAGCTGCCGGCGAAGGTGCGTCCGGAGCGCGTCGAAGGATTCGTCCGGATCGCCGGCCGACGGAGCGAGGACCACGAGCGCACAGAGCGTGGAAACACCGTCGACCAGGGGTGCGAATACGGCGCAGTCCTCGACGCCCGCACAGCTCCTGATGGCCGCTTCGATCTCCACCGCCGACATGGAGATGCCGCCGGCGTGCAGGAAGTCGTCGGTGCGGCCGACGACCACGAGTCCGCCGTTGTCGGCCCAGTACCCGTAGTCCTTCGTCTCCAGCCAGCCGTCGACCAGCAGCTCTTTCGTCCCGTCCGCGGTCACCGCATGGCGCGGGATCGTCGGCCCCGACACCCACACCTCGCCGAGCTTGTGTTCCGATCCGGCCGCCGGAAGCGGGAGATCGGGGTCGCTGCGCAGTTCCACGTCGTAGCCGGGGCAGACGAAACCGGCGGTGCCCGCGGCCCGGCGCGTCACTCCGTTCGCGCAGAAGGCGTTGCCCACTTCCGTGGAGCCGATCTGATTCAGAACCCGGACCTGCCAGCGGTCCTCCAGGCGAGCGGCGACGGCGTCGGGAAGGGGTTCGCCCGCGGAGACGATCGCCCGCAACCCCGCCGGACGTTCGACGGCCGCACTCTCGATGTGGTCGGCGAGCTTGGCGAGCGCCGACGGAACGGAGAACGCCAGGGTGGCGCCATGCCGATGCAAGGCGTCGACGAATTTCTCTTCGTTCCTGCGCTGCCGGCTCAGCACGACCGAGGCGCCACTGAACAGCGGGTAGACGAACTGGTTGTTGAACCCGTAGGTGAAATAGTATTGCGAGAGCGAGACGATGGTGTCGGTCGCCCGAATGTCCAAGCCGTGCGCGCCGCCGACCGCAGCGTGGAAGAAGGGCAGGTCGGCACTCGTATGTGCCACGGCCTTGGGAATCCCGGTCGTGCCCGAGCTGTACAGGTAGTAGCGCGAAGCCGCCGACCCGTCCCCGTCATCGTCCGGACCGACCGGGAGTCGCGGGCTGCGGCGCTCGATGTGCAGCCCGTGCTCTCGATACGAGAGCACGAACTTGGTGGGCAGAATTCCCAGCATCCTCGACTGCACGCGCTCGCCCAGGTCCGGATTCACGACCAGCGGAACGGCACCGATGGCATGCAGGGCGAGGAAGGCGGGCATCCATGCGGGCCGGTCGCCCACCAGGAACCCGACGTGATCACCTGCACCGATCCCACGGTCGAGAAATTCGCCGGCGAGACTCCGGGCACGAGCGTGCACGTCCCCGTGCCGATGGATGTCACCCGTCTGTTCGTCTATGACGGCGGCCGTATCGCTCCAGCCGCCCCGGTCCGCAAGGTGTGCGGCCAGAATGGAGGTATTGCTGTGCATGGATCTCCCCGGTTCCATGGAATTGCCCTGGTACGGGCCTGATCAGCCGAGCGCGGCCGGCGTCGCCGCGTCGAGCGCGAGGGCCGCGCTTATGGAGTCGGTCAGGGTGAACCGCCGCATCCAGCCGAGATGTGTTGCCGCACGTGAGACATCGGCGCACTGCCACGTCGATCCCGTGCGCAGACCGTCGGGACTCCGCGCGAGCCGACAGGGAATCCCGGTCTGCTCGGCGAAGGCCTCGAAGAGCCGTCCGATGCTCGTCGCGGTCCCCGATGCCGCGTTGTAGGCGGCCACCGCCGGTCCCGGACGGCGAGCGGCCAGGCTCACCAGACCGGCCACGTCCCGGACGTCGATCAGATCCCGCGCCGTCTCCGGCAGCGGAACGTTGGCCACCACCTGGTCCGAGCCCGCCTCCACCGCGGCCCGGTACAGCCCGGCGGCGGCGGCCCAGACCCCCTGCGTGCCGTGCCCCGGTCCGATCACGTTGAAGGCGCGGATCAGCGTCACCGGCCTGTTCATCCGGTGGGCCGCGCGCACCAGGTAGGAGGCGCCCCTGACCTTGGACTTCCCGTACTCCGTCACGGGCGCCAGGACGCTCGCCTCGCTCACCGGGACACCCGGAGCGGTGTCCCGGTATTCGTGCGACGACCCGAGGTGCAGGATCGACTCCGTCGTCCCGGACAGTTCGCACGCTTCCGCGAGGCGGCACGGCCACACGACGTTGTCCCGACGTACCACCGAGGGATCGGTGGACCAGGAGGCACCCACGGCGTTGACGATCACGGCGGGACCGCAGGCCCGCAGGAAGCGGGACAGCGCGGCGGACGACCAGTCGTTCCCCGAGTAGTAGGGGCCGCCGACGTCCCCGGCACCGCCGGTCGCCCGCCCGTGCCGGTCCACCCCTATGCAGCACCACCCGTCCGCGGTGAGCGCCGCGGTCACGCACCTTCCGATGAACCCCTTGGCGCCGAAGACGATCACGGTCCTTGACATCCCGACGCCCCGTCAATTTCCGGCGGCCGTACGGGCCGTGTCGAGCACGACCTCCGCGGCCACCTTCGCGCCGTCCGTCCCCACCTTCTCCACCAGGCCGGTCCAGGTGTCGGCGGGAAGCGCCAGGCACTCCGGGATCAACTGCTCCAGATGCGCCCGGACGGACCGGCGCGTGGTGTCGAGGCGCCGGCGGAGACCGTCCGCGATCGCCCCGTAGACATAGTCGTTGCCGGCAGCCTCGGTCTCCGCGGCCTTCCGCGTGACCACCGCTTCGTCCACGACGTCGGTGGGCCACGTCACTCCGGTGTGGGCCCCGGTCGCGATCCGGTGGATCTCCGCCTGCTGGAACCCGGAGACGTTCTGCGGTGGCAGGCGGATCAGCGGCGTCCCGCAGGAGCTCGCCTCCAGGAGACTCATCAGTCCCGGCTGACTCAGGCACAGTGCGCTCTCCGCGATGCGCGTGCGGTACTCGTCGCGGGTCAGCGGACCGAAACGGAACTCCGCCCGCCCTCGGTACGGCGAGACGATGGCGTCCAGATCCGCCCGGGGGGTGTTGCCGGCGATGAGGATGCTGTCGAATCCGGTGGCGATCAGGGCCTCGATGGCCCCCGGGAGCACCAGGGACGGGTAGGTCGTGGTGTCCCGTGTGGTCAGGCCGAGCATCCCGCCGAGCGTGACGATCGCTCGCCGGTTGCCGTCGGCGTAGCCGTACGAGTGCCGCGTCGCCTCCTGCGACTGCCACGGGACCACCGCGCCGATCCACCGCAGGTTGCGGATGTCCCGCATCCAGCCGAGGGTCTCCTGGGACAGCCCGGGCAGTCTGAGGGCGAGGTAGTGGCTCACCTCCAGCGGCGGCACGGCGAGGTCCGCGCCGTGCCACAGGAACGGCATGAGGTCGACGAAGACGGTGCGCACACCCGCTGCCTCGAAGGCGCGGGCGGCGAACCCCTCCAGCGTCACGAGTGCCACGTCGAGCCTCCTCGCGGCGGCCTCCCGCGTCAGCGCGTCGTAGTCCGAACCGTCGAACTCGCACCACTCGTCGACGACGCTCTCCATGAGGGACCGCCCGTACTCGCTCCCGAAGGCGACGACTCGGCAGTCTCCCGGCACCGTCCGCCGGATCTCGCTGATGACGGTCTCCAGCGCGGCGTGCGGCCCCCAGCCGAAGTTCACGCCGAGGATGCCGATCCGCACCCCGCCGGGGGCCCTGGTCGGTGCGTTCACCGCGTTCCTCCCAGCGAGCGGAACTTCAGTGCCCGCTCGACGTCCGGGTCCTCCCAGAACCGGTCCGACCGCCGGTACTTCGAGCCGAGGTCGAACGCCACGGAACAGGCCTTCTCGACGACCGCCCGGCTGCCCAGGTCTCCCTCGACGACCTCCAGTTCGAGCAGGGTTCCCATGCCGCGGATCATGGAGGAGAGCGAATGGAAGGACGAGGTGACCAGGACCGTGGGCCGACGGACCGAGGCCGCGTAACCGAGTTCGAAGGCGACGCCGGCCGAGGGCTCGTCACCGACGAGTGCGCACAGGCTGTCCGACGCGTGGAGGGCACGGAGGTCGTCCCGCATGCAGTCCTCCGGCGGCAGGCCCGCGGCGCCCCACTCCTCGTTCATATGGGAGCTGAAGACCGAGGCACCCAGTTCGGAGAGCCGTGTGTGATAGCTGAGGATTTCAGCCTTCTTCTCCGGCAGGAATACATTGTCGCGTACATGGTTTCCGAAAGGCGCCGCAAGGAACACCTTCGGACCGTGGACGAGGGAACCGCTCATGCGCTGACCGCCTTCACTACGATGCTCCCGCCGAATCGGCCGCGTTCTTGACCCGTGACGTAGTCCCGGAAGCCGAGGCTCGCCACCTTGAACCCGGACTCCCGGAGCAGTCGGGCCACTTCGGACGGACTGAACAAATGAACCGGGGTGTGAAATACCGCGTCGCCATCCCGATAGGACGCCGTGAAATCGCCACCACCGGGCCGCACACGGTCCCGCGCCACATTGCGGATCACGCTGAGCCGACCGTACGTCACGGCGTTGTACCGGTTGTTGACGTCGAACACGAACGCACCACCGGGCTTCAGCAGGTCTCTGATCTGCCGCAGCCCCGGCACCAGTTGCGTCCGCGGGATGTGGCCCAGGACGTTCGACAGACAGGTCACCAGGTCGAACCGCACCGAAAGAGCGGCCGGCAGCTCCGGCGCCGCGAGCGGTATCGCCAGCACCTGGGCGCCGGGACAGTTGCTCTGGGCGAGGGCGGCCATTTCGGGACTCTCGTCGATGGCGGCGACGTGATCGGGGCGGATCTCCGAGACCACGCGTTGCAGGCGTTCGCCGGTACCGGTGCCCACGTCGAGCAACGCGAGGCCCTGCCGGTTCCCGGCCGCTGCGGCGATCTCTTTCTCCACGGCGCGGAAATACCGGGTATGACGCTCCAGGTACGTGGCATAGCCGCGTGCATAGGCGTCGTAGAACCGCTTCGACGTCACCGAGCTGGCCTGCGGTGTGGAACCCTTCGACATACGTCTCCTAATTCCGGATGTATCCGAGGCAGCTCTCGGTGTCGAAGCGCCCCCAGTCCGCGGCGTGCTCCAGGCCGGCGGCGACGGCGTCCTTCGGCAGCCCTTCGGTGGCCCGCAGCACGAACTCGCACACCTTTCGCAGCTGCCCGACCGGCACGCCGCTGGACCAGGCCAGGTAATAGAAGGCATCCGCACCGTGCCCGAGCGCGCGGAACTCCTCATTCGCCGTCGACAGCACCAGGTCCTCGACCGCCTGCGGCGCTCGCCACGGGGCGTCCAGGGTGGGATCGTGTCCCGCGGGGACCGCGAGGTCCTCCCACAGAGCTGCGGTGATCGTGTCCCAGGGGACGAAGTCCCGTGCCCGGTGGGCCTTGGCCAGTTCCGCGTAGACCGCCGTGTACTCCGCGGCCAGCGCGCGTGTCGACAGCCGCTCGGACAGGGGGCGTGCGGCCGCGACGAGCCGCTCCCTGGCCTCCGGGTCGCACCAGAGGGTGCGCAGTGCCTGCGCGATCAGTCCGCCGTCCGGTGCGTCCACGTACAGCGCGCCCGACTCGCCTCCCAGGTATTCGCCGATGCCCCCCGCCCGAGTCGCGATCACCGGACAACCGGCCGCCTGGGCCTCGACGTTCACCAGGCCGCCGCCCTCCGACTTCGAGGCCACGACGGTGGCGAAGGCGCCCTTCAGCAGGGAGGCGGCCTCCTCGATCGGCACCTCCCCGATGAAGTGGACGCGGGAGGCCAGGCCGAGCCGGTCGGCGTACTCCTCAAGGGCGGCCCGCTCGCTGCCGTCCCCGGCCACGACCAGCTGGAGCTCGGGGATCTCGTCCTTCAGGAGACCGATCGCCTCGATCGCCCTGTCCACGGACTTGGCGGGCTCGAGGCGCCGCAGCGACAGCACGTAGGGCCCCCAGGCGGCCGCGTTCTCGTGGGGCTCAGCGGTGCTGAACAGGTCGTGGTCGATCCCCACGTAGAGGGTGGGCACCGGGGCCCTCTCGCCGACCAGCAGCTCGGTCTGCCGGGCGAGGTCGTCCGACGCCGCGTTCAGCAGGTCCGCCCGCCGCATGGCCGGGAGGACGAAGTCCCGGCCGGTCAGCCAGACGAGCCGCGGATCGGGATCGACGACATCAGGGATGTCGTAGCCGCCGACGGTCTGGATGACCGGCACGTGCCACAGACAGGCCAGCAGCTCCGCGATCATCGGAAGCGGCCGGCGCAGGCCGACGACATGGATGACGTCCGGCTTCCGGACGCTCCGGATGAATTCCCGGAGTTCGGCCGTCAGTGCCCTGAAGTCGGAGGGCAGCACCGCGTTGGGGACCCGGTGTATGTGCACCCCATTGCGCACCTCCTCCTTCGGTGTGGTGTCGGGAACATGCCTGGTGAGCACGTCCACGTGGTGTCCGCGTGCGACCAGCTCGGACCCGAGTTGGTCGATGGGATCCTGCGCACCACCGGTCACCGGGTAGTACACGCTGCATACGAAGAGAATGTTCACTGGCTTCGACTCCTTCTCCGACCGGCCGGCCTTGCCGGGCTCAGCGGTCGGCCTTGTACCGCTTCCCCTTCAACCCGTGCACTTCCTCCACGGGGAATCGGTCGATGTTGACGGCCAGCTTCTTGTCCGCCGCCTCGATCAGATCGAAGTCGCAGTAGCGCGCGAAGCGGATCAGGTAGTTGAGGATGTCCGCCGCCTCGAACGACAGCTTGGTCTTGAACTCCCGGTCCTTGCCGAGCAGTTCGACGACCTCGGGCTCGCTGAGCCACTGGAGCTCGGCCAGCAGCTCGCCGGCCTCACCGCCGACCGCCATCGCGAGGCTGCGCGCCTCTTCGAGCTGATCCCAACCCCGCTGCTGAACGAACGTCAAGAAGCGCTCGGTGTACGCCTTCAAACGGTCGGAGTTGCGTCCCAGGTGAGTGGTCTCGCCGGGGAGCCAGCCCCACTGGGCGGCGACCTTGTTCCCGGAATACGCCTCCGGGAGCAGGCCTTCCAACGTCCACATCTCGCTCTGGAACGCTGTCACCACCGCCGGATCCACATGCTGGTGCGTGTACAGCTTGTGTGTCCGCCCCTCCGCCCAGGACTGCGCGAACCTGAGGGTCTCCTGAAGTGCGCGCTGCGATGTCGCGCTCAGCGGCATCAGCTTGACCGCGCCACCCTTTTTCGGCCCGAACGCGACGACCGAGCTGAGGACGTCGCAGTCGTAACCGAGGTAGATCTCCTTGTACTTGGACTCCACCTCACCCGAGCCGCGCCGCTCGTGCCCCGCCACCAAGGCGCGGACGAAGTCCTCGTCTATGCCGTCGACGAAGACGTCCATGCGGGAGATCAGGAACCGTTCGAGTTCCTCGTACTTCGACGGGGAGTACTCCTCGAACTTCAGCGGCTCCCCGACGGGCTCGGACTCGTCGCCGTCGACGTTGTAGTAGATCGCGTGCTCGACGACGCCGGGGCGGTACTGGCTGTTCGACTGCGACCCGCACGTCCAGCCGCGGTTGAGGTAGAACGTCTCGATCCAGGAACTCGGCTCGGCGACGGTGCCGTAGAGCTGCCGGACCCCGCGGGCCTTCGCCACCTCGACGGACTTCGCGAGCAGCGCGGATCCGGCGCCGTTGGAGCCGCGGAAGTCGGGGTTGACGATGAGCGGGCTGATCTTCATCGTGCCCTGGCGCTTCTCGGCGATGTTCATGACGCCGACCACCTCGCCACCGGCCTCGGCGACGTACACATGCTGCGTCTTCGAGAAGTGGCCCACGGGATCCTTGCCGCCGCCGAGATGCGCATCGACGATGCGGTCGGCCTGGGCGACGTGGTCACCGTCGTAGTTCCTCCTGAGGGAGCCGTGCAGAAGCCCTCGGATGACGGCGCGGTCCGCTTCCGTGGCGTCCCTGATGACGATCTCGTCGACCGCGTCGGCCGACATGTCGTTGCTGCCCTGCTGAATAGTCAACTTCAACTCCACTGATGTATGGCGGAAATTAGGCGAGCAGGCTGCGGCGGGCGACCGCGGCGTCGACCAGACGGTCGGGCGTGCCCACGTCGAACCAACCGGCCTCTTCGGGTACGGCCACCGCGGCAAGGCCTCCGTCATCGATGTACGACTCGAGCAGAGACGTTATTTCCAATTCACCGCGGCCGGACGGAGCAATGGACTCCAGCCGCTTCCACATCGAGCCGTCGAAAGAATAGAGACCCGTGCACACCTGGCTGCTGTGACGCACATCGGCCTTTTCCCGGACCCGGAGGACCGTGCCGTTCGCGGTGCTCTCGACGACCCCGAAGTCCTTCGGATCGGGGTGTTCGATGACGGCGACCGCAGCGCTGCACCCGGTGGCCTCGGTCTCTCTGAGGATGCCTCCGGCCCAGGTCGAGCTGTACACGTAGAGCGTGTCCCCGAGCGCGACGACGATGCGCTCGTACCCTTCGGGCTCCAGATGCTCCCGGGCGCAGGCGATGGCGCCGGCGATGCCGTTCGGCTCTTCCTGGACAACCGTCCGGATTTCGATGTCGGAGTATCCGAGCCAGGCCGGGATGCTCTGATATATCTCTTCGTCTTCCGCATTGCAGACGAGGACCAGGGTATCGACGCCGCATTCTGCCATCACATCCATGGAGAATGCGATCGCCGGCTTGTCGTAAACCGGAAGCAGATGTTTGTTGACAACACGGGTCGTCGGAAACAGCCGTGACCCGGTGCCTCCTACCAGCACGATTCCGGCGACTCGTTCTTTGACAGGGTTGATTTCCCCCATTGCCTACCGCCTTCTGGCCCGCAGCGGGGCCGTGGTCGATCTACGGTCGAGAGGTGTGGGTTACGCGGGAGAGATTGCCGTTGCTTTTTCCAGCACGGCGATGCGGCGCAGAATGACCGGACAGTCCACCAGGCCCGCCGTCCTCGCATCCCGCAGGTGCCTTGTTCCCGCGGTCAGGCACGCGCGTGTCGCATTGGTCGGCCCGGAGGTCGCGACGACGGCCGGCTCGAGTTCGCCCGGCCTTCTTTCGACGACCTGAACCGGCGTGTCCACCGGCGGTGAGAACGCGCGGAGCAGTTCCAGACGCCGACGCCAGTCCGCGACGACGACGCTGTTGGCATAGGAGTCGCCGATGGCCCACGATCCGGTGTGGGTGAAGGTGCGCCCGTCGATCAGCCCGCTCGTGAGCACCGCCCCGCCGTCGCTCTCCGAGCCACCGAGCAGCACCGCGCCGATGTCGAGGTCCTCGGCGACGGCACCGAGCCTCACCAGCGCGTCGACGCAATACGTCCCCAGGTCCGCGGCCGCCCCTCCGTGGCGGGGGTGCCGACGGAAGTCCGTCGGTTCTCGCCCCGGTATGCGGAAGACCGCGGAGACGGACACCGGGCCCGCCCAGTCCTCGACGCGCACCCGTGCGAGGAAGCCGGTCCAGGCGGGGTGGTACGGGTAGGAGAGACACTCGAAGACCGTGCGGTCGCGGGCACGAGCCATCGTGTCCAGCTCACGGGCCTCCGCGGCCGCCAGACAGACCGGCTTCTCCACCAGCACGTGCTTCCCGGCGGCCAACGCCGCCCGGCAGTCGGCGAAGTGACGGCCGGTCGCACTGGAGACATAGACGATGTCGACGTTCTGGTCGGCCAGCACCGCGTCGCGATCGGTGACCTCGATCCCTTCGGGTGGTACGGCGGTACGCGTCCCGCGGGGATGGTCGGTGCCCACGAGGAGGGGGTCGTCGGTGCGGTTGAGTTCCCGGAGCAGCGGCGCGGTCCGTCGGCTCAAGTACTCGGAGTTTCCCATCGCCGCGATCATGGTTCCAGGGACCCGATCGTGATGAGGCCCTTGATCATCGTCAGACAGGTGCGCAGTTCGACGCTGAGCCGGTCACCGCGCTGGTCGAGCGCCTCCACCTCGTTCAGCGTCGTCCACCGGCCGGCCGGCTGCTCCTCGACGGCATCGGTGAGCAGCCCCAACTGGTAGGTGGCGATGGCGCCGCGGAACCGGCCGCCCTCCTCGGTGTGTACCGCGGAATGGACTTCACGGCAGCGGACGAGACCCGACGACTCCTCGACCATCGATCGGCGCCGGGACTCCGTTGTGTGGTCGGCGATGTCGCCCCGCTGGAACCGCGCCTCAAGACTGGGTCCGCGGACGGATCCGATCCGGACTCGTTCCGCGACAAGCAACTCCGGTCCGTCGGGGCCCGGCCGGATCAGCAGCGTGCACTGACCCATGCCGGCCGGCGCCAGCAGCGGCTGGTCCCAGGACGCGACCTCACGGCCCTGCCCTTCGACTCGACAGCCCACGACGGAGAAGAACCGACGCTGTCGGTGCTCGATGCTTTCCGTCATTTGCCAGTGCGACAGCCGGTCCAGCGGCACGAGTTCGGGATGCGAGCCCGCCGGTTGCGGATCTTCTCCGGTCTGGTGCGGTCCGCTCCTTACCGGGCCGAGGGCGTCCGGGGACGTGGTGGCCTCCAGCGGCCACATCGACAGGACCGACCGCAGATCCATATTGAGCAGGCGACTTTCCAGTGCCGCCGCCAGCAGCACCGGTATCGGCACCCAACGGCTTTCCGGGACGGTCCGCGCGATTTCGACGGCTTCGGCTATGCCGAGCAGGATGATGCGGTTGCGGTTGACCTTTCCGAGAAACCATGACTCCTGCTCGCGCTGCACGGCATCGGCGAGCGTGCACGCCTCCTCCGACAGCGCGATCTCGGCGGCCGGTACCCGCGTTCCGCCGTGCGCGGCCTCGTAGTTGCTGCGGGTGGCCTGCACGGTCGGCGCGACTTCGATACCGTCCGGAGTACCCGGCTCGAATTTGAAGGTGATCAGGCCGTGGAACTCACCGTCGAACTGCGTGACGAACAGGCACAGCATTCCGACTTCACGTTGCTCGATAAGCGGCTGTTCCAGGGGTTGATTCGGATCCGACAGATCTCTTGCACCGACGACCCGGAAGAAGCGACCCGTCTCGTGGGTCAATGCCCCGTCCTCGGTCATGGACCAGGAGCGCAAGTCTGCCAGCGGCACGGGGAGAACGCGTGCGGTGAGCGAATGACGCCGGCGCAGACACTCCGAGCGCAGCTCCCGAACAGTGTCGATCACCTGCATGCTGGTTTTACCGATGTCATGTGTGACCCCCGTCGCGTACGCGCTCATGTCACGCATCCGCTTAACCGGTCGCAGACGTAGTCGACTTCGTCGAGGCTGATCAGCGGATGGATGGGAAGGCAGATGATGTCGCGGGCGAAGCGTTCCGCCACCGGTGTGGGGCGCGTCGCGTCGAGCGGAAATTCGCCGAGTGGTCTGAAATAGATCTCGGACTCGATTCCGGCGGCGTCGAGTTCCTTCCGTACACGCTCCCGGTCCTTGACCAGGATCGGCACGGCGAAGCCCCCGGAGCGATCGGAGTCGTGGGGTTCGCGCACGAGTTCCACCGGTGCGCCGGCCAGCCGTTCCCGGTAGCGACGCACGATCGACCTGCGCTTCCGCAGCTTCTCCCGCAGGCCTTCCAACTGGGCGAGGCCGACCGCCGCCGCGATGTCGCCCATGTTGTACTTGAAGCCGAGTTCGGGGATGTCGTAAGGGTTCGACCAGGATCGAGCGCCCATGTCGATCCCGAGTCTGCGCAGCCGCTTTGCCCGCTCGGCGGAGGCGGCATCAGGGAAGGTGACGCATCCGCCTTCCCCGATGGCGAGGGCCTTCGTCGCATGGAAAGAATAGGCTTGAATATGTGGTGACTCGCTCATCGGACGCCCCTGCCACATCGAACCGATGGCGTGCGCGCAGTCCTCGATGACCGTCACTCCATGTTGCTTTGATAACTCGTTCAGGCCCGCTATGTCACAGGGTATCCCCGAGTAGTGGACGGCTAAGATGGCGCTGACATCCGGCTCCGCTTCCAGGATTTCCCGCACCGAACCCAGGTCGATGTTGCCCGTCGCTCGTTCGATGTCCGCGAGAATCACGCGGCACTGATGCTGGAGTGCCACTGCCGCAGTTGAGACGAAGGTATTGGCGGGCACGATCACGGCGCTGCCCTTGGGCACGTCTGCCACTACCAACGCAAGATGAAGGGCCGCGGTGCCGGAATTCACGGCGACCGGGTACTTGCCAACCAAATCCGAGCGTGCTAACTCTTGTTCGAACTGATTCGTCACGGGCCCGAGCCCGATCCAGCCGGATTCCAGAACCTCCCGGAGACGTTCCAGCGAGGACGGATCCACTTGTGGTCGGTACATTCTGATTTCGCTTTTCGGCGGGACAGACTGCATCCTCACGCACCCCCTTCACCACTCGCGTGGCGATACCCGGTGAAAACTCAAGTACCTGCGCGCATGCTTAGGCACCGATCGACGAAGTTTTCCCTCGAGCCGTCTCGGATCGGCGACTTGATCACACTCTATATCGCCTGTGATAAAACGTAAAGCTTTGGCATGGACTTCCTAACGGGAAGCTTGTGACCTGCGTCGACTGTCCTCGTGGAGCCGGTATGCAGCCCACGGCCGCACCCTCGTACGACACCCCGGCCCGACGCACCGGATCGGGGAGCTCGGCGGCAGGGCGGGCCGACGGTTCCGGGGGCTGCCGACCGTCGGCTGCCGAGAGCGCCGTCGCGGAAGTGAAGGCCTGGCGGCCGAGTTGGGGCCGCGCATGCTCACGCCCCCGTGCTCATAGGGAACTTCCGGGTCCGGCCGTGGCCGTGGAGAGCGGGCCGCCTCCCCCTCGTGAGGACGCGGGCCGCTTCCGTGGTCTCGTCTTACAGCGTCTCGCCGGGAATCGACCGGTACGTCTCGCCGAGACGGTCCAACACCGGGTGCCCCGCGTCGAGTCCGGTCTCGTCGATCGCCGCCAGGGCTCGGACGCCGAAGCTCGTGTTCGTCGCGAACGCGGCCGCCATGCCCTTGGCCTCTTCCAACGTGACGGTGGCGACCCGGTGCTCGGCGCGCTCCTGGAGCAACGCCATGGTGACACCGGGCAGCACGTCGGCCCGCGGCCACACCACGGCACCGTCCCGGTCGACGAAGCCCACGTTCCAGGTGCTGCCCTCGGTCACGCACCCGTCGCGGTCGACGAACAGCACGTCACCGTATCCGGCGAGCTGCGCCGTGCGGCGGGCGTGCAGGGTGCCGAGGAGCCCGACGTGCTTGACGTGGGGAAGGTCGCGTTCATAGGTGACGCTCATGACGCGCAGCGGCGCGAGGGGCATCGTGCCGGCCCCGCGTACCGACACCAGGACGTGCGGATCGTTGGCGTCCGCCAGGTGTCCCAGGTCCGCGCTCGGGTCGTACACCGTGACGCGGACGACGCAGGGCAGGTCGCGCCCGTCCAGGCCTTGGCGGACGAACTCGCGGACGCGCCCGGTGTCCAGGTCGGCGCCGAGGACGGCCCTGCAGTCCCGTGCGAGGCGTTCCATGTGGAGTGACAGTCCGCGGATGGTGCCGTCGGCATCGACGCGCATCGAGGTGAAGTGCCCCAGGTTGAGCAGGGCCAGGGGGAGCAGGTCATCGGCGGATACGGGCTTTCCATCGAGTGTCACCATGCCGGCCAGCATGTCAGCAAGGCCCTCGCTCACGTCGGGCCCTTGGCATCGATCGCCTAGGGGCACCAGAAGAGGAAGCAGGTCCGCGGCCGTGTGGGGCGTGGTGCGGGCGTCGGGTCCGACCCCGCGTTCGTGGGTGACGGCTGTGGCCGGGGCGGCTCCTCGGCGGTGGGTCGGGTGGCGACGGGCGGTGCCGTGGTCGCGGACGCGGGAACCGCGGAGTGGGAGACGTCGCCGTCCGATGCCGATGCCGACGGCTTCGCGGTGTGCGACGGGCGAGCCTGCTCTCCCGCGGTCCGGCTCGCTGCGGGCTGTGCGGTGGCGGACTCGTCGACGGGTGTGGGCGACGCCTGCGACTCCGTGTGCCCTCCCTGTGTCGGACCAGTGGGCAACAGTTCCCCCGACAGGCCTGTCGCGACGACGCCGACGAGTACGACCCCACCCGCGACGCCGAGGGCCAGCTTGGTCTTGCCGCCCTTGCGGCGTCGCGCCCGGCGCGGGCCCTTGCCGCGGCGGCGCGTCGCCGACGTCCGGTGGGAGGCGTACGCCTCGTCGCCGTCACCGGGACCGGCAGCCGCGGCCGCGTCGAAGCCGGTGGCCGTGCCGGGGTCGAAGTCTCCATCGGCCGGGCCTGGTCCGTCGGGCTCGCCGCCCTGTTCGGGAAAGGGCCCTGTCTCGTACGACTCCAGGGGCTCGTACGCGTCTGTCTGCTCGTACGCCTGCGTCTGCTCGTAGGTGTGCGGGGCCGCGTGGCCCCCGTCGTACCCGTGCGTTCCCGTGTGCTCGTAGACCGGCGGCCCGGGCATCGGCGGGACGCCGCTCCGGTAGAGGGGGTGCGGCCGTGATGGCGGGTACCCGGTGGCCACGCCATCGTGGGCACGGCCACACGTCGGGCACGCCTCCGCCCCAGCGAGATAGCTCCCGCATCCCACGCAGTAGTCCATGCGGTTGTCCGTTTCCTCCGGTCGCCGCCCCCGTCCCCCCAGATGGCGGCACCATACTGGCGCGGCGATGTCCCGCCCACCCCACCCCCTCGCCAGGCCCGAGCTATACCGATGCGCCCCTGGTGCGGCACTACGCCCTGCCGACCCCCGGCTTGCCCGGTTGGTCGACAGCGAACGCGTCCCTTCGTGTCGGCGGACCGGTCGATCGGAAAGGGGACGCCGACCGGTCCCAGGCGCACCTACGCGGAGCCGAGGAACTCGATCGCCCGCCGGGTCAGGAGCTTGGCAGCGTCCGGATCGTAGGAAGGCAGCGAACTGTCCGCGAACAAGTGCTGGTCTCCGGGGTACAGGAACATCTCCGCGTCGGCGCGGTCGGAGACGAGCGCGCGGGCGGCGTCGATGTCCTCGGCGAAGAACGCATCGGCCTCCTTCGCATGCACCTGTACCGGCACACCGTGAGGCCACGCCGCACCGTACTCCGACACGGGGATGCAGGCGTGGAACAGGAGCGCGCCCCGCGCGCCCGGCCGTGTCTGCGCCAGCTTCTGGGCGGGCAGCACACCGAGCGAGAACCCGACGTAGACGGTGTCCTGCGGCAGGTGTTCGGCCGCACGGACACCGCGCTCGGTGATCTCGCCGAAGCCGATCTGCTCGACGTAGCCCAGGCCCTCCTCAAGGGAGCCGAAGGTACGCCCGTCGAAGAGATCGGGCGTGTGGACGGTGTGGCCGGCCGTGCGGAGTTCGTCGGCGAAAGCGGCGACTCCGGGAGTCAGCCCCTGCGCGTGATGGAACAGTACGACCTCTGTCATGCCCGAACCCCTTGCCTGTGAGTAGCGAATGATCCGGAACTTTAGAATAATCGAGAGGTGTCGAACAATCCCCGCCTCCCCGACTACGACCTTGCCGACGTCACGGACGTGACGGCCCCGGCCCAGCTCCGCGCGCTGGCCGGCCCGCTGCGTGACGCCATCCTCGAACTGCTCCTCGAACGCGCCGCGACGGTGAGCGAACTGGCCGCGGCACTCGGCCGCCCCAAGAGCACGGTCGCGCACCACGTGAGCGTCCTGGTAGATGCCCAGCTGCTGAAGGTCGTGCGGACCCGCCGGGTGCGTGCCATCGACGAGCGCTACTACGGCCGCACCGCGCGCATCTTCCGCGTCGGCGCGGTCGGCCCGACCGACGGGGACGCCGCGCCGTACTGCAACAACGATCTCGCCACGGCCGCGAGCGAGTCGGTCCCCGCGCACCGGGCAGATCAGCTCTCCTCGATCGTGCGGCACGTGCGGATCCCGCGGGAGCGGGCCCTCGAGTTCTGGGCGCGAGTCCTGGAGCTCGCCAACGACTACGCGCAACTGCCGCGCGGAGGCGATGTGGTGTACGGCTTCGCGGCCGGGCTCTACCCGACCGACTATCCGGCGCTGCCAGAGGCCGAGTCTGCAGCAAAGGGCACGGACTAACCTGCATCGCAGGTCATGGCGTCCGCGGCCGCGATGTCAGCCGCGGGCGGCGCCGACGGCCAAATGCTGGATCGATCCCAGCGAGGGCTATCGCCCAACGGCCCCGGGCAGCGTTCAGCAGCTCGTCACCAACGCATGCCATGCGGGGCCAACCTAGTCTCCGTGCCGAGACACCCTGCCCACGGTGGCGGCCAGGGTACGCAGGAGGCCCGTGCCGGCGAGCACTACCGAGGAGACCGGCCGTCCCACCCATCGCGTCAGATCGCCTTGGAGGTCGGGCTCCACCTCAAGGGTCACCCGGAAGTATCTGTTCTGCACCGTGGTGACCTTGGCGGAGGTGCGGGGTGCGGAGACGTCCTCCCCGCGCTGCAAGGCCGCACGGTAGTTGTCCTTGCGCTGGCTCATACCTCATCCTGACGCTTGATCAGTTCCTCCGCGAAGTCCATGTACGCCGAGCCCTTGGCCTGGACCGGGTTCCCGAATGACTGGGAGTACAGGTCGAGCCGCGCGATCTGGGTGTCCAGTACTTCGAAACCCCGCTCGGTGAGTGCCTCACGAGCGTCGGCATCGGGCCCGGTGCGCGTGGCATCGGGACGGTTGGTGCGATTGAGCAGGACCGCCGTGCGGGCCGGTTCGGCACGCAGGGACTGCACGTCCGCCATCTCGCCGAGGATGGGTGCCATCCGGTCCAGTTCGATGGGAGCGGGGGTCACCGGCACGATCCACTCGCCGGCGTACCTCATGATGCTGCGGGCGATGCGGGGATGGTCCTCCAGCTGGGGCGCATCGAGCACGACGGCCTGCCGATTGCCGAGGAAGTCGTTCACGCGACGGTGGACGTCCCCCACCGGCAGGGCGATCACCGGAAACGGAAAGCCACCGGCCAACTCGCTCCAGCGCAGCGCGGAAGCGGCCGGGTCGCCGTCGACCAGTAGCGGCGACAGACCCGACTCATGAAGGGCGTGGGCCAGCCACACAGCACTCGTCGTCTTCCCGACGCCGGGTTTGAGGTTCACAAACGCACAGCTCAACGGCACAAGAGCTGACAATAACGGTCGCGATCGTCCAGTCTCGGTCGGCGCGAGGGCGTGGCTTCGTGGTTCACCCGTAAGCAGTGCGAAACGGCGCACACCCGGTTGTGGTCGCGGCCGACCGTAGGGCTGATTACCGGTGTCTTACACGGGCGCCGCACGGGTACCCCGGCGGGCGGCGCGCGTGTTGGCTGGTTGCACGACGGGGCGGCCGCTCGCAGCCAACCCGCCCGTTCCCTTTCAGGAGGTCTTGGTGTCCCGCGTGTCCCGCCGTACTGTCGTGCCCGTTCTTCTGGTGCTGGTGATCGCCGCCGGCATCGGGCTCTATCTCTTCCAACCCTGGAAGGCGTTCACCGACACCGCAGTGAACGAGGCCCTGCCGGCCGCAGCCGAGTCCGCGGTCGGGTCGGCGATGGAGGACACAAGGGCGAAGGACCTCGCCAAGGGCAGCTTCGTCACCCATGAGCACGACACCAGCGGCACGGCCCGTACCGTCCGGCTCGCGGACGGCGGCAAGGTGCTGCGGTTGGAGAACCTCATGACCAGCGAAGGGCCGGATGTCCGGGTCTACCTCTCCCCCAGGGACACCGACGCGGTGAAGACCGGGCTCGGAGACGGAGCGGTCCAGCTCGGGAAGCTCAAAGGAAACCTGGGTGACCAGAACTACGCCGTCCCTGCCGGTACCGATCTGTCCAGGTTCCGCAGCGCCGTGATCTGGTGCGAGCGCTTCTCCGTCTCCTTCGGCGCCGCCGACCTCACCCCGGTGACGGGCTGACCTGCTCGCCCCGCCCCGGTGGTGGCGTGTCGCGAGAAGCGCTAACCGAGGAAGCTCAACCGCACCCGCCGATCCGGGTTGTCGACGTTCGTGTCGACCAGGCACACGGACTGCCAAGTCCCGAGGGCCAGTTCTCCTCCGATGACGGGCAGTGTGGCATGCGGGGGTACGAGGGCGGGGAGGACGTGGTCGCGGCCGTGGCCGGGGGCTCCGTGTTTGTGGTGCCAGCGGTCGTCTGCCGGGAGGAGGTCGTGGAGGGCGGCCAGTAGGTCCTCGTCGCTGCCGGCGCCCGTTTCCACCAGGGCGACGCCCGTTGTGGCGTGGGGGGTGAAGACGTTCAGCAGCCCGTCGCGGCCCCGGGCCACGTCCCGTAGGAAGGACGCGCACTCGCGGGTCAGGTCGTGGACCGTCTCGCGGGAGCCGGTCCGTACGTCGATCTCTCGTGTCGTGAAGGTCTCAGCCATGGAGGGACCTTCTCAGAGTGGGCGCGGTTTCCGAGAGGCGGCTCGGCCGGGTGGGTCCTGATGGGGTCGAGGGCCGTAGTCGGGGGTGTACTCAGGTGCACCCCCGGCCGGTAGGCAGGTCCAATGGCGACGGCCCCGTGGGGCGGCATCGTCGGTGGCATGCGAATGACACCTGTGGACTTCAGGGCGATGGCCTCGTTCCTCGCCGTTACGTTTCTGGCCGCCGGCGTGCTGGGTGCGGTCCAGCCCGCGACGGGGATACCCGTCGAGGTGATCCAGCTGACGCAGTTCGGTCCCGCCCTCGGGGTGGGGGTCGCCGCGATGCTGTGGCCGGGGCGCGTACGGGCCCTGCTCACGGGCGGTCTGCCGGGCCGCGGTGGCCGTGGGGTGCTGCTGATCGTGACGGCGCCGCTGATCATCGTGGTGAGTGCCGGCGCGTACGCGGCGCTCAGCGGGGAGGTGCGGTTCACGCGTCCGGATGCCCCGTTCGCGCTGATCGCCTCGGCGCAGCTGATCGGCGCGTGCGGTGAGGAGATCGGGTGGCGCTGCTTCCTGCAGCCGCTGCTGCGCACGCGTTTCGGGCCCCTGGCGGCCTCGGTCGCGGTCGGCATCGTGTGGGGCGTATGGCACGTCCAGGTTTTCGCACAACACCCCGTGTACGCGGGGGCGTTCCTACTGGCGGCGGTGTCCATGTCGGTGGTGATGGGGTGGGCCCTCGAAGGAGCGAGGGCGTCCAAGCTGCTGTTCGCGGGGGGCTTCCACGCCCTGATCAACCTCGGCATGCTGCTGTTCATGGACGAGGAGTCCGGCACGGTGCTCCCCATGGTGCTGTTCGGCGTCTCGTGTCTGATGGCGGCGGGCGTGTGGACGTGGCTGAGCGCCGGGCGGGGGTGGGCGACGGCGGCGGCACCGGCTAAGCTCACCGCGATCATGGAAGATGTTCGATAAGCCGCGCGAGGTCGTCGCCCGCACCTGTGTCGCCGTCGGCCGGTGCCAGTTGGCGAGTCTGCATGCGCTCGCGGCGTCGGCGGCCGGTTCGTTGGTGGTACTGGCGCTGTTGCTGTTGCCGGTGGGCGTCGGCTTCCTGCTGCTGCCTCCCGCCGCACGGGCACTGCGTGCGGTGTCCGACCGCTCCCGCTCGCGCATCGCCCGCTGGACGGACGTCCGTGTCGACGCGCCCGAGCCGCTGCCCGCCGACCCTGGTACGAACGCCCGCAAGAGGTCGGGCGCGATCCTCGCCGATGAGGGGTTCTGGCGCGATCTCGGGTGGGCGTGGCTGGAGCCGGTGGCCGGCGGGCTGCTGGTGGCCGTGCCCCTCGCCCTGGTCGAGTACGGGGCGTTCGGTGCGCTGGTGCAGCCCTTCATCTGGCGGCTGATCGACGACGGCAACTGGTACGCGTTCGTCCCCGTGCACACCACCGCGACCATGCTCGCCGCGCTGCTCCTGGGGCTTGCCCTCATGGCCGCCGGCCTGCTCGCGGCCCCCGCCGTGCTCCGCCTGCACGCCCGGATGGGCCGGCCGCTGCTGTCGGCACCGCGCAGTACGCAGCTCACCCGGCGGATCGAGCGGCTCACCGACACCCGCGGCCGGGCCCTGGACACCCTGGCCGCCGAACTGCGGCGCGTCGAACGGGATCTGCACGACGGCGCGCAGGCCCGGCTGGTCGCCCTGGGGATGACCCTGGACCGGGCCACCCGCCTGCTGGAGAAGGACCCGGCGGCGGCCCGCGAACTGCTGCTGGAGGTCCGCGGCACATCCGAGCGGGCCCTGCAGGACCTGCGCGACCTGGTCCACGGCATCCACCCGCCGGTCCTCGCCGACCGCGGCCTGGGCGACGCGGTCCGGTCGCTGGCGCTCGACAGCTTCCTCGACGTCCATGTCGCGGCGCGGCTGCCGGGCCGGCACCCGGCTCCCGTGGAGTCCGCGGCCTACTTCGCGGTGAGCGAGGCGCTGACGAACGCGGCGAAGCACTCCGGAGCCCGCGAGGTCCATATCGCCCTGACGCACGAGGACGACCTGTTGCGCATCGTCGTCACCGACGACGGCCACGGCGGCGCCGATCTCTCCCGGGGCACCGGGCTGGCCGGCGTGCGGCAGCGGTTGGATACCTTCGATGGCACTCTCGCCCTGCACAGCCCGCAGGGCGGACCGACCACCGTGACGATGGAGATTCCGTGCGCGTTGTCCTCGCCGAAGACCTCTTCCTGCTGAGGGACGGACTGACCCGCACGCTCCGGGAGCACGGCTGCGAGGTCGTGGCGGTGGACAACGGCCCGTCCCTGATGCGCGCGCTGCTCGACGAGGAGGTCCCGGCGCCGGATGTCGCGGTGGTGGACGTGCGGCTGCCGCCGACCTTCACCGACGAGGGTCTGCAGGTGGCCCTGGAAGCCCGTCGCAGGCGCCCCGGTCTGCCGGTCCTCGTCCTCTCCCAGTACGTCGAGCAGCTCTACGCCAACGAGCTGCTGGCCGGGGGCGAGGGAGCCGTCGGGTATCTGCTCAAGGACCGGGTCACCAACACCGAGCAGTTCATCGACGCGGTCCGGTCCGTCGCCGCCGGCGGCACGGTGATGGACCCGCAGGTCATCTCCCGCCTGCTGTCGCGCGGTGACGCCCGCGGCACGATCGAGAGCCTGACGCCACGTGAGCGCGATGTACTGGAACTGATGGCGGAGGGCAGGTCGAACGCCGCGATCGCGAGCGGTCTGCACATCAGCGAGAGCGCCGTCGCCAAGCACACCGCCGGTATCTTCACCAAGCTCCGGATCAGCCCGTCGACGGACGACAATCGCAGGGTGCTGGCCGTTCTGGCCTATCTCAAGAGCTGAGCGGGACCGTCCGTCGGCGGGATTGCCGAGATCGAGCGGTACCTAAGGGCTGTCGGGGAAGCCGAACGCGGCCGGCCTTTCCCGCAATACCGAATCCATGCTCCGGCAACAAAGGTCCAGCTGCCGAGACGACGTTTGACCCGTCTCGGACGGCACGGCTACGTTCGGCGACATGTCTACTTCAGCCCTGCTCACCACGCGCGGTCATATCGACCTGGTGCGGGTGGCGTCCGCCGCGTGTCGTCGCGGTGCGTGCTGATGCTCCAGCGCTGACTTCGAGGCTGCGGGCCGCCTCCGTTCCGGCCTGCTCCCCTTTCTGCGCTGTTGAGTTGGCGTATGGGTTCTTGATTCGCTGAAGTGCGTTGTGCCGGCTTTGCGCCGGCCTCGGGCCGGCTTTGTAACTGGCTTCGTGTTGCGCATCGGCCGGCCCTCTTCTTCTGCGTGCTGTTTCTTTCTCTTTCTCCCTGTGCGGAGTGCTGAAAAGCCCTGTGGAGTGCTCATGAGTGTTGATCAGGCTGTGCTCGGGCGTGCGCTGCCCGATGTGCCGGAACGCGGGTCCGGGGACGGCGGGCCTGAGCTGGTCCGGGTGGTTCCGACGTCCGGGCGGCGGGTGGCGGTGCCGCGGTGGTTGCGGCGTGCGGTGGGTCCCGTCGCGCTGGTGGCGGTGTGGCAGGTGCTCAGTGCGACCGGGGCGCTGGCGGGCGACATTCTGGCGTCGCCGGGAACGATTGCCGCCACTGCCGGGGACCTGATCTCGGACGGGACGCTGCCGTCGGCGATGCTGGTGTCGCTTCAACGGGTGGCCGTCGGGCTGCTGTTGGGCGGAGTCGCGGGCGTGGTACTGGCGCTCCTCTCGGGCCTTTCGCGGCTCGGCGAGGACCTGGTGGACGCGACGGTGCAGATGCTGCGCTCGGTTCCGTGGGTGGGCGTGATTCCGCTCTTCATCATTTGGCTGGGTATCGGCGAGGCGCCGAAGATCGCGCTGATTTCGCTGGGTGTGGCCTTTCACCTGTATCTGAATGTCTACGCCGGAATCCGCGGCGTGGATGCCCAGCTGGTCGAGGCGGGGACGTCGCTGGGGCTCGGCCGATGGGGACTGATCCGGCATGTGGTGCTGCCGGGTGCGTTGCCGGGGGCCATGACCGGGTTGCGCTATTCGCTGGCCACGGCGTGGCTCGCGCTGGTCTTCGGTGAGCAGATCAACGCCGATGACGGCCTGGGCTTTCTGATGAACCAGGCCAGGGAGTTCTTCCGCACCGATGTGATCGTGGTGTGCCTGGTGGTCTACGCGGCCCTCGGACTCATCGCCGACTTCGTCGTCCGTACGCTCGAAAGGCTGTTGCTGCAATGGCGACCGACATTCACGGGACAGTGACTCACCGCGGGAAGGAGCGGATCTCGGTACCGCTCACCGCGGAATCCGGGAACGCCGTCTCGGTGGGCGGGCTGGTGCGGTCCTTCGGTGACCGCACCGTCATCGACGATCTGCAACTGACCATTCGGCCGGGCGAGTTCGTGGCGCTGCTGGGCCGGAGCGGCTGCGGGAAGTCGACGCTGCTGCGGGTGCTGGCCGGGCTCGACCGGGAGATCGAGGGTGAGGTGCTGGTGCCGCGCCGGAAGGCCGTGGCGTTCCAGGCGCCGCGGCTGATGCCCTGGAAGCGGGTCTGGCGCAATGTGCTGCTGGGGCTTCCCGGACGTGTTCAACGCGAGGCTGCGACAAGGGCGTTGGAGGAGGTCGGGCTCGGACACCGCGCGGATGCCTGGCCCAAGACGCTGTCGGGTGGTGAGGCGCAGCGGGCGTCGCTGGCCCGTGCGCTGGTGCGCGAACCCGATCTGCTGCTGCTCGACGAGCCGTTCGGGGCTCTCGACGCGCTGACCAGGATCAGGGCGCAGCGGCTGGTCGCCGAGCTGTGGCAGGAGCGCGGCTGTGCGGTGCTGCTGGTCACCCATGACGTGGAGGAGGCGCTGCTGCTCGCGGACCGGGCGCTGGTGATGGAGGGCGGCCGGATCGCGTACGAGACGACGGTGGATCTGCCGCGGCCGCGCGACATCTCCGATCCACGCTTCGGCGCACTGCGCGCCCGGCTGCTCGACCGGCTGGGAGTGGACGGTGCGTAGACGGCTGCTCCATCACCTCACCACCGACCACTGGACCATTCACCGCACCCCGAAACGGATATCCGTCATGAGGACACGCCACAGCACCCCGGCCGCTCTGCTGCTCCCGTTCGCTCTTCTGCTGGCCGGCTGCGGTGGTGCGTCGCGGGCCGACGGGGCCGGCGGGGGAACCGGTAGCGGCAGCGACGGCAAGGGGTCGCTGACGCTCGACGTCGGTGATCAGAAGGGGGGTTCGGAGGCGCTGCTGCGGGCCGCCGGGGAGCTGGACGATCTGCCGTACAAGATCAACTGGTCGACGTTCACCTCGGGGCCGCCGCTGCTGGAGGCGATCAACGCGGGGGCCGTGGACGTGGGCGCGGTCGGCAACACCCCGCCCGTGTTCGCCGCCGCGGCGAAGTCGAAGATCAAGGTGATCGCCGGGGCGCACAGCCGGTCCGACGGCGAGGCGATCCTGGTGAAGAAGGACTCCCCGCTCAAGCGGCCGGCGCAGCTCAAGGGCAAGTCGATCGCGGTGACGCAGGGCAGCTCGGCGAACTACCAGCTCGTCGCCTCACTGAAGAAGGCAGGGCTGTCCCCCAAGGACGTCCGGCTCAACTACCTTCAGCCGGCCGATGCGCTGGCCGCGTTCACCCGGGGGAAGGTGGACGCCTGGGCGGTCTGGGACCCGTACACCTCGCAGGCGCTGGACCAGGCCGATGCGCGGGTGCTGACCACGGGGCAGGGGGTCGTCAACGGTCTGAGCTTCCAGGTCGCCGCGCCGTCCGCGCTGGACGACAAGGAGAAGGCCGCGGCGCTCAAGGACTACACCGACCGGCTGCGACGGGCGCAGAACTGGGTGTTCAAGCACCCCGCGGTCTGGGCGAAGGCCTGGGCCAAGGAGACCGGGCTGCCGGAGAAGGTGGCGCTGGACGCGGTCAAGCGCACCCGGGGAACGGCGGTCACGGTCGCCGTGGACGAGGCTGCCGTCGACTCCGAGCAGCGAATCGTCGACACGTTCGCCGCGCTGAAGCTGATCCCCCGCTCCTACGACTTCGGGGCGTTCGTCGACCCCCGCTTCAACGGTGATCTGCCGCCGTCGACCACGGCGCCGCGTACCTACGGAAAGGCCGAGTGAGATGTCCGTACACCTGCACTGGTTCCTGCCGACCGGCGGCGACGGGCGGACGCTCGTCGACCGGCACGCCTACACCGACGGCGGCATCCGGCGGGACCGCATCACCCCGGTGAGCGGGGTACGGGCCCCGGACATCGAGTATCTGGCCCAGATCGCCAAGGCCGCCGAGCAGTTGGGCTTCGAGGCGGTGCTCACACCGACCGGGACGTGGTGCGAGGACGCCTGGCTGACGACGGTCGCGCTCACCCAGGTCACCGAGCGGCTGAAGTTCCTGGTCGCGTTCCGGCCGGGGGTGATCTCGCCGGTGCTGGCCGCGCAGATGGCCGCGACCTATCAGCGGATCTCGCGCGGGCGGCTGCTGCTGAATGTGGTCACCGGCGGTGACTCGACCGAGCAGAAGCGGTTCGGTGATCACCTCGACCACGATCGCCGGTATGCCCGTACGGATGAGTTTCTGCAGGTCGTACGGGGTGTCTGGAGTGGCGAGCCGTTCGACTTCCGGGGCGAGCACTATCAGGTCGAGGGCGGGCTGACGGCGCTGCCGCCGGACCCGCTGCCGCAGATCTTCTTCGGTGGGTCGTCGGCGGCCGCGGGGCCGGTCGCCGCCCGGAACGTGGATGTGTACCTGACGTGGGGCGAGCCTCCCGAGCAGGTGAAGGAGAAGACCGACTGGATCCGGGGGCTGGCGGAGAAGGAGGGCCGTACGGTCCGGTTCGGGATCCGGCTGCACACGATCTCGCGGGACTCCTCCAAGGAGGCCTGGGCGACCGCCGGGCGGCTGCTGGACGACCTGGATCCGCAGACGGTCGCGGCCGCCCAGCAGGCGCTGGGCAAGAGCGAGTCGGTGGGTCAGCAGCGGATGCTGGCGCTGCACGGCGGCTCGCGCGACCGGCTGGAGATCTCGCCCAACCTGTGGGCGGGGGTGGGGCTGGTGCGCGGTGGCGCGGGCACGGCGCTGGTCGGCAGCCATGCCGAGGTGGCCGACCGGATCGAGGAGTACCACTCCCTGGGCGTCGAGCACTTCGTGCTGTCCGGCTATCCGCACCTGGAGGAGGCGTACTGGTTCGGTGAGGGGGTACGGCCGGAGCTCGCCGCCCGTGGTCTGCTGGACGCCGGACCACCGCCGTTGGCGGGCGTACCGGCCGCCAACGGCCGGCCGGCGTCCGCACCGGGCGGCGCGCCGCTGCTGATCGCCGGGGGTCGCTGAGGCGGGGCGTGGTACGCGGAGATCCCTCGCGCCGGGATCTCCGCGGCCCTCGGTCTCGCGTCGGCGGCCCCGGCGGAACGCCTGCCCGGGAGCCCGGGAAGAGATCCCCTCCTCCCCCAGTTAGTAGAAGCATGAACTACACCGGGGTGCGTGCGGTCGAGGTCGTGGTGGTCGGGGCCGGGCAGGCGGGGCTGGCCGCGGCCTTCCATCTGCGGCGGGCGGGGTATGAACCGGACCGGGACCTCGTGGTGCTCGATCACTCTCCGCGGCCCGGCGGTGCCTGGCAGTTCCGGTGGCCGACGCTGACGTACGACAAGGTGCACGGGATGCACGCGCTGCCGGGGATGGAGCTGACCGGCGCCGATCCGCGGCGGCCGTCGTCCGAGGTGATCGGCGCGTACTTCGACGGCTACGAGCAGACCTTCGGGCTGCGGGTGCACCGGCCGGTGAGCGTACTGGCGGTGCGCGAGGGCGAGGGCGGGCGGCTGCTCGTCGAGACCTCACAGGGGCCGTATGCGACGCGGGCGCTGATCAATGCCACCGGTACGTGGGACCGGCCGTTCTGGCCGCGGTTCCCCGGGCAGGAGACGTTCGGCGGACGGCAGTTGCACAGTTCCCAGTACACCGGGCCGGAGACGTTCCGCGGGGCGCGGGTCGTGGTGGTGGGCGGCGGGACCTCGGCCGTACAGCAGTTGCTGGAGATCGCTCCGGTGGCGGCGGCCACGACGTGGGTGACGCGCCGGCCGCCGGTCTTCCGCGAGGGCCCGTTCGGCGAGGTCGAGGGCCGGGCCGCGGTCGCCCTGGTCGAGGAGCGGGTCAGGCGGGGCTTGCCGCCGCGGAGCGTGGTGAGCGTGACCGGGTTGCCGATGACGGACGCGATCCGGCGGGCTCGCGAGAGCGGTGTGCTGGAGCGGCTGCCGCTCTTCGAGCGGATCACGCCCGCCGGGGTGAGCTGGCCGGACGGGCGCACGGTCGAGGCCGACACGATCTTGTACGGGACCGGGTTCCGCGCCGCCATCGACCATCTCGCCCCGCTGAAGCTGCGCGAGCCGGGCGGCGGCATACACATGGCGGGCACCCGTGCGGTGCGCGACCCGCGGGTGCACCTGGTGGGATACGGGCCGTCGGCGAGCACCATCGGCGCCAACCGGGCGGGCCGGGCCGCGGTACGGGACATCCGCCGGCTGCCGGCGCGCGAGCCGGCGCCGGCCGCCGGGTGATCAGTCCCGGTGGGCGGGCGGGTGCGGTACACCAGAGGTGCCGCACCCGCCCGCCCACCGGGGCCTCACACGCCTTGGAGCCGCGCCTCGTATGACGACGCCGCGTGCTCCACGAGGCCGATCAGCACCTCCTTGCAGGACGTGCGGTCGCGGGCGTCGCACAGCAGCACGGGGGTGCCGGGGTCGAGGTCCAGGGCCCGTGCCACCTCCTCGGGCCGGTGCGCGCGGGCGCCGTCGAAGCAGTTGACGGCCACCACGAACGGGATGCCGCGGTGCTCGAAGTAGTCGATGGCCGAGAAGCTGTCGGCCAGCCGGCGGGTGTCGGCCAGCACCACGGCACCCAGCGCGCCCTGCGCCAGCTCGTCCCACAGGAACCAGAAGCGGTTCTGTCCCGGAGTGCCGAACAGGTACAGCGCCAGGTCGTCGTGGAGGGTGATCCGGCCGAAGTCCATCGCCACGGTCGTGGTGGTCTTGTCCTCCACGCCGTCGAGCCGGTCGACCGGGCGGCCGGCCTCGGTGAGCCGTTCCTCCGTGCTGAGCGGACGGATCTCGCTGACCGAGCCGACCAGCGTCGTCTTGCCGACCCCGAACCCTCCGGCCACCAGGATCTTCAGGGCCATGAAGGAGTCGGAGCGCAAGGCGTCACAGCGCGCGGAGTCCATCGATCACTTCCTTCAAAATGTGCGCGTCGGGCAACTGGGCGGGCGGCACCGGGGGGTTGACGCGGATCAGTTCCGCCGCGAGCAGATCGCTCAGCAGCACACGGGCCACACCGAGGGGCAGTCCGGAGTCGGAGGCGATCTCGGCCACCGGGCGGGGACGGTCACCGCACAGCGCGAGGATCGCGTGCTGCTCGGGCGAGAGCACGGGAGGATCGGTGCCGTCGGGGCCGCGATCCGCCTGCACCAGGGCCATCAGCTCGAAGGCCGCGCTGCTCGGCCGGGCCCGTCCCGCGGTCATCGCGTAGAGCCGGACCATCGGCCCCGCTTCGTCGTCGTACCAGTGCGGGGTGGAGTCGGTCATGGGCGGCCGGTCACTCCGCCTCCGGCCCGCTCGGGCGTGCCGAGGTGTTCACCGACCCGCTTGACGAGCCGGGCCATCTCGTAGGCGACCAGGCCGACATCGGCCTCGGCGTCGCCGAACACCCCCAGGCACGACCCGTCTCCCGCCGCCACGACGAAGAGGAAGCCGCCTTCCAGCTCGACCATGGTCTGGATGACCTGGCCGGCCGCGAAGTGCCGGCCGGCTCCCTTGGCGAGGCTGTGGAAGCCGGAGGCGATGGCGGCGAACCGCTCGCTGTCGTCACGGGTCAGGCCGCTCGACGTACCGACGGGCAGGCCGTCGCCGGAGAGGACCACGGCGCAGCGGATCGCGTGTACCCGGGAGACCAAGTCGTCGAGAAGCCAGTTGAGTTCACCGGAGAGGTGCGGGTGCTGGTCGGCGGTCATGGGGTCTCTTCTCCTCGGGACGGCTGCTGCTCGGCACCGTCGTACGGCCGGTCGTCGTGCGGGGGACGGCCCTGCGGTGGCCGGTGGGTGGCGTCGCGGCCACGGGTCCAGCCGGCGCGCAGGGACGCCATGGTGGCGCGGGCCTGCTCCGGGGAGCGGCGCGGCGCGGGGGTGCCCTCGGTACGGGGAACCCACTCGGGTCGCTGCTGCTGCGGGGTCCCGCGCAGCGCGGGCGCGAGGCTCGCCTGCCGGACGCGGCGGGGCAGGACCACGTCGGGCTCCGCGGACGCGGGGCCGGCGGTGGCGGGCTCCGCGGGGTCGGCCTCCGCGGGGTCGGCCTTCGGCATGGCGGGCTCCGGAGGGGCGATCGGCGCGGGGACGGGGGCGGGGGCGGTGTCCGGCACGGGCCGGACCGGCGGGGGTGGCGTCGGCGGGTGCGGTGGGAGCGGGGGGATCGGCGCCGGGAACGGCGAAGCCGGCGAGATCGGCGAGGGCGGCGCCGGCGGGAGCGCGCCGCGCCGGCCGGTCGCGGGACCCAGCGCCCGTACGACGGGGGGCCGTCGGCGGAACGGCGACGCCGTCTCCGGCGCCCCCTCCCCCTCGTCCTCCGCCGGGTCGTCGTCCCCCTCGGCCAGCAGGGCGTCGGGCAGCAGCACCACGGCCGTGACGCCGCCGTACACCGACGGCTGCAGCGTCACCTGTACGTGCTGGCGGTGGGCGAGCCGGTTGACCACGAAGAGGCCGAGTTGCTCGGTGTCGAGGAGGTCGACCTCATCGGCGTCCGCGATGCGGCGGTTGGCCTCCTGCAGCGCCTCCTTGCCCATGCCGAGCCCGCGGTCCTGGATCTCCAGCGCGATGCCCGTGCCCACGCGTTCGGCGTGCACCCGCACCTTGGTGTGCGGCGGGGAGAACATCACCGCGTTCTCGACGAGTTCGGCCAGCAGGTGGGTGACATCGGCGACCGCGCCACCGGTCAGCCGGGCCTCGGCGACGCCGAGCACCTCGACCCGGGCGAAGTCCTCGACCTCGGCGACCGCGGCCCGCACCACGTCCAGCAGCGGAACGGGGTAGCGCCAGCCGCGGCCGGGCGCGGCACCGGAGAGGATGATCAGGCTCTCGGCGTGCCGCCGCATCCGGGTGGTGAGGTGGTCGAGCCGGAAGAGGTCCTCCAGCTCCACCGGGTCCTCGGTACGGCGCTCCATGGTGTCCAGCAGGGCGAGCTGACGGTGCAGCAGCAGCTGGCTGCGGCGAGCGAGGCTCACATAGACGCCGGAGATACCGCTGAGCGCGGCGGCGCGGTCGGCGGCGGCCCGGAGCGCGGCGCGGTGCACCGCCACCATGGCCTCGCCGACCTGGCCCACTTCGTCCCGGCCGGCGCCGCGGTCGGCTCCGGGCGGGGCGAGGGTGTCGATGTCGACGGGCTTGCCCGCGTACAGCTGCCGCAGCGACCGGGGCAGGTCGTGGCCGGCGATCCGCAGGGCGGAGTTGCGCAGTTCCTCCAGCTCCACGACGAGCCGGCGACCGATCTTGACGGAGATCAGCAGGGAGAGCAGCACACCGGCGAGCCCCAGGACGACGGCGAGGCCGGATCCGCCGAGGGTGGCGAAGGACAGCGGGGCGGCGTCGCGGGCCGCCTCGGTGCTCGCCGACCGCTGCGCCGCCCGCAGTTCGCGCAGCACCTTGCCGTTCGTCTCGCTCCACTGGGTGGCGGTGACGGCCGTGGCGGCGGGGCTGCCCGGGCCGGCGTGCCGTACGGCGTCCTCGGCGGCCCGCAGGGCGCGATAGGTCGGACCGCCGAGGATCCGGTGGTAGGCCGCGGCGTCCTCGGGCCGCAGGTCGTCGACCGCGGCGGCGAACGTCTCGCGCTGGGTGTGCACGGCACCGGTGAAGGAGTCGAACCCGTCGGACGACATCCGTCCGGAGACCTGGGCGGCGCCGAGCACCGCGTCCTCGCGGGCGATGGCCTCCCGGGCGCGGGCGAGTTCCAGGACGACGCGCAGCTCCGAGCTGCCGGCCGGGTTCTGCAGGCCGGTCAGGGCCCCGACGGTGGCCAGGCCGTGGTCGACGATGTCGGTGTAGCGGGCGACGGCACGGTCCGCGGCGGCCCCGGTCGCGGTCCGCTGTGCACGCAGCGCGGACAGCCCGTGCGCGTCGCGCATCAACCGGTCGATCCGGCCGGGCAGATCGGGGTCGACGCCCTCCGCGTCGGCGCTGCCCGCGTTGACGCCGTCCCTGAGGGCCGTGACGGCTGCGTCGGTGGCCCGCTGGCGGTCGCGCAGCGTCTGTTGGCGTGCGGCGCTCGGGGCGGCGAGGGCGCGGGCGGCGGCGCTGCGCTCGTCCTGTACGGCGGCGGCGAAGTTGCCGACCGGCGCCACGAGGGTGGCGTCGATCTCCTTGATCCGGTCGAGATCGGAGACGTTCCGCGCGGAGGTGACCGTGGCGAAGGCCCACAGGGCGATAAGGGACACCACCGGGACCATCAGCAGCGCGACGATCTTCGACCGTACGGATCGGGGCATCAGCGGGAGATGGACGCGGGCGCCGTAATTCCCGCTCCAATTAGCGGACTTGGGGCCGGTTTCGGGGTCGGATCCGACAACCGCCGGGAGCGTGCTTCCGGTCCCGGAACCGGGTGGCGGGGTACCTCTTTCACCCCCGGAACGATCCGGGTTCTGTCGTACGCGCATGAATTCCTCAAAGGTCAGGGAGAAGTGGGGAGTTCGGCCTCGCGGAACGATTCGGCGGAGGCGGAGGCGGCCCGCTCCTGGGCGGTTGGCGACAGTGCGACAAAGGCGACGGTGAGGAAGAGGGAAGAACCGAGCAGGACGGTCAGCGGAAAGATGAATTCCATTGCGGTGGCGCCGGCCACCGGCGCCCGGGTGGGCGTCAGGTCGATGTTCACGGCGGCCATTCCGGTGTAGTGCATGCTGGTGACGGCGAGCCCCATCACCAGAGAGGCGATGGCCGCGCCGGCCGCGCCCCGCACGCTGAGCGCGGCCCACAGGGCGGCCGTCGCCGCGGCGACGGCGATCGCGACGGAGAGCGCGACCAGGAGCGGGTCGTAGCCGACGTTCCCGTGCAGGCGCAGGGCGGCCATGCCCAGGTAGTGCATGGCCGCGACGCCCACGCCCGTGCCCAGGCCGCCGAGTAGCAGGGAGCGCAGCCGGGCGGCGCCGTAGCCGACGGTGAAGACCCCGGCGCCGACGACCACCACGGCGACCAGCAGGCTGAGCACGGTCAGCGGGACGTCGTAGCGGATCGGGCTGCCGGTGACGCCGAATCCGAGCATCGCGATGAAATGCATGGTCCAGATGCCGGCGCCGATGGCGACCGAGGCGGTCAGCAGCCAATTGCGGCGCGAGCGGCCTTCGGCGGCCAGCGCCCTTACCGTGCAGCGCAGTCCGAGGGCGGATCCTACGCACGCCATCGCATAGGCGAGGACCGGGGATACCCAGCCCGCACTGAAGTGGTGGATGTGGCCCACGGAGTTTCCTTTCGCGTTTTCGGTTCGCGGCGATGGACGGTAGCAGGTGATCGTCTTGTGAAAATCGGACACAGTCGCACCCGAATCCGGGCAGAAATGCGGACTTCTCGACGCATGGTTGCGTTACCGGCGAGTTCCGTGACCCGGCGGCCGGGCAAATGTCCGCCATCACCCGGCACCGACACCTCTGATTCCCCGTCAATTCCGGAGTACGGAACCGCCCCGGGAATAGAAAATGACCTCGGCAATGAGAAAGGTCACGCATATCGCGCCCGCTATGCCGTCATACGTCCGGCAGTTGCCGCAAACGGGATATCACCACCAGACCGAACGGTTCAGGATTCCGCCACTAGTTCGGACTTCACACGTTTACATGATCGAAAACGAACACGAGAACGAGTGTTCACTGGAAAGCATGATCGATACCGGAGGGGGTTCCGGGGGAACACCGCGTCGGGTGATGCTTACGGGGCGCAAGCGACGGGCTGCAGACCGTCACCGCGCCTCCGGTCGATATCCCTTGCTGGGCCGGAGAGTTGGTCCCACAACGCATGACTTTCTCAAGGAGAACAACCCAGATGAACGACATCCTCACCAGCGTGATCGCCGGCATCGTCCACATTGTCGGCTGGCTGGTCTGACGGACCTCACAGCACGGAGCGCCGCCCCTCCCTGTCCCGGGAGGGGCGGCGCTCCGTGTGTCCGCCGTACTTCAGGTCTCCAGCTTCTGCCGGGAGGTCTCGGGCAGCGTCAGGTACACCACGAAGGACACCAGGCACAGCGCCGCCACGTACCAGGGGAAGAGGTCGGCGTGGCCGGCCTGCTTGAACCACGTGCCGACGTAAGGGGCGGTGCCGCCGAAGAGGGCGACGGTCAGGGAGTACGGGAAGCCGATGCCGGCGGCCCGCACCCGCGCCGGGAACACCTCGGCGTTCACGGCCGCGGCGACCGAGGTGTATCCGGTCAGCAGCACCATGCCCGCGCACTGCACCAGCAGCAGCGAGAGGAACGCATCGGTGACCAGGTGCAGCAGCGGCACCGCCAGGACCGCGAAGCCCAGGGAGAAGCCGAGCAGCAGCGGTTTGCGGCCGATGCGGTCCGACAGCATCCCGCCGAGCGGCTGGAGCAGCGCGAAGAAGGCGAGCGAGACGGTGCCCACGGTGAGCGAATCGCCCTTGTCGAAACCGGCGTTGACCTGCGCGTAGGTGGGGAGGTAGGTGGTCCAGGTGTAGTAGGCGATGGTGCCGCCCGCGGTGATACCGCAGATCAGCAGGGACTGGCGGGGATGGCGGCGCAGCGCCTCGAAGAGGCCGGGCCGTTCGGCGGCCCGCTGCTCGGAACTGCGGGTCTCCTGGGCACCGCGCCGGATCCACAGTCCCAGCAGGCTCAGCAGCGCACCGATCAAAAACGCGACCCGCCAGCCCCACTGGCCCATCTCCCGCTCGGTGAGCACCGCCGCCAGCAGCGCCGCGGTCCCGGAGGCCAGCAGCTGGCCGAGGGTCGTGGAGACGTACTGGAAGCTGGAGAACAGTCCGCGCCGCCCCGGTCCCGCCGATTCGACGAGGAAGGTCGTGGACGCCGCGAACTCACCGCCCACCGACAGACCCTGGACCAGGCGCGCGATGACCAGGACCAGGGGCGCCAGGACTCCGGTCGCCGCGTAGGTGGGTGTGACGGCGACCAGCAGGCTGCCGGCGCCCATCAGCAGGATGGTGACGGTCAGCGCGCTCCGCCGGCCGCGCCGGTCGGCGACCGCGCCCATCAGCAGCCCGCCGACCGGCCGCATGAAGAAGCCGACCGCGAAGACGGCGAAGGTCGACAGCAGTGGCACCAGGGAGTTTCCGGTGTCTGCGGGGAAGACCTGCTCGGCGAAGTAGACCGCCAGGAAGGAGTAGGCGTACCAGTCGTACCACTCGACGGCGTTGCCGACGGAGGCCGCGGCCAGTTGCCGCAGCCGCGACGGCGGGCGGGCGCCGTCATCGGGTGTCCGGCCCTCGGTCAATCGCTCGGCGCTCGACATGGTCCTCCGCTCCCGGTTCTTCTCCTGGGCCTGCTGCTGGGGCAGGATGAGCCGTCAGGTGATCATGTACCGGTGAGGCGGGTCTCCGCCAGAGTCCATGGCGGCCGAAAGGAGACCGAAAGGAGATGGCAACGTGCGGGTAGCACTGTTCGTCACCTGCATCAACGACATGCTCCATCCCCGGACCGGCCAGGCGGTGGTGACCCTGCTGGAGCGGCTGGGGGTGGACGTCGACTTCCCCACCGAGCAGAGCTGCTGCGGCCAGCCGCAGTTCAACACCGGCTACCGGCACGCGACCGAGCCGCTGGTGCGCCGCTTCGACCGGGCGTTCCGGGACTACGACTACGTCGTCACCCCGTCCGGTTCGTGCGCGGCGATGGTGCGGGACAACTATCCGCGGATCGGGGCGAAGGCCGCCGCCGAGGGGCGCGGCCGGGAGCTGGCCGAGGCGGCGGCGCTCGCGGTGCCCAAGACGTATGAGCTGACCGAGTTCCTGGTGGATGTGCTCAAGGTGGAGGACGTCGGCGCCTACTACCCGCATACGGTCACCTACCACCCCACCTGCCACGGTCTGCGGATGCTGGGGCTGGGCGACCGGCCGCGGCGGCTGCTCGCACGGGTCGGAGGGCTTCGGTTGCGGGAGCTGCCGGGCGCCGAGGAGTGCTGCGGCTTCGGCGGCACCTTCGCGGTGAAGAATCCGGCGGTGTCGGCGGCGATGGGCGCGGACAAGGTCCGCCATGTCCTCGGCACCGGCGCCGAGGCGGTCTGCACCGTCGACAACTCCTGTCTGCTGCACATCGGCGGCACCCTCGCCCGGCAGGGCTCGACGGTCCGCCCGGTCCATATCGCCGAGATCCTGGCCAGTACGGAAGGGAGCGTGTGGTGAGCGGCACGTATCTGGGCATGCCGGCGTTCCCCCGGGCCGCGGAGGACTCCACCCGCGACGCCCGGTTGCGCGCCAACCTCACCCATGCCACCCACACCATCCGCGACAAGCGGGCCAAGGCGGTGGCCGAGCTGGACGACTGGCCGCAGTTGCGGGCCGCGGGCGCCGCGGTGAAGGACCGTACGCTGCGCCGGCTCGACCACTATCTGGAGCAGCTGGAGACCGCGGTCACCACCGCGGGCGGCCGGGTCCACTGGGCGGCGGACGCCGAGGAGGCCAACCGGATCGTCACCGAGCTGGTGCGGGAGACCGGCGAGCGCGAGGTGGTCAAGGTCAAGTCGATGGCCACGCAGGAGATCGGGCTGAACGAGGCGCTGGCGAAGGCCGGCATCCGGGCGTACGAGACGGATCTGGCCGAGCTGATCGTGCAGCTCGGCGATGATCTGCCGTCGCACATCCTGGTCCCGGCGATCCACCGCAACCGCGCCGAGATCCGCGACATCTTCCGCCGCGAGATGGGAAGTTGGGGGCGTCCGGCGCCCGAGGGGCTGTCCGACTCCCCCGCCGAGCTGGCGGAGGCGGCGCGGCTGCATCTGCGGGAGAAGTTCCTGTCCGCCAAGGTCGGGATCTCCGGCGCCAACTTCATGGTCGCCGAGACCGGCACACTGGTGGTCGTGGAGTCCGAGGGCAACGGGCGGATGTGTCTGACCCTGCCCGAGACCCTGATCTCCGTGGTCGGCATCGAGAAGGTGGTCCCGACCTGGCAGGACCTGGAGATCTTCCTCCAGCTGCTGCCGCGCTCGTCCACCGCGGAGCGGATGAACCCCTACACCTCCACGTGGACGGGCACGACGGACGGCGACGGGCCGCGGACCTTCCACCTCGTACTGCTCGACAACGGGCGCAGTGACACCCTGGCCGACACCGTCGGACGACAGGCGCTGCGCTGTATCCGCTGCTCGGCCTGCCTGAACGTCTGCCCGGTGTACGAGCGGGCCGGCGGGCATGCGTACGGCTCCCCCTATCCGGGCCCCATCGGCGCCATCCTCACCCCCCAACTGCGCGGAATTCAGGGCCCGTTGGAGGCCTCGCTGCCGTACGCCTCCTCGTTGTGCGGGGCCTGCTACGAGGTGTGCCCGGTCGCCATCGACATCCCCGAGGTGCTGGTGCATCTGCGCGAACGGGTGGTGGAGGGCGGGCCGGTCACCCGGAGCGGCACCCGGGCCGTGCTCAAACCGGCCAAGGGGCATGCCGCGGAGCGGGCCGCGATGCGCGCGGCGGCCTGGGCGTTCGACCATCCGGGCGCGCTGCGGGGCGGGATGCGGCTGGCGGCCCGCACCCGGCGGCTCCATCCACGGCGGCTGCCGGGACCGGGGCGCGCCTGGTCCAGGACCCGCGAGCTGCCGGCGGTGCCGGCCGAGTCCTTCCGCGACTGGTGGCAGCGCACCCGGGAGGCATCGCCTAACGGGTCCGCGGAGCGAGGTGAGTCCAAGTGAGCAGCCGGGACGTGGTGTTGGGGCGGGTGCGCCGGGCACTGGCGGAGGCGCCGCGCGGGCAGCGGGCGGGCGGGCCCGGCGATCCGCCGGTCGTCCGCGACTACCACCGGGTGCACGGGTCCCGGACGCCCGCGCAGAGGGTCGATCTGCTCGCGGAGAACCTCGCCGACTACCGGGCGATCGTGCACCGCAGCGACCCCGGCGGGCTGCCGGCGCTGATCCACCGGCTGCTGGCCGAGCGGGGGGCGCGGACGGTGCTGGCGCCGCCGGGACTGGAGGCGGCATGGCTGGCGGCGTCGGCCGACTCCGGCGTCACCCTCGTCGAGGACCGGGCCACGGACACACCGCGCGAACTGGACGCCGTGGACAGTGTGGTGACGGGGTGTGCGGTGGCCGTCGCGGAGACCGGCACCCTGGTTCTGGACGCCGGTCCGGACCAGGGAAGACGGCGGATCACGCTGGTGCCCGACCATCACCTCTGTGTCGTCCGCGTCCCGGACCAGGTCGTCGACTCGGTGCCGGAGGCGCTGGGGCGGCTGGCTCCCGAGCGTCCGCAGACCTGGATCTCCGGCCCCTCCGCCACCAGCGACATCGAACTGGACCGGGTGGAGGGGGTGCACGGGCCGCGGACGCTGGAGGTGATCCTGCTGACGGGCGCTGAGCCCGGTCGGTCGATGCCGCGTTCTGGGTGAGGTCAGCGTACGTACGGGGTGGTGGTGGCCAGCGGTACGAACCCGAGGCGTCGCAGGATCGGACGGCTCTGGTCGGACGCGTCGACCTGGAGGTAGCGGTAGCCGTGTTCGGCTGCGATGCGGGTGCGGAAGGCGACCAAGGCCCGGTAGACGCCCCGGCCGCGCCACTCCGGCACTGTGCCCCCGCCCCACAGGCTCGCGAAGGACGTACCCGGGTGCAGCTCCATCCGTGCGGCGCTCACCGGCACGTCACCGGCCATGGCGACGACCGCGGGAGGCGAGCCGGCGGCCAACTGGCCGAGCAACAGTTGCCGGTGGTACGGCCGCGCTTCGCCGAACGCCCGCTCCTGCGCGGCCACCGCGAGCTCGACCCCGGCAGCATCGGTCACCGGGAGCAGGCGAACACCCTCGGGTAGTTCGACGTTCGTGGGCAGGTCTGTGATGTCGGCGACCATCAGCGTCTCCTCGGGTTCGGGTACAAAACCCGCTGCCCTCAGCCGTCCGGGTAGGTCGGCCGGCCGGTCGTGCCCGTACAGCTTCCACTCGAACCCGCGCCCGAGTGAGGTGAAGTACTCCACCTGTTCCGCGACCGCGGCGTCTGCAGTGGCTTCGTCCAGGTCCGACCAGACGATTCCGTTCCAGCCGTCGGCGTCTGCGCCGACATGGCGTACGACGCCGCCCACCCGCTCTACCCGGGCTCCGGGCCCATCGGCCCGGATGCCCTGTCGCATCTCGCGATCGAAGACCGCCAGCACTGTTTCCTGATCCATCCGCTCACTCCAGCATCACCAGGCGCACGAGGCAACGAAAAATGGCATCGCCCCACTGGCCTGGTGTGATGACGAACGCGAGCGGCCCGCCATCCGGCCGGTACCTTCCTTTCGCGACCATCCGACGGGCCCTCCCGGACCCGGCGTCCCCACAGGAGCCCCCATGCGCGTCATCGCCTTCGACCACCTCGTTCTGAACGTCACCGACGTCGAACGATCGCTGGCCTTCTACTGCGGGCAGCTCGGTCTGGAGCCGGTCCGCGTGGACGACTGGCGGGCGGGCCAGGCGCCCTTCCCCTCCGTGCGCGTGAGCCCGACGACCATCATCGACCTCGTCGAGGGGCCCCGCGAGGGTTCCAATGTCGACCACCTCTGCCTGGTCGTCGAGCCCCTCGACTGGCAGGAGGTCGTCGACTCGGGCGAGTTCACGGTGGTCGACGGCCCCGGGCCGCGCTTCGGCGCCCGTGGCGAGGGTGAATCCCTGTACGTCAGCGACCCCGACGGCAACATCGTCGAACTCCGCTGGTATCCGCAGGGCGCCTGAGGCCGCCGGAGTCCGTCGACGGCCGCAGTTCCACGGCGCGGTCGCCCGCGCCGCGATCCGGCCGTGGCGACGCGGGCGACCCGCCGGACAGGCCCCGGCCAGGGGGCGTCCGACGGGGGCGGAGCCGGTCGCGCGCCGGCCGTGGGCGGACGCCCCCGGCCCGGCGCCCCGGACGGCCTGCGTCAGATGTCGCCCATGAGGCGGCCTACCAGTCCGCCGGGTGACTCGTCGCCCCCGTCGCGCCCGGAGGCGCCCTCGCGCGCGATCACGTCCCTGCCCATGGGGGCGTCCGAGACGTCCGCCCCGGAAGCCGAACGGGGGTTGGAGGAGTCCGGGGCGTTGCCGGCGGCGGCGGTGCCCGCGCCGCCGAGCAGGGCGGCGGTGGCCAGGGTTACTGCGAAGAGCGTGGTGCGGATACGCATGAATCCTCCTCAGAGCCAAGACGGTGGTCAGCCTCTGTACTTCCCATCACCGTCTGCGCGATGTGGAGAGCGGCACAAAGATCACCCCGTTGGACCCTTGCGCGGGCGGTGCTCTTCGTTGACTGCCTGTGCTGCTTGCCGACCGCCCTGCTGACTGTCCGTCACGCCCCCTCCAGGGCCGCACCCGTGCGCACGAGCCTTCGGATCAGAGCCTGTCCGATGGGTCATGGCCAGCCCGAACGGGACAGGTGTGCGACCCCGTTGTCAGTGGGGATTCCTACACTGATCGGGATGTCTCTCGCGCACGCGGTGCGCGGGCGCGCCCCGGGGGGAGGGAGCAGGCGATGCTGCGGCAGGAGTTACCACCTCGGCGTTCCGGAGCGGTCGGCGGCTTGCCCGCGCCGGATCCCGGGACGTCGGCCCCCGCCGCGCCGGCCCCCGCGCCGGCCCGGCTGCTGACCTGGCTCGGGAGGCTGGGCGCACCGGCCGCGGCGTTCGGCGCGTTCCAGACGTTGGTGGGGCTCCTGCCGGAGAGCCTGGCGGGCGAGGCGGCGCGGTACGGCCTGGCGGCGACGGCCGGGGCCGGGGTGGGCGCCGTGGTGTGGCTGGCGGCGGCCCTGCTGCGGGCCCGCGCCACGGCCGCCGTGCCCGCGCCACCGCCCGGCCCCGCGGTGCCGGCGGCCGGTTCGCTGCCCGAGCTGATGGACGGCACGTACGAGGCGCTGCGGCGCGGCCTGTCGGTGATCGAGGTGCCCGGCCGCGGTCCGCTCACGGGCTGGCCGCACTCCCTCGCGGAGAGCGGTCCGCCGGTGCACCCGACGGCGTTCGGCACGGCGTACGGGCTGCATCTGCTGCTCGACATCGCGCCGTACGACGGGCGCATACGGGCCGGTGAGGTGGCCGAGACGCTGTGGCGGCTGCGGCTTCCCGGCGGCGGGTGGGCGGCCCGCTCACAGGGCAGCGGGGCACGCCCCGAGGTGACCGCGATCGTGCTGGGCGCACTGGCTCGGGCGGGCGCCGATCCGCGGTTGCTGGAGGCCGAAATAGACTCCTGCGAGGCGCTGTTGGACCCGGATCGCGATGCCTGGGGGCTGGGCAACACCTATGTGGTGACGAATGTGCTGCGCGGTCTGCTGCGGGCGGCGCCCGGCTCCCCATCGCTGCACAGGCTGCGCGAGGTCCTGGTCAACGGCGCCACGGCCGACCCGGCGCGCGACCACCACCGCTGCTGGGGTGCGGCGCTGGCGGGCGGACTCGGCAATCCGGCGCCGTCCGCGGCGCACACCGCTCGGGCGGTGGTGACGCTGGACCGGGCCGCGCGGGTCCTGGGCGAGGACTCCCGGCAGCGGGCGGTGCGCGAGGAGGGCCTGCGCTGGCTGCTGGCGGGCGCGTCGGTCCCCGACGGCGCCACCGATCTGGACAACTGCCAGGAGGAGGTGAGGCGCCCGGGCCGGGAGGACCCGCTGCATCAGGAGCTGCTGTCGGTACGGCACTTCTCGGCCGCCTGGGTGGCCAGGGCCCTGATGACGGACGGAGCGCGGAGGGTGGCCGCGGAGGCGGTGGAGCCGGAGGTGTGGGAGGAGCGGCTGGCCGCGGCCGTGGCGCGGGTTCGGGGGATGCAGCAGGGCGGGGTGTGGCGGTGGGACGACGGCGCGATGGGCCATCCGGTGTGGATGGCGTATCAGGGCCTGTCGGTGCTGCGGCGGCATGCGTTGCTGGTCTACCGGCCGTGAGGTCGGCCGGGTTCGGGGCGGCGGGACCGCCGGCGGTCGGCGGCCCCGGTGAACGGGAGGCGGACATGCAGGTCGAGGAAGCGCGGCGGCTGCTGGCGGAGCGGCTCGGCGGCGGGCCGCGGCCCCCGTCGCCCGAGTCGGCGCGTGCGGCGATCGCCCGGCTGGCGCGGCCCGACACGCTCGGTCCGCTGGTGCGTCGATTATCCGTCGGCGACCGGGACCTCGCGGAGTGCACCCGGCTCTCGTACCGCCATGTGCTGGGCTTCGACAAGCTGTTGCTGCTGCACGGCGCGCCCCGGTTCATGCTGCGGGTCCATTTCTGGCACGGCCGCACGGGCGCGGTCCCCGAGGACATCCACAACCACCGCTGCGCCATCGCCTCGGCCGTGGTCCGCGGCCGCGTCCGGATGGAGTGCTACGAACCGGCCCCGGACGGTGTGCCCGCGATCGCCTATCGGGAGACGATCGACGGCCCCGGCGGGGCATGGCGACTGCGGCGGGTCGGGGACGCCCGGCTGCGGCTGCTGCGCACGGAGCGGTTCGGCGCCGGGCGGAGCTACGGTCTGGACGCCCGTACGCTGCACCGGGTCGTGAGCGAGCAGCCGACGGTGACGCTGTTCCTGGAGACCGCCGCGCAGCGTGCGGCGACCGACGTCTACGTCCGGAGCGGCGGCGCGGGCGGGCGCGCCGCCATGGTCAGGGACGGCGGCGTCGGGCGCCCGGCTGCGCCGCCCAAGACTCCACTGCCGCCGGCCGTCTATCTTGCCGAACTCGACGCGCTGGCAGGCTCTTTGGGCTACTGAACGGGAGCGGCCCCAGCCCCGCGTAGCCGTAGCGGGCCGTCATCGCGCGCAGCCCCGCCGCGTCCAGCCGGCCGCCGAGGGCCTGGCGGATCACGCCGAGGTTGTACGCGTCCACGCCGGCCTCGGTCAGCTCGGCCGGCCGCGCCCAGCGGTAGGCCTGGTCGGCGCTGGGCAGCACGACGTCCAGTGTCAGCGGGCGGACGATGAAGTTGTCCTGGTGGTTGCGGACGCGGCGGCCCTGATAGTCGCTCAGGAAGCTGGAGGCGCCGGTACGCGCGACGATGGCCCCGAGGAGTCCGGTCTCCTCCTTGAGCTCCCGCAGGGCGCCGCTCTCGGCGGACTCCCCGCGGTCCAGCTTGCCGCACGGCACGCCCCAGGTGCCGGGCAGAAAGCGCTCGCGGTAGCTGCGGCGCACGATCAGCACGCGACCGTTGTGCACCACTACCGCCGCGGCCAGATGGGTATGGGCTGCGGATTGATTCATCGGACATCTCGCAATCCGAAGGGACGGGCGGCAGGCCCGTGGCGGAGGACCACCGTACCGGCGATGACTTCACGGCGGACCGGTGGCGACGCGCGGCGGACGGTGAACTGGCGTGCGGCGGGCTTGCATTGGGCGCGCACCGCGTTCGAGCGTGCTGATGGGTACCGACCTGCGCTCGGGGCCGTCGCACGCCCCGGCCGCCGAGGGTGACCCTGGCGTGGGTAGGCATCCGATGCGTACGCAGCCCAGAGGTCTGGGTAGCCCGCACGCCCCTCGGCAGACTCTGCGTCATCGCCGCCGAACGGACGGCGGCGGACAGCAGGAAGGCAGCGCGACATCATGAGCGGCGAGAGCAACTCCCTTGTATGGAATGCCGGTTGGGCGGCGGCCGTACAGCGTCCCAGCGAGGGGTTCCACAAGAACTGGGCGCTGGAGGGGTTCGCGGACCAGACGGTGCGGCAGGTCGTACGGGTCACCGGCGCCGGCACCTCGGCCCGGGTCAGGCTCTCCAACCGGTACGGGACCGCACCACTGGAGATCACCGGCGCCACCCTGGCCCGCACGGACGAGGGGCCGGCCGTGCAGGACGGCACGGAGCGCCGGCTCACCTTCGGCGGCGCACCGTCCGCGCTGATCCCGCCCGGGGGCGAGCTCTACAGCGACGCCGCCGAGGTGACGGCGGCGCCGTTCGACTCGCTGACCGTCTCGCTGTACTTCGCGCGTCCGACCGGGCCGACGACCTTCCACGCCCAGGCCTACGCCACGGCCTACCGCGCCGAGGGCGACCGGCTCGCGGCGTCCGATCCGGCGGTGTTCAGCGAGACGACGGTGTCCTGGTACCACCTCGCCGCCGTGGAGCTGGCGGACGGCGGCCCGGCACGGCGCGACACGGTGGTGGTCTTCGGCGACTCGATCACCGACGGGTTCGCCTCGACCGTCGACGGCAACCACCGCTACTCGGACGCGCTGGCCGAGCGGCTGGCCGAGCGGGGCACCCCGCGCCCGGTGCTCAACCAGGGCATCGGCGGGAATCTGCTGCTGAACGACTCGGCGTGGTTCGGCGAGCGGGCGGTCGACCGCTTCCGGCGCGATGTGCTCGACCAGCCCGGAGTGCGCTCCGTGGTCGCCCTGGTGGGCCTCAACGACATCGGTTTCAGCGAGGTCGATCTGCCGACGTACAAGCCGAACCCGGACAATTCCGCGGCGGAGCTGATCGCCGGATACCGGACGCTGATCGCCTTGGCGCACGCCGCGGGGGTGCGGATCGCCGGGGCGACGATCATGCCCTTCAAGGGGTCGGAGTACCACACACCGAAAGCCGAGGCCAAGCGCCGGGAGGTCAACGACTGGGTGCGCACCTCGGGCGAGTTCGACGCGGTCGCCGACTTCGCCGCGGCGCTGGCGGACCCGGACGACCCGGACGCGCTCGCGCCGGCCTACGACAGCGGCGACCGCAAGCACCCCGACGACGAAGGCTACCGCGCGATGGCCGCCGCGATCGATCTCGCGGCTCTGTAGTGGGCACCGCGCCCGGAATGCCGAGAGCCCGGTATGCCGGAAAGCCGGAAAGCCGGAAAGAGAGTGCGGCGGCCACCCCGACCAATTGAACTGGCCGCCGCGCCTTCGACCTTACCCGCGGGTCACTTACCGGTCACCACTTGATCGCGGGCCGGGGTGAGGTGTGCGTCACGCCGCACCAGCGCCGCATAACGGCCATCGGCGGCGAGCAGTTCGTCATGGGTGCCGCGCTCGGCGATCCGGCCGGCGTCCAGGACGACGATCTGGTCCGCGTCGCGGACCGTGGACAGCCGGTGCGCGATGGTCAGGGTGGTGCGCCCCTCGGACAGCGCGTCGATGGCCTGCTGCACGGCGTGTTCGGTGCGGGTGTCCAGGGCGCTGGTCGCCTCGTCCAGGACGAGTACGGGCGGATCGCGCAGGATGGTGCGGGCGATCGCCAGACGCTGCTTCTCGCCGCCGGAGAAGCGGTAGCCGCGCTCGCCGACGAGGGTGTCGTAGCCGTCGGGGAGGGCGGCTATGTGGTCGTGGATCTGGGCGGCCTTGGCGGCGCGCTCTATCTCGTCGTCGGTGGCGTCCGGCTTGGCGAAGCGGAGGTTGTCGGCGACGGAGGCGTGGAAGAGGTAGGTCTCCTGGGAGACCACGCCGACCGCCCGTGCCAGGGTGTCGAAGTCGAGGTCGCGGACGTCCGTGCCGTCGAGGGTGACCCGGCCCTCGGTCACGTCGTAGAGCCGCGGGACGAGGTAGCTCAGGGTGCTCTTGCCGCTGCCGGTCGGGCCGACCACGGCGAGGCTGCCGCCGGCGGGGACGGCCAGGTCGATGCCGTCGAGGGTGGGTGCCGCGTCGGGGTCGTAGCAGAACCGCACGTTCTCGAAGCGGACCTCGCCGCGCGGGGCGGGGAGTCGGACCGGGTCGGCGGGCTCGGTGATGGCGACCGGCAGATCGAGGTACTCGAAGATCCGCTGGAAGAGCGCGAGCGAGGTCTGCATCTGCACGCCGGTGGACAGCAGCGAGACGGTCGGTCGCAGCAGGCCCTGCTGGAGCGAGACGAAGGCGACCAGGGTGCCGATGGAGAAGACCGGACCGCCGAACTGGAGGACCAGGCCCGCCGCCCAGTAGATCAGCGCGGGCATGGCCGCCATGACGATGCCGATGGTGGCCATCCGCCAGCGGCCGGCCATGTTGGCGCGGACCTCCAGACCGACCAGGCGCTCGGACTCGTCGGCGAAGGACTGGGTGAGCGAGCCCGCCCGGCCCATCGTGCGGCCGAGCAGGATGCCGCTGACCGAGAGGGATTCGGTGACCATCGCGGACATCGCGGCCATCTGCTTCTGCCGCTGGGTGGTGATCTTCTTGCGTTCGTTGCCGACCCGCCGGCTGATCCAGACGAAGAGCGGAAGCAGCAGCAGCGAGACGGCGGTCAGCCGCCAGTCGAGCGCGAGCATGGCGCAGACGGTGGCGATGACCGAGGTCAGGTTGGAGACCAGCGAGGTGGCGGTCGAGGTGACCGTGGCCTGCATACCGCCGATGTCGTTGGCGATCCGGGACTGGACCTCGCCGGTGCGGGTGCGGGTGAAGAACGCCAGCGGCATCTGCTGGAGCTTGGCGTAGACGGCGGTGCGCAGGTCGTGCATGACGCGCTGGCCGACGGTGGTGGACACCAGGGTCTGCAGGACACCGAAGACGCTGGTGGTGACGGCGGTGGCGATCATGCCGAGGGCGAGCAGGGTGAGCAGTCCGGTGCGCCGTTCGGGGATCGCCACGTCCAGGATCTCGCGGAGCAGGAAGGGCGAGGCCACCGAGACGAGCGAGGAGGCGCCGACGAGCAGGCCGACGAGGGCGAGGCGGGCGCGGTAGGGGCGGAAGAGGGCGAGGATCCGCCGCAACTGGACCGGCGCTTCGGGGTCCTTGGGCGGTGGGGTCCACTGGGGTTCGTCGCTGCGCATGGGCTCCTTCGAGGTGTGCGGAATACGGGCGGGGACAGACGGGGGCGAGCATCATGGAGCTTAGCTCATTGTTACCTATACTCACAATGAACCAGGTCCTGATATCGGCTATCCTCGCGGTATGCCCTCCCCCGAGCCGACGGTCAGCACCGCCAACGTCGCCGAGCAGCTGGTACGGCTGACACGGCGGATGCACCGCGCCCAGAAGCACCATCTGGAGCACCTGGACATCGCCTTCACCCCCGCGCAGTCCCGGCTGCTGCGGATCGTCGACCACTACCGCGACGCCCCGCCCCGGATGGCCGACCTGGCCGAGCGGCTGGAGGTCGTACCGCGGGCGGTGACGACGCTGGTGGACGGCCTGGAGGCGCATGGCGCGGTGCGCCGGGTACCCGATCCGGCCAATCGCCGGGTGGTACGGATCGAGCTCACCGACACCGGCCGCTCCACACTCCGCGCGTTGCGCAGCGCCCGACGGGCCGCGGCGGAGGAGATCCTGGCTCCACTGACCGCCGAGCAGCGCCAGGTGCTGGGCGGTCTGCTGTCCACCCTGGTCGACGGAGCGGGCAAACCGCACTGAGCCGGACCGGGTGGACCGCACTGAGCAAGGGCGTGTCTCTTCGGTCGGAGTGACACGCCCTACCAAGCCGAGCGGCCCAGGGCCCGTACGACGCCGATCCACCGGGCGGGCCCGGACGCGGAGTCGACCGGAGGAGTGCCCGCCATGCCCCTGCTGGAGCCGAAGCCCGAGTCCCTGCGGCCCACCGCCCATCACGGCCCCGCGCACGACCGGGTGGCCGACCGGCGGGCATCGGGCACCCCCGAGCCGCTGCGCGGCGACCTGATCGCGCTGCTCGGCGCGGACAAGGTGCTGCACACCATCTCCGACCTGGTCCGCTACTCCTGCGACGCCAGCCCGTACCGCTTCGTCCCCCAGGTCGTGGTGCTGGCCGAGGACCTCGACGATGTCTCGGCGGTCTTCTCCTACGCCCACGGCAAGGGCCGCAAGGTGGTCTTCCGGGCCGCCGGGACCTCGCTCAACGGCCAGGCGCAGGGCGAGGACATCCTCGTCGACGTCCGCCGGCACTGGACCGGGATCGAGGTGCTCGACGGCGGCGCCCGGGCCCGCATCCGGCCGGGCACCACCGTGCTGCGCGCCAACGCCGCCCTCGCCCGCCACGGCAGGGTGCTGGGCCCCGATCCGGCCAGCGCCATCGCCTGCACGCTGGGCGGGGTGGTCGCCAACAACGCCTCCGGGATGACGGCCGGCACCACCCGCAACTCCTACCGGACGCTGGCCTCGGCCACCGTCGTCCTGCCGTCCGGCACGATCGTCGACACCGCCGACCCGGCCGCCGACGAGGAGCTGGCGCACGCCGAACCGGCGCTGTGCGCGGGACTGCTGGCGCTGAAGGCCGAGATCGAGGCGGAACCGGAGCTGGTGTCCAGGATCCGCGCCAAGTACGCCCTGAAGAACACCAACGGCTACCGCCTGGACGCGTTCTTGGACGGCGCGACCCCGGTGGAGATCCTGCGCGGGCTGATGGTCGGCTCCCAGGGCACCCTGGGCTTCATCGCCGAGACCGTCTTCGACACCCTGCCGCTGGACCGCCGCGCCTCCGGTGCGCTGCTGTTCTTCCCGGATCTGAGCGCCGCGGCCGCCGCCGTACCGCGGTTCACCGACGCGGGCGCGCGGGCCGTGGAGTTGATGGACGGCAACACGCTGCGCGCCTCGGTGAGCGTTCCTGGGGTGCCCGCGGACTGGGCGGCGCTGCCCAAGGAGACCGCCGCACTGCTGGTGGAGTTCCGGGCGCCCGACGAGGCCGCCCAGGAGGCGTACGAGCGGGCCGCCGCGCGGGTACTGGACGCACTGGAGCTGGTCGCTCCGGTCGCCTCCGTCAGCAACGCCTTCACCCGGGACGCGGCCGCGCTCGGCGGCTACTGGAAGGCCCGCAAGGCGTTCGTCACGGCGGTCGGCGGCTCCCGGCCGTCCGGGACCACGCTGATCACCGAGGACTTCGCGGTGCCGCCGGAGCGGCTCGCACAGGCCTGTACCGCCCTGCTGGAGCTGCAGTCCCGGCACGGCTTCGACGCGGCGGTCGCCGGGCACGCCGGGCACGGCAATCTGCACTTCCTGCTGGCTTTCGACGCGGCGAAGGCGGACGATGTGGCGCGCTACGCCGCCTTCATGGACGCGTTCTGCCGGCTGACCGTGCGGCGCTTCGACGGCTCACTCAAGGCGGAGCACGCCACCGGGCGGAACATCGCCCCGTTCCTGGAGCTCGAATGGGGCCCGCGGGCAACGGAGTTGATGTGGCGGATCAAGGAGCTGGTGGACCCGCACGGCATCCTGGCGCCCCGCGTCCTTCTCGACCGCGACCCCCGGGCCCATCTGCGCGGCCTGAAGACCCTGCCCGAGATCGAGGCGATCGCCGACCCCTGCATCGAGTGCGGCTTCTGCGAACCGACCTGCCCCAGCGAGGACTTGACCACCACGCCCCGCCAGCGGATCGCGCTGCGCCGCGAGATGCTCCGCCAGCCCCCCGGCTCCCCCGTGACCACCGAGCTGCTGGACGCGTACGGCTATGCCGCGGTGGACACCTGCGCCGGCGACTCGACCTGCAAACTGGCCTGCCCGGTGGGCATCGACACCGGCGCGCTGATGCGGGACTTCCGGCATCGGCGGCACTCGGCGCGCGAGGAGTGGCTGGCGGAGCGGTCCGCCCGGCGGTTCGGCGCCGTCGAGCGGTCGGCGCGGCTGGCGGTGGCCGCCGCGGACCGGATCGGCGACCGGCTGTCGACGTCGCTGACCGGCACCGCCCGCCGGGCCGTACGCCCCGACCTGGTGCCCCAGTGGCTGCCCCACATCCCCGGCGCGGCGCCCCGCCGGCTGCCCCCGACGCAACGGGCGGGCGCGGCCGCGGTCTACTACCCGGCGTGTGTCAACCGGATCTTCGGCGAGCGCCCCGGAGGGCCTTCGCTGCCCGAGGCCGTCGTGGCGGTGTCGCGGCGGGCGGGCCGGCCGGTGTGGATCCCGTCGGACGTGACCGGGACCTGCTGCGCCACGATCTGGCACTCCAAGGGCTATGAGCGTGGCACCGCGGTGATGGCGAACCGCATCGTCGAGGCGGCCTGGGGCTGGACGGCCGGCGGCCGACTGCCCCTGGTCGTGGACGCGTCCTCCTGCACCCTGGGCCTCGCCCGTGAGGTCGTGCCGTATCTGACCCCGTTCAACCGGGCGCTGCACGCCGAGCTGACCGTCCTCGACTCCGTCGTCTGGGCCGCCGACGAGCTGCTGCCGCGGCTGCGGATCGAGCGCGGCGTCGGCTCCGCGGTGCTCCACCCCACCTGCGCCATGCAGCACTTGGGGGACGAGCCGCAGCTGCGGCGGGTCGCCGAGGCGTGCGCGCGGGAGGTGGTGGTGCCGCACGACGCGGGCTGCTGCGGCTTCGCCGGCGACCGCGGGATGCTGCATCCGGAGCTGACGGAGTCGGCGACCGCCAAGGAGGCGGCGGAGGTGACCGCGCGGCGTTTCGACGCGCATCTGTCGGCGAACCGGATGTGCGAGATCGGCATGGACCATGCGACGGAGGGCCGAGGCTACCGCTCGGCCCTCCTGGCGCTGGAGTGGGCCACCCGGCCCGGCGGCCCGTCCGGCGGGTGAGGACGCGCGCGGGTCAGCGCGCGATGTGCAGCGCCACCGCGCTCCTGGCGGGCAGGGTCACCCGCGCCTTGCCGTCGTCGCCGACCGTGACCGTGTTGCCGGAGCAGTCGTCCGGTGCGGCCTTGACCACGTTGCAGTACGTCCCGCCGGGCAGCGACGTGGCGAAGGTCTGCGTCAGTTCGCCGTCGCCGTTGTTGAGGGCGACGAACCCCTTGCCCCGGCGTGCGAAGGCGATCGCGCTCTTGCCGTTGTCCCACCAGTCGGTCAGCTCCGCGGACCCCACCGCGTTGCGGAACCCCACCATCCCGGTGATCTCCCGCTTGGTGTGCTGCTCGGTCCAGCCGCCGCTCCCGCTGGGCGGCCCCGCGTCCTTGTCGGACCACTCGTAGCCGGAGTAGACGTTCGGCGAGCCGTAGGGCGAGGCGAGCATGAAGACGTTGGCGAGGGTGTAGGCCGCGCCGTCCTTGTAGGTGAGCGTCGAGCCGTTGCGCTCGGTGTCCCAGTTGTCGACGAACGTACGGGCCTTGTCGCCGCCGAGCTTGCCGTCCGCGACGGACTTGAGCTGGGCGATGTCGCCGCCCTGGAAGGCGCTCTTGAGGTGGCTGCCGTAGCGGAACTCGTCGACGTCGCCGATGCCGGTGTACTCGTCGGGCTGGACCGCCTCGCCGGCGCCGTGGATGACCTCCTGCACCCAGTAACCGGGGTCGCTCATCTTGCCCTTGACGGCGGCGACGTCGGTGGCGGAGATGTGCTTGGCGGCGTCGATCCGGAAGCCGTCCACGCCCAGCGACCGCAGGCCGTCGAGGTACTTGGCGATGGTGGTGCGGACGTAGTCGCTTCCGGTGTCGAGGTCGGCGAGCCCGACCAGTTCGCAGTTCTGGACGTCGTCGCGGTTGGTGTAGTCGGAGATGCTCTTGCGGCAGCCGTGGAAGTCCTGGTCCTGGTAGTAGCCGGGGTAGTCGTACTTGGTGTACTGCGTACCGCCGGTGCCGGTGCCGGACCCGGCCGCCATGTGGTTGATGACGGCGTCGGCGATGACCTTCACGCCGGCGCCGTGGCAGGCCTTGACCATCGAGGCGAACGCGTCCCGGTCGCCCAGCCGTCCGGCGATCTTGTAGCTGACGGGCTGGTAGGAGGTCCACCACTGGTCGCCCTGGATGTGCTCGGTCGCGGGCGAGACCTCGACATAGCCGTAGCCGGCCGGGCCCAGCTGGTCGGTGCAGGCCTTGGCGACGTCGACGTACTTCCGCTCGAACAGCGTGGCGGTGACGGTCTTCTCGCCGGGCGGGGTGGCCTGTGAGGACCACGGCGCGAAGGTGGCGAGGCCGGCGGCGGCCAGTACTCCGGCCAGCGCCCCGCCCACCACACGGGAACGTTGCTGCATCTTGCGGCTCCTTCGTCATGGGGCACGGCACGCCGCACCGCGCCCACGAGAGCAGCCACGCGCCAGGCCGCCATGGGGGGGTTTCCGTATCGGAGCCTGCCGTTTACCTCGTGAACACGTCAACCCTTTCCGCAAGGCTTTTCAGCGACTTGCGAAAGATGCCGACGGGGTGGCGGGCGGTGTTGCAGCAAGAAGACCCGCGCAGCGGCACCACGCGACCGCGGCAGCGCCCGGACACCTGCCCGGCATCGCGAAAAGAGTCCAAGTGTGTCGTATCAAGAGTCCAATCGGCCCTCTTGTGCCACCGCCTCCCGGCCGACATGGTCCTGACCGAGGTTCACCTGCCCCGGCGCACCACCGCTCCCTGGAGGATCGATGAACGAGGCACAAGCGCAGCACCACGACCACAACGAGGCGGGCCCCAGCCGCCGTTCGGTCCTGTGGACCGCCGGTGCCGCGGGCGCCGGGCTGGGCCTCGGCGGACTGGCGGCCGGGTCCGCCACGGCGGCCACGCCCACGGCGGCCGGTCCCGCCTCGGCGGCCGGCACGGCCCCCGCGGCCAAGGGCAAGACCATGATCGGGGTGCCGTTCGAAGGACGGTCCACCGTACGCGTCGGCATCATCGGCCTCGGCAACCGCGGCGGCGGCATGATCGACCTCTTCCTCGCGGTGCCGGGCGTACGGGTCGTCGCCCTGTGCGACCCGGTGAAGGAGAAGACCGCCAAGGCCGCCAAGAAGGTCACCGCCGCGGGGCAGCCCGCGCCCGCCGTCTACACCAACGGCGACCACGACTTCGAAAACCTCTGCAAGCGCGGCGACATCGACTTCGTCTACGTGGCCACGCCCTGGGACTGGCACTTCGAGATGGCCAAGACGGCGATGCTCAACGGCAAGCACGTCGGCGTCGAGTGCCCCCTCTCCCTGCGCCTGGACCAGCTCTGGGCCCTGGTCGACCTCTCCGAACGGACCCGCAGACACTGCATGCAGCTGGAGAACTGCTGCTACGGCAGAAACGAGATGCGGGTGCTGCGGATGGCGCACGCGGGCCTCTTCGGCGAGCTGCTGCACGGGGCGGGCGCGTACAACCACGATCTGCGCGGCCTGATGTTCGACCCGAAGTACTACGAGGGACCGTGGCGCCGGCTGTGGCACACCCGGCTGCGCGGCGACCTCTACCCCAACCACGGGTTCGGCCCGGTCGCCAACTACATGGACGTCAACCGCGGCGACCGCGCCGTGCGCATTTCCAGCTTCGGCACCCCCGCCCTCGGCCTCGCCGCGTACCGCAAGGAGCACATGCCGGCGAACGACCCGAGCTGGAAGGAGTCCTACATCGAGAGCGACCGGACGATCAGCCTCGTGCAGACCGCCAAGGGGCGGGTGATCCGCCTGGAGCACGATGTCTCCACCCCGCACCCCTACAGCCGCATCAACAGCCTCGGCGGCACCAAGGGCGTCTTCGAGGACTACCCCGAGCGGATCTACCTGGAGCCGGACCAGAACAACGACGAGTGGGGCGACTTCGCGCGGTACGCGGAGTGGGACCACTGGCTCTGGAAGGAGCACGCGAACCCGCCCGGGGGACACGGCGGTATGGACTACATGCTGGTCTTCCGGCTGATGCAGTGCATGCGGCTGGGCCTCGTACCGGACTTCGACGTCTATGACGGGGCGACGTGGACGGCGCCGGTGCCGCTGAGCGACGCGTCCATCAAGGCCAACGGCGCCCCGCAGGAGATTCCCGACTTCACCCGCGGGCTGTGGAAGAAGTACCGGCCGGGGATGGACTCGCAGAAGCCGGAGGAGTAGGGGCGGTTCGAAGGGCCCCGGCCGCGGACCTGCGCCCCACGGCCGGGGCTCCTCGGCATCAGCCGTCGGAGGCCGTGACGGGCGCCGCGCCCGGCTCCTCGGCCGGCCGCGGGGGCCGCTGTTCCGAGGCCTCCGCGACCGCCGGCTGCGGCTCGCCGCTGAGGACCCGCTTCGCCGTCACCCGGTCCAGCGCGCCCTCCCAGCGGGACACCGCGAACACCGCGACGCAGTTGCCGAGCAGGTTGGTGGCCACCCGCATCGAGTCCATGATCCGGTCCACGCCGAGCAGCAGGGCGACCGCGGCGGCCGGGATGACGCCCAGCGCCGAGGCGGTCGCCGACAGCGCCAGGAAGGCCGAACCCGGCACCCCCGCCATGCCCTTGCTGGTCAGCATCAGCACCAGGACGACGGTGATCTGCTGGCCGAGCGAGAGATCGACGCCGACGGCCTGCGCGATGAAGAGCGTGCCGATGGAGAGGTAGATCGAGGCGCCGTCCAGGTTGAACGAGTATCCGGTCGGCAGCACCAGCCCCACCGCGTCGTCCCGGCAGCCGGCGGCCCGCAGCTTCTGCATCATCCGCGGCATCACGGTCTCGCTGGAGCCGGTGCCGAGCGCCAGCAGCAGTTCCTCACGGGTGTAGCGGACGAACCTCCACAGGCTCAGCCCGGTGACGGCCTTGAGCGCCAGGCCGAGCAGCACCAGGAAGGCCAGCGCGACGCCGTAGCAGACCGCGATCAGCTTGCCGTACGTCGACATCGCCCCCAGGCCGTACTCCCCGACGAGGTGGGCGGTGGCGCCGAAGACCGCGAGCGGGGCGAGCCTCATGACGTAGCCGACGACGGTGAACACGACGTCCTGTGCCTGCTCGATCAGCGGCAGGAGCTGCGGTACCTTCTTCTGCCCGAGGTGCAGCAGCGCCGCACCGACCAGACAGGCCAGCACCAGGACCTGCAGCAGCGAGTTCTCGGCGAACGCGCCGACCGCGCTGTTCGGCAGCGACTCCAGGACGAACTGGCTGGTGGAGGGCAGATGTCCACCGCCCGTCCTGGCATCCACCGCGCCCTTGTCCAGGGACGCGGGATCGACGTGCATCCCGGCGCCGGGCGCGAAGACATTGGCGGCGACCAGCCCGATGCCGAGCGCGAGGGTGGTCGCCACCTCGAACCAGATCAGGGCCTTGACGCCGATGCGCCCGAAGGCCTTGAGGTCACCCGCCTTGGTGATGCCGGTGACGACGACGCAGAAGACGAGCGGGGCGATCATCGCCTTGATCAGACGGACGAAGCCGTCACCGAGCGGCTGGAGCGAGGGGCCCGCCTGCGGCCACAGGCGTCCGACGAGGACACCGAGGACCAGGGCGATGAGTACCTGGGCGAACAGGCTGGTGCGCAGGAGGCGGCCTGCGCGGCGGGCGACGGTTGCGGTGGCGTGCGGCACGGGCACTCCTCCAAGGACGAATTCTGTTATGCGGAAGTGGACTTCCGCGATCCGTCACTATGGCCGCCTGCCGTTCACCACGAAAGGTCCGAGGCGACTTCCGGGAAAATCTTGGAGCTTGACCCAAGGCGAATCGCGTGGCCCGTACGCTTTTGCTCGACACCGGCCGTGATGCACGCATTCCGCCCGCCGCGCCGGGCCTCCACCACGCCCCTCAGCCCGCCAGACGCACCTTGTCACCCATGACGACGACAGGGTGCCGCGCCGGATCCAGGGCGCGCAGCAGCGTCTGCATCGCGGCCTTCGGCACGCTGACACAGGCGGAGGTCCCGCCGCCGTGGTCCCCGTGCAGCCAGATCCCGCCGCCCTTGGACTGCCCCTGGGGCCGGGTCGGATCCAGCGGGGAGGTGCCCTTGACGCGGTTGTAGTTGATCGCGACGACATAGTCGAAGTCGTGCCGGGTGCTCTTGTCCCAGTACGGCGGCGGGGTGAACGCCGATGAGTGCGTATAGGGCAGCTTGGCGCCGGGGTCGGCGAGCACCCCGCCCGCGTCGGTCAGCGTGAAGACGCCGACGGGGCTGCGCTTGTCGCCTTCGTGGTGGTCCGCCGTCCAGCCGCGCCGTCCGTTGTGCGCCGTCCAAGTCGCCTTGCGGTCCCACCCCCCGGCGTCCTTCTCGTAGAGGACGACGGTGGAGTTCGCGGAGTCGGCGCCCTCGCCGTAGACCGCGACGACCTGACGCGAGGCGGCGGGGATCCGCGACCGCAGGGCCGTGCCGATCCCGGGAACCTCCTTGAGGTGGGTGGTGGTGGACGCCCCGTGCGCCGGGCCGCCCGGACGCCGCCCCTTCCCCGCGTCGTCCGTGCCGTCCGAGTGCCGGCCGCCCGGACCGCCGCCGCAGCCCGCCAGAAGAACCAACCCCGCCGCGGCCACCGCCGCGCTCCGCACCGCACCGCCCGAAGTCCGCATGGCCCCATGGTCGCACCGCGAGCCTGACGACCGTTCAGCGCCCGTCCGCCGCGCACGGCTTCCCACACGATTGTCCGAATCATATGACCGCAGCGGAAAAACCGTTTGAAAACGGCCCACGCCGCGGGCCAATCTTCCAGAACCTCCGCCGCCAGACGAGACGGGCGAGAGGGGCATTTCGCCTGCCGGGACGGCGCTCTGCCGCCCCCCACCACGACTTCGCCTGGGACATCATGCATATTCGCGATCTTCCGCACCCCGACCCGGGCTTCCCGGACGTCCGTACGGGCGGCGCCTTCCTCCTGTGGCTCTACAAACAGCAGCTCGGCGGGCAGTTCAAGGCCCTCTTGTGGGGGCTGGTGAACTTCGGCGCCATCGCCTCGTTCCCGCTGCCGGTGGGCCTGGCCGTGCAGGCCGTGGTGGACCGCGACGGCGGCCGACTCGCCCTGTCCGGCGGCCTGGTCGTGGTGCTGGGCGCGCTGATCGCGCTCGGCGGCACGATGCTGCACCGCGCCGCCGTCACCAACTGGATCACCACCGTCGCCCGGATGCAGCAACTGCTCGCCCGCAAGACCACGGAGCTGGGGTCGGCCATGACCCGGCGGGTGGCGGCCGGCGAGATCGTCGCCGTCAGCACCGGCGATCTGGAGAAGATCGGCTGGTTCGTCGAGGCGATCTCCCGGTTCGGCGCGGCGGCGGTGACCGCGGTCGGCGTCTCGCTGGCCCTGGTCGTCCGCCAGCCGCAGCTCGGTGTACTGGTGGCCCTCGGTGTTCCCGTACTGGCGCTGGCCGTACTGCCGCTGCTGCCGCCCGCCACCCGGCGCGCCGACGCACAGCGCGAGAAGGCCGGCCGGGCCACCGAGCTGGCCTCCGACACCGTCGCCGGACTGCGCGTACTGCGCGGCATCGGCGGCGAGGAGCTGTTCCTCGGCCGCTACCGCAGCGCCTCCCAGGAGGTCCGCGAGGCCGCCGTGCGCAGCGCCCGGATGTGGGCGCTGATCTCGGCCGTCCAGGTGGTGCTGCCGGGGCTGCTGCTGATCGCGGTGGTCTGGTACGGCGCCCGGCTCGCCCTCGACGGCGCGGTCGCCGTGGGCGAACTCGTCACGATCTACAGCGCGGTCACCTTCCTCCTCTTCCCGCTGCGGCACTTCGAGGAGATCGCCCAGGCCTTCTCCTTCGCCCGGCCGTCGGCGAAGCGCACGGCCCGCGTACTGGCACAGAGCCGGCCGGCCGACGGACGGACCTCCGGACACGGGGCGGCGCCCACCGGCGATCTGCACGACCCGGTCAGCGGCCTGACCGCCCCGGCCGGCCGGCTGACCGCGGTCGTCTGCGGCGACCCCGACGCCGCGGGCCGGCTCGCCGAACGCCTCGGCGGCCATCCCCCGCAGACCGACGAGGACGGCACCGACCGGGTGGAGGGCACCGCCCCGCCGTCCGTCGTCCTCGGCGGCGCCCCGCTGGACGACCTGCCGCGCGACGCCGCCCGCCGAGCCGTACTCGTCCAGGACAAGGACCCGATGCTGCTCTCCGGCACCCTCGGCGAGCTGCTCGACGTACCGTCCTCCGGGCAGGTGCCCGCCGCCGAGGCGCTCGACGCGGCCCAGTGCGCCGACGTGCTGACCGCGCTCGCGCAGGCGTCCGTCGACGACTCCGACGACCCCATGCGCACCCACATCACCGAACGCGGCAGATCGCTGTCCGGCGGCCAGCGGCAGCGGCTGGCACTGGCCAGGTCGCTGGTCACCGACCCTGAGGTGCTGGTGCTCGACGAGCCGACCAGCGCGGTCGACGCGCACACCGAGGCGCGGATCGCCGACGGCCTGCGGAAGATCAGAACGGGCCGCACCACAGTGGTCCTCACCTCCAGCCCGCTCCTGCTGGACCGGGCCGACCAGGTCGCCTTCCTCCGCGACGGCACGGTCGTCGCCGAGGCCACCCACCGCGAACTGCTGCACGGCCACCCCGCCTACCGCGCCGTCGTCACCCGCGAGACCGACACCGAGCCGGCGCTGCGGGCCGGCCGGGTCGACCGGATCGACCAACCCCACCGCACCCACCGGATCGACCAGATCGAGGAGACCGCATGATCGGCCTGGCGCCGCCGGAGCACGATCCGGACGCCCCGCAGACGCTCACCACCCTGCCGGTCGGCTCACCGGCGACCGTACGCGGCTACGTGCGCGGCCTGATCCGCCGCCACCGCCGGGAGTTCACGGTGCTGGTGGCCGTGAACGCCGCCGCGGTCATCGCCTCCATGGCCGGCCCGTATCTGCTCGGCGGCGTCGTCGAGAAGCTGGCCGCGGGCAGCCGTGACCTCCAACTCGGGCGCACCCTCGCCCTGTTCGCGCTCGCCCTGGCCGTCCAGACGGCCTTCGTCCGCATGGTGCGCCTCCGCGGTGCGATGCTGGGCGAACGGATGCTGGCGGATCTGCGCGAGGACTTCCTCGTACGGTCCGTGGCGCTGCCGCCGGGCGTCCTGGAGCGGGCCGGGACCGGCGATCTGCTGTCGCGGATCACCACGGACATCGACCGGCTCTCCAGCGCGATGCGCGAGGCCGTACCGCAGCTGTCCATCGGCGTGGTGTGGGTGGGGCTGCTGCTCGGCGGGCTCACGGTCACCGCGCCGCCGCTCGCGCTGTCCGTGGTGATCGCGCTGCCGCCGCTGGTCCTGGGCTGCCGCTGGTACTTCAAGCGGGCGCCGAGCGCCTACCGTTCGGAGGCCGCCGGATACGCCGCGGTCTCCGCCGTGCTCACCGAGTCCGTCGACGCCGGCCGCACCATCGAGGCCCACCGCCTGGGCGAGCGCCGTATCGCCCTCTCGGAAGACCGCATCCGCTCCTGGACCCAGTGGGAGCGCTACACGCTCTTCCTGCGCTCGGTGCTCTTCCCCGTCATCGACCTGACGCATGTACTGCTCCTGGGCGCGGTGCTGCTGCTCGGCGGGGCCTTCGTCATCCAGGGCTGGATGACCCCGGGACAGCTGACGACGGGGGCGCTGCTCGCGCAGATGATGATCGAGCCGGTCGGCATGATCCTGCGCTGGTACGACGAGCTCCAGGTGGCCCAGGTGTCCATCGCCCGGCTCGTCGGCGTCCGCGAGATCGAACCGGAGGCGGCGGACACCGGGCGGTCCCCCGAGGGCCGTGACGTCCATGCCGACGACGTGACCTTCGGCTACCGCGCCGGCGTCGACGTACTGCGCGAGGTGTCGCTGCGGATCCGTCCGGGGAGCCGGCTGGCGCTGGTCGGACCGTCCGGCGCCGGCAAATCGACACTGGGCCGGCTGCTGGCCGGGATCTACGCTCCCCGCCGGGGCAGCGTCACGCTGGGCGGGGCGGAGCTCTCCGCGATGCCGGCCGAGCGGGTCCGCGAGCAGGTGGCCCTGGTCAATCAGGAGCACCACGTCTTCGTGGGCTCACTGCGCGACAACCTCCAGCTGGCACGCACGGGAGCGGCCGACGCCGAACTCTGGGCGGCGCTCGGCGCGGTGGACGCGGACGCATGGGCCCGGGCCCTGGACGACGGCCTCGACACGGAGGTCGGATCGGGCGGCCACACCCTCACCCCCGCCCAGGCCCAGCAGATCGCCCTGGCCCGCCTGGTGCTCGCCGACCCGCACACGCTGGTCCTCGACGAGGCGACCTCGCTCCTCGACCCACGGGCGGCCCGCCACCTCGAACGCTCCCTGGGCAGGGTGCTGGACGGCCGCACGGTGGTGGCCATCGCCCACCGTCTGCACACCGCCCACGACGCCGATGTGATCGCCGTCGTCGAGGACGGCCGCATCAGCGAACTGGGCAGCCACGAGGAACTGGTCGCGGCCGAGGGGGCGTACGCGGCGCTGTGGCGGTCCTGGCACGGGTGATACGAAGGGCCGGGTCCACGAGGGCCGGGGGTGCGGCGCGGCCGGTACGGAGCCGGCCGCGGCGCGTCCGTCAGATATAGCCGAGCGCGCCCAGGGCGCCGATCCCGCCCAGCACCATGAACACCGGCATCAGCACCTTCAGTTCCACCCAGCTGCCGGCCTTGAAGCGCATGGCCTTCGGCGGCCCGATCGGGTACCAGCGCTTGCGGCCTATCGGGATGGGCCACAGCACGGGGCACCCCGAGACGGTCAGCGCGTCGCCGATGTCATGGACCAGCGCGCCGAGCACGATCGGCAGGCCCAGCCACAGGTACTGCTGCCCCGGTTCGGTGAACAGCCAGCTCGCGCCGTTGCCCGGCTGGTCGAGCACGCCGGCCAGGATCCAGGCCGAGGCGGCGCCCAGCAGCCACACCAGCACATCGCTGGAGACCCGGGCGGCCCGCCACAGCAGCCCCTCGATGGCCAGCACCATATGGACGAAGAGGATGCCGAGCACGGCCCAGCGGCCGCCCTGCATCGCCAGCAGCGACATCCCGCCGCCGACCAGCACGGCCCACACCCAGGTGTGGGTGAGCGTGCGGTGCCCCCCGTTGCGGTGGGAGTCGCCGCGCATCTTGGTCGCCTTGTAGACCGCGTGCGAGAGGGCGTCGACCACCTCGCACAGGATCCGCGACAGCGGCCCGAACGCCCGCGAGATGGTCGCGGACTTGTGGTCGAGGTCCGGGGCGAGCGCCGCTCCGGCACAGATCAGCGCTCCGCAGACGAGCACCGGCCAGGGCATCGGATGGTCGGTGGCCGCGGCCACCGCGCCCACCCCCAGCCAGGCCGCAGCCCCGGACAGCGAGTGCGCCGGTCCCATCATGGTCGTTCCCACCCCTTGTTCCGCCGCGTCGCGTGTCCGTGTGCGTCGCGCCCTCGGTGACCGCGCCTCTGACGCCCGGTCGGCGACTCAGCGTAGCGTCAGATGATCTCCGTACGAGGACCGGGTGACCCGACCCCCGACCCCCGTTCGGGTGCCATTGCCCACCCGCCTCGATCCGGCCTCCCCCACCCGGTGGCGATCCCGCCCGGGACGCCACACCCGACCCGCGCCGAGTGATCTCCACCACGTCCCGGCCTCCACCCCGCACCGCGGGGACCAGCGGCAACCACAATCCGTCCGCGGTCATGTACGGAATGTGAAGGCATTGCGCGGATGCCTTCGCGAGTGCCGCTGCCGCCGACGGCCACCGCGCCCCGCAAAGAGCCCTCCCCGCCCGCGCCAAGGTGCCGTCCACTCCGGCGACCAGGCACCCGCCTACAGCCCCGTACGCCCACGTTTCCGCAGGTCAGAATGGAAGAAGTGGCATTCTGGGGCGATCCGGCCGGTGGCTGGGACAGGCGAGCGCGGCACCGGCACGGCCACCGCTCCGCCTCGGCGATCTTCGGCAGACCCCTCCTCCGGTCGCCGGTTCCCAGATCCGGGCCGGAGGCAGGCAGTATGGGGGCGTGACCCTCATCGATCATCTGCCGAACGACGCCGACCCCGATGCCCTCTTCGAAGCCTTTTCGGGCTGGGCCGAGCAGCAGGGCATCTCGCTCTACCCTGCCCAGGAGGAGGCGCTGATCGAGGTGGTGTCGGGAGCGAACGTCATCCTGTCCACCCCCACCGGCTCCGGCAAGAGCCTGGTGGCGGCCGGCGCGCACTTCACCGCTCTCGCCAACGACCAGGTCACCTTCTACACCGCGCCCATCAAGGCGCTGGTGTCGGAGAAGTTCTTCGATCTGTGCAAGCTGTTCGGCACCGAGAACGTCGGCATGCTCACCGGCGACGCATCGGTCAACGCCGACGCGCCGGTCATCTGCTGCACCGCCGAGGTCCTCGCCTCGATAGCGCTGCGGGACGGCAAGGACGCGGACATCGGCCAGGTCGTGATGGACGAGTTCCACTTCTACGCCGAGCCGGACCGCGGCTGGGCCTGGCAGATCCCCCTGCTGGAGCTGCCGCAGGCGCAGTTCGTCCTGATGTCGGCGACGCTCGGCGACATGTCGCGCTTCGAGGAGGACCTGACCCGGCGCACGGGGAAGCCGACGACGGTGGTGCGCTCGGCGACCCGACCGGTGCCGCTGTCGTACGAGTACCGGACCACGGCGATGACGGAGACACTGACCGAGCTGCTGGAGACCCGCCAGTCCCCCGTCTACATCGTGCACTTCACCCAGGCCACCGCCGTGGAGCGGGCCCAGGCGCTGATGAGCATCAACATGTGCACACGCGCCGAGAAGGACGAGATCGCCCAGCTCATCGGCAACTTCCGGTTCACCACCAAGTTCGGCCGGAACCTCTCGCGCTACGTCCGCCACGGCATCGGCGTACACCACGCCGGCATGCTGCCGAAGTACCGCCGGCTCGTCGAAAAGCTCGCGCAGGCGGGCCTGTTGAAGGTGATCTGCGGTACGGACACGCTCGGCGTGGGCGTCAACGTGCCGATCCGTACGGTGCTGTTCACCGCGCTGACGAAGTACGACGGGTCGCGGGTGCGGACGCTGCGGGCGCGGGAGTTCCATCAGATCGCGGGCCGCGCCGGCCGGGCCGGTTTCGACACCGCGGGCTTCGTGGTCGCGCAGGCTCCCGAGCATGTCGTGGAGAACGAGAAGGCGCTGGCGAAGGCGGGCGACGATCCCAAGAAGCGCCGCAAGGTCGTACGCAAGAAGGCGCCGGAGGGCTTCGTCAACTGGGGTGAGAACACCTTCGAGAAGCTCATCGCCTCCGACCCCGAGCCGCTGACCTCCCGCTTCAGGGTGACGCACACGATGCTGCTGTCGGTCATCGCCCGGCCGGGCAACGCCTTCGACGCGATGCGCAAGCTCCTGGAGGACAACCACGAGCCGCGCAAGAACCAGCTCAGGCACATCCGGCGGGCCATCGCGATCTACCGGTCGCTGGTGGACGGCGGGATCGTCGAGCCGCTCGCCGAGCCGGACGCGGAGGGCCGGATCGTACGGCTGACCGTCGACCTCCAGCAGGACTTCGCGCTCAACCAGCCACTGTCGACCTTCGCGCTGGCCGCCTTCGACCTCCTCGACCCCGAGTCGCCGTCGTACGCACTGGACATGGTCTCGGTCGTGGAGTCCACGCTGGACGATCCCCGGCAGATCCTGGCCGCCCAGCAGAACAAGGCCAAGGGCGAGGCCGTGGCCCAGATGAAGGCCGACGGCGTCGAGTACGAAGAGCGCATGGAACGGCTCATGGACGTCGAGTACCCCAAGCCGCTGGAAGAGCTGCTCTTCCACGCCTACGGGCTGTACCGCAAGAGCCACCCCTGGGTCGGCGACCATCCGCTGTCGCCGAAGTCGGTCATCCGCGATATGTACGAACGCGCCATGACCTTCACGGAGTTCACGTCCTTCTACGAGCTGGCGCGCACCGAGGGCATCGTGCTGCGCTACCTGGCGAGCGCGTTCAAGGCGCTGGACCACACCGTGCCGGACGATCTGAAGTCCGAGGACTTCGAGGACATCATCGCCTGGCTCGGCGAGATGGTGCGGCAGGTCGACTCCAGCCTGCTGGACGAGTGGGAGCAGCTCGCCAACCCCGAGGAGGAGACCGCGGACCAGGCGCAGGAGCGCGCCGACCAGGTCCGGCCGGTCACGGCCAACGCGCGGGCGTTCCGGGTGCTGGTGCGCAACGCGATGTTCCGGCGGGTGGAGCTGGCGGCGCTGGACAAGGTCGAGGAGCTCGGCGAGATGGACGCCGAGTCCGGCTGGGACGCGGACGCCTGGGGCGACGCGATGGACGCCTACTGGGACGAGTACGAAGAGCTGGGCACGGGTCCGGACGCCCGCGGCCCGAAGCTGCTGCAGATCCAGGAGGATGCCGAGCACGGGCTGTGGAAGGTGCGGCAGACTTTCGCCGACCCGAACGGTGATCACGACTGGGGCATCTCGGCGGAGGTGGATCTGGCCGCCTCCGACGAGGAGGGACGCGCGGTGGTGCGGGTCACGGATGTGGGTCAGTTGTAGGGCGACGGCCTCACCCGAGGCCGCCGAGGACGCGACGGAGGGCCACCGGTCATGACCAATCCCGCCGAGAGGCTGGTCGATCTGCTGGATCTCGAACAGATCGAGGTGAACATCTTCCGCGGCCGCAGCCCGCAGGAGAGCCTCCAACGGGTCTTCGGCGGCCAGGTCGCGGGGCAGGCGCTGGTGGCCGCCGGACGGACCACGGACGGTGACCGCCCGGTCCACTCGCTCCACGCGTACTTCCTGCGGCCGGGCCGGCCGGGGGTGCCGATCGTGTACCAGGTCGAGCGGGTACGCGACGGACGGTCCTTCACCACCCGCCGGGTCGTCGCCGTCCAGGAAGGCCGCACGATCTTCAATCTGACCGCCTCCTTCCACAAGCCGGAGGCCGGCTTCGAGCATCAGTTGCCGATGCGCCGGGAGGTGCCCGGGCCGGAGGACCTGCCGACGGTCGCGGACGAGGTCCGCGAGCACCTGGGCGGCCTGCCCGAGGCGTTCGAGCGCATGGCGCGGCGGCAGCCCTTCGACATCCGCTATGTCGACCGGCTGCGCTGGACGCCGGACGAGATCGAGGGTGCGGAGCCGCGCAGCGCGGTGTGGATGCGCGCGGTCGGCCCCTTGGGCGACGATCCGCTCGTCCACACCTGCGCACTCACCTATGCCAGCGATATGACCCTGCTGGACGCCGTCCGCATCCCGGTCGAACCGCTCTGGGGACCGCGCGGCTTCGACATGGCCTCGCTCGACCACGCGATGTGGTTCCACCGCCCGTTCCGCGCGGACGAGTGGTTCCTCTACGACCAGGAGTCACCGATCGCGACGGGCGGCCGAGGCCTGGCCCGCGGCCGGATCTACGACCGGGAGGGCAGACTTCTGGTCTCGGTGGTGCAGGAAGGGCTTCTCCGTCCCTATGGTCCACGTCACATGGACGGGACCGACAAGGACGCCACTCCAGGGGTGACCACCTGAAGGACCCCCGGCGCGGTGCATGCCGGCCGCGGAAGTCCGGGCCGCGTGGCCGGACGGTGGATGAGATCCGAAAGACCGTGGCCGCCCTGGAGGCGGACGGACAGCCCGTCAGCGGCTCCGCCCTTACCGTTGACCGTGCTCGCGCCACCGTGGCCCCCGTCGGCTGCCGCCGGGGCGGCGCTGACCGCGCCGAGGCGAGCACCAGTGCTGCTATGGCGAGTCCCTGATTGACGTCGTCTCCTCCAACGCAAAGCGGGCGTGTCCGGTCCCATGCACTGGGGTCCGCGACACGCCCGCTTCGGAGAGAAGCATCTAGCCAGGTTCCTTACGGAGTATGGCTTCTGCCATTCATGCGGGGCGCTGTACCTGCGGGAGGTTCCCTGAGAGAGGGGAGCCGCCCGTGGTCGGCCCGGAAACCGCGGCCTTGTACGTGAATCCGGTCTCCCCAGTTCACCGACCGCCCGTAGATCACCTGGGCCCCGATGGTGGGACAGGCGGAGTATCGCCCCCTGGACGCTGAACCAGTCGTATGCCGTCCATACGGACGCGGTGACCGGGAAGAGCGACGCGGTCCCGGCCTGCGGCCCTACCCAAGCCGTTCTCCTGCCGTCGTTCGTACGGTTCTTCTAGTCGCGTGAAATGACTGAAGAAAAATATTTCTCGGTCGGGTGACGCCCCGACACTTTGATATGAGTGCAGTGGTTAGGGGCGGTGGCAGTGCGTTACGAGCGTCCGAGGGCGGGACGCCCCGGAGGCACGAGAGTCGTGCCGCGCCGTTGAGCGCACCTGCCGGAAGGGGTACAGATCGTGAAGATCGCCAAGGCTGCTGTGGGTGTTGTTGGCGTCGCGCTGATGCTGGGGGCCGCATCGCCGGCACTCGCGGCTCCTGCGCCGCACGGTGACGACAGGCTGGTGGACAGCAACACCGTCAGCAAGAACGAAGTGAAGAACCCGCTCAAGGACGTCAACGCCGAGGTGTTGATCGGCGGGTTGAGCAAGGTCGCTGACAAGCTGGCGACGAAGAACGACCTCGCCTCCAAGACCAACGCCCTTGGCGGTGCAGCCACCCACTGATCGACAGCAGGTGAAGACTTCGGCGCCCCGTTGATTGGGGCGCCGAACGCATTTCAGAGCCAGAGAATCTTCGGCTTCCAGGACGCGACGCCGTACAGCCACTGAACGCAGATCCACACAACCGAGTTGGGCTTGGCGCGGGCCTGGAGCTTCATTTCCGGATGTGCCCCGAAGGTACGTCAGACGTGGCCGGGCCAGGCCACCGGGCACCACGTCCTCCGAGAGAAGTTCGTGGCCCTGGGCGTCCTTGACTCGGACTGCCTGGGCCCGGCCCTTCGTGGTTCCGCCGTACGGGTGAATCGGCACATAGCGAAAACGGACCAAGGGCAGCCATGACAAAGCCCAATTGACTTGCAAAAAAAGGGGAGTTCATGCGAAGCCTCGCTACGACACTAGGCACCATTGCCGCCGCCGCCATGCTCACGCTCGCCGTCCCCAGCTCCGCCTACGCGGCCGAGGGGGTCCTGTCCATCAACGGCGCGGACTACGTTGATCCCAGTGGCTGTTACGGGGTCGACTGGTTCCCGACCTCAGTGACCAACAACACCGACGCCATCGCCGAGGTCCACTCAGGCCCGGACTGCACGGGTCAGGTCGAGTGGCTCGTGTACCCAGGCGAGACGTACTACACGGAGACCGCGCAGAGCGTCTTCGTCCTCTGACGATCGCACCGCACCCCCTCAGCACACGTACGAGCCGGGGGTCAGGGCTCGCCAGGGGTGCGGTGTCTGAGGGTCTGACGGCCCTTGGAACCCGTACAGGATTCGAGCCGCCATCACGCTTCGCGCGTGATGCCACCGACACAGAGGCTGAAGGTTCGCCGGGCCATGGTCGTCACCCGGGACGATGTGGTCGACGTCCGTGGCCGGCGCCGTGCCGTGGGCGCCGGTGTCCCGCAGGACGGTCACGCGCTGGAAGCCGTCCCGCTTCAGGACGGACAGGCGGCGGACCGGCCAGTCCGTGGGTAGGCGGGAGCGTCGATTGCTGCTGTACCAAGCCAAGGGCACTCCTCCTAGTCAGCATCAGCGGTTCCCTACTCAGGGGTAACTGCTGTGCCAGGTGCATGAAACCCGAGCCCATCAACAGGACCCCTCAGTTCGAACTCCGCTGCGGAGGACTGCACTTAACGATCCAGCGAGTACCAGGTTGGCTCATCACTCTCGTCACCACGGCCACCGGAGCGGGCACCGCGTGGTGGGCAAGCCGCTGACTGGGCAACTGCGTAAGCGCAGTATCAGCGAAAGCAGGCTCGCCGTTGGGGGTTGCCTCGCAAGCGGCCCCGACCGGTGGCTTTCGCCCTCTCTGACGGGGTGTCTCGGGTGGTCGACCCGCCCCGGCGCGCGGCTCGCGGCGCGGCTGCCTACGCTCGGCCCATGGACTTCCACATCACCGCGGCGGAGGAAGCGCTGGTACTCCACGTCGCCGCCCTCGTCCGCGCCGACCGCTCCCCCACCGACGACGACCTGGCGGACGAGATGGGCGACGAGGTCCGGCCCCTCCTTCAGTCCCTCCTTCAGAAGGGCTGGCTGGTCGTCGGCAAGGAGCGGGGGCTGACGCTGTCCGTGATCGCCCGGGCTGCCGTGTCGAGCCGATAAACCGTTTCGTCACCACCCACAAGGAGGACCGTCGGCGTATCGGCGCACAGGCGGGGAAAGTTGTCGCCGGAAACACCAACCGCCTTATGCAAAGGGATAGTTAATGCGTCGAGTCGCCACTGTCATCCTCGGAACCCTCGCGCTCTTCGGAGCCCTCGCCACCCCGGCCCAGGCAACTACCGGACCCGTCACCGATCAGGCTTTCACCTTCATCGGCCACGTGTGGGGCCTCACCGCGCCGGCCAGCGTCACCGACCACGCCGCGAACGCCGCCCTCCAATCCAGTAAGTGACGACGAGGATCACACCGGCTTTACCGCGGCTGACACGATGAATCGCTCTGCCGGTGCAGAGCGCTACTCGTCGTGTCAGCCGCTCCGGCCATGCGTCGCCGAGCTTGATCGTGGGCACCGGCGCGGCGGCGGCAACGTTGACGATCTTGAGGCCGACCGGACAGCGCCTCCTTCCGTTTTCCGTGCCGGACCAGGCGAGTTACGCTCAGAGTATGAGGGCCGACACGGCTGATCGTGGAGGTCGGCATGGATGTCACGATAGGAACCTTCAACCTCAACAATCTCTTTTCACGGTTCAACTTCCAGGCCGAGATTCAGCAAATTCAGCCGGTCGGACCCGACGGCGAGCTGACCTCCAAGTATGTGTTTGACGACCCCGAGAAGGTGCGGATCCGCACCTACAAGGGCAAGCTGGTCAAGGGCAAGGACTCCGGGGATCAGGATCTGATCGCCAAGCGGATCCAGGCGATGGACCTTGATGTGCTGGCGGTTCAGGAGGTCGAGGACATCGACACCCTGCGATATTTCGCCGCTCAACATCTTGGTCATGCCTATGAGTTTCTGTCGCTGATCGAAGGCAACGACCCCCGGCTGATCGATCTGGCGCTGCTCTCCAAATTCCCGTTGGGCGCGGTCACCTCCTGGCAGCATGCCGTCCACCCGGAGGCACCCGGCGAGCGCGTATTCAGCCGGGACCTGCTGGAAGTGGATGTCCTGGATCCGCGCGACACCGATCGCCGTCTGCTGACGCTCTTCAACAATCACCTCAAGAGCAAGTTCGTCGAGCACGGGGTGGACCCTGAGGAGGGCAAGGCCGCAGCCGATGCCCGCAGGCACCGGCAGGCCGAGTCGATCGCCCGTATCGTCGCCGCCCGCACCCGCCCCGACGGGCGTTTCATCGTGCTGGGGGACATGAACGACAGCCCGGACGCGCCGACGCTCGCCCCGCTGGCCACCTCTCCGGAGCTGAGCCTGACGGAGGCACTCGCGCATCCGCAGCAGACCCGAGAACCCAAGGCCGACAATCCGCCGCCACCCGCTTCGGGGGCCTGGACCCATCGGTTCAAGGCGGCCGGGCAGAACGCCCAGTACGAGCTGTTCGACCAGATCTGGCTGAGCCAGAGCCTCACCTCTCAGCACAAGAGCTCGCATATCGATCGGCGCACCCGGCACGGCGGCGACGGGTCCGATCACGACCCCGCCTGGGTGGTTCTCGATTTCTAGCCGCTTCCCGCCGCCTTTCTCGCTTCGGAGTGATGACCAATGCCACTGAAGAACTACGGAGTTCTGGCGTGCCGGGCCGTCGAGCGGCGCCGTGAGGGCGCCCCCGACGAGACCCCGCACTACCAACTCCACCTCACCGACAACGCCGGCACCCACTACCGGGCCGCGATCAACGTCAAGTCCCAGCAGCGTCCGCCCGATCTGCTCTTCGTGGCCGATGACAACTTCCGTCATCCGCTGACCGGGCAGCTGCCCGCGGCCGGTAGCGGATGGAAGATTCTGCCGTCGAAGCCGGGGACGGCCAGCCTGGACTTCATCCGCGGCAATCTCTTCCCGCCGGACGCGGTACGGCCGCTGCCGCCCGATCTGCCCGGCATGGACAACGACTTGGAGGACATGCTGGACCATCACGTGGAACGTGCCATCGCCGACTCGAATACGGAGGTCTATGTCTTCGGAGAGCGGTACGGCCCCGAACCCGACGAACCTGACAAGGTGTTCGGCTTCCGGCCCGGCAACGGTGTCCACGAAATTCACATGAACCAAGGCAGCAGCGGACAGTTCCGCCCCAGCAACGGTGTCTGGCAGGACGGCGGGCTGCTTCTGCACTTCCCCGCCGAATCGCGCTGGATCGCCGTCTTCCTGGCATTCCAGTCCCAGGCCTGGCACACCGACGAAACGACCGGCCACCCCCTCACCGCCGCACCGCCACGGCCCGCAACGCGTGACGCGTCGGTACGCATCCTGGCGGCGCTGGTCAATCCCACCGGGCCGGCACCCGAGCGCGAGACGGTCACGCTCCTCAACGCCTCCCCGGTCGCCATCGACCTCGACGGCTGGCGCCTGGCCGACCAAAAGGATCACCTGCTGCCACTGCCCGCGCAGCCGCTCGCCGCCGGCGCCACACTCGCCATCGCGGGTGGCAACGAGTTCCAACTCGGCAACCACGGCGGGTCGATCACGCTCCTCGACCCTGCCGGGCTCAAGGTCGACGGCGTCTCGTACACGGAGGAACAGGCCCAGCGCGAGGGCTGGACCGTCGCCTTCTGACATCCGAATGACACCCGAATGTGCGCTTCGTTCGATGCGTTATAGGTGATTCCGGGGCAGGCGCACCGCGCCGCACCACAGTGCGCCTGCCACTGCCGCGGGGCCGGGTTCGGTCTCGGCTCGGGCGGCGGTCTCACGGGCCTCCGGCGCGACGGCGGGGGCAGGGGTCGTGGGGGTCGTGGGGGCAGCGGGCACTGCGGGCACCCACGCACCCGCCGAGAGAGGCCCAGTGAAAGTCCTGCAACCCACCCTGGCGAAGGTGCCGTGGATACTCGCGGCGCTGGCCCTCGTGGTGGGCGTGCTGCTGGACCTGGTCGCGCCCGAGCCGTACACGGGGCTCCCGCTGCTGGCCGCCGCACCGCTCGTCGCGGGCGCCACGCTCTCCTTCCGCGCCGCGCTCGCCGTCGTCTGTGTCACCTGCGTGGTCTCGGTGGCGGTGGACATCGAACGGCAGCGCCCGGCGACGCCCTTGCTCGTCGATCTGGCCGTCGTCGGCCTGATCGGCGTGCTGGCTCTCGCGGTCAACCGGCTCATTGTGCGGCAGGGGCGCGATCTGGCGCTGGCCAGGGATGTCGCGGAGGCGGTCCAGCGGGCAGTGCTGCCGACCCCGCCGAGAGAGGTAGGGCCGCTGGACGTGGCAGCGGGGTATACGGCGGCACACGCCGAGGCACGGATCGGCGGTGATTTCTACGCGGTGCAGGAGACACCGTTCGGGGTGCGGATGATCATCGGGGATGTACGGGGCAAGGGGATCGCGGCGGTCGCCGCCGTGTCGGTCGCGATCGGAGCGTTCCGTCAGGAGGCCGAGTACGCCCCCACCCTGGTCGCACTGGGAGAGCGGATGGACGAGGCAATGGCCCGGGCAGCGGCCCGCGGCGACCCGGTGATCTCCACCGAGGGCTTCGCCACCGCCGTATTGGCCGAGGTGTCCGGCGACGGCGAGGTGCTGAGCCTGGTGAACCACGGGCATCCGCCCCCGTACCTCATACACGACGGGCAACTCGTACGGCTCGACCCGACCACCCACCAGCTGCCTCTAGGCGTGGGGCTCGGCGATATCGCTCCCCCCGGCCCCGCACCCGTCGATATGGTGCGGCTGCCCCCCGGCGCCTCATTGCTGCTGGTCACCGACGGTGTCACCGAGGCGCGCGACAATCAGGGCGCTTTCTACGACCCGGTCCGCTCGGAACGCCTGCACAGGTCGTTCAAAGATCCGGAGGCGCTGGTGGATGCCCTCACCAGGGACGTCGGTCGCTGGACCGAGGGCGACCGCGAGGACGACATGGCCATCCTGGCCGTCACCCGACGCCGCCGCCCCCGCCCCACCTGACGCGTCATGCCTGTTCAGACCCGCGCCGGCCCTGACTCGGACCGCAGCTCGGCAAGGACCGCCGCGTGGTCGGACGGCCACACACCGTTCACCGGCCGGTCCGCGACGCGGCGGACGGAGTCGACGAAACCGAGCCCCTCGGGGCCTGGCGGTCCGACGTGGATGTAGTCGACTCGGACGCTGGGCCCGAACTCGGCCCCGATGAACGGGTTGGCCGTGTCCCAGGTCGCCGAGGGCCGGGCGGGATCGGCGTAGTCCCAGGCGTCGAAGAAGACCTGGCCGGGCGCGGCGGGTGCCGTCTTGTAGCCGCCGAACAGCCGGACTTCGTCGGAGTCCGGCCAGGCGTTGAAGTCCCCCGTGATCACCGGCGGGAAGGCGGTGCCGGTTCGATGGGCCGCGACGAACTCGGCGAGCACTCCGACCTGTTCGCAGCGCACCGCAGAGCCGTCAACGGCTGATGTCAGATGTGTGGTGAAGAACGGCACCGGCTGGGAGGGCGCGTCCAGCCGTGCGTACAGGGCGAGACGGCCGTCATCTTCGCCCGGCCCTGCGGGCAGCTGCACCACGTCCTGGTCCGCGATGGGCCAGCGACTGAGGATGGCATTGCCCATGGCGATCGTCGGATCCCCCAGCCTGCGCTGCCAGCGGTCCGGAGCTCGCGACGGTGCCCAGGTCCCGTACATGCCGAGGTCGTCCGACAACCATTGTGCGAGGTTCTCCGTATCCGAGGCCCAGACTTCCTGGAGCCCGACGGCGTCCGGCTGGAGATCGCGCAATACGGCGAGTATCGCCTTGCGCCGCTCCTGCCACGGGCCGAACTTCCACCACAGGTTCCATGTCAACACACGCATCGTCAGCCGCCCTTCCGCTCTGCTGTGCCCGTGAATCCGGTGTCCCTGAATCCGGTGTCCCTGAACCCTGTGTCCACGATGAGCACGGCGCCCTTACGGCACCGCTCGCGAGGCTGCTGCCGGATGGTCCACGCGAATCTGCGCAGCCGCCGTGGTCAGCTGTCTTCGGGGTCCAGCTCGAACGTGAAATAGATGCTCAGTGTGTAGGGCTCGTCCTCATCGTGCGCGAAGTCCCATGACACATCCACCAGGAAGACCTTGTGCTCCCTCACCCACTCATGGGCTTTCCTGAAGGCATCCGCGGCAGTTGTGGCGGGGAAGAGCTTCCTGGCCATGGGATGCACCTGACTCTCGGCATCCCTATCGTCGAACCCCTCCGGAACGTCCAGACAGAGGCCGGGATCGATCTCCATGGACTACGCCCTTCCAGTCGGCTTACCGCTACGAGTACGAGTACAAGTCGCCAGAGCTCGGCCCTCTGAGCACGACGCCCGGTAGGACCACCCCACACCCGGAACGGTTGCTTCTGCCGAACCGCGGCGCGCTGACGGGCGCTGTGGACTCGGGCACCGCGGACTCGGGCGGGGCGTGACCTGACTCGTCGCGGCATGGGCTTCTCCCCCAGCCGCCGAAGATCGGGCACCAGCCGGCTTACGACCGGCCGGCCGAACCTAGGCCACGTCCGAACTCCCGAAGCGGAACCCCAGAGCCCTCATCAACTCCGTCACCAGATCCTCCGCGAGCGGATCCGCCTCAGCCGCGAGTACCGACGCCACCGCATCGGCATCAGGTTCACGGCCGGCTTCCCTCGCCCACGCCACAGCAGGCCCCACCGCCATCGCGTTCCGCTCGACTATCTCGTCCGGAGCCCCGTACGAGTCCCGCGCCGTCTGCGGTGACAGCACGCACTCCCACCTCTGTCCCTGCGGGCCAGCCGCCTCTACCGCCACCACATCACTGTCAAACACATGAGCAACGAGCACCGGAGCCTGAGTCTCCTGAGCAATGGAATCGGCAGGTCTACCACCGCCATGAAGCTGCACCATCTGCCACTCACCGTCCCGGGCGGACCAGCACATATCACCACCTGCCTTGCTCATCGCGGGCAGCTCCGTCAGAGGTCTGTCGCTCCGGGCGATCACAAAAGATCCGAAGAATCCCATGAGCTCAGACCATAGGCCCCGCCACTGACAGAACCCACGTCCAGCTGACGGCCGCGTCCATCAGGCCGCCGGGGCGACGGATAGCCGTCGGTCTGCCATGGCCTGCACTCCGCTCTGCCTCCGGCCACCTACCGGCTGAGGGCCCTACTGGGTATCAGGCCGGCGGCGCGGCGTCCGACGGCCCACCGCCGATCGGCGCGCCGGCGGAAATTCCCTACCGCGGTGGCCGGCAAGGGCGGAGACTCTTCTCATGGCTGACATGGGGGCGTTCCAGGAGGCGGTTACCGCGTGGGCGGCCGGTGGCCCCGGCGGCCCCGCGCGCGAGCTGGCCACGCGGCTGCCCGTCCGGGCCGTCGTCCTGCTCGAAGGGCCGAGCGACGCCGCAGCGGTCAGCGCGCTGGCCGCGAGCCGTGGCCGGGACCTGGCGGCCGAAGGGGTCTGCGTCCTGTCGATGGGCGGTGCGATGAACGTCGGGCGTTTCGCCCGCCTCCTCGGGCCACCCGGCCTGGGCCTCCCCCTCACCGGACTGTGCGACGAGGCGGAACGTCCCTACTACGCCCGCGGCTTGGAGCGGGCCGGTGCGGCAGAGCAACAGTTCTTCGTCTGCGCGGCGGACCTGGAAGACGAGCTCATCCGCGCGCTGGGCGTGACACGGGTGCAGGAGCTCGTCGGGGCCGAGGGCGACCTGCGTGCCCTGCAGACCTTCCTGCGCCAGCCCGCACAGCAGGACCGCGCCCCACAGCGGCAGTTGCGGCGCTTCCTCGGCACGAAGAAGGGCCGCAAGATCCACTACGGCCGCGTCCTCGTCGAGGCCCTCGACCGCGACCGCATCCCCGCCCCACTCGACGGCCTACTCACCAGCCTCTGACCGTATTCCACGGCCCGGGCCGTTCGGGCAGATCACGCAGCACTGCACCCCGCTCCATACCCAGAACCGAGAACAGTGAGCAGCTCGGTCGGGGCGGTACCAGCGCATACGCTCGAGGAATGGATCCTGAGGAGAAGACGGCGCATCTGGAGTCGTGGGCCAACCCGCGCCCCTGCCCAGCCCGCATCCCCGTCAGAGTGACGGCCACCGCCACCGCGGAGGAGTGGGAGGCCGTGTTCTCACCTCCTCTCGACCACGACGCCTACGAAAGCCTGAAACAGCTCATCGACACGGACCCCTGTTTCACCCTCCGCTTCGACGACTCCACCGTCGAAGTCGAAGTCCAGGAAGGGGATTTCGACAATGTCCATCACCTTCGGCTGACCGCTACCTCCAAGTCTTAGACGTCGATTCTCGTGGCAGATGGCGCACCGGGCATCATGATCGGTAGCGCGTGCAAGGTGAGAGGACGTGTGCTGCAGGTGTCTGGGATCGAGCAGACAGCGCTGACGGAGCTGTGGCAGCGGCGATGGCCCGGCTGTCCCCCCGTGGGGCACCAGCTCCGCGGCCCCTACAGGGATGTCTGGGTTCGCTTTCACAGCCTTCCGGAGTCGAAGCGGTACGCACAGGACGAGAGCGAGTACGCCATCGTCTTGGACCGTTACAACAGCGTCCTCGGTGAACTGTTCGCCGGTACGGACGTGTACGTGATCACTCCGGTATGGACGGCCGATCCCGACGTCCCGCCGCATCAACCGGACGCCGGCTACTGGCAGAGTCTGCTCGTGGCGGATGACCCCGACCCGGAGTTCCGCACGTACTGCCACCTCTTCGCTGCCAGGCGGCTCTGGCAGCGTGGCTGCGTCGATGATCTGCTGCGCGACATCGCCGACGACAAGATGGCCGATGTCTTGATCACCGACGTCCAACTGCAGCGCATCCATCACCCTTACGACGGTGGCGCTGACGTCTTCCTCGCCACGCCCGAAGAGCGGGACATGATGCGCGACCGGCACGCCGGCTGGCTTTCCACCCACCCGGCCGGCCTCTGACCAGCCGGTGTGCCCTGCTGCCCTGGGCGCAGCACGACGTCTGAGCGATCCCGATCGGCATCGGGCCGGCGCACCCCCGCCCCTGGCTCCTTACTCTCTTGTGCACGGATGCGGGGATGGAGGGCATGCGCCGGGGCAGCATCTCCGGCCCGGGATCGGCTCGTTGAGCACTTTCCGATCAGCGGGTGTTGCCGGCACTGCGTGAGAGCGAGGCGGGCCCGGGGCCGGTGGTGGCGGGTGTCCTGGGGCGGGCTGGTTTTTCGTTGCGGGCTTGTTCCAGGGATCGGGTGAGGTGGATTCGGTACCACATCACCTCGTCGAAATCGTCCGCTGTCAGCACCCGGTCGTAGGCTTCCCGGGCGGCTGGGGTCGCGGTGATGGTCGAGGCGAGGGTGGGCCTGAGTCGGCGGAGGAGGGAGCGCTCCAAGGGGTTCTCGGCGACCGAGGCCAGTTCTTCCGGGGGGAGTACGGCGGCGATTACGGCTGCGGACTCCCAGGGGTCTTCGGTTTGGCCCATGAGCTGGCCGACCCTTCGGCTGCGCCACTGGCGTGCCCGCCGGTCCTGTCCGTTTTCGAGCATCACCCGCATCGCGGTGGGGGTGTTGCCGCGCAACAGATCCGGTTCTCGGTCGGCGAAGTCGGTTACCTCGGAGGCGAGATAGAGCCAGACCACCGCGCCGTAGCGGTTCACATAGAAGCGGACGGGGTCGAAGCAGCCGGCTCGGGTCAGGCGCAGGGCGCGGCCGGGGCCGATGCCCATCAGGGCCGCGGCCTCGGTCGTGCTGACCGTGCGGACGCGCTCGCGGAGAGCGTCGGGGAAGCCCGGCTCGGCCTGCAGCCGGGCGACCTCCTCCGCCGGGACGCGGCGCCGGCCTGGTGCTCCGGCGCCGCCCGGCCGGCCGTCGCTGGCGGCGGCCGGGATCGTTCGCACTTCTCCGAGCTGGGTGGCGAGCTCGAACTCGCCGGTCCTCAGCTCCAGTTCGCGGGCCGCTCGGCCCATCGCGAGCGTCTGGCGCCCGTCGCACATCACTGTCATGTCGGTTCCCCCGCAACTCGGTCGATCACTGACAGTGACGACCATAGCCGCAGTCAATGACAGTGCGTCAACCTCTTCCGCCGGCCTGTGGATAACTCTCGGGCCGGCGGGCCGCGACGCCCAGATGCTCCCCGACGCGATTGACCAGCAGGGTCATCTCGTAGGCGATCTGGCCCAGATCGGCGTCGGCGCCGGCCAGCACGCACAGGCAGCTGCCGTCCCCCGCCGCCGTCACGAACAACACTCCGTCGTCAAACTCGATCATGGTCTGGCGTACCCGCCCGACGCCGAAGTGGAGCGCCGAGCCCTTGGCCAGGCTGTGCAGTCCCGAGGCGACGGCCGCGAGGTGCTCGGAGTTCTCCCGCCCCAGTTCCTCGCTCGCGCCGGTCACCAGCCCGTCGTTGGAGAGCACCAACGCGTGCCGTACCTTCTCCACCCGTTTGGTCAGGTCGTCCAGCAGCCAGTCGAGTCCGCTGCTCAATGCCATGTGCCGCTTCCTCCCCGTATCCCCGTCCGCGCGCCTGGCCGGACGGCAGGCCCGCGGTCCGTTCGGGGCCTGCCGTGCCAGCCTGTCCCACCTCCGCCGTCTCGGCAAGCGGCCCTGCGGTCCGGCGCGCCACGCGGCGCAAGTTCGTGCGGCACCGGGAGGATGCCGGTATGGGACACAAGATGAGCAAGGACGAGTGGCGGCGGTTCCTCTCCGAAGGCGCGCGCACCGGCAAGCTGGCGACCGTACGGGCCGACGGCGGGCCGCACATCGCCCCCGTGTGGTTCCTCTTGGACGGCGACGACCTGGTGTTCAACACCGGCGCGGAGACCGTCAAGGGCCGCAATCTGGCCCGCGACGGCAGGGTGGCGCTGTGCGTCGACGACGAGCGGCCGCCGTTCTCCTTCGCGGTCGTGCAGGGGTCCGCGGAGATCAGCGACGAGCTGCCGGAGGTACGCGACTGGGCGACCCGGATCGCCGCCCGTTACATGGGCGAGGACCGTGCGGAGGAGTTCGGCGCCCGCAACGGGGTGCCGGGTGAGGTGGTGGTCCGCGTCAAGATCGACAAGGTCGTCGCCGTCGCGGCTCTCGCTGACTGAGGCCCCCCGGGCGGAACGGGCCGTCCGGTGGACGCGCCGGATCGGGCCGCGGCTCACCCCACCGGCGTCGGCACCCTGGCGGAGTGCCGGCGCCCGGCGTGCTCGACGAGCCGGACCAGGACTTCCTTGCCCGAGTCGCGATCCCTCGCGTCGCAGAGCACGACGGGGGTGCCGCGGTCCAGGTCCAACGCGCGGGCGACCTCGTCGGCACCGTAGGACCGCGACTCCGCGAAGCAGTTGACGGCCACCAGGAAGGGGATCGCCCGGCGCTCGAAGTAGTCGACCGCGGGGAAGCAGTCCTGCAGTCGGCGGGTGTCGGCCAGTACCACGGCGCCCAGGGCGCCCTCGGACAGGTCGTCCCACAGGAACCAGAAGCGGTCCTGTCCCGGGGTGCCGAAGAGGTAGAGGGAGAGCCCCTGCCTGATGGTGATGCGGCCGAAGTCCATCGCCACCGTGGTGGTGGCCTTCCGCCCTACCGGCCCGGTGTCGTCGACCGCCTCGCCGGCCTCGGTGAGCCCTTCCTCGGTGCGCAGCGGGCGGATCTCGCTCACCGCCCCCACCAGGGTGGTCTTGCCCGCACCGAAGCCGCCCGCGACTAAGATCTTCAGGGTCAACTCGGGGTCGGGGACCGGGGCTGCGCCGTCCGGGGCCCCTAGTGCGGCGTTCATCGGCCGTCTCCTCCAGGATGCAGGTCCTGCGCGTCACGGGGTATACGGATGCATGGCTCGACGAGGGGAGCCTTCGGCGGCAGAGCGCCGCGCGAATCCATGGCGAGGACCGTACCCGGCGCGGAGCGGGATTTCCGCCCGTTCGCCAAAGCCGTCGTCTTCTTCGATCAAGAATCCCATCGTCCCTGATTTCCATGGTAGTTGGGTCGTACGTTCGTTCCCCGCGACGGTGGCCCATGCGAGATCATGTCGCCATGACTCAACAACAGGAACGCGAGGAGCTCGGACCGCCCGCCGCCGCGAACACCTCGGCCGGCCTCGTGGAACGCAACGGCATCGATCCGGTACCGGACGCCGAGCGACACGGCACACCCCGGTCCCTGTTCTGGCCCTGGGCCGCATCCGGGCTGTCGCTGCTGGGCATCGCCTACGGGATCTACCTGATGGGCCTCGGTCTGAGTCCCTGGCAGGCGATCGTCACCGGGGCGCTCGGCTATGTGCTCTCGTTCCTGCTGGTGGGGCTGGTCTCGGTCGCCGGTGCTCGTACGGGCGCACCCACCATGGCGATCGGCCGGGCGTCCTTCGGGCGGCAGGGCAACAAGCTGCCCACCTTATTCAGTTATGTCTCCAACGTCGGCTGGGAGACCGTGCTCGTCGCGCTCTCCTCCCTGGGCGGCGCGGTGATCCTGGCGCGGGTCGCGCCGGGCACCTTCGCCCAGGCCGACGGGCGGACGCCGACCACGGCGGCGCAGGCGGTCTGCTTCGCGGTGACCGCGGTCGCGGTGGTGGTCGTCGGCATCTACGGGCACGCGCTGATCATGAAGGTGCAGAAGTATCTGACCTGGGCCATCACCGTACTGACCGTGGTGTACATGGTGCTGATGGCCGATCGCGTCGACTGGTCCGCGCTGGGGGACGGCCGCTCGGGCGACCTCGGCACGTTCGTCGGCGGCGTGGTGTTCGCGATGACGCTCCTGGGGCTGGGCTGGGTCAACTGCGGTGCGGACTACAGCCGTTATCTGCCGCGTCACAGCAGTGGGCGGGCGATCACCGGGTGGACCACCCTGGGCGGGGTGCTGCCCCCGCTGGTGCTGCTGGTCTTCGGCGTGCTGCTGAACGCCGGTGATCCCAAGCTCGCCGAGGCCGCGACCGCCGACCCGGTGAGCGCCCTCGCGGCGGAGCTGCCTACCTGGTTCCTGGTGCCGTATCTGCTGACCGCCATCGGGGGCTTCGCCTCCGGAGCGATCATGGACATCTACAGCTCGGGCATGTCGATGCTGGCGCTGGGCATCCCCGTCCGCCGGCACCTCGCGGTCCTGGTGGACGGTGTGCTGATGGCCGTCGGCGGCTGGTACGTCCTGTTCGTCTCGCCCAGCTTCTTCGCCACGTTCCAGGCGTTCCTGTCGATCATCGGGGTGGCGATGGCCGCCTGGACGGCGGTCTTCCTGGTGGAGCAGTGGCGCCGCCGCCACACCGGTTTCGACCTGCGAAACGTACGGTCCCTGGGCTGGCCCGCGGTGCTCTCGCTCGTCGTCGCCACCGTCGTCGGGCTGGGCCTGATCACCTCGGCGGACCCGCACATCGCCAGGGCCGTAGGCTTTCTGCTGACCGACAGCGCCGCGAAGGGCACGCTGGGCGCCATGAACCTCGGCGTCGTGGTGGCGCTGGCCGTCGCCGGCGTCCTGTACGCCGTCACCGCCCCCCTCGCCCCCCGGCGCACCCCGCCCGAAGGAACACGATGACCGACCACCACGCCGACCGGCCGCACGAGGTCCGGGCGTTCTTCGCGGCCCGCGCCGCCGGCTGGGACGCCAGGTTCCCCGACGACGGTCCCGCCTATGCGGCGGGCGTCGCCGAGCTGGGCCTCCAGGAGGGCGACCGGGTGCTGGACGCCGGTTGCGGCACCGGACGTGCGCTGCCCGCGCTGCGGGAGGCCGTGGGCCCGCGCGGCGCGGTGCTGGGCGCGGACGTCACGCCCGAGATGCTGCGGGCCGCCGTACGGGCGGGGCGCGGCCGGTACTCGGCGCTGCTGCTCGCCGACGCGGCCCGGCTGCCGCTGCCCGGCGCCGCGCTGGACGCGGTCTTCGCCGCCGGACTGATCTCCCATCTGCCGGACTCGGCCGGCGGGCTCGGTGAGCTGGCCAGGGTCGTACGCCCCGGTGGCCGGCTCGCCCTCTTCCACCCCATCGGGCGGGCCGCCCTCGCCGCGCGCAAGGGCCGCCCGCTCACCCCCGACGACCTCCGGGCCGAGCCGAACCTGCGTCCCCTCCTGGCCGGGAGCGGCTGGGACCTGACCCGGTACGAGGACAAGGACGACCGCTATCTGGCGCTGGCGGTCCGCCGGGGCTGAGCCCGCCACCGGGCCCGTGGTTCAGGATGCCGCCGGGCCCTGTCCGTGGGGGACCGGGCAGCCGCCGGCGGCGCGGGAGGCGGGGAAGGTGCCCAGTTCGGCCACCCGGAAGCCGTTCGGATAGCCCTTGATCTCGGGGTTCTGGCGGGCGTAGTGCGGGGTGCGGCGGGGCGGCAGCAGCCGTACGGCTTTGGCGCGCAGCTTCAGGGCGCCGCGTACGGCCTTCTGGACCGCCGGTTTGGGCCGGTCGTAGCGGAAGGCGTCCAGCAGCGAGTCGTCCAGGAGAGCCTTGCTCGCACCGCGCACCACCGGGGCGAGCGGGCCGTACCAGCCCGCCATCAGGTCCAAGGTGGCGTCCGACACCCGTCGGGCGCTCTCGTCCCAGCCGAAGTGCGCCGCCTCGTAGGCGTCGAGGTACCGCTCGAAGTCCTCGTAGGTCTGCGGGAGTTCGGTGATGCCCATATGACCGCCGAGGGTGCGGTAGTAGGCGGCGACGGCGTGTTGTTCATGCCGGGTCAGGCGCCGCCAGCCGTAGGCGTCGAGCCAGCGCTTGGGCACCACCACGAAGGTGCACAGGACGTAGCGCATCTCGTCGTTGGTGATGTCGTAGCGGCGGTGCATCTGGTTGATACGGCGGATCGCCGTCCGGCCGTCCTCGCCGTCGAAGCCGTGCTCCAGGACGGCGTCCAGGAGGAGCGCGGTGTCGTCATAGCGCTTCTGGGTGCGGTCCGTCAGCTCGGCCGTCTCCGACAGCAACCGGCCGATGCTGGGCACGGCGTAGGTGCGGTACAGCGCGAGTTCCAGGGCTCTGGTGATGTCCCAGGGAAACTCATGCGTCGCGATGATGCGGTAGATCCGCAGGAAGTCGCGCTCCGGGTCGAGCCGCCGGATCTCCTTGAGCCAGTCGTAGCGCCGCACCTGGCACCTGTCCCTTCGATCGCCGAAGGGACAATTTTACGGGTGGGCAGGGGCGTTGAAGGATGGTGGCGGCCGCCAGATCGGGCGGCGCATGGCCGGATTGCGTCGTCTCAGGAGATCGCCGTGGGGTCCGCCACGGCCAGCGCCCGCCGCACCGGCATACCCGTGCGCCCGGCCAGCGCCAGCCGCTCGCGGACCTCGCGCGGGGTGCGCGGGCGGAAGCCGGGGCCCGTACCGCAGCAGCCGCCGTGGAACGTCAGGCCCGCGCGCAGCACCGCCTCCAGCGCGCGCCAGCCCGCCACGTCCCGTCGCTTGGGGACCGCCAGGTCGGCGCCCGCGTCGATCAGCTCGCCGCGGCACTGCGGGCAGTGTCCGGGGCCGGGCCCGGTCGGCGTCTTCTTCCACGCGGTCCGGCAGCTCAGGCACACGAAGTGCATCCGGCGGCTGTAGAAACACATAGGCGCAGCGTAGGGCTGGTGACAAGGCGCTACCAACCCGATTAGTGTGCGCCGACGTACCGAGCAACGGACCGGGATGGGGAGGCCTCGTGCCCACGACCGAGAGCGCCGACAACGACCAGTTGTTCGTGCTGACGGCGGTGCTGCTGACGCCCGCGCAGTTCCCGAGCGTGCTCGGTGACGACTACCCGGAGGTGTGCGCGGGCCTCGGCCTCGAACCGTACGCGGAGGGCTATGGGCTGGTCCTCGGCCAGGACGGTTCCGGGGCGCGCTGGACGGTGGCGACGGAGGACGTGTCGCTGGTGGCCTGTGCGATCGCGGCCTGGGACTGCGGTATGGAGTACGACCTCTCACCCGGGGAGAACAGCATCGTCGCGGCGCTTCCCGGTTGGCCGCTGGCCCTGGCCGTGGCGGCGCCGGGTGTGCCGCAGCCGCACGATCCCGAGCCGCAGGAGGGGGATCCGGCGCCGCTCGCGCCGCCGGACGCCGCGGAGTGGGGACCCGCCCAACGGCGGCTCGGCGCGGACGAGATCGCGATGCAGTGGGCGGCGTGGCGCGAGCAGGTGGACGGCGACGTCAGCTTCGCCGAACCGGGGGACGAGGCCCACCAGGGCGTGCGGCGGGTGCTGAAGGAGGCCCGTGGCTATGTGTCCGATCCGCCGCCGCCGGGCCGGGTGCGGTCGTCGTTCGCGGCCGGGGAGGCCCGTACGCTGCGGGTCGACGGGCCCGGCTGGAGCATGGTCGCACGCACCGACGACATCGCGTTCGTGCTGCTGGACGAGGAGCCGGGCGAGGTGCACCCCGTGGGCCGGGGGCCCGAACTTCCCGGACTGCTGGCGTCGCTCGGCGAACTGGCGGCGCGGCCGGTCTGAGCACCGCCGCCCGGGCCCCCGCGGTCCGCGGCGGGGGCCCGTCGGCTCAGCGGCCGAGCTGCTTGCGGCCGGCCCGGCGCAGGCGGCGGCGCTGGGAGGAGTCGAGGGTCAGATAGGCGACGGCCGGGACGCCGACCATGACCAATACGGCCGCCCAGAAGGGCAGCAGCCACAGCAGGATCACTCCTACCGCCACGCCGCCGATCGCGACCTTTGCCTGTGTGGACATCCTTCACGCCCCTTCCGCGGCGCCCGCCGCACTGTGTGTACTCCATTGAACGCCGTTTCCGCGCCGCGGGTTCCCTGAACGGCGCCGAGGTGCTGTACCCTCGGGCGCTTCAGGCGCCATTAGTCAAACTTGAGGAGTCCTGGACCCAGTGCCCTTCCTCCCCACGGTCACCCCGGCTCGGCTCGCCGAGCTCGCCCGCTGTGCGGCGGTCTTCCTGCCGTCGGATCCGCCGCGAACCGGGCGGGTCGCCTTCTGGCGCCCGGACGGCGAGCCCGTCGCCGACACACCGCACGACCGGCTGTGCGTCGCCCTGCCCGGCGAGGACGGTGCGGTCGAGGTGTGCGAGGTCCCCGCCTTGGTGCTGCCCGTTACCGAAGCGCTGCCCGTGCTCACGCGCGCCCGGGCCGCACGGGGCACCCATCCGGCGGCGGCCTTCTGGGGTGCCGCGGCCGTGCTGGCGCTCCAGTTGGCGGCACGCGGACGGCTACTGCCAGGGGTGAGCCCCGAGGGGTTCGACGCCTGGCGGGCGGGTCCGCTCGACCCAGGGGACGTCGAGCGGCTGCGTGACCTCGCGGCCGCGATGCCGCCCTACGCGCACGCCGTCCCCCTCGCGGACAGCGACCCGGTGGCGCTGCCCGACCCTGAGCGGCAACTACGGGCCTTCCTCGACGCGGTGGCGGACGGGCTGCCGCGCTCCCCCGCCGCGGCGCTGGTCACCGGCGCGCCGGCCTTCGCGGCGGCCGCCCCGAGTCACGTCCCCGAGCAACGCGCCTGGGCCGCGGACGTCGCCGCCGGCCATGACGCGGGCGTACGCATCTCCCTGCGGGTGGAGGTCCAGGGGGCGGACGGCCCCGGCGGCCGGGACGCCTCGCGCGCCCCCGTCGACACCGACTCCCCCGCCACCTTCACCGCCGTACTGCAGCTGCACAGCCTCACCGACCCGACACTGGTCGCGGATGCCGCCGAGGTGTGGGTGGGGACCTCCGCGGCGGGGCAGGCGTTCGGGCCGCGGGCGCGGATGGACACGCTGCTGACGCTGCGCCGCGCCGCCGACGCCTGGGCTCCGCTCACCCCGCTGCTGTCCGCGGCGGTGCCCGACGCGCTGCAGCTCGCCGACGAGGAGGTCGCCGAGCTGCTCGGGCCGGCCTCCCGTGCGCTGGCCGCCGCCGGGGTGCAGGTCCACTGGCCGAAGGCGCTGGCGCGCACACTGACCAGCCGGGCCGTGGTGGGGCCACCGGACGCGGCGGACGGCGACGGGCCGGACGGGCCGGAGTCGGGGCTGCCGTCGTTGCTGTCGGCGGACGCGCTGCTGTCGTTCAGCTGGCGGTTCGCGGTGGGCGATCAGGAGCTCGGCAGGGCGGAGCTGGACCGGCTCGCCGAAGCCGGGCGGCCGCTGGTCCGGCTGCGCGGGCAGTGGGTGCTGATCGACCCGGAGGCCGTACGGGCCGCCCGGGACCGCCGGGACCGCAAGGTCACGCCCCTCGACGCGCTCGGCGCCGCGCTCACCGGTAGTGCCGAGGACCCGGCCGGCGGCCGTGTGGAGGTGCAGGCCTCGGGCTGGCTCGCCCGGTTGCGCGACCGGCTCGCCGACCCCGAGGGCGCCGACGGCACCCCGGTCCGGCAGCCGGCGGCGCTCACCGCGACCCTGCGCGACTACCAGCTGCGCGGCCTTGGCTGGCTGCACCGGATGACGTCGCTGGGGCTGGGCGCCTGTCTCGCCGACGACATGGGCCTCGGCAAGACGATCACGCTGATCGCGCTGCATCTGCACCGGCAGCAGGAGCCCGCGTCCGCCGGTCCGACGCTGGTGGTCTGCCCCACCTCCCTCATGGGCAACTGGCAGCGGGAGATCGAGAGGTTCGCGCCGGGCACACCGGTGCGCCGCTTCCACGCCGGGCGGCGCAGCCTGGCGTCCCTGGCGGACGGCGAGTTCGTCCTCACCACCTACGGGACGATGCGCCTGGATGCCACCAAGCTCGCGGAGGTGGGCTGGGGGCTCGTCGTCGCCGACGAGGCGCAGCACGTCAAGAATCCCTTCTCCGCGACCGCCAAGGCCCTGCGGACCCTCCCCACCAAGGCCCGGGTGGCGCTGACCGGCACCCCGGTGGAGAACAACCTGTCGGAGCTGTGGGCGATCCTCGACTGGACGACGCCCGGCCTCCTGGGGCCGCTCAGCCGGTTCCGTACGCGCTATGCGCAGGCCGTCGAGGGCGGTGTGGCGGCGTCGGCGGAGGCGGGCGCGGCGGCCGAGCGGCTGGCCCGGCTGGTGCGGCCCTTCCTGCTGCGTCGCCGCAAGTCCGATCCGGGGATCGCGCCGGAGCTGCCGCCCAAGACGGAGACCGACCGTGCGGTGGCGCTGACCAGGGAGCAGGCCGGGCTGTACGAGGCGGTGGTGCGCGAGGGGCTCGACGAGATCTCCGGGGCGGACGGGTTCGCCCGCCGCGGGCTGGTCGTCAAGCTGCTCACCTCGCTCAAGCAGATCTGCAACCACCCCGCGCAGTATCTGAAGGAGTACGGCCCCGGGGACGGCGCGCCGGCCGCCACGACCGTCACGGTCTCCGGGCGTTCGGGGAAGGTCGAGCTGCTGGACGAGCTGCTCGACACCCTCCTGTCCGAGGGCGCGAGCGTGCTGGTGTTCACGCAGTACGTGCAGATGGCGCGGCTGCTGGAGGCGCATCTGGCGGCTCGGGGGTTGCCCACCCAACTGCTGCACGGCGGGACGCCGGTGGCCCGGCGCGAGGAGATGGTGCGGCGGTTCCAGGACGGTGCGGCGCCGGTGTTCCTGCTGTCGCTCAAGGCGGCCGGCACCGGGCTGAACCTCACCCGCGCGTCGCATGTCGTGCACTTCGACCGCTGGTGGAACCCGGCCGTCGAGGCGCAGGCCACCGACCGTGCGTACCGCATCGGGCAGACCCAGCCGGTGCAGGTGCACCGGTTCGTCACCGAGGGCACGATCGAGGACCGGATCGCCGAAATGCTCTCCCGTAAGCAGCGGTTGGCGGACGCGGTCCTGGGGGCCGGCGAGGCCGCGCTGACCGAACTCACCGACGCCGAGCTGGCGGACCTGGTCGCACTGCGAGGGAGCGAGCGATGAACACACCCGGGAACGACACGGCGGGATACTCCGACGGGGCCGCGGCGGCCGGGCCCGAGCGGACCTTCGCCGCGCTGCCGGCGAACCGCGGCCGGGCCTTCGCGCGGAGTTGGTGGGGGCAGGCGTGGCTCAAGGCGCTGGAGGACTCCGCGCTCGACGGAGCGCAGGTCAAACTGGGCCGGCGGCATGCGCGGGCCGGCGCGGTCGGCGCGGTGTCCGTACGTCCCGGGCGGATCACCGCGCTGGTCCAGGACCGTGACCACACGCCGCACCGGTCCGACGTCCTGCTGCAGCAGTTGAGCGCGGCGGACTGGGACCGGTTCCTCGACCTGGTCGCGGACCGGGCCGGGCATATCGCGGCGCTGCTGGACCGGGACATGCCGCCGGTCCTGGTCGAGGACGCGGCCGCCGCCGGGATCGAACTCCTGCCGGGCATCGGCGACCTGGAGTCGGAGTGCGGCTGCGGGGCGTGGGACCACTGTGCGCATTCGACGGCGCTGTGCTACCAGGTGGCGCGGCTGCTGGACGAGGACCCGTTCGTGCTGCTGCTGTTGCGCGGCCGGGGCGAGCGGGAGCTGCTCGACGAACTGCAGGAGCGCAGCGCGGCGCGGGCGGCGGTGCCCACGGGCGAGGACGCGCCGGCCGCTGAGGCGGATGCGGGGGTGCCGGCCGCCGAGGCGTACGCGGCGCGCGACATTCTGCCGCCGCTGCCCCCGCCACCGCCGCCGGTCGACACTCCGGGTGCCGCACCGGCGCTCGGCGGCGGCACCCCGCCCGCGCCCGGAGTGACGGTGCCCGCACTGGAGTTGCTGATCGAGGACGCGGCGGCACGCGCCCAGCGGCTGCTCGCCGACGCGCTCTCGGCCCGGCACCCGGACAGTGCGCCGCCGCCGGCGCTGACGCCCGCCCAGGACGCGGTGCGGCTGGCGGCGGCCGGTCCCGGGGAGGAGATATCGGCGCGGTTGGCGGCCGGTTCGGGGCGCGATCCGCGGGGGCTGGCGCTGGCCGTACGGGCCTGGGAGCTGGGTGGCGCCGCCGGGCTCGCGGTCTTGGAGGAGGAGTGGACGCCGGAGCCGGAGGCGCTGGCCCGGGCCGCCGGCCGGCTCGCGGCCGCCTGGGAGGACGGCGAGGCCCGGCCACGGCTGCGGGCCGACGGCAACCGCTGGACGGTGGTCGGCGGCGAGGTCCAGCTGCGCTACGGACGGGACGGCCGCTGGTGGCCGTATCGCCAGGAGGGCGGGCGGTGGGTGCCCGCGGGCCCGGCCACGGACGATCCGGCGGGCGCGCTGGCGGGGCTGTCGGCGCAGGAGTGAGGGGCCCGGGGGGCGGCGGGCCGCCTTCGGAGGCGGTCGCCGCCTCGGGCTGGCCCGATCCGCCCCATCCGGCTGCGCCGTGCCCCCGGTCGTGATTCGCTGAGGCCACCCCCCGCCAGGCAAGTCGCCCGCAGCAGGAGGACCAGTGACCGGTACTTCGCAGCACGCGCCGCAGCAGCCGACTCACGGACAGCCGCCACGGACCGCCGACGACACGCACCGCGCACCGCACCACCCTGGCAGCCCGCACCCCCGCCCCCGTTACTACGAGGACCGCTCGCCGGGCAGCGGAGCGCTGCCGCCGCGGGCCTGGTACCAGAGATCGGACGCCGCCCGGCTCTCGCTGCACGGCACCTGGCGGTTCCGGCTGTCGCCGCGCGCCGACGCCGAGGACGAGGCGTTCGCCCGCCCGGACTTCGACGACGCCCAGTGGCGGGAGCTGCGGGTGCCCGGCACCTGGGCGCTCAAGGGCTTCGGCGCGCCCGCGTACACCAACACCGCCTACCCCTTTCCGGTCGATCCGCCGAGACCGCCGGACGAGAACCCCACCGGCGACCACCGGCACGTCTTCGATCTGCCCGACGGCTGGGGCGCGGGGCCCGCGGTGCTGCACTTCGGCGGGGTGGAGTCCTGCGCCCGGGTGTGGCTCAACGGGCGGGAGCTGGGGCACTTCAAGGGCAGCCGGCTGCCGCACGAGTTCGAGGTCGGGCATCTGCTGCGGCCGAGCCGCAACGTGCTGGCGGTGCGCGTCCACCAGTGGTCGTCGGGCAGCTATCTGGAGGACCAGGACCAGTGGTGGCTGCCGGGCATCTTCCGGAACGTGTCGGTCCACCGCCGTCCCGAGGGCTCGGTCGTCGACCACTTCGTGCACGCCGGGTTCGACCACGTCACGGGGCGGGGCACACTGCGCGTGGAGTGCGAGCCCGGCGGGCGGGTGACCGTACCGGAGCTGGGCCTCGATCTGGCGACCGGGCAGAGCGCGACGGTCGCGGTGCGCCCCTGGACGGCCGAACAGCCGCACCTCTACGACGGGGAGCTGGTCACCGCCGGCGAGCGGGTCCCGCTGCGGATCGGCTTCAGGACCGTCCGGGTCGAGGACGGACTGCTGAAGGTCAACGGCCGCCGCATCCTGCTGCGCGGCGTCAACCGCCATGAGTTCCACCCGCTTTACGGGCGCACCGTCGGCCCCGAGACGATGCGCCGTGATCTGCTGCTGATGAAGCGGCACAACATCAACGCGGTGCGCACCAGCCACTATCCGCCGCACCCGGCGTTCCTCGACCTCTGCGACGAGCTGGGGATGTGGGTCGTCGACGAGTGCGATCTGGAGACGCACGGCTTCGCCCAGCAGGGCTGGCGGGACAACCCGGTCGACGACGAGCGCTGGGAGCCGGCCCTGCTCGACCGGGCCCGCCGGATGGTCGAGCGGGACAAGAATCACCCCAGCGTCGTGCTGTGGTCGCTGGGCAACGAGTGCGGGACGGGCCGCGGGCTCACCGCGATGGCCTCCTGGATGCGCGAGCGCGATCCGTCCCGCCCGCTGCACTACGAGGGCGACCGCAGCTGCGCCGACACCGACGTCTACTCCCGGATGTACGCCGACCACGCCGAGGTGGCGCGCATCGGACAGCGCGCCGAGGAGCCGCTGGCCGATCCGGACCTCGACGCCCGGCGGCGTGGACTGCCCTTCCTGCTCTGCGAGTACGCGCACGCGATGGGCAACGGGCCGGGCGGGCTGAGCGAGTACCAGCGGCTGTTCGAGACCTACCCGCGCTGCCAGGGCGGGTTCGTCTGGGAGTGGATCGATCACGGGCTGCGGCAGCAGACACCGGACGGTGCGGTCTTCCACGCCTACGGCGGCGACTTCGGCGAGGAGTTGCACGACGGGAACTTCGTCTGCGACGGGCTGGTCTTCCCCGACCGGGTGCCGTCACCGGGCCTGATCTCGTTCAAGAAGGTCATCGAGCCGGTGCGGATCGAGGGCGAGTCCGCGGCCGACGGCGGTGCGGACGCGGTCCGGATCACCAATCTGCACGACTTCGCCGACCTGGGGCACCTGGCCTTCCTCTGGCGGTACGAGGTGGAGGGCGAGGTGCGCGGACACGGGTGGATGGAGGTGCCGGCGCTGGCGCCGGATGAGTCGGCCGTGGTGGCACTGCCGGAGGCGCCGGCCGAGGAGCGGGACGAGGGCGAGGCGATCTGGACGGTGCGGGCGGTGCTGGACGAGGACGCCGCCTGGGCGCCGGCCGGGCACGAGGTCGCCTGGGGCCAGGTGCCGGCCGGCCGGCGCCCGGTCGCCGCTCCGCCGGGGGCCACCGCCAGGCCGCGCCGCGGTGAGGGCAATGTGATCCTCCTCGGCCCGGGGACCTTCGACGCCACCACGGGGGCGCTCGGCTATCTGGACGGCGTACAGCTCCGCGGCCCCCGGCTGGACGTCTGGCGGGCGCCGACCGACAACGACGAGGCCGCGCCCTGGCAGCCGGGGCCGCGGCCGGCCACCGAGTGGCGGCGGCTCGGTCTGCACCGGATGCGGCACCGCGTCGAGGCCGTCGAGCCCGGCCCGCAGGCCCTGGTGGTCCGTACCCGGGTCGCGCCGGCCGGGTCGCCCCTGGCACTGCGCACGGTCTACCGGTGGAGCGCCCACCGCGACGCGCTGCGGCTGGAGTTGACCGTCGATCCCGAGGGCGACTGGCCGGTTCCGCTGCCGCGGCTGGGGGTGCTTATGTCGGTGAGCGGCAGTCTGGGGTTCGCGGAGTGGTTCGGCGGCGGGCCCGGCGAGGGCTATCCGGACACCCGGCAGGCCGCGCAGATCGGCCGCTGGGCGATGCCGGTGGACGCGCTGCAGACGCCGTACGTCCGGCCGCAGGAGAACGGCGCGCGGCCCGGGGTGCGCTGGGTGCGGCTGACCCGTACGGACGGCTCGGGCCTGCGCGTCGAGGGCGACCCGGACTTCTCCTTCTCCGCCCGCCGGTGGACCGACGAGGAGCTGACCGCGGCCCGGCACACCACGGACCTGCGGCCCGGTGAAGACCTCTGGCTGCATCTCGACCACGCGCAGCACGGGATCGGCAGCCAGTCGTGCGGGCCGGGGGTGCTGCCGCGGCACCGGCTGGAGGTGGCGCCGGCGCGGTTCTCGTTCGTGTTCTCCTCGCTGCGCTGAGCCTCGCGGGGCGCCGGGGTGAGGCGCCGGCCGCCGGCGGTGTCAGCGGCCGGCGCTACGATCCGAAGGGAGAGCGGACGACCGGCGCACCGGGCCGGGAGTCCGGTCGGCCGGGCGGGAGATCGCTCGGCCGGCACCGCGCATCGAGAGGCTTCGCACCATGGTCAGCACCTCCCCTTCGCTCGCCGACGCCCTCGCCGCGGGGCCGGTCGTCCTCGACGGCGGGCTGTCCAATCAGCTGGAGGCCGCCGGGGCCGACCTCAGCGACGCACTGTGGTCGGCCCGGCTGCTGGCCGAGGAGCCGCAGGCCGTCGTGCGGGCGCATCAGGCGTACTACGAGGCCGGGGCGCAGGTCGCGATCACCTCCAGCTATCAGGCGACGTTCGAGGGCTTCGCGCGCCGCGGTATCGCCGAGGAGCAAGCGGCGGAGCTGCTGCGCCGCAGTGTGGCGCTGGCCCGCGAGGCGGCGGCGCTGGCGCGGGCGGGCGGGGTCGCCGGGCCGCTGTACGTGGCCGCGTCGGCGGGTCCGTACGGGGCGATGCTGGCGGACGGTTCCGAATACCGCGGCCGCTACGGCCTGTCGGTGGCGGAGCTGGAGCGGTTCCACCGGCCGCGGCTGGAGGTGCTGGCCGCGGCGCGGCCCGACGTGCTGGCGCTGGAGACCGTGCCGGACGTCGACGAGGCCCGGGCGCTGCTGCGGGCGGTCCGCGGGCTCGGGGTGCCGGCCTATCTGTCGTACAGCGTCGCGGGTGACCGCACCCGGGCCGGGCAGCCGCTGACCGAGGCGTTCGCGCCGGCGGCCGACGCGGACGAGGTCATCGCGGTGGGGGTGAACTGCTGCGCGCCCGACGACGCGGACCGGGCGGTGCGGACGGCCGCGCGGGTCACCGGCAAGCCGGTGGTGGTCTACCCCAACAGCGGGGAGAGCTGGGACGCCGAGGCGCGGGCGTGGTACGGCGACCCGGCGTTCGGCGCGGACCGGGTCGCCGGCTGGGCGGCGGACGGCGCCCGGCTCATCGGCGGCTGCTGCCGGGTGGGACCGGACGCGATCGCCGCGCTGGCGGCCGGTCTGGGCCGCTGAGCGGGCGGCCGGAAAAACGGGACCGGCGGTCGGTTCGGACGTGTACGCGGGTCGAAGGCGTTACACAGACGCAACCGAAGCAGCGGCGACAGCTCTCCTGGTCGGTGGCAGGATGCAGGCCACATCGCAGCACGTACGACATGGTTGATCTTCGTCCCGCACTGGAGGACCGGTGTCCGCTCGCTCCGCGTTGCCTGTCATAGCCGTCGCCGCGGCCGTCGCCGTCCTGGCGGGGTGCAGCAGCACCAAGTCCGACGGGAAGAAGGGTTCCGGCGGCCTGGAGCTCGTCTCCGCCGGCACTCTCAAGACCTGCACCCACCTTCCGTACGCGCCGTTCCAGGTGAAGAAGGACGGCAAGGTCGTCGGGTTCGATGTGGACCTGGTCGATCTGGTCGCCAAGGACCTGGGCGTCAAGCAGGAGATCATCAACACGCCGTTCGAAGGCATCGAGACCGGCCAGGACTTCACCGTCCGCAAGTGCGATCTGGCCGCCGCCGGCATGACGATCACGCCGGCCCGCGACAAGGTGATGGATTTCTCCGACCCCTATTTCAACGCCACCCAGGCGCTGTTGACCAAGAAGGGCAAGCCCTTCAAGAAGGTCGAGGACCTCAAGGGCAAGAAGCTCGGTTATCAGAAGGCCACCACCGGCGGAATCTACGCCAAGGACCACGGCAAGGGCGTCGAGCTGGTGGAGTTCGAGGATCTGGGGCTGCTGCTGACCGCGGTGAAGTCCGGCCAGGTCGATGCCGGTATCAATGACAACGGTGTGCTCTTCGACTATGTGAAGCAGAACGCGGACACCGAGGTCACCGCGGAGTTCAACACCGGTGAGCACTACGGCATCGGCGTACGCACCGGCAACGACGCCCTGCGCAAGAAGATCAACGAGGCCATCAAGAAGGCCAAGTCCGACGGAAGTTACGACCGGATCTACAAGAAGTGGTTCGGCACCACACCGCAGAGCTGAGGCCGGTCCTGATGCCCCTGTCCAAAAGACGGCGCGCCCGGCTGATCCGCGGCGTGCAGTACGGCGTCCTGGTGGTCGCCGTGGCGGTCATCGCGCTGGTCGCCGACTGGCACCAGCTGCGGTCGGCGTTCTTCGACGTCGAGGTCGCCAAGGCGCTGTTCCCCGACATCATCACCACGGCGCTGGTCAACACGATCATCTACACCCTGCTGGGATTCGGGTTCGGTCTCGCGCTCGGCCTGGTGCTGGCGCTGATGCGGCTGTCGTCGGTGCCGCCGTACCGCTGGATCGCCATCACCTACATCGAGTTCTTCCGCGGAATCCCGGCACTGCTGGTGTTCATCGCGCTGGGCTTCGGTGTTCCGCTGGCCTTCGAGGTCGCGCTCGATATGAACGTGACGGTGATGCTGTCGCTCGGCCTGGTGGGCGCCGCGTATATGGCGGAGACCATCCGGGCCGGAATTCAGGCGGTGCCCAAGGGCCAGACGGAGGCGGCGCGTTCGCTGGGGATGTCGCACGGCCGGGCGATGGTGTCGATCGTCATCCCGCAGGCGTTCCGTATCGTGCTGCCGCCGCTGACCAACGAGCTGATCCTGCTGACGAAGGACTCCTCGCTGGTCTATCTGCTGGGGCTGGCGCTCAATCAGTTCGAGCTGGCCAACTTCGGCCGGGACGCGCTCAATGAGCACAAGAGCCTGACCCCGATCCTGATCGCCGGGCTGCTCTACCTCGTGATCACCCTTCCGCTCGGCCAGCTGGTCCGGCGGTTGGAAGCCCGTACGGCGAAGGCCAGGTGAGCTCCATGACCACGAACCGGGCGGCTGATGCCGCCGAGGACGCGAAGGCCATCGACGTACAGGGCCTGCGCAAGGCGTTCGGCGAACTGGAGGTGCTGCGCGGGGTCGACTTCTCGGTGGCGCGCGGAGAGGTGGTGTGCGTCATCGGGCCCTCCGGGTCCGGGAAGTCGACGCTGCTGCGCTGTGTGAACCTGCTGGAGGAGCCCAGCGCGGGACGGGTCATGGTGGCCGGGACCGACGTCACCGACCCGGACGTGGACATCGATCTGGTCCGACGGCGGATCGGGATGGTCTTCCAGGCCTTCAACCTCTTTCCGCATCTGACCGCGCTGGAGAACCTGACGATCGCTCAGCGGCGGGTGCTGCGCCGCGACCGCGCCGACGCGGAGCGGATCGCCCGCGCCAACCTGGAGCGGGTCGGACTGAGCGACAAGGCGGCGGCCTATCCGGCACAGCTGTCGGGCGGGCAGCAGCAGCGGGTGGCGATCGCCCGCGCACTGTCCATGGAACCGGAGCTGATGCTCTTCGACGAACCGACCTCGGCCCTCGATCCCGAACTGGTCGGCGATGTGCTGGCGGTGATGCGCGGACTGGCCCAGGACGGTATGACGATGCTGGTCGTCACCCATGAGATGAGCTTCGCCCGGGAGGTCGCCGACCGGGTGGTGTTCATGGACGGCGGGGTGATCGTCGAGGAGGGCACTCCGGAGCAGGTGGTGGGCGCTCCCCGGCACGAGCGGACCCGGACGTTCCTGGCGCGGGTGCTGGATCCGGCGGCCGCCGAGGTCGGCGAGGTGGCGGACGCGGACGGGGAGGCGGCGGTCAAACGCGTTTGACCGGTGGTGGGCCGCGGTTCATCTGCCGTTGGGACGGCAACGGAACGCTGGGCGGGCTGAGTTCCACGAGTCCGTCCTGGAGGTTCGATGTCGTCGAAACGTGCGCTGCGCCGACCGTTGTGGGTGGCGCTGCCGGTGGCGGTGCTGGCCGCGGTGCCGGGCCAGTCCACGGCCCAGGCCGGCCCGCCGCCGGCCGCCGTCACCGGATCCGCGCGGTTGCCGGCGATCCCTCTGGGCGAGTTCAGCAATGCGCTGCTACCGGACGGCGTCGACGACGACCACGGGGTGAAGCTGGGCGGCATCGGCAGCGACCTCTTCCCCGCCGGCCGGCCCGGCGAGTTCTGGACGGTCACCGACCGCGGGCCCAACGGCCAGATCACGGTGGACGGCGGCAAGCGGCGGACGTTCCCGGTGCCCGCCTTCGACCCCGCCCTGGTCAAGATCAGGGTGTCCGGCGGCCGGGTCTCCGTGGTGGACGCGCGCCCGATCACCACGCCTTCCGGCAAGGCGGTCACCGGCCTGCCCAACCAGCGCGGCCGGGACGAGGCACCGTACACCTACGACGCCCGGCGGCCGCTGTCGTACGACCCCGACGGGCTGGACACCGAGGGCGTGGTGCGGGCCGCCGACGGCAGTTTCTGGCTGGCCGACGAGTACGGGCCCTCGCTGGTCCATGTGTCGGCGTCCGGCCGGGTGCTGGCCCGGCACGTCCCCAAGGGGCTGGGCCTGACCGGCACCGGCTATCCGGTCGTGGAGTCGCTGCCCGGTCTGCTGCGCAAGCGCGCGGTCAACCGCGGCTTCGAGGGGCTGGCGCTGCTGCCGGACGGTGATCTGGTGGCGGCCGTGCAGAGCCCGCTGGCCCACCCGGACGCCACGGCCGGCAAGGCGTCCCGTAACGGCCGGCTGCTGCGCTTCTCGCCCGCCAGGGGTGCGGTGACCGCCGAGTACGCCTACCGCTTCGACCCGGTCGGCGAGGTCGACCCGGGAGAGGACGACACCTCGGAGCTGAAGATCTCGTCCGTGGTGGCGGTGGGTCGCGACCGGCTGCTGGTCGAGGAGCGCACCGACAAGGCGGCCCGGCTGCACCGGGTCGACCTGGGCGGGCGCTGGAACATCCTCGGCTCGCGCTGGGACGACCCGGCGACCAGCCCGGCGCTGGAGCAGTCCGCCGGCCGGGCGCCGGTGCTGCCCAAGCGGCTGGTCGTCGACCTGCGGGGGATCGCGGGCGTACCGGGGAAGATCGAGGGCGTCGCGGTCGGCGGCCGCCGCACCCTGACCCTCGTCAACGACAACGACTTCGGTATGACCGACGGCCCTGACGCGTTCGACGATCAGGGCCGCCTGGTGGACAGCGGGGTGCCGACGACGGTGGTGACCGTCCGGCTCAGGACAGCGGCTTGGTGAGCTTCTTGGTGCCGGTCCGGTTGCCCATCAGGCTGCAGCTGACGGACTTGATGCCGAACTTGTAGCCCTTGAGGGAGGGGTACTGGACGTAGGTGCCCTCGGCGGTTCCGGCGGGCTGCCGGGTCGCCTTGCGCTCCAGTTCGTCGCGGCACAGCGAGGCCGCCTTGTCCTTGATCTCGGATTCGGTGGTCAGGCCGGTGCCGAGGCGGTGGGTGGTGACGACCTCGGCGTCGTGCGGGCCGTCGCAGGAGGCCGCGTCGTTGTTGCCGCCGCCGTCCTTCGCGAGGTCGTAGCAGTCGCCGACCTTCAGCAGATAGAAGGGGATCTGGCTGCTGGAGGGCGAGGGCGTGCCGCTGGAGTCCGTAACGTCGGCGGACTCGGAGGGCGAGGGGTCCGCGGAGGGGGAGGTGCTCTCGGAGGGCGTGGCGCTCGGGCTCGAACTGGACGTCCGGGCACGGTTGTTGTTGCCGTCATCGTCGTTGGCGATCACGACGAAGGTGATGACGGCGGCCAGCGCGAGCACACCGCCCCCGATGATCGCCGCGATGACCTTGCCGTTGCCGCCGCCTCCGGGCGGGCCGGGCGGCTGCGGGAAGCCTCCGGGACCGGCCGGGCCACCCGGTCCCGGTGGGCCGTAGCCGCCGGCCGGCGGGCCGTAGCCGCCGGGGGCCTGGTTGCCGCCCGGGGGCGGGGGGTAGCCGCCGGGGCCGTATCCGCCCTGGGCCTGACCGCCGGGGCCGTAGCCGCCGGCCGGCGGGCCGAATCCACCCGGGTTGTTGTGGGGCGGCTGGTTCGGCGGTTGCGGCTGGTTCGACGGCGGAGGCGGAGGAAAACTCATGGCGGAAATGATCGCTTCTTTACTGGGTTTTAAGGGACTCGGTGACCAACCTGGAACATTCCGGGTCTGAAATGTCCGCCCCGTGGGCACCGTTGGCGACAGGCAGCAAGCCACCCTACGGCCCGGAGGTTTCGCGTGTTCACCGACCTGCCCCTGGACGAGCTGCGCAGCTACCGCCCACCGCTTCCCGAACCGGCCGGATTCGACGCGTTCTGGCAGCGCACCCTGGACGAGGCCCGTACCCATGACCTCGACGCGCGCTTCACCGAGATCGACCCCGGACTGCCCCTCCTGCGCTGCTTCGACGCCGCGTTCTCCGGCTTCGGCGGGCACCGCATCCGCGGCTGGTTCCTGACGCCGCGCGGCTCCGCCGGGCCGCTGCCGTGCGTCGTGCAGTACCTGGGCTACGGCGGCGGCCGGCTGCTGCCGCACGACTGGCTGCTGTGGCCGTCCGCGGGGTACGCCACGCTGGTGATGGACACCCGTGGGCAGAGCGGCCCCGACCGCCCCGGTGACACCCCCGACCCGGCCGGCTACGGCAATCCGGGGGTGCCCGGCAAAATGACCCAGGGCCTGCTCGATCCGGACGACTACTACTACCGGCGGCTGTTCACCGACGCCGTACGGGCGGTGGAGGCGGCCCGCGGCCGCGACGACGTGGACGCCGACCGGATCGTGGTCGCCGGCCGCAGCCAGGGCGGCGCCCTCGCCCTGGCGATGACCGCACTGGTCCCCGGGCTGGCCGGCGCGCTGATCCATGTGCCGTTCCTGACACACATCCGGCGCGCGATCGACCTCACCGACGAGGGCCCGTACGGCGAGCTCACCCGCTACTTCGCGGGCGCCCGCGGCCATATCGACACCGCCCTGCACACCCTGGACCACTTCGACGGCCTGAACTTCGCGACCCGCGCCACCGCCCCCGCGCTCTTCGGCACGGCACTGCGCGACGCGGTGGCCCCGCCGTCCACCGGCTTCGCCGCGTTCCACCACTACGCGGGCGAGAAGGAGCTGAAGGTGTGGCGGTTCAACGCCCATGAGAGCGGCGGCGGAGAACACCGCGCCGCGGAGCTCGCCTACGCGCGCAAGCTGCTCGGCTGACGGGCACCGGCCGCCTGGTGGGGGCCGGTACGGGACGATCGCCCGCGGCCGCCCACCTCAGGCCGTGCCCAGCAGATGCTCCAGCGCCAGTTGGTCGAGCTGCTCGAAGGCCATCCCCCGGGCCGCGGCCGCCGCGGGATCGAAGATCTCGTAGGCGGTCGCGTCGGCCAGCAGACCGGCCAGGCCGTCCTCGGCCGTGGGCCGGGTCAGCTGGTCGAGGCGGGCGGCACGCAGCGCCTCCTGGACGGCCGGGGCGGCGCGGAAGGCCGCCGCGCGCTCCCTGAGGATCAGGTAGTTGCGCATACAGCCGGCCGCCGAGGCCCAGACGCCGTCCAGGTCCTCGGTGCGCGGCGGTTTGAAGTCGAAGTGCCGCGGACCGTCGTAGCCGGCCGTCTCCAGGAGGTCGACCAGCCAGAAGGCGGACCGCAGATCGCCCGCGCCGAAGCGGAGGTCCTGGTCGTACTTGACCCCGCTCTGGCCGTTGAGGTCGATATGGAAGAGCTTGCCCGCCCACAGCGCCTGGGCGATGCCGTGCGGGAAGTTCAGCCCGGCCATCTGCTCGTGCCCGACCTCCGGATTGACGCCGTAGAGCTCGGGGCGCTCCAGCCGTTCGATGAAGGCCAGGGCATGGCCGACGGTGGGCAGCAGGATGTCGCCGCGCGGCTCGTTGGGCTTGGGCTCGATGGCGAACCGCAGGTCGTAGCCCTGCTCGACGACGTACTGGCCGAGGAGGTCGAAGGCCTCCTTCATCCGGTCCAGGGCGGCCCGTACGTCCTTGGCGGCGCCGGACTCCGCACCTTCGCGCCCGCCCCACGCGACGTACGTACGGGCCCCCAGCTCGGCGGCGAGGTCGATGTTGCGCAGCGTCTTGCGCAGGGCGTAGCGGCGGACGTCGCGGTCGTTGGCGGTGAAGGCGCCGTCCTTGAAGACGGGGTGGGTGAAGAGGTTGGTGGTCGCCATCGGGACGACGAGTCCGGTGGCGTCCAGTGCCTGCCGGAAGCGTGTGACGGCGGTCGCGCGCTCGATGTCGCCGGCGCCGGAGGGGATCAGATCGTCGTCGTGGAAGGTGACGCCGTACGCGCCCAGAGCGGCGAGGCGGTGGACGGACTCGACGGGGTCCAGGGCACGCCGCGTGGCGTCGCCGAAGGGGTCGCGGCCCTGCCAGCCGACCGTCCAGAGGCCGAAGGTGAACTTGTCCTCGGGCACGGGCTGATGGCTCATCGCGACTCCCTCGGTCATTTCGTCAACACGCTTTACAAATTACGCCGCGGTCAAACTAATATGCGGCAGCACACCGGGGAACCCCCTGGACACAGACCATGGATACGGGCCGCCAAGGGAGAGTGCACGATGGGCGCACAGGCAGCGGGACCGCTCGTCGTCGGGGTGGACAGCTCGACGCAGTCCACCAAGGCGCTGGTCGTGGACGCGGAGACCGGTGCGGTCATCGCCCGGGGCCAGGCGCCGCACACGGTCAGCGGCGGCGAGGGCCGGCAGAGCGACCCGCGGCAGTGGTGGCGGGCGCTGGGCGAGGCGCTGACACAGTGCGGCGACGCGGCGCGGCAGGCCTCGGCGGTGTCCGTCGGGGGGCAGCAGCACGGGCTGGTGACGCTGGACGCGGCCGGTGAACCGGTGCGCCCGGCCATCTTGTGGAACGACGTGCGCCCGGCGGCGCAGAGCGAGCGGCTGATCGCGGAGCGGGGCGGCGCCAAGGCCTGGGCGGACCGGGTCGGGAGCGTGCCGACGCCGGCGTTCACGGTGGCCAAGTGGGCCTGGCTACGGGCCAACGAGCCTGCGGCGGCCGCCCGCACCGCCGCGGTGCGGCTGCCGCACGACTACCTCGTCGAGCGGCTGACCGGGCAGGCCGTCACCGATCGCGGCGATGCGTCGGGCACCGGCTGGTGGGCGTCGTCGACCGAGTCGTACGACACGGACGTCCTCGCGCACGTCGGGCTGGACCCGAAAGCGCTGCCGCGGGTGGCCCTGCCGGGTGAGGCCGCCGGGACCGTGCACGCCGACGACCTTCCGCTGCCGCACGGCGCGCTGGTGGCCGCCGGGACCGGCGACAACATGGCGGCGGCGCTCGGTCTGGGGCTGCGCCCGGGGCAGCCGGTGCTGAGCCTGGGCACCTCGGGGACGGTCTATGCGGTCTCGGCCCAGCGGCCCACCGATCCGACCGGCGTCGTGGCGGGCTTCGCCGATGCCCGGGGCGACTGGCTGCCGTTGGCCTGCACCCTGAACTGCACGCTCGCCGTGGACCGGGTGGCGGCGCTGCTGGGCCGCGACCGGGAGGCGGTGGAGGCGGGTGGCGAGGTGGTGATGCTGCCGTTCCTCGACGGTGAGCGGACCCCGAACCTGCCCGGTGCCTCGGGCCTGGTGCACGGGCTGCGGCACGAGACCACGGCCGGCCAGCTGCTGCAGGCCGCCTACGACGGCGCGGTGTTCGCGCTGCTGGAGGCGCTGGACCGGGTGCTCGACGGGGACATCGCGGCGGACGGGCCGCTGCTGCTGATCGGCGGCGGGGCGAAGGGCCGGGCCTGGCGGGAGACCATGCGGCGGCTGTCCGGGCGCCCGGTGGTGGTGCCCGAGGCGCAGGAGCTGGTCGCGCTCGGTGCCGCGGCGCAGGCGGCGGGGCTGCTGCTGGGCGAGGACCCGGCGGCGGTGGCGCGCCGCTGGGGTACGGCCCGCGGCGCGGAGTACGAGGCGCAGGAGCGCGACACGGCCGTCTGGGAGCGGATCCGGGCGACGCTGGCACACGGCGAGGCGCTGATGCGGGGGTGAGGCGGTTCGGCCGGACCGGTGAATCGCCGGACCGGTGAACAGCGGACCGGTGAATCGTCGGTCTGGTGCATCGCCGGATTGGCGAATCAGCCGGGTTCGGGCGTTTTGCCGCCCCCCCTCACCCCACCCACACACCCTCCCCCGCCCCCACCCTCCCTCCCCCGTAGGGGGGAGGGAGGGTGTCGGGGGGTGGGGGCGGGGGCCGAACATCGAGGAGCTCGCCATGCCCGCCATACCCACCCCCACCCCCGACACCCAACAAGCCATCCGCCGCCGCAATCTCGCCCGGGTCCTGCGCACCGTGGCCGCGCAGGGGCCGCTGTCCCGGGCGGCGGTCGCGGGGCGGATCGGGCTCACCCGGGCGGGCGTGGCCCCGCTCGTGGAGGAGCTGCTGCGGGCCGGGCTGCTGGTGGAGACCGGGCGGGCGGCGCCCAGCGGGCGGGGCCGGCCCGGCAGCGAACTGGCGGTGAGCGCCCATGGCCCGGCCGGGCTCGGGGCCGAGATAGGCGTCGACCATCTGGCGGTGTGCGCGGTCGATCTGCGCGGCCGGGTACGGGCGCGGGTGGCGGCCGACGCGGCGAACCGGCAGAGCGAGCCCGGGCCCGTACTGCGGCGGCTGTCCGCGCTGCTCGCGGAGGTGATCGCGCGGATCGGCGCGGAGGGGCTGCGGCCGGCCGGGCTGGCGGTCGCCGTGCCCGGCCTGGTGGCCCGCGGTTCGACGACCGTGGTGCACGCGCCCAACCTCGGCTGGCGGGCGGCGGATCTGGCGCCGGGGCTGGTCTCGGTGGCGGCCCCGGGGCACATCCTCGACGGGCTCCCGCTGACCGTGGAGAACGAGGCCAACCTGGGTGCGCTGGCCGAGCTGCGGCTGGGCGGCGACGGCGCCGAACTGCCGGGCCCGCCCCCGGACTTCGTACATGTCTCGGCGGAGGTCGGGATCGGCGCCGCGGTCGTCGTGGATGGTCGACTGCTGCGGGGGGCACGGGGGTTCGCAGGCGAGCTGGGGCACGTCCCGGTGTATCCGGACGGCCGCCGGTGCGAATGCGGCGGCCGCGGCTGTCTGGAGCTGTATGCAGGCGAACAGGCCGTACTGCGCGCGGGCGGGATCACCCCCGAGGGGGCGGCGGCGCATCCGGGTCCGGGGGCCCGGGCGGCGTTGCTCGCGCGCCGGGCCGCCGACGGGGACGCGGCCACCGTACGGGCACTGGGCGAGGCGGGGACGGCGTTGGGGATCGCGCTTGCGGGGGCGGTGAACCTGCTCGATCCCCAGGCGGTGGTCCTGGGTGGTGCGCTGGCCGAGCTGGCGCCCTGGGTTCTGCCGTCCCTGGAGCGGGAGTTGGCGCTGCGGACGGCGGTCGCAGCCGATCCGTCGCGCGGTGGCGGGCCGCGGGTGGCGGTGTCGCGGCTGGGCGCGGACGGCCCCCTGCTCGGTGCGGCGCACGCCGCCCTCCAGGCCGTGCTGGACGATCCCCTCGACTTCCGCGCCCCGGCACACTCTCCCCGGGGCTGAATCGCCTAAACCTTTCCACGGAAAGGGATTTCCATGCCACTCCATCGAGCGATTGTGCCGATAAAAAGCGCCCGACTACGGTCGGTTCGGCGGACTGCCGCGGAACTGTCGTGACGGAGGGTTTCGGGGCGGCCGCATCGCACCCTTCGAGGAGATAGGTCACGCTGTGACGATTGCCGACGAATCGCTGCCCGGCAGTGCGGAAAGCGCCCCGAATTCCAGCCTGAGTACCTCCGCCGCACGGAATTTGGCGACCACCACCAAAACCCCGCCGCAGATGCAGGGCATCACGTCCCGATGGCTGCTGCGGCTGCTGCCCTGGGTGCAGGTCTCCGGCGGCACCTACCGCGTCAACCGCCGGCTGACCTACACCCTCGGCGACGGGCGCATCGATTTCGCCATCAGCGGTTCCGATGTCTCGGTGATCCCCGACGAGCTGCGCGAACTGCCCGCACTGCGGCAATTCACCGATACCGAGGTCCTCGCGGCGCTCGGTGAGCGATTCACCCAGCACGCCTACGCGCCCGGCGAGTTGATCGCCGAGGCCGGCACGCCGGACGACCGGCTGGTGCTGATCGTGCACGGCCGGGTGGACCGCATCGGCAGCGGCAAATACGGCGAGGAGTCCGCGCTGGAGGCGCTGGCCGGCGGCGACCACCTCGGCGACGGGCCGCTGACCGCCGCCGAGGGGACCTGGCGGTTCAGCTATCGCGCGGTGACCCGGGTGACCGTGCTGTCGCTGTCGCGGCAGGCCGCGCAGGAGGTCGTCGACCGCTCCCCCGCGCTGCGCGACCATCTGGCCGCGGGCGTGGCGGACCCGGCGCACCCGACGAACGACAGCGGCGAGTCCGCGGTCTCGGTCGCCTCCGGACACCACGGCGAACCCTCGCTGCCCGGCACGTTCGTCGACTACGACCTGAAGCCGCGGGAGTACGAACTCAGCGTCGCCCAGACGGTGCTGCGCGCCCACAGCCGGGTCGGCGACCTCTACAGCGACCCGATGAACCAGGTCGAGGAGCAGCTGAAGCTCACGATCCAGGCGCTGCGCGAGCGCCAGGAGAGCGAGTTGGTCAACAACCCCGAGTTCGGGCTGCTGCACAACACCGACCTCAAGCAGCGCATCCACACCCGCAGCGGCCCGCCCACCCCCGACGATCTCGACGACCTGCTGGCGACGGTCTGGAAGGACCCAGGCTTTCTGCTCGCCCATCCGCAGACGATCGCCGCGATCGGCCGGGAGTGCAGTGCTCGTGGGCTGTATCCGACCGCGGTGGATTTCATGGGGCATTCGCTGCCGTCCTGGCGCGGGGTGCCGATCTTCCCGTGCAACAAGATTCCGGTGACAAAGGATCGGACCAGTTCCATTCTGCTGCTGCGCACCGGTGAGGAGAATCAGGGCGTGGTCGGTCTGCATCAGACCGGAATTCCCGATGAATACGAGCCGAGCCTTTCGGTGCGTTTCATGGGCCTCGACGACCGGGCAGTCATCAAGTACCTCGTCAGCGCCTACTATTCCGCGGCAATTCTCGTGCCCGACGCGGTGGGCGTTCTCGAAGACGTGCAAATCGGCCACTGAGCAGACGCGCGGAAAGAGACCACAGCGCCCTGGGCGGCCCGCATCCCCGCCCCGGCGCCACGGCAGCACGTCACGTACGCACAGCACCCCACAGAACAGGTGAGCCTTCTCCATGACCACATCGGTGGACCCGACGTCCGGCCCGCAGCCTTCCGGGACCGAGCAGAGCCGTTCCAGCCTGGACACCTCGGCAGCCCGCAAGCTGGCGACCACGACCAAGACGCCGCCGCAGATGCAGGGGATCTCCTCCCGCTGGCTGCTGCGCATCCTGCCCTGGACCCAGGTCTCCGGCGGTACGTACCGCGTCAACCGCCGGCTCACGCACACCCTCGGTGACGGCCGGATCGAATTCGTCACGACCGGCACCGAAGTCCGGGTGATCCCCGCGGAGTTGCGGGAACTGGCGCCGCTGCGCGGTTACGACGACAGCGCGACGCTGGAGGCGCTGGCCGGCCGGTTCGTCCAGCGGGAGTTCGCGCCCGGCGACGTGCTGGCCCGCAAGGGCGGGCCGACCGACCGGGTGATCCTGATCGCGCACGGCAAGCTCGACCGGATGGGCACCGGCAAATACGGCGAGGACACGGCCCTGGGCACGGTGGCCGACGGTGACGCCATCGGCGCGGCCGCGCTGGTGTCGCCGGACGCGGAGTGGGAGCACTCCGTGCGGGCGGTGACCCGGGTGACCGCACTGACCCTGTACCGCAGCGACTTCGAGGCGGTGCTGACGGAGTCGGAGTCGCTGCGGGCGCATGTCGAGGAGTTCCAGGCGGCGCTGGTGCCGGCGCAGAACAAGCACGGTGAGGCGGCCATCGAACTGGCCGCCGGCCATGTCGGCGAACCGCTCCTGCCGGGCACCTTCGCCGATTACGACACGGCGCCGCGCGAGTACGAACTCAGCGTCGCACAGACCGTGTTGAAGGTGCACTCGCGTGTCGCCGACCTCTACAACGGCCCGATGAACCAGCTGGACCAGCAGCTGCGGCTGACCGTGGAGGCGCTGCGCGAGCGCCAGGAGCACGAGATGGTCAACAACCGCGAGTTCGGGCTGCTGCACAACGCCGACCTCAAGCAGCGCATCCACACCCGCAGCGGCCCGCCCACCCCCGACGACCTGGACGAGCTGATCTCGCGGCGCCGCAAGACGCAGTTCCTGCTGGCGCATCCGCGCACCATCGCCGCGATCGGCCGGGAGTGGAACGCGCGGGGCATCTACCCCAGCACCATCGAGTTCGAGGGCACGGCGGTGCGTTCCTGGCGGGGTGTTCCGCTGCTGCCCTGCAACAAGATCCCGATCAATCCGGACCAGACCAGCTCGATTCTGGCGCTGCGGGTCGGCGAGGAGAACCAGGGGGTGATCGGGCTGCACCAGACCGGCATCCCCGACGAGTACCAGCCCAGCCTCTCGGTGCGCTTCATGGGCATCAACGACCAGGCCGTCATCAATTACCTGGTCAGCGCCTACTATTCGGCGGCGGTGCTGGTGCCGGACGCCCTGGGCATCCTGGAGGACGTGGAGATCGGTCACTGACGGCGAGGACTGCCGTCCGGGTGCCGCGCCGGTGATCTGCCGTCAGGGCGGCGGGCGCGGCATCCGGGTGACGACCGATCAGGTCATATGCCTGCTCCTGACCTCGCCGTTTCGCCTTTGGCCGAGCCATTGGCGAAACGGCCACGCCCTTGGCAGGGAATGCCCTCTTGCGCATGATGAACGTACAGATGTGCGTGACATGTACGCGACCTTCCCCCTCGGTCCTTGTCAGGAGTTCACATGGCGCACGATCCCTCCCGCCCGGCCCGCCGGCGCCTGATCACCGGTGCCGCCGCACTCGCCGCCTCGGCCGCACTCACCCCCCTCACCGCGGCCGCGGCCGCTGCGCGCAAGCCGGCACCGCGCGGTGGCGGTGGCGGCTATCCCCCCGTCCAGTGGGTCCCCGCCAGCCCGTCCAACTTCACCGCCGCCAACCGCCCCACGCAGTACCCCATCAATATGGTCGTGGTGCATGTGACGCAGGAGACCTACAAGGACACCCTCAGGCTCTTCCAGGACCCGGCGCACAAGGCGGCCGCCCACTATGTCGTACGGTCCGCCGACGGCCATCTCGCGCAGTGCGTCAAGGAACGCGATGTCGCCTGGCACGCCGGAAACTGGGGATTCAACACCCGCAGCATCGGCATCGAGCACGAGGGCTGGATCGACGACCCGACCTGGTTCACCGACGTGCTGTACGAGCGGTCCGCCCAGCTCACCGCCGCCGTCTGCGCCCGCTACCGGATCCCCGTGGACCGCGCGCACATCATCGGCCATGTCGAGGTGCCCGGCACCGACCACCACGACCCGGGCGAGTACTGGGACTGGGCGCGCTACATGGAGCTGGTCGTCGAGGCCTCCTGGCAGCACACCGGGTGACGACGCCCTCAGCGCGCCGCGCGCAGAAAGCCTTCCAGGCCCGGCAGGTCGTCCGAGTTCAGATGGTCGACGCCGGCGTCGAGCAGCGCCGTCCAGACCGCCTCGCGCGCCGGGCCGGCCGTGTCCGGCGTCGCCCAGAAGCGCAGCCGGCGCCGTTCGCCATGCGCGGCGGCCACCAACCGCCGCAGCCGCTCGCGTTCGTCGCCCGGCATCGGGCCCACGCCCTGCCAGCGGAAGGTCTCGGTCCAAGAGGCCGAGACCAGCGGGGCGAACGAGGCCGGGGCGGCGGTGCCCAGGTCCTCGATCCGGCCGTCGTAGAAGGCGTGGCGCACCCGCTCGGCCTCCATGGGCGCGCGGGCCGCGCGGTCGCCGGAGACCACGGCGGTGACCGGCCCTCCGTGGACCCGGCCTGCGCGGCACACGCTCAGCATGTCCCGGTAGCGGTGCAGCACCCGCGACAGCTCCCGGTAGGTGGCCTCGCCCGCGGACTTGACGTCGATCAGCAGCTGGAGGGAGAGGGGGTGACCCCGGTAGACCGTGCCGTTGTTGGCGCGAATGCGTCGGCGCAGGGGGTCGAGGTACAGCGCTTCCAGGGTGCGGGCGGGGTCCAGACCGCTCTCCTCGTGGGCCACCAACAGCCGGCCGTCGACGAGCCAGATGTCCGCCTCCACGCTGCCGAAGCCGTGGTCGAGGGCGTCCAGGAGCGGCCGGGGGTGCTCGTAGTCGTTGTGCGCATGGGCGCGGCGCAGGGGCGCGGAGCCCGTGGGGCGGCGTACGTCGGCGTCCCGGGCGTCGGCGGGCGCGGTGAGGCCGGCGGCCAGGGCCGCGCCCAGCGACACGACGGCCGTTCTACGGGTGTACAGATTCATGACATCTCCAGGCGATAGTAATTTTTCGACGATCGGACGCGATGAGCGGCGCGAAGTGAACGTCTTCGGCACCTGGGACAGTTGGCGCGACGTCAGGGGGGCTCGTGAAGCAGCGATTCGGCCGGGTTCGAGCGGTGCTGACGGTGCTGGTCGTGTGGGGTGTGCTCGCGGGCGGCGGGCTGGCGGGCGGGCCTGCGGCCACCGCCGCCACCACCGTGCAGCGCTTCGATGCCGTGGCGGTGGCGCCCGGTGTGGAGTACGGCGAATTCCGGATGACGGTGCCGCGCGGGATCGTGCACGGGCATCTGCTGACGGTCGATCTGGCCGATCCGCGGGTCACGGTCGATCTGCTGTATCCGGGGGTGGTCGGCGCCCGGGCGCCGGTGTCCCAACTGGCCGTGGCGCGCGGCGCGGTGGCGGCCGTCAACGGCGACTTCTTCCACATCACCGAGACCCAGCATCCGGGCGTGGAGGCGACCGGCGCCCCGGTGGGCCCGGCGGTGACGTCGGGGCGGCAGCTCAAGGCCGCGGTACCCGACGGGCAGCGGTTCGGTCCGGCCATGCCGCCCGGCGCGACCACCGAGGACGTCATCGGTGTCGGCCATGACCGCCGGGCGCGGCTGGACCGGCTCACGCTGCGCGGCGCCGTGCTCACCCCCGGAGGAGTACTGCCGCTGCGTGGGCTGAACCAGTACGCGCTGCCGGTGGACGGCATCGGCGCGTACACCGCGCGGTGGGGCCCGGCGTCCCGGGTGCGGGCCACCTGCGGTACGGACATCGACCGGACCGCGCCGTGCAGTACGGAGACCGCCGAGGTGACCGTCCGCTACGGCAGGGTGTGGGCGCTGGACGCCCGGCCGGGCACCGGCGGGGTGGCGGCGGGGAACGTGGTGCTGGTGGGCCGGGAGGCGGGGGCGCGGCAGCTGCGCGCGCTGCGCATCGGCGAGCCGGTGACGCTCGGATACCGCCTCGTCGGGCGGTATCCGGTACCGCTGCGGTTCGCGGTGGGCGGTTTTCCGATCGTGCGGGACGCCGAGCCGGTGGCCGGGCTGGACGCGGTCACGGTGGCGGTGCGGACGTCCGCGGGGATCGGGCCCGGTGGCCGGCTGCTGTATCTGATGGCCCTGGACGGGGCTCCGGGGCAGGGGCAGACCGGCCTGACGGTGCGGGAGCTGGCCGAGCTGATGGAGCGGCTGGGCGCTCGCGACGCGATGAACCTGGACGGCGGCGGCTCGTCGACGCTGGTGACCGGCGACGGCGTCGGGCAGGTCGTGGTGCGCAACCATCCGTCGGGCGGCGCGGAGCGGCCGGTGCCGAACGCCGTCGGGGTCTTCTCCTTCGGATGAGCGGTGGGTGGCCCGCCTACCCGGCGGTCGAGCCCGCACGGTCCGGGCTGCCTCGGTAGGCGGCCATGGTCACGGGCGGACGTGGCTCACCATGTCGGCGGCACCGGCGAGCCCCTGGTGGATGTCCGGGGCCAGGCTGCTGCTCGCCAGATAGAAGCCCAGCAGTGCGCACACCAGGGCGTGCGAGAACTTGAGTTTTCCGCTGCGCAGGAAGATCACCGTGAGGATCACCAGCAGCAGCACGACCGAGATGGAAACAGCCACGGGACGCACACCTCCTCGACCGCCGCCCGAACGGACGGCAGGGGTGGCCAGTTTGGCGTATTCAGAGGTATGTCCGGTTCGAGGCCCGATGCTCCATTAGGGTGATCACCGTGGGTCACGGCGGGAAGCGGCGCCCCCCGACGTGACGTGGATCACGTCACTCCCCGCAACGGAGTGTGCGGATCGGCCGTCTTAGCGGCCGACATCGCCGCCCCACCCGCACCGCAGACGGAAAGCCCGCATGAGCCAGACCCCCTCCCCCCGCCGCCGGCCGCCCTGGCCGCTGTGTGTCGCGCTCCTGCTGATCCCGGTGATCGGCGTCGGCGTGTTCACCTGGTGCGGGGGCATCGCGGCGTCGGCGTCCAAGGGCGACCCGGTGCAGGTGGTACTGGGCGCGGCGAGCGGCACCAGAACGGTGCAGGCCGGCGACACCCTGCAGGTGAGCGCCGAGGGCGGGGTGCTGACCGAGGTGACGGTCACCGATCCCGGGGGCCGACGGCTGCCCGGCGCGCTCGGGGACGGCGGGTCCGTGTGGACGTCGAGCGAGAAGGTGGCGCCGGAGACCAAGTACTCCCTCGTCGCCAGGACGAAGAACGCGCAGGGCGGCGTCGGCACGACCAAGGAGTCGCTCACCACGGCGCAGGCCGCCAAGCTCAACAAGCTGGTGGTCGATCCCGGCCGGCAGGGCTCCGTGGTCGGCGCCGGCCGGCCGATCACGGTCACCTTCGACTTCCCGGTGACCGACCGGGAAGCGGTGCTGCGGGGCCTGAGCGTCACCTCCGACGACCGCGCTTCGGGCTCCTGGGACTGGGGCAGGGACGACATCGGCAAGGACCAGGTGACCTGGCGGCCCGAGCGGCCCTCGAAGCCGGGGACCCGGATCACGCTGCGGGCGGAGCTGAGCGGTGTGGACTCCGGCGGCGGACGCTACTTCGCGACGGACTATGACCTGAACTTCACCATCGGCCGGACTTGCGCCGACTCGGCCGCGGCGCGGGTTTGTGGCAAGGTCCACGTGGGTGACCCCGTCGTGGTCACCGCATCCTCCGTACGAGGGAAAGACGAGAGGACCATCGGGATCGGAGACTGGAAAGCCGGTGTTCCCGCCGGCGGCGAAACAGCGCCCTCGCGTCGAGCAGTAGACCCCTTTCAGAGCCTAGTGTGACGGAATGAGCACCGTGCAGGACCAGGATCAACTCACGGGGTGGCGGCGCTTCCGGCGCCGCGTCCCCAATGGCTTCGCCATCATCTTCAGTGTGCTGGGGCTCTTCTGCGCCCTGACGGCGCTGATCGGGCCCCTGCGGCGCGCGCTCCACCCGGTGATCTACTGGCTGGACACGCTCACCATCCCAGTGGCGTCCAACATCGCCTACGCGGTGTTCCTCTTCCTGTTGGCCGCGGCGATGACCGCGCGCAAACGCGTGGCGTTGTGGTTCGTCGTGGCCTACATGGTGCTGGTCATCCTGGCCGACGCGCTGTTCCTGGCCGCCGGGTACGGGGAGTTCGCCATCTCGCTGGTGCTGTGCACCGGCGCGCTGGTGCTGCTGCTCGTCTCGCACCGCGAGTTCTACGCGATCACCCGGCGGGGCGCGTTCCTGCGCGCCATCGGGGTGCTGGTCGCCGGACTGGCGGTCGCGGTGCTGATCGGCTGGGGGCTGGTGACGCTGGCTCCGGGCACGCTGGAGGCCGGCGGCGGCAACCGCCTGCTGTGGGCCGCCAACCGCGTCTGCGGCGGGCTCGTCGGCGGCCATCTCGTCGAGGGCCATCCGCCGCACTGGATCAGCACCGTCCTCGAACTGCTCGGCGCGCTGGCACTGCTGAACGCAGCGGCCACGCTCTTCCGTTCCCAGCGGATGGAGGCCGCGCTGCACGGTGACGAGGAGGCCCGCATCCGGGCGCTGCTGGACCGCTACGGCAGCCAGGACTCGCTGGGCTACTTCGCCAGCCGCCGCGACAAGGCCGTGGTCTTCTCCCCCAGCGGCAAGGCCGCCGTCACCTACCGCGTCGAGGCCGGTGTCTGCCTGGCAAGTGGTGACCCGGTCGGCGACCGCGAGGCCTGGACCCAGGCGATCGAGGCGTGGCTGGAGGTCGCCGGACGGTACGGCTGGCAGCCGGCCGTCATGGGCGCCAGCGAGAGCGGCGCCAAGGCGTTCGCCCGCTGCGGGCTCGGTGCGCTGCAACTGGGCGACGAGGCGATCCTCCACGTCAAGGACTTCGACCTGGCCGGCCGCGAGATGCGGGTCACCCGCCAGGCCGTCAACCGCGTCGAGCGGGCCGGCGCGACCTTCCGGGTGCGGCGCCACTCCGCGCTGACCGACGAGGAGATGCAGGAGGTCATCCACCGGGCGGACGCCTGGCGCGACACCGAGACCGAACGCGGCTTCTCGATGGCGCTGGACCGGCTGGGCGACCCCGCCGACGGGGACTGCCTGCTGGCCGAGGCGTTCGACGGCGACGGCAAGATGATCGCCCTGCTGTCCTTCGTGCCGTGGGGCACGGACGGCATCTCGCTGGACGTGATGCGCCGTGACCGCACCGCACCCAACGGCGTGATGGAGTTCATGGTCGCCCAGCTGTGCGCCCAGGCCGGGGCGATGGGCGTGCGCCGGATCTCGCTGAACTTCGCGGTGTTCCGCTCCGCCTTCGAAGAGGGCGCGCGGATCGGCGCCGGACCGGTGCTGAAGTTCTGGCGCCGACTGCTGCTGTTCTTCTCCAAGTGGTGGCAGCTGGAGGCGCTCTACCGCTCCAACGCCAAGTACAACCCCGAGTGGTACCCGCGGTTCCTGTGCTACGCGGACGCCGGTGCGCTGGCCCGGATCGGTCTGGCCTCCGGTATCGCCGAGGGCTTCGTGGCCGTACCGAGCCTGGGCAAGCTGTGGGGCAAGGGCCACAAGAAGCGGGTGCTGGCCCCGGCGAGCACAGCCGGACTGCCGTCGCTGGACGAGCTGGGCCTGGTGCGGGCGGCGCCGGCCACCGAGGAGGAGCAGCGCGCGCAGGAGCTGGCCGCGCTGCCCGAGCAGGTGCGGGTGCGCCACCGCAAGCTGGAGCGACTGCGGGAGAGCGGCACCGACCCCTATCCGGTGGGCGTGGAGCGTACGCACACCCTGGGCCAGGTCCGCGACGAGTACCCCGACCTCGCGCCGGGGACGCACACCGGCAAGTCCGTCAGCATCGCCGGACGGGTGCTGCTCACCCGTGACCACGGCGGTGTGCTCTTCGCGGTGCTGCGCGACTGGTCGGGCGATCTGCAGATCGCGCTGACCCGGGACGTCAGCGGCAAGGACCTCCTGGACCGCTTCGGCTCGGACATCGACCTCGGTGACCATGTCGAGGCCGAGGGCGAGGTCGCCAGCAGCGACCGCGGTGAGCTGACCGTGTTCGTGACCCGGTGGCGGCTGACGGCCAAGTGCCTGCGTCCGCTGCCGGACAAGCGGCGCGGGCTGTCCGACCCGGAGGCCAAGGTCCGCCAGCGCTATGTGGACCTGGTCGTCTCGACGGACGCGCGGGAGAACGTACGGGCCCGCAGCACGGCCGTGCAGGCACTGCGCCAGGGCCTGATCGACCGCGGCTACCTCGAGGTCGAGACGCCGATGCTGCAGCAGATCCACGGCGGCGCCAACGCCCGCCCGTTCCACACCCACATCAACGCCTACGACCTCGACCTGTATCTGCGGATCGCGCCGGAGCTGTACCTCAAGCGGCTGTGCGTGGGCGGTATGGAGAAGGTCTTCGAGATGGGGCGGACCTTCCGCAACGAGGGCATCTCCTACAAGCACAACCCCGAGTTCACGATGCTGGAGGCGTACCAGGCCTTCGCCGACTACGACGTGATGCTCGACCTGACCCGGGAGCTGATCCAGGGCGCGGCGATCGCCGCGTTCGGCAGCGCCACGGCCCGCAAGGCCGATGCCGACGGCCGGCTGGTCGAGCACGACATCTCGGGGATCTGGCCGGTCAAGACCGTCTACGGCGCGATCTCCGAGGCGCTCGGCGAGGAGGTCGACGCGGACACCGAACCGGACCGGCTGCGCCGGCTGTGCGCCGCCGCTTCGGTACCGGTGAAGCCGGAGATGGGCCGCGGCGACATCGTGCTGGAGATGTACGAGCGGCTGGTGGAGGAGAGGACCCAGCTCCCCACGTTCTACAAGGACTTCCCCACCGACGTCTCGCCGCTGACCCGGCAGCACCGCAAGGACCCGCGGCTCGCCGAGCGCTGGGACCTGGTCGCGTTCGGCACCGAACTGGGCACCGCCTACTCGGAGCTGACCGACCCGGTCGAGCAGCGCCGGCGGCTCACCGCGCAGTCGCTGCTGGCGGCCGGCGGGGACCCGGAGGCGATGGAGCTGGACGAGGACTTCCTGCAGGCCCTTGAGTACGCGATGCCGCCGACCGGTGGTCTGGGCATCGGCGTGGACCGGCTGGTGATGTTCCTGACCGGTCTGTCGATCCGCGAGACGCTGCCGTTCCCGCTGGTGCGGCGGCGCTGAGGCGGGCAGTCCAGGAGCGCGCTCACGGCCCGGTCACGGCGGGCGAGACGGCGGAGGCCACCACCTTCCGGGGGTGGCCTCCGCCGTTCGCGGGCACCTGCCACACGTCGGCGCCGTAGTCCCCGGGGAGGGCGTACAGCAGAGTGCGGCCGTCCCTCCACAGCGCCTGGTCGTCGACGCTCGCCCGCTCGGCGAGCGGCCATTCGCGTCCGCTGCGCAGATCCAGGACGTACAGCCGCCAGGGTGCGTCGGCGCCCTTGGGCCGTACCCGTTTCTTGAAGGCGATCCGGGTGCCGTCCGGGGAGAGCGAGGGGCATTCGGCGTTCTCGCGCACGGCGGTCAGGGTGCGGCGGGTCAGGTCGCCGCGGACCAGGTAGGTGCGGCCCCCGGTGCCGAGGGTGGCGTAGAAGGTGGTGTCGTCGGCGGCGAAGGTCACGCCCCAGAAGTTGTGGTCGACGGCCTCGTGGCGGCGCCCGCCGATCAGGACGGTGAAGTCCTCCAGACTGTCGTGGAGGGTGCCGGTCCGGGTGTCGTAGAGGGCGGTACGGGTGGAGAAGGCGCCGCCCGCGTAGGAGTCGCCGCTGACGAACACCGTCCAGGCGACGAGGCGGCCGCTGGGCGAGACCCGGGCGCGGGTGGGAATGCCGGGCACCGGGAAGTGCCGGACGGCCCTCATCCGCTCGTCCAGGACCACGGCCTCGTGGCCGGGCACCACTCCCCCGGTGGCCCGTAGGCAGACGCCGGTGCCGGCGGCGGCGTGGAAGCGCAGGCAGTCTGTGGGGCCGGCCGTGCGGACGGCGCCGGGGTCGTTGAGCGGTACGGCCGCGAGGTGGTCGCGCCGCGGCCCCCACGCCAGGTTCCGGAAGATCAGGCGTCCGGGGCCGCCGAGGCCGAACTTCCCTTGCCGTACGGCGGGTTGGCCCGCCCGGTCGTGGTCGCGCTCGGCGGCCCGGCCGGCGGCCCGGCCGACCGCGACGGCAGCGGCCGTGGCGAGCAGGACGGTGACCGCGAGGAGCGCCAGGGTCCGCCGGTGTGCGGGCCGGGCGAGGACCGGCGTCATGGGGAGGCCTTTCTGCCGAGGAGCAGGGCGCCGAGCGCGACGGCGGCGGCCAGGCAGCCGGCCGCCGCGGCCAGCGCGGTGACGGGGCCGGTGGCGGTCCAGGCCGCGCCGAAGAGGACCGCGGCGGCGAAGCGGCCCACGGCCTGGCCGGTTTGGACCAGGGCCAGTCCGCTCGCCCGCAGGTCCGGTGGCAGCAGCGGGGCGGCGGCCGCCATCAGCACCCCGTCGGTCGCGGCGTAGAAGACCCCCAGGAGGACGAACAGGGCGAAGGTGGAGGGGAGTTGGGTGCCGACCGGGGTGAGCAGCAGCAGGTAGGCGGCGAGCAGGGCGCCATGGCCGGCGAGGAAGACCCGCAGGGGTCCCGCGCGGTCCGCCAGGCGGCCTACGGGGAGCGCCAGCAGCAGGAAGGCGGCCGCGGTGCCGACCGGCAGCAGCGGGAACCACTGGGCGTCGAGGTGCCGGCGCTCCTGGAGCACCAGGTAGAGGAAGGCGTCGCTGATGGTGGTGGCGCCGAGCAGGACCGCGGCCAGGCTCAGCCGGGGCAGGCCGGGGGTACCGGCCAGTGTGCGCAGCACCCGTAGGGCATCGGGGCGTGGTGCCCGCGCACGGCGTTCGGCCGCGTCCGGGCGCGGTTCGCGGACGTACAGGGCGAGCAGCAGCACGCCGAACGCGGCGCAGCAGAAGCTGACTTGGAAGACCGCGTCATAGCCGTCCCGGGCGGCCCACAGCACGGCGAAGGCGGCGAGCGGGCCGAGCAGGGCGCCGGCGGTGTCCAGGGTGCGGTGCACGCCGAAGGCGCGGCCCTGTTGCTCGGGGGTCGTGGACAGCGAGATCAGCGCATCGCGCGGGGCGCTGCGCAGGCCCTTGCCGGTGCGGTCGGCGGCCAGGACCGCGCCGACCGCCCAGGGGGTGGTGACGGCGAGCAGGCCGAGCTTGCAGACCGCGGAGAGGGCGTAGCCGGTGGCCGCGACGAGCTTGCGGCGGCGGGTGCGGTCGGCCGCGTAGGAGCCGGCGAGCCGTACCAGCGCGGTGACGCCCTGGTAGACGCCGTCGAGCAGGCCGAAGGCGAGCGGGGACATGCCCAGGCCGGCGACCAGGTACAGCGGCAGGACGGCGGTGACCATCTCCGAGGAGACGTCCGTGACCATGCTGACCAGCCCGAGGGCGACGACGTTGCCGGCGACGGCGCCCCGCGGGAAGGCCGGCCGGTGGCGGGCGACGCCCGCCGAGGCGTCGGCGGCGCGGCTGGACGAGAGGTACACGGACGTCTCCTCGTGCCGTGGGTCAGAACCAGTTGACGGTGAGCGGGAATCGGGCCGTGGCGGTGGCGTTCGCGGCGTCGGTGGCGGTGGCGGTGATCTGGAAGGTGCCGGTCTGCCAGGGCTTGCCGGTGATACGGCCGCCGGCCGCGTCCGCGGTCAGGCCCAGCGGCAGTCCGGTGGCGCGATAGCCGATCGGTGCCTTGCCGCCGGTGGCGGCCAGTTGCAGGGTGCACTGCTGGTTGAAGCGGCAGGTCTGCGGGCCGGGGGTGGCGAGCTTGAGGTCGCCATCGGGCGGCTGGGTGCCGCCGGTGTCGAACACCTCGGTGACGGGCGTGGCGGTGGCGGCGTTGCCGGCGTGCCCGGTGCCGTACATGTCCTCGAAGGTCCGCAGCAGGCTGAAGTGGTTGTAGGCGCCGCCGACGCCGCCCGGTGTGACGTGGGCGCCGTGGAAGACGGTCGCGATCTGGTTGGAGCCCAGGTAGTTGTCCTCGTCCCAGGTGAGCACGAGCAGGCTGTTGTGGGTCTTGGCCCACTCCGCGTAGGAGGCGAGGTTGTTCTTGATCCAGGTGTCGCCGCTGCCGACGGCGCAGTCGTGCATGTCGTTGCACAGGTCGGGGACGACGAAGGACAGCGTCGGCAGCTGGGTGAAGTCGTCCTTGGGGAACTGTGCGAAGGTCTTGCCGGTGCCGACCGGCACGTTCTTGAAGGCGAACCACGGGTTGTGCTTCTGCGCGTAGCGGCCGCTGGTGCAGGTCGTGGAACCCTCGCCGGGCAGCCCCTCGTTGTAGCTGGCGAAGGTCTTGCCGGCGGCGATCAGTTCCTGGCCGAGGTTGGGGGCGTCCATCGACTGGGCGGTGTAGCAGCCGTCGCCGGTGATGCCCTGGGTGGCGCCGGAGAAGAGGTTGAAGTAGTTCGGCTGGCTGGGGTGGGTGAGCGCCTTCATGCCGGTCAGGCTGGCGCCGTCCTGGGCGAGTTGGTTGATGTAGGGGGCGTTGGCGCTGCCGATGATCTCGCCGTACTGCTTGTTCTCGAAGACGACGATCACGACGTGGTCGTAGGACGGCAGCGCGGCGCCGGTGCCGACACGGGCCTCGGCGGTCGTGGCGACCGCGATCAGACCGAGTGCGCCGAGGGCCGCGGCGAGCGCTCTGCGCAGGCGGCGGGGTCGGGGTTTCATCGGGTCTCACTCTCCTGGTCGGGGGGTGTGGGGGGTGGGGGTCGTCGGTCCTCGCGGCGGGCCGCGTCCGCGACCGCGATCCGCAGGAAGCGCGGCGCGGGCAGCCCGCAGCGGCCGAAGGCGCCGGCCACCTCGGCCCGGACCGCCGCGCGCCGGTCCGGGGGCATCAGCAGCAGCACGCTGCGGCCCGGCCGCCGCCCGGGCCACCAGGCGGACCGGGCACCGGCGCGCAGCGCCTCGCGGATCACCAGGGCGGTGGCGGTGGCGCCGCCGTCCTGGCGCCGGCCTTCGGGACCGGCCGTACGGACCACCACCAGCAGCAGGCAGAGGTCCGGGCCACCACCCGGGGCCCCGAGCGGCCGGTGGGTGCTGCCGTCGGCGGCGAGGAGATGGCCGGCCCGGGCGAAGAGCACGGCCCGGCGCAGCGCGTCGTCGCCGGGCACGGCGGAGCCCAGCAGTTCCGCGAGCTGCGCCCGGGTGGGCGGTCGCTCGCCAGGACCGGCGCAGGCGTCCGCGACGGCCAGGGCGAGGGCGCACTCCGCCGGTTCCGCGACGGGCAGCCCCGCGGAGTCGGGCAGGGTGGCGTTCAGCTGCAGATCGGCGCCGCCGCGGCCGATGCCGGCGGCGGCGAGCGCACGCAGCGCCGCGTACGGGCGGGCCGCCCAGCGAGGGGCGGGGGCGACCGGGCCGGTGAGCGGGAGTGCCGCGCTCTCGGCCGGGTGGTTGAGCGAGCCGCAGTGCAGCATCCCGTCGGCGCGCGGTGCGACGGCCACCGCGAGGTGCCGGTCGGCCGCCGCGACCCAGTCGGTCGGCGGCGCGCCGCCGGCGCGCACCGGGCCGGGCCGGACGGCGTGGCCGCTGAGGTGGAAGGCGTACGGGGCCCGCCAGACCACCTCGGGCGGGCGCCCATAGGCCATGGTGAAGCCGTGGGCGAGCAGCCTCAGTACCGGGTCGGCCGCCGGGCGCCGGGCCAGGTCCACGGCACTCACCCCAGTTCCTTGCGGGCGAGGAGCCGGTAGGCGTTGCCGCCGTCGGTGGCCCGGGCGACCGCGGTGCGCAGCGCGTCGAGGGCGGCCGCGGCGCCGTAGCAGGGCAGGGCCAGGGCCTGTACGGCGCTTCGGGCCGCGCGGCGGCCGGGGGTGGCGGGGGCGGTGGCCCAGGGGGCGTGCGGGTCGGGGGCGAGCCGGTTCGCGGTGAGGGCGACGGCGCCGATGAAGTCGGCGTTGGCCTGGTGGGCGGCGCCGTGCTGCTCGGCGAGGACGGTGAACCCCCGTTCCACCAAGGCCTGTTTGAGGTTGCCGACCGGCATCAGGTGCTGGTGCTGGGGCTGGAACCAGGGCAGCCAGTGGGGGCCGAGCAGCCGGGCGATACGGGCCTCGGGGTCGGGCAGCTCGATGAGCAGATGCCCTCCGGGGGCCAACACCTTGCCGGCCGCGTCGAGCTCGGCGAAGGGGTCCCGGGTGTGTTCGAGGTAGTGGTGCATGCTCACGGTGTCGTAGCGGCCGGTGAGCCGGTCGGCGAGGTCGGGGAACTGGCCCTGGTACGCGGCGGTGATCCAGCCCCGGCGCTCGGCCTCGTGCACTCCGGCGCCCATGTCCAGCCCGTCGAAGCGGGTGGTGGGCCATACGGCGCGGGCGGCGTTGCAGAAGTGCCCCGCGGCCGTACCGACGTCGAGCCAGGCCCTGGGGGTGGTGAAGGGCCGCAGCAGTTCGGCGCGGGCCCGGTAGGTGGCGTTCATCCGGCCCAGGATCAGGGCGGCGCCCTCGCCGCCGAGCCCCTCGTAGAAGTCGCGGTAGTAGAAGTCGAGCCCGTCCGGGGTGAGCCGGGGGTTTTGGAAGACGTGGCCGCAGCGCCGGCACTCTTCGAGGGTGAAGCGGCCGGGCTTGCCCTGCAGCAGGTCGGGCATCCGTACCCGGACGACCGGATCCGGTGCCGAGCACCAGGGGCAGTCGATGCGCCGCGGTTCGAAGAACCGGTCGATGCCGTCCGCGAGTTCGGCCGCGTACGCGGCGCGGCGCGCCGGGGCGTCGGCCGCGCCGGGCGCCTTCGCGGGCGGTGTCCGCAGGGTGTGCAGCACGGTGGACACCGCCCGCAGCGGACGTGCCGCGGTGGCGCGGGCCAGGCCGGCGGGCCGCAGCCGCCGGGCGGGGGCGGCGACCAGCGCGGGCTGGAGCCAGTACAGCGCGGCCGCCGCCGCTCCCCAACGCGGCGCGGAGTAAAGGCACTTGAGCAGCAGGGCGAGACCGGCGAGCCGGCCGGCGGACAGCAGGACGGGCGGCAGGCCGCGGGCGCGCAGCTCTTCGGCGTGCCGGCCGGGGTCGGGGGGCGGCGCCGCGAGACCGGGGGCGATGGCCCAGCCGGTGGCATCGGGGGCGTACTCCTTGAGCTCGGCGAGCAGGCGCAGGAGGTCGGCGGCGGAGCGCGGCGGCGCCTCGGCGAGCCGGCCGGGGAGCCGGGCGCGGCGGTGGACCTCGTCGGCCACCAGTACGGCGTGGCCCGCGCCGTGTCCGGGCGCGCCCCGGTCCGCGCGGTGCGCCGCGGGGTCGAGCAGCCGGAGCAGGCCGAGGGCGCTCTCGGCGTCGAGCCGCGCCGGGATCAGGTCCACCACGCGCAGCCCTTCGTGCGCGGCGTGGGCGACGGCGGCGCGCAGGGTCGTCTCGTCGGCCGTGACGCCGGGCGCGGTGATCAGATGCCAGCCCGCGAGCGGCGGCAACCCGGTGTCGAAGGGTCCGGCCGGGTCGAGCAGGGGCAGTGCGGCGAGCCGGCGGCGGGCGCGTACGGTGCCCGCCGCCAGGCCCAGCGCGGCGGCGGCCGCCACTGCGCGGGTACGGGCACTGGAACGGTGTGCTGGTGCCATCTGCCTCACGATCCCTTCTCGGACGCGGTGCTGGTGTCGGCGCCGGTGGGGTCGATGCCGGGGCCGAGCGGCAGCTTCTCCAGGCGGTCGGCGGCGGCGGTGGCGCCGCCCGCCGCGGCGAAGGACGCCTGGATGCGGCGGGCCGCGCGGCGGTGGGCCGGGTCGTCGAGCACGGCCGTCAGGGCCTGTCGCAGCTCGTCGGTACGGGCCCGGCCGAAGCGCACCCGTACTCCCGCGCCGGCCTCGGTCACCTGGCGCGCCACGATCGGCTGATCGTCGCGGACCGGCGCCACGACCAGCGGCAGCCCGTACGCGAGCGCCTCGCACACGGTGTTGTGGCCGCCGTGGCAGAGCACGGCGTCGAGGTGCGGGAGCAGTTGGAGCTGGGGGACGTACTCCTGGTGCAGCACGTTCGGCGGGAGGTCCCGGGCGAAGTCGCCCGGGGCGGCCAGGATCAGCTGCGCGCGGTCGGCCAGGGCGGCCGCGGCGTGCAGCACCGCGGGGTAGAAGCGGGCCCCGGCCTCGCGGTTGAGCGTGCCCAGGGAGACCAGTACGCGGGCACGCCCGGGATCCAGGCGACGCCAGGGGAAGTCGGCGGCGGGCGGGCGGGGACCGAAGGCGGGGCCTATGAAGGCGTGGTGCGAGCCCCATTTCTCGGCCCCCGCCCCCTCCCCCACCAGCTCCGGCGTCGAGAACACCAGCACCAGACGCGGTGAGAAGCGCGGGTCCCAGTCGGCGGGTGCGCCACAGTCGGCGAGCAGGTCGGCGATGCGCCGCGCCACCCACTCCCCCACCTTCGGGAAACCGTCGAACGGCCTGGTCAACTCCGCCGAAGTGGTCGCCGAGGTCACCCAGGGCAGGCCCTGCCGGCGCGCCGCCAGGGGCCCGGCGAGCGCCTGTTGGTCGGCCACCAGCACATCGGGCGTGAAGGCTTCGACGGCGGCGTGCACCCCGGGCAGCATCGCGTGGGCGAGCGGGATCAGGGCCTCCTCCCACAGGAAGCGCAGGGCCGCGACGCCGCGCAGATCGCGCCACCGCCGGTGCAGTACGTCATAGCCGTCGGCCGCGCCGCGGTCTCCCGCCGAGTACAGCCGGGCGCCGGCGGGGAGCAGGGTCGCCAGGGACGTGGCGGGGCCGGTCCAGGCGACCTGGTGTCCGCGTGCGGTGAGTTCGGCGGCGACGGCGAGCGTGGGGTTGACGTGCCCGGCCAGCGGCGGGACGACGAAGAGGACTCTCATCCGGCCACCGCCCCGGCCCGTACCCGCAGCCGCCCCAGTACGGCGTCGCACAGCCCCTCGGTGGCCTCCTTCAGCACCGTGTGCCCCACGTCCGGCAGCACACACAGCTCGCAGTCGGGTGCGATGGCCGCCAACTCCCGTGCTCCGGCGAGGAGTTCGGACTTCTCCCCGTAGACGGCGAGGACCGGGCAGCTCAGCCGGGCGAAGTCGGCGGCGGTGAAGGCGCCGGCGGCCGCGATGTCCTCGATCAGCGTGGTGTGGTTGAGCAGGGCGTCGGCGCCGGCGGTCAGCCGGGCTTCCTTGCGCCGCCCGAGCGCGGCGAGCTGCGCGGTCGTCCGGCCGTCTTCGAGGCCGAGCGCGGCGGCGGTGAGGGTGTCGGTCATCTCCTCGACCCAGTCGCCCGTCAGTTGGGCGTCGATCAGCACGAGCGAGGCGACGAGATCGGGCCGCAGGAGCGCGGTGTGCAGGGCCACGGCGCCGCCATGGCTGTTGCCGATCAGATGGACCGGGCCGAGATCGGGCCCGACGGCGGCGAGCAGCGCGATGAGGTCGGCCGCCGCGGTGTCCCGGTCGTAGCCGGTGGGCGGGCGTTCGCTGCGGCCGTGCCCGCGCTGGTCGTAGAGGAGCACCTCGTGTCCGGCGCGGCAGAGCGGGCCGGCGAGGGTGCAGTAGAAGCTCGACAGGTTGTCCATCACGAGCCCGTGGAGGCAGACGACGGTGGGGCCGCCGGGCCGGGAGCCGGCGCCCCGGGCCGGCAGCCGCTGGGTGTGCAGGCGCAGTCCGCCCGCGTCGGTGTGGGCCATGGCGCGCTCAGCCCGCGCAGGCCCGGTCGGCGGTGGTGACCCGGTCGATGTGGACGGCGAGTTCGCCGACCGTCATGGCCAGGATCTGTTCGATGTCCTTCTCGGCGAGCAGGCCGAGGAGGTCCACCGCCGTGCCGTAGCGCTGCTGCAGCAGCTCGGCCAGGGCGACGAACTCGATGCTCTCCAGGGCCAGATCGTCGTTGAAGGTGGTCGCGGCGGTGATCGGCCCGACGACCAGTAGTTCCTCGCCGGCGACGCGCACCAGCATGTCGGTGATCTCGTCCAGGATCGGACGGATCCGCTCGGGGTGGGCGTCAGCTGGCATGGGTGGCCTCCGTGGGGGTGAGGGTGTCGGTGCCCGCAGGGTCCTCGGGACGCGGGCCGGTCCAGGCGACGACATGGCGCGCGGACCGGTCGTCGACGGAGTCGAGGTGGACGAGGTGGTTCCGGCCGTCGGGTGCGGCCAGCAGGAGCGCGCCGTCCGGTGCGTCGGTGACGGCCCACTCCTCCGCCCGGCCACCGGGGCCGCCGCGCATCGCCTGGGCCGCCGCCCGCTTGGCGCACCACAGCGCGGTGAGCCAGTGGGCGCGGTCCTCGCCGGGCGGCGCCTCTCGGGCGAGGAGGGCGTCGGCCAGGCGGTGTTCGGCCGGGGTGAGGGCGAGCCGCCGCAGGTCCCGCGGGTCGTCGGTGACGGTTTCGACGGCGATCCCGGCGGGGCCCGACCGGCGGGCGAGGGCCACGGCGAACCGGTCCCGGCAGGCGACGGAGAGCCGGATGCCGTCGGCGAGCGGGCCCTCCGGGCGAGGACGGCCGCCACCGTCCTCGCCGACGGGGACCTCGACCGGGAAGACGGGCCCGGCCCCCGATTCCCACAGCAGCTCGCGCACCGCGTCCTTGGCCGCGATCCGGCCCAGCAGCCAGGCCGCGCGGTCCCGGGGCGCGCAGCGGTCGTAGCGTGCGCGTTCGGCGGCGCCCAGATAGCGGCGCATGACCAACTCCTGCGAGGCCGGGTCCGGCCAGCTGCGCCGGACCAGGGTCCAGCCACCCGGCCGGGGTTCGCCGATGCCGCACACCTCCGGGGTGAACTTCATCGGCCACACCCGCTCGTCGGCGGCGAAGCGCCGGTACGTCCAGCCCTCCAGGCGCGCCCACACCCGGCCGTCGGCGCCGCACAGCTCGACGTCGCCGCGCACCGAGCCGGGCCGTACCTCGCGGATCCGGGCGGTGGCCGTCAGCAGCGCGCCCTCGGGGGGCGGCGGCCCGTGGAGCCGTACCCGCTCCAGGGTCGCGGGGAAGACGAGCCGGTCGCCGCTCAGTCTCAGCTGCATCCAGTGGCCGAGGAGCTGCCCGGCGGCGTCCAGGAGGGCGCCTGGTGCGGGCAGTGCGCGCAGCGTTCCGCGGATGCCGTCGGCGGCGAGCGTGGTGACCTCGTGGACCCCGGCGAACTCCGGGCCGTGGAACATCCACCGGTCGCGGTAGAGGGCCTCGGCGCTGACGGGCGCGGGGCCGGCGGACGTCAGCGGCGCGGGGTCGGGCGGCGGCGGGGCCGGATGGCGTGCGGCGAGGTGGACGGTGACGGCGGCGTACTCGCCGAGGTCCACCCGGATGCGGCCGGGTCCGGCGGGGGTGGCGGTGACCGTCAGGTCGACGGGTGGGGCGACGGGCAGCCAGCGCAGCGCCCGCACGTCGGAGTAGCCGGTGACGGTGTGCCCGGGGCCGGCTTCGCGGGCCGCCTCGGCGGCCAGCTCCAGCAGGGTGGTCATGGGGACGACGGGGAAGCGGTCGGCGGGCTCGGGCCAGCCGTCGGGCTGGAGGTAGACGCAGTGGTCGCGGACGTACGGGAGGGTGTCGAGGGAGAGGTGGCGGACGGTGCGGCGGGGGCCGGGGCGTGGCGCGGCCGGGGCGGCCGCGGCGGCCAGCGCGCGGGTCGCGGCGGCCGTTTCGGCCAGGACCTCGTCCAGGGCCCGCCGGACGGGGTCCGTGGCGGGGGACGACGAGGGCGGGGACGACGAGGGTGGAGACGACGGTGCTGGGCGCGGCGCGTCGGCGGGCGCGAGGAGCGGGTGCGGCGCCGCGCCGCCGAGGCGGACGAGTGGGGTGCCGAGGTCGAGGCGGACCGCGCCCGCTCCCGTAGCGGCGGAGGGCGCCAGCCGGTCCCAGTGGGGGCCGAGCCCCTCGGTCCACAGCGCGGCGGCCAGGCGGCGCAGTTGCGCCCTCCCGGTGTGGCGGGGATCGGCCGCCGCCACGGCGAGGTGGTCCCGGCCGTGCAGGGTGTCGGCCACGAAGCCGGTGAGGCTGCCGGCTCCGGCCTGGACGAAGACCCGTACGCCGCTGTCGTACAGCCGTCTGGTCAGTTCCTGGAAGCGGACCGGTTCCAGGAGGTGCCGCAGCACCAGCCGGCGTACGGCTGCGGGTGCGGTCGGGAAGGGGGCGGCGGTGGTCGCCGACCACACGGGCAGCCGCGGGTCCCGTACCGGCAGGGCGTCGAAGGCGGCGCGGGCCTGGTCGAGATAGGGCGCCCACATCGGCGTGTGGAAGCCGGAGCGGAAGGGCATCTCCTGGGCCGTCACGCCCTGGGCGGCGAGCCGGCGTACGGCCTCGGCCAGCTGCGGCGGGTCTCCGCAGATCACCGACTGGTGCGGGCAGTTGTCGTGGCTGACCGCGACCCGTGCCAGGCCCTCCAGCGCGGCGGCGGCCTGCCGCGCTCCGCAGCCCAGGGCCGCATAGACCAGGTCGGGTACGGCGAGGGAGGTCGGCCGCAGCGAGTCGAGGAAGGTGTCCACGGCCTGCGCCGGATACATGCCGGCGCAGACCATGGCGGTCCATTCGCCGAGGCTGTGTCCGGTCAGCAGGTCGGGGGCGATGCCCAGTTCGTCCAGCGCGCGGGCGAGCAGCCGGCCGACGGCGATGCTGTCGACGGCCCGTTCGATCAGGCCGTCGCCCCCGCACGGCCGCGGGCGGGGCAGCCCCAGTTGGTCGGCGGTGTCGTCGACGCGGGGCGGCCGCTCCGCCTCCAGCCCCGGGAAGAGCAGGGCCAGCCGCGCTCCCGGCTCCTGGGCGTACGGCCCGAAGTACGGGCTGGGGGTGAACCAGAGGTCGCCGCGGCCGCGCCAGGGCAGTGCGCGCGCCAGGACCCGGGCGGCCAGGGCGCGGCGCTGGGGGGTGGGGTCGATGAGCGCGAGGCGGCAGGGGGCGTCGCGGGGCGGGGTCGGGGCGCCGCTGTGTTCGTCACGTCGGCCGATGTCGTTGCCGCCGAGGCCGCTGTCGTCGTCACGGAGGGCCTGCGCCAGTTCGTCCGGTGTGCGGGCGGCGAGCAGGACGGTGCGTTCCGGCTCCGCCACGCGCAGCGCCGCCCCGCGCGGCGGGACGCTCGGCGGTGCGGGCGGCGGGGCGGCGGGGCTCCGGTGTCCCGGCGCCTCTTCGAGGACCGCGTGGGCGTTGATCCCGCCGAACCCGAAGGCGTTGACGCCCGCCCTCAGAGGGTGTTGCGGCCCGACGTGCCAGGGTTCCGCCTCGGTGACCGGGCGCATACGGGTGTGTGCCAGGCCCTCGTGCGGCTCGTCCAGGTGCAGGGTGGGTGGCAGGGTCCGGTGGTGCACGGCGAGGGCGGCCTTGATCAGCCCGGCGATGCCGGCGGCCTGCATGGTGTGGCCCAGCATCGACTTCACCGATCCCAGACCGACCGGTGTGCGTCCCCTCCCGGCGGGCCCGAACACCCGGGCCAGGGTGTCGAGTTCCGCCGCGTCACCGACCGGTGTCCCGGTGCCGTGCGCCTCCAGCAGCCCGAGCGCCGCCGGGTCCCGCGGGTCGAGCCCGGCCGCGCGCCAGGCCTGCGCCAACGCAGCGACCTGGCCGTCCACCTGAGGGCTCATCAGGCTCGCGGTGCGCCCGTCGCCGGCCACGCCCACGGCCCGGACGACCGCGTAGATCCGGTCGCCGTCGCGCTCGGCGTCGGCCAGCCGCTTGAGGAGGACGACGCCGGTGCCTTCGGACAGCAGGGTGCCGTCGGCCCGCCGGTCGAAGGGGCGGATGTGCTGGGTGGGGCTGAGCGCCCGCAGCTGGGTGAAGACGCTCCACAGGGTGGCGCTGTGGCAGTGGTGCACGGCTCCGGCGACCATCAGGTCGCAGCGGCCGGCGGCCAGCAGACCGGCGGCCTGTTCCACCGCCAGCAGCGAGGAGGCGCAGGCCGCGTCGAGGGTGTAGGCGGGGCCGCGGAAGTCCAGCCGGTTGGCGGTCCGGGCGGCGGTGAAGCTGGGCACCAGGCCGATGGAGGCCTCCGGCCGTTCGGGCCCCAGGCTCGCCTGGAAGGCCTCGCGGACCTCCCGGATTCTCGACTCGCCCAGTTCTGGGGCGAGTTCGCGCAGGGTGGCGGCGAGCTGGTGGGCCGTTCGCACCCGCTGGTCGAGCCGGGCGGTGGCCGCTCCCATGAAGCCGCCGCGGCCGAGGATCACACCGATCCGGGAGCGGTCGGCGGGCAGCTTCTCCTGGCCGCCCGCGTCGGCGACGGCGGCGGCGATGGCGCGCAGGGCGAGCAGTTGATCGGGCTCGGCGCCGCCGACGGCGGCGGGCATGATGCCGAAGCGGGTCGGGTCGAAGGCGGCCGGCTCGGCCAGGAAGCCGCCGCGTCGGCAGTAGAAGCGGTCGCTGCGGGCGGGGCCTTCGGCGCCCGCCGGGTCGTAGTAGACCTCCGGGTCCCAGCGGCCGGGCGGTACGTCGGTGACGCAGTCCGTACCGGCCACCAGGTTGCGCCAGTACGCGGCGAGGTCGTCGGCGCCGGGGAGGATCGCCCCCATCCCGACGATCGCCGCGTCCGTGGGCCGGGGGCCGGCCCGCCGCCCGCTGCGCTCACTCATCGCCCGCCGCCTCCCCGGCCGTCTCCGCCGCCAGTACGACCTGGGGCGCCGTGCCATGGGCCAGTTCGTCCAGGAGGGCGGCGACCGCGGCGTCGGGGTCGAGGAGCGGGATGCCGCGGCGCGCGTAGGCGCGGGCCAGCTCCGGGGTGACCATGCCGCCTTCCGCCCACGGGCCCCAGTCGACGGCGAGCACGCGGTGCGCCGTACGGGCCGCCCAGGCCCGCGCGAGGGTGTCCAGGGCGTCGTTGGCGGCGGCGTAGTCGACCTGGCCCCGGTTGCCGAACACCCCGGCGACGCTGCCGAAGAGGACGAGGAAGCCGGTGTCGTCGCCGGCGGCCGCGAGCAGATGGCGGGCGCCGTCGACCTTGGTGGCGAAGACCCGGGCGAAGGAGTCCGGTTCCTTGTCCCGCAGCAGCTTGTCCTCCAGCGTGCCCGCGCCGTGCACGATCCCGTCGAGCCGGCCGTGCCGGGCCCGGATGTCCTGCGCCACGGCGCGTACCGCGGCGGCGTCGGTGACGTCGGCGGCGTGGTAGCGCACGGAGGCGGCGTGCGGCTCCAGTGCGGCGAGCGTCGCGGTGATCTCGCGTCGGGCGAGGATCTCGGTGGCCGCCGCCTCGATCTCGGCGGGTCTGCGCAGTCCTTGGGAGATCAGCGCGGCGCGCAGGGTGATGCGGTCGGGGGCGTGGGCGAGCGCCGGGCTCTCGGGGGCCTCCGCCGGGGGCGTACGCCCCAGGAGTTCGATGTGGCAGCCGTGGGTGCGGGCCAACGCGAGGGCCGTACGGGCGGTGATGCCGCGGGCGCCACCGGTCAGCAGCACCACGGAGCCGGGGCCCAGCGGGGTGCGGTCGGCGGCGGTCCGGACGTCCGGCAGCGGGGTGCGTACGGTGCGCAGGGTGGTACGGGTGCCGTTGGTGCGGCCCACGACGACCGGCTCCCCGGGGGCGCAGAGCTCGGCCAGGAGGTGGGCGGCGATGCGTTCCGGGCGGTCCTTGGGGTCGATGTCCACGGCGCGGATCAGGGCGTCGGGGTATTCGAGCGCGGCCGTACGGGCGAAGCCGCGCAGCCCGGCGCCCGGCAGCGGGTCGGGGGCGGATGCGGCGGCGTCGTGCCCGAAGGTGCCGCCGGCCGCGGTGGCCAGCAGCAGCCGGCGGACGCCGCCGGTCAGGGCGGTGCGCAACCCCGCGTACTGGCCCGGCAGTACGGCGGAGCGGCCCGCCCGCAGCGCGCTGAGGTCGACCACAGCCTGCGCGGTGGTCTCGGCCAGCCGCTCGGCGGGGACGGTGCGCACCCGCGCCCCGTGGCTCTCCAGCAGGGCGGTGAGCGCGAGCGCCACGCCCTGTCCGTCCTCCACCACGGCGAATTCGGCGCCCGCCACCACCTCGGCGGGCGGGCGGCTCGCGGGCGGGCCCAGCGGGGCGACGTCGACGAGGTAGCGGGTGGGGGGCCGCCCCGCGGCGGAGGTGGTGGTGGGTGCGGGGAGGTCGGGCGGTCCCGGTACGGGTTCGGCAGTGGCGGGCGGCTCCGGTGCGAGTGCGGGGGTGGCGGCGACGATGCGGTCGACGATGCCGCTGATGGTCTTGACCCGGGACAGCTCCTCCACCACCGACTCCATGGCCCCGTCCGCGTCCTGCGACAGCCCGATCCGGTCGGCCAGCGCCCCGATGATCTCCACCCGCTTGATGGAGTCCACCGAGAGATCGGCCTCCAGGTCGAGTCCGGCGTCGAGCATCTCGCGGGGGTAGCCGGTGCGGGCGTGGATGATCTCCCGCACGGCGTCGAGGAGTTGGTCGGGGGTCAGGCAGGCCGGGCGGGCGGCCGGGGCGGGCCCGGCCTCGGCGTCGGCTCCGGACGGCCGGGTCCCGGGCAGGTCGGTCCCGGCCAGGTCGGCCTCGTCGTACGACGGGAGCGGCCGCTCCGATGCGGGCGCGGTCCGCGGGGCCGCGGGCGCCTCCTCGCCCAAGTACCGCAGCACCACGTCCCGTTGCGCCACCACCAGCTCGCGGGCACCGCGCAGATACTCCAGCACCGCGTGCTGCCGCGCCGCTACCCCCGGGGCGGCGGGGCCGTCGACCGGTACCGCCGCCACCGGCCGAGCCGGACGCAGCGCGTGCTGCCGCGCCGCTTCCCCCGGGGCGGCGGGGCCGTCGTCCGGTACCGCCGCCACCGGCCGAGCCGGACGCAGCGCGTGCTGCCGCGCCGCTTCCCCCGGGGCGGCGGGGCCGTCGTCCGGTACCGCCGCCACCCGCCGCGCCGGACGCAGTCCGCCCGGCAGGCAGGCGCCGTCGGCGGTGCGCACCAGGTGTCCGTCCACCAGCCACCCGGGGCGGCGCGGCGCGTCCTCGGGCAGTGCGCGGGTACGCCCGCGGAACAGCGCCTCCGGGTCGACGGGCACGCCGGCGGCGGCGAGCCGGGCCAGCACCCGCGGCAGCCGGGCCAGGCCGGGCTCCCCCGGCACGTCCAACGCGACGGCCGTGTGCGGGCGTTCGCCCAGGATGCGGCCGACGAGACCGGTGAGCACCCGGCCGGGACCGGCCTCCACGAAGGTGCGCACCCCGGCGGCGTACATGTCCTCGATCTGGTCCACGAAGCGCACCGGCGCGGCGACCTGGCCCGCCAGGGTGTCCCGGATCGCGGCGGCCTCGCGGCCGTAGGGACGGGCGGTGGCGCCCGACCAGACGGGGAACGCGGTCGCGGACAGCCGTGTGGCGCGCAGCTCCTCGGCCAACTCCTCGCCCGCCGGCTCCAGCCGGGGGCTGTGGAAGGCGCACGCGACCTGGATCCGCCGCGCCTCGACGCCGGCCGCGCACAGCGCCGCGACGGCCTGCTCCACCGCGTCGGCGGGGCCCGAGATCACGCTCTGTTCGGGCGCGTTGTGGTTGGCGACCACGACCTCGGGCGTGCCGCGCGTCAGCTCCCGCACGCGGGCGGGGGCGGCGGCCACGGCCGCCATCGCCCCGGGGTCGTCGCCGGCGGCGCGGACGATCGCCGCGGCACGGCGGTCGCTGAGCCTGAGCAGCGCCTCGGTGTCGTAGGCGCCGGCCGCCCACAGCGCGGTCAGCTCGCCGTAGGAGTGGCCCGCCGCGCAGTCGGGGCGCACCCCGAGCGTGGTCAGCAGCCGGTGCGCGGCGGTGGAGGCCAGGCCCAGGGCCGGCTGGGCGACGCGGGTGTCGGTCAGGGCGGCGGACTGGGCCCTTCGCTGCTCGGCGGTGAAGGCGGTGGGCGGGAACATGGCCGCGACGCAGTCCGGGTCGGTGTCGTCCAGGAGGCCGCGCAGCGCGGGGAAGGCGACGAACAGCTCGCCCAGCATCCCGGTGCGCTGGCTGCCCTGGCCGGGGAAGAGGAAGGCGGTCAGGCCGGGGTCGGTGTCCTCCTGGCGCGGGTGGACGCCGTCGGCGGCCGCGTACCGCCGCGCCGGCTCCAGCCGGGCGGCGAGCTGATCGAGGTCCTCGGCGACGACACAGACCTGTATCGGCGCGTCGGGCGCGGCCGCGGCGGTCTCGGCGGCCAGGTCGCGCAGCGGCCAGGGCCGCCCGGCCGCGTCGTTGTCCGCCAGGCGCGCGGCGAGGCGGTCGACGGCCGCCACGGCGGCGGCCCGGTCGGCCCCGCGGAAGCAGAACAGCTCGGCGGGCCACTCCTGAAGGGTGTGGGCGGGCTCGTCGGCGCCCGGATAACCGGCGAGCACCGCATGGTAGTTGGTGCCGCCGAAGCCGAAGGCGCTCACCCCGGCGATGCGCCGTTCGACGGGGGCCGTCCAGGGACGGGCGCCGCCGGCCTCGAAGCGGAACGGCCCGGTGTCGGCTCCCGGCCGGGTCAGATGCAGGGTCGGCGGCCGCACCCCCGCGTGCACGGCGCGTGCGGTCTTGATGAGTCCGGCCAGTCCGGCGGCGCATTTGGTGTGCCCGATCTGCGACTTGACCGAGCCCAGTGTGCAGCCGCCCGGCGCGGCCCCCGCCGCCTGGAACAGGTCGGTGAGGACGGCGAGTTCGGTGGCGTCGCCGACGACGGTGCCGGTGCCGTGGGCTTCGAGGAGGCCCACCTGGGCCGGGCTGACGCCGGCACGGCGGTAGGCGCGTTCCAGGGCGCGCCGCTGCCCTTCGGGCCGTGGCGCGGTCAGGCCGAGCGACCGCCCGTCGCTGGCGCTGCCGACCGCCTTGACCACCGCGTAGATGCGGTCGCCGTCCCGCTCGGCGTCCTCGACGCGTTTGAGGACCAGGGCGCCGACGCCCTCGCCGAGGGCGATGCCGTCGGCGGCCGCGTCGAAGGGGCGGCACCGGCCGGTGGGCGACAGGGCCCGCACGGACGCGAACATCAGGTAGTCGTTGATGCCGTTGTGCACATCGGCGCCGCCGCACAGGACCATGTCGGCGTCCCGGTCGCGCAGTTGGCGGCAGGCCAGGTCGAGCGCGGCGAGCGAGGAGGCGCAGGCGGCGTCCACGGTGCAGTTGGCGCCGCCCAGGTCCAGGCGGCCGGCGATCCGCCCGGCGATGACGTTGGCGAGCACCCCGGGGAAGGAGTCCTCGGTCAGCCGGGGCAGTTCGGCGTCCAGGGCGGGCGGCAGGTCGCCCAGGTAGGCGGGGTGCAGGGCGCGCAGGCCGTAGGCGCCGGCGAGTTCGGTTCCGGCCTCGGCGCCGAAGACGACGCCGGTGCGGGCGCGGTCGAAGTCGCGGTCGGCGTATCCGGCGTCGGCCAGGGCTTTGGCGGCCGCGTCCAGGGCGAGCAGCTGCACGGCTTCGATGCCGGTGAGGGAGGCCGGCGGGATGCCGTGGGCGAGGGCGTCGAAGGGGATGGCGGGCAGGAATCCGCCCCACCGCGAGGGGGTGCGCTCGCCCGCCCGCGCGGGGTCCGGGTCGTGGTAGGTGGCGGCGTCCCAGCGCTCGGCGGGCACCTCGGTGACGGAGTCGACGCCGGCGACGACGTTCGACCAGTAGCGGGCGGTGTCGGGCGCGCCCGGATAGCAGCAGGCCATGCCGACGATGGCGATGTCCAGCGGCGCCGCCTGCTGGTCCTGGTGCCCGGTGGGGGGCCGGAGCTGCTCGGCCCGGGCGTCGAGCAGTGCGCTCGCCCCCTCGGTGACGTCCGTGTGCAGCACGGCGATGGAGGTGGTGGCGCTGCGGGCGGTGGCGGCCTGGCCCAGCATGTACAGGCCCTCGCGCAGCTGGTCCGGCTCCCCCACCGGGGCCGGCGGTCCGCCGTCGGTGTGGCGCAGGCCCTTGCTCGCGATCCGCAGCCGCCCGAGGTTGCGCCGCTCCAGCTCCTCCCACCGGGTGCGCGGGTCCACGCCGTCCGCCGCGAGCCGCCGCTCGGCCGCGGCGAACTCCGCGGCGTAGGCGGTCTCGGCGCAGCGCGTGGCGTGCCCCGGTGCGGTGCGCAGCAGTACGGTCCGCTCGCAGGCCAACGCGGTGTCCTGGAAACCCGGTTGGACGGCGCCGGTGGCCACGGCCTCCTCGGTGAAGAGGTAGGCGGTGCCCATCAGGACACCGATCCGGGCGCCGCGCTCGGCGAGCGGGGCGGCGGCGGCCGCGGCCATGGCGGCGGAGCGGGCGTCGTGGATGCCGCCCGCGAAGAGCACATCGAACTCCTCGCCGGTGCCGGCGTGCTCCCGGTCGTGGGCGAGCAGCCGCTCGATCTGCTCCTCCCACAGCGGGAAGCTTGCCCGGGGGCCGGTGTGGCCCCCGCACTCCTGCCCTTCGAAGACGAATCTGCGGGCGCCCTCGGCCAGGTAGCGCTCCAGCAGGCCGGGCGAGGGGACGTGGAGGTAGGTCCGGGTCCCGGCGGCTTCGAGCGGCGCGGACTGGGCGGGGCGGCCGCCGGCGATGAGCGCGTACGCGGGGGCGAACTCGGCCACCGCGGCGAGCTGTGCACGGCGAAGTTCCGGCGGTGCGAAGCCCAGCAGGCCCACGCCCCACGGCCGGTCGCCCAGCCGCTCGGCGGTCTCGGCCAGCAGCCGGCGCACCTGCCGGCCGTCCATGACCGCGAGGGCGAGAAAGGGCAGCCCGCCCTCGGCGGCCACCGCGGCGGCGAACGCGGCCTCGTCGCTGACCCGCGTCATCGGCCCTTGGGCCACGGGGAGATGGCGGGCGGCGGGGCGGGGCGCGAGCGGCCGGGTGCGGGCGGCCGCCGCGAGGTGGCCGGTGATGGCGGCCCGTACGGCCGTCAGGATGCCGCCGGTGGTGCGGTGCCGCGCGGCGAGCCGGGCGGCGAACGCGCCGTCCTGGCCGACGGGGAGCGGGTCGGTGCGCAGGTCCGGGCGGGTCAGTACGCGGTGGCCGTCGACGAGGGTCGGCTCGCTGCCGTCCATGGCCCGCAGGGCGGCGGCGAGCGCGCGCGGCAGCCGCTGCTCGCCCTCGGTGGTCAGCGCGAGCTGGGAGTCGAGGAGCACACCGGCCGCGCCGCCGGCGAGGGCCGCGGCGGCGGTGTGCGGGCCGATGCCGCCGGCCGCGAGGACGGGGACGGTGGTGGCCGGGTCGGCCAGGACCCGCTGCAACAGTAGGCAGGTGGTGAGTTCACCGACCCGGCCGCCGGACTCATGGCCGCGGACGACCAGCGCTTCGGCTCCGGCGGCGCGGGCGGCCGCGGCCTCCTGGGGGCTGGTGACCTCGGCCCATACCCGGCGCCGGCCGCCGCCGGACCAGTCGTGGCGGCCGTCGGTCCGGTGCCGCGCGGTGGCGGTGAACTCCCCCGGGTCGGCGAGCAGCACGGTGTCGACCTCGGCCGGCAGCTCGTCGGGGGTGAGCGGGCAGCCGACCGGTACGCGTACGCCGTAGGGCCGCCGCAGCCGGCGGGCGAGCCCGGCGAGGGCGTCGCGCGCCGGGCCGGTGTGGCGGCCGAGGTCCAACAGGCCGAGTGCGCCGGCGCGTTCGGCGGCGGCGACGATCCGTTCGTCCGGCTGCTCGAAGGGCGAGAGCGCGACGACGAGGTCGCGGCCGGTCGGGGCCGGCCACGCGGATCGCGGACGGGGAGAGGTGCCGGAGTGAGGGGGCCGGGGGACCACGGGCGCTCCTTGTGCTGCGTGGGGGACGGACACGCTGACCACTGCCACCTGCGGTAACCAGCGGTATCCCGCTGATGCCGATGCATCGTGGGGCCACCCCCTTGCACTGTCAACGACCTTGCATCAGGCGGTAGTTGATTCCGCCAAGGTCACCATCGCGGTGGCCGGGCGCCCCGCTGCGGCCCGCTCCCCCGGCCCCGACCTGCGCTTGTGCGCCGCGCGCCGCCCGGTATCCGCACGCCGGCGCACCGGTCCGCGCCGCCCCGTCCCATGCCCTACCGGCATGGTTCGGTGCCGAGCGGGTCTTGCCCCGTCCCCGGCGGACATCGCCGCGCCATCGCGCCGACGTCCGCTTCGTCTTACGGGTTCACTCTGACCCGGCTACCGTCCGCGCATGGCCCTCACCCTCCAGCAACTGCGTTATCTGGTCGCGGTCGCGGACTACCGGTCCATCACCGCCGCGGCCGCCGCCGTCTATGTGGCCCAGCCCGCGCTCTCCCGCGCCGTCCAGGCCCTGGAGCGCGACCTGGACGTGGCGCTGGTGACCCGTAAGGGCCGGGGCGTGGAGTTGACGTGCGAGGGTGCCCGGGTGGTGCGGCTGGCCCGTACGGTCCTGGCCGCCGTGGACGCGATCGAGGACATCGGCGCGGCGCAGGGCGGGGGTTCCCGGGAGAAGCTGTGCGTCGTCGCCACCCCGACCCTGGCGATCGATCTCGCGGCCGATCTGCTGCCGGCCTTCACCGCGCGCCACCCGGGGGTCGATGTCCAGCTGGTCCAGCGCAGCAGCCGTGAGGCACTGGTCGAGTGCCTGACCGGCGGACAGGCGGAACTCGGCTTGGTGGACCTTCCGGTGGACCAGGGGCTGTCCTCGCACCATCTCCAGGAACGCGAGGTGGTGCTGGTCTCACCGTCCGGCTCCGGGCTGCCCGACCCGGTTCCGCTCCGGCGGCTGGACGGCCTGCGGATGGTGCTGCCGACCCGGGGCACCGGCAGGCGGACCGAGTTGGAGTCGCTCTTCAGCCACCTGGGTGTGCGCCCGGTGGCGGCGCTGGAGGTGGACGAGCGGCTGGCGTGGGTGGCGAGTGTGCTCGGCGGGCACGGCTCGCTGGTCTGGTACCGCGATATGGCGTCGCGCACCTTCGGCTCGCGCGCCGAGGTCCGTTCCTTCCGTCCCGCGCTGCTGCGCCCGGTCGGCATCGTGCACGCCCGCAGCTCGTTGAGCCGGCCGGCCCGCGCCTTCCTCGCGCACGCCCGGCGCACGGCCCCGGTCCGCGAACCGTCGCGCTGACGGACCGGCCGCCGGTTGTCATACCGGCCCGTTATCGCTCCCATGCCCAACGGGTGGCCGGGCGGCCTTGGCGTCGTCACCGCCCACCGCCACCTTGAACCCATGTCCCCCCTCTCCCCGCTCTCCTCCGTGCTCCTCGCGACCGCCGCGCTCACCGCGCCGCTCGTCGCACACCCCGCGTCCGCCGCCGCGCCCGCGCGTGCCTGCACGCTCCCCGCCGGGCTCCAGGAGCTCAGCGGTCTGGGCATGAGCGTCAAGCACCCCGGTGTCCTCTACGCCGTCAACGACAGCGGCAACACCCCTCAGGTGTTCGCCGTCGACTGCTCCGGCGCGACGGGGCGGCTCAGGGCCACGTTCACGCTGAGCGGTACGGCCAACACCGACTGGGAGGCGCTGGCCGTCGGCCCCGACGACAACGGGGTCCCCTCGATCCACGTCGGCGACATCGGCGACAACTTCGCCGGCCGCGCCGAGATCGCGGTACACCGCTTCGCCGAGCCCGACACGCTGGCCGACGCGACGGTGACACCGGCCACCTTCCGCTTCGCCTACGCCGACGGCAGACACGACGCCGAGTCCCTGCTCATCGACCCGACGTCCCGGCAGCTGTACGTGGTCAGCAAGGTGCTGGGCGCCAAGGGCGCGCTCTACAAGGCGCCGCTGCCGCCGCTGTCCGGCCAGGTCAACACCCTCACCCCGCTGCGCGCCGGCCCGGCCTGGGCGACCGACGGCGCGTACTCCCCGAGCGGCCGGTCGTATGTGATGCGCAGCGGCGGACCGTTCGGCCCGAACACCGGCTATGTCCAGGACCCGGCCGGCAACCGGCTCGCCGAGGTCGCGCTGCCCGCCCAGCCGCAGGGCGAGGCGGTGGCCTACGCCGACTGCACGACCCTGCTCGTGGGCTCGGAGAACGACCGCCAGATCTGGCGGGTACCGCTGCCGACCGAGGCGACGCCGGGTTGTTGAACCGTCAGTTCTCCTTCATCACCTCGGGGTTGGCGCAGTGCAGCAGCGGCTCGCCGCGCAGATGGCGGCCCACCTCCTCGGCGACTATCCGTGCGGCCTTGTGCGCGACCTGCTGGCTGCCGCCGGCGATATGCGGGGTGAGGACCGCGCCGGGGGCGGTCAGCAGACGGGAGCCGGCGGGCAGCGGTTCCTCGGGGAAGACGTCGAAGCCGGCGCCGGCCAGCTGTCCGGAGTCCAGGGCGTCGCAGACCGCGTCGTAGTCGAGCAGCGCGCCGCGGGCGCAGTTGACCAGGATCGAACCGCGGGGCATCGCGGCGATCTGCGCGCGGCCGATCATGCCCCTGGTCTCCTCGGTGACCCGGGCGTGCAGCGAGACGATGCGGGAGCGGCCGAGCAGTTCGTCGAGCGGGACCTGCTCGGCGATGCCGGCCAGCGCCTCGGGACGTACGTACGGGTCGTGGACGAGGACCTGGGCGCCCATGGCGGCGAGCACCTTGGCGACCCGGCTGCCGATGGCGCCGAAGCCGATCAGGCCGACGGTGGCGCCGTCGATCTCGATGCCGCAGTTGTCGTAGTCGTAGTAGTCACCGCGCCATACGCCCCGACGCAGGTCGGTGTGGGTGTCGCCGACGCCGCGGGCGGCGGCCAGCATCAGGGTCAGGGTGTGCTCGGCGGTGGCGGTGGCGTTGCGGCCTGGGGCGTTGCAGACGGCGACGCCGTGGCGGGTGGCGGCTTCGAGGTTGGCGTTGACCGGGCCGCCGCGGCTGGTGCAGAACAGCTTCAGGTCGGGGCAGTTGGCGAGGATCCGCTCGGTGAGCGGTCCGTGCTCGGTGACGCAGATCTCGGCTCCCCGCAAGGCCTCGATCATCTCGTCCTCGCTGCCGGAGGCCTCGATGACCTCGGCGACCGGGCCGAAGGGAGTGTGCGGCCAGTCGAACCGGATCTCGCGGACGTCCAGCGGTGTGTCTCCGGCGGCCGCGCGCACGGCCTCGGTGAACAGGCTCGGGCGGATGAAGTGGTTGCCGGCGACGAGGACGGTGGTGCTCATGGGTCTCCTTCTCCTGAAGGGCGGTAGGGGGCCGGGTGGGCGCGTACGGGCGGTCAGTGGAGCGCGGGGGTCTGGGTGAGGGCCGGTGCGTTGAGGCTCAGCAGCGCGGTCCGCCCTTGGTCGACGCGGAGCTCGGTGAGGGCGCCGTTGTCCAGCCGGGGGAAGACCCGGCGGTAGTGGGCGAGCGGGATGCCCAGCAGATGGCAGAGCAGGACCCGTACGAGGGTGGAGTGCGCGACCACCAGGACCCGGCCGTCGGGTTGTTCGCGAGCGATGTCGGCGAGGCAGTCGGCGGCGCGCTCGGCGGCGTGCCGGGGGTGTTCGCCGTCGGGCAGGTGGTGCTCGACGGGGTCGGTGAGGAAGGCCGCCAGCCGCTCCGGGAAGCGCCGGCTCATCTCGTCCCTGGTCAGTCCCTCGCCCCGGCCGAAGTCGACCTCGTAGAGCCGCTCGTCGATGCGCGGGGTCAGCCCGCAGGCCTCGGCGGCGGGTGCGGCGGTGAGCCGGGCCCGGGAGAGCGGGGAGCTCCAGACGGCGGTGAGTCGGGCGGTGGTCGCCCAGGCGGCGAGGGCGGCGGCCTGGGCACGGCCGTGGTCGGTCAGGGGCACGTCGGTGCGGCCGGCGTAGCGGTTCTCCGCATGCCAGACGGTCTCGCCGTGGCGTACGAGGATGAGGTCGGTCACTGCGCTGCCCTCCTGCGGGCGTGGTCGGCCACGTCCTGGCCGAGCCAGCCGCGGCGGGTGAGTTCGTCCAGGAAGCGGAGGTGGACGGGGGCGTAGCGGGCGGTGCGGGCGGGTCTCGGCGCGATCTCCCGGTCGATGCGGACCATGGCGGCGGCCGCCTCCTCAAGGCCCGCTCCCGAGGAGGTGGCGGCGAGGACGGCCATGCCCAGGGCGCCCTCGGCCTGCCGCGGCAGCCGCACCGGGCGGCCGAGAACGTCGGCACGAAGCTGGCACCAGTAGGCGTTGCGGGCACCGCCGCCGGTGAGGGTGAGCGGTCCGTCGATGGGCGCGCCGAGGTGGTCGAGGTAGTCGAAGCAGAGCCGTTCGAGGCAGGCGACGCCGAGGAGCCAGGCATGGAACTCGGCGGCACGGGTGGGGACTTCACCCAGGACGAACGGTTCGGCGTCGGGGGCACGGAAGGGGAAGCGTTCGCCGCCGGTGGAGACCAGCGGGTAGCCGACCGCGTCCGGGTCCAGGGCCGCGGCCTGCGCGGTGAGCGCGTCCAGGTCGGCGCCGTGGAAGTGCCGGGAGAGGACTCCGGCGCCGCTGCTGGAGGCGCCGCCCGGCAGCCAGGTGCCGCCCGGTCCGCGGTGGCAGTAGACGACGCCCGCCGGGTCGCGGACCAGGTGCGGGCTGGTGCCCTTGAGGACCAGGGTGGTGCCGAGCACCGAGTTCCAGGCGCCCGGGGCGAGCGCCCCGGCGCCGATCTGCGCGGCGCAGCCGTCGGTCATCCCGGCGACGACGGTGGTCCCCTCGGGGATGCCGGTGGCCGCGGCGGCGTCGGCGCATACGGTGCCGAGCACGCTTCCGGGGCGCACCACATCGGGCAGCAGCCCTTCGGGGACGCCGAGTTCGTCCATCACCTCCTGCGGCCAGCGCTCCTCGAGCAGGTGGTAGCCGGTCTTGAGGGCGTGGCTGGCATCGCTCGGCACCTGGTGCCCGGCCAGCCGCCAGGTGAACAGGTCGACCTGGTGCAGCAGCCGGGTCCCGGTCCGCAGGGCGGGGGCGTTCGCCAGCAGCGCGACGAGCTTGGGCAGTGCCCAGGACGGCTGCATGCTGCGGTAGCCCAGCTCCTGCCAGATCTCCGCGCCGGCCGCGTTGACGGCCGCGGCCTGCTCGGCGGCGCGCCCGTCGTCGTACATCAGGCCGGGGGTGAGCGGGGTGCCCCGGGAGTCGGCGAGCAGGATCGTGCCGGAGGTGCCGTCGAGGGCCAGCCCGCGGATCCGCCGGGTGTCGATGCCCGCCAGGGCCTCCCGGCAGGCGGCGGCCAGCGCGCGCCACCACTCCTCGGGGTCCTGCTCGTGGCGGTTGCCGTGGCGTCGACTGGTCAGCGGGCGGGCGGCGGTGGCCAGGACCTGCCCGGTGCCGTCGACGGCGACGCAGCGTGCGCTCTGGGTGCCGAGGTCGAGGCCGAGCCAGATGCCGTCGAGGGCCGCGGGCGGGCCGCCGGGGTGGTGCGGGTCAGACAAGGGTGCCTCCAGGGGCGGTACCGGTGGTGTCTACGGGGTGGCCGGTGGCCTCGGCCGGGCGGCCGGGCGCCGCCGGGCCGCCGCGCCAGGTCGCCCGGCCGCGCCAGCCCGCCTCCCGGGCGAGCCCGCGCCAGCGGAGGAAGTCGTCGTACAGCGCGGCGTAGAACTCCGCGCGCTGCGGCTCGGGCTCCCAGCTCCGCTGCATCCGGACGTATTTGGCGGCGGCGCTGTGCATGCTGGTCTCGGCGCCGGTGCGGACCAGGCCGGTGAGGAAGGCTCCCTTGGCGCCGAGTTCGGTGTCTGAGGAGCGTGCGGTGGGCACGCCCGTCGCATCGGCGATCAGCGCGCACCAGGCGTCGCTGTTGGCGCCGCCGCCGCACAGCCGCAGCTCGTCGACGTCCGTGCGGGCGGCGGCCAGTGAGTCGCGCAACACCAGCGAGAGTCCGTCGAAGACGGCGCGCGCCAGGTCGGCGGGCCGGTGCTCCAGGGACAGACCCCAGAAGGAGCCGCGGGCCCCCGGGTCGAGGAACGGGGCGCGCTCGCCGGCCGGGGAGAGGTAGGGCAGGAACATCAGCCCTCGGGCGCCGGGCTCGGACTCGAAGGCCAGCTGCGCCAGCTCCGGTGGCCCCGGCAGATGCAGCAGTCGCGCCGCCCAGCCGAGCACCTCGGCGCCGTTGAGCGTGGGGAAGGCGCGCAGTACCCGTTCGCGGCCCCGGTAGGCGATATGGATGCCGGACGGTTCGCCGCTGGTGTCGATCTCCGTACGGACGATCTCGGTGCACAGTGTGGTGCCGAGGATGCTGCAGGCCTGGCCGGGGTTGACGACGCCGACGCCGCGGGCGGTGGAGGCGATGTCGTAGGGGGCCATCACGACCGGGAGCCCGGCGGGCAGCCCCAGTTCGGCCGCGGCCGCGGTGGTGATCTCGGCGATCCGCTGCGACTCCCCCAGGACGGTGGGCAGCAGCCGTTCGTACGCGCCGAGGCCGAACAGGTCGAGGATGTAGGGGTCGTATGCGCCGGTGGCGTGGTCGAGGAACGGGGCCGAGGCGTCGGATTCGTCGGTGGCCCGCACGCCGGTGAAGCGCAGGAAGAGCCAGCCGGCGGCGGTGAGCGAGGTGGCGGAGCGGGCGAGCCGGTCCGGGTCGTGGGCGGCGAGCCAGCTGAAGAGGGCGTTGGGCATCCCGGCGCAGGTCAGCGAGCCGTTGCGGCGGAAGGCCGCCTCCAGGACGCCGTCGCGCTGCCAGGCGCCGAGCTGCTCCCCGGCGCGGCCGTCGGACCACAGGATGGCGGGTCCCGTGGGGCGGCCGCGGTCGTCGACGAGCCAGGCGCCGTCGCCCTGAGCGGTGAAGGACACCAGCCAGACCGGGTCGGTCAGGCCGTCCAGCACCGTGCGGACGGTGTGGACGACGGCGTCCCAGACTGCCGCCATGTCCTGTTCCGCCCAGCCGGGGTGCGGGCGCAGGACCTCGGTGGCCCGGCGGGCGACGGCGATCTCGGTGCCCCGGTCGTCGAAGACGACGGACTTGATCACCGTGGTGCCCACGTCGATGGTGAGTACGGACATCAGTGGGGTCCTTTCACGCCGGCGCCGAGGCGGCGGCGGGCGCGGTGTCCGCGGTGCCGGCCGTGTCCTTGGCACTCGGCTCCGGCAGCGTCAGGAAGTGGGCGAGTACGGTGCTCACCGCGTACATCCCGGCGAAGATCCAGACCACTCCTTCGACCCCGAGCGTCCCGACGAACGCCGCGACGACGGCGGGGCCGACGAAGGTGCTGGCCCCCGCGCCCAGGTTGAGCGCGGCCAGCGCCTGCCCCTGGTGCTTGGGCTCCAAAGTGGGCACCAGCGCCGAAAGCGGTACATAACCTGCCAGCGTAGCGCCGTAGAACGCGGCGACCAGGAGGGCGAGCGAGAAGTTCGCGCCGACGGCGTGCGGGACGTAGAAGAGCAGCAGGGTGCTGACCGTGCAGCCGGCGCCGCCGAACCAGGCGATGGTGCGGCGCCAGCCGAAGCGGTCGCCGAGCACGCCGAACAGCAGATTGGCGAAGATGTTGGTGGCGAACATCGCGCTGAGCAGGTGCAGCCACTCGGTGAGGGTGAAGCCGACCGTCTTGGTGAAGTGGATCGGCATGATCACGAAGAAGCCGAACTGCGAGGCGGTGTTGATGACCCGGACGACGGAGCCGACCCCGACCCTGGGGTTGCGCCACAGGATCGTGACGCTGCCGACCAGCGTGGCCACCGGTCCCTCGCCCTCGGCACGCGGCCGCTTGCCGCCGTGGTCGTCGCGGACCAGCACCAGGGCGATCAGTCCGCCCGCGGCCACCAGCACCAGAGCGGCCCACAGCGTGGCGTAGGCGCCGATCTGCGGGATCAGCCCGCTGGCGACGAGCGAGCCGAGGGTGGGCAGCCCGCCGGTGAAGGCGAACCAGAACCAGCCCATGGCCGTACCGAGCCGGGCTCGCGGCGCCACTCCGGCGATCCAGACCAGGAAGCCGTAGGCGAACAGCGGATAGCCCAGGCCGCGCAGCCCGTAGCTGGCCATCATCAGCGGATAGCTGGTCAGGGGTATCGCGGCGGTGAGGAACAGGACCTGGAAGACACCCCAGATGCCCAGCCCGGCCCACATCACACGGCGCGGGCCCCACAGGTCGGACAGCACTCCGGAGAGCCAGGCGGCGATGCCGGCGGCGATCCCGTAGACGGTGAAGAGCAGCGCGACCCGGGACTCCGAGAGGTGCTGGTCGATGAGGTACGGCGAGAGATAGCCGGACTCGACCCCGTCTCCGATCATGAACAGGAGGAGCCCGAGGTATCCCCAGGCGAGGGTCGGCGGAATGCCCAGGCGGGTGATCAGCGAACGCGGCGGAGAGTTCGTCATCGAATCTCCCTTTCTGCGGCGGCGTGGCAGGGGGGCAAGGGGGGTGGACGGAGCGATGGAACAGCCGCGCAGAATCGGGCGTCAATGGCCCGTGGAATCTTCGCATCAGGGCCGCGACCAGCCGTGTTGCGTCGTACCGGAACCGCATGTGGACACCGCTGCGGGGGCGGGTGCAGTGTTAAATCCGTGCGAACATAACGCGGCGAATTCACGCGGAGCCGAGGGGCGAGGAGCGCGATGGACCGGGTCGAGGCCCAGGAGGAGCGGCGCCGCCGCATGCGCGAGACCGTCATCTCCCGCGGATTCGTGCGCACCGCGGACCTCGCCGAGGAGTTCGACGTCAGCCTGATGACCGCGCACCGCGATCTGGACGCCCTTCAGGCGCAGGGCTGGCTGCGCAAGGTGCGCGGCGGGGCGACCGGGCTGCCCTCGGCGCAGTTCCACGGCAGCGTCGCGGAGCGGATGGCCACCATGGCGCAGACCAAGCAGCAGCTGGCGCGGGCCGCCGCGACGCTGCTGGTCTCCGGGCAGACCGTGCTGCTCGACGACAGCACGACCTGTCTGCTGCTGGCCCACCAGGCCGCCGAGCACACCCCGCTGACCGTGATCACCAACTCCCTGCCGGCCATCACCACGCTCGCCAAGGAGCCCGGTATCTCGCTGATCACGCTGGGCGGGGCGTACTTCCCGGCGTATGACGCGTTCATGGGCCCGCACACCGCGGACGCCGTACGGGCGTTCCGCGCCGATGTGCTGTTCATGTCCACCACGGCCGTCACCAACGGCCGCTGCTACCACACCTCGCCGGAGACCGTGCAGGTCAAGCGGGCCATGATGGAGAGCGCGGGGCGCCGCATCCTGGTCGCGGACCACACCAAGTTCACCAAGGGCGGCCTCTACGCGCTGGCCCCGCTGACCGACTTCGAGCTGCTGATCGTCGACGACGGCCTGCCGGCCGAGCAGATCCGCGCCGTACGGGCCGCCGGCACCGAGGTCATGGTGGTGCCGGCCAGGCCGTGAGGCCGGAGGTCTTCACCAGCGATCGGGGGCCTTCACCGGCCGTCAGGGTCCGGACCCGGCCAGCCGGCCACGCCGACACACGCCTCGTTCCCCTCGGGGTCGGCCAGCACCCAGTTCGACGGCGCGTCGGCGTCGTTCACCAGGCGGCCACCGGCCGCGAGGGCCGCGGCTATCCGCGCCTCGGCCTGGTCATGCGGCACCCAGACGTCGACGTGCACCCGATTGCGCTGCGGGCGCGGTGCGTCCATCTGCTGGAAGTAGAACGGCGCCCCGCGGCGGCGCGGGTCGATCAGGTCCTCGCCGCTGTTCGCGCGGTCCTGGTAGCCGAGCAGGGCACGCCAGAAGCGCACCACCTCGGGGCCGGCGAGGGCGTCGACCGTGACCTGGACGGTCTGCACGCCGGACGGGTCGGCCGGGATGTCCAACGCGCGTGCCACGGCGGAGATCTGCCGGGCCAGCTCGATATGCCGCTCGGTCAGCCCGTAGTAGTGGTCCGTGACCGTGATCAGCCGTACGGTCGCGCCGTCGTGCCGCACATCGGCGTCCGGCTCGCCGTCCCCCACGCCCGGCAGCTCGGCGATCGCCTGCACAAGCCGGGCGCCGGCCGCGAACGACCCGGTGCGGAAGTACGCGCACGCTCCCTCACCGACCACCCGCCAGTCCTCCAGACCGGGGGTCCGGTGGAACTGAAGCGGCCTGATGCGCTCGGTCCTGCTCTCTGCGTTCGTCATGCGCCCAACGTAGCGTGGGGGTCCGACAACACCCTTTGACCATTGGGTACTTCGGCATCCCTCGCCCGGGCAGACGCCTCGGGGCACCATCGGGCCGTCAGACGAAGGCGCTCTGCCCCGTGATCGCCTTGCCCACGATGAGGGTGTTCATCTCGCGGGTGCCCTCGAAGGAGTAGATGGCCTCGGCGTCGGCGAAGAAGCGGGCGACGTCGTAGTCGAGCACGATGCCGTTGCCGCCGAATATCTCCCGGCTCCAGGCCACGACCTCGCGCATCCGGCTGGTGACGAACGCCTTGGCCAGCGAGGAGTGTTCATCACGGAAGACGCCGGCTTCCTGGAGGCGGGCCAACTGGACGAGCATGCCCCAGGAGGCGGTGATGTTTCCCAGGCTCTTGACGAGGAGGTCCTGCACCATCTGGAAGCGGGCGATCGGACGGCCGAACTGCCGGCGCTCGCGCGCGTAGTCGAGCGCGAGCTCATAGGCGCCGATCATCACGCCGAGCGCCTGCCAGGCGACGCCGCTGCGGGTGGCCCGCAGGATCTCCGCGACATCCCGGAAGGAGTCGACCCGCTGGAGCCGGTCGGCCTCCGGGACCCGCACGTCGGTGAGGGTGATGTCGGCGTTCTCGACGATGCGGAACGCGGTCTTGTTCTCGATCTTGGTGGCCGTGAAGCCGGGTGTGCCCTTCTCCACCACGAAGCCCTTGACGTTGTCGTCGGCCTCGTCGCGGGCCCAGACGACGACCAGGTCGGCGAAGGTGCCGTTGCCGATCCACCGCTTGGCGCCGTTCAGGATCCAGTGGTCGCCCTTGCGCCGTGCGGTGGTGCGCATCCCGCCCGCCACGTCGGACCCGCCGAGCGGCTCGGTCATGGCGAAGGCGCCGATCCTGTCCAGGGCGGCCATCGCGGGCAGCCAGCGGCGGCGCTGCTCCTCGTCGCCGCCGCGGTAGACGCTGTACATGGCCAGGCCGTTGTGGACGCCGAAGAAGGTCGCGGACGAGGCGTCGGTGCGGGTGTACTCCATCGTGAGCATCCCGACCAGCAGATGGCTCGCGGCGGGCAGCGGGTCGCCGTACCCCTCGTACGCGACGCCGGCGAGCCCGAGTCCACGGAACCGGTCGATCAGTTCACGGGGGAACTCGCCCTTCGCCCAGGCGTCGTTGACCAGCGGCTTGACCTCGTTGCGCATGAAGTCGCGGGCCTGGAGCAGCAGTTCGCGCTCGTGGTCGGGCAGCAGGTTTTCGTAGCCGTAGAAGTCGGCGGCGAGCTGGTCGGTCATGACCGGGTCTCCTCGTTCGGTGCGGTGGTGGTGTCGGTGTTCAGGGCGGCGAGGACGGCGAGCTGCCTCTCGTCGCGCTCCTGGGTGAGTTCGCCGTACGGGCGCGAGCCGTAGGCGTCCTCCACGGCGGCGATGAGCCGTTCGGTCTGGGCGGGGCTCTGCTCGGGGCGGCCGAGGGAGTCCCACATCCGCCGCATGGAGGGGCCGATGTGCTCGGCCATGTGCCGGTAGCCGCCGGGGCCGCCGCCCAGATGGGCGCCCAGGAAGGGGCCCACCGTCGACCAGCGCAGACCGAGCGAGTTGACCATGATGGTGTCGAGCTCGGACGGGCTGACCACGCCCTGCTCCACCAGGTGGATCGCCTCGCGGCTGAGCGCGTTCTGCAGCCGGTTGCCGACGAAGCCGGGGATCTCCTTGCGCTCCACGACCGGGACCCGGCCGACCGAGCGGTAGAAGGCGACGGCCCGGTTCACGGCGTCCTCGGACGTGCGCTCGCCGGGCACCACCTCCACCAGCGGCACGAGGTGCGGCGGGTTGAACGGATGGCCGATCAGGATCCGCCCGGCGTCGTCGAGCCCGCCGGTGAAGGCGCTCGACGGGATGGCGGACGACGAGCTGAGCAGGAGTGCGTGCGGCGGGGCTGCGCGGACCAGGGTGGCGAACAGCTCACGCTTGAAGTCGGCGTCCTCCGGGCCGTTCTCCTGGACGACATCGGCGTGGCGTACGGCGTCGGTGACGTCGTCGGCCGGCCGGACCCGGTCGGCGAGACCCCGGACGTCGAGGCCCTGCCGGGCCAGCTGCGGGGCGGCCTGCGCCAGCGCGGTGTCCACGGCTTCGGCCAGGTCGGGGCGCGGGTCGCTGACCCGTACCGCCATGCCGTGGGCGGCGAACAGGGCGGTCCAGGAGAGCCCGATGGTCCCGGCTCCGATCACCGCCGCGGTGGGTGGTGGTGTCTTGCTCATGACGGATGCCTCTTTCGGTGCGGTCGTGGTGATGTGGGTGCGACCGCCGGAACTTCGGTGCGGTCGCGGTGACTTCGATTGAGTCGCTGCCGCTTCGGCGCTTTTGTCGCCCGTACGGGATCAGCGCGCGAGATAGTCGTGTACGGGCCGGACCGGAGCCAGCGTGAGGTCGGTCAGGACGTGGCTGACCGAGACGATCTCGCGCACCGGCAGATCGGCCAGCGGGGCGAGGACGTGCTCGAACAGCTGCAGCCGGGCGGGCCCGCTCCAGGCGCCCTTCACCACCACATCGCTGATCTCGGTGCGGACCAGCTGGGCCACCTGCGTGGTGCCGTCGAACCCCGGCACCAGCTTGAGCATGAAGGTCGGCACGGTGATCTGCGCGGCCGCCTCATCGGGGTCCAGCTCGTGGTGCTTGTAGCCCATCGTCGCGGTCGCCACCCGGACGGTGCCGTAGTCCAGGACGCCGACGAGCGCGCCGTGGTCCACATACAGGGCGGGCGATCCGGCGACCTTCGGGTAGGCGCCGGCCTCCCGTCCGGACGCGGTGGCCGGGAAGTTGTCCAGGTACATGGCGTGCAGATACTCGCCGCGCTCGCCGTCGTACCGGACCGGGATCGCCTGACCGGCTTCGGTGTACGGCCCGTACCCGGTGACGTCGCCCATCCGCATCACCTCGAAGCGGACCAGCGGCTCATCGATCTCCAGCGGTTCGGGCACCACCGCGCGCAGCGCGTCGCGGTCGGTGCGGTAGACGATGTTGAGGTACTCGCGGTCGGTGAAGCGCGGGATGACCGGCGGATACGCCGGGTTCATCAGGGGCGTGGCGAGGTGCTGGGCAATGTCGTGCTGCTGCATGGCGGAGGGCCTCTTCTCCTGTTTGTCCGTGGTGTCGTGCCTACTTGCCCTGCCACACGGGGGCCCGGCGCTCGGCGAAGGCGGCCATGCCCTCGCGTACGTCGGCCGATGCGGCGAGCGCGGCCATCTCCCGGCGCTGGGCGGCGAAGGCGGCCGGTTCGGGTGTGCCGTCGGCGGTGCGGGCGATCCGCTTCACGGCGGCGAGGGCGAGCGGGGCGTTGTCCGCGAGCAGCTCGGCCAACTCCAGTGCCACCGCCGCGGCCTGCCCGGCCGGTACGACCCGGTTGGCGATGCCGAGCCGGCCGGCCCGCTCACCGGAGACCGGCTCGCCGGTCAGCAGCAGCTCCATGGCCAGGTGGTACGGAATCCGCCGCGGCAACCGCACCGCTCCGCCACCGGCCGCGAGAAGCCCTCGCTTGACCTCCGGCAGGCCGAACCGGGCGTCGTCCGCGGCCACGATGAGGTCGCAGGCCAGGGCCAGTTCGAAGCCCCCGCCCATGGCCCAGCCCTCGACGGCGGCGATCAGCGGCTTGCTCGTCGCGGCCTCGGTCAGCCCGCCGAAGCCGCGGCCCGGGATCTCGGGCGACTCGCCGGCCAGCGCGGCCTTGAGGTCCATTCCGGCGCTGAAGGTGCCCTGCGCGCCGGTGAGAACCCCGGCCCGCAGCGCCGGGTCGCCCTCCAACTCGTCGATGGCATCGGCGAGTTGCGAGGCGACCGCGGCGTTGACCGCGTTCCGGGCGCGCGGCCGGTCGAGCGTGATGAGCAGAGCGGTGCCGATCCGCTCGGTGCGTACGACGGGGGTGGCGCCGACTGCGGGGGCATCGGGCGTGGTGGCGTCGGGGGTGCTGGGCATGGCCCGGGGTCCTTTGCGATCGGGGTGCGGTTCGGCACGGGTGAATCAGGGCCGAAATCCGCGCGGAATGAGGGGTGTCCAGGTGGAAGCGTCAGCGGCGCCGGGGCGCGGCAGCCAGCTCGTCGAGGACCTCGTCGGTGTGCTGGCCGGGCAGCGGGGCGAGCCGCCGGACCGATCCCGGGGTGGCGGAGAAGCGCACGGGGATGCCGACGGACCGGATCGGGCCCTCACTGGGGTGCTCGACCAGGTCGAGGAGGTGGCCGTCCCGTACGTACGGGTCGTCGGCCGCGCGGTCCAGTTCGAGCACCGGCGCCATGGGGATGCTGTGCTTGGCGCAGACCTCCTCCCACTCCTGGGTGGTCAGCGCCGGCGCGCACTGGGCCACCAGCTCCATCAGCGGGTCGACGTCGGCGTCGTCGATGACGGTGCCGGCCACCCGCGGGTCCCCGGCGAGATCGCCGCGGCCGGCGGCCGCGAAGAAGTCGCGGAAGTTCCGGGCGTGGTACGGCACGATGCAGGCCAGCCCGTCGGCGGTGGGCACCGCCCGGTGGCCCTGCTTCATCGACAGCGGGAACCCGGTGGAGCCGACCGGCGGCTCGTAGACGTGGCCCGCGAGATGCTCGACGAGGTTGAAGGCGATCAGCGTGTCCGTCATGGGGATCTCGATGTGCTGGCCCCGGCCCGTACGGTCGCGGTGCACCAGCGCGGCAAGCACCGAGTAGACGATGGTCAGCCCGGCGACCTTGTCACCGATGATCGTCGGCAGGTAGACCGGCCGGCCGAGCGCCCGTTGGGCCACGTCCACCAGCCCGGAGGAGGCCTGCACGGTCTCGTCGTAGGCGGCGTGGCCCGCCCGGTCGGAGTCGCCGCGGAAGCCCTGGGCGTGGGCGTAGACCAGGCCGGGGCTGCGCTCGGCGAGGTCCGCGTAGGTCAGGCCGAGCCGGGCCAGGGCGCCGGGTCGCATATTGGTGATCAGCACGTCGGCGGTGCCGATGAGCGCGAGGGCGCGCTCGCGGTCGGCGTCGTCCTTGAGGTTCAGCGAGACGCTGCGCTTGTTGCGGTTGACGTTGAGGTTGAGCGGCGTCATGCCGGGGGTGGTGCGATAGCTGCCCGCCCGTACGGTGTCGGACGGCGACTCGATCTTGATGACGTCGGCGCCGAGGTCCCCCATGATCTGGGCGGCGTAGGGCCCCATCACCACCGTGGACAGATCGATCACCCGTACGCCGTCCAGCGGGCCGGCGGCACTCTCGTTCGTGGCGTCCATGGTCACTCCTGCGGAAGGCGACTGAAGTAGATGTACTACGAATGTTTCTGCCTTCGACATTAGGCGCGAGGCCGCCGAATGAGAACGATCAAGAAGCGAAGAAGGGTATGACCACAGCGGTCATACCGCAGGTCATGCCCTACCGAGAGCCCTCCGCGTCACCCCGAGAAGGCGCGCGAGAAAGGCGCAGTGAATTCAGTGGGAAAAGCAGGGGAAGCAGGGTAAGCGGTCGGCGATATCAGGCGGAAAGCCGTTCGGCGAAGATGCCCCGCGCCTCGGTGACCAGCTCTTCCAGGTCGCCGCCGGACTCCGCCCGGTCCTTGCGGAAGAGCAGTCCGGTGGCCAGTTCGGCCGGGAAGTCCACCACCGGCAGCACGGTCACATTCTCCAGCCGGTAGAGATGCATCGGACTCTCCGAGGAGAGCATCGTCAGGGAGAAGGCGATACCTCCCGAGACCAGCTCGGAGGTGCCCGCATAATCCGAGCTGTTGATGCGGATCCGCTTCTTCACGCCCGCGGAATTCAGCCGGGCGTCGATCTCGTCGAAGTACGCGGGCATCGCCTCGGGCGCGGTCGCCACATACGGCAGCTCCCGCAGGTCGTCCAGGGTGAGCGACTCCCGGCCTGCGAACCGGTCGGCGGGCACCGCCGCGCCCAGCCGTTCCCGCATGACCTCGATGATGCCGAGCGCGGGATCGGAGACCGGCAGCCGGGCCAGCGCCAGCGCCAGCCGGCCGTCATGGACCGCTTCGGCGAGGCCGTTGGACCGGCCGGGCCAGCGCTTGAGCTCGTACGTCGTACGGCAGGCCGCCTCGAGCTCCCGCACCCGGGCCCGCAGCGCGGGGTGGATTCCCGACGGCATCCCGATGAGCTGGGTGGCCCGCTGCGGACGGACGGCCTCCCGCAGCCGCCACGGGATGGAGTTGACGCGTTCCAGCACATCGCGGGCCAGCGGCAGCAGCGCGGCACCGGCCGGCGTCAACGCGACGTGGTGGGTGCTGCGCTCGAAGAGCGGCTGGCCCAGCTCACGCTCCAGGTCCTTGACGCGCTGGCTGAGCGGAGAGGCCGCCATGTGCAACTTGCGTGCCGCCTGGGAGAAATTCAGCTCTTCGGCAACCGCCACGAAGTAGCGCAGGTGCAGCATGTCCACACGGTCACACTACCCGTCAGTCCTCGGCGAGGCCGAGCGCCGCGGGGTCCTGTGCCAGCTCGTGGAAGACCGCCCGCGGGTCCTGGAGCAGCGTGCGCTCGGTGAGGTCCAGCAGCCCGCCCACGGCGCTCAGCTCGGCGGCCACCGTCCCGTCCGCCTTGCGGACGGTCTGCTCCACCCGGAACGTCCGGCCCTCGCCCCAGACGAACGCACAGCTCACCTCGACCTCGTCGCCCGCGCGCAGCTCCCGCCGATAGCGGATGGTGGTCTCGATGGTCACCGGGCCGATGCGCCGGTCCACCAGGTCGCTCTGCCGGATACCGCTCGCCTGCAGCAGCGACCAGCGGGCGTGCTCGGCGTACTGCAGATAGACGCTCTGGTTGAGATGGCCCTGAGAGTCCGTCTCATAGCCGCGGACGGTGACCGGGACGGCGAAGGCCGCGAACGGCTCCGCCGGGACCGCCCCGGGCGTGCGCTCCGGTCCGCCCGCCGGGTCCTCGCCGGCCGTGGTCCGCGCCGCATCCCTTGCTTCTGCCACGATGTCTCCCCGTTCCCCGTGAGGCCCATGGGCCACTTGATTCACATCGTAGGCGCCGCGGGCGTGCGGCTCAGCTCCTCCCAGCCGACGGTGCGGTCGCACCAGCGCTCCAGGAGCGTACGGTCGTGGCCGACCGCGAGCAGACCGGCGCCGCTCTCCCGGCGGTAGTCCTCGACGACGGCCACCAGCGCGGCGGTTGTCGAGGCGTCCAGCATCGCGGTCATCTCGTCGCAGATCAGCCAGCGGGGCCGCAGCACCAGCGCACGGGCCAGGCAGGCGCGCTGCAACTGCCCGTCGCTGACCTGGTGCGGACGGCGCGCGAGCAGCTCCCCGCTCAGGCCCACGGTGGGTGCCAGCTCGGCGATCCGGTCCGGGACGCGGGCGCGCCGCCCGGTGGCCCGCAGCGGTTCGGCGATCAGGTCGGCAAGGCTCAGGCGCGGGTCGGCGGAGAGCCGGGGCTGCTGGAAGAGCACGCCGTAGGCGGTGCGCTGGGCGCGGGGTGCGCGATGGCGCCAGCCCGCGGCGGGTGCGCCGTCCAGGACGACGGTGCCGGAGTCGGGCCGGTGCAGCAGTGCGGCGACCCGTGCGAGCGTGGACTTGCCGCAGCCGCTGGGGCCGAGGAGTCCCACCGCCTCACCGGGGGCGATGGTCAGCGAGACGCCGCGCACGACGGGTGTCCGGCGGTCGTATCCGGCGGTGATGTCACGCAGTTCGAGCATCGTCCGCCTCCTTCTTCGCCGTCACCGGGTGGTGGCAGGCGACGCCGTCGTGTGGTGCGGGCACCGTCTCGCAGGCCGCGGCGGCCCGCCCGCAGCGGGCGGCGAAGGCGCAGCCCGACGGGAGATCCCCCAGCTCCGGCGGCATACCGGGGATGGGGACGAAGGCCCGGCCGGGGAGCGCGTCGAGCAGTCCGCGGGCGTAGGGGTGCCGGGGGCCCGGGGCACCGAAGAACCCCGGTGCGTCGGCGAGTTCGACGATCCGGCCGGCGTACATCACGGCGACCCGGTCCGCGATCCGCTCGGCCGCCGCCAGGTCGTGAGTGATCATCAGCAGCGCGTGGCCCGCACCGGCCTGCCTGCGCAGTTCGTCGACGGTGCGGTCCACCAGGTCCCGGTCCAGCCCGGTCGTCGGTTCGTCGGCGAGCAGCAGCGGGGCGTCGCCGACCAGCGCGAGCGCGGTGGCCGCACGCTGCGCCAGCCCGCCGGAGAGCTGGTGCGGGAAGCGGTCGAGGTGGTCGAGGGGGAAGGCGGCGCGCGCGGCGGCCCGCTCCGCCGCCGCCCTGAGGTCGCGCCTGGCCGTCCCCGTCAACTCCCGTACGGCCTCCTCCAGTTGCGCGCGCACGCTCCGTACGGGCGTCAGATGCGCGGCCGGGCTCTGCGGTACCAGCCCGATCCGCCGCCCGCGGATCGCACCGGCGAGTTCCCGCTCGGACGCGGTCAACAGCTCGGTGTCGCCCAGCCGCGCCGAACCTGCCGTCTGCGCGTTGCCGGGCAGCAGCCCGAGCAGGGCCGAGGCCAGCACGGACTTGCCGCAGCCACTCTCGCCGACCAGTGCCAGGCACTCCCCCGCGGCCAGGTCGAAGGCGGCATCGGTGACGGCGTGGACATGGCGGCCGCCGGGCATCCGGAAGCGTACGGACAACCCCCGTACGGACAGCACGGGGCGATCGGGTCGCGAGGGCGCGCTCAAAGCATCAGCTCCGATCGGCGACGGGGGTTGATCCGCTCCCGCCAGACGCCGGCCAGGCCCGCGACGGCGAGGGTGGGGACGATGATGAACAGGCCGGGGAAGAGGGTCGGCCACCAGTCACCGGCCAGCAGGGAGCCGCGGGCGGTGTTGACCATGCTGCCCAGGCTCGCCTCGTGGGCGGGCAGCCCCAGGCCCAGGAACGACAGCGCGGACTCGTGCCAGATGGCGTGCGGGATCATCAGCACGGCGGCGAGCCCGGCCTGCGGCAGCACACCGGGCAGCAGATGACGCACCGCCACCCGGGCGCGCGAGGCGCCGCCGGCGAGGGCGGCGTCGACGTACGGGCGGGAGCGCAGCGAGAGCACCTCGGCACGCACGATCCGCGCGGTCGACAGCCAGTGCGTCAGCGCCACCGACACGATCACCGGCCAGATCCCGGGCCGGAACATCGCCACGACGAAGATGCCCAGCAGCAGATGCGGCACCGACGAGAACAGGTCGACGATCCGCATGACCGCCCGGTCCGCCCAACCGCCGAGCGCACCGGCCAGCGCGCCCACCGCCGTGCCGAGGACGGTGGCGGCCAGCGCCGCGACCACGCCGACGAGCAGGGAGACCCGCAGCCCGTGGACACAGCGCAGCAGCAGGTCGCGGCCGACCTCGTCGGTGCCGAACGGGTGGGCCCAGGAGGGCGCTTGGAGCTTGGCGGCCAGGTCGACGGCCTGGGCGTCGAGGGGGAACAGGAGCGGGACGAGCGCCACCGCGAGGACGATCAGGCCCACCAGCGCGGCGCCGGCCCGTATCCGCAGCGCGCGCAGGGCCGGGCCGCGGCTCCGTCCGGGATCGGGGGCCGCCCCGCTCGTACGGCGCGCGGCGCGTGGGGACGGGTGCCAGGTGGTGTCAGCCATCGAAAGCCACCCTGGGGTCGGCGAGTCCGTAGAGCAGGTCGGACAGCAGGTTGCCGACGAGGACGGCCGCGGTGGCCAGCACCGTGAGCGCGGCCAGCAGCGGGAAGTCCACGCCGGTGGCGGCCTGGACGGTGGCGGCGGCGATGCCCGGCCAGCTGAAGACGGTCTCCACCAGCAGGGCGCCGGTGATCAGCTCCGGCACCCGCGAGCCGATCAGGGTGAGGACGGGCAGCAGCCCGGAGCGCAGCGCGTGCCGCAGCAGCACGGTCCGCTCCCGCAGGCCGCGGGCCCGCGCCCCGCGCACGGGGTCCTCCTCCAGGGCGTCGCCGACCCCCTGCCGCACGTACAGCACGAACCAGGGCAGTTGGGAGAGGGCCAGCACCACGGCGGGCAGCACGATGTGGCGCGCGATCTGGCCGGCGGTGGCCACGTCGGTGCCGGAGTCGGTGAGTCCGCCGGCCGGCAGCACCCCGAGCCGGAGCGCGAACAGCCAGACCGCGAGCAGGCCGAGCCAGAACGGCGGCGCGGCCTCCAGGACGTAGGCGGCGGAGCCGACGGCGCGGTCGAGCAGCGAGCCGCGCCGCCGGGCCGCGAGCACGCCCAGCAGCGTGCCGAGGACGACGGCGAGCGCGAAGGCGAGGGCGCACAGCAGCACCGACCAGCCGATGCGTTCGCCGATGACCTGGGAGACCGGTGCGCGCAGCGTCGAGGAGTCGCCGAGGTCGCCGGTGAGGGCGTGGGTCAGCCAGTCCCACCAGCGGGCCAGCAGCGGCCGGTCGGCGCCGAGGTTGTGCCGGATCTGGTCGAGGTTCTCCTGGGAGGCGGTCAGCCCGGCGGTGCCCGCGTACGCCTTGACGGGGTCGAAGGGCGAGGCCGCGGCCAGCGCGAACACGCCGAGGGTGACGGCGAGCAGGACGGGCACGGCGAGCAGCGCCCGCCGTGCCGTCATCCGCGCCATCGGCCCCCAGGGGAGAGGGGTGGTCGCGCTCACTTGCCGGTCTGCCAGTCCTCTACGTTCCACCAGGGGCCGGAGGCCAGCCCGTGGTCGTGCGGCTCGACCTGGGTGGTCAGGCCCGGCCGGCGGTCACCGACCACGTAGAGGTGGTCGATGTGGGTGAGGAAGATGTAGGCGGGGTCGTCGGCGAGCCGCCGCTGGACGGTGTCGTAGGCGGCCTTGCGCGTCTTGTGGTCGTCGGTGCGACGGGCCTCGACGAGCTTGGCGTCCACGGTCTTGTCGGCGTAGCGCGACATGTTGTTGAAGCCGTCGCCGGCGAGCGAGGAGTGCAGCAGCAGGTACTGGTCGAAGTCGGGGTCGGCCGGGCTGCCGCCGCCGGCGAGCACCGCGTCCCGCTTCATGTTCGGCTCGATGGCCTCCCAGGTGCCGGACTCGGTCTTCACCTCGATACCGGCCTTCTTGGCGTCGGAGGCGAAGGCGAGCGCGTGCTCCTGGCGGAGCTTGTCGCCGGAGAGGTACCAGAGCGTGAAGGAGGCCCGCTGCCCGCCCTTGTGCCGGACGCCGTCGTCGCCCTGCTTCCAGCCGGCGGCGTCGAGGATCCGCGCGGCCTTCTTCAGGTCGTGCGGGCGCTCGGTGCCCTTGGCGAACCACGGGCTGTCGGTGGGCACCGGCCCGTAGGCGGGCTTGCCGGCGCCGCTGAGGATGCCCTCGACCATGGCCGGGCGGTCCACGGCGACGTCCAGCGCCCGGCGCACGGCGCGGTCGCCGGTGACGGGGTGGGCGCTGGGCAGGGTGACGTCGCGGTAGTCGAAGGTGGTGGCCGCGAGGGTCTTCTTGCCCTTGTCGGAGGCGAAGGTGGCGGCGAGGGCCGGGGGCAGGACGGCGCCGTCGAGATCGCCGGCGCGCAGCCGGGTGGCACGGATGTCGTCGTCCTTGATGATCGCCATGGTGAAGTTCTTCACCTTCGGCGCGCCGCCCCAGTAGGTGGGGTTGGCCTTGAAGGTGAGCTTCTCGCCCTTGGACCAGTGGGTGAGGACGTAGGGGCCGGTGCCGATCGGCTGGGTGGTGAAGGTGCCGGTGTTGACGTCCTGCTTGCCGACGATGTGGCGCGGGGCGATGGGCAGTACGGTGCGCTCGGCGAACGGCGCGTAGGGGTACTTGAGATGGAAGACGACGGTCCGGTCGTTCCTCTTCTCCACCCTGTCGAGGGCGTCCAGTTCGGCCTTGGAGGCGTTGTTGGTCCTCTCGTCGAGGATGGTCTCGTAGGTGAAGACGACGTCGTCGGCGGTGAAGGGCTCGCCGTCGGAGAAGGTCACTCCCGGTCGCAGGGAGTAGGTGTAGGTCCGGCCGCCGTCCGAGACCTCGGGCAGTGCGGCCGCCAGCGCCGGCCTGAGCTTCATGCCGGCGTCGTGGGTGAGCAGCCCGTCGAAGATCTTGGAATTGCCGTCCTTGCCGTAGCCCAGCAGCGGGCTGAGCGTCTCCGGTTCGTAGGCGATGCCGACGACCGCGGAGTCCTTGCCGCCGGCGGCCCGCCCCCGGCCGTCGTCCGGCGCCGAACAGGCCGCCGTCACCAGCGCCAGCGCGCCTGTCAGCGCCGCGGCGGCCCCTGCGCGTATCGACCGGGCCGTCATGCCCACACCCCTAATGAAGATCGACTGTTATTGCGAGTTGGCGTTATTGCGAATGCTTCGCAATTAAGCGATCCCATTAAACAGTACGTAAAGGGACGGCCGTGAACCGGCCTCCGGCCGTATGCGTCAGGAGGAGGTACCGGTCTTCAGCGTCAGGTTCCACTTCGCCAGCGGCTCACCGACCGGCTGGAAGATGGTGATGGTGCTGCCGCCGTCGCCGTCGCAGCCGGAGGACCCGCCGCCGGAGTGCACCCCGACGGCCATCGGGTTGTTGAGCTGGGTGATGTACGAGCCGCCCGAATCTCCGGCCGCGGAGCAGGCGTTGGTGTACGAGAGCCCCTCGATCGTCACATTGCCGTAGTCCACGGTCTGGTCCACCCGGGTGATCTCGCCGCAGTGCCAGCCGCTGGACTGGCCGGAGCGGCAGATCGACATACCGACGAGGCCCTCCTGCGAGCCGGTGACGGTCACCGGACGGCCGCCCTGGCCCGCCACGGTCGAGCTGAGCGCCCACTCCGGCTGGTCGACCTCGACCAGCCCGAAGTCGCCCTCGCGCCCGTTGACGCTGTGCTTGCCGCCCAGGTTGGACGTGCCCAGCCGGCTGCCGTCCTTGCCGTAGGCGGCCTGCGCCGCGGTCAGGGTGCAGTGACCGGCCGTCACAAATCCCCGCAGTCCGTGCGGGCCGGTCACCGAGAAGCCGATGGAGCAGATCCCCTCGTTGCCGGGCATCCAGCGCTCACCGCCGATGACCCGGCCGTCCTGCTGGCGCGGCGACTGGTCGGTGTGCTCGACGGTGACCGGGATCTTCGCGCGGGTCCCGAAGCCGCGGACGGCCTTTTCGAACTCGTTGGTCTGCGCGGTGCGCTTGGTGCGGTCGACCCGGATCACCACGCCGTTGGTCCGCTCGTCCACGCCCCAGCCGGTGACGCCCGGTACGCCCTTGCCGGCCCGTCCGTTGATCTGCGCCACCAGTGCGATCAGCGCGGCGTGGCTGTGCGACACCGCCCTGGGCACCGCGCCCACCGCCCGCACCCGCTGGGCGTCGGCGGCGCCGGTGACCGCGACGATGAGTTTGCCGCTCGCCTTGTCGAACCACATCCCGGCGGGCGGGGTGCTCAGCGCCCGGCGCACCGCGGCCGCGGCACGGTGGGCGTCGGTCTCCTGCGCGAGCCGGATGCGCAACTGCTCCCTGGTCAGTCCGAGGTCCCGGCTCATCGCGTCGAACATGCCGCGCGGCTGGGGCGTCGGATCGGGCTGCGGTGCGGCGTGCGCCGGGCTGAGCGAGCCGACGGCCGCCATGGCCGCGACGGTCGCGCCCCACAGGGCGGCCTTGCGAAAGCGTTGCATCGGGGATCTCCTCGCGGTGTCGAGTGCACGTCGGATCCGACGTGTCGAGCGTGCGCGACACCGCGACACGCGGCATGAGGGAGATCCTTTGCATGATGGCCGGATGACTCGCGAGACCCGCTCCCAAATCCCCGCCCCCTCCGGCCCGACGGCGTTCGGGCAACTGCCCGCGGAGTTGCGCAAGGTGACCTACTCGGGCGCCCGCCATCCGGGAGCGGGGACACCTGAATGCCCGTCATCCGCGCCGGACGGGCCGACCGCCGCGATCGGCCCCGCCGCACCCGGCGACTTCACGGCCCTGTCCGGCGGCGCCAACTGCCAGCGCTACGCCTATGCCGTACTGGGCCACTTCGGTCTGCCGATGCCGCCGCTGCGCTCGGCGGAGCTGTGGGCGGACCGGCGGGCGACCCGGCGGACCGACCGGCCCCGGCCGCTGGACCTGGTGCTCTTCGACGGCGGGCCGGTCGCGGGCCGCCCCGAGGGATACGGCGCCCACGTGGGCGTGCACCTGGGGCCCGACCAGGTGCTGCATCTGTGCCGGGAGGTCGGTCGGCCCGCCGTGTGGCGCTACGCGGACTTCGCGGCGCGGGCACGCTATGCGCGCCTGCTGGGCTTCAAACGGGCGGTGGGCCCGGAGGGCCGGTGAGCGCTCGGCGGCCTTCCGGGCACCGACCGTCCGGGAACGCTCAGCGGCCCCGGGAACCGGCCGGCCGGGAGCCTCGGCTGTTCCGCGCGCCGATCGTCCGGGAACGCTCAGAACCCGCCGTCGCCGCCGAAGCCGCCACCGCCGTCGAAGCCGCCGCCGTCACCGAAGCCGCCGCCGAAGTCGTCGGAGCTGAAGTCGGAGCCGGAGTAGTCGCCGCCCTCGGCGCCGCCGGGCCCGCCGAAGTCCGCGCCGTAGGCGGGGGACGACATCATCACGTTGCCGAGCAGCGTGCCGACCAGGAGGCCGGGCAGCAGGCCGCCGCCGAAGTAGCCGCCGGCCCAGGGGCCGTATGCCGGGCCCGCCTCCCAGTAGGGGCGGTCTCCGCGCTCGGTGCGGACCGTGCGGGCCAGCGGCTCGCGGCCGTCGTCCAGCCGGCTCTTGTCCGCGGCGCAGACCGGTACGGTGCGCTCCGCGCCGCCGGCCGGTGCCCAGGCGGCATCGACGACGGACGGGCCGTGCCGCGGGTCGAAGAAGCAGGGCGGCCGGCGCTCGGGCAGCGGCTTGCCCGTGCGGCGCGCGGCGAGGGTGGCCAGCGAGAACCGGCCGTCCTCCAAAGCCCGGGTCACGGCCTGCACATCGCCGGGGTGCTCGGCCGCCGCCATCGTCGACTTGGCCGTCTCGTACGCGTCCAGGGCATGGCTGTAGTCCGCGCGCATCGCGTCGTCGGCGCCGGGCTCGCCGGGGTGGAAGTCCAGCCGGTCCAGCGCCTCGCCGAAGGCGGTGATGTCCTCGTCGACGACGACCCTCAGGTCCTCCAGCGCGGCCCGCTCCTCCTCGGCCCGCCGCCTGCGGTTGCGGCGGGCGATGGCGTACGCGCCGCCGCCACCGACGACCACCAGGACACCGAGGCCGATCGCCGTGCCGGCGTCGAACCCGCCGGCCCCTCCGGTGTCGCCCCATGAGCTGGGGGCGTGGCCCCGCGCCGACTGCTCCGCGGTGTCGACGAAGCTGTTCAGCCGCTCGGCGACGGTGTAGTCGGAGCGCTTGACCGAGCCGACGAGGTTCCTCACGGAGTCGCGGGACATCACGCGCGGGTCGGCGCCGGCGTTGAAGCCGTCGCCGAGTTCGACGGCGTAGACGCCGCTGACGCCGACCTTGGTCCGCAGGTCCGCCAGCAGCGTGCCGGGCTGGTACTCGGCGGCTTTCGGCAGTACCGCGACGAAGATCGGCTTGTCCGCGTCCTTGATCTTCTTGGCCAGCGCATCCGCCTGACCTGCGGAGAGCTGATCCGCGGCGCGCGGATCGACATAGACCGGGCCCTTCTTCAGGGCCGCCGCGGCCTCGTCCAGCCCGCCCGCGGCACGGGCGCCGGGCGCCAGCAGCGCGGCTACCGCCACCAGCGCGGCCACCAGGAGGAGAACCGGTCCGATCAGCGCACGACGAGTTGCGGTGTCCATGGGTTCGACGCTACCCGAACGGCACTTTCCAGACATCACCGGACGGGTGATCGATCCCGTCCGGCCGCGGGATTGTCTCGTGCCCCGTGGGGTCTGTCGCGCCGGGAATGGCCATCCAGGTGGTCGCTCAGCGCGTCGTTTTTGGCCATCGACGTGCCGGGGATGCTCCGGCTCGTCCCTCCCCCGAGGAAACGAGAAGACGATGTCCAGGGCCACTTGGATAGCCACGAATCTGGCCGTCGCCGTCGCCGCCACCGCCGTCGGCTGCATGCTGGTCGTCACGCTTGCACCCGAGCGCCCCGGTACCGGGGCGGACCGGCCGTCGCCCGCCGGTGCCTACGCCGCCACGGCAGGGCACGGCGGCTCGGCCGCGCGGGCCGCCACCTCCGCGCTCGGCGCCGATGCCGTGCCGCCCGATGCCGGCCTTCGGACCGCACCCGTGACGGGGCGGATCGAGGTGACCGCGCCGCAGGGCGGTGTCGACTTCAAGCCGAACGGCAGCTTCGCCGTGGCCTGGAAGAACACCACGGGCGAGCAGGTGGACGTCTGGCTGCGCACCGATACCGGCCACGGCCGCTCGCAGCGGCTGGGGCTGGTGGCGACCCATGCGGGCGCCAGGCCGGCCGGCGAGGTGATCGTGACGCTGCCACGGGTGCCGCCGGGCCCCCGCTACTTCCTGGAGGTGGCCACCGCCGGCGACGCCGAGGTCCGCGCCCTGAGCCGGACCTTCGCCGTCACCGGCTGACCGGCCGGAACGTTGCGCAGACCCCCTACGGAGCGTCGAGACCGACCAGCCCCGCCAGGGCCTGCCGGTGCCTGCCCGGCGACCCCAGCGCGAGCTCGTCGCTCTTGGCCCGCTTGAGGAACAGATGGGCCGGGTGCTCCCAGGTCATCCCGATGCCGCCGTGCAGTTGGAGGCACTCCTCGGCGGCGCGTACCGCCACCGGCGCGCAGTACGCCTGGGCGACGGCTACGGCCACATCCGCGTCCGGGCTGTCGGTGGCCAGCGCGTCGGCGGCGTTGCGGGCGGCCGCGCGGGCCGAGGCGACCTCCAGCCACAGCGCGGCCATCCGGTGCTTGAGTGCCTGGAACGAGCCGACGGGGCGGGCGAACTGGGTGCGCTCGGCGGTGTAGCGCACGGTTTCGGTCAGGCACCATTCGGCGACGCCGAGCTGTTCGGAGGCGAGCAGCCCGGCCCCGGTGAGCAGCGCGCGCTCGACGGCGGCGCGGGCGCGGTCGCCGGTGGCCAGCAGGGTGCCGCGGGCGCCGTCGAAGGCGAGGTGCCCCAGGGGGCGGGTGAGGTCGAGCGGGGTGACGGTGTCGGTACGCACGCCCTCGGCGGCGGCGTCGACCGCGTAGAGCGCCGGGCCCTCGGGGGCCTGGGCCCAGACGAGCAGCAGCTCGGCGGCCACGGCGTCGGCGACCGAGGTCACCCGGCCGGTGAGGACACCACCCGCGTCGGCCCGTACGGCCGGTTCCGGCAGTCCTCCGGGTGCGGTGGGCAGCGGGAGGGCGAGCACGCCGACGGTGCTCCCCTCGGCGAGCGCGGCGAGCGGCGCGGCGACCTCCGGCCGGTCGCACGGGCAGCCGAGCAGAGCCGTCACCGCGACGACCGCGCTGGTCAGATAGGGCACGGCCGCGACGGAGCGGCCCAGTTCCTCCAGTACGACCGCGGCCTCACGGGCGCTCGCGCCGGCTCCGCCGAGCCGCTCGGGGACCAGCAGCCCCGCGGTGCCGATCTCCGTGGCGAGCGCCCGCCACAGTGCGGGGTCAAAGGCGCGGTCCGCCTCCAGGCCGGCGAGCACGGTGGCCGGATCGCCGCGGTCGGCGAGCAGCGACCGTACGGCGGCGCGCAGCGCGTCCTCGTCCTCCGAGTAGAGGAGATCGGGGTCCGGGCCCACCGGCGCGGTGGTCTGCGGGTCGGTCATCGGGGGAGGTCCTTCCACGCGACGTCCTTGTCGGTGCGCGGCTCGGGCGGCAGCCCCAGCACACGTTCGGCGACGATGTTCAGCAGCACTTCGGAGGTGCCTCCTTCGATGGAGTTCCCCTTGGCGCGCAGATAGCGGTAGCCGGCCTCGCGCCCGGTGAAGTCGACGCCGTCGGGGCGGCGCATCGTCCAGTCGTCGTAGGTCAGTCCGTCCTCGGCGAGGAACTCCACCTCCCAGCCGCTGATCTCCTGGGCGAGGCGGGCGAAGGCCAGTTTCATACCGCTGCCCTCGGGCCCCGGCTGCCCCTTGGTGAGCTGCTGGCGCAACCGCTCACCGGTCAGCCGGGCGACCTCGGCCTCCACCCACAGCTTCAGCAGCCGTTGGTGCAGATCGTGGGTGCGCAGTTCGGGCCGGGCGCGCCAGTCGGCGGCGGCGACGCCGATCATGCCGCCCTCGCGGGGTGTGCGGACGCCGCCGATGGCGACCCGCTCGTTCATCAGGGTGGTCTGGGCGACCTGCCAGCCCTCGCCGACCGCCCCGAGGCGGTGCGCGTCGGGGATCCGGACGCCGGTGAGGAAGACCTCGTTGAACTCGGCCTCGCCGGTGATCTGCCGCAGCGGGCGCACCTCGACACCGGGATCGGTCATATCGCAGACGAAGTAGCTGATGCCGCGGTGCTTGGGCACATCGGGGTCGGTGCGGGCGATCAGGATCGCCCAGCGGGCCAGATGCGCACTGGACGTCCAGACCTTCTGCCCGTCGACGATCCAGCCCCCACCCCCGTCCCGTACGGCCCGGGTCGCCAGCGCGGCCAGGTCGGAACCGGCACCGGGCTCGCTGAACAGCTGGCACCACACCTCCTCGCCGGTCCACAGGGGCCGCAGAAACCGCTGCTTCTGCTCGTCGGTGCCGTACCGCAGGATGGTGGGCGCGGCCATGCCCAGGCCGATGCCGATCCGGCCCGGGTCGTTGCCGGGGGCGCCGGCCGCCTCCAGCTCGGCGTCGACGACCGCCTGGAGGGACCGCGGCGCGTCGAGTCCGCCGAGTCCCTCGGGGAAGTGGACCCAGGCGAGCCCCGCGTCGAAGCGGGCGCGCAGGAACTCCAGGCGGTCCGTAGTGGCGGGCGGGTGGGCGGCGAGCAGCTCGGCGGTGCGCCGGCGCAGGTCGGCGGCGTCGGTCATCGGGCCTCCCCTGCTCCGGGGACCACCACGAGCCGGCCGACGGAGGTGCCGTCGGCGACCTGCTGTACGGCGTCGGCGGCCGACTCCAGCGGGACCCGCCCGCCGATCAGCGGCTTGATCACACCCTGCGCGGCGAGCTTGGTCAGCTCTTCGTGGCAGGCGTCGACGGCCGCCGGGTCCTTGGTGTTGTACAGGCCCCAATGCAGGCCCAAGATCGAGTAGTTCTTCACCAGCGCGTGGTTGAGGGCGGGGGTGGGGACGGCGCCGCCGGCGAAGCCGACGACGATGATGCGGCCCTCGAAGGCGATGCACTTGACGGACTTGGCGTACGCGTCGCCGCCCACCGGGTCGTAGACGACATCGGCGCCTCGGCCGTCGGTGGCGTCCTTGACCGCGGCGACGATGTCGTCGGTGCGCCGGTCCAGGACGAGGTCGCAGCCCAGTTCGCGGGCGATGCGGGCCTTGTCCGCGCCGCCGGTCACCCCGATCACCCGTGCGCCCGCGGCCTTGCCGAGCTGGACGGCGGCGCTGCCGACGCCGCCGGCCGCGGCGTGCACCAGCAGCGTCTCGCCGGCCTGGAGCCGGGCCCGGCGGTGCAGTCCGAACCAGCCGGTCTGGTAGCCGACGTGCAGTGCGGCGGCCTCCGCGTCGTCCAGGGCCTCGGGGGCGGGGCGGACGGTCGCCGCGTCGACGACGGCCAGCTCGGCGAAGCCTCCGGCGGGCAGCGGCGGCTGGGCCAGCACCCGGCTCCCGATCTCACCGGCCGCGCCCTCGCCCGCGGCGAGCACCTCGCCGCAGATCTCCACGCCCGGTGTGAACGGCAGCGGCGGCCGCACCTGGTACTGGCCCCGGCACAGCAGGGCGTCGGGGAAGTTGATATTGGCGGCCCGCACCCGCAGCAGCAGCTGCCCAGGGCCCGGCTGCGGGTCCGGCACCTCTTCCAGCCGCATCACTTCACGCGGCTCGCCGTTCGCGTGTACGCGCCATGCCTTCACCTGGTGCCTCCACAGACCTTGGATACGCGGGTGGGCGGAGGGCGCAGCGGCCCCTCGCCAGCGACATACTAAGCGGTCGGTATCGACGAGGGAACAGTCGCCGACGACTCCGCGCCACATCCCGGTGCCGCCCCCCGTCGCCCGGCCCCGGCCGCCCCGGGAACCTGGTACCGACAGGGTCAGGCACCGCCCCGCCCGATGGCCGAGACTGGCCGGTATGGACTCACCCGCCACGGACACCCCCGCCGAGTTGGGGAACTTTCTGCGCTCCCGCCGCGCCCGGCTCCAGCCGGAGGAGGTCGGACTGGTCTCCTACGGGGCGCGCCGCCGGGTGCCCGGCCTGCGCCGCGAGGAGCTGGCGCAGCTGGCCGGCGTCAGCGTCGCGTACTACACCCGCCTCGAACAGGGCCAGAGCCACAACGCGTCCGAAGGGGTGCTGGACGCGCTGGCACGGGCGCTGCGACTGACCGCCGACGAGCGGGCCCATCTGTGCGCGCTGGCCCGCCCCACCCGAGCGCGCCGCCGCCCCGCGGTCCGCCACGACAGGGTGCGTCCCGGCGTGCGGCGGCTGCTCACCGCCATGGCGGACGTACCGGCCGTCGCGCTGGGGCCGCGCTTCGAGATCCTGGCGTGGAACCGCCTCGGGCACGCACTGATCGCCGGGCACCTCGACTTCGACAGCCCCGGCCGTCCGCTGGACCGGCCCAACGCCCAGCGGCTGCTCTTCCTCGATCCGCACACCAGGGAGCTCTACCGGGACCGCGACGAGGAGGTCCGGCGGGCCGTATCCGCGCTGCGGGTGGCCGCGGGGCAGTACCCCGACGACCCCCAGCTCACCGAGTTGATCGGCGAGTTGTCGATGAAGTCGACCGAGTTCAGCGGCCTGTGGTCGCGGCACGCCGTCGGCAACTGCACCTTCGGCACCAAGCGGTTCCACCATCCGCTGGTGGGCGATCTGGAGCTGGACTTCGAGATGATGCAGACGCCGGACGGCTCCGGGCAGGGCGTGCTGATGTACACCGCCGCGGAGGGCTCGCCGTCCGAGGCGGCGCTGCGGCTACTCGCGGCGGAGCGCGCTCCAGAACTCCGGGTCCTCGAACCCGAGCGCCCATAGGCCGGTGCCCCGCACCCCGTACTTCCTCAGCAGCGGGAGCTGGGCCCGGACGCCGCGCGCGTCCTGGTACCACACCTCGTGCTCCTCACCGTCCTTGTAGTAGCGGAAGTACGGGGTGCCGGACTGCCGGTCGAAGAGGTACTCGGCGTCCGCCCGCTCACGCAGCGCATCGGCCTCCTTCCAGGTCAGATGCGCCGCATGACCCTTGACGCCGGTGACCCAGTCCCAGCCGTAGCCCGGGAAGGCCACCTCGATCTTGTGCCGCGGGACGGTGTCGGTGGCGTAGCGCAGGAACTCGTCGTACCAGTCCCGGGAGGACAGCGGGCCCGCCTCGCCGCCCGACCAGTGCAGGTCGTACCCCATGATCCGGACCCGGTCGGCGTACCTGCCGAGCCACTCGTAGTCGAACGCCGTGCCGCTGCCGCGGACCCGGGCCAGCACCGTGACCACGCACTGCTTGCCGAGGCGGTGCAGCCGCGTGCACAGCTGCCGGACGAGCGCGTTGTACCCGGTCCGCACCCACTCGCGGGCCTCCTTGTCGCCGGTGACCGCCATCGACTCGTAGTCGAGGTCGATCCCGTCGTACGCACGGCTCTCCACCACGTCCAGCAGCCGGTCGACATGCGCCCGACGCCGGTCCGGGTCGTGCATCAGATCGCCCATCTCCTCGGCGCCGAGGGTCTCGGTCACGGTGGGTACGACCTCGATCCCGGCCTCGTGCAGCCCGTCGATGATGTCGCGCCGCCCGGCGCCGGGGTGTCCGGTGATGGTGGTGTCGGAAGACGACTGATACCAAAAGGGGCTGACGGTGCGCAGCTGGGAGGCGTGTCGCAGCGCGTCGCGGTAGGCGGCGTCGATGTCGCCCCAATAGGGCAGCCAGGCCGAGGCGGTACGCCCGCCGTCCTGCCGCCCCTCCGGCGCCTTCGCCGCCTCGGCCGCCGGGGCGAGCGGCCCGGCGAGCACCGCCACGGCCAGCAGAACGGAGAGTCCGGTGCGCGAGCGGGGTCCTGGTGGTTGGTCCATGCCCAAAGCGTCACCCGGCGCCGTTCATGACGCATCGTCAGTTCCACCGAACGGGGCGGCGGGTGGTCGTGGGCGGATCGCCGGCCGCGACGCGCCGGACGGAGCACCGGTCAGCCGCCACAGACCCCCTGGGACAGGGTGACCGCGATCCGGCCGGAGGCGATCGCGGCCGCGAGGGTCAGGCGGTCGTGGGCGAGGTCGGCGCAGGTCGCGGTGTCCATCCGCAGCCGGGCGTCGGGGCGGTCGGCGGGTCCGTCGGCGTAGCGGGGGCCGCCGTCGGCGGTGAGGAGGACATGGAACTCCCCCTCGTCGAGGGCGATGTCGACGACGCGGACGCCGTCGGTGAAGTGGTCGGCGAGCCGCGCGATGAGCGGTACCGCGAACCAGTGGGCCCGCACCGCGTCCGTCGGGCGCCGCTCGTCGAGGGCGGGGGCGCCCCAGTCGGCCAGCGCGCTGAGCGCGGGCAGCAGCGCACGGCCGCGGTCGGTGAGCTCGTAGACGTAGGCGGCTCCGGGCGGGGCGAGCCGGCGGCGGGTGACCAGACCGTCCCGCTCCATGTCCTTGAGCCGGGAGGCGAGCATGTCCGTGCTGACGCCGGGCAGGTCGGCGTGCAGATCGGTGTAGCGCCGGGAGCCGCCCAGCAGTTCCCGGACGATCAGGAGCGTCCAGCGGTCGCCGACGGCGTCCAGGGCTCGGGCGACGGCGCAGTACTGGTCATAGCTTCGGCGCGGCATGACACCAGCATAGACAGAAGTTGGACTTTCCAAGTGCCTACTTGGTAAAACCAAGTACGGTGTTACGAGTGCTGCCGCACCGCGCGGTGAGCGAGGGACCGGGAGGCCACCGCATGCAGTTCAAGCAGTCCAGCAAGATGGCCGACGTCTGCTACGAGATCCGCGGACCGGTGATCGAGCACGCCGACGCGCTGGAGGAGGCCGGCCACAGCGTGCTGCGGCTGAACACCGGCAATCCGGCGCTGTTCGGCTTCGAGTGCCCCGAGGAGATCCTCCAGGACGTGATGCGCAATCTGTCCCGCGCGCACGGCTACACGGAGTCCCGCGGCATCCTCTCCGCCCGCCGCGCGGTGGCCCAGCACTACCAACAGGTCGGGCTGCCGGACGTCGACGTCGACGACATCTACCTCGGCAACGGCGTCTCCGAACTGGTCACGATGGCGGTGACGGCGCTGCTCGACGACGGCGACGAGGTCCTCATCCCGGCGCCGGACTTCCCCCTGTGGACGGCGGTCACCACCCTGGCCGGCGGCAAGGCCGTGCACTACCTGTGCGACGAGTCCGCGGACTGGCTGCCGGACCTCGACGACCTCGCCTCGAAGATCACCGACCGGACCCGGGCGCTGGTCATCATCAACCCCAACAACCCCACCGGCGCGGTCTATCCGCGCGCACTGCTGGAGGGCATGCTCGACCTCGCCCGCCGCCATCAGCTGATGGTCTTCGCCGACGAGGTCTACGACCGGATCCTGTACGACGGCGAGGTCCACCACCACGCCGCCGCCCTCGCCCCCGACCTGGTGTGCCTGACCTTCAGCGGACTGTCCAAGGCGTATCGCGTCGCCGGTTTCCGCTCCGGCTGGCTGGTCGTCTCCGGCCCCAAGGAACACGCCGCCGACTATCTGGAGGGCCTGGGCACCCTCGCCTCCATGCGGCTGTGCCCGAACGCGCCCGCGCAGTACGCCATCCAGGCGGCCCTCGGCGGCCGGCAGAGCATCCAGGACCTGGTCCTGCCGGGCGGGCGGCTGCACGATCAGCGCGATGTGGCCTGGGAGCGGCTCAACGAGATCCCCGGCGTCTCCTGCGTCAAGCCCAAGGGCGCGCTCTACGCCTTCCCCCGCCTCGACCCCGCCGTACACAAGATCCACGACGATGAGAAGTTCGTCCTGGACCTGCTGCTGCGGGAGAAGATCCAGGTCGTCCAGGGCACCGGCTTCAACTGGCCGCGCCCGGACCACTTCCGCATCCTCACCCTCCCGCACGCCGACGACCTCGACGCGGCGATCAGCCGGATCGGCCGCTTCCTGGCGGGCTACCGCCAGTGACGCCGGGGCGCCCCGGCCGCCCCCGCCCCGCCTTCCCGCCACTCCCCTCCCCCCGCCTCCCCTTCCGCCTCACCCGAACAGCCGCACCCCCGCCGCTCGCCCACCCGCCGCTCCCCGGTGCGCACCGGGGGCCCGTCCGCAGGCGGGAAGGCCTTCCGAGCGGCGCGGGGGCGCCGCGGCACCGCGGGAAAGCCCCCCACCCCAGAGGGCGCGATCTCCCGGCGGCGGGCCGTGCGCGGCCGTCCACCGGGCGAACGCGCCCTTGAGCGCATCGCCCGCAGGGGATTAGGTGGAGGGCGGCGTTCCTGCCGCGACCCCACAAGGGAGGGGATTCCATGCCGGTACGGCCTGCAGAATCGGAAGCGGAACTAGAGGCTCACCTGCACGGCATATGCTTCAAGACCGGTCCGCCGCGCCGGATCGGCGTCGAGATCGAGTGGCTGGTCCACGACGCGCGCAACCCCCGATGTCCGGTCGAACCGGACCGGCTGCGCCACGCGGCCGGCGCTCTGCGCGCCCTGCCCCTCACCTCCCTTCTGACCTTCGAACCCGGCGGCCAGCTGGAGCTCAGCTCGCTGCCCGCCACCTCCCTGACCGAGTGCATCGAGACCGTGACGGCCGATCTCGCGCTGGTCCGCCCCGCCATGCTGGCGATGGGCCTGGGAATGGCCGGCCACGGCCACAATCCATGGCACCCCCCGCGCCGGGTACTGACCGATCCGCGGTACAACGCCATGGAGGCGTACTTCGACCGCTGGGGCTCCGCCGGGCGGGCCATGATGTGCGCCACCGCGTCCGTACAGGTCTGTGTGGACGCGGGCCACGAGGAGCCGGGGCTGTTCGGGCTCGGCCGGCGGTGGCGGCTGGCGCATCTGCTGGGCGCGGTGCTGACCGCGGCGTTCGCCAACTCGCCGACCAGCGAGGGCTGCCCCACGGGCTACCGCACCACCCGCCAGGTCGTCTGGTCCCAGCTCGACCCGGGCCGTACGCTCGCCCCGCCCCAGGAGCCGGATCCCCGCACCGCCTGGGCGCGCTACGTCCTGGACGCGCCGGTGATGTGCATCCGCAGCGAGGACGGCCCCTGGGACGCGCCGGAGGGGCTCACCTTCCGCGAGTGGGTCCGCACGGGCGTCCCCAGGCCGCCGACCCGGGAGGATCTGGACTACCACGTCACCACGCTCTTCCCGCCCGTGCGGCCGCGCGGCCATCTGGAGCTGCGCATGATCGACGCGCAGTCGGGCGACGCCGGGTGGGTCGTGCCGCTGGCCGTGACCGCCGCCCTGTTCGACGACGCGGAGGCCACGGAGCGCGCCTACCGGATCGTCAAACCCCTCGCCGACACCGCCGGTTCCCGGCCCGCGCCGCGCAATCCGCTGTGGCGGCGCGCGGCCCGCGGCGCGCTGACCGACCCGGAGCTGCACACCGCCGCGGTGGCCTGTTTCGCCGCCGCGCAGGAGGCCCTGCCACGGCTCGGCGCCTCGCCGGAGGTGCGCGCCGCGGTCGCGGAGTTCACCGACCGCTATGTGGCGCGCGGACGCTGTCCCGCGGACGACCATCTCGACGCCCTGTACGCCGCGGAGGGCGCTCTCCTCCTTGGGAAGGACAGCCAGTGACCCACGACCCCGAGCTCCTTCGCGAACGGGCGGCTTCGGCGCTGCGCACCGCCCGCGACCGCACCCGCCTGCTGACCACCTGCGTCGAGCCCCCCGATCTCGTCGCCCAGCACTCCCCGCTGATGTCCCCGCTGGTGTGGGACCTGGCGCACATAGGCAACCAGGAAGAGCAGTGGCTGCTGCGCACCGTCGGTGGCCGCGATGCCCTGCGGCCGGACATCGACTCCGTCTACGACGCCTTCGAGCATCCGCGGGCCGAGCGCCCCGCCCTGCCGCTGCTGGCCCCGGACGAGGCGCACAAGTACGTGGCCGAGGTCCGCGGCCGGGTGCTGGACATCCTGGAGACCGCCCCGCTGCACGGCGGTCCGCTGCTGGACGCGGGCTTCGCCTTCGGCATGATCGCCCAGCATGAGCAGCAGCACGACGAGACCATGCTCATCACGCACCAGCTCCGTGCGGGTGCGCCGGTGCTCGGCGAGGCGGGGCCGTTGCCGGTTGCCCTCGGCGAGACGCTGATCGACGAAGTCCTGGTGCCCGGCGGGCCGTTCGCCATGGGGACGTCCACCGAGCCCTGGGCGCTGGACAACGAGCGGCCCGCGCACCATCGGCTGGTGCCGCCCTTCCTGATCGACACCACACCGGTCAGCAACGGCGCCTACCAGCGGTTCATCGAGGACGGCGGCTACCGCGAGCCGCGCTGGTGGGCCGCGGCGGGCTGGGCGCAGGTGCAGGAGCACAAGCTGCGCGCTCCGCTGTTCTGGAAGCGTGACGGCGGCCAGTGGCTGCGCCGGAGATTCGGGGTCACCGAGCCCGTACCGCCGGACGAGCCGGTGCTGCACGTCAGCTGGTACGAGGCGGACGCCTATGCGCGCTGGGCCGGCCGGCGGCTGCCCACCGAGGCCGAATGGGAGAAGGCCGCCCGGTACGACCCGGAGACCGGCCGGTCCATGCGCTACCCCTGGGGGGACGAGGACCCCACGCCGGCACACGCCAACCTCGGTCAGCGGCATCTGCGGCCCACCCCCGTCGGCAGCTACCCGCAGGGCCAGTCGCCGCTGGGCGTACGGCAGCTGATCGGCGATGTGTGGGAGTGGACGGCGAGCGACTTCCTGCCGTATCCGGGCTTCGCCGCCTTCCCCTACCGCGAGTACTCCGAGGTGTTCTTCGGCGACCAGTACAAGGTGCTGCGCGGCGGGTCGTTCGCCGTCGACCCGGTCGCCTGCCGGGGCACCTTCCGCAACTGGGACCTGCCGGTCCGGCGGCAGATCTTCGCCGGCTTCCGGACCGCCGGGGACGCCGGCCCGACGGCGGACGCATGAGCTCCGCGACACGGGAGGGCGAGCGCTGATGTGCCGTCATATCGCCTATGTGGGGCCGCCGATCCCCTTCGGGCAGGTCGTGCTGGAGCCGCCGCACGGCCTGTACCGGCAGTCGTGGGCGCCGCGCCGCCAGCGGCACGGCACGGTCAACGCGGACGGGTTCGGCGTCGGCTGGTACGCGCCCGGCGACCCGGTGCCCGCCCGCTACCGCCGGGCCGGGCCGATCTGGGCCGACGAGCAGCTGCCCGACCTGGCGCGGGTGGTGCGCACCGGCGCGCTGCTGGCCGCCGTACGGGACGCCACCACCGCCGGTGCGGACGCCGAGGCGGCGGCCGCGCCGTTCGCCGGCGACCGCCACCTCTTCAGCCACAACGGCGCGGTGACCGGCTGGCCGGAATCCCTCGCCCCGCTGGCGGCCGAGCTGCCGCCGGCCGAGCTGCTGCGATTGCAGGCCCGCTGCGACGCGGCGTTCGTGTGGGCGCTGGTGCGGCACCGGCTGGCCCGCGGTGACGAGCCGGGCGAGGCGCTGGCCGACACCGTCACGGCCGTCGCCGCGGCCGCGCCCGGCTCCCGGCTCAATCTGCTGCTGACCGACGGCACCACCATCGCCGCCACGACCTGGGGCGACACCCTGTTCCACCTGGCGATTCCCGGCGGCGGCCGGGTCGTCGCCGCCGAGCCGTACGACGATTCCCCCCACTGGACCGAGGTCCCCGACCGCACTCTGCTGCGCGCCACCCGCACCGGAGTCCACCTCACCCCGCTCAAGGAGCCCACCACGTGAGCCCGCTCAGCATCACCCGCACCCTCCCTGCCGACGCCACCGCGGCCGCGCTGCGCGCCGACGTCTCCCAGGGCCTGTCCGACACCCCCAAGCAGCTGCCGCCCAAGTGGTTCTACGACGCCCGCGGCAGCGAGCTGTTCGAAGAGATCACCCGACTGCCCGACTACTACCCGACCCGCGCCGAGCGGGAGATCCTGCTCACCCGCGCCGACCACATCGCCGCGGCCACCAACGCCCGCACCCTGGTCGAGCTGGGCTCCGGATCCTCCGACAAGACCCGCCATCTGATCGGCGCGCTGACCGGTCTGCACACCTACCTCCCCATCGACGTCAGCGAGTCCGCGCTGGCCGCCGCGGGCGAGGCGCTGCTGGTCGAACACCCCGGCCTGACCGTGCACGCGCTGGTCGCCGACTTCCAGCAGGGCGTCGAACTCCCCGACACGCCCGCGCCGCGGCTGCTCGCCTTCCTCGGCGGCACCATCGGCAATCTGCTCCCCGAGGAGCGCGCCGCGTTCCTGCGCTCCGTCCACGCCATGCTGTCCCCGGGCGACGCCCTGCTGCTCGGTACCGACCTGGTCAAGGACGAGGCCACACTGGTCGCCGCGTACGACGATCCGCAGGGCGTGACGGCCGACTTCAACAAGAACGTCCTGCAGGTCATCAACCGCGAGCTGGACGGCGACTTCGATCCGGCGGACTTCGACCATGTCGCGCTGTGGAACGCCGAGCGGGAGTGGATCGAGATGCGGCTGCGGGCCCGCAAGGACCTGACCGTCAAGATCCCCGGAGTGGACCTCGCGGTGACCTTCGCGGCGGGCGAGGACGTCCGCACCGAGATCTCGGCGAAGTTCCGCCAGGACCGAGTGCGGGACGAACTGGCCACCGCCGGGCTGGAGTTGACCAACTGGTGGACCGACAGCGCGGACCGCTTCGCGCTGTCGCTGTCCTTCCGGGCCTGACCGCACGTCGATTCCCGGCCGGTGTGCCCTCGGGCGCGCCGGCCGGGTCCCATGTCCGGCGCCGGTGTGGTTCGATGCCCCGATCACACGTTCGCACGGGGCGGACGCACCGCGCACGGAGTCGAGGGGCAGGGACGCGGCATGGGGCAGGGGCTGGATCGGCGGAATTTCCTCAGGGGTGCGGCCGGGGTGTCGGCCGCCGGCGTACTGGCGGGTGCGGGCAGCGGATGGTTCACGGCGGGGGCGGCGGGCCGCCGGCCGTCCGCGCTCTCCGTCCAGGACTGGATGTCGGCGCTCGCCGACGACACCCCGCTGCCGCGTCTGACGATCCCCGGCACCCATGACTCCGGTGCCCGGATCGGCGGCCCCTGGGTCGCCTGCCAGAACACTGCCGTCGACGCCCAGCTCGCCGGCGGCATCCGCTTCCTCGACGTCCGCTGCCGGGCCATCGACAACGTCTTCGCCATCCATCACGGCGCCTTCTACCAGGAGCTGATGTTCGGCGACGTCCTCAACGCCTGCCGGGCGTTCTTGCGGGCGCACCCGTCCGAAACGGTCCTGATGCGCGTCAAGCAGGAGTACTCGGAGGTCGGCGCCGAGGAGTTCCGCCGGATCTTCGGCATCTACCTGGACGACAAGGGCTACCGCTCGCTCTTCCGCCTGGAGGGCGACCTGCCGACGCTGGGCGGGGCCCGCGGCAGGGTCGTACTGTTGGCGGACTCCGACGGCCTCGGCGGCATCCGCTACGCCGACCCCTCGGTGTTCGACATCCAGGACGACTACATGGCCGAGCCGTTCGGGAAGTACCCGAAGATCGAGGCCCAGTTCCGCAAGGCGGTCACCCAGCCCGGCAAGCTCTTCGTCAACTACGTCAGCACCGCCGCCCTGCTCCCGCCCCGCTCCAACGCGGACCGCCTCAACCCGCAGGTCAAGAACCTCCTGGAGGGCTCGGAGGGCAGCTCCTGGACGGGCCTTGGCATCGTCCCGATGGACTTCCCCAACGAATTCGGCCTGGCGGAGACGCTGATCCGGCACAACCCGGCGGTACGGGGCGCACGGCTGACGCGATGAGCGCGAGCCCGCGGCGCGGGGTCACCCGGACGGGCGAGTCGGCGGCGTTCCGGCGGCCGGGGGCGGTGCGGCGGCGCCGGCGGCCGTGCCAAGGCCGCCGGGCCGGGAGACGTGGGCGTCGCGAGGGTCGTCGTACGGGCCGCGCCCGGCCGGTTCTCGTCCACCGCGCGCGGTGATCCGCCCCGGGTGATCAACCAACCCGGTCCGCCCTGCATCAGACTGAGTGAAATGTCTGGTTCCGGTGGTGGTCCGGTGTCCTGCGGACGCCCCGGCTGATGCGGCGAGGCGGCTGTTGGTGGAGACGAGCGAGCGCGCGAGCGCGCCGGCGTACGGCGTGGCCGAGGCGGCCGAGGCCTGCCCAAGGCCCGGCGGGTCGACCTGCACGGGTCGGGGCCGGGCCGGCGTTCCGCTGCGCGCGACCCTGGCGCTCGGTCTCCTCACCGTCGTGGTGGGCAGCACGGCGCTGGCGCTGAGCACGCCGCCGCGCGATCCGTTCCTGGCCGCCGGGGACAGCACCAACGGCTCGTACCTCGCCACCCGCGCCGACGGCGACCAGGCCGCCGCGTCCGTGCTCGCCGGGGCGTACGAGGAGCGGCCGGGTCCGTCCGTGACGCTCCGGCGCGGTGGCGGGATGGCCGCTCCGCTGCCGGTGTCCCGGCCGCTTCAGGCTGCCCGGGCCGCGCCCACGCCGGCGATCGGTGCGCTCTTCTCCCCCGGCGACGACGGCGACCCGGCGCACCACTGCACGGCGAGCGTGGTGCACGCGCCCGCGGGCGATCTGGTCGTCACCGCCGCGCACTGTGTGCACGACGGCGGCTTCCGCACCCGGCTCGTCTTCGCGCCCGGCCTCCACGACGGGATCGCGCCGTACGGCCTGTGGGTGCCCACCCGGATCCATGTCGATCCGCGCTGGATCACCGACCGGGACCCCGACCACGATGTGGCGTTCCTGCGGGTGCGCCGAGCAGGGCGGGCCGGCGGCCGGATAGAGGACCTGACGGGCGCCGAGCGGATCCGGTTCGACGCGCCGGCCGGGCGCCCGGCGCTGCTGACCGGCTACCCCTCCGACCGGGACACCCCGATCGGCTGCCGGCACACGGCCGACGCCCAGGGCCCGACCCAACTGCGCTTCCGCTGCCCTGGGTTCCCGAACGGGACGAGCGGCGGGCCGATGCTCACCGACCTCGACCCGGCCACCGGCACCGGCTCGCTCATCGGGGTGGTCGGCGGTCTCGACGAGGGCGGCGACGACCTCGTCTCGTACAGCAGCCGGCTCGGCGCGGACGCCGCCGCCCTCTACCGCCGCGCGAGCGCCGGACCGGCCCCGACCCCGCCCGTCAGGCCCCGCGCGGCACCACGGTCTTGAGGACCGACGGCAGCGGGTACCAGTCGGCGGTGGCGAAACTGGCGTGTGCGGCGGCGAGCTGGTTCACCCGGGCCAGCGCCTCCGTCTCGGTCGGGCGGGTGCCGTCGATCGCCGGGGGGACGTTGTGCGCGTCGGTCATGATCAGCAGGTAGTGGCGGGTGTCGTACCAGGCGGTGTCGATCGAGCCGTTGAGGTACGTCGCGGCGTCGCCGTCGAAGACCACGAACCAGGGGCGCAGCGCCGGATCCTGGTAGCGCTCGCGCGGGTCGCCGGGAGCCGCCCCGTGCACCGCGGGGAAGGCCGTGGCCTGTGCCAGCCTGCCCTGCCCGGCGAGGTCCTTCAGATGCCGGGCGTACTCGACATCGGTCCACAGCTTGTCGAGCGGGTTGTTCTCCTCCAGCGTGCCGGGTATCAGCTCGAACAGGAACTTTCCGGCCAGGTCGGCGCGCGAGGGCCAGCCGCCGGCCCGCACCGCCTCGTCGGGCGTGGCGTGCCCGCCGGTCAGGTCGCCCGGCCCGTACACCGCGTCGCCCAGCTTCTGCCGTATCAGCGCGTCGAACTCGGCCGGTCCGCGTCCGCCCTTGGCGTTGAATCCGTCCTTCATCTCGACCTTGACCAGGATGGGGCGGTGGCCGGGGTGCGCGTCGTGCCAGGCCTTCATATCCGCCAGGCAGCCGCCGAAGTCCTGGTTGCGGTCCTTGGTTCGCAGCTCCGAGGCGTTCGCGGCGCCCTCGCAGTTGTTGTTGTTCCCGAGCGGGTTGCTGTGCGAGACCCGCCAGGACCGGCCCAGCCCGTTGGACCAGAGGTCGAGTTCGAGCAGCGCGGCGCCGGAGTCCAGCGCGTCCGCGAAGTAGGGATACTTCTCCTTGTCGTAGGCGTTGTGGACGCCCACGGACGTGCTGGTGCCGTACGTCATGGCGGCCGGCTCGGCACTCGCCGGTCCGGTCACCGCCAGCATCGCCGCCGCCGCGGCGGCCACCGTCCCCACACACCGCTTCCCGTTCATGAGCCCCGCTTCCCCTAAGTCCTCGGCCGGTCGGTCGCCCGGTCGATCGGGCGCCAGCGTACGGGAGTTGGCGGCAGCGGGGATCACAGGGTGGGCGCGGCGGACGCACACGGCGCACGACACCGGCCGACACCAGCCAGCACAGGAGGACCCATGACCGACGCAAACACCAACGCACAGCCGCACACGGCAACGGAAGCGGGAACGGACGTCAGCCCGACCACGACCGGAAAGGCCTCGCGCACCGGTCTGTCGCTCGCGGCGGCAGTCCTCACCGCAACGGTCGCGCTCTACATCGCGCTGGTCGCCTTCGGCAACATCACCGACTTCGGCACCAACCAGCAGTTCGTCCGCCATGTCCTGGCCATGGACACCACGTTCAAGGATCCGGACCTGATGTGGCGGGCCGTCACCTCGCACACCGTTCAGGACGCCGCATACGTGGCGATCATCGTCTGGGAGACGCTCGCCGCACTGGTGCTGATCGCCGCCACCGCCCTGTGGACCGCCGCCCTGCGGCGCGGCGGCGACGACCTCGCCCGCGCCCAGCGGGCCAGCACCGTCGGCCTGCTGATGATCCTGCTGCTGTTCGGCGCGGGCTTCATGGCGGTCGGCGGCGAGTGGTTCGCCATGTGGCAGTCGGAGACCTGGAACGGCCTGGAGGCGGCGGCCCGCAACATCACCGTCGCCGGGATCGCGCTCGTGGTCGTCCACCTTCCGGGCCGGAGCGCACGCCACGGGGGCGGGGAGTAGGGCGCCTCGACCGCCGGCCGCCGGAGCCCGGCCACGGGCCGGGCTCGGCGCGGCCCTCCGCACACGGCCGCGCCGCCCGCCTCACCACGTGATCCGGTACCCCGTCAGCCAGTTGTCGGCGTCCGCGCTGCCGCGCTCGGGGGCGCCTTCCGGGCGCGCGGGACGGCCGGTGGCGCCCGACGCGGTGAGTTTGGCCATCCCGGCACTGGCGGCGACGACCTTCTCCACCCGCTCCCGGCGCAGCTCCTCGTACGCGGCGAAGGCGCTGCGCGGATCGGGATGGTCGCGCAGGCACTTGGCGAGGACCACGCTGTCCTCGATGGCCATGGACGCGCCCTGGGCGGCGTTGGGAGCGGCGGCGTGTGCGGCGTCGCCGAGGACGACCATGGTGTCGGTGTACCAGGTCGGGGTGGTGGCGATGTCGTAGGCGCTGGAGGCGATGATGCCCTCGCCGGTGGCGCGGACGATGGCGGCGGCCGGGGTGTCGTCGTCGGAGAAGAGCTCGGCGACCCGGGCGCGCCAGGTCTCGGGGGTGGTGATCGGCGCTTGGGTGCGGTCCAGTTCGGTGCCCGGCACGTTGGCGAACCACCAGACCTCGCCGTCCGGGGCGCGGGTACAGCCGAAGAAGGCCCGCTTGCCGAAGATCATGGTGTAGGTGTCCGGTGCGAGCGGGACCTCGGCGTCGCGGGTGTAGCCGCAGACGGTGTTCTGACCGGTGTGGCGCGGCTGCGGCGCGGCCGGGTCGATGAGGGTGCGGGTGACGGAGTGCAGTCCGTCCGCGCCGATCAGCAGATCGCCCTCGGCGCGGCTGCCGTCGGCGAAGGACGCGACCACCCGCCGGCCGTCCGCGCCGTCCACGGTCTCGGCGCCGACCAGCCGCTTCCCGTGCCGTACGGCGATCCCGCGGCGCGCCGCCTCGGCGTGCAGCACCTGGTAGAGGGTGGCCCGCCTGAGGGTGCGCGGGCCGAGGTCGGTGCCCTGTTCGGTGCCGGCGATGGGGCGCTCCCCCAGCCGTGCGCCGTCGTTGCCGACGAACTCCACCCGCTGCGCCGGGAAGGAGTTCTCGACGACCGGGCCGTGGGCGTCGATCACCCGCAGCGCCTCCAGGCCGTTGGCGAAGACCACGAGAAAGGCGCCGACATCGTCGGCGCCGGTCGGGTACGCCTCGAATATCTCCGAGTCGATGCCCGCCTTGTGCAGGGCCATCGCGGTCACCGCCCCCGCGATGCCGCCTCCGATGATCAGGGCTTTGGTCATGCCGGTGTCCCCCCAGTCGGGCCGCCGGCCGGGTCATGGCCGACGAACGGTGCGGCCCCTGTTGGCCGCACCCTCCCACCCTGACCCCAGCGGGCCGGAAGATCCAGTCCGCCTGCTTGCCCCGCCCCCTCCCCCGAAGGAGGAGAGGGGGCGGTGGCAAGCGCGGGCGGCGGACCGGCCCTCAGCCGCCCGCGTACACATCCTCGATGTAGCGGCCGGAGGCGGTCAGTTCGCGCAGCCAGGCCTCGGACTCCTGCGGGGAGGCGCCGGTGTGGGCGCCGTGCAGCTCGCGGAAGGCGGTCCGTACGCCGGGCGCCATCCGGCTGCCGTCGCCGCAGACGTACACCCGCGCACCGGCCCGCAGCAGCTCCCACACCTCGGTGCCCTCGGCGGCGATGCGGTGCTGTACGAAGCGGTGGCCGTGCTCGGGGCGGGCGCTGAAGACCGGGCGTACGGAGATCGCCCCGGCTGCCTCGGCGGCGGCGAACTCCGCGGCGTGCAGGAAGTCCGCGGTGGGGTCGTCGCAGCCGAAGTAGAGCCGGGCGGGCCCCTGCCGGCCCGCGGCGACGCGGTCGGCGACGGCGCCGCGGAAGGGCGCCAGGCCGGTGCCGGCGGCGACCAGGATGACGGGGGTGTCATCGGCCGGGTCGAGACGGAAGGCCTCCCGGCAGGGCTGGACACGGGCCAGGACGGTGTCGCCGGGCCGCAGGGTGTGCAGATAGGACGAGCCGGTGCCACCGGGCAGCAGCGAGACCATCAGATCGGCGTGCCGGGGGTCGGTGGCGGGCGAGGACGACACGGAGTAGTGCCGGGTGCGCAGCGGCGGCAGCAGCTCCAGGAGCGTCGGCCAGGGCAGTGCCCCGCGCAGCGCCGGGTGCGCCTCGACCAGCTCGATCAGGGTCCGCGGATCGTCCTCGGCGAGGGCTTCCAGAGCGTGTCGCTCGGGCGGACAGGGGTTGTGCGCGGCGAGCACCGCGACCTGCCCGGGAGTCGGCCGCATCCCCAACTCCAGCTGGTGGGTGAGGAGTTGGCGTACCGACACCGGCCGGTCCAAGGGCAGGGTGTCGCGGCCGGGGCGGTTGCCGGCGTGCAGCGCGAGGACGGTGTCGAGGTCGACGCCCAGGGCCCGGGCCGCCCGTTCGACGGCCTCGGGGGCATTGGCCGGCAGCACCGCGAGGTGGTCGGCGGTGCGGTACTCCACGCCGTCCGGCAGCGCGAGCCGCAGGAAGCGCTTGGGCCGCGGCCAGTCCTGCGCGGTCAGGTCGTGGGCCTCGGTGACGGTCATCGGGGTGAGGTCGTGCCGGGCGGCGAGCGCGTCGAGCGGACCGCCGGTGATCTCGGTGACCGTGTAGCCGGTGTCCTCGGCGGCCGGTGTGCTCGCGCCGACGCTGGCCGGGTCGCCGTACCGGGCCAGGAGGTGGGTCCGCAGTGCCTTGGTGAACTCCTGGACGGTGCCGCTCAGATCGCCGGAGGCGTCGGCCTCGGCGCGCGGCAGCAGCCGGTGGCCGCCGAGCGCGTCGAGCCGGTCGTCGATCAGGGTCGGTATGTGCTGGTAGGTGGCGGCCCAGTTGCGGTCGCCCACGCCGAGGACGGCGAACGGGACGTCCGCGGCCGCGCCGTCGGGCGCGTTGTTCAGCCAGCGGACGAAGGCGACCGCGTCGTCGGTGGGCTGGCCGTTGTAGGAGGCTGCCACGATGACGACGGGCCGGTCGGTGGGCAGCCCGCCGGCGTGCGCGTCCAGCGGCGCCACCTCGGCGGTGAAGCCCAGGCCGGTGGCCTCGTCGCCGAGCCGCTCGGCGAACTCGCGGCAGGTTCCGTAGTTGCTGCCGTGCAACAGCAGCAGCCCGGTGCCCTGCGGGACTCGGGTCGGCAAGCCCTCGTCGGCCGCCGGGTCGCCCGCGCTGCCGGCGGCGCCGCCGGAGAGTCCGGGGAGCCCACCCAGTGCGGTGCGCAGCGCGGCACGGTCGACGGGGGTGCGGGCGGCCAGGGTGAGGGTGAACCCCTCCGGCTTGAGCGTCAGTGTCTCCTTGACGCGCAGCCGGTAGTCGCGGTGGTCGATCAGCCGGTAGCGGTGCGCCAGCAGGGCGAGCAGCATGGTCGCCTCGTGCAGCGCGAACTGCCGCCCGATACAGGCGCGTTCACCGGTCCCGAACGGCTTGTAGGCGTGCGGCGAACGGGCCGCCTCGGCTTCCGGGCTGAAGCGGAAGGGGTCGAACAGCTCGGGGTTGTCGCCCCAGGCCGGATCGCGGTGCAGCATCGGGGTGAGCACGGTGACCAGGTCACCGGCCTTGAGCGGGTGGCGCCCGCCGAGCAGGGTGTCCTCGGCGGCCTGGCGGGTGAAGGCGGCGGCGGTCGGCCACAGCCGCAGCGCCTCGTTGAGGACCTGCCGGGTGAACGGCAGCCGGCCGATGTCCTCGAAGGAGGGGTCGGGGTCGGCCTGGTCGCCGAAGAGTTCGTCGGCCTCGCGCTGGACCATGCGCAGCGCGAGCGGGTCCTTCAGCAGGTGGTAGAGGGCGAAGGAGAGCGCGCCCGAGGTGGTCTCGTGACCGGCGATCAGGAAGGTGATGACCTGATTGCGGATGTTGGCGAGGTCGAGGCGGGGGCCGCCCGGCTCCGCCTCGTCGCCCTGGTCCCGGGAGCCCAGCATCAGGCCCAGCAGGTCCTCGTCGCCGCTGACTCCGCTCGCCGTACGGGCGGCGATGACCTCGTCGACGACGGAGGCGAGGTAGTCCGCATCGGCCCGGAACGCCGCGTCCTCGGCCGAGTGGTCGGCGTCCGGGTCGCGGGCGAACTTCTTTCCGCTCCACTCCAGGCAGCGCACCATCGCCTCGACGAACGGGTGGGCGCCCTCGCCGCGGGTGAACGATGCGAAGTCGAAACCGAAACCGGCGAGTCCGATGGTGTCCAGCGTCATCCGGGTCATGTCCTCGGCGACCTCGACGGGCGTGCCGTCGGCCACCCGCCGGTCCCAGGCGGCCATGACCCGGCGGGCGACCTTGAGCATGGCCGGGTGGTAGGTCCGCATGGAGCCGAGCGCGAAGGCGGGCATCAGGACCTCGTGGGCCTTGGCCCAGTTGGGCTCGTCGTTGTAGGCGGTGAACAGACCGTCACCGGCGAACTCCCTGACGTTCTCCAGGATGAGGGACACGCCCTTGGCGAAGCGGGTCTCGTCGGCGACCTCGGTGACCAGGTCGAGCGAGGTCACGAAGAGCGTCTCGCGGTCGCCGAGCTTGCGCCGGAAGACGGGGCCGTGGATCCGGGCCAGGTCCATGGCCTGCTGGATGGGCGTCTTGGTGATGCCGGCCGCCGTGATGTCGGCGACCGGAACGCCGTCGTCTGCGACGCGTTCGTCACGGTGGAGCGCGATGGTGTCGGTCATACCTCCAGCGTGAGGGTCCCGGCGTGCCGCTCGCGCCTCGGCAACTGCATGATTGTGCAGTGGTTTTTCGCTGCTCGCTCTTGCGCGCGGACCTGAGAAGGGGCAATGGACGAGGGGACTGCCGACGACATGCCGGGGGCGGAAGCGCCCGCCGGGGACAAACGGCCCTGTGCGCGCGGCCCTGTCGCCGACCACGCCGAGCCGAACACGGGCGGCCCCTGGCGCAACTACTTCCTGATCCTGCTGGACCGTATCCCCACGCCGACCGCGGTGTGCCGGGCGGACGGCGAGGTGCTGATCGCGAATCCGGCGATGGCCGGCCAGTGGGGTGTGGCGCCCGGCCAGCTGCGGGGCCGCAACCTGCTGGATCTGTTCAAGCCCCGGGCGGCGGAACAGCTGCGGCGGATCGAGGAGGCCGTACGGCTGGGCCACCGCTCGCGCTACCCGGTCGAGGTGCACTGGCGGGCCGGGGCCGACGGGGCCGAGCGGGAGGGGGAGCTGACGGTGGATCCGGTCGGCGACCCCTCCGAGAAGCCGCCCGCGCTGCTGGCCCTGCTACGGGTCCGCGAGACGGCCCCGCCGCCGGAACCGCGCGGTACGGCGAGCCCGGTGGAGGCCCGGATCCTGGCACTGGCCGCCGGCGGCGCGACCACCGCGTCGATCGGCACCGCGCTGGGACTGACGGTCGACGGGGTGAACTACCACCTCACCCGGCTGTCCCGGCGCTGGCGCGTCCAGGGCCGCACCGCGCTGGTCGCCAGGGCGTATGTGCTGGGCGTGCTGGCGGCGGACAGCTGGCCGCCGGCGCCCGCCTGACCCGTAGGGCGTACGGGCCCAGGCGCGCGAACCCGGGACACCGCGCACCGCGGTCCCGGGGCCAGGGCCCCGCCAGCACGCATGTGCGGATAACCTCGCTGCTGTGGAGGACAACGCAGCCGCGCGCTTCGAGCGCGGAACGGACGGCCCGAAGGTGATCGTCGTCGGTATCGACGGCTCCGACTCGTCGTGGCGCGCCGCCGCGTACGCGGCCGGACTGGCCCGGCGCCAAGGCTCCAAGCTCGTCCTGGTCTATGTCCAGCCGGTGCTGCCGGCCGGTGCGGCGATGGGCGCGCCGGTGGTGGACGCGACGAACGAGGTGGCCGAGGAGCTGATGGCGGAGATCCGCCGGGCGACCGAGCGGCTGCAGGGGATATACGACGTGCGCTGGGAGTTCCACACCCTGCGCGGCGACCCGTACAACGGCATGGTGCAGATGGCCGACGAGCTCAAGGCCGACGCGGTGGTGGTCGGCGCCTCGGAGTCGGCCGGGCACCGCATCATGGGCTCGGTCGCGGTCCGCCTGGTCAAGGCCGGACGCTGGCCGGTCACCGTCGTCCCGTAGGCCCGGTGCGGTGGCCCGGCCGCTCCGCTGGTGGGGCGGGCCGCGCTGAGGCACGGTGGGAGGTGGACGGGCGGAGCGCCGCCCCGGCCGAGGGAGACCACCGTGACCGACCGCACGTATCGCGTGACCGAGATCGTGGGGACGTCCCAGCAGAGCGTGGACGCCGCGATCCGCAATGGCATCAAGCGCGCCTCGCAGACCTTGCGCAACCTCGACTGGTTCGAGATCACCCAGGTCCGCGGGCATCTCGTCGACGGCGAGATCGACCACTACCAGGTCGGTCTGAAGGTCGGGTTCCGGCTGGAGGACTCGGAGTGAGCCCAGGGCGGCGGGCAGACCCGGCCGCCCGTATCGAACGCCGCCGCCCACTCGGCATACCCGCAGGCACGACGCCCGGCCCGCGCCCCGACGTGCCGCCCTATGGACACCCCTCACGTGTATGGATCCCGGCGAGTCCCCATCAGTACTAGGGAGTCGCCTTCCGTAGGCGCCCGCGAGGGTCCATGATGATCCGCCGTCGGACCACGACGGAGCGATCCTACGGAGGGTTGACGCATGGGGCTGCGCGCGGGACAGGGCGTTTGGCGCCGCAAACCGATCGAACACATCGAAGAGCCGGAAGGCACCGCGAGCCAGCAGCTCACCCGGGCACTCGGCCTGTGGCAGCTGACCGCCATCGGCGTAGGCGGCATCATCGGCGCGGGTATCTTCACCCTGGCCGGCACCGTCGCGAACGGAAAAGCCGGGCCCGCGGTCCTGATCTCCTTTCTCATCGCGGGCGTCGCGAGCGCCGCCGCCGCCTTCTCCTACGCCGAATTCGCCGGGCTGATCCCGAAGGCGGGCTCGGCCTACACCTACGGCTACGCCGTCCTCGGAGAGCTGGCCGGCTGGTTCATCGGCTGGGACCTGCTGCTCGAATACACCGCGATCGTGGCGGTGGTCGCCATCGGCATCTCGGGCTACTTCGGCTTCCTACTGGGGGAGCTGGGCCTGGACCTGCCCGCCTGGATGCTGGGCGCGCCCGGGACGGGGCCGGGCCACCGCGTCGACCTCTTCGCGGCGGTGCTCTGCCTTCTGATCGCCTATCTGCTGACCCTGGGCATCAAGAACGCCGCGCGCTTCGAGACGATCGTGGTGGGCCTGAAGGTCCTGGTGGTCGTGGTGGTCATCGTCGTCGGCTTCTTCCACATCGACACCGCGAACTACCACCCCTTCTTCCCCTTCGGCGTGAGTGGCGCGTTCACCGGAGCGGCCACCGTCTTCTTCGCGGTGTTCGGCTATGACGCCATGAGCACCGCGGCCGAGGAGTCCAAGGACGCCCAGCGCCATATGCCCAAGGCCATCATGTACTCGCTGGTGATCTCGATGGTGCTGTACGTACTGGCCTGCCTGGTGCTGACGGGTATGCAGGACTACAAGTCCATCGACCCGGAGAGCGGCTTCTCGTCGGCGTTCAAGGCGGTGGGGCTGACCGGCCTGGCGGACGTCATCGCGGTCGGCGCGATCATCGGCATCCTGACCGTCATGTTCACCTTCATGCTCGGGGTGACCCGGGTCTGGTTCTCGATGAGCCGGGACGGCCTGCTGCCGAAGTGGTTCGCCAAGACCAGCCCCAAGCACCACGTACCGACCAGGGTGACCTGGATCGTCGGCTTCGCCTCCGCCCTCATCGCGGGCTTCCTGCCGATCGGCGAGGCCGCCGAGCTGACGAACATCGGCATCCTGCTCGCGTTCGTGGTGGTCTGCGTCGCGGTGATCGTGCTCCGCTACAGGCGCCCCGACCTGCCGCGCACCTTCCGTACGCCCGGGATGCCGGTGGTGCCCGCGATCGGCGTGTGCTTCTCGATCTGGCTGATCACGTTCCTGGCGTGGCAGACCTGGGTGCGCTTCGCGGTGTGGTTCCTGATCGGCCTCGTCGTCTACTTCGCGTACTCCTACAAGCGCTCGAACCTGGCCCGGGAGAGCAGCGAGAGCTCCGGCGGCGAGGGGGCCGGCGGGCCGGCCTGAGCCGGCGGTGACGGTGGCTCGGATCCGGTGAGGCGGAGGACCGGCGGGGCGGCAGGCCCCGCCGGTCCCCCTGCCGTCGGGCCGACAGACCGACGGGCCGTGCGGGATCGGACCGGTCGCTCGGGATCGGACGGGCCGAGCGGGATCAGAAGACGAACGGTCCCGGGGACTGCGCCGAGGTGGCGTTGCAGGTGGCCGTGATCCCCAGCACCACGACCTTGAGGGACTTGCCCTCCAAGCTGTCGCCCGCGGCGACCGTGCCGCTGAGCGGTCCGGTGGAGACCTCGCTGCCGGCCGGGATGGCCGGGTTGGAGCTACCGCTGAACTCCGTCGTCTCCGAGCCGTTCTTGGTGAGCGTCAGCGTGGACGTGACCGAGTTCGCCCCGATGTCTATCGGCGATTTGATGGCCGAGGTGGACAGGCTGATGGTGGCGGCCGTGCCGTCCTGAGTGGCGGTCAGCGTCGCCGTACCGGAGCCGTAGGAGCCGCAGTCGAACGAGAGGGTGGCGGTGTCGGGGGTCACCGCGGTCGCGGCCGGTGCCATCGCGAGCGTGCCCGCGGCGGCGACGGCGACGCCTAACGCCGTACCGATGCCGAGCTTGCCGGATCTGACGTGCCTCATGGGGTACCGCCTTCGTGAGGGGGGTGGCAGGTTCGAGACGCCGGCCGTCGAGGGGTGTGTGAGGGGATGGCAGGCGGTCACGCGGGGCCCGGATGGAGCCCGTGCCGACCGACCGCTCCAGGTCTGCCGGAGGCAGATCTGATGGAGGGTCAGCGAACCTGAATCGCTGCCCATTGAGGCATGCCCCCTCGAAGACGGCAAGACAGACACCTCATGATTTTTGACGTGTCAGCGCCAAACAGCCGAGACGGAACGCCGCCCCGCACACTGCGGCACCCCTTGACGCGTACCTGTCCGACCCCAAGATCCCGGGCGCTGCTCCGAGGACGGGACATACGGGACCCGAGGAGCGCCAGCAGCTCGGATGATTGATGCGCCCACGAGTACGTGCGGCGCCGATAACCAACTCTTCTCCCTCAAGCGCATGCCGCGGAAACCAGTTCTGGGGCGACCCCCTGAAGCCGGGCGGCCTTGAGCGGTCGGTTTCGCCGGTCAGTCGGGTGAAACGGCGCTCCACGGCACGGCAGCTCCGTTACCAGTGGTACATGAGGCGTATGAGCCAAACACCGCCTCCTCCCCCGCCCGGCCCGCCGAGCGGCCCCCTGCACGACGAGGAGCCGCCGCCCAGTCCTCCACCTACGCGGCGCCCGTGGTGGCGTACTCCGCCTGTACTCATCGGTACTGCTGCGGCCGTCGTTGTAATTGCGGTCGGGCTTGCCTTTGCTTTCAGCGGTGGCGGAGGTGGAGGAAATCCTTCAGGCAACACTTCTCCTCCCGCCAACATTCCGAGCGTCGACTCGCCTGCCGTGGCTCGCGCTCTCGCGATGCGCGAGGCACTGAAGCCAGCAGACTGGGGTAGCGGTTTCACGAAATCCGATCCATATGAAAGTGGAGATTTGAATCGATATGTTCCCGACGCGAGCTGCAATTTGACGAACGTTCCGATGACCAATGCGTTCGCCACACTGGCACGCTACACCGCAAAGTCAGACGGGACAGTCAGCGCAAACTCGGAATTCACTACCTACAAAGCAGTAGAGTCCGCCCAATACCAACTTGGCCAGGACCGTGAAACTCTACGGCAATGCAAAACGCAAAAATCAGGAAAAGAACGGTTTGAAGATGTCCACCAGGTCGCGATCCCGGAACTAAAGGGCTTCGATGAAGTAGTGACAGAGGAAGGTCATTACGTCTCGGACCCAGACGGCAAAAAGGTAGATTATTACTACACGACCCTCAGGGGGCGAAAGGGGAACTTCGTCATGCAGGCAGACGTGACCAGACCAACAGGAGCCGGCACGCAGGAGCAGAATCGTAACGATGCGGTCAGCGCCCTCTTGCTCATGCTGAGCCGCCTTGAGGGCGGCGCATCGCAGCAATCTCCGTAACACTCACGCGAACTCACGGCTTCCCGTAACCGAGAAAAGGCGTTCGACACGAATTACCGGCCGCGCAAGTCTCCGTGCTCGGCCGCGGAGCGTTACCCGGGAAGCCGGCCCACCGGTGAATGACGGCCGCCAAGGGGCTAGAGGCCGCCGATTCGGTGCGTGAGCCGGGGTTTGCTGCGCGGTCGCCAGCAGCTCGCCTGGTGCTGACAGCGGCCGTGTTCGAACCGTAGCGTTCGGGGATGGGTGGGATTGATTGGGGCGATGCCCCGACTTGGGTGGGGGCGTTGTTCGCTGGCGGTGCGGCCTGGTTCGCTTTCCAGACGATCAAGAGTCAGCGTGAGCAGATCGGTGAGCAACGGCAGTTCATTGCAGAGCAGTCGGCCACGATGGCTCTGGAGCGGGATGAACTGCGGGCAGCGGCTGAGGAGCGACGGCTGTCGCAGGCGCGGCAGGTGGTGATGGCCGCGGAGCTGGATGGGCGACAGCAGGTCTACGACGCTGAAGGCGAATTGGTGACGCCGGTGGATCACTGGCGGGCACAGGTGACGAACCGCTCGACGGAGCCGATCCGGGACCTCATGGTGAGGTTCGGCGAGGCGTACGTTGCGGTGGGGGCAGTGACCTTTGACGAGTCGGGGCAGGGGAACCCGGTGCCTGTGCCGGTTCATCTACTGGGCCCAGGGCGCCGGTGCGAGTTGAGGTCACAACGCTTCAGGGTAACAACGCTACAGAACTCGCCCCCGACGCTGTTCTTCACGGACGCGGGTGGGCAGCGGTGGCGTATCGACGTGCATGGCGAGCTGTCCGAAGCCGCTGCGGACGCAGGGTGAGGCCGCAGCCGACGCCCTAGGGATCACACTGACGCTGTCTCAAAGGAGATGTTCTACGGTGTCGTCGAGCGGCTGAGAAAAGAGGATCAGGCCGCCGCCACCGACGAGAACAGCACCACGCAGAGCGGGGGCGCCGCCGCTGAACAGTGAACGGGGGCAACCTTTGCCACCCTCACCACCGGGGCTGGGCTCCTCGCCCACGGCATCGCTCACGACGACACCGCACGCACGACAGGAGGCGGACTCCTCCTCTCGTGCGCGTTTCTGCTGCTCGTGCTGCTAGCGGTCCGCCGGTGGATCACCGACACCGCCGTGGAGCGGGCGCGACTCGCCGGAGCCACCCGGGACGCCGACACTGAAGGCGAGCGATACACCGCTGACCTGTACGCCCTCGAGGCGGAACGGCGGCGGCTCAGGAGCGACGCGAGCGCTCGGGCCGTGAACTGGCCTTCACCGTGGGCGTGCGGCCGTCTGGCTGGGGTACCGGCGAGGATGCCGCGCCGCCGCCGGTGGGCACCGCGGCCGTGGCCGGCAGGCCGTAGCGGGCGGCGTCGGCGGGCGGGCGGCGGCACGCGGCCGGCCCGCCGGCGCACGGGGCGGCGGCGGGGGTGCCGGAGCTGCGGGGCGGGTCAGCCCTGCAGGGCCTGCCAGAACTCGTCGAAGGACATCTTGCCGTCGTGGTCGGCGTCCTTGGCCTTGATGACCGCCTCGGCGACCGGGCCGGTGACGAACCCGTCGCCCATCTCGGCCATCGCGCGCTTGAACTCGTCCGGCGTGACCTGTCCGTCGCCGTCCGCGTCGTACCGATCGAACGTCGCCCTGGCGTCGTTGATGTCTGCCATGAGAGGTGCCCCCTTCGTGGTCCTGCGCAGCGCTGCGCAGTGCTGTTGCCCGTGATCTGACCTGCGTACATTAGCGGACCGTCAACGTGCGTCCGGCTGCCCCCTCCGCCGGGCCAGATAGGGGCCGGTACGGCTGCCGGGGGCCGCCGCGACCTCGGCGGGCGTTCCGGTGGCGACGATCCGGCCGCCGTCCGCGCCGCCACCGGGCCCGAGGTCGATGACGTGGTCGGCCCCGGCGACCACCCCCATGTCGTGCTCGACGACCACGACGGTGTGCCCGGCGTCGACCAGGCCGTGCAGCTGGCGCAGCAGCACCTCGGTGTCGGCGGGGTGCAGCCCGGTGGTGGGCTCGTCGAGGAGGTAGAGGGTGTGGCCGCGGCGGGTGCGCTGGAGTTCGGTGGCGAGCTTGATGCGCTGGGCCTCGCCGCCGGACAGCTCGGTCGCGGGCTGGCCCAGCCGCAGATAGCCCAGGCCGACGTCCTTGAGGGTGCGCAGGCTGCGGGCGGCAGCCGGGATGTCGCCGAGGAAGTCGGCGGCGGCGTCCACCGTCATGCCCAGGACGTCGGCGATGGTGCGGTCCCGGTAGGTGATCTCCAGCGTCTCGGGGTGGTAGCGCGCGCCGTGGCAGGCGGTGCACGGCGCGTACGTACCGGGCAGGAAGAGCAGCTCCACGGCGACGAAGCCCTCGCCCTGGCAGGTCTCGCAGCGGCCGGAGGCGACGTTGAAGGAGAACCGCCCGGCGGTGTAGCCCCGGGCACGGGCCTCGTCGGTGGCGGCGAAGACCTTGCGTACCGCGTCGAACAGCCCGGTGTAGGTGGCGAGGTTGGAGCGCGGGGTACGGCCGATGGGCTTCTGGTCGACGCGCACCAGCCGGTGGACCGCGTCCAGGCCGTCGGCGCCGGCGAGCTGGGCGCGGGCCGTCGGCCCGATGTCGCCGCCGTCCGCCCCGCCGTCGCCCGGCTGCTCCTCGCCGGTGCCCAGGTGGTCGCGTACCGCGTCCGCGAGGACCCGGGTGACCAACGTCGACTTGCCCGATCCGGAGACGCCGGTGACGGCGGTGAAGACGCCGAGCGGGAAGGCGGCGTCCACTGCGCGCAGGTTGTGCAGGGTGACGCCGCGCAGCGTCAGGGTGCCCGAGGGGCTGCGCGGGGTGCGCTCGGGGGGCGGTTCGGCGGTGAACAGGAAGCGGCGGGTGGCGGACCGCTCGACGTCGGCGAGCGCGGCGACCGGGCCGCTGTGCAGGATCTGCCCGCCGTGCTCCCCGGCGTGCGGGCCGACGTCCACGATCCAGTCGGCGCGCCGCACCACGTCCATGTCGTGCTCGACGACGAAGAGCGAGTTGCCGGCCTCCTTGAGCCGGCCGAGCACGGTGAGCAGGGACTCCGTGTCGGCGGGGTGGAGCCCGGCGGACGGCTCGTCCAGGACGTAGACGACGCCGAAGAGGCCGGAGCGCAGCTGGGTGGCCAGCCGCAGCCGCTGCAGCTCGCCCGCGGACAGGGTGGGTGCGGGCCGGTCCATGCTCAGATAGCCGAGGCCGAGTTCGGTGAGCACGTCGATACGGGCCACCAGGTCGCGGGCGAGCGCCGGGGCCACCTGGTCGTCCGGCCCCGCGGCGGTGGGGCGCAGCAGCTCGGCGAGGGCGCTCAGCGGCAGGCCCGCGAGGGCGGCGATGTCCCGGCCCTCGAAGGTGACGGCCAGCGCCTCGGCGCGCAGCCGCCGCCCCGCGCACAGCGGGCAGGGCTCGGCGACCATGAAGCCCTGGACGCGCTTGCGCAGCGTCTCGCTCTTGGAGTCGCCGAAGGTGTGCAGCACATAGCGTCGGGCGCTCATGTACTGGCCCTTGTAGGGGCGTTGGATACGGCCCGCCTCACGGACCGGGTGGACGGTGACGACGGGCTGCTCCTCGGTGAACAGGATCCAGTCGCGGTCGGCCCGCGGCAGCTCCCGCCAGGGCCGGTCGATGTCGTGGCCGAGGGCGGCGAGGATGTCGCGGAGGTTCTTGCCCTGCCAGGCGCCGGGCCAGGCGGCGATGGCGCCGTCACGGATGGAGAGCGCCGGGTCGGGGACGAGCGACTCCTCCGTGACCCGGTGGACGGTGCCCAGGCCGTGGCACTCCGGACAGGCGCCCGCCGCGGTGTTGGGCGAGAAGGCGTCGGAGTCGAGCCGCTCGGTGCTGCCGGCCGGATAGTCGCCGGCGCGGGAGAACAGCATCCGCAGGGTGTTGGAGAGGGTGGTGACGGTACCGACCGAGGAGCGGGAGGTGGGCGCGGAGCGCCGCTGCTCCAGCGCGACGGCCGGCGGCAGTCCGGTGATGTCCTCGACCTTGGGCGCGCCGACCTGGTGGATCAGCCGCCGGGCGTAGGGGGCCACCGACTCGAAGTAGCGGCGCTGCGCCTCGGCGTAGAGGGTGCCGAAGGCGAGGGAGGACTTGCCCGATCCGGACACCCCGGTGAACGCGACCAGGGCGTCCCTCGGGATGTCCACATCGACGGTGCGGAGGTTGTGCTCACGGGCGCCGCGCACCCGGACGTACGAGTCGGTCATCGCTCCATGATCGGGCACCGTCCGCTGTGGTCGGGCGGTGCCGGGTGTGTCCGGCGCGTGCCTCAGCCGGTGGCGGTGGCGGCCCGGACCCGGTCGCGCGCCTCCTCCCAGGGGGCGGGGGCGGCGACCACCGCGCGCAGCGCCCGTATCTGACGTGGTGGGAGGGCGCAGGCCAGCACGCCGACGGCCTGGCCGGCGCGGCCGTAGAGCGCGACGGCGCGGCGGGCGTCGTGGTCCAGGACGGTGGTCGCCACCTCGTCGGCGCCGGTGGTCAGGCCGTACGCCTGGAGCTTGAGGCCGTACTGGTCGGACCAGAAGTAGGGCACGGGGGCGAACGGCCGGCGTTCCTGCGGCTCCGCGCCCTCCGCGGCGGCCATGGCGCCCTCGGCGGTCAGTTCGGCGACGAGGTTGCGGGCGGCGGCCATGGCCTGTTCGGTGGCGTTCATCCGGTGCTCGAAGCGGAGCGGGCGGCCGTGCACGGGGTGCTCCCAGCGGGCCACGTCGCCCGCGGCGTAGATCCCGGGTGCGGCGGCGCAGTAGGCGTCGCAGCCGAGCCCGTCGGTGGTGTCCAGGGCCGGGTCGGCCAGCCAGCCCACGGCGGGCTCGGAGCCGATGGCGAGCAGCACCAGGTCGGCGGGGAGGCGGCTGCCGTCGGACAGCCGGACGCCGTCGACCCGCGCGGCCGTCCCGTCCCCGGTGGTCTCGAACGCGGCCACCTCCCCGGTCGACAGGCGGACGCCGCGGGCCCGGTGCTCCTCGGCGAGCAGCTCCCCGATGCCCGCGCCGACGACGGCGGCCATCGGCACCGGCTCCCGGCCGACGAGGGTGACCTCGTGCCCCAGCTCCCGGGCCACCGCGGCGGCCTCGCAGCCCAGGACGCCGTTGCCGGCCACGACCAGACGACGGTGGCCGCCGGTCAGCCGGTCGCGCAGCGCCAGCGCGTCGTCCAGGGTGCGGAGGGTGTGCACACCGGCGACGCGGTCGGCGCCGGGCAGCGTACGGGCCGCGACGCCGGTCGCGATGATCACGCCGGCGCAGTCGAGCCGTTCCTCCCCGTCGAGAGTGAGGGTGCGGCCGGCCACGTCGAGCCCGGTGGCGCGGGTGTCGAGCCGCAGGTCCAGGTCGAGGGCGTCGAGCTGGTCCTTGGTGCGCAGCAGCAGCTTCGCCGGTTCCCAGGTGCCGTGCAGCAGCTGTTTGGACAACGGCGGCCGGTCGTACGGCAGATGGGGCTCGTCGCCGATGAGGGTGAGCGGTCCGTGCCAGCCGAAGCGGCGCAGCGCCTCGGCCGCGGCGAGGCCGGCCGCCGAGGCGCCGACGACGGCGATCGGCCGGGCGGCGCGGTGCTCGTCGGCGTCAAGGGTGATCTTCATGGCAGAAGGCTCCGTGGAATCGGCTTGCGGTAGGGGGAGTTGGCGGGCGGTCGGGACGGGTCCACGATCACCCGTCGACGGCCCGGCTGTCACCAGGTGGCCGGAAGGGCGTCATAGCCGTAGACGTGCCAGGGGGCAGCTGTCTCAGGCCGGGACACCCCTCCCACCGCGTCCCGGCAGGCGCTCGTACGGCCCCTCGGAAGCCCCGCGGTTACGCTTCCGGGATGGTGCGCACCCCCTATGACGACGACCGATTCCCCGCCGGACTGCCGGTGGTCGCCCAGATGGGACGGACCGCGTCCGGGCAGGCCTGGCTGGCGCGGTTGCCGGGGCTCGTCCGGGACCTCGAAGAGCGCTGGGAGCTGCGGCTCGGCGCCCCGTTCCACGGCGGCAGCTGCTCCTGGGTCGCACCGGCCGAGCAGGTGGACGGCACCCCCGCCGTGCTCAAGGTGACCTGGCCGCACCGCGAGGCCGACGGCGAGGGCCCGGCGCTGGACGCCTGGGGCGGCAACGGCGCGGTACGGCTGCTGCGCCGGTCCCGCGAGCACGGCGCGCTGCTGATCGAGCGCTGCACACCCGGCACCGAGCTGGGCCGGGCCCCGTTGCCGCCCGCCGAGCGGCTCACCCTCGCCGCGGGCCTGCTGCGGGAGCTGTGGGGCACCTCCGTACCGCCCGACGGTCGGCTGGAGCGGCTGGACGCGGTGTGCGCCGAGTGGGCCGACCTCCTGGAAGAGCGGATGCGGCGGCTGCGGCCCGGCTACGACGCGGGGCTGGTGGCGCTCGGCGCCGATCTGCTGCGCGGGCTTCCGGCGACGGCCGCCCGCGAGGTCGTCGTGCACGGTGACTTCAACCCCGGCAACGTACTGGCGGCGCAGCGACGGCCGTGGCTGGTGATCGACGCCAAGCCGATGGTCGGCGACCCGGCGTACGACCCCTGGCCGCTGCTGGCACAGATCGACGACCCCTTCGAGCACCCCGCTCCCCGGCCGGTGCTCCGCGAGCGCTACGCCCTGGTCGCCGAGGCACTGGGCGAGGACCCGTCACGGCTGCTCGCCTGGTCGGTGGCGCGCGGCGTGGAGAGCGCACTGTGGAGCGCCGACCACGACGATGTCGAGGGCGGCGCCGAGGAGTTGGCGGAGGTCCGGGTGCTGGCGGAGCTGGCCGGGCTGTGACCCCGTCGCGGACTTCCGCGCGCACTGGGCCATGGGCTTGCGCGGCCCGGTCACGGACTCGTCGGCCGCGGCCTACGCTGGGTACCCATGAATGCCGAACCGCGCGGGCAGGGTGAACCGGTTCATGTGACGGTGTGGGACGAGGCGTTGCCCGGTGCACCGCGGGTGGTGCTGGTGCACGGGACGATGAGCTGGGGCACGGAGTGCTTCGCGGGGCAGCGGCCGCTGGCCGGGATGTTCCGCCTCGAAGTCGTCGACCGGCGGGGCTTCGGCGACAGCCCGGACATCGAGCGCAGCGACTATGCGACCGACGCCGAGGACATCGCCGAACTGCTGGGAAACGGTGCGCACTTGGTCGGCCACTCCTATGGCGCTGCCGCCGTGATGCTGGCCGCCTCGGCCCGCCCGGAGGCGGTGCAGTCGCTCACCCTCATCGAGCCGTCCGCGCTGCGCACCGCGGCCGCGCACCCCACCGTCGCGGCGGCGCTGGTGCGGATCCGGGCGGCGTTCGGGGAGTCCGGCCGGGAGGTGAGCCCGCAGGAGCATCTACGGCGGTCCACCGAACCGTACGGGCTGCCGATGCCGGAGCCGACCCCGAGGATGCTGCGCGCGGTCCGCTCGGCGCTGGGTGAACGCCCCGTGTGGGACGCGGAGCTGCCGCTCGGGCCGCTGGCCAAGGCCACCATGCCCAAGTCCGTCGTCAACGGCACCTGGGAGAGCGCGCATCCCGACTACCGGCAGTTCACCGGCATGGCGCTGATGGCCTGCGGGGAGTACCTCGCCGAGGCGATCGGCGCGCGCCACGTCCAGGTGCCCGGCGCGGACCACTTCCCGCACCGCGACCGCCCGGACGAGGTGAACGCCGTCCTCGCCCGGCTGTGGCAGAGCTGAGATCCCGGCTGCCGGACGGCCGGCCGCACGGCCGGCGTCGAACGACCACCGTCGCCGCTCTCAGGCGACCTCGATGCCGTACTCCTGGACCAGCGCCTCCAGGCCGCCGGGGTAGCCCTTGCCGCCGATCACGAAGTCCCAGTCGTCACCCGTCCGTTGGCGGAACGAGCCGAGTACCAGCGCGGTCTCGCCGCGCCGCCCGTCCGAGACCTCCAGCTGCCCCAGCTCCTCCCCCGCGGCGTTCATCAGCCGGATGCGGGCGTCGGTGAAGCCGGCGAGATCGGCGTCGGGGTTGGCCCGGGGGTCGATGGCCGCGACCAGGACCAGCCGGTCGGCATCCGCCGGCAGCGCCTCGAAGTGCACCTGCATCGCGGCGCGGTCGGGGGCGAAGCCGGGCAGCATCCGCACCGAGCCGTCCGGGGTGCGGGGGTTGTTGTAGAAGACGAAGTGATCGTCGCTGAGGACCGTGGTGCCTTTGCACACCAGCGCGCAGACATCGAGGCCGACCTGCCCGGACCAGTTCATGCCGAGGATGTTGTGGTCCGGGGTCTCGTCGGTGGCGGTGGCGCCCGGCCCGTCGGCGGTGCCCAGACGGCCGCGCAGCCCGTACCGGCCGAGGAGGTCGACGAGTTCGGGGCCGGCGATGAGACTGAGCGGCTTGCCGTTGGCGAAGGTGTGCGCTCCTGGGCCGAAGCGGGACGTCGTCACCAGCACGCCCTTGTTGGCGCCTTCGGACTGGACGGTGCCGTAGAGGTCGCGGACGGCGGTCGGCGGGACGGTGTTGCGGTAGCGCTTGACCTGCACGACGATCTTGCCACCGCGGATCGGGTCCGGGTCCAGGGCGTCCACGTCGACCCCGCCGTCACCGGAGCGCTGGGTCGTCACCGCCTGCATGCCCATGGCGCGGAACAGCTCGGCGATCAGGTTCTCGAAGACGATCGGGTCCATCTCGTACAGGTCCGGCTCGCCGTCGGTGCCGTGCGAGACGACCGCGGTTCCGCCGCCGACGTCGCCCGGCAGCCGGCCGGGCCGGACCGCGGTGAGCTGGTCGGGGCGCGCGGCGAGCTGTCCGCGCAGCCCGTCGGTCAGACACTCCACGGCACCGACCTGCTCCAGATGGAAGGAGTCGAAGGCCCGGCGGGGTGCCATGACGGTCGCGAGGTACACCTGGGCGGGACGGCCGGTGGCCGGGTCCACCGCGTCGACGAAGCCGTTGAGCGCCACCGATTCCAGCGCACCGTAGGTGTCGGCGGCGAAGAGGTCGCGCAGGACCAGCAGCATGCTTTGGGCCAGCACCTCGCGGTAGAGCGCCCGGCGCTGCGCGGCGGGCCGTGCGGTCTCCTTCTCCTGGTCGGCGGTGGGCATGTACCGGACGGACTTGTTCTCCGGGACGACGGCGTAGCCCGGCAGCTCCCAGTCCAGGACGAGCTGACGGGCCGTCGGATCGTAGGCGGCGGCGACCTGCCGGGGGAAACCCTCCGGCCAGGCGGTGGAGGCGTACAGCGCGGCGGAGAAGTACTCGACGGCGGATTCCGCGTCGCCGCCGCGCAGGCCGGAGAGCAGCTCCTCGATACCGGCGTTGTGTTGCCGGATCCCGTCCAGTGTGGCGGCGGCCCACTGGTCGTACTGCTGGCGGTAGGCGGCGAGCTGGGCCTGGCGCCGGCTCTCGGCGGCCTGTGCGGCGTACCAGTCCTGCTCGTAGCGGGCGCGGGCCTCCCCCTGGGCGCGGTCGCGGCGGGCGGCGCCGGCGTGCCAGCCGCCGGTCGGTGCCTGATAGCGGGCCGGGTCGGGCATCGGCACCGGGGTGGCCAGGGCGCCGGGCGCGAACTCCTCGATCCGGTCCGAGCACAGCAGCGCGGCGGCGGTGAAGGCGGGGGCGCGGCAGCCCTCGGCGAGCAGACCGGTCAGCGCGGCGACCCGGGCGTCCAGCTCCTCGGTCCGCCGGCGGGCATCGGCCTCGCGCTGCTGACGGTAGGCCGCCTGCCGCTCCCGGTGCATCCGTGCCATCGCCCGCTCGGCGTCCCTGGCCTGCCGTTCCTGGTCGCGTCGGTGCTGTGCGTACGCGCGGCGCTGGGCTTCCTCACGACGCTGCTGCTGACGCTGCGCCTCGGCCCAGACGGCCATTAACCCATGGGAACGGCGGCTCATGTCGAACTGTGTCCTCCCCCCGGGGCGGCTGCTGCCCCCGGAACCCTGTGGAAGCGGCTTCACCTGCGCTGTTGACCCGACTTTAGCGGGGGCGGCGAGCCGGCAGCCCGTGAGAGGACGAGATTCCGCCCGAGGCCCGGGGCCGGTCCGATGGGTGATGGCCGGACCCGCGGCCTCGGGCACGGCGACGGATTGCCCCTAGAGCGATGCGGCAGGGGGAGCCGGTCCGGCCGGCTCCGCGGTCCGGGTCAGGCGACGGTGCCGCCGGCCGCGAGGAACCGCTCGACCGGCAGTGTCGCGGCGCCCAGCGCCACCGCGTCCGGGCCGAGCCGGCAGAGCTCGACACTGGTGCGCTCGCCGGGATGCCGTAGCGCCTGACCGGCCACCGCCTCACGGATCTGCGGGAGCAGCCGGGCGCCGAGCAGCAGCCCGGCCCAGCCGCCGAGGATGATCCGGCGCGGGTTGAAGAGATTGACCAGGTTGGCGATGCCGGCACCGAGGTAGACCGCGGTCTCGTCCAGCACCCGGCGGGCCGCGGTCGAATCCTCCGCGGCGGCGATGAGGGCCGCCAGCGCGGACTCCTCGTCCGCGCCCGGCATCGGGCGGCCGCGGCGGGCCTGGCGGTAGCGGTCCAAGATCCCCTCGGCGCCGGCGTACGCCTCCAGGCAACCGCGGGCGCCGCACCGGCAGCGCCGCCCGCCGACCTGGACGACGGTGTGCCCCCACTCCCCCGCGCTGCTGGTGGCACCGTGGTAGAAGCCGCCGTCGGCGACGACCGCGGCGCCGATGCCGGAGCCGATCAGCGCGATCACCGCATGGTCGGCCCCGCGCCCCGCGCCGAACCACATCTCGGCCTGCCCCAGCGTCCTGGCGCCGTTCTCGATGTGCAGCGGGAGGTCGGTGCCCGGGTGGGCCGCGGTGCCCTCGCGCAGCATCCGGCCGAGCGGTACGGCGCACCAGTCGAAGGTCTGCCCGTGCACCAGTGCGCCGCCCTCGCCGGCCCCGGCACGCTCGACCACGCCGGAGACCGCCACGCCGACCCCGAGGATGTCGCCACGGTCGACGGCGGCGGCCGCGAGCACCTCGTCGAGGCCGCCGAGGATCCGCTCGACGACCGGGCCGGCGTCGTGCCGGCCGGGCTCCAACGGCCGGTCCGCACGGGCCCGTTCGTTCATGGTCAGGTCGTACAGCCCGACGCGCACCCTGGTCTCGCCCACGTCCACACCGATGACACGGCGTCGCCCGGGATCGACCCGCAGCAGAATCCGCGGGCGCCCGCCGTCGGAGTCGACCGTGCCGGCCTCCACCACCAGGCCCTCGCCGAGGAGTTCGACGACGACGGTGGAGACGGTGGTCAGGCTCAGCCCCGTACGCGCACCGAGTTCCTGACGGCTCATCGGGCCGTCGAAGTAGAGCGTCCACAGCAGTACGGAGCGGTTCCCGCGCCGCAGGTCCCGGGTCGTGGTGCGTCGCTGGGCAGCGACCATGGGCGTCTCCTGTCCCCTCGGCCCCGGCGGCACATAATTCGAGACGCGCGATAAGCCTGTCAAGGACTTGGACCGGACCAATCGTCGAAGTCATGCGGATCAATCGCCCCAGTCATCCGGGCCGATCGGCTGAGCCTTCCGGACCCGATGCTCGACGGAGCCGGCCGCTGAGCCGGGCGACCGGCGCACCGTAGTGGCCGGGCCGCTCAGATCGCGCCGTCGTGGCCCGCCCAGTACGGGTCGCGCAGCTGTCGCTTGAAGAGCTTGCCCGACTCGTCGCGCGGTAGCCGCTCCTCGAAGACCACCGCCCGGGGGACCTTGTACCCGGCGAGGCGCTCGGCGACATGGGCGCGTACCTCCCCGCCGCCGAGCGTCACACCGTGTTCGATCTCCACATGCGCGGCGAGGACCTCGCCGAACTCCTCGTCGGGGATGCCGAACACGGCCGCGTCGCGCACCCCGTCGAGGGACAGCAGGCAGCCCTCGATCTCCGCGGGGTAGATGTTGACGCCGCCGGAGATGACCAGGTCGTTGCGGCGGTCGCTGAGGTAGAGGTAGCCGTCCTCGTCGAGATGGCCGATATCCCCGATGGTGACGTACCCGGGCAGGCCCGGCGCTTCCATGGCGGCGCGCTTGTCCGGGTCGCCGAGGTAGGTGAACTGCGGCCATGCGTCGGCGGGTTTGAGGTAGATGTCGCCGGCGGCACCGGCCGGTAGCGGCTGCCCGTCCGGGCCGAGGACCGCGACGGCGCCGGTTCCCCTGGGCCGTCCGACAGTGCCGGGGTGAGCCAGCCACTCCGCGCTGTCGCACCAGGTCACGGCACCGGTCTCGCTGCCGCCGTAGTACTCCCGCAGCACCGGTCCCAGCCAGTCGATCATGGCGTGTTTGATGTGCGGCGGGCAGGGGGCCGCGGCGTGCACGACGGAGGTGAGCGAGGACAGGTCGTAGCGCTCGCGGACGTCCTTGGGCAGCCTGAGCAGCCGTACGAACATCGTGGGGACGACCTGGACCTGCTCGATGCGGTGGTGTTCGATCAGCCGCAGGAACTCCTTGGCGTCGAAGCGCGGCATCAGCGTGATGTCCAGACCGGCCGCGAGCGCGAGGACCGCGTGCTGGCTGGGGGACGCGTGGTAGAGCGGCGCCGGGATGAGCGTACGGCCGCCGGGGGCGACGGCGAAGTACTCCAGGAAGAGCCGTACCGCCTCCTCCAGCCGCTCCGGGGCGACCGGTTCGCGCAGAACTCCCTTGGGGCGGCCGGTCGTTCCGGAGCTGTAGATGACCGTGGGCGGGCGCTCGGCGACGATGGCGTCCAGGGGCGGGTGGCCGGCGAGCCAGGAGTCCAGCAGCGGGTGCGCCCCGGTGGGCGGCGGCGCGGCGAAACCGCAGGCGGCCGCGACACCGGCGGGAACGGCGGCCTCGACGACCCGTACGCCCTCCGGGAGCACCGCGGTCACCCCCGCCAACAGGTCGCTGTGCGCGAAGACCACCTTGCTGCCGCTGTCGGTGAGCACATGCCGCAACTCGTCCTGCCGGAAGTGCCAGTTGACGGGGACGGCACAGGCGCCGAGCAGGGCCGCGCCGGCGGTGATCTCCAGATGGGCGGGCTCGTTGCGCAGGACGACGGCGATCCGGTCACCCGGTTCGACTCCGGTCGCACGCAGGCCGGTTGCGATCCTCGCCGCCCGTTCGAGGAAGGCCGGGTAGTCGCGTTCCGCGCCCGCGCAGCGGATGGCCGGAGCGCCGACGGCGGGTGGGGCGACGGCTTCCATGGTGCCTCCCATGAGTGCGGCCCAGGCCGCTCATTGAACCGGCAATCGCGGATCGTCGCCAGAGTGCCGCGGGGATGCCGAGGCGCGCCGGGCCTCGACCGCGCGCATTCGGCCACCTGTGCCTGAGGCCGCAGGAGATCCGAGGTATCCGCACTTCCTGTCCGCCAACTCCGGTCACTCTCGGGCAGTTTCCGCGAGGTGCTCCGATGTTTATGGCGTCCAGGGTCTTCCGGTCCGGGTGCGCGGACTGCACCATGCGGGAGGGCACAGGAGGCACGCGCAGGACCGACGGACGTGGACACCCGACCGAAGGAGCGAGCGATGCACATCCGCACAAGACCACTCCGCCGGCTGGTGGTCGGGGCGGCATTGGGCGCCCTGCTGCTGGCCGGCGGCGGCCCGGTGGCCGCCGCGAAGCCCCCGCCGCGGCCCGCCGCCGGCCCCGGCACCAACCATGCGACCGACGACCCGTTCACCGCGTCGCGCACCTCGTGGTGGCGGCAGGACCGCTTCGGGATGTTCATCCACTTCGGCGCGTACGCGAACCTGGAGGGCGAGTACACCCGGCCGGACGGCACGGTCTGCCGCAATGCGGAGTGGATCCAGCGCGAGTGCGCCATCCCCAAGGCGGAGTACGAAAAGCAGGCGGCCACCTTCAACCCGTCCGCCTTCGACGCCGAGGCGATCGTCAAGGCCGCCAAGGACGCCGGCCAGCGCTATATCGTCATCACCTCCAAGCATCACGACGGCTATGCGATGTGGCCGACGAAGCAGAACACCTGGAATCTGCGCGACCACTCCTCCTTCGACCCGCACCGCGACCTCCTCGCCGAGCTGAAGAAGGCCGCCGACGCCGCCGGGATCAAGCTCGGTTTCTACTATTCGATCTGGGACTGGCACGACCCGGACTTCGCCGATCCGGCGACCTTCCCGCGCTACAGGAAGCGGATGTACGGCCAGCTGAAGGAGTTGATCGACCATTACGACCCGGCGCTCTTGTGGTTCGACGGCGAATGGGACGCGGACAACCCCACCAACCGCTGGTCCCGCCGGGACGGCGCCGCCCTCCAGGCATATCTGCACGGCCTGAAACCCGGCCTGATCGTCAACAACCGCGTCGGCAAACGCGAGGTGGTCGACGGCGACTTCGGCACGCCGGAGCAGGAGATCCCCGCGGAGCCGGTCGACGGCCAGCTGTGGGAGAGCTGTATGACCCTCAACGACCACTGGGGCTTCGCCAAGTACGACACCCACTGGAAGTCGCCGGCGACGGTCGTGCACAACCTGCTGGACGTGGCGAGCCGCGGCGGCAACTACCTGCTCAACGTAGGGCCCGACAGGCTCGGGCGCATCCCGCAGCCGTCCGTCGACCGGCTGCGGGAGGTCGGCCGGTGGCTGGGGAGCGGCGGTCGGGGCGACGCGGTGTACGGGGCCGGGCACACCGGGCTGGTCGCCGACCCGTCCTGGGGCGCGGTCTCCCGGCGCGACGACGAGCTGTACGCCGCCGTCACCTCCTGGCCCGGGACGGGCGGGTCCCTCCACCTCACCGCCAAGGGCCCCTTCGAGATCACCGCGGCCCGGGTGCTCGGCAGCTCCCAGCGGGTGGCGGTCACCCGCGCCGGCGACGGCTTCGACCTCACCCCGTCCGGTGCCACCCCCGATCCGCTCGCCGGCGTCATCCGGCTCACGATCAGGCCGCCGGCCGCGGCACCCGTCGGCGAGGGCACCGGCCTGACGGCGCGGAGCTGGGCGAACGACTCCTTCACCGGCCCGCCCGCGGCGGTCGGCGTGGACCCGACGGTGAACAAGTCCTACCGCTTCGACGGCTCACCGGACCCGACGATCCCCGCCGATCACTTCGCCACCCGCTGGACCGGCACCCTCCAGCCGCGCTACGACGAGACGTACACCCTCACCACCGTCTCCGACGACACCGTGCGGCTGTGGATCGACGGCCGGCAGGTGATCGACGGCTCGGTCCCGCACGGCGCCAGGGTCGACAAGGCGACCGTGGCCCTCAAGGCCGGGCACCGGCACCGCATCCGGATCGACTACACGGAGCGCACCGGCGAGGCGCATCTGAAACTGCTGTGGTCCAGCCCCGGCCAGGAGCAGCAGATCGTGCCGCGGAGTCAGCTCTACGCGGACTGATCGCGGCCGCGGACGGTACCGGCCGGCGGGCGGAAGGGACGGGAGATCCCTCGCCCCCGGCTGGGCCGTTCGGGTCACCGCGGGGGCGGTTGTCAGTGCCCGCTCCTATCCTCGGGGACCATGAGCGACGACGAGATCCTGCGGACCCATGGCGAGGCCCTCGCGCTGTTCGGCAGCCGGGTGCACGCCGTCCGCGACGACCAGTGGGACGGCCCGACGCCGTGCTCGGAGTGGTCGGTGCGCGATCTGGTGAACCACCTCACCGCAGAGCAGCTGTGGGTGCCCCGCCTGGTGCGGGACGGCGCCACGATCGCGGAGGTGGGCTCCGAGTTCGACGGGGATGTGCTGGGCGACGATCCGGCCGCGGCGTGGGACCGCGCGGCGGTGGCCGCCGTGGCGGCGTTGGCGGAGCGCGGCGCGCTGAGTCGTACGGTCCAGCTGTCCTACGGATCCAGCCCGGCCGACGCGTACTGCTCGCAGATGACGGCCGACGCGGTGGTGCACGCCTGGGACCTGTCCCGTGCGATCGGCGCCGAGGAGCGGCTGCCAGACCGGCTGGCGACGGCGGCGCTGCGCGAGGTGGAGCCGTACGCCTCGGGGCTCGACGCGTCCGGGCTGTTCGCTCCCGCGGTGGACGCCCCGGAGGACGCCGACGATCTCACCCGGCTGCTGTGCCTGCTCGGGCGTCGGCCCTGACCCGGAGGGAAACACCCCCAGGGGCAGGGCCGACGCCCGAGTGATCCGTTGATCAGTCGATGCCGCGGATGATGTACGGCTCGGCGGGGTCGTCATCGCAACCGGCGAGGCGCACCGGCGCGCAGCGATCCCAGACTTCGAGGTTACGGACTTCCCTGATACGACCTGGTCGCTCGCCCCGCTTCAAGCGGGGCTGCTTGTGTTGAGCCTTGTGCATTGCCACCACGCACTCCTTCATCGAGGTATCGGTCCGACGCGGTGGCGCCTTGTTCACAAACCGGGAGGTCGGCCAAGGTTTGTGGCGTTCCCGCGACGGGCCAATTGGTGTTGGCGTCTCCCAGAAAGGTCGTCCGTCGCCCCTCAGAGTAACGACGCCGCACCCGGCGCGCTCGACGTTTTCCGGCGAGATGGTCACATCGCCGGAAGGCGGGAATTCCGCCCCCTGTGGTGACAGGGAAATAGGGCGGGATATGTGATGCACATCACTCACTCGAATGGCCCCGCCGTTGCTGCATCTGCCCCGATCCGTACGCGGGAGAGTGACCGCGCGGAGGGAGTGTTCCCACCCGCGCGGCCGCGGTGCTACCCATGGGCGAGTGGCATGGTTCTCGGATTCCGGTTACTGGCTCGGGCGGCTCGTCTTCCAGCGGACGCTGGCGGTTCTCTACCTGGTCGCGTTCCTCGCGGCGGTGCGGCAGTTCCGGGCACTGATCGGGGCGCGCGGCATGCTGCCGGTGCCCGCGTACGTGGCACGGGTGCCGTTCGGCGCGGCGCCCTCGGTCTTCCACTGGCACTACTCGGACCGCTTCTTCGCCCTGTGGTCGTGGTCCGGCGCGGTGCTGGCGGCGGCCGTGGCGGCCGGGGCCGCGGACGCCGTGCCGCTGTGGGCGTCGATGGTGCTGTGGGCCGCCCTGTGGGCGATGTATCTGTCGATCGTGAACGTCGGGCAGACCTGGTACAGCTTCGGCTGGGAATCACTGCTGCTGGAGGCGGGCTCGCTCGCGGTGTTCCTCGGCAACGCCGAGACCGCTCCCCCGGTGCTGATCATGTGGCTGCTGCGCTGGGTGCTCTTCCGGGTCGAGTTCGGGGCCGGACTGATCAAGATGCGCGGCGACCGCTGCTGGCGGGATCTGACCTGCCTCTACTACCACCACGAGACCCAGCCGATGCCGGGGCCGCTGAGCTGGTTCTTCCACCATCTGCCCAAGCCGCTGCACCGGGTGGAGGTGGCCGCCAACCATTTCGCCCAACTCGCCCTTCCGGTCCTGCTGTTCACCCCCCAGCCGATCGCCGGATGGGCCGCCGCCGCGATGGTCGTCACCCAGCTGTGGCTGGTGCTCTCGGGCAATTTCGCCTGGCTGAACTGGGTGACCATCGCGCTGGCGATGTCGGCCGCCGCCCCGCTGTGGGCTCGGCCGTCCCACCCGCTCGCCCCACCCCCGGTGTGGTTCGAGGTCCTGGCGCTTCTGGCCACCGCCGGGGTCCTGTGGCTCAGCTACCGGCCGGCGCGCAATCTGCTGTCCCGGCAACAGATGATGAACACGTCCTATGAGTCGCTGCATCTGGTCAACTCGTACGGCGCCTTCGGCTCGATCACCCGGGTGCGCCGGGAGATCATGGTGGAGGGGACGGCGGATGCCGTGACCGGGCCCGGCACGACCTGGGTGGCGTATGAGTTCCACGGCAAGCCGGGCGATGTCGGGCGGCTGCCGCGCCAGTTCGCGCCGTACCATCTGCGGCTGGACTGGCTGATGTGGTTCGCCGCGCTGTCACCGGCCTACGCGCGGGCGTGGTTCGTACCGTTCGTGGCGCGGCTGCTGGAGAACGACCGGGACACACTGCGGCTGCTGCGCACCAATCCCTTCCCCGATCTGCCGCCGGCCAGGATCAGGGCCCGGGTCTTCCGCTACCGCTTCACGACCTGGCGGGAACTGCGGGAGACCGGAGCGTGGTGGCATCGCACCGAGGAGCGGGAGTTTCTGCCGCCGGTCGCGCGGTCAGCTCTGCACGGAACGCGATGACCATGTCGCGGGCGTGGCGCAGCCCGATGCGGGCGAAGTCCCGCTCCAACACGGCCAGTTCGCTCAGTGTCGCCTCCCGGTCGCGGCCGAGGCGGGCGCGGGACTTGGCCAGCCCGAGGCGGGAGAGCGCGACCCCGCGCGGCTCCTGCATCTCGCTGAACTCCTGCAGCGCGAGGGTGTAGATGTCGCGTGCGGCCTCGTAACGGCCGGCGCGGTACAGGACGTTGCCGCGCATCTTGTGGTTGTAGGCGAGCGCCGACGCCAGGTCCATCGCACGGCAGATGCCCTCCGCCTCGGACAGCAGGTCCAGCGCGCGGTCCGTCTGCCCCTGCACGGACAGCACATCGGCTATCCCCCGCAGCGACCAGGCGCGGCCGCGGGCGTCCTCGCCGGCCTCGGCTATTCGGGCGGACTCCTCGAACAGCTCCAGGGCTTTGGCGTAGTCGCCGGTGTTGCGGTGCATCTGGGCTATGCCGGACATCGCCCAGACCATGTGCCGGGCCTCGCCGTGCGCCCGGCCCTGTTCGAGCAGCTGCTCGTGGAGCTCGGCGACCGCGGCGTAGTCGCCCTGGATGCGGCCGGTCTCGGCGAGGCCGGCGAGCGAGTAGCCGTGGGCGAGGCGGTCGCCGCTGCCGTCGGCCAGGGCGACCGCGTGGGTCAGCAGCCGGCGGGCCAACGGCAGGCCGCCGCACTGGCGGGCCAGGGTGCCACCGCTCCACAGCGCCCAGGCCATGGCGCCCGCGTCACCGGCGGTGCGGGCGCTGCGGTAGCTCTCCCGCCAGGCGGCGCCGGCCTCCGTCACCCGGCCGAGGCGCCGGTTGGCCTCGGCGACCGCGAGCGCGGCCCGCGCCCGCTCCAGCGCGGTGTCCGCCCGGTCGTGTGCGTGGCTGGCCTTCGCCAGCACCTCCTCGTAGGAGGAGTTCACGCCCAGCGCCGAGCCCAGCTCGCCCTGGTACTCCGGGGCGAATGCCTTGCCGTACATAAATCCGTGGCCTCCCGATCATTTCCGTGCCTTGATCACGAAACTACGAGCGGCAAGGGGTCCGGCGAATCAGTCCGCGTATGGGTTGTGCCGTACGACTGGAGTGCTACGCGGGGGTTCATGGTCATCATGCGGATGTACGCGCTCATCAGGGTCGTAGGACCGGGATCCGGGCCGGAGCGGCTCCAGCACGGCGCAGGGCGGCCTCAGGGGCGGCTCAGGGGTCCGGCGCCGGAGAGGCTCCGCCATCGCGTTGCACATGCTGCACCCTGTGTTGCGGCTCTTGCCCGGGATGGACGCGGCGGGCCACCCTGCTGCCATGACAGCAGCGGGTACGGGAGCGCGGTCCGCAGAAACCGCCGGGGCGGACCGCCGGCGGTTTCTGCGGACCGCCGCGGCGGGACTGACCATGGCGGCCGGGGTGGGGCTGCTGACGGCGGCGGACACCGCCCCCGCGCCGGCCCGTGCCGAACGCGTCACAGGCCCGCCCGCGCGCCGCTCCCGTCCGCTCTATCTGGGGACCTACACCTCGAAGGACGGCGGCGGCACCGGCATCGGACTCGCCACCTACGACACCACGACCGGGCGGATCACCACCACCGGCGTCGTGGCCGGGGTCGCCGATCCCTCCTATCTCGCCCTCGCTCCGAGCGGGCGCACCCTCTACGCCGTCGACGAGCAGGAGCGGGGCGGGGTGACCGCCCTCGCGCTGACTCCCGGCGGCCCGCCCCGGGTGCTGGGCACCCGGTCCACCGGCGGCGCCGGGCCCTGCCATCTGTCGGTGCACCCCGGCGGACGCTGGCTGCTCAGCGCCAACTACCTCTCCGGCAGCGTGGCCGTCCACCCGATCGACCGGGCCACCGGCGCCCTGGGCGAACGCACCGACCTCGTCACCCACTCCAGCCCGCCGCCCGGCCCCGGTCAGGACGGGCCGCACGCCCACCAGATCATCACCAGCCCCGACGGCCGGCATGTGCTGGCCGTCGACCTCGGCAACGACACCGTCTACACCTACCGGCTGGACGCATCGGCCGGGCGGCTCGCCCAGGTGTCGTACGCGGCGCTCCGCCCCGGCGCCGGCCCCCGCCATCTGACCTTCCACCCCTCCGGCGACTTCGCGTATCTGGCGAACGAGGTCGACAACACGGTCGTGGTCTGCGGCTACGAGCGCATCAGCGGGCGGCTGACGCCCGGTGCGCCGCAGTCCACCGGGACCGGACCGGGGACCAGTTACCCGGCGCAGCTGCTCGTCACCCGCAACGGCCGCTTCGCGTATCTCGCCAACCGCGGCCACAACAGCCTCACCCGCTACGCCGTGGAGGCCCGCGGTGCGCGGCTGCGGCTGCTGGACACCGTGCCGGTGGGCGGGGACTTCCCCCGGCAGATCGCGTTCTCGCCGGATGAGCGCTGGCTGTTCGCGGCGAACCAGAAGTCCGGTTCGGTGACGGTGTTCTCGGTGGACGGGCGGGCCGGGGCGCTCAAGAGCGCGGGGGAGCCGTTCGCGGCGCCGATCCCGGTGTGTGTGCTGGCGCGGTGAGCCGAACGGGCCGGGCCGGCTGAGGCACCGCGCCAACGGCCCCGCGGGGTCGGCCGGTGAGCACCGGTCAGGGCGCCGGGCGCGGCTCAGCCGGCCAGGTACTGCCGCAGCAGGTCGCTCAGCTCCCGCTCGAAGCCGTCGTAGCGGGCGCGGAGCCGGTCGCCCGGCCAGTCGCGCGGCAGCAGCGCGTCCGGCAGGAGCGGATCGGCGAGGAGATGGCGCAGGGCGGCCGCCGCGACCGTGAAGCGCCCGGCGGGCGACTCGGCGCGGTCCAGGGCGGACATCAGGGCGCCGGCCCGCGCCGCCCAGCCGTCCAGGTCCCACAGGCGGGCGGCGAGCACGAAGGGATCGTCGTCCGGAGTGCCGCTGAGCCAGGTGCACTGCTCGGTCACGACGGGCGGGCGGGGCCGGTCGAGGTTGGCGGGGCGCAGCCAGCTGCCCTCGCGGAGTTCGGCCAGCCGCAGCGCCGCCATCGCCTGGCGCAGTGCGGTGCGCTCGGCGGCGGGCCGACCCTCCGGGGTCGTGACGACGGCGATCTCCCAGTCCCCGCGCCAGGGCCGGGTCCTGGGTGAGCGGCTCTCGTCCTGACGGGTCTGGCGCGCCAGCAGGCGGGCGGTCAGCTCGTAGGAGCCGTCGGTCTGCCGCAGGTCGCCGGCGGCCACCATGCGCGAGAGCGCGACCCGGACGGTGCCCTCGGCGATGCCGAAGAGTTCACCGACCCGCACCAGGGCGCGGGCGGGCAGCTTCGGCGGATGGTGGCCGAGCAGGGTGCTCAGCACGATGGAGCGCGCGGTGAGGGGCCGCAGCGCGAGCGCGGCGGTGCCGTCGGGGTCGTCGTGGGTGCCGGGGTCGTTCATATGTGCAGCGAATTCTAGGGCGTGGGCCGCGGGAAGCCTTACGATCTTCCCACGGCTGTTCGATTTCTGTAACGTCAATGCCATGACCGTCACCCATGAAGTCGTGAACCAGGCTCCGCCGCTGACCGGGTTCAGCACGGCGGACGAGCCGGCTCTACTGGAGGCGCTGCGCCGGGACGGCGCCGAGTGGGGCGCGCCGGAGGTGGCCGAGCTCGGCGCGCTGGCCGGTTCGGCGGCGGTGCAGGACCAGGCCCGCTGGGCGGAGCAGCAGTCGCCCCGGCTGCACACCCACGACCGCTTCGGGCACCGCGTCGACGAGGTGGAGTTCCATCCGGCCTGGCATCAGCTGATGACCGTCGCGGTGGAGCACGGTCTGCACGCGTCGCCGTGGACCGACGACCGCGCCGGGGCACATCTGGTGCGCGCCGCGAAGTTCTACGTCTGGTCGCAGGCCGAGCCGGGCCACGGCTGCCCCGTCTCGATGACGTACGCCGCCGTCCCCGCACTGCGCGCCGCACCTGACCTGGCCGCGCAGTACGAGCCGCTGCTGGCGTCCCGTTCCTACGACTTCGGGCTGCGGGCGCCGCTGACCAAGTCGGGGCTGATCGCGGGCATGTCGATGACGGAGAAGCAGGGCGGCTCCGACGTACGGGCCAACACCACGCGTGCGGTGCCGGCCGGCGACGGCACCTACCGCATCACCGGCCACAAGTGGTTCACCTCCGCCCCGATGAGCGATGTGTTCCTGGCGCTGGCGCAGACCGAGGAGGGGCTGAGCTGCTTCCTGCTGCCGCGGGTGTTGCCGGACGGCACGCTCAACGGGATGCGGCTGATGCGCCTCAAGGACAAGCTGGGCAACCGCTCCAACGCGTCCTCCGAGATCGAGTACCACGAGGCGATGGCCTGGCCGGTCGGTGAGCCGGGCCGCGGGGTGCGCACCATCGTCGAGATGGTGAACATGACCCGGCTGGACTGCGTGCTGGGGTCGGCGGCCGGGATGCGGGCGGGCCTGCGGCAGGCGCTGCACCACACGGCTCATCGACGGGCGTTCGGACGGGAGTTGGACCGGCAGCCGCTGATGCGCTCGGTGCTGGCGGATCTGGCGGTCGAGTCGGAGGCGGCGACGCTGTTGGGCATGCGGCTGGCCGCGGCGGTGGACCGCTCGCAGGCCGGGGACGCCGGGGAGTCGGCGCTGCGCCGGCTGGCGCTGGCGGCCGGCAAGTACTGGGTGTGCAAGCGGGGCAGCGGCCATGCGGCGGAGGCGCTGGAGTGCCTGGGCGGCAACGGCTATGTCGAGGACTCGGGCATGCCGCGGCTGTATCGGGAGGCGCCCCTGCTGTCGATCTGGGAGGGCTCGGGCAACGTCGCCGCGCTCGATGTGCTGCGGGCGCTGGGGAAGGAACCGGCCGCGCTCGACGCCTTCTTCGCCGAGGTGGAGACGGCCGCGGGCGCCGATCGGCGGCTGGACGCGGCGGTGGCCGGGGTCCGCAAGATGCTCGGCGGCTTGGCCTCTCCGGAGCGCGCGCAGCTGATGGCGCGGTCGCTGGCGGAGCGGATGGCGCTGGTGCTGCAGGCCTCGCTGCTGGTGCGGTACAGCCACCCGGCGCTCGCCGACGCGTTCTGCGCCTCCCGGCTCGACGGGGAGTGGGGCAACGCGTACGGCACCCTGCCGGCCGGGGTCGATCTGACCGCGATCCTGGAGCGCGTCCGGCCGCCGGCGCCGGACACGGCCGGGGGCGCGTGATGTCCATACGGATCGAGCGGGCCGGGCCGGTGACGACGGTGGTGCTGTCCCGGCCCGCGTCCCGCAACGCGGTGGACGGCCCGACGGCACGCCAACTGGCCGACGCCTTCCGGGAGTTCGACGAGGACGACACGGCGCGGGTGGCCGTGCTGTGGGGCGAGGGCGGGACGTTCTGCTCCGGCGCCGACCTCAAGGCGATGGGCACCGAGCGCGGCAACCGCGTCGCGCCGGACGGCGACGGCCCGATGGGGCCGACCCGGATGCGGCTGGGCAAGCCGGTGATCGCGGCGCTGGCCGGCCATGCGGTGGCCGGCGGGCTGGAGCTGGCGCTGTGGTGCGATCTGCGGGTCGCGGAGGAGGACGCGGTCCTCGGGGTGTTCTGCCGGCGGTGGGGGGTGCCGCTGATCGACGGCGGTACGGTGCGGCTGCCGCGGCTGATCGGCGCGAGCCGGGCGATGGACCTGGTCCTGACGGGGCGCCCGGTCCCGGCGGCGGAGGCGCTGGACATCGGGCTGGTCCACCGGGTGGTGCCGACCGGCACGGCGCGCGCGGAGGCCGAGTTGCTGGCGGCGGAGATCGCCCGCTTCCCGCAGGCGTGTCTGCGCAGCGACCGGGCCGCCCTGCTGGACCAGGAGGGCCACGACGAAGCGACCGCACTGGCCGCGGAACTCCGTTACGGGCAGACGGTGCTGGCCGAGGCGATGACGGGTGCGGCGCGCTTCGCGGCGGGCGCGGGGCGCCACGGGGAGCCGGACCGGGCCTAGGCGGTACCGCCGGTCCCAAAGGATCACGGCGTACCCGGGGTGACACCATGCGCCTCATGAGCGATCTGACGTACCCCGAGGCGGGCGGCACCCGGCGCACCCCGCTGCCGGCCGGCTACCACCATCTCCACGAGGAGCTGCCGGTCGGCCGCGGGCGCGAGGTGCTGGCCGCGGCGGGCGAGGCGATCACCACCTTCCGGATGCACCGCGCGGCGGGCACCGGCGTCCGCGCCGATGCCCCGCAGGCCGCACCGGGGGTCGCCGTCGAGGTCTCGTTGGGCGTCGGCCCGCTGCGGCTGCGGGCTCCGTGCCGCGTGGTGTGGACGGTGGCCGACGAGGACCGCATCGGCTTCGCCTACGGGACGCGCGACGGGCACCCCGAGTGCGGCGAGGAGGCGTTCCTGGCCGAGCTGCGCGCGGACGGCTCGGTGTGGTTCACCGTGACCGCCTTCAGCCGCCCGGCCCGACCCGTCACCCGTCTCGCGGGCCCCCTGGTCCTGGTCTTCCAGCGGCTGTACATCCGCCGTCTCGGCCGCACTCTGCGCCGCCTGGCGAACCACTGAACGCCGGCCCGGCGGCGGCCGGAACGCCAGCCCTCCGTCCGCTTTTCTCACGCCCTGATGCCGCCCGGAGACGCGTAGTTACCGACGCGTAGCCCCGCCACCGCTGATCGCCATACGTCCACTTGCGCTTCATCTTTTCGTCACCATCTCCCCTGGCGACCGTGAGAGAAATCCAGCCATGTGTGACGATGAACTGATCCCGCCGCAGGCGGACATGACCGAGCGGGAGTGGCTGCGGGCCGGCTCGGACGCGGCGGCCGGGGCGCCCCCGATGCCCACGACGGGGCGCGTTCCGCAGTGGGTGAACCGGCGGACGCTGCTGGGCGGCGCGATGGCCGGCGCGGCGCTGGCGGTGCTGCCCTCGCAGGCGCAGTCCCCCGCCTCGGCCGCGACCCGCCCGGGCACCCCGGGGGCCTTTCCGTTCCCCGAGCACCCCAACGGCAAGGGCGAGTTCGCCGTCCTCGTGACCGGTGACGCCGGCACGGGGGACGAGGCGCAGTACGCGGTGGCGGCCGCGGCGCGGGATGTCTGCCGGGCCGAGGGCATCGGGCTCGCGGTCGGCCTCGGCGACAACATCTACGAGAACGGCCCCGAGTCCGCCGACGACTCCGAGTTCCAGGACAAGTTCGAAAGGCCCAACAACGGCATCGACGTGCCCTGGCTGATGGTGCTGGGCAACCACGACTGCTCGGGGCTGATACCCGGCAGCGGCGGCGACCCCTCGCGCGGTGACCGCGAGGTCGCGTACGCCAAGACCTCCAAGCGCTGGTACATGCCCAACCGCTACTACAGCGTCCCGCTGCCGGCGGCCGACCCGCTGGTGGAGTTCTTCGCCATCGACACCATCCCCTGGTCGTCCTATGTCGCCCAGCTCGACCCGTACTACCACTGGGACGGGCCGTACATGCGCGAGCAGCGGAGCTGGCTGGACCGTGCGTTGAAGGCGTCGCGGGCCCGCTGGAAGGTCGTCATCGGCCACCACCCGTACCTCAACAACGGCAAGCACGGCAGCGCCGGTTCGTACGACGGGTTCGAGATCGGGAACTACACCAGCGGCGTCCACCTCAAGGACATGTACGAGAAGGTGGTGTGCGGGCGGGCCGATCTGATCCTCTCCGGCCACGACCACACCCTGCAGATCCTGGAGCCGACGGCGCGGACCGGCGGCACCCGGCAGGTGGTCTGCGGGGCGTCGGCCAAGACGGAGGACGGCAAGGCGCACTTCGGGCACCCGGCCGCCTGGCAGAACTTCTCCGACAACGGGTTCATGGTGCTGAAGGTGTCCGGCGCGCGGCTGACCATCGACGCGTACACCGTCGACGTGGCGACACGGACGGCGACGCTGCGGCACCGGACGCGGCAGACCACCCCGGTCGCGGCGGCGCGGGCGCACGCCTGACGAGGTGAGCCGTCCTGGTCGGCGCGCGCCCAGGACGGCTCGCCCCGCTCACCTCACTGCGGATGGCCCACCAGGTTGGCGACGTTGCGCTGGGCGTCCGAGGGGCCACCCGTCCCGTTGACGACGTGGTGGATCGTGCCGGTGCCGCCGAGCGACACCGTCACCATGTCGTGGAAGCGCACACCGGGGGTGTCCGGCACCTCGAAGGCGTGCTCGGCGGCGACCTCACGGTTGACGTTGAAGAAGCAGTAGCTGCCGAGGCCCCACGCCTCGTGGTTCTTCACGCCGTCGCCGACCTTGTAGGCGGCGTAGCCCTTGGTGCCGCCGTTCATCCAGGAGCCCTGGTCCGGCGGGTCGTAGGGCATCTCGTTCTGGTAGAAGTACGTCCGGCCGCGCTCGCCGTTCCAGACCGTCTGGTGCTGCTGGTAGTGCTCGACGAACAGGCCGTACATGGTGACGTCGGCGCCGTTGACGGTCAGGCCGTTGGCGGCGGTGTTGGTGTTCCAGCCGACGCCGTCGCCGTGGTCGGCGCGCCAGATCCACAGATGGTCGCCGATGACATGGGAGCTGTTGACGACCAGGCTCCTGTCGGCCTTGCCGGGGCCGGCGCCGCCGACGCGGAAGAACACATCGTGCAGCGAGGTCGGATCCTCGGCGTGGCTCGCCGCGGAGTTCTGCGGGCCGACCTCCATCAGGGACGGCGAGCTGGTGGTGCCCGCGTCGATCAGCAGTCCGGCGATCCGGACGCCGTCGACATCGGCGACGGACAGCGCCGTGACGCCGTTGTCGGGGATCAGGGTGGCCAGGCCCAGGCCGAGCACCACGGTGTCCGGCCTGGTGATCCGCAGCGTCCGGTCGAGGTGGTAGACACCGGGCGTGACCAGCAGGTGCTTACCGGCGTCCAGGGCCGTGTTGATCTGCTCCGCGGTCGCCCCGGGCTTGGCGACGAAGAAGTCGCTCAGCGGCAGTGAGCCCCCCTGCGGGTCGCCCGAGGACCAGCTGGTGCCCTGGGAGTCCTTGCGCAGGGCCGGCAGGAACACCCGGTAGTCGCCGGCGTCGTCGACGTACAGGAACGGCTTCTCGCGGGAGACGGGGGTGTTCTCGACGCGGGTGTAGGGCGGGGCGGGGAAGTCGCCGGCCGGGGCGTTCTTCGCGCCGACGAAGACCATGTTCCAGTTGGCGCCGCTCCAGCTACCCCATTCGGTGTTGCGGGACAGCCACTGCTGCTGGGAGCCGGAGCGGACCTGGCCGTCGACCTTGGTGTCGGCCAGCAGCCCGCCGCTGGACCAGCCGCCGTCGTCGAGTTGCAGATCGCCCTTGAGGTGCATCCGGCGGTACGGCGCGGCCTGCGAGACCGCCCAGCGGTCGGCGCCGCCGGACGGGTTGACGGCCAGGTTCTCCGCCGACCGCCAGAAGTTCTGTGTCGCGTTGCCGTCGAACCAGTCGGCCTCGGCGTGCACCGCGCCGTTGATGGTGGTGTCGTCCGGTGAGCGGCCGAGGCCGGCGATCTGGGTGTAGAAGCCGATGTTGGCGTCGACGTCGTACGAGCCCGGCTTGAACAGCAGCGCATGCCGGGCCGTGCCGAACTGGTTCTTCTCCTGCTCCTTGAAGACGTCGTCGACGGCGCTCTGGATCTGGCCCTTGGGCGTCGACGGGTCGAAGATCTGCACGTTCGGGCCGAGGTCGGGGTCGGCCGCGGCGGCGTCGGCCCGCGGGAGCGCGAGGGTGGCGGCGCAGGCCGCGAGGACGACGGCGAGGAGCGTGGCGCGGCGTGGCAGCCGCGCTCTGCGGTGCCCGCGGGTGATTGCGCGTGTCATCTGTGGGGGTCTCCTACCAGGTGAAGGTGGCCGGAGCGCCGACGGGAGGCGGTAACCGAGGCGCTGTCCGGCCCAGTTGAGGTCGGGCCCGGTGGTTCCGGTGTCGTGGCCGGGTGTGCGGTCCGCCCTCCTGTGCCGAGGGCAGGCGGGCGCGCACGCCTCAGCTCTGCCCTGTGGACCGGTGTGGACACGGTCCCGCTGCTGCTTGTGGCCGGTGTGGACACGGCCGACGGCTCGGCCTCATGTTTCGGGACTTGAACATGTCACGTCAAGACTCCTGCACGGGCGAGGAGTTGGCGCGGCCGGTTTCCGCCGTATGCGTTCACTGCCTGAACGCCTACGCCGCTCGGCCGGCGCACCGCGACATGCGGTGTCCCCGACCCGCGCCTAAGGTGTTCGCATGGCCGCGTTCCGGTGGGTATCGGCCCCGGTCAACGACGACCCGCGGCCGAGGGCGCGGGAGGTGTCCGCCGCGCCGCCGCCGGCCCACGCCCGGACACGCCGCCGCCTTCAAGGTGTGAGCCCGCAGTGCCCGAGCTCCAGGACTCCGCGGCGCGGCACCCCATGACCGGCCGATCCCCCGCGGAACTGCCCCCCGATCCGTCCGGCCCGGGCTACGACCCCCGCTCCGGCCGGGACTGGCACCCGGTCGAGGAGGACGTGCCCGGGGCGTCGGACCACGAGCCCGTCGGACTGCGCGAGCGGCTCTCGCTCAACCGGACGGGCACCTTCGACTGGGACCTGGACCGCGGGCGCATGGCACTGGACACCGGCGCCATGGAGGTCTTCGATCTGCGCCCGGACGAGTACGACGGCGCGCCGATGTCCCTGATCCCGCGGGTGCCGCCGGAGGAGGGCCTACGGCTGGACGAGGCGCTCTCCCAGGCCCTGCAGGACGGCCACCCGTCGTACGGCGCGTACTTCCGCGTCCACTGCCGCGACGGAAGCCGGCGCTGGACGCACTCCCAGGGGCGGATCCTGCACGACGCGGACGGGGTGCCGTACCGGGTCATCGGCATCGTCCGGGAGGCGACCGGCGAACTGGCGGACTCCGCGCTGCTGCGCTCGCTCCAGCAGGACCGGCAGCGGCAGACCGTGATGGTGCAGCAGACCACCGCCGCGCTGGCCCGTGCGCTGTCCGTCCGGGACGTCACACGGGTGCTCGGCGGTACCGGCGGAGCCCGGCGGTTCGGCGCCGACGGGCTGGTGCTCGGGCTCGTCGAGAACGACCGGTTCAAGGTCATCGCCACCGCCGGGATGGAGGGCGAGGTGCCCGAGGAGATGATGACCTCGCGGCTGGACGACACCCTCCCGCTGGCCGATGCGGCGTGCTCGCGGCGGCCCGCCTTCCTGAGCACCCGCGGCGAGCTGATCGCCCGCTATCCGCGGTTGCGCCCGTACACCGGCCTGCTGCCGACGGGCAGCGCGGCGTTCCTGCCGCTGGTCGCGCAGGACACCGTGATCGGGGCGCTGGGGCTGTTCAACACCGAGCCGGCCGTGCAGTCGCAGGAGGCCAGGAACCTGGCGCTGGCGCTGGCCGGTGTCGTGGCGCAGTCGGTGCAGCGGGCCACGCTCTTCGACCAGGAGCGCGAGTTCGCCACCGGACTGCAGGAGACGATGCTGCCGCGCCGGCTGCCGGCCATCGCGGGTGGCGCGGTCACCGTGCGCTACCACCCGTCGAGCGTCGGCCGGGACGTGGGCGGCGACTGGTACGACGTGATCGCGCTGCCTCAGGGGAGGATCGGCCTGGTGGTCGGCGATGTGCAGGGCCATGACACGCATGCGGCCGCCGTGATGGGCCAGCTGCGGATCGCGCTGCGGGCGTACGCCGGCGAGGGACACACCCCGGAGACCGTGCTGGTGCGGGCCTCCCGCTTCCTTTCCGAGCTGGACACCGAGCGCTTCGCGACCTGTACGTACGTCCAGGCCGACCTGCAGTCCGGGGCGCTGCATGTGGCACGGGCCGGCCATCTCGGACCGCTGATCGGCGACAGCTCCCGGCACATCGACTGGCCCGAGGTCTGCGGCGGGCTGCCACTGGGCCTGGCCACCGCTTTCGGGCACGACCACTTCCCCGAGACCCAGCTGTTCCTGGAGCCGGGGTCGACGCTGCTGCTGTGCACCGACGGCCTGGTCGAACAGCCCGGCCGGGACATCGGCGCGGGCCTCGACGCGCTCGCCGCGGCGGTCCGCGACGGCCCCACGGACCTGGAGGCGCTCGCCGACCGGATCTCGGACCGCCTGTGGGCCGCCCCCGGCTCCGAGGACGACATGGCCCTCCTGCTGCTGCACCGGTTGCCCGGTCCCGGCGGCGCCGACGCCACCCCGCGGCTGCGGCTGCATGTACATCAGGCCGACCCGCAGGGCGCCGCGGAGGTCCGCTCGGCGCTGCGCCGCACGCTGGACCAGTGGCGGGCGGGCGGCGTCCTGCACAACGTCGAGGTCGCCGCCTCCGAGCTGATCGCCAACGCCCTGACCCACACCGAGAGCGGCGCCCTGGTCTCCGTGGAGCTGCTGCCCGGCGCCCCGCGCCGGATGCGGCTGGAGGTCGAGGACCGCTCCAGCCGCTGGCCGCGCCGCCGCAGCCCCGGCGAGACCGCGACCTCCGGTCGCGGGCTGATGCTGGTCGAGGCCCTGGCCGACCGCTGGGGCGCGGAGCCGCGGGGCGCGGGCAAGGCGCTGTGGTGCGAGTTCGTCGTGCCGGAGGAGCCGGACGCGACGCGGTAGCACCCGCACCGCCGGGGCGCCCCGACCCGCGGACACCCCCTAGCCCTCCGGCCGGCTCAGTCCTCCGGCCCGAACCACAGCGTGGTCATATTGCAGAACTCCCGTATGCCGTGCCCGGAGAGCTCCCGGCCGTAGCCGGAGCGCTTGGCCCCGCCGAAGGGAAGTCCCGGGTGGGAGGCGGTCATACCGTTGAAGAAGACGCCGCCCGCCTGCAAGTCCCTTGCCAACCGGTCCTGTTCACCGGGATCGCGGGTCCAGGCGTTGGAACTCAGGCCGAACGGCACGTCGTTGGCGAGCGCCACCGCCTCGTCCAGGTCGGCGACGCGGTAGAGCGTGGCGACCGGGCCGAACGCCTCCTCGCGGTGGATGCGCATGGTGGGCGTGATACCGGCGAGCACGGTCGGCTCGTAGAACCATCCGGCGCGGTGCTCGGGCGGCCGGCGGCCGCCGCACAGCGCCCTCGCGCCCTGGTGGACCGCGTCGTCGACCAGTTCCTCCAGGTCGGAGCGGCCCTGCTCGCTGGAGAGCGGCCCGACCTCGGTGTTCTCGTCCATCGGGTCGCCGACGGTCAGGGCCGCCATGCGGTCGGTGAACCGCTCGGCGAAGGCGTCGTAGACCTCGTCGTGCACGATGAAGCGCTTGGCCGCGATGCACGACTGCCCGTTGTTCTGCACCCGCGCGGTGACCCCGACGCGGACCGCCTTGTCGAGGTCGGCGGAGGGCAGTACGACGAACGGGTCGCTGCCGCCGAGTTCGAGGACGGTCTTCTTGACCTCGTCACCCGCGATCGAGGCGACCGAGCGGCCGGCGGGCTCGCTGCCGGTCAGCGTCGCCGCCGCGACCCGCGGATCGCGCAGCACGTCCTCGACGGCGCCGGATCCGATCAGCAGGGTCTGGAAACAGCCCTCCGGGTAGCCGGCGCGGCGGAACAGCTCCTCGATGTACAGCGCGGTCTGCGGGACGTTCGAGGCGTGCTTGAGCAGTCCGGTGTTGCCCGCCATCAGCGCCGGCGCGGCGAACCGTACGACCTGCCAGAGCGGGAAGTTCCAGGGCATCACCGCGAGGACGGTGCCCAGCGGGCGGTAGCGGACCACCGCGCGCACCGCGCCGGAATCGCGCACGTCGGCCGGGTCGGGATCCTCGTCGGCCAGCAGCTGCTCGGCGTTGTGGGCGTACCACCGCATGGTCTTGGCGCACTTCGCGGCCTCCGCGCGGGCCTGTACCAGCGGTTTTCCCATCTCGGTGGTCATGGTGCGGGCGATGCCGTCCTGGTCCGCGTCGAGCAGTTCGGCGGCCTTGAGCAGCAGCTCCGCCCGGCGCGCGAAGCTCGTGCCGCGGTGCTCCTGGAAGGCCTGTTCCGCCCTGACCAGGTGGTCTTCGATCTCGCCCGCGTTGAGCGCGTCAAAGGTCTTCAGGGTCTCGCCGGTGGCCGGGTTGACCGTGGCGATCGCCATGATCAGCACCTCCTAGGAGAGCGGTGAGGGGGCCGGAGAGGGGTCCGGTACGGGGTCCGGTCCGGGCGGCCGGGGGATCGGCTCCGGCTCCGGCGGAATCGGTTCAGGTGGCGCAGGCGGAACCGGCGGGCCGGGAAGGGGCTCCGGAACGGGGCTCGGCGACGGCCCTCCCGGGTCCGGCGGCGTCGGCTGCGGTTCGCGGTCGAGCGTGCGCTCACCGCGAGTCAGTGGCTGCGAATGCGGATGCGGCTGCCGCTGCACGGCGGGCCTCCAAACGACGGCTGGTGGCACATGTGTCCCCGTACCCGAGTTTGGCTTGTGTATGGCCTCGCCGCGAGCCGCTGGCCGCTGCGCTTGGGCTGGCTTCCCACGTTGTCGGCTTTCCCGCCGTGGGGGTTTCTCGCCGTTGCGCCTGCGGCGGGGCCGGTTGCCGCTGCGCGGAGCGTTTTCGGCAGCGGGTGCGGCCCTCCGGACTCCGTCCTGCGGTCCGCCCCCTCCCGGGGGTGGGGGGAAGGAGACCGGTGGGGGTGGACGTCAGCCTTCGTGTGGGCGCGGTCGACGGATGGGGCCCGCCCCCACCGGCCTTTTCACCCTCCACCCACGGGAGGGGACAGACCGTAGGACGGAGTCCGTAGGGCTGTCACCGCACCCGAAACACAAACGCCCGCCGCAGGCGACACGGCGAACAACCACCACGGCGGGACAGCCGCACGATTACAGAAGGTGACAGGCCACCCGATGCCCGGCCGAATCCGGTTCGGCCGGGGGTGGCTCCGTGGTCGCGCAGACGGCTTTCGCGATCGGGCAGCGCGTACGGAAGCGGCAGCCGGAGGGCGGCGCGGCGGCCGAAGGGGCCTCGCCGGCGAGCGCGCCCGAGCCGGCTCGCAGCAGACCTTGCGTGTACGGATGCAGCGGACGGGTGAAGACCCGCTCCGCGGGACCCGTCTCGACGAGCTTGCCGAGGTACATCACGCCGACCGAGTCCGCGAGGTGCCGCACCACCGCCAGGTCGTGCGAGATGAAGAGGTAGCTCAGGCCCTTCTCGCGCTGGAGTTCCCGCATGAGCTGGAGGATCTGCGCCTGGACGGAGACGTCGAGCGCGGAGACCGGCTCGTCGGCGACCACCAGCGAGGGGGCCAGGGCGAGAGCACGGGCCAGGCCGAGGCGCTGGCGCTGGCCGCCGGAGAACTCGTGCGGATAGCGGTCCACCGCGCCGCGGGGCAGCCCGACGTCGTCCAGCAGCCCGGCGATCCGCCGCCGCTGCTCCGCCCGATCGCCGATGCGCTGGATGACCAGCGGTTCGCGCAGTACGGCGCCCACCCGCATCCGTGGGTCCATGGAGGTGGCGGAGTCCTGGAACATCAGCTGGACATCGCGCCGGTGCGTGCGCAGCTCCCGCCTGGTGAGGTCGGCGAGGTCGCGGCCGGCGAAGTGGACGGCGCCGCCGCTGGGCGCCTCCAGGCCGACGGCCATCCGGCCGAGGGTGGACTTTCCGCAGCCGGACTCCCCCACGATGCCGAAGGTCTCACCGCGCCGGACGGTGAGCGAGACGCCGGCCACCGCACTGACCTCGGCGGCCTGCCGGGTGCCCGGTCTGCGGCGGCCGAAGGGGCCGCCGTGCAGCGGGTAGCTCTTGCTGACGTCGGCGAGCCGCAGCAGGGGTTCCTCCGTACGCACCGGGGGCGCGGACGGCGCGCGGAGGGTGGCCGTGGCCGGAGGGCGGGCGGGTACCTCGGCGGCCGGGCCGGTGTCGGGGGCCGGTGCGGCGGGGTGGAAGCAGGCGAAGGCGTGGGCGGTGCCAGCGGGCGGGGTCTCGTGCAGGTCGTCGGTGAGCTCCGGCTCGGCGGCGCGGCACAGGTCGGTGGCGTGCGCGCAGCGGGGGGCGAAGCGGCAGCCGGTGGGGCGGGTGAGCAGGGACGGCGGCAGGCCGGGGATGCCGGCCGGGGGCCGGGCGCCGGCGAGGGCGCGTTCGGGGAGCGCGGCGAGGAGGGCCTGGGTGTAGCGGTGCCGCGGGGTGGCGAACAGCGGCCGTACCGGGGCGCGTTCGGCGATTCGGCCGCCGTACATCACCGCGACCCGGTCGACCCGGCGGGCGATCACTCCCAGGTCGTGGGTGACCAGGATCATCGCCATGCCGAGGCGGGCGCGCAGCTCGTCGACGAGTTCGAGGATCTGGTGCTGGGTGGTGACGTCGAGGGCGGTGGTCGGCTCGTCGGCGATCAGCAGCCGGGGTTCGCAGACCAGCGCCATGGCGATCGCGACGCGCTGCCGCATCCCGCCGCTGAGCTGGTGCGGATAGCTCCTCAGCCGCTCGGCGGGGCGTGGCATCCCGACCAGCCGCAGCATCTCCTCGGCCTTCGCCCAGGCCTCGGCCCGGCTCGGCCTCCGGTGCAGCAGCAGCGGTTCGGCGACCTGGGCGCCGATGGTGAGGGTGGGGTTGAGCGAGGTCATCGGGTCCTGGAAGACCATGCCGACGCTGTTGCCGCGGATGTCCCGCAGGACCTGTTCGGGGGCGGCGGCGAGGTCGGTGCCGTCGAACAGGATCCGTCCGCCGGTGATCCGGCCGCCGGGCGGCAGCAGGCCGAGGACGGACAGCGCGGTCATGGTCTTGCCGCAGCCGGATTCGCCGACGACGCCGAGCGATTCGCCGGGCGCGAGGTCGAGGTCGACACCGTCGAGGGCGTGCACGGTGCGGCCGCGGCCGGCGATCTCGACGCGCAGGTCCTCGATCCGCAGGAGCGGGTCGGTCATGGTGCGGGTCCTTCCTTCCGGCAGCGCGTCAGTTCTTCTTCAGGCGTACGTCGAAGGCGTCGCGCAGACCGTCCCCGATGAGGTTGAAGGCGGCGACGACCAGCACGATCGCGATGCCCGGCGGGAAGATCAGCCACCAGTAGCCGACCTGGGTGTAGGTGATGCCGGCGGAGAGCAGCGAGCCCCAGTCGGCGGCGGGCGGCGGAAGGGACAGGCCGAGGAAGGAGAGGTAGGCGACGTAGAGGATGGCGTCGGCCACTTGGAAGGTGGCGTTGACGATGACGGTGCCGACCGCGTTGGGGAGGATGTGCCGGAAGACGGCCCGGCCTCCGCCGCCGCCCATCAGCCGCATGGCGTGGACATAGTCGCGGCCGCGCAGCGCCAGCGCCTCGCCGCGGATGAGGCGGGCCGGGGAGAGCCAGGCGACGGAGGCGATGATCACGATGAGGACGGGCTTGCCGGGGGTGACGATCGCCGCGACCACGACGAGCAGGAAGAGCGCCGGAACGGCGAGCGCGGCGTCGGTGATCCGCATCATCGCGGCGTCCACCCAGCCGCCGCAGTAGCCGGCGACCGCTCCGTAGACCGTACCGAAGAGGGTGGCCAGCAGCCCTGCCGCCAGGCCGACTTCGAGGGAGGTGCGGCCGCCGTACATCAGCCGGCCGAGCAGGTCGTAGCCCAGGTCGGTGGTGCCCAGCGGGTGTCCGGCGCCGGGGGCGCGGTTGGCCTGGGAGAGGTCGGTGTGGATCTGGTCGGTGGGGTGGATCAGCGGCCCGAGGAAGCAGAAGGCGAGCAGGGCGAGGAGGATCAGGGCACCGGTGAGGGCGAGCTTGTTGCGGGCGAAGACGGCGAGCGTGCGGCGGGCCGGTCCGGGGGTGGCCAGGTCCGCGTCCGGCCCGGCGTCGAGGGCGGTGGTCGTCACGGCACGCTCCTGATGCGCGGGTCGAGGACGGCGTAGGCGATATCGGCGAGCAGCGAGCCGAGGACGGTGGCGACGCCGACGACGAGGGTGACGCCGAGCAGCACGGGGAAGTCCGAGCTCTGCGCCGCGTTCCAGAACAGCAGCCCCATTCCCGGGTAGTTGAACATCGACTCGACGACGAGGGTGCCGCTGAAGAGGGTGGGGAGGTAGAGGCCGAGGAGGGTGGCCAGCGGGATGAGCGCGTTGCGCAGCACGTGCCGGGCCATGATGCGGGCGCCGGACTGGCCCTTGGCGCGCGCGGTGCGTACGTACTCCTCGGCGAGGTTGTCCAGGACGGCCGAGCGCATATAGCGGCTGAAGGCCGCGATGATGCCCAGCGCGGTGGTCACGACGGGGAGCACCAGGGCCGGTGCGTCGGCGAGGATGCCGCGGACGGTGTCGGCCTGCGGCGCCTCGGCGGGCAGCAGTTGCAGCTGTTGGCTGAAGACGAGGATGAGGACCAGGCCCAGGAAGAACACGGGGGTGGCGTAGGCGAGGAAGGCCGCGCCGGTCAGGACGTAGTCGGCGGCCTTGCCGCGCCGTACGGCCTGCAGGATGCCGAGGGGGACGGCGAGGATCGCGGCCAGGGCGAGCGACAGCCCCGCCAGCAGGGCGGTCTTGGGGAGGCGCTCGCCCAGCAGCGAGGCGACGCTCTGATTGAGCTTGTAGGACTCGCCGAGGTCGCCGGTGAGCAGCCGGCCGAGGTGGATCACATACTGCTCGGGCAGCGAACGGTCGTACCCCTGCTGGTGGTTGAAGTGCGCGACGGCCTCCGGGGTGGCCCGCACACCGAGGATGGCGCGGGCCGGTCCGCCGGGCAGCAGATGCAGCAGGACGAAGACGATGACCGAGACCAGCAGCAGTACGACGAGTGCCTGCCCGAGGCGCTTGATGAGGAAGGCGGTCATCCGGCGGCACCGCCCTTCTTCACGAAGTACCAGTTCTGCGGTGCGAGGGAGAGCGTCGGGTTCTGGTCGACCCCTCGTAGGTCGTTGCGGATGGCGGAGACCTGGTAGGCGGGGTTGGGGGTCCACAGGACCGGGAGCCGGCGGGCCACCGTGCGGCCGTAGTCGCGCATCGCGGCCCGGTCGGCGGAGTACTCGGTGGCCCGGATCAGCCGGTCGGTCTCCGCGTCGGCCCAACCGCCCATGTTCGAGGGCGCGTTGGTGGCGAAGATCTTCTCTCCGCTGGGGTCGGGCGGGAAGTACCAGCTGCCCTGGGTGCCGAAGAAGCCGAGCTGCCACTGCGCGCAGAGCGGCTCGTCGGCCGTACAGGGGACGGTGGTGCCCAGGACGGTGTTCAGCGGCTGCTGCCGGATGTCGAGGGCGACGCCCGCCTTGCCGAACTCGGACTTGACGGCCTGCATCGTGTTGGAGGTCTCGGTCGAGCCGGACTGGGAGAGCAGCGAGAGCCGCAGCTCCCGGCCGCGCGCGACGCCCGCGCCGCAGTCGTGCGCGCCCCGCCCCGGCCGTACGCAGCGCAGCGTGCCGTCCCTGGCGGCCCAGCCGTGACCGGCCAGCAGCGCCTTCGCACGCGGTGGGTCGTACGGGTAGGGGTCGCGTTCCAGGAGGCCGGCGGGGACCGGGCCGAGGGTGGGTGCGGCGCTGCCGTGCCAGATCACCCGGGAGATCGACTGCTGGTCGATGAGGTGCTGGAGCGCCTGGCGCAGATAGGCCTGGCGCAGCAGCGGCCCGGCCGTGGGGTGGTGGAAGTTGAGGACGATATAGGTGATCGACCAGCCCTCCCAGGGGTCGATGCGATAGCCCATCTCCTTGAACCGCGCCGACTGCGCCATGACGGACGGCGGAAGGTAGCCGTAGTCGACACCGCCGGCGCGCAGCACGTTGAATTCGGAGTCCGCGGTGGTGAAGGGCTTGAGGACCACCCGGTCGAGATGCGGCCGGTCCGGCCCTCGGTAGCGCTCGTTGGGGACCAGCGAGACCTGACCGGCGGTGGTCCACTTCTCGATCCGCCAGGGCCCGTCGACCGTCTTCCACAGCGGATCGGTGGCGAACCGGGAGAACTGCTTGGCGTGTCGCATCAGCCGGGCGAAGGCCCGCTTCGGGTCCTCGTGGCGGGGGTTCCAGGCGTGTACGGGAAGGGCGACGAAGTCCTGGAGTTCATTGGCGGTGAACCACGCCGGGTTGTAGGCGCGATCCAGCCGGAGCCGGAAGGTGCGGTCGTCGACGAGCTCGAACGCCCTGACGTCGTCCGGCATCAGCTTGGGCGAATATCCGGCCCAGTCCTGCTTGTTGTGCGTGATCAGATCGAACCAGAACTTCACGTCGCGGGTGGTGACGGGCGCTCCGTCGGACCAGCGGTAGCCCTTCTTCAGGGTGATGCTGACGGTTTTGTTCCCGTCGCTGTAGCGGGGCATCTCGGCGAGGCTGCGCGGTGAGTCCAGGGTCAGTGCGTCGCCCTTCGGTTCGGGCAGGTACAGCCGCAGGAAGAGCAGGTCCTGGATGGCGCTGTTGTACGAGGCCAGATAGCCCGGGGCGCCGATGGGGAAGATCCAGTTGGGGGTGGAGGCCGGCGGCAGGGCCATGGTGACGGTGCCTCCCTCGACGGGCGTGCCCCCGGTGGCGCCCATATCGGTGACAACGTTGCCAGCCGGGCCGCAACCGACGAGCGCGAAGGCGGCGAGCAGGACGGCGGCCACAACCCGCCCCAGGGGCCCGCGAATTCGGGTGCTGCGCAGACCCATGCTGCCTCCGAGGTGGTCGGCCGGTCGAAGAGTGCGAGCAAAGTACGGACGGCCGGGAAAGGAAGTCAAGGCCTTGGCGAAAGCACGCCAACCGCGCTCTACTGTCAGCGAGTTGGACGACATCTTCCTTCGATGACCGAAAAAAGTCGCCCCGCCACCCTCCCTCCGCAGCCCCTCCCCCCATCCCGGCGAAAGGCGCCCGATGACCGCCTCCGACGAGCCGCCCGGCTCGGCCGCGCACGTCCTCGAACTCGTCGCGAACGGCTCCGCCGCCTCCCGCGCGGACCTCGTGCGCGAGCTGGGGCTCGCCGCCTCCACCGTCTCCACCCGCGTCCAGGAACTCGTCGAGGCCGGGCTGCTGACCGAATCCGGCGAGGGCGTCTCGCGCGGCGGCCGTCGCCCACGACTGCTGCGGATCGCCGACCGGGGCGCGGTCGCCCTCGCCGCCGACCTGGGCAGCCGGCACATCCGCACCGGCGCGGTCGGCCTGACCGGCGGCTGCTTCGACACCGCCGACCACCCCTTCGATCTGACCGCCGGGCCCGAACCCGCCCTGGAAGCGCTCGCCGAGCGGCTGGACCTGCTCGCCGAGCGGCAGCGCGCGGCCGGCCGTACGGTCCGAGGCATCGGGGTCGGCTTCCCCGGCCCGGTCGACGCGGACGGCGCGCGGATCATCGCGCCGTCCCGGATGCCCGGCTGGCATCTGTTCCCGCTGCGCGACCGGCTGGCGGCCCACCTCGGACTGCCGGTGCTGCTCGACAACGACGCCAACATGATGGCGCTCGGCGAACACCGCGCCGCCCACCCGGCACGGCGCCATCTGGTCGTGGTCAAGGCGGGCCGCGGCATCGGCTCCGGCGTCATCAGCGACGGCCGGCTGCACCGCGGGGCCCGGGGCTCGGCCGGTGACATCAGCCATGTCCGGGTGGACGAGACCGCCCATCTGCCCTGCTCCTGCGGCAACATCGGCTGTCTGGAGACGGTGGCGAGCGGTGCCGCGATCGCCGCGGCGCTGCGCGGCAAGGGCCTCGCCGTCGACTCCGCGGCCGAGATCCTGCGGCTGGTCGAGAACGGCGAACCGCACGCCACCACCCTCGTACGGCAGGCCGGCCGCGACATCGGCGCGGTGCTCGCGGTCGTCGTGAACTTCTTCAACCCCGAGGCGGTGGTCCTCGGCGGTGCGCTGGCCGGCGCGCAGCCGCTGGTCGCGGCCGTACGCGGGACGCTCTACGAGCGCTGTCTGCCGATGGCCACCAGCGAACTCACCATCGACGCCGCCGCCTGCGGCCCCGACGCGGGACTGCTCGGCGCGGGCCGGTCCGTACTGCGCCGCACGGCCGCGCACTCCCTCACGTAGCCCGCCGTCCCCCGGAAGCACACCCGCACGCCCCTCCGACCGAAAGCGAGGCACCGTGCCCTCACCCACCAGCCCTCGTCCCGGCTCGCGGCGCCGACTGCGCATCGGCGTCGGCGGCATGGCCATCGAGTCCAGCCAGTTCTGCCCGCATCGCTCGACGTACGACGACTTCCGCGTCACCCGGGAGGGCGCGCTGCTGGACCGCTACACCTGGACCCGTCCGGACGACGAACTGGCTGAGCTGGTCGAGTGGGTGCCGCTGGTGCACGCCGTCGCGGTGCCCGGCGGCCCGGTGGAGCGCGCCACGTACGACCGCATCAAGGGCGAACTGGTCGACCGGATCAGTGCGTCGGGACCGCTCGACGGCCTGGTCTACGACATCCACGGAGCGATGAGCGTGGTCGGGCTGGACGACGCGGAGGCCGACCTCACCGACGCGGTGCGCGCCGCCACCGGCCCCGACACCCTCATCTCGGCCGCCATGGATCTGCACGGCAATGTCTCGCGCCGCTTCGCCGAACGCCTCGATCTGCTCACCGCGCACCGTATGGCGCCGCACGAGGACGCCTGGGACACCCGGGAGCGGGCCGCCCGCAAGCTCGTCGGACGGCTGGCCGCCGGGAAGGGGCGCCCGTACCGCGCCTGGGTGCAGATCCCCGTCCTCCTCCCCGGCGAGAAGACCAGCACCCGTCTCGAACCGGCCAGGTCGCTCTACGGGCGGCTGGCCTCGGTCGAGGCGCTCGACGGGGTCGTCGACGCGGCGATCTGGGTGGGGTACGCCTGGGCCGACGAGGAGCGCTGCCGGGCCGCGGTGGTGGTCACCGCGGACGATCCCCGGCTCGCCACCACCCAGGCCGAGTCGCTGGCTCGCCAATACTGGTCCGTACGCCGCGACTTCACGTTCGTCGGGCCGACCGGCGACGCCGACGACTGCATCGCCCGCGCCGTCGCCTCCCCCGCCCGCCCCTTCGTCATCAGCGACTCCGGCGACAACCCGACCGCGGGCGGCGCGGGCGACCTCGCCTATATGCTCGGCCGGCTCCTGGCACACGAGGAGTTGGCGAGCGGCCGGGTCACCGCCCTCCACCCCGGCATCACCGACCCGAAGGCCGTCGCCGTCTGCTTCGACGCGGGGGTGGGCGCCGAGCTCTCGATCGGCGTGGGCGGCCGGTTCAGCGCGGGCACCGGCCCGCACGCCGAACCGTACGAGCTGACCGGTACGGTCACCGCCCTCGACGACCCGCCCGGTCCGGGCTCCGGCGCGCCGCGCGGCAATCCGGCGTACGACGGCGGCGGCCGGTCCGCGGCCGTCACCCGCGGCGGGGTGACGGTGGTCCTGACCGAACGCCGCAAACCGTTCCACACCCGGGCCGACTTCGGCCCCCTGGACCCGCTCGCCTACGACCTGCTGGTCGTCAAGATCGGCTACCTGGAACCCGAACTCCACGCCATGGCCGCCGACTGGCTCCTCGCCCTCACCCCCGGCGGCGTCGACCAGGACCTTCTCCGCCTGGGCCACCACAGGGTACGGCGGCCGCTCTATCCATTCGACGACGCGGGCTTCGAGGAGACGGACTTGAGTGCCGTATCGCTGTAGCGCTTGGCTGGCTTCCCACGTTGTCGGCTGTCCCGCCGTGGTGGTTTCGCTTGGTTCGCCTGCGGCGGGCGTGGGTTGTCGGCTGCGGCGCCGTGGTGCCTTGTCACCGGTGCGCCTGCGGCGGGCGTGGTGTGTCGGGTGCGGTGACAGCCCTACGGACTCCGTCCTACGGTCTGTCCCCTCCCGTGGGTGGGTGGAAGGCAGGCCGGTGGGGGCGGGCCGAATCCGTCGACCGCGCGCGCACGAAGGCTGACGTTCACCCCCACGGTCTTTTTCCACCCACCCACGGGAGGGGGCGGGCCGGAGGGGTAGGGGTGTGGGACGTAAAGCGCAGCAGTCCCACACCCCTACCCCTCCGGCCCGTCACCGGCAGCCGAACAGCCCCGCGCAGCGGCACCGCCCGCCGCAGGCGCCACGGCGAGTAAGTCGAACACGTCGGCCGCAGCAAAGCGCAGCGGACGGGCCCGCCGCAGGCGAACCACGCGAAACCCCCACGGCGGGACAGCCGAAAACGTGGGGACAACCCATCACTACGGCCGTGGGTCCCGCGCGTCATACCGCGCGAACGCCCGTCGGCCCAGGCCCAGGGCCGTGACCGCCAGGACGCACGCCAGACCGCCGCCGATGATCGCGACAGCCGGGGAGGTCAGGTCGGCGGTCGAGCCGGCGAGGAAGTCGCCCAGGCGGGGGCCGCCCGCGACGACGACGATGAAGACGCCCTGGAGGCGGCCGCGCATCTCGTCCGGGGTCGCGGCCTGGAGCATGGTGCTGCGGAAGACCATCGAGATGGTGTCCGCGCAGCCGGCCACCGCCAGGAAGAACAGCCCGAGCCACAGGTGCCTGGAGAGCCCGAAACAGGCGATGGCCGCGCCCCAGGCGGCCACCGAGATCAGGATGGCCAGGCCGTGCCGGCGGATCCCGCCGAGCCAGCCGGAGAACAGCCCGCCCAGTACGGCGCCCACCGCGGGCGCGGCGACCAGCAGGCCGACGGTCTTGGCGTCCCCGCCGAACCAGAGCACCGCGACCGCGGGGAACAGGGCACGCGGCTGGGCGAGCACCATCGCCGCCATGTCGGCGAAGAACGTCATGCGCAGGTTCGGGCGGGTGGCGAGAAAGCGCAGTCCGTCCAGTACGGAGGCCCGGCGTCGCGGGCCGTCCCCCTGGTCGGGCAGCATCGACGGCAGCCGCCACATCGCGTACAGCGCGCCGGTGAAGGCCACCGCGTCGATCAGATACGCCGCCTGGTAGCCCCACAGGCCGACGATGACACCGCCCAGCATCGGTCCGCCCATCAGACCGAGGTTGCTGGTCAGGGAGTTGAGGGCGTTGGCGGCGGGCAGCTGCTCGGTGGGCAGCAGCCGCGGGATCATCGAGGTGCGGGCCGGGGAGTTCATCGCGAAGCAGACGGCCTGGAGGGCGACCACGGTGTAGAGCAGCCACACCCGGTGGTATCCGGCCAGCGCGGCGGTGGCCAGCATGATGGACATCGCGGTCGCGCCCGCGGCGCTGTAGAGGCCCAGTTTGCGGCGGTCGACGGTGTCGGCGATGGCGCCTCCGTACAGACCGAAGACGACCAGCGGGACCAGCGAGCACAGGCCGACCAGGCCGACCGAGAAGGTGGAGCCGGTGATGGCGTAGACCTGCAACGAGACCGCGAGGGCGGTCATCTGCTGGCCCATCCAGGAGATGGTGTTGCCGCACCACAGGCGGCGGTAGTCCGGGGAGGTGCGCAGCGGTGTCAGATCGGCGAATATTCGGGAGCGCAGGGGGGGTTCGCCCTTGTCGGGGCCGGTGTCGTCGTCGGTAGTTGTAAGGGCCACGCGGCGCAGTAAAGCACGCGGCGGGGGAACGACGGACGGCAGGGCGGGAACGGGCGCTCGCGGCCGGTGCCCCTTACGGCTCCGTCGGCGGGAGACCATACACCCTGCGCGCGTTACCGGCGGCGATCATGGCGCCCACCCGTCGGGCGTCTTCCTGGGACCACGCCCCGCCGGCGGTCCACTCCCCCAGCAGGGCGGACAGCGCCGTCCGGAAGAGCGCGCTGCCGACGACGTACAGCTCGGGGAGGCCGTAGGCGTCGGTGGAGAAGAGCAGTTTGCCGAAGGGGGCGAGCTCCAGGAACTCGGCGAGTACGGCGGTGGCCCTCGGGCCGGTGTGGGTGAGGGTCAGTCCGATGTCGGCGTAGACGTGCGGGAAGACGCCGGCCAGGTAGGCGGCCTGGCGGTGGTACGGGTAGCAGTGCAGCAACACCAGGTCCGTGCCGGTGTCGGCGGTGGCCCGGACCAGGTCGGTCAGCAGGGCCGGGTCGGCGTGGTCGAGCCGCAGGTCGGGGTCGCCGAAGCCGGTGTGGAGCTGGAGGGGGCGGCCGGTGGCGACGGCCAGCCAGATCAGGTGGCGGAGCAGGACCGGGTCGGTGAGGCGGGGTGCGCCGGCGGCGAGCCAGGAGCGGGCGGCGGCGCGTACGGCGTCGGGGGTCGGTGGCCCGGGATCGAGGGCCAGCCCGTGGCGGTAGGCGGCGACGCTCTTGAAGGCGACGGCGGTGCGGGCGGCCGCCTGGACCGCGCCGGCGAGGACGTCGGTGAACTCCTCGGTGTCGTGCGCGGCGGCCGCGATCCGTTCGGCCAGCGCCTCCAGGCGTACGACCGGGTACCCGGTGGCGCCGCCCGCCTCGGCCGTCTCGGCCGGGCCGGTCAGGTCGCCCGGGAGGCCGGTGTCCAGGAGGTAGGCGCCGATTCCGGTGGCGCGCAGCAGGCGGCGCCGGGTCTCGTCGGGGCCCAGCTCGCGGCGGCGGGCGAGGTAGCTCTCGGGTGAGCAGTGCGCGGGCAGGTCGAGCAGCGGCGGGCACCAGCGGCGCACGGCGAAGCCGGCCTGGGTGTCGAAGAAGGTGGTGCCCGCCGCGGGCGGCCGGTCCGATTCGGTGAGGTACCCGGCGAACGCCCGGGGGTCCGGTTCGTGCCGGAGCACGCCGTGGCAGTGGTGGTCCACCAGCGGCGGCAGGCCGTCGTCGAAGCCGGGGCCCCGCCCCGGGGCGTCCGCGGGCATCACCAGCGCCAGCGGGTGGCGGCGGCGATCTCCTCGGCCTCGCTCTCGGCGAAGTGGGCCTCCTCGGCACGCCGGACCGCGAGCACCGCGCCGTGCAGCACCTTGCCCATCGCCTCGTACAGCGGCGCCGACTTCTCCAGCCGGTCGGCGGCCTCGGTCAGCGTGGCGGGCAGCCGTACGATGCCGCGCCGGGCGCGCTCGCGGACGCCGAGCGTGCCCGGGTCCCCGGTCTGCGGCGCCGGCATCTGGGTCCGGGACGTGATGCCGTGCAGTCCGGCGGCGAGCACCGCGCCGACGGCGAGGTAGGGGTTGGCGGCCGCGTCGAACGTCTTGACCTCGGCGTGGCCGCCGTCCGGGTCGTCGGGGGCGCCGGTGATCAGGCGCAGCGCCGCCTCGCGGTTCTCCACGCCCCAGCACTGGTAGACGCCGGCCCAGTGGGAGGGCTGCAGCCGCAGATAGCTGGCCGGTGACGGGCAGCCGATGGCGAGCAGGGCGGGCATGGCCTGGAGTACGCCACCGAGGAAGGCCCTCGCGTCCGGCGCCAGGCCCCATTCGGCGTCGGGGTCGCGGTGCAGGCTCCGGCCGTCGCGGTACAGCCCGAGGTGCAGGTGGCAGCCGTTGCCGACCTGCCCGGCGACGACGGAGGGGGCGAAGGAGGCGCGCAGCCCGTGGCGGGCGGAGACCGCGCGGATGGTCTCGCGGACCAGCACCACGTCGTCGGCGGCGCGTACCGGGTCGGCCGGCGCGGTGGTGACCTCGAACTGGCCCGGCGCGTACTCGGGGTGGAGCTGGAGCACGTCGATGCCCTGGAGGGTCAGCGCCTCGGTGACATCGCGGAGGTAGTCGGAGAGTTCGACGACCCGGGTCATGCCGTAGGCGGGGCCCGCGCAAGGGTAGTCGAGCACTTCGTCGGCGCCGGCGGCTGCCGGGCCGTGCTTGTCGGGGGCGCGGGTGACCACCCACTCGGTTTCGAAGCCCATCCGCACGTCGAGGCCGGCCTCGGTGGCCTGTGCGGCCATCCGCCGGGCGAACAGCCGCTGGCAGGCGGGGTGCGGCGCACCGAGCTGGTCGTAGCGGTCGACCGGCGCCCAGGCCCAGCCGGGCTGGGCGGCGAGGGTGGTGACGCGGTCCAGGTCGGGGAAGAGCCGCAGGTCCCCGTCGGGCCCGCCGAGGTGGTCGGATTCGGTGATGGCGTCGTCGGAGGTGAAGACGTCGAAGACGGGCGACATCCCGACGCCGCGCTCGGCGGTGTCCGCCAGCCGCGCCACCGGAATGGTCTTGACCCGGGCGATGCCCGCGTTGTCCACCCAGGTCAACGCCACGTTGCGGACGGCCTCCGCCTCCAGCCGCGCCGCCACCCGGCGGGCTTCCTCGCGCTGTTCCGCAGCCCGCGTTGCCATAGTGCCGTCCTCACTCGACCGTGCCGATGCCTCGGCGCCCGCTCCCCCGCTGCTCGCCCGGGTGGCTCGACGCCATCCCGGTCAGGGGCAGTTGAACTCGCACCATACGCACTTTCCGCCACCGCGCGGCTCCACACCCCAGACATCCGCCAGCCGGTCGACGAGGAGCAGGCCCCGGCCGGAGACTCCGGCCTCGCCCGGTTCGCGGCGTCGCGGCAGGCTGCTGGAGTGGTCCTCGACCTCCAGTCGCAGGCACCGCTCGACGCTGTGCGGCATCCGGATGTTGACCACGGCCTCCCCGTCGGTGTGCAGCAGCGCGTTGGTGATCAGTTCGTCGGCGACCAGCTCGATCTCCTCGGAGCGGTCGGCCGCGCCCCAGGCGCGTACCGCGGCCCGGATCATGTGCCGGGCGGCGGAGAGTCCTTCGGGGTCGGCGGGGGCGATGTGCTGACGGAACCGTCCGACGGTGTCGTGCTCGGGCGCGCCGAGCCGCCTCAGCAGCAGCAGCGCCATATCGTCCTCGCCGGTCCGGGCCCCCGCCGAGTCGCAGAGCCGGTCGGCGAGTTGCTGGACGTCCTGGGGGCCGTCGCGGACCTCTCGGGCCAGTTCCCGCATGCCCTCGTCGAGGTCGGTGCCGGGCTGTTCGACGATGCCGTCGGTGCACAGCAGCAGGGTGTCGCCGGGGGCGAGCTGGACGGTGGTGACGGGGTAGTCGAGCCGCCGGAACTCGGAGGAGATGCCCAGCGGCAGCCCGCCGGCGACCGGCAGCCGGCGGCAGATGCCCTCGGCGTGCCGCAGCAGCGGGTCGATATGGCCGGCCCGCACGATCCGGGCCGCGCCGGTGCTCAGGTCGGCGTCGACGTAGGTGCAGGTGGCGAAGCGGTCGGTGTCGAGCTCGTTGAGGAAGGCGGAGGCGCGGCCCATGACGGTGGCGGGCGAGTGCCCCTCGGCGGCGTAGGCGCGCAGGACGATCCGCAGCTGGCCCATCAGCGCCGCCGCCTGGGTGTCATGGCCCTGGACGTCGCCGATCACGGCCCCGACCCGGCCGTTGGGCAGGGGTATCACGTCGTACCAGTCGCCGCCTATGTGCCGGCCCATCCGGGCGGAGCGGTAGCGGACCGCGACCTGGGCGCCGGGGATACCGGGTATCCGGCGCGGCAGCATGGCCTGCTGGAGGCCGGCGGCGATCTCGTGCTCCTGGTCGTAGAGCATGGCCCGCGCCAGGCTCTGCGCGATGCTGCTGCCGAGCGCCACCAGGACGTTGCGCTCCTGGTCGCGGAAGTCGCTCTCGCGCTCGAAGAACAGGCCGATCACACCGATCGGGCGGCCCTGGGCGATCAACGGCAGATACGCGGCGGAGTTGACGTTCAGCGGCTCGATGGCGGGCCAGAGCCGGGGATAGCCGTATTTGAACTCGTCGCGGGTGTGCACGTAGCGGGGGGTGAGCGTGCGCACCACCTCGCCCATCGGGAATTCGTCGCCGACCCGCGTGTACTCGAGATCGGGAACGTAGCTGCCCGCCTTGCCCTCGGAGACCAGCCGGATGCGTCCCGCCTCGACCAGCCCGAGGATGACGTTCTCGGCGCCCAGCCGGCTCAGGCCCTGGTCGCCGGCGAGCACGGCGATCACTTCGCCGACGGTTCTGGCGTGGGCGAGGGCGGCGGTGGTGCGCTCCACGACGCTGGTGTGCCGGCGGCGCTCCTCGTCGATCGCGAGCCGCTCGGCCGCGTGGGTGTATTCGTGGCTGGCGTCGCGGACCACGCCGATGATCCGGCGGGGCCGGCCGGTGGCGTCGCGGCGGATGCTGCCCTGGGCGTGGGTCCAGCGCAGCTGCCCGTCGCGCAGCCGCACCCGGAAGTAGGCGCCGTAGGAGTCGCTGCCGTCCTTGAGGGCCCTGGAGACCAGGGCGTCGAGCCGGGCGGACTCATGGGCCGGGACACGGGAGCTGAGGCTCTCGGGGCGGTCGTCGTATTCGGACGGGCGCAGGTCGAAGACCTCGAGGGCGGGCGGGTCCATGTGCATCAGCCCGCTGTCGAGGTCCCAGTCGAAGCCGCCCATGCCGTTGAGGGCCAGTGTCAGGTCCGGGTGGGCCGGCCAGTCGTCCGGTACCGACACGGTGGGCTGCTTCACTGCCCGGTCAGCCATGCCGTCACTTTGCCACATTCACCCGGATTGCGGAGGGTCCAGCCGAGGTCACCGATGGCATCGGGGAGGTCACCGACCGTGTCCGACAGGCGAGGGGGCGGCGCACCCCGGGGCGGCCCAGCCGTGCGGGCGGATTGTCAGTGGGCGCTTCTAGGCTGGAGATCGCAACGGCAGGAGGGGCCGGGAGCGGTTTCCTCCGCGAGCGAAGGGACACGACCATGAGCACCGTCCGAGGCCACCGGATCGAGATCGACCAGGGTACCGACCACGTCCGCGTCAGGGTCGGCGGGCAGCTGCTGGCCGACAGCCGCCGCCCGCTGCTGCTCTCCGAGACCGGCTATCCGGTGCGCTACTACCTCCCGCCCGAGGACGTGCGCACCGACCTGCTGACCCCGTCCGAGACCCACACCGTCTGCCCGTTCAAGGGCACCGCCTCCTACTGGTCACTTCCCGGTGGCCCGCAGGACATCGCCTGGGCCTACCCTGAGCCGCGTCCCGAGGTCGCGCAGATCAAGGACCATCTCTGCTTCTTCGAGGTCGAGTTGGGCTGAGCCGGCCGCGACTGCGTCCAGCGGGTCGGCGCCGGACAGAACGGGCAGGAAAGTTTCCTAACAATTACGTCAGCATCCTTGACGCGTACATGGCTCGACGTCAGGATTTCCGGGACGGCTCCCCCACGCCGACCCAGGAGACGGATATGACCTCCCCCCGCGCCGAGAAGCCCGTACCGCCGCCCCAGCGGCGCGAGACCCCGACCGGCAGCCGCCGATGGGGAATCCCCGTCGCCGCGGGCGCGGCGCTCGCGCTCGTCGGCGGGGTGGCGCTGTGGTCGAACGCCGGGCGGGCCGATGCCGCGCCCGACCGGACGACGGGCGCGCACGCCGCCGGGTTCACCACCGTCGCGGCCGGCGATATCGCCGAGCGGTGCACGGCGAGCGACAGCGACTGCGAACACCCCAAGACCGCGGCGCTGGTGAAGCAGATCGACCCGGCGTTCGTGCTGACCATGGGCGACAACCAGTACGACGACGCCCGACTCAAGGACTTCAAGCGCTACTACGACACGAGCTGGGGCGCCTTCAAGAGCAAGACGCACCCCGCCCCCGGGAACCACGAGACATACGACCCCGAGGGCGAACTGGCCGGCTACAAGTCCTACTTCGGGTCGATCGCCTACCCCAAGGGCAAGAGCTACTACAGCTTCGACCAGGACAACTGGCACTTCATCGCGCTCGACTCCAACAGCCTGGACCAGGCGCAGACCGACTGGCTCAAGGCCGACCTCGCCGCCAACTCCAAGAAGTGCGTGGCCGCTTACTGGCACCACCCGCTCTTCTCCTCCGGCGAGCACGGCAACGACCCGGTCGGCCGCCCGGTCTGGAAGCTGCTCCAGGACGCCAAGGCCGAGCTGGTCCTCAACGGCCACGATCACCACTACGAGCGTTTCGCACCGCAGGACGCGGACGGCAAGGCCGACGAGAACGGGATCGTCGAACTCCTCGCCGGGATGGGCGGAGCCAACCCGTACAAGATCGAGGAGGTCCAGCCGAACAGCGAGAAGCGGCTCACCGACACCTTCGGCGTGGTGAAGCTGAACTTCACCGACACCGGCTTCTCCTGGGAGCTGGTGGGCACGGACGGGAAGACGAAGGACCGCAGCCCCGCCTACCAGTGCCACTGACCGGCCCAAGGGACCCAAGGGCGGTCTGACCGATGTATCTCGCGACCACGGACGCGGCCGCGACGGCGACACAGGTGAGGCGCGGCCGCGTCGGGGGGCCGGTGCTGGCTCTCGGCGCGGTCAGCCTCGTCACCGACATCTCCTCGGAGATGGTCACCGCCGTGCTGCCGCTCTACTTCGTCCTCCAACTGGGGCTATCCCCCCTCCAGTTCGGCTTCCTCGACGGCCTCTACAACGGCGTCACCGCGCTGGTGCGGCTGCTGGGCGGGCACGCCGCGGACCGCGGCGGACGGCACAAGCTCGTCGCCGGGGCCGGCTACGCGCTCTCGGCGCTGTCCCGGCTCGGGTTGCTGCTCGCCGGCGGCGGCACCCTCGGCATCGGCGCCGCGCTCGCCGCGGACCGTATCGGCAAGGGCGTGCGCACCGCCCCGCGCGATGCGCTGATCTCGCTTCAAGCCCCGCCGGACGCGCTCGGCCGCGCCTTCGGCGTGCACCGCGCGATGGACACCACCGGTGCGCTGCTGGGCCCGCTCGCGGCGTTCGCCCTGCTGTGGGCCACGGCCGACGCCTACGACGCGGTGTTCGTCGTGAGCTTCTGCGTCGGGGTGGTGGGGGTGCTGCTGCTGGTCGCGTTCGTGCCCGGTAGAGCTGCCGTGGCCGCCGGCCACGGGGCACCGGGCGGCGGGCCGCACACCCCGGCACCGGCCGCCCCACCGAGCCATCACCAGGCGCCCGTCGCCCCGCCCCGCCCCCGGGCACGGCTCCTGGCGCCGCTGCGCGACCCCGCGTTCCGGCGGGTCTTCGTGGCGGCGGCGCTGCTCGGCGCGGCGACCATCGGCGACTCGTTCCTGTATCTGCTGCTCCAGCGGCGGCTGGACTTCGCGGTGAGCTGGTTCCCGCTGCTGCCGCTGGGGGCGGCCGCGGTCTATCTGCTGCTCGCGGTGCCGGCCGGGCGGCTCGGCGACCGGATCGGCCGCCGGGTGCCGTTCCTGTGCGGGCACGCGGCGCTGCTCGCCGGCTATGTCCTGTTGCTGACGACCGACGCCGGGCCGGTGCTGCTGGTGGGTGTCCTGCTGCTGCTCGGGGTGTTCTACGCCGCCACGGACGGTGTGCTGATGGCGCTCGCCGGCCCGGTGCTGCCGGCCGCCCGGCGGGCGAGCGGGATGGCTCTGCTGCAGACGGGCCAGGCGTTGTGCCGGCTGCTGGCGGCCGCCGGATTCGGCGCCGCCTGGACGCTGTGGGGCACCCGTCCCGCGCTGTTCCTCGCGATGTTCGCGCTGGCCGCGGCGCTGGCGGCGGCCGCCGTCCTGCTCCCCCGCCGGGACCGCCCGGCCGGGTCGAACCCACCGGACCGCCCGGAAAGGCAGTCGTCGCGCGCATGACCTCGTCCCGCACCGCTCCCTCCCCGTCCGCCCGGCTCTCCGCCGTCTCCCTCCGGGCCCGGATCGTCGCCGTGCTGGCCGCCACCGTGGTCCTCGCCACCGTCGCCGTCGTCTACACGATCGGCGCCGCCCGGCGCGCCCAACCCGCCGACCCCGCCTCCGCGTTCGGCCTCGACCACGGCCGGCTGTACTTCCGCAGCACCGGCGCCGGCGCCGGCCGGGTGGCCCGGCTCCCCGCGCCGGACGACCGTACCGGCGCGGCCTCCTCGGCCTCGGCGCCCCGCTCCGGGCACCGCACCACCGGCGGGCCGGCCTGCGAGCGCTTCTACGCGGCGGCCGGGACGGGCCTGTGCCTGCAGCGCCGCCCCGGTATCCCGCCCCGGTCGTACGCCGTGGTCCTGGACCGGCGGCTGCGCGAGAAGCGGCGGATCGCGCTCACCGGCATTCCCAACCGGGCCCGGGTGTCGGCCTCCGGGCGGATGCTGTCGTGGACGATGTTCGCCACCGGGGACTCCTACGCCACCACCGCGTTCTCCACCCGCACCTCGATCCTGGACACCCGCACCGGCTACCTGATCAAGAACATGGAGGAGATCCCGCTCACTCTGGACGGCCGCCGCTACCACTCCCCCGACGTCAACTACTGGGGCGTCACCTTCGCCCGCGACGACAACCGCTTCTACGCCACCGTCTCGACCAAGGGCAAGACCTACCTCGTCCAGGGCGATCTGCGCAGGTGGGCGGCGCGGACGATCCGCGAGAACGTGGAGTGCCCCTCGCTCTCGCCGGACAACACCCGCCTCGCGTTCAAAAAGCGGGTCCGTCCCGGCGCGGGCGATCCCTGGCGGCTGTACGTCCTGGACCTGCGCACCCTGCGCGAGCATCCGCTCGCCGAGTCCCGCAGCGTCGACGACCAGGCCGCCTGGCTGGACGACCGCACCCTCGCCTACGCCCTGCCGGGCCGCGCGGGCCACGCCTTCGACGTCTGGACCGTACCGGCGGACGGCGGCGGCAGCCCCTCGCTCGCCGTGCCGGACGCCTCCTCACCCGTACGGGTCCCTTAGGGGGTGTCTCCCCGCACAGGGGCGGCGGACCACCGCGTCGCCGCCCGGGGCGCACAATTGAGGGGTGAACTACACCCAGGAGCCCCGGCACGAACCCCGCCGGGACCGTGACGAAGAGGGACGGGCCCGTAACGCCCGGCCGCGCGACGGTCTCGGCCGCCCGCTGCCCTACGGCACCCCCGGCGTGGCCCGGCAGCCCGAGGGGGTGGTCCGTACCCCCGCGCAGTCACTGGCCGAGGCACAGCGGCTGCTCGACGCCGGGATGCCGTTCCACGCCCATGAGGTGCTGGAGGACGCCTGGAAGGCGGCGCCCGAGGCGGAGCGCGAGCTGTGGCGGGGACTCGCCCAGCTCGCGGTGGGACTCACCCATGCGGCCCGGGGCAATGCCGTAGGGGGTGCCGCGCTGCTCGACCGGGGGACGGCGGCCATCAGGCCGTACGCGGACACCGCCCCCTATGGGATCGATATCGGGGGACTGCTCTCCTGGGCCGGGGAGTTGACGGGTCGTCTGACCGCTCCGGGCGCCGTATCGGCGGCGAAGGCCGCGCCCCGGCTGCGGACCGCCGAGGGCGCGGCCGGGAACCGCCCGGCCGGCGAGGGGTGACCGCGGGCTCCACAGGGCCGCGCGGAGCCGTCCGGCCTACTCCGCGCGGCCGCGGCCGCGCGGATCCCGCCACCGGGCGAGCATGGCCCCCAGCCCCATGACCACGATCCCGGCGGCGCCCGCCCCGAGGACGAGGGCGGGACGCCAGGGTGTGGCGCCGCGGGCGCTGGGGGCGCCGGTGTCGTACGCGGCGCTCACGGCGTGCAGCGTGCCCACCGGTTCCGCGTTGCCGGCCGTACGGAAGCCCCAGTCCAGTAGGGCGCCGGCCTCCTTGTAGACGCCGTTGGCCACTTGTGACTGCGGGTTCATCACGGTGACCAGCAGCGTGCGGCCGTTCCGGCGGGCGGCGGCGATCAGCGTGTTTCCGGCCTTGGAGGTGTAGCCGTTCTTCACGCCGATGATGCCGGGGTAGCGCGGCAGCCCGTGCGAGCCCGCCAGCATGCGGTTGGTGTTCTCGATCTGGGTGGTGCCACCGGGGCCTGGGAACGGGGCGCGGACGGTGGCGCAGTAGCGGGCGAAGTCCTCCTGGGCGAGCCCGGCGCGGGCGAAGACGGTCAGGTCGTGCGCGGAGGACACCTGGCCGGGCGCGTCATAGCCGTCGGGTGACTTCACCGTGGTGTCGCGCGCGCCGAGTTCGCGGGCGGTCTGCTGCATCTCGCGGGCGGTGGCCTGCCAGCCTCCGTTCATCGCGGCCAGCACGTGCACCGCGTCGTTGCCGGAGCGCAGGAAGACCCCGCGCCACAGGTCGGCGACGGTGTAGCTGCGGCCGTGCCGGACGCCGACGACGCTGCTGCCGGCCCCGAGGCCCGCGAGGTCCGCCGAGCTGACCTGGCGGACGGTGTCGGACGAGAACTTCGGCAAAACGGTCACCGCGAACAGCGTCTTGAGGGTGCTCGCCGGGGCGAGCTTGCGGTGCGGGCTCTTGGTGGCCAGCACATTGCCGGTCTCCGCGTCGGCCACCATCCAGGACAGTGCGCTCAGCCCGCTGGGCAGGCTCGGTGCGCCGGGGGCGGCGACCGCCTGCACCCCGTCGGTGGTCTTTGCGGGTTGACGGGCCGTCGGCCCGCTGGCGGCAGCCGGTATGGACGTCAGGGACAGCCCCACGACGGCCAGGAGGGCCATTGCGGCCGCCTTCTTGGACACACGCGCGTCACTTGCCATGCGGTAACGCTAAGTAGGGAGCGCCCCGTTCGCACAGCGGGTGAGCCAGACGGGCCAACGGATCCCCGGACGCCGGGCGTGTCGCATCTGCAACACCTGCAAAGAAGGACCCGCCCGGTGCGACGGGGGATGCACACCGGGCGGGTCTCAGGAACATTTCTACCGCATCGACGAACGGTTGCGCCTCAAAAACGTGTTCGTTTCCCGATTACCAGGCGACGGGCAGCGAAATCAGGCCACGCGCACGAAGTGCCCGACGGTGCCGCAAATCACCCCGCGGAACGTCGAGTCGCAGCCCCGGAAAGCGGGCGAGCAGCGCCTCCAGAGCGGTGACGGCTTCCAGGCGGGCCAGCGGGGCGCCGAGGCAGTAGTGGATGCCGTGACCCAGCGCGAGGTGCCCGGAGAGGTCCCTGCCGCGGTCGAAGGCGTCGGCGTCGGGGAAACGGGCGGCGTCGCGGTTCGCGGACGCGATCGCCAGCAGCACGCTCTCCCCCGCCGGGATCCGTACGCCCCCGATTTCCACGTCCTCCTTGGGGAAGCGCCGGATCGCCAGCGGAGCGGGGCCGTCGTAGCGCAGGAACTCCTCGACCGCGGCGGGCAGTTCGGCTGGATCTCGCCGCAACATACGAAGTTGTTCGGGGTGGTCGAGCAGGGTGAGCACGGCATTTCCGATGAGGTGGACGGTGTTCTCGTATCCGCCGAAGAGGATGAGGAAGGCGAGCGAGGTCAGTTCGTCCTCGGTGAGCCGATCGCCGCCCCGTCCTCCGTCCGTCTCGTCGCGCACCGCGATCAGATCCGAGAGCAAATCGTCGCCCGGCTCCGCGCGCTTGGCCGCGATCAGGCCGGTGTAGAACTCCAGCATCGCCCCGATCGCCTGCTTCATCAGTTCCGGCCGGGCCGGGTCCGGGGTGATGAGCCGGTCCGTCCACGCCCGGAAGTCGCGGCGGTCGCGCTGCGGGACGCCGAGCAGATCGCAGATCACGGTGATCGGCAGCGGCCCCGCGTAGTCGGCGATCAGGTCCGCCGGACCGCCGCGCTCCTCCATCGCGTCCAACAGCCCCTCGGCGACCCGCCGTACAGGCTCGCGCAGCGCCTCGACCCGGCCCGGGGTGAAGGCCTTGACCACCAGGCGGCGGATCCGGGTGTGGTCCGGCGGATCCATGTTGAGCAGATTGGCGTCCAGCGCGGGCGGCAGCGCGAAGCCGCGGAAGCCGCCTGGGGCCGCATGCCGCTTGTCCAATGAGAGCCGCGGATCGGCGAGCGCACTGCGGACGTCCTCGTAACGGGTCACCAGCCAGGCGGGGTTCCCGTCCGCACCGGTGATCCGGTGCACCGGCCCGGCTTCGCGCAGCGCGGCGTAGGCGGCATACGGATCGTCGAGCAGGGGCGTGATGTCCAGGGGGGCGTCGGGGCCGGTCTCGGCGGATTTCTGCATGATCCCGACTCTAGGTGCCCATACGGCGAGGCTCGGGTGCTTGGCGCCAACAGGCGGCGTAGGGGGGCGGCACCGGTCCTCGCGGACCGGTGCCTCCTCCGTCGTGCCGGGCGGCCCGGACCCCCGTGCCGGGCCACCCCGTCTGTGGCGGCGTCAGCCGCGCGCCATCGCGCTTCGCTGACGCAACTCGGTCAGCACGGTCTCGATCAGCGGCGAGTGGTAGACGTCCGCGACCAGCGCCAAGTGCTCGTACTCCGCGGCCAGTTCGGCCTGCTCGGAGCCGGTGACGACCACCACGCTGTCGGCGCCGTGGGCGGGGACGTGGCCGACCGCGCGGTTCTCCAGGCCGCGGCGGAGCGCGGCGGCCTCGGCGACGGCCGCCAGCTGCCGGTCGTCCAGCGCGACCGCACGGGCCCGTTCGCGGGCGATGTCGACGGCGTCGGACTCCACATGGCGGCGGATTCCGCGCTGGACGTCCCGTATCTCGGCCATCTGCCGGTTGGCCCGCCACTCCAGATCGGCGAACGGCCAGCGCACCGACCACGCCCGGGGTTCCATCGTGACCTCCGGCGTCTGGGCGGTGACGGTCCGCCAGAGCGGCGAGAGGCGGCGCAGCCGGCGCCAGGCGGCGACCCGGGGGCCGGCGGCCGGCAGCGCGAAGCCGGCCAGCACCAGGATCGCCGCGACCGACGCGCTCAGCGGCGCCACCCCGTTGGAGAGCCAGAGCGCGGGGTGGCCCGTCCAGGACAGGAAAAAGCCGACGACCTTGCAGGCGCAGTAGAGCAGGCCCAACCAGCAGCCCGCGGCCAGCACCCGCAGGCCGCGCGCCAGATGCGTACCGCCGAGCCGGGCGGCGTAGCGGGGGCAGAGCGTCCCCAGGCCCGCCAGGCTCGATCCGAAGACGGCCAGATAGAGCACCAGGAACAGCATGACTCCCGGGGAGTCGGTGTAGGCGGTGCTGAAGTCCCGGGGGTGCTCGACGGCGTCGGGTCGGCCGACGGCGAAGCCGGTGACGGCCACCGCCCACAGCGCGGCCACACCGCCGACGGTGGCGCGCGCCCTGACCCGGGCGCGGGCGCGCGCCTCGGCGCCCTCGCCCGCGGTCCAGCGCAGCAGCAGCACCAAGGCGCCCGCGGCGAACACCACGACGGAGGAGTAGAGGAAGACCATCGCGAGGTTGGCCACGCCGACCATCCGGTCGAAGGCGCGGTAGAGGCTCGGCGCGGAGAAGAGGAAGACCGTCGCCACACCTCCGGTCATCACACAGGCCAGTCCCAGGTCCGCGTTGCCGCGGTCGCGGAACCAGGCGACGGACTTGTATCCGACGATCACCCAGGCGGCCAGCCCGAACGACAGATAGATGACGTCAAACACGTCGGCCCCCGTCCTTGGGCGCGCCCGCGGCGGCGCCGGCGGTGTCCGCGCCGCCTGCGGTTACGTCCTGTTCCCGCCGGATGTGCTGCAGGGCCGGTCCGAGCGCCGCCGCCAGCTCGGCCGCCGGTCCCTCCAGGGGGAGTTCCTGGTCGGCCGCGGACGGCGCCACCCGCTCCATCAGGAGCGTGCCGAGCACCTCCGTCTCCCGCTCGGCGAGGTTGTCGTAGCCGTGGTGCCGGGCCAGGCCCGTCGTCAGACCCATCCGCCGGAGGGCGGTGGTGACGTCGACGGACGGCGTCCACACCTTCAGCGCGTCCTCGGTGACGACCGGGTCCTGGGCGTGCCCCAGCAGGAGGTGGCCCAGCTCGTGCAGCACGATGTGGGCCTGGTGCCAGGGCGAGGTCTGGAGCTCGTAGAAGATCCAGTAGCCGTCGTCGGTGACGGCCGTCATGCCCGAGACCACACCGCCCAGGCTCATCGGCACCAGATGGACGGGCCGCTCCACCCGCGCGGCGACCAGGTCGCACATCCCGCGCAGATCGGTCGCGGCGGGCAGCGCCAGCCCCTTGATGAGCCGCTTGCACCGCCTGCGTATCTGGCCCACTCGCATGCTCGTCCCGTCCTCGTGTCCGGTCCGCTCCCAAGACGAGAAGATCTGGTCGCGTTCCGCGGTCCGTATCGCATCACTCACCGCGCCGGTCACCACCCTGCTCCGGCGGGTCGGCCGGCAGATTCATCTGCTGCCGGAACTGGGAGATGATCGTCGTCAGACTGTCCTGCACCTCCGGAGGCAGCCCGACGGAGCGCAGCGCGATGGCCCGCACCCGCCGATCCCGCATCGCGGCGAGGAAGCGGACCTCCTCCTCCACCCGCGCGGCCTGCGGCTGCGAGAGGTCTCCCAGCAGATAACCGACCGGCACGGCAAAGAACTTGGCGAGCGCTCGCAGCAGCTCCGGGCTCGGATTGGCCCGCCGGCCGTTGCGCAGCATCGACAGATACTGCTCGGTGACCGTGACCCCGCCGTACTCCTCCACCCCGCCGCTGATCTCGTCGGCCACGAAGGCGTTGGTATACGGGGCCCCCGGCGGATGCATGTTCGCGAAGAGGTGATTGAGCCGCTCCGCGAGTGCACCGCCCGCCCCCTCGGACCGGCCCTCGCCCCCCACGCCCATGCTGACCGTCCCCAATCGATCGGGCCCAACGCACAGTTAAGGCCGCCCCCGTTGTGTTGCGCATCCTGTCATGCAACGAACGCGCCGCACCAGTCCACTTACGGACAGTGAGGCCCACCGGGCTTAACGGGGAGTTGAGTGAGGGCGCAAGCACCCGGCGCCGGACCCGCGCCGGCCGCGCACAGCCGGGGAGAGCAAGGAGAACGAAGAGGGCGCAGAGAGCGCGGAGAGTGCGGCGAGTGCGGCGAGCGCGGAGAACCGGGAGGCCGGGGAGGCGGAGGAGCGCGGCGAGAGCGCGGCGAGAGCGCGGCGAGAGCGCGGCGAGAGCGCGAAAAAGCCGCCTCCTCTTCCGAGAAGACGGCTTCCGACCTGCGAAAAGTCGCTGGTCGGGACGACAGGATTTGAACCTGCGACCCCTTGACCCCCAGTCAAGTGCGCTACCAAGCTGCGCCACGTCCCGATGCCCGTTCCGGCCGGGATGTCCCGGCTGACCGCGCACGAGAACAATACCGCATGTCAGAGGGTGGGTGCTGCCATGTTCCGGCCCCGTGGCGCGGGCGGCCCGGCGGGCAGGATGAGTACCCGTACTCATGCGCCGGTGTCACCGCGCCGCCACGCTACGCGCATGACTACTCCATCGATTCAGCGGCCGACGACGACGGCCTTCTTCGTGCAGGCCGCGATCTCCTTCGGGCTGTCGCTGGCGGCGCTGGTGATCGGGATCATCAAGCTGCCGGTGGGTCCGTGGGAGCGCGGATTCCTCGCCATCGGCCTGGTCTTCGTGGTGTCGTCGGCCTTCACTCTGGCCAAGTGCGTACGCGACCGCCAGGAGGTGGAGGAGGTGACGAACCGGGTGGACAAGGCCCGGATCGACAAGCTCCTGATCGAGCAGGACGTCTTCAAGCCGGGACAGGTCTGATTCCGGCCATACCGGACCGCGGGCCTCCGGGTCGGCGGTCCGACGCTTGACCTCAAGCGCGCTTGAGGTTGCACGCTCAACGACATGACGAACACGACGACGAAAGCGCCGGCCGCACCGGCACCGAAGATCGACTTCGACGAACTGCCCCGTCTGATGAGCCTCATGACGGGCGATGAGAAGCACGGCCCGGCGGCCACCTCCACGCTCGACGCCCTCTGGGTCCTCTACGACCGCGTTCTGCGGGTCTCCCCCGCCACCGCCGCGGACCCCGGGCGGGACCGCTTTCTGCTCTCGAAGGGCCACGGGCCGATGGCCTACTACGCGGTGCTGGCCGCCAAGGGCTTCTTCCCCGTGGACCTGCTGCCGGGCTTCGGCTCGTACGACTCCCCGCTCGGCCACCACCCCGACCGGCTGCTGGTGCCCGGGGCCGAGATCGGCAGCGGATCGCTGGGGCACGGTCTGCCGCTGTCCGTCGGCACCGCGCTCGGGCTGCGGGCGCAGGGCCTGACCGAGCCGGCCGTATGGGTGCTGATCGGCGACGCCGAACTGGACGAGGGCAGCAACCACGAGGCGGTGGCCTACGCGGGCGCCGCGGGCCTGGACCGGCTGCACACGCTGGTCATCGACAACTCCTCCGCCACACACGGGTGGCGCGGCGGTATCGCCTCCCGCTTCGAGGCCGCCGGCTGGTCCGCGGCCACGGTCGACGGCCGCGACCACGAGGCGCTCCACGCGGCCTTCAGCGCACCGCATCCGGGCCGTCCGCGCGCGGTGGTCGCCCGTGTGGAGCGCAAGGGCGCCTGACCGCCCGCCCGGCTCCGCGCCCGGGCGCCATGACACCGATCAGGACTTCGAGAGGAATTCAGTGATGGACACCATGCGTGAGCGTTTCACCTCGGTCACCTCGCGGCTGCTGGACGAGGATCCGCGGCTGGCGGTCGTACTCGCCGACATCAGCGCGGACCGCTTCGCCGGGGCGGCCGAGCGGCATCCGGACCGGGTGGTGAACGTCGGCATCCGGGAGCAGTTGCTGGTCGGGGTGGGCGGCGGGCTGGCGCTCACCGGGCTGCGCCCGATCCTGCACACCTTCGCCAGCTTCCTGGTGGAGCGCCCCTTCGAGCAGGTCAAGCTGGACTTCGGCCACCAGGGCGTGGGCGGCGTACTGGTGAGCGCCGGCGCCTCCTACGACTGGCCGAGCGGCGGCTTCACCCATATGGCGCCCGGCGATGTGGCGCTGCTCGACACGCTCGACGGCTGGACCGTGCATGTGCCCGGGCATCCGGACGAGGCCGAGACGCTGCTGCGGCACGCCGCGGCGGCCGGTGACGACAAGGTCTACGTACGACTGTCCCTGCAGGTCAACGATGCGCCGCGGCCCGTGGACGGGACCGGGTTCCACACCGTTCGACAGGGGCGCCGCGGGGTGGTGGTCGCCGTCGGCCCGATGCTGGACAACGTGCTCGCGGCGACCGAGGGGCTGGATGTGACCGTGCTGTACGCGACGACCGTGCGGCCCTTCGACGCCGCGTCGCTGCGCGCCGCGACCGGGGCGGCCAACGCCTCCGACGTGGTGGTCGTGGAGCCGTACCTGGCGGGGACCTCGACGCGCTTCGCCAATGACGCGCTGGCGGACCGGGCGCACCGGGTGCTCGGCCTCGGCGTCGGCCGCCAGGAGCTGCGCCGCTACGGACAGCTCGACGAGCACCTGGCGGCGCACGGCCTGGACCCGCACGGCCTGCGCGAGCGGATCGCCGGGTTCCTGCGGGGGCGTTCCTGACCGTGCCGCGGGGCGCCGGCAGCGGGCCCCGCCGTGCTCCGCGCCCGGTTCAGACGTGCTTGCCGAGCCAGGACGCCAGGTCGTCGTGCACCTCGTCGCGATTGGTCTCGTTCAGGATCTCGTGGCGGGCGTCGGGGTACGCCTTCCAGGTCAGATCGCGGGTGCCCAGGTAGCGGAAGTCCTCCAGGAGTTCATGGACCAGTGTCATCCCCTGGTGGCAGGGGTCGAGGTCGCCGACGGCGACATGGACGGGCAGTCCCCGCGGGATGCGGGCGAGGTTGGCCGGGTCGTTCACCTTGCGGATGGCGCGTACCCAGTCCAGGGCGAGCCCGGCGCAGAACGGGAAGCCGCAGTCCTCGTCGGCGGCGTAGGCGTCCACCTCGGCCGGGTCGCGGGAGAGCCACTCGAAGCCGGTGCGGTGGGGGAAGGCGTCGTTGAAGGAGCTGAAGTTGCGCGGGATGAAGTCGGAGAGGTCGGCGCGGCCGCGGGCGGCGACCTCCGCCTCCAGCTCCGTGACGGCGCCGTCGATGTCCAGGCCGGGCAGGGTGCGGAAGGTACCGGTGAGGATCAGGCCGGCGAGGTCGGCACCGTACTCCTGGGCGTAGTCGCGGGCCAGCATCGCACCCATGCTGTGGCCGAGCAGGACAAGGGGGGTGCCGGGGTGGGCGGCGGCCGCGTGGTCGCCGATGCCCTTCAGGTCGGTGACGATGGCGCGCCAGGCGTCCGCGCCGACCACACCGCGGCCCCCGGTGGAGGCGGCGGTGGCACCGTGGCCCCGGTGGTCGGAGGCGATGACGCCATAGCCGAGACCGGTCAGGAAGCGGGCGAAGCGGTCATAGCGCCGACCGTGCTCCGCCGCGCCGTGGGCGATCTGGACGAGGGCGCGCGGATGCCCGGACTCCGGGAGCCAGGTGTAGGTGGCGATCCGCGCACCGTCCGTCGCCTGGTGGAAGTCCTGCTGCATGGCCTGCATGGCGTCCTCTCCTGACTGCCGGGGTGGTGGCTGACGAGTCGTCGGCGCCCACTCTTGCGCTCCGGGCGGCGGTGCGCCATGGGGCGCGCGTAACGGAGTTGACCACTGAGCCGCGCGGCGTGACACGATCAGCCGGTTCTTTCCTGGCACCAGTGACGCAACCGCCTGACACAGGAGGACCGTTGGACACCACGGACCGTTGCGAGAACTCCCCCGAACCGCCCGGCGCCCCCCTTCCGACCGCGCCCCCTCGCCCCTGGCCGCTCTCCCGCCGCAGATTTCTGCAGGGCACCGCCTCGGCCGCCGCCGCGGCGGGCCTCGCCGGTGTCGCCGCCCCCACCGCCGCGGCGAGCGACGCCGGCGCCCGGGGCGCCGTACTGTCCTTCACGGCCGCCACCAACGGCGCGGCCTCCCTCGCACCGGCCGGCGACCGGCTGATCGCCGAGATCCAGAACGTGCTGTGGTCGCTGCCGCGGGCCGGCGGCGACGCGGTGGCGCTGACCCCGCCCGACCTGGAGCCCACCCGTCCGGTGCACTCCCCCGACGGCCGCCGGATCGCCCTGTGCGCCTATCACGGCGGCAACTTCCATCTGTGGACGCTCGCCACCGACGGCTCCGGACTCCGGCAGCTGACCGACGGCCCGTGGGACGACCGCGGTCCCGCCTGGTCCCCGGACGGGACCCGGATCGCCTTCGCCTCGGAGCGGGGCGGCGACGCGGTGGCCGGCAGCGCCTACCGGCTGTGGGTGCTGGAGGTGAAGACCGGGCGGCTGACCCGGGTGACCGGACTGCCCGGCCAGGAAGGCCCGCATCAGGACGGCGCCTGGGAGGACTTCGACCCGTGCTGGTCGCCGGACGGCTCGCGGATCTTCTTCGTACGGGGTCGGGTGGCGGGCGCGGCGCTGGCCTGCCATGAGGTCGTCTCGGTGCCCGCCGACGGCGGTGGCCCGGTGCGCATCGAGCACACCGACGCCTCGGCCGCCCAGGTGATGGTGCCGGCGCTGTCCCCCGCCGGCCGGCTCGCCTATCTGCGGACCACGGACTATCCGGGGCCGACCTGTGCGCTGGTGGTGGACGGTGCGCCGGTGGCGGTCGACGGCGATGTGGAGCCGGTGCCGCCGCGCTGGGTCTCACGCGATGAGCTGCTGCTGACGGTCGGCGGGCAGTTCCGGATCGTCCGGCCCGATGCCCCGCAGCGGGCCGAGACCATCCCGTTCACCGCGCGGATGCCGCTGGACCGCCCCGGCTACCGTGTCAAGGACTACGGCTTCGAGCGGACGGCCTCCGGCCCGGCGCGCGGGGTGCATCTGCCGGCGCTCTCCCCCGACGGCCGCAAGGTAGCCTTCGCCGCCCTCAACTCGCTGTGGGTGGCGCCCACTTCGGGCGGCGGCGCACCGCGCCGGATCGTCCGGGCCGACGCCACCCGCTACGTCCTGGCGCCGAGCTGGTCCCGCGACGGGCGGGCGCTGCTGTACGCCGACGACCGGGACGGGCTGTTCGCGGTGCGCCGCCGGGATCTGGCCTCCGGCGAGGAGACGGTGCTGGCCACCGGGGGCCGGGTGCAGCCGGCGCTGTCCCCGGACGGCGGGCGGCTGGCCGCGCTCGACATGAGCGGAAACCTCGTCTTACACACCCTGTCCGACGGCGGGGAGCGGGTGCTGGCGGCGCCGATGGGCGCCGGCGGGCTGCCCGGCCGGCCCAGTTGGTCTCCGGACGGCCGCTATCTGGCCTACTGCGACCGCAACCGCCTCAACCGCCGTTTCCGCGAGGGCTACAACGTCATCCGGGTCGTGGACACCGAGACCGGCAAGGACCGGCTGTTCGCGCTCGCCGAGCATGTCTCGATCTCCGACCGCTACGACTCGGGGCCCGTGTGGTCGCCCGACGGCCGCTGGATGGCGGTGATCGCCGAGTCCGCACTGTGGGTGCTGCCGGTGCGGCCCGACGGGGCGCCGGACGGGGCGCCGCGGCGGCTGACCGACGAGAGCGCCGACCATCCGTCGTGGTCCGGCGACTCCGGCACGCTGCTGTACCTCTCGGCGGGCGGGCTGCGGCTGATCCCGGTGTCCGGCGGCCCGGCCCGGAGTGTCCCGCTCGCCCTCACCCACCGGCCGTCGCGCGCCAGGGACACCGTCGTCCACGCGGGCCGGTTCTGGGACGGCACCGGCGACACCGTGCACGAGGACGTCGATGTGGTGGTGCGGGACGGGCGGATCACCTCCGTGGAGCCGCACCGCCCGCACCGGTCCGGCGCGGCCCGCCGGGTGGATGCCTCCGCACGGACCGTGCTGCCCGGCCTGTGGGACGCGCACACCCACCCCTGGCAGACGACGTACGGCGGCCGGCAGACCGCACTGCAACTGGCGTACGGCATCACCACCACCGTCTCCTGCGGCGGCTTCTCCTATGAACAGGTGCGCATCCGGGAGGCGGTGGCCGCCGGTGCGCTCGCCGGCCCGCGGCTGCTGACCTGCGGGGAGCTGCTCGACGGCGGGCGGGTCGCCTACAGCATGGGGCGGGCGCACCGCACCCGGGCGGGGCTGCGCCGGTCGCTGGCCCGCGGTGCCGCGCTGGACTGGGACTTCGTCAAGACGTACGTCCGGGCGCCGGGCTGGGTGATGGAGGAGGCCGCTCGCTTCGCCCATGACCGGCTCGGGGTCCGCTCCGGTAGCCATCTGCTCACCCCGGGCGTCCACCTGGGCCAGGACCTGACCACCCATCTGCAGGCCACCCAACGTCTGGAGTTCGGGCATGCGGTGTCCCGCTCGGGGCACGCCTACCAGGACGTCGAGGAGGTCTACGCCAAGGGCGACTTCCACCTCCTCGCGACCCCGTTCTCGGCCGAGGCGCTGCTCGGTGACGATCCGGCGCTGGCCGACGATGTGCGGGTCGCGCGGCTGATGCCGCCCTGGGACTCCGCGCTCGTGCGGGAGAACGCCGGGCAGCGCCCCACTGCGGCGCAGCTGGCCGACATCGAGACCGAGGTCGGCGTCTACCGGCGGGTGCTGAGCGGCGGCGGACTGGTCGCACTGGGTACCGACCAGCCGCTGACGCCGGTGGGGCTGGGCCTGCATCTGTGCCTGCGGGCGCTGCACCGGGGCGGCCTGAGCGTGAGTCAGACGCTGCGCACCGCGACCGCGCTGCCCGCCCGGGTGTTCGGCGCCGAGCGGGATCTGGGCACGCTGGAGGTCGGCAAGCTCGGCGATATGACGCTGGTGGACGGCGATCCGTTCAGCGATTTCGACTCGCTGGTGCGGACCTCGGGGGTGCTGCGCGGCGGTCGGCTGTTCGAGCAGCGGGAGCTGGTCGGCTCCTTCCCCGCGCCCGCCGCCCGCACCCTGCGGTCGTCCGTGGCGGACTGGCTGGAGGTGGGCCGGCAGCAGCGCCGTGAGTCCTGCTGCGACCACGGGCACTGACGCCCACCGCCCGGCGGTCGGGGTGGTGTGGGGTGGCGCGGTTCCGGGGCCCTGGGAACCGCGCCACGCCATTCATCGGACCGGGGTGGTGCGCCCGCGCTTCGCGCTCCAACTCCTGCCGTCAATGCGCCCAGTTGATGTTTTGTGCGGTCCGCAGCAGGTATGCCAACGGGTATTGCACACGAAGCGATAGATCACGTTCCGGAACGTTCACTGCGCACGGCACCGCCAGGGCGGTCCCAGGCGGGGTGCGACCAGCACGGGGAAGATCGCGGAGGAGGGCTCGTCTTGCATCGCTACTTCACCGACCAGCGGCATGAGGGACTCCGGCAGAAGGTGCGTGACTTCGCCGAGAGGGAGGTCCGCCCCCGGATCGCGGAGATGGAGGCGAGCCGTGCCGTCTGCCATGACCTCTCGCGGCTGATCGCCCGTCAGGGCTGGGTCGGCGCGACGGTGCACCGGGCGTACGGCGGAATGGGCGCCGGGCATGTCGCCAAGACCCTCATCATCGAGGAGCTCTCACGGGTCAGTGCCGCGATGGGTGCGATGGTGCAGGCGTCCCAGCTGGGCGTCGCGAAGATCGTCCACTTCGGCAGCGAGGAGCAGAAGAAGAACTGGCTGCCGGCCGTCGCCTCCGGGGACTGCCTGCCGACCATCGCCGTCACCGAACCGCAGTCCGGCGGCCACGTCCTGGGCATGGAGAGCACCGCGGTCCGCGACGGCGACGACTACCTCCTCAACGGCCGCAAGATCTACGTCGGCAACAGCCACGTCGGCGATCTGCACGGTGTCGTCGCGCGCACCGGCGAGGGCTCCAAGGGGCTGTCGGCGTTCCTCGTCGAGTCCGGCAGCCCCGGTTTCCGGGTCGCACCGCAGCAGCCCGCGATGGGCCTGCACGGCTTCAGCTTCGGCGAGCTGTGCTTCGACGACTGCCGGGTCCCGGCGGCGAATCTGCTGGGCCGGGAGGGCGACGGACTGTCCGTCGCGTACTCCTCCAGCGTCCTGTACGGACGGCCCAATCTGACCGCCGTCTCGCTGGGCATCCACCAGGCCGTACTGGACGAGACGACGACGTTCTGCGCGCAGCGCGAGCGCTACGGCAAACCGCTGGCCGACCTCGGCAACATCAAGCTCAAGCTCGGACGGATCCAGTCGCGGCTGCTGCTGGCCCGGCTGTCCGCGTACCACGCGGTGCACCTGCTGGACCAGGGGCTGCCGTGCGATGCGGAGCTGATGAACGCCAAGCTGGTCAATGTGGAGTCGGCGCTGGAGTCGGCGCGCGACGCGATGGACATCCATGCCGCGTGCGGGCTGTTCACCGACCGGCCCGTCGAGCGCTTCCTGCGCGACGCCCACCACATCTTCGCGCCGGCCGGCACCTCCGACGTCCAGTTGCTGCGCCTGGGCGAGATCGCGCTGGGCCAGACGAAGGGCGAGTGGTCCGCCCGGCTCGCGGAGCTGCTGCGGCTGGATCCGTCGGAGTGGCCGGAGGAGGACACCGTCAACGCCCCCGCGGACCCGGTCCCGGTCGAGGACGTCCAGGCCACGGTGCCGGAACAGCGCACCGGTCCGGCCCGGCAGCGCTCGTGGTTCGCCCGCCTGAGGTGAGCGGCCGGCCCTGCCCCGGGGCCGCGGCCCCGGGCCGGCCACCGCCCAGGGCACCGTGGCCGATCAGCCGGTGCCGCTCTGGCGCTGCTCCATGCGGTGGATCTGCTCGACGAGTTCGGCGGCCATCGCCTTGATGGTCGCCAGCCCCTCCCGCCCCCAGGGGCGCGGTTCGAGGTCCACGACACACACGGTGCCCAGCGTCATGCCCGTACGGTCGATCAGTGGCGCGCCCAGATAGGAGCGGATGCCGATCTCGTCGACGACGGGGTTGCCGGCGAACCGCGGATAGTCGCAGACGTCCTCCAGCACCAGCGCCTTGCGGCGGACGATGACATGCGGGCAGTAGCCGTGGTCGCGGTCCATCTCGCGGCCGGGCTGGGCGCTGGCGGGTGCCGGTCCCAGCTCGACGGCCTGGTCCTGGGCCGGCGTGTAGAGGCCGGCGAAGTACTGCCGGTGCTCGTCGATGAAGTTGACCATCGAGTACGGCGCCCGGGTGGTGCGGGCGAGCTTGCGCGCGAAGTCGTCGAACGCGGGCAGCGGGGAGTCGCCGATGCCCAGGGCGCGCAGCCGGGCCACCCGCGCCGGAGCCTCGTCGTCCTGGGGGGTGAGCAGCAGATGGCGCGTCGGGTCGTAGGAGACGTACGGGACGCGGGAGGCGGGGTGGTTCATGGCGGCTCCGGGGTCGCGGCGAGGGCGGGCGTGAGCAGATGCTGGACGAGCGATACCAGGACGCGGGTGGCCGAGCTGCACTGGCGGGCGTCGCAGAGCACGACGGGGGTGTCCGGGGCCAGGTCCATGGCGTTGCGGACCTCGTCCGGCTCGTAGAGGTAGGAGCCCTCGAACTCGTTGACGGCGACGATGAACCGGATGCCCCGCCGCTCGAAGAAGTCGACGGCGGCGAAGCACTGGTCCAGGCGGCGGGTGTCGGCGAGGACGACCGCGCCGAGCACACCGTTGGACAACTCGTCCCACATGAACCAGAAGCGCTGCTGCCCCGGCGTCCCGAAGAGATAGAGGATGTGCCGGGGACCGAGCGTGATCCGGCCGAAGTCCATGGCGACGGTCGTGGCCTGCTTCTGCTCGACGCCCGCCAGATCGTCGGTGCCGACGCTGATCTGGGTGAGGAGCTCCTCCGTGCTGAGCGGCTCGATCTCGCTGACCGCTCCGACGAACGTCGTCTTGCCGACCCCGAAGCCGCCCGCGACCAGGATCTTCAGGGCCGTCGGGAAGAGATCGGCCGAGGCGTCCGCCTGCCGGGTGTCACAGTCGTTTGCGAAGTCCATTCAGCACCGCCTCCAGCAGGGCTCGGTCGGTACGGGACGCGGGCCCGGCCGAAACGGCCGCGGGGGCCCGCGCGGTGAGCGCCCCGCAGTCGACGAGGTCGGCGAGGAGCACCTTGGTGACCACGGCGGGCAGCCGTATGTGGGCGGCGATCTCGGCGACCGAGACCGGCCCGCCGCACAGCCCCAGCACCTGGGCGTGTTCGGGGCCCTGCCCGGCGACGGGCCGCCGGCCGGTGGCCATCACCATGGTCAGCAGGTCGAAATGCGCCGTCGGACGGGTCCGGCCGTTGCTGATGGTGTACGGACGGACCAGCCGGCCCGCGGCGTCGTCGTACCACGCCTCCCCGCCCCGCTGCCGCCGACGCACGGCCGCGGTCAACGACCGCCCGCGGACGCCTGGTGGCGCGCGGGAGTGGCAAGGTACGGCCGGACGCTCTTGACCAGCATCGACATCTCGTAGCCCAGGACCGCCACATCGGCCTCGCGCCCGGCGAGCACCGCCAGGCAGGCGCCCGATCCGGCGGTGGAGACGAACAGGAACGACGACTCCAGCTCGACGACGACCTGAAGGACGTCGCCGCCCTCGCCGAAGCGGGCGCCGGCGCTGCGGGCGAGGGAGTACAGGCCGCAGGAGAGGGCCGCCATGTGGTCGGCGCTGTCGGGGTCGAAGCCGTGGGCGGCCTTGACCAGGCCGTCCGAGGAGAGCAGGAGGGCGCTGCGGGCGTGCGGCACGCGTTGGACGAGCCCGGTCAGCAGCCAGGACAGGTCGGTGTGCTGACTGCTCTGCAGCTGCGACTGCGCCTGCGCACGCACATCACTCATCATGGTTGCGGTCGTCTCCTCGGGAGCGGGCCATGTGGGCCTCGTGGTCATGGTCGTGGAGCGGGTCACCGCCGGCCGGGACGCTGGTGTCGCCGCCGTGGGCCGGAGTGCCTCCGTCGTCGCCGGCGGGGCCGGCATGGCTGTCGTCGGCGAGGCTGAAGCCGCGCCGGAAGGCGGCCATCAGGCCGGGGTCGTGCTCGGGCTCGGGGCCCGTACGGCGCGCCGCGGACGGCAGGATCGGCTCGCCGCGCAGCTCGGGGACGAGGTGCGTCTGTCTGTGCCGCCTCGGCAGTCGGGGGCGGGCGCCGTTCTCCACGGAGGCGGGCGGCGCGGGCGGCAGCACGACCGGGCCGGGGTCGGCGGGGGTGCCGTGGGCGGCTTCGGGGCGGAGCGGTTCGGGGGTGGGTGCGTCGGGCACGGCGGCTTCGGGGCGGTGGGTGCCCGCCGCGTGGACCAGCCGGTGGCGGAGGGCGCCGGAGCCGGTGTCGGTGTCCGCACAGGCCTGGGCGGGAGCCGGCGCCCCAAGGTCGCCGTAGCCGCGCTGCGGGGTGCCGAGCGCGTCGTCGGGGGCGGGGGCGGGCGCGGGGATGGCCGCGGTCCGGGGGCCGTCGCCGCTGCGGTCGCGGGGTGCGTGACGGTCGTGTCCGGCGTCGTCCTCGGGGTCGTGGCCGCCGTCGTACCTGCCGTGCTCGCGGGCCGGGTCGGTGTCCGGGGACCCGATGCGCGGCGCGCCGGCACCGCCCGCCTCCCCGTCGGCGAAGTCCGCGCCGAGCAGTCCCTGCGGCAGGATCAGCACGGCCTGCACACCGCCGTAGATGTTGCTCTGCAGCCGGACGACGATGCCGTGCCGGCGGGCGAGCGAGGAGACCACGAAGAGCCCGATCCGGCCGTCGCTCAGCAGCTCGGCGACGTCGACGTGGTCGGGGTCGGCGAGCAGCGCGTTCATCCGCGTCTGCTCGTCCGCCGACATCCCCAGGCCGCGGTCCTCGACCTCGACCGCGAGGCCGGCGGTGACGAGCTGGGCGCGCAGCAGGACGGGGGTCTGCGGGGCCGAGTAGATCGTGGCGTTCTCGACGAGTTCGGCGAGCAGGTGGATGACGTCGGCGACGGCGTGCCCGCGCAGGGTGCCCTCGATCGGCGGCACCAGCTTGATCCTCGGGTACTGCTCGACCTCGGCGATCGAGGAGCGCAGTACCTCGGTCATGGAGACCGGGCGGCTCCACTGGCGGCGCGAGATGGCGCCGCCGAGGACGGCGAGGTTCTCGGCGTGCCGGCGGATGCGGGTGGCCAGGTGGTCGACGTGGAACAGGCCCTTGAGCAGATCGGGGTCCTCGACCTGGTTCTCCAGCTCGTCCAGCAGCTCGATCTCGCGGTGCACCAGGGACTGCAGCCGGCGGGCGAGGTTCACGAAGACCTCGACCTTCTGCTCGCTGCCGCTGGCGTTGCTGCGGGCGATGGCGACCGCGTCGACGACGGCGGACTCGGCGGCTCGGCCCGCGGCGGCCACTTCATGGGCGAGCAGGTCGAGGGTGTCGCCGGTGGGTACCAGGGCCGCCTCGGGGTCGCGGCGCTGGAGCCATTCGCCCTGGCGCACCCGGTCCAGCAGGTCGTACAGGTCGGACTGGCTGCGGGCGCAGACCTGGCGCAGTCGGACGTAGCGGGTGACCGTGGCGCGGGCCTCGGAGTTGGCGGCCGCGCTCGCGGTGAGCACGATGACGCAGACGATGGCCAGTCCGCCGGACAGCACCACCCACTCCCGGCTGGTGATCCGGGCACCGCCGGCCTGGACGACGAAGGCGGCGACGGCGGTGCAGACGACCGCGGTCAGCAGGCAGGGGACGGCGGTGAGCCGGACCAGACGGGACCGTATCGCCGAGTCGGCGGCCGACTCGGGGAAGGATGCGCGGCCGTGTCGTCCGCCCTCCCGTTCCCGCCGCCTGACGGCGGGAACGGGGGCTGCCCCCGGGGAATCCTGGGCCTCTGGGGACCTTGGAGCCTCCTGGGACGTCTGGGGCCCCTGGGGGAATGCGGTAGGCATGGACGCCCTCCGGATCGGCCGTCGGCAGTTCACGGAGCACGCACGCTAGTTGTTGCGGGGGTGGGGTTCGGACCTACTTCGGCGTTTCGCTACCCCGCGCCACCTCCCTGGGTGGGCGGGGCACGCACGCCCGTGCGAGCAGATCCGAACCCCCGTTCACAAAGAGGGAGTTGACGCCTCCGTGGACGCTTCTTCCGACGGTCCGGACGGTTGCGACAGTTCCAACGGCTCGCGGACGGCGCTCGCCGGTGCGACGCGCGCCGGGGGCCAACTCGGCCAGCCCTGAACCGGCGGCACGGCCACGGCTCGCCACCAGGGTTCCACGACCGGCTCGTCGGCCGGCTCGAACGGCTTGCCCGGTGGCGGTGCGGCCACCGTCGCGCCGTGCCGCCGCGCCGCCGCGACCGTGCGCTCCACGGGCTCGGACCAGGGGTGGGGCGCGAGGTTGAACGTGCCCCAGTGGATCGGCAGCAGCACCCCTTCCGGACTGCCGCCGGACAGGTCGGCGTGCGCCCGCAGTCCCTCCTCCGGGGTCATATGGATGTCCGGCCAGAAATCGCTGTACGCACCGATCTGGATCATCGTCGCGTCGAACGGGCCGTGTGCCGCGCCGATCTCGGCGAAGCCGGAGAAGTAGCCGGTGTCGCCGCTGTGGTAGATCCGGTGCTGGGGGCCGGCGACCACCCAGGAGGCCCACAGGGTGTGCTGCGGGCCGCGCAGGCCGCGGCCGCAGAAGTGCTGGGCGGGTGTGGCGGTGAGGGTCAGGCCGCCGATACGGGTCGCCTCGTGCCAGTCCAGCTCGGTGATCCGCTCCTCGGGGACGCCCCAGAACTCCAGGTCGGCGCCGATCCCGAGCGGGACGACGAAGGCCGCGCCGGTGCGCATCAGGCCCTGGATCGTCGACATGTCGAGATGGTCGTAGTGGTCGTGCGAGATCACCACGACGTCGACCGGGTCGAGCGCGTCCAGCTCGACGGGCACCGGGTGCATCCGCTTGGGGCCGGCCCAGGTGAAGGGCGAGCAGCGCTCTCCCCAGACCGGGTCGAAGAGCACCCGCCGCCCGTCTATCTCCGCCAGCACGCTCGAATGGCCCATCCAGGTGAGCCGCAGCCCGGAGGCGGGCGGCCGGCCCCAGTCCTCGGCGGTCGGGCGGTGCACCGGGATCCGGCCGACCGGCGCCCGGCGCAGCCGCCCCTCACGGCTCAGCTGCGTACGCGCCATCGGCAGCGCGGAGCCGTGGAGCAGCTGCCTGGTGGGCGCCGGATTGCGGAACTGTCCGTCCACGAACTGCGGTGATCTGCGCATCCTGGCCAGCCGCTCCCCCGTGGGCTCGGCGCCGAAGCTTGCGGGGCGCAGGGCGGAAAGTCGAGTGCGGCGGGGTCGGGAACCGGTCACGGCACCTCCATGGTTCGGGGCAGTCGCGAAGTGAACGGGCCGCGCGAGCGGCGGGTTCCGGCACACCGCGCCTCGGGGCCCCGCCGTGCGCTCTCCGCACCGCGAGACCCGGACTCAACACCATCACCCGCAGAGGAGAACCGCGCGACCGGCCGCGGCATTCCAGGCGGGGGTGTGAGGTCTTCCCGGATGTCTTCTCGCTGGTGGCAGGGCGGGCACCGGCGCCCCTAGGGCGCATCCGCCAAGCCTCTCGTCTCGAACTCCAGTACGACATGCTCCTCGGCGGGACGGTAGCCGAGCCGCTGGTAGAGGGCGTTGCTGGTGGGGTTGGCGAGGTCGGCGAAGAGCAGCACCTCGTGGGCACCGGCATCCCGTGCGGCACCCGAGACGGCGGCGGTCGCGGCCCCGGCGAAGCCGCGTCCGCGCAGCTCGGGCGGGGTGTAGACGGGGGCGACCCGGGCCGTACCGCAGAGCGTGGGGGTGATCCCGGCCATGGCGACGGGCCGACCGCCCGCCTCCCAGAGCATGCAGCGGCCGCCGGCGATGCGGTTGTCGACCGCACGGGCGTCGCGGGGCGGCGGGCCGCCGGTCTCGGCGGCGAAGGCGGTGGACCAGGCGAGCAGGAGATCCCGGTCGGCGGGCGTGGCGGGACGGGCCGCACCGGGCGGTGCGGGGTCCGGCGGTGTCAGCTCGCCCAGCCGGTAGCGGCGGTGGCGCTTGGCGAGGCGCACCGTGCCTCCTCGCCGCTCCTGCCAGGCCGCGGCGAAGGCCTCGGCCGCCGCCCGGGCGCCGTTCACCCCCGGGATGCCGCCCGGGTCCTGCGCCAGCGCCCGCGCCAGCTCGGCCGCGGCACCCTCCGGCATCGGCGAGAGCAGCACCGTACGCGGCGGGGTCCAGACGAACGCGGCGCCGACCGCGCCCCCGCCGCGCCGCCACCATCCGAACGACGGTGCGTCGTCCCCGTACCTGTCCCGGCCCAACTCCCGCAGGGCGGACACCACCGACAGCAGCACGGTGTGCTCGGCCGGCCGCCCGCGCAGGAACTCGCCCGCGGCGGCCTCGTATGCGCCCGGGTCCCGGGTCGTCGTCCATGCCATGTCTCACCCTCCCGCAGGTCCGCGGGCGGACGCAGCCGGTTTCCGGGCCGGCTCCGGTGGCGCTCAGGCGCCCTCGACGGCCGTGGGCGGGGCCGGGAGTCCGGGGCGGCGGGGCAGCAGGACGGTGCGGAGCAGGATTCGGGGAGCGACGAGCCGGGTGGGCGGGGCGGTGAGGCAGAAGACGTCCCGGAAGGCGTCGCCGACGACGCGGTCGACGGCGGCGCGGGCGAACAGCCGGTCGAGGTACCACGTGCTCAGCCGCTCGCCGAGGCCCGCCGCGGCGTCCTGGCCGTCGGCGTAGGGGCGGTCCGCACCGACCGCGGCGAGCCAGGCGGGCTCCACGGCGCGGGCCGCCGCCCGCTGCGCCTCGGCGGTGGCACCGGGGCGCAGGCCGCCACCGCCGGCGAGCGTGTCGCGCACCGCCAGCGCGCCCAGTGCGGCGACCGACATGCCCTGCCCGTATACGGGGTTGAAGGTGCAGGCGGCGTCCCCCAGGACGAGGAACCCCTCGGGCAGGGCACCGGGGCGCTCGAAGTGCCGGCGCCGGTTACAGGTGTCGCGGAAGCCGTGCACCGGCGACAGCGGCTCGGCCTGTGCGAGCAGTTCGTGGATGTACGGGTCGCCGATCGTGGCGCTGAACGCGGTGAACTCGGCCTCGTCCGTGGGCGGATGGTGCCCGCGCACCCCCGACAGCGTCAGCAGCCAGTTGCCGTCCTCGACCGGGATGTACGCGGCGCCGCGGGGACACTCCGGCCAGCCGGGGACGTTGACCCCCGCGTCGGGGGCGGTGTCCGGGTCCTTGGGCCGGTACATCCGGGTGGCGTAGGCGAGTCCCGCGTCCACGGTCTCCTCGTGCGGCGAGGTCCGGCCCAGCGCGGCGTACCACTGGGGCGCGCGGGAGGCCCGGCCCGAGGCGTCCACGACGAGCGCGGCCGGCAGCGTCCGTTCGGTGGGCTCGCCCGGCCCGGCGTCCCGTGACCGGACGCGCACCCCGCTGACCCGCCCGGCGTCCCCGATCAGCCCGATCGCCTCGGTCGCCTCCAGGACCTCCACCCGGGTGGTCGAGCCGGCGACCGCCCGCAACGCCCGCTCGCGTACGACCGCGTCCAACACCGGCCGGGTGATGCTCAGCATGCGATGGCGGCGCTCGTCGAAGCGGCGCTGCCAACCGGTGGGCGTGCGGGTGAGGATGTCGCGCGGCAGATACAGACTGCGCGCCCCGGCCTCGGTGAGCGCGGCGACCGTGCCGGGCAGCAGCTCCTCCAGCGCCCGCTGACCGCCGCTGAGGAGAATGTGCAGATGGCGGGCCTGCGGGACGCCCTTGCGGAAGGCATGGCCTTGCGGGTAGCGGTCGCGTTCGACGACCGTGATCGCCTCGACGTGTCCCGCCAGGGCGGTGACGGCCAGCATTCCGGCCAGCCCGCCCCCGATCACGATCGCGGTGCGCCCGCCATTGGAGTGCTCTGCCATCCCCACCTCGCTCCCCTGCCGGGCCCGCCCGGCCACCGATCCGCACGACTTCTTGCGATTCCTTTCCTCCCTCGTGCCACCCCAGTCCCTGACATCCCGATTTGCGGCGCCCCTGCGTCTAGACTCCCCGGCAGTGGACGCACCCGGTCCGCAAACGGTCTCACCAGCAAGGGATTCGCCTCAGCAGCAAGAGATTCAGGGACGCTTGTGACATTCCAGCAGGATTCTGAGCCGTATGACGCATACGACGTACTCGTCTTCGGTGGGACGGGCGTGGACACCGTCGTGCCGGTCGGCGCGCTGCCCGTGCCGCTCGCCGATTCCCACCCGGTGGCGCCCATTCGCGAGTGGGCGGGACACACCGGCACCGGCGTCGCGCTGGGCTGCGCGGCGCTCGGGTTGGCCACCGGGCTCCTGGACTTCATCGGCGACGACCATCCCGGCGGCCTGGTCCGTGAGCGGCTGGCCGGCACCGGCGTCGACTTCCGTCCACTGATCTCCCCGCACGGCACCCGGCGCGCGGTCAACCTCGTCTCCCCCGACGGCCGCCGGATGTCCTTCCACGACGCCCGCGACCCGCGCGAGCTGCGGATGCCGGCCGAGCACTACCTCCCCGCGCTGCGCCGGGCCCGGCACGTCCATCTGTCGATCACGCACTTCGCGCGCTTCGTCTACGACGACATCGAAGCGCTCGGCCTCCCCGTCTCCACCGATCTGCACGACTGGGACGGTCTGACGGAACATCACCGGGAGTTCGCGCTCCGCTCGGATCTGGTGTTCCTCAGCACGGCCGGGGCGGGCGAACGGATCGGGTCCGTCATGCGCGACATCCTGCGCCAGGGGCGTGCCGAGGCGGTGATCGCGACGGCCGGCGCGGGCGGCGCGTACCTCCTCACGCCCGACGACCGCACCCCGCGGCTCGTGCCGGCCGTGGTCCCGCCCGGCCCCGTCGTGGACAGCAACGGCGCCGGCGACGCCTTCACCTGCGGTTTCCTCTACGGCCGGCTGGCGGGCCGGCCGCTGGAGGAGTGCGCACGGCTGGGCGCCGTCGCGGGAGCGCATGCGTGCACCGCGCCGGGGACGCACACCGCCCTCGTCGGACCGGACGATCTGCGCGGCGTGGTCGCGGACACCCGGGTGGTCGCCCCGACCCTGACGGCACGTGTGGTGGAGCCGCCGCCCGGGCTCCCGGAACCGCCGGAGGCCCAGGTCTCCCCGGCGGGGGCGTAGGCCCGCCAGGCGTCGATGGCGGCCTTCCGCCCCCGCCGGTGTCCGGTGTTCAGCCCTTGCGGCCCACCGCGCCGTAGAAAATGGTGTTGTTGAGCTCCTCGGCACCGGGCACCGCGCCGTCCGGCCGCCACAGCGGCACCCGTACGACGCCCGGCGACAGCAGTGCGAACGGTCCGAAGAGCCGCTCGACGCCGGCCTTCGACCGCAGGTTGAGGGTGGCGGTGGCGCTCTTGTAGACGTCCTGTACGCCGGCCCGCGCCACCTCGTCCGTACGGCCGCCCTCGTACGCCTCGTAGGGCTCGTCGGTGGCGTGCGACAGGACGAGATGGCTGCCCGCGGGGAGCGCCTCGGCGAGGGTGGCGATGATGCCGGCCGGGTCCTCGTCGTCGCGGACGAAGTGCAGCACGGCGACCAGCAGCAGCGCCACCGGCCGGTCGAAGTCGATCAGTTCGCGGACGGTGGGGTGCGCCAGGATCGCCTCGGGGTCGCGAACGTCGCCGAGCACGAAGCCGGTGTGCGCGGTGTTGGTCAGCCGGGCCCCGGCGTGGGTGGCGACGATCGGGTCGTTGTCGGCGTACACGACGCGGGTCTCGGGGGCGATCTCGCGGGCCACCTCATGGGTGTTGGGCGAGGTGGGGATGCCGGTGCCGATGTCGATGATCTGGCGGATGCCGCCGGCGACCAGTTCGCGCACCGCCCGGCGCAGGAACGCGCGGTTGGCTCGGGCGCTGAGCCGCACCTGGGGGTGGACCTCGATGACCCGCTCGGCGGCCACCCGGTCGACCTCGTAGTTGTCCCAGCCGCCGAGGTAGTAGTCGTACATCCGCGCCGGGTGCGGCCGGCTGGTGTCGATCTCCTCGGCCGCGAAGCCGGAGTGCGCCGGCCCCGGGGCGTACGGTCCGATCCGCGGGACCTCCGGGTCCGGGGCCGCCGGGGAGGTGTTCTGCTCGCTCACGCCGACCTCCGCTCGGTGCACCGGCCCGGTGCGGCGGAGAGCAGGAAGTCGGCGTGGCCGGCCTTCGCGCCCTCGATGAAACTCACCATTTCACGGTGGGTGTAGATGAGTGCCGGGCCGTCCGGGTCGGTGGACTGGCGCAGCGCGATGCGGCCGTCCCCCAGCCGCATCGCCTCGACGCACTCGCCGCCGTTCCCGCCGCTCCATGGTTTGTGCCAGCCCTCTGTGCCCAGCTCTTTGGCGGGCATGCCGTTGTAGATGCGTATGCGATCCATGGGGGGTTCAGATCTCCTTGCGAAAGCCACCCAGAATGGCCTCGGTGGTGTGTGCCGGCGCGGCCTGCGCGCACATCCGGTCCAGGGCCTCCAGGAACTGCGAGACGTCGTTGCGCTGGTCGAAGTACACGGCTCCGACGAGGCTTTCCGCGTATGCGATGTCCGGGAGTTCCGGGATCGGGAAGCGGAAGATGTGAAAGGGCCCGTACATCGCGGGGTGCGCGCCCGCGGCGAAGGGCATGAGCTGCAGCCGCACGTTCGGCAGCGCGGTGGCCTCCATGAGCCGGGTGATCTGGTCGCGCATCACCTTGGGCCCGCCGATCGGCCGCCGCAGGACGGTCTCGTCCATGACCACCCACAGCATCGGCGCGTTCTCGCGGGTCAGCAGGGACTGCCGTTCCATGCGCAGCGCGACGATGCGGTCGATGTCGGCCGCGGAGGCGTGCGGCATACCGGCGCGCAGGACGGCGGTGGCGTAGTCCTCGGTCTGCAGCAACCCGGGGACGTAGTGCGGCTGGTAGGCGCGGATGAGGTTGGCCTCGCCCTCCAGGCTGACGAACGCGCTGAACCACTCGGGCAGTACATCGCGGAAGCGGTGCCACCAGCCTGGTTTGTTGGCCTCGCGGGCCAGCGAGAGGAAGCCCTCGATCTCGTCGCCGTCGGTGACGCCGTAGGTCGCCAGCAGCTTCTCGACGTAGGGGAGTTTGAGGCCGACTTCGGCCTTCTCCATGCGCCTTATCGTGGCGTGGGTCACATCGAGCGCCGCGGCGGCCTGCTCGAAGGAGAGTCCCGCCTTTTCGCGCAGGTCCTGCAGCCGCTTGCCGAGTACCACCCGCAGGACGGTCGGTGCGCCTGCCGACCGTGGGTCCGCCACGTCCGATCGCCTCCAACTGATGTCAGTGATCAGCAGTGTGTCATGCCGTCACTATTAACGAACAGACTGCACTTACGATTCTGCAAATTACAGAGTGATCCTTGCCATCGGTGACCAACATCGCACATAGTTACGACGTGGCTTCCTCCAACAACGCTTCTTCGTTAGGGCGCTGTGGCGGCTTCGTCGCCCAGTACCCGCAGGACGCGTTCCACTTGCCGGCGCGACGCACCTCCGTTCCCGAGGCGCGCAGACGCGTCAGTGTGCTGCTGTGCGAGTGGGGCGCGGATCAACAAGTCCGCGACGACGTGGAGTTGGTGGTCTCCGAGCTGTTCACCAACGCGGTACGGCACACCGACAGCGAGAAGGTCGGCTGCGAGCTGTCCCTCGTCGGGACGCACATACGCATAGAGATCACGGACCAGGGCGGGCCGGGGCTTTCGGCGCCGCACGTCCAGCCCGGCAGCGTGGACAAGGAGTGCGGACGGGGCCTGTTCCTCGTCGGGGCCCTGTCCGACGGCTGGGGATCGCGGCCCGCCGACAGCGGTCAGGGCCGGGTCGTCTGGGCGGACCTGCCGTACAAGGGCACCGCGGCACACAACTGAGGCCCCGTTCCGCGTCTGCGGGAGCGGGGCCTCGGTCATGCCGCGGGCCCGCCGTCGGGCCGCGGCCGCACTACAGCGGAAGCAGGTCCGGCCGCTTGGGCTCGACATGGTCGCCGGAGGACTCGCCGCGCAGCCGGCGGCCGATCCACGGCACGAGGTGCTCCCGCGCCCAGTGGACGTTGTCCCGCCGCGCCTCGGCGGCCGATCGCTCCGCCTCCGGAGGCCACGGCTGGTCCGGGTCGGCCGGCACCCGCAGACCGAGCACCTGGGCCGCGCGCAGCGCCACCCGGGTGTGGCCGTCGGCCGACAGATGCAGCCGGTCCTCGCTCCAGGCCCGCCGGTCCTGCACCGACTTCAGCGACCACAGGTCCAGCACCGGGCAGTCGTGCCGGTCCGCGATGGCCCTGACGTGCGCCGTATACGTCGCGATCTTGCCGCGCAGATGCTTGAGCACCGGGACACCGCGGGTGTCGAAGCCGGTGCAGAGCAGGACCGTGCCGACGGCCTGCCGCAGATCGACGACCGCCGCCTCGTAGCGCTCGGCGACCGCGTCCGGATCCGAGCCGGGCCGCAGGATGTCGTTGCCGCCGGCACAGAACGTCACCAGCGCCGGGGCGAGCTCCTTCGCCCGCGGCACCTGCTCCTCGACGATCTGGTCCAGCAGCCGCCCCCTGACGGCGAGATTCGCATAGCGGAAATCCCCCTCCGCCCGCTTGTCCGAGAGCAGGACCGCGAGGCGGTCCGCCCAACCGATGTACACCCCGTCAGGGCCGGGATCCCCGACCCCCTCTGTGAAGCTGTCCCCGACGGCTGCGTACGACCCGATGGCGCCGTGGGCGCCGGTGATGAGGTCTTTCGACTCATCTGCAGCGCTCCAGGCGCCGCTGCTGATGTTCTTCGAATCGTCTGCCACGTCAGGACATACTTCACCTTCAGAAGTGACCTACGCCACCGTAACCAGGGGTTGACGGGAGGTGATTAATGCCACCAGGTCAAATTCTTCTCAAGTTGGAATAATGATCGATCACTCGCCGCCCCGAGCGCCGTCTCGCGCTTCCACACACCACCATCGCGGCTTGATTGACCATTGCACCAGTGTCGTATCGTCGGTTGTGCCCGCGCCGTCGACAAGCAGCGTCGCCGGCCGACATCAAGGAGCGCCCGTGACGCAGACGCCGCAGGTCCCCCAGGCACAGCCCGAGCTCGCGGAGGTCCGCAACTTCCGCGATGTGGGCGGGCTGCCGACCGTGGACGGGCGTCGCGTACGGGAGGGCAGGCTGTTCCGCAGCGGGCACCTCGCCCACGCCACGGAACAGGACGCGGCGTTTCTGGCCGGCCTCGGGCTGCACACCGTCTTCGATTTCCGCAATGCCTCGGACATCAAGCTGGAGGGCCCCGATGTCGCGCTGCCCGGCGTGCGCAATGTGAACATCCCGCTCACCGACCCGGCCGACGGCGCGGAGTTCTGGACGATGGTGCGCGACGGTGAGCTGGGGCAGCTGCGCACCCTGCTCGGCGACGGCAAGGCCGCGGCCCGTATGACGGCGACCTACCGCCACATCATCACCACCCGCACGGAAGACCACAGCCGGGTGCTGCATGCGCTCGCCGAGGACAGCGTCCCGGCGCTGATGCACTGCGCGGCCGGCAAGGACCGCGCCGGACTGTCCGTCGCGGTGACCCTGCTGGCGGTCGGCGTGGAGCGGGACGCCATCGAGGAGGACTACCTCAAGTCCAACGAGCCGCACCGCCGCTACAAGATCCGCCGCTCGGACAACTCCGCGGTCGGGATGTCCCCGGAGGTACTGGAGCTGCTCTCGCCGCTGTTCGGGGCGCACGCCGACTACCTCACGGCCGCCTACGCCGCGATCGAGGAGACCTGGGGCTCCACGGAGAGCTACCTCTCCGACGGCCTGAAGCTGGCACCCGCCACCCGCGAGCGGCTGCGCGACCGGCTGCTGGAGGGCTGACCCGCCGCGGACGGCCGTATGGCAGGCTCCGAGCCATGATCGACAACTACGAGTTCTCCAGCGATCCGGCTCGGCTGGACCCCGCCCTGGTGCACCACTGGCTGTCCACCGACACGTACTGGGCAGCGGGGCGCTCGCGGGAGAAGCAGGACCGGGCGATCGCCGATTCGCTGAACTTCGGGGCCTACGACACCGCGTCGGGTGCCCAGGTCGGCTATGCACGGGTGGTCACCGACCGGGTCACCTTCGCCTGGCTCTGCGACGTCTATGTCGCCCGCGAGGCACGCGGCAAGGGGATAGGCACCGCGCTGGTCGCCGCGGTCCGCGACCACCTGGCGCCCTACGACGTGCGGCGCATCCTGCTCGCGACGGCCGACGCCCACGACGTCTACGAGAAGGTGGGCTTCCGCCCACTGGCGGAGCCCGGCAAATGGATGGCCTACGGGCGCCAGTAGCACCGGCTCACGGCTCGGCGACCCAGCCCGCGACCAGCACCATTCCCGACGCCCGGTGCACGGCGAGGAAGCCGAAGGGCCGGTCGTAGCGGGCCGCGATCCACAGCGCCTGGTGGCGCGGGGGCGGCGGTGCGGCGCCCGCGGCGGCCGGCAGGACCGTGACGGCCGCCGCCCGGAAGCCCAGCGGGCCGAAGGTCGCGGTCGCCGTCTGGCGGGCGGCCGCCGTCGCGAGCGGGGTGTCGCTGATACCGGGGAAGTGCCCACGGGAGGTATCACAGGCGCTGGCGAGACCGAAGAGGTCCGCCCGCTTCAGCAGATCGTGGTCGGCGTCGACGGTGAACGCCGCGGTGGTGAGGTGGAATCGCGGGGCGGGGTCGTCGCTCTGCACCCTCGTCACCGTCAGCCCCGGCCCTACGCCGTCGCTCAGCGCCGTGCCGGAGACCGTCGGGTAGGTGCCCTCCAGTGCCGCGACACCATGGTCCAGCACCTCGGCACCCGGCGTCGTGGGCCCGCCGAGCAGCAGATGCACGTCCAGGCCGTTGTCGCCCTCGACCGTGACGTCGGTGAGCGGACCGGCCGGTGTGGCGTGCACCCGCACCTGGTCCACGTCGGGCCCGGAGCGGCTGAGCGAGGTCAGCTCCCGCCCCGCCCAGGGCCCTTGGCCCACCCGGTCCGGGAACGCCTGGAACGGCCGCGCCCAGGTGGTGCGCACCAGCAGCGCACTGGCCAGGAGCAGCAGCAGGTCGGGGGTGACCTGCACCGGCATCCGCTCGATCAGGCCGTCGGTGTGCCGGCGGGCCCAGTCGTCCAGCGCCGCCTGGTCCGCCTCCGGGTCCTCGGCCAGCTCGCCGTGCACGCCGGGCGGCAGACCGCCCAGCCACGCGGGGCGCAGCGCCAGGGTGCGGCGGGCCCACAGGCCCACCGCCGCGTCGACGCCGTCCGCGGCGTCCAGCGCGGCGAGCAGTGCGGCGCCCTCGCGGACCGCCTGCTCCGGATCGGTGCCGAGCGCCTCGGCCAGCTCCGCACGCGCCGGGCCGGCCGCCGGGCCGGCGAGCAGGGCCAGCAGCGGCCAGACGCCGGCCGCGGTCAGCACCGTGCCCTGCTCCCCCACCGTCTCCCGCGCCCAGCGCGCCGTCATCGTGTTGACCGACCGCACCGTCGTCCCGGCGACCATCGCACCCCCACGAGCGTCGTCAGCGGTGGGCGACCGCCTGTTTGACCAGCGTCCGCCCGAAGTCCCACAGCAGGCCGCCGCCGCCATGGGCGTCGTCCATGACGGCCGTGAACGCCTCGACGAAACGGTCCACTTCCGGCTCGCCGATGATCAGCGGCGGGATCAGCTTAATGACCTCCAGATGGTCGCCGGAGACCTGGGTCAGGATGCGGTGCCGCTGCAACAGCGGGACCACCACCATCTGCGCGAACAGGCCCTTGCGGGCCGCCTGCAGCATCGTCCAGCGGCTCCGCAGGCCCAGCGAGCTGGGGCGGCCGAACTCGATGCCGATCATCAGGCCGCGGCCGCGTACGTCGTGCAGCAGCTCGTACCTGCCGACCAGTGCGGCGAGCCGGGAGCGCAGCAGCTCGCCGGTGTGCCGGGCGTGGGCGACGAGCTGCTCGTCCTCCAGCACCGTGAGCACCGCCAGGCCCGCCGCCATCGCCTGGGCGTTGGCGCCGAAGCTGGCGGAGTGCACCAGCACCCGGTCCATGGACGAGTAGACCTTCTTGAAGATCCAGTCCTTGCCGAGGGTCGCGCCGACGGGGACATAGCCGCCCGAGAGCGCCTTGGCCACGCACACCAGGTCCGGTTCGACGCCGTCCTCGTGCTGGTAGGCGAAGAAGTCGCCGGTGCGGCCGAGGCCGGTCTGCACCTCGTCGGCGATCAGCAGCGCCTTGTGCCGGTGCAGCAGCTCCTGTGCGGCCCGCAGGAAGCCGGGCGGGGTGGGGTGGACGCCCTTGCCCTGGATGGGCTCGACGACGAATCCGGCCACGTCACCGCGCTTGAGCTCGCGTTCCAGCGCGGCCAGATCGCCCATCTCGACGGCCGTGTCCGGCAGCAGCGGGGCGAAGCCGTCGCGGAAGCCGTCCTCGCCGTTGACGGAGAGCGCGCCGGTGGTCAGGCCGTGGAAGGCGTGGGTGCAGTACAGGACGCGCGGTCTGCCGGTGGCGTAGCGGGCGAACTTCAGGGCGGTCTCGACGGCTTCGGTGCCGCTGTTGCCGAAGAAGACCCGGTCCAGGTGGGGCGCGTGGGCCAGCAGCTTCTCGGCGAGCAGTCCGGGCAGCGGTGCGCAGTCGAAGCGGGTGAGGTCGGGGAGCTCGGCGTCCAGGACGTCGTGCAGCGCCTGCCGGACGACGGGATGGTGCCGGCCCAGGCCCATCACCCCGAAACCCGCCAGCATGTCCAGGTAGTCCTGGCCGTCGGCGTCCCAGAAGTACGCGCCCTCGGCCCGCTCGTAGACCTTGTCGAAGCCGATGGTGCGCAGCATCCGCGGGAGCTGGTGGTTGAGGTGGCGGGTGTGCAGGTCGTAGCGCTCGGCGCCGCGCTCGGCGAGCAGCCGGGTCAGATCGAATCCGGTCACGGGGTGCCCTCCTTACGGGCCAGCGCGGCGCTGATCCGGCCGGCGATCTCGGCCGGGGTGAGGCCGAGGTCGGCCAGCAGCTCCCCGCGCCGGGCGTGCGGCAGGAACTGCTCGGGCAGGCCGAAGGTGCGCAGCGGCACATCGACGTCGGCGTCCCGCAGGGCCTGGCCGACGGCCCAGCCGACCCCGCCGTTGCGGCTGTTGTCCTCGACGACCGCCACCATCGCGTGCCGTGCGGCGAGCCGGGGGACGGCGTCGTCGACGGGCTTGACCCAGCGCGGGTCGACGACGGTCGCGTCCACCCCGCGTGCGGCGAGCAGTTCGGCCACCCGCAGACAGACCGGGGCCATCACTCCGACCGCGACCAGCAGTACGTCCGGATGCGGTGTGCGGTACAGCACGTCGACGCCGTCGACCCGGTCCACGGCCGGGATCGGGTCGTCCACCGACTCCTTGGGGAAGCGGATGACGGTCGGTGCGTCGTCCACCTCCAGCGCTTCGCGCAGCTGGGCGCGGAGCTGGTCGGCGTCGCGCGGCGCGGCGATCCGCAGCCCCGGTACGACGCCCAGCACCGACAGGTCCCACATGCCGTTGTGCGAGGCGCCGTCGGTGCCGGTGACACCGGCCCGGTCCAGGACGAAGGTGACCCCGCACTTGTGCAGGGCGACGTCCATCAGCACCTGGTCGAAGGCGCGGTTGAGGAAGGTGGCGTACACCGCGACGACGGGATGCAGCCCGCCGGTGGCCAGCCCGGCGGCCGAGACCGCGGCGTGCTGTTCGGCGATCCCCACGTCCCAGACCCGGTCCGGGAACGCCTCGGCGAACTTCCCGAGCCCGACCGGCTGCAGCATCGCCGCCGTGATGGCCACGACGTCCTCGCGCTCGGCGCCGATGCGGACCATCTCGTCGGCGAACACGGACGTCCAGGAGGGCGCACCGGGCGGGGCGACCGGCGCGCAGGTCAGCGGGTCCATCATGCCGACGGTGTGGAAGTGGTCCGCCTCGTCCTCCAGGGCCGGCTGGTAGCCGCGGCCCTTCTCGGTGCGGCAGTGCACCAGCACCGGCCCGTGGAAGCCGGCCGCGCGGCGCAGCGCGGACTCGACGGCCGCGATGTCGTGGCCGTCGATCGGTCCGATGTACTTCAGGCCCAGGTCCTCGAACATGCCCTGGGGTGCGAAGGCGTCCTTGAAGCCCTTCTTGGCACCGTGCAGGGACCCGTAGAGCGGCTGCCCGACGACCGGGGTGCGCTGGAGGACGTCCTTCCCCCAGGCCAGGACCTTCTCGTAACCGTCGGTGGTGCGCAGCGCGGCCAGATGGTCGGCCAGGCCGCCGATGGTCGGCGCGTAGGACCGCTCGTTGTCGTTGACGACGATGATCAGCGGGCGGTCCTTGGCGGCGGCGATGTTGTTGAGCGCCTCCCAGGCCATGCCGCCGGTCAGCGCGCCGTCACCGATGACGGCGACCACGTGGTCGTCCCTGCCGCGCACCTGGTTGGCCTTGGCCAGGCCGTCGGCCCAGCCCAGGACGGTGGAGGCGTGGGAGTTCTCGATCACGTCGTGCGCGGACTCCGCCCGCGAGGGGTAGCCGGAGAGCCCGCCCTTGGCGCGCAGCTTGGAGAAGTCCTGACGACCCGTCAGCAGCTTGTGGACGTAGGACTGGTGGCCGGTGTCCCACAGGATGCGGTCGGCGGGCGAGTCGAAGACCCGGTGCAGGGCGATGGTCAGCTCGACGACCCCCAGGTTGGGGCCCAGATGGCCGCCGCTGCGGGCGACGGCGTGCACGAGGAAGTGCCGGATCTCCTCGGCGAGTTCGGGCAGGCGCCCCTCGGGGAGCGCCTTGAGGTCACGCGGTTCCCGGATGTGTTCCAGCATCGTCACAGGGGTCCCCCTCTGCTCGTTCGGCCGGCTGGTGGCGGGGAGCCCCCAGGGCGTGGGCTCCCCGCTCATGGGGTCAACCGCGGTTCCCCGCGACGGTCTCCTTGGCCGCCCGGAGGGATTCCTTGAGGGAGCCCATGGTGGCCAGGACGGCCGTCGGTTCGTAGCCGCAGTGCGCCATGCAGTTGGCGCAGCGGGGGTCCTTGCCGCGGCCGTACTTGTCCCAGTCGGTCTCCTCGATGAGCTCCCGGTACGTCGGGACGTAGCCGTCGCTCATCAGGTAGCACGGGCGCTGCCAGCCGAACAGCGAGTAGTTGGGGATCGCCCAGGCCGTGCACGGGAAGTCCGCCTTGCCCTCCAGGAAGTCCAGGAAGAGCGGGCTGTGGTTGAGCCGCCAGCGGCGCCGGTTGCCGCCGGCGAAGGCCTTCTTGAACAGCTCCCGGGTCTGCTCGACGCCCAGGAAGTGCTCCTGGTCGGGGGCCTTTTCATAGGCGTAGGCGGGCGACAGCATCATTTCGTCGACCTGCAGGTCGTCGTTGAGGAAGTTGAGGACCTCGATGATGGTCTGCGGGGTGTCGGTGTTGAAGAAGGTGGAATTGGTGGTGACCCGGAAGCCGCGCCGCTTGGCCTCCTTGATCGCCGCCACCGCCTCGTCGAATACGCCTTCCTTCGCCACGGATTCGTCGTGCCGCTCACGCATTCCGTCGATGTGCACCGCGAACGCGAAATAGGGCGAGGGGGTGAACTCGTCCATCTTCTTGCGCAGCAGCATCGCGTTGGTGCACAGGAAGACATACTTCCGGCGGGCCACCAACTGCCGCACGATCTCGTCGATCTGCGGGTGCATCAGCGGCTCGCCACCGGCGATGGAGACCATCGGGGCACCGGACTCCAGTACCGCGCCGACCGCCTGTGCCACCGGCATCCGCTGTTTGAGCACCCCCGCGGGGTGCTGGATCTTCCCGCAGCCCTCGCATTTGAGGTTGCACGCGAAGAGCGGTTCGAGCTCGACGATGAGCGGGAACTTCTCGCGACGGCGAATCATCTTCTGTTCAAAGAGATAGGTCCCGACCCTGATGGACTGTCGGAGCGGCATGGCCATCTGGCTCACCTCCAGGGGAGCAGCAAAGAACGGTGCCATTCATAGAAGACAGGAAGTACCGAGCGCAGCACCCGGAAGGCTGATATTCCACCGCCCACGGTGCCGATGCGTACGAGTTCATGTTCTGGAGCGTCCACGACCACCCGGACGGCCGCAACCGGGCGGCCGCCGGCTCGCTGCGCCGCGCGGAGCGTGGCGGCGGACTCCATGTCCACCGCGAGCGCCCCGGAGGCGTGCAGCGCGGCCCGCTCCGCGCCGCGCACGACGTGGTCGGAGCCGCACAGCAGTCCGCTGTGCACGGTCAGGCCGCGCTGCCGCAGCGCGCGCAGCAGCGGGCCGTTGTCGCGGCAGGGCAGGTCCGGCGCGCCGGGCCGGTGGTCGCGGGTGGCCTCGGCGACGACCACGTCCCCGGGGCGCATCCCGGGGGCGAGGCCGGCGCAGAAGCCGCTGGCGACGACGGGGGAACGCGCTGTCGCCCGGTCCTCACCCAGCGCTTTGACGACGGCGCGTTCGGCCGCCTGGGGGCCCATGCCCGTACGGAGCACGACCAGCCGCGGCGGTGCCTCCCCCGCCGGCCGGCCGGCTCCCCCGCGCAGCGCGAACCTCTCGATGCCGAGCGCACAGGCGACCAGCAGCGGCGGGTCCGCGTCCGCGGGGGGCCGTCTCGGCATCAGGCCTCCACCGCGGCGGCGGCCGGTCCCCCGTGGAGATAGCGGCCCAGGGCCGTCAGTGGGAAGACCTGGCGGTAGAGGTGGTAGTTGATGGAGAAGTCCCAGGGGAAGCCGGTGCCGGTGAAGTACGGCTCGTCCCAGGAGCCGTCCTCGCGCTGGGTCCCGGTCAGCCAGCGCACCCCGCGCCGTACCGCCTCGCTCTCCCGTTCGCCGGCCGCGAGCAGCGCCATCAGCGCCCAGGCGGTCTGCGAGGCGGTCGAGGCGCCGCGCCCGGCCCACCGCTCCTTGTCCTGATAGGACCGCTGGTCCTCGCCCCAGCCTCCGTCGTCGTTCTGCACCCGCTCCAGCCAGCGCACGGCGCGGCGGACCGCCGGGTGCGCGGCGGGGATGCCGGCCGCGGCGAGCGCGGGGAGCACCGAGCCGGTGCCGTAGACGTAGTTGGTGCCCCAGCGGCCGAACCAGGCACCGCTGGGCTCCTGCTCGGCCAGCAGCCAGGCGATCCCGCGGCGGGTGCGCGGGTCGTGCGTACGGCCGACGTCGGCGAGCATCTCCACGACATGGGCGGTGACATCGGCCGACGGCGGGTCGATGACCTCGCCGAAGTCGCAGAACGGCAGACGGTCGGGCAGCGGGCTGGTGTTGTCGACGTCGAACGCGCCCCAGCCCCCGTTCCTGGACTGCATACCGAGGTTCCACCGGACCGCGCGGCGCACCGCGGCCTCGACCCGCTGCGGGTCGGGGTGGTCGACACGGCGGAGCGCGAGCACCACCTCGGCGGTGTCGTCGATGTCCGGGTAGTTGTCGTTGTCGAACTCGAACGCCCAGCCACCGGAGGGGAGTTGGGGCCGCCGCACGCTCCAGTCGCCGGGCCGGTCGAGCTGCTCGGCGAGCATCCAGTCGGCGGCCTTGACCAACTGCGGGTGGTCGGCGGGCAGTCCGGCGTCGGCCAGTGCGATGGCGGCCAGGCAGGTGTCCCAGACCGGGGACTGGCAGGCCTCGATCATCCGGGCGCCGTCCTCGCGCCAGACCGCGAACCGGTCCAGCGACGCAAGGCCGGTGCGCAGCACGGGGTGGTCGAGGTCGTAGCCGAGGAGGTGCAGGGCGATGATCGAGTAGACGGCCGGGGGCTGGATGCCGCCCCAGCAGCCGTCGTTCTCCTGCCGTTCGATGATCCAGCGGGCGGCGGAGCGCATCGCGGCGCCGCGCAGCTTGCGCAGGGCGACCCTGTGGTAGAGGTGCAGCGCCTTGTCGAGGCGCTGGAAGACGCCGTCCCAGCTGGTGGCGCGGGCGAGCGGCCGGGGCGGGTTCGGGTTGTCGGGATCGGTGTGCAGCTCGTCGAGGGCGAACGGCGCCGGGCGGACCGGGCGCTTGGCCGAGACGATGGTCAGCGGCACGATGGTCTGCCGCGCCCAGCACCCGAAGTCATAGATGTTGAGCGGGAACCACTTGGGGAAGTAGAGGAGTTCCGGCGGGAGTTCGGGCAGGTCCTCCCACTTCCACCAGCCGAAGAGCGCCAGCCAGATACGGGTGAAGACCCGGGCGGCGGCGATACCTCCCTGTGCGCGGATCCAGGCCGAGGCCCTGACCATGTGGGGCGCGTCGGGCTCGTCCCCGGCGAGCCGGAGGGCGACATAGGCCTCGATGGTGGCGGAGAGCTCGCCGGGCCCGCCGTAGAACGTGGCCCATGTCCCGTCCTCGCACTGCTCACCGCGGATGAAGCGGGCCGCGGCCTCGGTGAGCTTCGGGTCCTGGATGCCCAGGAACTGGCGGAGCATCAGGTCCTCGGCGTCCATCGTGACGTTGGTCTGGAGGTCGCCCTTCCACCATCCGGCGGGGTCCTGGACGGACAGCAGGTAGTCGGTGGCGCGTGCGGTCGCGCGCCGGGCCGCCTCCGCCGTGTCCTGGAGTACGGCGGTATCCGTGCGGTGGGTCGATTCGGTTGTCTCAGCGGTGGTCTCGCTGGCCGAGGGGCCCCGGGGCGGCAGCGCCCCGGTGCTTCCGTCGGTCGTCGCTGTCATGGCTTCCCCTTCGGCAGTGAACTGTCAAAGCGTGCTCAGGGATTCCGTCGGCCGGCGCCCGGCTGGCACCGGCCGGCGACTGCGATCTATTCGGTGTCGAAGCGTGATCATCTCTCTCGTACAACGACGAAGTCGGCGAGTGCGACGAGCTGCGCGCGGACCTTTTCCGGCATCTCGATCTCGTCCAGCGCGGCGATCGCGGTGGCGTGCTGGCGGCGGGCCTCCTGGGAGGTCCACTCGCGGCCGCCGGCCTCCTCGATGAGGGCCGCGCGGGAGGCGAACTCCTCCTCGGTGAAGTCGGCGATCTCGGTCTCGCTCTTCTGGGCGTCGGCGGCCAGGATCTGGGCCAGCCGCTCGGAGGCCGGGCCGCCGGCGGCGAGCGCGGCGACGACCGGCAGCGACTTCTTGCGCTGGCGCAGATCGCTCCAGGGCCGCTTACCGGTGGCGTCCGGGTCGCCCCAGATGCCGAGCACGTCGTCGACGGCCTGGAAGGCGAGGCCGAGGTGGTAGCCGTACTTCTCCAGAGTGTCCGCGGTGCGGTCGTCGGCGCCGCCCAGGACCGCACCGATGGAGACGGCGCAGGCCAGCAGCGCGCCGGTCTTGTTGCCCTCCATCTCCAGGCACTCCTCGACGGTGACCCGCTCGCGGTGCTCGTAGGAGATGTCCTGCGCCTGGCCGTCGATCAGCTTGCGGGTGGCCAGGGTGAGCCGCCGGGTGGCGCGGCCGGCGTCGACCGTGCCGAGCTCCAGCAGTATTTCGTTGGCGAGGGCGAACAGCGCGTCGCCGACGAGGATGGCCTGGGCGGGGCCGTGCACCTTCCACACCGTGTCGCGGTGCCGGCGCTGCTCGTCGCCGTCCATGAGGTCGTCGTGCAGCAGCGAGAAGTTGTGCACCAGCTCGACGGCGACCGCGCCGGGGATGCCGACCTCGGGGGCCGCGCCGGCGGCCTCGGCCGACAGCAGGGCCAGCGCGGGCCGCACCGCCTTGCCGCTGTCCCCCGAGCTGGGGTTGCCCTCGGCGTCGATCCAGCCGAAGTGGTAGGCGGCGACGGTGTCCATGGGAGGAGCGAGCCGGTCCACGGCGGCACGCAGCACGGGAGTGGCGAGCGTCCGTCCGCGCTCCAGCAGCGCGGTGACGCTCTCGGTGTCGATAGCTGGGGAAGCCGGATTCACGGTTTCTCCTCTGTTTCCGATGCTCGTGCTCGTGGGAGCGCTGGTACTCGTGGTCATGCCGCCTCCTGAGGCAACTGGCCCTGGGGGAAGCCGAGTTCGGTGAGTGCTTCGCGGGCGGCGGCGGTGCCGCTGCGGACAGCGCTTTCCATGGTCGCGGGCCACCCGGTGGCGGTCCACGCGCCGGCCAGGAACAGGCCGGGGGCTTGGGTGCGGGCGGCGGGGCGGAGCCTGCCGACGCCCGGGGCGGGCGCGAAGGTCGCGGTGCGCTCGCGGGTGACGAAGAAGTCGCGGATCCTCGCGCCGCGGGCGGCGGGCAACAGCCGCTCCAGTTCGGGCAGGTAGCGGGCGCGGAGTTTGGCGACCGGCTGGTCGATCTCCTCCTGCGCGGCGGACTGTGAGAGGGCCAGGTACTGGCAGCCGGCCCCGTCGGGCTGCCCGGGCAGCCCGGAGGCCTCCGTACGGTCGAAGACCCACTGGACCGGGGAGCCGACCGCGGCGAAGAAGGGGCGGCGCAGCACCTTGCGGTCGTAGACCACATGGAGGTTGAGGATCGGGGCGGTGCCGATGTCCAGCAGGCGGTCCCTGCCGGCCAGCGCTCCGTCGGGCAGCAGGGCGTGGGTCTCGCGCTGCGGTACGGCGAGGACGACCGTGCCGGCGGTGAGCTGCTCGCTGCCGTGCGGGCCGTTGTCCACCGAGATCCGCCAGCCGTCGTCCGTGCGCGTCAGGGCCCCGGCGCGGGTGCGCAGGGCGATGCGCACCCCGGCCTTCTCCAGGGCCGTGCGGGCGAGGCCGTCGTGGACGTCGCCGAGCGGGACGCGGGACCAGCCGATGTCGGCGGCGCCCGGGGCGGACAGCAGCCCGGTCTTGAAGACCTTGGCGGCCAGGCCCATCGAGGCGTCGGCGGCGCGGGCGTTGAGGGTGGCGATGCCGACCAGGTCCCACAAGGCCTCGACGGCGCGCGGCGACTGGCCGTAGCGGCGCAGCCAGCTGCCGAAGTCGAGGCCGTCCAGCGCCGGGTCGGCGGGGTCGAGGGCCTTGAGCGCGAGGGTGGCGCGCACGACGCCGGCCCGCTCCACCGGGGACAGGTGCGGATAGCTCGCGAGGCTCTTGGCGAGGTGCAGCGGGACGGGCAGGGCGGTGCGGCGCAGCCGGCCGAGCCGCATCCGGTCGGCGTCCAGGACCGGTACGTCCATCCGGTCCTGCAGGGGCACCAGACGCGTGGCCCCGATCCGCTCCAGCAGCCCGCTGTAGGCGGTGCAGCAGCGCAGATAGACATGCTGGCCGTTGTCGACGCTCAGCTCGCCGGCGGCGCCGTCGCGGCGGAAGGAGAAGACCAGGCCGCCCAGGCGGGGCCGGCCCTCGACAAGGGTGACCCGCAGCCCCGCGTCGGCCAGCGCGAGCGCCGCGGTCGTGCCCGCGAGGCCGCCCCCGATGACGACCGCGGCGGTGGCGTGCGATGTCATGTGGCCTCCCCCCATACGTGAATCATGGACGCAGCCGCCTCGGGGAGGGTTGCCCGCCGCGCTGGCGCGGGGTCACCGCTGTCGTTCGCGGCCCGGCGCATCATCCACGCCTCCGGACGGCCTGCCGGCGCCCGATCGCCCGCGCGTCGAGCCCGGACAGCCCGCGCACCGCGACGAACGCCTTCTCCCGGCCGGGCAGCGACACCCGGCCGCGCAGCACCGCTTCGGGGTCCGACGCGATCCGGGTGAGCAGGCGGTGGTAGATGCCGGCCATCGCGGCCACGCAGGCGCCGCTGCGCCGGTCGAGCATCGGCAGCAGCCGGAAGCCCTCGGCGAACAGCGCACGGGCCCGCTTCACCTCGAAGTGCACCAGGCCGGCGAAGTCGGAGCCGGGCGGCGGGACGGGACCGGCGAACCCGGCCGAGCAGCCGAACTTGGCGAGGTCCTCGGCGGGCAGGTACGTACGGCCGTTGCCGGCGTCCTCGCGAACGTCCCTGAGGATGTTGGTCAGTTGGAGGGCGAGGCCGAGCGTGTCGGCGTACTCGGGAGCGCGCTCGGCGTCCGGCGCGCCCGGCACCGTGCCGAACACGCCGAGCGAGAGCCGGCCGATGGCTCCGGCGACACAGCGGCAGTAGACCCGGAGGCCCTCCCAGGTCTCATAGGTCTCGCCGCGCACATCCGCCAGCACACCGTCGATCAGCTCGTCCAACGCGTCGAGCGGGATGGGGAAGCGCGCGGCGGCGTCGGCGAGCGCGACGGCCACCGGGTCGGTGTCGTCCTCGTCGACCAGGCCGTTCTTGATACGCGCCAGCAGCGCCCGGGTGTCCTCCAGGCGTTGCTGTTTGGCGGCGGTCTCCAGATTGCCGTCGCCGATGTCGTCGACCCGGCGGGAGAAGGCGTAGAGCGCCGACATGGCCTGTCGCCTGTCGGTCGGCAGCAGCCGGATGCCGTAGGCGAAGTTGCGCGCCTGCTGACCGGTGACGGCCTCGCAGTAGCGGTACGCAGCGAGCACCGGCGCGGACGCGTGTGCGGTTGCCTCCACGGTCCGGCTCACCCCTCTCTTCGCAGTACGGCCGCCAGCTCGCGCATCAGGCTGAGCTTGGTCGGCTTGGGCGGTCCAGGGAGTACGTCGTGTTCGGCGGCCGCCACCGCCTGGAGTGCGGCGCGTCCGCCGGCCACGAATCCGGCCAGCAGCAGCTTGAGTCTGCCGTGGACGCTACCCACCAGCGCGGTGCCTTCATTCAGCAGGTCACGGGCGCGTTCGGCTTCGAACGCGATCAGTGCGCGCACCGATGCGCCCCCGCTCGGGGCGGCCAGATCGGCCTCTGTGACGCCGAAGCGTTTCATGTCCTCGGCGGGGAGGTAGACGCGGTCGCGCCCGAGGTCCTCGGCCACGTCCTGGACGTGCTCGACGATCTGCAGGGCGGTGCAGACCGCGTCGGAGCGACGGATCCGCTCGGGGCTCGAGGTGCCGGTGATGCCGAGGACGAGCCGGCCGACGGGGTTGGCGGACAGCTCGCAGTAGGCCACCAGGTCGTCGTAGGTGGCGTAACGGCTCACCCGCTGGTCCTGGCGGTTGGCCTCGATCAGGCCGAGGAAGGGCTCGGGGGTCAGCTCGCAGCGGCGGACGGTCGGGCCGAGGCGGCGCATCAGCGGATGCTTGGGGCCGGGCGCGCGGTCGCTGAAGACACGGTGCAGATCCGCCTCCAGGGCGTCCAGCAGCGCGGGCCGGTCGTCGTACTGTGCGCGGTCGAGCCCGAGGAGTACGGCGTCGCCGCCGCCGGGCGCGAGATCGCCGTCGCCGATGTCGTCGACGAGCCGGGCGAAGCCGTAGACGGCCATCAGATCGGCCCGCCAGACGCGGGGCAGGAAGAACGGCGCGACCGGGAAGTTCTCATGTGCGGCCTGATCGAGCACGGTGCGCGTCTGGTCCCGCCCGTCACCCGTCGCCACCCTTCCGACGAAGGCGCGACGCGCCCGCTCGTTGTCTCGGCTCACCGGGGTCTGCCCGGCGCATTTCGGTGCCGGAGCGAACCAGTAGCCATTGCCGTCACGTCTCCCGTTCTACACCGCCAAGCTAAAACATCCTATTTCGGACACGCCGCACCCGGCGACGCGCCCTAATCGAGCCTCCATCACCCTTTTGGGTGAGCGTCGCCCGACTTATACCACTTGTGCTGTTCGGTACCCGTACAGCTTACGCCGTGCCTCTCGTACAGGTCCGAGCGGGTACCGAGGCCCCGGGCAACGATCCGGTCGGCATCCACCCCGTCCGAACTGCTCCCGACGCCAGTGGAGTTGGCCGTCACCTCACGCCGAAGGCCTCCGCGAGGCGGACTCGCGGAGGCCTTCCGGTGCGAGTGGGGCTACTTGCCCGTTTCCTTCTCGTACGCCTTGATGACCTCGTCCGTGGGGCCGTCCATCAGCAGTTCGCCGCGCTCCAGCCACAGGACGCGGTCGCAGGTGTCGCGGATGGACTTGTTGTTGTGGCTGACCAGGAAGACCGTGCCGGCTTCCTTGCGCAGCTCGCGGATGCGGGCCTCGGAGCGCTTTTGGAAGGCGCGGTCGCCGGTGGCCAGGGCCTCGTCGATCATCAGCACGTCGTGGTCCTTGGCGGCGGCGATGGAGAACCGCAGCCGGGCGGCCATACCGGAGGAGTAGGTGCGCATCGGCAGCGAGATGAAGTCGCCCTTGTCGTTGATGCCGGAGAAGTCGACGATGCCGTCGTAGCGCTCGCGGATCTGCTCGCGGGACATGCCCATCGCCAGGCCGCCGAGGATGACGTTCCGCTCGCCGGTCAGGTCGTTCATCAGGGCCGCGTTGACGCCCAGCAGGGAGGGCTGGCCGTGGGTGTAGACCCGGCCGCGCTCCGCGGGCAGCAGCCCGGCGACCGCCTTGAGCAGCGTCGACTTGCCCGAGCCGTTGGAGCCGATCAGGCCGATCGACTCACCCCGGTAGGCGGTGAAGGACACGCCCTTGACCGCGTGGACCTCGCGCACACCGGTCGAGGGCTTGCGGCGGACGATGCGGTTGAGGGCCGCGGTGGCACTGCCCTTGCCCGCTCCGGTGCCGTAGACCCGGTAGACGATGTGCAGATCGTCCGCGATCACCGTCGGGATACGGGCCTCTGCGGCCTCGGTCGGCTGGACGCCGTTCTTCTGCTCAGCCACGTCCGTACCGCTCCTCAGCCTTCCAGAAGTACACAAAGCCGACGACGCCCATCAGCAGCGCCCAGCCGCCGGCGAACGCCCACACGTGCGGGGGCAGCTTCTCCGCCGTGAAGCTGTCGATCAGCGCGAAGCGCATCAGGTCGATGTAGACGGCCGCCGGGTTGGCGTTGAGCAGGACCTCGACGAACGCCGGGACGTCCTTGCCCTTGAGGATCAGGTCGATGCTGAACATCACGCCGGACGCGTACATCCACGTCCGCATGATGAACGGCATCAGCTGCGCCAGGTCCGGGGTCTTCGAGCCCAGCCGCGCCATGACCATCGCCAGGCCGGTGTTGAAGACGAACTGCAGCGCCAGCGCGGGGAGCACCAGCAGCCACGACCAGGTCGGCAGCTGCCCGAAGCCCAGCAGGATCAGGACCAGCACGCCCATGGAGAACAGCAGCTGCTGCAGCTGCATCAGGCAGAACGAGATCGGCAGACAGGCGCGCGGGAAGTGCAGCGCCCGCACCAGACCCAGGTTGCCCGAGATCGCCCGCGTACCGGCCATCACCGAACTCTGGGTGAAGGTGAAGATGAAGACGCCGGTGACCAGGAACGGCACGAAGTCGGGGACGCCCTTCCTCGTGCCGATCAGCAGACCGAAGATCAAGTAGTAGACGAGCGCGTTCAGCAGTGGCGTGGCCACCTGCCAGACCTGCCCCAGCTTGGCCTGGCTGTACTGCGCCGTCAGCTTGGCGCTGGCGAAGGCGGAGATGAAGTGCCGCCGGTCCCACAGCTGCCGGACGTACTCCGGGAGGCTGGGCCGGGCACCGCTCTGGGAGAGCCCGTACTTCTGGGCCCGCTGGGCAGGGGTCAGCCCTTCGTCGGAAGCTGGCGGGGCACTCATGGCGACCGCACTGTCGTGCGTGGTCTCGCTCACAGTTGACACTTTCGTCCTCAAGGTGCGCTGCCGGGGCCACGCCCCGGTTCGCGCTGATGCTCTCAGATACGAGCTTGTCAGATGACGGGAGGGCGGCCCAGTCGGGTCAGTCGCCAAACGGTAGCCCACTTCATGGGACGCCTGGGACCGCACGGGGTGACCCAGCCCTCCTTGAAGCCGCCCAGCCACGCCCGCAGCGCCGGTCGCGACGGCCGGCGGGCGAGGGTGAGCAGAAACCAGACACCGAGATAGACCGGAACCAGCGCGGCCGGGAGGTTGCGCCGGGCCAGCCAGACCCGGTTGCGGGCCACCATCCGGTGGTAGACCGCGTGCCGGGCCGGTGCCGTGGTCGGGTGGAGGAGGACCATGTCCGCCCGGTAGTCGATCATCCAGCCCGCGTCCAGCGCCCGCCAGGCGAGGTCGGTCTCCTCATGGGCGTAGAAGAAGTCGTCGGGCAGCCCGCCGACCTCCTCGAGGACCCGGGTGCGGACCGCGTTGGCGCCACCGAGGAAGGTGGTCACCCGCGAGGAGCGCATCGGGTCGGAGGCGCGCAGCCGCGGTACGTGCCGGCGCTGGGTCTCACCGGTGTCCGGATCGGCGATCCGGAAGCTGATGATCCCCAGCCCGGGGTCCGCGGCGAACGCCTCCCGGCACAGCGCGGCGGTGTCCTCCCTGGCCAGCAGCCCGTCGTCGTCGAGGAAGAGCAGGATGTCGACCTCGCTGCCGCCGGGCCCGAAGGCCTCGATGCCGACGTTGCGGCCGGCCGGGATGCCGACGTTCTCCGGCAGCTCGACGGTCCGTACGCCCTCGGGGAGCTCCGGCAGCGGCGAACCGTTGCCGACGACGGCGACCTCGATCGGGTCGCCGTCCTGCTTGGCGACCGAGTCCAGCAGCGCGCGCAGCTCCTCGGGGCGGTTGCCCATGGTCAGGATGACCGCACCGACCCGCATGCCCGACGCCCCCGTCACTTGAGCCTGCTGGAGACGAGGATGGACACGAGGTGGAGCAGCGTCTGGAGCAGCGCGATGCCGGCGAGCACGGCGACGCCCAGCCGCGAGAAGAACAGGTCGCCGCGGACCGTGTCCAGGATCGCCAGGACCAGGATCAGCAACGACGCCTCGACCCCGAGGACGAGCCGGTGGAACTTCAGCGCCGCGGCCGCCTTGCGGGCCAGCGCCATCCCGGAGGAGCGCGGCTCGGACGCCGACTCCTTGACCGGCGGCAGCCCGCCCTGGTGACGGGCCACACCCACGAGGTCGGTCTCGGCCTTGATCAGGATGGCGCCGAGGGCGGCGAGCGTGCCGAGGAAGGCCCACAGCCAGTCGATCCGCCCGGTGCCCCACAGGTCGGAGGCGCGCAGGCCGAAGCCGACCAGGACCGCGGCGTCGCACAGGTAGGCGCCGACCCGGTCCAGGTACACCCCCCCGAGCGAGAACTGCTTCTTCCAGCGGGCGACCTCGCCGTCGACGCAGTCGAGCAGCAGGTAGAGCTGGACCATCAGCACGCCGAGCACGGCGCCCGCGATCCCCGGCACCAGCAGTGCCGGGGCGGCGAGGACGCCGAAGACGGTCATCAGGTAGGTCAGCTGGTTGGGCGTGACCCGGGTGTTCACCAGGTGCCGGTCGATGCGCAAGGAGATCTCGCGCATGTAGAGCCGGCCGGCCCAGTGCTCGCCGCTCCGCCGGTCCTTCACCCCGGCGGGGTGAACGACCGGGCGGAGCTCAGCTACCGATGGCTTCTGCATAGTCGGCGTAAGCGTCCCTGATCTGGTCGGTGGACAGGTCCAGGTGCTCCAGGATGGTGTAGCGCCCGGGGCGGGTCTTGGGTGCGTACTCGACGGCCGCGACGAATTCCTCGTCGGTGAAGCCGATCTCGCCGGGCGTGACCGGCAGGCCGTGCCGGCGCAGCACCTCGACCATCAGGTCGCGGGTCTCCCGGTCCCCACGCAGATGCGTGGCGAAGGCGGCGGCGAGGCCGCACTGCTCGCCATGGCTCGCGGCGCGCTTGGGGTAGAGGATGTCGAGCGCGTGGTTGATCTCGTGGCAGGCGCCGGACGCCGGGCGGCTGTCGCCGGCCACCGACATCGAGATGCCGGTGAGGACCAGGCCCTCGGCCAGCACCTGGAGGAAGCCGTTGTCGCCGACGCCGCCGGGGTGCCGGAGCACCGCCTCGCCGGCCTGGCGCGCCATGGCGGCGGCCAGTCCGTCGATCGCCTCGCCGGTCTCGCGGTGCGAGAGCTCCCAGTCCGCGACCGCGGAGATGTTGGAGATCGCGTCGCCGATGCCCGAGCGGACGAACCGGACCGGGGCCTCGCGGATGATGTCGAGGTCGATCACCACGGCGATCGGGTTCGGCACACCGTAGGAGCCACGGCCGGCGTCGTTGTCGAGGGTGGCGACCGGCGAGCACAGGCCGTCGTGCGACAGGTTCGTCGCGACGGCGACCAGCGGCAGGCCGATCCGCGCCGCGGCGAACTTGGCGCAGTCGATGATCTTGCCGCCGCCGAGGCCCACGACCGCGTCGTAGTGCCCCTTCTTCATGGCGTCGGCGAGCTTGATCGCGTCGTCCAGGGTGCCGCCGCCGACCTCGTACCACTCGGCGCCGGGCAGGGCGGGCGACAGCCGCTCACGCAGCCGCGCCCCCGAGCCGCCGCTGATGGCGATGGCCAGCTTGCCGGACGCCGAGATGCGCTGATCGGCCAGCAGGCCCGCCAGGTCGTCCAGGGCGCCGGCGTTGATGTCGACGACGACCGGGGACGGAATGAGGCGGGTCAGTACTGGCATGCGATGTCACGGCCCTTCGCCAGGTCGTCGTGGTTGTCGATCTCGACCCACTTGACGTCGCCGATCGGGGCCACGTCCACCTGGAAGCCGCGGTTGACCAGCTCCTGGTAGCCGTCCTCGTAGTAGAGGTCGGGGTCCCGCTCGAAGGTGGTCTTCAGGGCGTCGGCCAGCTCCTCGGCGGCCTCGCCCTCGATGAGGGTGACGCCGATGTACTCGCCGGTCGCCTCGGCCGGGTCCATCAGCTTGGTGATCTTCTGGACGCCCTTGTCGGGGTCCACGACGACCTTCATCTCCTCGTCGGCGAGCTGCTTGACGGTGTCCAGCGCGAGGATGATCTTCTGGCCGTTGCCGCGGGCGGCGAGCAGGGTCTTCTCGACGGAGACCGGGTGCACGGTGTCGCCGTTGGCGAGGATCACGGTGTGCTTGATCGAGTCACGGCCGCACCACAGGGAGTAGGCGTTGTTCCACTCCTCGGCCTTGTCGTTGTCGATCAGGGTGAGCTTGAGGCCGTACTTCTGCTCCAGGGCCTCCTTGCGCGCGTACACGGCCTCCTTGCGGTAGCCGACGATGATCGCGACCTCGGTCAGGCCGATCTCGGCGAAGTTGCCGAGGGTCAGGTCGAGGATGGTGATGTCGCCGTCCACCGGCACCAGAGCCTTGGGCAGGGTGTCGGTGTAGGGACGCAGACGCCGTCCGGCGCCGGCAGCCAGCACGAGGCCGATCATGCGGGTTCTCCTTCATCGTGTACGGCGGGTGCTCCGGAAGAGACCCAGAAGCGGATGCTCTCGGTGAGCACCAGCAGCGCCAGGACCACGGCGAGCGCCGTGAGGGCGATTGTGAAACCTGAGGGGGACAGCGCGGCGGCGAGGACGGTGATCACGAGGACCCGTCCCTCGGCACCGCCGGTCGCCCGGACCAGCCACCGAGGTGGGGCTCCGGTGCCACCGCGGATGCGGTAGACCGTGTCGTAGTGATGGTAGGCGACCGCCGCAACCAGCCCGAACGCCGCGGGCAGCGCTCCGGGGTCGTCCGCGCGGGCGGCCAGGACCAGGATCGCGGTGTATTCGCCGGCCCGGAAGAAGGGCGGTACGAGCCAGTCGAGGGCGCCCTTGAGCGGGCGGGCCACGGCCGCGCCGGCCAGCAGCGCGGAGCAGGCGGCGACGCCGACGGTGAGCCAGGACGCGGGGTCGTCCTCGAAGATCACCCAGACCAGGAGGACCGCGGCCGAGAGAAACGCCATAACGGGGGCCAGGTACGAACCGGTCCGTCCGCGGCCCCGCGCGCCACCGGCGACCAGCTCGGCGAGCGGGCCGGAGTCGGCGAGGTCGGCCAGCGCCCGGGCGGCGCGGTCGGTGCGCCGGGCCCGGCGGGTCAGGGAGCGCAGCACCCGGCCCGCCGTGGTGTAGCAGGCGGCCAGCGCGCAGCCGACGAGCAGGGCGTAGAAGACGATGCGCGGGGTGGTGAGCGCGGTGAGCACCGCGATCATGGCCCAGCGTTCACCGATCGGCAGCACGATCATCCGGCGCACCCACACCGTCCAGCCGACGCTGTCGAGCTTGTCGGAGAGCGAGGCGGTGGGGCTGGTGTTGGCGGTGGCGTCGTGGTTCGCCTCGTTGAAGGAGAAGTCCACGACGTGCCGGCAGGTCTGCAGCACCATCGCGCCGAGCGCCAGCGCCCATACGTCGTCGCCGCCGCGGGCGGCGCCGAGGGCGAGGCCCGCGTAGTACGCGTACTCCTTGGCCCGGTCGAAGGTGGCGTCCAGCCAGGCGCCCATCGTCGAGTACTGCAGGGAGTAGCGGGCGAGCTGCCCGTCGGTGCAGTCCAGGACGAAGGAGAACAGCAGCAGGACGCCGGCGGCGACGAAGCCGCCGCGGGTTCCGGTGGCCGCGCAGCCGGCCGCTATCAGCGCGGTGAGCAGCGATGCCGTGGTGACCTGGTTGGGGGTGAGGCCGCGGCGCGCGCACCAGCGGGCGAGGTAGCGGGAGTAGGGGCTGATGGCGAAGGTCGTGAAGAACCCGTCGCGGGACTTCACCGCGGTGCGCAGCCGGACGGCCTCGTCGTCGACGGCGGCGACCGCCTCCCGCGCCTCCTCGCGCTGTGCGGGGGTGAGGGCGACGGTGGCGACCAGGCTGCCCAGCTCGACGCGGTGCAGCCCGACGTCCTCACGGTCCAGGGACTCGGTGAGCGTCTCGGTGAGCACGTCGGTGAGGTGTGCGGTGCCGGCGCCGACCGGGATCCGGCCGAGCGCGCGGGCCAGCGCGGGGCGGGCCCCGGGCTGGGCGGTGAGCGCACCGGGCACCGCCGCGGCCTCGAAGCGGGGGTCGGTCAGCGCCAGCCGAAGGGCGTGCAGATGTCCGACGAAGCGGGGGTCGACGACCGCGATCCGCTCCTGTGCGGGCACGGCGGCGATCAGCTCGGCGGCGGACGCGGGATCGTCCGCGGCGCGAACGTCGAAGCCCAGCGTGCGCAGGTCGGCTTCGAGCGGCGACCCGGCAACCGGCGGACCGGTGAGGATGGCGGTCGACAGACGAACTCACTCCTTGGATGCTGACAAGGCAGCACGGACGGTCCGCAATCGATCCGCATTCGATACGAACTACCCGGGCAGCGGGCGTGGCACACCTGACGCCTGGAGGGCCGGGTGGCACGTCGGCAGAGGTTATCGGATCGCCGGATGCGGCCGTTCACCGCGCATTCACCGCACGATCGAGTGACCGACGGCTGCGCCTGCCGCGATCATCATGGTGGATCGGGTGGCGCATGAACAACCGGTCAGCTGCCCGGGCACCCGATCCGGTGCCGGTTATGAGCGGGCTGGTCACGGGGCGGGCGGGTTGTGCCGGGGCAGGTGTGGTGAGAGCCATGCCGGGTCCGGAGATGATCGCCGGGCACTCCCGCCGTCACCGGGCCTGCCGCATCCGCCCTTGTCAGGGACACTGCGAGCGGCTCCCGGGGTGTGTCCCCTCTCACGACGGGCGCACTCGGCGAACGGTGCGCGGGCGGTGTTGCGCCGCGCACCCGCTGTGCCGGTGTTGCGGACCCGGCTAGGGCAGACTTGACGTCGAAGACCGACGACAAGGATGGGCATGCCGATCACACCTGCCAACGGACAGACCACCGCAGACGCGGCGGTGAGCACACCGGGCGGCACCGCCGAACCGATCTTGCTGGAGCTGGTCGACGAGGACGGCACGACGATCGGCACCGCGGAGAAGCTCGCGGCGCACCAGCCCCCCGGGCAGCTGCACCGCGCGTTCTCGGTCTTCCTCTTCGACGAGAAGGGCCGGCTGCTGCTGCAGCGCCGGGCGCTCGGTAAGTACCACTCCCCCGGTGTGTGGTCCAACACCTGCTGCGGACATCCGTATCCGGGTGAGGCGCCGTTCGTGGCCGCGGCCCGCCGGACCTCGGAGGAGCTGGGCCTGGCGCCCGCGCTGCTGGGCGAGGCCGGCACGGTGCGTTACAACCACCCCGATCCGGCGTCCGGCCTCGTGGAGCAGGAGTACAACCACCTGTTCGTGGGCCTGGTGCGGGCCGAGCCGGCGCCGGACCCCGAGGAGGTCGGCGAGGTCGCGTTCGTGACGCCGCAGGAGCTGGCCGAGCGGCATGCCGCGGTGCCGTTCTCCTCGTGGTTCATGACCGTGCTGGACGCGGCCCGTCCGGCGGTGCGCGAGCTCACCGGACAGTCGGCGGGCTGGTAGCGAGCGGGGTGAGCGGAAGCTCGGCCCAGATGGCCTTGCCGCCGTTCACCGTGTGCTCGACGTCGCATTTGCCGCCCACCTCCGCGGTGAGCGTCTTGACCAGCCACAGCCCGCGGCCGCCGACATCACCCTCCTCCGCCTCCAGCGCCTTGGGGCGGTAGGGGTGGTTGTCCTCGACCGCCACCCGCAGCCAGTTCGCGCCGATGGTCACCTGCACGGCGATCTGGGGCGAGAGCAGGGCCGCGTGCTGGACGGCGTTGGTGACCAGCTCGGAGACGATGAGCAGCAGGCCGTCCATGATGTCGGCGGCCACGGGCACACGCTGTTCGTCGAGCAGATCCCGCACCGCGTGCCGCGCCTGCGGCACGGAGGCCTCCAGTGCCGGGGCGGTGAACCGCCAGACACCTTCGTACGCGAGCGGGGAGGTCAGCTCTTCGGGGGGTTCTGCAGGGGGTCCGGAAGGCATCCTCACAGGAAGAGTGTTGAGAATGCGTTGGTCCGGACCGACCCGCTGAACACAAGTCAGCACCTATCGACGACTTATGGTCGATTCCGAGCGATTCGATCGACCCGGCGACTGGTCCTGTTCCGTTTGTTCCTTCTCCGGGGACTCCCGCGGAATGGCGACCGTACGATCCTCGCCATCAGGACCGCCCGTGCCGCAGACCCCATACAGCACAGCAGGCCCGGCGCCTGAGCACCGGACCTGCTGTACATCTTCAGTAGCGGGGACAGGATTTGAACCTGCGACCTCTGGGTTATGAGCCCAGCGAGCTACCGAGCTGCTCCACCCCGCGTCGGTTGCCCCCACACTATGGGTCACCGGCCCCAGGACCAAATCGATAATCACCACGGGCGTCCGGGGCCCGCCCCCGCACCCCTCACACGGTCCGCTCGGCGATCCGGCCGCCGTCGACCTCGATCCGCCGCGTGGTGTGCACCGCCTCCAGCATCCGGCGGTCGTGGGTGACCAGCAGCAGGGTGCCGGCGTACGAGGCGAGCGCGGACTCCAGCTGCTCGATGGCCGGCAGGTCGAGATGGTTGGTCGGCTCGTCCAGGACGAGGAGGTTGACCCCGCGGCCCTGGAGGAGGGCCAGCGCTGCGCGGGTCCGCTCGCCCGGTGACAGCGTGCGCGCCGGGCGCAGCACATGCGCCGTCTTCAGGCCGAACTTCGCGAGCAGGGTGCGCACGTCGGCGGGCGCCATATCGGGGACGGAGGCCCGGAAGACGTCCATCAGCGGCTCGTCGCCGAGGCCGGGCGCGCCGAAGAGCGCTCCGCGCGCCTGGTCGACCTCGCCGACCACCACCCCGGGGCCGAGCGAGGCCTGCCCGGCGTCCAGCGGGAGCCGGCCGAGGAGGGCGGCGAGCAGGGTGGACTTGCCGGAGCCGTTGGGGCCCGTGATCGCGACCCGGTCCGCCCAGTCGATCTGCAGGTCCACCGGGCCGAAGTGGAAGTCGCCGCGCCGGACGCCGGCGTCGCGGAGCGTGGCCACGACCGCGCCGGCCCGGGGCGCGGCGGCGATCTCCATCCGCAGCTCCCACTCCTTGCGCGGCTCCTCGACGACCTCCAGCCGCTCGATCAGGCGCTGGGTCTGCTTGGCCTTGGAGGCCTGCTTCTCGGTGGCCTCCACCCGGCCCTTGCGTCCGATCTTGTCGTTGTCCGGGGCCTTGCGGCGGGCGTTCTTGACGCCCTTCTCCATCCAGTTGCGCTGGGTGTGCGCGCGGGTCTCCAGGGCGGCCCTGGTATCGGCGTACTCCTCGTACTGCTCGCGCGCATGGCGCCGGGCCCGCGCGCGCTCCTCCAGATAGGAGGCGTAGCCGCCGCCGTAGGTGTTGACCTGCTGCTGGGCGAGGTCGAGCTCGACGACGCGGTTGACCGTACGGGTCAGGAACTCGCGGTCGTGGCTGACCAGGACCGTGCCGGACCGCAGCCCGGTGACGAATGATTCCAGCCGTTGCAGGCCGTCCAGATCGAGGTCGTTGGTCGGTTCGTCCAGCAGGAAGACGTCGTAGCGGGACAGCAGGAGCGAGGCGAGCGAGGCGCGGGCGGCCTGGCCTCCGGAGAGCGTGGTCATCGGCTGGTCGAGGCCGACCGAGAGGCCCAGCTGGGCGGCGGTCTCCTCGGCGCGCTCGTCGAGGTCGGCGGCGCCCAGGTCGAGCCAGCGCTCCAGCGCCGTGGCGTAGGCGTCGTCCGCGCCGGGCCGCTCCTCCACCAGCGCCTGGGTGGCGTCGTCCAGGGCGAGCTGGGCTCGGGCCACGCCCGTACGGCGGGCGAGGAAGGCCCGCACGGTCTCACCGGGGCGGCGGTCGGGCTCCTGCGGGAGGTGGCCGACGGTGGCGGTGGGCGGGCTGAGGGAGAGCGCGCCCTCCTCGGGGGTGTCCAGTCCCGCCAGCAGGCGCAGCAGGGTGGACTTGCCCGCGCCGTTGGCGCCGACGAGGCCGATCACATCGCCGGGGGCGACGACCAGATCCAGGCCGGAGAACAGGACGCGCTCGCCGTGGCCGGCGGCGAGGTCTTTGGCGACGAGAGTTGCTGACATCAGGCCGCCGATCGTATCCGGCCGCGCCCTCGGCGGTCGCTCTAATATCCGGGCATGGAACCGGGTCTGAAGACACACGTCAGCGACGGCACAGCGACCGTCACCATCAGCAACACCGGCAAGCGCAACGCGATGACCGTCCAGATGTGGCGGGACCTGCCGCCGCTGCTGGAGCGGCTGGCGGGGGACGGTTCCGTGCGGTCGCTGGTGCTGACCGGCGAGGGCGGGACGTTCTGCGCGGGTGCGGACATCGGGGCGCTGCGGGATGCCGCCGGCGAGTCGCAGGGCCTGGCGGTGGCGGCCGAGGAGGCGCTGGCCGCCTTCCCCGGGCCGACGCTGGCGGCGATACGGGGCTACTGCGTGGGCGGCGGCGCCCAGCTGGCGGCCGCCTGCGATCTGCGGTTCGCGGAGGAGGGGACGCTGTTCGGGGTCACGCCGGCCAAGCTGGCGGTGGCCTATCCGGCGTCCGCCACCCGGCGGCTGGTCCGGCTGGTGGGGCTGTCCACGGCCAAGTACCTGCTGTTCTCCGGCGAGTTGATCGACTGCGCGCGGGCGCTGCGTACGGGCCTGGTGGACGAGGTGCTGCCCGAGGGCGACCTGGGCAAGCGGGTGGCGGAGTTCTCGGCCGTGCTGGCCAGCCGGTCACTGCTGACGCAGACCGCCGCGAAGGAGCTGGCGAACGGGACCTGGGACGTGCCCCCGGAGGAGGCCGAGGAGCGCGGGGCCTACTGGGCCGCGCAGGCACGCGCCAGCGGCGACACCGAGGAGGGTGCCGCCGCCTTCCTGGAGCGCCGGGCGCCGCGCTTCACCTGGCCGACGGGCTGACGCCCCGGGCCCCGGGCCTTACGCGCCGGTGTCCTCGCCGGTCAGGAGGAACCGGCTGCGCTCCCGCAGCAGCGCGACGACCTCGGCCGGCGCCTTGTCCGGGGCGCCCGCGTCGTAGGGCGGCTGCGGGTCGTACTCGATGCCGAGCTGGATCGCCTGGGCCGTGGTGTCCCCGGCGATCCGGCCCAGCAGGGCCAGTCCCATGTCGATGCCGGACGAGACGCCGGCCGCCGTGACGTACTTGCCGTCGAAGACCACCCGCTCCCCGGTCGGCTCGGCGCCCAGGGCCGGCAGCTGGTCCAGCGCGAGCCAGTGGGAGGTCGCGCGGCGGCCCTTGAGCAGGCCCGCGGCCCCCAGGATCAGCGAACCGGTGCAGACCGAGGTGGTCCAGGTGGTGCCGGCGTCCACGGCGCGGATCCAGTCGTGCAGCGGGCCGTCGTCCATCTGCGCGAGCTGCCCCGGGCCGCCGGGGACGACCAGGATGTCCGGGGCGGTGACCTCGCTCAGCGTGGCGTCGGCGACCAGCCCCAGCGAGCCGACCTCGTTGCGGTAGGTGCCGGAGCGCTCGCCGACGAACACCGTCTCCGCCCCCGGGAGCCGGCTGAGCGTGTCGTAGGGGCCGATGGCGTCCAGGGCGGTGAAGCGGTCGTAGAGAAGGATGGCGATCTGCATGTGGGTTCCTGTCGGTCGTGGTGACGTAAGGGATGTACGGGGTCTGGTGAGGTCGGTGGATCAGGCCGGCTGCGGGGCCGCTCCGGCCGGCCGGAAGCGGCGCCGGTATTCGGCCGGGGAGGCGCCCAGGACCTTCAGGAAGGCGCGGCGCATCGCCTCCGGGGTGCCGTAGCCGCAGCGGCGCGAGACCTGCTGGATGCCGTCGACGGTGTCCTCCAGGCAGCGGCGGGCGGCCTCCAGCCGTACCCGGTCGACATAGCGGCCCGGCGTCATGCCGACCTCGTGGCGGAACGCCCGGGCGAAGTGCCGCGGGGAGAGTCCGGCGCGGTCCGCGAGGGCGTCGACGGAGAGGTCGGCGGCCGGGTTCTCGGTGATCCACTGCTGGACGTCGCGCAGCGGCCGCCGCTGTGCGGTCTGGGCCGCGAGCTGGGCGCTGAACTGGTTCTGGTTGCCCGGCCGCCGCAGGAAGACCACCAGATGCCGGGCGACGGTCAGCGCCAGGTCCCGACCGTGGTCCTCCTCCACCAGGGCCAGCGCGAGGTCGATACCGGCCGTCACGCCCGCCGAGGTGGCCAGGTCGCCGTCCCGTACGTAGATCGGCTCGGGCTCGACCCGCACCGCGGGGAACCGCTCGGCGAGGGTCTCGCAGAGCATCCAGTGGGTCGTGGCGCGGCGGCCGTCCAGCAGCCCGGCCTCGGCCAGCAGCAGCGCCCCGCTGCAGACCGAGACCTTGCGCCGGGCCCGGTGGGCGTGGTCCCGCAGCCACTCCACCAGGCGGGGGTCCGGTGCCCGGGTGCCCTCGCCGCCCGGCACCAGCAGGGTGTCCGGCGCCTCGGCGGCGGCCAGCGTGAGGTCGGGTACCAGGGTCAGGCCGCTGGTGGTGCGGACCGGGGCGCCGTCCAGGGAGGCGGTACGGATCCGGTAGGCGCCCGGGACTCCCAGGGCCGCACCGTGGAAGACCTCGACCGGTCCGGTGACGTCGAGGGCCTGCACGCCGTCGAAGAGGACGACCAGCACATCGCGCTGTTCCATACGTCCATCCTGGTCAGCGAGGCCGATGGCGGCAATGACGGATAACCCACCTTTTCTGCCATGTCTCGTACGCACGGACGTTCCGGCCGGTTCCGACGCCCTGCCACCGAGGCCATACCGACGGGTCGGTACCCTGCCCCCCATGACCTCATCCAGCGCACTGCCCGCACAGGCCGGCCGGGCCTGTCACAACGTCGTCAACCCCTTCCACTCCACCCACTACTTCGCGCCGGAACTCCCGGCCGAGATGGCCCGGATCGGCATCGAGGACCGCAGCGCCGGCTACTTCGCCTGCCGGTCGGCGGCCATGGGCGCGGTGGGCCCCGGCACGGTCACGGCCACCTTCTACAACTTCAACCACGACCTCGTCGCCCGGCACGTCCCGCACGTCTGGTCGGTCACCACGCCCGAGGCCGTGCTGGCCGCCCGGCTGCGCGCCGCGGACGCCACGCTGCGCCGGCTCCTGGGCGACGAGGCGGTCGAGTCGCCGGAGATGGCGGAGGCGGCGAAGCTGGCGCTGCGCGCCACCGAGGGCTGCACCCGCCACGCCCGGCCCCTGTACGCCGCGCACGCCGACCTGCCCGTACCGGACGCCCCGCACCTGGCGTACTGGCACGCCGCGACGCTGCTGCGCGAACACCGCGGCGACGGCCACCTGCTGGCGCTGCTGGACGCCGAACTGGACGGCCTGGAGGCCCTGGTCAGCCACACCGCCAGCGGCCGCGGGATGAGCTACCGCGGCGTCATGGCGACCCGCGGCTGGGAGGAGGAGGACTGGCAGGCCGCACAGGAGCGGCTGCGCACCCGCGGGCTGCTGGACGCCGAGGGCGAGTTGACCGAGGCCGGCGTCCAACTGCGCAAGGACCTGGAGGCCCGGACCGACCGGCTGGACCGGGCTCCGTACGAGCACCTGGGCGCCGAGGGCGTGGCCAGGCTCACCGAGCTGGCGACCGGCTTCACCACCACCGCCATGAACGCCGGCGCGTTCCCCGCGGTGCTGTTCGGCAAGTAGGGCCCCTGCGGGACGTCCCCGCCGGGGTGTGCGTGCGGCTTCTCACACCCCGGCGCGCACGGCTGGGCGGCGCGACAGCCCCACCCACGACCCGGCACAATGCAGGCTCAAGCAAGCGCTGGAAGGCGGGGCAGGATCAACGTGACGGCAGCCACTGAGCCCATCGGGGCCCTCGGGTCCATCGAAGCCAGGATCGCCGGGGAGCTCGGCGTCAAGGAGCGGCAGGTGAAGGCCGCGGTCGAACTGCTCGACGGCGGTTCGACCGTCCCGTTCATCGCGCGCTACCGCAAGGAAGCCACCGAGATGCTCGACGACGCGCAGCTGCGCTCGCTCGAGGAGCGGCTGCGCTATCTGCGCGAGCTGGAGGAGCGCCGGAGCGCGATCCTGGAATCCGTACGGTCCCAGGGCAAGCTGGACGCCGCCCTGGAGGCGCAGATCCGCGGCGCCGAGTCCAAGGCCCGGCTGGAGGACATCTACCTCCCGTTCAAGCCCAAGCGGCGCACCAAGGCGCAGATCGCCCGGGAGGCGGGCCTGGAGCCGCTCGCCGACGGGCTGCTGAGCGACCCCTCGGTGGAGCCGGCCGCGGCCGCCGCGACGTTCGTGGACGCCGACAAGGGGGTCGCCGATCCGGCCGCCGCCCTGGAGGGCGCGCGGGCCATCCTGACCGAGCGGTTCAGCGAGGACGCGGATCTGATCGGCGAGCTGCGCGAGCGGATGTGGGGGCGCGGGCAGGTCGCGGCGAAGGTGCGGGAGGGCAAGGAGGAGGCCGGCGCGAAGTTCGCCGACTACTTCGACTTCGCCGAGCCGTTCACCGAGCTGCCCTCGCACCGGGTGCTGGCGATGTTCCGCGGCGAGAAGGAGGAGATCCTCGATCTCAACCTGGAGCCGGAGGCCCCGTCGGACGCCACCGAGGGCCCCAGCTCCTACGAGCAGTCCATCGCGCACCGCTTCGGCATCGCCGACCGGGGCCGCCCGGCCGACAAGTGGCTCAAGGACACCGTCCGTTGGGCCTGGCGCACCCGCGTCCAGGTGCACCTGGGCATCGATCTGCGGCTGCGGCTGCGCCAGGCCGCCGAGGACGAGGCGGTGCGGGTCTTCGCGTCGAACCTGCGCGATCTGCTGCTGGCGGCGCCCGCCGGGACGCGCGCCACGATGGGCCTGGACCCCGGCTTCCGTACGGGCGTGAAGGTCGCGGTGGTGGACGCGACGGGCAAGGTGGCCGCCACGGACACCATCTACCCCCATGTGCCGCAGCAGAAGTGGGACGCCTCGCTGGCCACGCTGGCGAAGCTGGCGCGTGAGCACGGCGTCGAGCTGATCGCGATCGGCAACGGCACCGCCTCCCGCGAGACCGACAAGCTGGCGACCGATCTGATCGCCGCCCAGCCGGAGTTGAAGCTGACCAAGGTGATGGTCTCCGAGGCCGGCGCCTCGGTGTACTCCGCCTCCGCGTTCGCCTCGCAGGAGCTGCCGGAACTGGACGTGTCGCTGCGGGGCGCGGTGTCCATCGCCCGCCGGCTCCAGGACCCGCTGGCCGAGCTGGTCAAGATCGACCCGAAGTCGATCGGCGTCGGCCAGTACCAGCACGACCTGTCCGAGGTGAAGCTGTCGCGCTCGCTGGACGCCGTGGTCGAGGACTGTGTGAACGGCGTCGGTGTCGACGTCAACACCGCGTCCGCGCCGCTGCTTTCGCGGGTCTCCGGCATCAGCTCCGGCCTCGCCGAGAACATCGTCGCGCACCGGGACGGCAACGGCCCGTTCCGCTCCCGCAAGACCCTCAAGGACGTGGCGCGGCTCGGCCCGAAGGCGTACGAGCAGTGCGCGGGCTTCCTGCGGATCCGCGGCGGCGACGACCCGCTGGACGCCTCCAGCGTGCACCCCGAGGCGTACCCGGTGGTGCGCCGGATGGTGACGGCGGCGGCCACCGAGGTCGGCGCGCTGATCGGCAACACGTCGGTGCTGCGGGCGCTGAAGCCCGCGGACTTCGTCGACGACTCCTTCGGCCTGCCGACGGTCACCGACATCCTGACGGAACTGGAGAAGCCGGGCCGCGACCCGCGACCGGTCTTCAAGACCGCGACCTTCAAGGAGGGCGTGGAGAAGATCGGCGATCTGCAGCCGGGGATGCTCCTGGAGGGCGTGGTGACCAATGTCGCCGCCTTCGGGGCGTTCGTGGACATCGGCGTCCATCAGGACGGTCTGGTCCATGTCTCGGCGATGTCGAAGAACTTCGTCAAGGACCCCCGGGACGTGGTGAAGCCGGGCGACATCGTGCGCGTCAAGGTGCTCGACGTCGACATTCCGCGCAAGCGGATCTCGCTGACCCTGCGGCTGGACGACGAGCCCGGCAAGGGCGCGTCGGCGGGCGGCGACCAGCGCCGCGGCGGCTCGGGCGGCGGGCGCGGACCGCGCGAGGGCGGCGGCCGGGGCGGTGCGCCGCGGCAGCGGCAGGGCGGCGGCCAGCGCGGCGGGGACCGCCGTGGCGGCCGCGACGCGGGACCGGCCAACGACGCGATGGCGGACGCCCTGCGACGGGCCGGCCTCCTGGGCAAGGAGCGGGGCGGGCGCTGAGGCCTCGCGCCCTGAAGCAGGGTTCTCCGAGCACCTGCTGACGTACCGTCACCTTCCACGGCCGTCAGTCCGGGCAGCCGCTTACCGGTGGCTGATCGGGCTGACGGCCGCGCCGTCGGCGGAGCGGCTGGACCGGCCGCGGCTGCCCCGCAATTGCGTGGACGGGGTGAACGGGGCTCGTTATTCTGCGTCCGTGTCCAGCCCCGAGGCGTCAAGACGCTAGCCACCGGTCGTCCGGTGGCTCCTCGCGTTGCCCAGCCACAGGGAGTGTCCGCGCCGCGGGGCGTGCCCGCTCCACGGGGCGTGCCCGGCACGTCCCGCCCGGCCCGCGCCCCCTCGTCGCGCGCTCCCCTTCACGGCTGTGCTCCCCTGCCATCGGATCGCCGTAGTACGGGCTTTCTTCCGACCTGACGCGGGCTCTCGCCTGTGTGCGGCCCCAACTCGGCTGCCAGGTCGGCTTCCCGCGCGGTAGCCGCATGCGTCGTTCGCGCGCCTGCCGCCGCACCGTATCGATCCTCTGTGGTTGCGGAGTATTGCTGTGCCCTGCTTTCTGTATCTGCTCGGACTGGCCGTCTTTGCCCAAGGGACGTCCGAGTTCATGCTGTCCGGTCTCCTCCCCGGCATCGCCGCCGATCTGGGTGTCTCGCTCTCGGCCGCGGGCGCGCTGACCTCGGCCTTCGCCGTGGGAATGGTCGTCGGCGCGCCGCTGATGGCGCTGCTGAGCCTGCGCTGGCCGCGCCGCCGCGCGCTGCTGGCCTTCCTGATCACGTTTCTGCTGGTCCACCTCGTCGGCGCGGTCACCACGAGCTACGGGGTGCTGCTGGCCACGCGGGTCGTCGCGGCCCTGGCCAACGCCGGGTTCCTGGCGGTGGCGCTGGCCACCGCGACGGCCGCGGTGGCGCCGAACGCCAAGGGCCGCGCCACGTCCGTCCTGCTCGGCGGCACCACCATGGCCTGTGTCGCGGGCGTACCGGCCGGTGCGTTCCTCGGTGGGCTGTGGGGCTGGCGCTCGGCGTTCTGGGCGGTGGCCCTGGTGTCGGTGCCCGCCGTCGTCGCGATCGTCCGGTCGGTACCGGCCGGGGAGGGCCGCGAAGCCGTTCTTGACGCGCCGGACGCCCACGACACGGCGCACGGCGACGGCACCACGGGCGCGCAGGGCCCGACGGGCACGCCCGGCGCGGCGGCCGTCCGCCGTGCGGCCGGTGCACGCCGGGAGCTCCGCGCGCTGCGCGCCCCGCGGCTGCTGGTCACCCTGCTGCTGGGCGCCCTGGTGAACGGCGCGACCTTCTGCGCCTTCACCTACCTCGCGCCCCTGGTCACCGGCGTCGCCGGCCTCGCACCCGGCTGGGTGCCGGCCGTGCTCGCGCTCTTCGGGGTGGGCTCCTTCGCCGGCGTCACCCTCGGCGGGCGGATGGCCGATGCCCGCCCCGTACGGCTCCTGGTGACGGGTGGGGCGGCCCTGCTCCTGGGGTGGGCCCTCCTGGCGCTGACGGCGGGGAGTCCGGCTGCGACGTTTGTGCTCGTCCTCGTCCAGGGAGCCCTCTCGTTCGCCGTCGGCTCCACCCTGATCTCGCAGGCGCTCTACGCGGCGACCGGGGCGCCGACCCTGGCCGGCGGGTTCGCCACGGCCGCGCTGAACGTGGGCGCGGCGATCGGCCCCTGGCTGGGCGGGGCCGCCCTGGCCGCCGGGCTCGGCTACCGGGCGCCGGTGTGGGTCAGTGCGCTGCTGGTGGCGCTGGCCCTGGTGGCGGGCGGGGCGGCCCGGCTCAGCCGGTCCCCGCGTAGCCGCGCATGCGTTCCAGCTCCGCCGCGACATCCGTGAGCGTGGCGCAGTCCGGAACGGGGCGCAGGTCGGGGTCCGCCACGGCGGTGTCCCGCCGGCGGCGCGGGTCCTCCAGGGCGTCGGCCATCGCGGACAGCGCTTGGGACAGCCGCTCGGACTCCTGTGCGCCGGGCCGGTGGGCGCCGTGGTCGAGGCGTACGGCGCAGGCGGTCGCCGCGTCGACGATGCGTTCGGCCGCGGTGACCACGGTCAGCCAGTCGGGGTTGCGGTCGCGGGCGGCGAGGAGTTCGGCCGCGGCGGTCTCCGCCGCGGCCCTGGCCTCCGCCAGCGCCCGGTAGGCGGCCCGGCGCAGCGCCAGCCGCCGGGTGGGGTCGGCTCCCGGCTCCGACTCCAGTACGTGCCGCAGGAACCGCTCGGTGGCGCGCAGCGCCGCGGTGACGCGCTGGCCGACCCTGCGGCGCGGGTCGGCGAGCCGGGGCAGATGCCCGACGACGAGGACGATGACGCAGGCGATGGAGGTGTCGACGATCCGCTCGCCGGCGGGGAGCGCGGTCAGATGGGGGTACTCCTGGCCGAAGGCCGTGGGGGCGGCCCCGCCGACGTCCACGAACGACAGCACCATGAGGGTGATCGCCACGGTCTGCAGCGCGAAGTGCCGGGTGGCGAACGGCAGCAGCGCACCGCCCGCACCGGCGACCAGCGCCGGCCACCACTCCCCGGTGAGCAGCAGCCCCGCCCCGGCGAAGACCAGCACCCCGGCCACGGTCCCGGCGAAGCGGTTGACCGTACGGGAGAACAGCGGGCCGAGGTCCGGCTTGACCAGGAAGGTGGCGGTCACCGGGAGCCAGTACCAGTGGTCGGCGCGCAGCAGCAGGGCCACCGAGGCGCTCGCGGCGATGCAGACGGCGACCCGGAGGCCGTAGTGCCGCCCCGCTGGGCCGAGCAGGCTGCGCCCGCGCCGGGTCCACCGCTGCGCGAAGGCGCCCAGCATGCGGCGGAGCGCGCGCACGGTCGGCACGACCCCGGTGGGACGGCCGGACGGGGACGGGGGCGGCGCAGGCTCCGTCGCCGCGTCCGCCTCCGCCTCCGGCTCCCGCACCGGCCGGGGCAACGGCTCGCGGCGGGCGAACACCACCGCCGCGTCCAGCAGCGCCTGGTCGAAGGCGCCGCGTGCGGCCGTGCTGGTCTCGGGGGCGGACAGCCGGCCCGGTGGCCGCCCGGTGCGCAGCGCCTCGGCGAACCGGCGGGGGCTCTCGGCGACCCGGGACGGCAGCGGGCGGGCCTCCCACAGCAGCGCGACGCTGGCCTCGCACAGCGCGGTGGCCGCGGCGAACCGCTCGGTCAGCAGCAGCTCTTCGATGCGCGCGGGGCGGCGCAGCAGCCGACTGGTCAGCCGGCGCAGCCGCAGGGCCTCGTCGGCGCGGTCCAGGGTCGCGGTGAGCCGGCGCCTGGCGGGCTCGGCACCGGGTCCGCCGGCCGCGCCCAGGGCGTCGGCGAGTGCGTCGAAGACCGTGGCGACCGCCGCCCGCTCACCGCTGAGCGCGCCGCCCGCGGGGCGTGGTGAGCGCAGTACGAGGCGCAGCAGAAGCAGCCACAGGCAGCCGGCGAGCACGTAGAGGGCCTTGGTCCAGGGCGCTCCGGGCAGCGGCATTCCGGCGCCGAGGATGGTGGTGGCCAGCATCTGCATACCGGCGTTGGAGCGCACCGGCCCCGCCACGCTGCCCGCGCCGGAGACATAGCCGACCGCGAACAGCGCCGGCACGATCCACCAGCCCGCACCGGCCGCCTGCAACGAGGCGCCGATCAGCATGCCGAGCGCCGAGGCGAGGGCCGGCAGGCCGATGTGGACGATGCCGGTACGGCGGGTGCCGGGGCGGTCGTTGACGCCGGCCAGCATCGAGCCGAGTCCGGCCAGCACGCCGGGCGCCGGATGGCCGGTCGCGATGCCCGCCCCGAGCAGCGGCCCCGCGCACAGCGCACCGCGGGCGACGGCGGCCCAGGGCACGGGCAGCCGCTGCCAGCGGAACGGGTGCGCCAACCAGGCGGGCACGGCGCGCGGCGCGCGGAGCATGGGCCTCCTCAGACGACGGCGTACGGATGGACGGCGAGCGGAATCCGAGGGGCGGCATCGGCCGACGGTGCTGCTACCAGCCTAAGGTCCGGGTTTGTCCGCACCACGTCCGGAGGGTTACCGCAAGATCACGAACGGCGGACGGGCGGGCGGCCTGCTTCGCCCTGGTGCTCCCCCGCGGGCGCGCGCTCCACCGGGCTCCGCCTACCATCCCGCCATGACGCTCAACACGGATGACGTATGGGTGATCGGCGCCGGCGTGATCGGGCTGACGTCGGCGATCGCGCTGGCGGAGGGCGGGCACCGGGTGCGGGTGGTGAGCCGGGACGCGGCGGCCGCCACGACGTCGGCGGTGGCCGGCGGGCTGTGCTGGCCCTATCGCATCCGGCCCTACGAGCGCGCGGTGCGGTGGTCCGTCAGGTCCTTCGAGGTGCTGGCAGAGCTGGCGCACAGGCCGCAGGCGACCGGTGCCCGGATGGTGACGGGCACGATGGCGAGCGCCTCGACGGCTCCGGGCGCCGCCGATGACGGTCTCGCGGCCTGGTACGCCGCCGTGCCCGGGCTGCGGCAGGCGGTCGCAGACGAGCTTCCCGAGGGGTGCGGGTCCGGGTGGCGGGCTCGTACACCGCTCGTCGACATGCCGGCTCATCTGCGCTATCTGGAGCGGAGGTTGGCGGCGGCGGGCGGGGGGGTCGAACGGCGCGAGGTGCGGTCCTTGGACGAGGCGGGCCGGACGGCTGCCGTGATCGTCAACTGCTCGGGGCTGGGCGCGCGGAGCCTGGTGCCGGATCGCGAAGTGCATCCCGTGCAGGGGCAGTTGGTGATCGTGGAGAACCCGGGCGTGCAGGAGTGGTTCGTGGCCGCGGAATCGGGAGCGGCGGATACCACGTATGCGCTGCCGCAGCCGTACGGCCTGGTGCTGGGCGGTACGGCGCGGGAGAACGCCTGGTCGCGGGAGCCCGATCCGGCGGTGGCCGACGCGGTCGTGGCGCGTTGTGCGCGGTACTTCCCGCAGGTGGCGCAGGCCCGGGTCCTCGCCCACAAGGTGGGGCTGCGCCCGGCCCGGCCGTCCGTGCGTCTGGAGGCGGAGCGGCTGCCGGGCGGAGCGCTGTGCGTGCACAACTACGGGCACGGCGGTGCGGGGGTGACCGTGGCGTGGGGATGCGCGGACGAGGTGGTGCGGCTGGTGCGGGACGCCTGAGGCGGTACGGCAAGGCCGGCCGGAGGCTCGTGCGCGGCGCGCAGCGCCAGGCCCAAAGGCCCGTGGAGGGCCGGTGGCTCCGGCCACCGGTCCTCCACGGAAGCCCAAGGGCTCGATTGCCGGACTAGCCGTCTTCCTTCACCTCGGCGGTGGCGCCGCTCGCGCTGCCGCCGGGCATGATCTGGAACTCGAAGTCCCCGTCGTAGCGTTCATGGCCCGCGATGACGGCCATCTCGACGGCCTCCTCGCCCTTCTGGCCCCGCACGATCAGCGGGTCGCTGCGCAGATCCCGCATCAGCGCCCAGCACATGACGATCATCACGAGCAGGAACGGCACCGCGACCAGGATCGTGAGGTTCTGCAGTCCGGTCAGCGCGTCGCCCGAGCCGCCGCCGATCAGCAGCATGATCGCCGCGACCGCACCGGTCACCACGCCCCAGAACACCACCACCAGCCGGCTCGGTTCGAAGGTGCCCCGCTGCGAGAGGGTGCCCATGACGATGGAGGCGGCATCGGCGCCGGAGACGAAGAAGATGCCGACCAGGATCATCACGAGGATGCTGGTGAGCGTGGCGAGCGGGTACTGGTGCAGCACGTCGAAGAGCTGGCCCTCCGGTGTGCTCGACCCGCTGAGCTGCTTGGAGTCCTGGAGCTTCATGGCCGAGCCGCCGAACACCGCGAACCACAGCAGGCTGACCACGCTCGGTACGAGGATGACCCCGCCGATGAACTGACGGATCGTCCGGCCGCGGCTGATCCGGGCGATGAACATGCCCACGAAGGGCGTCCAGGAGATCCACCACGCCCAGTAGAACACCGTCCAGCTGCGCAGCCAGCCGCCCACCTCGCTGCCGCTGCTGGCCTCCGTACGGCCGGCCAGCTGCGGCAGTTCGCCGATGAACGAGCCGATGGAGGTCGGCACCAGGTTGAGGATGAGGATGGTCGGCCCGACCACGAAGACGAAGACCGCCAGGATCAGCGCCAGCACCATGTTGATGTTGGACAGCATCTGGACGCCCTTGGCGATGCCGGAGACCGCGGACAGGATGAAGGCGATGGTCAGCACGGTGATGACGCCGACCAGCAGGGTGGAGCTGACGCTGTCCATCCAGCCGAGCACCTTGATGCCGCTGCCGATCTGCAGCGCGCCGAGCCCGAGCGAGGCCGCGGAGCCGAAGAGGGTGGCGAAGATGGCCAGGATGTCGATGACCCGGCCGCCCCAGCCGCTCGCCCGCCGCTCACCGATCAGTGGGCTGAACACCGCGCTCATCGTCTGCCGCCTCCCCCGCCGGAAGCAGCTGTACGCGATGGCCAGACCCACGACCGCGTAGATCGCCCATGGATGCAGCGTCCAGTGGAACAGCGTGGTGGCCATCGCCGTGTCCATCGCCTGGGCGGCGTCCTTGGGGTCGGTGCCCGGTGGTGGAGTGGTGAAGTGCCCCAGCGGCTCGCTGACGCCGTAGAACATCAGGCCGATGCCCATACCGGCGCTGAACATCATCGCGATCCAGGACACCGTGCGGAATTCGGGCTCCTCGCCCTCCTTGCCGAGGGTGATCCGGCCGTACTTGCTGACGGCCAGCCAGATCGCGAAGATCACGAAGCCGGAGGCGGAGAGCACGAAGGCCCAGCCGCCGTTGTCGATCACCCAGTTCAGCATCGTGGTCGACACGTTCTTGAGCGAGGTGGTCGAGGTCGCCCCCCAGGCGATGAACGCCAGGGTGAGCAGTGAGGTCACACCGAAGACCACACGGTCGGTGTGTGGGCGCCCGGTCCGCAGCGGGTCGACGGGGAGGTCCGCCACCGATGGCGCGCCACCCCCGTCTCCCGTCCCCTTGTCTGCGTTCGACACGTAGTCAACCTTTCAATAGCCCATATTTTCCTTACCCGTTACCCCCTACCACACCTCGGCAGACGTCCAGGGGCGTCGCGACCGTAAGGTGATAATCGGCCCGTCGGTCCAGCAGCAGCGGGATGAGGCCGCGCAGCGACTGGCGCAGCGGGACGAGCGCGCCGCCGTCACGGTCTCTCTTGTAGGCCACGCCGTGCAGGTCCAGCTCGTCCTTGAGCCCGGCGAACTGCGCGGCGTCCAGCCGGTAGCCGCAGGGCGGGTCGGACAGGATCCGGTCAACGGGGGCGGGTTCGTTGTCCGCGCCGGCGAGGTAGACCGCTCCGCGGTCGGCGTAGCCGGCGAGCCGGGCGGCGGCGGTGGCCGCTTCGACGCGGGCACGGTGCTGGTCGGCGAAGGCGAACAGGCCTTTCAGGGCGGACAGTTGGGATGTGACCCGGCGCCGGTTGTTGAGCGCGGGGTCGGCCTTCTCGGCGTCCGTGAGCGGGTCGACGCGGGTCTCGACGAGCAGCCCGACGGATCCCTTCACCCCGGCGGTGTTGCGCAGAATGCGCTCCTGGCCGTCGCCCGCGACCTGCTGGACGGGGTCGCCGGTCTCCGGGTCGGTCCAGATGCCGTAGACCCCGGTGCTGAATCCGGCGTTGCGGACGGCGGGCCCGAGGAAGTCGTCGAAGAGCGAGGTGGCTTCGCGGTGCACCGCGTCCGAGGTGTTGAGGTTGCGCGGCCAGAGCGACAGCACGTCCTTCATGTAGTACGGGGCGGTGGGGCCGTACTCGTGCAGGTCGTAGATGGTGTCGGGCCGGTTGTCGCGGATGACCGCGGCCATCGCGCGGGCCTCGGCGGTGCGCAGGGCGAGGTGGTCGCGGTTGATGTCCGCCCCGTCGGAGTTGCCGCGGGTGTCCGCGGCCCGGCCGTCGGGGTTGGCGGTCGGTACGACCAGCACGGTGGTGCGCTCCAGGAAGCGCCGGGTCGCCGGGTCCTTGGCGTAGGCGAGGTCGCGGACGGTGGTGAGGCAGGCCTCGCGGCCGGAGGGCTCGTCGCCGTGCTGGGAGCAGATCAGCAGGACGGAGTTGCCGCGCCGTACCTCCGCCGGGCTCTTGGGGGCCGGGGCGCCGATGCGGACGAGCTGCAGCGGGCGGCCCTGCCGGGTGCCGCCGATCCGGTCGATCCGTACGCGCGGCGTGGCGCGGTCGACGGTGGCGAGGAACTCCTGCTCCTCGGGCTGACTGGTCCAGCGGGCGCCCTGGCTGGTTTCAAATCCCGTACGGGGTATCCGGTTTCCGGCGGCGCCGGCGGGCGAGGCCGACAGGGCGGCGCTGAGCGCGGCGGTCAGGGTGAAGGCCAGGGTCCCGAGGGCCAGGCGGCGGGAGCGGAGTATCACGAGAGGGTGCCTCCCTTGGTGGAGCGGTGGGGGGTGGGGGTGCGGTGGGGGTGGGGCCGGGCCGCCCGCTGCGGGGCGGCCCCGGTCATCCGGCGTGCGGCAGCCGGCTGATCGAGTGCGGCGGGGCGATCCCGTACCGCGGGCCCGTGTCCTCCGCCTGCCGGGGCGCGCCCCCGGTGGCCCGTGCGAAGGCCGGGGTGCCGCCGGTCAGCGGCAGTTGGGCGGAGGTGCGGGCCAGGTCGAGGGTGAGCCGCGGCCGGGAGGCGGGCGGGTCGATCAGGCCGGCGTCGGTCCCGCCCACGATCAGCGCGAGCCGGTGTCCGGCGGGCACGATGTGGTCGCTCGCGGCCAGGCCCAGGGTGATGGTGTAGGGCTTGCCGGGGGTGAGCGGGCGGCCCTTGCGCGGGTCGGCGTAGTTGCCGAGGTCGGCCCAGCCGCGGCTGAAGACCGTGTGCGCCACCTGCCGGGTGTCGGCGGCGGTCTCCTTGAAGCAGCCGGTGTCGCCCTTGGTCCCCTCGCCCCAGCAGGTGGCCCGGTCGAGGGTGGTGATGCCCTCGCCCTCGTCGGCGTAGTCGCGGATGGTGTCGGGGCCGAGGTCGACCAGGACGGCGGAGAGGTGGGCGGTCGTGGTGCTGGGCGTGGCGGTCACGGTGACCGTGCCGGAGCCGGACAGCCGCAGCGGTGCGCGCAGCGGCCCGGTGGTGAACCCGGCCTTGGCCGCCGTCGGTTCGTCGAGGTGCGCGGCCCAGTCGGCCTCGCTCAGCCGCGGGTCGTCGGTGAAGGTCTCGGTCGTGCCCGGAGGGGCCTGCTCGGTGCCCAGGACGCCGACGCCGGGGGCGCTGCCGGCGCGCGGCCGGACGGTGGTGGCGGAGGTGCCGGGTGCGGGCCACTGCGGGTCGTTGGTCCACGTGCCCGGCGAGCGTTCGATGTCGGCCATCGGGGCGCGGTCGATGCCGTTGTCGTAGCCCATCAGATAGTGGTCGAACCAGTGGTGCAGGGTCTTGACCCAGTCCGCGCGCCGGTAGTCGAAGGGGTCGACGTGCCCGGTCTGGGAGAGCCAGATCTTGCGCTCGACGCCGTGTCGGGCGAGCGCGTCCCACCACTGGCCGACGTTCCGGGTACGGACGTTGAGGTCCTGCATGCCGTGCACCATGAAGACGCTGGCCCGGACCTTGCGCGCATTGCGGACGTGGTCCCGTTCGGTCCACAGCCCGGTCCAGTCGCCACTGCGCGGCGCGCCCTCGACGAGCTGGCGCTGTACGGCGGCGCAGCCTCGTTGCGCGTCGGGGCTCTCGACCAGGTGCGCGAGGGAGTCCGGGCCCGAGCCGTAGAGCGGGGCGCCCTTGGCGAAGTAGTAGTCGTACCAGGAGGAGATGCCGGCGATCGGGACGATGGTCTTGAGGCCCTTGACGCCGGTGGCCGCGACGCCGCTGGCGATGGTGGCGTCCCAGCTCTTGCCGATCATGCCGGTGCTGCCGTTGGACCAGTCGGCCGTGACGGGTCTGCCTCCGCTGCGGGCGGTGTAGGCGCGGCCCCGGCCGCCCAGCCAGTCGACGACGGCCCTGGCCGACTGGATGTCGTGGCGGCCGCCGACGTCGACGCAGCCGTCCGACCGGTTGGTGCCCGCCAGGTCGACCAGGACCGTCGCATAGCCGCGCGGCACGAAGTAGTTGTCGTAGTAGAGCGGGAACTGGACCGGCCGGCCCCGTTGGTCGTAGGTCTTCTTCTGGCTCTCGTTGCCGCGTCCGCAGCAGGAGTAGTACGGACTGGCATCCATGATCACCGGGACCCGTCGGCCCTGCCGGGCGGGTTCGGAGGGCCGCACGATGTCGACGGCGACGCGGTCGGTGCGCCCGTCCTCGTCGCCGTCCAGCCCGGTGTCGACCCAGACCGAGGCACGTATCGCGCGGTCGTAGGAGTACACGGGTCTGCTCTCGCCGGGCGCCGCCTGCGCGGTGGCCGGCCCGATCAGGGCGGACAGCAGGGCGACGACCGCTGCCAGCACGAGCGCTGTGAAGGGCATGCGGGGGAACCGCGCAGGATTCGTCACGGGCGGACCGTAGCGCGGCTCAACTCGCAAGCGTAAGAGTGCGGGTGACCGCGGCCGCGCGTTCGGTGGCGGATGGGGGCCTGTGGCGTGAAGGACCACCGGGGCAGATGGTGGTTCATGTCGGTCATATGTCAGATCGGGCCATGTACATGACTCCGGCCCGAAGGACTGCATAAGGTCTGAAGCGAGCCATCCCCCCTACGAGTTGGAGGACTCGTGCGTCACAGACTCCTCGTCCCGGGCGCGGCCGCGCTCAGCCTGCTGCTGGCGATCCCGGCATCGGCGGCCAGTTTCTCGCCCGGCGCTCCCGGTGTGGGCGACACCTACTACCCCGAGAGCGGAAACGGCGGATACGACGTTTCCCACTACGACCTGCGACTCAAGTACCAGCCGAAGACGGACCTGCTGGAGGGCACGGCGACGCTGCTCGCCAAGACCACCCAGGACCTCTCCCGCTTCAACCTGGACTTCGGCCTGAAGGTCAGCGAGATCCGGGTCAACGGCAAGAAGGCCGCCTTCGCCACGTCCGGCAAGCACGAGCTGGAGGTCACCCCGGCCACGCCGCTGGAGAAGGGCCGGCAGATCAGCGTGGTGGTCCGCTACGCGGGCAAGCCCTCCGAGCTGAAGATAGACGGCTACTCCGCCTGGGCCCGTACGCCCGACGGCGGTGTGGTGGCGCAGGAGCCGGACGCCGCCGTGTGGTGGTACCCGAGCAACGACCACCCGACCGACAAGGCCACCTACGACATCTCGGTGGCGGTCCCGGACGGCACCCAGGCCCTGAGCAACGGCGTACTGGCCTCGCAGTCCTCCAAGCTCGGCTGGACGCGCTACAACTGGCGCTCGGACAAGCCGCAGGCGACGTATCTGACGACGCTGGCCGTCGGCAAGTTCGACATCACCACCGACAAGACCGCGAACGGCCTGCCGGTGATCAACGCCGTCAGCAAGGACCTCGGCGCGAACGAGGGGTCGGCGCGGGCGAGCATCGAGCGCACCACCGAGATCACCGAGTGGCTGGAGAGCGTCTTCGGCCCCTACCCGTTCAACGCGGTCGGCGGCTACGTTCCCAACGTGCCGGCCGGGTACGCGCTGGAGACCCAGACCCGCCCCTTCTACGGCAAGAAGGCCTTCGACCGCGGCACCAACGTCTCGGTCGTGGTGCATGAGCTGGCCCACCAGTGGTACGGCGACAACGTCTCGCTCAAGGACTGGAAGGACATCTGGATCAACGAGGGCTTCGCCGCCTACAGCCAGTGGCTGTGGTCGGAGAAGGAGGGCGAGGGCACCGCTCAGGAGCTGGCGGACTACGTCTACGCCCAGCACCCGGCCGATGACCCGTTCTGGAAGGTCAAGCCGGGCAACCCGGGCGCGGAGAACCAGTTCGACGGCGCCGTCTACGACCGTGGCGCGCTGACCCTCCAGGCGCTCCGCAACAAGGTCGGCGACAAGGTCTTCTTCACCATCCTCAAGTCCTGGCAGACGGAGCACACGTACGGCAACGCCTCGGTGGCCGACTTCGTGAAGTTCGCCGAGCAGAAGTCCGGCAAGCAGCTGGCCGACTTCTTCGACACCTGGCTGTTCCAGTCGCAGCGGCCGGCGGCGGGCGCGGCCAAGCAGGCGCTCGGCGCGCAGCGGGGGCCGGTCGCCCAGCCCAAGTCGTGGAAGCAGATCGCGGCCACGCACGACGTGCACGGGGCGCACGGCCACTGATCCGGTGGACGGGTGAACCGTCCGGAGCCGGGGGCGGCGGGTATCCCGTCCCCCCGGCTCCGTTCGTGCGCGGCTACGTCCGCGCCGCCCGGCGGGCCCGGCGCGCGATCGGCATGAAGCGCAGCGGCTCCGGCAGGGCCGGGACCACCGTGCGGACCACCCGCCCGAAGCGGCGCAGCCGGCGCTCCTGCGCATCGGTCCACTCCAGGCCGATGGCCTGCCGGGCGTCCGGCGGCATCAGCCCGATCGTGACGAACCGCCGGAAGCGGGCGAACCGCGGGCGCAGCCACGGCCAGCTGAGCCGGAGCAGCAGCCGCAGCCAGCGCGGGCCGCGGTCGGGGACCGGCAGCGGCGGATCGGTCGCGATCAACTCCCGTACCACCACGGTGGCTTCGAGGTCGTTGTCGAGGACCTTGCGGTAGTACGGCCAGAACTCCTCGATGGTCTGCGGCATATCGCGGTCGTGGATACCCAGGATCCGGCCGACCTGGAGCCACTCCGCGTAGAGCTGTCGCTCCTGTGCCTCGGTGAAGGGGCGGCCGAGGTAGCGCTGGGCGTGCCGGAAGACGGGGTAGCCGGTGGCGTGCACCCAGGCGTAGTAGGCGGGCGTCAGCGCGTGGTACCTGCGGCCGTGGGCGTCGGTGCCCTGGATGGTCCTGTGCAGCCGCCGCAGCCGCCGGCCCTCCTCGGCCGCGCCCTCACCGCCGTACACCCACAGCTGCAGCGAGGTCAGCGAGCGCTCGCCGCGGCCCCACGGATCGGTGCGGAAGACGGAGTGATCGTCCACGCCGGCGCCCACCGCCGGGTGCGCGACCTGCATCGTCAGCGCCGGCGGCAGGGTGAGCAGCATGCGGATGTCCCCGACCATCGACCAGAGCACACCTCCGACCGGCGGGGGTTTTGGGTATGTTTCCACCGTATTCATGGTATTAGTCATCATACGGCCGCTCTCGGCGGCCCGCGGGCAGGGGGTCCCTCCCTGGCCGGCGCGTCTTCCCCAGGCCACCGTAACGCCGGCGCCGCGGCCCGCCACCCGACCGCCCCACGGCTACTCCGCCCCACTCGCCCGGCTACCGGCCTGGAACCCGTCGCCCCCGCTCGCGACCGCGGCCGGTCATGCGCTTCGCTCGGTAAATCCCGTTCCCCTCCATCTCGTTGCCCCCGGATGGTTACCTCGAAGTAACCCCAGCTGATTTGATGTGCGTCGCCGGAACTCACCCCCACCCCACAGGGAGTCCCCGTGTCGCCTTCTCCGCTGCGCGTGTCCCGGGCCGCCGCGGCGGCCGCCGCCCTGGCCGCCGTCACCCTCGCCGCCGCGTCCCCCAGTTCGGCCGCCACCGCCCCTCATCTGAAGGTACTCACCTACAACGCCTTCCTCATGAGCAAGAACCTCTACCCCAATTGGGGCCAGGACCACCGGGCGCAGGCGATCGCGGACGCCGACTTCTTCCAGGGCCACGACGTCGTCGTCCTCCAGGAGGCGTTCGACAACTCCTCCTCCGACGCCCTCAAGTCCCGGGCCGCGGCGCAGTATCCGCACCAGACCCCGGTGGTCGGCCGCAGCAAGGACGGCTGGGACGCCACCGGCGGCGCGTACTCGGCCACCACTCCGGAGGACGGCGGGGTGACGCTACTGAGCAAGTGGCCGATCCTGCGCAAGGAGCAGTACGTCTACAAGGACGCCTGCGGCGCGGACTCCCTCTCCAACAAGGGCTTCGTCTATGCCGTGTTGGACGTCAACGGCACCAAGGTGCATATCGTCGGCACCCACACCCAGTCCACCGACTCGGGCTGCAAGGCGGGCGAGGCGGCCGCGGACCGCGCCGAGCAGCTCAAGGAGATGGACGCCTTCCTGGACGCCAAGAACATCCCGGCGGACGAGGAGGTCATGGTCGCCGGCGACCTCAACGTCGACTCGCACAGCGACGAGTACAACGCGCTGCTCGGCAACGGCGACCTGGCTCCCGCCGACAGCCGCACCGGCCACCCGTACTCCTTCGACACCCAGGACAACTCCATCGCGAAGTACCGCTACCCGGACGACCCCCGCGAGGACCTGGACTACGTCCTGCACCGCAACGGCCACGCCCGGCCCGCCGGATGGCGGAACGAGGTGGTCAAGGAGGAGTCGGCGCCCTGGACGGTCTCCAGCTGGGGCAAGGACTACACGTACACCAACCTCTCCGACCACTACCCGGTGATCGGCGGCTGACCGGTCGCCCGGGACAGCGCGAGGGCGGTCGCAGAGGCCTCTCGACCTCTGCGACCGCCCTCGATACCTCGGGTGTCCGCTACCGCGCGGCTACTTCGTCAGCTCGCGCTCCTCGGCGATCCGGGCGACCCGGCCGCGGACCGCGAACCAGCCGGCGACCAGCGCGGCGCCGATGACCGGGATCAGCAGCACGGTCTGCCGGCCGACACCGTCGTCGAACCACATCAGCACGATGACGCCGACGAGGAAGACGATGGTGGCGATGTCGGTGACCGGCGTACCCGGCAGCCGGAAGCGCGGGCGCTCGACCAGACCGGCCTTGGCACGGCGCACGAACACCATGTGGCAGATCATGATCGTGCACCAGGTGCTGACGATGCCCAGCGCCGCGATGTTCAGCACGATCTCGAACGCCTGGCCCGGCACGACGTAGTTGAGCCCGACGCCCAGCACACACACCGCAGCGGTCAGCATGATGCCGCCGTACGGCACCTGGTTGCGGTTCATCTTGCCGACGAACTTCGGCGCGGAGCCCGCCATCGACATGGAGCGCAGGATGCGGCCGGTCGAGTAGAGCCCGGAGTTGAGGCTGGACATCGCCGCGGTCAGCACGACCAGGTTCATCACATCGCCCGCCGCCGGGACACCGACGTTGGACAGCACCGTCACGAAGGGGCTCTCGCCGCCGGTGTACTTGTTCCACGGCAGCAGCATCGCGAGCAGCACCACGGAGCCGACGTAGAAGATGCCCACCCGCCACATGATGGAGTTGACGGCCTTCGGCACGACCTTCTGCGGCTCACCGGTCTCACCTGCGGTGACACCGACCAGCTCGACCGCGGAGTAGGCGAAGACGACACCTTGGAGCACGATCACCACGGGGAGCAGGCCGGTCGGGAAGAGGCCGCCGTGGTCGGTGATCAGATTCAGCCCCGGCGTATGGCCGTCGACCGGGTGCTGGGTGGCCAGCAGGAAGATGCCGATGAACATGAAGACGACCAGTGCGGCGACCTTGATGATCGCGAACCAGAACTCCAGCTCACCGAAGATCTTCACCGAAATCAGGTTCACCGACAGCACGACCGCCAGGGCGATCAGCGCCATCACCCACTGCGGGATGTCGGTGAACAGGCTCCAGTAGTGGGTGTAGAGCGCGATCGCGGTGATGTCGGCGATACCGGTCGTCGACCAGTTGACGACGTACATCCAGCCGGCGACGTAGGCACCCTTCTCACCCAGGAACTCACGGGCGTAGGAGACGAACGAACCGGACGAGGGGCGGTGCACCACCAGCTCGCCCAGGGCCCGCACGACGAAGAAGGCGAAGAGGCCGCAGACGGCGTAGGCGACGGCCAGCGCGGGTCCCGCGGAGTGCAGTCGTCCGCCGGCACCCAGGAAGAGGCCGGTTCCGATCGCCCCACCGATGGCGATCATGTTGATGTGCCGGCCCTTGAGGCCCTTGCTGTAGCCCGCATCGCCCGCATCCTGCTGCGCGGCGCTCCCCCCGTCAGGTGACCTGTGGGCTGTCTCGGTGACGGTTTCTGTGCTCACTGCTGGTGAATCTCGCTTTCGGGCAGGCGTCGCCTACGGGGCAGGCGCTCGAGCGATGGCCGGATCCCGCGGATCGCGCGGCGGCCGACGGCACACCTTCCCCGAAGAGTGGCCCCCCGTCTGTGTTCAAGATCACAGCGTGTATAGGCCATCCAAGATTTGTCCGTATTTGGCGGTAATTATCCGGCGACGTAATTTCAAGGAGGGCGTCAGTTCACCCGATTCCGGACCCCATTCCTCACTCAGCAGCGAAAACTTCTTGACCTGTTCAGTTCGGTTCAGGCGTGAATTCGCCGCCGCGACGGCCCGCTCGACCTCCGCCCGTACCTCCGGATGCCCGGCCAGTTCCCGCAGCGTCCCCTCGATGCCGCGCCGCCCCGCAGCCAGAGGAAGCCGTCCTCATCGACCCGGCCGAGGTCTCCCGTCGCGAACCAGCCATCTGCGTCGGTCGCCGGCTCCACCGATCCGTCGGCCCGCAGATACCCCTCGCACACCGTCCGGCCGCGGACCTCGATCTCCCCGTCGTCGGCCGTACGCACCTGGACGCCGTCGATCGGACGGCCGACCGAGCCCAGCCGGAACACGCCGAGGCCGTTCGCCGTACTCCTCCGCCAGCGCATCGCCGGGGCGCTCGCCCCGCTCCCGGCAGTCGACAGACGCCCGGGCCACTCCCCCGCCACCGCTGCCCGCCGCTCCTCGGGGAGCAGCGCGAGGGCGGCCCGCACCGACGCCGCCAGCTTCTCCCACACCCGCGGCACCCCGAAGAACTCCGCCGGACGCAGCTCGCGCGCGGTCCGGGCGACCGCCGACGGATCCGCGCACAGGTAGACGTGCCCGGCCCGGAAGACCGGCAGATAGATGCCCAGCATCCGCTCGGCGATATGCGCGAAGGGGAGGTAGCAGAGGTGCTCGGCGTGATCGGGCAGCTCCACCACCGCGTCCAGGGCCACCGCGTTGAGCAGCACACTGCGCCGGCTGACCAGTACGCCCTTGGGGTCACCGGTGGTGCCGGAGGTGTAGACGACGGTCAGGGGGTCGCCCGCCCGCACCTGCCGCCACCCCTCCTCGAACGCCTCGGGGTCGTACCGCTCGGCGCCCCGCCGGGCCAGCGCCGCGAAGGTCTCGTACCGGCCGTCACCGGCGGCCTCCCCCGGCTCGACGACCACCAGCCGCCGCAACCGGGCGGTGCCTGATCTGCGGACCGCACCGCGGCGCCGACTGCGGACGCGGCGCGGTCGGGAAGGTTCCAGAAGGTTTCACAAGAGTGGTGAGACAGCAATACTGTTGAACATGATGGAGTCCGCCACCGGTCTGACCGTCGACGAACTGGCCGCCCGTGCCGGGGTGACGGTCCGCACGATCCGCTTCTACAGCACCCGCGGTCTGCTGCCGCCGCCGGAGCTCGGTCCGCGCCGGGTCGGCCGCTACGGCCCCGACCACCTCTCACGACTCGCGCTCATCGAGGAGCTCCAGCACCAGGGCCTGACGCTCTCGGCCATCGAACGCTATCTTGCGCAGCTGCCGCCCGATCTGAGCGCCCAGGACCTGGCCATCCACCGTGCGCTGGTGGCCAGTTGGGTTCCGGACAAGGCCGAGGACGCCACCCGGGAGCAGCTGGAGCGCCGGGTCGGCCGGCAGCTGACCGAGGAGGACCTGGACCGGCTGGCGGCGATGAGCGTGCTCGTACGGACCGAGGACCCGCGGGTCTTCCGGGTCGACCCCGGTCTGCTGCACCTGGGCACCCGGCTGCTGGACGTGCCGATCGCGCTGGAGACCATCCTCGCGGCGCGCACCGTGGTCATCGAGCACACCCGCTCGGCGGCCCGCGAGCTGAGCCGGCTGTTCAAGGACGAGGTATGGGAGCCGTACCGGGACGGCGGGCCGGACGAGGAGGAGATGGCGCGGATGAAGTCGCTCTCCGCCCATATGCAGCCGATGGTGGTGCAGGCACTGGTCACCGCCTTCCAGCGGTCGATGAAACAGGAGCTGCGGGAGTGGTTCGGCAAGGAGGGCGAGGCCGGCCGCCGGGACAGCGGCCCGCAGACCCCGCCGGAGTGACGGGGCGGGCCGCGGCGGCCCGCCCCGTGACCCGTCAGTCGCTGAACTTCTCGCCCTTCTCGGCCTTCGCGACCAGCAGCGCCGACGGCGCGAACCGGTCGCCGTAGGCCGCCTGCAGCTCGCGGGCGCGGGCGACGAATCCGGGCAGGCCGACGAGTTCCTCCCGCCCTGACCCACCCTGGTATCCGTTGATGTACTGGATCACGCCGCCGGTCCAGCCCGGGAAGCCGATGCCGAAGATGGAGCCGATGTTGGCGTCGGCGACGGAGGTGAGCACGCCCTCCTCGAAGCAGCGGACGGTGTCCAGCGCCTCGGCGAAGAGCATCCGCTCCTGCATGTCGACGAACGGGATACCGGCCCCCTCCACGGCGAAGTGCTCGCGCAGTCCGGGCCACAGACCCGCACGCCGGCCGTCCTCGCCGTACTCGTAGAAGCCGGCGCCGCCGCTGCGTCCGGGGCGCCCGAACTCGTCGACCATCCGGTCGATGACCTCGTCGGCCGGGTGCGGCCGCCAGGTGCCGCCGGACTCCTCGACCGCCCGCCGGGTCTCCTCGCGGATCTTCCGCGGCAGGGTGAGGGTCAGCTCGTCCATCAGGGACAGCACCTTGGCCGGATAGCCGGCCTGGGCGGCGGCCTGCTCGACGGACGCCGGGTCGAGGCCCTCGCCGATCATCGCCACGCCCTCGTTGATGAAGTGGCCGATCACGCGGGAGGTGAAGAAACCGCGCGAGTCGTTGACCACGATCGGGGTCTTCTTGATCTGGCGGACCAGGTCGAAGGCGCGGGCCAGCGCCTCGTCGCCGGTCCGCTCCCCCTTGATGATCTCCACCAGCGGCATCTTGTCGACCGGCGAGAAGAAGTGCAGCCCGATGAAGTCCCGGTCGCGCTCGACGCCCTCGGCCAGCAGCGTGATGGGCAGCGTGGAGGTGTTGGAGCACAGCAGCGCGTCGGGCGCGACGATGTGCTGGATCTCCTTGAACACCTTGTGCTTGAGGCCGATGTCCTCGAAGACCGCCTCGATGACGGCGTCGCAGCCCGCGAGGTCGGCCGGCTCCGCGGTGGGCGTGATGCGCGCCAGCAGCTCGTCGCGCTGCTGCTCGGTCGTACGGCCCCGGGAGAGCGCCTTGGCGAGCAGCCCCTCCGCATACGCCTTGCCCTTCTCGGCCGCCTCCAGGGAGACGTCCTTGAGGACGACCTGCATCCCGGCCCTGGCGCAGGAGTACGCGATGCCCGCACCCATCATGCCGGCGCCGAGGACCGCGACCTTCTCCACCTTGCGGGGCTCGATGTCCTTGGGCCGGTTGGCACCCGAGTTGACGGCCTGCAGGTCGAAGAAGAACGCCTGGATCATGTTCTTGGAGATCTGGCCGGTGACCAGCTCGACGAAGTACCGCGCCTCAATGGTCTGCGCGGTCTCGAAGTCGACCTGGGAACCCTCCACGGCCGCGGCGAGGATGTTGCGCGGGGCGGGGTACGGCGCACCGTTGAGCTGCTTCTTGAGGTTGGCGGGGAACGCCGGGAGGTTGGCCGCGAACTTCGGCTGGGCGGGCGTGCCCCCGGGGATGCGGTAGCCCTTGACGTCCCAGGGCTGCTGGGACTCGGGGTGCTCCTCGACGAAGGCGCGGGCCTTGGCGAGCAGCTCCTCGGGGGTGGCCGCGACCTCGTGGATCAGCCCGGCTTCCTTGGCGCGGGTGGCGTTGTACTGCGTGCCCTGCAGCAGCACCTTCAGCAGCGCGTCGGCGATGCCGAGCAGCCGGACCGTGCGGGTGACGCCGCCGCCGGCCGGCAGCAGGCCGAGGGTGACCTCGGGCAGGCCGATCTTGGTGCCGGGGGTGTCGAGGGCGACGCGGTGGTGGCAGGCGAGCGCGATCTCGTAACCGCCGCCCAGCGCCGCGCCGTTGATGGCGGCGACGACGGGCTTGCCGAGGGTCTCGATACGGCGCAGATCGCGCTTGATGCCGTTGCCCGCCTCGAAGGCCTGCTGCGCCTGGGCGGGCGTGACCGCGATCAGATCGCGCAGGTCGCCGCCGGCGAAGAAGGTCTTCTTGGCGGACGTGAAGATGATGCCGCGGATGCTGTCCTTCTCGGCCTCCAGGCGGTCGGCGACCGCGGTGAGGGAGGCCTTGAAGGCGTTGTTCATGGTGTTGGCGGACTGGTCGGGGTCGTCCAGGACCAGCGTGACGATGCCGGTCTCGTCCTGTTCCCAGCGGATGGTCGACAAAGCGGCGGATTCACTCATGGTGCGTACTCCGTAGTGGGGTGGGACGAGGGGTCAGAGGCGCTCGATGACGGTGGCGACGCCCATGCCGCCGCCTACGCAGAGGGTGGCCAGGCCGTAGCGCTTGTCCTGCCGCTCCAGCTCGTCGATCAGGGTGCCCAGGATCATCGCGCCGGTGGCGCCGAGGGGGTGGCCCAGGGCGATGGCGCCGCCGTTGACGTTGACCTTGTCCAGGCTCAGGCCCATGTCCTTGACGAAGCGCAGCACCACGGCGGCAAAGGCCTCGTTGATCTCGACCAGGTCGATGTCGTCGATGGTCAGGCCGGCCTTGGCCAGGGCCTTGCGGCTGGCGGGCGCGGGGCCGGTGAGCATGATCGTCGGTTCGGAGCCGGAGACCGCGGCGGAGATGATGCGGGCCCGGGGAGTCAGGCCGTAGCGCTCGCCGACCTCCTTGGAGCCGATGGCGACGAGGGCCGCGCCGTCCACGATGCCGGAGGAGTTGCCGGCGTGGTGGACATGGTCGATCTTCTCGACCCAGTGGTACTTCTGCAGGGCGACGGCGTCGAAGCCGCCGGCGTCGCCGATGGCGGCGAAGGACGGCTTGAGGCCGGCGAGCGAGTCGGCGGTGGTGCCGGGGCGCATGTACTCGTCGTGGTCGAGGACGACCAGGCCGTTGCGGTCGCGCACCGGGACGACGGAGCGCTCGAAGCGGCCGTCCTTCCAGGCCTCGGCGGCGCGCTCCTGCGACAGCGCGGCGAACTCGTCGACATCGCGCCGGCGGTAGCCCTCGATGGTGGCGATGAGGTCGGCGCTGATGCCCTGGGGGACGAAGCCGGTGTCGAAGTTGGTCATCGGGTCGGCGAACCAGGCGCCGCCGTCGGAGGCCATCGGGACCCGCGACATGGACTCCACGCCGCCGGCCAGGACCAGGTCCTCCCAGCCCGAACGCACCTTGGCCGCGGCCATGTTGACGGCCTCCAGACCGGAGGCACAGAAGCGGTTCTCCTGGACGCCGGCGACGGTGTCGGGCAGTCCGGCGGCGATCGCGGCGATCCGGGCGATGTCGGAGCCCTGGTCGCCGACCGGTCCGACGACGCCGAGCACGATGTCGTCGATGGCGGCCGGGTCGAGCCCGGGGAAGCGGCGGCGGACTTCGTGGATCAGGCCGACGACCAGGTCGATCGGCTTGGTGCCGTGCAGTGCGCCATTGGCCTTGCCGCGGCCGCGCGGGGTGCGGATCGCGTCGTAAACGTACGCTTCGGTACTCACTGGGTAAGCGCCTTTCGAGAGGACACAGCGGGAGGACACAGCAGGAGGGGTCAGCCGAGCAGGGAGCGACCGATGATCTCCTTCATGATCTCGGTCGTCCCGCCGTAGATGGTCTGGATGCGGCCGTCGGTGAAGGCCTTGGCCACGCGGTACTCGGTCATATAGCCGTATCCGCCGTGGAGTTGGAGACAGCGGTCGGCAACGCGCTTTTGGAGTTCGGTGGCCCACCACTTGGCCATGGAGGCGTGCACGGCGTCGAGCGTGCCGTCCGAGTGATCGGCGATGCAGCGGTCCAGGAAGGTGCGGGTGACGGCGCACTCCGTGGCCATCTCGGCGATTTCGAAGCGGATGTGCTGGAGCTTGGCCAGCGGCCGCCCGAAGGCCTCGCGTTCCTTGACGTACTGCGTGGTGATCTCCAGCAGATGCTCGGCGCCGGCGATCCCGGCGACGGCTATGCCCATGCGCTCCTGCGCGAGGTTGGTCATCAGATGGATGAACGCGCCGTTCAGGTCACCGAGGAGGTTCTCCTTGGGAACCCGTACGTCGTGGAAGAACAGCTCGGCGGTGTCCTGGGACTTCTGGCCGATCTTGTCGAGGTTGCGGCCGCGCTCGAAGCCGTCCATACCGCGCTCGACGACGAGCAGCGACAGCCCGTGCGCACCGCCCTCCGGTGTGGTCTTGGCGACGACGATGACGAGGTCGGCGAGGATGCCGTTGGAGATGAAGGTCTTGGAGCCGTTCAGCAGCCAGTGGTCGCCCCGGTCCTCGGCGGTGGTGCGGATGCCCTGCAGGTCGGAGCCGGCGCCGGGCTCGGTCATGGCGATGGCGGTGATGATCTCGCCGCTGCAGAAGCCGGGCAGCCAGCGGCGCTTCTGCTCGTCGGTGGCGAGCGAGGTCAGATAGGGGCCGATGATGTCGTTGTGCAGCCCCACCGCGAGCCCGGCGGCTCCGGCGCGGGTGAACTCCTCGGCGAGGACGGCGCTGTAGCGGAAGTCGGCGTTGCCCCCGCCGCCGTACTCCTCGGGCACCGCCAGGCCCAGCAGTCCCTGCCGGCCGGCCGCGCGCCAGGCATCGCGGCTGACGATGCCGTCCTTCTCCCACTGCTCGTAGTGCGGCGTCACCTCCTTGGCGAGGAAGGTGCGCACGGTCTCGCGGAAGGCCTCATGGTCGGCGGTGAAGAGCCGGCGCTTCATCTGGGCGTTCATCTCTGCGGGCCCTCCTCAGAGCCAGTTCTTGACGGTTTCGATCAGCTTGGCGGGCCGGGGTCCCACCGGGTGGACGTCGAGCATCGTCACGCCCGCGTCCCGGTACGCCGCGATCCGCTCGCGGACGTACCCCTCGGGCCCGCACAGCGACAGCTGCTCGCACAGGGCGTCCGGGACGGCCGCTTCGGCCTCCCGCTTCTTGCCGGTGAGGTAGAGCTCCTGGATCCGGTCGGCGGCCTGCCCGTAGCCGTAGGCGACGGCCAGGTCGTGGTAGAAGTTCCTCCCCTCGGCACCCATGCCGCCGACGTAGAGCGCGACGGCCGGGCGGGCGAGGTCACGGGCCGCGGCGGCGTCCTCGCCGATCGCCAGCAGACCGCCGGCCACGGTCTGCAGCGGGCCGAGCGCCGGATCGCGCCGGGCGGCGCCCTCGGCGAGCGGGGCGCCCCATACCTCGCCCGCCTTCTCCGGGATGAAGAGCGCGGGCAGCCAGCCGTCGGCGACCTCGGCGGTCAGCCGGACGTCGGCCGGTCCGAGCGCGGCGACGTACACCGGGATGCCGGGCCGCACCGGCCGGGTGAGGATCTTGAGGGACTTGCCGAGCCGGCCGCCCTTCTCCGGGGGCAGCGGCATATCGGTGATGCCGTGGTGGTCGACGACCTCGCGGCGCCAGATGCGGCGGCACAGCTCGATGGTCTCGCGGGTGCGGCCGAGCGGCTGGTCGTACGGCCTGCCGTGCCAGCCCTCGACGACCTGCGGGCCCGAGGCGCCGAGACCGAGCAGTGCCCGGCCGCCGGAGAGGGCGTCGAGCCCGGCGGCGGTCTGGGCGATCAGGGCGGGGGTGCGGGAGTAGACGTTCAGGATCGCCGAGCCGATCTTGGCGTGCCGGGTGCGGGCGGCCAGGAAGCCCATGATCGTGGGCGAGTCGAAGCCGTAGGCCTCGGCGACCCAGATGGCGTCGAGGCCGGCCGGTTCGAGGGCCGCGACCGCTTCGGCGGCCTGACGCGGATCGCCCGCGTACTGCAGCGTGGTGGACAGCTCCATCAGCCGGCGGTGTCCTTCTGCTCGGTGCGGGCCGGGCGGGCGGCCGGGGTGCCGGCGCGGTCGGCCGCCGGCGGGGCGAGGAGGCCGGGGGCCTGCCAGTCGCGGGCGATCTCCTCGGTGTCCGCGCCGGGCCGAGCGGGCGGTCTGCGTACCGCGCCCGGAGTGCGCGAGAAGCGGGGCGCGGGCGCGGGCTGGGTGATCCCGCCGTGGTCGACGAAGGTGCCGCGGGCGGCGAGGTGCGGGTGCTGCGGGGCCTCGCGCAGCGAGAGCACGGGCGCCACGCAGGCGTCGGACTCCTGGAAGACCTCGGTCCACTCCTGCCGCGTACGGGTCTTGAAGCGGGCGGCGATGGCGGTGCGCAGCTCGCCCCAGGCGGCGAGGTCGTCCCGGCCGGGCGCCTCCCGCTCGATCCCCAGCAGCCGGATGAACTCGCCGTAGAACCGCTGCTCCAGAGCGCCGACCGCCATATAGCCGCCGTCGGCGGTCTCGTAGGCGCCGTAGAAGGGCGTCCCGCCGTCCAGGAGGTTCGCGCCGCGCCGGTCCTGCCAGCCGCCGGCCGCCAGCATGCCGTGGATCATCGCCGTCAGATGGGCCGTGCCGTCGACGATCGCGGCGTCCACGACCTGGCCCTTTCCGCCATCGGAGCGGGCGTGCTGAAGGGCGGCGAGGACGCCGATGACGAGGTAGAGCGATCCGCCGGCGTAGTCGCCGAGGAGGTTGGCCGGAATGGCGGGCGGGCCGTCCGGCGAGCCGATCATGCCGAGGGCACCGGTGATGGCGATATAGCCGATGTCGTGTCCCGCGGTGTCGGCCAGCGGGCCCTGCTGTCCCCAGCCGGTCATCCGTCCGTAGACCAACCGGGGGTTGCGCGCGAGGCACTCCTGCGGACCCACGCCGAGCCGCTCGGCCACACCGGGGCGGTACCCCTCCACCAGCACATCGGCGCGCTCGGCCAGCTCCAGTACCTGCGCCACCCCTTCGGGCGTCTTCAGGTCCACCAGCACCGACCGCTTGTTGCGGTTGGTGACGTCGTACGCCGGATCGATGCTCAGCCCCGCGCCTCCCGGCCGGTCGACGCGGACGACGTCGGCGCCGAGGTCGGCCAGCAGCATGGCCGCGAACGGGCCGGGGCCGATGCCCGCGAGTTCGACCACCCGCACCCCGCTCAGCGGGCCGTTGTCCGGCTCTGTCATCGCGCCCCATGCCCTTCCGCACTGTGACACTTCTGATGTAACACTCGCGATGTTAAGAACGTGTTCCACTTTCCACAAGCCCCCGCACCAAGTGGTACGCGCCAAAAAAGGCCCGTGGCGGCGATGCTCAACTGCCATCGCCGCCACGGGCCTTTGCGCGCCTGCTGCCGCTGCGCCGCTATCCCCCGTCGAGCCCGGCGATGATCTTCGCCGGGGCTATGCCGCGCAGGGGCTCCATCGCCTTGTCACAGAGCATCCCGGCGAGCCCGCGCCGGAGGCCGAGCCCGAGTCCGAGCGCGCGCTCCCGCACAGCCGCCGGATCCGCCGCCTTCGCCATGCGCTCCTCCACGTCCGATCCCCCGTACGGCACCGCGCCTGTCGCGCGCGGGCCGACCAACGCATCCCACGCTAACGGCGAGCACTGACAACGGCCCGCGCAGCGCCGGACGCCCGGCCGACGGAGCGACGAACGGCGTCACGCCGAGTCCGGCGACACCTCCCCGGCGGCGGAGCCGGCCGGCGCCCCCGGCGCGACGGCCTTCGCCTCGCCGGCCTCCGGCACGAGGTGGTCGTCGGGCGCCTGACGGTCCACCAGCCTCCCGAGGCGCTGGGGGACGTTGCCGCCCACCAGGAGGATGACGACGAGCGTCAGCCCGAAGGTGAGCACGGCAAGCGCCCGCCCCAGGGGCATGCCCTCGGCCAGATGGGCGCCCAGCACGGGGGCGACCGCACCGCCGAGGGCCCCGACGTTGTAGACGAAGCCCAGCGACGCGGCGCGGCGCGCGGTCGGGAAGTGGCCGGCGAGGTACTTCGGCAGGATGCCGGAAATGCCCTGGCTGAGCGCGAGCAGCACGAACAGCAGCGCGCCGAGCGCCGGCAGGCTGTCGTGCACCGCGAAGACCGGGAAGACGAAGACGAGCGAGGCCAGCAGCGTGCCCGCGTAGGCGCGCCGGGTACCGAACCGGTCGCCGACGAAGCCGGCCAGCCAACAGCCCGCCATGGTGCCGAAGCCGGCGTAGAACATCACGTCGGTGACCTGGGCGGGGGTGTACCCGAGGCCGGTCTTGAGGTACGTGGGCAGCAGGGCCTGGATGGGCCAGCTGTAGAGGAAGGCGCAGAACACCGTCGCCATCAGGGACACGTACAGCAGCCACCCCCGGCGGCCGCCGAGCTGCGCGGCGAAGACGATCAGGCAGAGCGCCGCGACGCCCGCCAGCCAGGGCACACTCCCCGCCCCGATGGGGGTGAAGACGCAGAACAGCGCGATCGAGGCACCCGCCGCGAGGGCGGCGTTGGCCCACGCTCGGATGCGGCCGGTGAACAACGGCCGGAACGGATTCGGACGCCCCTGCTCCGAGGGTCCCGTGGTGGCACCGATCTCCCTCTTCCAGTCCCCGGCCTCCGGCAGCGACCGGCGCACCCACAGGGCGACGAGGACGGGCAGCACCCCGATCCAGAACATCCAGCGCCAGCCCCAGTGGGGAACCACCCACTTGTACAGCTCGGCCGCGAGGACGGTACCGCCCGCATAGCCGGAGATCAGGAACCCGGAAGCGCGGTTGCGCCATCGGGTGGGCCAGCTCTCCAGCACGTAGGTCACACTGGCGCTGTACTCCCCCGCCATGCCCAGGCCGATCACCAGCCGGGCGACGAACAGGCTGGTGTACCCCCAGGCGAACCCGCAGGCGAAGGTGCCGAGCGAGTAGAGCAGGATGCTGGCGATCATGGCGGTCTTGCGGCCGTGGCGGTCGCCCAGCGCACCCAGGACGGCACCGCCCAGCCATCGGGTGATGAAGGCGCCCGAGATCAGCGAGGCGGCGGTGGCGGTGCTCAAGTGGAAGTCGTCGGCGATCTCGGTCAGCACGAGGGTGATCAGCACGAAGTCGAAACCGTCGAGGAGGTAGCCGATCCAGGCGCCGGCCATCGCCTTCCACTGCCGTGGGGTGACCTCGCGGTACCAGCTCCGTGCCCTGTCCGGGGTCTCCATGGGGCGCTTGCTCACGGCAACCCGGCCTCCTCCAGCAGTGGGCGGGCGGTTCGGTGCGCGTCGGCGTCGAGGGCGACCCGGCCACTGCCGGATCGGGACATGGGACGTCCCATGTCATCGGTGCTCACGGCGAATCTGGCCCGCCCCCGACGCCCTGTCAAGACCGCACACCGGCCCCGGCCCGCCGCAGGAGCACCAAGGCGGCGGATGGGGCCAATGGGGGCTATTGGACCGATCGTTGACGCGTCGACGGCAACTGCCTAGGGTCCCGGACACCAGTTCAACAGGGCGGTCGAGAGGATGCGGGATGCGACGGCAGGACACCTCCGGACGGGCGTATGACCTCGTTCTGTACGGGGCGACCGGTTTCACCGGCACACTCACCGCCGTGTATCTGGCCGAGCACGCCCCCAAGGACTGCCGCTGGGCGCTGGCCGGACGCAACCTCGCCAAACTGGAGCAACTGCGCGACCGGCTGGCGGAGATCGACCCGGCCTGCGCCGAGCTGCCCCTGCTGCGGGCCGACAGCGGCGACCCGGGCGCCCTGCGCGCCCTCGCCGCCGACACCCGGGTGCTGGCCACCACGGTGGGGCCGTATCTGCTTCACGGTGAACCGCTGGTCGCCGCCTGCGCGGCCGCCGGCACCGACTATCTCGACCTGTGCGGAGAGCCCGAGTTCGTCGACCGGATGTACGTCCGGCACGATGCGGCGGCCCGCGCGTCGGGCGCCCGTCTCGTCCACGCCAGCGGGTTCGACTCCGTTCCGCACGACCTGGGGGTGCACTACACGGTGGGGCTGCTCCCCGAGGGCGTCCCGCTGCGCATCGACGGCTTCGTACGCACCAACGCCACGTTCTCCGGCGGCACACTGTCCTCCTCGCTGACCGCCGTGTCGCGCCCGGTCGCGATGGCGCGGGCCGCCCGCGCCAGGCGGCGGGTCGAGCCGCGACCGGCCGGACGTGCGGTCCGGGCGCCGTTCGGGGCACCGGTCAAGAGCGCCGAGACGGGCACCTGGGGTGTGCCGTTGCCGACCCTCGACCCGCAGGTCGTCGCCCGCTCCGCCGCCGCGCTGGACCGTTACGGGCCCGACTTCCGCTACCGCCACTACGCCGGCGTGCGACGGCTGCCGATCGCCGTCGGCGGGGCGCTGGGGATGGGCGCCCTGTGCGCGCTCGCGCAGCTGCCGCCCGCCCGGCGCTGGCTGTCGGGCCGTCTGGAGCCGGGCGACGGTCCCGGCCCGGAGCGCCGGGCGCGCAGCTGGTTCACGGTGCGCTTCGTCGCCTCCGGCGGCGGCGAGCGCGTGATCACCGAGGTGTCGGGCGGTGACCCCGGCTACGACGAGACGGCGAAGATGCTCGCCGAATCGGCGCTGAGCCTGGCCTTCGACGATCTCCCGGAGACCGCGGGCCAGGTGACGACCGCGGTGGCCATGGGGGACGCGCTGACGACCCGCCTCCAGAAGGCGGGCCTCACCTTCCGCGTGGTCCAGGAGCGGTAACTCGACGCCCGGGCCCGGCGATGCCGTCGTCAGGCGCCGGCCAGCGCCTTGCGGCACAACGAGTCGGCGGCCCGGGTCGTCTCCGGGAGCCGGTAGGCCGCCGCCAGCCGGAGCGTGTGCGCGCAGGCCCGGTCGAGGTCGAAGCGGTGCCCCACGGAGACGAAGACCGGTTTGACGCCCTTTTGGGTGCGCAGGGCACGTCCGACCTCCTCGTCGCCGTCCATGAGCGGGGAGGTCGTGCCGCGCTCGGGCCCCGGAGGCTCGTACCGGAAGGTGAAGGGATTCTTCGCCACCCCGATCGTGGGCAGCCCGGTCAGTACGCCCAAGTGGCTGGCGAGCCCGAAGCGGCGCGGGTGCGCCAGCCCGTATCCGTCGCACACCACGAGGTCGGGGACACGGGCGAGGCGGGCGAGGGCGTCGAGCACGGTCGGGATCTCGCGGAACGCCAGCAGTCCCGGGACGTACGGGAAGGAGATCTGCCCGACGGCGGTGGCCTCGTCGACGACGGCGCGGGTACGGGCGTCCAGCGCGACGGCGGCCGCGGCGACCACGTCGCGCTCGTCGTCATAGGCGACGTCCACCCCGACCACGGTGCCCTCGAAGCCCGGCTCCGGCCCGGACTCATCGAGCCGTACGTGGGACCGCAACCGGTCCTGGACCGCGCGCGCCTGAGCTTCGTCGGTCGGCCAGTGCCGCAGTTCCTCGTCGCAGGAGATCGTTCGGGAAGTGTCCATGGTGTTCACCACGCTACCGAACCGGCGATCGAACGATGATCGAACCGATGCCCTGTCAGTGGCGCTCGGTACGGTGATGAATGTGTCCGACGCTCTCCACGAACTCGATGCCACCGACCTCGCCGTCCGGTTACGCCGTCGCGAGCTCTCCGCCCGGGAGGTGGTACAGGCTCATCTGGACCGCATCGCCCAGGTCAACCCGGCCGTCAACGCCATCGTCACCCTCGACCCCGAGGGCGCACTCGCCGCCGCGGCACAGGCCGACGAGCGCCTCGCCCGGGGCGCCGCCGTTCCGCCCCTGCACGGTCTGCCGATCGCGTTCAAGGACACCCATCTCACCCGCGGCATGCGCACCACCTTCGGCTCGCCGCTCTTCGCCGACCACATCCCCGACGAGGACGACCTGGTGGTCGACCGGCTGCAGCGGGCCGGCGCCATCCGCCTCGGCAAGACCAACGTCCCCGAATTCGCCGCCGGTTCGCACACCTTCAACCCGGTCTTCGGCACCACCCGCAATCCGTACGACACCACGCGCTCGGCGGGCGGCAGCAGTGGCGGCGGCGCCGCGGCGCTCGCGACCGGGATGCAGCCGCTCGCCGACGGCAGCGACATGGGCGGCTCGCTGCGCAACCCCGCGTCCTTCTGCAATGTGGTCGGTCTGCGGCCGACACCGGGCCGCGTGCCACCGCACCCGGGCGGCAACCTCTGGGACACCCTTGCCGTCCCCGGCCCCATGGGGCGGACCGTCGCCGACACCGCGCTGCTGCTGTCGGCGATGGCCGGCCCGGATCCACGCTGCCCCATCAGCCTGGAGACACCCGGCGACGCCTTCCGGGTACCGCTCGACCGCGATCTGCGCGGACTGCGCGTGGCATGGGCACCCGACCTCGGCGGACACGCCCCGGCCGATCCGGACGTTCTCGCCGCTCTGGAGCCCGCGCTCAGCGTCCTGGAGGAGCTCGGCTGCCATGTCGAGGCGGCCTGCCCGGACCTCACCGGAGCCGACGAGGCCTTCCGTACGCTGCGGGCGCACAGCTTCGACCTGGCGCTCGGCGATCTGCTCGACTCCGACCGGCAGGCTCTCAAGCCCAGCCTCGTCTGGAACATCGAGCAGGGCCGCCGTCTGACCGCGGCCGATCTCAAGGCCGCCACCGCGACCCGCGGCCGGCTGTACCTCGACGTGCTCGACTTCTTCTCCCGGTACGACCTCCTGCTGGCCCCGGTCAGCCAGGTCACGCCGTTCGACGCGGAGCTGGAGTATCCGAGGGAGGTCGCGGGCCGCCCCACGCACACGTATCTGGACTGGATGCGGTCCGCCTACCTGATCACCGTCCTCGGTGTGCCCGCCCTCTCGGTCCCCGCGGGGTTCACCCCGGGTGGTCTGCCGGTGGGGCTGCAGTTCGTCGGTGCGCCGCGCGCCGATCTCGCCCTCCTCCAGGCCGGCCATGCCTACGAGCAGGCGACACGACACGGGCGGCGCCGCCCCGAACCGCCCATATCCTGATCCGCCGCGCGCCCCCGTCCGCTCCCGAGCGGCCCGCGAGCCTCCGGTCGCCTGCCGTCACACACGTTCTGGCCTGCGTCTTCTCAGTCGGGAGGGGGCGCAGCCGGCGAGCGGGGCCTGCTCTATATTGCAGCCATGTTCGTATTGGAACTGACCTACACCGCGCCCCTCGAACGCGTCGACGCCGCCCTTGCCGAGCATGTGGAGTGGCTGCGGAAGGAGTACGCCGCGGGGCATTTCATCGCGGCCGGCCGCAAGGTCCCGCGTGACGGGGGCGTGATCCTGGCCGCCGGGATGGACCGGGCGGCCGTGGAGCGGATCGTGGCCGAGGACCCGTTCACCCTTGCCGGGGTGTGCGAGTACCGGATCACCGAGTTCGTGGCGACGACGACCGCACCGGCACTGGAGACGTACCGCGAGCAGCTGCCTTCCTAGGCGCCTCGCTCCGCACAACCCGCGGGACCCGTTGGGCTGAGCGGGCCGGGGCTCACCTCGCGGGGCTCGGGCGCAACGGGCCACCGTCCCCCGTTGCGCCAGTAGCCTTGGATCTCCTCCAGTTGGCGCCCCTTGGTCTCGGGCGCCGTGGCGGAGGCGAAGACCAGAGCGGCGAGGGCGAGAGCGGCGAGGCCCGCGAACGTCCGGGCCGCGCCGGCCCAGGCCATCAGCGACGGGAAGAACTGGGCGATCAGGAGGTTGGCGACCAGGTCGGCGGTGAGCATCACCGACGCCCCGGTGGAGCGCAGTTGGGCGGGGAACGCCTCGCTCGCATAGACCCAGATCAGCGATCCGAAGCCGAAGTTGAAGGCCGCGGTGAACAGCAGGATGGCGCCGAAGCCGATCCAGGTCGTGGCACCGCTCAGCTCCCCCGTCCCGAAGACCGCGGTCAGCACCGCGAGCATCATGACCATCGTGCCGATACCGCACAGCAGCACCACGCGGCGGCCGAGCCGGTCGATGACGAGGATGGCGAGAACCGTCGCGGCCAGTGAGGCGAGCTGCACGAAGGACGGCAGCAGGAAGTTCTGGCCGTCACCCGTGAAGCCCATCTCCTCGAAGATCTGCGGGCTGTAGTAGGTCACGGCGTTGATGCCGGTGATCTGGCAGAAGAAGCCGAGGCCGACGACGAAGAACGCCGCTCGGGCGTACGGCTTGCGCAGCAGCGAGCGCGCCGATCCACCGCTCTCCTCGGCGAGCGCGGCACTCACGGCCGCGACCTCCGCGCGCGGGTCGACGTCCGGATCGGTCATCGCCATGACCTCGACGGCTCGCTCCGTGCGCCCCTTGAGGACGTACCAGCGCGGGGTGTCCGGCAGCCGGAGCAGCGGGATCAGGACGAGCGCCGCGGGGAGCGCGGAGAGGCCGAGCATCCAGCGCCAATGGCCGCCGCCGGACAGGCCCCAGTTGACGAAGTACGTGATGACGATGCCGGCGACCGTGGCCACCTGATAGGCGGCGACGGAGGCGCCCCGGATCCGTGCCGGGGTCGATTCGGCGACATAGAGCGGGGCGGCGACGATCGAGATGCCGATGGCGACGCCCAGCAGGAACCGGACGAGGTCCAGCACGACGACGTTGGGCGCGAGGGCGGAGAGGGCGACGAACACGGCGTAGGAGCCCGCGACGATCAGCATCGCGGCCTTGCGGCCCAGGGCGTCCGCGAGCTTGCCGCCGATCAGCGCGCCCACGATGGAGCCGCACACCAGGATGCTGTTGACCAGGCCCTTCTCGACCTCGGTGAGGTGGAAGTCCCTGCTCAGGAACACCAGGGCACCGGAGATGCTGCCGGTGTCGTAGCCGTAGACGACGCCGACGAAGGCGCCGGTGAGCGCGAACAGTCTGCCGGTGCGGCGGGCGGCCCGGGACGAGGGTGGCGGGGGCGTCGCGGAGAGCGTGGCAATGGACATGCGAGGTCCTTTGTACGGCGGAGCGGTCTACTGCACGACCGACCGATCTGCGTGAGCGCATGAGTGCGTGACTGCTTGATTGATCTTGCGAATATCCAGCCTCTTTCACGCAGCTGTCAACAGCTAGCTTCTACCCCGCCACGCACCCTCCATCTCCGCATCCACCGCATGCACACCGGCACAACACCCCTACATCGCCCGCGACCAGCATCGACCCTCCACCCCTCCCCCTGACGCATCCACCCATACGAGGGATGGATCGCGCGCAGGATTCTGCGTACAGTCGATTGCAACGAAGCTAAAAGTTGCAGCTTCACGCAGCACGACAAGTATCGCGGTACAGGACGATCCAGATCCTTTTCAGGCATCACGGGAGGGTGGCCATGAACGAGACCTCGTACATGGAGCAGGAGCTGCACAGTCAGCCGGAGACCTGGCGGGAGGCGGCGCGGATCGGAGCGGCGGTCGGCACGCTGCCCGCCGCCGGGCAGCGGGTCGCCGTGATCGGTTGCGGCACTTCCTGGTTCATGGCGCAGTCGTACGCGGCACTGCGCGAGGGTGCCGGGCTGGGCGTGACGGACCCCTTCGCGGCCTCCGAGGCATTCCTCGGCAGCGACCGCGGCTATGACGCGGTGGTGGCCATCACCCGCTCGGGCACCACGACCGAAGTGCTGCGCGTACTCGACGCGGTCAAGGGCCGCATCCCGACGGTGACGATCATCGGCGACCCCGAGACGCCGGCGACGGCGATCTCCGACGAGACGGTCGCGCTGCCCTTCGCCGACGAGAAGTCGGTGGTACAGACCCGCTTCGCGACGACGGCGCTCACACTGCTGCGCGCGCACCTGGGTGAGGACGTCTCACAGGCGGTGACCGACGCCCGGGAAGCATTGGCCGCGCCGTTGGACAAGGAGTGGGTGGATGCCGAGCAGTTCTCGTTCCTCGGCACCGGCTGGACCTTCGGCCTCGCCAATGAGGCGGCGCTCAAGATGCGGGAGGCGTCGCAGAGTTGGACGGAGTCCTACCCCGCGATGGAGTACCGCCACGGTCCGATCGCGATAGCCGCCCCCGGTCGGGTGACCTGGCTCTTCGGCCGGGCACCGGAAGGGCTGGAGGCCGATGTGGAGCGGACCGGTGCGCGCTTTGTGTGCCATGCCCGCGATCCGTTGGCCGATCTGGTGCTGGTACAGCGGGTTGCGCTGGAACGGGCCCGCGCCCGTGGCCTGGACCCGGACAACCCGCGCAGCCTGACCCGTTCGGTGATGCTCGAGGCGCCGGCCGCCTCCTAGCCACCGCCTCCGCCCCGCACGCCAATCCACCCCGCACGCAAGGGAGTCAGCGCGCCATGCCCCTCGTTCCCACCTCATCCATCGTCGACGCCGCGCGTGAGGCCCGGGTCGGCGCGGCGGCCTTCAACGTCATCCATCTGGAAACCGCCGAGGCGCTGGTCACCGCCGCCGAGCGCACCGGCATCCCGCTGATCCTGCAGATCAGCGAGAACTGCATCCGCTACCACGGCAGTCTGCTGCCGATCACCCGCGCCACCCTCGCCCTCGCCGAGGACTCCGGTGCCCCGATCGCGGTACACCTCGACCACATCACCGATGCGGACCTGGTCCGCCAAGGCATCAGGGCCGGAGTGGGGTCGGTCATGGTGGACGCCTCCGCGCTCCCGTACGAGGAGAACGTCGCCACGACTGCCGAACTCACCGCCTGGTGTCACGAGCGCGGCGCCTATGTCGAGGCGGAGCTCGGCGAGGTCGGCGGCAAGGACGGCGTGCACGCACCGGGGGTGCGTACGAACCCGGACGAGGCCCTGGCCTTCGTCCGTGCCACCGGTGTGGATGCCCTCGCGGTGGCCGTCGGCTCGTCGCATGCCATGCACGAGCGCACGGCCGTGCTCGACAAGGAGCTCATCGGGGCGCTGCACGCCACCCTGCCGGTGCCGTTGGTGCTCCACGGCTCTTCCGGGGTGCCGGACGAGGAGCTGCGCCGCGCCATCGCCGCCGGAATGACGAAGATCAATATCTCCACTCATCTGGTCTCCGTCTTCACCCGCTCGATACGCCAGACGCTGGGCGCGGATCCGTCGCTGGTCGACTCCCGGAAGTATGTGAAGCCGGCCCGCGAGGCAGTGGCCGAGGAGGCCGCGAGGCTGCTGGGCGTGCTCGGCACTCCGGCGACGGTTCCGGTCCAGTACGCGGCGCAGTCACCGGCTCGGGGGTGAGCCGGCGGGCGCTGCCCACACCTGCAGCGAGGAGAAGGAGGTGGAGGACGGGGCGCCCACCGGGCGTCACGGAGGCCGCGGGAGACGAATTAGGCTCGCGCTATGAAGCGCCATGAACGGATGAACGCACTGCTCGAGCTGCTCGGGGACCGGGGCCGAGTAGACGTCGAGGAGGCGGCGACCGCCCTGGAGGTCTCGGCCGCCACGATGCGGCGCGACATGGATGCCCTCGCCGAGCAGCAGCTGCTGACCCGCACTCGGGGCGGGGCGGTGCTCAGCTCGGTGGCGTACGACCTGCCGATCCGCTACAAGCACGCTCACCGGTCGGAGGAGAAGGAGGCGGTGGCGAAGGCCGCGGCGAAGCTGGTCGAGCGGGGGGATGTGGTCGGTCTGAGCGGTGGCACGACGACTACGGCGATCGCCCGGGTGCTGGCCACTCGCCCGGACTTCGCCGAGGCGGGACCGCAGCCGCATCTGACCATCGTCACCAACTCCCTCAACATCGCCAACGAGCTGGCCGTGCGGCCGCAGATCAAGATCGTGCTCACGGGCGGGGTGGCGCACTCGCGGTCGTTCGAACTCGTCGGCCCATTCAGCGAGTTGGTACTGCAGCAGATCTCGATCGACATCGCGTTCATCGGGGCGAACGGGATGGACCCGCTGATGGGGGCCACGGTGCACGATGAGGCGGAGGCCCGGGTCAACCGCCTCATGGCCGAACGCGCCCGGCGTGCCATCGTCGTCGCGGACTCGTCGAAGATCGGCGAGCGCTGCTTCGCCCGGGTCGGCGATGCGGATGTCTTCGACACCTTCATCACGGACGGCGGCGCCAAGGAGGCAACCCGACGCGAGTTCGCCGACCGGGGACTGAAAGTGGTGACGGCACGCCCGTCTGCCGGCGAGTGAGGCTCCGGTCCGCCTCGGTCCACCGTTCACGGGAGCAGGCACATGCGGTCCCGCTCGCTATGATGCGGCACGGTTTTCCAGCCTCAGGGGGATACGTGTCGACTCGTATGTTGGCCGCGCTTGCCGTTGGCTCGCTCGTACTGGTTGCGGGATGTTCGGGCGGCGGCGGTGATGCCAAGAGCGACGCGCCGACCACCGGCGCGGAGTCGTCGCCTACCGCCTCGCAGCCCAGGTACACCAAGTTCGCCGACTTCCCGGGCAAGGACTTCGTGACGACCGAGCCGGGGTTGCGGCTTGGTGTGCGGGTGAAGCCTGTGGACACCAGCTGGACGCCCCAGTTGGTAGGTAAGCCGGCTGACGCCGGAAAGCACTATGTCGCCGTCTACGTCGCGGTGACCGGCGAGCTTCCCGATCGCGGGGTGGAGAACGTCAAGCTCCAATATCTTCGGCTGAAGTTCAAGTCGACGGAGCGGCCGTGCGAATTCGGGGAGAGCGGCTACTGCTACACCGAGGCGTTCCCCAGTAGCGGGCTCGCCGCGCTTGATGATGTCCAGCAGGACGCAAGCGGCAAGTGGCGCAACTACAGCTGGAGCGAAACGCTCCTCGGGAGCAACGTCGAGCAAGGCGCGACCAAGATCGGCGTGGTCGGGTTCAGTCTGCCGGACACGGAGAAGGCCACGTCGTTCGAGCTGTGCGGCCCCACGAAGGAAGCCCAGGTGGACACCGACGAATTCCCCTGTGTCCCGATCAAGACTCCCAGGCGGAGCTAGGCCGTCTCTTCCGGATCTTGCCGGTTGAGCCCGTGGCGTCTGGCGCGGTGCAGCTCGGCTTCCGGAGGTCGCATGAAGAGCCGAGGCGGAGCGAAGCGGAGCGCAAGGCGGAGGGTCGCCCGCGTACGGGACGTACTCGGGCGACCCGACAACGATGGGGTCCCCCGCGCCGTTCAGGCGTGAGGGAGAGGTGCCGTGTTAGACGCCACGGGTCAGGCAAGAGCCGGAAGAGACGGCCTAGGGATCCAGCGGTCGAGGCAGGCGGCCCGCCGCCCCCGATGACGCGTCGCAGGCAGATGGGCCCGCTGGTCGACCGGTTCCCGGGCCGGGGTCCCTGTTTGCGGGCCCCGGCTTCGTGCGTCGAGGCCTGGTCTGCCGGGTGCACGGAGGAAACGGATGAGACCGGCACGGCGCGTGGGTGGGTTCCGGCGGCGAGCAGTGGGCGCAGCCCTTCCAGGGTGGCGGTGACGTCGAGGTAGCCGGATGGGCGAGTGGCCGTGGCGACACCCCGGCAGAAGCCGATCGGGCAGCTGGCTGTTTGCCCCGCTTTAGCGCATTTCGCTACCGTCCTGCCCGGTATCAAAAAGGTCGCTCTTGTGTCGCACTTGTGTCCCCACGTGGCACCGGAGGCTGATTTCGTCGCGTGAGTGTGGACAATGGGGAATGAACGTGCGAAGCCGATACGGGTTTCGCAGGGGGAGTCTGAGTCTGAGTTTCTCTCGGGGGAGATGACGTGCGGAAGTTTCTGGCCATAGCGCTGGCAGCAGTGGCATGCAGCGCCTCACTGACACTGACCACCGCCGCGGAAGCGGCAGCCGCCGACCAGCCGCCACGGTGCGTCAAGGTGCGGAAGTACTTCGACAAGGGTGGACAACGGTACGTACGCCTGGCGAATCTGTGCGCGGTGCGCACCGCGTGCTTCACCGTCGTCATCCCCCACCACAAGGATCCGCGGGGCCGCCTCTCCGGAGGCGAGACGAAGAGCGTCCGCTACGGCAGGACGGCAATGACACCGCGGGCGCTGTACGTGAAGAACGTCTCGTGCTGAACGGCCTGGCCGTCAGGCGGCGGCCGCGCCCGCGGGCCTGAGAGCGCGCCGCCGGCCGGTCGGGCCGTTCCGCGCCCGACCGGCTGGTCATTCGCGTACGGCGATGCCGTCCAGCACCATCGACAGGTACTGGCGGGCGATCTCCTCGGGGCTGTGCAGACCGCCCGGCCGGTACCAGCTCGCCGCGACCCAGACGGTGTCCCGCACGAAGCGGTAGGTGAGGCGGACGTCGAGGTCGGCCCGGAAGACTCCGTCGGCCACACCCCGCTCCAGCGTGCCCAGCCAGGCCTTCTCGAATTTCTGCTGGGAGTCGGCGAGGTAGCCGAAGCGGGGCTGACCGGCGAGGTGCTTGGCCTCCTTCTGGTAGATCGCGACGGCCGCGCGGTGCCGGTCGATCTCCCGGAAGGACTCGGTGACCAGCGCCTCGATCGTCTCCCGCGGCCCGAGCCGCGCGGCGAGCACCGCGTCATAGCCGTCCCACAGCTCGTCCAGGAACGTGGACAGGATCTCGTCCAGCATCGATTCCTTGGAATCGAAGTGGTAATAGAGGCTGCCCGCGAGCATCCCGGCCTCGTCCGCGATCCGGCGGACGGTCGTGGCGTTGTAGCCCTGTGCGGCGAAGACCTCGGCCGCGGTGTCGAGCAGTTCGCGGCGGCGCTCCGGGGATGCGTTCGCGGTGGTCGTCTTCTTCTTGGCGGCTGGCACCCGCACATTGTCGCTCTCGGCCGTGCGATGTCTGCTCCGGGGAGGGCGCCGGCGGGCGCGTCGGACGCCCCCTCCCCGACCCCCATAGACTCTTTACGAGTAAAACACCTGCTAATCTTTCCTTATGGGGAAGCATGCCAGGCCCGCCGGGAAGCGTGGGAGGACAGGGAGCGTCGAGCCGACGGACGTGGTGCGCGCCCGGCCGTTGCCGATCAGGAGCACCGTGCGGCTGCGCAGCCCCGTCGACATCTGGCACAAGCCGGCGCTCAGCGCGGTCGTCGCCCTGGCGATCCCCGACCTCGCACTCCTCTTCCTGGACCGGCTGGATCTGATCCTCTACACCTCGGCCGGGGCGATGTGCGCCCTGTACGCGCACGGTCTGCCGTACGCCGCCCGCGCCCGCACGCTGGCGTGGGTCGTGCTCGGCATGGTCACGAGCCTGGCTGTGGCGCTGACCGCGGCCTCGCTGATCGCCTCGACCGCGCTGCTCGTCGTCCTCGCCTCGCTGCTCGCCGCGGTCCACAAGGTGGTGTGCGACGCCACCCGCATCGGTCCGCCGGGGAACCTCATCCTGACCTTCGTCGCCGCGTCGGGCTTCTTCGTGCCGCAGCACCCGGGGCAGGTCCCCGCGCACCTGGCGCTGGCGCTCGGCGCGGGTGTGCTCGCCTGGCTGGTGTGCATGGCACCGGCGCTGGTCCGTCCGCAGGGCCCGGAGCGGATCGCGACCGCCCGTGCGCTGGAGGCCGCCGCCGGTCTGCTGCGTACGGAGCCGGGCGCGGGCGGCGCGGCGACGGCCGGGGTGGCGCACGCGCGACATGCGGCCGCGGCCGCCGTGAACGCGGCCCGGCACACGTTGTTCCTGGTCCCTGCGTCCCGCACCCCGCAGCAGGCGGCGGCCCGGACCGGACTCGAACGGCTGCTGGTGCGGGCGGAGGCGGTACTCGGGGATACGGGCGGCCGGGAGCCCGAAGGCGCCGACGCCCAAGCCGCCCTCCTGGCCGCCTGGGCCCGTGACCTCCGGCGCGGGCGCTCGCTCCCCCATCTCTCGCTCTCGGTGCCACAGGCCGAGGAAGAGGAAAGGGAAGGGGAAGGAGAAGGGGAAAGGGAAGCGATCGGTCTCGCCGGTCAGGCGCCGGGAGGAAGCCGGCCCGGGGAACCCTTGGCGGGCACCGCCGCCGAAGCGGTGGGATCGCGGCGGCCTGCCCCCGAGCACCCACGTGGGCTGCGTGCGGTGGCCTCCCGGTTGGCGCCGGGTTCACCGCTGCTGCCCATAGGAGTGCGGGTCGCCGCCGGGTGTGTACTGGCGGGCTGGGCCTCGATGGCGGTGGGCGTCGGGCACCCGTATTGGGCCGTGGTGACCGCCGCCTCGATCTACCAGGCCAACACCACGCTCTCCTGGCAGCGCGCGCTGCAGCGCACCCTGGGCAATCTGCTCGGTCTGCTGCTGTTCACCGCGCTGCTCCCGGTGATCCGCATCGGGCCGCTCGCGATGGTCGCGCTGGCGCTGGCCTGCCAGTTCGGGGCGGAGGCCTGCATCAGCCGCAATTACTGGCTGGGCTCCGTGTGGGTCACGCCGATGGCGCTGCTGCTGACGGAGTTCGGCGGTCATCGGCCGGCGGCGACGCTGATCGCGGACCGCTGGATCGACACCGTGGTGGGCGCCGCGGTGGGCCTGGCGTGCTGTGTCGCGGTCACCAACCGGCGGGCGGCGGGCCGCGTCGAGGGCGCTCTGGAACGGCTGGCGGAGGCGGAGGCCGCCGTGCTCCATCTGCTCGCGGCGGGACCGGCGCCCGGGGCCGACGAGGCTCGGGAGATCTGCTGGGCGCGCGACCGGCTGGCCGGTTGCCTGGTCGAGCTCCGGGAGGCCGCGGAGGTGGCGGCCGGCGAGTGGTGGCAGCGCACCGTCCCGCAGGAGCGGATCGCCGGTGCAGAGCAGCGGGGTCACCGTGCGCTGGCCGGGGTCGTCCGGCGACTTGGGGCCTCTCCGGTGGGTCGGGTGCGGAAGACGGGCGCTGCGGCACCGACACCGGCACCGGCCGCCTGACCCGTACGCCCGCCCGCGCGGCGGACGGCGCCGTGCGGCAGGCACAATGAGGTCCTGTCCGGGTGATCAGCAGCGGACCGGGTGACCAGCGGGGGACGGGCCGCGCCGGACGCCGCGGTCCCGGACCTGACCCCGGCGCCGACCGCCCGGAGGGGACCGAGCGGCGGACGGCCTGGCCGAGAGGAGCGTGCGGGTGACCGAGGACATCGTCGCAGGGGTGCTGCGCCAGTGGCAGCAGGTGCACCCCGGGCTGGATACCGGCCCGATGGCGGTGATCGGGCGGCTCAACCGCTGTTCCGCCCTGCTGCAGCAGGCGGCCGACGCTCCGCTGCGGCGGGCCGGGCTCACCCGGCCCGAGTTCGACATCCTCGGCACCCTGCGCCGGATGGACCGTGAGCTGACCCCCGGACGGGTCGCCCGTGAGACCTTCGCCTCCGGTGCGGCGGTGACCAAGCGCGTACGGCAGCTGGAGGAGCGGGGGCTGATCGCCCGTCGGCCGGACGACCGGGACCGCCGCGTGGCGCATCTCTCGCTCACCGACGAGGGCCGCGAAACCATCGACCGGCTGCTGCCGGAGCAGCTGCGGTACGAGGCGGCGCTGCTCGACGGCATCGGTGATCAGCGGCAGGAGGAACTCTCCGCGGGGCTCGCCGAGTTGCTGGTCGTACTGGAGGGCCGGCTCGGGAGCCTCATGGAGTGAGGGGACGGCCCGCGGCAAGCACCCTTGACCGCTCCGGCCGACGGCCTACGTCCGCCACCTCGGCCGGCCGCTCCGCCCGGCCCCCGGCCGCCCGCGCCGCTCACCACCCCAGTCGCGCGACCCGGCCCCGCTCCCCCGCTGCCCAACAGCCCAGGTCAGGGGCGCAGTCGACGGTGTCGTACGAGCCCTGGTCGAAGGGGTGCCAGGTGCGGCCGCCGTCGAACGTGACGTCGCTGCCGGACGGTCCGACCGCCAGGGCCAGGCGCCGGGAGTGCGGGAGCCAGGCGGCGCCGGAGCGGTAGGCCTTGGGGGGTTCGGCGGACGCCGTCCACGTGGCGCCGGCGTCGGCGCTGACCGCGGCGGCGCGGGGCGAGGGCTGGTCGGGGCGGTAGTCGCCGCCGACCGCGAGGCCGTGCGCCCGGTCGCGGAAGGCGAGGGCGAAGACGCCGCGTGCCGGATCGCCCGCCGGAAGAGGGGCGTCGGTGACCGACCAGGTATGCCCGCGGTCGGCGGTGTGCAGAACGCGGGCGGTGGTGGCGCCGCCGGTCGCGATCCAGGCGTCATGGCGGCCGGCGGAGACCAGGCACTGGCCACTGGCGGCGAACGCGGCCTCGCCGGGCTGCGCCGGGGGCATGCCGTCCGACGGCAGTACGCGCCAACTCCGGCCGCCGTCCCCGGTGGACAGGATGCGGTACCTGCCGTCCACGGGGTCGCTGAGCGCGATGCCGTGCCGCTGGTCGAAGAAGGTCAGGCAGTCGTAGAAGGCGCGGGGGTCGGTGTTGCGGAAGCTCTCGTGCCAGGTGGCGCCGGCGTCGTCGGTGCGGAAGACGCGCGAGGCCTCGCCCTCGCCGATGGCGAGGACGACCGCGCGGCGTGCGTCGAACGCCTCGATGTCGCGGAACTCCAGCCCGCCGGCACCGGGCGGGGAGACATCGCTCCAGCGCTTGCCGCCGTCGTGGGTGCGCAGCACGGTGCCGCCCGTACCGGCGACCCAGGCGGTGCTGCGGCTGACGGCCGCCAGGCCGCGGAAGCGGGCGGTGCTGCCGCTGGTCTTGAGGTGCCAGCCGGCGCCGGCGAGCGGGGTGGCGCGCTGTGCTGCCGCCGCCGGCTCATGGGAGATCGTGGCCGCTACGGCCGACGGGCCGGGCGCGGCGGCGACCATGCCCGTCACCGCCAGCACCGCTGCCGCCATCCGGCGTGCCACCCGCCGTCCGAGCGGAGCCCCGCTCCCGACCCTGCCGAAGAACGACCCGCTGTGCACCATGCGCCGCATTCGCCCCACCCCGCTCGTGTTGTGCGCCGGAAGCTAGCCCAGCGCGGCGGCTCCGTCCAGGCCCACCCGGCGGCCGCCGAAGGCGAGTTCACGACGGCTTCATGACACTCGACCGAAAACTGACGCCACGTCATGTCGCATCGTCGCGCGCCGGAGCCTCCGATTCCCGGACAACAAAGAGGGCATATGGCGGCGCATGGGGATACATTCCTCCGCCTGGTGATGCAGGTCACGCAGGAATACATGGGAATCCAATGCACCCGCGGCAACGGCCTTGCCGTCCTAGTGGTTGTACACCCAGAGATCCGCACCAATTGCAAGGGAGCCGGCGATGTCCAGCGTCATCGACCAAGCCGTTTCGGCCCGTCTCATCGCGACCGCTCCCCGGTCGCGGGTGATTCCGGCGAACCTGCGTTACGACCGCGCCGATCCGTTCGCGGTGCGCCTGGTCTTTCCGCCCGCCGCGTCGCTGGACGGTGCGGAGGTGGTCTGGACGTTCGGCCGGGAGCTGCTGGAGGAGGGGCTGCACCGGTCGGCCGGCGCGGGCGATGTGCAGATCTGGCCGAGCAACGCCGACGGTGAGCGCGAGGTCGTGGTGGTGGAGCTGCACACCGCCGGTGGGATGGCGGTGGTGCAGTTCGAGGCGCAGGATCTGCGCGGCTTTCTGACCGGGTCGTACGAGGTCGTCGCGAGGGGCGACGAGGCGCGGCATCTGGACGTCGAGGCCGATCTCGACGCCCTGTTGCGCGAGGCGTAAACCCCCGGCCACCCGGGCCGCTCCGCTGACGCCGACTCAGCCCCCTACGGCCCGGGGCGCCCCCGCCTCGCGCTCACTCCCCCGCCGGCGCCTGCCCCTCGACCGCGTCCCCGAAGAGGTTCGCCAGGTGCAGGTCCAGCAGCCGTACCGCGGCCTGCGGCTCGTGCACTTCGAGCAGGACGTAGCTGGCCAGCCCGTCGGCGACACTGATCAGCAGCATCGCCTGATCCTCGGTCGCACGCTCCGGCGGCAGCTCCCCCCGTTCCGCGGCGCGTCGGAGCTGGTCGGCGAAGAAGGCGCCGAGCTGGGGAATGCCGTTGCGGGCCTCGGCGCGCAGGGTGGCATCGTGGACGGCGCGGGCGTAGTAGGCGGCGCCGACGAGCACGCCGATGCGACTGTTGTCGTCCAGCGGCAGCATGCCCGTCAGACAGGCGCGCAGGACCTCGCGCGGCGTCGGTTCCTCGGCGAGCGCCTCGATCCTGGCGCGGATGCGGTCGGCGGCGAGCTGGTTGATGTGCCGGAGGGCGAAGATCAGCATCTCGTCCCTGGTGCGGAAGTAGTGCTGGAGCCGGCCCAGTGAGATGCCCGCCTCCGCGGCGACGTCGCGCAGGCTCGCGGCGTCCAGTCCGCGGCTGCCGGTGATCCGCCAGAGCGCCTCGGAGATCTCCCGCCGCCTGGCTTCGTGATCCACCTTCTTGGGCACGGACGAGGCCTTCCTTCTCACATCGCGCACCCTTCTCACTGAGCGCGCCGTTCTTCCCGCATGACTCCGGCTGCCGCGACCCCTGCCGGTTTTTACAAGTCGCTTGTACCGTTATAACGTACCGCTACTCAATACGCTTGACTTGGAAACCGGTGACACCCTGATGCCCGAGCACGCCGCCCCGCTCCTGCGCCCGCCCCGCCACCGTGTCGACCCCCGGGCCCGCAACTGGTGGACCCTGCAGGCCCTACTGACGCTCAGCGGCCCGATGCTGCTCACCGCGCTCGTCATGGCGGTGCTGTCCCTGCTGTTCTTCCCCGGCGCGCTGCCCTGGCTGGGACCGCTGCTGCTGGTGGTGCTCGTGCTGCCGGCCGTCGGCTATCTCGTGGTGATGCCGCGCTGGCGCTATGCCGTGCACGCCTGGGAGCTGGGCGGCCGCGCGGTCTACGCCGCGGGCGGCTGGTTCTGGCAGAAGCGGCGGATCGCGCCGCTGTCCCGGGTGCAGACGGTGGACACGGTGCGCGGTCCGCTGCAGCGGCGGTACGGGCTGGCGACGGTGACCGTCACCACCGCCTCGACCGCCGGCGACATCAAGATCGCGGGACTGTCCGACGCCGACGCCGAGGAGCTCTCCCGGCTGATCGGCGAGGCCGCGCAGGCCGTGCCGGGTGATGCCGCATGAGCGCACCGCTGCCTCCCGAGGTGCCCGGCGTGTCCGGCGGGCACGACGCCCGCATCGCGCCGGACGCCGTCCCTTCCACCGCTCCCCAGTGGCGACGGCTGGATCCCCGCACCCTGCTGGTGCACTGCGGCTGGATGGGAGCGCCGCTGGCCTCCCTGGCGCTGACCGCGCTGGCCACCGGGGGCCGGATCGACACCAAGGCCTGGATCAGCCTCGCCGCCATCGCCGCCTCGTTCGCCGTCGTCACCACGCTCGGCCTGATCCGCTGGGCGCGTACGGACTTCCGGGTCACCGCCGACACCCTCGACGTACGGACCGGTCTGCTCAACCGGCGGCTGCGCAGTGTTCCGCTGCACCGCATCCGCACCGTCGATCTGACGGCGACGCCGCTGCACCGGCTGCTGGGCGTCACCGTGCTGCGGGCCGGCACGGCGGGCTCGGCGGACGGTGGCGGTGAGCTGTCGCTGGAGGCGCTGACGACCCGGGAAGCGGACCGGCTGCGCGCGGAGTTGCTCACCCGCGCCGACACCGAGGGGGCCGCCACGGATCCGGTGCTGGCCCGCATCAGCTGGCGCTGGCTGCGCTACGCACCGCTGACCTTCTGGGTCGTCGGCGGGGTGTTCGTGGCGGCCGGATCGGTCTACCGGGTGCTGGACGGTATGGGCATCGAGCCGTGGCGGATCGGCTTCGTCCGGCAGGCGTTCGTCGACTTCGGCGCCGGCGCGCTCTGGCTGACGATCCCGGCGGCGCTACTGGCCGTCCTCGCCCTCGGCTCGCTCGGCGCGATCGTCCTGTACGTCGAGAACTGGTGGGGCTACCGCCTGGAGTGGACCGACCCGCGCACCCTGCGGGTCCGCCGCGGGCTGTTCACCACCCGCTCGGTCACCATCGAACGGGCCCGGCTGCGCGGTGTGGTGCTGCGCGAGCCCCTGCTGCTACGGGCCGGCGGCGGCGCGCTGGTGCGCGCGGTGGCCGGCGGGCTGGGCAACCGCGAGGAGAACCGCAAGCGCAGCGGACTGATGCCGCCGGCGCCGCGCGCGCAGGCGCTGCGGGTGGCGGGCGGCGCACTGCGCGCGCCGTTCCCCGGCGGCTGCGGCCCGACACCGCTGGCGCCGCATCCGCGCGCCGCCCTGCGCCGGCGCCGGGTACGCGGCCTGCTGTTCGTGGTGCTGCCCGGCACCGCGGTCCTGGGGGGCCTGGGCGCGGCGTTCACGCCCGTACTGCTGCACTGCGCGTGGATCTACGCGGTGCTCGGCACGCCGCTGACGCTGCGGCTGGCCGGGGACGCGTACCGCAGCCTGGGGCACGCCGTCGAGGGCCGGTATCTGGTCGGGCGTTCGGGGACCTTCAGCCGTGACACCTTCGCCCTGCAGCGCGAGGGGGTCGCCGCCTGGACGTTCTCCACCTCGCCGTTCACCCGCCGGTCGGGCCTGGTCACGCTCACCGCGGCGGTCGCGGCGGGCGAGGACGGCTACCGCATCCGGGACCTCGCGGCCGACGAGGCTCCGGCGTTCGCCGCGGCGGCGGCTCCGGGCATCCTGGACGAGTTCCTGGTCCGGCCCGGGGAGCAGCACCGGGCCTGAGGGCAACTGCCTCAGTGGGTAAGGGCAGTCGATCGACGCCCCTTAAACGTGATGCACCTCACACACCCTTCGCGTGCACGGTGGGAGTGGGCACGGCGTCCTACTGGACGAGCCAGTGCCCATGACCGACCAGCCGTGAGGGAGCAGCGCGATGAACACCGTCATCGACCACGCCGTCCAGGTCCGCCTCATCGCCACCACTCCCGGCACGTACGCGGTCCCCGCCGTGCTGCGCTACCTCCCCGCCGACCCGCTGGCGGTGCGGATGACCTTCCCGCCGGAGATATCGCTGGACGGCTCCGCGGTGGACTGGACGTTCGCCCGCGAGCTGCTGGACGCGGGGCTGCGGACACCGGCCGGGCGGGGCGATGTCCGGGTGCGGCCGTGCGGCCCGGACCGCACGGTGATGGAGTTCCACGCCGACGAGGGCATCGCGATGGTCCAGTTGAGGACCGCCGAGGTGCTGCGGTTCCTCGCCCGGTCCTACGCGGCCGTGCCCGCCGGCGGCGAGGCGCCGTACCTGGGTCTGGACCAGGGACTGGCGGAGTTGTTCGGCGCGGCCTGACGCGCGGGCCCGCTCGGCACGAGCCGGAACGCCGTACGGGCCGCCGCCCCGGGTGTCCCGGAGTACGACGGCCCGCACGGCGCTGCTGTCTCGTAGCCTCCTACCGCTCCGGGAATCCGAACCCGTAGCCCTGCAGCTTCATCCACGGCAGCAGCCGCTCCAACGACTCCACGGTCCGGGCGCGGTTGCCGCCGCCGTCGTGGAAGAGGACCGTCGGCCCGTTGGTGAGCTCCCCGCGGACCGTCGCCTCGATCGACGCGACGCCACCGCCCTCGAAGTCCTTGCTGTCGACGTTCCAACCCAGCGGGCGCATGCCGTGGTCGGCGGCGAGCTGCCGGCTGTAGGGGGTGAAGGCGCCGCCGGGGGCGCGGTAGTACTCCACCTTCGCACCGCCCGCCGCGTCCTCGATCATCTTCTGCGCATCGAGGATCTGCTGGGACTGGTAGCTCTGCGGCTGGTGGTCCATGCCTGTGTTGTGGCTGGTGGTGTGGTCGCAGAGCTTGTGCCCGGCGGCCACCACCTGCTTGACCAGGTCCGGGTGGGCCTTGGCCTGCGGGCCGATCATGCAGAAGACCGCCTTGACCTCGTGCTTCTTGAGCACTTCCAGGACCTTCGGGGTCCAGACCGGGTCCGGTCCGTCGTCGATGGTGATGTTCAGGCTGCGACCGGGGCGGTCCGAGGCATGGGCGATGGACGGGTCGACGGGCGCGATCTTCGGCGCCCGCTCGGGCCGCTGCTGGGCGGAGCCGGGACTGTCCGCCTCGGCCTCGGAGGCCTGCAGTTGGGCGAAGGCCAGCGCCCCCGCCGCCGCCAGCGACACCACTGCCGCCGCGGCCACTCCGATGATCCCGCCCTCGATGCCGAAGCGCCGTGCCATGCCGATCCCGTCCCCTCACGCCGTGCTGGTGTCCATAGCGGACGGCGGTGGGCGATACCGGTGCCCGCCGCCTTCCACCACGACAGATGGGCACGGGATCGGGCAGGCTGCTCCTGTTACGGATCCATCATGAAACTGATTGATACTCGACCCATGCCACGTGTACTTCTGATCGAGGACGACGCCGCCGTACGCGACGGAGTGACCCTCGCGCTACGGCGGCGCGGCCATGAAGTGGCGGCCGCGGCCAGCGGCGAGGCGGGCCTGGCGACCCTGCCGACGTTCCGTCCCGACATCGTGCTGCTGGATCTGATGCTCCCCGGGAAGGACGGCTTCCAGGTCTGCCGGCTGATCCGGGCCGAGCGGCAGCTGCCGATCATCATGCTCACGGCGCGTGGCGACGATCTGGACGTGGTGCTCGGACTGGAGGCCGGGGCCGACGACTACATCGTCAAACCGGCCCGCGGTGAGGTCCTCGAAGCGCGCATCCGTGCCGTGCTGCGCCGCACCGCGCTGCCCGCGGACGGTGCGCCGGCCGTGGCGGAGCCGGGCCCCGCCCCCGTGGAGACCTACGGCGAACTGGCCATCGACCGGGCCGGTCTGGTCGTCGCCAAGGCCGGCCAGGACCTGGCGCTGGCGCCGTCGGAGATGAAGCTGCTGCTGTTCCTGTCCGCCACGCCCGGGCAGGTCTTCAGCCGCCAGCAGCTGCTGGAGCATGTGTGGGAGCACAGCTACCACGGCGACGCGCGACTGGTCGACGCCTGCGTGATGCGGCTGCGGACGAAGATAGAGGACATCCCGCGCAGCCCCCGCTACGTCCAGACCGTGCGCGGCTTCGGCTACCGCTTCGGGCCGCTGTGAACCGCCTGGTGCCGTCCCGCACGCTGCTGCGCGGCCTGCGGGCCCGGCTCGTCGTGGGGTTCCTGGTGGTGGCCACGGTCAGCGCGCTGACCACCGCGCTGCTGACCTACCGCGAGGCCCGTAACGCGATCCTCCAGCGCTCCCAGGACATCGCCGTCAACGACCTGCGGGCGCAGGTCAACTCGCTGGCGCCGGAGCTCACCGTGCCGCCGGCCCAGGCCGACCTGGACAACTTCCGGGTGCAGCTGGAGCGCTCCGGAAAGTCCCGCGAATGGGACATCTCCGTGCACTACCGCGGGGTCCCGGACAGCGACGAGGGCGGTCTGCGGCGCAGTGTGGTGATCCCGGCCGACCTCAAGGCGAGCGTGGAGAAGCGCCATGTTCCGGCGTTCCAGCGGATCGACCGCGGCGGCGACCCGTGGCTGCTGATCGGGATGCCGGTCCGGCAGTCCGACGGCGCGGCCTCCGCGCTGTCCGTCTACGCCCAGCTCCCGCTCAGCGCCGAGGAGTCCAACGTCGAGGCGCTGGTGACCGCCGCGCAGCGGGGCGCGCTGCCGGTGCTCATCCTCGCCGTGATCCCGGCGCTGCTCGCCGCGCGCGGGGTGCTGCGGCCGGTGCGGGGCCTGCGGCAGGCCGCCGGGCGGATCGCCGAGGGCAAGCTGGACACCCGGCTGGAGGTCAAGGGCGCCGACGAGCTCGCCGATCTGTCCCTGACGTTCAACGACATGGCGGCCCGGCTGGAGGAGAGCATGGCCGAGCTGCGCCGCCTGGAGTCCAACTCCCGGCGGTTCGCCGCCGACGTCTCGCACGAGCTGCGGACACCGCTGGCGGCGATGACCGCGGTCACCGACGTGCTCGACGAGGACGCCGACTCCCTCGACCCCGACACCGCCTCCGCGGTCCGGCTGATCAGCCAGGAGACCGGCAAGCTGGCGCGGATGGTGGAGGACCTGATGGAGGTCTCGCGGTTCGACGCCGGGGCCGCCGCGCTCCATCCGGACGAGGTCGATGTCGCCGAGACCATCCAGAAGACGCTGCAGGCCAGGGCCTGGCAGAAGCGGGTGGCGACGGACCTGCCGGCGGACGTGCGGGCCCGACTCGACCCGCGGCGGCTCGATGTGGTCGTCGCCAACCTGGTCGGCAACGCGCTGCACCACGGCGGCGAGCCGGTCCGGGTGGCGCTCAGGACGCCGGAACCGGGCGCCGACCGGCTGCTGATCGAGATCTCCGACAGCGGCCCCGGCATCGACCCCGAGGTCCTGCCGCATGTCTTCGAGCGCTTCTACAAGGCGGACTCCGCCCGTGCCCGCTCGGAGGGCAGCGGCCTGGGCCTGGCCATCGCGATGGAGAACGTACGACTGCACGGCGGCACCCTGCGCGCCGCCAACTCCCCCGACGGCGGCGCGGTGTTCACGGTGGATCTGCCGCTGCGCCACGACGAGCCGGGTGAGACGGGCGCCGAGGCGGCCGGCGGCGGGAAAGAGAACGACGCATGAGCACGACGCAGACCCCGAACGCCCCGCGTACGGTGCGGGCCCGGCGCCGGGTGCTGGGCGGCGCGGTCACCGGCGCGGTCACCGGCGCGCTCGCCGTCGCACTCGCCGTCGCGCTGGCCGGCTGCGGTATCGCACCCACCGATGTGATCGACGCCGGTGAGCCCGCCGGCGGCGTGAAGTCGCCCGGCCAGCAGGTGGCCGATGTCCAGCTGTTCTTCTACGGGCCGTCCGGGCTGCGCTCGGCGACCCGCCCGGCGAAGGCTCCGGTCGATCCGGAGCAGGCCATCGAGCTGCTGATGGAGGGGCCGAACCACGCCGAGCGGATGCGGGGCCTGTCCAGCGTGCTGCCGAAGTTCCCCAGCCGCCTCACCGCCTCCAGCGGCGAGGGCAAGGTCGTGATCACTCTGCCGGTGAACGCCAAGCTGCTGGACTCCGCCTCCCTGAACCAGCTGGTGTGCACCGCGGCCAATGCCCGAGTGCCCGGGGACAAGCCGCCGGGCCAGGTCACGGTGACCGTGGTGGGCGACTCGGTCCGGGTCGGCCCCATGGTGTGCGGCGGAAACAACGCCTTCCCGGTGGTCCAGCCCACTCCGGGGGGCGCGGCGAACAGCGGTACCGGCGGCGCGGGCGGCGGCGTAGGCTGACAGCGCTGACGTACAGGCCGGATCCTGGGGAAACGCGATGACGGAGCGCAAGCCACCCGGAGTCACCTTCGAGACCTGGGTCGACAAGCAGATCCGCGAGGCGACGGAGCGCGGCGACTTCGCCGACCTCCCCGGGGCCGGCAAGCCCCTGCGCCATCTCGACCAACCGTATGACGAGATGTGGTGGATCAAGGAGAAGATGGGCCGGGAGCACCTGTCCTACCTGCCGCCGAGCCTGGCTCTGCGCAAGGAGGCCGAGGATGCCCTGGAGGCCGCCGCGAACGCCCCCACCGAGGCCGCGCTGCGGCGCATACTGGCGGCGGTCAACGAGCGGATCCGCGCGGCGCTGCGGACCCCGCGCGAAGGCCCCCCGCTGAATCTCATCCCGTTCGACATCGACGAGCAGGCCGGCAAGTGGCGGGCGCGGCACGGGAGTTGAGCGCACCGCGCCGGGCTCACCGCCCGGTGTCCGCCATCCGTACGCGCACGAACCGCGGCCGGTACAGATCCACGTCGCCGTTGAGCCGGGTGTCGGCCGGCACCCCGGGCGGCCCCAGCCAGTTGATGTCGTAGCTGAGCAGCAGCTCGCCGTCCGCGGAGAGTTCCGGGTGGACCTGGGGGTTGTAGGCGGCGATGTGGTGCGGGTCGGGCGCGGGCGGGCGGGGCGGGGTGAGGCGGCCGACCGGGCCGTGCCAGGGCCCCTGCGGCGAGCAGGCCCAGTAGCCGGTGATCGTCCGCAGCCCGGCCGCACCGCCGCGCCCGGTGTCCATGGTGAACAGCACCCAGGTGGCGGAGCCGTCGCGCAGGACGGTGAAGGCGCTGCCGACACCGCGCCGACCGCCGTCCCGCAGCACCGGCCGGGCCCGCTCGGCCCGCCGCTGCCAGCGCGCACCGTCCCAGAACCGCCAGCCGCCCCGGTCCGCGAACCGCCCGGCCGGGACCCGGGCGACGTAGGCACTGGAGCCCGGCGCGGACGGCGGGTCGTCGCCGCCGAAGACATAGGTCCAGCCGCCGTCCCGCACCGCCGCGGCGCCGTAGAGGACCCGCCGCCCCGGGTCCGCGACGGCGCTCTGGCCGACGGTCTCCTCGATGCCCTCCAGGCGCAGGCCGGGCAGCGAGAGGGTGGCGACCTCGGTGCTGCGCGGCACCCCGAAGAGCCACGGTCCGGTGCCGGGGGCGCGGTTCCACAGCAGTACGCGGACGACCTTCTCGCGCGCCCCGGGCGTACGGGGCTCCACGCTCGCGTGGACCGGCCAGCGCCAGCCGCCGTCGGGCAGGTCCGGGAAGAACGGTCCGGGGGCGGCCGGGGTGCCGCCGGTCAGGGTGCGCTCCAGTAGGCCCGAAGGGGACATCAGCACGGCGGAGTTGTGCCGCAGGAAGGGGGTGCCGCCGGCGTCGGCGGTGCGCCAACGGCGGTTCTGTCCTTGGGGGTTGGGCGGTGGCTGGATCCGGTCGAGGAAGGTGTCGGAGAAGAGCCAGAGCGTACGGCCGTCGGGAAGGCGCACGGAGTGGGTGCCGTCGCCGCCGGTCCAGTCGTCCACCCGGGTGTTGTCATTGCCGTAGCGGGCGAATTCTCCGGTATGCCGGGAATCGACCGACCATGAGGCGATCCGGCGTCCGGCGCAGCCCCCGGCGCGGTCCGGTGCGGCCGCCCTCGGCAGGGCCCACAGGAGCGCGGCGACCGCCAGGAGCAGGGCGGCGACGGCGGTGGTGCGAAGGATCGGCGCCTTGGGCATCGCGCTCCTTGATCGGGTGCCGGGCCCACCGTAGCGAACCGGTCACCGACGCATAGATATGAACATCAATGAGAGGTCAACGAGTGCAACGTCACAGCTGGAGCCCCTGCTCCAGCTAACGGTCGTTCGCCTAGCCTGCTGCCATGACCGCCGAGTCCCCCGAACTCCCCCTGGCTGCCGCATTCCCGGATGCCGACCGAGCGCAGTGGCAGCGCCTCGTCGAAGGCGTGCTGCGCAAATCGGGCGTCACAGAGGCAACGGGCGCCGCCGCCGAGGACGCGCTCGCCACGGATCTCCAGGACGGGATCCGCATCCGCCCGCTGTACACCGCCGAGGACGGCGCGGCCGCCCCGGGCCTCCCCGGGGTCGCGCCCTTCGTGCGGGGCGGCCGCCCCGAGGGCACGGCCGTCGCCGGCTGGGACGTACGCCAGCGCCATGTCCAGACCGATCCGCGGCGCGCCAACGAGGCGGTGCTCGCCGACCTGGAGAACGGCGCCACCTCGGTCTGGCTGACCGTCGGGGACGGCGGAGTACCGGTGGCCGGTCTCGAAGAGGCGCTCAAGGGCGTCTATCTGGACCTGGCCGCGGTGGTCCTGGACGCGGGCGCCGACTTCACCCCGGCCGCCGAGGAGTTGCTGCGGCTGTACACCGCGTCCGGTGCCCCGCTGCGGGAGGCCGCCGGCTGCCTGGGCGCCGACCCGCTCGGTCTGCTGGCCCGTACGGGCGACGACAGCAAGCTCCGGGTCCAGTTGGAGGCCGCGGCCCGGCTGGCGCAGCGCTGCACCCACGAGGCGCCCGCGCTGCGCGCGCTGGCCGTCGACGCGCTGCCGTACCACGAGGCGGGCGGCTCGGCCGCCGAGGAACTGGGCACGGCGCTGGCCACCGGCGTCGCCTACCTGCGGCAGCTGACGGACGCCGGGCTCGGCGTCGACGAGGCCTGCCGGCAGCTGGAGTTCCGCCTCGCCGCGACCGCGGACCAGTTCCTGACCATCGCCAAGCTGCGCGCCGCCCGCCGGCTGTGGGCGCGGGTCGCGGAGGTGTGCGGGGCCTCGCCCGAGGCGTCCGCGCAGGTCCAGCACGCGGTCACCTCCACGGTGATGATGACCCGTCGGGACCCCTGGGTGAACATGCTGCGCACCACCGTCGCCGGGCTGTCCGCCGGCGTGGGCGGCGCGGACGCGGTGACGGTGCTGCCGTTCGACGCGGCGCTGGGCCTGTCCGACGCCTTCGCCCGCCGGATCGCCCGCAACACCCAGTCGGTGCTGCTGGAGGAGTCGCATCTGTCGAAGGTCATCGACCCGGCGGGCGGCTCCTGGTACGTGGAGCACCTCACCGACGAACTGGCCCGCGCGGCCTGGGAGTTCTTCCAGGAGATCGAGGGCGCGGGCGGCCAGGCCGCGGCGCTGCGCTCCGGGATGCTCGGCGAGCGCCTCGCGCGCACCTGGCAGCGCCGCACCGAGGACCTGGCGCACCGCCGCGAACCGATCACCGGCGTCAGCGAGTTCCCGCACCTCGCCGAGGCACCCGTACGGCGCGAGCCCGCACCCGCACCGGTCGGCGAGGGATCACCCCGGGCGGAGTCCGCAGGAGGGCTGCCGCGGGTGCGCAGGGACGATGCGTACGAGCGGCTGCGGTCGCGCTCCGACGCGCACCTGGAGGCGACCGGGGACCGCCCGAAGGCGTTCCTGGCCGCGCTCGGCCCGGTGGCGGCACACACCGCGCGGGCGGCCTTCGCCGCCAACCTCTTCCAGGCGGGCGGCATCGAGACCGTTCAGGAGACCGTGGACGCGCGGTCGGTGGCCGAGGCGTTCGCCCGCAGCGGTGCGAGCATCGCCTGCCTGTGCTCCGCCGACGCGGTGTACGGCGAGCAGGCGGCGGCGGTGGCGGCCGCACTGAAGGCCGCGGGTGCGCGGCGGGTGCACCTGGCCGGCAAGCCCGGCGAGCACCGGGAGGAATTCGTGGCGGCCGGGGTGGACGGCTTCGTCTTCGCGGGCTGCGACGCGGTCGAGGCGCTGTCCTCGGCCCTGGACGTCATGGAGGTGGCGTGATGGGGAACATCCCCGACTTCAGCGGTATCGAGCTGGGGGAACCGGCCGGAGCAGCCACCTCGGCCGACGCCGGGCAGTGGGCGCAGGCCGTGGCGCAGGCCACCGGCAAGGACGTCGAGGCCCTGACCTGGGAGACACCGGAGGGCATCGACGTCAAGCCGCTGTACACCGAGGCGGACCTGGCGGGCCTGGACTTCCTGGGGACGTACCCGGGGATCACGCCGTATCTGCGCGGCCCGTATCCGACGATGTACGTCAACCAGCCCTGGACGATCAGGCAGTACGCCGGCTTCTCCACCGCCGAGGAGTCCAACGCCTTCTACCGGCGCAACCTCGCGGCCGGCCAGAAGGGCCTGTCGGTCGCCTTCGACCTGCCCACCCACCGCGGCTACGACAGCGACCACCCGCGCGTCACCGGCGACGTCGGGATGGCGGGCGTGGCCATCGACTCGATCTACGACATGCGGCAGCTCTTCGAGGGCATCCCCCTGGACAAGATGACCGTGTCCATGACGATGAACGGCGCCGTGCTGCCGGTGCTCGCCCTCTACATCGTCGCCGCGGAGGAGCAGGGCGTACCGCCCGAGAAGCTGGCCGGGACCATTCAGAACGACATCCTCAAGGAGTTCATGGTCCGCAACACGTATATCTATCCGCCGCAGCCCTCGATGCGGATCATCTCCGACATCTTCGCGTACACCTCGCAGAAGATGCCGCGCTACAACTCCATCTCGATCTCCGGCTACCACATCCAGGAGGCCGGCGCGACGGCCGACCTGGAGCTGGCATACACCCTCGCCGACGGGGTGGAGTATCTGCGCGCGGGCATGGCGGCCGGTATGGACGTGGACTCCTTCGCCCCGCGCCTCTCCTTCTTCTGGGCGATCGGCATGAACTTCTTCATGGAGATCGCCAAGCTGCGCGCGGCCCGGCTGCTGTGGGCGCGCCTGGTCCAGCGCTTCGAGCCGAAGAACCCCAAGTCCCTCTCGCTGCGCACCCATTCGCAGACCTCGGGCTGGTCGCTGACCGCGCAGGACGTCTTCAACAACGTCACCCGCACGTGTGTGGAGGCGATGGCCGCCACCCAGGGCCACACCCAGTCGCTGCACACCAACGCGCTGGACGAGGCGCTGGCCCTGCCCACCGACTTCTCCGCCCGCATCGCCCGCAACACCCAGCTGTTCCTGCAGCAGGAGTCGGGCACCTGCCGGGTCATCGACCCCTGGGGCGGCAGCGCGTACGTCGAGAAGCTCACCCACGACCTGGCGCGCCGGGCCTGGCAGCACATCGAGGAGGTCGAGGCGGCCGGCGGGATGGCCAAGGCGATCGACGCGGGCATCCCCAAGCTGCGCGTGGAGGAGGCCGCGGCCCGTACGCAGGCGCGGATCGACTCGGGGCGGCAGGCGCTGATCGGCGTCAACAAGTACCGGGTGGAGTCCGACGAGGAGATCGAGGTCCTCAAGGTCGACAACACCGCGGTGCGCGCCCAGCAGATCGAGAAGCTCAAGCGGCTGCGCGCCGAGCGCGACGAGGCCGCCTGCCAGGACGCGCTGCGGGCACTGACGCAGGCGGCGAAGTCCGGCCCCGGCAAGGGACTTGAGGGCAACCTGCTGGCGCTGGCCGTGGACGCGGCCCGCGCGATGGCGACCGTGGGCGAGATCTCCGACGCACTGGAGGAGGTCTACGGGCGGCACTCCGGCCAGATCCGTACGATCTCCGGTGTGTACCGAGACGAAGCGGGGCCCTCCTCCGGTGTCGAGCGCACCCGGGCGCTGGTGGCCGAGTTCGAGCGTGCCGAGGGGCGCCGACCGCGCATCCTGGTGGCCAAGATGGGCCAGGACGGCCATGACCGCGGCCAGAAGGTGATCGCCACGGCCTTCGCCGACCTGGGCTTCGACGTGGACGTCGGCCCGCTGTTCCAGACGCCGGCGGAGGTGGCCCGCCAGGCGGTCGAGGCCGATGTGCACATCGTCGGGGTGTCGTCGCTCGCCGCCGGCCACCTCACCCTGGTGCCCGCGCTGCGCGAGGCGCTGGCCGCGGAGGAGCGCGACGACATCACGATCGTGGTGGGCGGGGTGATCCCGCCGCAGGACGTGCAGCCGCTGCGCGACATGGGCGCCGCCGCGGTCTTCCTGCCCGGCACGGTGATCCCCGACGCGGCCCACGACCTGGTGCGGGACCTGGCGTCGGTCCTCGGCCACGAGCTGTAGAGCGGGGGGGGTCATGCCTGCGACGATCGATGTCGAACGGTACGCCGAGGGTGTCCGAGCGGGCTCCCGGGCCTGGATCGCCCGCGCCGTCACCCTGGTCGAGTCCACCCGGCCCGACCACCGGGCGGCGGCCCAGCGGCTGCTGGTCGAGCTGCTGCCGTACTCCGGTGCGGCGCGCAGGGTGGGCATCAGCGGGGTGCCGGGCGTCGGCAAGTCGACGTTCATCGACGCGCTCGGCACGCTGCTGACGGGGATGGGGCACCGGGTGGCGGTGCTCGCCGTCGACCCGTCCTCCAGCCGGACCGGCGGCTCCATCCTGGGCGACAAGACCCGGATGGAGCGGCTGGCGACCGATCCCGCGGCGTTCGTGCGCCCCTCCCCCACGTCCGGGACGCTGGGCGGCGTGGCGCGGGCGACCCGCGAGTCCATCGTCGTCATGGAGGCCGCGGGCTATGACGTCGTCCTGGTGGAGACCGTCGGTGTCGGCCAGTCCGAGACCACGGTCGCCAACATGGTCGACACCTTTCTGCTGCTGACGCTGGCGCGCACCGGCGACCAGCTCCAGGGCATCAAGAAGGGCGTACTGGAGCTCGCGGACCTGGTCTCGGTCAACAAGGCCGACGGTCCGCACGAGCGGGACGCCCGCTCCGCGGCCCGCGAACTGGCCGGCGCGCTCCGGCTGTTGCGCCCCCAAGCTCTCGACGACGCTCGAGCAGGGGGGACCCCCATCGCGGACGCGGTCTGGACGCCGCCCGTACTGACCTGCAGCGCCCGCGAGGGCACCGGTCTGAAGGGGGTCTGGGAACGCGTCGAGCAGCACCGCACCCTCCTCGAATCGACCGGTGCGCTGGCCGAGCGCCGCCGCACCCAGCAGGTCGACTGGACCTGGTCGATGGTCCGCGAACAGCTCATCGACCGCCTCCAGGAGCACCCGGAGGTCCGCCGGCTGAGCCCGGACGTCGAGCGTGCGGTACGCGAGGGCGAGCTCACCGCGACGCTGGCCGCACAGCGGCTGCTGGCGGCGTTCGGGCTGGCGGACGGCGCACAGGGCTGACGGGGCCGGCGGAGCCTTTGCGGCCGACGCCCAGCGGCTCCGCCGCCCGCTGTGACGGGTTTCGTGCTACTCATCCGCGGACTTGAGTAGCCGCACTCATGACGCCCCCGCGCCCGGCCCCGAGTATGTCGATGACTGTAGGGGCGGGACGCTTTCCGCATCTTCCATGGGGGCCACCATCAATCCGCAGGACGTCACACACGGGCTGTACGACGACAATCCGCTGGCCGAGCTGATCGAGGGGTTCTGTCTGGCACCGGCCGCGGACGGTGCGCTGGAGTCCCGGCCGGTCATCCATGTCCAGTTGCGCCCCGGCGTGCGGCTGTCGGCCGTGGAGGCCGACCGGCTGGCCAAAGCCTGCCAGCACGGCGTGCGACGCCAACTGGCGGTGACAGCAAGGGAGATGGGTCAGCTGGCGGAGGACTGCCCGTCGGCCCACGAGATCGCGATCACGCTGCATACGTACGGTGCGGGCCCGTTCACCGGCGGGCCCGCGGGCGAACGGGGCCGGTCCGGGCCCGACGCGCCGGACCGGCCCTGAGCGACGAGCCGGGCCGCCCGGCCTACCCGTCCGCGTCCGGACGCAGCGCCGCCCGTGCGGCGAAGTGGGCGACCGCCATATCGCGGAACCGCTCGGCGGCCGTGGAGAGATAGCTGTCCTCGCGGCGCACCAGGTTCAGGGTCCGTACGCAGTCGGGGGCGTCCAGCCGCAGCCAGGCCAGCGGTACCCGGGCCAGGTCGGGAACGGCGAGCGAGGGCATCAGGCCGACGCCGAGGCCGGCCGCGACCAGATGGTGGGTGGCGCCGGGCTCCTCGCCCTCGCAGGAGATGACCGGGCGCCGCCCGATCGACGCGAACAGCCGCTCCAGCAGGGCGCGTTGCCAGTGTCCCGGCCCCGTGGTGATGAAGGGCTCCCGGGCGAGGTCGGCCACCGCGATCCGCTCCCGCCCGGCCAGCGGATGGTCGGCCGGCACCGCGAGGAGCACCTCTTCGTGCAGCAGCCGCACCGCGCCGAGCCCCGGCCCGGTCAGCGGCTGCGAGGCGACGCAGAAGTCGACCTGCCGGGAGCCGAGTTGATGCAGCATCACTTCGGGTGTGGACTGGAAGCAGCGGACGGCCACCCCGGGGTACGCGGCCCGGAATCCGGTGAGCAGCCCGGTGAGCGGCAGCAGGGTCTCCGCGGCGACGGAGACGCTGCCGTCGTCGAGCCCGGCGGCATCGGCGAGCTCCCGCCGGGCGTCGTCGAGTTCGTCCAGCACCCGCTCGACCCGGGTCAGGAACGCGGCGCCGTAGCGGTTGAGGCGGATGGCCCGCCCGTGCCGGTCGAAGAGCGGCACACCCAGCTCGGCCTCCAGGCGCGCGATCGTACGGCTCACCGAGGGCTGGGCGACCCGTAGCTCCTCGGCGGCCCGGCTGATGTGCTCACGGCGCGCGACCACCCGGAAGTAGCGCAGGGACAACAGATCCATCGGCTTCTCGGGCCTCCCGCTCGGGTGTCGGCGTCCCGGGAATCGTCACATACGGTCTCAGCCGCGCAGCGACACCGTCGCCCACACCGTCTTGCCCGAAGGATCCGGCGGGGTCCATCCCCACGCCTCGCTGAGCCGGTCGACGAGGTGCAGCCCGCGCCCGGATTCGGCCATCGGGTCCCGGGGTCGGACGACGGGGGTGTGGGTACCGGCATCGGAGACCGCGCACAGCACGGCATCGTCCTGCCGGGTCAGCGCCAGCCACGCCGGTCGGCGGCGCGCGAGGGCGCCGCGGCCGTCGGGGGCTCCCGGGGAGGCGGGGGCGCCGCCCTCCTCGGCCCGGACGCCGTGGCGCAGTGCGTTGCTGACGAGTTCGGAGACGACCAGCGTCGCGTCCTCCGTAACGTCCGCGCACAACTGCCAGTTGCCGAGCGTCGCGCGGGTGAACCTGCGGGCCTCCGCGACGGTGTGCGCGGAGCTGCTGAGCGCGCAGGCCGCGAAGTCGTCGGGGCCGGGCATCCACCAGGAGTCCTCACACGGTTCCTCCCGAAGGGCGTCGTGCACGGTCTCTACCGGATGTGCGGTCATCAACGTCTCCGCGAGGATTTCGGGTCTGGGCCGAACTGCCTTGGGACGGCTAATATCCTCGTCAACCGTCCCTTGATGCAAGTGCATCTGCAAGTACATCGGTAAGGACGGCGGCACAGGGGCTCGTTCACGCCAACGTGTTCGCGGGCTCGGGATCGGTCGGAGGACTCTCCTCCAGCAAGGGAGCAGCTGTTATGGAGCCGGTGACCAACGGCATGCGGGCGACCAGCATCGAAGGTGCCGTCTGGCGCAAGAGCCGCCGCAGCAACCCCAGCGGCAACTGCGTTGAACTGGCCGTTCTTTCGGACGGCGGGGTGGCGGTGCGCAACTCCCGGTTCGCCTCGGGACCGGCGCTGATCTACACCCGCGACGAGATCGCGGCCTTCGTCCAGGGCGCCAAGGACGGCGACTTCGACGATCTCGTGGCGCGCGACTGAGGCATATGCCGCTGAGATTGGCGCATATGTCGTTCGGATAGTCGCCACAACTGTACGAACTTTCGCGGCGATGGGACACTGGGCGTTCGCCCGACCACTCAGGGGAGTCAGCATGTGCGCCGCGCAGTCGAGCAGTGATACGTCCCTGCGCCGGTACCTCGAACACCCGCGGGGCGGGCCGACCGTCCTGCGCATCGTGCTGGGCACCCAGCTGCGCCGGCTCCGTGAGGCGGCCGGCATCACCCGCGAGGCCGCCGGGGAGGCGATCCGCGGTTCCCATGCGAAGATCAGCCGCCTGGAGCTGGGACGAGTGAGCTGCAAGGAGCGGGACGTCGCCGATCTGCTGACGCTCTACCACGTCACGGACGAGGCGCTCCGCTCCGACTTCCTCAAGCTGGCCGGCCGGACCAGCAGCCCCGGCTGGTGGCATCAGTACGGCGATGTGCTGCCCGGCTGGTTCGAGACGCATCTCGGCCTCGAAGAGGCCGCTTCGGTGATCCGCACGTACGAGGTCCAGTTCGTCCCGGGCCTGCTGCAGACGGCGGACTACGCCCGCGCGGTGGCGCAGCTCGGCCACCCGCGGTCCACACCCGAGGAGATCGAGCGGCGGGTGCGGCTGCGCGTCCACCGCCAGGAGCTGCTGACCGTCCCCGACGCGCCGCGGGTGTGGGCGGTGCTCGACGAGGCGGCGCTGCGCCGCCCGTTGGGCGGGCCGGAGGTGATGGCCGGGCAGCTGAGACATCTGCTGAAACTGGCCGAGCTGCCCAACGTCACGCTGCAGATCGCGCCGTTCAGCCTCGGCGGTCTGGCCGCGGCCGGTGGCCCGATCACGATCCTGCGGTTCCTGGAGCCGGATCTGCCCGACATCGTCTATCTGGAGCAGCTGACCAGCGCGCTCTATCTGGACAAGCGCGATGACGTCGACCACTACCTCGCGGTGATGGACCGGCTCAGCGCCCAGTCGGAGTCACCACGCGAGTCGTTGGCGATGCTGGAGCGGCTGCTCAAGGAGTGCTGACCGCCCGCGACAGGGCGGTCCGACCCGTTCCCGTTCGGCGACGAGGGGCGGCTTCTCGAAGGCCACGCCGCTCCCGTCACCGCCGTCGACTGCCGTCGCGCACCTACAGCTTGCGGGCGATGCCCCCGTACTCGATCCACTCCTGGGTGAGCTGCCTGGGGCCGATGTCCGCGTCCGGCTTCCAGGTGGAGACCTCCACCAGGCCGGGCTCCAGGACCTCCAGGCCCTCCAGGAACCCGGCCAGCTCATGCGCCTGGCGCACCCGGCCCCACTGCCCATGGGTGCTGACCCGCATGAACTCGGTGACGAACTCGCGCGTCGCGGCGTCCTCGCTCACCAGCTGACACACCACCAGGAAGCTGCCGGGTGCCAGTCGGTCGGCGACCCGCTTGATCAGACCGGCCGGGTCGTCGGAGTCCGGGATGCAGTGCAGCACGGAGACGAACAGCGCGGCGACCGGCTGGTCGAAGTCGATCAGGCGCTCGACCTCGGGGCTGCCGAAGACGCCGTCCGTGTCGCGCATATCGGCCTGAATGACGGCCGTGTAGGCGTTCTCCTCCAGCAGCGCCCGCCCGTGCGCCAGCACGATCGGGTCGTTGTCGACGTACACCACCCGCGACTGCGGATCGATCCGCTGCGCGACCTGGTGGACGTTGTCCTGCGTCGGCAGGCCCGATCCGTGGTCGACGAACTGCCGGATGCCGTGTTCGCTCGCCAGCCAGCGGACCGCCCGCTGCAGGAAGCGCCGGTTGTTGATCGCCAGCACCTGCGTGCTCGGCACCACCTTGCTCAGCTCGTCGCAGGCCTCGCGGTCGACGGCGTAGTTGTCCTTGCCACCCAGGTAGTAGTCGTACATCCGCGCGACGCTCGGGATGGTGACGTCGACGGCGGTCGACTGCGGTGGTGTTTCCTGGCTCATTCCACGCTTTCCCGTCGCTTCGACAGCCATCGGCCATGGCACCGCCGAAGCGTTCCGTGTCGGAACGACCACGCGGCGCAGCGTCCAACATACCCACGCCGGGGCGGTTGTTGCAGAAGAGCTGCGGGATAATTCCGCTTTCTCGGCTCCGCATCCGGCGGCGGGCCGCCGGCGCCGAGCGGCTGTGCCCCGCCGATTCTCATCGCCCTCTCACCCGGCGCTTATCGGCCGGTCACACCCGATTCGTACGGTCGCCGAAGGCTTGCCGCGCATCCGGCCGGGGCCTTGAGGAGAGGCCACCATGTACCACCTGGACGGCGTGACCAAGTGCTATCGCAGCGCCCGGGACGGCGGGGTGGTGCGGGCACTGGACGGTGTCGGGCTCTTCGTCGAGGACGGTGACGGCCTCGTCGTGCGGGGGCCGGCCGGCGCGGGCAAGTCGACGCTGCTGCGGATCCTGGGCGGGCTGGAGCGGCCGACCCGCGGCAGCGTCGTACTCAACGGCACGGATCTGGCCACGGTCACCGAGTGCCGGCTGGCCCGGATCCGTGCCGAGTCGGTCGGCATCGCCCTCGGCACGGGAGGCGACCTGCCGCCGGGGCTCACCGTCCGGCAGAGCGTGGCCGGGGCCCTGGTACCGCTGGGGCTGCGCCCCGCCGACTGCCGGGAGCTGGCCGATCGGGCGTTGGCGGAGGTCGGAGTGCCCGACGAGCAACTGACGTGGCCGACCCACGAGTTGGATGCCGGTTCGCAACGGCTGGTCGCGCTGGCGCGGGCGCTGGTGAAGCGGCCGTCGGTGCTGCTGGCGGATCAGCCGACGGCCGGTCTGCCGGCCGGCGCCCGGGCCTGCGTCGTCGCGGTGTTCGCACGGCTGTGGAGCGAGCGGCGGCTCAGCTGCGTCGTGGCCACCGAGGACGACGCCCTCGCCCGGCACGCGCCGCGGCTGGCGACGCTCTCGCGGGGGAGGGTGACGGCCCTCACCCGCCGGCGCGGCGCGGGACCGGCCGTCCCTTCTGGTCGCCCGGCCACCCGGCCGGTACAAGGGAGGGATGACAGAAGAGATGAGTGAGCCGGCGGCCTTACCGGAGGCGTTACCCGGCGTCGCGGAGATGGTCCGGGCCAATCAGGCGAACTGGGACGCCCGCACACCGATCCATGTGGCGAGCGCGTTCTACGGGCTGGACGGCTCCCGGACCGCCGAGGACTGGTTCGCACCGTTCGAGTGGACGGACCTCGGCGATCTGGCCGGGCGCGAGGTGCTGCATCTGCAGTGCCATCTGGGCACCGAGACCGCCGCGTTCGCCGAGCGGGGCGCCGCGCACACGGTGGGGCTCGACTTCTCCGCCGCGGCGGTCGAGGCGGCCCGGACGCTCGCCGACGCGGCGGGCCGGCGGGTGGAGTTCGTCCAGGCGGATGTGCACCGGGCCGTGGAGGCGCTGGACGGCCGCCGCTTCGACGTGGTCTACACCGGCAAGGGGGCGCTGTGCTACCTGCCGGATCTGACGGCCTGGGCGCGGATCGTCAGCGCACTGCTCCGGCCCGGCGGGACGCTGTACCTGGTCGAGTTCCATCCGCTGCTGGACGCCCTCGGACCGGCGCCGAGCCCGGATCCGCAGCGGCAGCAACTCACGCTTCGTTACGACTACTTGGCGGGCCGCGGCGCCATACGGAGCGATTCGCCCAGCACCTACACCGACGGCCCGCCGGTGCAGGGGGCGACGACCAGTTACGAATGGCGGCACGGCCTCGGCGAGGTCGTCTCCGCCGTGGTGGGCGCCGGACTGACCGTCCAACTGGTGCGGGAGACCGAGCTGTTGCCCTGGAAGCGGTTCGACTCGATGGTGCCGGCCGAGAACGGCTGGTGGCGGCTGCCGCCCTCGGAGCCGATCATCCCGCTGCTGTACGCCCTGCGTGCGGTGAAGCCGGCGGCCTGAGCCCGGGGACCGGGGGACGCCGCGCGCCTCATGCCCGCCGGTATACCGAGCGCAGCAGCTGGTCCTTGGCCGGCCCGGTGACCCGCCACCGCAGGAGCCACTCGTCCGCCGCGACGGTGGTGAAGGTCCCCGCGTAGCGGTCCGCGGAGCAGGGGTGGACGGCGGTCCACCGTCCACCCCTGAGGTCGAGGTCGTGGAAGGGCCGGCCGTCGGCGAAGCGGATCTCGGCGGTGCCGTCGGGGCGGGGGCACAGGCGCAGGGTGCGGCTCGCCGGGTACTCCGTACCGTCCCAGATCAGCCGCCCCTCCTCGACGTGCAGCAGCCCCTCGCCCTCCGTCGGCTCCCCGGCTCCGGCCGGCCGGAACTCCGCGGTCCCGCGGAAGGTGCCCTCGACACCGGCCCGCAGGTCGTACACGGTGCGCTCGACGCGCCAGCGGCCGGCGAGGTAGGCGGCGACGTCGGCGACCGGATACGGCACCACCTCCGGAGCGCACCCCGCCCCCGTCTGTGGCACCGGCCCGCTCGATGACATCCCCGACATGCCCCCATTCTCCCGCCCGCCCCCTCCCGTCACCCCATCGGCCCCACCCCGCGCGCCGCTCCCCTCTCCCCGGCCCCTCGTACCGTGCGGACCCGGAGTGCCCGCCTTACGCTCGGTGCAGTGATCGTCACCGAGGTCCGGTGGCCGTACGCCGTCGGCCAGGGCGGCACGCCCGCTCGCCGCCGCCTCGTACGAGCCCGGAGACCGGAGGCCCCCCATGCCGGAGCTGTTCATCGGCGGTCAGTGGACCGCAGCGGCCGACGGGCAGGTGCGGGAGATCCGCTGCCCGGCGGACGGCACGCTGGTCGCGACCGTCGACGAGGCCGGGCCGAAGGACGCGGCGGCCGCGATCACCGCTGCCCGGCTGGCCTTCGACGACGGGCCCTGGCCGCGGACCCCGACGGCCGAGCGCGGCCGGTTGGTGCTGCGCGTCGCCGAGCTGCTGGAGCGCGACAAGGACGCGCTGGCCCGGGCGGAGTCGCTGGACACCGGCAAACGGCTGGTCGAGAGCGCCTACGACATGGACGACATCGCCAAGTGCTTCCGCTACTTCGGCAACCTGGGCGCGGCCGGCGGCACCGACCGGGTGGTGGACACCGGCATCGCGGAGACCGACAGCACGGTGCGGCACGAGCCGGTCGGCGTCTGCGCGCTGATCACCCCGTGGAACTATCCGCTGCTGCAGACCGCCTGGAAGGTCGCACCCGCGCTCGTCACGGGCAACACCTTCATCCTCAAGCCCAGCGAGCTGACCCCGCACACCGCCATTCATCTGATGCGGCTGCTGGACGAGGCCGGGCTGCCGGCCGGCGCCGGCAATCTGGTGCTGGGCACCGGCCCGGAGGCGGGCGCACCGCTGACCGAGGACCCGCGGGTGGACATGGTGTCGTTCACCGGTGGTCTGGCCACCGGCCGTCACATCATGGCCGCGGCCGCACCCACGGTGAAGAAGATCGCCCTGGAGCTGGGCGGCAAGAATCCGAACATCGTCTTCGCGGACGCCGACTTCGACACCGCGGTCGACTACGCCCTGACGGCGGTCTTTCTGCACTCCGGGCAGGTCTGCTCGGCCGGCGCCCGGCTCCTGGTCCAGGACAAGCTGCACGATGCGTTCGTCGACGAGTTGGTCACCCGTGCCCAGCGGATCCGCCTGGGCGGGCCGTTCGACGAGCATGCCCGCACCGGGCCGCTGATCTCGGCCGCGCACCGCGCGAAGGTCGAGGCGTATGTGGCGGCCGGGCTCGACGAGGGGGCCGTGCTGCTCTGCGGTGGCAAGGCGCCCGACGACCCGTCACTGGCGAACGGCTTCTACTATCTGCCGACCGTCCTGGACGAGTGCACCCCGGACATGTCCGTCGTACGGGACGAGTCGTTCGGGCCGGTGCTGACCGTCGAGCGGTTCCGCGACGAGAACGAGGCGGTCTCGCTCGCCAACGACACGGTCTACGGACTGGCCGGGGCGGTGTGGACGCAGGACGGCGAGCGCGCCCACCGGGTGGCGGCCCGGATGCGCGCGGGAACGGTGTGGATCAACGACTTCCACCCGTACGTACCGCAGGCGGAGTGGGGCGGGATGAAGCAGTCGGGCGTCGGACGGGAGCTGGGACCCGCCGGGCTGGCGGAGTACCAGGAGGCCAAGCACATCTGGCGCAATACCGCACCGCGGCCGCAGAGGTGGTTCGAGTGACGGATCCCGGATCCGTGCACCCCCGTGCCGGCGACGACCATGCGCACGACGACGCCTCGCTCGCCGAACTCGGCTACAAGCCCGAACTCAAGCGCACCCTGGGCAACTTCCACACCTTCGCCGCCGGCATCAGCTATATCTCGATCCTCACCGGCACCTTCCAGCTGTTCTACTTCGGTATCGCCCACGGCGGCCCGGCGTACTGGTGGTCCTGGCCGATGGTCTTCGTCGGGCAGTTGATGGTGGCGCTGTGCTTCTGCGAGCTGGCCGCCCGCTATCCGGTGGCCGGCTCGATCTACAACTGGGCCAAGAAGCTCGGCGGCCCGCACATCGGCTGGCTCGGCGGCTGGATGATGCTGACCGCGACCATGGTGTCCCTGTCTGCGGTGGCCCTGGCCTACCAGGTGACGCTGCCGCAGATCTCCTCGTGGTTCCAGTTCATCGGCGACGGCACCGGGAAGTCGGCGGCCGCCAATGCGGTGGTGCTCGGCACCGTCCTCGTCGCCTTCACCACGCTGGTCAACGCCTTCGGCGTCAAGCTGATGGCGCGGATCAACTCGGCCGGCGTGGCCATCGAGCTGATCGCCGCCATCGTCCTGGTCGTGCTGCTCGCCGCGCACATCACCCGCGGCCCGGGAGCGATCACCAACACCTTCGGTCTGGGCGAGGGCGAAACCCTCGGCTACTTCGGGGCGTTTCTGACCGCGTCGCTGGCCTCGGCGTATGTCATGTACGGCTTCGACACGGCCTCGTCGCTCGGCGAGGAGTCCAAGGACCCGGGCCGCAACGCGCCCCGGGCGATCCTGCGCGCCCTGGTCGCGTCCTTCCTGATCGGCGGGCTGATCCTGCTCTTCGCCCTGCTCTCGGTGCCCGATCTGCACGCCGAGCAGCTGTCCGTGGACGGACTGCAGTACGTCGTCCTCGCCACCCTCGGCTCGACGGTGGGGCAGATCGTGCTCTGGTGCGTGGTCATCGCGATCACCGTGTGCGAGCTGGCCGTGCACACCGCGGGCATCCGGCTGGCGTTCGCGATGGCTCGGGACAACAACCTGCCGGCCGCCTCGCTGCTCGCCAAGGTCAGCCCGCGCTTCCAGACGCCGGTGCTGCCCGCCGTCGTCATCGGGCTGGTGGCGATCGGCATCCTGGTGATCAACGTCAACCAGCCGCAGATCTTCTCGGTGATCACCAGCATCGCGATCATCATGATCTATCTGGCGTATCTGTCGGTCACCCTGCCGATGCTGATCCAGCGGCTGCGCGGCAAGTGGGTCCCGCTGGAGGGGAAGTTCTCGCTGGGCAGGTTCGGCGTGCCGATCAACGTCCTCGCGGTCCTCTGGGGCATCGGGATGTCCCTCAACCTCGCCTGGCCGCGCGCCGCCGTCTACAACGCGACCGGTCCGCAGCACTGGTATCTGCGCTGGGGCGCGTTCCTGTTCATCGGCGTCGTGGCGATCGGCGGCTTCGCCTACTACTGGTTCGTCCAGCGCAAGCGGACCGGTGTCCTGGCCATGCACGCCGCCGTCGGCCCCGACGACGGCGGCCCGGGCGGCCCGGGCTCCCCCACCACCCCCACCCCCTGACGGGAGACGGCGCGATGCCCCAAGAGACCCCCGTGGAAGAGTTCGACTATGTCGTGGTCGGCGGCGGCACGGCCGGTGCCGTCGTGGCGGCGCGGCTGAGCGAGGACCCCTCGGTCACGGTCTGCCTGCTGGAGGCCGGTCCGTCCGACGTCGGCGACGACAACGTGCTGCGTCTGGACCGCTGGATGGGCCTGTTGGAGTCCGGGTACGACTGGGACTACCCCGTCGAGCCGCAGGAGAACGGCAACAGCTTCATGCGGCACGCCCGCGCCAAGGTGCTCGGCGGCTGCTCCTCGCACAACTCCTGTATCGCCTTCTGGGCCCCTGCCGAGGACCTCGACGAGTGGGCCGCGAGGGGGTGCCAGGGCTGGAGCGCGGCCGACTGCTTCCCGCTCTACCAGCGGCTGGAGAGCAATGACGCCCCCGGCGACCACCACGGCCGTTCCGGCCCGGTCACCCTGCGCACCGTTCCGCCGCGCGACCCGTGCGGGGTGGCCCTCCTGGAGGCCTGCGCGGCGGCCGGAATCCCCACCACCCCGTTCAACACCGGCAAGACCGTCGTCCGCGGGGCGCACTGGTTCCAGATCAACTGCCGCCCGGACGGGACCCGTTCCTCCGCTTCCGTCTCCTACCTCCACCCCGTCATGGAGGCCCGCCGCAATCTCGACGTACGCACCGGGCTGCAGGCCAAGCGCCTGAACTTCACGCCCTCCCGGCGCTGCACCGGTGTGGAGTACCTCTCCCCCGACCTCTTCCACAGCCGTACCGTCAACGCCCGCCGCGAGGTCGTCGTCTCCTGCGGCGCCATCGACACCCCCAAGCTGCTGATGCTCTCCGGCATCGGCCCGGCCGAGCACCTGCGCGAGGTCGGCATCGAACCGCTCGTCGACTCACGGGGCGTGGGCGAGAACCTCCAGGACCACCCCGAGGGCGTGATCATGTGGGAGGCCAAGCAGCCCATGACCACCACCTCCACCCAGTGGTGGGAGATCGGCATCTTCGCCGACACCGAACCCGGCCTGGACCGCCCCGACCTGATGTTCCACTACGGCTCCGTGCCCTTCGACATGAACACCTACCGGCGCGGCTACCCCACCTCGTCCAACGCCTTCTGTCTCACGCCCAACGTCACCCGCGCCCGCTCCCGCGGCACCGTCCGCCTGCGCACCCGCGACTTCCGCGACAAGCCCAAGGTCGACCCCCGCTACTTCACCCACGCACACGACGTACGCGTCATGACCCACGGCCTCCGCCTCGCCCGCGAGATCGCCGCCCAGGCCCCGATGGCGAGCTGGGCCGGCGTCGAACTCGCCCCCGGTCCCGCCGCCCACTCCGACGAGGACCTGCTCGCCTACATCCGCGACACCCACAACACCGTCTACCACCCCGCCTGCACGGTCCAGATGGGCGCACCCGGCGACGACGCGGCCCCGCTCGACCCGGAGTTGCGGGTCAAGGGTGTCAGCGGCCTGCGGGTGGCCGACGGCTCGGTGATGCCGTTCCTGACGACCGTGAACCCCTGCATCACGACGATGATGATCGGGGAGAAGTGTGCGGACCTGATCCGGGGTGGCTGAGCGCTCTGCGCGGCACGGCTCGCGGTTCACGGCCGGCGGCCTCGCGGATCAGGGCACGACAAAGACCTACGAGGTGGGCTCCCTTCGCCGGCATTGTCCGGATCAGGTGCTTGGGGGTCGCCGTCCGGTCTCACGACCTTTCAGCCTCTCAGCCCGACCTTTCTTCTTGTCCTCGGCGAGAGCCAGAGCTCCCTTCTCCGAGGCCAGTCCGGTCGAACTCCCTCGCTCGCCCCGTAGGCCGGTCTTCAGGATACTCCCGAACAATGGGAATGGAACAGTCAAATCGGATAAGTTGGCCGGATTTCCCGAGTGGCACTCGACATCGACCCGGAAAACGAAGAAAACCCCTGTTCAACAGGGGTTTTTCGCTGGTGTCCGAGGGGGGACTTGAACCCCCACGCCCGATAAAGGGCACTAGCACCTCAAGCTAGCGCGTCTGCCATTCCGCCACCCGGACTAGGTGTGATCTTCACGGGGCGTTCCCCGCGGCGACATGGACAACAATACCAAGGTTTCGGAGTGCCTTTCACCTGCGTATCCGTGCGGGACATAACCTCTACTTATGGGCAATGACGGACACATCGCTCATCTCACTGGGCCGCGCAGGCCACGGGCGCTTTCGCCGCTGCGGGAGCATCTGCGGGACACCTTCTGGTTCGCTCCGACGGCGGGACTGCTCGGCGCGGTGTTGTTGTGGTGGGCCGCGTCGGCCGTCGACCTGGAGATCGTCGCGCTGTTGCAGCGCGAGCGGGCGTACGGCGCGGTCCGGGAGCTGATGTCGATCGCGGAGGACGCCAAGACGATCGTGACGACGATCAGCGCGGCGATGATGACCTTCATCGGCGTGGTCTTCAGCATCTCGCTGGTCGCGGTGCAGATGGCCGGCGGCCAGCTCACCCCGCGGGTGGTGCGGATCTTCGTCCGGAGCCGGATCACCAAGATCACGCTCACCGTCTTCCTCGCGACGTTCCTGTTCTCGCTGCTGGTGCTCACCTCCTACGAGAGCGAGAGCAGTGCGCGGGAGGTCACCTCCGTGCCGGTCGTGCAGAGCCTGATGACGCTGGCGCTGGTGGGGCTGAGCCTGGTGCTGTTCATCGCGTATGTGTCGTCCACGCTGCGGCTGATGCAGGTGGGGCCGGTGGTGGACCGGATCGCGCGGGAGACGCTGCGGATGCTGGCGCGGCAGGCGCCGGGCAGCGAGGACGGCGGGGACGGGGCGGGGGTGCGAGCGCCGGAGACCGGGTGGATGGCGCATGAGGGGCGGGCGGGGGTGGTGCGGGATGTGCATGTGGCGCGGCTGGTGCGGGTGGCACGGCGGCAGGGCGTCGTACTGCGGCTGATCCCGCGCATCGGGGACTTCGTGATGCCGGGGACTCCGGTGCTCGCGGTGCACGGCGGGACGCCGCCGCGGCGGGCGCTGCTGCGGTACACGGTCTCGGTCGGCGTCGAGCGCACCTTCCACCAGGATCTCGGGCTGGGGCTGCGGCAGCTGTCGGATATCGCGCTACGCGCGCTGTCACCGGCGGTGAACGATCCGACCACCGCCGTGCAGTGCCTGGACCGGGTCGTGCAGATCCTGGCGGCGGTGGTGCACCGGCCGCTCGGGACGGTGCACCACCGCGACCGCCGGGGTGCGGTGCGGCTGACGCAGCGGGTCCCGGGGTGGGCGGATCTGGTGGATCTGGGGCTGACCGAGGTCCGGGCCGCCTCCGTACACAGCCCGCAGGTGACGCGCCGGCTGCTCGCCGGCATCGACGATCTGCTGCTGCTCGCGCCGGAGGAGCGGCGGGAACCCCTGGTGCGGCACCGCGAGCTCCTGCTCCAGGCGGTGGAGCAGGCGGTGCCGGAGGCGGCGGACCGGCGGTTCGCCTCGCACCCCGACCGGCAGGGGATCGGCTAGGGGTCCGATCTGATCCACGTGCCGCGGCCCGGACTCCCGCCGCCCCGTGACCGGCCGTCCCGCTACGGCATCAGGTGGTAGTCCGGGAAGTTGCCCGGCAGCCGCTCGTCGGCCGGGCCCTCGGTCACCGCGCGGACCAGCAGCTCGCCGCCGACGAAGGCGCCGCTCCAGGAGTTGCCGAAGCCGCCGAAGAGCTCATCTCGGTCGCCGCGGGAACGGGGCTTGTTGTGGCCGACCTTGAAGGCGCGGATCTGGGGCGCGAGGCGGTCGTAGGTGTCCTTGTCGTCGCAGGAGAGGCTCGCGACCAGGGCGCCGTTGCTGGCGTTCATGGCGGCGAGCAGCTCCGCCTCGGTGTCGACGAGGACGACGGTGTCGACGGGGCCGAAGGGCTCGGCGTGGTGGAGGGGCGAGGAGGGCGGCGGGGCCAGGAGGGTGGTCGGCGGGAGGTAGGCGGAGGTGTCCTGGTCGGGCAGGAAGTGGCCGTCGGCGAGGGTGCCCCGGTGCAGGGGGACGGCGCCCCGGGAGACGGCCTCGGTCGTGAGGTCGGCGAGCTCCTTGGCCTTGGCCGCGTTGATCAGGGGGCCGAAGTCGAGTTCGGGGAGCGGGTCGGCGGGATCGGCGACGGCCAGGGGGTGGCCGAAGCGGACGCTGTGTACGGCCGGGAGGTAGGCGGCGAGGAAGTCGGCGAAGGCGTCGCGCTGGACGACGAAGCGGGGGTAGGCGGTGCAGCGCTGCTTGGCGTAGTCGAAGGTCTTGCGCAGCAGCGGGGTGAGGGACTGCCAGTCGGTGTAGTGCCAGATGCCCCAGGTGTTGAGGCCCTCCTGTTCGAGGATATGGCGTTTGCCCAGGTCGGCGACGGCGGTGGCGACGCTGGCGCCGGTGTCCCGGCCGCCGACGAAGGAGACGCAGCCGATCTCCGGTGAGCGGACGAGGGCGGGCGAGAGCTCGCCGCCGCTGCCGCTGACGAGGGTGGCCGGGACACCCTCCCGGGCGGCCAGCGCGCAGGCCAGGGTGAGGCAGACCAGGCCACCGTCGGTGGGCGTCTTGGCGATCACGGCATTGCCCGCCAGCGCTTGGACGAGCATCGCGTGGATCAGCACCGACATGGGGTAGTTCCAGCTGGCGATGTTGCTGACCGGGCCGGGCAGCGGGGTGCGGTCGACGAGCATCCGGTCGATCTCGTCGACGTACCAGCGGACGCCGTCGATGGCGCGGTCGACATCGGCCTGGGCGAGCTTCCAGGGCTTGCCGATCTCCCAGACCAGGAGCAGCGCGAGCAGTTCGCGGTGTTCGGTGAGGGCGTCGAGGGTGGCGGAGATCCGGGCCTTGCGCTCGGCGAGCGGGACCTGGCGCCAGGCACGGTGCTGGTCGAGGGAGGCGCGTACGGCCTGCCGCGCGGTGTCGGCGTCGAGGCGGGGCGGGCCGGCGATCGGGGTTCCGTCGATCGGGCTGGTGGCGGGCAGCGGATCGCCGTCCGGGTGCCAGGCGGCGGCCCAGAGGTTGAGGGCGTGATCGTCGCGGAACGCCTCGGGGGCGGCCGCCAGGCTCCGTCGCCAGGCGTCCTGCCAGGACGTACCGGGCTTGAGGGCCAGGGCCGGGGTGGTGTCGGGGGTGGGTGCCATCGTGTGTCTCCGCTCTCGGTGCACGGCCGGAGGGGCAGGGTGGTGGCGCTCGGGCGGCTCCCTGAGAAGCCGTTACCGGACGGTAGTGGGCGGGGTGGCACCGGGGGGCGGTCCGGCGTCAGGTATGGCGAGTGTCACTCTTCGTGGGCGGCACAGCCACCTGGGTGAGGCGAGTGGTGGGTGGGCCGCTCCCGCACCTCCGGCCGGACGACACCCAACTGCCTCGACGGTATGCAATCTGCCGCCCGGCGGACGTCCCCATGAAGGGAGGCGATGCCCCATGCCCGACGACGCCCAGCACCTCGTCCCCGGTGGGCATTTGGTCGCCGAGGCACTCAAGGCGGAGGGGGTCGACCGCGTCTACACCCTCTGCGGCGGCCACCTCATCGACATCTACGACGACTGCGTGGACGAGGGTGGGACGGCGCCGCCACCACGCCTCACCCCCTATCCCTACCTCACCCCTACCTCATCCCTATCCCTGCGTACGGTCGACGATCGCCCGGTGACGGCGGACGACCTCATCGACAAGTCGATACGAAGTTCGGGAACCTCTTCGGTAAGGATCCACGATCTCGGTGGGCGTCCGGACCCACACACTCACCGGCCTTGGTGACCGTCAGCCCCATGACGCCGTCAGCCGGACGCCCCAACTCACCCCACTCACACCAGACTTCCTCCACATCGCTCCAAAGGCCGAGTTCCCCGCATTCGGCTACGACGATCCAGGCGACAGACCTCCTGTCGGGCGGGAGGGGCGAGGAAAGCGATCGACCCTCGCAATTCCTCTTGCATCGCCGCCAGTTCGGCGAAGTGCGGCCGGTCGCTGCCCAGTCGCAGCGCGCGCCCGATCGTCTCGCGGATCGTAGAGTCACGGCCGATAGGCGTAGCCCTCAAGACTTCTGTGAACGCGCAGAGAACCAGTGCGCACAGGGCCGCGATGGCGACATGTCTCCAGACGATCCGCAATAGCTGGACGACCGTCGTTCTCAGACATCTCCGTTGCTGTTCACGGCCTTGTCGGCGATCGCCCGGTGGTGGCGGACCACTTCATCGATGATGAAGTTCAGGAACTTCTCGGCGAATGCCGGGTCCAGGCGGGCGTCCTCGGCCAGTCGGCGAAGGCGCTCGATCTGGGCGGCCTCGCGGGCCGGGTCGGCGGGCGGCAGGCTGTGCCGGGCCTTGAGTTCGCCGACCTGCTGAGTGCACTTGAAGCGCTCGGCGAGCAGATGGACCAGGGCGGCGTCGAGGTTGTCGATGCTGCTGCGCAGGTAGCCCAGCCGCTCGCGGGCCGCCTCGTCGGCGACGGAGGCCGCTTCGCCGGCCGCCGGTGCTGTCCCTTCGCTCATGTACCTCTCGCCATTCCTGGTCGGTCGTTCGGTGCTTCGGTCCTGATCGGGTGAAGATTACCCGGCCGGCGGCCTGCGGCCGGGGCTGGTCTCGCGGATCGGACGCGTGGCGGGCGCGGAGCCATGGGGCCTACCCGGTCCACCGTTGGCCGCGGCCGGCCGGGCGGCCTCGACCTCCAGCAGCGTACGGACCGTCAGCAGCTGGTCGGCCTCCTCCTCGGTGGGCTCGTGGACGAACGCCCCCTGCGCCGGCCGCAGGCCCACCCAGCCGTCGGTGTTGAGCCGCTGGAGCGCCTCGCGGACCGGCTGCCGGGAGACGCCGAGGTGCCCCGCGAGCTCGCTCTCGACCAGATGCCGGCCGGGCCGCAGCGCACGGGTGGTGATCGTTTCCAGCAGCGCTTCATAGACGCGCTCGCGCAGCGGACCGGGGCGTTCGAGCTTCGGCACGGCGCCCTGCGGCAGCCCGGCCGCCCTATGCAGGACAATGAGGGCGCCAAGGTCACCGGAACGAGTGGGACTGATCAAGCCATGGGACGTGTCACGGAACGACGCAAGGTGATCCGTATCCGCGACGGTGCCGTGAGCACCCGCCCGGACACTCTCGTCGCCGAGGAGCCGCTGGAGATCCGGCTCGGCGGCAAGCCGCTGGCGATCACGATGCGCACGCCCGGCGACGATTTCGCGCTGGCCGCGGGCTTCCTCGTCAGCGAGGGCGTCCTGGCCCGCGCCGACGAGCTGGCGAACATCGTCTACTGCGCGGGGGCGACCGGCGAGGGCGGCGCCAACACCTACAACGTCGTCGACGTACGGCTCGCGGACGGGGTGCCGGTCCCGGACATCAACCTGGAGCGCAACGTCTATACGACGTCGTCGTGCGGGATGTGCGGCAAGGCCAGCCTGGAGGCGGTGCGCACCACCGCGCGCTGGCCGCTGGACACCTCCCTCGGCACCCCGGCCCGTCTCGCGCCCGCCACCCTCGCCGCCCTCCCCGACCGACTGCGGGCCGCCCAGCGGGTGTTCGACCGGACCGGCGGCCTCCATGCCGCGGCGTTGTTCACCACCGACGGGGAACTGCTCGACGTACGGGAGGACGTGGGGCGGCACAACGCGGTGGACAAGATCGTGGGCCGGGCGCTGCAACAGGGGCTGCTGCCGCTGTCCTCGTGCGTGCTGATGGTCTCCGGGCGGGCGTCGTTCGAGCTGGCGCAGAAGGCCGTGATGGCGGGGATACCGGTGCTGGCCGCGGTCTCGGCCCCGTCCTCGCTCGCCGTCGACCTGGCCCAGGAGACCGGGCTGACCCTGGTCGGGTTTCTGCGCGGCTCCTCGATGAACGTGTACGCGGGTGAGCACCGCCTCGCCCTGGGCGCCACGGCCGCCACTGGCTGAGGCGGCGGGAGGCGGGCCGGCAACGGCGCCCAGGGCGGCGGCCCCCTCCAGCGCCTCACTCCCCCGGCAGCGCGATCCGGGTCAGCAGCGCGATCAGCTGCTCGCGCTCGGCGGGGGTGAGGGCCGCGGTCAGCTCCGCATTGGCCTCGTCGCCGAGCCGCTGGGTGCGGCGCAGCCGCCGCCTGCCGTCGGCGGAGATCTCGACGGCGTTCTTGCGCCGGTCCTTGGGGTCGGGGGTGCGGGTGACCAGCCCGTCCTTCTGCAGGTCGTTGACGATCGCGACCATGTCCTTGGGGTCGATGCCCAGGGTCCGGCCGAGCTCCGCCTGGGAGACCGGGCCGAGCTCGTCGACCGCCGACAGCACGGCGTGATGCATCATCCGCATGCCCTCGGCGGCGAGGGCCTCGGCGACCAGGCGGTGGCCGCGGGCGGCGGCGCGGCCCAGGAGCCAGCTGGGGAGCGCGCGGATACGGCTGGGGGCGTAAGAGGTGTCGGCCATGGGGCCAGGGTATCGAGAATCCATTGGGCCGCCCTATGAAAAGTTGCGGAAATTCATTGGCTTCCCCAACGGATTCATTTACTGTTGGGGGACCCAATGAAACGGCCGGCGCCCGCCGGCCCACCCGACCTTCACGGAGGTGGCGGCCCATGCGCCGAGTCCGATTCCATGCCTATGGCGGTCCGGAAGTCCTGCGCGTCGAGGAGGCCGAGGCGCCGGTGCCGGGTCCCGGTGAACTCCTGGTGCGCACCGAGGCGATCGGGGTGACGCTGCCATGCGTACGGCGGCTGCGCGGCGACGGCAAGGGCGGCGGCGATCCGCTCCCCGGTACGCCCGGTGGGGAGATCGCCGGCGAGGTCGTCGCGCTCGGTCCGGACATCACCGGCTTCGCCGTCGGCGACCGCGTCACCTCGCTCACCCTCACCGGTTCGTACACCGAATTCGCCCTCGCGCCGGCCTTCCTGGCGAGCCGGATACCCGAGGGAGCGAGCGCCGTGGAGGCGGTGGCGCTGGTGCGCAGCGGGCATGTCGCGCTCGCCGCGCTCAGCACCGCCGCACCGCGGGGCGCCGAATCCGTACTGATCACCGGCGCGGCCAGCGGCACCGGGCACCTCGCCGTCCAACTGGCCAAGCTCCAAGGGGTGCCGCGGGTGGTCGCCGCGGTCGGCTCGGTCGCCAAGGCGGAGTTCCTCAAAGGGCTCGGGGCCGACGAGGTGGTGACCTACGACCAGGAGTCCTGGGGCGAGCCGGTGGACATCGTCCTGGACGGCGTCGGCGGGGAGGTGCTGCCGCGGGCGCTGGCCGCCCTGGCGGAGGGCGGCCGGCTGGTCTTCTTCAACTCCGGCGGCGGCACGGTCCCGGCGTACGAACTGCTGGCCGGCTCCAAGACGGTCACCGGACTGACGATGCGTCGGTTCGCCGCCGTCCACCGGGAGCTGTACGAGCAGCACCGCGTGCAACTGTGGGAGCTGGCGCGGTCCGGCCGACTGCGAGCCACCGTGCACGCCGAACTGCCGCTGGCCGAGGCCGCCGAGGCGCACGAGATCATCGAGGCCAGGGCCAATCTCGGCAAGGTGGTGCTGCGGCCGTGACGCACCGCGGGGGCGGACCGTGTGTGCCGTACGCCCCGGCCCTGCGGCACACCTGGCACACCCGACTCACGCGGCGCACCCGGCGCACCCGGCGCAGTGCCTGCGGGCCGGGTGAGTGAATTCCGGCTGCGGCGCCGAGAACCGATGCAGGCTCCTTGTCGCGGTCCGCACGCGGCAGTAGCTTCCGTCAGGGATGCACATAGGACGTGGGATGTCCTGATGACCCGACCGCCGATCCGTCGAAGGGCAGGCCGGACCATGACGTCAGTTCTCCGCGCACACCCCAGCCCCCGCCGTAGACCCCGGCACCGCCGCGCCTTCGCCACGCTCGCCGTACTGGCGGCCTCGGCCCTCGCGCTACTGCCGACCGCCCCCGCACTCGCCGTTCCTGACGAGACGTCGGGCGGCGGCACGTCGGCCACGGCGCCGTTGCCCGCGGGCGGTTTCGAGCAGCAGATCCTGTTCAAGGCCTCCCAGGAACGGGGCTACTTCTGCTTCCGGATACCAGCCGTCGTGCAGTCCGCGCGCGGCACCCTGCTCGCCTTCGCCGAGGGCCGCCGGCACGACTGCGGCGACTCCGGCGACATCGACCTGGTCCTCAAGCGCTCCACCGACGGCGGCCGCACCTGGGGCCCGCTCCAGGTCGTCAACCAGGGCGGCGGAGACACCCACGGCAACCCCGCCCCCCTCGTCGACCGCCGCACCGGCCGGATCGTCCTCGCCGAGACCTACAACAAGGGCCGCGACGACGGCCTCAGCTGCGATGTCCCCTGCGACCGCACCCCGCACCTCCAGTACAGCGACGACGACGGCGCGACCTGGTCCGCGCCCCGGGACCTGACCCCGAGCATCCGCCCCCCGCAGTGGAACTCCTGGTACGCCACCGGACCCGTGCACGGCATCCAGCTCACCCGCGGACGGCACAGCGGCCGGCTGGTCTTCGGCATGAACTCCGAGAGCTACGCGGACAACCGGGTCACCGCCAACCACGCCGCGCTGATCCACAGCGACGACGGCGGCGCCACCTGGAAGGTCGGCGCGCTGGACACCTGGCCCATCGCGGCGGACGGAACGTTCCGCCAGAAGCCCTCGGAGATGACGCTCCTGGAGCGCTCCGACGGTTCGATCTACGTCAACGGCCGTGAACAGGACGGCACCGACCTGGGCCATCGCGACGCCGCGGTCAGCCGTGACGGCGGCGACTCCTTCACCGCGCCGTTCCGCGCCCTGCCCGACCTCTACTCCCCCATGGTGCAGGGCTCGGCGCTGCGCCTGCCGCATCCGCGGGACGGCCGCAGCCGCACCCTGTTCGCGGCCCCCGCCGATCCCGACCGGCGCCGGACCATGACCATCCGCTCCTCCTGGGACGAGGGCCGCACCTGGGAGGGCGTCGACCGGGGCGCCCGGGTCACCACCGACTGGTCCGGCTACTCGGACCTGGTCGCCGTCTCACCCGACGTCACCGGCCTGATGTACGAGGGCGGGGCGGTCGACGCCCGGGACGAGATCCGCTTCGTCCGCTTCACCGAGGACTGGCTCGGCCCGCGCCGCGCCCCGGACCCCACCACCCGTGACGCCGCCCTGGGCGCCCGGCCGGCCCTCGTCCTCGGCGGTGCGAGCACCACCGGCGGCCGGTTCGGCCAGGCCCTCTCCTTCGACGGCAAGGACGACGCCGTACGGCTGCCGTTCCGCAGCTCCTTGCCCCTGGGCACCCACGACTTCACCTGCAGCCTGTGGTTCCGCTACGACGCCCGGACCGGCGAGCAGCCGCTGCTGTGGATGGGCGGCGTGGGCACCAGGAGCCCACAGGTCGCGCTGACCGGAGACCCCCGCAACGGCCGGCTGCTGGCCCGCGTCACCGCCGTCGACGGCGCCTCGCCGCCCGCCACCGCCCAGGCCGCGACCGCGGCGGCCTACAACGACGGCGACTGGCACCATCTGGCCCTGCGCCGCACCGGCGGCCGGCTGCTGCTCACCGTGGACGGCACCGAGACCAGCGTGGTGGCCGACGTCCCGGGCTCGGTCAGCCGCGGGTCGGTCTTCGGCGTCCACCTCGGCCAGCGGCCGGACGCCCGCGCCCAGTTCACCGGTGCGCTGGACGCCGTACGGGTCTACCGGCGGGCGCTGACCGACGCCGAGCTGTCCGCGGTGCGCACGGACGACGCCTCGGTGCCCGCGCCGCTGGTGCTGGGGCTGTCGCTGGACCGGGTACGCGGACCGGGCCGGTAGTACCCGTCTCCGACCGCCGCCGCGGCGGGACTGGCCTCCCGCCGCGGCTCCTGCTCCTGCTCCACACCGGCCGCATACCGCCTGGCCAGCACCGCGCACACCATCAGCTGCATCTGGTGGAACAGCATCAGCGGAAGGACCATCAGGCCCGCCTGGGCACCGAAGAGGACGCTGGCCATGGGGAGGCCCGCGGCCAGGCTCTTCTTGGAGCCGGCGAAGGTGATGGCGATGCGGTCCGCACGGGGGAAGCCGAGCCGCTTCGCGCCGTACGAGGTGAGAGTCAGCATCAGCGCGAGCAGCACGGCCTCCACGCCCAGCAGGCACAGCAGCCGCAGCCAGGAGACCTGGTGCCAGATGCCCTGGACCACACCGGCGCTGAACGCGGCGTAGACCACCAGAAGTATCGAACCGCGGTCCACATAGCCGAGGACCTTCTTGTGGCGGGCGAGGAAGTCGCCGTCCGGTCGCCCGCCGGCGTCCTGCCCGGCGCGCCGCGTCCGGCCCCGCCGGCTCCACCAGCGGCGCAGCACCTGCCCGGCGGCGAACGGGAGCAGCAGCCGGCCGACGATCGACAGCAACGAGTCGGCGGAGAAGCCGCCGCCGTCCCCGTGCAGCACGAGACCCGCCAGCAGCGGTGTGACGACGATGCCGGCGAGGCTGGAGAACGAGCCGGCGCAGATCGCCGCCGCGACGTTGCCGCGGGCGAGGGAGGTGAAGGCGATCGAGGACTGGACCGTGGAGGGCACCAGGCACAGGAACAGCAGCCCGGTGTAGAGGGTCGGCGGCAGGACGTACGGGGCCAGGCCGCGGGCGGCCAGGCCGAGCACCGGGAAGATCACGAAGGTGGCGGCCAGGACGGTGAGGTGGAGCCGCCAGTGGCGCAGTCCGTCCATCGCCTCGCGGGTGGAGAGCCGGGCGCCGTAGAGGAAGAACAGCAGCGCGACGGCTCCGGTGGAGGCGCCGTCGGCGACGGTGGCGGCCGCTCCGCGGGCGGGCAGCAGCGCGGCCAGTGCGACGGTGCCCACCAGGGCGAGGAGGTAACCGTCCACGGGCAGCCAGGAGGGCGGCTTGAGGGAGGGGCGGCGCATGGTCTCTCTTCGGTCGGCAGGCGGCTCACGGGCGGCGGCGTGGACGGCGCCCGCTCCAGCGTGCCGGTCGCTGCGGCGATCGGGAACCCCTCTTACCGTGGTGACTGTTATCGCAGAGCATGATGAGCACCGGAGGGGCCATGTTCGAGCCCGCGCAGCTGCGCACCTTTCTGGCCGTGGCACAGACGCTGAGCTTCACGCAGGCCGCGCACCGGCTGGGGCTGCGGCAGTCGACCGTGAGCCAGCACGTACGGAAGCTGGAGGAGGCCGCCGGCCGGCGGCTGTTCGCACGCGACACCCACGGTGTGGAGCTGACCGAGGACGGCGAGGCGATGCTCGGCTTCGCCCGCACGATCCTGGAGGCCAACGAGCGGGCCGCCGGCTTCTTCGCGGGTACCAGGCTGCGCGGCCGACTCCGCTTCGGCGCCTCCGAGGACTTCGTGCTGACCCGGATGCCGGAGGTGCTCGAAGGGTTCCGCCGGGAGCACCCCGAGGTCGATCTGGAGCTGACCGTCGAGCTGTCGGGGACCCTGCACGCGCTGCTGGCGGCCGGGCGGCTCGATCTCGTCCTCGCCAAGCGGCGCCCGGAGGACTCGCGCGGGCGCCTGGTGTGGCGCGACCGGCTCGTGTGGGTGGGCACCGAGCGGCTGCGGCTGGATCCGGAGCGTCCGGTCCCGCTGGTCGTCTATCCGCCGCCGGCGGTGACCCGGGCCCGTGCGCTGGAGGCGCTGGAGCGACAGGGCCGGCAGTGGCGGATCGCCTGCACCAGCGGAAGCCTGAACGGACTGATCGCCGCAACCAGGGCGGGTCTGGGTGTTATGGCACATACCAGAGGCATGATCCCGCCTGGTCTGGTCCAGATCTCGCCACGTGCCGGACTGCCGGATCTGGGCGGGGTCGACTTCGTCCTCCTGCACGGCGAGCGCGACCGCGCGGCGCGGGGCCCGGCGGAGGCGCTGGCGGACGCGATCCTCGCGGGCGGTGACCGACTGCAGCTCCCGTAGCCGCGGGTCCGTTCCGGGCGGGTCGGATGATCAAGCGTACGACCAGGCGGCACGTGCAGAGATTTGGTGCAGATATGGTCCCGGCGTCGTGATCGTACGGCGTCGAAGTACTGGGATCATGTCCATTTTTCTTCGAAGTAGCCCGATTTCGTCGCTTGGCCAGTTCCGGTGGGGGCGCGTTCACGCCGTGGTACGGCCCTGCCGGATGCCGTCCCCGTGGGGTACGGTCGCGGCCTTGTGAGCAACACCACGAGGAGCTGGGTCATTGCGCGAGTTCACCGTCCCGCCTTTGGCGACCGCGCCCCGGGTCGGCGGGCTGGCGGATGCCGTCTACGACCACGCCGAGGCCGACCCCGGACACATCGCTCTCGGGCGTAAGGACGACGCGGGGAACTGGCAGGACGTCACCTCCGGACAGTTCCGGGACGAGGTCATCGCGCTGGCCAAGGGCCTGCTCGCGCAGGGCGTCCGGTTCGGTGACCGCGTCGGGATCATGTCCCGTACGCGCTATGAGTGGACCCTGTTCGACTTCGCGCTGTGGTCGATCGGCGCGCAGTCCGTACCGCTGTATCCGACGTCCTCGGCCGAGCAGGTCTTCTGGATGCTGCACAACGCGGGCGTCTCGGCGTGCCTGGTCGAGCACGAGGACCACGCGATGACCGTCGGCTCGGTCATCGACCGACTCCCGCAGCTGCGCAAGCTGTGGCAGCTGGACGCCGACCCGGTGGCCGAGCTGACCGCGGCCGGTGCGCACATCGAGGACGACGTGGTGCACCGGCACCGGATGGCCGTCACCCCCGATGCCATCGCGACGATCATCTACACCTCGGGCACGACCGGCCGCCCCAAGGGCTGTGTCATCACCCACGCCAACTTCATGGCCGAGGCCGACAACATCGTCATGCGCTACGAGACCGTCTTCACCTCGAAGGGGGGCGACGAGGCCGCGACGCTGCTGTTCCTGCCGCTGGCGCACGTCTTCGGGCGGATGGTGCAGGTCGCCGCGGTCCGCGGCCGGGTCAAGCTGGGCCACCAACCCGAGCTGGCGGCCCGGGCGCTCCTGCCCGACCTGCAGGCCTTCCGGCCCACCTTCATCCTCGCCGTGCCCTACATCTTCGAGAAGGTCTTCGCCGCGGCCCGGCGGCAGGCGGAGACGGACGGCAAGGAAGGCCCCTTCGACAAGGCCGTCGACATCGCGGTGCGCTATGCCGAGGCGCAGGAGCACAAGGCGTTCGGCACCGGCTCCGGCCCCAGCGCCGCGCTGCGGATGCAGCATCAGCTCTTCGACAAGCTCGTCTACAGCAAGGTCCGTACGGCCATGGGCGGCCGGATGCGGTACGCCATGTCCGGCGGCAGCGCGATGGAGCGCCGGTTGGGGCTGTTCTTCGCCGGCGCCGGAGTGCGGATCTTCGAGGGCTACGGCCTGACGGAGAGCACCGCGGCCGCCACCGCCAACCCTCCCGAGCGGACCCGCTTCGGCTCCGTCGGCACCCCCATCCCCGGCACCACCGTGCACATCGCGGAGGACGGCGAGATCTGGCTGTACGGCGGCCAGGTCTTCCAGGGCTACCACAACGACCCCAAGGCGACCGACGCGGTGCTGCACGACGGCTGGTTCTCCACCGGTGACCTGGGCGCCCTCGACGAGGACGGCTATCTGACCATCACCGGGCGGAAGAAGGAGGTCCTGGTCACCTCCGGCGGCAAGACGGTCTCGCCGGTGGGCCTGGAGGAGCGGGTACGGGCACATCCGCTGGTCGCCCAGTGCATCGTCGTCGGCAACGACCGGCCGTTCATCGCCGCGCTGGTGACGCTGGACCCGGAGGCGGTCGCGCACTGGCTGGCCATGCGCGGCAAGCCGGAGATGCCGCCGACGGATCTGGTGCGCGACCCGGACCTGGAGACCGAGATCCGGCGCGCCGTCGTCGCCGCCAACACCCTGGTCTCACAGGCCGAGTCGATCCGTACGTTCCGGATACTGGCCAACCAGTTCAGCGAGGAACACGGGCTGCTGACGCCGTCGCTGAAGCTCAAGCGCAAGGCGATCGAGACGGCGTACTCGGCGGAGGTGGACGCGCTGTACGGGACGTGACGGGGCGGCGGGCCGCCGTGCCCCGTCCGTAACCGCACACCGCACCTCCGCCGTACGGCGGAGCCGGATCGTCCGCGGGCCCGACGCCGACCGCACCGGCGCTCAGCAGACTCGGTTGCATGTCCTCTCGCCGCCTCACGCTCCTGGGCCGGACAGCCGTCCTGGCCTGCACCCCGTACCTCGCCCTCAAGCTGCTGTGGCTGCTGGGCTTCGACGTCGGTGTCGGCGATCCGCACCGCATCGGCCGCGCCGTCTGGGTCGCGGCCAACGCCTTCACCTTCCTGCTCGATGCGATCGCGGCGGTGGTGGCTCACACCCTCACCCGCCCGGCCGGCCTACGCGCCCCGGCATGGCTGCTGCTCCTGCCGCTGTGGATGGCCTCCGGGCTGCTCGTCCCGCTGATGACCGGCGTCGTGGGCGGCAGCCTCGCCGGCCTGATCACCGGCGGCCGCAACCCGATGGGCTCCGACGACTTCATCGCCCCCTGGGTCTTCGGCGTGGTCTACGGCGGCTTCCTCGTCGAGGGCGTCACCCTGCTCGGCGCCTTCGCGGTGTACGCCCACCAGCGCTGGGGCGGTCTGCTGCGCAGCCCTCTGGGCGACCTCGCGGACACCGGTACCCGGACCGTGCAGCGGATCTTCCTCGCACCGGCCGCGGTCCTGCTGGCGGCGCTGGGCTGCCTCAACGTGCTGTGGGGCACGGGCTCGACGCTGGGCATGGACGCCGCCGAGGCGGCCGCGGGGACCGTGATCAGCTCGGCTTCGAACTGGTCGCAGGGCCTGCTCTCGCTCCTCGCCGCCGCCGGACTGCTGCTGCTGGTCTTCCCCCGTCTGATGCCCGGGCTGCGGGTGCGCTGGCCGCTCGCGGCGGCCTGGACCGGCGGCGGCGCGGCGTTCGCCTGCGGGGGCTGTATGTGGCTGGTGCAGGCGGTGACCGACGGCCTCTCCCCCGGCGCGCCCGCCGTCTCCGGTGGGCTTCCCGGCCTGGTCGGCGCCCTGGAACTGTGCGCCGGGCTGACGGTGCTCTGCGCCGGTGCCTTCACGCTCGGCGAACTCACCACCGACATGCGAGGGAATGCACAGCGGCGGATGATCGTTGAACGACCTGCAACAAGAACGTATACGTAAGGATCGATCCCCCCGTGAGCAAGGTTCCGTCCATCACGCTCAACAACGGCATCGCGATGCCCCAGCTCGGCTTCGGTGTCTGGCAGGTCCCCGACGACGAGGCGGCCACGGCCGTCGGCCACGCCCTGGACGCCGGATACCGCAGCATCGACACCGCCGCGATCTACGGCAACGAAGAGGGCACCGGCAAGGCGCTTTCCGCCTCCGGTCTCCCCCGCGACGAGCTGTTCGTGACGACCAAGCTGTGGAACTCCGAGCAGGGCTACGACTCCACGCTCCGCGCCTTCGACGCCTCCCTGGCCAAGCTCGGCCTGGAGTACGTGGACCTCTATCTGATCCACTGGCCGCTGCCGGCCCGGGACGCGTACGTCGACACGTACAAGGCCCTGGAGAAGATCTACGCGGACGGCCGCGCCAAGGCCATCGGTGTCTCGAACTTCCAGCCCGCCCATCTGGAGCGGCTGCTGGGCGAGACCTCCGTCGTGCCCGCCGTCAACCAGATCGAGCTGCACCCGCAGTTCCAGCAGGCCGAGTCCCGCGCCGTCCACGCCCGGCACGGCATCGCCACCGAGGCCTGGTCGCCGCTGGGCCAGGGCAGGGGCCTCCTGCAGGACCCGACGATCGCCCGGCTCGCCGCGAAGCACGGCAAGACCCCCGCCCAGGTGGTGCTGCGCTGGCACGTCCAGCTCGGCAACGTGGTCATCCCGAAGTCCGTCACGCCCTCGCGCATCGCCGAGAACATCGACGTCTTCGACTTCGCGCTGGACGACGCGGATCTGGCCACCCTCACCGGTCTGGACACCGGCAACCGCCTCGGCCCGGACCCGGCCACGTTCGACATGGCCTGACGGCCTCGACACAGGCCCTAGCTGCCACGCGCCACGGCGCCGTCCGCTCTTACGGACGGCGCCGTCGCATACCCGAGTGGCGGGCTCGGCGGACGGCGGGAAGTGTGGAGGGGAGCGCCACGTGTCGCCGCCGCGCGCCGGCGGGGCCTACGACGCGCGGCGCGCCGTCCTGCTTCCCTCCCCGCCGCACGGACGCGGCAGGCGCCCCCACCGAGGAGGCCACGATGCCCGAAGTCACCTCCGCCTATCAGCCCGGGACCCCCTGCTGGGTCGATCTCGCGGCCCCGGACCAGCAAGCCGCCATCGACTTCTACTCCAGCGTCTTCGGGTGGACCGGGGCGATCGGGCCGGCCGAGACCGGCGGCTATGCCGTGTGCGAGCTGAACGGCAAGCCGGTGGCCGGCATCATGGCCGCGATGGCGATGGGCGGCCAGCCCCCGCCGCCCACCGTATGGACCACGTATCTGGCGGCGACGGACGCGGACGCCACCGCCGGGGCCGTGAGCAGCGCCGGCGGCACGATCCTGATGCCGGTCATGGACGTGATGACGCTCGGCCGGATGTGTATCGCCGCCGACCCGACGGGCGCGGTGTTCGGCGTCTGGCAGGCGGTGGACTTCCCCGGCGCCGGCATCGTCAACGAGCACGGCGCACTGATCTGGAACGAGCTCAACACCACCGACCGCTCCGCCGCCGCTGCCTTCTACCAGTCCTCCTTCGGCATCGAGAGCACCGCCATGGAGATGGAGGGCGCCGAGAACTACTACGCGCTCAAGGTGGGCGACCGCCCGGTGGGCGGTATGCAGCCGATGTCCGAGCAGATGCCGCCCGACACGCCGTCGCACTGGCTGGCGTACTTCTCGGTGGCGGACGCCGACGAGACCGTCGGCAAGGTGACCGCGGCCGGCGGCGCGGCTCTCCAGGAGCCGTTCGACATGATGGCCGGACGGATGGCCGTGGTGACCGATCCACAGGGCGCCACCTTCGCCGTGATCACCCCCAAGCCGATGGAGTAGGGATGACGTCGCCGCGCCCCTGACTTCCCGTTCCGTCCTCCTCGGCTCCCCGGCCGGCGTACTGCCCGGCCGGGGAGCCGAGGGGCGAGGCGGTCCGGCGATCCGGCCTACCGCGCGCAGGCCGTGTGCACGGTCTGCGCGGACAGCAGGAAGACGTCGGGGCGGCGGGTGACGCCGGCCGGGTCGTCGGGGTCGGTGAGGCGGGCGAGGGTGGTGCGGTCGTCCGGGTCGAGGCGGTCGCCGTAGAGGTCGACGGAGCGGGTCAGACGGGTCTGGACGTATCCGCGGGCCTCGGCGGAGAGCGGGGCCGCAAGGTCCAGCAGGAAGCTGCGGGTGCGCGGGGCGCGCAGGCCCGCGTCGGCGAGGAAGGCGGGCCAGTCCTCGATGTCGTCGGCGGCCTCGGGCAGCGCCGTCCGCATCGTGGTGAACCACTCCTCGCCGGCCGCGTCGAGCCGGGACTGCAGCCCCGGGCGGCCGACGCCGATGTCGCGCGGCAGGTAGCGCGGGGCGAGGCCGCCCTCGCAGACGGCGAGCAGTCCGCCGGGCCGCAGATGGCCGGCGAGGGCGGCGACCGCGGCGCGCTGGTCGCCGACGTGGTGCAGGGCCTTGCTCGACCAGATCAGGTCGGCGCCGCCGAGGGCGTCCAGCCCGTCGGGGACCTCGGCGTGATGGGTGTGGATCCGGTCGCCGAGCCCGAGGCGGCCGGCCCGGGCGCGGGCCCGCTCCAGCAGCGCCTCGGCCGCGTCCACCGCAACCACCTCGGCCGCCGGGAAGGCCTGGGCCAGCAGACAGCTGACGACGCCGGGCCCGCTGCCGATGTCGAGCACCCGGCGCACCCCGTCGGGGCCGGTGCCGGCCACGCCCGTGAGCAGCTCCCGCAGCCAGGCCGCGATCTGCTGGTGGAGCGGTGTGTGCAGTTCGGCGCCCCGTTCGAGGATCGGGCCGAGCGCCTCCCAGTCGATCTGCGCGCTGTCATGGCGGGCGTGGTGGTGCCCGGGTCCGGTGCGGTCGTGGTCGGTCATGACAACGAGCCTCCGCTACGGGTGACTCCGGTGCAATCTCCTCTGACGTCCCGGCAACCCCAGGTTCCGGCGGGCCGGGAGGTGATCGTAGGGTCTTGGCCTGTGGCTACTCCGGGATGGATGCCGCCGACGGATACCGAGCGGCGGCTGTGCGAAGCGACGGCGCGTGGTGATGTGGACGGCCAGGTCGCCGCGGTCGTCGGCGAGGACCTGTATTTGGCGGCGCCGCAGCCGGGGCAGGACCCGCTGCCCGTCTACGACGACCCGGTGACGGGCGGCAGGTGCATTCCCGTCCTGACCCGCGGCATGCTGCCGCCGTGGCAGCCGCAGCAGTTCTTCGACCGGGTCTCGCTGGAGGAGCTGGCGCACGACTGGCCGAACGACAAATGGCGGCTGGCGATCAACCCGGGCACGCCGTGCGCGGCGTATCTGGCCGCCGTCCCCCAGGCGCGCGCCGGGTGGCTGCGGCTGCGCGCCCAGCTCGGGGTGCGGCCCGGCGGTCTGCTCGTCACCCACTTCGGGGGGCCGCTGCACGGCCCGGTCGCGCAGGGGCTGGCCTGCGGCGCGCCGCTCGCGGTGCACCACAGCGTGCCGTGGAACGAGCTCGGTACGGCCTTCCTCGACCACGCTTCGGACGCCCAGACGCTGAACGACCAGTGGTCGGTGACCGACCCCGCCGGCTGGCAGCAGCGGCTGGACCAGCTCCTGGCCGGGCAGTTCGTGCCGGCCGACACCGAACAGGCGCTGCGCGCGCGGGCGGCGGCGGACCCGGAGAGGGAGAACGAGGGCACCGACGAGGCGCCGGAGCTCCCCGAACTCGTCGCCCGGTACGAGGAGCGGTTCCGCGCGGACGGGCTGCTGCCGGCCGACGGCCGGGTGGTGTCCCTGCTCGCGCTGGATCTCGTGCACGCCGTCAACCTCGTCCGCTGGGGCCTGGGCGCCCGGCTGTGCGCGCCGCCGCAGGCCGAGCAGGCGGTGCAGCGGGTCGGCGCGCGGGCCGGGGAGGTCTACGGCTCGTGGGCGGAGTTCGCCGCGGGCTATCTGCTGGGCCGGATGCTGGCCTTCGACCACGGATGGTTCGGCCCGCAGTACGCCGAGGCGGCGCACCTCCACCGTGTGCTCACGCAGGACCCGTCCTCGCCGTGGCAGGTGCTGCCCTTCGCGTGAGCGGGCGGGCCGCCGGACGATCGTCCATACGGGGGACGTGGCCGCGGAGAGCTGACGGGGGGCGGTGCGGACCGGGACCGTGAGGGGTGCCCACCGCCGGACGCGATGCCACCCCGGGCGGGCGGTGGCCGCCCGGCCGTCTCCGGACAGTCCTGGCGCGGGGGATGATGCAGGACGTGACGACGAGAGGACGGACGACATGGGCGACAGCGGTACGCGCCGGGGGATGAACCGGACGCTGCTGGACCGCGCGCTCGGCGCCGCCGGGCCGAAGCCGCCGCCCGCCCGGCCCACCTGGGCCCAGTGCCGTACCGCGCTGCGCCGTACGCCGCTGTCCGTCTGGCACGACGATCTGACGGACTGGGCGGCGAGCCTGACGTACTACTCGGTGCTGGCGCTGCTGCCGTCGCTGATCGTCACGGTCTCGCTGATCGGGCTCGCCGACCCGGCGGCCACCGAGCAACTCATCAACCAGATCAGCGCCATCGCCCCGGCCGAATCGGGTCCGACCGTCCGCCGGGCGCTGGTCGGCATGGCGCATCAGCGCACCGCGGCGTGGGTGGTGGTGGGCGGCGCCCTGGCCAGCGCCCTGTGGTCGTCGTGCAGTTATCTGGCCGTGTTCCGCCGGGCGCTGCACGCCATGCACCGGACGAAGGACGACCGGCCGCCGTGGCGCAAGGCGCCGCGGATCCTGGTGACGGCGCTGCTGCTGATGGCACTGCTGATCAGCAGTGCGGTGGCGCTCCTGGTGAGCGGGCCGATCGCGACCGCCGTGGGCCGGGCGCTCGGGTTCGGTGAGGCGGGCGAGGCCACCTGGAACCTGCTGAAGTGGCCGCTGCTGCTGGTGTTGGCCACGGTGCTGGCGATGGTGCTGTTCCGCTCCGGTCCGCCCAGCTCGCGCGGGGTGCGGCGGGCGGCGCCCGGTGGTGTGGTCGCGGTGCTGCTGTGGCTGGTGTCGTCCGCGGGCTTCGCGCTCTACGCCTCGTACGTCGGCACCTTCAACCGGCTCTACGGCTCGCTGGCCGGACCGGTGGTGTTCCTGATCTGGCTGTGGTTCTCCCACCTGTCGCTGCTGTGCGGCGCCCAGTTCAACGTGGAGCTGGCGCGCGCGGGCCGGGTGGTCAGGCCGCGCTCGGGCGACTGACCCGCCACACGCCGGTCAGCGGGCGCCGTGGGCCGGGGCGACCTCCTCGATCCTCCGGGCGAGGTCGAAGTCCAGCTGGGTGATCCGGCCGCCGGCGCTGTGGGTGTTCACCGCGACGGCGAGCCGGTCGTAGCCCAGGGTCAGCTCGGCGTGGTGGTCCAACTCCTGCTGGATCCGGGCGATATGGACGACCATCACGGCGGCCGGCAGATGCCCTGGGAAGGAGTAGCTCCGGCGCAGCAGGTCGTCCTCGACGGACCAGCCGGGCAGCTCCGCGAGGCGGTCCTCGATCGCCTGGGCGCTGAGCGGTGCGGGCCGAGCGTTCACGGTGTTCTCCTCGCGCGGTAGGGCGACTTCCTCACGGCTCCAGCCTGTCACGGGGCGGACGCTTCCGCCGGGTGCCGCGGATCCCTCGCCCGGCCGTCGGAGTGAGACGCAGACCATATAATCGGCGCTGACGGCCGATCAGCTTTGCTTCACCCGGCACTTCGGAGATCAGCTTGGCAGCTTCCAGCCTTCCGGAACCTGATCAGGAATGCTTCTTCATCGCCCCCATCGGGGAAGAGGGTTCGGACATCCGCAACCGCTCCGACGGCATTCTTGAATTCATCGTGCAGCGAGCCGCACAGGAGATAGGTCTCACGGCGGTCAGAGGAGATCAGATCGCCGAGCCCGGGCAGATCAATCTGCAGGTCCTGGACCATATTCTGCGGGCGAAGGTGGCGGTGGCTGACCTCACGGGGCTCAACCCCAACGTCTTCTACGAGCTGGCGGTGCGGCACACCGCCAAGCTGCCGGTGGCGCTGATCGCGGACAAGGCCTGCGACCTGCCGTTCGACATCGCCCAGATGCGGGTCATCCTCTTCGAGCACACCGATCTGCGCAGTGCCGACAACTGCCGGCAGCAGATCGTCACGCATCTGAAACAGGCGTTGAACAGCGGCAATTCGGAGAGCCCGATCTCCACCACCCTCGACGTGCAGTCCATGCAAGTGGGCAGCCCCGTGGAGCGGAGCGTGGCCGAGATGGTGACCAGCGTCGAGGAGATCGCGCGGATCCAACGCCATATCGCGGTGGACCTGAACCGTATCGCGCAGGGGCGGAAAGAGACCGAGCGCGAGGATTTCGCGCTGCGCTACGCCCTCAAGAAGCTGAAGACCCTCCGCGAGAACATCGCCGATATGAGTCAGAGCGAGATCGAATACGTCCTGGGTCAGGCGGCTGAGGCGGTCTGGTCCGCGACGTCCCCCCGCCTGCAATTGAGCTCGCTCAACGAGCGGACCACCGTGCGCGTCCCCGAGGAGCGGACGGCTCAACCGGACAACCTCAACTCGCTTGTTCTGGCGGAGCTTCAGCAGGTGGCCTCGGCACTCGGCATCAGGGGTACGGCGCGCATGCGGAAGTCGCAGCTGATCGCGACGATCAGGGAGAAGCAGAGCAGCAAGAACTGAAAGGCGGCGGACCCGGCGAACGGGCGCCGCGCCGCGGGCCGACGACGCCGGGCTGAGGCCAGCCCCACCCCTTGGTGGCGGTAACCCCCCGTTCGGTGCGGGGGGTGCACCGGCTGTCGGGCCACGGGCCGGGTCGGAAGACTCGCCGATATGACGACGGGGCTTGGGCGGTCACTGGCGGGTGCGGCGCTCGCCGGGGGCTGGGCGGTGTTCTTCACGCTGGGCGACAGCTGGTGGCAGCCGGCGGTGGCCGGGCTGCTGGCGCTGGTGTCCGGGCAGGTCGCGCTGGTCACCCGCGAGACGGCGGATCGGCGGGTGCGCCGGGGACGGCGGGCGCGCCGCGGTCGGCGGCCGAGCGAGATCGGCGGGCGGCTGTTCGGCAACCTCGGCGTGGGGATGTCGTACGGCTGGTGGATGAGCCGGCACCCCGGCACCCCGCCAGGGTGCGGCGAGCGCCCTCAGATGGGGCGGCTCTCCCTTCCGCTGCTGGCGCTGGAGGGCTTCCGGCTGCGGGTGGCGAGCGTCCGGGCCCTCCGTTCCCCCACGCTGCCGGCATGGGGGACGGAGGCGGTGCTGCTGCTGGCGCACATCACGCTCTATCTGTGCGCACTGTTCCTGGTGCTGTCGCCCGGCAAGGCGCTGGTCTTCCTCGTCGTCCATCAGGGCGCCTTCGGCGTCTTCCTGAGCCGCCACGGCAACTCGGGCGGACGGGCGATCCCGTCAGGAGACCTTCTCGGGGACCGCGTCGGGCTGCGGCCGGTGGGCGGGCGGCGTCGCCGCGGCGCCCGCCTGGTCCTCCCGGCGTCCCGCACGGCGGGCCGCCATCCAGGCATAGACGAGGATGCCGGCGAAGAGGAACAGCACGCCCTGGTAGATCGCGGCGTAACCGGCCCCGGCGACGAGCCAGAAGGTGAAGCCGAACGCGACGAGGGCGAGGGTCAGGTCCCGGGCGAAGCGGGCCGGGCGGACCTTGTCGCGGCGACCGGTGAGCAGGAAGTAGACCTGCGCGCCGGCCGCGAGGAGATAGGGCACGGTGGCGGAGAAGGTGGTGATCAGGACCAGAATCTCGAAGACGCCGCCGCTGCCGATGAAGTAGTTGATCACCGTCAGGACACTGGCCAGGACGGCCGCGGCCAGCACGCCGAAGGTCGGTACACCGCGCCGCTTGGTCAGGAACGCGGCCGGGAAGAGACCGTCCTTGGCGGCGGCGTACGGGGACTGGGCGCTCATCAGGGTCCAGCCGTTGAGCGCGCCGATGATCGAGACGACGGCCGCGCCGGCGACGAGCGTGCCGCCCCAGTGGCCGCCGAACATCGCGTCGACCGCGTCCGAGAACGGTGCCTTGGAGTTCACCAGCTTGTCGTGCGCGACGCTGCCGAAGACGGCGAGGGTGCCCAGGAGGTACACCACGGCGGCGCCGATGGTACCGAGGACGGTGGCCCGACCGACGTTCCGCTCCGGGTCGCGGACCTCGCCGGCGCTCATCGCGGCGGACTCCACACCGACGTACGAGTAGAGGAGGATCGCGGCGGCCGCCGACATCCCGCCGACCGCGCTGCCGCCGCCGGCGTTGAACGAGCCGAGGTTGTCCGGGTCGAAGAAGAACAGGCCGACGACGGCGATGAAGAGCAGCGGGACGAACTTGAGGACGGTGGAGACCAGCTGTACTGCGCCCACGTAGCGGGTGCCGGCGAAGTTGGCGATGGCGGGGAGCCAGAGCGCGCCCAGCGCCACCAGGAGATCGGTGCCGGCGGAGGCGCGGCCGGGGAAGAGGACGTGGACATAGCCGACGGCGGCGACCGCGAGGGCCGCGTTGCTGACCCAGGTCATGGTCCAGTACGACCAGGCGGAGAGGAAGCCGGCGAAGTCGCCGAACGCCTCACGCGCATAGACATACGGGCCGCCGGTGTCCGGGTGGCGCTCGGCGAGCCGGCCGAAGACCAGGGCCAGCGCGACGGCGCCGATGGTCAGGACGCCGAAGGCGACCAGGCTGACGGTGCCGAACGGGGCCACCGAGGCCGGCAGCAGAAAGATGCCGCCGCCGATGATGTTGCCCATCACCAGGCAGGTGGCTGTCAGCAAGCTCATCCGAAACGGCTGCTTGGCTTGATTGTGCAGGTCAGAGCCGGTCTCGGGGTCCTGAGCGGCAGGGCTGCGGTGCATGGATCGTGCGTCTCTCGTCGTGCCGGTGCCCGAGGTCGCCGGGCCATAGCACATGGTCACTGCCTGGGGGCCCGCTTCAAAATCGCCGGTAATGCTCCGGCCACGGGCACCTCGGAGCGAAGGATCTTCGGCCCGGCGGGCACCCGGCAGTAAGCCTCACCCCGACCGCTCCAGGTCTTCAGCGGTCGTCGCACTCGTCGAGCCCCGCGATCGCCTGCGCACGCTCGACGGGGTACTCGCCGGCTCCGGGCACGGCGAGCGCCGTCTGGAACTGCTCGCGTGCCTCGGCGAGGCGTCCCGCCGCGGAGTAGGCGCGGCCCAATCGGGCGCGGATGTCCATCTCCAGCCGGTCGTAGTGGGGTTCGGTGAGCGGGGACAGCGTCCGGTGCCGGGAGAGGGCCTGGTGGTGCAGGGCCGTGGCGGCGCTCAGGTTCCCCTCGCCCTGCTCCGCGGTGCCCAGTCGGGTCAGGACGATCGCGTGCAGGAGAACGTCCCCGCCCCGCTGCACCAGCTCGGCCGCGTGACGGTACAGGGCCTTGGCCGCACCGTAGCGACCGAGGTCGAGGTGGACCCCGGCGGCGTTGGCCACGGCCATCCCGATCACGCGGGGCCGACCGTTGGACTCGGCGTGGGCACGGGCGGCGGCGAAGCAGTCGAGCGCCTCCTCGGAGCGCTGCCGGCTGTGGTGGACGGCCCCGAGGATGGACAGGCCCATGGCGGCCAGCCAGTCGTCGTCGAGCCGCCCCGCCAGCTCCACCGCCTCGGTCAGCGAGGGAATCGCCTCTTCGGCCCGGCCCAGATTCAGGTCGGCGGCCCCCAACCCGCCCAAGGCCACGGCCTCTTCGCGCCGTTCGGCTCGGCGGCGGCTGAGGTCCAGCGCCTCGGCGAACCGGTCCCGCGCTTGGGGGATGCGCCCCTGGTAGATGTCGGCGATGCCCAGGCAGTTGCGCAGCGCGGGGGCCATCCTCCGGTCGGTGGCCCGGTCCGCGTGCGCGAGCGCGCTCTCCAGGGCCGTCCGGCCCTCGTGGTAGCGGCCCCGGCGGATGAAGTAGTCGCTCAGGGCCTCGGCGATCCAGCAGGCGTAGTCGGCCTCGCCGAGCGCCGCGGCGTGCCCGACGACATCGGCCAGCTCCGCGCCGGCCGCGTCCAGCCAGCCCTCGGCCTCCTTCCAGTCCGCGAACGGCGCCCCGCCGGGTTGCGGCCCGGTGGGGAAGCCGCCCGGGCCCCAGTCGCTGGTGGTCCGGGCCGCGTCCAGGTAGAGGCGGAGGGCGGCGGTGCGCGCCGCGCCGGCTTCGTCGGGCTCGGCCTCCGCGAGCCGCCGTGCGTGCACCCGGACCAGGTCGTGCAGGCGGTAGCGGCCCGGACGGGGCTGCTGCACCAGGCTCGCGTCGACGAGGCTCTCCAGGATCCGCTCGGCGTCCCGGGGTGACCGGTCCAGCATGGCCGCCGAGGTCGGCGCGTCGAACTCGACGGTCGGCGACAGGCCGAGGGTGCGGAAGGTGAGCTGCTGCTCCGGCGTGAGCTGGTCGTACGACAGGCGGAAGGCCGCCTCCACGCTGCGGTCCCCGGCACTGAGCTCGCCCAGACGGTGCTCGTCGCCCGCCATCCGCTCCACCAGATACGCCAACGTCCAGGCCGGACGGGTCTGCAGTCGCGCCCCGGCGATGCGCAGGGCCAGCGGCAACCCGTCGCACAGCCGGACCAGTTGACGGGTCGCCGCCGGCTCCCGGTCCGCGCGCCGCTCCCCCACGATGTCCCGGAGCAGGGACAGCCCCTCGCCGGTCTCCAGGGGCTCCAGGGTGACCCGCCGATCGGCGTCCAGGCCGGCCAGCCGCCGCCGGCCGGCCACCAGCACCGTGCTGCCCGGTCCGGCGGGCAGCAGCGGACGGATCTGCCGCGCGCCGGGCACATCGTCCAGCACCAGCAGCAGCCGCAGCGGGCTGGTCGCGGCCCGCCACGCCGCGGTCAGCTCGTCGAGGTCGTCGGGCACCTCGCTGTCGGCGGCGCCGAGCGAGCGCAGCAGCCTGCGCAGCACGCGCTGCGGGGAGATCCTGTGCCGTCCGGTGCTGTGCGCACGGAGGTCCACGAAGAGGCAGCCGTCCGGGTGGTGGGCGCGCAGCGCACCGGCCGCGTGGACGACGAGCGCGGTCTTGCCGACGCCGGCGGTCCCGTCCACCGCCACGACCGACACGGATTCGGGCGGCGCGGGCGCGGTCAGCAGCGCCAGCTCGCGCTCCCGGCCGATGAGGCGGCCGGTGCCGCCCGGCAGTTCGTTGACCACGCGGCGCGGTCGGCGCGGCACGGCGGCCGGGCTCGCCGCCGCGCCGAGGAGCTGTGCGTCGTCCCGGCGCAGCACCGCCTGGTGCGCCCGGCTGAGTTCCTCGCCGGGATCGACCCCGAGTTCGTCGCGCAGCCGCGTGCGCATGTCCTGATAGGCGCTCAGCGCCTCGACCTGGCGTCCGCTGCCGTACAGGGCGCGCATCCGCAGCGCGGTCAGCGACTCGTCGTAGGGATCGGACGCGGACATGGCGACGAGGTCGTCCAGTGCGTCGGCGGAGCGGCCGAGCAGGACCAGGCATTCGAGGTTCTCCCGCCGCAGCGCGCGCCGGCGCCGCGCCAGCCGCCCCCGCTCGCCCTGCGCGAACGGCCCCGGCAGCCCGGCCAGCGGCTCGTCCCGGAACAGGCCGAGCGCCTGGGCGGAGCAGGCCATCGCGGTGGCCGGGTCGTCGGACGCCCGTGCGCGCTGCACCTCGCCGAGCCGTTCGGCCAGTTCCGCCACATCGAGCCGTACCTCGTCGCCGACGAAGCGGTACCCGCCCCGGCCGCCGCGGATGACCGACGCCGCCGGTCCGGTGCCCACCGCGTCGAGCGCCTTGCGCAGCGGGTAGACATAGCTGGGCAGTACCCGGCGCCCGGTCTTGGGCGGCTGGGCTCCCCACACGTCGACGAGCAGCTGCTCATGGCTGACCAGCGTGCCCGGACGCAGCACCAGCGCGGCCAGCACCGCCTGCCGCCGGATCGGCCCCAGGTCCAGCGGCGTCCCGTCACGCCAGGCACGCACCGGGCCGAGCACCTCGATCCGAAGCCGCTCGGCGGATCCCCCGTCCACAGCCAAACCCTCCGCCCCCGCGCCGCCGTCGGCATCACCGCGATTTCATCGGCATTTCAGCGTCTCCCGCCAGGGTTGGCAAGTCACCACCGAGGACCGCGGGGAAGCAGGGGGAGCGGCGAGGCGGGCCGGTACCGGGCGCGGCACGGGGTGCGCCCGCGACACGCCGGGCGTCGCGCCGTTCCCTCGGCGGATCTCCGCGGCGGCCGACGGCACGCCGTGCGTATGTGTCATTTCCCGACCTGGAGGTCATGTTGAGCGAGCACCGCCCCACCCGCAGAAGTGTCTTGAGGGCCGTCGGCGGGGTCTCCGCGGCAGTGGCCCTCGGCGGCGCGAGCGTCCTTGCCGCGGCCTCGCCGGCCGGTGCGGCCGACGACGGGCTGCGCGTCGTGGACCGCCGGGAGGACGACCCCCGCATGTGGTACTACCGCTTCGCGACCGACGCGATCGGCTGGGAACCCGCCGTCAACGTCCTGCTCCCCGACGACTACCACTCCAGCGGGCGCACCTACCCCGTCCTGTACCTGTTCCACGGCGGCGGTACCGACCAGGACTTCATGACCTGGGACCGCGCGGGCATCCGCGATCTGACCGCCGGCAAGCCGATCATCGTCGTGATGCCCGACGGCGGTCACGCGGGCTGGTACTCCAACCCGGTCAGCTCCAACACCGGCCCCCGCAACTGGGAGACCTTCCACATCGCCCAGCTGCTGCCGTGGGTCGAGGCGAACTTCCGGACGTACGCCGAGTTCGACGGCCGCGCCGTCGCCGGGTTCTCCATGGGCGGCTTCGGCGCGCTGAAGTACGCGGCCAAGTACTACGGCCACTTCGCCTCGGTGAGCGCCCACTCCGGCCCGCCCAGCCTGCGCCGCGACCTCGGCGCCGTCGCGCACTGGGCCAATGTGTCCTCCGCGGCCCTGGACCTGGCCGGCGGCACGATCTACGGCGAGCCGTGGGACGAGGCCAAGGTCAGCGCCGACAACCCGATCGAGCACATCGAGCGCTACCGCGACAAGCGGATCTTCCTCGTCGCCGGTACCAGCCCCAACCCGGTCGACCCGTTCGACCTGCTCAACGAGACCGAGGTGCTCGCCGGCCAGCGGGAGTTCCGGGCCAAGCTCGACGAGGCCGGCATCCCGCACGAGTCGCACGAGCAGCCCGGCGGGCACTTCATCCGCCCCGAGATGTTCACCCGCGACCTCGACGGCATCCTCGACCGGCTCCGCAAGGCATAGGGAGGGCGCGCGCGAGCGGTCACCCCTGGTCCGGTGGTGGAACACCGTCGGGGGTGGCCGCCCGGCGCCGGGCCGTGTCCTGGGCGGGGCCGACCGGCTGTTGCGGACCGTCGGCCTCGCGCAGCCAGCGCCGCAGCACCCGGTGCACCGCTTCGGCACCGGTCAGCGCCCGGCCTTCCGGGGCCGGCGGGGTCAGTTCGGCGGGCCAGAGGAGGAAGGCGTGGCTCTGGGCGCCGCCCAGCCCGCCGTGTGAGCCGATCTGCTCCTCGAAGGCGTGCACCGCGCCGGTCGCCGGGTCGTAGGCGGAGTTGACCATGAGGTCGGCGGTGTGCGGGAAGCGGGCGGTGCGGCGTACGGCCTCGGCCGCGCCGGCGCCGAAGGGGGCCAGTGGGTCGCGGCCGGTGATGCGGCCGGTGTCGAGGTGGTGCTCGGCGCCGGCCGGGCCGAGCACCACGGGGCCGTGCGCGGCGGAGCGGACCAGCAGGAAGCCGATGCCGGGGTGGTTGGCGAGGGTGCCGAGCAGGGCGGGGTGCCGGCGGTCCAGCTCCTCGCGGGTGATCCGGCCGGGCACGTCCGGGAAGGACACCAGCCCCAGGTTTCCCGAGGCCAGTACGACGGGCTGGGTGGTGGAGCGGTCGCCCCGCGCCCCCTCCGGGCGGTGGAGGGCGGCGCGGGCGGCTTCCCTGGCCTCGGCCCCGCTCGGGGTGCGTCCGGCGCGGCGCGGCACCGGCAGGCCGCAGCCGGCGCGGACCAGGTCGCCCAGGCTCAGCCCGTAGCGCTCCAGGAAGGTCGGGCCGTGGCTCTGCCCGTGGTCGGAGAGCAGCACGATGCGGTACGGGCGCGGGGCGTGCCGGGCGGCCTTGGCGATCAGCGCGACGACCCGGTCGAGGCCGCGCAGCACCTGGTGGGTGTCGCGGTGTGCGGGCCCGGAGTGGTGGGCCACTTCGTCGTAGCCGACGAGGTCGGCGTAGACGGCACGGCGGCCGGCGAGCAGGTCGCCGATGACGGCGGCGACCACCACATCGCGCTCGACGACGGTGGCGAAGGCCCGGATGACGGGGTAGAGGCCGCCGCGCTTGACCCGTGGCAGCTCGCGGCGCAGGCGGCTGCGCAGCGACTGGACGATCTCGCGGACGACCTCGGCGCCGAAGGAGACGGCGGTGCGGGTGGCGTTGGCCGGGTCGGAGAAGTAGGCGAAGTATCCGGCCCGGGAGCGGTTGTGCCGGCCGCGCCGGGCGGCCACCGACATCACCAGCGCGACCTGGTCGGCGCCGCCGCTGAAGAGGTTGCCGCGGCTGGCGCCGTCGTGGGCGAGCAATCCGCCGTCGCCGGTGCGCTCGACGGCGCGGCGCTGCAGTTCGGCGGCGCTGCTGGGCCGGTTGCTGACGACGAGGGTGCCGGTGTCCTTCTCGTACCAGCGGAAGGCGGGCAGGTCCTCGTTGCTGCCGTGCAGGATGGCGAGCTGGCTGGCGCCGGTCTGGCTGGACCAGTCGGTGCGCCAGGGGGTGAGGTGGTGGGTGTCGCCGATCCAGCGGGCGACGGTCGCCATCAGCGGCCGCTCGCCTCGGGTGGCCTCCCGCAGCAGGTCGTGGCCCAGGCCGTCGAGCTGGAGGAAGAGCGTGCCGGGGGTGTCCGGGCGGGGGGCGGCGCGGGTGCGCCGGCGGCCGGCGAGCCGCACCAGCCGGCGGTGGTAGGCGTCGTCGTTGCGTACGGCGAGGAAGGCGGAGGTCGCCGAGGAGGCCGCGGACATCGCGGCCGCGACGATCACCGCGGTCTGCGGGGCGGCCCGGCCCTGCCCCGCGGGGATCAGATCGAGCGCGAGCAGCAGCAGCGAGCCGTTGAGGACGAAGACCAGCAGGCCGAGGACGAGGGCCGGCACCAGCAGCAGGGCGCGGACGAGGACCGGCCACACCAGCGCGCTGAGCAGGCCGAACGCTCCGGCGCCCAGGGCGGCGGCGAGGGCGGTGCGGGTGAGGCTGTCCCCGCCGGCGGACTGCAGCTGAAAGTCGGGCAGCAGTGCGGCGAGCACGAGCAGGGTGAGGCTGGCGACGGCCCAGACCGCGAGCACCCGGAACAGGGCGCCGCCGAGGGATCTCCACCGCGGCATCCGCAACGCCGTCCCTCCTCCCGCCCCGGCCCGCGCCGGCTGCGCGGACCCGCCGCCGAGCGTCCTACCACGCGTCTGATGCACGAGTTATGCCCGATCTGCGGCGTGCGCCCGTCGTTCCCGGCCGGATGGTGGAAGATCGGAGGATGGAGGTCACCTGGTGGGGGCATGCCACCGCGACGGTCGAGGACTCCGGGGTGCGGGTACTGACCGACCCGCTCTTCGTACGCCGGCTGGCCCATCTGCGGCGCCGCCGGGGCGCGCTGCCGCCGCCCGAGGCCGCGCGGGCCGATCTCGTCCTGGTCTCGCATCTGCACGCCGACCACCTCCACCCGGCGTCGCTGGCCCGGCTCGCGCCGGGGACCTCGCTGGTGGTGCCGCGCGGGGCGATGGCGGCGGTACCGGGGCTGCGCAGGGTGGCCGCGGCCCGCCGGCTGCGAGTGGTCGAGCTGCGGGTGGGCGAGGAGTGCCGGGCCGGTGCGGTGACGGTACGGGCGGTGCGCGCGGCGCATGACGGGCGGCGGCTGCCCTGCGGACCGCGCCGGGTGCCGGCGCTGGGCTATGTCGTGCACGGCCAGGCGCGTACGTACTTCGCGGGCGACACCGGCCTGTTCGAGGAGCTGGCGGAGGAGGTCGGTCCGTGCGATGTGGCCCTGCTGCCGGTGGGCGGCTGGGGGCCGTTCCTCGGACCGGGCCATCTGGACGCGCGGCGGGCGGCGCAGGCGGCGGCCCGGCTGGCGCCGAGCTGCGCGGTCCCGGTGCACTACGGCACGTACTGGCCGATCGGGCTGGACGCCGTGCGGCCGCATGAATTCCACGCGCCGGGCCTGGAGTTCGAGCGCCACATGAGGCTGATGGCACCGCAGGTGACGGTCCATCGGCTGGGGCACGGCGAGTCGGTGCGCCCGAAGGCGGGGCGATGACCGCGCCGACGGCGCCGGCGGGGCTCGCGCTGGCATCGGCCGGTGAGCTGCTGCGGAGTGTGCCGCCGGAGTCGACGCAGCAGGCGGTGGGCTATCCCTCATTGTTCCTGCTGGTGATGCTGGGGGCGCTGGTGCCGGTGGTGCCGACCGGGGCGGTGGTCAGCTCGGCGGCGGTGGTCGCCTTCCACCACGCCTCGCCGTTCTCCTGGCTGATGGTCTTCGCGGTGGCGTCGTGCGCCGCGTTCCTCGGCGATGTGCTGCTGTACTGGCTCGGGTCGCGCGGCAGTCGTTCGCGCAACGGCTCGCGCTGGCTGTCGCGGCTGCGCGCCCGCGCCGCCCCGGAGCGGCTGGAGCTGGCGCAACACAAGGTGCGCGAGCACGGGGTCCTGGTGCTGGTGCTGTCCCGGCTGGTGCCGGCCGGGCGGATCCCGGTCATGCTGGCATGTCTGCTCGCGGCGATGCCGCTGCGGCGGTTCGTCCGGGGCGCCGCGCCGGCGTGTCTGGCCTGGGCGGCGACGTACCAGCTCATCGGGCTGCTGAGCGGTTCGCTGTTCAGCGAGCCGTGGGAGGGCGTGGCGATGGCAGTCGCGCTGACGATGGCCATCGCCGCCGTGCCGGCCCTCTGGCGGCGCGTCAGACCGGCCGGGGACGGGGGCAGCTAGAGCCGGCCCGCACGGCCCGTTCAGCGCTCGGCCAGCACCCGTGAGGCACCGACCGGCAGATCCCACAGTTCCTCGCGGGGCCGGCCGGTGGCGGCCCAGGCGGCGCGCACCCGGTGCAGCGGTTCCAGGGGCGGCTCGCCGGAGAGCAGGAAGGTCGACCAGTGCATCGGGACCAGCGATCGGGCACCCAGGTCCTGGCAGGCGCGCACCGCCTCCTCCGGGTCGGTGTGCACGGGGCGGAGCATCCAGCGCGGGTCGTAGGCGCCGATGGGCAGCAGTGCCAGGTCGATGCCGGGGTAGCGGCGGCCGATCTCCTCGAACCAGTGGCCGTAGCCGGTGTCCCCCGCGAAGTGGATCCGCCGCCCGTCGGGGGCGGTGAGCAGCCAGCCGCCCCACAGGGAGCGGCAGGTGTCGGTCAGGGTCCGCTTGCTCCAGTGGTGGGCGGGGACGAAGTCCAGGCGTACGGGGCCGCCGGGGGCGGGCAGTTCGACCGCCTCCCACCAGTCCAGGTCGGTGACGTGGGTGAAGCCGCGCCGGCGGGCCCAGCGCGCCAGTCCGGCGGGGAGCAGCAGCGGGGTGTGGCGCGGCAGCCGCTTGAGGGTCGGCGCGTCGAGGTGGTCGTAGTGGTTGTGGCTGATCAGGACGGCGTCGACCGGTGGCAGGTCCTCCCAGCGGACGCCTACGGGGGTGACCCGGGCGGGGGTGCCGAGGATCTTGCGGGACCAGACCGGGTCGGTCAGTACCGTCAGACCGGCGATCCGGATGACCCAACTGGCGTGCCCGGCCCAGGTGAGGGCGATGGTGGTGGCCGTGGCGGCCGGCATCGGGCCCGGTTCGAAGGGCAGTCGCTGGATCTCCAGGAGCGTCTCGGGAGGCGGGCGCAGCTTGCCCTCCCGGGCGATCCTGGCCAGTGCCCGCACACCGGGCAGGGGCGCGGTCAGCCGGTCGGTGAAGTCCCGTGGCCAGCTGCGGGGTTCGCCCAGGGGGCGGGGCTCGGCCGGCGGGGGCGGGGTGGCGTGCGGCAGGACCGGCGTGGCGACGGCGGTGGGGCCCGCGTCGGCGGTGACGGTGGCGGTGGCCGCTTCGGCGGTGGCGGTGCCCGCGTCGGCGGCCGGGCTCCCGCCGCGGTCCGCTCCCCCGCCCGCCGCGCCGTCGCCCTGGTCCGTACCGCTGCCCGCGCCGGCTTCGCCGCCCCCGTCGGCGCCGCCGGCCTGGGCGTGCGGAAGTCGCTCGGTGTCGGAGGACTGCTCGGCGAGGGAGCGCTCGGTCTGCTCGGTCATCGAGGGGCCCTTTCGGTGGACGGAACCATGGCGGGTGCGGGTCGGGGCGCGGACGGCGCTCGCGGGGCGGGCGGATCAGCCCGCCGCGGAGGCCGTGAGGGCGGCCAGTGCACGCGACAGCGCGGTCAGCGCCTCGGTGATGTGCGGGAGGTCCAGCGGATCCGGCGCGTCCAGGGCGCGTTGCCGCAGCTCCCGTTCGGCGCCCAGCAGGGCCTCGGCGCCCAGCCGTACCCGCAGGGCGCCGGGGTCGTCGCCGAAGCGGTGCCCGCCCAGCGCCGCCCAGGGGGCCAACTTCCGCTCCAGGGCGGTGGATTCGACGATGCCGCGGGCGGCGAGGGGGCGGCGCAGCGGTTCGAGGTCGACGTAGAGGTGGCTGCCGGAGCGCGGCGGTCGGCAGACCGCGCCGGCCTCGGTGACGATGTGGTGCAGGGCCGCGGCGAGCGTGCCGTAGACCCGGGCGGCCGCGGCCGTTCTGGCGCGTACGACGTCGGGCTCGCCGAGTGCGTGGGTGACGACGCAGCCGACGGGGCCCGGCAGCGGCGTACGGAGCGCGGTGAGCGCGTCCAGCGCGGCGGCCCGCAGGACGGCGCCGCGGTCGGTGGCCGGGAAGCGGGCCAGCGCGGCGGGCCAGGAGGCGGGCACGAGCGTGGCGCCGAGGTCGGTCAGCACCACGACCTCGTCGGGCAGTATCTCGGCGGGGCTGAGCAGCACGGTGTCATGCGGATCGTGCAGCAGATCGCGGCGGCTCTCGTCGCTGAGGACCCACATCCCCTCCCCGGCCGCCGCCTCGCAGACCTCGTGCAGTTGTTCGGGGGCCGGGCAGGTGCCGGTCGGGTCGTCGGCGACGGACAGGACCAGGACGCGCGGTGCGTCCCCGTGCATCCGGGCCCGGCGGACGGTCTCCAGCAGCGCGAACGGGTCGGGCACCCCGCCCGACTCCGCCGGTACGGGCGCCAGGTACACCTGCCGCCCGAGCAGCCGGGCGGGTGGCGCGTACGCCTCGGAGCAGGGCCGCGGCAGCACCACCCCGCCGTCGGCCGCGGCGTACAGCGTGAGGAGCAGGGCGGCCAGCCCGGGTGCGGCGAGCACCTGACCGGGGTCGGCGGCCAGGCCGCGGCGCGCCCAGTAGCCGCAGGCGGCGCTGCGCAGGGGGGCGGCGCCGCCCGGGGGTTCGGGTTCGGTGCGGTCGGCGGCCGCGGAGAGGTGTGCGGCGAGGTCCGGGAGGACCGGCAGGCCCACCGGCGGATCCGGCCGTGGATCCGGGGCGGTCCGCTGCATCCGTACCTCCACTCCACGACGGCGGGTCGATCGTGGGCCCATCACATGATGGGCGGCCCCGACCACCTTTGCAGATCCTTGGGGTGGGGCCCGGGGACGACACGTCAGCGGCGGCCTAATGGTCCGAGCGCGCCCTCTCGTAGCGGTGCACGGCCACCACCTCGCCCGCGCCCCAGTCCTGCCGCTCGGTGGCGCGGCGGACCCAGCCCAGGCGCTCGTAGAGGGCGACGGCCGAGGTGTCGGTGGTCTTCACCTCCAGTACGGGGCGCAGTCCGCGGGCGGCAGCCGCCTCCTCGGCGGCCCGCAGCAGCCGGCCGCCGAGGCCCGCGCCCCGGGCGGCGGGGGCGACGCAGAGCCGGCTGACCTCGCGTCCGCACAGCGCCACATGTCCGACGACCCGGCCGGCCGTCTCGGCGACCCAGGCCGCGGTCAGCCCGTCGGGGGTCAGCCAGCGCGCCGGGTCCCGCGGCCAGTGGTGCGGATAGCCGCTGTGGGTGTGCACCCGGGCCAGAACGTCCACACAGGCGTCGAGGTCGGTGTCCTGCCGTCTTCGGATCATCGGGGCATCGAAGCACGGTTTCCCGCCCCACGGGGTACAAGGAGGCCCATGCGATCGCTACTGACCCGTCTCGACCGTCGGACCTTCGATCTCATCGCGGCACGCGAGTGGCCGGGGGCCCAGCGGGTGCTGCCCCGGTTGACCCGCAGCGCCAACCACGGACTGCTGTGGTTCGGCCTGGCGGCCGGTGCGGCCGCGCTGGGCGGGCGGCCGGCCCGCCGTGCCGCGCTGCGCGGAGTGGCCTCGCTGGCCGTGGCGTCGGCGACGGTGAACACGCTCGGCAAGCGCTCCGTACGGCGCCGGCGCCCGCTGCTGGACCCGGTGCCGGTGATGCGCCAGCTGACCCGTCAGCCCCTCACCTCCTCCTTCCCGTCCGGCCACGCGGCCTCGGCGGTGGCCTTCGCGTCCGGGGTGGCGTTCGAGAACAAGTGGTGGGGTCTGGCACTGGCGCCGCTCGCCGCGTCGGTGGCGTTCTCCCGCGTCTATACGGGCGTGCACTATCCGGGTGATGTGCTGGCCGGGGCCGCGCTGGGCGCGGGCGCGGCGTTCGCGGTGCGGGGCATCGCGCCGACCCGCGCCCAGCTGGCGCCGCCCGCCCGGCCGCGGGCGACGGCGCCCGCGCTGCCCGGCGGCCGCGGCCTGGTCGTGGTGGCGAACCAGGGGGCGGGGCAGCGCACCGGCCCCCGCCCGGACCGGGTCGGGGAGGTGCACGGGGTGCTGCCGCACGCCGAGGTGACGGTGTGCGGGGGGCCGGGCGGGCAGCCGCTGGCCGAGGCGCTCACCGAGGCCGCGGAGCGGGCCCGGGAGCTGGGCGGCGCGCTGGGGGTGCTCGGCGGGGACGGCAGCGTCAACGCCGCGGCGGCGGTCGCGATGCGCTACGAGCTGCCGCTGGCGGTGCTGCCCGGCGGGACCCTGAACCACTTCGCCTACGACCTGGGGATCGAGACGCATGCGGAGGCGGCGCGCGCCGTGGAGGGCGGGGAGGCGGTCGCGGTGGACCTGGCGTGGTTCGGGGCCGGAGCGCACGGGGAGGGTCGGTACTTCCTCAACACCTTCTCGATCGGCGTGTATCCGGAGTTGGTGCGCATCCGGGAGCGGTGGGCCGGCCGGATCGGCGCCTGGCCGGCCGGGGTCCTCGCGGCGTGGGAGGTGCTGCGCACCGCCGAACCGCTGACCCTGCGGATCAACGGTGAGCGGCGCGCCGTGTGGATGGTGTTCGCGGGCAACTGCCAGTACCGGGGGCTGGGGTTGTCGCCGGTGCGCCGGCACGACCTGGCGGACGGGGTGCTCGACGTACGGGTGGTGCACGGCGGCCGGCTGGCCCGCACCCGGCTGCTGGTCGCCGCGCTGACCGGCTCCCCGCGCAGCACGCCGGTGCTCGGCGAGGCGCGGCTGTCGCGGCTGCGGCTCTCCGGGCTGCCGCAGGGCGGAACCGTCGCGTTCGACGGCGAAGTGACCTCCGGGGCGGACGAGTTGATGCTTCAGAAGGAGCGCGAGGCGCTGACGGTCTATCGGCTGCTGCCCGACCGGCCGGCCGCCGCTCACCCCTCGCTGCCCGAATAGCAAGACGCCACTCTCATGATGCGAGATACCGGCGTACGGTGGACACATCCGCCGGAGCATGCGAAGGAGAGTCGGCCATGCCGCAGAAGTCCGCCGTCTACACCCACGGCCACCACGAGTCCGTACTGCGCTCCCACACCTGGCGCACCGCCGCCAACTCGGCCGGATACCTGCTGAGTTCGCTGCAGCCGCAGATGCAGGTCCTGGACGTCGGCTGCGGTCCGGGCACCATCACCGCCGATCTGGCGGCGCTGGTGCCGCAGGGGCGGGTCACCGGGCTGGAGCGGGCGCCCGAGGTGCTGGCGCAGGCGCGCGAGACCGCCGCCGGGCGGGGCCTGACGAACGTCCGCTTCGAGGTGGGCGATGTCCACGCACTGGACTACCCCGACGACACCTTCTGCGTGGTGCACGCCCATCAGGTCCTGCAGCACGTGGGCGATCCCGTCCAGGCGCTGCGCGAGATGCGCCGGGTGACCAAGCCCGGCGGGATCGTCGCCGTCCGCGATGCGGACTACTCGGCCATGACGTGGTACCCGGAGGTCGCGGGGATGGCCGACTGGCAGCGACTGTATCTGCGGGTGGCCCGCGCCAACGGGGGCGAGCCGGACGCCGGGCGCCGGCTGCACGCCTGGGCCCGGCAGGCGGGTTTCGCGCCGGAGGCCGTCACCGCCACCGCCGACACCTGGTGCTATCGGACCCCGGACGAGCGGTCCTGGTGGAGCGGGCTGTGGGCGGACCGCACGGTCGACTCCACGTACGCGCGGATCGCGATGGAGAGCGGGCACGCCACCGAGGAGGAACTGCGACGGATCGCGGCGGCCTGGCGGGCCTGGGGCGCCGAGGAGGACGGCTGGTTCGCCGTGCTGCACGGCGAGATCCTGTGCCGCGCCTGAACGGACGTGCACCACAAGGCTCTTGTGCTCCGGGGCGAAGAGCGGACGGATGAGGGCCAACTGATCGCGCATGAGCGGGCCGCCCAACTAGGGTTGCCCGTATGGATATTCTGGGGACCTCATTGCGGGTGTGCGTCGGTGATCTCAATGCCGCGATCGGCGTCTACGAGCGGCTGACCGGCGCCGAGGCGATCCGCTTCCAACGCGGTGGGGTGGCGGTCGCGGCCGTCGGGTGCTTCTTCCTGATGAGCGGACCCGAGGCGGAGTTGTCGGTACTGCGGAAGATCACCGCGACCCTCGCCGTCAAGGACGTGGACGAGGCGCTGGCCGATCTGACGGCGGTCGGCGCGGACATCATCGCCGGCCCGCTGCCGACCCCCATCGGCCGCAACCTGGTGGCCCGCCACCCGGACGGTTCGATCTTCGAGTACGTCGACCGCAAGGGCGGCGAGGGCGCGGAGGCCTGAGCGGCCTTCCGCACCCCGCTGGTCCCTCCTCGCCGACCGGCCGTCAGGACACCTCAAGGACGATCTTGCCGCGGGACCGGCCGGCCATGCTCCGGCGGAACGCCTCGGCGGCCTCGGACAGCGGGAAGACCGCGTCGACCGGAACGGTCAGCTTCCCGGAGTCCGCGAGCGCGCCGAGCGCGGCCAGATCGTCGGCGTTCGGACGCACCCACACCATGTGGCCGCCCTTCGCCGTGACCTCGCCGTCGGCGACGGACACCACCCGGCCGCGGTCCTTGAGCAGCTCCTGCGAGACGTCCACGGCGCCGCCGCCGACGAAGTCCAGGGCCACATCGACGCCTTCGGGCGCCAGCGCACGCACCCGGTCGGCGAGACCGTCGCCGTAGGTGACCGGCTCGGCGCCCAGGGACCGCAGGAAGTCGTGGTTGGACTCGCTCGCGGTGCCGACGACGCGGGTGCCCTGGGCGACCAGGATCTGCACGGCGAGCGATCCGACGCCGCCGGCGGCCGCGTGCACCAGGGCGGTCTCGCCGGCCTTCGTGCCGACCCGCTTGATCGACTGATAGGCCGTCAGTCCGGCGAGCGGCAGCCCGGCGGCCTGCTGCCAGCCGAGCGCGGCGGGCTTGCGCGCCAGGGTCCGCACCGGCGCGGAGACCAGCTCGGCGAACGTGCCGTGCTGGACCTCGTCCTTGCGGACATAGCCCATGACCTCGTCACCGATCGCGTACTCGGTGGCGTCGGCGCCGACCGCCTCGACGACCCCCGACACGTCCCAGCCGGGGATGAGCGGGAAGTGGCTGTTCATGATCGGGTCCAGATAGCCGGCGACGATCTTCCAGTCGACGGGGTTGACCCCGGCCGCCTTGACCCGGATCAGTACCGAGTCCGGAGCCACCTTCGGGTCGGGCAGGTCGGAGTAGGCGAGGACTTCGGGGCCGCCGTAGCTGCTGGCGCTGATTGCTTTCATGGTCCGCCCCAACGTGGAACGACCGGGGAACATTCCAGCGTGTGGCGACGATCACCGGATCGGCCTACGAAGCGGCGCTGAGCGCTCGTCAGCCGGGCTGCGCGCCGAGCGAGCGCAGCAGGAACGGCAGCAGCTCGCGGATCGCCGCCTCACCGGAGGAGGGGCCGTCCGTGCCGGAGCGGTGCGCCGCGTCGGGCGTCAGGAACAGGCGGCTGACCATCGAGCCCACGACCAGGTCGGCGAGCACATGGGCGTCCTCCAACGGCGGGATGTCCCCTCGGGCGACCGCGCGGTCCACCACGGTGGCGGCCCGGTCGCGGACCGGCTCGATGATCGCGGTGTCCAGCACCCGGGCCAGCGCCTCGTTGTGCGCGGACTCGCCGATCAGGACGTGCAGCAGCCGGCCGCCGGGGCCCTCCAGCGTCTCGGCCTTGTCCCGCAGCAGCGCGGCGAGGTCGCCTTCGAGGCTTCCGGTGTCCGGCTGCGGGCCGAGGTCGCTCGCCCAGCGGACGGCGGTGCCCACGACCAGGTCCTCCTTGGAGCGCCAGCGGCGGTAGAGGGTCGCGGTGGAGACGCCGGCCCGCTTGGCGACCGCCGCCGTGGTCAGCCCGCCGTAGCCGCTCTCCTGGAGGACCTGGACGGTGGCCTCCAGCAGGGCGCGGTCGCGTCCGGCGTCCCGCGGGCGCCCCCGGCCGCACGTCGGCCCGGCTGCGGTCTGGTTGCTCTCGGTACGTTCGCCCACACCGGGAGTCTACCGACCTCCAATTTCGAAACGAAAAGTTTTCGTTTCGTGTAGCCTCGGCGCCATGACATCCCACGCCTCCGCCCCGGACCTGGACGCCGCCGCCGTCGTCGACCGGCTCCGCACCACCTTCGCCACCCGTCGCACCGTCTCGCCGGACTGGCGGCGCGGACAGCTGACGGCGCTGCGCACACTGCTCACCGACCACCGCGACGACCTCCTCACCGCGCTCGCCGCCGACCTCGGCAAGGGCCCCGAGGAGGCCTACCGCACCGAGATCGGCTTCACGGTCAACGAGATCGACCACACCCTCGACCACCTCGACGACTGGCTGGCGCCCCGCCCGGCGGAGCTGCCCGAGCGGCTGCTCCCCGCGACCGCGCGGGTGGTCCGCGAGCCGCTCGGCGTCGTCCTGGTGATCGCCCCCTGGAACTACCCGCTGCAGCTGGCGCTCGCCCCGCTCGTCGGCGCGCTGGCCGCGGGCAACTGCGCCGTCGTCAAGCCCAGCGAACTCGCCCCCGCGACCTCCGCCGCGATCGCCCGGCTGCTGCCGCGCTATCTGGACGCCGAAGCGGTGACCGTCGTCGAGGGCGCGGTCCCGGAGACCACCGCCCTGCTGGCCCAGCGCTTCGACCACATCTTCTACACCGGCAACGGAGCGGTCGGCCGCATCGTGATGGCCGCCGCCGCCCGGCATCTGACGTCCGTCACCCTGGAGTTGGGCGGCAAGAGCCCGGTCGTCCTGGACCCGGGCACGGACCTGGCCGCGGCCGCCCGGCGGCTGGTGGCCGGCAAGTTCCTCAACGCCGGCCAGACCTGCGTCGCCCCCGACTACGTCCTGGCCATCGGCGACACCGCCCGCGCCATCGAGCCGCACCTCGCCGAGGCCGTACGCGAGGCATACGGCGCCGACCCGGCCGCCGCGCCCGAGTACGGACGGATCGTCGACGAGCGGCACTTCGACCGGCTGACCGCGCTGCTCGACAGCGGCCGCACGGTCACCGGCGGCACCCACGACCGCGCCGGCCGCTATCTGGCGCCCACCGTCCTCGCCGATGTCTCCCCCGACGCCCCCGTCATGCGAGAGGAGATCTTCGGCCCGGTCCTGCCGATCGTGCCGGTGCCCGACCTGGACGCGGCGATCGCCTTCATCAACGACCGCGACAAGCCGCTGGCGCTGTACGCGTTCACCGACTCCGACGACACCAAGCACCGGCTGCTGACCGAGACCTCCTCGGGCGCCCTCGCCTTCGGCCTGCCGGTCGCCCATCTCACCGCGCCCGACCTGCCGTTCGGCGGGGTCGGCGAGAGCGGCATGGGGCGTTACCACGGCGAGTACTCGCTCGACACCTTCAGCCACACCAAGGCGGTGCTGGACAAGCCGCTGGGGTGAGGGAAGGGTGCGGCGCAGCCGCGAGCGGGCACCGCGGCGCACCACACCGCCGGTACGCGACCGGACCGGCCCGCTCCGCCGACCGCGGCCGGGCGGTTCGGCGGGCGTCAGCCGCCGGCGGGGTCCGACTCGTCCGCACCGGGGGAACCCGGTGCGGACACCGGCCGCATCCGGTACTCGTACCGCTCCGGGAGCGGATGCAGGGACCGGGCCGTGGCGCGTACCTCCTCGGTGACCGGCCTGCCGGACGCGACCAGTTGCTCGGCGACGGCGTACCAGGTGTCGCTCAGCGTCTCGTCGCCCTCCCTCAGATCGGCGATCTCGAAGCCGGCGTCGAAGATCTCGCGGGCCGCGGCCGGCCGTCCCTGGGCGAGCGCCACCCGTGCGGTCAGCAACCGGAAGCGGCCGTCGGCCAGTTCGGCCGGCGGCAGCGCGGACAGCAGCCGGGCGGCCTCCTCGGTGCGGCCGGCCGCGAGCAGCGCCGGCACCGCCTCCCGGGCGAGCGCGGTGCGCACCGCGCACCAGGAGAGCGCCTGGGGACCGTTCGCCGCGGCCGCCTGCTCCGCCGCGGCGCAGGCCTGCGCGAACCGGTCGGCCGCGCGGGCCGGCTCGCCCGCCGCCCGCTCCGCGACGGCCAGGCAGTACAGCGGCAGCGCAGCACCGCCGTACCCGGTCGCGCGCTCCCAGCTGCGGACGGCCTGGGCACGGTCGCCGGCCTGCCACTGGGCGAGGCCCAGGTGGTAGTCGACGGCCGGGCCCGGCGGTGCGGACTCCAGCAGATCGCGCCAGGCCGGTGCGGTCGGCGCCGATCCGGGCACCGGCCCCGCGGCCGGCAGGTCCCCGGTGCGCAGCAGCGTCAGCCACGGCTCCTGCTCCGGGCCGAGAGCGGCCGCGTCGAACGGCGTACCGGGCAGGCCGAGGCCGGCCCGGGCGACCTCCAGCGCGCCCCAGCCCGACCCGTTGGCCAGCGACTCCTTGGGGTCCAGGTCCGCGTACGGCAGCCAGGCGGCGTGGGCGGCGTCGACATCGGCGCGCGGCAGGGCCTCCTCCAGCCGGGCGGCGACCTCGCCGCGGGCCGCCGCCCAGTCGGCGCCGTGCACCGCCGAGGGATCGGCGGCCAGCGGTCCGTAGGCCTCCAGCCAGGTGAACTCCCCTCCCCCGTCGAGCGGTAGGTGTTCCAGCTGGGTACGGGCCAGCCCGGCCTGGATCTCCGCGTAGCCGCCGGTGCCCGGCTCGGTGAGCCACCGCTGCCAGCGCCGCCCGGCCCGCCCGGCCCCCCACAGGAAGAGCTTGCGGCCGCGCAACGCGTCCGTGGAGGTCTGCACCAGGCCGCGGCCGTCCTCGTCCAGCGCGGTGACCCAGCGGCGGGCGCCGTCGGGCACCTCGTAGAAGTAGTCCGCCGGAAACTCGCTGCGCAGCGGGTAGGTCCGGTCCGCGCCACCGGAGTGCGGGACCGGCACCCGGCGCAGCACCCGCTCGTAGCCGAAGTGCCAGGCCTCGTCGGCGGGCGCCAGTACCCGGCCGCCCACCGCCTCGGGGACCGCGATGTTGGACCACCAGTAGACCGGGACCGTGTGGTGGTGGGGATTGCGGATCCGCACGCCCACGTACAGGAAGTCGGAGCCCTCCGGCAGCCACAGGTCCACCTGGAAGGGCAGATCGCGCAGCCGCTCCCACTCCCACAGGCGCAGCATCTCCCCGCCGTCCGGCGCCGGGACGCGGGCGGCGTGCAGCGGGGCGCAGGAGAGGGTGGTGTGGCCGGTGGCGCCGATGTTCCACTCGATGCCGCCGGAGAACCAGGCGCCGTTGAGCGCGAAGGCGGCGGGCTGCCACACCGGGTTGCGGTAGAGCAGTTCGCGGTCGGAGGGCTTGTGGTGCAGGGAGTACACCCGCCCGCCGAGGCCGGGCAGGACGGTGGCGCGCAGCCGGTCGTTCTCGACGACCAGCGCGTCGAGGTCGGTGCTGCGGCGGTTGCGGCCGTATCCGTCGCGCATACGGGTCGGCAGGATCGAGCGCAGCGGCTGATAGCCGATCTGACGGGCCATGTCGGTGGGCAGGCCGGCGTCTTGGGGGATCTCGACGCGGTGCGGGTCCCGGCCGCCGTCGAGCGCCGGGAGGGGGTTGTCCGGACCGAGGGGGGAGGCGGGAAGGGTCAGGGTGGTGCGTCGCACAGTCGTGGCCACGGCTGCCTCGCAATGCTGGACCGGGCCGCCTCGGCTGCGGCGGCCTCCGATTTGCCCATGGAACCTCGCGATCGCCGGTCTGAACAGGCCTTCTTGCGGCCGGCCGAGGTCAGGGTTGCGCAAAGATCCCTTCAAGGAGGCCGGTGAGCAAGGCGGCGCCGCTCCCCTCGGGGTCGCGGTCCGGGTCGTAGATGGTGACGTTGATGCCGGCGCAGCGCGGCGACGCGGCCAACGGGCCGAGCAGCTCGGCGAGTTCGCCCGTCAGCAGACCGCCCGGATCGGGGCTGTCGACGGCGGGCATGACGGACGGGTCGAGGACATCGGCGTCGAGATGGATCCAGAAGCCGTCGAGCGGCGGCTTCTGGAGGTGGACGAGGGCCTCCCGCGCCACCGCCTCCGCGCCGCGCCGCCGGATCTCGCCGACCGGGGTGTGGCTGATGCCCAGCCCCGCCAGCTCCTCCTGGTCCTCGTCCGCGTCCCGGATGCCCAGCAGGCTCACGTCCTCGTCGCGCACATACGGCCGCAGCCCGTCGATGTCCGTGAGATCCGCCTGGCCCCGTCCGGTGATCTGCGCGACGCCCTCGCCGGCCGCGGCCCCCAGCGGTCCCGACAGCGCCACGTTCCCCGGATGCCGGAAGTCGCCGTGCCCGTCCAGATACGCCACGCCGTACCGCCCCAGCCGCCGCAGCGCGAGCACCGCGCCGAGCAGGATGCTGCAGTCCCCGCCCAGCACCACCGGGAAGTCCCCACCGCGTACGTGCCCCCCGACCCGCTCCGCCAACTTGACGGTGTACGCGGCGATGGCGGCGGCGTTGAAGTCCCCGTCCACGCCCTCCCGCCAGTCCCCCAGGTCGTACCGCGGCGGCACCACCACTCCGCCCTCCAGCGCGCCGAGCCGGCGCAGCAGCCCCTGTTCGCGCAGCGCGCCGGCGAGCTTGTGGCAGCCGGGGACGGTACCGGGCGCGGGCGGCCGCAGTCCCAGGTTGGAGGGGGCATCGATCACTACGGTGCGGCGCATGCCGAAATCGTCACACAGGAGCCCGGGAAAATGGAGCGACCCCGGAAGATCAGGCGAAATACCCTGTCGGTCCGATCCGGTCACCAACAGCCGCGCAGGCGGACGGAAGAGGACACCGATGAGCGCCACCCAGCACACCTACCGAGTGATCGTCCGTGGCAGATGGGACGGTCTGACGGAGGAGGCACGGGCGAAGCTGCTCTCGGAGGTGGCCGACCACGGTCTCGCGCAGCTCCGGTTCACCCCCGAGGGCTCGCTGGCCTACGACGCCACGCTGACCTCCTTCACCTACCGCTACGTCATCGTGTCCGACGCGGCGGACGGCGAGGAGATGGCGGCCGCGCTCGCCGAGGACCGGGCCGAGACCGCGCTGCGGTCGGCCGGTCTGGGCTTTCGCGAACTGCGGTCCAGGGCCACCGACATGGACACCATGAAGATCAATCGCAGGGGCCGGTAGGCCCGGCCTCGTCCGGGCCCGGCTCGTTGAACCGCAGCCGGTTGCCGAAGGGGTCGGTCAGGGTCAGGCAGGTGCCGATCTCGTCCTGTTCCAGTCCGGGGCGCAGATACGGATAGTCCTTGGCCGCCAGCTCGGCGTGCAGCGCGCGGACCCCGCTCAGCTCGGTGTAGACGGTCGAACCGGGCGTCGCGTCACCGTGGTGCTCGGACAGGTGCAGTACCAGGTCGCCGCGCGAGACCTGGGTGTACAGCGGCATGCCGGGCTCGAAGCGGTGTTCCCAGTCGACGGTGCAGCCGAGGTAGTCGACGTAGAACTCATGGGCCTTGGCCACGTCGAAGATCCGGAAGACCGGGACCGTGCGGCGGAAGACGATGTCCATGCCGGACAGCGAATCACACCTGCTCGTCGGACGCCTGCTCGGCATCGGGCAGCATCTCGCTGGTGATCGCCCAGCGCTCGTGGTCGCGCCAGGCGCCGTCGATGAACAGGAAGTCCGGGGAGAAGCCCTCCAGACGGAAACCGGCCCGTTTGACCAGGGCGATCGACCGTTCGTTGGCGGGCTGGACATTGACCTCCAGGCGGTGCAGACCCAGCCGCTCGAAGGCGTGGTGGAGCACCAGCCGCAGCCCCTCGCCCATCAGTCCGCGGCCCGCCGCGTGGGCGAAGGCGCCGTAGCCGAGCGCGCCGCAGCGGAACGCGCCGTGCACGATGTTGTTGATCGTGACATAGCCCGCGATCCGGCCGCCGGCGAGCTCGCAGATCAACAGGCCCTCGCGGGACGGCTCCTGGAGCCTTCGCAGATAGGCGTCGTAGTCGGCGACGGCGGCCGGCGGGAAGAGCCACGGGTGGTGCATCCGGGCGCTCTGGCGGGCGGCGGCGGTGAACTCTTCCCGGTCGGCGGCGGTGAAGTGCCGGATGCCCACCCGCGGGCCTCGTGCCAGGTAGGGGTCGCTGGTCGTCATCGGCAGATCGTACGCGCCGGGTGTCAGCCCAGGGCTGCCGCGTCCCGTTCCGCGGCGCTCGGCGCGGCGAGCGCCAGCCGGCGGTGGGTGCGGCGCAGCATCGTCCGGGCCATGAAGGGGTGGACGCGGCGGACCACGGCGAAGTAGAGCCGACCGGCGGTGTTGTGGACGCGGACGACCGTGCCGAGCGTGACCCGGCCGTCCGCGACCAGGATCGAGGCACGGAAGTCCAGGTGCCGGGCGTCCTCGCCGAGCAGTATCTCGCCGCCGGCCGCCGCGGGGAGGTCCCCCCGGTCGGCGCGCCCGACCTCGGGGAAGGACGCTCCCCGCAGCACGTTCCGCCAGGCCGCCGGCTCGCGCGGCATGCCGGGCAGCAGCTCCATCTGCCAGGCGTCCTGGAAGTCGGTGCGCGGGAAGGCCTGGTGGGCCAGCCGGGCGGCGGCGGGCAGCGCCACGGCCCGGGGGCGGGCCCAGAGCAGGCGGTTGAGCAGCCGGGCGCGCGGTGAGCGGCGGACCGGGGCCGCGAGGCGGCCGGTGGCGGCTCGTTCGATGTTGTCGAAGATCTCCTCGACCATGGTGGCGTGCACCGGGCGGATCGCCGTGGTCCACAACAGCAGCCGACCGAAGGGCAGTTGGCTTTCCAGGACGTGTTCCACCCGGCAGCCGTCCGACCCCAGGGGCCGCACGGTGAACTCATGCCAGCCGCCCGCCCCCTCCGTGAAGTCGAAGCGGATCCGGCGGCCGGGCTCGTAGGCGCCGACGCGGTAGCGGATCCGGCCGTGCCCGCCGTCGGCGCCGACGCCCAGCGGGCGGTCGAAGCGCAGTGCCGGCCACACGGGCGTCGGGAAGAGCGGGTCGCGGTCACTGCCGATCCGGTCGAGCAGGGCGCCGACGGCCTCGGCCGGGGCCGCGACGGTGCGGACATGGACGTCTCGGACGGTATGCACGGGACACCTCCATACGGTGGCGTATGTTTTTCCATACGGTACCGTATGGACATGGTGCGACCACGAGCGAAGGAGCCCGCCGGCAGCGGTGCGCGGCGGCGGCTGACCGCCCTGGACTGGGCCGATGCCGCCCTGGCGGCGATGGGCGAGGGCGGGATCGCGGCGGTGGCGGTGGAGCCGCTGGCCGCCCGCCTGGGCACCACCAAGGGCAGCTTCTACTGGCACTTCGCCAACCGGGACGCCCTGGTCGAGGCCGCGCTCCGGCGCTGGGAGGAGCTCGGCACGGAGGCCGTGATCGGCGAGGTCGAGGCTGAGCCCGAGCCCGTCGAGCGGCTGCGCCGACTGCTGCGCCGCGCCACGGACTCGGCCGCCGAGAACCCCCTTGAGGTCTCCCTGCTGGCGACCGCCGCGCAGCCGCGGGTGGCCGCCGCGCTCGCCCGGGTGACCGAGCGGCGCATCGGCTATGTCGCCTCGCTCTTCACGGAGCTGGGCTTCCCGGAGGACGAGGCACGGCGCCGCGGCCTGCTGGCCTACACCGCCTATCTGGGGCACACCCAACTGGGTCACGCGGTCCCGCGGTCCCTGCCGGCCGGCGCCGCACGCGACCGCTATCTGGACGGGGTGATCGACACCCTGGTGCGCCCGGCGTGACCACCACCGGGCTGTCCGATCCGCGACTCGCCGTACCCGCCGACACGGCCCCCATCAAGCCCGGTGGCGATACTGTGCAAGGCCTGATCGAACTGCCGCTGACCTGGCATCAGCCAGGCCGGGAGACGGAAGGAAAGGGGTCCGGGATGCGGATCACCATCGACAGCGAGGTCTGTATCGGCTCCGGTCAGTGCGCCCTGACCGCGCCGGGAGTGTTCACCCAGGACGACGACGGATACGGCACCGTGCAGCCCGGCAGTGAGGACGGCGCGGGCGACCCGATGGCGCGCGAGGGCGCCCGCGCCTGCCCCGTGCAGGCCATCACGATCGCGGACGACTGAGCCGGTCCGCTACCGCAGTCCCCCTCGGGTGACGGGGAGTTCGAGGACACCGGTGTCCTCGGGCGTGCTGGTGACGGTCACCGGCTTCACCCCCCGATTGCCCGCGTAGGCGTCGTCGCTCGCGGCGATGACGAAGCCCAGCCGGTGCCCCGGCTCGTAGCGGTGCACGATACCCGGCAGTTCGACGGAGAAGCTCCGGGTCACATCGGGCACCCGCGCCGGGGCCACCAACCGGTTCACCAGGGTCTTGGTGCCGTCCGGAGCGATGTCGTAGAGCTTGGCGAAGAGCACCAGCCGGTCGGCGGCGTCCGAGGACTCCTGAGCCCGCTCCGCCGCCGGCGAGTCCACCTTGAGCGTGACCCTGGGCGCGCCCACCACGTCCACCGGACGACCCCCCACCGGCGCGGACGTCCAGGCCAGATGGGTGCCCGCGGTGTCGAACGGCGCCGCGTCCGGCAGCCCCAGCATGCTGGACAGCGAGCTCTCCGAATGGCTGGTGGCCATCGGCAGATTACGGTACGTGCGGCTGCCGGGCACCACCTTGCTGCGGTCGTCGACCAGCGTGCCGTCCCCGGAGAGGTACAGCCGCCGGCCGTCGGCCGCCGGGACGCTCGACGAGGTGGCGTAGGTGGGTCCGTCGGTCACCCAGTCCCGGTAGTAGGCGAAGGCCGGCCCGGTGTCGGTCTTCTTGTGGTGGCGCAGATAGCGGTCGAACCAGGCGAGGATCCGCCGCCCGACATAGCTGCCGCCCACGTTGCCCTCGGCCAGGTTCAGTTCGCCCGCCGCCGGCTTCCTCATCCCACCGCTGTGGCCCCACGACTGCCAGATCATCTTGGCCGGGGTGCCCTGTGCGGTGAGGGTCCGGTAGGTGGCGGTGGCCTCGTTGAGGTTGAACAGGGTGTCCGCCTGGCCCTGGATCAGCAGCGTCGGCGCCGTGACCGACTTCAGATACGAGACCGGCGAGACGCTGCGCGCGTAGGCGAGCACGGCCTGGGTCTGCTCGGCCGGGTACGTCCCCGAGTCCAGCAGCCGCTTGGTGGCACAGGCCCGCTCGACGAAGTGCAGACAGCCCGCTCCGCCGGTGCGCGAGGCGTCCAGGTTCGGGTGGAGGAGCCCCTGCGACTCCCCCAGGAGGAAGAACCCGTTGGTCCACTGCCACTTGTAGGCGCCGGGCAGCTGCCCGCTGACGCCCTCGGTGCGGCCGGCGTTGTTGGGGTCGAGGGAGTAGGAGAGGTCGTTCCAGGTGATGAGCGGGACCAGGGCGTCGACGCGGTGGTCGACGGCGGCGGTGGCCAGCTGGATCGCCCCGCCGTAGGACCCGCCGATCATGCCCACCCGCGGATCGCTGTTGCCGTCCTTGGCGACGTAGTCGACGCGGGTCCCGTCGTCGGCCTTGCGGGTGCCGGCCAGCATGTCGAGCAGCCGGCTCGCCGTCCGGCCGTCGACCCGCGGGTCGTCGAGGGAGATCGGACAGCCGGTCTTGCCGAAGCCGAGGCCGGAGTAGGCCAGCGCCACATAGCCGCGCGCGGCGAACGCCCTGGCGATCGCGTCGGTCGCGCCGTCCGCCTTGCTGCCGCCGAAGCCGTTGGTGGTCAGCACGGCGGGCGCGGGGTGTGCCGCGTCGACTCCGGTCGGGCGGTAGACATCGGTGTCCAGGGTGCATCTGCGGTCGCCGGCCCGGACCGTGATCTTCAGTGCGGTGACGGTGTACGGGTCGGCGGCGACGACCGCGGCCGCGGGGGCGGAGAGGACGAGCGGCGCAGCGAGGGCGGTGCCGGCCAGCAGGGCGAGGGATGTGCGGAGCAGGGAGCGGGAGAGTGCTCGGGACTCGCTGGGCACCAGGACCTCCACAAGGACATGTCGTACCAACCAGTCGGTAACGGCGCGCTCATGTTGTGACACGAGTAACGGTCAAGTCAACGCTCATGACCCGCGTTTCTGACAGGACATCAGTTCGCAGGCGTCCGACCGGCGGACGGGGGGGCGCGGCGGCCGCCGCGTCAGACCAGCGCCGGCCCCGTGAACCGCAGCGTGCCGGCCGTCGCGTCCAGCTCCGCGGCGACGCCCAGCGGAACGGTCAGGGCGGACTCCCCGTGGCCGAAGCCGAACTCCTCGACCACCGGCACCCCGAGCCCGCCCAGCCGGTCCCGCAGCACCTCCCGCACCCGCTCGTACGGTCCGCAGCGCGCCCAGGAGCCGAGCACGACCCCGGCGACGCCGTCCAGCCAGCCCGCCCGCAGGAGTTGGGTGAGCGCACGGTCGATCCGGTACGGCGGCTCGCCCACGTCCTCCAGGAGCAGCAGGCCGCCCGAGGCGCCGCGCCTGGCCTGGCGGGTGCCCAGCTCGCTGGCGAGCATCGTCAGACAGCCGCCGACGGTGACCCCGCGGGCCCGGCCCTCCACCAGCGGCCGGGCCGTGGCCGAGGCCAGCGTGCGGACGGTCTCCGGCGCGAAGAGCGTGCGCCGCAGCTGCTCGCGGGTGGCGTCGTCCTTGAGGAAGACCTCGCCGGCGACGGCCGGGCCGTGCAGCGTCGCGACACCGGCGCGCACCGCGAAGGCCTCGTGCAGCACCGTCACATCGCTGAAGCCGATCAGCGGTTTGGGGGCCGCGGCCCGGAGGGCGGACCAGTCCAGCAGGTCGACCATGCGCTGTGCGCCGTAGCCGCCGCGGGCCGCGAACACCGCCTTGACGGACGGATCGCACCAGGCGGCCTGGAGGTCGCGGGCCCGGTCCTCGTCACCGGCCGCGAGATATCCCAGCGTGCCGTGCGTGCCCAGGACGTGGGGCGCGGCGACCGGATCGAGGTCCCAGCCGCGCAGCACGTCCAGCCCGCGGTCCAGCCGGTCGGCCACGATGGGGCCGCTGGGCGCGACCACCGCCACCCGGTCGCCGGCCCGCAGCCGCGGGGGCCGGCGCAGCGCCGCCGCGGTCATCCGCGCAGCTCCAGCGCCGGGATGTCGCCGCGGGTGAAGCCGAAGGCCTGGGCGTACAGGGAGAGTTCGGCCTCCACGGCGCGGATGATGGTGTTCGCGCGGCGGAAGCCGTGCCCCTCGCCGGGGAACGCCAGGTAGGCGTGCGGTATGCCGCGCCCGGCGACCGCGGCGAGGAAGCGTTCGCACTGGGCGGGCGGGCAGATCACGTCGTCCAGGCCCTGGAGCAGCAGGAACGGTGCGGCGATCCGGTCCGCGCGGTGCAGCGGCGAGCGCTCGCGGTAGCGCTCGGGCACCTCGGCGAGCGGACCGACCAGCGACTCCAGGTACTGCGACTCGAAGTCGTGGGTCTCGCCGCCGGCCCAGCCGGTGAGGTCCAGGATCGGATAGCTGATGGTGCCGCAGGCGTAGAGGTCGGTGGTGGTCAGCGAGGCGGCGGTGGTCCAGCCGCCGGCGCTGCCGCCGCGGATCGCCAGCCGGGCGGGGTCGGCGGTGCCCTCGTCGGCGAGGGCCCGGGCGACGGCCGCGCAGTCCTCGACGTCCACCACGCCCCACTGGCCGCGCAGCCGCTCGCGGTAGGCGCGGCCGTAGCCCGTCGAACCGCCGTAGTTGACCTCGGCGACGCCGATGCCTCGCGAGGTGAAGTAGGCGATCTCCAGGTCGAGCACCAGCGGGGCACGGCCGGTGGGGCCGCCGTGCGCCCAGACCACGAAGGGCGGCAGCTCGCCCTCGGGGGCGGTGTGGTCGGGGCTGTGCGGCGGATGGATGTGAGCATGGACGTCCCGCCCGCCGGGTCCGGTGAAGGTGCGGCTGTGCGGCCGGGGGTAGTAGGCCGGGTCCAGTACGTCGACATGCCGGCAGGCGATCGCCCGGGCCCGTCCGGTGCAGGTGTCCAGCTCGACGATCTCGTAGGAGCGGTGCGGGCCGGCCGCGATGCCGACGACGCGGCTGCCGTGTACGGCGAGGGTGGGCGCCCACTCCGTCCAGGGCCCCGCCGCGTCGACGAGGTCGCCGCTGACCGGGTCGAGGATGCCCAGGGAGGTCGTGCCACGGCCGTGGACGACCGCGACGGTGCCGTTGTCCAGGGGCAGGAACCAGCGCTGTCCGACGTTCCACAGCGGGCCGCCGAACTCCTCCTCCCGGGCGGGGCACAGCGCGCGGCCGGCGACCACGCCGTCGCCGGCCGGGTCGGGGTCGATGCGCTGCAGTTCCCACCAGCCGCTGAGGTCCGAGACGAACAGCAGCGAGCCGTCGGCGGCCCATTCGATCTGGGCGACGGACTCACCGCTCTCCGTGTCGCCCCGGGCGTCGGTGCCGAGATCGCCGACGAGCGGCCGGATGTCCTCGAACCTGCCCCCGTCGGTGATCCGGGCGACCATCACCACGGTGCCGTCCCAGGGCATCTGCGGGTGGTCCCAGGCGATCCAGGCGGCCCGGCGCCCGTCCGGGGAGATCCGCGGGCCGGTGACGAACCGATGCCGGTCGTCGCTCAACTCCCTTACCGCGGTGCGGTCTTCGGCCGCCGAGCCGTCGAGCGGCACGGCCGCGATCACCCGACGGACATCCGTCGGTCGGTCACCGGTGAACTCCTCCAGGACGCACCACACCTCGCCGAGTTCCGGGCGCAGCACCGGATCGACCCAGCGCAGCCCGTCGCCGACGGCGGAGAGCGGGGTGAGCGGGCGCGGCGCGGCGCCGCCGTCCGGCTCGTGGGCGTAGAGCCGCTGGTCGGCGAAGTCGCTGAAGACGACCAGCGGGCCGCGGTCGGTGACGGTGCCGGCCCAGGGCTGGCCGCCGTACTCCAGCACCCGGCTGCGGACGTTCCAGGGCGCCGGCAGCACCGGCCGCCGGGTGCCGTCCGGCAGCCGGCGGACCAGCGCCCGCCGGCCGCCCTCGTCGGGCCGCGGCTCCGTCCACCACACCTCGTCGCCGACCACACCGACGAAGGCCGGGCGGCCGTCGTGTGCGGCGACGGTGCGGGCATCCATCGGGGACGCCCAGGTGCCGTAGGGAGCGGTGGTCACCATGCAGCAGTTCCTCTCGTGGGCCGGTCGGGCAGGTCCCGTCCGGTCAGGCCAGGCGCAGGAAGTGGTCCAGCACCCGGACTCCGAAGTGGAGTCCCTCGACCGGTACCCGCTCGTCCACGCCGTGGAAGAGCGCCTGGTAGTCGAACCCCTCGGGCAGTTTCAGCGGCGAGAAGCCGTAGCCGGTGATGCCCAGCCGGGAGAACTGCTTGGCGTCCGTGCCGCCGGACATGCAGTACGGGACGACATGACCGTCCGGGTCGAAGCGCTCGATCGCGGCGCGCATCGCGGCATAGGTCGGGGAGTCGACCGGGGCCTGCAGGGCGACCTCGCCGTGGTGGTACTCCCAGCTCACGTCGGGCCCGGTCAGCTCGTCCATGGTGGTACGGAACTCCGCCTCACCGCCGGGGACGACCCTGCCGTCCACGTAGGCGACGGCGGACCCGGGGATCACGTTGACCTTGTAACCGGCCGTCAGCATCGTGGGGTTGGCGCTGTTGCGGATCGTCGGCTCGACGAGCTTGGCGCACGGGCCGAGCCGGTCGAGCAGCGCGTCGACGTCGAAGCCGGGCGCCTCGGCGTCCACGTCGACGCCGCGCAGCGCGGCGAGTTCGCGCAGCGCGGCGCGGACGGTCGGAGTCAGCCGGACCGGCCAGGAGTGCTCGCCGATCCGGGCCACGGCGGCGGCGATCCGGGTGACGGCGTTGTCGGGGTTGACCTTCGAGCCGTGCCCCGCGCGGCCCTGGGCGGTCAGCTTCAGCCAGGCCGTACCGCGTTCCCCTGCCGCGATCGGGTACAGCTGCATCCCGCCGCCGGCGTGGAAGGTGAACGCCCCGGACTCGCTGATGCCTTCGGTGCAGCCCGCGAGGAGATCGGCGTGCCGGTCGGCCAGGAAGCCCGATCCGTCGTCGGCGCTGGCCTCCTCGTCGGCGGTGAAGGCCAGCACGATGTCGCGCCGCGGCCGCACTCCGCCGCGCGCCCAGTGCCGTACGACGGAGAGCACCATCGCGTCCATGTTCTTCATGTCGACGGCGCCCCGCCCCCAGACCACGCCGTCGCGGACCTCCCCCGAGAAGGGGTGCACGCTCCAGTCGGAGGGCTCGGCGGGCACCACGTCCAGATGGCCGTGGACCAGCAGGGCGTCGGCCGCGGGGTCGGTGCCCTCGATGCGGGCGACGACGTTCGTCCGGCCCTTGGTGCGCTCCAGCAGCGTCGGCTCCAGCCCGGCCCCGGCCAGCTGCTCGGCGACGTACTCGGCGGCCGGCCGCTCCCGGCAGGCGCCGTCGCCCGCGTTGCTGGTGTCGATCCGGATCAGGTCCGAGGTGAAGCGCACCACCTCGTCCAGCGCCTGCTGGTCGACGCCCGGGGCGGGCTCGGCCGCGGGGTCCGCCATGATGTCCGCCTCAGCCATACGCTTCCTCCACGGCCGACGACACGACGGTGGTCACCGTCTTGAAGCACCGGATGGCTTCGTACATGTTCTGACTGGTATACGCCACGCGCCGTTCCCCGCTGCGCTCCACGCCGGGCACACAGCTCGCGACGACCACCAGATGCTCGGCGTCGAACTCCAGCTCGAAGCGGTGCGGTCCGCGCCGGACGGGTTCGTGGCGCACCGCGAGCGCCGCCCCCTTGCGCGCCCCGGCCCGGATGTCGGCCGCCGTGCGGGCCGGCGGCCGGCAGACCGCCGCATAGCGCGACACGTAGTCCTTGACCGCCACACCGGGCGCCTGCGGGGCGTAGCCCAGCGCGTCCTGGCAGGTACGGTCGTCGCCGGTGACCAGCACCACCGGTACGCCGTACTCCGCGACGACAAGGGAGTTCAGGTAGCCCTCGCTCGCCCGGGTGCCGTCGACCCAGACGCCGGTGAGCGTGTTGGCCAGGTAGGTGTGCGCGAGGACGCCTTCGGTGCCGGCCGCGGTGTGGTAGCCGACGAAGGCGATGCCGTCGACATCGCCGTGCTGTACGCCCTCGACCATGCTGAGCGACTTGTGCTTGCCGGTGAGCATCTGGGCGCGCTCGTCGAGCTGTTCCAGCAGCAGATTGCGCATCGACCAGTGCGCCTCGTTGACCAGCACGTCGTCGGCGCCGCCGTCGAAGAACCCGGCGATCGCCGCGTTCACGTCGGAGGTGAACATCCGTCGACAGCGCTCCCACTGCGGAGTGCCCGGCAGCACGTCGGCGGGCCAGGTGACGCCGGTGGCGCCCTCCATGTCGGCGGAGATGAGGATCTTCACATTCACCAGTCCTATCGCGGCTAGGCGGCGGTACGCACGATTCCCGACATCACTCGTCAACAACATTTTCGAGGCGGCGAACGGATTCCCCACCCTAACCAGGGCCTTCGGTGTGACGCCCCGTCCAGCACCTTCCAGGACCGGCCAGTTGGCCGCAGCGGCGCCGTCCGGATGGCGCAGACGCGCCGGAACGTTCGCGCGGCGCCCCGACCTACACAGTTTCTGTCGCAAAGCGGAAGGTCTTCCGCCAGAATTCGGACGGAGTTCCGACGGACATCTGTCAGCTGCCGTCGGCACTTGCCGGGTGAGGTAGAACAGCCCGGACCGGCCTCCCACAGGATGAGACAGAGGCAGAACGATGAGCAACGCACTCAACGACGTCTCGTTAGCGCAGCCCGGCGACACACGGGCAGACGACCACGATCAGCTCGCGATCCTCACCGATCTGATCACGCAATCACTTTGCGACCGCAATCCACGCTTCCGGGATTGCCTGGGACACGACACTCGTACGCAGGTCACCCGGCTGATCGCGGAGGTGCTGCGCAACGGCCGCCCACTGCCCGACACCGTCAGGGCGGTCGTGCTGCGGACCGACACCGACATCCACCTCGTCGCGTCCGCACTGGGCGACTGCCTCGTCAGCTCGCCCGGCGAGGCACCGGGCCTGCTGATCCCCGGCGCGCTCGCCGACGACAGCGGCGGCCGCGCCCGACTGAAGGGCGTGCTGCGGCACCGCGCCGCCGCGGTCGGCCATGCGGTGCCGGCGCACGACGCCGCCGCCTCCGTACGGTCCGCGGCCCGCCTGCTGGCCCTGGCGTCCGCGCACGACGGCCCCGACGCCGGAGTGATGTTCGTCGACGACCACCTCTCCTCCCTCGTCCTGCTCCAGGACGAGTCGCTGGCCCGTACGCTCGTCGCGCGCCGCCTGCGCCCGCTGGCGGGCCTGTCCCCGGAGCGGTGCGAGCGCCTGGAAGCCACCCTGCTGGCCTGGCTCGGTGGGATGGGCGCCCCGGAGATCGCCAAGGCGCTCGGCATCCATCCGCAGACCGTGCGCTACCGGATGCGCCAGCTGGAGAGGCTCTTCGGCGCGCGGCTCCGCGACCCGCTGACCCGGTTCGAGATCGAGATGGCACTCCGCAGCCGCCGGCTGCTGGCGGTCGCCCACCGCCGCCGCGCGGCCGCGACCCGCCGGCGAGCCGCGACCGGGGCCCGCCGCCCACTACCGCGCTCCTAGAGAGCGCCGAAGACACCGAAGACACCGCACTCCCCCGTGTCCGATTTGGCGAATCTCACACACCGGCCCACACCACCAAACCCGGACAATCCACCCCATGTGCCCGGAGGCGCCGCGCAGCCGCCCCGTATCGTCCACCCCCATGCACAGATCACGCATATCGACCTGCGCGCGCCGCGGGCTGGCCACCGTCGTGGCTGCCGGGTCGCTGCTCACGGTGCTCACCACGGCCACCCCGGCCGCGGCCGGCACCGCCACCACCCCGGTGGACGGCGCCAAGGTCGTGTGCACCTCGCAGAAGCCGGGCCTGGCCCCCGCCCTGTCCCATGACATAGCCGTCGCCCTCGACAGCCACGAGGGCGCCGCGGCGCTGGCCGTCTACGACCGGCGCACCAGGACCCGCTGCGATTTCCAGGCCGGCGCGCACTTCGACTCGGCGAGCGTGGTGAAGGTGACCGTGCTCGGGGCGCTGCTGCGGCAGGCCGAGGAGGCGCACCGCCGCCTCACCCCGCGCGAGGTGCGGCTGACCACCGCCATGATCACCAAGTCGGACAACGCCTCGACCTCCGCGCTGTGGCGGCAGCTCCGCCCCGCCGGCGTCCAGCACTTCCTGACCCTGGCCGGGATGCGGCACACCGTCCCCGGCACGGGCGGCGCCTGGGGCCTCACCCAGATCACCGCCGCCGACCAGCTCACCCTGATGCAGCTGCTGACGACGGACAATCCGGTGCTCACCCGGGCCTCCCGCGGCTATGCGCTCGACCTGATGGGACACGTCGTCCCCGAACAGCGCTGGGGAGCGCCCGCCGGCGCACCGGCCACGGCGACCGTCCACGTCAAGAACGGCTGGCTGCCGCGCAAGACCGACGGCTGGCGGGTGAACAGCGTCGGCGCCTTCACCGGCGGCGCCCACGACTACGGCATAGCCGTGCTGTCCACCAAAAACCGCACCATGGACGACGGCGTGGACGCCGTGGAGAGCGCCGCCCGCGTCATCCACCGCGATCTGTCGCGCTGACGGCCCCGGTCCCCGCGATACGACTTTGCACTCCCCAGGGTGACCGGTTGCCCCGATGTCCCCCACGGGCGGCGCGAGCGGCGATATCAACGCCGCATGATCAAGGCAGACCTCACGGGAGTTCCCGAAACGGCGTTGTGGACCCTCTATCACCGGGCCGCCGAGGCCGCCCGCCCCGGCACCGTGCTGCCCGACCCCCGCGCCGTGGAGCTCGTCACCGAACTGGACTTTCCCTTCCGGGAGCGGCTGGGCACCGCCCGCCCCTGGGTGGCGCAGGCCCTGGCCCTGCGCGCCCTCGCCTTCGACCAGGTGGTGCGGGAGTTCCTCGCCACGCACCCGGACGGCACCGTGATCGCGCTCGGCGAGGGCCTGGAGACCCAGTTCTGGCGGGTGGACAACGGCCGCGTCCGGTGGGTCACCGTCGACCTGGCCGACCCGTTGGAGCTGCGCGAGCGGGTACTGCCCCACGGTGACCGGCAGCGGCTCGTCGCCGGCGACGTCCGCGACAGCCGGTGGACGGCGGGCATCGACGCCTCGCGCGGGGTCCTGGTGACCGCCCAGGGGCTGCTGATGTACCTGCGGCCCGCGGAGGTGACCGAGCTGATCGCCGCCTGCGCCGACGCGTTCCCCGGCGGCACGCTGCTCTTCGACTCCGTCTCACGGCGCTTCGCCGCCCGCACCCGCGCCGGCGCGAAGGGACCCGGCGGCCACCGCCTGCCCCCGATGGCCTGGGGCATGGACGCACACGAACGGGACCGGCTCCGCAGCGCCCATCCCGCCATCGGCGACGTGGCCGACGTGCGGCTCCCCGCGGGCCGCGGGCTCCTCGGCTACCTCGCGCCCCGTGCCGCGGCCGTGCCCCTGCTCCGCGGCGACCGGCCCCTGATCACCCGGCTGCGCTTCGGTGCCGAGGCCGCCCCGCAGCAGCCGCCACCACCCGCTCGGCGAGCCGCGCCGGACGCTCGGCGTTGATCTCGGCGGTGGGCCCGCGCCTCGGGCCCACCGGCCGCCGCCCCGGGGCGTGTGCTCAGTCCTCGTGTCCCAACTGCAGGTCGCGCTCGGTCCGACCGCCGCCGGCCATCTGCAGGACGGTGGCCACCGGTGGATACCCGGCGGCGATCACGGTGTACTCGCCGGCCGACAGGTCCACGAAGCGGAACAGCCCGTCGGCGCCGGTCGTCGCGGTGTCGACGACATTGCCGGCGGTGTCCAGGAGGGTCACCCGGGCGTCCTCGACGGGGCGTCCGCCACCGGCCCGTACGGTCCCGCGCAGGACCGCGCCACCGGCGAGTTCGACGTCCTGGCGGGTCTCGCGCGACGCCTGGACGGTGACCGGCAGCGCGGTCGGCCGGAACGCCGGGGCGCTGGCGGCGAGGGTGTACTCACCGGCCACCAACTCCCCCATGACATAACCCCCTTCACGCCCGGAGCGGGTGGCCGCGACCACCTCGCCGCGTACGTCGGTGAGGGTGACCATGGCATCGCGTACGGGCGTGCCGTCGGCGGTGGTGACGGCACCGGCCAGCCGCCCGGCGCCGCCGAGCACCACGTCCAGCTCGACCGGCCGCTCGCCGACGGTGACGCTCACGGCCTGCGGCTGGTGTCCGCCGGCTGCCGCGACCAGCACATACGAACCGGCGCCCGGTGTGGCGAGCGCGTACCGCCCGTCCTCGCCGGTGGCGCCGCGGCCGATCTGCCGCCCGTCGACGTCGATGAGGGTGAGCGCGGCACGCGGCACGATGGAGCCGTCGTGGTGCTGGACGGTGCCGCACACGGGGACGCCGGGGTGGCCCGTGGCGGCGTGGGCGCGCGGCCGGGTGTACGCGGACGCGGGGCCGGACGGGCCGGCGGGCGCCGCGTCGGCGGCGGGGCGGGCCGGGGGTACCGCGGCGGGGGCGGGCGGTTCGCCGTACGGGGCGTGCGGGGTCAGGGAGGCCTGCGGGGCAGGAGAGGCGTGGGACACCAGCGGTTTCTCTTTCAGGAAGAAGGCGAGCACAAAGCCCAGGACGAGCACCGGCACGAGGGAGAAGAAGACCCCCGGCACGGCGTGCGCGAAGGCGGCCACCTGGCCGTCGCGCAGCCAGTCGGGCAGCGCGCGCACGAGGTGCGGGGTGATCGACTCAGGATCGGGCAGCGGGGGCGGCCCCGGCAGCCGGTCGTCGAGCCGGCGCAGGAGCCGGTCGGCGAGGAGGGCGCCGAAGAGGGCCGCGCCGACGCTGCCGCCGAGTTGCCGGAAGCAGTGGTCGGCGCCGGTCTCGGTGGCGCGGTCGCGGCCGCGTACGGAGCTGCGTACGGCGAGCACCAGCACCGGTACGACCAGGCCGATTCCGAGGCCGAGGACGCCCGTCCAGAGGCCGCACACCTCGCGCGGGGTGTCCGGCCGCATCCGCGACAGCAGCCACATCCCCGCCGCGGCCACCGCGCAGCCCAGGACGGGGAAGGCCTTGTAGTGGCCGGTGCGGCCGATGAGCCGGGCGGCGACGGCCGAGGCGAGCACGATGCCGCCCGTCATCGGCAGCATCAGCAGCCCGGACTCGGTGGCCGTGGCCCCGTCGGCCGTCCGGAGGAAGGTCGGGAGGCTGTCGGCGGCGCCGAAGAGCGCGAGGCCGACGGCGGCGCCGACCAGACCGGTGACGTGGAAGACCGAGTCGCGGAACAGCCGCAGCGGGATCAGCGGTTCGGCGGCGAAGTACTCCACGGCGAGGAACAGCAGGGCGGTGCCGAGCGCACCGGCGGCGAGGCCGAGGACGGTCCGCGAGTTCCAGGCGTACTCGGTACCGCCCCAACTCGCCAGCAGGACAAGGCAGGTGGAGAAGGTGGCGAGCAGCAGCGCGCCGGCGATGTCGAGCCGCCGGCGGCCGGCGGGCCGGGGCGGCTTGAGGGCGAGGGCGAGGACCAGGAGCGTCAGCACGCCGCAGGGGACGTTGAGGTAGAAGCACCAGCGCCAGGAGGCGTGGTCGGCGCAGAGGCCGCCGACCAGCGGCCCGGCCGCGGTGGCGAGCCCGAAGGCGGCACCGAGCAGGCCCATGGAGCGCCGGCGGGCCCGCGCCGGGACGGCCTCGGCGGTGATCGCCCGGGCACCGATCATGAGCCCGCCGCCGCCGATGCCCTGCACGGCCCGGAAGACGATCAGTTCGTCCATGGTGCGCGACCAGCCGGCCAGCGCCGAGCCGGCGGTGAAGACGAGGATCGCGAGGAGGAAGACGGGCTTGCGACCGAAGAGGTCGCCGAGTCTGCCGTGGAGGGGCAGGGCGATCGCCGACGCGAGGAGGTAGGAGGTCACCACCCAGGACATCCGGCCCTGGCCGGGCAGTTCACCGGCGATCTTCGGGAGCGCGGTGGCGACGACGGTCTGGCCGAGGGCGGCGAGCAGCAGCGTCAGCAGCAGACCGGCGAGGACCATGCGGACCCGGCGGGGGCCGAGCGGCACCGGCGCCGCGCCGGGAGCGGACGCGTCGGTCCGCTCGCTCAGGGTGGTCCCGCCCACGTGCTGCTCCCCTCGTCACGCCTGCTGCCGCCCAATTTCTCGCATTGGGCGACAACAGCGTTCAAGCGCGACGAAAGGGTGCGTGCGGGGCGGGAACGGACGTCAAGTGCCTTGCCCCGGACGCCTCTTGGGCTCCCATCAGGGCTTTCCGAACGGAACCGATCCGGCGGGCCGGACACTTCGGCCCGCCGGAAACCACCCGAACCGGTGAGCGTGACGACACACACTCAGGGTGACGGAAGTGACTACGGATCACTCCTGTTCACCGTCACCCCTCGCGGCCGCCCTGCCGCGCTCGGGGGTCACTTCTCCATACGGGAGGCGAGGTTGGCGAGGATGGCGTCGTAGATCCGGCCGAGCCCCTTGGGCGCGAAGGTCCGCTCGAAGAAGCCGCCGATACCGCCGGCGCCCTGCCAGGTGGTGGTGACGACGACCTTGGCGCGCTTCTCGCCGGCCGGCGTGACGACCCAGGTCGTCACCATGGAGGAGTTGCGGTCCTTCTCCACGAGCTGACCGTCGGTCGGCTCGTCGACCTCCAGCAGGCAGTCGCGCACCCGCTTGCTCGTGGCCTGGAGCTTCCAGTGGACGAGGGTGCCCTTGCCGTCGCCGCCCTCGCGGACCTCGTACTCGCTGAAGTGCTCGGGCAGCAGCTGCTGGCGCGTGCCGGTGTAGTCGGCGAGCGCGTCGAACACGTCCTCCGGGTCCGCCGCGATCTCGCGCTGCGTGGTGGCCTCGACCTGACCCATGTGTGTCTTCCTCCAGTAGTCGGCTGCCGGTCCTGCGATGCGCCGCCAAGCCAACCACCACTGGGGGGCACGCCCAAAATCCGGGTCGACGAACCACAAGGGAACGTTTGTTCTATTATTGCGAACGGGGGGCTCGGCAGCACGCAGAAGGAGGCCCGATGCGCTGGGACAATCTGGGCGAAAGCCGATCCGCCCTGTTCGGCACGGACGTCGTCAGCCGCACGATCGACACCCCCGAGTTCCGCGGCATCACCTTCCACGAGGTGCGCGCCCGCTCGATCGTCAACCGCGTCCCGGGCGCCTCCCGGATGCCGTTCGAATGGACCGTGAACCCCTACCGCGGCTGCAGCCACGCCTGCGTCTACTGCTTCGCACGCAAGACGCACAGCTACCTCGACCTGGACACCGGGCTCGGCTTCGACTCGCAGATCGTCGTGAAGGTCAACGCCCCGGACCTGCTGCGCCGCGAACTGGCCGGGCGCCGCTGGCACGGCGACCACATAGCCATGGGCACGAACGTCGACTGCTACCAGCGCGCGGAGGGCCGCTACGGCCTGATGCCCGGCATCCTCGAGGCGCTGCGCGACCACGCCAACCCCTTCTCGATCCTCACCAAGGGCACGCTGATCCTGCGCGATCTGCCGCTGCTGCGGCAGGCCGCCGAGGTCACCGACGTCGGCATCTCCGTCTCCGTCGGCTTCCTGGACCCCGAGCTGTGGCGCACGGTCGAGCCCGGCACGCCCGCGCCGGAGCGCCGGCTGGACGTGGTGCGCACGCTCACCGCGCACGGCGTTCCGTGCGGTGTGCTGATGGCGCCGGTCATCCCCTTCCTCGGGGACGCGCCGGAGCAGCTCCGCGCCACGGTCCGGGCCATCGCGGAGGCCGGCGCCGGGTCCGTCACCCCGCTCGTCCTCCATCTGCGGCCCGGCGCCCGCGAATGGTTCATGGCCTGGCTGGGGCACCACCACCCGCGGCTCGTACGGCGCTACGAGACGATGTACGCGGACGGCGCCTACGCCCCCAAGTGGTACCAGCGCCGGATCACCCGCCAGGTCCATGAACTCGCCGCCGAGTACGGAATCGGGCCGGCCCGCGCCGGCGAGCACCGCCGGATCGCGCCACCGCCCCCGGCTCCCGCACCGGGCGGGCACCCGCCCAACGCCCCTTCCGAACCCGTCCAGTTGACGCTGCTCTGAGCCTCGGCCCCTCCTCCAGGACGCAACGCGCCCTGCGCTCCGCCCCGGCCGGACGCCTACGCCGAGGCGACCGGGACCGCCTCCAGGGCCCGCGCCAGGCGGTCGCGCGCCTCCATCTGGGCGGCGATCCGCTCGTCGATGGCGGCGAGCCGGTCACGGGCGATACGCAGGCCCGCGGGGGACGGCGGGGCCGTGGTCATGTCCCCGTCCAGGCAAAGGCCGAAGCACCGGACGTCGGCGAGGGTCAGCCCGGCGGCCAGGAGATGCCGTATGTTGCGCACCCGTACGGCCGCGCGCTCGTCGTAGACCCGATAGCCGTTGGCCGCCCGCTCCGAGGCGATCAGCCCCTCGCGCTCGTAGTTGCGCAGCGCGCGCGTCGACGCCCCCGTGAGCTCCGCCAGCTCGCCGATCCGCACCGGTACCCCTTCCGTCCACGACCGCCGACGGCGGCCGGCCCCTCCTGCCTGCCGTGTGAACTCCTGGCGGGGGACGCCGGTTCCCGGTTCAGCCCACCACCGCTCCTCCGTCGACCGGGAGGACCACCCCGGTCACGAACGACGCGGACGGCGCGGCGAGCCGGGTGACCGCCCAGGCCACTTCCTCGGGGCGACCGACCCGCCCCATGGGGGTGTGCTCGATCTGCCACTTCCGTATGGCCGTCCGCTGCTCCGGCGTCCAGCCCTGGTGCAGTGCGATCGGGGTGTCGATCGCGCCGGGGGCGACCGCGACGACCCGTACACCGCGCGGTGCGAGCTCCACCGCCCAGCTGCGGGTGAGGAGTTCGAGTCCGGTCTTGGTCGCGGCGTAGACCGAGTTGCCCGGCCACCCCCGCTGACCGACCGAGGTGCTGATGTTGACCACGACACCGCCGCTCCGTTCCAGGTGGGGCACCACTTCCTGGGTCAGCAGTACGGGCGCCACGAGGTTCGTCGCCAGCTGCGGCGCCATGCCCTCCTTGGTGTAGGTGCCCAGCGCCCCGCTGCCCACCACCGCCGCGTTGTTGACCAGGACGTCGAGTCGGCCGTAGGTCTCGACGGCGTGGCGCACGAGGGCCTGGGGCGCGCCGTCCGCGGTGATGTCCGCGGCGTACGGGACGATCTCGCCGCCCTCGCGTCCGGCCCCCGCCGCCGTCTCCGCCAGCGGCTCGGCCCGGCGCCCCACCGCCAGCACGCGCGCTCCCTCCGCCGCGAAGGCGCGGGCGGTGGCCCGCCCGATCCCGGTACCGGCTCCGGTGATGATCACGACCCTGCGGTCCGTCCCGGGCACGGTCGACCCGGTGTGCGTAGTGCGTTCCATGCCGGGAGTCTCGAACCCTGACGCCTGGGGCAAGGTCAAGCGGACACCTGCCGGCCGCACGCTTCCGGCCCGAAAACCCTTTTGACCGGCCTCCTAGGCTCTCTGACATGAACGGGTCCATGGATGGGGAACTGGACGGGCCGTCGGGCGGGTCCGGTGCACAGGCACCGCACCCGTTACCGATACGGGAGATGACCGAGGCCGATATCGACGCGGTCGCGGCGGTACGGGTCCGCGGATGGCAGGCCGCGTACCGGGGGCTGATGCCGCAGGCGTATCTGGACGCGATGAGCGTGGCCGCGGACGCCGAACGGCGGCGCTCGTGGTTCGGCCGCCGGCCGCCGGAGGTGTCCGACCTCGTGGCCGAGCGCGACGGAGAGATCGTCGGTTGGATCAGCGTGGGGCCGGCCCGAGACCCCGGCCTCACCCCGGAGCCGACCGCCGCGCCCGCGGCAGATCGGCCGGCGGGCGAGGTGTACGCCCTCTACCTGTCTCCGGGCGTGATCGGCACCGGCGTCGGACGGTCCCTGCTGGCCGCCGGGACGGCGCGCGCACGGGCGAGCGGATTTCGCACGCTGTACCTGTGGGTGCTGCGCGACAACGCCCGCGCCCGGCGGTTCTACGAACGGGCCGGCTTCGTGCCGGACGGGGCGGAGGAGGCGTACGAGGTGGGTGGCAGCAGCGTCCCCGAGGTGCGCTACTGGCGCCCCCTGGGACCGGGCCCGCGCTGAGCGTCGTCGGCCCCGGGACGGCCGCCGCCCCCCTTCGCCTCGGGCCCGCCCTGCCCGGGCACCTCATGGACGCCCAGTCGCGCCAGCGACGCCGCCGCGGCCGCCGCGAGCCGGGGGTGGGCGACGGCGGCGGCCAGCGCGGGGACGGCACGCCGGTCGCCCAGCGCGCCCAGGCCCTCGACACAGGCGAGCGCCACCCGCCAATAGGGGTTGTGCGGGGTCAGCAGCCGCTCCAGGGTCGCGATCAGCGCCGGTACGGACTGCGGCGCGCGGAGCTCGGCGAGCAGCCGGACCGGGTGCAGGGCGTAGGCGGTGCGCAGCGGGTTGGTGGCGAGCGCGGCCGCGGCACGGGCGGTGCGCGGGTCGCCGAGCCGGCTCAGGGCGTGCGCGGCGGTGGCGCAGCGCACCGGGTCGCGGTAGTTCAGCAGCAGTACGAGCGTCTCGAAGGCGCGCTTGTCCCCGGCGCAGCCGAGAATGAAAGCGGCGATCTCCCGGGCCCACAGGGGGCGTTCGACGGCGACCAGCATCCGGGCCAGTTCCTCCCGCCCGGCGGGGGTGTTCTTACGGGCCAGCCCCAGTAGCCGCTCGTAGGCGACCAGATCCTGTGGGGAGCGGAGTTCGGCCCGCACCCGGTCCGTCAACTCGTGGAATTCCTCTTCCATTTGCCGCTCCCCTCCCACCGGGCCACCCCGGCCCCTGCGACGTGGCCTGCACCACAGCCTAATGACCCGGACTACCCCTGGCGCTTCGGTTACCCACCGGTTAACCTGCTGGAACGAGCAGCACCACTGCTCAGGCGGCCTGGTGACGCAGCCGCCACAGAGTGAAGTCGGTTCGGCACCGCACAGCACGACACCAGTACGGAGCACACGGCACGGCCCCGGGACAGGGCCCGCCACAGCTCCGGCACCGCCGGCGCTGCCAGCAGCGCTGCGGCTCTCTCGGCCCACCGCCGTAATTCCCGCCGCTGCGTTTCGCTACGCCTCGCGTCCGCGCGGACACCCCTCAGTCGTCACTTCTCCCCTGCCCTCAGGGGAACACCCTCAGGAGTCTCGCGATGGGCCCTCAGTCCACCCCAGATCTCTCAACTGAAGCCTCCCCACCGTCCCTGTCCACCGTGGCCGTCATCGGTCTGGGCACCATGGGCACGGGTATCGCCGAGGTGCTGACCCGGGCCGGCCGCGAGGTCGTCGGGATCGACACCGACGAGGCCGCGGCCCGGCACGCCGTCGCCACGCTCGAAGCCGCCACCGCCCGCGCGGTGCAGCGCGAGCGGATCACGGAGCGGGAGCGCCAGGACATCCTGGCCCGCTTCCGCACCTTCACCGACCTTCAGGCCGCCGCGGACGCCGACCTCGTCATCGAGGTGGTGCCCGAGGACTACGAGCTCAAGCGGCAGGTCTTCGCCGGGCTGGACGCCGTGGTGCGTCCGGACGCCATCCTGGCCACCGGCACCAACGCGCTGTCCGTGACGCGGCTGGCCGCCGACTCGCAGCGCCCCGAGCGGGTGCTCGGCCTGCACTTCTTCAACCCCGCACCGGCCATGAAGCTGGTCGAGGTGGTCTCCTCGGTGCTCACCGCGCCGACCGCCGTCACGGCGGTCACCCAGCTCGCCCGCGATCTGGGCAAGGACCCGATCTCGGTCGGCGACCGGCCCGGTTTCGTCGCCGACGGGCTGCTCTTCGGCTATCTGAACCAGGCCGCGGCGATGTACGAGTCGAAGTACGCGACCCGCGAGGACATCGACGCCGCGATGCGGCTCGGCTGCGGGCTGCCCATGGGCCCGCTCGCACTGCTCGACCTGATCGGCGTGGACACCGCCCGTACGGTCCTGGAGGCGATGTACGCCGAGTCCCACGACCGCCTGCACGCCCCCGCGCCGATCCTGGGCCAGCTGGCCGAGGCGGGGCTGACCGGCCGCAAGACGGGGCGCGGTTTCTACACGTACGAGGGTCCGGACAGCTCCACGGTGGTTCCGGACGGTGAGAGCCCTGCGGCGGCCGACGGGGACGCCGCAGGGCGCGCGGTCTCCAGCGTCGGCGTCGCCGGCTCCGGGACGATGGCCAGCGGCATCGCCGAGGTCTTCGCCAAGGCCGGCTACTCCGTCGTGCTGGCCGCCCGCAGCCTGGAGAAGGCCGAGAAGGCCAAGGCCCGGATCGCCAAGTCGCTGGGCCGCTCGGTGGAGAAGGGCCGGCTGACCGCCGAGGCCCGGGACGCCGCGCTGTCGGCGATCACCCCGGCCGGCTCGCTCGACGCGTTCGCGGACGTGGACCTGGCGGTCGAGGCGGTGGCCGAGGACCTGGCGGTCAAGCAGGAGCTGTTCAAGGCGCTGGACAAGGTCTGCAAGCCGGGCGCCGTCCTGGCCACCACGACCTCCTCGCTGCCCGTCGTCGCCTGCGCCCGCGCCACCTCGCGCCCGCAGGACGTCATCGGGATGCACTTCTTCAACCCGGCGCCGGCCATGAAGCTGGTCGAGATCGTCCGTACGGTCCTGACCGCCGACGACGTGCACGCCACGGTGCGGGCGGTGTGCGCCAAGGTCCGCAAGCACCCGGTGGACTGCGGCGACCGGGCCGGCTTCATCGTGAACGCGCTGCTGTTCCCGTACCTGAACAACGCGATCAAGATGGTCGAGGAGCACTACGCGTCCCTGGACGACATCGACGCCGCCATGAAGCTCGGCGGCGGCTACCCGATGGGTCCGTTCGAACTCCTCGACGTGGTCGGCCTGGACGTGTCCCTGGCCATCGAGAAGGTGCTGCACGCCGAGTTCCGCGACCCGGGGCTCGCCCCGGCTCCGCTGCTGGAGCACCTCGTCGCCGCGGGCTGCCTCGGCCGCAAGACCGGCCGCGGCTTCCGTGAGTACGCCCGGCGCTGACGCGTGGCGGCGCCCCCGCCCGGGAGGGGGAGGTTGGGGTGGACTGCTGGAACCCGACGGCGGTCCACCCCCGCTCACAAGGGCGGAGGCGGCACCTCATGCCGCAGGTCGCGTAAATATGCAGTACCGTCCCCACATGTCCCAGCCCGCTCGCACGCAGCCCTCCGAGACCCCCGAGACCAGCACTCCCGGCACCCGCCGGGCGGCCGCGCAACGGCTCAAAATGCGCCGCGAACTGTCGGCGGCGGCCATGGAGCTGTTCGCGACCAAGGGCTACGAGGCGACCACGGTCGACGAGATCGCGGCGGCCGCGGGCGTCGCCCGGCGCACCTTCTTCCGCCACTTCCGTTCGAAGGAAGAGGCGATCTTCCCCGACCACGACGACACCCTCGTACGCGCCGAGGCCGTCCTGGACGCCGCCCCGCCGCATGAGAACCCCCTCGACACGGTCTGCCGCGGCATCAAGGAGGTCATGCGGATGTACGCGGCCTCCCCGGCCGTGTCGGTGGCCCGTTACCGACTGACCCGCGAAGTACCCACCCTCCGGGAGGCCGAGATCGCCTCGGTGGCCCGCTACGAGCGACTGTTCACCCGCTATCTCCTGGGGCACTTCGACGAGGGCGCCCACCGCGAGGGCGACGACGACCCGCTGCTGGCCGAGGTCGCCGCGTCCGCCGTGGTGACCGCGCACAACCACGTGCTACGCCGCTGGCTGCGAGCCGGCGCGGAGGGCGATGTCGAGGCGCAGCTGGACCACGCCTTCGAGATCGTCCGCGAGACCTTCGGCGCCGGTATCGGCGCCGGCCGCACCACCACGGGGGAGCAGCCCGCGGCGGCCGTCTCGCGGGAGGGCGAGGTGCTGGTCGCGGTGGCCCGCACGGACGCCCCGCTGGACGAGGTCATGCGTACGATCCGCAAGGCGATCAAGGACCGGAAGTGATCCCGTAACGGCCTGACGGACCCGGCTCGCTCGTGCTATCCACGTGGACGTGGCGGACGCGAGCGAGGCGGGGCCGGCTCCGGCCACCCACAACATCGTCAGTGGCGGGCAGACCCGCGACGTCATCCAGGGCGGCGTCGTGCAGATCTACGCCACCCCCTCCCCCGTGCGCTCGCTCAGCGCGCTGCCGCCCCGGCCCGCCGCCCTGCTCGGCCGCGAGGCCCCGCTCGCCGAACTCCTCGCCCTCCTGGCGCCCGACCGCCCCACCGGATCGCCCACCGCGATAGCGATCACCGGGGAGGGCGGCGTCGGCAAGTCGGCGCTGATGGCGGCCGCCGCCCACGAGGCGCACAAGTGGTTCCCCGGCGGGGTGCTGTACGAGGACGCCCGCGCACACGGCGCCGAGGGCCGGATGAGCGTCGAGGAGCTGGTGGGCACCTGGCTGCGCTCCTTCGGCATCCCCGGCGACCAACTCCAGCCCCACCGGACCGGTCTGCTGGGCCAGTTCCGCAGCCGGCTGCGCGAGGCCGACGAGGCGCTGCTCATCCTGCTCGACGACGCCTCGCCCGACGAGCACATCGGCCCGCTGATACCGCCCGACAGCCGGCACCGCCTCCTGGTGACCGTCCGCTCGGTCCCCGAGGACGCCGGGATCGCCGTGCTGCGGCTGGACACGCTCAGCCCGCAGGACTCCGTCGCGCTACTGGAGGCCGCGGCGACGGAGCCGGTCCCCCAGGCGCACCTGGACGAAATCGCCGCGCTCTGCGGCCACTTACCACTGGCGCTCGACGTCGTGGCGGGCCGGCTGCGCAACGGCGACGACAGCGCGCAGCGGGTGCTGTCCGCGTTACGTCCGCCCGGTGAGCGGCTCGCCGAACTCGACCCGGTACGGCAGGCGTTCGAGGCCTCCTACCAGGCGCTGGCCGACCCGGACGCGCGCATGCTGCGCCGCCTGGGGCTGCACCCCGGCGCCGAGATCGACGCCGAGTCCGCCGCCGCGCTCGCCGGCGTCTCGGCGGCGGAGGCCGACCGGATGCTGCGCCGTCTGACCCGGGCGCAGCTGCTGCGCGCCTCCGGCTCCGAGGGGCGGGTGCGCTTCCACGACCTGCTGCGGCTCTATGTGGACGAACTGTCGTGCCAGGAGCCCGAGTTGGCGCGAACCGCGGCGCTGGACCGCCTGATGGCGCACTATGCCCGGCGCGCCGCCACCGCCGACGATCCGTGGTTCGACCGGGAGCGCGGCGCGCTGGCGGCGGCGCTGGCGGACGCGGTGGACCACGGCCGGTCCGCGGGAGTCGAGCCGGTCGTGGATCACCTGGTGGCGTATCTGCTGCGGCGCAGCCGCACCGTGGACGCGCTGTTCGTGCTGCGGCAGGGGGCCGTCGCGGCGCAGCGCCGGGCGGACCACCGCCGGGAGGCGGAGCTGCTGCGGACGATGCGGCGGCAGTACCGCGCTCTGGAGCTGTGGCGGGAGGCCCAGTCGTGCGCCGAGGCGGGCCACCTCGCCCGTATCCGGGCCGGGGTGCGCTCGCCGGAGCTGGACGACGACCTCGGTGAGCAGGCGGCGGAGCGCGGCGACCACGCGGCCGCGGCGCACCACTACGGGCGGGCCGTGCGCGGCTGGGTGCTGCGCGGCGACCGGCGCCGGCTCGCCACCTCGCTGCTCGCCCGGGCCGACGCCGAGGAGCGGCTCGAACGCGTCCAGGACGCGGCGCGGTCGTACCAGATGGCGGTGGCCGCGGCGGACAACAGCGGCGACCACGCGGTCGCCGCGTACGCCTGGCTGAAGTCCGCCCGCTGCGCCGCCCACCGGCACCACCGCGCACACCAGCATCAGCTGCTGCGCCGCGGCCTGGCGGCGGCGCGCCGGTCGAACGACGTACGGGCGACGATCGAGGCGCTGGCGCTGCTGTCCGAGGCGGAGATCGAGGACGGGCGGCCGGGGGCGGCGGAACAGTTGTTCAGGGAGGCGCTCAGCGAGGCCGACGCACACCACCTGCCGCTGCTGCGGACCCGGCTGCTGGCGATCAACCGGCCGTGGCTGAAGCTGCCCCCGGAGCGCGGGAGCGAGCAGGCGCCCCCGGCCCGGCCGGACCGCGACGCGCAGAAGCCACCGCCGCCCAAGGCGCCCGAACCGCCCGTGGAGTCCGCCGCACGGCACGTACGCCCCGTTCTGCTGCGGCTGCTGGCGCTGCCCGTCTGCGGCGCGCTGTGGGCGCTGGGCTGTCTGGCCGGGGCGCTGGTGCACGGCGGCCCCGTCGCCCTGTGGCTGGCGCAGCTGGCGCTGGCCGGCGCCACGGCGTGGGCGGCCCGCCGGGTGTGGCAGCAGAGCCGGGGCAGCCGGCTCGGCGATCTGACCGCGGTCTTCCTGCACCGCTTCCACACGCTGCCCGCCACGGTCCTGCTCGCCGCCGGCGCCTGGGCGGGGGCGGCGGGCGCCGGCGTCGTGGCGGCGCTGCCGCTCGCGCTGCACTCCGCCGCCCAGCTGTGGCCGGGGCTCCGTGAGCGCCTGCGATCCCGGAGACGAGCGGACACGTAACCCGAATGGCCTAACCACACCCGCGTTAACGGCCGGTACATGCACGGTTCCCCTGTGTGGCCGTCACGCCTCCGATCGGGTCATCCATTGCTCATGCGTGCCGCCCGGATGACATCTGAGAGAAATTGCTGGCACTCAGTGTCTTGTCGACTGGCACGCGGTGTCATACGTTGAGGGTGTCCGGGCGGCCGGCGCGTAGCGAACCCACGCGCGCCGGCTGTCCCACCAGCCCCACGTGGCTGTCCGCCCGGACGCCTGCGTCACAGGCAAAATCCCAGCTACGGCTGGACTCGCGCACGCTTTGCCTCCAAAGCCTTTGTTACGAGCAAAGGCGGAGCGGAGCGAAGCCAGCGCTGCCGGCACCGCGACCGACGGCTCTGCGACCCCCGCAGAGACGGCGGAGACGGCGCCACCCCGGCCGAACCGACGGCACCACCTCCGCTCCACCCCCGACGTTCCCTCAAGCCGTTCCCAACGGACTTCGCCGGAGGCACCCCGTGAACGAAATCCTGGACGCAATCCTCGCGCCTGACACCACCAGCGCCGACTTCGCCGCGCTGCCCATCCCCGAGTCCTACCGCGCGGTGACCGTGCGCAAGGACGAGGTCGAGATGTTCGACGGCCTCACCACCAAGGAGAAGGACCCCCGCAAGTCGCTGCACGTCGACGACGTGCCGGTGCCCGAGCTCGGCCCCGGTGAGGCGCTGGTGGCCGTGATGGCCTCCTCCGTGAACTACAACTCGGTGTGGACCTCGATCTTCGAGCCGCTGTCGACGTTCGGGTTCCTGGAGCGCTACGGCCGCCTCTCCCCGCTCGCCAAGCGGCACGACCTGCCGTACCACGTCATCGGCTCCGACCTGGCCGGTGTCGTGCTGCGCACCGGACCCGGCGTCAACGCCTGGAACCCCGGCGACGAGGTCGTGGCGCACTGCCTGTCCGTCGAGCTGGAGTCCTCCGACGGCCACAACGACACCATGCTCGACCCCGAGCAGCGCATCTGGGGCTTCGAGACCAACTTCGGCGGCCTGGCCGAGATCGCCCTGGTCAAGTCCAACCAGCTGATGCCCAAGCCCAAGCACCTGAGCTGGGAGGAGGCCGCGGCGCCCGGCCTGGTCAACTCGACCGCCTACCGCCAGCTGGTGTCCCGCAACGGCGCCGGGATGAAGCAGGGCGACAACGTCCTGATCTGGGGCGCGAGCGGCGGTCTCGGCAGTTACGCCACCCAGTTCGCGCTGGCCGGCGGCGCCAACCCGATCTGTGTCGTCTCCAGTGAGCAGAAGGCGGAGATCTGCCGGAAGATGGGCGCCGAGGCGATCATCGACCGCAGCGCCGAGGGCTACAAGTTCTGGAAGGACGAGCACAACCAGGACCCGCGCGAGTGGAAGCGCTTCGGCAAGCGGATCCGCGAGCTGACCGGCGGCGAGGACGTGGACATCGTCTTCGAGCACCCGGGCCGGGAGACCTTCGGCGCGTCGGTGTACGTCACCCGGAAGGGCGGCACCGTCGTCACCTGCGCCTCGACCTCCGGCTACAACCACGAGTACGACAACCGCTACCTGTGGATGTCGCTGAAGCGGATCGTCGGCTCACACTTCGCGAACTACCGCGAGGCGTGGGAGGCCAACCGGCTGATCGCCAAGGGCAAGATCCACCCGACTCTGTCGAAGACCTACACCCTTGAGGAGACCGGGCAGGCGGCGTACGACGTGCACCGCAACCTGCACCAGGGCAAGGTCGGCGTGCTGGCTCTGGCGCCCGAAGAGGGTATGGGTGTGCGCGACGAGGAGATGCGCGCCAAGCACCTGGACGCCATCAACCGGTTCCGCGACGCGTAGGCAGCGCGGAACCACAGACACCGGCCGGAACGCCTGAGTCACCTCGGACGTTTCGAACCTCGAAGATTCGGGCCTGATATGACTGAGCGTCAGAAGGATCGTCCGTGGCTGATGCGGACCTACGCCGGGCATTCCACCGCCGAGGCGTCCAATGAGCTGTACCGGCGCAACCTCGCCAAGGGGCAGACCGGGCTGTCGGTCGCGTTCGACCTTCCGACGCAGACCGGCTACGACCCCGACCACATCCTCGCCCGCGGCGAGGTCGGCCGGGTCGGGGTCCCGGTGTCGCACCTGGGCGACATGCGGCGGCTGTTCCAGGACATCCCGCTGGACCAGATGAACACCTCGATGACCATCAACGCGACGGCGATGTGGCTGCTGGCGCTGTACGAGGTGGTCGCCGAGGAGCAGGGTGCCGACATCACCAAGCTGTCGGGGACCACCCAGAACGACATCGTCAAGGAGTACCTCTCGCGCGGGACGCACGTCTTCCCGCCGGGACCCTCCCTGCGGCTGACCACCGACATGATCACGTACACGGTGGCCAACATCCCCAAGTGGAACCCGATCAACATCTGCAGCTACCACCTGCAGGAGGCCGGGGCGACGCCGGTGCAGGAGATCGCGTACGCGATGTCCACCGCCATCGCGGTGCTGGACGCGGTGCGCGACTCCGGGCAGGTCCCGGCGGAGAAGTTCGGCGACGTCGTGGCCCGTATCTCGTTCTTCGTGAACGCCGGCGTCCGGTTCGTCGAGGAGATGTGCAAGATGCGCGCCTTCGGCCGCATCTGGGACCGGATCACCCGCGAGCGCTACGGCATCGACAACCCCAAGCAGCGCCGCTTCCGCTACGGCGTTCAGGTCAACTCGCTCGGGCTCACCGAGGCGCAGCCGGAGAACAACGTCCAGCGGATCGTGCTGGAGATGCTGGCCGTCACCCTCTCCAAGGACGCCCGCGCCCGCGCCGTGCAGCTCCCGGCCTGGAACGAGGCACTGGGGCTGCCGCGCCCGTGGGACCAGCAGTGGTCGCTGCGCATCCAGCAGGTCCTGGCGCACGAGAGCGACCTGTTGGAGTACGAGGACATCTTCGCCGGCTCGCATGTCATCGAGGCCAAGGTCGACGCCCTGGTCACCGACTGCTTCGCCGAGATCGAGCGGATCCAGGAGATGGGCGGCGCGATGGCCGCGGTGGAGTCCGGCTACCTCAAGTCGCAGCTGGTCTCCGCGCACGCCGAGCGGCGGGCCCGGATCGAGGCGGGCGAGGAGAAGATCGTCGGCGTCAACTGCTTCGAGTCCACCGAGCCCAACCCGCTCACCGCGGACCTCGACACCGCGATCATGACCGTCGACCCGGCCAACGAGGCGCGGGTGGTGCAGGCCCTGCACGACTGGCGGGACAACCGCGACGAGGTGCGCGCCCAGGAGGCGCTGTCGGTCCTGAAGAAGACCGCGGCCGGTGACGCCAACCTCTTCGCGGCCACCCTGGAGTGCGCCCGCGCCGGTGTGACGACCGGCGAGTGGGCCTGGGCGCTGCGGGACGTCTTCGGCGAGTTCCGGGCGCCCACGGGCGTCTCCAGCGCCCCCCTGGCGGTCGCCGCCGAGGAGGGCAGCCCGCTGGCGGCGGTCCGCGAGAAGGTCGCCAAGACCGCTGCCGAGCTCGGCAGCGGCAAGCTGCGGCTGCTGGTCGGCAAGCCCGGCCTGGACGGGCACAGCAACGGCGCCGAGCAGATCGCCGTACGGGCCAGGGACGCCGGCTTCGAGGTGATCTACCAGGGCATCCGGCTCACCCCGGAGCAGATCGTCTCGGCGGCCGTCGCCGAGGACGTGCACTGTGTCGGCCTGTCGATCCTGTCCGGCTCGCACGCCGAGCTGGTGCCGGACGTACTGGCCCGGCTGCGCCGCACCGGCGTGGACGACATGCCGGTCATCGTCGGCGGCATCATCCCCTCCGCCGACGCCACCGCGCTCAAGGAAGCCGGAGTGGCGGCCGTCTTCACCCCGAAGGACTTCGGTATCACGGAGATCATCGGCCGTATCGTCGACGAGATCCGCAAAGCGAACCAGCTCGACCCCCTGGAGGTCCCCGCATGACAGCGCCAGCGCCTGTCAGCCGACTGCGGCCGCGCCGCTCGTGTCTGGCGGTCCCCGGCAGCAATCCGCGCTTCCTGGAGAAGGCCCAGGGCCTGCCCGCGGACCAGGTGTTCCTGGATCTGGAGGACGCCTGCGCCCCGCTCGCCAAGGAGGGCGCGCGGCACACCATCGTCGAGGCGCTGAACGGCGGCGACTGGACCGGCAAGACACGGGTCGTACGGGTCAACGACTGGACGACGCACTGGACGTACCGCGATGTCGTCACGGTCGTCGAGGGCGCGGGAGCGAACCTCGACTGCATCATGCTGCCGAAGGTCCAGGACGCCCAGCAGATCGTGGCGCTGGACCTGCTGCTGACACAGATCGAGAAGACCATGGGCTTCGAGGTCGGCCGGATCGGCATCGAGGCGCAGATCGAGAACGCCAAGGGCCTGGTGAACGTCGATGCGATCGCCGGTGCCTCGCCGCGCCTGGAGACCATCATCTTCGGCCCGGCCGACTTCATGGCGTCCATCAACATGAAGTCCCTGGTGGTCGGCGAGCAGCCGCCCGGCTATGGCGCGGACGCCTATCACTACATTCTGATGCGCATCCTGATGGCGGCCCGGACCTACGATCTACAGGCAATTGACGGTCCGTACCTTCAGATCAAGAACATTGACGGTTATCGCGAGGTGGCCGGCCGCGCCGCCGCGCTCGGCTTCGACGGCAAGTGGGTACTGCACCCGGGTCAGGTCGAGGCCGCCAATGAGGTGTTCTCCCCCTCCCAGGAGGACTACGACCACGCCGAGCTGATCCTGGACGCCTACGAGTGGCACACCTCGGAGGCGGGCGGAGCCAAGGGTTCCGCGATGCTCGGCGACGAGATGATCGACGAGGCGAGCCGGAAGATGGCGCTGGTGATCGCCGGCAAGGGCCGGGCCGCCGGCATGATCCGTACGTCCAAGTTCGAGGCCCCGGAGGCATAAGCGCGATGCAGTTCGGCCGTACCTATGAAGAGTTCATCATCGGCGATGTGTACAAGCACTGGCCGGGGAAGACCGTCACCGAATACGACGACCACCTCTTCTGCCTGCTCACGATGAACCATCACCCGCTGCACATGGACAGCAACTACGCGGAGCAGACCACCGACTTCGGAAAGAACGTCGTCGTCGGCAATTACATCTACTCGCTGCTGCTGGGCATGTCGGTGCCGGACGTCTCCGGAAAGGCCATCGCCAATCTGGAGATCGAGTCGCTGAAGCACGTGGCGCCGACCTTCCACGGCGACACGATCTACGGCGAGACCACGGTGCTGGACAAGACGCCGTCGAGGTCCAAGTCCGACCGCGGCATCGTGTACGTGGAAACCAAGGGCTACAAGCAGGACGGGACCCTGGTCTGCGTCTTCCGGCGCAAGGTGATGGTCCCGACCGCCACCTACATCAAGGAGCGCGGCGGCGAGCAGCCCGGCCGCCCGGAGCTCAAGGCCCCGCCGGCCAAGAAGGAGAAGTAGTCACCATGACCCGTCTTGCGCAGACCGAGGGCCTGACCGACGTCCAGCGGGAAATTCTCTCCACCGTCCGCGACTTCGTGGACAAGGAGATCCTGCCGGTCGCCACCGAGCTCGAACACCGCGACGAGTACCCGACGCAGATCGTCGAGGGACTCAAGGAACTCGGCGTGTTCGGCCTGATGATTCCGGAGGAGTACGGCGGGCTGGGCGAGTCCCTGCTCACCTACGCGCTGACCGTCGAGGAGATCGCCCGCGGGTGGATGAGCGTCTCCGGCATCATCAACACCCACTTCATCGTGGCGTACATGCTCAAGCAGCACGGCACGCAGGAGCAGAAGGACTACTTCCTGCCGAAGATGGCGGCCGGTGAAATCCGGGGTGCCTTCTCGATGTCGGAGCCGGCACTGGGCTCGGACGTGTCGGCCATCTCCTCCAAGGGCGTGCGGGACGGCGACGATTACGTCCTCAACGGCCAGAAGATGTGGCTCACCAACGGCGGTTCGTCCACCCTCGTGGCGGTGCTGTGCCGTACGGACGAGGGCCACCCGGAGGGCACCGCCCCGCACAAGTCGATGACGACCTTCCTCGTGGAGAAGGAAGCCGGATTCGGTGAGGTGCGCCCCGGCCTGACCATCCCGGGCAAGATCGACAAAATGGGCTACAAGGGCGTCGACACCACCGAACTGATCATGGACGGGCTGCGCATCCCCGCCGATCGGGTGCTCGGCGGCCAGACCGGACGTGGCTTCTATCACATGATGGACGGCGTCGAGGTCGGCCGGGTCAATGTCGCGGCACGGGGCTGCGGCGTCGCCCAGCGCGCCTTCGAGCTGGGCGTTTCCTACGCGCAGCAGCGACACACCTTCGGCAAGCCGATCGCCCAGCATCAGGCCATTCAGTTCAAACTGGCAGAAATGGCGACAAAGGTCGAAGCGGCCCATGCGATGATGGTTAACGCCGCTCGCAAAAAGGACTCGGGCCAGCGAAACGACCTCGAAGCGGGCATGGCGAAGTACCTGGCCTCCGAGTACTGCAAGGAGGTAGTGGAAGACGCGTTCCGCATCCATGGCGGGTACGGCTTCTCGAAGGAGTACGAGATCGAGCGCCTCTACCGCGAGGCCCCGATGCTCCTGATCGGCGAAGGTACCGCCGAGATCCAGAAAATGATCATTGGTCGCCGGCTACTGGAGGAGTACCGAATCCAGGGGTGAACGCCCGGTTTGGGCCGATTTACCCTAGACGAAGATCACACCCCGTCATCCTACTTCGGCCACGGATTGGCTCTGGCTCTTGGCCAGTTGCCGCTCGCAACCGATAGCATCCTTGGAAAGCCGCCGTCCCCCGTATCCATACGCGGCATCCTCCGCTACGAAGGTCATCCATGCCCCACAGCCAATCCTCTGCACAACGCGGTCGCGTCCGCCTCGCGCGCGGAGCGTCGCCGTGGCTCCTGCCGACCGTTGCCACGGCAGCGGTCAGCCTCGCCCGGTCCCGCCGGTCGGGTCGCTGGGCCGCCGTTGCCGTGCCCACCACCGCTCTGGCGGCGGGCATGCTGTGGTTCTTCCGCGACCCCGAGCGGGAGATCGCTCAGGGTCGTGTCATCTCCCCGGCCGACGGCGTGGTGCAGAGCATCATGCCGTGGAAGGACGGGCGCACCCGCGTCGCGATCTTCATGAGCCCGCTGAACGTCCACGTCAACCGCGCGCCGCTGGCCGGCACGGTGACCTCCGTCGAGCACATCCCCGGCGGGTTCGTTCCGGCGTTCAACAAGGAGAGCGAGAACAACGAGCGGGTCGTCTGGCACTTCGACACCGAGCTCGGCGACATCGAGATGGTGCAGATCGCCGGCGCGGTGGCCCGCCGTATCGTCCCCTACGTGCCCGAGGGCACGAAGGTGGAGCAGGGCGAGCGGATCGGGCTGATCCGTTTCGGCTCCCGCGTCGACGTCTACCTCCCGGAGGGCGTCGAGGTGGCGGTCGAGGTCGGCCAGGCCACCACCGCGGGGGTGACTCGCCTTGACCGTGGTTGATCCCGAGACACAGGCGGGCTGGGCACCCGAGACCGACGAGGACGAGGACGACATGCCGCTGTCCACGCGGCTGTCAATAGCGGACACCCTCACCCTCGGCAACGCGATCTGCGGCTTCATGGCGGTGTACTTCACCACCACCGGAGTCCTCATCCCGCACCTCACGGGGACCGAGGACGGCGGGATGGCCCGGCACAGCGCGGCCATGGCCGTGATCCTGATGCTGCTCGCTTCGGTCTTCGACCTCTTCGACGGGCTGGTGGCGCGCAAGCTGCGGGCCTCGGCGATGGGGGCCGAGCTCGACAACCTCTCCGACCTGATCAGCTTCGGGCTGGCGCCCGCGTACTTCGTCGTGACCTGGGGCATGGTCGCCCAGGACGCGCACCAGCGGGTGTCGGTCGTCGCGGCGGTGGTGGTGCTGCTGGCGGTGGTGCTGCGGCTTGCGCGGTTCTCCTGCGTCACCCTGCGCGACGGGATCTTCCAGGGCATGCCGAGCCCGTTCGGCGCCCTGACCGTCGTGGCCATCGTGCTGCTGGAGCTGCCGTTCCTGCCGACGCTGCTGGCGATCATCGGGGTGGCCTGGCTGATGGTGAGCCGGGTCGAGTACCCCAAGCCGCGCGGCCGGCTCGCCGTGGCGATGCTCAGCTGGATCGTGCTCAGCATGGGGATGCTCGCGGCCTGGGCGCTGGACGCCCCCGGCGGCCAGCTGCTGCTGCAGACCGGCTGCTCCCTCCAGGTGGTCCTGGGCGCGATGATCCCGCTGTTCGCGACGGCCCGGAGGGTCAACACCTTCCGCGACAACCGCCGCGAGTCGCGGGCCGAGTCGCGCGCCGCACAGCTGCCCTAGCGCAGACGCGGCACCCCGCACAGAACGCCGAGAGCCCCGAGCGAACGATTCGCTCGGGGCTCTCGGCGTTTCGCGGCGTGCGCCGGGACCGCCCTCAGACCAGGAAGTCGCGGGCCAGGCTCTCCGCAGCCCGCTCCAGCAGCGGGCCCGCCTCGGCCATACAGCGGGCCGGGTCGGACTCCAGGTCCGTCAGGGCGTAGGCGCGCTGGATACCGGCCCGGCTCAGCGCCTCCTGCGGCAGCTGGAGCCGGCCGCAGACCGCGACCACGTCCAGGCCGGCCGCCCGGGCCGCGGCGGCGACGCCGGCCGGCGCCTTGCCGTGCAGCGTCTGCTCGTCCAGCGAGCCCTCGCCGGTGATCACGAACGTGGCCTCCGCCAGGGCCGGGGCGAAGCCCAGCACGTCGAGCATCACCTCGATGCCCGGCCGGAACGCCGCGTCCAGAGCCACCAGCGCGCCGTAGCCGATGCCGCCGGCCGCGCCCGCGCCGGGAGCCAGGGCGTACTCGGCGGCCTTGGGGCCGACCGTGCGCTCCAGCACCTCGGCGTAGTGCGCGAGGGCGGCGTCGAGCGTGGCCACGTCGTCCGGGCCGGCGCCCTTCTGCGGGCCGTAGACCGCCGGGGCGCCCTTGGGACCCGTCAGCGGGTTGTCGACGTCGCTGGCGAGCACGATCTCGGTCTTGGCCAGCCGGGGGTCCAGGCCCGACAGGTCGGCCGTGGCCAGATCGCGCAGCGGGCCACCACCGGGGGCGACCGGCGCACCCTCCGCGTCCAGGAAGCGGGCGCCCAGCGCCGCGAGCATGCCCGCACCGCCGTCGGTCGTGGCGCTGCCGCCGACGCCGAAGACGATGGTGGTCGCGCCCGCGTCCAGGGCCGCCAGCAGCAGCTCCCCGGTGCCGTACGTGGTCGCCGTCAGGGGGGCGAAGGCGCCCCCGGGCAGGTGCTGGAGGCCGGACGCCTCCGCCATCTCCACCACCGCGGTGCCGTCCTCGCGCAGCGCGAAGGTGGCCGTCACCGGCGCGCCGGTGGGACCGGTCACCTGCACCCTGTGGGGCGCGAATCCAGCGGCGAGAGCCGCCTGTGTCGTGCCGTCGCCGCCGTCCGCGACCGGGACGGCCGCCACGTCCAGATCGGGGACCACGCGCCGCAGACCGGCCGTGACGTGCTCGGCGACCTCTACGGCCGTGAGTGAACCCTTGAACTTGTCCGCGGCGATCAGCACATGTGCTGTGTGTGTCCTTGCTGCGTCCGCCACCGTGTTTCCCCTTGCTTTCGAACTGGCAGTCGCGCCGCTGCGACCTTATCCGGCGAGCGGCCCGGCGAACAGGGCACATAGGTCGTAGGCGCTCCCGAAAGCGCCCAAGTGCGCCCTCGAAGATCAGCCGGGCAGGCTCTAGGCTCGCGCCGTGACGACCATGGATTACGCCACGTACCTTGCCGGACTGCCCCGTGTTCTCGCGGGAGCGGGAGCGATCTTCCGTGACGCGGAAGGCCGCATTCTGCTCGTGGAGCCCAACTATCGCGACACCTGGATCCTGCCCGGCGGGACCGTCGAGTCGGACCGCGGCGAGTCGCCCCGCCAGGCCGCGCGCCGCGAGACCGCCGAGGAGATCGGCCTGGATGTGGAGCTGGGCCCGCTGCTCGCCGTCGACTGGGTGCGCGGCGAGGGGCGGCCGCCCTTGGTGTCGTACCTCTTCGACGGCGGAGTGCTGGACGCCGGCCGGCTCGCCGCCATCCGGCTCCAGGAGGAGGAGCTGCTGTCGTGGCGGCTGGTCCATTGGGACGAGGCCCAGACACTGGTGAACCGGGCGATGGCGCTGCGCATCGGCGCGGCCCTCAAGGCCCTCGCGGACGGCCGCGGACCGGCGGAGCTGGAGGACGGGGTGCCGCCGAAGGTCGCCGGCGGGATGTCGGGATGAGTCGGCGCCGCCCGGGAAAATGACATGATCGGCGGCTGCCCGCGCGCCTAGGGTGCCCCCGTGGACAACACCGTACAAGACACCGTGGAAGACGCCGTGGGAGCGATCGCCGCCAAGGTCGCTCGGGTGCCCGGAGTGGTCGGGGTGATGCTCGGGGGGAGCCGGGCCCGGGGGACGCATCGGCCGGACTCCGACTGGGATCTGGGGCTCTACTACCGGGGCGAACCGGATCTCGGGGCACTGGAGAGCCTGGCCGCGGAGCTGACCGGCGGGCCCGTCGAGGTCTATGCGCCGGGGTCCTGGGGTGCGTGGGTCAACGGCGGTGCCTGGCTCGTACTGCCCGACGGGCGCCGTATGGACTGGATCCTGCGGGACGTCGACCGGGTGTGGCGGGTGTGGGAGGAGTGCCGCGCGGGCCGCTTCGAGATCGGCGTCCAGGCCGGTCATCCCCTCGGCTTCTGGTCGCCCGCCTACCCGGGTGAGGCGGCGCTGGGCCGGGTGCTCTCCGACACCGACGGGGAGCTGGCCCGACTGAAGGAGGCGGCGCGGGACTACCCGCCGGCGCTGCGCACGGCGCTGACCGGTGCCGCGGTCTGGGACGCCGGGTTCTCCACGGCGATGGCGGGCCGGTCGTACGCGACCCGGGACGTGCTGCACGCCGCGCTGTGCCTGTCCCGCGCCGTCGGCCACCTCGTCCAGGCGCTGCACGCGCACCACGGCGTCTGGTGCCTCAACGAGAAGGGCGCGCTGGCGGCGGCCGCGGCGCTGCCGCAGACCCCGTCCGGCTTCGGTGACCGCGCCGCCGCCGTGCTGTCCCGGCTCGGGCCTACGGGGGACGAGCTGCGCCGCGCGCTGGCGGAGGCGGAGCGGCTGGTGGCGGAGGTGCGGGCGGTCGTGGACGACCCGGGCGCGCCCGCCGCGTCCACGGCGGACTGAGCCCTGCCCCGTGGCGCTCAGCGGCTGATGCCGACCGCGTGGCCGTAGGTCTGCGGATCGGCGAGGAAGTCGAGCATGGCGCGGGCCACGTCGGCGCGGGCGATGGACGCCCCGGCCGGGCCGGCTTCGACGGCATGGCGGTAGCGGCCCTCGCCCGGCTTGTCGAGCAGGCGGGGCGGGCGGACCGCGGTCCAGTCGAGCCCGCTGCCGCGCAGGACGGCCTCCATGCGCTCCAGGTCGGTGTACAGCTCCTTGAGGACCGCCCACAGCAGGGGCCCGAACACCCGGTGGCTCAGGAACGGCTGGCCGGTACCGGAGCGGTTGAGCGGGCCCGCGCTGACCATGAGGACGCGCCGTACGCCGGTCGCCTTCATCGCCTCGACCACCGCGCGCGCCGAGGTGGAGGCGGGCCGCAGCGGGTCGTGCCGGCCGGCCTGGCCCATACCGGAGAGCACCGCGTCGGCGCCGTCGACCACCGCCTGGACGGAGGCGGCGTCGAGCGCGTCGGCGCGGACGACGGTCAGGCGGTCGTGCCGCTCGGTGAGCTTCTCCGGGCTGCGCAGCGCGGCGGTCACCTCGTGCCCGTCGGCCAGCGCCTGGCGGACGAGCTGACGGCCGACGCCGCCCGACGCGCCGAGAACGGTGAGCTTCATGCCTCTCCCGTGATGAGTGGGTGTCGCGTGGATGCGGGATGCACCCTCCGTAGGTGAGTGGGTACTCACTCACCCTACATGGTGAGTGAGTACCCACTCACCTGTCAATGTAGGATCGGGGCATGCCCCAAGACGCCGCCGCTCCCCTGACCGGAGGCGCCCGCACGCGCGCCCGCATCCTCGACGCCGCCGCCGCGCTGATGACGACCGTGGGGCTGACCCGCACGACGACGAAGCAGATCGCCCGGGAGGCCGGGTGCTCCGAGGCGGCGCTGTACAAGCACTTCCGCAACAAGGAGGAGATCTTCGTCCGGGTGCTGCACGAGCGCGCCCCGCGGTTCTCCACGGCGCTGGAGCAGCTGCCGGACGTCGTGGGCGACGAGCGCGGCCCGTCCGGGCACCTCCAGGAGGTGGCGCTGGCGGCCGTCCGCTTCTACCGGCGTGCCTTCCCGATGGCGGCGTCGCTCTTCGCCAGTCCGGAGCTGCTGGCGACGCACCGCCGCAAGCTGGACGAGCTGGGCACCGCCGGGCCGCAGAACGCCAGCCGGCAGCTGGCCGACTACCTCCGGGCCGAGCAGGAGCTGGGCCGGGTCTCGTCCGCCGTCGACCCGCACGCGGCCGCCACGCTGCTCATCGGGGCCTGCTTCCACCGGGCCTTCCTCGACCTGTTCTTCGGCACCGAGGCACCGGCCGGCGCACTGCTGCCCGAGACCGAGGAGGAGTTCGCGGCACAGACCGCACGGGCCCTGCTCGACGGGCTCACCCCACGGGCCACCTCCTAGGCCTTTCCTTCACCTCGCCTGCCGGGGGCGCTCTCGTGGCCCAGGGCTCGGGTCAGCCGAACGCCTCCGCCGGGAACAGCGTGTCCGCCTCCTCCGACCGTTCGAAGGCGAGCAGCCGGCGCTTGCGGTCCAGGCCGCCGCCGTAGCCGGTCAGGCTGCCGTCGGCGCCGACGACGCGGTGGCAGGGGACGATGATGCCGATCGGGTTGCGCCCGTTGGCCAAGCCGACGGCGCGGGCCGCCGACGGTGCCCCGATCCGTTCGGCGAGCTGCCCGTACGAGAGCGTCTCGCCGTACGGGATGGTGCGCAGCGCCGCCCAGACGCGGCGCTGGAAGGGCGTGCCGCGCAGCGCGAGCGGCAGGTCGAAGGCGGTCAACTCGCCGCGGAAATAGGCCCGGAGCTGGGCGATGGCGGCGGCGAACGGCGGCTCGCCGGGGTCCGCCGGGCTTCCGAAGGTCTCCTGGGGCGGGCGATGGCGCTGGTCGGTCATGTAGAGGCCGGTCAGCGCCGCTCCGGCGGCGACGAGGGTGAGGGAGCCCACCGGGGTGCCGGTCAGGACGGTGTGGGTGAGGGGGGCGGTGTCGTCGCGGGGCTCGGGTGCGTGGACGGTCATGGCTGCGGCTCAGTTCGTCGGGAGGTGGTTGATGGGGTGGTCGTCGGTCGCCCAGAGGTACTGCACGGCGTAGGCGCGCCAGGGGCGCCAGACCGCGGAGTGCCGCACCAGGGCCGCCGGGGTGTGCGGCAGGCCGAGGCCGGCGGCCGCGCGGCGCAGTCCGAGGTCGGTCGGGGTGAAGGCGTCGGGGTCGCCGAGGCCGCGCATGGCGATGCACTCGACGGTCCAGGGGCCGATGCCGGGCAGCGCGGCGAGCCGGGCGCGGGCCTCGTCCCGGTCGCTGCCGACGCCGAGGTGCAGGGCTCCGGAGGCGAGGGCGGCGATGACCCCGGTGAGCGTGGCGCGGCGGGTGCGGGGCATGGCCAGCGACTCGGGGTCGAGTGCGGCGAGCGCGGCGGCGGACGGGAAGAGGTGGCTGAGGCCGCCGCCCGGGTCGTCGACCCGCTCGCCGTGTGCACGGACCAGCCGTCCGGCGTGGGTACGGGCGGCCGCGGTGGAGATCTGCTGGCCGAGGACCGCGCGGACGGCGAACTCGGCGGCGTCGACGGTGCGCGGGACCCGGCGGCCTGGCGCCTTGGCGACCAGCGGTGCCAGCTGCGGGTCCTCGCGCAGCAGCCCGTCGACGGCTTCCGGGTCCGCGTCGAGGTCGAGCAGCCGGCGGCAACGGGCGATGGCGCCGGCCAGATCGCGCAGGTCGGTGAGGGCCAACCGGCAGTCGATGTGGTCCGGCCGGGGCGCGAGTGCGACGATGCCGTGCCCGTAAGGGAGGCTCAGGGTGCGGCGGTAGGCGCCGTCCCGCCACTCCTCGACGCCGGGGACGGCGGTGGCCGCGAGATGTCCGAAGAGGTTGTCGGGGTTCAGCGGCTGTCGGAAGGGCAGTCGCAGCGCGAGCGTGCCGGGGACCGCCGCACACGGACCGGGCCGGGCCCGCTGCCGCAGGTCGGTCGGGGAGAGCGCGAAGACCTCCCGCACCGTCTCGTTGAAGGTGCGGATGCTGGCGAAGCCGGCGGCGAAGGCGACCTCGGCCATCGGCAGCGCGGTGGTCTCCACCAGGAGCCGGGCGGTCTGTGCGCGCTGGGCGCGGGCCAGGGCGAGCGGCCCGGCACCCAGCTCGGCCAGCAGTTGCCGCTCGATCTGCCGGGTGCTGTAGCCGAGCCGGGCCGCGAGGCCGGGGACGCCCTCGCGGTCGACGATGCCGTCGGCGATCAGCCGCATGGCGCGGGCGGTGAGATCGGCCCGCTCGTCCCACTGCGGGGACCCGGGGCTGGCGTCCGGGCGGCACCGCTTGCAGGCCCGGAACCCGGCCTGCTGGGCGGCGGCGGCACTCGGGTAGAAGCGCATGTTCTCGGGCTTGGGCGGCACCACGGGGCAGCTGGGGCGGCAGTAGATACGGGTGGTGAGCACCGCCGTGTAGAACCAGCCGTCGAAGCGGGCGTCCTTGGACTGCACGGCGCGCAGACAGCGCTCGGTGTCGGTGTGCATGCCTCCAGGATTGCCCAGTGGGCGGGTCGCGGCTGGCGAGAATCCGACATCAACGTCGGGTGACCAGGAAGGGCCCGGGTCACCCGGACTCAGGTGTTCCGTTCGCCGCGAAGCGGTCCAGCGCCCCGATCACCTCGTGCCGCATCGTCCCGCTCCCCTTCTGCCCCGCGTCGTGGATCACGGTCAGCCGGGCGGTCGGCCAGGCGCGGGCCAGTTCCCAGGCGGTGTGCAGGGGCGAGCCCAGGTCCTGGCGACCGTGGACGAGCACACCGGGGATGCCCGCCAGCCGCCCGGCGTCGCGCAACAGGGCGCCCTCCTCCAGCCAGGCGCCGTGCGAGAAGTAGTGCGAGCGGATCCGCACCAGGCCGAGCCGGGCCATCGACGGCCGGTCGCCGTAGGGGTTGGCCGAGCCGGACGGCTCCAGGGAGAGCACCGCGTCCTGCGTTGGCACCTGGACGTCGACCATGCCGACAGGGTGTCATGTCGCCGCAGCACGCCGGTAGGAGGCGATGGCGGCGGGAGGGCACGGGCGGCAGGAGAGCCGTACCGGCCTGCTGCCGCCATGCGAGCCCGGTGGTGAGCGGTCGTCAGGACGCGGCCAGGGCGGCCTCGTAGGCCTCGCGGGCGCGGTCGTCGAAGACGACGAAGCGGATCTCGTCGAAGGCGTCCGGGGACGCAGCGACCGCGGCGCGGACCGTGGCGACGGCGGTCCGGGCGGCGTCCTCCACCGGCCAGCGGTAGACGCCGGTGGAGATGGCGGGGAAGGCGACGGTGCGGGCGCCGAGGCCCGCGGCCACCTGGAGCGACTGCGTGTAGCAGGAGGCGAGCAGGGCGGTGCGGTCCTCGCTGTCGGAGTGCACCGGGCCGACGGTATGGATCACCCAACGCGCGGGCAGCCGCCCGGCGGTGGTCGCCACGGCCCGGCCGGTGGGCAGGCCGCGCCCGTACTGCGCGGCGCGCAGCGAGCGGCACTCGTTAAGGATCTCCGGGCCGCCGCGCCGGTGGATCGCGCCGTCCACTCCCCCGCCGCCCAGGAGGGAGGAGTTGGCGGCGTTGACCACGGCGTCAACGGCCTGTTCGGTGATGTCGCCCTGAATGAGGGTCAGGGAGGTGCTCTTGGCGCTCATGGGGTCCGAGCGTAGGGCTTCGGCCGTGCACGAGGACTGTCGACGGGCCAACCGCGACCGGCGCCCCGTGCGCTCCCGCGGCTCAACGACGAGCCGCACGCAGCCGGCGCCCCGTGCGCTGCCGCGGCTCAACGACGGGCCGCACGCAGCCGGCGCCATACGGTCTTCGCCGCGTAATGGCCCGACATCCCATGGACGCCGGGGCCCGGTGGGGTGGCCTGGGAGCAGAGGAAGACGGCGGGGTGGGCGGTTTCGTAGGGCACGCGGGCGAGCTTCGGGCGGATCAGCAGACGCAGGCCGGCCGCGGAGCCGGTGGCGGTGTCGCCGCCGACGTAGTTGGCGTTGCGGGCGGCGAGTTGCGGCGGTCCGGCGACCGCGCGGGCTAGGACCAGGTCGCGGAAGCCGGGGGCGAAGCGCTCGATCTGCCGCTCGACGACCTCGGTCGCGTCGCCCTCCCAGCCGTTGGGGACATGGCCGTACGCCCAGAAGACATGCTTGCCCTCGGGGGCGCGGGTGGAGTCGATCAGGCTGGGCTGAGCGGTGATCAGGAAGGGTACCGACGGGTCCTGGCCGCGGCTGGCGGCGTCCAGCGCGGCGGAGATCTCACCGCTGGTGGGGCCGATGTGGACGGTGCCGGCGCGCCGGGCCTCCTCGGCCGTCCACGGCACCGGGCCGGACAGCGCGTAATCGATCTTGAAGACGCTGGGGCCGTACTTGACGTCGCGGTAGGCGTTGCCCAGACCGGCGATGCGGGCCAGGGCGGTCGGGGAGGTGTCGAAGACATACGCGCGGGCCGGCGGCAGGTCGTCCAGGCGCTTGACCTCGAAGTCGGTGTGGATCGCTCCGCCGTGGGCGCGCAGCAGCCCGGCGAGCGCGTCGGAGATGGCCTGGGAGCCGCCGCGCGCCACCGGCCAGCCCTTGGCGTGCGCGGCGAGCGCGAACATCAGGGCGATGCCGGACGTGCCGATGCCGCGGAGCGGGGCGATGGCGTGCGCCGCGAGGCCGGCCATCAGCCCGCGGGCCTTCTCGTCCTGGAAGCGGCGGTTGAGGAGCGTGACCGGCTGCGCGGCGACCAGCCCGAAGCGGGCGTAGGTCAGCGGGTCGGAGGGCAGGCCGAGCCACTGGGTGCGCAGGAAGTCATGGGCCATGGTCTCCCACTTGCCGATGAACGGCGCGACGAGCCTGCGGTACGTGCCGGCGTCGCGGGGGCCGAAGGACATCGCGGTCTCGCCGACGGAGTGGGCGAGCACGGCGGCCGTACCGTCCGGGAACGGATGAGCCATCGGGAGGTCCGGGTGCAGCCATTCGAGGCCGTGGCGCTCCAACGGCATCCTCGCGAAGGCCGGTGAGCCCACACCGGTCGGATGCACGGCCGAACAGGGGTCGTGGCGGAAACCGGGGAGGGTCAGCTCCTCGGTACGGGCGCCGCCGCCGATGGTGTCGCAGGCCTCGAAGACCTCAACGGACATGCCACGGCGGGCCAGTTCGACGGCCGCCGTGAGGCCGTTGGGTCCCGCCCCGATCACCACGGCATCGAGCATCCTCGGCACCTGCGCCACTCCCCTCGTGTCCGACCCTCGTCGGTGAGGATCAGTTGGCGGCCGCCAGCAGTCCGAGGATACGCCGCGCGGTTTCGGCGTCACGCGCCGCCGTGAAGGGCAGCGCATTGCCGCCCTCGATACGGAACGGCTGCCCGGCGACCGTGCCGCTGGCGCCGCCCGCCTCATGGACCAGCAGCAGTCCGGCCGCGTGGTCCCAGGCGTTCTCCCAGCTGAAGGCCGTGGCGTCGAGCTCGCCGCGGGCTATGTGCAGATACTCCAGGCCCGCCGAACCGCACGGCCGCGGGGCGATGCCACCGGTCTCCAGCGCGGCCAGCACCCGCTTCTGGTCGTCGTCGGTGAAGTCGTAGTGGGAGGTGGCGACATCGAGGACCGCGTCCGGGGACGGGCTGCCGGCGCGCAGTGCCACGCCGTTGAGCCGGGCGCCGGCGCCGCGGCGGGCGATGGCCATCAGACCGAGCGCGGGGGCGTACGTCCAGGAGGCCAGCACCTCGCCGCGGTGGGCGAGCGCGACGAGCGTGGCGAAGCCGGGGTCGCCGTGCACGAACTGGCGGGTGCCGTCGACCGGGTCGACTATCCAGACGGGGGCGTCACCGTGCAGCGCGTCGAGCACGGACGGGTCGGCGTGCACCGCCTCCTCCCCGACCACCCGGGAGCCGGGCAGCAGGGCCGTGAGGGCGGCGGTGAGGTGCTCCTCGGCGCGCCGGTCGGCGACCGTGACGAGGTCGTGCGGGCCGTTCTTCTCGACGATGTCCTCGGCGGCGAGCTGCCGGAAGCGCGGCATGATCTCGTCGGCCGCGGCGCGGCGGACGGCGGCCTCGACGGCGGCCAGGTCCAGTCCGGTCAACTCGGGCGAGAAGGGCATCGTGGTGGCATCGGTGATGTTCGTGGTGTCTCCCGCGTCTTGGGTACGAAGTGCTTCGATCATGTGTCCATGGAAACACGAGCCACTGACACGGCAGCTGGATCGCAGGTGAACTCCCGGTGTTGCGGAGGGCACGGCGAGGGGCTCGGGCGACGGCGCGGCCGCGGTCCGTGCGCGGCCCCGCCTCGGCGCCTCAGCGCCCGACCGCGTACCCCTGCATCCCCCGGGGATTGGCCGCCGCGGACAGCACCCCGCTCTCCGGGTCGCGCGCCACCGCGCACAGTCGACCCTCGGACCAGGCGTCACCCACCGTGACCAGATGTCCACGCCGTCGCAGCCCGGCGACGACCTCGTCACCGATCCGGGACTCCACCGTCACGCTCCCCGGCCGCATCCCGCGCGGGTAGAACGAGCCGGGGAAGGAGTCCTGGTGCCAGTTCGGCGCGTCGACGGCGCCCTGGAGGTCGGGCCCGCCGCGGACCCGGCCGCGCAGCGCCACGGCCAGGAAGAAGTGCACCTGCCACTGGTCCTGCTGATCGCCGCCCGGTGTGCCGAAGGCCATGACCGGGACCCCGTCGCGCAGCGCGAGGGACGGCGAGAGGGTGGTGCGGGGCCGCCGGCCCGGGGTGAGGGAGTTGGGCAAGCCCTCCTCCAGCCAGGCCATCTGCAGCCGGGTGCCGAGCGGAAAGCCGAGGGCCGGGACCACGGGGCTGGACTGCAGCCAGCCGCCGGAGGGGGTGGCGGAGACCAGGTTGCCCCAGCGGTCGACGACGTCGATATGGCAGGTGTCGCCCCGGGTGGCACCACTGCGGTCGACCTCGGGCGCCACCTGCTCGGGGGCCGGGGCCGGGCGGTCCGCGCGGGCGACGGTCGGCTCGCCCGCGCCGCTCCGGGCCCCCGCTCGGGCGCCGCCTCGGTCCGCACCGGCCGCGGCCGCCGCCGCGTGCTCGCCCAGCCGCGGAGCGCGCCCGTCGGGGCTGCCGGGGCGCAGCTCGAACGAGGCGTGCTCGCCGATCAGCGTCCGCCGCGCGGCGTTGTACCCGTCGCTCAGCAGGGCGTCGAGCGGCACCTGGGCGGCGTCCCCGTACCAGGCCTCCCGGTCCGCCATCGCCAGCTTGCCGCCCTCGATGAGCAGATGCACGTATGCGGAGCTGCCGTACGGGGGCAACTCCTCGGGCAGCAGGGCCAGTTGCTGGAGGAATGCGGGGCCTTGGGACCAGCCGCCCGCCTTGGCGACGGTCCATCCGTTCCAGTCGTGGGTGACGGGCGCTTCGTAGGTGGCGGAGTAGGCGGCCAGGTCGTCTCCGGTGAGCGTGCCGGCGTGCCGTTCACCGGAGGTGTCCATGGCCGGGCGGGCCGCGAACGCGGCGAGCGCCTCACCGATGAAGCCCTCGCGCCAGATGCGGCGGGCGGCGTCGATCCGCGCCTCCCGGCCGGTCGCGGCGGCCTCGGCCTCCGCGGTCAGCCGGCGCCAGGTGGCCGCCAGCGGACGGTTCCTGAGCAGCCCGCCCGGGGCGACGGACGTACCGCCCGGGAGGTAGATCTCGGCGGAGGACGTCCACTCCGTCTCGAAGAGCTCCCGGACCGTCTCGACGGTCTCGCCGATCCGCTCGACGGCCGGGTGGCCGTGCTCGGCGTATCCGATGGCGTACCGGAGCACCTCGGCGAGGGTCTTGGTGCCGTGGTCGCGCAGCAGCAGCATCCAGGCGTCGAAGGCCCCGGGGACGGCGGCGGCGAGCGGCCCCGTACCGGGCACCAGGTCGAGTCCGAGCGAGGTGTAGTGCGCCACGCTCGCCCCGGCGGGTGCCGGTCCCTGGCCGCAGAGCACCCGTACCGGGCCGTCCGCGGGGGCCAAAATGATCGGCACCTCACCGGCCGGCCCGTTCAGATGCGGCTCCACCACATGCAGGACGAACCCGGCCGCCACGGCCGCGTCATAGGCGTTGCCGCCGTCCTCCAGCACGGCCATCGCGGACTGGGACGCCAGCCAGTGCGTGGTGGCGGCCATCCCGAAGGTGCCCTGCAGGGTGGGACGGGTGGTGAACACGGCGGCTCCTGTTCCGAGTGGGGTGGCACTTGGGGTCCCGGGGACACGTGGGGTGACGCGACGGCCCTGGATGGCTACCCCTCCCCTGGTCCGCCACTGCCCATGCCCCGATGCGCGTCCGCTCACCGCGGGCGGGCACTTATTGCGGAGACGGGGGCCGGCCGGCTGCGTACGCTCGCAGCATGACCGGCACCGATGCCTCGCACGACCACCCCGCCCCGGCGTCCCGCCGCCCCCTCGTCGCGATCCTGAGCGGCGCCGGGATCTCCACGGACTCCGGGATTCCGGACTACCGCGGGCCGAACGGGCTGTGGCGGCGCGACCCGGAGGCCGAGAAGCTGGTCACCTACGACGTGTACATGAGCGACCCGGAGATCCGGCGGCGGTCGTGGCGGATGCGGCAGGAGAGCCCGGCCTTCCGGGCGAAGCCGAACGCCGCGCATGAGGCGGTGGCCCGGCTGGAGCGGTCCGGGACGCCGGTGCGGGTGATCACACAGAACGTCGACGGGCTGCATCAGCTCGCGGGGATGCCCGAGCGCAAGGTGCTCGAACTGCACGGCACGGTGCGGGCGGTGGTCTGCACCCGCTGTCACGCCCGGTCCTCGATGCGCCGGGCACTGGCGCGGGTGGCCGCCGGCGAGCCCGATCCGCCGTGCCTGACCTGCGGCGGGATCCTGAAGTCGGCGACGGTGATGTTCGGCGAGCGGCTCGATCCGCAGGTGCTCGGTACGGCGCTGGGCGTGGCCAAGGCGGCCCAGGTCTTCCTCGCGGTCGGCACCACGCTCCAGGTCCAGCCGGCCGCCTCGCTCGCCGGAGTTGCCGCCGAGCACGGCGCGCGGCTGATCATCGTCAACGCCGAACCGACGCCGTACGACGAACTGGCCGCCGAGGTGATCCGCGAGCCGATCGGCAGCGCGCTGCCCCGGCTCCTGGCGGGGCTGGCGGAGCCCGCCTGAGGCGGGCCCGCGGGGCGCCGGGGGCCGGGGCGGGCGGCGCTTCCGCCCGCCCCGGAGCCCCGCGGTGTGCCGTCGCCGACGGGCCCGGGGTCCGTCCGGCCCTGATCCGCCGGACCGGCCCCAGGGCCTGTGTCGGAAGTCCCGTCGTCCGCCCGCGGGGCAGGCGGGACTTCCGACACAGGTGGCGCCCTAGAAGTTGATCATGTGTCCGGCCAGGCCGTGCACCGCTTCCTTGACCGCTTCGGACAGTGTGGGGTGGGCGTGGACGTTGCGGGCGACCTCGTGCACGGTGAGGTCCCACTGCTGGGCCAGGGTCAACTCCGGCAGCAGCTCGGTGACGTCGGGGCCCACCATGTGCGCGCCGAGGAGTTCGCCGTGCCGGGCGTCGCTGAGGATCTTCACGAAGCCCGTGGAGTCGCCCAGGCCGTGGGCCTTGCCGTTGGCGGCGAAGGGGAACTTCGCGACCCGCACGTCGAAGCCCTTCTCCCGGGCCTGTGCCTCCGTCCAGCCGAAGCTGGCGATCTGTGGCTGGCAGTAGGTGGCGCGGGGAATCATGGGGAAGTCCAGCTCCATGGTCTCCGCGCCGGCGATGGTCTCCGCCGCCACCACCCCCATCGCCTCCGCCGCGTGCGCGAGCATCAGCCGGGCGGTGACGTCGCCGATGGCGTAGATGCCCGGTACCGATGTGCGGCACCTTTCGTCCACCGCGACGGCGCCGCCGTCGGTGAGCTGGACTCCGGTGTTCTCCAGGCCGTAGCCCGTGACGTTCGGCTGGAAGCCGATGGCCACCAGCACCTTGCCGGCCTCAAGGGTCTGCTGTGCGCCGTCCTTCGTGCGGACGTGCACCTGGACCTGGGGCCCGGAGTCGTCGATGGACTCGACGCGGGTGGCGGCCATGACCCCGATGCCGAGCTTGCGGTACTGGCGGGCCAACTCGGCCGAGACCTCCTCGTCCTCCAGGGGGGCGATGCGGTCGAGGAACTCCACGAGGGTGACCCGCACGCCGTAGTTGTGCAGGACGTAGGCGAATTCGACGCCGATCGCACCGGCGCCGACGAGCACCATGCTCTCCGGCAGTGTCTCGTCGAGGATCTGCTCCTGATAGGAGACCACCCGATCGGTGCGCCCGGTGCCGGGCAGCATCCGAGGGGTGGCGCCGGTGGCGATGACGCAGTGGTCGAAGCCGACGGTGCTGGTGGTCCCGTCGGCGTGGGCCACCTGGAGGCTGGTGGCGTCCACGAAGGTGCCGCGGCCGTCGTATTCGGTGATCTTGTTCTTCTTCATGAGGTAGTGCACGCCCTTGACGCGGCCGTCGGCCACGCGGCGGCTGCGCCGGAAGGCCTCGCCGTAGTCGAAGCGCACCTCGCCGTCGGCCTCGATCCCGAACGTCTTCGCCTCGCGGGTGAAGATATGGGCCAACTCGGCGTTGCGCAGCAGGGCCTTGGTGGGGATGCACCCGATGTTGAGGCAGACGCCTCCCCAGTACTTCTCCTCGACGACGGCGACGCGCAGTCCCAGCTGGGCCGCCCGGATGGCCGCGACATAGCCCCCGGGGCCGGCGCCCAGCACGACGACGTCATAGTGGTCGACCATCGACAACTCCTTCTTTCCCATCCCGGCCGGGGCGCCGGAGTCCAGACCTGAAGACCTCTCAGGCATTCTGGCTCCTCGCCGCCTTGTCCCCGTAGATCGACCACGACAGGATCAGGACGGACACCGCTCCCACCGCGCCGGCGGCGGCGAGCACCGCGACCGGCCCGAGCCCGGCGAGGACCAGTCCGCCCAGCCCGCCGCTGAGCGAGATGCCCAGGAACAGGCAGCTGCTGTTGAGCGCCACCACTTCGTTGCCGGCGTCGCCCGCGAGCGACAGCAGCCGGGTCTGCAGGGGCGGGTTGAGCGCGCCGCCGAAGATGCCCCAGCCGGCCAGCAGCAGGGCCACCGCGACGACGGACACGCTGCCCGGCCACGCCCAGCCGAAGGCCGCGAGCAGCAGGGTCGAGGAGACCTGGAGGGACAGGGCGAGCACGATGGTGCGGCCGGCTCCCCAGGAGTCGGCGGCGCGCCCGCCGATCAGGGCGCCGCAGGCGCTGGCGATACCCATGAGGGAGACCAGGAAGGCCAGTTGGCCGGGACCGGAGCGGCCGAGGTCGTCGGCGATGACCGCGATGTAGCTGAAGGTCATGAAGTTGCCGGTGGCGCCGACGACGGTGCCCACCAGGCCCAGCAGCACCGGGCGGTGCCCCAGCGGGGCGAGTCGGCGGCGCAGCGGGATGGCGGGAACGCCGGGCAGCGCGGGCAGGAAGACCGCGACTCCGGCGATCACCACCAGCGCCAGGGCGCCGACGAAGATCATCGTGGCGCGCCAGCCGAAGGCGCCGGCGATCGCGGTACCGACGGGGACGCCGACGACCAGGGCGACGGACTGCCCGAAGGTGACGGAGCCCAGATAGCGGCCCACGGCCCCCTTGGGCGCCAGCGCGGCGGCGGTGGAGAACGCCGCGGGCATGATCGACGCGCCGGCCAGGGCGGTGAGGATCCGGAAGACCACCAGCACGCCGTACGTGGGCGCGAGGGCGGCTCCCACGTTCGCCGCGGCGAAGAGCGCCAGCGCCGTCATCAGCACCCGCCGCCGTGGGTAGCGCGCGGTCCGCAGGGCCACGAAGGGCGCCGATAACGCGTAGGTGAGCGAGAAGACGGTGATCAGCTGCCCCGCCACGGCCTCCGAGACGTGCAGCCCCTGGGCGATGTCCTTGAGCACACCGGCGATGACGAAGTTGTCCGTGCCGGCGGTGAAGGACGCCACGCACAGGCACACCAGCCACACGGGAAAGCGCCTGGCGTCGGTGGGTGCCCCTTGCGCCGTGGTGGGGGTAGAGGTTGTCACGTGCTACTCCTTGGGATCAGGTGCGACCCGCACGGCGGACCTTTCACCGGACCGCCCGCACGGGCTGAAGTGCTGCCGCTCCGGCCACCGCGCTCAGGGCGGCGAGCAGGAACAGCAGGGCATAGTTCTCGCCGCCGCCGACGGCCAGGACGGCGGGCGCGAGCGTGGGGGCCAGGGACTGCGGCAGCGCGGTGGCGATGTTGAAGACGCCGAGGTCCCGGCCGGCCGTCGCGCGGCTCGGCAGGACGTCGGTGACCAGCGCGAGGTCGACGGAGAGATAGGTTCCGAAGCCGATGCCGGTGATGGCCATGCCCAGGAGGAACAGCGCGAAGGAGTCGGCCAGTGAGATCACCAGCAGACCGAGTCCGTACAGCACCGCCGCCCACACCACGAAGGGCTTGCGCCGCTGCACCCGGTCGGAGAGCCAGCCGCTGAGCTGGCTGCCGATCACGGTGACGACGGTCTGCGTGAGCAGCGCCCAGAACACCAGCCGCGGCACCTGAGCGGCGGGGTATCCCAGATGGTCGGAGAGGTAGAACGTCTTGTAGGCGCTGAGCACGGACGTCCCCATGAACATCAGGCAGCGGCTCAGCCAGGCCCACCCGAAGTCGGGGTGGCGCCGGGGGTCGACCCAGTAGCTCCGCGCCAACTCCCGTACCCCGAAGGGCGGGCGCTCGGTGAGGCGGCGGTCGCGCAGTACGGCGACCAGCGCGAGCACCGTCAGCGCGCCCACCCCGGCCGGCACCATGAACATCAGCACGACCGACGAGGAGACGGCCTGCGCCAGGAAGCTGCCGACCACCAGGGCGACCGACAGGCACAGCCCCAGGACGCCGGAGACCGCGCCCCGACGGTGTTCGGGTATCTGGTCGGGCAGTACGGCGATCAGCGCCGCGAGCACCGCGTTGAACCCGAGCTGGGTCAGGCACCAGCCGGCCACCAGAGTGGCGACGTCCCGGGTCGTCGCGCAGACGAGCAGGCCCGCCAGCCCGCCGACGAGCCCGCCCACCAGCCAGGGCCGGCGCATCCCGAACCGCGAGGTGGTCCGGTCGCTCAGCCTGCCGAACAGCGGATTGCCCAGGATCGCCAGCACGGACCCGATCCCCAGGGCCAGCGAGAGCACCGCCTGCTTGTCGTGCGGCGCGATCTGCTGGGCCTTGACCGCGAGCGTGACGGTCACCGGCGTCACCAGCGCGATGTACACCCCGCAGTAGGCCGCGGCGAAGAGTCCGACGAGCAGGGGGCCGGCGGTGCGTTCCGGGAGGCGGGCGGGCGGGGTGTGCGGCGGTGCGCTCGCGGCTCCCCCAGCGGTCACTACCTCAACCCCCCGATGCATCGGGATCACCGTATAGGACGGCCATGCACCCCTGATCCGTGGTGAGTTCGAGATCACACAGCGCGATCCGGCGGTAACGGGCCTGCCAGTCGACCCAGTTGTCGGCGAGCGCCACCCAGACGCCGGTGGCGTGGGTGCCGGGCGCCGCCTCGTGACGGTTCGGCCCGCGGAGGGCCGGGCCGAGGCGCCGGGCCGCCGAGGGGCCCAGCACCACCAGCGTCCCCTGGGGGTCCTGGTCCACCAGGGCGTTGAGCCGGGCCGTCAGCTCCTCGCGGGTCAGCTCCAGGCGGACGTCCTTGGCGTCCCGCAGCGCCAGGCGCCCTTCGCCGCCGAAGGCCAGCAGGGCGCCGGAGTCCACCAGCGGGCGCTCGCCGTGCACGGCGGGATCGCGCACCGGAAGCGTGGTCTGCTCCAGTACCAGCAGGACGGGCCGCCGGGTGCGGCCGCTGCGCCAGAAGCCGGTCAGGATGCGCAGCGCGGTGAAGGGTGCGGACAGCCCCTGCTCGGAGACGGCGAATCCGTGCGAGTCGTCGCCGAAGAGCAGCCCCGCGTAGGAGGCGGTCACCCCGTACGGCTGGGAGTCGGGCAGCGCGTGCGCGACGATGACGAGGTCCGCGGTGCGTCCGCGCAGCGACGGGTGGTCGGCCAGCAGGTCGGTCAGCTGCCGGTGGGTGTGCTGCGGTCCGGCGGCGAACTGCTCCAGGTCGGCGGTCCGGTCGTACGCGGCGAACAGGTCGCGGTAGAACGCCTGGCTGTGCGGGTTCTCCTCGTACTGCCGGGCCGGCGGGTCGAGGACGGCCGCGGCGCCTTCCAGGCCGGGCATCACGTGGTCTGCACCCTTTCCAGGTAGTCGATGAAGGTCGCCACGGACACGAAGTCGTCCATGTCGATCTCCTCGGGGTCGACGGTGAAGCCGACCTCCTCCTCAAGGGCCATCAGCAACTCCAGGATCGACGTGGAGTCCAGGTGGAGGTCGTCGAAGAACCTCGTCTCCTCCGACACTCCGGGCACGTCACGCTCCAGGACGCCGCTGAGGGCGGACTGAATGGTGCCGACCATCTGCTGGCGGTCCATCACATCTCCTGCGTTCTCGGTGGTGGGCGGGGTTTCTCGGGCGGTCGGCCGGGCTGCTCCGGCGGGCCGGGGTCACATGGGGATGAGCCGTTGCCGGCTCAGCAGGTCCTCCACCGTGTCGCGGACCCGCACCAGATGGGCGCGGCCGGCACGGACCATGACCTCGGCGGGGAACCCGTGGCTGAGGAACAGTCCGGGGGAGGCGGAGGGGCCGTAGGCCCCGGACCGCTCGACCCCGATCAGGTCGCCGGGTTCGAGCGGGGGAAGCAGGACGTTCTTGCCGAGCACGTCGTTCGGTGTGCACAGCGGGCCGGTGACCGTGTAGGGCTGCTCGCCCCCGGCGGGCCGGGTGAGCGCGCGCATGGGGAAGTTGCGTTTGACGAAGCTGCCCACGCCGACGGCGGCCATGTGGTGGTGGGTGCCGCCGTCCGTGACGGCGAAGCGGGTGCCCATCGACTCCTTGACGTCCAGGACCCGGCTGACGTAGGTGCCGCACCGCGCGGTGAGGTAGCGGCCCAGTTCGCAGATCACCCGGGAGCCGGGGTGCGCCTGGAGGAAGTCGCCGACGACGTCGTCGACACCGGCCGCGAGGGCCGGCAGGTCCAGGTCCGTCTCGTTGTCGAAGTAGGCCACCCCGAACCCGCCGCCGATGTCGACGAGCTCGCAGGGCAGGTCCAGTTCGGCGGCGAGCTCCGTCGCCAGCCGCAGGATCTCCCGGGTGTTGTGGACGATGTCCTCGTGCCGCAGGAAGCGGGTCCCCATATAGGCGTGGAAGCCGCGTATCCGCAGGTGCCGCAGTTCGTGCAGCCGGTGCCGCTGTTCGCGCAGCAGGCCTGCGTCCATGCCGAACTGGCGGGGCTTGCCGCCCATCGAGAGCCCCGAACCCTTGGTGGTGAAGTCCGGGTTGATGCGCAGCAGCACCGGCACGTCGGTGCGGCCCGCGTCCCGTGCCGCCCGCTCCAGCCGCCTCAGCTCCGCCGGCGACTCGCAGACGACGGCACGCAGATCGGTGCGTACACAGGCCTCGATCTCGCGCGGGGTCTTGCCGGGCCCCAGGAAGATGACGTCCTGCGGCGCGATGCCGGCCCACAGCGCGGTCCTGAGTTCCGCCAGCGAGGAGACCTCGGCGCCGGAGCCCAGCGCGCCGAGCACGGCGCACACGCTGACGTTCGGGTTGGCCTTGAGGGAGAAGAACAGGTCCGCGCCGGGGTGGAGCAGCCGGCGCACCTCCCGGTAGTCGCGTTCGAGGCGGTCCGCGTCGTAGAGGAAGAAGGGGGTGCCGAACTCCTCGGCGAGGTCGGTGACGGCGAGGCCCTGCACCGTTGCTGATGTGTCCGCCATCGGTCAGCTCCCCCGGTGGGTGAAGACCATGGCGGCGAAGGTCGTGCCGACGCCGACGGAGGCCATGAGGTAGTGGCGGCCGGGCACCAGGCGCCCCTCGGCCTTGAGGGTGGTGTAGTTCAGCAGGACGTCGGAGGCGAAGCAGTGGCTGAAGCGGGGGATGTTGTCGAGGTAGGTCCGCTCCCGGGGGAAGCCCATCGCCTTGATCGTCTGGCGCCAGGACATCATGTTGACGTTGTGCGGGATCAGCAGGTCGATGTCGTCCAGCGTCAGGCCGGCGTCGGCGACGGCCTTGCGCATCACGTCCGCGAACCGGTCGGGGTAGATCTGTCCCAGCTCGGCTGCCTTCTCCTTGCCGAGGCGGACACCGTTGGCGTACGCGCCCAGCGTCCGCGTGACATACGAGCGCACGGGGTCGCCGGGGCCGTCGACGGCCACCAGGCAGGCCGCCGCCGCCTCCCCCATCAGCGCGGTGTCCGGGACGAGTTGGACACCGGGGGTGAAGGACTTCTCGCCGGTGACCACCAGGGCCCTGGCGTCCGGGTCGCCGTCCGACCGGAGCAGCTCTCCGGCGATGTCGATGGCGGCCATGCCGGTCGCGCAGTTCTGCTGGGTGACGGCGAAGGCGACGGCGTGGTCCAGCCCGAGTTCCTTGCGCAGGACCCGCGCGGGGCAGATGCCGTGCGGGGCGATCTGCTGGGTGGCGTGGCCGAAGAGCAGGTACTTCACGCGTTCCTTCGACGGCAGGGCGTCGAGGATCCGGCGGGCCGCGGGCAGCACCAGTTGGAAGAGGTCGACCTCGGGGTCCTGGCGCAGCTCCTTGAGCCCCTGCATGGTGGTGAACAGTCGCACCTTCGACGGGTTGAGCCCGAGGGGTTCCGCCAGGTCCCGCACCGTCACCGTGCGCTCGGGTGCGTGCGCGGCGATGTCTTCCAGTGTGACGAGGGAGTCCGTCATGTGTGGTGTCCTCGTCAGTTGGCCCAGAACGGGAAGGCGTGGTCGAGGAGGAACTCCGGGCCGCTCCGGTCGGCGCGGACCTGGGCCTCGAAGGGCGCCCACCAGGCGCGGTGGTCGCGGTACCAGTCCGTCGTCAGGCCCACTCCGTCCCACAGGTCCGTGGTGGGCTTCCACCCGGTGACCTCGGTCAGGTGGGCGGAGGTGGCCACCAGGGAGCTGCCGCGGCCGTCGGCCTGGGGCACGTCCCGGGTCACGAACGAGCCGCGGCCGGCGGTGCCGATCACCGCCTCCGCGGCCTCCTCCAGCGGGGTGTGGCGGCCGGCGGCGAGGTTGAACGTCTCGCCCCAGGGCCCGTTCTCGGCGAGGTCGAGCAGCACGCCCACGGCGTCCTGGACGGCGAGGAAGTCCCGCAGGCGGCCGGTGACGGCCTCCGACTCGATGCCGAGCAGCGCCTGGGCGGTGATGCGGGGGATGATGCGGTCCGGGGCCTGCCACGGTCCGTAGAGGTTGGTCAGCCGCACGGTCGTCGACACGGTGTCGTAGACGTGCTGGTAGGACTCGGTGAGGCTCTCGCAGGCGATCTTCGAGGCGGCGTAGGGGGACAGCGGCTGCAGTTCGCTGGACTCGGTCAGCAGGTCGCCGTCGTTGCCTCCGTACACCTCGATGGAGGAGGCGAAGAGCAGCGGGATCCGGCGCAGCCGGGCCGCTTCCAGGACGGCGGACATGATGCCGATGTTGTTGGTGAAGGTGCGCTCCGGGTGGTGGAGCGAGAAGTCCACCTGCGGCAGGGCCGCGAGGCTGATCATGACGTCGCAGTCGGGTATCCGGGCGCCCGGCTGCGCCAGGTCCAGGAAGTGGCAGTCGGCGCGCTCCAGGAGACCGGAGGCCTCCAGGCGCCCCAGGCGGTCGCTGACGTCGAGCAGAGTCAGGCGGTGTCCGCGCTGTTCGGCGGCGAGTGCGAGGTTCGTGCCGACGAATCCCGCGGCACCGATGATCGCGATGTTGAGTGTCACGTCTTCCCCGTTCGTCAGGAGAGGGCCAGGTGTGGCCGGGCGAGGTCAGGTCTGCGGGTGCCGCGGCCCTCGGCGCAGGCGGTGCTCGACGAGGTCGGCCGCGGCGGATGCGCCGCCGGAGGCGCGGATCTCCTCGCGCAGCCGGTCCAGCCGGGTGGTGAGTCCGGGGCGGGCGAGCAGCTCCTCCAGGGCCGTGCGGACGGTGCCCCCGGTCAGCTCGTCCTCGTGCAGGCGCCTGGCGACGCCGAGTTCGACGAGCCGGTCGGAGATGAAGAACTGGTCGGCGCCCTGCGGGAGGGTGAGCATCGGCACCCCGTGGCTGAGTGCTTCGACGGTGCCGCCCATCCCGGCGTGGGTGACGAAGGCGTCGGTGTGGGCGAGGACGTCGAGCTGGGGCAGCCACTCGTGGACTTCCACGTTGTCCGGGAGCGGGCCGAGCGCCTCGGCGGCGACGAACTTGCCGGTCTGGAGCACGACATGCCAGTCGGAGCCGGCGAACGCGGCCACCAGTCGCCGGTAGATGTCCGGCCGGTTGGTGAACGTCGAGCCGAGGGAGACGAGCACGGTGCGCCCGGCGGCGGGCGGGGCCCAGGCGGCGGTGTCGCCGCGCGGCCCGAAGCACGGTCCGACGAAGGAGAAGCGGGGTTCGTCGACCTTGTCCGCGTGCGGTTGCAGGGTCCGGGTGATCGAGGCGATGCCCTGCTCGGGAACGAGCCCGAAGTCCGCCACCGTCATGTCGACGCCGTTGCCGGCCAGCCACCGGGAGAAGCGGTCCCGCAGGCGGTGGGCGGCCGGGTCGTCGAGCAGGCCGCGGTAGACCGCCGCGATGCCGTTGTCCTTGCCCTCGTAAGGGACGGCGAACGGCCAGAAGTTGAGAGTGGGGACGCCCCAGCGCAGGCCGAGGACGCGGGCGCCGTACGCGAACACGTCGTAGACGACGGCGTCCGGGCGGTCGGCGTCGAAGGCCCGGGAGAGCTGGGGCAGCGCGGACTCGGCCTCGTCCAGCATCGCGGAGACGATCGCGGTGAAGCCGGTCAGCGACTTCGTCGCGTCGTCGTCGGCGCGCCAGGCCGAGCGGTAGGGGACCGGGCGGGCCCCGGTCGCCTCGACCAGGGGGGCGAACCGCTCCGGCACCGCGTAGCTCACCCGGTGACCCCGGGCGACGAGTTCACGGGCGACGGGCAGCGTCGGGAGCACATGGCCGTGCAATCCGATATTCGTGAAGGCGATGTGCGACTTCGAAGTCAATTGCGGGCTCCTCGCGAACTCGTCGTTACTCTGCGGTAGGTGATCGTGAAACGATCGGAACAGCGGATGCCGTGGCCTTCCTTTGGCGCCCAGAGCGCTTCGCGAGAAAATCGGTGAGGGAAGAGCCTGCATCCCTACAGGGCATTCGCAAGTGCCTTTGGATACACCTGGAGAGCCGATTCTTTCCGGCGGGCGGGGCTCCGGGGCCGCTGGCGCCGGGCGGTCCCGGCGCCGCCCGCGGTGACCTCGAACCCCGGTAAAACCCCCTGGGCCATCGGATGGCAGCAACCTGAACTATGGGTTTCGTCACATTGACAGTGCAGCGCCGCCTTGTGAAGCTGCATTCGCCTCGGGGGATTCATTCTGCGAACTCACGGACGTGTTTCCACGTATCCACATGCGCTCGCCTCCCCCGCGGCGCGGGGCCTCGGTTATTCGGGTTGACCGCATACGGGGAAGGGTTTTGTGGGGGCTATGTATTCCAGATGCAGAATGCTTTGCCAAATTGCTGTGGAAAGCGCGCGGCAGTCCGCGCCTGGTCCGTTACGCCGCCCTGCGGTAGCCGCCTCGCAGAGAACTCGCGGTGCGTTGCTGCGGGCCGCGCTCCGCTCGTCGTGAGGCACCGCGCGGTGACCGCCGCCCGATGGCGGCAGGAGCGCACCGTCCACGCCGACGGCACGGAACTGGCCGTGTGGGAACGGCGGGAGGACCCGGACGCCGGGGCGGCCCCGGCGCCCCATGTGGTGCTCGTCCACGGCTTCGAGGAGGGCTGGGACAGCTGGCAGCCGCTGCTGGAGCACCTTCCACGGACGGTACGGGCGTCCGCGCTCTCGCTGCCCTGGCGGGCCGGCTCCGCGCACACCTGGCCGCGCCACGGGGACGCCGCCACCTGGCTGTCGCGCGCGTTCGACGCCCTGGACCGGCCCCCGGACCTCGTCGTCGCGCACTCCTTCGGCGCCTGCGCCCTGCTCCAGCTGCTCGCCCGCCGCCCCGCACACCCCTACCGCGACGTCCCGGCCGCCTTGGTGGCGCCCGTGTGGCGGGTCGGCGACCGGTCGCTGACCCCCGAGTTCTTCGCCGAGGCCAGAACCCGTTTCCGGCACACCATCACCGAGGGCCTGAAGGTCCAACTCCACACCCGGGGCCGCACGGTGAACGGCGAGCTGCTGCGCATCATGGCCGACAAGGTGCTGGAGCGGGTCGAGCCGGAGGGCTTCCTGCAGTTCTACCTGGAGCTGGCCCGGCTGCCCGACCTGCCCGTGGAACGGATCACGGCGCCGCTGCTCGTGGTCGGCGGACCGGACGACACCGCCGCGCCGGGCGGCGACCTCGAAGTGCTGCGCCGCCGGGCCCGCGACATCACCGTCCACCGGGCCCCGGACCTGGGCCACTTCTGCCAGACCCAGCAGCCGGCCCAGGTGGCCGAGCAGATCAGCGACTTCCTTCCGATGCTCCGACTTCCCCACTCAGCCGAGGAGATGAGGACAGCGTGACCTCCCCACAGGTAAGGGAATACGACGTAGCCATCAGCGGTGCCAGCATCGCGGGGTGCACCGCCGCGGTCCTCCTGGCCCGGGCCGGCGCACGGGTGGCGCTGATCGAACGGCGCTCCTCCCCCGAGGCGCACAAGGTCCTGTGCACGCACTACCTCCAGCCGTGCGCCTACCAGGTGCTCGACGACCTGGGCGTCTCCCCGCTGCTGCGCGAGGCCGGCGCCATCGCCAACCAGGCGCGCTGGTACACCCGTTGGGGCTGGATCGAACCACGCCCCGGCCGGGACGGCGTCCCCCTGGCACACGGCTACAACGTGCGGCGCAGCACGCTCGATCCGCTGCTGCGCTCCTACGCCGCCGACCAGCCCGGGGTCGACCTCCTCTCGGGGCACACCGTCACCGCTCTGCTGCGCGACGGCTCCCGCGCCGCGGGCGTGCGCACCACCTCCGCCGAGGGCGAGCAGGAGATCCGAGCGCGCCTCGTAGTGGGGGCGGACGGCAAGGACTCCGCCGTCGCCAAGCTCGCCGGAGTGCGCGAACAGGCGCACAAGAACAACCGGTTCAGCTACTTCGCACAGTTCCGCGGGGTGCGGATGGCGCGCGAGGAGTCGCACTGCTGGTTCCTCGACCCGGATGTCGCCTATGCGATGCCGAACGACGACGGGATCACCGTCATCGCCATCATCCCCGACAAGAAGCGGCTGCCCGCCTTCCGAGCGGACCTCGAAGGCAGCTTCCTCGACTTCGTCGGGCGGCTGCCCGAGGCCCCCGACCTGAGTGCCGCCGAACGCGTCTCGAAGATCGTCGGCACCACCAACTATCCCCTGGTCAGCCGGCAGGTGACCGCGCCCGGTCTCGCCCTGATCGGCGACGCGGCCCTCACCGGCGACCCGCTGTGGGGGGTCGGCTGCGGCTGGGCGCTCCAGTCGGCGCAGTGGCTCGCCACCGCCGCCCGCGCGGCCGCCGTCTCGGGCAGCCGGGAGGCCATGGACCTGGCGCTCGACACCTACCGCCGGCGCCACCGGCGGCAGTTGCGCGGCCACCAGTTCCTCGCCGCCGACTACGCCAAGGCCCGCCCCTTCAACCCCTTCGAGCGGCTGATGTTCTCCGCCGCCGCCCGGGACGAGTCGATGGCCCGCCATATGCACCTGTTCGCCTCCCGGCTGATCGGCCCGGCGCGCTTCCTCAGCCCCACGGCCCTCGGCCGGGCCGCCGCCGTGAACCTGCGGCACCGCAGCGCGTGAACCCGCCGAACCCCCCGAACCCCGAGGAGCAACCCATGACCACGTCGCACCCCACCGTGACCGAAGAGCAGGCCCGGCAGCTGCGCGAGATCGTCATCGACGTACTGGAGCTGGAGCCCGAGGAGCTGACGGAGACCAGCCACTTCGTCAACGACCACGAGGCCGACTCCCTGCTGGCCATCGAGATCCTCGCGCGAATCGAACAGGACCTGGACGTCGAGATCCCGCAGGACCAGCTCCCGGAGATGGTCAACCTCACCGGGGTACGGGACGTCTTCGCCCGCAACCAAAAGGGTGCGGATCAGTGAGCCGGACCGCGACCCGGCCGGGCCGGCGCGTGGTGATCACCGGGCTGGGGGCCGTGAGCAGTGCCGGTATCGGCGCCGACGACTTCACCGCGGCCATCCGGGCCGGCCGGTGCACCACCGGCCCGATCACCGGTTTCGACGCCGGAGGCTTCCCCCACCGCAACGCCGGCGAGGTCACCGACTTCCGGCCGCGGGAGTGGCTGTCCCGGATCGATCCCGAACGGTGGGGCCGCAGCGGCCAGTTCGCCGCCTCCGCGGCCCGGCTGGCGGCGCTCGACGCGGGCCTCGGCCCCGAGGACCTGGCCCGCGCCCGGGCGGGCTCCGTCATGGGCACCACCAGTGGCGAGTCGGCCGCCGTCGACCAGCTGGTCGGCGAGTGGCACGACGACGGGCTGAAGTCCCTGACCCCCGCCGTGGTCCAGGCCGTTCCGGCGGGCCGGATCGCCGCCGCCGTCAACACCGAACTCGGCCTGGAGGGCGAGGCGTTGACGCTCGCCACGGCCTGCTCGGCGAGCAACTACGCGCTCGGCTACGCCTGCGACATGGTCGCGCAGGGCGAGGCCGACTTCATGTTCGCCGGTGGCGCGGACTCGGTGAACCGCTGGGCGCACGCCGGGTTCTACCGGCTCGGCGCGCTCGCCGAGGAGGTCTGCCGCCCCTTCGACGCCGAACGGGCCGGCATCCTCACCGCCGAGGGCGGCGTCGCCCTCCTGGTGGAGCCGTACGAACGAGCGGTCGCACGCGGCGCCCGGATCTACGCCGAGGTCCTCGGCTACGGCCTCAACTGCGACGCCGACCACATGGTGCACCCCAACGCCGCCACCATCGCCCGCTGCATCCGCCAGGCCCACCAGAACGCCGGTGTCGCCCCCGGGCAGATCGACTACATCTGCGCCCACGGCACCGGCACCCGTACCAACGACGCCACCGAAGTCGCCGCGGTGCGCGAGGTGTTCAAGGCCGACCTGCCGCCGATCAGCTCGATCAAGTCGATGATCGGCCACACCATGGGGGCGGCCAGCGGCTTCGGGGCGCTGATCTGCTGCCGGGCCCTGTACGACGGCTTCCTGCCGCCGACGGCCAACGTCGAACGAGTGGACCCGGAGCTGGGCCCCGGCCTCGACCCGGTGCCGGGCACGGCCCGGCCGGCCGCACCTCAGGTGGTCCAGAACCACGGCTTCGCCTTCGGCGGCAACAACGCCATCGTCATCCTGGGGAAGGCCGCATGAGCACCGACACCGCCCGACCGCCGCTGTCCGCCGACGACCTCGCCCCGGCACCGACCACACTGGCTGTGACCTCCGCCGCGGCTCTGTCCCCGGCGGGAGTCGGCAGCGCGGCGCTGACCGCCGTCCTCGACGGGACCGTCAGCGCCGGCCCGGCGGCCGCCGAGGATCTGCCGGACTTCGGCGGGGAGACCCTGCCGCCGCGGCCCGTGCGGGCCGTCCCCCCACTGGCGTACGAGGAGCTGCTCGGCCGCAAGGGCCTGCGCAACCTGGACCGTACGACCCGACTCGCCCTGGTGGCGTGCGATATGGCGCTGGCGTCGTACCCCGGGACGGTCAGCCCGGGTGCGGGCGTGGTGATGGGCACGGCGACCGGTTCGGTGCGCAGCTCCGGCGAGTACTCGCTGCGGACCCTCCAGGCCGACCGCCCCTACCTCGTCAACCCCAGCCTCTTCCCCAACACCGTGATGAACTGCGCCGCCGGCCAGGTCGCCATCCGCAACGGACTGCACGGCGTGAACGCCACCGTCGCCGGCGGCGCGCTCGCCGGCATCCAGGCGCTGCGCTATGCGCGCAACGCCGTCCGGCAGGGGCAGGCCGCATGCCTGCTGGTGGCCGGTGCGGAGGAACTCAGCGCGCAGAGCGGCTGGGGCTGGCAGCGCTCCGGCGCGCTGCGGCCGGACTTCCCGCTGGGGGAGGGCGCCGCCGCGCTGGTCGTCGAGCCGGAGGAGCGGGCCCGCGCCGGGGGCCGCCCGATCCTTGCCCGGGTGCTCGCCGCGGAAGTGGGCTTCGCACCCCGCGGGCGGCTCACCGCCGCCCTGGCCGGGTGCATCCGCAGGGCCCTGGAGCGCAGCGCGGTCGCGCCGGCCGACGTACGGTCCGTGGCGCCGGGGGCGACGGGGCAGGTCGGCGCCGACCGCCTCGAACTGCGCGCCCTGCGGGCCGCGCTGGGGGCGTCCGGCCTCCCGCCGGCCGTGGACGTCCGGCAGGCGGTGGGCGAGACCTTCAGCGCGACGGTCCCCCTCCAGCTCGCCGCGCTGGTGGAGACCTGGCGGCAGCGCGGCGCCCACCCCGGCGAGGCGGCGCTGATCACCGCGCTGGGCCACGACGGCTCGGTCGGCTGCCTCGTGGTGCGCGGGCCCGCGGACTGTGCGGTCCGCACCGATCCCAGGTGAGGCAACGCCCCGACACGACACGGCACTTCGGGCGGCGGCTCCGCTCTCCCAGCGATTCACCACCTCTTGTGAAAGGACATTCCATGTCACCGTCGCTGACGGAGCGGTCCGATGCCACCACTCTCGCCACCGCCGACCTCATCGAGTCCTGCCGCGAGGGGAGTCAGACGGCCTGGGTGGCGCTGGTGCGACGCTTCTCGCCCCTGGTGTGGGCGGTCGCCCGCTCGCACCGGGTGAGCAGGACGGACTGCGAGGAGGTCTTCCAGCAGACCTGGCTGCGCGCCTACCAGGGGCTGCACACCCTGCAGTCGCCCGAGCGCTTCGCCGCCTGGCTCACCACCTGCGCCAAGCGCGAGAGCCTCAAGCAGCGTGAACGCGCGCTGCGATATGTGCCGGTGGGTGGGCCGGAGGTCTTCGACCGGCCCACCGCCCCGGACTCCGGCCCGGAGAGCGCGGTGCTGTCCAACGAGCGCCGGGACGAGGTGCTCGACGCCCTCGGCCGGCTCTCGGCCCGGGACCAGGCGCTGCTGGGCATGCTCAGCGCCGACGAGGAGTGCAGCTACGACGAGGTGAGCCGCCGGCTGGGGGTGGCCCGCGGCTCGGTCGGCCCGCTGCGGGCGCGGGCGCTGCAGCGGCTGACCAAGCAGCTGGCCGCCGCGTCCGCGGAGTCCGGTACGGGGTGAACCGGCCCCGCCTCGGACACAGGCGCACCGCAGGCCGTCAGCCGGCTACCGGGCCGCGCCTTCGGCCACCCACCGCCGTGTGCGGGAGTGGCCGAAGGCGCGGCCCGCTCTCGTGGTGCGGGGCGGCGGGCGGAGGTGCCGAGCGGGGGCCGGGCGCCGGCTACCGGCCGGATATCGGCCAGTTCGCGACGCACTCGACCAGGTACTCCGGCACCTCGTCCGCCGGCTCGCACGCTTCGTCGGGGCATCCGTAGGCGTCCGCGTCATCGGACTTCTCCGGCGTGCCGGGATCCGGTGCCCTCACAAACTTATGCCGCCGTCAATCTGCAGGACCTGCCCCGTGATGTAGGCGGCCCGGTCCGACACCAGGAACGCGGTCAGGTCGGCGACCTCCTCGGTCGTTCCGAATCGCGCCATCGGAATGCCGGCCAGCGCGCGTTCCTTCGCCTGCTCGGTGAGTTCGTCGGTCATATCGCTCTCGATGAATCCGGGCGCCACGGCATTGACCCGTACGCCGTACCGGGCCAACTCCTTGGCGAGCGAACGGCTGAGGGCGTTGACGCCGCCTTTCGACGCCGCGTAATTGGCCTGTCCGGCGTGGCCGTGCACTCCGGACACCGACGACATATTGACGATCGCCCCCGTGCGGCGGCGCACCATCTGGAATCCCACCGCCCGGCAGAAATGGAAAGTGCCGGTCAGGTTCGTGTCGATGACGTCGGTCCAGTCCTCGAACGGCATCATGACCAGGTTCCGGTCCCGGACGACGCCGGCCGAGTTCACCAGCACGTCGATCGGGCCCAGTTCCCGCGCGACCCGCTTCACGAAGCGCCCGACCTCGTCGCCGTCCGCCACGTCGCAGGCCTGGTAGAAGTGCGCGGCACCGTGTTCGGTGAGCAACTCCGCGGTCCTGCCGGCGGATTCGCCGCGCCCGCAGTAGGCGATGTCGTATCCGTCCGCGGCGAGCCGGCGGGCGACCGCCCGGCCGATGCCGCGCGTACCACCGGTGACCAGGGCGACGGGGCGCCGGTTGTCCGGCATGGTTCCCTCCTCAGCGCATGTGCGGTTGTCCTTCGCGGCCGGTGCCCTCACTCGGCCGGCGCCGTCCGGTGCGTCGGCAGCGGTGCCCCGAGCCGCACATAGACGTCCAGCAGATCGTCGGAGAGCCAGTACTCGGCGATACGTCCCGCCGCGTCGAGGCGCAGGATGTCGACCCCCTGCTGCTCCACGGTGGTGCCGGGCGCGGCCGTCGCGCCCTCGGGACGTCCCGATCGCCAGTCGCCGGTGAACCGCCAGCGGCCGATGAGGTGGCCGTCGTCGGCGAACGGCCCCAGCACGGTGCGGAACCGGGCCCGGTCGTACGAGGACCGGAAGGCGTCGATCCAGGCGACGAGCCGCTCCCGGTCCGGGATGCCGGCGGGGTCCGGCATCCCGTAGCGCGGCAGGTGCAGGGTCACCTCGTCGGCGACGATGCGCGCGGCGTTGTCGTAGTGGCCGTTCCAGATGCCCAGCCACTGCTCCCAGAGGTCGGCGGCCGCCGCCGGGCGTGCGGTATCGCGTGCGTTCACCGCTGCTCCCGGTGCGCAGAGGTGCCGGGCACCTCGTCGGTCTCCACGCCCTGTGTCCACGCCTCGGTGACCTGACCGTCGACGATCCGCAGGATGTCCACCCCGGACCAGTGGATGGTCCCGCCGGGCACGTCGGAGGGCCAGCCCGTGCGGCCGACGCACTCCGCGGTCCCGTACCAGCGCCAGACGGCCAGTTCGCCGTCCTGTATGGGACCGAAGTCCGTCTCGTAGCGCAGGCTCGCGAACTTGGACCGGAATCCGGCCACCCATTCGGCCAGCGCCACTCCGTCACGAATACCGGAGGTGTCGAAGACCGCCGCTTTGGAGGGCAGATGGACGCGGAAGTCGTCGCCCACAATCTTGAGTGCGGCCCTTGGGTCCTCGTTCCACATTTCCAACCAGATCTTCCACACTTCGGCAGCAGTGCGCGCCATTCGATGGTCCTTTCCCGTGATTGCGGCGGGCCGAAAGGGCCCGGCGAGCGGCTTTCCTCTGACACAGAGCCGCCGGGCGGTCACCCGGATACATCCGGAAACCGCCGCGGGAGAAACGGCAGACCGCGGGCCCGAAGTCACCGCGCACCGGAACGTGCGGCCGGGGGTGTATCCACCGATGGGCCTGCCGGGTCTGTAGTGACGTAAGTGACGCAGCGAATCCCCGAATGGCGAAACCCTCCGCGGAACGACCGGAGCACAGGAGCCCACTCATGCGGTTCGGCGAGAACGTGACGATCGATGCGGCCGTCTGCTGGCTGCCCACCACCCGGCAGTCCGCCGCGGCCCAGGTGTCCGACGGCGTGCTGACTCCGGCGGAGTCGGCGCAGTCCGGTGTGGTGGAGGTGCCGGTCGCCGTCGAGCACGCGGCACCCGAGATGGCCGTACTGGCCGGACGGCGCGCCCTGCGGCAGGCCGGGGTGGCACCCGCGGACGTCGATGTGCTGTTCCACAGCTGGACCTACCACCAGGGGCACGACTTCTGGTCACCGGCCCACTACGTGGCCGACGGGGTGGGCGCGGTCAACGCGGTACCGGTCGGCATCGCGCAGATGTGCCACGGCGGCGCCATGGCCCTGCACGAGGCCGCCCTGCATCTGTGCGCCGACCCGTCGGCCAGGGCCGCGCTGGTGACCACCGGCGACCGCTTCCAACGGCCCGGCTTCGACCGCTGGACCAGCGACTCGCACGTCGCCTACGGGGACGGCGCCACGGCCGCCGTGCTCTCCCGCTCCGGCCGCGGCCTGCGACTGCTGGCCCAGACCGTCCGCGCCGCCCCCGACATGGAGGGCATGTACCGCGGGGACGACCCGTTCAGCCCGGCGCCTTTGGAGCACAGCCGCCCGGTCGACGTCCGGCGGACGAAGAAGGCGTTCGCCGCGGCGGGCGGTATGGCCCGGTTCGCCGAACTGGCGCCGGGCGCCATCGGCGGCCTGATCACCTCCGCCCTCGCACAGGCGGGCCTGGCGCCGGACGACCGCCGGGTGCGGCATGTGCTGCTCCCCCGGCTCGGCCCGGCGACCCTGGAACGCACCTATCTGCCGGTCCTGGAGCGGCGGTTGCCGCACGCCACCGTGCACCGGCCGGGCGCCCACACCGGCCACCTCGGCAGCGGCGACCTCCTCGCCAACCTCGCGGTGGTGCAGCGCGAAGCGCTCATCGCCGCCGGGGAGGTGGCGCTGCTCCTCACCGGCGGGGGCGGATTCACCTGGTCGTGCACCGTGCTGGGCCGCGGCACCGGACCGGACGGCCCCGCCGGGGACGGTGCGGCACCGTGCTGACCGGCGTCGACGTACTGCGGATCGGGGAACTCGACCGGCTGCTGCGACGCCCCTGGTTCCGGGCCTACGCCTTCGCCGCGGAGGAGCTCGACCATGCGGCGCTCTGCGGCCCCTCCCGGGCCCGGGAGTTCCTCGCCGGCCGGTTCGCGGCCAAGGAAGCGGTGGTGAAGGCGCTGGGCGTCGGCTTCGGATCCGGAGTACGCCCCCACCACGTCACCGTACGGCGCTCCGCGGACGGGGCGCCCTCGGCCCACCTGTCCGGTGCGGCCGCGCGGGTCGCCACCCGGCTCCGCCTCCAGGAAATGAGGGTCTCCATCGCCCACAAGGACGAACTCGTCGTGGCCACCGCCGTGGCGACGCAGCATCCGCCTCCCCCACCCCCCGCGACCCACCGGGCCGTCCCCCACCCGCCAAAGGAAGAGGGCATGTCACCGCAGTCCACGACACCCGAGGTCCCCCCGGCCGGGACGTCCGCCGAAGAAGCCCCCGTCACCGCGTTCCTCCGGGTGCGCATGGCCCAGCACGACGCCCACTACGGGGGCGGCCTGATCGACGGCGCCCGGATCATGCAGCTGTTCGGTGATCTGCTCACCGAGATCACCGTGCGGACGGACGGCGACGAGGGGCTGCTGTCGGAGTACTCCGACGTCCGCTTCACCGCCCCCGTCCACCCGGGCGACTACCTGGAGGCGAGCGCGCGCCTGGTCCGGCGGACCCGACTGCGCCGCGTCGTCGCCCTGGAGGCGCACCGGGTGATAGCCGCCGGCGGAGCCGACCGGCCCAGCGCCGCCCAGGTGCTCGCGGCGCCCCAACTCGTCTGCCGGGCCACCGCCACCACCGTCGTGCCGATGGGTGCGGCGTCGTCCCGGAAGGAGCAGCGATGACACCGGCACCGACCCCCGCACCGGTCCACCTCCACGACATCCTCGACGCCGCCGCCCGAAGCCACCCCGACGCACCCGCCGTCGTCTGGCAGGAGACCACCCTCACCTACCGGGAACTCGCCGCGGCCAGCGCCTCGGCCGCGAGCGTCCTGCGCGCCCACGGCGTGCGGCGGGGCTCTCGGGTCCTGGTCTCCGCCGCGGACGGCCATGCGGTGGCCGCCGCGGTGTACGCCGCCTCCCGCCTGGGCGCGGTCTTCAGCGTGCTCCACGAGGACGTACGCGGCGCGCCGCTGATCCACGTCCTCGACGACGCCGAGGCCGCGCTTCTGGTCACCGACGACGAGGCGGCGGAGCAAACGGCTTACGAGCGGGGGGTGTTGTGCCTGCGCGCGGCGGAGCTGCGGTCCGCAGACACCCCCGACGGCATACCGGACCCGGGCACCCTCACCACCGACCCGGCCTGCCTGATCTACACCTCCGGTACCACCTCGCTGCCGAAGGCCGTGGTGAGCACGCACCAGCAGATGCTGTTCGCGATGCGGGCCATCCAGGCCGAACTGCAGCTGCGCTCCGACGACATCGTCTACTGCCCGCTGCCGCTGTCCTTCGACTACGGGCTCTACCAGCTCTTCCTGGCCACCCTCAGCGGCGCGGCGCTGCGGTTGGCGACCACCGCCGAGGCCGGCCCGCCGCTGCTGCGCGGCCTCCAGCGCAGCGGCGCCACGGTGCTGGCGGGCGTCCCCTCCGTCTCCGGCACCCTCGCGTGGCTGGCCAAACGGGCCCCGGGTACACCACTGCCCAGGCTGCGGCTGCTGACGAACACCGGCGCGGACCTGCCCGCCCGCACCATGGCCGATCTGCGCGAGCACCTGCCCGCGCTGCGTATCCAGGTCATGTACGGGCTGACCGAGTGCAAACGCGCGGCGATCATGGAGCCGGACGGCGATCTGAAACGGCCCGGCTCCTGCGGCCGGGCGCTGCGCGGCACGGAGATCGTCATCCTCGACGACCAGGGCGCCGAACTCCCGCCGGGCGACATCGGGCAGATCGCCGTCCGCGGCCCGCACGTCATGGCCGGCTACTGGCGCCGCCCGGAACTGACCGCCGAGCGCTTCTGGCGGCGCGAGGGGCTCTTCCCCGAACTGCGTACCGGCGACTACGGGCACCTCGACGCGGACGGCTACCTCTACTTCTCCGGCCGCCGCGACGACCTGTACAAGGAGCGGGGGTTCCGGGTCAGCTGCACCGAGGTGGAGGCCGCCGCCCTGCGCATCCCGGAGGTCACCGCCGCCGCCGTGGTGCCACCGGAGGACGGCCATCCCTCAGTGCTCGCCGCCGTCACCGATCTGACCAAGGAGGAGGTGCTGGAGCGGATGCGGGAGCAGATCGAGCCGTTCAAGGTCCCGCGCCGCTGCGTGCTGCTGCCGAGACTGCCGCTCAACGGCAACGGCAAGGTCGACCGTGCCCGCCTCAAGGCCCTGGCGGAGAGGTAGGCCGTCATGACGGATCGCCAGTTCTTCGTTCTGCTGGGGCCGGACGGTGCCGGGAAGTCGTCGGTCCTGGCGGAGGTCGCGAAGCGGCAGCCGGCGTGGCGGACCCTGTCCACGGACAAGGAACTCACCGCCGAAAGGTACGCGCTGATCACCCAGTTGCGCCGCAATGTGGTCGAGGACGTGCTGCCCGAACTGGGCGGAGCGTACTCGGCGGACTTCCTGGCAAGTCTGATGCAGACCGCCGTGGTGCATCTCAGGGACCAGATGGCGGCCCAGGACCCCGGCACCCCGCTCCTGATGGACTCCTACTACTACAAGATCCTGGCGAAGTGCCGGCTGGCCGGCGTGCGGGCCGGTCCGCTGTTCTCATGGTGGCGGTCCTTCCCGCAGCCGCGCGGAGTCCTCTATCTGGATGTCGCGCCGGAGTCCGCGTGGCGGCGCAGCGCGAACGGGGCGCGGCTCAACCCCCTGGAGTACTTCGGAAAGCGCCCCGAGTGGGGCGGCTTCGAGAGCTACCAGAAGCAGCTTCGGAAACTGATGCTGGAAGAGGTGCGGCAGTTGCCGGTGGAGATGCTCGACGAGCAGGACAGCGTGGCGGGGACCGCGCAGCAGGTGCTGGAGGTGCTGTCCCGGTGAACACGGCTGGATCATGGGACACCCCGGGCCACACCGAACGGTACCGGGCGCGGGTGTTCCAGGAGCGTGACCGCCTGACGGCGTCGCTCGCCGATATGCGACAGGAGCAACAGCGGGTCCTTGCGGACCTGTTGGACTTCAACGCCGACACGGAGTTCGGGAAGCACCACGGGTTCGCCGGCATACGGACGATCGACGAGTTCCGCAGGGCCGTTCCCCTCCAGGACTACTCCGCGCACGCGCCCTACATCGACCGCATGGCGGCGGGCGAGGCCAATGTACTGTCGGCGGACCCGGCCGTCGTGTACTTCACCAGCAGCGGCAGCACCGGAGCGCACAAGAAGATCCCGGTCACCCGGCGCTTCATGCGCACGACCTTCTTCCCGTTCTACTACGCGGCCTGGGCACCGCTGCTGGAGCACTTCCCGGAGGTGCTGAGCCGGCCGGACGCCGTGCTCAACCTCAAGCACGACCCGCTGTCGGCCCCGCCCACCACGGCGGACGGGCGGCCGCATGTGGGCGCCAGCCAGGTGGACTTCGGCGAGATGTTCGGCGAACCGCTCTCGGCCGAACCCGGCACCGGGGCGCCCTGGGCGACCCTGCCGGTGGACGTCGCTCCCGACGACCACCTCCAGAAGACGTATCTGCGGCTCCGGCTCGCGGTGCAGAGCGATCTGCGCTGCCTGATCGGCATCAACCCGGCGATGATCGCCGCCGTCCCGTACCAGCTGAACCTGTGGTGGCCCCGGATCGTGCGGGAGGTGCGCGACGGCACCCTGGGCGGCGTGCCGCACCGGGCTCCCGACCCGGAGCGCGCCCGCGAACTGGAGCGGCTGGCGGACTACTTCGGCGTGGTGCGTCCGGCCCAGGTGTGGCCGCGGCTGCGCGCGCTGTTCTGCTGGACGACCGGTGTGGCGTCGCTCTACATGCCCGCGCTGCGGGAGGAGTTCGGGGCCGGCGTCACCGCACTGCCGGCGCCGGTGGCCGCGTCGGAGGGGCCCTCGGGCGTCGCGCTGGACCGGCACGGCTCGGCGGGGAGCCTGGTGGTGTCCGCGTCGGTCTACGAGTTCGTGCCCGCCGACGACGACCTGCTGCCCGGCACCGAGACCCTGCTGCCGCACGAACTCGAAGCGGGCCGCGACTACCACGTGGTCTTCAGTCACGTCGGCGGTCTGTACCGCTACGCGGGCGGTGACGTGGTGCGCGTCGTCGACCGGGTGGGCGGTGTGCCGCGTCTGGAGTACGCCGGCCGCAACACCCGCTCCGACGCGGCCGGGGAGCGGCTGCGCGACGCCCAGGTCGTCCGTGCGCTGCACCGCGCGCTGAGGGCCACCGGCCTGCGACTGCGCAATGTCGCCTGCCGGGTGGAGCCGTCGGCCGGCGCGGCGGTGCGCTACACCTTCGCACTGGCCGCCACCACGCCCTGGAGCGCGGCGGAGGACGGGCGCTTCGCCGCCCTGCTCGACCAGGGCCTCACGGCGGAGTCCGCGGACTACGGGCGGGCGCGGGCCGACGGCCGGCTCGACGCCCCCGTGCTGCGCCACCTCGACCGCGACGCCTTCCACCGCGACTGGCACACGGCCGTCGCCGGCGGCATCCGCCCGACCCAGGTCAAGGACCGGATGTTCCGGCAGGACGACGCCCTCTGGCAGCGACTGACCCACACCACGACGGACGGGGAGAACCGGCATGAGTGACCTGCTGAACGCCGTCGAGCGCACCGCTCTGCTCACCGCGGCCCTGCGCGCCGCGGAGACTCGCCGCGCGGACCGGCTGTATGAGGACCCCTACGCCGCCCGGCTCGTGGGCGAGGCGGGCGAAGGACTGCTCGCCGAGGTCCGGGCCGCGACCTTTCCGCCCGACCGGCCGCGCACCCTTCCCAGCACCCCCGACTACAACGCGATCCGCACCCGGTTCTTCGACGACTTCCTCCAAAGGGCCGCGCGGGAACCGGAGATGACCCAGATCGTGCTGGCCCCGGCCGGTATGGACTCCCGGGCCTACCGGCTGCCGTGGCCCGACCACCTCCGCTACTTCGAGGTCGACCGGCCGGCCGTGCTGGCGTTCAAGGAGGAACGGCTCCGGGGCGTCGCGCCACGGGTCGACCACCGTACCGTCGCCGTCGACCTCACCGCCGAGGACTGGGAGAGCCGCCTTGTCGCGGCCGGCTACGACCCGGCCCTGCCGTCCACCTGGCTGCTGGAGGGGCTGCTCTACTACATTCCCGAGCCGGACACGCACCGCATGCTGAAGCGGGTCGCCGCCGTCACCGCTCCCGGCAGCCGTATCGCCGCCGACATCGTCAACGAGGCGGCCCTCACCCTGCCCCATATGCAGGGGCTGCTGAACGTCTTCGCGGGGTGGGGCTGCCCCTGGCTCTTCGGCAGCGACGAGCCCGAGGCGCTCTTCGACCGCTACGGGTACGAGGTCCGCGCGGTACAACCGGGAGAGCCCGAGGCGGACTTCGGCCGATGGCCGGACCCGGTGCCCGAACGGGACGTCAAGGACGTCCGCCGGGTGTTCTTCGTCCACGGGCGGCGGCGTTGACCACGTCCGCCGTGCTCATAGCGGGGGCCGGTATCGCCGGCCTCGCCACGGCACTGGCACTGCGCGAGCGCGGCTACCGCGTACGGCTCCTGGAGCGGTCCGGCCCGCCGCCGGAAGGACCGGCCGCCAAGGCCGCCGAGGCCTGGCAGCGGCCCACCGTGCCGCAGAGCGCCCACTCCCAGGTCCTGACCTCCCTCGGCATGCGGGTGCTGGCCGAGCGCCTGCCGGGCCTGCTCGACGCCTTACGGGAGGAGGGCGGCCATACGCTCGATCTCACGGCCGCCGCGCCCCGCACGGCACCGGGTCGCGTCCGGGAGCCGGCCGACGATCAGCTGGTCGCGCTCGCCATGCGTCGCCCCGTACTGGAGCTGGTGCTGCACCGCGCGGTGCGCGACACCCCCGGCATCGAGATCGTCTACGGAACCGCGGTGCGCGCTCTCCTCCTGGCTCCCTCCGGGCGCGCGGTCGCCGGTGTGGTCACCGACCGGGGCGCGCACATCCCCGCCCGGGTGGTCGTCGACGCCTCCGGTCGCAAGGCCGCGTCCCGGTCCTGGCTCGACGCGGCCGGCGTCCCCCTGGCCGAGGACCTCACCAGCCCGACGGCGGTACGCGCCGTCACCCGCTTCTACCGGCTGACCGGCTCCGGACGGCCCGGACCGCTGAACCGGGGCAACGCGGCCGGCGGTATCCACGGCCACTACGCCGCCGTGCTGCACCCCGCCGACGGCGAGGTGTTCGCCATCTCGCTGGGACTGCTCACCGGCGATCCGGCGACGCGGGGGCTCCCCTCACCCGAGGCCTTCACCGCCGCTGCCCGGCTGTCCCCGTACCTGGGGCCCTGGTTGGCCGACGGCGTCGCCGTACCGCTCACGCCCGTGCGCGCCATCACCTTCGCACCGAACATCCTGCGCGGCACCGCAACCGCCCGGCAGCGGCCGGTGGCCGGGCTGTTCCCGGTCGCGGACGCCGCCTGTGTCACCGACCCGCTCTACGGACGCGGCGTCTCCCTCGCCTTCGCCCACGCCTTCGCGCTGGCGGACCTGCTGGACTCCCGGCCGGCCGTCGGCGCGGCACAGAGCGAGCGGGCCGCGCACCTCGCCGAGGAGCTGTTCGGCCCCTGGTACGCACAGGCGGCCCGGGACGGCCTGGCACGTATCGGGCTGTGGCGGGCGGCGGCCGACGGGACGCCACCGCCTCCGCAGGGCACCGCCGACACCACCGCCCGGCCGTCCATGGCGACGATCGCGACCGCGGCCGCCTCGGACCTCACCGTGTGGCGCGGTCTCACCCGCATGCTGATGACCCTCGCCACCCCCGCCGAGGTCTTCGACGACCCCGACTTCCGGGCACGGGTGCGCCGGGCCCGCCCCCTCGACGGACGGACCGGACCGCTGCCGCCGACCCGGGAGGAACTGCTGGACGCCATGGCCACCGGCCGAGGAGCACAGCGGTGACCCGCCGTCCGACCGTGCTCCTGGCGCCGATCACCGTCACCCCCGCCAAGCCGCTCACCCCCAGCCACCTCAAGGGGCTGCTGTGGACCGATGTGATGTTCCGGGCCACCGCGCAGCTGGCCGACGTGACCTACCGCTACAGCCACACCACCTACCACCCCACCGAACAGACCCTGGGCTTCTGGGAGTTCCTGGACCGCACGGGCGGCGACACCGACTACACGGCGCTCACCGAGGAGGAGATCGGGGAGCTCTACGTCCGCTACCGGGTGGAGGCCCGCCGTCCCCCCGCCGAGGACCTGCGCCCCTACGAGGAGGCCGTCGAGAGCGGCGGCTGGGTGCACCCCGCCAGTGCGCGCATCCTGCGCCTGTGGGCCGGCCACTACGCCCGGCTCGGGCTGCACGACCCGGGGCTGGAGCGACACCAGCCGCCCGGCCTCGGGCTCGACGAGATGATCGGCCGGCTGGTCTCGGCGGGCACCGGGCTGGACCAGCGGGACTGCGGCGGCCCCGTCTACCTCGACGCGACCCGGTTCGGCCTGCCGCTGCGCCAGATCGTCTCCCCCGACGGACGCCCCAACTACCTGGCCTGCGCACTGCGCGAACTGCTTCCGCTGGTCCCCCGGTACGACGAGGTCGTCCTGCTCTACGACCGCGAACTCGACCCCGACTACCAGTTGTTGCAGCGGGTGCTCGCCGGGCCGGGCCGGACCGTCCACCGGGTGCCGGTCGGCCGGGTCCCCCTCGACGGGAAGATCGCCTCGGCCCGGCACGGCGGCTGGCACGCCTACACGGTGCAGGCGCTGCTGCGCGCCATGGGCGACGACCACGAGCCCGCGGTACGCCGCCTGGGCCTGCGGCTGTACTTCATCGCGACCCTGGGGCCGGGGCAGGCGCAGTCGTTCCGGCACGACCTCCTGCGGCAGTGCCTGCTGCGTGCCGAGCGGCTGCTCGACCGGTCGGCGGCGGGCGAGCGGAGCGACGGCCCACCCGACGTGCCGGCCGCCCTAGCCCGCCACCGCCGCGACCACACCTATGTCGACCCCTACCGGCTGACCTCGTCCCTGCTCGGCAAGAAGCGCCCCGCCCCCGACCGCGCACTCCTCTCCACGGTGTTCCTGTGACCCTCTCCCCCGAACTCCTGCTCGACATGGCCGCGCAGCGCCTGCGCACGGCCCGGCCCGAGCTCTCCGGGCGCCTGGACCTGTCCAGCCCGCGGGCCCTGCGCGCGGCGAAGGGCCGGATCGCCGCTCTGGACGGGCCGGACGGTACCGACGGGGCCCTGGTCGTCTGCGTCGTCAGCCGCTTCGACCTGCACAACTGGGTGCGGGAGACCTGCCGCTTCGCGCTCGGCCTGCCGGCGGACGAGATCGCCGCCTGGCGGCGCTCGTTCACCCGCACCGTCTACCTGTCCGGCCGCCCGGACAACCTCCGACAACGCTTCGCCTTCGGCCACATCGGCGACGACGGTGCGGTCGCCTGGACCCGTCCCGCCCCGGACGCGGCAACGGCCACACTCCGCCGGCTGCTCAAGACGTTCAACGGCCCCCAGCCGCTGACCTCCTGGCAGCCGACGACCGTCGAAATCCCCGCCATCGCCCCGGCCGGCCGGGCGCCGATCCACCGCGCCGCGTACGTCGCCACCGCCAAGGCCACCGTCGCCACGGTGCTCGTCCAGCTCAACCATCTGCTCGCCGAGGCGGTCATGGACGGTCTGATCGCCGGCGGGGACCGGCTGACCGTACGGGCGGTCCCGCGGCTGACCGGCGTGGGCGAGCCGTTCGCGGCCCTGCGGATCGACACCGACACCCACCGTCCGGACGAGCTCCAGGCCTACGCCGGCCTGACCGAGGAGACCCACCTTGCCCCCGCCCACTGACCCCACCACCGGCGGTGCCGCGAAGCACCCCGTCCGCCCCGTCCGCCTCGGCGTGCACGGCTCACCGCGGCTGGCCGCCGAACTGGTCGCCGCCGCGGGCCACGACCGGCGGCACGTGGAGTTCGTCCCCTACGACGTGGCCGACCCGTTCGGCCCCCTGCGCGCCGACGAGATGGACGTCCTGATCGTCAAATACCCGCTGCACGAACCAGACCTCGCCTTCAGCGAGCCCGTGCTCTTCGACGACCGGGCCCTGATCCTCGGCGCCCACCACCCCCTGGCGACCCGCGCGACCGTTTCGGTCGAGGAGGCCGCCGACTACGACACCTTCAGCTGCCCGGGTGACTTCCCCCCGTACGTCTGGGACCAGGTCGTACCGCCCCGCACCCCCGGCGGCCGCCCGGTCCACCGAGTCCACCCCATGACCACCGTTGCGGAGATGGTGGACCTCCTCGCCCGCTCGACCACCGTGCACCTGTCGTTCCACTCGCTCAAGGACATCCTCCCCCCGCACATCCGCGCCGTCCCGCTCCACGACCTGCCCCCGGCCCCCGTGTCCCTGGCCTGGCGCCGCAACACCCAACTGCCTCTCCTTGTAAGGCAATTCGTCACCGATGCCGAACGGAGCACCCGACCATGACCCCTACGAACCGGCCCCCCGTCGTCCTCCTGCACGCCCTCCCCCTCGACTCCTCGATGTGGGACACCCAGGCGCGCCGGCTCCGCGCACGCGGGCACCCCGTGCTCACCTACGACCAGCGCGGCTTCGGCGGCACCCCCCTGGGCACGGACCCGCCCTCGCTCGACCTGGTGGCCGACGACCTCGCCCGCCGGATGGACCGGCGGGGAATGACCCGCGCCGTCGTGGTCGGCGCCTCCATGGGCGGCTATGTGGCGATGGCCTTCCTGCGCCGCCACCGCGCCCGCGTCCTCGGCCTGGGCCTGCTGTCCACCAGGGGCACCGCGGACACCGCGAAGGCCGCCGCCGAGCGGAGGGGATTCGCCGAGCGGATCCTCGACGACTCCCTGCGCGATCAACTCGTCGCCCGCACCACGCCGATGCTGCTCGGGGCCACCACCCGCGCCGAAGCGCCGGACACGGTCGCACGGGTGGTGTCCCTGGCCGCGGCCGCGGCCCCGGAAGCCGTCGCCTGGGCGCAGCGCGCCATCGCGGCCCGCCCGGGCGCCATGGACGACCTGCGGACGACCGACGTACCCGCCCTGGTCGTCGCCGGCGAGGAGGACGAGCTCGTCTCCCTCCACGAGGCACGGCACCTGACCTCGACGCTGCCCCAGGGACGACTCGTCACCGTCCCCCGAGCCGGCCACCTGCCGCCGGTGGAGGCACCGCAGCGCACCACGGACGCCCTCGTGGAGCTGCTCGACACCGTCGGTGCGGCGGAGCGGAACGGAGCGGACGCATGCTGAGCGACGACCACGAGTCCTGGGGCTACGCCTCCTCCACCGGCCTGGGCTTCACCCGCAACGACATCGTCGAGGCACACTTCGCGGCCTGCGCTCCGTACTACCGCCAGGCCCTGGACGAGGCGCGCATCGAAGCGGGCTGGCACGTACTGGACGCGGGCTGCGGCAGCGGTTCCTTCCTCCCTCTGCTGGCCGACCGCGTCGGACCCACCGGCCGGCTGTCGGCCATCGACCTGGCCGAGGAGAACGCCTCCCGGGCCGCGGACCGGATGCGCGACCGCCCCTCCACCCCACCCACCGCTGTCCAACAGGGCGACATCCTCGACCTCCCCTACGAGGACGGGACGTTCGACGCCGTCTGGTGCGCGAACACCACCCAGTACCTGAACGACGGCGAACTGCTCCGCGCGCTACGGGAGTTCCGCCGAGTCGTCCGCCCGGGCGGGGTCGTCGCCGTCAAGGACCTCGACGCGAGCCTGATCACGGCACGCCCCGGCGCCGACCCCTTCCTCTTCGCCGACTTCTTCCGCGCGGCCGGACGAACCCCCGGATACGCCCGCCAACTCCTCCGGGCGCGCGACCTCTACCGATGGCTGACCGAGGCGGGACTCCAAGGGGTTCGGCAGCGCACCCTCGTGATGGAGCACTACGCCCCAATGGACCCGGCCGTCCGCCGCTTCTACGGCCTCGCCTGCGCCCGCATAGCCCAACAGGCCACCGACGCCGCCCTCGACGGCGACTGGCAGGCCTTCCTGGACCCCGACGACGCGACCAACCCACTCAACGACCCGCTCGGCTACATCAGCGAGGGAAACGTCATCACCGTCGGCACCACACCGATGGCCACCGGCAACCCCTGACCGTCCCCGGAGGCAAGGAGTTCAGACCGTCGGCGGCAAGGGATCAGAACAACGACGACATACGGCATGTCGCCGGCGCGACGACCCACAGGGGACCGCTTGTCTGGGTCACTACCAGGACGGGCTGGTCGGGCAGCTCGTCGGCGGCGGCGCGCAGCGCGGCCGTGGCGGCCGATGCGCGCCGAAATCAGTAGGCAGGAGGCGGCTCCGACTCGCCCCGCATCACCACCCGGTCAATCGGCAAACGCCGGAATGATCTCTGCCCCATAGGCGTCGATGGTGGATTCTCTGGCGTCGTGCATGGCGTAGACCGCGAACTGGTCGACGCCGAGGTCGCGGAGGGTGCGTAGTTTGTCGATGTGGGCGGTGGTGGGGCCCAGCAGGCAGAAGCGGTCGACGACGGCGTCCGGGACGAAGGCGGTGTCGGGGTTGTCCGCGCGGCCGTGGTGGGAGTAGTCGTAGCCCTTGCGGGCCCTGATGTAGTCGGTCAGCTCGTCGGGGACCAGGCCGGAGTGCTCGCCGTAGCGGGCGACGAGGTCGGCGACGTGGTTGCCGACCATCCCGCCGAACCAGCGGCACTGCTCCCGGGCGTGGACGAGGTCGTCGCCCACGTAGGCGGGGGCGGCGACGCAGATCGTGATGGCGTCCGGGTCCCGTCCGGCGTCCACCGCGGCCTGCCGTACCGCTTTGATCATCCACTCGGTGAGGAAGGGGTCGGCGAGCTGGAGGATGAAGCCATCGGCCAGCCGGCCCGCCATGGCGAGCGCCTTGGGGCCGTAGGCGGCCATCCAGACCGGGAGCCGGCCGTCCCTGATCCAGGGGATCTTGATGCGGTGGCCGCCGACCTCCGCCTCCCGGCCCTCGGCCAGATCGCGGATGACGCCGATCGCCTCGCCCACCCGGGCAAGGGTGTTGGGCGGCCGGCCGGCCACCCGCATCGCGGAGTCACCGCGGCCGATCCCGCAGACCGTGCGGTTGCCGTACATCTCGTTGAGGGTGGCGAAGGTGGAGGCGGTGACTTCAAGGGTGCGGGTGAAGGGGTTGGTGACCATCGGGCCGACGATCAGGCGCTCGGTGTGCTCCAGCACCCGGCTGTAGAGGACGAACGGTTCCTGCCACAGCACGGCCGAGTCGAAGGTCCAGCCGTAGCGGAAACCGTTGCGCTCGGCGCGGCGCATCAGGGCCACGACGGCTGAGCCGGGCGGGTCGGCCTGCAGGACAACTCCGAAGTCCACGGCCACGCTCCTTAGATGAGGTACTGGCAGGTGCCACGAGGGATGTACTGGCCGTGTCCGGCACGTCCGGTCCGGTGAACTCCCGCTGATCGATGACGAGTTCGTCCCGCGAGAGCACCGTCTCGACCTGTCCGGTGAGCCGTTTGCCCTCGTACGCCGAGTAGTCGACGTTCATGTGGTGGGTCTCGGCGGAGACGGTCTGAGGTGCGACCACTGCTGCGGTGTCGGCGCCTTCATCGGCGGCCACCACCGCTGTGAGTGCGACGAGTTTCATCTTGCGCATGCGACGGGTCTCTTCGATCTGGGCATCCACATCAGCGATGCGCTCACGGTACGCCTCCACCGTGTTCGGGACGTCGCCCAGCCACTCTTCGGCGAGCCGCCTGAGCGGCGCGGTGACCGGTAATGCGATAGGTGGCTCCTCCGGCGAGGGCGCCTCCGAAGGAAACCGGATCACTGCCGCAGAGCAGGGATGACGGCCGCCCCGTAGCCGTCGATGAGGTCCTCACGGGCGTCGTGCATGGCGTATACCGCAAAGTGGTCGACGCCCAGTGCCTGCAACGTCCGTAGCTTGTCGATGTGTTGCTCTTCGGTGCCGATGACGCAGAAGCGGTCGATGATCTCGTCGGGTACGAAGGCGGTGTCAGGATTGTCGGCGCGGCCGTGGTGGGCGTAGTCGTAGCCGTCGCGGTCCTTGATGTAGGCGGTGAGGGCCTCGGGGACGGCGGCGGAGTGCTCGCCGTATTTGGCGACGAGGTCCGCGACGTGGTTGCCGACCATGCCGCCGAACCAGCGGCACTGCTGGCGTGCGTGCGCCAGCGCGGCAGGAGAGGTGTCGTCGGTGAGGTAGGCGGGTGCCGCCACGCAGATCGTCAGCGAGGACGGGTCGCGGCCGGCGGCAGCCGCCGCGTCCCGTACGGCCTTGACCATCCACTCCGTCAGATACGGGTCGGCCAGCTGGAGGATGAGGCCGTCGGCCTGCTGGCCGGCCAGGGCCAGTGCCTTCGGGCCGTACGCCGCCATCCATACCGGCAGGCGGCCGTCGCGCACCCAGGGGATCCGCAGGGTCCGCCCGTCCACCTCGGTCTCGCGGCCCTCCGCCAGATCACGGATGACGTGGATCGCCTCACCGAGCGTGGCCAGCGTGTTCGGCTTCCTTCCGGCGACCCGCATCGCCGAGTCGCCCCGGCCGATACCGCACACCGTGCGGTTGCCGAACATGTCGTTCAGCGTCGCGAAGGTCGACGCGGTCACCTCCCATGTGCGCGTCCCGGGGTTCGTCACCATCGGTCCGACCGTCAACTCAGTGGTGTGTTCCAGGATTTGGCTGTAGATGACGAAGGGCTCCTGCCAGAGCACCGCCGAGTCGAAGGTCCAGCCGTAGCGAAAGCCGTTGCTCTCCGCACGCTGCATCAGGTCGACGACCGTCGAAGCGGGCGGGTCCGTCTGCAGGACGATTCCGAAATCCACGATGGGACCTCCTATTGCAGATACTGGCAGGTGGCGCGCGGCATGTACTGGCCGTGGCCGGCGTGCCCGGTGAACTTGCGCTGGTCGATGACGAGTTCGCCGCGTGACAGGACCGTCTCCACCTGGCCCGTGACACGCTTGCCCTCGTATGCCGAGTAGTCGACGTTCATGTGGTGCGTCGCCGCCGACATGACCTGCTCGGCGGTCGGGTCGTAGATGACCACGTCCGCGTCCGCGCCGGGCGCGATCGTGCCCTTCTTTCCGTACAGCCCGAACATGCGGGCCGGGCCGGCGCACGCGATCTCGATCCAACGGCGGCGGCTGATGTGACCGTCCACGACCGCCTGGTGGAGCAGGTCCATGCGGTTCTCCACGCCGGGCAGACCGTTGGGGATCTTGGAGAAGTCGTCGCGGCCCAGCTCTTTCTGGCCCGCGAAGCAGAACGGACAGTGGTCGGTGGAGACCACCTGGAGGTCGTTGGTGCGCAGGGCCCGCCACAGAGCGGCCTGGTGCTCACGCGGCCGCAAAGGCGTACTGCACACGTACTTCGCGCCCTCGAAGTCGGGCTCGGCCAGGTTGTCCGTGGACAGGTACAGATACTGCGGGCAGGTCTCCCCGAAGACCGGCAGCCCCATGTCCCTGGCCGCCGTCAGCTCCGCGACGGCCTCCTGCGCCGCCACATGCACCACGTACAGCGGGGAACCCGCCACCCGGGCGAGCTGGATCGTCCGGTGCGTCGCCTCCGCCTCCAGCAACGCCCTGCGCACCTCACCGTGATACCGCGGCGCCGTCTGGCCCCGCTCCAGCGCCTGTTGCACCAGCACGTCGATCGCGATGCCGTTCTCCGCGTGCATCATGATCAGCCCGCCGTTGTCCGCGGCCCGCTGCATCGCCCGCAGAATCTGCCCGTCGTCGCTGTAGAAGACCCCCGGGTATGCGGTGAAGAGCTTGAACGAGCTCACTCCTTCGGCCACGAGCCCGTCCATCTCCCGCAGCGTTGATTCGTTCACGTCGGAGAGGATCATGTGGAAGCCGTAGTCGATGGCGCACTGGGCATCGGACTTGGCATGCCAGGTGTCCAGGCCGGCGCGGAGCGACTTGCCGCGCGACTGGACCGCGAAGTCGATGAGGGTGGTGGTACCGCCCCAGGCCGCGGCGCGGGTGCCGGTCTCGAAGGTGTCGGAGGAGGCCGTCCCGCCGAAGGGGAAGTCCAGATGGGTGTGGGCGTCGACGCCGCCCGGGATGACGTACTTGCCGGTGGCGTCGATGACGCGCTCGGCGGTCCACTGCTGGGTCCCGGTGGAAGCCATGGCCACGATGCGGCCGTCTTCGATCAGGACATCTGCGTGGGTCTCTTCGGCGGCCGTGATGACGAGGCCACCGGTGATCAGAGTGCGGTTCATCCTTCGCGCCTCCCTGCGCCCACCGGGTACTTCGTGATCCCGATGCGGTCATCGAGTCGAATGTGGTCCTGCGTGCCCTAAGAGGGCGGCGCAGTAGGGGTGGTGGAGCCGGTCGTGTCACTCCGGCCTCATCGGTGCGAGTCGGTGTCTGCACGAGGCACGGCCGTCTCAGCCGCTCCCGCCGAAGTCGATGAGGGTAGCGGCCGGCGCGGCGACCCGGCCGTCCTCCACCAGGACATCGGGGTGCATCTCGTCGGCGGCGGTGATCACCAGACCGCCCTGTACGACCGTACGGCTCACCATCTCAGCTCCCTACCTGACACCACGTCACAGCTGGTCTACACCCGTAGATTCCGGTCGAGAAGGAGACACCGTAGAAGCATGTCACCCACCGTGGCAATACCGTGACCGGAGATCGGCGAGGACGTTCGTGTTGCGCCGACGATCAGTCGGCCGGTTCAACGCGGGGGCCGCGCCGGAGGGGTGCGGGGGTGGCGGGATGGGCAGATATCCGCCGACGCCGGCGGGCAATCCTCGCGGGCGCCACTTCATCGGGACGGACGACAGGACGACAGGACGACTCAGGAACGATACAGAAAGGCAGCGGGTCATGGAGCGGAACACGCCGTGGGAGTTCTCCGACGACCGGGGGCGCCTGGTAGTGGCCGGGAGCCGGCCGTTACGAATCGTCGCGTACATACAGGCGGGGGCCACGATGTGGGACCACGGCATACGCCCGGTGGGACTCTTCGGGTCCCAGCACGACGGCGCCACCCCCGACCCCGCCAAGAGCGGCGAACTGCCGCTGTCGGAGATCCCGTACCTCGGCTCGGGTGCCGCTCTGCACCCCGACTCCCTGCTGGAGGCGGAGCCGGACCTCGTGGTGGCGGTGACCTACGACGGTGAGCAGGTCTACGGGCTGGAGCAGAAGACCGCGGTGGAGCTGGAGGCGCATGTGCCCCTCGCCACGGTCGCGGTCGGTCCGGGCCGGAGCCTGGCCGAGGTGCGCGAGCGGTTCGCGGCGCTGGCCGGATCGCTGGGCCGGGGCGAACCACTCGGTGCGGCACGGGAGTTGGACGCCGCGGAGGACGCGCTGCGGCAGGCGACCGGGGGCACGGTGCGGCCCCGGGTGCTGGCGCTGTCGCCCGCGGGTCCGGAGCGGGTGCACCTGGCCCGGCCCAGCTCCTGGCCGGATCTGCGGGCGCTGACCGAGCACGGCGTCGGCCTGCTGGAGCCGGCGGCGGGCGCCGGTGTGAACTGGTCCACGGTCGGCTGGGCGGAGGCCGCGGAGCTGGCCCCGGACATCGTGCTCATGGACGTACGGGCGAACGCCGCCCGGCCCGAGGAGCTGCGGGCCGACGAGCACTGGCGGGCGATCGAGGCCGGGGCGCGGCTGCTGCCATGGAATCCGGAGGCTCCGTGCAGCCGCCGGGCGCACACCCGGTTCTTCACGCTGGTCGCCGACACGGTGCGCGAGGCCGCCGCGCGCGGCTGACCGCAGGGGTCCTCGACGCCCCGTTGACGAATATCCGCTACGCCACCCCCCACCTCGGATCTCCGCCGCGAAGCGCCCCTCGCTCCGGGCGCACGCCGGTCAGGCGGAGCGGCGACGACCGCCCCGCCCGCGCATCCCGGCCGCCGGCTACGCCCCGGCGAGCGTTTCCTGCGCCGCCCGCAGCGCCTCCGCGAGCAGTTCGGCGCCCTCCTCCGCCTCCGCTACGGTCAGCGTCATCGGGGGCGCGATCCGCAGCGAGGCCCCGCCCTGACCGCCCTTGCCGATCAGCAGTCCACGCTCGCGGGCGGCCTCCACGACCAGCGACGCGGCCTCCGGTGAGCGCTCTTCGGTGCCGGGGCGGACCAGTTCGACGCCGATCATCAGGCCGCGGCCGCGTACCTCGCGTACGGCGTCGAGACCGGCGGTGACCGCCCGCAGCCGCTCGATGAGCAGTCCGCCGACCCGCCGGGCGTTGCCCTGGAGGTCGTGTTCGAGCAGGTAGTTGAGGTTGGCGAGGCCGGCGGCCATGGTGACGGGGCTGCCGCCGAAGGTGGAGATGGAGTTCGCGGTGAGCGAGTTCATCACCTCGGCACGGGCCACCACGCCGCCGATGGACATGCCGTTGCCGATGCCCTTGGCGAAGGTGAGCAGGTCCGGCGGCCCGCTCGCGGCGTGCGCCTGCCAGCCCCAGAAGTGGTCGCCGGTGCGGCCCCAGCCGGTCTGCACCTCGTCGCTGATCCACAGGATGCCGTGCCGTGCCAGCACCTCCCGGAAGGCGGCGTAGAGGCCGTCGGGCGGCAGGGTGAAGCCGCCGACGCCCTGGATCGGCTCGGCGATCAGCGCGGCGACGCCGCCCGCGGTCTGCTGGAGCATGTCCTCCAGGTCGGCGACGCAGGCCGCGATGTAGGCGGCGTCGCCGAGCTCCGCGTACGGGCCGCGGCTGCGCACCCCGCCGTGTACGTAGAGCGTCTGGAGCGGAGAGAGGCTGGTGGGCGACCAGCTGGTGTTGCCGGTGATACCGACGGTGGAGAAGGAGCGGCCGTGGTAGCTGTTGCGCATCGCCAGGATCTGGTTGGAGCGGCGGTGCGTGGTGGCCAGCAGCAGGGCCGCGTCGTTGGCCTCCGTGCCGGAGGTGGTGAAGAAGACCCGGGCGTCGGGGATGCCGGAGAGCGCGGCGATCCGCTCCGCCAGCTCGACCATGGGGCGGGAGAGGTAGAGCGTCGAGGTGTGGATGATGCGGCCGGCCTGATCGCCGACTGCCTTGGTCACCTCGGGCAGCGCGTGCGCCGTCATGGTGGTGAGGATGCCGCCGAAGAAGTCGAGGTAGCGGTTGCCCTCGGCGTCCCAGACGTACCGGCCCTCGCCGTGGGTGAGTTCGATGGGCCGCTCGTAGTAGAGGCTGAGCCAGGAGGGCAGCACGGCCTGGTGGCGGGCGTACAGGTCCGCGGTGTCCTGGGGGGTCCGGGTCATGGCCGCACCAGCCCGTCGTAGGCGTCGGGTCGGCGGTCGCGGTAGAACGCCCACTGCCGGCGGACCTCGTCGATCAGGCCGAAGTCGAGGTCGCGGATGAGGAGTTCCTCCTTGGTGTCGCTGGCGACCTCGCCGACGAACTGACCGCGCGGGTCGACGAAGTAGCTGGTGCCGTAGAAGTCGTTGTCGCCGTACTCCTCGACGCCGACCCGGTTGATCGCCGCGATGAAGTACTCGTTGGCCACGGCGGCCGCGGGCTGCTCCAGCTTCCACAGGTAGGCCGACAGCCCACGGTGGGTGGCGGAGGGGTTGTAGACCAGCTGGGCGCCGTTGAGGCCCAACTGCCGCCAGCCTTCCGGGAAGTGGCGGTCGTAGCAGATATAGACGCCGATCTTGCCGACGGCGGTGTCGAAGACCGGCCAGCCGGCGTTGCCCGGCTTGAAGTAGTACTTCTCCCAGAAGCCCTTGACCTGCGGGATGTGGTGCTTGCGGTACTTGCCCAGGACCGTGCCGTCGGCGTCGACGACGACCGCGGTGTTGTAGTAGAAGCCGGCCTGCTCGATCTCGAAGACCGGCACGACGATGACCATGCCGGTCTCGCGGGCGAGGTCCTGCATCCGCCGCACGGTCGGGCCGTCGGGCACCGGCTCGGCCCAGCGGTAGTGCTCCGGGTCCTGGACCTGGCAGAAGTACGGAGCGTTGAAGACCTCCTGGAACCCGATCACCTGCGCGCCCTGCGCGGCCGCCGCTCTGGCGTACTCCTCATGCTTCGCGATCATCGATTCGGTGTCGCCGGTCCAGGTCGCCTGAACCAGTGCGGCACGCACAACATCGGCCATGAGCTGCTCCTTTGTCGATGCGTCTGCCTGCAGCCCACGCGGGAGGGATCTACGCGTGTGGAGGTGACCGTAAGCCTCGTCACGCACCGTGGCAAGACCATCTCCCCCGTGGCGCGCCCAGGGAATCCTCACGATCAAGACAGGCGAACTTGCAAGTTTTCCTGTTGATATCTATGGTGGAGATATGCCGGAAAAGGACCAGGAACGCCTGGCGACGGATCTGGGCGCGACCGTCGCACAGCTGATGCGCCATCTGCGCGCCGCCTCACCGCAGGGTGAACTGACACCGACCCAGCGCTCGGTGATCTCCCGGATCGACACCGGCGGACCGGCCACCATCGCGGCGCTGGCCCGCGCCGAGCTGGTGCGTCCGCAGTCCATGCGGCTGACCGTCGGCGCGCTGGAGGAGCGCGGGATACTCGCCCGCAGCCCGCATCCGACCGACGGCCGCCAGGTGGTCTTCGCCCTCACCGACGAGGGTCTTCGGATGCTCACCGCCGTACGGCAGGCCAAGCAGAACTGGCTCGCGGTGGCCATCGCCAACCGGCTGAGCACCGAGGAGCAGCAGACCCTGGCGGCGGCGACCGTGCTGATCCGGCGGCTGATGCCGGAATGAGCGACCCGGCTGCCGCGGCGGCGGCCACGGACCGGACGGCCGCTGCCGCACCGGAAGGACCGGGCCGGCCCGCCGCTCCCGGCCGCGCCTTCGGCGCCCGTCTGATGACGCCGCTGCTGCTCGGCTCGCTGCTGAACCCCGTCAACTCGACGATGATCGCCACTGCCCTGGTGGCCATCGGACGGGACTTCCACGTCGGCGCCGCCGACACCGCCTGGCTGATCTCCGCGATGTACCTCGCCAGCGCGGTGGGCCAGCCGTCGATGGGGCGGCTCGCCGACCGGGCCGGACCGCGCCGGGTCTTCGTCGCGGGCGCTGCGGCCGTCTGCGCCGCGGGCCTCATCGGCGCCCTCGCGCCCGGCTTCGGGCTGCTGATCGTCTCCCGGGTCGTCCTCGGGATCGGCACCGCGGCCGCCTACCCCGCGGCGATGGCGATCCTGCGCGCCGAGTCGCGCCGGACGGGGCAGCCCACGCCCCGCTACGTCCTCGGGCGGCTCTCGCTCGCCGCGCTGGGCAGCGCCGCCATCGGGCCCACGCTCGGCGGACTGCTGGCGGCGACCGCGGGCTGGCGGGCGGTCTTCGCGGTCAACATCCCGCTGGCGCTGCTCGCGCTGGCCGGCGCGCTCGCCTGGCTCCCGCCCGACCGGAGGACCGGCCGCGACGAGGCGGACGCCGGCCGCGACGAGAAGGGCACCAGGCGCGGCGAACCCTCCCCCGCCGGCGTCGCCGGCGCCCTCGACCCACTGGGCATCGCCCTCTTCGCCGGCGCGCTGACCTGCGCGATGTTCTTCCTCCTGCGGCTGGCGGACCCGCCGTGGCTGCTGCTGGCGCCCGCCGGCGCACTCGGCGCCGTCCTGGTGTGGTGGCAGCTGCGCCACCCGGAACCCTTCATCGACCTGCGGACGCTCGCCCGCAACGGCGCGCTGGTGCGCACCTACCTGCGCCAGGGCCTGACGTATCTGGTCATCTACTGCGTGCTCTACGGGTTCAGCCAGTGGCTGGAGCAGGCGCACGGCTACTCGCCGTTCCACGCCGGACTGGTCATGCTGCCGATGTCCGTCGCGGCCGCGTGCTGCTCGCTGGCCGGCGCCCGGACGAAGGGCATCCGCGCCCCGCTGACCGTCGCCGCGCTGTGTCTGGCCGCCGGCAGCGCGGTCTTCCTCCTGCTGGCGGGCACCAGTCCGCTGATCGCGCTGCTGTGTGCCGGGGCGCTCTTCGGCATCCCCCAGGGCCTGGCGTCCACCGGCAACCAGGCCGCCGTCTACGCCCAGGCGCCACCCGACGGCGTGGGCGCGGCCGCCGGTCTGCAGCGCACCTCCCAGTACCTCGGCGCGATCACCGCCGCCGGCCTGATCGGGCTGCTGTACGGGCAGCGCGCCTCGGACTCCGGTCTGCACGAGATCGCCCTGATCGGCGTCGCACTGGCCCTGCCGCTGCTCGCCCTGACCCTCGCCGACCGCGCCCTGAGCCCCCGTCACCAACCGTAGGTCCGCACACCCCGGGCCACTCGTTCTCCTCGCACCACCGCACTTCCGCCCCGTGCACCACCACACTCACGACCATTCGCCCCCCACGACCACCCACCACCACCGATCACCACGACAGGGAGCACACATGTCCGCCACCACCCTCGACCCCCGCACCGCCCTGGTCCTGATCGACCTTCAAAAGGGCATCGTCGGCCTGCCCACCGCTCCGCTGCCCTCCGCCGAGGTCGTCGAGCTCGGCGCGCGGCTGGCCGCCGCGTTCCGGGCCCGCGCGCTGCCCGTCGTCCTGGTGAACGTCACGGGCGGCGCACCGGGCCGTACGGAGTCCGCGCTGCGCGGCGGCACCCCGCCCGCCGACTGGGCCGAGCTGGTGCCCGAGCTCGACCGGCAGCCCGGCGACATCACCGTCACCAAGCAGCAGTGGGGCGCCTTCCACGGGACGAACCTGGATCTGGAGCTGCGCCGGCGGGGCGTAACCCAGATCGTGCTCGCCGGCATCGCCACCAGCATCGGCGTGGAGTCCAGCGCCCGCGCCGCGCACGAACACGGCTACCACGTCACGATCGCCACCGACGCGGTGACCGACCTGGACGAGGCGGCGCACCGCAACAGCCTGGAGAAGATCTTCCCGCGGCTCGGCGAGACCGACACCACCGACACGATCATCAAGCTCCTCGGCTGAGGCGACGCGCCCGCCTCAGCGCGGTACGCCGTCGAGCGGCGCCGGGTGTCCGGCCGGGCGCCGCTCGTGCCAGCGCAGATCGTCCTGGAGCTGGGCGGCCAGCGCGATCAGCCGTGGCTCCCCATGGGCCGGGCCGAGGAGTTGGGCTCCCAGGGGCAGGCCGTCCGCACTGAAGCCGGCGGGCACGCTCACGCCCGGCCAGCCGAGGACGTTCCACGGCCAGGCGTACGGGCAGGCGGCGATCATGGCCTGATCGGTACGCCAGCCGCTGAGTTTGGCCAGCGTGCCGATCCGCGGCGGCGGGGTGGCGGTGGTCGGCGTCAGCAGCACGTCGTAGGGGCCGAACAGGGCGCCGATGCGCCGCTGTTGGCGCTTCTCCACCAAACGGGCCCGACGGAGCACCGGCCCGCCGAGCACCCGCCCCATCCGCACCGCGCCCCGCGTACGGCGGTCCAGCAGGCTGCGGTCGGGGACCCGGGCCGCCCACTCCCCCACCCCCGCGGTGGCGCGCGGGACGAAGGCCAGTCCGACCAGCCCGTAGTCGGGCTCCGCCTCCTCGACGAAGTGGCCGAGGCGGGCCAGGGTGCGGGCCACGCCGGTCACCGCGGCGCGTACGTCGGGGTGCAGCGGCTTGGCCGTGAACGTCGTGGCCGGCTTCCAGGACAGCGCGATCCGCAGCCGCCCCGGGTCGCGGCCGGCCGCCTGGCGCGCCGCGATGGCGGGCGGCCGGTGCAGATCCCCGGCGTGGTTGCCGCTGGCCACGTCCAGCAGCAGCGCCGCGTCCTGGACCGTACGGGCCAGCGGGCCGATGCCGGTGATCCCCTGGAAGGACTCGGCCTCCGGCCAGGTGGAGATGCGGCCGCGCTGGGGTTTGATACCGACGAGATGGGACCAGGCGGCGGGGATCCGGACCGAACCGGCGCCGTCGGTGCCGAGCGCGGCGGGCACCAGCCCCGCCGCGACCGCGGCCGCCGAGCCGCCGGACGAGCCGCCCGGGGTGTGGGCGAGGTTCCAGGGGTTGCGGGTGTCGCCGAAGGCCGGGCCCTCGGTGAACGGCCACTGCCCCAACTCGCAGGCGTTGGTCTTGCCGACGATGATCGCGCCGGCCGCGCGCAGCCGCCGGACGACCTCGGCGTCGCGCTGCTTGAGCGGGAACTCGCCGGCGCAGCCGAACGCGGTGGGCTCGCCCGCCACATCGGTGTCGTCCTTGACCGCGACGGGCACCCCGAGCAGCGGCAGCCGCTCCCCGGCCGCCAGCCGGCGGTCCGCCTCCGCGGCCTCCGCCATCGCCGCCTCGGCCCGTACCCGCTTGAAGGCGTTGACGGTGTCCTGGGTGGCCGCGATGCGCTCCAGCGACCGCCGCACCAACGCGGTCGAGCTGACCCGGCCTTGGGCCAGCGCACGCGCCTGCTCGGCGAGACCCTCCCAGTCGCCGGCTCCGACATCCCGTGCCGGGGCCGGCCCGGCCTCCCTGTCCTGGCTCTCGTCAACGCTCACGCTGCGTGCCCTCCATGGGACCGCTCATTCGAACGAACGGTCCCATTAGGCTAATCGCCGCCGCCGCGGCCTTCAACGGCGCCGCGCGGCACGGCACATCGACGACACACGGACGGCACACAGCGGCCGGTCGGGTGCCGGTGGTGTGGCGTCCGGCACCCGTTCCGGGAACGTCACGACCGGTGGACGACCATCGCCGAGCCGCCGCCGCGGCGCACCTTCTCGGCCGCGGCCAGCCAGCGGCCGTCCGGCAGCCGCTGGACACCGGTCGCCGCGCCGATCTCCGGATTCTGCTTGAACGCGTGTCCGATCGCCTCCAGTTGCCGGCGGAGCGGGCTGTTCCACAGGGCGGGTTCGAGTTCGGTGGTCGCCGCGTTGCGCTGGCTGGCGCGGGGCGCGGCGATCGCGTCGACCAGCGGCATACCACGGTCCAGGTGGTTCAGCAGCGTCTGCAGCACGGTCGTGATGATGGTCGAGCCGCCGGGCGAGCCGAGCGCCAGCACCGGCCGGCCGTGCCGGAGCACGATCGTCGGCGACATCGACGAGCGCGGCCGCTTGCTCGGCCCCGGCAGATTGGGGTCGTGGACCGCGGGGTCGGCGGGCGCGAACGAGAAGTCCGTCAGCTCGTTGTTGAGCAGGAAGCCCCGGCCGGGGACCACGATGCCGCTGCCGCCGGTCTGCTCGATCGTCAGGGTGTAGGCGACGACGTTGCCCCACTTGTCGGCGACCGTCAGATGGGTGGTGTTCGGCCCCTCGTACGTCGTCGGGGCGGCCTTGCCGCCGGCGGCGCAGCGCTCGGGGTGGCGCGGGTCGCCGGGCGCGAGCGGGCTGGTCAGCGCCTTGTCGTCGGTGATCAGGCAGGCGCGGGCATCGGCGAACCGCTGCGAGGTCAGGCCCTTGGTGGGGACGTCCTCCTGGGCCGGGTCGCCGACCCAGCGGCCGCGGTCGGCGAAGGCGATCCGGCTGGCCTCGATGTAGCGGTGCAGATACCGCTTCTCGCTCAGCCGGGAGAGGTCGGTCCGCTCCAGGATGTTCAGCGCCTCCGCGACACTGGTGCCGCCGGAGGACGAGGGGGCCATGCCGAAGACGTCGAGGCCGCGGTAGGCCGTGCGGGTGGGCGCCTGACCGAGCACCTCGTAGGTCCGCAGGTCGTTCGTGGTGAGGTCGCCGGGCCGCACCGTGCGGGTGGCTCCGGAGCGCACCGGTGGCTTGCGGACGGTGCGGACGATGTCCCGGGCCAGCTCGCCCTTGTAGAGCGCGCCCACCCCGCGCTCGGCCAACTCCCCGTAGGTGCGCGCGAGATCGGGGTTCTTCATGGTCGAGCCGACCACCGGCAGTTTGCCGCCGGGCAGGAACAGGTCGGCGGTCGCCGGGAAGTCCCTGAAGCGCGCCTCGTTGTCGGCGGTCTGCCGGCGGAAGGTGGCATCGACGGTGAAGCCGTGGGAGGCCAGCCGGCGGGCGGGGCGCAGTACGTCGTGCAGCGACCGGCTGCCCCACTTGTCCAGCGCGGCGTCCCAGGTGGCGGGGGTGCCGGGGGTGCCGACGCCCAGCCCGCTGGTGACGGCGTCGTCGAACGGGATGGGCTTGCCGTTCTCCAGGAAGAGGTCCTTGCCGGCGGAGCGCGGTGCGGTCTCCCGGCCGTCGAGGGTGCGCACCGTCTTGGACCTGGCGTCGTAGTAGACGAAGTAGCCGCCGCCACCGATGCCCGCGGAGTACGGCTCGGTGACGCCGAGGGCGGCGGCGGTGGCGACCGCGGCGTCGACGGCGTTGCCGCCCTTCTTGAGCACCGATATGCCGGCGGCCGAGGCGTCCGGGTCGACGCTGGAGACCGCCCCTCCGTAGCCGACGGCGACCGGGGTCTTCTCCGGTGTGGCGGTGGTGGCGCCGTCCTGGTCCGAGGGAGCCGGGCGCGGCGGTGCGGACTGGGCGACGGCCGGGACCGCCACCAGGGAGCCGGTCAGCGCGGCGGCGGCTCCCAGGACGGTGAGACGTCGGAATCTGGTCATAAGCGGGCTTTCCTCCACGGTGTGCGCGAGGGACGGCAGGGGCCGGAGCCTACTCGGGTGAACAGCACGCTAACAGGGGGCATTTCGGGTGCTAGCGGCCCCGGCCTCGAACGCACTACCGGTCAGCCGCTACGCTCCCCGGCCATGGATGACACCCTGCTGCTCCTGTCCGTCGCGGTCGCCGCCCTCGCCCTGGGCCTGGCGGCCGGCTGGGCCGGGTATTCGGCGGCGGCCCGCCGGAAGCTCGCCCGCGAACAGAGCTTCTTCGGGCTGCCGGAAGGCTCGGAGTGCGTGCTGGTGACCCACCGGGACAGCTCCTCGGCCCACTGGAGCATCCCGCGCCATGACGCCCTTGCGCTGCTGGGGCTGGCCGCGGTGGTGGAGACCTGCGGTGCGCACCCCGAGGTCGCCCCGCACGACACCGGCCTCCAGGGCTTCGGGGCGCGCACCGAGTTCTGCGTCGGCGACCCCACCGCGCACCGCCGACTGGCCGCCCATATATCCAATCTGCTGCCGGGCGTCGCCGTGCACCCGGGCGACGAGTCCGGTGCGGGCCGCGGAACCTTCTCGGTCGGCGGCTCGACGTACCGGATGGAGCCCGGCGCGGTGGAGTACGTCCTGCTTGCCCGTCTGACGGCGGGTGAAGGCGGCCGCCCGGTGTTCCTGGCGGCCGGCCAGCGCCCGGTCACCCACCGGGCCGCGGTCCGCCACCTGGTGCGCAACCGGGCCCGGCTGGCCCGTAAGCACGGCGCCGACGGCCAGTTCTGCCTCCTGCTGAAGGTGGTCAACTCGCAGGCCTACGGGCCGGACGTGGTCGAGCTGGTCGCCGACGTCACCAAGGCCGCGACCACGCCCGCCGAGACGAAGAGCCACCGGGCCGCGGCCTGAGGCCGACGCACCGTCGGGCGGCCGGGGTGCGGCCGACCGGCCGACCTGGCGGGCGGCCGCCCCGCTGATCTGCCAGGCTCGACAGCATGATCGCCGGCCTCCGTTCCACCGCCCAGCACTGGAGCGATGTGCTGCCGGTGCTGGCGGTGGTCCTGCTGGTCCTGACCTGGGGGCGGTCGCTGCCGGGCGGCGTGGTCGCCCTGGTGTCGTGCTTCCTGGCCGCGGCGGTGCTGGCCGCGGTGCACCACGCCGAGGTGATCGCACTCCGCGTGGGTGAGCCGTTCGGGTCGCTGGTGCTCGCCGTCGCGGTGACCATCATCGAGGTGGCGCTGATCGTCACGCTGATGGCCGACGGCGGCGAGAAGAGCGCGACGCTCGCCCGGGACACCGTCTTCGCGGCGGTGATGATCACCTGCAACGGCATCGTCGGACTGTCCCTGCTGGTCGCCTCGCTCAAGCGCAGGGTGGCCGTCTTCAACGCCGAGGGCACCGGCGCGGCGCTGGCGACGGTCGCGACGGTGGCGGGGCTGAGCCTGGTGCTGCCGACGTTCACCACCAGCGCTCCGGGCCCGCAGTTCTCCACTCCGCAGCTGGTCTTCGCCGCGCTGTCCGCGCTGATCCTCTACGGGCTGTTCGTGGCCACCCAGACCGTCCGGCACCGGGACTACTTCCTGCCGGTGACCTCGTCCGGCGAGGTGATCGACAGCGAGGAGCACGCCCACCCGCCGTCGGCGCGGGCGGCGTGGACGAGCCTGGGGCTGCTGGCGCTGGCGCTGATCTCGGTGGTCGGGCTGGCGAAGGCGGTGTCGCCCACCATCGAGTCCGCGGTGATCGCCGCCGGGCTGCCGGCGTCGGTCGTGGGCATCGTCATCGCCCTGCTGGTGCTGCTGCCGGAGACCATCGCGGCGGTCCGCGCGGCCCGCCGCGACCGCGTCCAGACGAGCCTGAACCTGGGCCTGGGCTCGGCGATGGCCAGCATCGGCCTGACCATCCCCGCGGTCGCCGTCGCCACGGCCCGGCTGCCGGGGCCGCTGATCCTGGGCCTGGGCGCCAGCCATCTGGTGCTGCTCGCGCTGACCGTGACGGTCGGCACCCTGACGGTGGTCCCCGGCCGTGCCACCCCGCTCCAGGGCGGTGTGCACCTCACGCTGCTGGCCGCCTACATCGTCCTGGCGCTGAGCCCGTAGGGCCGGGCTCGCTCCCCGCGTCGTCGGCCGTCGCCAGGGGTGTCCGGGTTGTCCGGGGCGTCCCTAGAGGCGATAGGGAACGTTGACCACGGTCACCCCCGGCGTGAACATCAGCCGGGCCGTGAGCCGCAGGGCGCTCTGGTTGTGCAGCGGCTGCTCCCACCAGTGGCCGACGATGAACTGGGGGATGACGACCGTGACGGCGGCGCCGGGGTACCGCTCGCCGGTCTCGACCACGTAGTCGACCACCGGCTGGGTGAAGTCCCGGTAGGGCGAGCTGAGCACCTGCAGCGGTACGTCGATGCCATGGGCGTCCCACTGCGCGCGCAGTCCGGTCACATCGGCGGGATCGACCGCGACGGTCAGCGCCTCCAGTGAGGTGGCACGCATCGTACGGGCGTAGCCCAGGGCCTTGAGCGTGGGCACGTGCAGGTCGCTGACCAGCACCATCACCGCGTTCCCGGCCGGCGCCCAGGGCCGCGCGTCCGGGGTGGCCGACAGTTCCTGCGCGACCCGCTCGTAGTGCCGGCGCACCGCGCGCATCCCCAGGAACAGCGTCGGCATGGCGATCACCACGATCCAGGCGCCGTGCGTGAACTTGGTGATCACGACGATGATCAGCACCAGCCCGGTCAGCACCGCGCCGACCGCGTTGATCGCCTGGGAGCGGCGGCGCCGGGCCCGTTCGCGGGGCCGCAGCCCCGGGGCGGCCAGAACCTTCCGCCAGTGCCGGACCATGCCGGTCTGGGAGAGGGTGAAGGAGACGAAGACGCCGATGATGTAGAGCTGGATGAGGTGGGTCAGCTCGGCGTCGAAGAGGACGATCAGCCCGATCGCGGCCAGCGCGAGCAGCACGATCCCGTTGGAGAAGACCAGTCGGTCGCCGCGGTTGCGCAGCTGCCGGGGCGCGAAGCGGTCCTCGGCGAGGACGGACGCCAGCATGGGGAAGCCGTTGAAGGCGGTGTTGGCGGCGAGGACCAGCACCCCGGCCGTGAAGGCCTGCAACAGGTAGAACAGGGCGTCGAGGTCGCCGAAGGCGGCACGGGCGATCTGGGCGAGCGCGGTGGAGGTCGGCGTGTGGGCCGGCAGCCCCAGCTCGGTGGGGTCCACCGCGACATGCACGTCGTAGAGCATGGCCAGGATCGTGATCCCGCCGAACATGGTGACGGAGAAGAACCCCATGACCAGCAGCGTGGTGGCGGCGTTGCGGCTCTTGGGCCTGCGGAACGCGGGCACGCCGTTGCTGATCGCCTCGACTCCGGTCAGCGCCGTGCACCCGGAGGCGAAGGCGCGCATCCCCAGCAGGACCAGCGCCAGCCCCGTGTAGACCGATGCGGCGTGCAGCGGCAGGTCCGCGGACTCGGCGCGGACCGTCGCGCCGGTGGCCATCCGTACGGCGGCGAACGCGAACATCAGGTAGACGAAGAAGACGAAGCCGTAGGTGGGGACGGCGAAGATCCGGCCCGACTCCCGCACCCCGCGCAGGTTCATCAGCGTCAGCAGCACCACGAACGCGACGGACAGCGCCACGTTGTGGCCGCCGAGGGAGGGGATCGCGGAGGTGATCGCGGCGACGCCGGAGACGACGGAGACCGCGACGGTCAGCACATAGTCGACGAGCAGCGCGCTCGCCGCGGTGAGCGCCGCGCCGCGCCCGAGGTTCTGCGCGCTGACGAGGTAGGCGCCACCGCCACCGGGATACGCGTAGCAGGTCTGCCGGTAGGACGCGACCACGACGACCAGGACCAGGACGATGGCGGCCGCGGCGTACCAGGTCAGATGCAGCAGCGCGACCCCGCCCAGGCCCACGACCAGGAGGATCTCCTCGGTGGCGTAGGCGACCGAGGACAGCGGGTCGCTGCAGAAGATCGGTAGCGCCAGCCGCTTGGGCAGCAGCGTCTCGCCGAGCCGCGCACTGTCCAGCGGGCGGCCCACCATCATCCGCTTCGTCCTGGAGAAAAGGGGGGTCATAGCCGGACAAACTATGGTCCGCCGGAGGGGGCGGGAGGGAGGCTCGCGGAGTCCCGCCGAGGGTGAGAGCGGTCACCCGCCGCACTTCCAGCTCTCGTGATGGTTTATCGTTCAATCGCGGCGGGCGCTTCCCCCCTGCCCGCTGCGAGCCCCGGCCGGAATCCCCCGTTCGGCCGGGGCTCCCCCCTCTCCGTACCGGGCGCGTGCACCGCCCGGGCCCCGGGCGCGACGACCTCAGCGCAGATGCGACGCCCCGTTGACGTCCAGCACGGTGCCCGAGGACCAGAGCGCCGCCGGCGAGGCGAGGTAGTGCACGGCCGAGGCCACGTCCTCCGGCGACGCGACCCGCCCGAACGGGCTCTGTCCCCGGACCTCGTCGGTGAGGCGCTCCGCGACCCGCTCGGTCTGCACGAACCCGGGCGCCACCGACGCCACACCGATCCCGTACGGCGCCAGATGGACCGCCAGCGACTGCCCCATGGCGTGCAGCGCCGCCTTCGACGCGCCGTAGGCGGGATGGTCCGGCTCACCGCGGAACGCCCCCCGCGACCCGATGTTGACGATCCGCCCCTCCACCTCCCGCTCGATCATGTTGCGCGCCGCGCAGTAGCTGACGTTCGCCGCGCCCAGCAGATTCACGTCCACGACCTGCCGCCAGGCCCGCTGCCAGTCCTCGAACGACGTACGGTCCAGCGGGTGCGCCACATTCGCGGCGGCGTTGTTGACGAGGACGTCGACGCCGCCGAGCCCGTCCACCGCCGCCCCGACGATCTCGGCCGCCCCCTCCGGCGTCCGCACATCGCCCTGCACCAGCACATGCCCGCCGCCCGCCAGCGCCCCGAACGCGTCCTCGGCCGCCTCCCGGCGCGACGAGTAGTGCAGCGCGACGCGATCGCCGCCGGCCGCGAACAACTCGGCGACCGCCCGTCCGATCCCCCGCGAAGCCCCGGTCACCAATACCGCCCGGCTCATCGGACGCCCTCCCTCAACACATCGATCTCCACCTGCCGTACCGGAAACGATCTTAGGGAAACGATGGGACGGATGCGGCCGTGCTCTCCATGGTGGAAGCAACCCAACGGCCCACCGCCACCTGTTCACCGCCTCGTCCACCCACCGCAAGGGAGCCCACCGTGCCGCCCGAGCACGGTGTTCCCGACGCCGGCTACTTCCTCGACAGCGCGACGGAGTTCGACGACGGCTGCGGACACTGGCTCTACGCCGATGACCCCGACGGGTTCGCCCGAGCCGTTCGCTCGTTCCTGGACCGCACCCCCGCCCACCGCACCGATTCACCGGCGACGTGACCGCGAGGGCCGGGCCCGGGACCTTCCGCGTCGCTGCCCACGAACTCGGCTTGACCCTCACGCCGCGTGAGGCTGAAGAGTGGGGCCCATGAGCGACTACTACAACGCGTTCGAGATGAGCCCCGTGCCCACTCCCGGCCCGGATGCGGTTCCGCCGGAGCCGTTCCGTGGCATCTATGGAATGCCCGCCTTCGTGACGATACCCACGAGCGATCTGGCGGCGTCGATGGACTTCTGGATTCGTGGGCTCGGGTTCTTCGAGCTGTTCAGCATCCCCGGCACGCTTGTGCATCTGCGCCGGTGGGCGTTCCAGGACGTACTCCTCGTCTCGGCGGCGAGCGTTCCGGAGCAGCCGCCGGCGATGAGCTTCAGCTTCGCGGGCCTGCTCAGCCAGGTCGATTCCCTTGTCGAGGCATGTCGTGCGTTGCGCCCGAACTCGGTCGACGGTCCACGGGACACCCCCTGGAACACCCGCGATGTGGAAGTGATCACCCCCGAGAACGCACGGATCGTCTTCACCGCCGCGAAGCCCTTTGATCCGGCCAGTCAGGAGGCACGGAACCTTGAAGCCATCGGGATCACCCCACCGGGCGTCGATCGCGACGACAATGTGGAGCATGCCTGATGCCACTGACGCCGATGGCCTGACCGTCGGTCAGGTCTCGGCGCGTCTGGACGTGACGGTCCGCGCGCTGCACCACTGGGACGAGATCGGCCTGGCGCGACCGTCGCTGCGCACGGCTGCCGGATACCGGCTCTACACCGCTGGTGATCTGGAACGCCTGCACCGCATCGTCGTCTACCGTGAGCTCGGTCTCGGCCTGGACGGGATTCGGGCCGTCTTGGACGACTCGACCGCAGACGTGCCCGGCGCATTGCGCGCGCAGCGCACCCAGGTCGCCGAACGGATCGACCGCCTCCGGCAACTCAGCGTCGGACTGGATCGGATGATCGACGCCCACGAGCGGGGCCTGCTGCTGACCATCGAGCAGCAGGCCGCGGTCTTCGGCCCGCAGTGGAACCCGGACTGGCCCGCTCAGGCCCGTCAGCGCTACGGAGACACCACGCAATGGCGGCAGTACGCCGAACGCTCGGCCTCGCGCGGTCCGGAGGAATGGCAGGCCGTCACCGACGCCGTCGCCGGTCTCGACCGTGCCCTCGGGGAAGCCATGGACGCCGGCGTCACACCCGGTAGCCCGGAAGCGAATCGACTCGTCGAGCGGCACCGCGAGGTCTTTGCTTCGTACTTCCCCCTCACCCGGCAGATGCAGGTCTGCCTCGGCCGCATGTACGAGGCTGATCCGGCATTCGCCGCCCACTACGACGGCATCCGCGCCGGCCTTGCCACGTGGTTCCGTCGCATCATCGACGCCAGCGCGCGCTCCCACAGCATCGACCCCGACACCGCGACCTGGCAGTAGAGCGCGGGTCCGGACACCCCCTAGTCCCCGAAGGCCTTGCGAAGGGCTGTGCCGAACTCGGCGGGGTGGGTGGTCAGTCCGGTGTGCCCGCCGGGGAAGTGCAGAAATTCCGTGCCGAGCCGCTGGGCCAGGAAAGCGGCCGACCGGTAGGGCAGTTCACCGTGCGAGTCCTGGCCGCCGGCCAGGACGAGCCGGTCCACGAGTGCCTCCAGCCGGTGGAGGTCCGCGGCGTAGAGCATGAAGGAGGGCACGATGCGTTCGACGAAGTAGGGCAGGTTGGCCATGGTCCGCTCGGCCCGCGCCGCGGCCTGGGGCGGCAGCTCCATCGCGGCCTTCGGCACGGCGGCCTCGCCGCCCTTCGCCAGACCGGCGGCGAACTCGGCCATGGCCGGCATGAGCCCCTGGGTACGGAACACCTCCCGCACCCGCTCGGGGAGCGCACGGTGCTCGGCGGCGTCGGGCAGGACCTCCACCAGCGGCGGCTCGTGCGCCACGACGCGCTCGACGCGTTCAGGGCGGGCGGTGAGCAGCCCCAAGGCGGCGATCGCACCCGAGCTCATGCCGAACACCCGGGCGGGCTCCTCGGGCGACAGCAGGTCCAGAAGCCGCAGCGCGTCGTCGGCGTGCTCGGCCACCCGCTGCTCGGCCTCGGGGCCGTCCAGTGTGCTGCGGGACATCCCGCGCGGGTCGTAGGTCGCGACGGTGTATGCGGCGGCCAGGTCGTCGGCGACGCCGTCGAAGGCGGCCGCTCCGCCCGCCCCTCCGGGGATCAGCAGCAGGAGCGGGCCCTTGCCGCGCACCTCGTAGTGCAGGGTCGCGCCGTTCACGCGCAGGCGGCCGATGGTCGGGTCGGTCATGAGGAGTCTCCTTCACTCAGCGGGGGCCAGTGCTCCAGGAGGGAGTGCAGGGCGTCCAGGGCGCGGACCCAGGAGTGCTGCGGCGAGCGCTGGTGCGCGAACCCGCCCGCGGCCTCCAGGGCGACGAACCCGTGGAAGGTGCTGCGCAGCAACCGGACCGCGTCGGTCAGATCGGGCTCGGCCAGTCCGTAGCCGCGCAGCATGCCGTAGGTCAGCTCGACGGCGCGTCGCGGTCCGGGCGCCTTCGCGGCCAGCTCGGGATCGATCTGGAGGGGGAGCTGCGTCGCCATATAGCGGCCCGGGTGCTCATGGGCGTACGCCCGCCAGGCGTCGGCGAACGCGACCAGCGCGTCCTTGCCCGATCGTCCGGCGGTCGCCTCCGCGATACGGATGGTCTTCTCGTCCGCCGCCAGCAGCGCGATCCGCCCGCGCAGGTCCTCCAGACCGCGGACGTGCGTGTACAGGCTCGCGTCCTTCACGCCCAGCCGCCGCGCCACCTGCGACATGGTCACCTGATCCAGCCCGACCTCGTCCGCCAGCTCGGCGCCCGCGATCGTCACCCGCTCCGCCGTCAGCCCGGCCCGCACCATGCGCGCCCTCCCTTCCTAGGGGTATTAGGTTTACCCTAGGACCCCTAGGAAGGCAAACGGGAATCGCGCGGGACGGGAGGAAGGAGCCGGGAGGGAAGGAGGGGGAAAGGAGCGGGGAGGAAAGGACGGGAGGAAGGGAGGCGAGGCAGGCAGGGGAAGGGGGCGAGGCGCCTGCGTCCTGACGTCCGGCGCCGATCTGCGAGCGCCCTGGCCTCGCCCGATCATCGAACTATGGCCCCGACCGCCGAGCACGGCTCGACCCCGTACCCCGTGATCCGGCCGATGCTGGCCGCGATCGGGCCGCTGCCCGACGAGGACGAGGAGGCGGCCTGGGCGTTCGAGGCCAAATGGGACGGCGCGCGCTGCATCGTCAACACACCCGGGGACGGCACGCTCCGGCTGGTCACACGGGCGGGCAACGACGCGACCGGCACCTACCCGGAGCTGGCGCCGCTGGGCGAGCAGCTGCGGGGCCGGCCGGCGGTGCTCGACGGCGAGGTGGTGGTGCTGGACGCGCGGGGACGGCCGGACTTCGGGCTGCTGCAGCGGCGGATGGGCGTGGTGAACCCGCGGCGTACGGCCCGGCTGGCCATGGAGCACCCCGTACATCTGGTCCTCTTCGACATCATGTACCTGGGCGGTTCGCTGCTCGCTTTGCCCTATCACGAGCGCCGGTCGGTCCTGTCCGGGCTGCGGCTGCGCGGCCCCAACTGGTCGGCGCCCGCCTATCTGCAGGGCCATGCGCAGCAGGCGTGGGAGGCCTCGCTCCAGGGCGGGCTCGAAGGGGTCGTGGCGAAGCGGCTGAACTCGGCGTATCTGCAGGGTGTCCGGTCACCCGAGTGGCGCAAGACGAAGCATCTGCTCACCCTCGACGTGGTCATCGGCGGCTGGACGGAGGGGCACGGTGTGCTCGCGGGGCTCCCCGGTTCCGTCCTGGCGGGCGTGGCGGAGCCGGCCGGGCTGCGGTACGTCGGCTCCGTGGGCTCGGGGCTGTCGGACCGGGAACGGCGGGAGCTGGCGCAGTACCTGGCGGTGATCCCGATGGACCGCTCACCGTTCATCAATCCCGTGGACACCATGGGCGCGCACTGGGCCGAGCCCCGGCTGGTCGCCGAGATCACGCTCACCGGCTGGACCTCGGCCGGACGGCTGCGGCACCCGATCTGGCATCGGCTGCGGCCCGATCTGACACGCCTGGGCTGAGGCGGGGCGGGGGCAGGGACGGCTGCCCCCGGAGCGCCTTGGGACGGGGGGTCCGGGCCCCCTCAGGTCGCGGGCCCGGTCAGGCTCCGAGCCCCGTCAGCTTACGGGCGGCAGAACGCCGCCGTGGTGACCGAGCCGCCGTCGTTCTCGTCGTCCGTGCCCAGGATGCCCGTGCTCGACCCCGGCAGGCACGCCAGCGCCTCGATCTTGTGTCCGGCGGCGAGGGCCACGTACTCCCGGTCCCGCCCCGGCACGGCGTCGATCGCCTCCAGGTCGACGGGCTGCCCGCCCCGCCATTCGACCGCCCTCACCTGCGGCTTCGCGTGCCGGCTGTACCGCACGGCGACCAGCCGCTGCTGGCCGGGCTCCTTGTTGTCGCGTACGGCGAGGGTGTCGACCGTATCGCCGTGACGACCGTCGACCACGATGCCGCTGAAACCGGATGTGATGCCGTCCCCGACCCGCCGCCAGTCGTCCGCCGGCCGATCGCCGTGAGCCGGGGCGAGAAGCGTGGCGCCGTTGATAACGAAAGAGAGCGCGATATGCGATATGCCGTCGGGTGGTGCGATGCGCCGGGCGGCTGACGCCGCGGGACGACCACGTCGGTACGGGAAGGCTCGACAAGAGCAGGTGACCACCGCGGACGGAAGGAGCCGGTGATGCCCCACGCCACCGAGGGCAACGCGATGTGCGGCAACACCGAGTACGGCAGAGCGACCTTCAAGCGCTCCCGGAGCCACTTCGCGGACCGCATCACGGCGGACGGCCGCGACGGCTGGCCGGTCGAGGCCGGCCGCTACCGGCTGGTGGCGAGCCGCGCCTGCCCCTGGGCGAGCCGCGCCGTCATCGTGCGGCGGCTGCTCGGCCTGGAGGACGCGCTCTCGCTCGCCATCCCCGATCCGCTGCAGGACGACCGCAGCTGGCGCTTCACCCTGGATCCGGACGGACGCGACCCCGTACTCGGCATCCGCTTCCTGAGCGAGGCCTACGACGCCCGCGAGAAGGGCTACCCGGGCGGGGTCAGCGTCCCCGCCGTCGTCGACGTGCCCAGCGGCAAGCTCGTCACCAACGACTTCCAGCAGATCACCCTCGACCTGTCGACACAGTGGACGGCGCTGCACCGGCCGGGCGCTCCGGACCTGTATCCGGAGCGGCTGCGCGAGGAGATCGACGTCGTCATGGCGGGTGTCTACCGGGACGTCAACAACGGCGTGTACCGAGCCGGTTTCGCCACCAGGCAGAGCGAGTACGACGCCGCCTTCCGCGATCTCTTCCGGCGGCTGGACCTGCTGTCGGAGCGGCTGTCCGATCAGCGCTACCTCGTGGGCGACACCCTCACGGAGGCCGACGTCCGACTGTTCACCACACTGGTCCGCTTCGACGCCGCCTACCACGGGCACTTCAAGTGCAACCGGTTCAAGCTGGCCGAGGCCCCGGCGCTGTGGGCGTACGCCAGGGACCTCTACCAGACGCCGGGCTTCGGCGACACCGTCGACTTCCACCACATCAAGCAGCACTACTACCGGGTGCACACCGGCATCAACCCGACCGGCATCGTCCCCTTGGGCCCGGACCTGTCCGGCTGGCTGACGCCGCACCACCGCGAGGAGTTGGGCGGCCGGCCGTTCGGCGACGGCACCCCGCCGGGTCCGGTAGCGCCGGCCGAGGAGGTACCGCCGAGCGGACGCCCCGAGCACCTCCGACTCGGCTCCTGACCGCCGCCCCGGCTCCCCCCGCCCCGAGCGCCTCGCCCGTACCGCGAGGCCCCGCCCGTACCGTGAGACCCTGAGAACACAGGGACTGTGAACTCCACGAGATCCACGCGAGGAGTGAGCCCGATGAGGATGGTTCTGACGGCCCGGATACCTACCGAAGTGGGCAACGAACTGATCAACAGCGGCGCCCTGCCGAAGATCATGGAGACGGCGATCGCCGCGCTGCAACCGGAGGCGGCCTACTTCACCCTCGACGGTGGCGACCGTGCCTGCTTCTACTACTTCGACATGCAGCAGTCATCGCAGATGCCGGCCCTGGTCGAGTCGTTCTTCATGGATTGGCACGCCAAGGTCTCCCTCCAGCCGGTGATGAACGCGGACGACCTGCGCAGGGGGCTCGGTGAGCTGATGAGCGGCACCTGAGCACCCCGGCCGGCGCTCCCGGCCGGCGCTCCCTTCCGCTTCTCTCCGTCACTCCGGTCCGGCGTCCTCCGGTGAGCCGTGCGCCAGTTCGCCCAGGACGCCCAGCGCTTCGGCCAGGGCGTCCAGGGGCGGGGAGGCGAGCGCCAGCCGTACGGCGTTGGGCGTGTGACCCGCGCCCACCGCGAACGCTCCCGAGGGCGTGACGGCGATCCCGCGGCGCGCGGCGGCCGCGACGAAGGTGTCGGCGCGCCATGGCTCCGGCAGCTCCCACCAGCAGTGGTACGCGTGCGGATCGGCTCGTAGCCGGAAGCCGGCCAGCCGTTCGGCGACGATCCGCTGGCGTGCCGCGGCGTCCCGGCGCTTGTCCTCTTCGATGGCCGCCGCGGTCCCGTCGGCCATCCAGCGGGTCGCGGCGTCGAGCGCGAAGCCGGAGGCCGTCCAGGTCCCCGATCGCAGCGCCGTCGCCACGTCCTGGGTGAGAGCCGCGGGCACCGTGAGGAACCCCAGGGACAGGCCGGGGGCGAGCCGCTTGGACAGGCTGTCGACGACCACGGTGCGTTCGGGCGCCAGCGCCGCGAGCGGCGGCAGGTCCTCGCGGAGGAATCCGTAGATGGCGTCCTCGACGGCGTGGATGCCCAACTCCCCCAGCACCGCGGCGAGTTCCTCGCGTCGCCGCTCCGGCATCGTGATGCCCAGCGGGTTGTGCAGGGCCGGCTGGAGGTAGACGGCGCGCAGCGGGGCGGCCGTGCGGAGCGCCTCGGCCGTCAGTCCGTGCTCGTCCATGGCGAGGGGTACCAGCGTGACGCCCAGGCGGGCCGCGATGCCCTTGACGACGGGGTAGGTGAGGGATTCGACGCCGAGGCGCTCACCGGCCGGAACCAGCGAGGCGATCGCGGCGGCCAGCGCCTGCCGGCCGTTGCCGGCGAAGAGCAGCCGCCGGGGGTCCGGGGCCCAGCCGGCACGGGCGAGGTGCGCCGCCGCGGCCTGCCGGGCCGCCGGCGTACCGGCGGCGCCCACCGGGCGGAGCGCGTCGGCCAGGGCGTCGGGGCGCAGCAGATGCTCAAGGCTCCTGCCGAGCAGGGCGGGGTGCTCCGGCAACACCGGGAAGTTGAGCTCCAGGTCGATCCTGGCGTCACCGGGCTCGGCGAGCGCGGGCTCGGCCGACGGGGCGGCGGTGCGGACGAACGTGCCGCGGCCGACCTCGCCCAGCGTCAGCCCCCGTCGGCCCAGCTCCCGGTACACCCGGGCCGCCGTCGAGCCGGCGATCCGCCGGTCGCGGGCGAACCGGCGCAGCGGCGGCAGCCGGTCACCGGGCCGGAGCCGGCCGGCGGCGATCTCCGCCGCCAGCTCGTCGGCGATCACGCGATAGTCGTCCATCGCCCCTTCCCCTCTTCCTCGCACGGGCCCGTCACGCATACGCGCCCGTGACTCACACGAACCCGCCGTCCTCGACGAGCGCTTCTCGACTTCTCGACTTCTCGACTCCTTGGCTTCTCGACTTCTCGGCGTCTCCGCTTCTCGACGAGCACCTTACGCCACATTGCACCGAGATCATTATTTATATTGCACCGAGCAATTGCCCCTCATAGCATCGAGGAACCGAGGAACCACACAGCGGCAGAGGGGATGCGCGGCATGGGATCGACCCGATTCGCGGAGATCAGCGTCGGTTACGAGGACGAGGGCGACGGCGAACCACTGGTGCTCCTCCACGGCCACCCGTTCGACCGCTCGATGTGGCGCCCGCAGATCGAGCACTTCAGCCGGGCCGGATGGCGGGTGATCGCCCCGGACCTGCGGGGCTACGGCGAGAGTTCCGTCGTCCCGGGCACGACCCCGCTGGAGACCTTCGTCCGCGACACCGTCGCCCTGCTCGACCGTCTCGGCATCGAGCGCTTCGTGCTCGGCGGTCTGTCCATGGGAGGCCAGATCGTCATGGAGTTCTGGCGGCTGTTCCCGCACCGGATCCGGGGCATGGTGCTCGCGGACACCTTCCCCGCGGCGGAGACCGACGCAGGCAAGGCCGCGCGCCGCGACATGGCGGAGCGCGTCCTGCGGGAGGGGATGTCCGGCTACGCACACGAGGTCCTGCCGAAGATGATCGCGCCGCACACCATCGCCACCCGGCCGGACGTCGCCCGCCACGTCATGGGAATGATGACGGGCACACCGCCCGAGGGCGCGGCGGCGGCGCTGCGCGGCCGCGCCGAACGCCCCGACTACACCGAGATGTTGTCGCGGATATCGGTTCCGGCGCTGGTGGTGGTCGGCACGGAGGACACGTACACACCGGTGAGCGACGCCCGCGACATCCACCGACGCATTCCGCACGCCCAGTTGACGGTGATCGAGCAGGCGGCCCACATGCCGAACCTGGAGCGGGCGGACGAGTTCAACGCCGCACTGGAGGCCTTCCTCACCACCCTGCCGCGGACCGCCTGACGGCAGGACGCGACGGCCGGGGCCCGGCCGCCCGGCCGGGTCACCCGACGCAACTCGTCCAGGGCCGCTCTCGACCGCCCCACGTGATTGAGTACGAAGTTGCCGACGATGGCATCGAACCGGGCGTCGGCAAAGGGGAGTCGGGGCAGGGCAGCAACCTGTACGCACACATCGGGAACGGCGCCCGCGGCCCGCCGGGCCATATCGGGCTCGGCGTCCACGGCCACCACCCGCGCCCCGCGCGCGGCCGCGCCGACTCGCCCTGGACCCACGGACGTTACCCACCCGTAACCTACCGACGGGTTACCTAAGGTAAGTCACGCACCTTACTCTCCAGTCAACTCGGGCCGCCGTACGCCCCTCCTGTCTTCCGACAGCGTACGGCGGGCTCGCTTCGAGATCTGGAGCAGAAGATGACGCCCTCCCGCACGACTCTGCGTGCCGCGATCGGCACCGTCTCGGCGGCAGTGCTGGCCACCACCGTTCTCACCGGTGCGCCGGCCGCCCAGGCAGCGGCACCGACATCAGCCCCCACGACGGCGGCGTCCGCCGACTCCTTCACGGCAGCGCCCTCCGTCAGGTTCGTCGACATCGAAGGCGACGGCGGGATCACCCTCAAGGCGAACGTGTTCACCCCGGCCGGCGCCGACGGGACCCGTCGGTACCCGGTCATCGTGCTGCCGACCAGCTGGGGAATGCCGCAGGTCGAGTACCTGGCCCAGGCCAAGAAGCTGGCCGACGCGGGCTATGTGGTGGTCGGCTACAACTCGCGCGGGTTCTGGCAGTCCGGCGGGCAGATCGAGACGGCCGGACCGCAGGACATCGCCGATGCCTCGAAGGTCATCGACTGGGCGCTGGCCAACACACCGGCCGATCCGCAGAAGGTCGGCATGGCCGGCGTCTCCTACGGCGCCGGTATCAGCCTGCTGGCCTCCGCGTTCGACAAGCGGATCAAGGTGGTTGCGGCGCTCAGCGGCTGGGGCGACCTGATCGGTTCGATCTACAGCGGCCGTACCCAGCATCTGCAGGCGGCGGCGATGCTCGGCGGTGCGGGCGAGCTGACGGGGCGGCCGAGCCCCGAACTGCGGACCATCCTCAAGGACTTCCTCGGCTCGAACCTCGCCAAGGAGCAGGACATGATCGCGTGGGGGAAGAAGCGCTCCCCCGCCACCTACCTCGACAAGATCAACGCCAACGGCGCCGCGATCATGCTCGGCAACGCCTGGGGCGACTCACTCTTCCCGCCCAACCAGTACGCCGACTTCTACGAGAAGCTCAAGGGCCCCAAGCGGCTGGAATTCCGCCCCGGTGACCATGCGACGGCCGAGGCGACGGGGCTCTTCGGACTGCCCAACGACACCTGGACCAACACCAAGCGGTGGTTCGACCACTACCTCAAGGGCGCGGACAACGGCATCGACCGCGAGTCGCCGGTACTGCTCAAGTCCCGTTCCACCGGCGCGTACGAGGGCTACCAGAGCTGGAAGGACGTGCCGTCCGCGCACCGCAGGATCGAGCTGGGCGGCAGCAAGCAGATCAACACCAACTGGGACTCGGGCGCCAACGGCGGGCTGATCTTCCTCTCCAGCATGCTCGACCAGTTCTTCCGGTTGCCGCCGATGGCCTCGATCCCGCTGCTGCCGCGCTCCCTGGCCGCCGTCTGGCAGTCCGAGCGCTACGAGAGCGGGCAGCGGGTCCGCGGCACCACCAAGCTGCACACCACCCTCACCAGCACCGCCGAGAGCGGCACCGCCATCGCCTACCTCTACGACGTGGGGCCGCTGGGCATCGGCAAGCTGGTCACCCACGCGCCGTTCACCTTCCACGACAAGACCCCGGGCCAACCGTTCGGCGTGGACCTGGACCTCTTCTCCACGGCCTACGACGTCCCCGCCGGGCACCGGCTGACGGTGGTCGTGGACACCGTCGACCCGCTGTACATCGAGCACAATCCGAGCGGCGCACGGCTGACGTTCTCCTCCCCGGCGAACGATCCGTCGTATGTGTCGGTGCCGGTACGCGACTGAGGCACCGGCCCCGGGGCCGAGGCGGCGGGAGGCACCTCAGGGTGCCTCCCCGATCTGCGTGGATCAGCCTGCGACGCCTGGCGCCGCAGCACCTCATGCGCCAGGCCCCGCGGTTCGCCGAGCAGGCCGAGGAGGAGGTGTTCGGTACCGATGGAGTCGTGCTTGTGTGTTCGGGCGGCCTCCTGCGCCAGCACGATGCCGTCGCACTTCATCCTGAAACCGTCAGTGACGCTGCCGTGCCGGTACGGGCAGCGGCTTGGTGGGGCAGGTCGCGTCGTGTGCCGGGACGGTTCCGTGCAGGAGGTAGGCGTCGACGATGCGGTCCACGCAGGCGTTGCCGTTCTGGTACTGCCCGTGGTCGCCACCGCCCGTCACCGTGACCAGGCGCGAGCCCCGCAGCGCCCGGTGCGCCCGCACCGCGCCCTCGTAGTACGTGGCCGGGTCGTGCACGGAGTTGAGCATCAGCGTGGGTGGCAGCCCCTTGCCGGTGACCTTCACTCGCGGCGCGGCCGACTCGGGCCAGTACACGCAGGTCGCGGCATACGCCAGCTCCCGCGCCCCGACCAGCGGGTACTTCTTGGTGTCCTGGGCGCTCCGCCGTATCCAATGGCCGAGATCCCGGCTCCACGGGGTGTCGTTGCAGGTGACCGGGAAGTACGTGGCGGCGAAGCCGGGAGACAGGTAGTTGCCGAAGGCCTGTTGGGCGAGCCGGCGCTCGGCGGGCGTCGCCGTGTCCCAGTGCTCCAGGGCGGCCAGTACGGACGCCAGCCCGTCCCACTGCCGGTCTGCGTTGTACATCCCCTGGAGCGTGGCGTTGTCGAGCTGGTTGGGCCCGATCGTCTGCGAGCCGATCGTGATCGGGTGGTCGTGCAGCGCCTTGCGGCGCGCCTCCCATGTCGCCTTCGCTTCGGCGGCGGTGCTCCCGTAGTGGTAGACCGCGTCGTACCGGGCGATCCACGGCAGGAAGTCCTGCTCGAAACGGCGCTGGAAGCTCTTCGGCTGCCCCAGTTCGGCCTGCTGCCAGGTCTCGTGGAAGGGCAGATTGCTGTCCAGCACGGCCCGCTCGACATGTTGCGGGAACTCCGTCGCGTAGTACGCGCCGAGCCAGGTGGCGTACGACGGCCCGTAGTACGAGATCCTGCGCACGCCGAGCAGTGCGCGGAACAGGTCCATATCGCGTACGGCCTGGTCGGTGGTGAGGTACTCGACCAGGTCGCCGCTGCGCTTGCGACAGTCCTTCACGAACTTCCGCGACCGGTCCAGAACGCCCTGGACCGCCGCGGGCGAGCGGTCGCGGAAGTCGCCCGCGTAGAAGTCGCGGAACTCGGCGTCGGTCTGGCATGTCCCGTGCGAGCTGCTGCCGACCGCCCGCTGGTCGAAGCCGACCACGTCGTACGCGGCGCCGACCGCGGGCGACGCCTTGACGAAGCCCGCGGGCCGCGTGAGCCCCGAGGCACCCGGCCCGCCGGCGGCCATCATCAGCACCCCGCGGCGCCGTGCGGGGTCGGTGGCCCGGTGCCGGGACACCTCGACGGTCAGGTCCGCGCCGGTCCCCGGGTGGTGCCAGTCGCGGGGCACGGTCATCGCCGCGCACTGGAGCGAAGGCTCCCGGTCGCAGGGCTGCCAGTCGAGCCGCTGCCCGGTGTAGCGCGACAGGCCGGGTGCGGGGCCGCCGCCCGCCGGTGCGGACGGCGTCGCGACCGCCGGGGCGACGGCGGTCGCGATGGCCGCGGCCACCACACCCGATACGGCGGCCACGGGCCATCGCGGCTTCCTGGACCTGGACATCGAACCTCCCTGTGGCCGCGCTCTGCTGCGCGGCGTCTGGTTCGATGTTCGGGCTCCGGGGACCCGCGATCGATCATGCTGGTTCCCGTCTTCGGGGTGGTGCCAGCACCACCACCGCCATGGATCGCGCACCAACGCCCCACGCCACACCTGGGGCGCGCCTCCTGGCCGACCGGATCAGGTCCGGCTCGCTCCCCGGGACGCGTCGATCGAGAAGCGGACCTCCTCGGTGTCGACGGGGTACTCCATGCGGGCCTCGCCCTTGAGGGCGGAAAAGGTGGTGGGCGCGGGGGTGCCCGGCTCCGCGGGTGCCACCGCGGCGGCCGGGGCCGCCAGGGCGAGGACGAGGGCGAGGGCGGCGGTGACGCGCAGGGGCTTGAAGGGCATTCCGGGCTCCGTCCGACAGATACCGACAGGTGTGGCTGCGGCATCGATCGTCGCCGTCTCCCCTGCTCCCGGGCGTCGTTCGTGCGGAGGTTCCGGCTCCGCCGCGCGGCGGAGGGGGACCTACGCCCTCGGGCGCTCACCCCCTGTGGCGCTGGTGGTCCCCCGGCAGAAGGGTGCCGGGCTCGGCGGCGGCCACCTCGACGGCCTCGACCTTGGGGTTGCGCTTCTGACGCCGGGAGACCCAGTTGGCCAGCCAGGACAGCAGCATGCACAACCCGATGTAGATCGGCGAGATGATCATGACGACGGGGATGAACGGCAGACCGTAGTCGAGGTTGGAGGCGATCAGCTTGCCGGCGTGCAGGAACTCCTCGTAGGTGATGAGGTAGCCGAGCGAGGTGTCCTTCAGGGCGACCACCAGCTGGCTGATGATCGCCGGGAGCATCGCACGGACCGCCTGCGGCACCAGGACGTGCGTCATGACCTGGGTCTTGCGCATGCCCAGTGCGTACGCGGCCTCCCGCTGGCCGCGCTCGACGGCGTTGACGCCGCTGCGGAAGACCTCCGCGAGGACCGAGCCGTTGTAGAGGGTGAGGCCGGCGACCAGGGCGGGCAGCGGCGCGACCTGCAGCGCCACATAGATGAAGAAGATCATGACGAGCAGGGGCATCGCGCGGAAGAACTCCACCACCAGGGTGCACACCCAGCGCACGATCCGGTGTTCGGAGAGCCGGCCGGTCGCGAGCACCGCGCCGAGCGCCAGGGACAGCACCGCCGCGAGGGCGAAGGCCCGCAGGGTGTTGCCGAGGCCGGTGAGCAACAGTTCCTGGATCCCCTTGTAGAGGAAGGGGATCCACTTGGCCGCGGTGAACTGCCCGGTGTCGAAGAGGAGGTAGACGATCCAGGCGACCAGGGCGATGATGACGACCGTCGCCCCGAAGCCGTAGAGCCGGTGCCGCGCCCTGGTCCGCGGGCCCGGAATGTCGTACAGGGCGGTGGTGGTCATCGGGCGACTCCGAAGCGCTTCTCCAGCACGTTGAAGATCGCGCTGATGGACAGGGTCACGATCAGATAGCCCACCGCGATCCAGACGAAGGACCAGATGATGCTGTAGCCCATCTCGCTGAGCGGCTTGTAGACGCCGAGCAGTTCGGTGACGCTGAAGGCGCCGGCGATCGCGGAGTTCTTGGCGAGCGCGATCAGCGTGGAGCCGATGGGCGGGATGACGGACCGGAAGGCCTGCGGCAGGACGATGTCGCCGAGGGTCTGGGGAAAGGTCAGGCCCAGGCTGCGGGCCGCCTCGCCCTGGCCGACCGGCACGGTGTTGATGCCGGAGCGCAGCGCCTCGCAGATGAAGGCCGAGGTGTAGCAGCCCAGCGCCAGGATGGCGAAGAGCTGGAAGGGCAGTACGAGGCCGAAGCGCGGCAGGCCCAGCACCACCGCGAAGAACAGCAGCGTCAGCGGCGTGTTGCGCAGCACCGTCACCCATGCCGTGCCCAGGGCCCGCAGCGAACCGACCGGTGCGACGCGGAAGGCCGCCATGAGGAAGCCCAGGACGAGCGCGAGCAGCGAGGCGTAGACGGTGAGTTCGACGGTGCCCAGCAGACCCTCCCCGTAGAGGGAGAGGTTGTCGAGGAGAACGTTCATCGGTAGGTTCCTTGGCTCCTCAGCTCGCCGGGTAGCGGTCGATCGGGGGCGGCTTGGGCGCGGGCACCCCGGACAGGCCGAGGGTCGCGTCGTAGGCCTTCTGCCAGTTGCCGTTCGCCTCGTCCGCGGCGAGCGCGTCGTCGAGCGCGAGGCGCAGCGCGTCGTCGCCGTGCGGGACACCGATGCCGTACGGCTCCTGGGAGAACGGCTTGCCGACGACCTTCAGCTCGTCGGGCACCTTGGCGGCGTAGCCCAGCAGGATCGCGTCATCGGTGGTGACCGCGTCGACCTGGTAGGTCAGCAGGTTGTCGACGCACACCGAGTAGGTGTCGTAGGCGACGAGGACGGCCTTGGGGTACTCGGTCTGCATGCGCTGGTACGGGGTCGAGCCGGCGGCCGAGCAGACGCGTCTGCCGGCCAGGTCCCCCGGCCCCTTGATGTCGGTCTCGTCGGCGCGCACCAGCAGCGACTGGCCGGCCATGTAGTAGGGGCCCGCGAAGCCCACCAGCTTCTTGCGCTTGTCGTTGATGGTGTACGTACCGACGTAGAGGTCGATCTGGCCGTTCTGCAGGGCCGTCTCGCGGTTGGCGGAGGCGATCGTCTTGAACTCGATGGTGTCGGGCGGGAACCCGAGTGCGGCCGACGCCATCCTGGCGATCTCGATGTCGAAGCCGGAGTAGAGGCCGGAGGCCGGGTCCCGCTCGCCGAGGTAGGGCTGGTCCTCCTTGACGCCGATGATGAGATGGCCGCGTTTCTTGGCCCGCACCCAGGTCGGGGAGTCGGGCAGGGAGAAGTCCTTGGCGACCTGATACTGGGGCAGTTCGCTGCCCTTGGGGCCCTTGACCGGCGGGCTGCCGGGCCGGCCGCAGCCCGCGAGGGCGAGCGCGGTGAGCGCGAGGGCCAGGAAGGCCACGAGGGCACGGCGCAGGCGCGTGAAATGACGGTGCGGCATCGCGGCGCCCCCGTTAGTGCTTGAGGATCTTGGAGAGGAAGTCCTTGGCCCGTTCGCTGCGCGGCGCGGTGAAGAACTCCTCGGGGGTGCGGTCCTCGACGATCCGGCCGTCGGCCATGAACACCACGCGGTTGGCGGCGGACCGGGCGAAGCCCATCTCGTGCGTGACCACCACCATCGTCATGCCCTCCCGGGCGAGCTGGCGCATGACCTCCAGCACCTCGTTGATCATCTCCGGGTCGAGCGCGGAGGTCGGCTCGTCGAAGAGCAGCGCCTTGGGCTCCATGGCCAGCGCGCGGGCGATGGCGACGCGCTGCTGCTGGCCGCCGGAGAGCTGTGCGGGGTACTTGTCGGCCTGCGAGGCGAGCCCGACCCGGTCCAGGAGTTCGCGGGCGCGCCGCGCGGCCTCGTCCTTCTTCTTCTTACGGACCTTGATCGGCGCCAGCATGATGTTGGCGAGCACGGTCTTGTGGGCGAAGAGGTTGAACGACTGGAAGACCATGCCGACTTCGGCGCGCAACTGGGCCAGCGCGCGGCCCTCCTCGGGCAGCGGCCGGCCGTCCAGCTTGATGGTGCCCGACTCGACGGCCTCCAGGCGGTTGATGGCCCGGCACAGGGTGGACTTCCCGGAGCCGGAGGGCCCGATGACCACGACCACCTCGCCGCGGCCGACGGTGAGGTCGATGTCCTGGAGGACATGCAGATTTCCGTAGTGCTTGTTGACCCCGCGCAGCTCAATCAGCGCATCACCGGCCATATGCAGAACCTGCCCACTCTCATCCGTACAGCGCAGAGCCCGCAACCTACCGGGGCGAAAGGGGCGGTTCTTCGCTGACACGCACGTACCAGCGGATAAGGGTGGATAAATCAGGTAAGCCCGTTGGCCTCCCCGGTGGGTGTCAGGCCTCGGAGGCCTCGGCGTAGACCTGGGACAGCTCCGGCGCGCCGACATCGGCCCATTCATGGCCCGCCGCGACCACGTCGACCTCCCGCCCGGACTCCAGCCGGACCACCGGCTGCCCGTTGGGCCAGACATGCCAGACCGCGCCGCGCACCGTGCGCACCAGCACCGTGCCGAGGTAGAGGCCCGCGTCGTTGCCGAGCCAGGGCACCACTTCCGGGTCGTCCCGCCATACCGGCTGCAGCTGGTCCAGTAGCTCCAACGAGCGTACGGAGTCGTCCAGTTCCACCCCCGCGGTGGCGGCCTGGGTCCGCAGCAGCTCGCATTCGGACAGCAGCTCGACGACGCTTCCGGGATCGGCGCGCACCGACTCCGCGAGCGGCACGGACCGGTGCGCGTGCTGACGCCTACGCCACTTGTCCAGGAAAGACATGTTCATGGTGTGCAGGGTCCCACCCGACCTGTGGTGCGGGCCACAGGCGCGCGGCGCGAGAGGGCCCGGTTCGTCACCTTGACGCCCCCCGCTCGCCTTCCTACCTTCATGGCGCTCGGATCGGATCGGCCGGATCCGGCAACGCTCCCCCGCACCCCGGGGGAACGGCCGGATCGCAGTGCGCACCTACCCGTTGACGCCCCCGGAGGGACACCGACCGATGCGCCTACGACGATGGGGAACCACCCTGATCCTGCTGCTCACCTCGACGGCACTGCCCGCCACCCTCTCCGCCGGCCCGGCCATGGCCGCGGCACCCGGCCCGGCGCACCACCCGCCCCGCCCGCTGCCGCTGGCGAGACTCTTCGACAACACGGCGGTCGGCGACAACTCCGCACCCGGCGCGGCCGACTTCGACGGCGCCGGCCGCTCGCTGTCCGCGCAGGACCTGGCGGCGGCCGGCTGGACGCCCGGGAGGGCGCTCACCATCGACGCGACCCGCCTCACCTGGCCGCGTACGGCGGCCGGGACGCCGGACAACCTGCGGGCGGACGGGCAGTCGGTGGCCGTGCGCGGGCGCGGCGAGGCGCTGACGTTCCTGGTCGCCGGGACGGGCGGCGCGGCGTCCGGCACCGGCACCGTGCGCTATCGGGACGGCTCGCGCGGCTCCTACGAACTCACCGCGCCCGACTGGCTGTCCGGCCCGCTCAGCACCAAGGCGGTGGCGCTGCCGCACGTCAACGGCGCGGACGACGGACCGGTCGGGCCCGCGCGGCTGTACGCGGTGTCGGTACCGCTGCGGGCCGAGCGGGAGGTGGCGTCCGTGGTGCTGCCCAAGGCGCCGGAAACGGGGGCCCGACTGCATGTCTTCGCGGTGTCGGTCCGGGACGGCGGGCGCGGCCGGACCGGGAGTTGGGCGGCGAGCACGGCCGGCTACCGGGCCGTCGGGCCCTGGACGGACCGTACGCTGCGGCTGGTCGTCCACAGCGGGGCGGGCGGGCCGCGGGCGCGGATCCGGATCGCCAACACCTTCGCGGCGGCGCCGGTCGGCATAGGGGCGGCCAGCATCGCGGTGCGCGGCGCGGGGGCGACGGCCGACGGAGAGCCCGTGCCGCTGACCTTCGGACGGGGGCGGACCGGCACCCGGATACCGGCCGGCGCCGAGGCCGTCAGCGACCCGGCGCCCTTCACCGTCCCCGCCGGCACCGATCTGCTGGTGAGCATCCATCTGCCGGGCACGGTGACGGCGGCGCCGGTGCACCAGGAGGCGGCCCAGCTGTCGTATCTGAGCGCGGACGGCAGCGGGGACCGTACGGGAGACGCCGAGGGCGGCGGCTATCCGGAGACGATGACCTTCTGGCCGTTCCTGACGGGTGTCGACGTGGACGGCGGGCCCGGCTCGATCGTGGCGCTGGGCGACTCGATCACCGACGGGGTGAAGTCGACCGGCGGCGCCAACCGGCGCTGGCCGGACGTCCTCGCCCGCCGCTTCCAGGCGCAGAGCGCGCTGCCCCGCTACGGCGTGCTCAACCACGGCATCTCGGCGAACCGGATCGTCACCGACCGCTATCAGGGTGACGGGGTCAGCACGGACACCGGCGGGGTCAGCGCCCAGCACCGGCTGGAGCGCGATGTGCTGGCGCAGCCTTCGGTGCGCACGGTGGTGGTCTTCGAAGGCGTCAACGACGTGCGCTGGGGGACCCCGGCCGAGGAGGTCGTCGCCGGTCTCCGGGCCCTCGCCCGGCGGGCCCACGAGCGGGGGCTGCGGGTCGTGGTCGCCACCATCGCCCCCTGCGAGGGCTACCGCGGCTGCACCCCGGAGATGGAGGCCCGCCGCCAGGCCGTCAACGCCTTCGTACGCGGCAACGCCGGCACCGTCTTCGACGCGGCACTGGACTTCGACGCCGTACTGCGCGATCCGCAACGCCCCCAGCGCATGCTGCCCGCCTACGACAGCGGCGACCATCTCCACCCCGGCGACGCGGGCCTGCAGGCGCTGGGAGATGCCGTGGACCTGCGGGCACTGGTGCCGGGGCGGCGGGGGTGAGGCCGGGCGCCCCGGGAGGCGCGCTGCTCCCGGGGCGCCGGGGTCAGCCTTGCTGCACAGGGACGACGACCATATCGGCGATGTTGACATGCGGGGGGACGGAGACGGCGAAGGCGATGGCCTCGGCGATGTCCTCGGCGGCCAGCGGGCGCAGGTCGGTCCGCATACGAGCCAATGACGTGCGCAGATCGGCGTCGTGCATGTCCGCGCCGAGTTCCGTGACGGTGACGCCGGGTTCCACGTTCTTCACACGGACGCCGCGGGGCCCCAGTTCGGCGCGGAGATTGCGGGTCAGGTGGGCGACGGCGGCCTTGGTGGCGCAGTAGACCGACCAGTTGGGGAAGAGGGCGTGGCCGGCCACGGACCCCACGTGCACCAGATCCGCGGGACGGCCGTCGGCCGCGGCGGACAGGAGGCCGTCGGTGAAGGCCCGCGCCGTGTGGAGCAGACCGCGGAGATTGACGTCGATCATGCGGTCCCACTCGTCGGTCCGGGCGGCCTCGAAGGGGGCGCCGAGCATCGCCCCGGCGTTGGCCACGACGAGGTCGACGGGCCCGAGGGCCGAGGCGATGGCGCGGGCGGCGGTGTCGAGTGCCTCGGGGTCGGTCACGTCGACGGCCACTGGCAGCAGGGCCCCGGTGGCCGTGGCGCGGAGCTCGTCGGCCAGGTCCGTCAGCCGGTCCTCGCGGCGGCCCAGGAGGGCGACGTGCGCCCCGCCGACGGCCAGGCGGCGGGCGGTGGCCGCGCCGATCCCGCTGGAGGCACCGGTCACGATCGCGACCCGGCCGGCCAGGGGCCCGGTGGGCCGGTCATCGCCGATGGCGGTGGTGAGGGAGGAAGAGGCGTTGGTCAAGGGGGTGGAAGTCATGCCCTCACCCTGCGGCGGGCTCATCGCGGGGACCAGGCAACGCCTCTCCCGGGAGCAGCGGGCCTAGGAGTTCCACGGCCACCTTCCGGGCTCCCGCGCCGGCTTCGCCGTGCCTAGGCTGGCGGTCATGGACAGCGCGAACCCGCTCGGCGAGTACCTCCGTGCCCGCCGCGCCCTGATCAAGCCCGAGGACGCGGGACTGCCGGTGTCCGGCCGGCGCCGGGTGGCGGGGCTGCGTCGGGAGGAAGTGGCGATCCTGGCCGGGGTCAGCACCGACTACTACATACGGCTGGAGCAGGGCCGCGAACGGAGCCCTTCCGCGCAGGTGGTCGAGGCCCTGGCCCGGGCCCTGCACCTGGGCGAGGACGCCGCGGACCACCTGCACCGACTGACGCGACCGGCGCCGGAGCGGGATCGGTCACGCACCCGGCCGGAGCGGGTCAGCCCGGTGCTGCTGCGGATGATGGCGGGCTGGCACCGTACGCCGGCCGTGGTGCTGGGACGTTGTCTGACCGTGCTGGCCGACAACGCCCTGGGCCGGGCGCTGTTCGCCGGCCACACCCACAGCGACGATCTGCTGCGCCTGGTGTTCCTCGATCCGGACGCCCGGGCGTTCTACCCGGACTGGGCGCGGGTGGCGAACGACGCCGTGGCCGGACTGCGATCGGCGGCGGGCACCGACCACGACGACCCGCAGCTCGTCCGTACGGTCGGCGAACTGTCGTTGAAGAGCCCGGAGTTCCGCCGACTGTGGGCCCGCCACGACATTCGCCAGAAGACCCGCGAGACCAAGCGTTTCCGGCATCCCCTGGTGGGGGAACTGACGCTGGACTACGAGTCGCTGACCGTCAACAGCGCCCCCGGGCAGCAGCTGGTCGTCTACCAAGCGGCCCCCGACAGCTCCTCGGAACAGGCGCTGAGCCTCCTGGGCAGCCTGACCGCCGACGACCCCGCCCGCCATCCCACGCCACCCGAGACGGCGTCCCCCGGCGAGAGCTGAGCGGCCTCGCCTGAAGTCCGATGCGACGGACGGACCCCAGGCCGGGTGCGTCACCGACCAGCCGTTATACCGACCTAGACGTCGAGGTCCACGACCACCGGGGCATGGTCCGAAGCGCCCTTGCCCTTGCGCTCCTCGCGGTCCACGTAGGCGTCCGAGACGGCCTTGGCGAACGGCTCGTTGCCGTAGACCAGGTCGATGCGCATACCGCGGTTCTTGGGGAAGGCGAGCTGGCGGTAGTCCCAGTAGGTGTACGGCCGGTCGTACTTGAGCGGGCGCGGGACGACGTCCGTCAGACCCGCCTCGCGCAGGGCCGACAGGGCGGCGCGCTCGGCGGGGGTGACATGGGTGGCGCCGACGAACACCGCCGGGTCCCAGACGTCCTCGTCCGTGGGGGCGACGTTGTAGTCGCCGAGGACCGCGAACGGGCGGGGGCCCGCCGCGTCCTCGGCGACCGCGGTCTTCAGCGCCTCGAACCAGCCGAGCTTGTAGGTGTAGTGCGCATGGTCGATCTCGCGGCCGTTGGGGACGTACACCGACCAGACGCGGGCCGGGCCGCAGGTCGCCGAGATCGCACGCGGCTCCTGCGCCCCCTCGTAGTCCGGGCCGCCCGGGAGCCCCTGGACCACGTCCTCCAGCCCCACCTTGGACACCAGGGCCACGCCGTTCCACCGCCCGTTGGCGTTGACCGCGGCCTCATAGCCCAGCTCGCGCAGCTCGTCGTACGGGAACTGCTCGGCGCTGCACTTGGTCTCCTGGATGCACAGCACGTCCGTGCCGGTGCTCTCCAGCCAGGCCAGCAGCCGCGGGAGGCGGGCGGTGATCGAATTGACGTTCCAGGTCGCGATGCGCATGTCTGCAAACCTACAGCCCGGCACCGACAGTCGGCTCCCGGCCGGTCCGGCGCTCAGCCGACCAGGGTGCTGCCGCCGGGAGTGAGCCGGCCGTGGTCGGTACCGCCCAGCTGGTCGATCATGGTGTCGTAGATCGGCCGGGCGTGGTCCTGGAGGAGGCTGTCGTGGATGTCGATGGCCCGCCGGGGCGCGACCTCGCGGACGTAGTCGATCACCTCGGCGACCTTGTTCCAGGGCGCGTGGACGGGCAGCAGCAGGGTGTCGACCGTACGGCCCTGGGGGACGGTGAGCGCGTCGCCCGGGTGGAACACCGCACCGCCGTCGAGCAGGTAGCCGACGTTGGTGATGCGCGGGATGTCGGGGTGGATGACGGCGTGCAGTTGGCCGTGCACCTCGACCTCGAATCCGGCCGCGGTGAAGGTGTCGCCCTCGCCGACCGTGTGCACCCGGCCGGGGAACGCCGCGGAGAGCTGCTCGGCGACGCTGGCCAGGGTCCAGATCTCGGCGCCGGGGTTGGCCTCCATGCCCGCGCGCAGCCGGTCCTCGTTGAAGTGGTCCCGGTGCTCGTGGGTGACCAGGATCGCGTCCGCTCCCACGGCCGCGTCCGCTTCGCTGAAGACACCGGGGTCGATGACGAGCGTCTGCCCGTCCTTCTCCAGCCGGACACAGGCGTGGGTCTTCTTGGTGAGTTCCATGGCCGCCATCTTGCCGCGCGCGGGGCCGGTGGGGGGTGAGATGCGCGGGAGTCCAGAGGGGCCCCACGGGCGGCCGGGAGGCGCGACGAGCCGGGCCCACCGGCCTCACGCCTCCGGCGTGGTCTCCTCCCGTATCACCCGCTGGGCGACCGCGAAGGCGGAGTTGGCGGCCGGGACGCCGCAGTAGACGGCGGTGTGCAGCAGGACTTCCTTGATCTCCGTGGGAGTCAGGCCGTTGCGCAGGGCCGCGCGGGTGTGCAGCGCCAGCTCGTCCTGGTGGCCGCGGGCGACCAGCGCGGTGAGCGTGATGATGCTGCGGGTACGGCGATCCAGGCCGGGGCGGGACCAGGTCTCGCCCCAGGCGTAGCGGGTGATGAAGTCGTGGAAGTCCTCGGTGAAGGCGTCGGTGGCGGACTCGACCCGGTCGACATGGGCGTCGCCCAGGACCTCGCGGCGGATCTTGACGCCCGCCTCGTACGTACCGCCGCGGTGCTGGTCCGGCTGGGCGAGGCCGGACTCTATGGCGGCGGGCGGCGCCTGCGGGGGCGGCGGGGGCGCGAGCTGCGGCTTGGGGGCCGCGGCGCCGATGGCGGCCTGGCCGCCGGGGCCCGGCTTGTCGTGCCAGGCGGTGGAGAAGTGCCGGATGAGGAGCTCGGTGACGGCCGAGGGCTGCTCGACGGGCGCGAGGTGGGAGGTGCCGGGCACCAGCGCCAGGCTCGCGTCGGGTATGCCGGCGACCAGGGTGCGGGCGTCGGTGGTCGGGGTGACCTGGTCCTCGGAGCCGACGACGACCAGTGTGGGCACGCCGACCCGGCCGAGCGAGGACCGTACGTCGTAGGAGGCCAGCGCCTCACAGGCGGCGATGTAGCAGCCGGGGTCGGTGGTCCGCACCATCTGGACGGCCCACTCGACGATCGCGGGCTGGGCCCCGGCGAAGCCCTGGGTGAACCAGTGCTCCGGGGAGGTGCGGGCGATCGGGTCGAGTCCGTTGGTGCGGATGACCACACCGCGCTGGCGCCAGGCGTCGGCGGTGCCGTAGCGCGGCGACGAGGACACCAGGGCCAGCGAGGTGACCCGGTGGGGACGGGTGAGCGCCAGCTGGGTGCCGATGGCGCCGCCGATGTTGCAGCCGGCGTAGCCGAAGCGGTCCACGCCGAGCGCGTCGAGAGTGGCGACCAGCCGGTCGGCCAGTTCGGCGATGGAAGGCGCCGCGTGCGCGGGCGAGCCGCCGTGACCGGGCAGGTCGAAACGGATCACGCGCCAGTGACGCGTCAGCTCGGGGATCTGCCGGTCCCACATGTGCCAGGTGGTACCGAGCGAGGCGCCCAGTACGAGTACGGGGGCGTCGTCGGGGCCGTCGATCCGGTGCTGCAGGGTCTTCTCACTCACCCGGCCACGCTACCGGCTCTCTGACGCGGTCCTTACGTCCGGGTCAGGAAGGGCCGTCGGAACATGGCCGCCGTCCGCGCCCAGAGCGGGATACGCGCAGGTCAGAACCGCACCGTCGAGACGGTGTAGACGACCGGATGTCCCGGCTCGTCATAGCTGACCATGATCCGCTGGTACGGATGCGGGGCCTTGCTCGTGGTCGTCGTGCCCGCCCACGGCCAGTCGACGCCGAAGTCCCAGCCGACCTTCGCCGCCTGTTCGGGCGGAATCGTCTTGTGGTCCTTCTTGAGGGCGGCGGTGCTGGTGCCGACGGCCTTGAGGTAGTGCTCCAGGCCCCAGTCGTTGGTCCGGAACTGGACGAACAGCGAGCTGGTCTGCCAGGAGTTGGTCTCGTAGTACCAGACCGGGGTGGAGCCGATCGGGACCGGCACGTTGTAGATCCGCTGCTGGACCTTGGAGGGGAAGGCGTTGGTCAGGCCGGTGGCGGCGGCCTCCTGCTCCTTGCCCTCGCCGCTGTCGCGGCTCTGCTCGGCGGAGATGACGATGTAGCCGGCCGGGATCGCGATCAGCAGGAAGACGATCAGCGCCATCAGCACGGGGCGGCGGCGCTTGGTCCGGGGCGGCGGGGCGGGGAGGTGGTCGTCGTGCATGGTGGGTGACTCGGTTTCGGTCATCGGCGGCCGGCCCGTTCGTAGCGTTCGTAGCGCTCCACGCGCCGGCGGTTGGCGCGGCGGAATCGGCGGGCCACCAGGCGGGCGAGGTCGGCGGCGCCGACCATTCCGGCCTCCGGGCCCAGCTGGGCCTTGGCGATGGTGGCTTCGGGGCGGTAGCCGCGGCCGGTGAGGTGGCGCCGGAAGGCGTCCCTGGCCGGGGCGATCAGGAGGTCGTCGGCGGCGCTGACACCACCGCCGATGACGAAGCAGGACGGGTCGAGGGCGGCGGCGAGGTTGGCGATGCCGACGCCGAGCCACTGGCCGATGTCCTGGAGGAGTTCGACGCACATCGCGTCGCCCTCCCTGGCCAGCTCGGTGATCAGCGGTCCGGTGATGTCGCCGATACGGCCGCCGACCCGCTCGATGATGTTGTACGCGACCGGGGAGTCGGCGGCGGCCAGCTCCCGGGCCTCCCGCACGAGGGCGTTGCCGGAGCTGTACTGCTCCCAGCAGCCGCGGTTGCCGCACGGGCAGCGGTGGCCGCCGGGGACGACCTGCATATGGCCGAATTCGCCCGCCACACCGTATTTGCCGCGCTTGACCGCGCCGTCCTCCAGGATGGCGCCGCCGATGCCCGTACCGAGGGTGATCATCACGAGGTGGTCCTCGCCTCGACCTGCGCCGAACCGCCACTCCGCCCAGGCGGCGGTGTTGGCGTCGTTGTCGACCATGACGGGGACGGCCAGCCGGCCGGCGAGCCGGTCGCGCAGCGGCTCGTTGCGCCAGTTCAGATGGGGGGCGAAGAGCACATTGGAACGGTCGGCGTCGACCCAGCCGGCCGCGCCGATGCCCACCGCGTGGACGTCGTGCCGGTCGGAGAGGTCGAGCACCAGCTCGGTGATGGTGTCCTCGACGACCTTGGGGCTCTTGGACTTGTCCGGCGTCTCGGTGCGGACCTTCTCCAGGATCGTGCCGTCGGCGTCGACCACGCCCGCCATGACCTTGGTGCCGCCGATGTCGATGCCGACGGTGGGCACACGGGGGGCGGTCAGATGCGAGCGCCGCTCGCGGGTGCCGACCGTGCGCAGCACGGTGGCTCTGGCGGATCCGCGGTGCACCCGGTCCCGGTACATGCTCATCGACCCACCTCTTCGCCGTTGTGGTCGCGGCGGCTGCGTGCGCGCAAGAGTCGTCTCGTCCCTGCGGGGTCTCGGGAGGCCGAGGCCTCGATGTACTGGTTCGCTGCGATTGTGCATCACCAGGGCCGTGCGGCGCACCGCGCACATGCTTCCGCGCCCCGCGGCGGACCGCGGGGCGCGGAAGCAAGGGCCGGTGATCACTCGGGCCGGTGGCCGCCGGGGAATTCCGGTGTCGCGGTGCGGGCCAGCTCGTGGCTGAGCTGTTCCAGTTCGCTGCCGCCCGCCATTTGGCGGGTCAGCTCCTCCAGGGCGATCTCCGACTTGGCGTGGCTGCCGGCCATCGTGCCGCGCTTGAGGAGGACGAAACGGTCGCCGACGAGGTAGGCGTGGTGCGGATTGTGGGTGATCAACACCACGCCGAGCCCGGCGTCCCGGGCGGCCGCGACGTACTTGAGCACGACGCCGGACTGCTTGACGCCGAGCGCCGCCGTCGGCTCGTCCAGTACGAGGACCTTGGCACCGAAGTAGACGGCCCGGGCGATGGCGACGCACTGCCGTTCACCGCCCGAGAGGGTCCCGATCGGCTGGTCGACGTCGCGCAGGTCGATGCCCATCCGCAGCAGTTCGCTGCGGGTGGTCTCGCGCATCGTGCGGACGTCGAGCCGCTTGAAGGGGCCCACCCCGGTGGTCGGCTCGGATCCGAGGAAGAAGTTGCGCCACACCGGCATCAGGGGGACCACGGCCAGGTCCTGGTAGACGGTGGCGATACCGCGGTCCAGGGCCTCGCGCGGGGAGGAGAGGGTGGTCTCCTCGCCCTCGATGGTGAAGGTGCCGGCGTCGTGCTGGTGCAGCCCCGCGATGATCTTGATGAGGGTGGACTTGCCGGCACCGTTGTCGCCGAGCACACAGGAGATCTCCCCCGCGTGCACCTCCAGGGACACGCCCTCCAGCGCCTTGATGTTGCCGTAGAACTTACTGACGTCCGCCAGCTCGACCAGGGCCGTCTTCCCGCCCTCGGCGGTCTTCTTGTCCAGGTCTGTCATGACTTCTCCTCCGCCCGCTTACGGACCCATGCGTTCAGGAGTGTGGCGAGGAGCAACATCGCGCCGAGGAAGAACTTGTACCAGTCCGGATTCCACTGCGCGTAGACGATGCCCTTGCTGGTCATGCCGAAGATGAAGGCACCGACGGCGGCACCGATCGCCGAGCCGAAGCCGCCGGTCATCAGACAGCCGCCGACCGCCGCGGCGATGATGTAGAGGAATTCGTTGCCCACCCCGTCGCCGGACTGGATCGCGTCGTACGAGAACAACAGGTGCTGTCCGGAGACCCAGGCGGCGAAGGCGACGCCCATATAGAGGCCGATCTTGGTCTTGGTGACCGGGACGCCGACCGCCCGTGCGGCGTCGGAGTTGCCGCCCACCGCGAAGATCCAGTTGCCGACGCGGGTGCGCAGCAGGATCCAGGTGGCCACCGCGACCAGCACGATCCACCACAGGATGGTGATCTGGATGTCGACGCTGCCGATCGTCAGATGCGAGGCGAAGAGCGCACGGGCCGACTCGAAGCCCTCCATGTCGGCGATGGACTTCGTGGAGACGGTGCCGCTGATCAGCTTGGTGAAGCCGAGGTTCAGGCCCGTCAGCATGAAGAACGTGCCGAGCGTGATGATGAAGCTCGGGAGCTTCGTACGGGTCAGCAGGATTCCGTTGAAGACCCCGATGGCGAGGGTGACCAGCAACGACACCCCGACGCCGACCCAGGTGTTGGCCGTCATCTGGTAGCTGACCATCGACGAGATCAGCGCCGAGCTGACGACCATGACACCGGCCGAGAGATCGAATTCGCCGCCGATCATCAGCAGCGCCACCGGCACGGCCATGATGCCGATCGTCGACGAGGCGTACAGCACGGTGGAGAGGCTGGACGCCTGCAGAAAGGGTTCGGCGGCGAAGGTGAAGAAGATGAAGACGGCGGCCGCGCCGACGACCGAGCCGAGTTCGGGGCGGCCCATCAGGCGGCGCGCCAGGGAGCGGTGCAGCAGGCGTTCGTCGGCGTGCTTGGCGGGCGGGCCCGCGGGCTGCAGAGGTGGTGCGTCGGTGGTGCTCATCGTGTTCCCCGCTTCGTGTAATCCTGCAGCGCGGCGGCGTCCTTCTTGGTGATCACCTGGGGGCCGGTGAGCACCGGCTTGCCGCCGCCGAGAACGTCGGAGTTGTACTTGTAGAGCCAGAGCAGATCGACCGCCTCGTAGCCCTGGAGATAGGGCTGCTGGTCGACCGCGAAGCCCAGCGAGTCGTTCTTCAGGCCGTCCGCGACCTGTGCGTTGAGGTCGAAGGTGTCGATCTCGGCCTCGCTGCCGGCCTGCTCCTTGGCCTTGACCGCGGTGGCGGCGAACGGAGCGCCGAGTGTGACGACGGAGTCGATACCGCGGTCCGACTGGAGCTTGGACTCGATCGAGGACTGCACGTCGGGCATGTTCGTGCCCTCGACATAGAGCTTTTGAAGATCGCCCTTGAACGTCTTCTCGGCACCGTCGCAGCGCTGCTCATGACCGACGTTGCCCTGCTCGTGCAGGACGCAGAGCGCCTTCTTCTTGCCGCGCTTGTTCAGTTCCTCGCCGACGGCCTCGCCGGCCACCGTCTCGTCCTGGCCGATATGGCTGAGCGCGCCGAACGCCTTGGACTCCTCGGCCCCGGAATTCACCGTGATCACCGGTATACCGGCCTTCTCGGCCTTGCGGACGACGTCCTTCATGGCGTTCGGCTTGGCCAGCGAGACGATCAGTCCGTCGACCTTCTGGTCGATGTAGGACTGCACGAGCTGGCTCTGCCGGCTGGCTTCCTTGTCGTGCCCGTAGACGAACTTGATGTTGTCCTTGGCGGCGGCCTGCTCGGCGCCGTTCTGCACGATGTCCCAGAACGTGTCGCCGTCTCCCGAGTGGGTGACCATCGCGAACGTCCACCTGGGGGTGTTCACCGCGGCCCTGCCGCCGGCGGCCTGGGCGGCGCGCTCCTCCTCGGCGCGCTTGCCTCCGGTGGCGCTGCATCCCGCCAGGGAGGCGCCGAGCGTCGCCGCCACCACGGCGCTCACGACGCGTCCCCTTCTCCGAACCCTTGCCACGAGGACTTGCCCTTCCCGCTGATGTCACGCTGTGTTGGCTGTATCGGCCGTGTTGGCTGCGCCGGCCGTCCTGGCTGTCTCGCCCTTCCGGCCCCGCCGGGCCGTCCTGGCTGCGCCTTCACGGTGTCGCACGCCGTTACCGGGCGGCCGGCTCCAGCCGCCCAAGTATCCGTTACCGGCGATCTGTACCGGTTCATCGGGTCCCGCCTTCCGTTACGGCTTCACCGGGTCCCGCGCCCGGTGTACTCCTCCAACTTCGGAACGTCCTCTTGGCCGACCAGGGCCGGACCGGTGAGCACCGGCTTTCCGCCACCGAGCACATCGGCGTTGGTCTTGTTCAGCCAGAGCAGGTCCACCGCCTCGTAGCCCTGGAGGTAGGGCTGCTGGTCGACGGCGAAGGCGACGTCCTTGGCCTTGAGGAGCTTGACCACGGCCGGGTTCAGGTCGAACGTCGCGACCTGTGCGTCGCTGCCCGCCTCCTCCTTGGCCTTGACGGAGATCGCCGCCATCGGGGCACCGAGCGTGACGATCGAGTCGATGGACTTGTCGGACTGCAGCTTGGCCTCGACCGAGGACTGCGAGGCCGGCGCGTTGGTGCCGTCGACGTTGAGGTTCTCGACCTTGCCGTCGAAGCCCTTGCGGACGCCCGCACAGCGGTCCTCCAGGGACACGTTGCCCTGCTCGTGGATGACGCACAGGACCTTCTTGGCGTGCCGGCCGGTGAGCTCCTCGCCGACGGCCTGGCCGGCCACCGACTCGTCCTGGCCGATATGCGTCAGCGCGCCGTACGCCTTGGAGAACTCGCCGCCCGAGTTGATGGTGATGACCGGGATGCCCGCCGCGACGGCCTTGCGGACCGCGGCCTTGACGGCCTCCGGCTTGGCGAGCGTGACGATCAGCCCGTCGACCTTCGCGTCGATGTAGGACTGGATCAGCTGGGCCTGCTTGGAGCCCTCTTTGTCGCTGGCGTAGAGGAACTTCACATTGTCCTTGGCGGCGGCCGCCTTGGCGCCGTTCTGGACGATGTCCCAGAAGGTGTCGCCCTCACCGGAGTGGCTGACCATGCCGATGGTCAGCCGGGGCGTGCCGGCGGTCTTTCCGGCGCTACCGGACGCCCCGGGCTTGCTTTCGGAGCCCTTGCCCCCGGAGCTGCTGCATCCGGTGACCAGCGCGAGGGCCGCCACCAGGGCCGCCGCGCTGAGGACATTGACGGGTCGAACCATACGTACGTTTCGCACGCCGATCATCGTGGGACCGCCTTTCTCCCGGCCGCCTGAATGCGGCTGGAGAGAGTTCTAAGGCGCGCACGGAGCCACGTCAATACTTTGTCCGAACATTCTGACGCGGGCGTGCGGCATATCGGGGCATAGCCGGGCACATCAACCCTCGGTGCGGGCTCAGTGCAGGCGTCGGCCGGACTCCGAGGAAGGATCAGAAGGAGGATCACCGGCCCGGCAATCCCGACCGGAAACACCCCGGAAAACACCCGCGGAAAACCCCACGAAAACACCCCGAAATCACGATGGAGACACAACGGAGACACGACGAAGGGGCCGCCGGACTTTCCGGCGGCCCCGATGACGACGTGCCGACGCGAGCCTCCCCGAAGCGCTCAGGGACGGACCAGCAGCTGGAATTCGAAGGCGTAACGCGAGGCTCGGTAGACGTGCGAGCCGAACTCGACCGCACGCCCGGTGTCGTCGAACGTCGTCCGCTGCATCGTGAGCAGCGGGGCGCCCTCGGGCTCGTCGAGCCGCTGCCCCTCCTCGGCGGTCGCGGCCCGGGCGCCGACGGCTTGCCGGGCGCTGTGCAGGGTGATCCCGGCCGACCGCATGAGGCGGTACAGGCCGGTCTCCTCCAGCTCGGCGGTCTCCAGCTTGAGCAGCCCGGCGGGCAGGTGGTTGCGCAGATGAGCCACCGGCTCGCCGTGCGTCAGCCGCAGCCGCTCGACCAGCGCGACCTCGGCGCCCTCGGCGATGCCCAGCGCGGCGGCGACCTCGGCGTCGGCCTCGGTGGTGGTGTTCAGCAGCACGCGGGTGGCCGGCTTCTGCCCGGCCGCCTCCAGGTCGTCGTAGAGGCTGCTCAGCTCCAGGGGGCGCTTGACCTGGCTGTGGACGACCTGGGTGCCGATGCCGCGGCGGCGCACCAGCAGCCCCTTGTCGACCAGCGACTGGATCGCCTGCCGCACGGTCGGCCGGGACAGCCCGAGCCGGCCGGCCAGCTCGATCTCGTTGCCGAGCAGACTGCCGGGGGCGAGCTTCCCGTTCTCGATCGCCGCCTCCAGTTGCTGCGACAACTGGAAGTACAGCGGGACCGGGCTGCTCCGGTCCACGCTGAACTGGACGGGGCTCTCGGCGCCCAGGGCATCTTCTGTATCGCGTTTCCCCACGCTGGCGAGCGTATCCGCCCCGGCACATGACGGGAAGTCCGGAGGTCACATTGTCCGGACAAGGACTACTACCCGAGGGGTCGTGATCGGCCGCACCGGGCGGCACCCGCGTCCTTCCCCTGCGCGCCGATGGCCGTTTCTGATAGCCAGAGAGGCCCCTACCGAGGAGGCCCCGTGTCCGTACGCCGTGTCGTACCCGACATCCACACCGACGCCCTGGAGGAGAACCGCACGTTCTACGGCCTGCTGGGCCTCGAGGAGGTCATGAACCAGGGCTGGGTCATGACCCTCGCCTCCCCCACCAACCCCACCGCACAGCTCACCTTCATGACCGAGGACCGCACCGCCCCCGTCACCCCCGACATGAGCATCGAGGTCGAGGACGTGGACGCGGCGTACGCCGCCGTGCTGGCCGCCGGCGCCGAGATCGTCCACCCCCTCCAGGACGAGGAGTGGGGCGTCCGCCGCTTCTTCACCAAGGACCCCAACGGCCGGATCGTCAATGTGCTGGGCCACGCCACACCGCGACGCGACACCACCGCCGACGACTGACGCCTAACGGGCACCTTCCGCTGACGGGCCGTTCAGCGGCAGCACCGTCCCGAACTCGGTGATCCGTGCTTGCACCAGCCTGCTGAACGGCTGCGCGTCCAGCCCCTGCTGCGCCGCGGCAAGATCGAGGACCGCACTCCCCCGCTCCGAACCCGCCATTGCCCCGCCTTCCTCTCGCCTCTCACCCGGCCCGACGCGTGCTCGCGAAGGCCGCCCAGCACCTGTATCAAGACGTCATCACCCGTTACGCCAAGCAGTAACCGGTGGGCCCTCTTCGCTACTTCATCCACTCCTCCTCGTACGCGCGGTACGTCCCGTCGTGGGTGGCCAGATGGACCCACTGGTTCACATAGGCCGTGAACTCCGCGTCGCCGCGGGGTACGGCGTAGGCCTTCTCGGAGAAGGTGAAGGGCTTGTCCGGGTGGATCGAGCAGAGTTCGGGGTGGATCTTGGCCTGGTAGCGGGTCTCGCCGGCGTCGGTCATCATCACGTCGGCGCGGCCCGCGATGATCTCGTCGAAGATGGTGGTGTTGTCCGGATGGACCTTGAGGGTGGCCCGCTTGATATGGGCGCGGGCGAACTCCTCATTGGTGCCGCCGGGGTTGACGATGACGGTGGTGCCCGGGCGGTCGATCTGCTCCAGGGTCTGGTACTTGGCCTGGTCCGCGCAGCGAGCGATGGGCGTCTTGCCGTCCGTGCGGGTCGGTTCGCTGAAGGAGACGGAGCGGGCGCGCGGGAGGGTGATGGACACCCCGCCCATGGCGATGTCGCAGCGGCCGGCCGACAGGTCGGCGACGAGCCGGGACCAGGTCGTGGCGACGTAACGGGGCGTGGCGTCCAGGCTCTTGGCGAGGTCCTGGGCCATCTCGATGTCCACTCCGCGGTACCTGCCGGTGGTGGGGTCGAGGTGGGTGAAGGGGCGGTAGTCGCCGGTGGTGCAGACGCGCAGTACCCCGCGCCGCGGGACGGCGTTGAGGGCCGAGGCCTTCTTGCCGGCCCCGGACAGCGCTCCCTGGGACGCGGCGGGGGCCTCGGAGGCTGCCGGGGCGGCGGCGGTGACGGCGAGCAGACAGGCGAGGGCGGACAGGGTGGCGGCGCGCTTCATACGGGCTCCTGTGGCTGCTGGGGCTGCTGTGACTCCTGGTCGGGCGGTCACGCGCTCAGCCACTGTGCGCGCCGGGCGGGAGACGGCACGCACGGCGGCGTGATCACATGACCGAAGCGCTCAGCGTGGCAGAGCCGATGGCCGTGGTGTACCCCTCGGCCGGGCGGTGAGGCGGGGCCGCCACGGAGTCCTGGGCCGGGCGGGGCCGTCAGTCGTCGTAGAGGCCCGCGGTGGCGCTGCCGGACTCCTGGTGCGGAGTGGCATCGGCGAGGCGGGTGAGGAGTTCGGCGGCGCGCTTGGCGACGGTGTCACGGTCGCCTTCGGAGAGCGCCGAGCCCATGCCGACGGCGACGGCGCCGGCGGCTATCCACTCCGGCGCGCTGTCCAGCGTCACCCCGCCCGTCGGCAGCAGCGGCACCTGCGGCAGGGAGGCGCGGATGTCCTTGAGCCAGGACGGGTGGTGCGCCGAGGCGGGGAACAGTTTGAGGGCGTCGGCGCCCAGTTCGAGGGCACGGACCATCTCCGTCGGCGTCGACACTCCGGGGAAGACCGGGACGCCGTAGCGGTGGCCCGTGCGGATGACCTCGGCGTCCAGGATCGGTGAGACCAGATAGCGCGCGCCGGCGTCGACCGCCATCCGGGCCGACACCCCGTCAAGGACCGTGCCCGCGCCGATGACCGCGTCATCACCCAGCTCGCGGGTCAGCGTCGTGACCGCCTCCAGCGCGAAGGGGGTGGTCAGGGATATCTCCAGGCTCGTGATGCCGGCGGACAGCAGGGTGTCGGCGGTGGCGCTCGCCTCGTCATACGTCGTGCTGCGGACGATGGCGAAAACGCGCTGCGCCAGTGCGGCCCGGGTGATCTCCCAGCGATACACGGCAGTTCGCCGTCCTTCCTTTTCTCCAGCGCCTCATGCCGACTCGCCATGACCACGGCGGATACGGCCTTTACGGGGCGTGCCGCAGCAGCTGACCGCACATGGTCCCTTGTCCGCCGATGCCCGCCCGCTCCTCGTTTCTACCGAAACGCTACCGGGAACCACTGACAATCCTGCCTCGGGGGTGCGCCCCACGCGCCCCTTCTGCCAAGAAGGCGAGAATTGGCAGGTAAAAGGGGGCGCACAGCACGGCGGCGGCCGGGGTGCGTGTGCACCCCGGCCGCCGCGGGTAGTTGGCGGGCCGCTCTCAGCAGCCGCGGTCGACGAGGTCGAACGACTTGTAGTGGTCGGCGGTGTAGTAGTCCTCGTTCTGCTTCTCACCGGTCACGATGCGACGCGCACCGCGGTCCGGCGAGCCCGGTGTGACGACGGTGTACTCGTGGTAGTAGCCGGAGCTCTGGGCCGGGAGGATGCCCTCGCGGTTGGTGAACACCGTCCCGTCCTGCGGGTACGGGTAGGGCCCGCCCTTGTCGATCAGATCGAGGGTGTCATGGGCCTGCGCGGGCAGCTTGGAGTAGCAGATGTCTCCGACGGCCTGGACGTGCACGGCCGTGGCGTGCGCCGTCGCGGCGTACGGGGCGGCCGGGCGCGCGGTGGCGACGGAGGGCGTGGCGGCGACCGCGGTCCCGCCGAGGAGAAGGGCCGAGGCAAGGGCGCCGGCGGCGCCGATCCTGGTGATCCGTGGGGGGATTCTCATGCCTCCCAGAATGACGCGCGTAGACATGCCCCTGTCAATGCCAAACGGCGGAAGTTTCCCGGGAGTTCACAGGGGCACCCCGGTCCGCCACCCCGAAAGTCCGGATTCCGACCGGTGCGGCCCGGGGCCGCCGCGGAGAGGCGCCGCGAGCCGCTTCGCCCCTCGGGAGGGCATTTGCCTCTGAGGCAAAACTTTTGCCCGAGAGGCGAAGGATGGCTATACCGGGGATATGACCGAGCTCCCCGACGAGCCCGCCGGCGCGCTGCCGGAGGACCTCCCCACCGTCGCACCGCGCCTTCGTGACCTGCGACGACGCAGTGGTCTCACGCTGGAGACCGCGGCCCGGCTGGTGGGGCTCTCGCCCGCGCACCTGTCGCGGCTGGAGACCAACCGGCGCCAGCCCTCGCTGCCGATGCTGCTGGCGCTCGCGCGGACGTACGGCACCACGGTATCCGACCTGCTCGGCGAGACCGCCCCCGAGCGGGACCCGATCGTGCGGGCCGGCCGCGCGGAGCCGTCGGAGGCCGGCGGCTGGACGTACTGGACCGTGGGCGGCGCCGGGCGGGCGATGCAGGCGCTGCGGGTCCATGTGCCGCAGCGGGCGCAGGGCGAGCTGGTCCGGGTCCACCCCGGCGAGGAGTGGCTGTACGTCCTCAAGGGGCGGCTGCGGCTGACGCTCGGTGCGGCGGTGCAGGTGCTGGACCCGGGCGACGCCGCGCACTTCGACTCGCTGACCCCGCACCGTATCGCCGCCGCCTCCCGGGGCGGAACGGAGCTGTTGTTCGTCCACACGCTGCTGCAGAGCGGCGCCGCCGAACTGTGCCTGGGCGGCGACGTGCCGCGCCGTGGCCTGTGACCAGGGAAGGATCGTAGGCCGTGCCCGACCACTCCACTCCGCACCCGGCGGATCGCCCGGACGAGGCGATCCCCGCCGAGACACTCCCCACCCGCCGCTACGTCGAGAACAAGCCACCCCGCGGGGTGTATGTGCGGGTGTTCATCTACGTCGTGGCGACGCATGTGCTGCTGGCGTTCATGAGCCTGCTGGTGGTCGTCGCCAAGTCGCGCTAGCGGCAGGCCCGCGCGGCCCGTGGGGCCGTCCATCCGTCCGGTCCGAAAGTCCATTGCCCCGGCACGGCCACGGGGTGGAGCCTGCTGCCGCAAGGCGTTCGCAGCAGGCTCCACCCCGTATCCCGTCGCACGAGGAGGACCGAAGGATGCACCGTACGCGCACCGCGGCGGCCACCGCGCTGGCCCTGGCTCTCGCCGCGATCCCCCTGACGGGCATGTCGGGGCCGCCGGGCGCCGCCGGGCGCCAGGACCCCGCCCGGGAGGCCCGGGACAGACCCGCCGGGGCGATCTCCCCCGCCCCGCAGTCCGTCCGCCCCCGCTCCGACCGGGTCACCATCACCCCGGCCGTGACCGTCGTCGCCGACCCCAAGGCCGATGCCACGGCGCTGGCGGTGGTGTCGAAATCGCTCAGGGACGCCGGCGCGGACCGGGTCGTACGGGCCGAGCAGGCACCGGCCGGGCGGCGGCTGACGGTCTACGTCGACGGTGCGGGCGCGGCATCGGCGCTGCGGGACCTGGGCGCGCGGGGCACCGGCGGGCTGCCCGCCGAGGGCTATGCGCTCGCCGTCGGCGACGGCCGGATCGCGCTGGCCGGCAAGGACGCCACCGGCACGTACTACGCCGCGCAGTCGCTGCGGCAGTTGCTGCCGCGGCGCGACCGCCCCGGCGCCCAGGTGCGGGGCACCGCCGTACGCGACTGGCCGGCCACCGCGCTGCGCGGGGTCATCGAGGGCTTCTACGGCACCCCCTGGTCGCACCGGGCCCGCCTCGACCAGCTCGACTTCTACGGCGAGCACAAGATGAACCTCTACGTCTACTCGCCGAAGGACGACGCCTACCTACGGGAGAAGTGGCGCGACCCGTACCCCGCCGACCGCCTCGCGGAGCTCAAGGAGCTGGTGGACCGGGCGCGGCAGCGGCATGTGGAGTTCAGCTACGCGCTCTCTCCCGGGCTCTCCGTCTGCTACAGCTCCGAGGCCGATCTGCGGGCGCTGACCGCCAAGTTCCAGACGCTGTGGGACATCGGCGTACGGACCTTCGCCGTGCCGCTGGACGACATCAGCTACACGGACTGGAACTGCGCGGCGGACAAGGACCGGTTCGGCACCGGCGGCTGGGCGGCCGGGACCGCGCAGGCGCATCTGCTCAACCGCGTCAATCAGGAGTTCATCGCCCGGCATCCGGGCGCCCGGCCGCTGCAGATGGTGCCGACCGAGTACTACGACGTCGAGCCGTCCCCGTACAAGAAGGCGCTGGCCGCCCGGCTGGACGGCAATGTGCTGGTGGAGTGGACGGGCGTGGGGGTGATCGCGCCGACGATGACCGTCGCCCAGGCCCGGCGGGCCCGGGAGGTCTTCGGGCACCCGATCCTGACCTGGGACAACTATCCGGTCAACGACTATGTGACCAACCGGCTGCTGCTCGGGCCGTTCAGCGGCCGTGAGAAGGGGCTGCCCGGGCAGCTGGCGGGGATCACCGCGAACCCGATGATCCAGCCCGCGGCGTCCAAGCTCGCGCTGTACACGGTGGCCGACTACGCGTGGAACGACGCGGCCTATGACGCGCGGGCCTCCTGGGGCGCGGCGATCGAGGAGCTGGCCGGCGGCGACGCCCGTACGGCGCGGGCGCTGCGGGCCTTCGCCGACGCCAACTACTCCTCGGCGCTCAACCCCCGGCAGGCTACCGAACTCGCCGCCGCCATCGAGGAGTTCGACCACGACGGGGACGCACGGCGGCTGGACGCGGCGCTGCGGGACCTTCAGGACGCTCCGGCGGTGCTGCGCGAGCGGCTCGCCGACCGGGGCTTCGTCGAGGACGGTGCGCCCTGGCTGGACGCCGCGCACGCCTGGGGCGGCGCGGCGCGTACCGCCCTCCGGCTGATCGAGGCGACCAAGGCGGGCGACGGCGCGCGGGCCTGGGAACTGCGGCAGCGCATACCGGAGTTGGTGCGCACCGCCCGGTCGTTCGTGTATGTGGACATGACCGGCAGGAAGATTCCGGTGCTGGTGGCCGACGGAGTGCTGGACACCTTCGTCGAGGACGCCCTCGCCGCGCACGACGAGGCGCTGGGTGTCATCGGCCGCCCCAAGGCGTCGACGGATCTGCCGGTCCATCAGGACAACGCGGTCTCCCGGATGACCGACGGCGACGACGCCACGTACTTCTGGAGCGGCGCGGCACCGCGGGCCGGTTCGTATGTCGCGGTGGATCTGCACGCCGAGCGCCCGCTGGGCACCGTCACCCTGAGCATGGGAAGGAGCGGCAGCCCGGACGACTATCTGCACCACGGCGTGCTGGAGTACTCCTCGGACGACAAGACCTGGCGGCGGTTGGCCGCCTTCGACGCCACACCCGAAGTGCGCGTCACTCCACCGGCCGGCACCACCGCCCGGTATCTGCGCGCGCGGGCCGTGCAGGCGCAGGACAACTGGCTGGTGGTGCGGGAGTTCACGGTCGCCGGGGCCGATCGGGTGGCGGTGTCCGGTGGCCCGCCCGCCGCGCCGGGCAGCGCCCTGCGGTCGGCGGCGGACCAGGATCCGGCGACCGCCTACCGGGCTGCGCGGGCGGCCGAGCAGGGTGAGGCGCTGGAGTTCACACCGGACGCGCCCCGTTCGGCGCGGTCCGTGACGGTGCTGCGGCCGCAGGGCGCACCGGCCGGGGAGGCGAGCGTCGAGGTCCGCAGGGGCGGTGTCTGGCGCCCGCTCGGCACGCTGTCCGGTGCCTATACGCGCCTGGCGGCGGGCGACGGCGCGATCGAGGGCGTACGGCTGGTGTGGCGGGGCCGGGCGGCGGCGCCCGCGGTCAATGAGGTGATTCTGCGCTGAGCGGAGGTGCCGGGGCGCCGGGGCGCGGTTCGGTGCCCGCGCGGGCGGCGTCCCGGTGCCTAGTCTGGGCCCCCGGCACCGCCTCGCGCCCCGCACGGAGGAGACCCGTCCCATGCGACCCGATCCCGACGCCCCTCGGCCGACCGCGGCCGCCGTGCTCGACGACGCCGTACGCGAGCTCGCCCCGGACACCGGCGCCAACCGGCTGGTGTCGCGGATCGAGGCGGGCGAGGCCCCGCGCTCCGTCTTCGCCACCTTCGCCCTCGAACAGCACCAGGTCATCGCCGCCGACCGGCTCAGCTTCCAGCATCTGGCACGGCGGGCGGACGGCGACCCGCCCGTGGCCGACTTCTTCGACCTGCTCGCCCAGGGGGAGGCGCTGGCCCTCAAGCAGTTGGCCGGGCTGGCGGACGCCTGCGGGCTGACGGATCGGGACCTCGCCGGCTACCAGCCGCGGCCCGGCTGCCAGGCCTACCCGTCCTACGCGGCGCGGCTGGCCCTCGGCGCCGAGCCGACCGACGTGGCGATCGCGCTGACCGCCAACTTCGCCGCCTGGGGCGGCTACTGTCGCGTCGTCGAGGCCGCGATGCGCGACCACTACGCCTTCCCGGACGCGGCCCGCGCCTTCTTCGCCTTCTTCGCCGAACCGGCGCCGGCCGTCCACGAGCGGGCGCGGGCCGCGGTGCAGCACGGCCTCGACACCGGCCAGGCCCGGCCTGCCGCGGCACACCGCTACGGCCGGCTCCTCCAGGCGTATGAACTCATGTTCTGGAACTCGGTCGGCGACTGAACTCTTCGCCCGACGGCACCGGAGGGGCGCCCGCCAGGCGCGGCTCACATGGGCAGCGAGAGCAGCCGAACCGGCTCCGCAGGAGGCTGTACGCCCTCCCGCAGGGGCGTCCACATGGTCCGCAGCGGCATGACGACGGGGCCTTCGGGCTGCTCGACCTGTACGTCCCCGTGGAGGAGGTGGAAGCCGAGCCGCTGGTACAGAGCGACGAGCGGCGGGCGGCAGAAGAGCAGCCCGTGGCGCGGTCCCATCGTGCGGGCGTGCTCCACGGCGGCCGTGACGACCCGCCGTGCCAGCCCCTGTCCCCGCAGGTCGGACGCGACGGCCACCCCGCCGACGCCGATGAACCGCGTCTCCTCCCCGCCGACCGAGACCGGGATCGGCAGCAGACCCGCGTGCGCCACCAGCCGGCCGTCCTGCCGGACGGCGAAGTGCTCCTCCTTGGGCAGCCAGGTCAGGCCGACCTCCGCCACACCGAAGGGGTCGGCGCCGTCCCCGAGGATCTCGCTCTGGTCCGCGGGCGTGTACCGCGAGAGCCGTATCACCGCCGGCGCCGCGGAAGAGGTGTTCCCTGTCATCCCCTCATCATGCCCGGTGGCCCTGACGGGGCGGTCGGGGCCACCGGGTGAGACGGCGTCAGCCGGTCGACTCCCCGTAACGGGCGGTCAGTCGGCGCGCGCCGTCCTCGGTGAGCGAGCCGTGCAGCCGCAGGCGGGCGATGCCGCCGTCGGGGAAGATGTCGATCCGGGCGTGGGTGACGGCGGGGGCGTCGTCGAGCAGGAAGCGGTGGACGGTGTCCGGCTGCAGCCGCGTACGGGGCAGCAGTTCGATCCACTCGCCGCTTTCGCCGTCGCGGCCGAACAGGCCCGCCCAGCCCGCCGAGTTGCCCTTGAGGTAGCCGGTGTCGATCTCCACCGCCCGGATCACCGACTGCTCGGTGAGGCGGTAGCGCACCCAGTCGTTGCCGGTGCCGCGGCGGCGCCGGGTCTCCCAGCCGTCGTCCATCTTGCGGGAGCGGCCGGGCTGGATGGTGTGGGTAGGCGAGGAGTAGAAGCGGTCGGAGGCGTCCTCGACCTGGCCGCCGTTCTCCAGCGCGGCGACGTCGAAGGTGCCCAGCGCGGCGAGCCAGCCGGGCGCGGGGACGACCTCGCCGTGGACGCGGAGGCGGGCGACGCCGCCGTCGGGGTGCTGGTTGAGCCGCAGGTGGGTGAAGCGCCGCTCCGCCTGGACGGCGAAGCCGTTGGCGGCGTGTCCGCCGATGGCGGTGCGCGGGACGAGGGGGGTCCATACGACGTCGTCGGCGAGCAGTTCCGCGGGCGAGGGCGAGCCCTCGACGCAGGCGCCCTCGACGCTGACGGACTGGGGGTAGTTGCCGCGGAAGTGGGCGGTGTCGACGACGATGCCGCGGATCACGCCGGGTGCGCCGAGGCGTATCAGCGCCCAGTCGTGGTCCTCGTCCGCCGGGAACGGGTGGGCGCCGTCGGTGCCGCGCCGTCTGCGGGTCTCCCAGCCGTCCATGATCTTGCCCTTGTGGCCGAAGGCCTCGGGGTCGAAGTGGGCGGGCTCGGGCTTGAGGAGGTTCTCCCGCTCGGCGAAGAACTCGTCGTTGGCGGCGATCACGCCCGCGCCCAGCCGGCGGTCGGCGAGGTCGGGGAGGTGAGTGAAGGCGAATCCGGTGGCGCCGGGGGTGCGGTAGTCGGCGTAGGGGTCGCCGCCCTGGTAGGGGCTGGCGTCGCCGGTGTAGCGGGGGAGGTCGGCGGTGGTCATGCGCGCGGCCTTTCCAGGAGTTCGCCGGTGGGCTCGGCGAGGGTGGCGCCGTCGTTGATCTGACGGCCGCGCAGCCAGGTGGACCGTACGACGCCGTACAGGGTCCGGCCGGCGTATGCGGTGATCTTGTTGCGGTGCTGGAGGGCCTGCGGGTCGACGGTGAAGGTCTCCTCGGGGGCGAGGACGGCGAAGTCGGCGTCCCGGCCGGGCTCGATGGCGCCCTTCTGGTGGAGGCCGACCAGCGCGGCCGGGGCGGTGGCCATCCAGCGCACGACGTCGTCGAGGGAGTGGCCGCGTTCGCGGGCCTCGGTCCAGATGGCGGGCAGGCCCAGCTGGAGGGAGGAGATGCCGCCCCAGGCCGCGCCGAAGTCGGCGGTCTTGAGGTCGGCGGTGGACGGCGAGTGGTCGGAGACGATGCAGTCGATGGTGCCGTCGGCCAGGCCTTCCCACAGCGCGTCCTGGTTGGCGGCCTCGCGGATCGGCGGGCAGCACTTGAACTCCGTCGCGCCGTCCGGGACCTCCTCGGCGGTGAGCGTCAGGAAGTGCGGACAGGTCTCGACGGTGATCTTGACGCCCTCGCGCCTGGCGGCGGCGATCAGCGGCAGCGCGTCGCTGGAGGACAGATGCAGCACATGCACCCGGGCGTCGAGCCGCTGGGCGAGGACGATCAGCCCGGCGATGGCGTCGTTCTCGCAGATACGGGGGCGGGAGGCAAGGAAGTCGGCGTACTTGGGGCCGTGCGGCACGGGGGCCGCACCCAGATGGCCCGGGTCCTCGGCGTGCACGATGAGCAGCCCGTCGAAGCCGGCGATCTCCCCGAGGGCGGCGGCCAGTTGCTCCTGGTCGACCTCGGGGAACTCCTCCACGCCCGAGGGCGACAGGAAGCACTTGAAGCCGAAGACCCCGGCGTCGTGCAGCGGACGCAGGTCTTTGACGTTGCCCGGGATGGCGCCGCCCCAGAAGCCGACGTCGATATGGGCCTTGCTGCGGGCGACCTCGCGCTTGGTGTCGAGGTGGGCGGCGGTGGTGGTGGGCGGGAGGCTGTTGAGCGGCATGTCCACGAGGGTGGTGATCCCGCCGGCCGCGGCCGCGCGGGTGGCGGTCCAAAAGCCCTCCCACTCCGTGCGGCCGGGGTCGTTGACGTGGACGTGGGTGTCGACGAGGCCGGGCAGCAGGACGTCGTCGCCGAAGTCCCAGACCCGCACTCCGGCCGGTACCTCGGCGTCGTGCGGCAGCACCGCGTCGATCCTGCCGTCCTTGACGGTGACGGTCGCGGCGCGCGTCCCCTGCGGGGTGACGACGCGCGTGGAGCGCAGCACCAGCTCTCTTTCGGACACCCGGTCCCCTCCTCGTATCGTGTCTTCATCGTTGCCCGGCGGCGCGGGAGGCGCACGGCCACCGGGGCCGCGGCGCCCCGGGCGCACCTTCCGCACCGCACACGGGCATCGGAACGGAATGCGGAATTCGGAATTCAACAGTCTGTTGAATGAGTCTTCATGCCGGACCCCGGCCCGTCAAGACCCCTCCACGGGCACCGGCGCGGCAGCCACGCCGGACCCCCGCGCGATCCCGGGCTCCTCACCGGCAGCCGTCCTGACCTGCGACGGGATGATGTCCTCCGGGATCGGCCCGGCATCCGAAGCGACCCGGTCACCGCGACAGACCAGCGCGTAGAGCCCGCCGGCGAGCGCCATTCCGAAGATCCAGGAGAACGGCGCCACCACACCGAAGGCCGGGACCAGGGCGAGCGCGGCGGCGACCGCGGCGGCCGGCAGGAAGGCGATCACCGCCTTCGGGTTGTAGCCCCTGCGGTAGTAGTACGCGCCCCGGGCATCGGCCGAGAACAGCGCGTCCACATCGATCCTGCCGCGCCGCACCCGGTAGTAGTCGACGAGCAGAATCGCCACCAGGGGACCGAGGAAGGCGCCCAGCGCCCCCAGGAAGTACTGGATCACCAGCGCCGAGGAGTACAGCTTCCAGGGCATCACGACGACGGCCAGCACCGCGGTGATCATGCCGCCGCGCTTGAAGTCCAGATGCTTCGGCGCGAGGTTGGCGAAGTCGTAGGCGGGTGAGACGAAGTTGGCGACGACGTTGATGCCGATGGTGGCGACGATGAAGGACAGCGCGCCGATGACGGTGACCACCGGGTTGTCGATCTTCTGGATCACCTTCACCGGATCGTAGATCGCCTCACCGAAGACCGCGATGGTGCCCGCGGTGACCAGCACGGCGACCACCGCGAAGGCGGTGAAGTTCACCGGCAGCCCGATCAGGTTTCCGCGCCGGTAGGAGCGGTGGTCCGGCGTGAAGCGGGCGAAGTCGGCGTAGTTGAGGACCAGGGTCAGGAAGGTGGCCACGGTCAGGCTGACCGCGATCAGGCTCTGTTCGACCTGCTCGGAGCCGCTGAGGCCGTTGAGGCTGCGGGTCAGTGAGATATCACCGCCGGCCTTGACGACCAGGTACACCGCGAGCGCCAGCACCACGAGCCAGACCACCGGGCCGGTCGCGAAGTCCTGGACCTTGCGGATGAACTCCATCCCCCGGGTCAGCAGGACGGCCTGCAGCCCCCACATCAGCAGGAACGCGATCCAGCCCAGGGTGGACAGCCCCAGCACCGAGTTGTGGTGGTAGGCCTCCAGACCGGGCGCGATCTGCAGGGTCAGCAGGACGACGGCCGTCGAGGCCAGCCAGGTCTGGATGCCGTACCAGGCCACCGCCATGATCGCGCGCAGCAGGGCCGGGATGTTGGCGCCGTACACGCCCCAGCTGGCGCGGGCGAGCACCGGGTAGGGGACGCCGGTCCGGTGGCCCGCGTGCCCCATCCGGTTCATCAGCCAGTAGACGATCGAGATGCCGACCAGCAGCGCGAGGAACACCTCCCAGGCCGGCAGACCGAGCACGAACAGGCTCGCGGCGAAGGCGTAGTTGCTGATCGCGTGGGTGTCGGACATCCACAGCGCGAAGATGCTGTAGGTGCCCCATTTGCGCTCGGGGGCCGGCGCGAGGTCCTCGTTGAAGAGCCGCGGGTCCGGCCGCAGGGGCTGCGGTGACGGGGTTTTCACGTGTCCTCCCAGGCAGATTGGGTGGAGCTTAGGGGTCAGTTATCAGATGTCTGATGTCTGTACGGAAAATTCGGTGTTACGCAGAGCGCCCTCAGCGCGCCCCTGGTACGGCCGCAGGTGCGTGCTGAGCGGCCAGGATCCGATGGCCTTCGGGCGGGGCGGTGCGAAGCTGCGCCCCTTGCTGGTGGCCAGCCGCAGTCCGACGACCGCCTCGGCGAACTTCACCGCCGCGGCGACGCCGTCGACAACGGGCACCCCGAGCGCCGCCGCCACCTTCTCCTGGAGCCCGGCCATCCCGCCGCACCCCAGGCAGATCACCTCGGCGCCGGCCCGCACGGCCTCGCGGGCGGTCTCGACGATCACCGCCACGGTCCGCTCCGGATCCTCCTCCAGCTCCAGGACGCCGAGCCCGGTGCCGCGGACGGCGGCACAGCGCTGGAGCAGCCCGGCGGTCAGCAGCCGGTCCTGGATCTGCGGTACGGCGCGGTCGAGGGTGGTGACGACGCCGTAGGCGTGGCCGAGCATCATCGCCATCTGGGCGGCGCTCTCGGTGATGTCCAGTACGGGTACGTCCAGCAGCTCCTGGGCACCCTCCCGGCCCGGCTCGCCGAAACCGGCCATGACCAGCGCGTCGAAGGCGGTGTCGAGAGTGGCGAGCCGGTCCAGCACGGCCGCGGCGCTGAGATAACCCTCGAAGTGCCCCTCGATGGACTCCGGGCCCCACAGGGGTTCGGTGGCGATGATCTCGGTGCCCGGGGCGGCCGCCGCGGTGGCGGTGGCGCGGATCGAGTCGGTCATGGAAGCCGTGGTGTTCGGGTTCATGACGAGAATGCGCATGACGCTCCAGCAATTTGGAGGATTCCACAGAATGGACAGTAGGTTTCGCGCAGCAGAACGTAGCTACGGCCACTGGCACCGTCAAGGGATCGCGGCTAGGAGCTTGACCGACGTCTCGCGCCCTGGGACAAAGAGGGCCTGACCGGCGCGAACGAGTGTGCGAGAGACCGTGTGTCAACGTAGGGGGACCGGTAGGCTGCTCCGGTCGGGCCCGGCGCCCGCAAGCCCCAGCCGAGACCGATCCGCCCCGCCCCGAAAGGAACGCGCCGTGCCGCCGTCCAGCGCCAGCACCTCCGCCGCCGAAGCCAAGCCCGCAGGCGCCAGCGGCGGCGTCCAGTCCCTCGAGCGCGCCTTCGACCTGCTGGAGCGGATGGCCGACGCCGGCGGCGAGGTCGGCCTGAGCGAGCTGTCCGCCAGCAGCGGACTGCCGCTGCCTACCATCCACCGCCTGATGCGCACGCTCGTCGCCTGCGGCTACGTACGCCAGCAGCCCAACCGCCGCTATGCGCTCGGCCCGCGGCTGATCCGGCTCGGCGAGAGCGCCTCACGGCTGCTGGGGACCTGGGCCCGGCCGTATCTGGCCCGCCTGGTGGAGGAGACCGGCGAGACGGCCAATATGGCGCTTCTCGACGGCGACGAGATCGTGTACGTCGCCCAGGTGCCCTCCCGGCACGCGGTGCGGATGTTCACCGAGGTCGGCCGCCGGGTGCTGCCGCACTCCACCGGCGTCGGAAAGGCCCTGCTCGCCGACCACCCGCCGGAGGAGGTGCGCGCGCTGCTCGGCCGTACGGGCATGCCCGCCGCGACCGAGAAGACGATCACCGACCCGGAACACTTCCTGGAGGCGCTCTCCGACGTCCGCCGGCTCGGCTACGCCGTCGACGACAACGAGCAGGAGATCGGCGTCCGCTGCCTCGCGGTACCCGTGCCCAACTCCCCCACCTCGGCGGCGATCTCCATCTCCGGCCCGACGGGGCGCGTGACGGAGGCCGCCACGGACAAGATCGTGCCGATCCTGCAGGACGTCGCGGCGCAGCTGTCGGTGGCACTGGCGAACCAGACGCCGGCGTAGCCGCCGCGCGCTCCCGGTCACCGGGCGCGCGGCAGCTCCCCGAAGCAGTCGATGCGCTCGCGCACCTCGGTGAGCGCGGGCGACAGCGCGCTCACCGAGCCGACCGCCCCGGCGATCAGCAGCAGCGAACGGCGCAGCCGGGGCACCTCCGGCAGCCCGTGACTGACCATCGCATCCAGTGCGGCCAGCTCGTCATCGGCGGCCGCCCGGTCCGGCAACTCCGCCGGGAGCACGGCCAGTTGGCGGCGCAGCCGGGCCACCGCCCCGCGCAGCTCCTGGACCCGCGGGTCGCCGTCGACCCCGGTCACTCGTCGATACTTCTGCAGCTGTTCCACAACGACGGCGTCCTCCATGGCCGTTGCCCCTCCGCAATGCGGGACAGTTAACGCCACTCTGCGCTGCCCGCGCCATACGGAGAGCGAAAAAATCCGATCACCGGGTTGTTCCGGGGTGGGCCGCGGGATCGTCGGGGAGGCGGCCGCGGGGGCGCTGCGGGGCGAACCATCGGGTTGCTCCGGGGCGCGTGGACAGGTCGTTCCAGGGCGAACCGCCAGGTCATTCCGGGGGGAGCCGCCAGGCTGTTCCGGGGGGAACGGGGTCGTGGTGGGGGTTGGCTGTCGCGTGCCTCCCCTCTTGTTTTTTCCCTCCCGCCCACCCCCCTACGGGGGGTGGGCGGGTACATGTGCGCGGCACCCCCTAAGGGATGCGCCCCCGGCAGGCCGTATACGGCCTGCCGGGGGCGCATCCCTTAGGGAACTGGGGGGCTGGTGGTGTGCCGCAGGCGCGGCGGGGCGTATCGCCCTCGGCGCGCCCCGGGCTCAGCGCCCGCCCAGGGCCCACAGCCCCGCGCTCAGCACTCAGCACTCAGCACTCAGCACTCAGCACTCAGCACTCAACTCTCAACGCTCAGGAGTTCTCCTTGGGCTGCACCGCGTTGCGCCACACCCGTACGTCGACGGTCATGTAGCTGCTGGGGTCCGACTTCGGCGCGTAGCCCTTGAAGGTGATCAGGGCGACATGGCCGTAGTCGGTGGTCAGGCACATCTGCGCGCCCTTGGAGAGCTGCTTGGTCAGGATGGTCTCGGTGAACCGGGTCTCGCTGCGGCACGTTTCGAGCGAGCCCTCCTGGCCGGGGGTGAGCAGCACCAGCTTGCCGTTCTCGGTGGCGACCTGGTCGTCCGAGTAGCTGTTGTCGTCGTACGAGAAGTCGACGTCGGTGTCGGTGTCCGAGTTGCTCGGCTGCACCGGCTCGTCGGCCATCGACAGGTGGTACTCGTCGGGCAGGTTGATGCCCTTGTAGTCGACCGGAGTCGGGTCCTGCGCGGGGGCGGCGGGGGCGTTGCTCTCATCGCCGCCGGGGGTCGCCGTCGGGTCCCCCGCGGGCGTCGGCGACGCGGCGCTGTTCTTCCCCTTCTTGCCGTCGGCGGCCTGGTCGTTGGTCTTCTTGCCGTTGTCCTTCATGAAGGTGTAGACGACACCGCCGCCGGCGCCCGCGAAGGCCAGCAGGCCGACCAGCACCAGAGCGGTGATCAGCCCCTTGCGCTTCTTCTTCGGCGGCTCGGGGGCCGGCGCCACGGCGGCGGGGTAGGCCGCGGTGGGGCCGGTCGCCGTCGGGCCGGTGGCGGCCGCCGGGCCGGCGTTCATCGGCGCGCTCTGTGCGGTGGCGCCGACGGTCGGCGCGTAGGCCGCGGGCCCGAAGCCGGGCGGCGGGGTCTGCGGGTGGTTCAGCTCGGTGGCCACCGGCGGGACGGCCGGGGCGGACGGCGGCTGCACGGGCTGGGTGGGCGGCTGCGCGGGCGCGGTCGGCGGCTGGGCCGGTGCGCCCGCGGTGGGCGCCTCCAGCGGGGGCGGCGGCGTCTGCGCGGGCGCCGGCGCCGCGGCACGCGTGGTGATGTCCGCGGCCACGGCGGTGGGCAGCCACTCCTCGGGGCGGCGCAGCTGCGTCTGGCCGGAGGCCGCCCCGCACAGCTCGATGACCTCCGAGACGGACGGCCGCTCCGAGGCGTCCTTGGCCAGGCATCGGGTGACCAACTCCCGCAGCTCCTCGGGCAGTCCGGACAGATCCGGCTCCTCGTGGACGATGCGGTAGAGCACCCCGTGCGAGGTGCCCTCGCCGAACGCCGGGGTGCCGATGGCCGCGTACGCCGCGACCTGGCCGAGCGCGAAGACGTCGGTGGCGGGGGTGATGGTGCTGCCGGCGGCCTGCTCGGGCGCCATGAAGGTGGGGGTGCCCACGGTGACGCCACTGCTGGTCAGGGACGTGGCGTCGGCGGCGCGCGCGATGCCGAAGTCGATGACGCGCGGGCCGTCGGCGGCCAGCAGCACGTTGGACGGCTTCAGGTCGCGGTGCACGATGCCGGCGCCGTGGATGACCTGCAGCGCCTCGGCGATCCCGGCGACCAGCAGCAGCACGGTGGGGACCGGGAGCCGACCGTGCTCGGCGACCGCCGCGGCCAGCGAGGGACCGGGGACGTAGGCGGTGGCGAGCCAGGGGCTGGTGCCCTCGGCGTCGCTGTCGATGACCGGCGCGGTGAACAGTCCCTGCACCCGCTGCGCGGACTGCACTTCCTGCTTGAAGCGGCGCCGGAACTCGTTGTCCTCGCTGAACTCGGGGCGGATCACCTTGATGGCCACCGGGCGGCCGCCGGGCGTGTAGGAGAGATACACCTTGCCCATGCCGCCGGCGCCGAGCTTCGCCGTGAGACGGTAACCCGCGATCGACCGCGGGTCGTCGCCTTCCAGCGGCTGGAAAATCCCGGAAGAGCCCACACTGTTCACCACGACGTCCCCCGACTCAGAAGTACGGCTCCGCCCGCCAGATGGGCGGGGAGCCATGTTGTCCGCAACGGGGCAGAACCTTATCCGGCCAGGCGCCGCACCGTGACATCGCCGGTGGACGTACGTCACGCATGTCCGAAGAGCCGGTTTCGCGCCCGGATTTGACTGCCTTTCCGGGCCACCTCCCGACCACCGGCGCACGCCCCCGCGATGCCCGGGCGGTCGCCTGATCATGCGTCAGCACGTGCGTTCCCACCGGCACCCGTTGGCATGGGCGTACGGAAACCGATGCGTATGCGGGGGCAGAGTGGAGCATTCTTCACTCCAAGGAAAATATCCGGCATATCACTGAATCGGAGAACGCCATGGAGCCCGACACCGGCCCCGGCACCGGTCCCGACCGCCACGGCGTCAGCGTCGTACAGCTCATCTGCCGCGCGTACGGACTGTCCGATGCGTCGGAGATCACCTTGGAGCACATACACCGTTACGTCGCCGAGCGGGGCCGCGTGGAGGAGCGCACACATCATCTGCGGGAGCGGTTCCGGCCGAACATCCCCCGCCCGCGGGCGTCCGACGACGCGGCCTGACCAACGGGCCGCGCCACGCGGTGCCATGAGGTAAGCAGTCCTCATGGCACCGACACCACCCGCACCACCGACACCGCCGGCACCCCCGGGAGGAACAGGCGACCCGGGAGTCCCGGCAGCCTCGACGCGGCCCGAGGGGAGGGTGGCCGGCCTGCTGCTCGCCGCGGGCGGCGGGCGGCGCCTGGGGGGCCGGCCCAAAGCGTTGCTCGACCACCGGGGACGGCCGCTGGTCGAGCACGCCGCACGCGCCCTACGGGACGGCGGCTGCGACCCGGTGCACATCGTGCTGGGCGCGGCCGCCGATTCCGTACGCGCGCGAGCCGAGCTCTCGGTGTACGGCACCTCGGACAATCCGGACTGGGCGCAGGGCATGGGCTCCTCGCTCCGCGTGGGCCTCGCCGCGCTGGCCGATTCGGGCGCGGACGCGGTCGTGGTGTCCCTGGTGGACCAACCGGGCATCGGCGCCGCGGCGGTGGCACGGGTGCTGGCCGCGTACGAGGGCCGCGGCTCGCTCGCCTCCGCGGCATACGACGGCCGCCGCGGTCATCCGGCCCTCTTCGGCGCCGACCGCTGGCCGGCCATCGCGGCGAGCGCACAGGGCGATCGCGGCGCCCGCGCCTACCTCCAGGAGCACGCCGACGCCCTCACCCTGGTGGAGTGCGCCGACATCGCCGAGCCGTACGACATCGACACGCCGGAGGACCTGCACCGGTTGGAGTGACACCCGGCCGGGCCGACGGGGGGCGGACGCGGGGCCGGAACCGGCCCGACGCGAGGCCGGTCGGCGCCCCTGCGGCGACGGATCGGGCGTAATGGAGAGTGACCGAGGTGGCACCGAGAGCCAATCGATCACCACTTCTGTCGACCCAGAGAATCTCGACATCAACAAACCATTGAAGTTCCGCAATAAGGAAACTAGTCTCCACTGGTCAGAAGCGCCCTGAACCCAGACGGCGCCCGCGACCGTTTCTCGGAGCCCGCGGCACCCCGTGCCGCTCGACGCACCGGCGGCCGCCAGGCACCGCCGCTGAATGGAGTGACAGCTCATGTCCGCACCAGCGCCGTCCCCGCTGGCCATCGCCGAAGTCGACCCCGCCCACACCCCGGATCGGCAGGGCGAGGTCCTGACCGACGTCGCGCTCGCCTTCGTCGCCGAGCTGCACCGCCGGTTCACCCCTCGCCGGGACGAACTGCTCGCCCGCCGCGCCGAGCGCCGCGCCGAGATCGCCCGGACCAGCACGCTGGACTTCCTCCCGGAGACCGCGCGGATCCGCGCCGACGACAGCTGGCGGGTCGCCGAGGCGCCGGCTGCGCTCAACGACCGCCGGGTGGAGATCACCGGCCCCACCGACCGCAAGATGACCATCAACGCGCTCAATTCGGGTGCCAGGGTCTGGCTCGCCGACTTCGAGGACGCCTCCGCTCCCACCTGGGAGAACGTCGTCACGGGCCAGCTCAACCTGATCGACGCCTATGAGCGCCGGATCGACTTCACCGACCCCAGGTCCGGTAAGTCCTACGCCCTCAAGCCCGCCGAGGAGCTCGCGACCGTCGTGATGCGCCCGCGCGGCTGGCACCTGGAGGAGCGCCACCTGCAGTTCGAGGGCCGTCCGGTCCCCGGCGCCCTGGTCGACTTCGGCCTGTACTTCTTCCACAACGCCAAGCGTCTGCTCGCCCTCGGCAAGGGCCCGTACTTCTACCTCCCGAAGACCGAGTCGTACCTGGAGGCCCGCCTCTGGAACGACATCTTCGTCTTCGCGCAGGACTACGTCGGCATCCCGCAGGGCACCATCCGCGCCACGGTCCTGATCGAGACCATCACCGCGGCCTACGAGATGGAGGAGATCCTCTACGAGCTGCGCGACCACGCCTCGGGCCTGAACGCCGGCCGCTGGGACTACCTGTTCTCCATCGTCAAGAACTTCCGCGACGGCGGCGCCAAGTTCGTCCTGCCCGACCGCAACGCGGTGACGATGACGGCCCCGTTCATGCGCGCCTACACCGAACTCCTGGTCCGCACCTGCCACAAGCGCGGTGCACACGCGATCGGCGGTATGGCGGCCTTCATCCCCAACCGCCGGGACCCCGAGGCCAACGAGCAGGCCCTGGCCAAGGTCAAGAACGACAAGGACCGTGAGGCCGGCGACGGTTTCGACGGCTCCTGGGTCGCCCACCCCGACCTGGTCCCGATCGCCCGCGCCTCCTTCGACGCGGTCCTGGGCGACAAGCCGAACCAGAAGGACCGCCTGCGCGAGGACGTCTCGGTGGCCGCCGCCGACCTCATCGCCATCGACTCCCTGGACGCCAAGCCCACCTACCAGGGCCTGGTCGACGCCGTGCAGGTCGGCACCCGCTACATCGAGGCCTGGCTGCGCGGCCTGGGCGCCGTCGCCATCTTCGGCCTCATGGAGGACGCCGCCACCGCCGAGATCTCCCGCTCCCAGATCTGGCAGTGGGTGGACGCCGGCGTGGTCTTCGAGAACGGCGAGAAGGCCACCGCGGATCTGGTCCGCAAGGTCGCCGCGGAGGAACTGGCCGCGATCCGCACCGAGGCCGGCGCGGAGGCCTTCGCCGCCGGCAAGTGGCAGCAGGCCCACGACCTGCTGCTGAAGGTCTCCCTGGACGCGGACTACGCCGACTTCCTGACCCTCCCGGCGTACGAGCTGCTGGGCTGACGTCCGTCCATCGAGCCCGAAGGGCCCTTGCGTAGCGCCGGGTCGCGCTGCGGAGGGCCCTTCGGGCGTTTCGTCACGGGCGCGGTGGCGCGAGCCGGCCGGACGGCGCCGCACGGAACTGTGTTTACAGTGGGTCGGCACTATAAACGTAGTGCGAACGGGTGCGACGAGAGAGGCAGACGCAGTGGCACGACGGCGGGAGCAGGTCCTGGACGCGGCGATCCAGGTCCTGGGGGGCGAGGGCGCGCGGCGGTTGACCTATCAGGCCGTGGACGCCGCGGCCGGGGTCCCGACCGGCACCACGTCGAACTACTTCCGCAACCGGGCGGCACTGATCGACGGCCTCGTCGACCACCTCCAGGCGCTGGAGCGCCGCGACTGGGAGGCCTTCGCCGCGGAGGTCGCCCCCGCCGACATCGGTGAACTGGCCGATGCCGTCAGCCGGTTCCTGCGGTACGCGACCGGGCCCGAGCAGGCCAGGACCGCCGCCCGCTTCGCCCTCTACCTGGAGTCCACGGCCCGGCCCGAGCTCCGCCCGGCGCTCACCCGAGGTCGCGAGGGCGTCGTCGACTGGGGTGCGGACTGGCTGGAGCGCTTCGGTTCGCCGGTTCCGCGCCGGCACTGCGAGATTCTCTTCGACTACATGGACGGCGTGGTGTTCCACCAACTCGCCTTCCCCGTCCCGGACTTCGATCCGGGTCCGGGCATCCGTGAGCTGCTGGGCAGGCTGCTGGACCGAGCAACCGCGGTCCGGGACCGATGAGTTGGGCCGACTCGTGGCCCCGTCCCGCCCTGCCGACCGGCCCGCGCGGCCTCGGCCCGACGGGTATACGCCGCACCCGGAGTCTGGTAGGAAAGCTTCCTAACGATTGGGGAATCCCCCACGGCTCGCTCCGAACTGGAGGCTGACTCCATGCGCACCCGATCGATAGGCACGGCCCTGCCCAAGACCGCCACCCGCATCGCGCTGGGCCTGGCGCTGCTCGCCGTACCGGTCACCGCCGTCGCCGCCACGGCGGGCCCGGCGCAGCACCCGCGACCGGCCGCCACCGGCTCCGCGCCGCACACCCTGCGGGCCGCGACGGGCCTGGACGACCCGGCCAAGAAGGAGATCGCCATGCGGCTGGTCTCCAGTGCGGAGAACTCCTCGCTGGACTGGAAGGCCCAGTACAAGTACATCGAGGACATCGGCGACGGCCGCGGTTACACCGGCGGCATCATCGGCTTCTGCTCCGGCACCCACGACATGCTGGAGCTCGTCGAGCTCTACACCCAGCGCAAGCCCGGCAACGTCCTCGCCAAGTACCTCCCCGCGCTGCGCGAGGTGGACGGCGGCGACTCGCACGAGGGGCTGGACCCCGACTACCCCGAGGACTGGCGGAAGGCCGCCCAGGACCCCGCGTTCCAAAAGGCCCAGAACGACGAGCGGGACCGGGTCTACTTCAACCCCGCGGTCAAGCAGGGCAAGGCCGACGGCATCGGCGTGCTGGGCCAGTTCGCGTACTACGACGCGATCGTGATGCACGGCGACGGGGACGACAAGACCAGCTTCTCCGGCATCCGCAAGCGCGCCCTGGCCAAGGCGAAGCCGCCGGCCCAGGGCGGGGACGAGAAGACCTACCTCAACGCCTTCCTCGACGCCCGGGTCTGGGCGATGAAGCAGGAGGAGGCGCACAGCGACACCAGCCGGGTCGACACCGCGCAGCGGGTGTTCCTCAGGAACGGCAACCTGGATCTGCACACTCCGCTGGACTGGAAGGTCTACGGGGAGAGCTTCCACATCGACTGACCCGCCGCCCGCGCCCCGGCCACACCGGGCGCCGCATGCCCAACGGCCCGTACGGGAGCAGCAGTTGCGCTCCCCTACGGGCCGTTGCCAGGCGCAGGCGGTGTTCGTGCCTCAGTGCCTCCGTGCCTCAGTGGGCGGGGGTGGCCGCCGGCTCGCCGCTGTCGTCCACGGCGCCGCGGTCGGGCTGCTGGGGGATGTGCGGGTCGGCGGGGCCGTCGGCGGGCGTCGCCCCGGCCGTCTCCCCGTCGGCCGCCGGTCGGCCTTCCGCCGTACTCCCGTCAGCGGTCTCCCCGTCAGCCCCCTCCCCGGCCGCCTTTCCGCCGAAGTGGTTGAAGGCGAGGTTGAGGGCGATGGCGACCAGGCAGCCGGTGCTGATGCCGGAGTCCAGGACGACCAGCAGGTCCTTGGGGAGGTGGTGGTAGAAGTCCGGCGCGGCGATCGGGATCAGGCCGACGCCGACGGAGGCCGCGACGATCAGGGCGTTGTCGCCCTTCTCCATCGCGGCGGTGGCCAGCGTCTGGATGCCGCTGGCGGCCACCGAACCGAAGAGCACGATGCCGGCACCGCCCAGGACGGGCAGCGGGACCAGCGAGATGACCGAGGCGGCCACCGGGCACAGGCCCAGCACGATCAGGATCAGACCGCTGGTGGCCACGACGTAGCGGCTGCGGACCTTGGTCATCGCGACCAGGCCGATGTTCTGCGCGAAGGCGCTGTTGGCGAAGCCGTTGAACAGCGGACTGATGGCGGTGCCGAGGGTGTCGGCGCGCAGTCCGCCCTCGATCGTGCGCTCGTCTGCCGGCCGGTCGACGATCTTGCCGAGAGCGAGCATGTCGGCGGTCGACTCGGTCATGCAGACCAGCATCACGATGCACATGGAGACGATCGCGGCGATCTCGAACTGCGGGGCGCCGAAGTGGAAGGGCGTCGGGAAGCCGATCAGATCCGCCTCGGCGAGGGCGGAGAAGTGGGTGATGCCGACGGGGATCGCTATCAGGGTGCCGGCTATCAGGCCGAGCAGGATGGCGATCTGCTGGAGGAAGCCGCGCAGCACCCGGCGCAGCACCAGAACGATCAGAAAGGTCAGCGCGGCCATTCCGATGTTCGTCAGGGAACCGTAGTCGGGGGCTTGGGAGTTGCCTCCCTGGGACCAGTTGAACGCGACGGGCAGCAGCGAGACACCGATGAGGGTGATGACGGTGCCGGTGACCACCGGCGGGAAGAAGCGTACGAGCTTGGAGAAGTAGGGGGCGACGAAGAAGCCGAGCACACCGGCGACGATCACCGCACCGAAGATGATCGGCAGCGCGTTGTCGGGGCTCTGGGCCTTGCCGATGGCGACCATGGGGGTGACGCCGGCGAACGAGACGCCGTTGACGAAGGGGAGCTTCGCGCCGACCTTCCAGAAGCCGAGGGTCTGCAGGAGGGTGGCGATGCCCGCGGTGAACAGGCTCGCGCCCATCAGGAACGCGGTCTCGGTGGCGCTCAGCCCGCAGGCCGGCCCCACGATCATCGGCGGGGCCACCACACCCGCGTACATCGCGGCCACGTGCTGCAGGCCGCTGGTGAACATCTTGAAGGGCGGGAGGGTCTCGTCGACCGGATGCTTCCGGTCCTCCTCCAGGGTCTGCCCGGGAGTTGCGGCCACTGCGGGCCTCCTTCGATTTCTGCGTCACCGGGGGCCGGCGAGTGCGAGGCTGTCACGGAGGTCTTGCCATGTGGTGCGTGGTACGAGAAGACGCCTGGTGGGCGATGCTGCGGGAAGGCGCGCTTGTGGCGCGTGGACGACGGTGGGGAGGGCCGGCGGCCCGGGGGTACAGGATCGATCCCGCACCCCCGGGGTCCGGCGCTTGTGGATCCCGCTCGGATCCACAAGCCCGGCCGGGAGCCGTCCCTCCCGGCCGAGTCTGTGAGCTGCGTCGGCCGCGTGTGCCGCGCCGCGGGGGTCAGCCCTCGGCGGCGATACGGGCCAGACGCTGCGCCTCGGCCCGCGTGGTGCGGGCGATGGCGTCCTCGTCGGCGTGCAGCAGACGGCCGTTCTCGACGACCGGCTTGCCGTTGACGAGGGAGAGCGTGACCGGAGCCGCGGCCCCGAAGACGAGGGCGGTCACCGGATCGGCGATGGAGGCGTGGGCGAGCGTGTCCAGCTTCCACAGCACCAGGTCGGCGAGCTTGCCCGGCTCCAGGGAGCCGATCTGGGTGGCACGGCCGAGGACCTGCGCACCACCGTAGGTCCCCAGGCGCAGTGCCTGGCGGGCGTTGAGCGCGGCTTCGCGGTGCGCACCGAGGCGGTTGATCAGCAGCGCGTTGCGCAGCTCGGTGTGGAGTTCGCCGGACTCGTTGGAGGCGGTGCCGTCGACGCCGAGGCCGACCGGGACGCCGGCGGCGAGCATGTCGGGGACCCGGGCGATGCCGGCGGCCAGTCGCGCGTTGGACGACGGGCAGTGCGCGACACCGGTCTTCGTCCGGGCGAAGGCCGCGATGTCGGAGTCGTTCATGTGGACGCAGTGCGCCATCCACACGTCCTCGCCCAGCCAGCCGGTGGACTCGAAGTAGTCGGTCGGGCCCATGCCGAACAGCTCGTGGCAGAACTTCTCCTCCTCGACCGTCTCCGAGCCGTGCGTGTGCATCCGCACGCCGAGCCGGCGGGCGAGCTCCGCGCCCTGCCGGAGCAGCTCGGTGGAGATGGAGAAGGGCGAGCAGGGGGCGACGGCGACCTGGGTCATCGCGTCGAAGGAGGCGTCGTGGTGCTTGTTGACGGTCTCCTCGGTGCCGGCCAGCGCGCCTTCGAGGGTCTCCACGGCGAAGTCCGGCGGCAGACCGCCGTCCTTCTCGCTGCGGTCCATGGAGCCGCGGGCCAGGGTGAAGCGGACGCCCATGTCGGAGGCGGCCTTGATGATGGCGCCCGACAGGTCGCCGGAGCCCTTGGGGTAGACGTAGTGGTGGTCCATCGCGGTGGTGACACCGCCGCGGGCCATCATCGCCAGCGAGCCCTGCGCGGCCGAGTGCACCATCTGCTCGTCGATGCGCGCCCAGGTCGGGTAGAGCGCCACCAGCCAGTTGAAGAGGTTGTGGTCGGTGGCCAGCCCGCGGGTGATCCACTGGTAGAAGTGGTGGTGGGTGTTGACCAGACCCGGAGTCACCAGGTGGCCGGTGGCATCGATGCGACGTACCACGTTCTCCAGGCCCTCGGGGGCCTTGCCGGCGCCGATCGACTCGATCTTGTTGTCGGCGACGACGAGGTATCCGGAGGCGTACTCGGTGTCCTGGGCGTCGACGGTCGCGATCGCACAGTTCTCGATGACGACGCGCTGGGCTGCCGATGGTGCCATCGTGCTTCCTCTTCTCTGTGGTGGCGATGGGGCTCCCCCTTGCTCGAACGAGTCTGGGAGCTCGGGGGCGGGCACGGCAGGACCCTAGGAGGATTTGAGTGCCGGAACCGTCGAATGGCTCCGGGTGCCGAGATGGTGGAAGAACAGATTGAGCAGGACCGCGGCCAGGGCACCGGCACTGATCCCGGAGCCGAGTACGGTCTGCGCCCAGGCGGGGAAGTCCGCGTAGAAGGTCGGCGCGGCAAGCGGGATGATGCCGGCGCCGAGCGACACGGCCACCAGGATGATGTTGGAGCTGTCGTCGAGCCCGGCCTCGGCGAGCGTACGGATACCGCTGACCGCGATCGAGCCGAACAGGACGATACCCGCACCGCCGAGGACCGGCATCGGCACCAGCGAGACCACGGCGCCCAGGACGGGGAAGGCACCGAGGACCAGGAGCGTGCCGCCGGCGAGTGCGACGACATAGCGGCTGCGTACCCTCGTCAGCGAGACCACTCCGACGTTCTGCGCGAAGGCGCTGGTCGGGAAGCCGCCGAAGACGGGGCCGAGCAGGGTGGCCAGGCCGTCGGTGCGCAGTCCGCGGGTGATGGTGGCACTGGTGGTGGGGCGGTCGCAGATCTCACCGAGGGCGAGCATGCCGGCCGACGACTCCGTCATCAGCACCAGCATCACCAGGCACAGCGAGAGGATCGCGGCCGGCTGGAACTCCGGCGCGCCGAAGGAGAACGGGGTGGGCAGCGCGGCGACCGGGGCCGAGCGCAGCCCGTCGAAGCTCGCCATCCCGAAGGGGATCGCGGCGACGGTGCCGACGACCAGGCCGATCAGCAGGGCGATCTGCTTGACGAAGCCCTGGGTGAAGCGCTGGACGAGCAGGATCACCACGAGGGTGAAGGCGGCGAGCGCCAGGTTCGGCATGGCGCCGAAGTCGGCGGCGTGCTCGTCGCCGCCCTGCGCCCAACCGACCGGCACGGGCATCAGGGTGACCCCGATGAGGGTGATGACGACGCCGGTGACCAGCGGCGGGAAGTAGCGCAGCAGTCTCCCGAAGAACGGACCGATCGCGAGGCAGAAGACTCCGGCGACCATGACCGCCCCGTAGATGGCGGGGAGTTGATGGCCCTTCGCGGTGGTCTCGGCGATGGCGAGCATCGGGGTGATTCCGGCGGAGCTGGCCGCGTTGACGAACGGCAGCCGGTTGCCGGCGAAGCGACGGATGCCGAGCGTCTGCAGGAGCGTGGCGAGCCCGGCGACGAGCAGGCCGGCGGCGATCAGCCGGGTGCGGCCCGCGGCGTCCAGGCCGACGGCCTGGCCGATGATGAGCGGAGGGGTGACGACACCGGCGTACATCGCGGCGATGTGCTGGAGCGCGGCAGGGACGAGCCGCTTGGCCGCCGGCTTTTCGTCCACCGGGTGGACCGGGGACGGAAGGTGGTGCGGGTCGTGCGATGGCTGTGCCATGGGTCGTTCCCCTCAGGATCCGCGCCCCCTCCCCGCTGTCGGGTGAGGAGGGGACGCGAGGCACGGCGTGGCGTCAAAGGCGCTCAGAGGTTCGTCAGATCCACCGGGATCCGGGCTTCGACACCGTCGCGCAGGACAGTGGCTTCGATCAGGCCGTACGGGCGGTCCGCCGCGTAGTAGACCTCGTTGTCGTTCTTCAGCCCGAACGGCTCCAGGTCCACCAGGAAGTGGTGCTTGTTCGGGAGGGAGAACCGCACTTCGTCGATCTCGGAGCGGTTGTTGATGATGCGCGAACCCATTTGGTACAGGGTCTGCTGGAGGGAGAGGCTGTAGGTCTCGGCGAAGGCCTGCAGCATGTGCTTCTTCACCTGCTCGTACGAACGCTCCCAGTTGGGCATCCGCTGCTCGTCGTCGGTCCAGTTGAACCGCCAGCGGGCGGATACCTGCGTGGCGAGGATGCGGTCGTAGGCCTCCTTCAGCGTCGTGTACTTGTCCTTGATGTAGCCCCAGAACTCCGAGTTGGTGGAGTTCATCACCACGAGGTCCTTCAGACCGGAGATGACCTGCCACTGCTCACCGTCGTAGACGATCTCGGTGAGCCGGGTCTCCTGGCCCTGGCGGACGAAGGAGTGCTTGACCTCTTCGGCGCCGATGAAGCGGGAGTTGGCGTCGGAGGTCTCGATCCGCTCCCAGGCGTACTCCTCGATCCGGATCCGCGCCCGCTTGATCGGCTCCTGGCTGGTCACGAAGTGCCGGGCCAGGTGGATGCCGAACTGCTCGGCCGACTCGATCCCGTACTCCTTGGCGAAGGCGTACACGGTGTTCTTGGTCGTGTCGGTGGGCAGGCAGTGGGCGTTGGAGCCGGAGAGGTGGACCTCCTCCAGGTCGCCGGAGAGGGCGACGGAGACGTTCAGGTCCTTGATGTGGTGGGTGTCGCCATCGCGAACGATCTTGACGACGCGGTTTTCCGCTTTGCCGTACTGGTTCTGGCCGAGAATCGTGGGCATGTCGGTGCTAGCTCCCTCGGTATACGGAGTAGCCGAACGGGTTGAGCAGCAGCGGTACGTGGTAGTGCTCGCCCGGCTTGACGGCAAAGGTGATTGCCACCTCCGGGAAGAAAGCTCCGCTGTCCCTTACGCGGGGGGCGTCCTGCTGTTCCTCGGCTTGCTGGTGTGTGCTGTGCTCTTCTGCGACGAAGTACTCCTCGACGGCGAAGTCGAGGCGTACGTGGGTGGTGCCCTCCGGCAGCGCCGGCAGATCCTTGCAGCGCCCGTCCGCGTCGGTCTTGGACGCGCCGTGGGCGGTCCAGGCACCGTCGCCGCCGGAGCGCACCGAGAGCGTGAGGGCGACGCCCTCCGCGGGGCGGCCCACGCTGGTGTCCAGGATGTGCGTGGACACCGACGTCGGTGCAGCCGTCTCGCTGCTCATGCTGCGTCTCCTTCCGCGTGCTCCGCGATGCGGGTCAGGCGAATCCGGTTGATCTTGCCGAGCTCCACGCGAACGATCTCTCGTTCCTGTTCCGGCGTGTTGTCGATCCGGTTACGGACCGCATCGCGCATCTGCTCTCCGGTACGGCCGGAGGCACAGATCAGGAAGACATGGCCGAACTTCTCCTGGTAGGCCAGGTTGAGTTCGAGCATCTCCGCCTTGAGCTCGTCGGAGGCGCCGGCCATCCCGCTCTGCTCGCGGTTCGAGGTCGGGTCCCCCGGCTTCGGCCGGCCGATGGGCGGGTGCCCGGCCATCGCCTCGGCCAGGTCCTGTGCGGTCAGCTCGGCCATGGCGGCGTCGCTGGCGGCGAACAGGGCGTCGGTGGTGGCGTAGGGGCGCTGGGCGAGAACCTTGTTCCCCCATGCCCGGCTGGCACACACCTCGTGCAGTGCGGCCCGTGCCGCACTGTCGTCGGCGGTGTTGAACCGGGTGAGCCCCGGGGTCTTGCTCGAAGACACGGGAAGCCTCCGTGGCCTGGTGCTGGACAGCTCTGGTTGGCTGGAAACAGCTAAGACCTCCGGCAACATCACGTCAACACTTTGTTGAAAAGTCGGTGACACAAAAGCCGCCGTCCAGGTGATGCGGGACGGCGGCTTCGGCAGTCGGGGGACTCTTCGTCCGGATCGCCTCAGTCGGCGCCCTTCGCGGCATTCTCCCTGTTCAGATAGTTGTAGACGGTGAAGCGGCTGACGCCGAGGGCACCCGCGACCGTCTCGACGCCGTGCCGGACCGAGAAGGCCCCGCGGGCCTCCAGAATCCGCACCACCGACTGCTTGGTCTTGCGGTCCAGCTCGGCCAGCGGCATACCGTGCCGGCGCTCCAGCTCGGCCAAGATGTGGTCGAGCGAATCCGACAGATGCGGGAGCCGTACGGCGACCCGCTCCTGCCCCTCCCAGGCCAGCACGACATCGTCGCCCTGGGCCAGGTCCGGCGCGACCATCTGTCCACCCATGGCGTCCACCAGCGGCTTGACCGCCTGGACGAACGGGTGGTCGGCAGGCTCGGTCACGTCGCGTCCCCCTCGCCCCGCGCGGCCTCCCCGATCACGTTGACCTGCAGGGAGACCCGGGTGGCGCCCGCCCGCAGGGTTTCGCGCAGCAGCGCGGACACCGCACCGAGCACCTGATCGGCGTCGCCCTCGGCCGTATTGCCGAACGGACCGACATCGACGGCGTCCAGCTCGGCGCCGGTGACGATGTCGCGCGCCACCACCGCATGCGCCGGCGCCTCATCCAGGTCGAACGGCTCCGTCGTGAACTCAACTCTCAATCGCACGCCGCTCAACCTACGCGCGGTTCGGCCCGGCCACCAGAAATTGCCCCGGGGCCCCCTTGACAGCCTCGGAACCCGCCAGGCAATGTTCCATTAAGCAGAAAAACAGTTCCACTATCCGGAAGGAGCGCCGGCCTTTATGGGTTTCACGGACACGCGCTTCAACGTCAATCTGTCGATCCTGTTCACCGAGCTTCCGTTGCTGGAGCGGCCGGCGGCCGCGCGGGCGGCGGGGTTCACGGCGGTGGAGCTGTGGTGGCCGTGGGTGGACGCCCCGGTACCGGAGCAGGCGGAGCTGGATGCGTTGCGGGTCGCGCTCGAGGACGCCGGGGTGCAGCTGGTGGGGCTGAACTTCTACGCCGGTCGGCTGCCGGGCCCCGACCGCGGCGCACTGTCGGTGCCGGGTGAGGAGTCGGAGCGTTTCCGCGCCAATGTGCCGGTCGCGATCGCCTTCGCCACCTCGCTGGGCTGCACCACCTTCAACGCCCTGTACGGCAACCGCGTCGAGGGTGTGGACCCCGCGGAGCAGGACGAGCTGGCGCTGGCCAATCTCGCCTTCGCCGCGCGGGCGGTGGGCGAGGTCGACGGGACGCTGCTGATCGAGGCGCTCAACGCGCCCGAGTCGCCCCGGTGCCCGATCGTCTCGGCGCCCAGGGCCATCGAGGTGATCGACGCGGTCAACGCGGCGACCGGGCTGGACAACGCCCGGTTCCTGATGGACCTGTACCACCTGTCGATGAACGGCGAGGACCTCGACGAGGTCATCGACCGCTACACCGCCAAGACCGCGCATGTGCAGATCGCCGACAACCCCGGCCGCGGCGCCCCCGGCACCGGCGAACTCGACTTCGACGGCCTCATCGACCGCCTGAGGAAGGCCGGCTACGACGGCTTCATCGGCCTGGAGTACAAGCCCGGCGAGGGCCCCAGCGCCGGCGCCTTCGAATGGCTCCCCGCCCCCCTGCGCGCCGCCACCCCCACCACCTCCTGACCTATCAGCCGACCTGCCGGCTGACGCACCTGCTTGAAAGAGGCATTTCCAATGAGCAATCTCCCCAAGATCGCATGGGTCGGGCTGGGCATCATGGGCTCGCCCATGGCCGAGAACCTGATCAAGGCCGGCTACACCGTCACCGGCTACACCCTCGAAGCCGACAAGCTCCAGCGCCTCGCCAAGAACGGCGGCACCGCGGCCGGCTCCATCGCCGAAGCGGTCAAGGACGCCGACATCGTCATCACGATGGTCCCGGCCTCCCCGCAGGTCGAGGCCATCGCCTACGGCCCCGACGGCATCTTGGACAACGCCAAGCGCGGCGCCCTGCTGATCGACATGTCCTCGATCACCCCCCAGACCTCCATCGACCTGGCCAAGGCCGCCGCCGACAAGGGCATCCGCGTCCTGGACGCCCCCGTCTCCGGCGGCGAGGCCGGCGCCATCGAAGCCGTCCTGTCGATCATGGTCGGCGGCCAACAGGACGACTTCGACACCGCCCGCCCCGTCCTCGAAGCCCTCGGCAAGACCATCGTGCTCTGCGGCCCCCACGGCTCCGGCCAGACCGTCAAGGCCGCCAACCAGCTCATCGTCGCCATCAACATCCAAGCCTGCGCCGAAGCCGTGGTCTTCCTGGAGAAGTCCGGCGTCGACCTCGCCGCCGCCCTCGACGTCCTGGGCGGCGGCCTGGCCGGCTCCACCGTCCTGGCCCGCAAGACCGACAACTTCAAAAACCGCGACTTCAAGCCCGGCTTCCGCATCGACCTGCACCACAAGGACATGGGCATCGTCACCGACGCCGCCCGCACCGTCGGCGCGGCCCTCCCCGTCGGCACCGTCGTCGCCTCCCTCGTCGCCTCCCTGCGCGCCCAAGGAGACGGCGGCCTGGACCACTCCGCCCTCCTGCGCGGCGTCGAACGCCTCTCCGGACACACCACCGAAAGCTGAGTCCATGGCGGCGCAGCGGATCCCCGCCATACGGGCGGCAGTCCAGATCATGAAGGACGAGGGCGTCGACATCGCCTTCGGCTGCCCCGGCGCCGCCCTCCACCCGCTGTACGCGGCGATGGAGGAGGTCGGCGGTATCGGGCATCTGCCGGTGCGCCGCGAAGAGGCGGCCGCACACATGGCGTACGGCTGGACCCGTACCAACGAGCGGGCAGGCGTCGCCGCGGTGCCCGCGGGCCCGGGGGCGGCACGGCTGGTCACCGGCCTGTACGCGGCCCAGCAGGACGCCGTCCCCCTGGTCTGCATCACCGGCCGGGCGGAGACCGGCCCGCTGCGCCACACGGCCTTCCGGCCGCCGGATCTGATCCGGCTGGCCGGTCCGGTCACCAAGCGCGCCGAACGGATCGTGGATCCCGAGCGGATTCCGGGGGCCTTTCGCGAGGCCTTCCGCATCGCACGGGAGGGCCGCCCCGGACCGGTCCTGATCGATGTCCCGGCCGATCTGGCCGCGGCGGAGATCACGTATGACGCCGAGCGAGGCGTCGGGACCGGCCCGCGGCCCTCTGGGGCCGGATCCGTAAGCGGTACGGCGCCGCGACCGCCCGCCCCGGCGGACCTCGGCGGCCTCGACGGCCTGCGTGCCCCGGTGTCCGGGGCCCTGGCGGAGATCGCCGGACTCTTCGGACCGGACCCGTATGTCATCAGCGGCTCGGCGGGCGGCTACGCCCGCAGCGGCCCTCCCGGCTGGGAGGTGCCCGCCGCGATCGGCGTCCGCAAGGCGCTGGACTCCCGGGGCGAGCCGGATGCCGAGGTCGTGGCGGTCATCGACGGCCAGGCCCTGCCGTACATGGCCGAGGAACTGGCGGCCGCGGTGCGGCACGAGGTGCCGTTCGTACTGATCATGCTCACCCCACTCGACCACGAGGCCGACTTCACCGACCACGTGAAGCTCGCCGAGGCGTACGGCTGTGCGGGCCGCGACGTCCTCGATCCGGCGGAGCTCCGCTCGGCGGCCGAGTGGGCCCGCAAGGAAGCCGTCTCCACGCGGCGGCCGGTCCTCATCGAGGTCCGGGCCGCGTAGGGCTCTTCCCACCCGCTTCCGGGCGGTGGCCGCGCCGACACCTGTCCTGTCGCGCCCAGGCACGGCCGCCGTCCGGAATACCCACCCGCACACCCACCCCAGGTTTGTTTCAACAAACTGTTGACGTTTGGTCGGGGCTGTTCTTACGCTCCGACATGCGGAAGCCAACTTCCGCGCTCTCGTACGGAAGGTCACCATGTCGAAGCCCACGCTGACGACCGAGTCCGGCGCCCCGGTCGCCGACAACCAGAACTCCTCCACCGCCGGCGTCGGCGGCCCGATCATCCTCCAGGACCAGCACCTGCTGGAGAAGCTCGCGCGCTTCAACCGCGAGCGCATCCCGGAGCGTGTCGTGCACGCCCGTGGCTCCGGCGCGTACGGCTACTTCGAGGTGACCGACGACGTCACCGGCTTCACCCGGGCCGACTTCCTGAGCACCGTCGGCAAGCGGACCGAGACGTTCATCCGCTTCTCGACCGTCGCCGACAACCTCGGCGGCCCGGACGCGGCCCGCGACCCGCGCGGCTTCGCCCTGAAGTTCTACACCGAAGAGGGCAACTACGACCTCGTCGGCAACAACACCCCGGTGTTCTTCATCAAGGACCCGATCAAGTTCCCCGACTTCATCCACTCGCAGAAGCGCGACCCCTTCACGGGCAAGCAGGAGGCGGACAACGTCTGGGACTTCTGGGCGCACGCCCCCGAGGCCACCCACCAGATCACCTGGCTCATGGGCGACCGCGGCATCCCGGCGTCCTACCGCCACATGAACGGCTACGGCTCGCACACCTACCAGTGGACGAACGCCAAGGGCGAGGCCTTCTTCGTCAAGTACCACTTCAAGACGAACCAGGGCATCCGCAGCCTGAGCAGCGAGCAGGGCGCCGAGCTGGCGGGCAAGGACCCCAACAGCCACCAGACCGACCTGCTGCAGTCCATCGAGCGGGGCGTGTACCCCTCCTGGACCCTGTACGTGCAGATCATGCCGGCGGCCGAGGCGGCGAACTACCGCTTCAACCCGTTCGACCTGACGAAGGTGTGGCCGCACGCCGACTACCCGCTGCAGCGGGTCGGCCGCCTGGTCCTGGACCGCAACCCCGACAACGTCTTCGCCGAGGTGGAGCAGTCGGCGTTCTCGCCGAACAACTTCGTGCCCGGCATCGGCCCGTCCCCGGACAAGATGCTCCAGGGCCGGCTGTTCGCCTACGCCGACGCGCACCGCTACCGCCTGGGCGTCAACCACACCCAGCTGCCGGTGAACGCCCCCAAGGCGACTCAGGCCAACAACTACGGCCGGGACGGCCTCATGGCGGCCAACGGCTACGACCGGCACGCCAAGAACTACGAGCCGAACTCCTACAGCGGCCCGGTCCAGACGAACGAGGCGCTCTCCGCCCCGCTCGCCGTCACCGGCTACACCGGCACCCACGAGGCTCCGGCGCACACCAAGGACGACGACTTCTTCCAGGCCGGTGAGCTCTACCGCCTGATGTCACAGGACGAGAAGAAGCGCCTGGTGGACAACATCGCCGGCGGTCTCTCCCAGGTCAGCCGGGACGACGTGATCGAGAAGAACCTCGCGCACTTCCACGCCGCCGACCAGGACTACGGCAAGCGCGTCGAGGCCAAGGTCCGCGAGCTGCGCGAGGACTGATCCGCGCGCGGAAAAAGCTGCGCCAGGGCTGACGGGAGGTCAGTTCCCTTGCGCATCCGTGCCGGCCGGCCCGTTGAGGGGTGGTCGGCCGGCACGGAGAGGTAGCGCGGGCTCCGCGGTATGGGGAGATCCCAGTGCGGTGGCAGTGCTCGCCCAATAGGGAGGGCGAGCCATCTCCCCCACCGCGGAGCCCGCCTCCTCCCCCACAGACTCCGTCCGGCGGTGCGATGTCCTGTCGCGCCCAACCCTCGCGCTGTCGGACGGGAACCACTGCACAGGGCCTGGAATCCGTACGGTCACGGATTCCGGGCCCTGTGCGTCGTCGGGCCGGTGCGTCGTCGGGGACGCGGCCCGGCCCCCGGCGCGTCCGGGGTACCGGATGCCGGCGGCGTGCGCCTGCCATACGCCCCGCGTGCGCCCTGGCTCCCCTCACCTTTCTCTCTGCGACCTGGCGCTGTCAGCGGAATTCGTCCCCCGGCGGCCGACTTTGGAGAGACGATGGGTCCGCAGCAGAATCGACCCGTCTGCCGTCCCAACCCGCCAGGAGCCGACCATGGCCGACAGCGTGCCGGTGCGGTGCCCCACGTGCCGCCGCGAGAACGCCTTCACCCCGCCCACCTTCCCGTGTGCCTGCGGTGCGCCGTTGACCGTGCCCGTACTGCGCGGCGGGGTGCCCGTCGAGATACTCCACCGCACCTGGCAGTCCTCCTGGGTCGAGGTGCGCTGCGAGGTCTGCGGCCGGCAGGACGAGTGGCCGGCGCCGGAGTCCGGCTGTGCCTGCGGGACGGTCGTACGGGTCCCGGTGGTCCCGGCTCCGGCGCCGCCCCCGCCGAACTTCCCCTCGCCCGGCAGGACCGTGCCCCAGTCCGCAGCGCCGTGGGCCACCGACACCGACACCCCGCGCGCCGTCCTGCGGCCCGCCTTCCGCCCGGTCACGATCCGGACGGCCCGCGACTGCGTCACCGCCGCCGAGCAGTATCTGAAGTGGCTGGGCTACGCCGATGTCGCCCGGACCCAGGAGCGCACCGCCTCCGGCGTGGATCTGCGCGGTACCGGCGTCGTCGCCCAGGTCGACCCCTCGACCCGCTCCACCAAGCTCCGCGAGATCGAGTGCGTCTGGCTCAACGGCCTCAACGACTCGGCCATCGCGGTCTTCTTCTCCCTCGCCGGCTACGCACGCGACGCCCGGGCCCGCGCCGACGATCTGCACATCCCGCTGTTCGTCATGGACCTCACCGGCACTCCGCAGCCGGTCAACGACCCGGCCGACGAACTGATCAAGTACGGCGCGGCAGGTCGGTGAGGGCCGCCCACTGTCCCGCGTCGCACCGCCGCCGGTCCACGGAGCCCCGTTGCGCCCTCGCCGGGCCGGGCCGGGAAATCCGGTCGCCGCGCCGGGTGGAACCGGCGACACTGGCCCGGTGATCATCGACATACCGGCCCCCGCCGAGCTGCCCGTGCTGCGCGCCGTCGAACGGGCCGCCGGGGAGGCGTTCCGGGAACTGGGCATGGCATCCGTCGCGGACGACGAGCCACCCCCGTTGGCCCAGTTGGCCGAGTACCAGCGCGCCGGGCGGGTGCTGGCCGCATACGACGGCGGTCTGCCCGTCGCCTATCTGCTGTGGGAGCCGGTCGACGGCGCCACGCATATCGAGCAGGTCTCGGTGCATCCGGACCATGCCCGCCGCGGCATCGGCCGCCGGCTCATCGACCGGGCGGAGCGGGCCGGTGGTCCGTTCGCGCTGACGCTGACCACGTTCACCGAGGTGCCGTGGAACGCGCCGTACTACGAGCGGATCGGCTTCCGAAGGATGGCCGACGCCGAACTCACGCCCGGTCTGCGGGCCATTCGCTCCCAGGAGGCGGCACTCGGCCTGGATCGCTGGCCACGGGTGTGCATGCGGCGCACGGCCGTCCGGCCGGTGCGGGAGCCAGGGGCAATATGACGGGCAGTCAGGTCACCGGACGGGCCGCCTATATTGGCGGGATGATCAACGCGAGAGCGCTCCGTGCCGCCTGTCTGGACTTCAACGGCGCGACCGAGGAGTTCCCCTTCCCACGGCATCCGGACGTGTCGACCTTCAAGGTCGGCGGCAAGATCTTCGCGCTCTCCACACTGACGGATCTGCCGCTGACCGTGAGCCTCAAGTGCGAGCCCGAGTTGGCCGAACGGCTGCGCGCGGCGCACTCGGAGGTGGTGCCGGGCTATCACCTCAACAAGCGGCACTGGAACACGGTGTCCCTGGAGGGCTCCCTCACCGACCGGTTGGTCCTCGACATGATCGAGGATTCCTACGACCTCGTGGTGGCCTCGCTCCCCCGCGCCCAGCGGCTGCTGCTGGACTGGCCGGGCGAGCGGCAGCGCTGAGCGACGGGCCGGGGCGGCGGGGCCGCGGGCGAGCTGGGGCGGAAGGACCTGCGGGCGGGCCCCAGCCGGTCCTATCCGGCTCTCATCCGGTCTTCAGCCCCAGGCCGTAGAACGTGACGTGGTACCCGCCCATGTAGGTGGCCTCGCCACCGACTATCAGGTCGGCGGGTGTCCGCACCCCCGCGGCCCGTGCGGTGGCCACCAGCGTCTCGGCCAGCGCCCGGCCCTTGGGCTCACCGGGGCCGCCGGCGTCGATACGCCAACGCGGGTCATCGTCGTCGGGCCACAGCTCCCCGGTCCCGGGATGCTCGGCGACGGTGCCCCACCCCAGGGCCGCCGGGTCCACGGCGTCCGAGGCGAAGCAGCCCAGCGAGAGCCGGTCCTGGCAGGTGATGTCGAAGAGGATCGGGGCGCCGCCCTCGGCCAGCCGCCCGTAGACCGGCATGGCCAGGGACGTGCCGAGCGCGGTCGTCTCGGCGGGCAGGGTGTCCAGGAAGTCGGCGAGCGCCCTGGTCACCGTCTCCCAGCTCTGGGCGTACCAGCCGCCGGGGAAGCCCAGGCCCGCGTTGGACGCGTCGTTGCGGCTGCCGAAGAAGCCGGTGATGGAGTGCTCCTCGCCGACGCCCTGGCGCCAGAACCAGTTCTCCACCGGGTCGGTGGGCTGGAGGACCAGCTCGGGGCCGGTCTTTCCGGCGCGGAGTTCGAGGGTGTCGGGCCGGTCGCGCCAGCGCACGAACGGGGTGCCCCACAGCGGCCCGGAACCGTAGAACGGCCCCAGGTCGCCGTACACGCCCATGATCGACGGCTCGCCGAGGGCCGCGGTCAGCTCCTCGCGCACCGCGCGGAAGGCGGCGGCCTGACCGGCCGCGTCCGGCTCGGCGGGCCTTACCGGAACGGCGAGTTCGAGATAGCTCTGCCCGCCGGCGTAGCGTTCCTCGATCGAGCCGACCGGGCGCAGCCGGGCGTCGCCCTCGGCGCGCCCCGTGCCGACGACCGGCCCCGCACCGGAGTCCTGCCAGGTCCAGCCGAGCCCGGCGACCAGCGCCCGCGCCCCCTCCGGCGTCCAGCCGCCGGCGTCCGCGCTCCTGAGCCGCCGTGCCAGCTCCGCCACGCTCTCGGTCATGGTCTCGTCCCCGCTTCCCCGTGGTGCGTGCCCAGCGGCACTGTCCCGCTGTCCGTTCACCTTTTCATCTTGCCGGGTGGGTCTGACAATCGATCGAGGCGGCCCGGCGTCCGGCCGTCCGCGGGCGCGGCGTACCCTGCTGCGATGCGAACTCCCCGGCAGGCGGCGCGAGTCGCCGTCCTCGACCCCGACGGCGCGCTCTTCCTCTTCCGGTACGAGAACGAAGAGGTCGGCGTCCACTGGGCGATGCCCGGTGGCGGGCTGGAGCCCGGTGAGACACCCCGCGCGGGGGCCCTGCGCGAACTGCGGGAGGAGACCGGCTGGCGCGATCTCGCACCGGGCCCGCTGCTGTGCACCTGGGAGCACGACTTCACCCTGCCCCCGGCTGCCGGCTCCCCGACCGGCGTCCCCGTACGCCAGCACGAGCACATCTACCTCGCCCACGGGCCGCGCAGGGAACCGGCCGAGGGGGTGGCCGCGGCGCACGCGGACGACCGGATCCTGGAGTGGCGGTGGTGGGGCCCGGCCGAGCTGGCCGGGACCGCGGACGCCCTGTGGCCTCCCCGGCTGCCCGGCCTGCTGGCCCCGTGGCGCGGCACCGCCGACCGGACCGCGGTCCCCGAGCCGGTCGATCTGGGCTACGTGGCGAACCCGGCGGTGCGGTGAGCCCGCCCACCGCACCGCACTCGCCTCACTGCGGTACCCGCCCCAGTTCCTCGGCCAGCCGCTCGCGCAGCTCGACCTTGCGCACCTTGCCGCTGACGGTCATCGGGAACGCGTCGAGGATCTCCAGGTACCGCGGCACCTTGTAGTGGGCGAGCCGGGAGCGGCAGTAGCGGGCCAACTCGTCGCGGGTGAGGGAGTCTTCGGGGTCGCGGAGGATCACACAGGCGGCGATCTCCTCACCGTATTTGCCGTCGGGGACGCCGACGACCTGGACGTCGGCGATCTTGGGATGGGAGTAGAGGAACTCCTCGATCTCGCGCGGGTAGACGTTCTCGCCGCCCCTGATGATCATGTCCTTGATGCGGCCGACGATCCGGACGTAGCCGTCGTCGTTCATCACCGCGAGGTCGCCGGTGTGCATCCAGCGCGCGGCGTCGATGACCTCGGAGGTGCGCTCGGCCTCCTCCCAGTAGCCGAGCATCACGCTGTAGCCGCGGGTGCACAGCTCGCCGGGCGTGCCGCGGGGCACGGTCACCCCGCTCGCCGGGTCGACGACCTTGACCTCGATGTGCGGCAGCACCCGTCCGACCGTCGCGGTGCGGTGCTCCAGGTCGTCGTCGCGGCGGGTCTGGGTGGACACCGGCGAGGTCTCGGTCATGCCGTAGCAGATGGACACCTCGGCCATGTGCATCTCGGCGACCACCCGCTTCATCACCTCCTCCGGGCACGGTGAGCCCGCCATGATGCCCGTGCGGAGCGAGGAGAGGTCGTACGAGCCGAAGTCGGGGTGGTTGAGCTCGGCGATGAACATGGTGGGGACGCCGTAGAGGGAGGTGCAGCGTTCGTCCTGGACGGTCCGCAGGGTGATGGCGGCGTCGAAGGCCGGGGCCGGGATGACGATGCAGGCACCGTGCGAGGTGATGCCGAGGTTGCCCATCACCATGCCGAAGCAGTGGTAGAAGGGCACCGGCAGGCACACCCGGTCGTGCTCGGTGTAGGCGATGGTCTCGGCGACCCAGTAGCCGTTGTTGAGGATGTTGTGGTGCGAGAGGGTGGCGCCCTTGGGGAAGCCGGTGGTGCCCGAGGTGTACTGGATGTTGACCGGGTCGTCGGCGGTCAGGGCCCGTTCACACTCCGCGAGCCGGGTGTGCGGGACGGCCGCGCCGGCGGCCAGCAGTCCGCCCCAGGTCGGGTCGCCGATGTAGACCACGTCGCGCAGCGCCGGGCTCTCGGCGCGCACCTGCTCGATCATCCGGCGGTAGTCGCTGGTCTTGTGGTGGATCGCGGAGACCAGGACGGTGATGCCGGCCTGTTGGAGGACGTAGGCCAACTCATGCACCCGATATGCCGGGTTGACGTTGACGAGGATCGCGCCGATCTTGGCGGTGGCGTACTGCACGAGGACCCATTCGGCGCAGTTGGGCGCCCAGATACCGACCCGGTCGCCCTTGCCGACTCCTTTGGCGAGCAGGCCGAGGGCCACCTCGTCGACGGCGCGGCCCAGTTCGGTGTAGGTCCAGCGGCGACCGCTCGCCACCTCCACCAGCGCCTCGCGGTCGCCGAACCGGGCGATGGTGCGGGCCAGGTCGGCGCCGATGGTGTGCCCCAGCAGCGGCCGCTCGGCGGCCCCGCTGGCGTACGACAGCTCCTGGTGCGACGGGCTCATCGGTGGTTCTCCTCCAAGTACTCGGCGCCGCCGTCGCCCTGCGCGGTGCGCTCGCGCAGTTCGCTACGGCGGATCTTTCCGGAGACGGTCTTCGGCAGGTCGGCGAACTGACCCCGGGGGTCATCCCTCCCCCGAACCTCAAGGGGCGAAAGCGTCACTCCGCCATCCGGGAGCGACTCCCCCAGCACGTCGGTCAGTGTGTCCATGAGCTGCTCCCAGAAGCCCGTCTTCAGCCATCGCTGCCACACGCCGGCAAGGTTGCCGGGTGGAGATGAGAGGTCACTCCAGGGCAACCGGTACGTGCCTGGTGCAGCATGGCATCCAGCGTGCCCCGAGGATCCCTGGCGCGCCTACCCTTACGCCCTGCGAAGATCGGCTCGACTGTCGACCAGGCGTCATCCGTCAGCAGGGGAACGTGGTGTGCTCGCCTGCGGAACCACGCGCTTACGCCCGTTGAACCAGACCTCCCGGCCCCGGCTCGGTCCGTTTCACCGGGTCTTCTTCCGGTCGAACCAGATCGTGGCGAACGTCGGCGCGAGCCCTGCCCAGAACAGCACCTGCGGGAACAGGCGGTCCGTCCAGGGGATTTCGGCGATCAGCAGGGCACAGAGCATGGCCCAGGTCGCCTGGGCCAGCACTATGCGGGGCCACCGGCGGCGGCGTATCAGTGACCGCACGTTGAGCTGGACGCCGGCGCGCCGCCGCCGGTAGCGCAGCAGGGCGCCGACGAGCCAGATGGCGGTGGCCACCACGAGGAACCACAGGCGCTGGCCGAGTGGCAGCGGCAACTCCCGCTGCACCTTGCCCTCGACGGCGAACAGGTCCATCGCCGTCCCGGCGAAGGCGACACACAGCAGAGCGAGCCACCGTACGCCGCGCAGCATGCGGTACGTGGCCTGGTCGAGACCGCGCTGCAGCTCGGCGGAGTCCGGTACGGCGGCAAGCCCGGTGGCGTAGAGATCGGCAGCCTGGGCGGCCTTGACGCCCGGGGCCTGGGCAGCCTTCCGGGTCTGCGCGGCCAGCGCCTCGGCGTGGGTGGGGTCGAGTCGGAGGAGGGCGCGTTCGAGCTGGTCGGCGAGGGTGGTGTTGAGCGAGAAGGTCGCGATCTGGTGGGCGATTTCGTGGGCGTAGACCTCCTCGGGCCCCAGCCGCAGCGCCTCCGCCGCCAGGTCGGCCGCTTCGCGAAGCACATGGTCGCGCTCGTGGGGCGGGGGGAACGTGGAGCCGTGCGCCTGGACGTAACGCACAAGCGACATGCGGCATACGGCGTCCGCGAGCATCGCGTAGCCGTACCAGTGGTGCGGGTCGGCCCGGACCGCCGCGCGCAGTACGGGCTCGGCCGCGCGCCAGGCCCGGTCGGGTATGCGGGTCAGTGCCTTGGCATGCAGGATGAGCGCGAAGAAGTCCTCGGGAGCCAGTTTGAGCGCCTCGTCAGCCGCGTGAAGGGCTTGTTCCGGCTGCTCCGTGTACAGATGGCAGTAGCCGATCTTGATCCAGGCGGCCATGTCGCCGGGGTCCTCGGCGAGGTGCTGCGACAGCAGGGCTCGGGCCTGGTCGTAGCGTTGGAAATCGATGAGGGCCTGGGCCTGTTCGACGGCCGAGTTCAGTTGAGTCACAGCTTCCGCTTCTTCTTCAGGTAGGCCACCAGGTCGTCGTACATCCCGCCGTCGTTCGCGTACATCGCCACGTTGCGGGCGGACGCGAACCACGGCTCTGTCGAAGGCGTGATCTGTCCCGCCGCGGCCAGCAGGTCCTTCATCCCGATCAGGCGTACGGTCCCGGTGCGGGCCGAGTCCAGCAGTGCGTGCTCGGCCGCGGCCTCGCAGACATGCGCCAGATCGGCGCCGGACAGGCCGTCGGTGGCCTTGACGAGCTTGCCGAGGTCGATGTTCTCGATGGGCCGCTCCCGCAGGTGGTAGCGGAGAATCGCCTCCCGGGCCGGTGCGTCGGGCGGCAGCACCAGCAGGGTCCGGTCCAGCCGGCCGGGGCGGCGCAGGGCGAGGTCCACGTCCCAGGGCACATTGGTGGCGGCGAGCACGAACACGCCCTCGTTCGCGTCCGCCTCGACGCCGTCCAGCTCGGTCAGCAACTGGTTGACGGTGTTGCGCATGCCGCTGCTCTGAGTGCGGCTGCGCTTTCCGCCGAGCGCGTCCAGCTCGTCCAGGAAGACCACGCACGGGGCCTGGCGGCGGGCAGTCTGGAAGAGCTCGTGCATGTTGCGCTCGGAGTTGCCGATCCACATGTCCAGCACATCGTTGACCGACACGGACAGGAAGTTCGCCCCCAGCTCACCGGCGACGGCCCGCGCGATGAAGGTCTTGCCGCAGCCCGGCGGCCCATACAGCAGAAGCCCCCCACGCAGGCTCTTGCCGTACAGGCGGCGCAGCTCCGGATTGCGCAACGGCGCCAGAAAGGCGGCCTCCAGCCGCTCCTTGACCTCCTGCATGCCGCCCACATCAGCGAGGCGGACGGCTCCGGGACGCTCCACATCCCAGGCGGCAGCGTCCCCAGGATCACCGCTGCCGTCAACGGTGAGCGGCGCCTGAACGAACCGGGGCGGCACGACATCGCCGACCTGATCCTCGGCGGCAGTCCAGTCGAAGCCCGGGCCCGAGGCGGGGGCGGGCGCCGGGGAGAGCCCGGCCGCGGGGTCCTGCGACTGTTCGGCGGCAGCGGCCGGAGGCTGCTCGGGCACCGGAGCCATCGGCGGCACGGCGGAGGGGGCGGGAGGTTGGCCGGGCACCGGGACCTGTGGTGGCGCGGGCAGCGCGGCTTCGCCGGGCGCGGGTGCCGAAGTGCCTGTCAGGGCCCGGACCATCAACTCGCGTGCCTGGACATCACCGGGCGCGTGCTGCAACGCCACGGAAACCTCCCCCACCGCGGCGTCCCCGTGCCCCGCCGTCAGCAGCAACTCGGCGAGGTGCAGCCGCAGGGGCACGTCATCGGGCGCCGCCGCCACGGCCGTACGCATGCTCTGTATAAGGGGGGATTCCGCCGACATGGCCCACATTTTACGGAACCGACGTGAGTGACTTGCGGGTGCCCTCGATGTGCTCTGCGCACGCCCTGCCACAAGGAAGTCGCAAATCAGGCCCAGAGCGGCGCTTCCGATGGATTGTCTGAATTCATGACTGTGCCACCCGTAGCCAACTCCGGTGAACAGGACGTTAAGTCCGCTGGCAGCGAGGGAAGCGCATCCCGAGTACTTTGCGATGCCCGCGAAGACACCTGCGGGAAGCTCGGTACCAAACACGGCGAGCGTTCCGGCGATGAGGCCTGAACCAGCAGCGACGAATCCGGAGATTATGCTGATCTCATTGGTGAGGTCCGCCAGATCCCGGGCCGTCTGCTTCCACCAGGGAAGTTTTTTGGTCTCGTCGTTCTCCGGGGTGTCAGCAGGGTTCTTTCCGGATTCCTTGGCCTTATGGGATTCCTGAGCTGCTTTCTTGGCCGCCGCCTCGATTTCGGCCCTTCGCTTGGCCAGGGCGATATGGTGCGCCTCGGTTGCGGCTGCTGCCGCTGTTCGGGCGTCCTTGCCGGCCTGGAGAGCGGAAGCATGAGCGGAAGCGGCCGAGGACTCGGCCGAGTTGGCAGAAGCTACCGCGCGACGGGCGGCATCCACGGCGCGGTTGGCGGAGTAATTGGCTGAACGTGCCGCCAAGCGGGCGTTGGAGGCTGCCTGCTTGGCCTTGTTGGCCGAGGCTTGTGCGTCCTTGGCCGACCGTTCGGCTGCGTCCGCGTTCGCATTCGCCTGCTTCGCGTAATCGGCGGCCTGTTTTGCCGAATTCCTCGCCTTGTCCGCCCACTTCAGCGCATCAGCGGCGGCGTCACGGGCCTTCGCCGCCACTTCCTGCGCACGGGCGGCATCCTCCTGCGCCTTGTGCGCGACCTTTGCAGCACCGGCGATCGCACCCTGAACGGCGGCGATATGGGTGACGGAGTCGTAGTCGAGCTGCGCGGTCTTGTACTGAACGGAGTGACGAATTCCTCCACCCGGGCCCGGCAGCAATGCGGGGCCCGGGCAAACCGGAAGGGCGGACCAAAAGGGCCTGACGTCTCGACGCTTACCCGTCATCCCACCTATGGCCGCCACCGCCATGCTCCTCAGGCACAGCCGTTCACCTGCTCATGAACACATGAACGACATACAGCCTGCTCGCAGGTTCCTTGCCGTCTGTGGGCCTCTTTCGGATACGGAGCGCTTCTGACCAGAGCGCTCGGGAGTGACGTCAGGCCGGCTCGCCCGCAACCTCGCGCTTGGGTGCGGTGGTCAGTTGACTCCCCGGTCATGGTCGGCCCAGTACGGCTGGCGGAGCTTGAACTTCTGGATCTTGCCCGTGGCGGTGCGCGGGATCGTGTCGCGGAACTCGACCGACGTGGGTGCCTTGTAGCCGGCCATGTGCCGCTTGCAGTGGGCGATGATGTCGGACTCCTGAGCCGTCGCGCCCTCCGCGAGAACCACGAGAGCCTTGATGGTCTCGCCCCATTTCTCGTGCGGCACGCCGATGACGGCGACCTCGGCGACCGCCGGGTGGCTGAAGATCGCGTCTTCCACCTCGATGGACGACACGTTCTCACCGCCGGTAATGATCACGTCCTTCTTCCGGTCCGAGATCGTGAGGTGGCCGTCGGTCTCGTCGAGGGTGCCGCCGTCGCCGGTGTGGAACCAGCCGTCCTCAAGGGCCTCCGCGGTCTCCTCCGGCTTTTCCCAGTAACCGTTGAGCACCGTGTTCGAGCGGGCCAGGACCTCACCGGACTCGGAGACCTTCAGCTTCACCCCAAGGCCGGGCAGCCCCGCTCGGGACAGATTGCGCGCCCGTTCCTCCGCGGGAAGGCCCACATCAGCCGGTCGGGTGCGGTTGAAGGTGAGGAAAGGGGAGGTCTCGGTGAGGCCGTAGAGCTGGGTGAACTCCCAGCCGAGTTCCTCCTGCACGCGCTGGATCGTCCTGGTCGGTGGCGGAGCGCCCGCGCAGACGATCCGCACACGGTCGCGGCCCGGGATCTCGCCCGACCACGTCGCCGCCGCGTCGAGCACCATGTTCCACACGGCCGGCGCGCCGCACATGAGCGTGACGCCGTGCTCATCGACGCGCCGCAGGATCTCCGTACCGTCGACCTTGCGCAGCACCACCTGCTTCGCGCCCAGGCCCGCCATCACGTACGGCATCCCCCAGCCGTTGCAGTGGAACATCGGCAGCGTGTGCAGGTACACATCGCGCTCCCATGCGCGCGTGTGCAGGCCGAAGGTGAGGCCGTTGACCCAGATGTTGCGGTGGGTCAGCTGCACGCCCTTGGGCCGGGCGGTCGTGCCCGAGGTGTAGTTGATGGTCGCGGTGGCGTCCTCGTCCGGTTGGGACCAAGGACGCGGCTCGACGCCGAATCGCATCAGCTCGGTGTCGGTCTGCTCGCCGAGGACGAAGCGGTGGCGCGCCTTGATGCCGGAGAGGGCATCGTCCAGCTCGGGGTCCACGAGGAGGACCGAGGAGCCGCTCTGCTGGACCACGTACTCGACTTCTTCGGGCTTGAGGCGGAAGTTCACCGGCACGCAGATGCGGCCGCTCATGGGGACCGCGAACAGCAGCTCCAGCAGGCGCGCGGAGTTGTGGCTGACCACCGCCACTCGCTCGCCCTCCCCGATCCCGAGCGCATCCAGACCGGCCTGCCACGCACGGACTCGTTCTCCGAACCGCCCATACGTCGCCTCGGGGACCGACGGCGCGGGCTGACGCGGCTCGTCGACCACTCCCGGACTGTCGCGGAAGCCCAGTTCGGCCCTGTCGAGGAAGTCCGCGATCGTCATCGGTGTCCGCATGCTCTCTCCTGTACCCGGAACAACCTTGTCTGGAATCTGAAATGCGGAGTCTGCCAGTTGCCGCATCCGCCAGCGGGTGAAACACCGGCTTCCGCGTCGGCGGCGGTCAGAGGCCAGGCGGTCGAGCGTGAGTGGGGCGCCGGCGGAAGGCGGCGCGGGCCGCGCCGTAGTCCTCCCGGTGGGAGCGTTCGCCCCGCGTGCGGTGGGCCGGCCCTCCTCCAGGCCGGCCCCGCCGCTATGTCCTACTTGTCGGCGGTCAGCGTGCCCGCCGCGCCCCAGCTGTCGGTGGGCACCTCCTGGATCCAGACCTGCACGGTCTCGGCCGGAATCTTGTACGCGTCGACGAACGCGTCGGTGATCTGCTTGACCAGCTCCCGCTTCAGCTCGACGCTGCGCGGACCCTGCTGGACGGTGACGATCGGCATGGCTGAACTTCCTTTTCGGATAAGGACTTCCGGTGCTTGACCGGCATGTCCTCAGTCCATCGCGAACGCGGCGCGGGACCAAGAAGCGGATCGCGCACACAGCGATCACCGATCGAGATCGAGCGGGCGGGGCGGGTCCCGCGGCCCCGCGGACCGGCCCGGCCCCGGCTGATCCGGCCTTCAGGGGGCTCCCTGGCCGCGGTCCGTCGCCGCGCAGGCCCGCAGCAGCAGGTCCAGCCCGGCGGGCGGATCGCTGCGGCGCACCGCGAGATAGGTCGTGAGCTCCATGCCAGGGTTGCGGAACGGAAGGAAGGCGACCCGGGGGATGCTCAGCCGGGCGGCGTGCGAGGCGTACACGACGGTCCACAGGCCGTGCTCCGGGCCGCCGGGCGCGCCGATCGCGGTGAGGGTGTCGTCCAAGGAGCCGTAGCGGGGACCCGGTACGGGGACGAAGCCGGCCTCGTGGCAGGCGTTGACGACCAGGTCGACCAGGGCGCGGTTGTTGCGCCGCTCGGTCAGCACCAGCGGGACGGCCGCCAGGTCGGTGAGCGCGATCGTGCCGGGCCGGGCGGCGAGCGGGTGGCGGGCCGGGACGACCGCGACCAGCGGGTCCTGCCACAGCGGGACGAAGCTCAGGCCGTCGCGGCCGGCGCCGTCCGGATCGCCGCGCAGGAACGCCGCGTCCAACTCGCGGGCGGCCACCTGGTCGAGCCGCTGCTGGGCCCGTGCGGACACCAGCTCCACCCCGGTCTCCGGGGCGAGACCGGCCAGTGTGTCGAGCACCCGGTCCAGATGGGCGCCCAGGCCCGTGCTCGTCCCCAGGCGCAGGGTGCGGGCGCGGCCGGCGGACAGTTCCGCGACGACGGCACGGGCCCGCTCCTCGGCGGCCAGCAGCGCCCGCGCCTCGGGCAGGAACCGCTCGCCGACGGGCGTCAGCCGCACCTGGCGCGAGGACCGGTCGAACAGCTCGGTCTGCAACTCCCGCTCCAGCCGGCGGATCTGCTGGCTCACCGCCGACTGCACGATGTGCAGCCGCTCCGCCGCCCGCCCGAAGTGCAGTTCCTGTGCGACCGTGACGAAGTACCGCACCTGCCGCAGCTCCACGCCTTCCCCTTCCCGGCCGGTTCTGCCCAGCGGTCAATTCGGTTGCCGCAGGCCCCGCGGCCTCGCCATCATCCCCCCATGATCGATGCCAGCGCACTCTCCGAGAAGCCGGTCCTCATAGGTGACCGGATCCGGCTCACACCGCTCGCCCCTCGGCATGCGGCCGCCTTCCACGCCACCTTCCTGGACGCCGAGACCCGCCGGCTGACCGGCACGCACCACGACTGGACCCTGGCGGAGCTTCAGGCCTGGTGCACCGGGGCCGCGGAGCGCGCGGAGCGCCTCGACCTGGCCATCGAGGACCGGGAGACCGGTGCGTTCCTGGGCGACCTCGCGCTGAGCCAGATCGACCGGGACAACGCGCTCGGCAGCTTCCGTATCGCCCTCGCCGCGGAGGCCACCGGCCGCGGCCTCGGCAGCGAGGCGACCCGTCTGCTCCTGGACTACGCCTTCGAGCGCGTCGGCCTGCACCGCGTCCAGCTGGAGGTCTTCGCCTTCAACGCGCGGGCCCGGCGGGCGTACGAGAAGTGCGGCTTCGAGGTGGAGGGCCGAATGCGCGAGGCGCTCCACTGGGACGGCGAGTGGCACGACGTGCTGGTGATGGCGGCACTGGCGCCGCGGCCATAGTCGCGCCCCGTCGTCACAGGCGTGCCGCCGGTCTTCGAGATCGAGTACTCGATGGACTTGATCACCACTGATTGACGCTGCTTCAGGCAGTGATCGCCCCGGCGTCGCAGCGGCCTTAGGCCGAGGACGGGGGTGAGCCCGGCGCCGGCAGGCCCGCCTTGGACCTCCAGTAAGCCGGGGCGTGTTTCTTCTCGTCCTTGAGGCGGCCGATCCTCGCCGTGCGGCCGCTCGCCGGCAACCGGGTTCCCGGCGGGCGGCTGCACGGGCCTGACCTCGTACGACGCGAGCCTCGTACGGCGCGCCGTCGGCGGATCAGTAGTTCTCCCCCGTGAACGGCAGCCACGCGGTCTCCAGCGCCGCGTCCAGCCGGCGGACCGCGCCCGGGGTGTGCTCGGTGGCCAGACCGGCGTGCACGAACCGCCGCAGCGGGCTGCCGCCCAGGTAGCAGGCGGCCAACTCCCGTACGTCCAGGGCGAGATCGGGGGAGTCGGTGGTGGCGCTCCAGCTCGTGGTGCGGCCCGGCCCCGCGATCAGCCGGAAGCGGCCGGCGTTGGCGGGCAGCGCGGCGTCGCCGAGGTCGATGACGAGGTCCACAGGGGACGCCCAGGAGCGGGCGGCAAGGGCGGCGCGGACGTCCACCAGCCGGACCCACAGGGACGGTTCCTGGCCGGTGACGCGTACCTGGTCGCGGTCGGCGACGAGGTACAGCAGCGGGTCGTCGGCGGGGCGGGCGTCGATCTGCACCTTCGTGGTGAGGTCGATGGAGCACAGGTAGGACCACAGAGCCGCGGCGGCCGGTGCGCTCTCCGCTTCCAGTTCGTCGACACGGACCGCGCCGGGACGGTTGTCCCCCGGCCCGCGGGTGCGGTAGACCGCGTAGCCGCCGGGCACCTCGCCGGGCGCGCCCAGCACCACCACCCGCAGGGCGCCGAAGCCGTCCAGGTCCTCGGCGCTGCGGGCGCCGTCGAGGTCCAGCACCTCGTTGCGCCACCAGGCCCGGTCGCGGGTGAACCGGCCGGCGCGGTGGGGCAGGGTCGCGTCGTAGCGCGGTGCGAGCACCTCCGCCGCATCGGCCGGGTCGATCAGCCGCAGCGGGCGGGCGTCGGGCGCGAGGCGCAGCGCCAGCGGGCGGGACGAGTCGATCTCGACGGAGTACGCCTCGGTCGCGGCGCCGAAGCCGAAGCGGCCGTAGATGGCGCTCTCGGACGCCCAGAGGCAGGCGATCGGCCGGCCCTCGTCGGCGCAGCGGCGCCAGAGCCCGGCCAGCATCGAGGTGAGCACGCCGCGGCGGCGGTGCGTGGGCGCCACGGAGACGAAGTCGACCGCCGAGCAGGGGAGTCGACCGCCGGGGATGGAGAGGGTGAGGCGGTGGGCACCGACCATGCCGGCGAGCGACCCGCCGTCGTACGCCCCGACCCGGGCGCACTCCCGCAGCAGGTCGTGGTGGTGCCGGCGGGTCTTGTCGGCCGGCTTCAGGTGGAAGGCGAGGTAGGCCAGGTCCAGGGCTCGGTCGAGGTCGGACTCGGGGATGTCCCGGATGTCCGTGGTGGTGTGGGGGTGGTCGTCACTGGTCACCGGGGGACGCTAACCCGGCGCGGCGGGAGGTTCATCCGGTTTTTGACGCGCCTCCCCCGCTCCGGGCCACCTAGGCCGTCTCTTTCGGATCTTGCCTGACCCGTGGCGTCTGACACGGCACCTCGCCGCGTTGTCGGGTCGCCCGAGTACGTCCAGTACGCGGGCGACCCTCCGCCTTGCGATGCACCGCGCCAGACGCCACGGGCTTAACCGGCAAGATCCGAAAGAGACGGCCTAGCCGTAGCGGAGGTCGTGGGTGGCGTCCGGGGAGGTCATCCGCAGTACGCCGGCCGCCTCGTCCTCCACCGCGGCCCGCTCGGGGCGGGTCAGGGTGTCGAAGGGCTCGATGGTCAGCCATGCGGTGTCGCCCGCCGTGTCGATCCGCCACAGCCCGCGGATGGTGCCGTCGACGAGGAGGACGCGGTGGGCCACGTTGTTGTCCCAGGTGCGGCCCTGGTGCTCGGGCGCGAGGATGCGGGTGCGGTCGGCGTGCGAGAGCGCCACGTTGTCGAACTCCGGGAGGAAGCGGGCCGGCGCCTCGGTGTCCGGGTCCGGCAGCGGCGCGTCGGGCAGGTCGAGGAGTTCGACGCCGTGCTCGTCGCGGAAGGTGCGCAGTCGCGGCCGCAGCGGCTCGATCACCTCGCGGAGCCGGGTCAGTCCGCACCAGGTCTGGATGTCCTTGACGGACGCCGGACCGAATGCGGCGAGGTAGCGCAGGAGGACGGCGGGCAGGTCCCGTTGCGGGTCGGGCTCGGCGGGCGCCGTTGCCGGCGCGGCGGCCAGCCAGTGGTCGAGGGTGGTGTGCGCCGCCCGGCCGGGGTGCCCCCACAGGCCGCGCGGGGTGACCTGGACCAGGGGGAGCAGTTGGCGGGCGGCGGTGGCCAGCGACCGTCCCTCGTGCCCGGGCCACTCCTCCCGGAGCCGCTCCCCCAGCTCCTGGAACGTCAGCGGCTGCCGTTCGACGAGCGTGCGGGCGAGGGCGGCCAGCCGGTCCAGGTCGACGCCGACCAGCTGCCGGGCGAAGTTGCCGCGCAGGCCCCGGTCGTGCACCGGCTGGAGGAGCGGGCGCAGCAGCCGGGCGTCGCGGGCGCTGACCAGGTGGATGGTGGAGCGCATCGCGGAGATGCGGACGGCCTGCCGGCTCTCCAGGAGGTCGGACAGCTGCTGCGGCCGGAAGTCGGCCAGCCGGGCGGCGAGCGCGTGGTACGGCGGGCGCGGTGCCTGGGCCTGGAGTCCGAGCAGCCGCTCCACGGCGTCGAGTACCCCCATCTCGCTGCGTCGGAGCAGGAGTTGGCGGTCCCGGGTGGCCCGGCCGAGGGCGCGGGCGGTGAGCAGGGGGGAGGTGCGGCGCTGCGTCATGGCGACGACGGTAGCGGCCCTTGCGGACACGTTCCGTCCGCAAGGGCCCGGTCACCCCAGTGCCGCCGTCAGAGCCAGTCGTGGGACCGGGGCAGGTACCAGCTCTCATCCTTTGGCCAAGTTTCCGCATGCGGAGGGCGCGCCCGTCGGAAAACGACGGAGGGCGCCGCTCGCGGCGGCGCCCTCCGATGGCCCGGGGCTGTGGGAGATCCCTTGAGGCCCTCAGGCCACCGACCCGATCCGCCCCACCGGTCGGGTCGTGTCGTGATGGATGGGAGTGTGGGCACCGGTCAGCGGAGCTCCGGTGCCGCCGCGGCGGTTGGCGACGATCTCGGCGGCGATGGACAGGGCGGTCTCCTCGGGCGTGCGCGCGCCGAGGTCGAGGCCTATGGGCGAGCGCAGGCGGTTGACCTCCAGCTCGCTCAGGCCGATGTCGCGCAGCCGCTGCTGACGGTCCAGGTGGGTGCGGCGCGAGCCCATGGCGCCGACGTAGGCGACCGGGAGTCGCAGGGCGCGCTCCAGCAGGGGGACGTCGAACTTGGCGTCGTGGGTGAGCACGCACAGCACCGTGCGGGAGTCGAGTTCCTGCGAGTCCAGATAGCGGTGCGGCCAGTCGACGACGATCTCGTCGGCGTCCGGGAAGCGGGTCCGGGTGGCGAAGACGGGCCGGGCGTCGCAGACGGTGACGTGGTAGTTGAGGAACTTGCCGACCTTGACCAGGGCGGAGGCGAAGTCGATCGCCCCGAAAACGATCATGCGGGGCGCGGGCACGGAGGATTCGACGAGGAGGACGACCGGGCTGCCGCAGCGCGACCCCTCCGCGCCGATCTCCAGGGTGGCGGTGCGCCCGGCGTCGAGCAGGGCGCGGGTCTCCTCGACCACGGTGTGGTCGAGCCCCGGGTGGCCGCCGAGGGTGCCGGTGTGGCCGCCGTCGGGGCGGACGAGCAGGGCTCGGCCGAGAAGCTCGGCGGGGCCCTGGACGACCCGGGCGAGCGCCGCCGCCTCCCCCGACGTGGAGGCGGCCAGCGCCGCGGCGAGCGTGTCGGCGGTGCTGTCCACCGGCTTGCCCGCGCCACCGCTGTCGCCTGCGGGGCGCGGGACGCTCGTCCGTACCGGTTGGACGAGGATGTCGATGATGCCGCCGCAGGTCAGGCCGACGGCGAAGGCATCCTCGTCGCTGTACCCGAAGCGCTCCAGAACCGGCTCACCGGTCCGCAGCGCCTCCTGGCACAGTTCGTAGACCGCGCCCTCCACGCATCCTCCGGAGACCGACCCGATCGCCGTACCGTCGGCGTCGACGGCGAGGGCGGCTCCGGGCTGGCGGGGTGCGCTGCCGTTGGTGGCCACCACGGTGGCCACCGCGAACTCGCGGCCCTGCTCGACCCACCGGTGCAGCTCTTCGGCGATGTCCAGCATGTCGGTCTCCTTACGGATTACGGATGAGTGGAGGAGCGGGTCAGTGGTGCACTCCCAGCCAGCTCTCGATCGGGTTGAGCGAGAAGTAGGCCAGGAACACCAGGGAGAGCACCCACATCAGCCAGCCGGGCTCGCGCCACTTGCCCTGCACGGCCTTGATCGCGACATGCGCGATGACGCCGGCCGCGATGCCCGCGGTGATGGAGTACGTGAACGGCATCAGGACCGTCGTCAGGAACACCGGGATGGAGGTCGCCGGGTCGTCCCAGTTGATGTGCTTGGCGTTGGTCAGCATCATCGAGCCGATCACCACCAGGGCGGCGGCCGCCACCTGAGTGGGGATGACCTGCGCCAACGGGGTGAAGAACAGGCAGAGCGCGAAGCCCAGACCGGTGATGACGCTGGCGAAGCCGGTGCGCGCGCCGTCGCCGACGCCCGCGGTGGACTCGACGAACACGGTCTGGCCCGAGGCGCCGGTCAGACCGCCGACCATGCCGCCGGCACCGTCGATGGCCAGGGCCTTGTTCAGGCCCGGCATCTTGCCGTCCTTGTCGGCGAGGTTGGCCTGCTGGCCGATGCCGATGATCGTGCCCATGGCGTCGAAGAAACCGGCCAGCACGAGCGTGAAGACGATCACGCCGATGGTGATCCCGCCGACGTCGCCCAGGCCGCTGAAGGAGACATGGCCCAGCAGTCCGAAGTCGGGGGTGGAGACGACGGAACCGGAGATCACCGGTGCGTTGCGGCCGCCCCAGTCCTTGACGGTCAGCCCGGCGAACTGGTGGACGAGCGCGGCGAAGACCGTACCGCCGACGATGCCGATGAGGATCGCGCCGGGGACCTTGCGGACCTGCAGCAGGAAGATCAGCAGGACGGTGAAGGCGAAGCACAGCACGGGCCAGCCGGTGAGCATGTCGGCGCTGCCGAGCTGGATCGGCTTGGCACCGGCGAGGCCGCCCGGGCCGGGCATGGAGGTGACGAAGCCCGCCTGGACCAGGCCGATCAGGCAGACGAACAGGCCGATGCCCATGGTGATCGCGTGCTTGAGCGGCAACGGGATGGCGTTCATGATCAGTTCACGCAGGCCGGTGACGACCAGCAGCACGATCACGCCGCCGTAGATGATGCACATCGCCCAGGCGTTGTCCCAGGTCATCTGCGGGGCGACCTGGAACGACATCACCGCGGAGACGCTGAGGCCGGCGGCCAGCGCCAGGGGCACATTGCCCAGGACGCCCATGACGATCGTGGTGACGGCGGCGGCCAGCGCGGTCGCCGTGGTCACCTGGTCGGCGCTGAGCGTGGCGCCGGTGATGTCCTTGGTCGTGGTCAGGATGACCGGGTTGAGGAGGACGATGTACGCCATCGCCATGAAGGTGGTGACTCCGCCACGCACCTCGCGGCCGACGGTGGATCCTCTGTCGGAGATGTGGAAGTACCGGTCGAGCCAGGACCGGCCGGCGGGCTGACGCGAGCCGTCGCCCGCGTCTTCCGCCGTGGTCCTCGGCTCAGTGGACTGCTGGGTCATGGTGCCTAACTCCCAAGGTTCACAGGGGCACTCGCGAGGGGGAATGCGAGATTTGGGATGGATCTTCGGCTGCACGACCCGGGGGACGGCCCGAGACGAACGGGGTGCTGGCTGTGTGGGGACAGCAGCGACTGCGTGGTGCGGGGTTGGGCTCCGGGCGGTACACGGAGGAGGACGGACAGGGACACCCCTGACGCACACCGCCCGGAGGCCGTGGTCCGGGGGGATCGCCCCCCGGACAGCTCCTTATGTGCCGGTGAGGTGTTCGGGACGCACCGGCGTCTTGTTGAGCTCCAGCCCGGTCGCGTTCCGGATCGCCGCGAGGACGGCCGGGGTGGACGACAGGGTCGGGGCCTCGCCGATGCCGCGCAGCCCGTAGGGGGCGTGCTCGTCGGCGAGTTCGAGCACATCGACCGGGATGGTCGGGGTGTCGAGAATCGTGGGGATCAGGTAGTCCGTGAAGGAGGGGTTGCGCACCTTCGCGGTCTTGGGGTCGACGATGATCTCCTCCATGACCGCCACGCCCAGGCCCTGGGTGGTACCACCCTGGATCTGGCCGACGACGGACAGCGGGTTGAGCGCCTTGCCGACGTCCTGGGCGACGGCGAGCTCGATGACCTTGACCAGGCCGAGCTCGGTGTCCACCTCCACGACCGCGCGGTGGGCCGCGAAGGAGTACTGGACGTGGCCGTTGCCCTGGCCGGTGACCAGGTCGAAGGCCTCGGTGGGCCGGTGGCGCCACTCGGCCTCGATCTCGACGGTCTCCCCTTCGAGCACGTCCACGAGGTCGGCGAGGACCTCGCCGCCGTCGGTGACGACCTTGCCGCCCTCCAGGAGGAGTTCGGCGGTGGCCCACGCCGGGTGGTAGGTGCCCTTCTTGCGGCGGCCGATCTCCAGGACCTTCTCGCGGACCAGCTCGCAGGAGTGCTTGACGGCACCGCCGGTGACGTAGGTCTGGCGCGACGCGGACGTCGAACCGGCGCTGCCCACCTGGGTGTCGGCGGGGTGGATGGTCACCTGCGTGACGCCCAGCTCCGTGCGGGCGATCTGCGCGTGGACGGTGACACCGCCCTGGCCGACCTCCGCCATCGCGGTGTGCACGGTGGCGACCGGCTCGCCGCCGATGACCTCCATGCGCACCTTGGCGGTGGAGTAGTCGTCGAAGCCCTCGGAGAAGCCGACGTTCTTGATGCCGACCGCGTAGCCGACGCCGCGTACGACGCCCTCGCCGTGGGTGGTGTTGGACAGGCCGCCGGGCAGCTGGCGGACGTCGGCGCCCTCGCTGGACTCCCACTGGCGCTCGGGCGGCAGCGGGCGGGCCTTGATGCGGCGCAGGATCTCGGCGACCGGAGCCGGCGAGTCGACCGGCTGCCCGGTCGGCATGATCGTGCCCTGCTCCATGGCGTTGAGCTGGCGCAGCTCGACCGGGTCCATGCCCAGCTTGGCGGCCAGCTTGTCCATCTGCGCCTCGTAGGCGAAGCACGCCTGGACCGCGCCGAAGCCGCGCATCGCGCCGCAGGGCGGGTTGTTGGTGTAGAGCGCGACGGCCTCGATGTCGACGTCGTCGATCACGTACGGACCCACCGACAACGAGGCGGCGTTGCCGACCACGGCCGGGGACGCGGAGGCGTAGGCACCGCCGTCCAGCACGATCCGGCACTTCATGTGCGTGATCTTGCCGTCCTTGGTGGCGCCGTGCTCGTACCAGAGCTTCGCCGGGTGCCGGTGGACGTGCCCGAAGAAGGACTCGAACCGGTTGTAGACGATCTTGACCGGCTTGTTCGTGCGCAGCGCGAGCAGGCAGGCGTGGATCTGCATCGACAGGTCCTCGCGGCCGCCGAACGCACCGCCGACGCCGGAGAGCGTCATCCGCACCTTGTCCTCGGGCAGGCCGAGGACCGGGGCGATCTGGCGCAGGTCGGAGTGCAGCCACTGGGTGGCGACGTAGAGGTCCACCCCGCCGTCCTCGGAGGGCACCGCCAGGCCGGACTCCGGGCCGAGGAAGGCCTGGTCCTGCATGCCGAAGACATACTCGCCGGAGACGACGACATCGGCCTTCTTGGCGGCCTCGTCGGCGTTGCCGCGGATGATCGGCTGACGGTGGACGATGTTGGGGTGCGGGACGTGCCCGGCGTGGTGGTCGTCGCGGCCCTCGTGGAGCAGCGGCGCGCCCTCGGCGGTCGCGGAGGCCTCGTCGGTGACGACGGGCAGCTCCTTGTACTCGATCTTGATCTTGGCGGCCGCGCGGCGCGCCGTCTCCGGGTGGTCGGCCGCGACGAGGGCCACCGGCTCACCGTGGTGGCGGACCTTGCCGTGCGCGAGCACCGGGGTGTCCTGGATCTCCAGGCCGTAGTTCTTGATCGAGGTCGGCAGGTCGTCGTACGTCAGGACCGCGTAGACGCCGGACTGGGCGAGCGCCTCGGAGGTGTCGATGGAGACGATCTCGGCGTGCGCGACGGTGGAGCGGAGCGTGAAGCCCCACAGCATGTCCTCGTGCCACATGTCCGAGGAGTACGCGAACTCGCCGGTGACCTTCAGGGTGCCGTCGGGGCGCAGCGTCGACTCGCCGATGCCGCCCTTGGTCTGGGAGCCCTGGGTGATCTTGGTGGGAGTGCCGGTCGCCGGAGCGGTGGCGACCCGTGGATTCACAGCCATGGTCAGACCGCCTCTTCGTGACGGTCCTGGCGCGCGGCCGCGAGACGGACGGCGTCCAGGATCTTCTCGTAACCGGTGCAGCGGCAGAGGTTGCCGGACAGCGCCTCGCGGATGTCCGCGTCGGTGGGCTGCGGGTTGCGCTCCAGCATCTCGTCGGCCGCGACCAGCAGGCCCGGGGTGCAGAAGCCGCACTGGACGGCGCCCGCGTCGATGAACGCCTGCTGGATCGGGGAGAGTTCGGCGCCCTCGCCGGTCTGGGAGTCGGCTGCCCGCGGGCGATGGGACCCGTGCGCCGACCACTGCTGGGCGTCCTGGAGCGTGGTGCCGCACGCACCGGTGCCGCAGCCCCCGTGCTCCGCACGCTGCTTGGCGAAGTCCGCCAGACCCTCGACGGTCACCACCTCGCGACCCTCGACCTGGCCGGCGGCGACGAGGCAGGAGCACACCGGCACGCCGTCCAGGCGGACCGTACAAGAACCGCACTCGCCCTGCTCACAGGCGTTCTTCGAACCCGGCAGGCCCATCCGCTCGCGGAGGACGTACAGCAGGCTCTCGCCTTCCCAGACGTCGTCGGCCTCCTGGCGGCGGCCGTTGACGGTGAATGTCACGCGCACTGTGCGCTCCTCTCGTTTCCGCGGAAGGACTCCCAGGTCCAGCCGAGGGTGCGGCGCGCCATGATGCCGACCGCGTGCCGGCGGTACTTGGCGCTGCCGCGCACATCGTCGATCGGGTTGCAGGCGCCGGAGGCGAGCTGCGCGAACTGCTTGGCGACGGACGGCGGGATGGGGGCGCCGGACTCCCAGAAGCCGCCCTCCTCCAGCGCCGCGGCGAGGAAGTCCTCCGCCTCGCGGGCCCGCACGGGGGTGGGCGCGGCCGAGCCGATGCCGGTGCGCACCGTACGGGTCTCGGGGTGCAGCGCGATGCCGAACGCGCAGACCGCGATGACCATGGCGTTGCGGGTGCCGACCTTGGAGAACTGCTGCGGTCCGTCGGCCTTGGGCAGATGCACCGCGCGGATCAGCTCGTCGGACTCCAGCGCGTTGCGCTTGACGCCGAGGTAGAAGTCGTCGATCGGGATCATGCGGCGACCGCGTACGGACTCGACCTCGACCTCGCAGCCGGCGGCGAGCAGCGCGGGGTGCGCGTCGCCGGCCGGGGAGGCGGTGCCGAGGTTGCCGCCGACACCCCCGCGGTTGCGGATCTGCGGGGAGGCAACCGTGTGCGACGCCAGGGCCAGGCCCGGCAGCTCGGCCCGCAGGTTCTCCATGATCTGGGTGTAGGGAACGGAGGCGCCCAGGCGTACGGTCTTCTCTCCGACCTCCCACTCGCTCAGATCACCGATACGGTTCAGGTCGAGCAGGTACTCGGGGCGGCGGTGGTCGAAATTGATCTCGACCATCACGTCCGTGCCGCCCGCGATGGGCACAGCGGTGGGGTGCTCGGCCTTAGCGGCGAGCGCCTCCTCCCAGCTGGCGGGGCGAAGGAAGTCCATGGTTGGCCTCTTCTGCGAAATCGGTCATTCGTTGCTCGGGGAGCGGGCTCCGGGCCCTGGCCTCCGTCGAGCTGTTCATGTCTTGTTAACGCCGTTGGGCTTAGTGAACGCTCAGCGGCCCCACCCGGTGCAGTCACCGAAACCATGAAGCGGTTGGCTGGCCAAGCCACCTGTCTTGTAGATTCGAACGAAAGACGAGGCTCTGAAACCTCGCGGCATTCCACCGGCAACACCAGACAGCAAAGAACGGCGGGCGAGGTCATGCGGCTCCGCGCACTCCTGGACACCCACATTCTCGGCCTTCGGCTGCTCGGCGGCGAGGACGAACTGGACCGCACTGTGCGCGGCGTCATGACCACGGACCTGCGCGATCCCAGTCGCTACCTCTCCGGCGGGGAGCTGGTACTGACCGGCCTGGCCTGGCGCCGCGAGCCGGAGGACTCCGAGCGGTTCGTCCGCATCCTGGCCGCGGCCGGCGTCGCCGGGCTCGCGGCCGGCGAGGCCGAGCTGGGCGCGATCCCGGACGACCTCGTGCAGGCCTGCGCCCGGCACCGGCTGCCGCTGTTCTCGGTCGAGGAGGCGGTCTCGTTCGCCTCGATCACCGAGCACGTCGTACGCCAGGTCTCCAGCGAGCGGGCCGGAGACCTGGCCGCCGTGGTGGACCGCCACCGCCGTCTGATGACCTCGGGCCCCGCCGGCGGCGGCCCGGAGGTGGTGCTGGACCTGCTCGGCTCCGACCTGGACCTGCGGGCCTGGGTGCTCTCCCCCACGGGCCGGCAGATCGCCGGCTCCACCCTGGCGGACTCCGGTCCCGAGCTGTCGGGCGAACTGGCGGCCCGGCTCTCCGGCGAGCATCTGGCCGCCACCCGCACCGGCCGCCGCGGCCCCCACCGGGTCACCCTGGGCGGCTCCACCTTCTCGCTCTTCCCGATCCGCCACGAGGGCCGTGACCTGCGGCAGACGCTGCTGAGCGACTGGCTGCTGGCCGTCGAGGCGGACGCCGGGGACTGGCCCGAGGAGCGCCTCGACCTGCTGCACGGCGTCACCCAGCTGATCGCCGTGGAACGCGACCGGCGCGATGCGGCCCGTACGGTCCGCCGGCGGCTCGCCCAGGAGGTGCTGGAGCTGGTCCAGACCGGCGCGCCGCCCGCCGAGATCGCGGCCCGGCTGCGCGTGGCGGCCCCGGTGCTGCTGCCCGGTCTGGGCACCGCCCCGCACTGGCAGATCGTGGTCGCCCGGGTCGAGTGGGAGGGCGGCGACGTCCCCGGCGGGCCGGTGGCGCAGACGCTGCTGGAGGAGATGCTGGTCGACCCGGGGACCTTCGGTCCGGAGCCCTCCGACCGGATCGCCGTGGCGCACACCGGCGACGAGGCGGTGGCGCTGGTGCCGCTGCCCGTCCCGGACGAGTCCGGGGACTCCTCGGCGACCGGTCTGCGCGCCGGGGAGCTGCTCACCGTCGTCCAGGAGCCGCTGGGCCGGGGTCTGGACGGCGACGGCCGGCTGACGGTCGGCGTGAGCGCCTCGGTGCACTCGGCCGAGGGGCTGCGCGGCGCCCTGGAGGAGGCCAGGCACGCCCGCCGGGTCGCCGCCGCCCGTCCGGGCCGGGTCTGCGCCGCCGGGCACGAGGAGCTGGCCTCGCACGTCCTGCTGCTGCCGTTCGTGCCGGACGACGTCCGCCGGGCCTTCACCGCCCGCCTCCTGGACCCGCTGCGCGACTACGACCGCAGGCACCGCGCCGAGCTGATCCCCACACTGGAGGCGTTCTTGGACTGCGACGGCTCCTGGACCCGCTGCGCCACCCGTCTCCACCTGCACGTCAACACGCTCCGCTACCGGGTGGGCCGGATCGAGCAGCTCACCGGCCGCGATCTGTCCCGGCTGGAGGACAAGCTCGACTTCTTCCTCGCGCTGCGGATGAGCTGAGGCTCCGTAGGACGCCCGCCCGGCGTCCTACGGGCGAGCGGAGCGAGGCGGATCCCGTCGCCGGACGGCGGAGATCCGCCATTCGCGTTCATCCGATCGGGCGGCATCGCGTCAACGGCGCGTACGGGGGCACCCGGCGCGACGCGGTGCAGTACGGCCGATCAGCGCCGCGCGGGCGGCCGCGACGACCCCATGAGTGATTGTGAAAACATTCACCCACCCCCTTGGCCCCGCTGCGGAATTCGTGCTGAGATTCGCGCACGGCTTCCAATTTCCAGCTCAATGGCGCGCTCGGGGAGGGCAACGTGGCGGATACCGCCATGCCAGGATCCGCGGAATCCACGGATCCGGTCAGTTCTGCGGATCCGGTGCCGACGGTGGTTCCGGGACCGGCACCCGCACCGGAAGTAACGGCAGCCAGAACGGTCGAGGGGGACGATCCCCTCGACCGCGCCGTTTGGCGGCTGCGCTCCCGCGGCTGCTGGTGCGACGCGGCCGCACTCCTGGAACCGCACTCCGTCCGGCACGCCCCCTCCGCACTGCGCCGCGCCGCCCTCCTGGTGGAGCGCTGCATGTTCACGGCCACGGGCTGGGCGGAGGCCGAGGACGCACTGCGCACCGCCGAGGCGCTGGCCGGCGGCGACGACGAGCGGGGCGGCGCGGCCTGCGAGCGCGGCCACCTCGCGTACGCCGCCACGGTCCTGGGCGTACGGGACCGGGCCGACGAGGCCCGCTCGGCGCTCGGCCGGGCCGCCGCGCTGCTCGCCCCCACCGCGGCCGGCCGGCCGCTGCTGGACTTCCGCCGCGGGCTGATGGCCGAGCACGTCGCCGACAGCCCGGACTCGGCCCGCGCCGCCTACCGCCGCGCACACGCCGGCGCCACCGCGCAGGGCGACACCCTGCTGCTCTCGTTCACCTGGCGCCACCTGGCGGGACTCGCGCTGCGTGACGGGGAGCTGACGGAGGCCCGGCACGGCTTCGCCGAGTCGCTGCGGATCCGCGAGGAGCTGGGCTTCCTCGTCGGCACGGCACCGGCGCTGGCCGCGCTGGCCGACGCGGCGCCGGAGGGCGACGCGGTCCGGTTGCGCGCCGAGGCCGCCCGGCTCTTCCGCCTCATGGGCGGCGTCCCCACCTGGCTCGCGGACCATCTGTCCACGGCGGCGGCCGCGACCTGACGTCGCTGCCGACGGTCGCCGACCCCTACGGCCAACCGCTCCCGCGCCGGGGGTGGTTGGCCGCATCCGTTCGTTCTTGTCATGGCGCCCACACCTGCTCGCCGTCAACCCCCTGTAGTCGGCCATGCCATGTCATACGTCGATTGGCTGGAAAACGACGGTCCCCGCGACGGATCGGCCGGGGCACGACGGTCCCGCCGCCGCCCCGGGTTCGACGCGCCGAGCGAACCGGGAGGTGGGACGATGAGCGGAGGCCCGAGGGCAGTGCCGCCCCATTACGCCCCACAGGCCCCGAGAATGGCCGCAAGTCGCACTGTGACGCGACGGTGGGCACTGGATGCTGGTCCGGGACCAGCGGGACCTCCCCCTTCACAGATTCTGTATGGAGGCGATCCATGACCGCAGGAGTGACCAAGACGACCGCCGGAACCGACTGGGGCAAGGCGGATTTCGAGGCGATCTACAACTGCCCTGATCCCCGTCGGTACTTCAGCACACTGCAACCCCTGGACTACCAGATTCCGCACCACGGCCAGGCGGTGTTCCGCGCCGTGACCGAGATCCTGCAGCGGCACCGCAGCGACCGCCCGCCACTGAACGTGGTCGACCTGTGCTGCTCATACGGGGTCAACGCGGCCCTGCTCAACCACCGGCTGTCCCTCTCCGACCTCTACGGCCGCTACACGCGGTACCGCCCCGACGTCCCGACGACCCGCCAACTCATCGAAGCGGACCGTACGTTCTTCGCCACTCGGCGGCGCGACGAGGCAGTGCGGGTGACCGGCCTCGACGCGGCCGAGAACGCGGTCGACTACGCCAAGGCGGTCGGCCTGCTCGACCACGGCTTCGCGGAGAACCTCGAAATCGACGAGCCGAGCCCGGCACTGCGGCGTGCTCTGGCCGGCACCGATCTGATCACCGTCACCGGCGGCGTCGGATACATCACCGCCCGCACCTTCGGGCGGCTCTTCGACTGCATGAGCTCGCCTCCCTGGGTCGCCGCGTTCGTCCTGCGCGAGGTGTCCTACCGACCGGTCTCCGCGCTGCTGGCCCGCGCCGGCCTGGTGACGGAGAAGCTCACCACTCGTACGTTCCGCCAGCGGCGGTTCGCGGACGGCGATGAGCGCCGGGCGGCGTTCGAGGCGCTCGCCGGGCGCGGCCTGTCCGTCGCGGGCAAGGAAGCCGACGGCTACTACCACGCCGATCTGTACCTGTCCCGGCCCGCGGCCGAAGTGGCGGCGGTCCCCCTGGCGGAGCTGCTGCCGGACTGAGCCGCCGGGCCTCGTCGGCCACCCGTACGAGTTGCGCCGTACGGGTGGCTTCCGTGCTGTTGTGGCGGGGGGGGGAGCCGGCCGGCCGGGGCGGGCGGCCTTCCGGGCGGCGTCAGTGCGGGTGGCGCGCCGCCGAGACGTGCTCGCGGGCGATCCGCTCGGCCACCGCGTACTCCTGCGCGATGAGGGCGTCGAGCAGCGCCGTGTGCTCGGAGGCGTCGGCCAGCAGCTCGGCCGTACGCCGCCGGAGCCCGCCGGGCCCCGCCCAGTGCGTGCGCCGCAGCAGGTCGCCGGTGACCTCGGTGAGCCGCCGGTTTCCGGTGAGCGAGATCATCGCGTGGTGGAAGGAGTGGTCGGCCTCGGCGTAGCCCGCCCGGTCCCCGCGGGCGGCGGCCGCGACCCCGGCGGCGGCGAGCGGGCGCAGCTCCTCCCAGCGCTCCGGGGGCAGTGCCCGGGCCAGCCGGACGATCGCGGGCACCTCCAGCATGGCGCGGACCTCGGCCAGCTCGGCGAGGTCGCGGGGGCTGCGCTCGGCGACCCGGAAGCCGCGGTTGGGCACCACCTCGACGGCGCCCTCGCCGGCCAGCTGCTGCATCGCCTCGCGGACCGGGGTCGCGGAGACGCCGTAGCGCTCGGCGAGCGCGGGCGCGGAGTAGACCTCGCCGGGGAGCAGCTCCCCGCCGGCCAGCGCCTGGCGCAGCGCGGCCAGTACCTGGCCGCGGACGGAGTGCCGCCGGGGCACGGCGGAGCCGGGCTGCGCGGGCACCCAGGCCCGTGCGCGCGGCGGCTGTTCCGCTGTGCCCTGCTCCATGACGGTCCCTCCTGACGTTCCCAGCACCATAGGCGGCCTTGGCCTCAGTTCAAATCCGGGCGCGGGTACCCGAGCGCCGGCTGCCGGGCAGGACTGGCTCTCCGCGGGCGCGGGTAAAGTCTTCGGATAAGGTAAGCCTTACCTGCCAACGATCGCGATTCGGTGGTCTCCCGCATGACTCCTGCCCTCGCCGCGCCGCCCGCCGCCCACCCCGTCGCCGACGCCTACGCCCGGCTCTTTGAGGTCTTCCCCGGTATGCAGGTGACCACTTGGGACTCCGCCCCGCCCACCGGTGACGGCTGGGTCGGCGCGGCCGGGCTCGCGGCCGGCGGTGAGATCCTCGACACCTTCCTCGCCTGGGACGACGCACAGGTCCAGCGGGACTACGGACAGCGCGCCCGGACCGACGTGATCGCCAGCTTCGCGCTGCACCGCTACGCCTGGCCGGCCTGCCTGCTGATCACCGTCCCCTGGTTCCTGCACCGCCGGGTCCCGGTACTGCCCCCGCAGAACGTCTCCTTCCAGCGCGCGCTGGGCCGGATGGCGGTGCGCATCGACTCCTTCGGGTGCCTTCCGGACGATCCCGCGGCGGCGCTGCCCGGCGCCCGGGTCGTGGCGGACGAGGAGGCGCTGCGCGCGGAGGTGCGGGCCGCGGTGGCCGGGCACCTCGCACCCGTACTGGAGGGCTTTGGCACCCGGATGCGGCGCGGGCCGCGGGCACTGTGGGGCATGGCGACCGACGAGATCGTCGAGGGGCTCTGGTACCTGGGGCACCTGCTGGGCGAGGAGCCGCGCGCGATGGCCGAACTGGAGCTGCTGCTGCCGGGTGCCACCGCCCCGTACGTGCGCGGCGCCGGATTCCGCACGCTGACCGGCCCGAACGGCGAGGTGCTGCCGACCCGGGACCGCGCCAGCTGCTGCATGTTCTACACGCTGCGCCCCGAGGACACCTGCGTCACCTGTCCGCGCACCTGCGACGCGGATCGCCTCACCCGCCTCACGGCAACCGGCTGACCCCCACACCCCCCTTTCGGGGCACCGAATTCGAAATCAATTCGCCACTCCCGCAAGGGAGTTCGACGAGACACGCACGAACCGCCGGTCCCCGGACCTCCTTGGCGTTCTCTTGCTCCGAAACCCCCTGTACGAGGGGCCGACTCCGCCAGGATGTCGCGCGAAATCGCCTACCCCGAGGCAAGGGATCCCCACAATGAGAAACACGGACATATCGCTGGACTGGATGGTTCCCGGCGCGCTGGCGCTCGGTGCCGTCATGGCCGCCGCGGCCCTGGTCGTACGCGGCCGACGCGCCGCCGCCCAGGCCGGCGGCGACGACTCCTGGGAACGCAGCGAGGAGCGGCGCCGCCGCAAGGAGGCCGTCTTCGCCTCCGCCTCCTATCTGCTGCTCTTCTGCTGTGCCGCGGTCGCCGCCGCGCTGTCCTTCCACGGGCTGGTCGGCTTCGGTGTGCAAAACCTCAACCTCACCGGGGGCTGGGAGTATCTGGTGCCCTTCGGGCTCGACGGTGCGGCGATGTTCTGCTCCGTCCTGGCCGTACGGGAGGCCAGTCACGGCGACGCCGCGCTCGGCTCGCGCCTCTTGGTATGGACGTTCGCGGGCGCCGCGGCCTGGTTCAACTGGGTGCATGCGCCGCGCGGCCTGGACCACGCCGGCGCCCCGCAGTTCTTCGCCGGTATGTCGCTGTCCGCCGCGGTCCTCTTCGACCGGGCGCTCAAGCAGACCCGGCGGGCGGCGCTGCGCGAGCAGGGCCTGGTGCCCCGCCCGCTGCCGCAGATCCGGGTCGTGCGCTGGCTGCGCGCGCCCCGTGAGACCTTCGCCGCCTGGTCGCTGATGCTGCTGGAAGGCGTGCGGACGCTGGACGAGGCGGTCGAGGAGGTCCGCGAGGACCGACGGGAGAAGCACCTCGGCCGGCTGCGCAGACGCGAGCAGGGCAAGATCGACCGGGCCCGCATCAAGGCCATCAACCGGCAGCACCGGCACCGCTCCTGGAGCATCGGCCGGGGTGGCGGCCGCCAACTTGCAGTGACGTCCGCGTCGGCGGCCCCCGCGGAGGTCGCCGGCCCGGACTCCGCCATAGCCGGCGATCAGCCGCCACTACCCACCGTAGAACTGCCCGTGCGCTCCCGCCCGGCCCTCAAGGCGGTATCGGGCGCTGACGCCGATGCCGTCGACGGCTCGGCCGGCCCGCGCGCCGTGGACCTCACCGCCGAGGACGACACCCAGACGCTGCCCCGTCTGGACTCCCTCGAGGAGAAACTCGCCGAGATCGAACGGCAGTTCGGCTGACCGGTGGCGGACCGCGCCGACCGACACCCCCGCATTCGGGTCAGGCCGGTCCGCCGCCCAGCTCGAACCACACGCACTTGCCCAGACCCTCGGTGCGTATCCCCCAGGCGTCCGCCAGGGAGCGCACCAGCAGCAGCCCCCGGCCGGACGTCCCGTCCACCGTCGCCGCGCGTACCTCGGGGCGCCCGGACGCGCAGTCCCGCACCTCCACCCGCAGCCGGTCGCCGATCCTGGCCGTGACGACCGCTCCGCCCTCCGCGTGCACCAGGGCGTTGGTGACCAGTTCGCTGGTGAGCAGCGTCGCGACGTCCGCGAGTTCGCCGCCGCCGGCCCAGCGGCTCACTAACTGCCGCAGCTCCCGGCGCACCTCGCCGACCGCGCGCAGATCCGCATGCCGCACCTTGCGCTCCAATACACCCGGCGCTCGCGCGGCGGCTCCCCCGCTCCGGCCCCCCTCGGTCGTCCCCTGCCGTCTGTCGCGTTCCTCGCGCCGCACAGGCTGACGCATTCTCTCCCCCGCCCCCAACGAACATCGGCGCCCGGTCTCGAACAGCCTCACGGTCAGCATGCCCATCGGATCAGTCGCCATGCTTCCGCTCTCGCCCCCGCTCGCCGTACCTCGCGCGCCGGGTGCGCGGGGTGCGCCGGGCCGGGTTCCGGTGGGTATGCCTGATCTGAGCCTGCCGTCGGTCCGGCCGGGCCCGGATGCGTCCGCGACGAGCGTGAGGAGCCGCTGTGCACGACGACCGCCTGCTGGTGGAGGGGCGCCTGGAGCGGGCGCTGGGGCAGTTCATCCGGCCCGCGCAGTACGCCGCGCGGCTGCCGCTGCGGCTCGCCGTATGGCATGCGCCCGGAGAACCGGTGCCGGTGGAGGAGGCGTTGCGGGCCGGGTACGAGCCGTTCGCGGTCGGCGAAGCGTGGGGCCCGCCGTGGTCGACGAGCTGGTTCCGGCTGGCGGGCGAGGTGCCGGAGGGCTGGGCGGGGCGCCGGGTGGAGGCCGTCATCGACCCCGGCTTCAGCGGCGACGGGCCGGGCTTCCAGGCCGAGGGCCTGGTGTACGACGCCGACGGGGTGCCCCTCAAGGGCATCCATCCGCGCAACCGCCATGTCCCCGTCGGCTCCCCGGCCCGCGGCGGCGAGGAGGTCCGGCTGCTGCTGGAGGCCGCCGCGAACCCGACGGTGCTGCGCGACTTTCGCCCCACCGACCTCGGCGATGTGCGCACCGCCCCCGACCGCCCGCTGTACCGCTTCGCCTCGGCGGATCTCGCGGTACTCGACGAAGAGGTCTGGCATCTGCTGCTCGACATCGAGGTGCTGTCGGAGCTGATGCACGAGCTGCCCACCGACCGTCCCCGCCGGCACGAGATCCTGCGGGCGCTGGAGGACCTGCTGGACGCGCTGGACCTGCACGATGTCGGCGGCACCGCGGCCGCCGGCCGGGCCGCGCTCGGCGACGTACTGAGCCGGCCGGCCGCCGCCAGCGCCCACCGGGTGTCGGCCACCGGACACGCCCATATCGACTCCGCCTGGCTCTGGCCGCTGCGCGAGACCGTGCGCAAGGCCTCCCGCACCTTCGCCAATGTCACCCAACTCACCAAGGAGTACCCGGAGTTGCTGTTCTCCTGTTCCCAGGCGCAGCAGTACGCCTGGGTCCGGGACCACCAGCCGCACATCTGGGAGCGCATCAAGGAGGCCGTGACCGCGGGCAACTGGGCGCCGGTCGGCTCGATGTGGGTGGAGTCCGACGCCAACATGCCCGGCGGCGAGGCGCTGGCCCGGCAGCTCGTCCACGGCAAGCGCTTCTTCCTGGAGGAGCTGGGGGTGGAGACCGAGGAGATCTGGCTGCCGGACTCCTTCGGCTACACCGCCGCCTTCCCCCAGCTTGCCCGGCTGGCCGGCGCGAAGTGGTTCCTCACCCAGAAGCTGTCGTGGAACCAGACCGACCGGATGCCGCACCACACCTTCTGGTGGGAGGGCATCGACGGCACCCGCGTCTTCACCCACTTCCCGCCGGTCGACACCTACAACGCCCAGTTCCACGCCCGTGAACTCGCCCACGCCGAGCGGAACTTCGCCGACAAGGGCCGCGCCACCCGGTCCCTGGTCCCCTTCGGCTGGGGCGACGGCGGCGGCGGCCCGACCCGCGAGATGCTGGAGCGGGCCCGCCGGCTGCGCTCCCTGGAGGGCTCGCCCCGCGTCGAGATCGAAGCGCCGGCCCGGTTCTTCGCGTCCGCCCACGAGGAGTACGGGGCGGCGGCGCCGGTCTGGTCGGGCGAGCTGTATCTGCAGTTCCACCGCGGTACGTACACCTCCCAGGCGAAGACCAAGCAGGGCAACCGGCGGTGCGAACACCTGCTGCGGGAGGCCGAGTTGTGGGCGGCGACGGCGGCGGTGCGCACCGGCCACCCGTACCCGTACGACGCCCTCGACCGCCTGTGGAAGACCGTTCTGCTGCACCAGTTCCACGACATCCTGCCGGGCTCGTCCATCGCCTGGGTGCACCGCGAGGCCCGCGACACCTACGCGGCGGTCGAGGCGGAGCTGACCGGGATCACCGAGGCCGCGATCGCGGCGCTGGGGCCGGGCGGCCCCGAGGAGGCGACCCGGCCGCCGACGGTGTTCAACGCCTCGCCCTACGACCGGGACGAGATCGTCGAACTGCCGGCCGGGGCAGCCGGCCCGGGGCCGCCCGGGCCCACCGCCGTCGCGGTCCACGTACCCGCCCTCGGATCCGCTCCGCTGCACCCGCCCGGCGCCGGCTCCCCCACCCCGGCACCCCCTGTCGTCCGGGCGAGCACCGACACCACCGGCACCATCACCCTCGACAACACCCTCCTCCGGGTCCGCATCGACACCGACGGACTGCTGGTCTCCGTACGCGATCTGCACGCCGGGCGGGAGGTCCTGGCACCCGGCGCGCGCGGCAATCTGCTGCAGCTGCACCCCGACCACCCCAACCAGTACGACGCCTGGGACCTCGACCGGCACTACCGCAACCAGCACACCGACCTGACCGACGCCGAGTCCGTCGAGCTGCTGGAATCCGGGCCGCTGTCCGCCACGGTCCGGGTGACCAGGGCGTTCGGCGCGTCGCGCGGCACCCAGGAGCTGACCCTGCGGGCCGGCTCGCGCCGCCTGGACATCCGCACCGACATCGACTGGCACGAGTCGGAGAAGGTCCTCAAGGCCGCGTTCCCCCTCGATGTGCACGCCGAACGGTCCACCGCCGAGATCCAGTTCGGGCATGTCCACCGCCCCACCCACGCCAACACCAGCTGGGACGCCGCACGTTTCGAGATCTGCGCCCACCGCTGGCTGGCCGTCGCCGAGCCCGGCTACGGCGTCGCGCTGCTCAACGACTCGACGTACGGCCATGACGTCACCCGCACCCCGCACCCCGACGGCCTGGGCACCACCGTCCGGCTGACCCTGCTGCGCGCGCCGCGCAGCCCCGACCCCGAGACCGACCAGGGAACCCACCGCTTCACCTACGCGCTGCTGCCGGGCGCCGGGGCCGGCGAGGCGGTCGCCGAGGGCCTGGCCCTCAACCTCCCCCTCCGCACCGCCACCACCGCACCGCCGGTCCCCCCGCTGATCCGCGTCGACCACCCGGCCCTCACCGTCGAGTCGGTCAAGCTCGCCGAGGACCGCAGCGGGGACGTCGTGGTGCGGCTGTACGAGTCCCGTGGCGGCCGCGCCAACGGCACGCCCTCCCCCGGATTCCCGATCGAACGCGCCACCGTGACCGACCTGTTGGAGCGCCCCCTGCACGACGAGGAGGAGGGACCGACCTCGGATGTGACGCTCGCCCTGCGCCCCTTCCAGATCCTGACGCTGCGGCTCCGCCCCCAGCGGCCCGCCCGCGAATGAACCTACAGCCGGGGAATGTTGCGCAGGTTGGACCGGGCCATCTGCAGCATCCGGCCGACCCCGCCGGCCAGCACCATCTTCCCGGCCGACAGCGCGAAGCCGGACACCATCTCCGCACTGATCTTCGGGGGGATGGACAGCGCATGCGGATCGGTGACGACGTCGACCAGCGCCGGCCCCTTGTGCGCGAAGGCCTCGCGCAGCGCACCGCGCAGCTGCTTGGGCTTCTCCACCCGTACGCCGTGCGCGCCGGCCGCGCGGGCGATGGCCGCGAAGTCGGGGTTGCGGTTGGTCGTGCCGTACGACGGCAGGCCGGAGACCAGCATCTCCAACTCCACCATGGCCAGTGCGGAGTTGTTGAAGAGCACCACCTTCACCGGCAGGTCGTACTGGACGAGGGTGAGGAAGTCGCCCATCAGCATGGCGAATCCGCCGTCGCCGGACATCGAGACGACCTGCCGTCCGCGGTCGAGGAACTGGGCGCCGATCGCCTGCGGCAGGGCGTTGGCCATCGAGCCGTGGCTGAACGAGCCGATCACCCGGCGGCGCCCGTTGGGGGTGAGGTAGCGGGCCGCCCAGACGTTGCACATGCCCGTGTCGACGGTGAAGACCGCGTCGTCGGCGGCCTCCTCGTCCAGGACGGCGGCGACGAACTCGGGGTGGATCGGGGTGCGCTTCTCGACCTTGCGGGTGTAGGCCTTGACCACGCCCTCCAGCGCGTCCGCGTGCTTCTTCAGCATCCGGTCCAGGAATCTGCGGTCGGTCTTCAGCCGGACCCTGGGGATCAGACAGCGCAGCGTCTCGCGGACGTCGCCCCACACGGCGAGGTCGAGCTGGGAGCGGCGGCCCAGGTGTTCGGGGCGGACATCGACCTGGACGATCTCGACGTCGTCGGGCAGGAACGCGTTGTACGGGAAGTCCGTGCCGAGCAGGATCAGCAGATCGCATTCGTGGGTGGCCTCGTAGGCCGCGCCGTAGCCCAGCAGCCCGCTCATGCCGACGTCGTAGGGGTTGTCGTACTGGATCCACTCCTTGCCGCGCAGCGCGTGCCCGACCGGGGACTTCACCCGCTCGGCGAACTCCATCACCTCGGAGTGCGCACCCGCCGTGCCGCTGCCGCAGAAGAGCGTGACCTTGCCCGCCTCGTCGATCATGCGGGCCAGCTTGTCGATCTCGTCGTCTCCGGGACGTACCGAGGGGCGCGCGGTGACCAGGGCGTGCTCGATGGCGCGCTCGGGAGCCTGCTCGGCGGCGATGTCGCCGGGGAGGGAGACCACCGCGACGCCGCTTTGCCCGATGGCGTGCTGGATCGCGGTCTGCAGCACCCGCGGCATCTGCTTGGTGCTGGAGATCAGTTCGCTGTAGTGGCTGCACTCGGTGAACAGCCGGTCGGGGTGGGTCTCCTGGAAGAAGCTCGTGCCGATCTCGCTGGAGGGGATGTGCGAGGCCAGGGCGAGGACCGGGGCCATGGAGCGGTGCGCGTCGAAGAGGCCGTTGATCAGGTGGAGATTGCCCGGGCCGCAGGAACCGGCGCAGGCCGCGAGCGTACCGGTGAGCTGCGCCTCCGCGCCGGCGGCGAAGGCCGCGACCTCCTCGTGCCGGACCTGGATCCAGTCGATCGCGGAGTGCCGGCGGACGGCGTCCACCACCGGGTTCAGGCTGTCTCCGACGACCCCGTAGAGCCGCCGCACCCCCGCGCGCGACAGGATGTCCACGAACTGCTCGGCCACGGTCTGCTTCGCCATGTCGCGCTCGCTCCTTCGGCGGGGTGCGGGTTCGGGCGGGGTCGGAGCTCGGCACCCGAGCCCCTCCCATGAACCCACGCGGAGCCGGGGTGCGCCTCCGGGGCGGTCCGTGTCGACGGCCCGGCGCTACGACTCCCAGACCCCGACCGCTGTCCGGTCCTTCGTATGGCCCTGGGCGCGTAGTTGTGCGGTGGTGGTGAGGAACGGCACCAGGCCCGGGGGTTCGGGGGCGGACCACTGGGCGGCCAGGCGGGCGGCGAAGTCGGGCTCCTGCTGGAGGGGTTCTGCCAGGCCGGTGCTGCACAGCAGCAGGGTGTCCCCCGGACGGCCGCACTCCGCGCGGAAGCGGAAGGGCTCCGGCTGATGGGTCGCGGCCGGCTCCAGGTCCTGCCAGGCGCCGTCGCGCAACCGGAAGAGTCCGCCCGCGCCGACGCCGAAGAACACCCGGGTACGGCAGTCCGGGTCGGCGGGCAGCAGGAGGCACCGCAGCGCCGCCGTGTAGTTCTCCGGCGCGGCCCCCCGGTCCAGCGCCCGGGCGCGCAGCTTGCCGTAGGTGCGGTCGGTGAGCCGCTGCAGGCCGGAGACGAGGGCGTCGCGATGGTCCGTACGGATGTCCTGGGCCAGTCGGGTGCAACTGCGGCCGACCGCGCCGCCGATCCAGGCGCAGGCGTCCTGTGCGGCGCGGTGGGCGCCCTCGACGGCCGGCAGACCGGTGGCGACGGCCACCAGGATCAGGGTGTGCCGGCCGGTGCCGAAGCGGGCGGTGAGCAGCGCGTCCCGGCGGGCCTCACCGCGGTAGCGGGCGGAGGCGCCGCGCTGCGAGGCGGCGCGCAGGGTCAGCGAGCCGTATCGGGCGCCGTCCAGCACCGTGTCGGGCACCAACTCGTCGAGCGCGTCGGGGTCGGCCGCGGGCAGCGCGACCGGCTCGGCGGCGGGCGAGGACGGCATGCCCCAGGTGGGGGCGGGTGGGCGCGATCCCGGGCCGGTGGCCCGGAGCGGGATCGGCGCGGCGGGCTCGGGCGGCGGCGGGAGCTTCCTTGCGGGCGGTTCGGCCCGCGCGGGCGGGACCGCCCACTCCGGTGCGCCGACCGCCCGCAGCGCCGACTCCACCCGGTCGTCGAGGGTGTCCGAGGCGTCGGCCGGACCGGCATCGCGCACGGCGCCGCGCTCCGGGGCATCGCCGACCGCGGCCTCCCCGCCGCCCTCCCCGTACAACTGCCGCCACCAGTCGTCCTCCTGGCCGCGTCGTGCCCCCTGCTGATTCATGGGCCGTATTGTTCCTGCGCGGTGGTCGCCGAAACAGGGCGCGCATGAGCGTGCGTGCCCCCTCCGGCAAGCGCTTCGGGGCCGCTTCCGGCAGGCTTGGGCCATGAGAGAGCGCAATGTACGGGCCGTCACGGGGGGTGCGGCCGGCGCATGAGTGCGTGGCAGCTGGTCGCGGTGGGGGCGGTCATGCTGCTCGGACTCTTCGGCGTGCTGGTGCCCGGCATCCCGGGGCCGCTGATCGTATGGGCCGGTGTGCTGTGGTGGGCACTGACCGAGACGTCCGCCGCGGCCTGGGCGGTGCTGTTCGGCGCCACCGCCGTCCTGCTCCTCAACCAGGCGGTGAAATGGCTGCTGCCGACCCGCGATCTGCGGGCCGCGGGCACGCCGTACCGCACGCTGTTCCTGGCGGGCACGGCCGGCATCGTGGGCTTCTTCGTGATCCCGGTCATCGGCGGTCCGCTGGGCGCGATCGGCGGCCTCTACCTGCTGGAACGGGTCCGGCTCGGCAGCCATGGCGACGCCTGGGCCTCGACGCGTACGGCCATGCGCGCCATCGGGCTGAGCGTGCTGATCGAGCTGTTCTCCTGTCTGCTGGTGGTCGGGGCGTGGACCGGAGTGGTGATCGCGGGCTGAGGGACGCGGCCCGGAAGGCCGGCGGCGAGGGGTCACCCGGCCCGGACTGCCGCGGCGTACCCGGCCGGTTCGGGCACCCCGTCCAGCTCCGCGCCTCCTGATGTCCCGCCCCCGGGCAGCTCACCCACCGGGAGCAACCCGGCGCTCCACAGATGGTGCAGGGCGTACGCGCCCCAGGGCCGCCACGCCGCGGCCGCCCCCACCCCCACCCGTTCCTGCGCCGCCCCGGTCCCCACATCCGGGTCCCCCAGCGCCCGCATCCTGATGTACGCGGCCGCCCGCGGGCCGACCCCGGGCAGTGCGGCCAGCGCCCGCTCGGCCGCCTCCCGGTCGGCGCCCGCGTCCAGCACGACCGCCCCGTCGGCGAGCGCCGCGCAGAGCGTCCGCACCGGCTCCGCGACCTCCCCGCCTGTCAGCTCCGCGGGCGCCGGGAAGAGGTGGGTGAGCCCGCCGTCCGCCGCGTCCAGCGGCTTTCCGTACGCCCGCACCAGAGCGGCGGCGCGCGTCGGCGGCCCGCCGAGCACGATCCGTACGGCCAGCTCCTCGGGGTCCGCGGCACCGGGCGCACGCAGCCCCGGGCGCGCGGCCACCAGCGGCCCGAGCAGCGGGTGTGTGCCGAGCCGCTCGGCGACGGCGTACGGGTCGGCGTCCAGGTCGAACAGCCGGCGCATCCGCTGCACGGCCGTCGGCAGGTCCCGCAGATCGCTCAGCCGCAACCGGCACTCCAGCCACCCGCCGTCCGTCCCCCGCGCGGCCGGGCACACCAGGCCGGCCGGCGGCCGGCGCCGGCCGGGTGGCCCGGCGGGCTCGTCGACCTCGGCGATCCCACTGCCGTGGTCGAGCCGCAGCGTGCGGCGGTACGTACGCGCGCCGCGTTCGCCGCGTATCTCCTCGACCCCCGGTACCGCCCGTAGCTGCAGGAAGTCGAAGACCTCGGCCGCCGCGTACGGCCCGCGGTGGGCGAGCCGCAGCGGGATGCCGCCGAGTGCCGCCGAACTCCCGGGCTCTTCTCCGGCCCCGGCCTCGGCCCTGGCATCGGCTCCTCGCCCGCCGCCGCGCCCACGCCCGACCGCGGCCCGCAGTTCGCTCGGCGTCCCCGCGTAGATCTCCCGCATCGTGTCGTTGAACTGGCGGATGCTGGCGAATCCGGCCGCGAACGCCAGCTCGGTGACCGGCAGCTTCGTGGTCTGCAGCAGCACCCGCGCGGTGTACGCCCGGCGGGCCCGGGCCAGCGCGACCGGTCCGGCGCCCAGCTCGGCCGTCAGCTGCCGCTGCACCTGGCGGGGGCTGTAGCCCAGCCGCCGGGCCAGCCCGCCGACGCCCTCCCGGTCGACCACGCCGTCCCCGATGAACCGCATGGCCCGGCCCACCAGATCGGCCCGCACATTCCACTCCGCCGAACCGGGCACGGCGTCCGGCCGGCACCGCCGGCAGGCCCGGAAGCCCGCCGACTGCGCGGCGGCGGCCGACGGGAAGAACCGCACGTTCACCCGCTTGGGCGTGACCGCCGGGCAACTCGGCCGGCAGTAGATGCCGGTCGTCACCACCGCGAAGAAGAACTCCCCGTCGAACCGCCCATCCCGGCTCGACACCGCTTCGTACCTGGCCTCATCGTCCATCACACCCCCAGTGTCCGCCGCGCCCGGCGCCGTGACCGGCGGGAATCGGACATGGCGTTCGGGGGCCGGCCGGGCCGACCCCCGAAGGCCTCTCACCTCACTCCCGCGCGCCCCGCTTCCGCTCGGCCAGGTGCCGCCCCAGCGCCTGCTTCTGCTTCCAGTCCCGCCGGATCTCGGCGCGCAGCCGGGCGTCCGTCTTCGCCACGATGCGCTGGTTCTCACGCAGCAGTTTCCGGTAGCTCTCCAGGCGCCGAACGGGCAACTCCCCGTACTCCACCGCCTCCAGTACGGCGCAGCCGGGCTCGGCCTCATGCGCGCAGTCCTGGAAGCGGCACTCCTCGGCCAGCGCCTCGACGTCCGCGAAGGTCCGGGCGAGCCCGCCCTCCGCGTCCCACATCCCGACGCCGCGCAGGCCGGGCGTATCGATCAGCACCCCGCCACCGGGCAGCACATGCAGATCCCGTGTGGTCGTGGTGTGCCGCCCCTTGCCGTCCCGGTCGCGGATCGCCTGGACGACCTGCACGTCCGCGCCGACCAGGGCGTTGGCCAGTGTGGACTTGCCCGCGCCGGACTGCCCCAGCAGCACCGACGTCCCCCCGGCGAGCACGGCGGACAGCACGTCCACCCCCTCGCCGGTCGCCGAACTGACCGCCAGCACCTGCACACCGGGCGCCACCGACTCGGCATCCGCCACGAGGTGCGCCAGTCCGTCCGGCTCCCCGACCAGATCCGCCTTGGTCAGCGCCACGAGCGGCTCGGCACCGCTCTCCCAGGCCAGCGAGACGAACCGTTCGATTCGCCCGAGGTCCAGCGCATCGGCCAGCGACACCGCTACCACCGCGTGGTCGACGTTCGCGGCCAGGATCTGCCCGTCGGAACGCTTGGACGAGGCCGACCGCACAAACGACGTGCGCCGCGGCAGCAACGCCCGCACCACACCGTCGATATGGTCGCCCACCCGGCCGTTCTCCAGGTCGATGACGGCCCAGTCGCCGGTGCACGGCACCCGCAGCGGGTCGCTGGTCGCCACCAGCGCGGTGTCGGCGAGCACGGTCCGGACACCGGCCCCGTCGGCCACGACGGCGTCCACCCGCCCGCGGTCCACGCGGACGATCCGGCCGGGCACGAACCCCTGCCCGGCGAAGGGGGTGAAGCTCTCCGCGAACCCCTCGTCCCAGCCGTAGCCGGTCAGCGGGTGCGCAGCGGAAAGGTTGAACTCGAACAACGGGATGACCCTTCGAGAAGAAGCGGCCCCGGCTACCCGCGCAACGTACGCATATCGCGCAACGCGCGGAGAAAAAGAGTGAGGTGACGTGAAGTCAGCCGGAGACCGCGGGGATGAGAGTGATGGTCTTCTGAATGCGGGCAGCGCCCACCGCAATGACAGTCACCAGTACTCACCTCCGGGCTTCCTCAACGGCCGAACAACGGCAGCTCCGGGCCACCGTCAAGAACGTCTCCGAGCCTAGAACAGCAGCGCGCGGCAACGCCAACCCTTTTTTCAGGGAACGCCCAGCGCCCCGGGGTGGGTCGGCAACCGGCGCTTGCGTGATCCGCTGTGCGCCCCAGCGTGCGCCCAGCGCATCAAGTCGGCCCTGCGCACTCTCTGCCCTGGTGCGCTCCCAACTGCTCTTCTGTGTCACATGATTCGTACGGATCGGACGAATCGCGGCGGCAGCTGAGGAGAAAAGGAACGCCCTTGACCACACAGTCCGAAACCCAGGGCCGGGAGGACTGGCCCGTCCGCAGCTTCCTCGGCGGTATGTCGGAGTCCGTGCGTACCGAGCTGCTCCGGCTCGGTACGCGCTGCCGCTATCTGCCGCAGGAGATCCTGATACGCGAGGGCGACCGCTCCCACCATGTCGTGCTGCTGCGCTCCGGTTTCGTGAAGGTCACCGCGCGCTTGGACAACGGTCATGAGGCGCTGCTCGCCATCCGCGTGGGCGGCGACATCGTCGGCGAGATGGCGGCCATGGACGACGCCCCGAGGTCGGCCACGGTCACCGCCTGCGGCGAGGTGGTCGCCAGCATCGTCCGCGAGTCCGACCTGCGGTTCTTCCTCGGTACCCATCCCGAGGCGGCGATGACCATCGCCGGGATCGTGGCCCAGCGGCTGCGCTGGGCGAACCGCCGGCGCATCGAGTTCGGCGGGTATCCGGTCAAGGTCCGGCTCGCCCGGGTCCTCGCGGAACTGGCGGGCTCCTACGGCCATCCGGTGCCGCGCGGACGGGTCATCGGCGTCGACCTCACCCAGCCGGAGCTGGCCGCGCTCACCGGCTCCGCGGAGGTCACGATCCACAAGGCGCTCGCCGAACTGCGCAAGGACGGCCTGATCACCACGGGGTACCGGCGCACCACCGTGCTCGACCTGAGCCGGCTGCGGGAGGTCGCCCGGATGGGCCCCACTGTCTCGTAACGCCCGCCACTACGGCCGAAAACCGTATTTCTACGACCCACTCGGTGTTTCCCGCCTCTGGCCGCACAGTTGACGCCCGACCCCGGTCAACTACGGCAGACAGGTGGCGAAAGCCCATGACATCGCAGCCCCCGGCTCAGTCCCAACCACAGCCGCACGCACAGGAGATCATCACCCGCCATCTGTGCATGGCGGCCGATGTGGAGAAGTACAGCCGCCTCGACACTTTGAGCCAGGAGGTCATCCAGGCCGACCTGGTCCAGGTGCTGGAGGAGGCGGCCGTGCTCAGCGGCCTCGACCGTACGACCTGGTCCCGCCAGCCTCAGGGGGACCAGGAGTTCGCCGTACTGCCTCCGGACACCCCGGAGGCGGTGGTGCTGGGCGACTTCGTACGGCATCTGGCCGTCCGGCTGGGCGAGCGCAACGCCAACCGCGCCGAAGGGGACCGGATGCGGCTCCGCCTGGCGATCGACATCGGCGTGGCCCGCACCGCCGCCCTCGGATACTCCGGCCCCGCCCCGATAGCCGTGGCCCGCTATCTGAACGCGCCCCAGCTGAAGCGGGTGCTGGAGGTCATGGACTCGACCGACCTCGTGGTCATCGTCTCCGACCGGCTCTACCAGGACGTCGTACGGCTGCGGGGCCAGGGCCTGGATCCGCAGCGGTACGTCAGGGCGCACATCCGGCAGAAGGAGTTCAACGGCTACGGCTGGATCCACGTACCGGAGCACGGCCCGGAGGAGGTGCGGCCGCTGGTCGACACCCCCGAACCGGAGGGTGCGGCGGGCGGCACCGGACCCGCGGCCGGGCCCACCACCACCAACACCGTGAGCCGGATCGACGGCGGCGTCGTCCACTTCGGAAGCGGTGACGCGGCCAACACCATCCACAAGAAGTACTACGGGTGATGGAGCGTCAGGCGGTGGACGACACCACTGGCTCCGCCGACGAGCCCATGGACGACCTGATGGACGACGGGTCCGCGGATCCGCCCGGCGAACTCGACGACAAGGAGAGCCGGCAGCCGCAGGACCAGACGGAGGAGGAACTCGCCGAGCAGGCCGACCACATCCGCCGACTGCGCCGGCAGGGCCTGCGCGCACCGTTCATGTCGGGCGGCGTCGCCGGCTTCGGCGCCGGGGACGCCGCCGGAACGATCAACAAGAACTACTACGGCACCGCACCGGAGGCCGTCCCGGTCGACGGACGGGTCCCGGGAGCCGACCTCGACCGGCTGCGGGAGCTGTACGTGGAGCCCCGCTCCCACGGCGAGCTGCGCAAACTGCTCACCCTCCACGGTGTCGCGGTGCTGCGCGGGGCGCCCGGATCCGGGCGCTACACCACGGCGCTGCTCACCGCGCAGGAGGTGATGGACGCCGACGTCGTCTACCTGGACCCGGAGGCCGACCTCAAGCGGCTGCTGAACAAGGACGCCCGGCCCGGCGGCCTCCAGCCGGGCCGGGGCCATGTCGTCGAGGGCGACGGCCGGCCCTGGGCGTCCACGCTGCGCGGGCAGCTCCTCAACCGCCTGCGTGCGGAGACCTACCGGCGCTCCCCGCTGGTGATCATCGTCGACGATCAGGTGCCGTTCGACGGGCTGGACGACCATGTCGTCGAGCACCCGAACACCGAGGACCTGCGGTTCGAGGTGCTGGCGCGGCATCTGACGGTCCTGCTCGACGACCGGCCGGAGGGCTGCCGCAAGCTGCTGGAGCACGAGGCCCTGGGCGAGGAGCTGCGCGGACGCACGTCCATGGCGGAGATCGCGCGCCTGGCCCGCCAGTTGGCGCGGGGCGAGCGGGAGGGTCACGACACCGACCGGATCGTCCAGGGGCTGAAGGCCCGGCTGCGCTCCAGGGCGGAGCGGCTGCTCCGTCCGCCGGCGCCGGCGGGGGACGGCGGCGCGGGGAGGGTACCGGTCTCCCTGTGGTCGCGGGCGTTCCTGCTGGCCTGTGTGGTGCTCGACGGGACGCCGCTGAGCCGGGTCAGCCGGGAGTCCCATCGGCTGGCGGAACTGCTGCACGGTGTGCGCTCGCCGTCCTCCGTACCGGAGATGCCGCTCTTCCAGGAGAGCCTGAAGGACTGGCTGGACGACTCCGACGTGGAGTTCACCGACCGTGAGGGCAACCCCGTCGGGGCCCGGCATCCGGAGTGCCGGGTGCGGGTCAGTCAGCGCGGTCTCGGCGAGGCCGTGCTGGAGGTGCTGTGGCACGACCACAGCGGGGCGCGCGGGCCGCTGCTGGAGTGGCTGGACGGCCTGGTGGTCCGGGGCGAGGAGGACATCCGGGTGGCGGCGGCCCAGGCCGTCGGCCTACTGGCCACCTTCGACTGGACCTACATCCAGGAGGAGCCGCTGGTCCGCTGGGCGACCGACAAGGGGGAGCACGCCGCCCGGCGGCGGTTCGCCGCGGCCTGGGCGCTGGAACGGGCGGCGCACGACGACATGCTTGCGCCCCGGGTACGGCGGCTGCTGCGGAACTGGTCCCGCAGGCGCGACTACCAGGCGTGCGCCGAGGCGGCGTACGGCACCCGGATCGGTGTGCTGTTCCCCGCGGAGGCGCTGGGCAATCTGGAGAAGATCGCGCAGACGCAGATGAAGAGCGTACGGGCCGCCATCCACGAGATCTACGCCGCGGGGTCGCGGACCCAGACCCTGGAGCGGCTGGCGGACTGGTCGCTCTCACCGCACTACCGGCTGCGCGACGACGCCGCCATGTGCCTTCAGCAGCTCAGCCGGTTCCGCGGCGAGCTGGCGATCACCGGCTTCCTCAAGGATCCGGTCCCGCGCGGGCATCTGCTGCGGCTGACCCGGAACGTGCTGCTCAGCCGCGATCTGGCCATCTGGCGGCGGGGCTGGGACACCCTGCGGCTGTGGGTGGAGCGGGCCGCGGACGAGCCGGGGCTGGACACCGCGCTGGCGGAGTTCATGGCCGAGCTGCCGCCCGACGCGGGCGACCCGTCGGACCGCCTGCGCGAGCGCTTCCTGTTCTATCTGCGGCTGTGGGAGCACCAGGGCGTCGGTGTCGACGCGGCCGCGCACATCACTTCTCTTGTGACCGAAAGGTGGTCGAAATGACCGGCACCACGCGTCGCGGCCCGCTCACCTGGGTGCGCGCCCTCCTCGGGCGCGGGCCGCAGGCGGCCGCCCCGCTCTTCGAATCCCCTGAGGTGAACGTTCCGGAGCTGACGGCGGTGCACGCAGAATCCACCGTGGCGTTCGAAACCCCCGCCGGCGGTGGAGGGTTCGACTTCCAGGTCGAGATCCGCTGCGACTGGTGCGCCGAGGGTCGGCTGGACCAGGGCACGCTGAGCCGCGCCATCGACGGCTACCGCGCGTCCATGCCGCAGCTGCTCACCGAGCGGGTCCGCGACATCGCCGGCCGGTACGCGCCGTTCCGTGTGCAGGAGGCGGAGCGCGCCGTCAACGACGCCCTGCGCGAGGGTGAGTGCTTCGAGAACGGACTGGTCAGGTGCCGCACCACGGCGTTTCTCCGGCCCCCGCCCGAGGTGCTGGAGCAGCAGCGCAGGGCGGCGCTGGAGATGCAGGAGATCGAGCACCGCTACGCCAAGTCGGCGCTTCAGGTGCGGCTGCTGAGCGAGGTCGCCGAGCAGTGGCGGGAGTTCCTGGCCGGCGGTCTGGCCGGGGTGCGGCACGACGACGAGACGAGTTCCTGGCTCACGCCCTGGGCAGTGCTGCTGGCGGAGCAGCCGGACAAGGCCGCCACCGAGGTCGGCAGCATGTTCCGGCTGCGCCAGGAGCAGTTCGACCGGTACGTCAAGCTCCTGGGGCGGCAGCACAAGGAGTACGAGGCGCGCGATCTGTTCGAGTTCGTCGCGAAGAACGAGCAGCAACTCGGCCATGCGATGCGGGTCTTCGGACTGTCCCTGCCGGGCGAGGACGACTCCGGCGACGGTCCGGCCGAGCCGCTGCCGCGGCCGGCCCGGACCTGAGCGGCCGCCGAGCGGCTCAGGCCAACAGCGGACCGGCGAGGAAGGAGAGCCCCGCGGCCACGGCCATCAGCCCCGTCCAGACCACCCCCCGGGCGATGTACCGGTGCTTGGCCATCACCACCCGGGCCAGTACCGGTATCAGCTGCCAGATCTCCGCCCGCTCGCCGGCCTCGTCCGGCGGCGGGGGACTGCCGTCGGCGGCGGCCAGCAGCGGCAGGCTGAACCGGTTCGGGGCGGGGGGCGGCCCCAGCCGGGGGCGGAGCGCCTGGACGACGCAGTACACGGCCGGCAGGAACGCGGCCACATGCAGCACGAGCAGGGCGACGGCGACCCCGGCCCCGAGGCCGCCGCGCCCCCAGGCCTCGCGTACCACGCCGCCCTGCGGGACGGCGGTGGCCGCGAGCGCCACCTGGACGGCCCCGAGGATGCCGACCTTCGTGTCGGCGAACTGGGCCGACGCCTGGAGCGAGGTGTAGACGGCCAGCCCCGACCGGAGGCCGACGGCGCCGCCCTCGTCCGCGCCGGAACCTCCGGCGGTGCGGGGGGCTGGGGGAACGGAGCTGGACACGGAGAACCTCCTGGCGCCGGGTGGTCGAAGGCTCCCAGTAACTCCCCTCGCGTTGCCCGACAACAGTCATAAATGCGGATTCCCCTCACCTTTGGAGAGCCCAGCGATGCCCCTGACACGCATATCCCCCCGCCGCTTCGTCGCCCTGGCCCTGACCCTGACCGCCGTCATGGCGAGCAGCGGCTGCGGCGCCTTCGACATGCCCACGGCCCGGCCCTGCACCTGGCTGACGAGTGCCTCCGACGACGCGGGCGGCACCCGCAGGCGGACCGTCGTACTCGTGGACCGCAGCTCCTCCACCCGGCCGGACAAGGCCGCCGCGCCGACGGCCCGGGTACCGGACTGGCCGGCCACCCTGCTGGCAGCCCCGGGGCTCGCGCTGCCGGAGCTGGAGGGCCAGCTGCTCTCCGTCGCCGGCTTCGACGGCACCCGGGCCACCGTGGACTGGCAGGTGGACCGGGTGCCCGTCACACCGGCGAAGGGCAACGAGACGCTCAAGCAGGACCGGCGCGACGCCCGGCGCGGCTGCCTGGAGAAGCGGCTGCGGCAGCTGTCCGCCACGGAGCCGAGCACCGACCGCACGGATGTGCTCGGCGCCCTCGCCGCGGCTGCCGAGCAGCTCGCCCCGGGCGGGGGCCGCCGCCGGATCGTCGTGGCGACCGACGGACTGGCGAACACCGGCTGCGCCGATCTGCGCTCCGCCGGATTCGACGGCGTACCGGAGATCGAGGCCATCGTGCGGCGCTGCCGCACGGCGGGCGAACTCCCCGATCTCAAGGGCGCCGAGGTGAGCCTGGTCGGCATCGGCCGCACCGCCCGGGGTCGGGCCCCGTCGTCCCCGCAGACCGCCTGGCTCACCTCGCTGTGGACCCGGCTGTGCGAGGCCTCGGGTGCCGCGCGCTGCAAGGTGGCCGCCACCGCCCGGTCCCACGCGGCCGGAAAGCACACCGGGTCCGGGAAGAAGGCCGGGAAGACCGAACCCGAGGTGGCCTTCCCCGCCGTCTCGGAGCGGCCGGCCGGCCGGGTCACCACCCTCACCCTCCCCGGCTCGGTCCTGTTCGCGACCGACAGCGCGGAGCTGTCCGCGACGGCCCGCGGCACGCTCGACGACGTCGCACGCCGGGTCGGGGAGCTGCACCCGCTCTCCGTCGCCGTCTTCGGGCACACCGACTCGCGCGGCAGCGAACAGCACGGCCGGCAGCTCTCCCTGGCCCGCGCCAAGGCCGTCCGGTCCGCTCTCGTCCAGCGCCAGATCGCCGTCGCCACTGTGCGCGGCTACTCCGACGACCGGCCCAGCTGCACCCCCGAATACCGCGACGGCGCACCGGACTACGCGGCCATGGCCTGCAACCGCCGGGTCGAGGTCGCCGTGACGGTGCGCCGCTGACCGGCTCCCGGCCCTCCGCCCGACTCCCCGACGTACACAGCTCTGAAGCAAAGGACTCGGCCATGTCCCACAAGCACCGAGGCACCCCCTGTCACCACGGGTGCGGATGCGACATCCGGCACCTGGTGAAGGGCGCCGAGCAGGGCCCCGAACGGGAGCCCGAGCACCTGGACAACGGTGAGATGCGGATGCTGCTGCGCGCGGCCCGCGAGGTCGCCGAGCTCGTCGGCCAGAACCGCGACCAACTCGCCGCCGCACGCGCCCGTACCATCACCGCCCACGCCAGAACCGAGGAGACCATCCAGTCCCTGGCCCGTTTCGAGGCCGCCGCCTCCCTCCGGACGGCCCGGACGACCCAAGAGGGGGTCGAGGCCCGCCATGTCGAGGACGGGGCCCACGACCGGCGCCGCCGGGAGATGTGGATCCGGGTGCTGCGCTGGCCGGTCGTCGCAGCGATGGCCGTGTTCGACGCGTGGTACTTCATGCGGGTCTTCCAGTACCTCACCGTCAGCGAGGAATCGGTCTCGCTGATCGAGCAGACGGTCTCCTTCCTGCCGGGTGTCGTGCTGGCCCTGGCCCTGATGCTGTCCGGGCACGCCATCGCGGCCCCGCTGCACCGGATACGCGAACGGCTGCACGCGCTCCGCGAGCGCCGCCCCGCCCTCGCGCTGCTCGGCTCGCTCGCTCTGCCCGCCCTCTACCTGGCCGCCGTGCTGTTCACCGTCACCGTGTGGGCGGTGCTGCGGGCCCGCGACACCGCGGTGGAGGAGGGGGCGATCGAGGGCGCCCGGTACGCGCCCGGCTGGGTCGCGGTGCTGATGCTGGTGCTCGCGATCACCGCCGTGGCCATGAAGGTCGTCGCGCACAACCCGTACGCGGACAGCGCCGCCGAGGCCCGTCGCGGTCTGCTGCGCGCCCGGATGACCTACGCCTGGCTGGTGGGGCGGGCCGGCGAGGCTCTACGGGAACACGAGCAGGCCTGGAGCGACCTGTGCGCGCTGCGGGACGAACTGGCCTCCCATGTCCGGCTGGAGAGCATGCGCGTCTGGGAGGCGGCCATCCTCACCGCCCGCATGCTCCACGGCCAGGCCGGTCCGATGCCGCCGACCCCCGCCCTCCCGGGCGACGAGCCGGTGCAGGCGCCGACGGCGGCCTGGATGGCGCCGCTCTTCACCGGTGTGGTCGAGCCGCCCCCGGAGCTCGGCCCGCTGGTCGAGGCGCACCGTATCGCCCTCACCTGCGCCCCGGCCGAACTGCGGCTCCGCCGCGCCGAACTGATCGGCCGTATCGACCGCCAGCTCGGCCCGGCGCAGGCGGCGTGACGCGACGCGCCGAAGTCATGGGCGCGACAGGCCGGCGCGCAGCTCCTTCTTGAGGATCTTTCCCGTGGGCCCCTTGGGCAGCGCGTCGACGATCCGGATCTCGCGCGGGTATTTGTAGGCGGCCAGCTGCTGCCGGCAGTGCGCGGTGAGGTCCTCGGGGGTGGTGTGCGCACCGGGTGCGAGGCTGACGACGGCGACGACCTCCTCGCCGAGCCGGTCGTCGGGGCGGCCCACGACCGCGGCCTCGGCGACCGCGGGATGGGTGTGCAGGACCTCCTCGACCTCGCGCGGGTAGACGTTGTAGCCGCCGCGGATGACCAGGTCCTTCTTGCGGTCGACGACGAAGAAGTAGCCGTCGTGGTCCTGGTGGCCGAGGTCTCCGGTGTGCAGCCAGCCGCCGCGCAGCGCCTCGGCGGTCTCCTCGGGCCTCTGGTGGTAGCCCTTCATGACGTTGTGGCCGCGGACGAGGATCTCGCCGACCTGGTCGGGGCCCGGCGGCAGTACGGCGCCGGTGTCGTCGACGATGCGGACCTCCACGCCCCAGATCGGCTTGCCGATCGAGAGCACCCTGCGCTGCTCGGTGCTGATGTTGAAGGTCGTGGTGCTGGCCGTCTCCGACAGGCCGTAGCCCTCCAGGATGGCCACGCCGGCGAACTTCGCCTCGAAGGCGCGGAGGATGTCGCCGGGCAGCGGCGCGCCGCCGCAGACGCCGACCCGCAGCGCGCCGAGGTCCCGGCCGGCGATGTCGGCCTGGAGCAGGGCGGTGTACATGGTGGGGACGCCGGCGAAGATCGTGCAGCGGTGCCGTTCGAGGGCGTCGAGGACCGCGGCGGTCTCGAAGCGCGGTACGAGGGCGAGCGTCCCCCCGTGGCGTACGGCCATGTTGAGGACGCCGGAGAGGCCGAAGACATGGAAGAGCGGCAGGACGGCGAGGGCGACGTCGTCGGGGCGGTAGCCGAACACCTCGCCGGTGACGGTGCAGTTCATATAGAGCTGGAAGTGGGTCAGCTCGGCGCCCTTGGGGCGGCCGGTGGTCCCGCTGGTGTAGAGCAGGACGGCGGTGTCGTCGGAGCCGGTCGGCGCGATCTCGCCGGTGTCGTTCGCGGCGTACAGCTCCTCGTAGGGGCGGGTGCCGGGGAACGTCCGGTCGCTGCCGGGCAGCGGGACGACGTAGGTGGCGACGCCGTCGGCGAGCTCGGCGCCCTTGACGGCCTGGTCCGCGAACTCCTCGAAGGTGATGAGGAGTTGGGCGTCGGCGTCGTGGAGCTGGTAGGCGATCTCGGGGGCCTTCAGCAGCGGGTTGAGCGGGACCATGACCAATCCGGCCTTGAGGATGCCGAAGTAGGCGAACAGGAACTGCGGCACATTGGGCAGTTGGACGGCGACCCTGGCGCCGGGCCCGAGGCCCAGGGCCCGCAGCGTGGCCGCGATACGGCCGGACGCCCGGTCGGCCTGGGCGTAGGTGACGGTCAGCTCCCCGATGTGGCACAGGGGCTTGTCCGGGTGGGATCGGCGGGATTCACGCAGAGCGGTCGCGAGATTGAAGCTCATCCGGGCTCCTGGCGGGCTGCGGCTCGTATCACGCGGTGCATCGACGGACGGTGCATCGAGGGCTGCCGAGCATAGGGAGCCGCTAAGCATCGCTCAATAGGGCCTGCGCCACCCAGGGCAGCCGGACGTCGAGCAAGGGGTGGAATCCGGCCGGAATCATGGGGAATCGACCGGCGGCCGCCCCCGAAGCGGCGGCACAACGCCGCCGCAGCTGATCACCTCACAGTGCGTCAGAATGCTAAATATGGGGCATGACGGAAAAATTCCGGCGAGAGGGTGACGCCCCGAAGGGGTCGTCGCCCTCCCCCCGGCAGCCCCTCCGCTCGCTGCTGAAGGCGCACAGCGTCGCCGGCCAGGTGTTCGTGTTGCAGCTCGCCCTTGTGGTGCTGCTGGTCGTCGCGGCCATGCTGGCCCTGGTCTTCCAGGCCCGGGGCGCGCTCGCGCAGGAGGCCCGTCAGCGCTCGGTCGTCGGGGCCGAGATCTTCGCGCACGCGCCGGGCATCCTCGCCGCCATGAAGTCCACCGACCCCAGCGCGGTGTTGCAGCCCCAGGCGGAGGCGGCCCGGAAGGGCTCCGGCGTGGACTACATCGTCGTGTTCCGTCCCGACGGCATCCGCTGGACCCACCCGAACCCGCGCCTGATCGGCAAGCGTGTCGTCGGCGGCTCCTACCGGCCGGCCCTGCGCGGCCGGGCGTTCACCTCCACCCTCCCCTCGGCCCTCGGCCCCGCGGTGAACACCGTGGTCCCGGTCGTCGACCGGAACCGCTCGATCGCCGGGCTGGTGTCCGTCGGCATCCGCATCCAGAGCACCGACGAGCGGGTGGTCGACCAGCTGCCGCTGCTGCTCGGCTTCGCGGTCGCGGCGCTGCTGCTGGTCACCGTCGGGGCGGTGCTGATCAACCGTCGGCTGCGGCGGCAGACGCACGGGTTGTATCCGGCGGAGATGCGCCGGATGTACGACCACCACGACGCGGTGCTGCACGCCGTACGCGAGGGCGTGCTGATCATCGGCAGTGACGGGCGGCTGCTGCTGGCCAACGACGAGGCACGGCGGCTGCTCGACCTGCCCGACAGCGCGGTGGCGGACCGGCTCCCGGTCGCCGACCTGGGCCTGGAGCCGCGGCTGGGCGCACTGCTGACCGCCGGCGGGGAGGTGACCGACGAGGTGCACCTGGCGGGCGACCGGCTGCTCGCCGTCAACGTCCGCCCGACCGCCCCCCACGGCGGCCCGACCGGGTGCGCGGTGACGCTGCGGGACACCACCGAACTGCGGGCGGTCTCCGGCGCGGCGGAGGTGGCCCAGGAGCGGCTGAAACTGATCTACGACGCGGGGCTGGGCATCGGCACCACGCTGGATGTGTCGCAGACGTCCCAGGAACTGGCCGATGTCGCGGTCCCCCGCTTCGCCGACGTCGTCACCGTCGAGCTGCTGGAGCCGGTGCTGCGCGGGGACGAGCCGGAGAGCGGGTCGGGCACCGATCTGCGGCGGATGGCGGTCCGCGGCGTCACCGAGGACTCGCCCGTCTACCAGGTCGGCGAGGTGCTCCGATTCCCGCCCGGCACGCCGATGGCGTCGAGTCTGGAGAGCGGCTACCCGGTCCTCGTGGACGATATGAGCAGCTCGAACGAGTGGCGGGGACAGGATCCGACGGCCACCCAGCAGATCCTGGACGTCGGCATCCGCTCGGTGATCGCCGTCCCGCTCCAGGCGCGGGGGGTGGTGCTGGGACTGGCCAACTTCTGGCGGTCCGCGGCCTCCGGTGGCTTCACGGAGGACGATCTGTCCTTCGCCGAGGAACTGGCCGCGCGGGCCGCGGTCTCGATCGACAACGCCCGCCGCTACACCCGCGAGCACACCCTCGCCGTCACCCTGCAGCGCAGCCTGCTGCCGCAGGCCCTGCCCGCGCAGTCCGCCCTGGAGGTGGCGCACCGCTATATGCCCGCGCAGGCCGGCGTCGGCGGCGACTGGTTCGACGTCATTCCGCTGCCCGGCGCCCGGGTCGCGCTGGTCGTCGGCGATGTCGTCGGACACGGTCTGCACGCCGCCGCCACCATGGGCCGGCTGCGTACCGCGGTGCACAACTTCTCCGCGCTCGACCTGCCGCCCGACGAGCTGGTCAACCACCTCGACGAACTGGTCAGCCATATCGACACCGACGAGGCGCGGGCGGCCGGCGGGGCCGCGGGCGAGGGCAACCCGGCGGACGACGAGGCCGTCTGGCCGGGCGTCAGCAGCGAGGCCGACGCCGTCCGCCCGGAGGGCGGCCGTACCGGGATCACCGGCGCGACCTGCCTGTACGCCATCTACGACCCGGTCGGGGGCCGGGCCACCGTGGCCAGGGCGGGCCATCCGGGACCGGCCCTCATCGGCCCCGACGGGAGTGTCGTCTTCCCCGAGGTGCCGGTCTCGCCGCCCCTGGGCCTGGGCGGCAGTGTGCCGGTGGAGACCGCGGAGCTCACCCTGACCGAGGGCTCCCGGCTGGTGCTGTACACCAACGGGCTGGTCGAGCACCGCGACCGCGATATCGACACCGGTCTGGAGCTGCTGCGCACCGCCCTGGCGTCCGGCGCGGAGCGCACCCCGGAGCAGACCTGTACGGCGGTCCTCGACGCGATGCTGCCCGAGCATCCCAGCGACGACATCGCCCTGCTGGTGGCCCGCACCCGGTTGCTGGACCCCGCTCGGGTCGCCGAATGGGAGGTGCCCTCGGACCCGGCGGCCGTCGCCCGCATCCGGTCCGCCTGCCTGGGAAAACTGGAGTCCTGGGGGCTGGAGTCGATCGCGTTCACCACCGAGCTGATCCTCAGCGAGCTGATCACCAACGCCATCCGCTACGGCGCCCAGCCCATCCGGGTCCGACTGCTGCACGACCGCGCCCTGATCTGCGAGGTCTCCGACGGCACCAGCGCCTCACCGCATCTGCGCCGGGCCGCGACCACCGACGAGGGCGGCCGCGGCCTGTTCCTCGTCGCCCAGTTCGCCCAGCGCTGGGGCACCCGCTACGCCCCGGGCGGCAAGGTCATCTGGACCGAGCAGTCCCTGGACGGCGAGAGGCCGGAACCCGGTCCGGAGTCGGTGGACGACATCCTCGACCAGTGGGACGACGTGCCCACGATGTGAGATGCCCGGGGCCGGTGGCCGGGCCGCTTGTGGTGGATCAGCCCGAGCGGATCCACCGCGGTGGCTCTAGCCTCGGTGAAGGGGCCGACGACCCGATCTGGAGGCTCGATGGTGCCGCTGCCCCAAGCCCGTGATGTGGCCCCGCGACTGGCCACCGGTGCGTTCATCCTGAACACCGGGCTGATGAAGCTGCGGGCGGATCAGGACACCGCCGAGGGCCTGCACGCGATGGCCCGTACGGCGTATCCGTTCCTGGAGAGGATTCCGGCCGAGCGGTTCACCCGGCTGCTGGCGTGCACCGAGGTCGCGGTCGGGAGCGCGCTGCTCGCGCCGTTCGTGCCGACCCGGCTGGCCGGGCTGGCGCTGACCGGGTTCGCCGGCGGGCTGGTCGGCCTGTATCTGCGGGTCCCCGGGATGCGGGAGCCGGGCAGTCTGCGGCCGACCCCGGACGGCGTTCCGATGGCCAAGGACGCGTGGATGCTGGGGATCGGGCTGGGGTTCCTGGGCGCGTCGGGCAGAGCGCGCCGGGCCGCCCGCCGCCGGCGGTGCGCCGCCGGGCAGCGGCACCACCACCGGTGCCGCTGCCACTGCCACTGACCTCCTTGCTTCAGCGGCCGGTGCCGGGGCCGGCCGCCGTCTGCCGGCGGAGCGCGCGAACGGCGGCCGCGCAGCCCGCGCCCGCAAGGCCGGCCAGGAGCAGCACCAGCAGGCTCGTCCGGTCGGGCTGCCGGAAGGCCAGGTCCGAGCGCTGGTTGAGCACGAACCCGTCGTAGAACAGCCAGCACACCAGGGCGACGGCGGGCACCAGCAGCGGTCTGGCCAGCGCGCAGACGGCCAGGGTCAGCGCGGTGAAGACGGCGAGCGCGACGGCGGTGTGCGGAGTCTGGCCGGTCAGCAGCAGGGCGGTCGCCAGCAGCGCCGCGCCGACGCCGCCGAGCGGCACGGCGAGGTCGCCGGCGAGGGTGCGGGTGGGCGGCGCCCGGTGGGCGACGCGCGGCGGGCGCGGCACGGCGCGCGGAAAACCGGCGATATGCACCATGCGCGGGCGCCGGAGCGGCGTCGGGGGGTGAAGCGCAGCCATGGGAAGCACCTCCTGCCATGGGCCTTGAGCCCTGCCGTCAGTCTGCGCGTCCCGGCGGTGCCCGAGCACCGCGGAGGCGTCTGTTGACGCGGTACGTACGGACTGCGGCCGGTTTCTGACACGGCCTTGACGCCGGGGCCCGGCGCGGCCGATGTCGCCGGGCGCGGGGCGGGCCGGATCGCCGGGCGCACGGTGTTGCATACTCGCTCCTCGTTGCCGAAAGCAGCCCGAACCCATGACCGACGAACGGCAGGACGCATCCGCATGACCACCCCCACACAGGCGGACCCCGCGCCGGCCGCCCCCGCCGCCCAGCGGTGGCGCGGCTGGCTGCTGGACGGACTGAGCAGTCGCACCGCCCGTCACCCCGGGCCGCACGGCACCCCGCCGGCCGAGCACAAGGGGCACTCCTGGTGGCGCGTCATGTGCCTCACGGGCGTCGACTACTTCTCGACCCTGGGCTACCAGCCGGGCATCGCGGCGCTGGCGGCCGGACTGCTCTCGCCGTTCGCCACCCTCGTACTGATCGCACTGACCCTGCTCGGCGCCCTGCCCGTCTACCGCAGGGTCGCCAAGGAGAGCCCCAACGGTGAGGGCTCGATCGCCATGCTGGAGCGGCTGCTGCCCTGGTGGGCGGGGAAGCTACTGGTCCTGGTGCTGCTGGGGTTCGCCGCCACGGACTTCGTGATCACCATGACGCTGTCGGCGGCGGACGCCTCGGCGCATGTGGTGGAGAACCCGTTCGCCCCGCAGGCGCTGCACGGCGCGAACCTGTGGATCACGCTGGTGCTGCTGGCGGCCCTGGGCGCGGTCTTCCTCAAGGGATTCCGGGAGGCGATCGGCATCGCCGTCGGACTCGTCGGGACCTACCTGGTGCTCAACGTCGTGGTGCTGGCCACCTCGGCCTGGCAGGTCGTCTCGCACCCCGTGGTGGTCGGCGACTGGTGGAGCGCGATGAGCGCCCAGCACTCCTCGCCGCTGGCGATCGTCGGGGTGGCGCTGCTGGTCTTCCCCAAGCTGGCGCTGGGCATGTCCGGCTTCGAGACCGGTGTCGCCGTGATGCCGCAGATCCGGGGCGAGGCCACCGACACCGACGCGCGGCCGGCGGGCCGGATCCGCGGCACGCGGCGGCTGCTGACCACCGCGGCCCTGATCATGAGCTGCTTCCTGCTGCTGTCGAGCCTGGCCACCACCCTGCTGATACCGCAGAAGGAGTTCGGGACCGGCGGCTCGGCGAACGGCCGCGCCCTGGCCTATCTGGCGCACGAGCAGCTCGGCGAGGCCTTCGGCACCGTCTACGACATCTCCACCATCGCCATCCTCTGGTTCGCCGGCGCCTCGGCGATGGCGGGGCTGCTGAACCTCGTACCGCGCTATCTGCCGCGTTACGGCATGGCCCCGGAGTGGACCCAGGCGGTGCGCCCGCTGGTGCTGATCTTCCTGGCGATCGCCTTCGGCGTCACCTTCGTCTTCGACGCCAGCGTCGACGAGCAGAGCGGGGCGTATGCGACCGGCGTGCTGGTGCTGATGCTCTCGGCCTCCTTCGCCTCCACCGTCGCCGCCCGCCACCGCCGGCTGCGTGCGGCCACCGTCGGATTCGGCGCCATCACCCTGGTGTTCGGCTACACCTTGATCACCAATGTCATCGAGCGGCCCGACGGCTTGAAGATCGCGCTGCTGTTCATCCTCGGCATCCTGCTGACCTCCTTCGCCTCCCGCGTCCACCGCGCCTTCGAACTGCGCGCCATACAGGTCGACTTCGACGAGACCGCGGTGCGCCTGATCGACGCCGCGACGGCGGCCGGGCCGCTGCGGGTGATCGCCAACGAGCCCGACGAGCGGGACGCGGCGGAGTACCGGGAGAAGGAGTACAGCCAGCGCGAGGAGACCCATATCCCCGACGGCCGTCCGGTGCTGTTCCTGGAGGTGACCGTCCGGGATTCCTCGGACTTCACCAGCGATCTGCACGTCCAGGGCGAGGAGCGGTACGGGGCGCAGATCCTTCGGGTGGAGGGCGCCGGTGTGGCCAACACCATCGCCGCGGTGCTGATGCAGCTGCGCGAGCACACCGGGCAGGTCCCGCACGCCTACTTCAACTGGACCGAGGGTCACCCGTTCAGCCATCTGCTGCGGTTCCTGGTCTTCGGCGACGGCGAGGTCGCGCCGGTCACCCGCGAGGTCCTGCGCCGCGCGGAGCCCGACCCGGCCCGGCGCCCGCGCGTCCACGTCGGCTGACGGCCGAAACGCCCCCTGAACCCGCCCGGCCGGCCCGCCGGGCGGGTTCAGCCGCGTCGGCCGAGCGCCTTGGCCTTGTCGTGCGACCAGCCGGTCAGCAGCACACCCAGGGCGACCAGCGCCAGATGCGCGGTGAGCGCGACGCCGAAGCCACCGCCGAGCCAGCCGAGGAGGCCGGTGTTGCCGTGGTCGACGAGCAGCCGGATGGCGCCCTGCGCGAAGAGCACCATCACCACGGCGCCGATGCCCTGCAGGATGTCGTACTTCATCGGTGTCCCCAAAGTCCCCTCGTAGAGTTCCGCGCCGCATTGCGCGTCGGATTTCCTGTCGCATTGCGCGTCGGTTATTGCGCGCCCCCAGGACGTTACGAACGTATCATTGGGAAAGTGACGACCAGCGGCTAATTCACTGGTGAATTCGCTTTTCGTCACACAATTTCAGGTGTGGGAAAGGGGAAATATGCGTGACGAAAAGGAGCCGGCGGCCGGGCCGGTGTGCCGGATGTGCCGTGCGGCGCTCGCCCCTCCCCTTCGCGGCCGGCCGGCCCTCTACTGCTCGCGCAGCTGCCAGGCGAAGGCCTACCGGCGGCGCAAGCAGACGCCGGCTCCGGCCGCCGAGCGACCGGCGACGACCGGCGCCCAGGCCCGCCGGCGCCGTCAGGTGGCCGAGGCGCTGTGGCGGATCGCCGCCGAGCGGGGACTGCACGCCGCGAGCCTGCGGGAGGTGGCGGCCGAGGCCGGGGTGTCGCTGCGCGCGGTGCAGTACCACTTCGAGAGCAAGCACCAACTCCTGGTCGCCGCGCTGCACATGCTCCACGAGGAGAACGAGCGCATCGCCCGCACCCGGGTCCCGCACGATCCCGCCGACCCGCGCGCCCTGCTGCGCGCGGTGCTGGAGGAGTTCCTTCCCGTGGACGCCCAACGCGCCACCGCGCTAAGGGTGTTCGCCGCCTACTACGCCCGGAGCCTGACCGATCCCGCGCTGGCCGAGGTGTTCCTCGCCGCCGAAGCGCCCCTGGAGCGGCTGGTGGCGGACCTCATCGGGGCGGCGCAGGCCGCCGGGCGGACCGCGCCCGGCCTCGACGCCTGGCACGAGGCCGATCTGCTGGTCTCCGGGGCGGTCGGGCTGGGCGGCGATGTGCTGCACCAGCGCCGCACGCTGGACGACGTGCGTCGCACCCTCGACTACCACCTCGACAAGATCTTCGCCGGGGACCCGGCGCACACCGCGCGGGTCCCCGGCGAAGGGGCGGGCGAGGACGGTCAGCGGGTGGCGGGCTCCGGATAGAACTCGCGCGGCCGGCCGCGATGGTCCTTGAGGCGGCCGAGCAGGCTCGCCGGGTATTCGACGAGCCAGTAGCTCGCCGCCGCCACGGGCAGCGCCACCGCGAAGACGATCAGCATGGCCAACGGGAAGCCCGACTGGCCGACGGGCAGCAGCCCGGCCTTGTGGAGCTGGAGCATCACCGGCTCGTGCCAGATGAACAGGGAGTAGCTGATCAGCCCGACGGTGGTGAGCCAACGGGCCGTCAGCATCCGTTGCCAAAAAGTCTGTTGCCGTACGTGGACGGTGCCGAAGACCAGTCCGGCCCAGAGCAGCGAGGCGAGCGGGTGGTAGAAGGTGAAGGTGAAGTTCTCCGGTCCGGAGTCCAGGGAGAGGGCGAACAGCCCGGCCAGCCCCACCCCGGCCAGCGGCAGCGCGGTGCGCGGGCCGAGCCGGCCCCGGTCGCCGAGCGCGACCACCGCCACGGCCAGCCCCATCCCGGCCGCGAAACCGCCGAACCGGGCCTGCGGGCCGAAGTACACCACCCAGTCGGTGTGCGGCACACCGAACACGTAGTGGGCGACGGCGATCCAGGCGAGCGGCGCGGCGAACAGCGCCGCACACCCCGCCGCGCACACCGCCACCCGGCTGCCGCGCCGTCGCAGCGGCCGGCAGGCGCGGACCGCCAGCGGCCCCAGCGCCACCAGCAGCAGGTAGAACAGCACCTCCAGCGAGAGCGACCAGGTGGGGCCCAGGGTGTAGAAGATCCGCTGCCGGTCGAAGACATGGGTGAAGGTGAGGTGCTCGACCAGGTCCCGCCAGTCGCCCGGCAGGGTCGGGTTGCGCATCGCCCAGACGACCAGCACCGCCAGGACGTACAGCGGCAGGATCCGGATCGTGCGCCGGAAGAGGAACAGCCGGGCGGGTTTCGTCGAGCGCCCGTCGATCGCGGCCCGCGCGTACGACAGCGTCAGCAGATACGCGGACAGCACGAAGAACAGGTCGATCACTTCGAGGGACAGCACCGCGCCGAGCGCCGGGTCGTCGACCGGCGGGTGGGCGCCCTCGGCGTCGTAGCGGAAGTACTGCTGCCAGACGTGGAAGGCGACGGTGCTCAGCGCGGCGAGCCCGCGGAAGCCGTCGATGGCGCTCGCCCGGTTGCGGGCGGGGGCGGCCTCGGCGCTCATCGGCGGGCCACCGCCTTGGTGGCGGCCCGGGGCGTGACCCGCCACTGCCGGTCGCCCAACGCCTCCTTCAGATGGGCCTGCCGGGCCACCATGTTCTTGAAGTGGCTGTAGAAGAACGTCGAGACGAGGAAGTACGACCAGAACCACCGGCGGCGGGCGCGCAGTTCGGGGACCGCCAGCCGCCAGGCGAAGAGCGCCTGCACGGGACCGGCCGCCATGGTGAACAGCACGGCCAGTACGCACACCGGCACGGCCCAGTCCAGCCGGTGCAGGCCGCCGGCCCGCCAGGCCGAGTACAGCAGGATCGGCAGGATCTGCAGCGTCAGCCAGGGCTGCACCTCGCGCCAGCCCAGCAGGACGAACAGGCCGAGCTTCTGACGTGCCGTGAAAACCGGTGAGCGCAGACCGCGCCACAGGTGTTTGAGGGAGACCTGCAGCCACCCCTGCGCCCAGCGGGAGCGCTGGTTCCACAAGGCCTTCAAGGTGGTGGGCGCCAGTTCGCGGGAGATCAGGGTGCGGTCGACGGCGAATCGGGCGCCCTCGCCCAGCGCGCGCAGCGTGGAGTCGATGTCCTCGGTCAGCATCGAGCCGTGCATCCGGGTGCGGGCGAGCAGGTCGGTGCGCCAGAAGCCGTTCGAGCCTCCGAAGACGCCGAATCCGTAGAGCCGGGTGCGGCCCGGGTGGCTGACCGCGTAGATCGCCTCGAACTCCACCGCGACCAGTTCGGCGACCCGGGAGCTCTCGCCGTTGCGTATCACGCAGTGGCCCTGGACGACGTCGTAGCCGTTGGACAGCCAGTGCCAGGCGTCCTTGAAGGCGGTCGGGGCGGGGTGGTGGTCGGCGTCGAAGATGCCGACGAACTCGCCGCGGACGCGGGTGACCGCCGCGTTGATGTTCTGCGCCTTGGAGGTGGAGCCGGCGACCGGCAGCAGCACCAGCCGCGGGTCGCGGGCGGCGATCTCGCGCAGGGTGTCCTCGACGGGCAGCGGATGCGGCGTGTTGTACGCCAGCACGATCTCCAACTCGTCGGGGTAGTCCAGCCGCAGGAACGACTCGACGGTGTCGACGATGGTCGCGGCCTCATTGGGCAGATAGGCGGCGATGACGGCGCTGGCCGGTGGGTACGGCGCCCCGGGGCGCTCGGGGCGGCTCCCGGCGTCGAGCGAGAAGAGGCACTCCAGCACGATCAGCAGCGCGGACAGCACCAGTCCGGCCACCACCACCCAGTACATGGCCGAGCCCAGGTCCCAGCCCAGCGCATACGTCTGCTGGTAGAGCAGGAACGGCGCGGCGACCCCGATCAGCAGCGCCAGGACCGGGGAGAGCGCCGAGAGGGCGGGACGCAGCAGCGCGCTCAGCGGCCGGTGGCGGTGCGGTGCGCCGCGCATCCAGGGCGCGTACCGCACCGGCCGCAGATCCCGGTGGCGCAGCGCCTCCTGTACGGCGTCCCGGGCCTGGTCGACGGCCTCGGTGCCGTCGGTGTGTCCGGTCAGCGGCAGCCAGCCGATGGCCGGGGTGAGGCGGACGTTCTCGTCGGCGACGATGAAGCGGGTGCCGGCCACGTTGGCGGCGAACCGCTCCAGGCCCCGGCGGGCGGTCTCCTCGTCGACGCCGGGCAGCAGCATCAGCAGACGGCCGTCGTCGTCCCAGCCGAGCCGGTCGCAGAAGCTGCCGAGCCCTCCCCAAGCTCTCGACTCCGCTCGAGCAGGGGATACCCCATTGACCAGGCCGGCCAGCCGCTCGGCGACCTCCCGGCGCACCCGCTGCCCGAGCCGGGCCTCCAGTGTGGCCATCTCGGCCACCGAGACCACGGCGAGCACACCGCCGTGCCGGGCGGCTTCGGGGCGCCGCAGCTCGCGGTCGAGCTCGTCCAGGAAGTGTGGATGGGAGTAGAGCCCGGTGCGCGGATCGCGCGGCAGGCTCTCGACCGGTACGGGCACCCGGCGGAGTTTGGCCTCGATGCGGGCGGACAGCTCCCCCGGATCGAAGGCCTCGGGTATGCAGTCGTCGGCGCCGTGGCGCAGCATGTCCACCACGCCGGCCGGCTCCGGGGTGGCGGTGACCATGAGCAGCGGCAGCGCCCGCCCCGCGGACGCGGCACGGACCTCACGGATCACCGCGAGGCCGCTGTTGAGGTGTGCGCCGTGTTCGTCGAGGGCGACGACGGCGTCCGGGTGGGCCTGCCGCATGCGCCGGTCGACCTCGCCGGGCGGGGCGTGGCTGACCTCGTGGCCGGTGGCGCGCAGGGTCCGGGTGAGCCGCTCCAGGCGCGGTCCCGGAGCGCCGACGACCAGTACGTGCCCGCCGTCGCGGGCGTGGGCGGCGGCGTCGTGCGGGGCGCGGTCCCCGTCGTCGAGCAGGGCCAGGGGTGAGCCCTGGGAGTTGCCGTGGTGCGAAGTGAGCACCTGGGAATGTCCTTTCGTGCAAGGAGACATGCGAAAGCGGATCCGGTCGCCGGGTATGCGGCGGTTTCCGGACCTTCGGCCGTCAGCCGGCCGCCGGCCGCATGGCCGTCAGCTGCATGGCGGGCGCGACGCCCCGGTCGCTCTCGGCGTCCGTCTCTCCGCGGGACGGACGAGGAGGCAGGGGCACAGGGCCGCTAAGGCGGGCTCCAAGCTGGGGAACGCGCAGGCGCGTTCCGGCACTGATCGCATATGAGGGGTCCCATCCTGATCGGATTTGTGGGGGGAGGACCGGATGTCGGGTGCGTTGCCGGCCGGCTCCGCGGGGCGGGGTCGGTCGGCAACGCAACGTCAGCCTCGTGGATCACTGTGACACCACTCCCTCATCCACGTAACGCTCTGATTACAGACCGCCGTCCGGCCGATCTCACGCCGGTCTACCGCCCGGTAAGCACCGAGGCATCGGCTATACCCAGTAAGCGAGTTGATGAGCGAAATCGGACAGATAGTGCACATCTCTCGCGCCCGCCCATCCGTCGGCACCGGAACCTTCGACTCCAAGGGAACTGGAGCTTCGTACGTATGGACCATCTGTTAATCTGCCCGCCCCTGGAGGTTCCTCCAGCCCCCCGCCCCCCAAGCGCCCCTCGATCGAAGGGTGCAGCGAGGTGTCCCGTACGTGTACAGCACTCCCTTCTCTCCCGCAGAGGCCAGATCCGCGCGGGCCCGGGTGGGCCTGAGTACGGCTCAGGTCGCCCAGGCCATGACGGCGTGCGGCGCGCCGGTCCGTCCTGAGCTGATCGAGGCCTGGGAGTACGGCTCCCAGATTCCGACCGAGCCGCAGCTGTTCGTGCTCGCCGACGTCCTGTGGTGCCCGCCGACCGCGCTGATGGGCGTCGAGCCGCGGACGCTCGCCGAGCACCGGATGGCCCGCCAGCTGAGCGTGGAGCGGCTGGCGCAGCTGATCGGCATGGACCCGGCCCGGTACTGGGCCGCCGAGTCGGCGCAGCAGTGGAGCGGCGACTACCGGCAGACCAAGGCGCTGGTGGAGGCCCTGGGGCTGTCGCTGCGCAAGCTGATCGGGGTGATGGGCCGGGACGACGAACTGGCCGGGCACATCCGGGCGGCCATCGACGGGCGCTGGAAGGCGCATGTCGGACCGGTCACCGAGATCACCACACTGAACAAGACCCGGGTGAGCGACGCGCTGCGCGCGATGCACGCCGAGTTCGCGGAGTTCTCCGAGCGCTACATGGGGCATGTGGTGGCACGCAACGACGACTCCCGGCTCAAGGAGGTCGCGGCCGAGCGCTCGGCGTATCTGCGCAGGTTGGCCGACCACTTCTGGGAGCTGATCGGCGAGGCGGGCGAGGCGCCGCCGTTCAACACCGTGACCACGCACTGACGGCACCCGGGGGGGACGGCGGCGGGCAGGCGGGCGGGGAGGGGCCGGAATCCGGTTCCCTCCCCGCCCGCGGCCGTTGGCGGACTCAGTGGGCGGAGGTCCCCCAGGGCGGCCCCTGCGGGTCGTGCGGGGCCGGCATGCCCTGCGTGGTCTGCGGGTTGTAGCCGCCCTGCGGGTGCTGCGGTGCCGGCGGGCTGTAGGCGTCCCGCGGGTGCGGCGGGCCCGGCCGGCCGTACGGGTCCGCCGGCTCGTGCGCGGCGGCCGGCTGGTGCGCGTCCGCCGGCTCGTCGTCCTCGATCTCGTCCCAGTCGATCTCCATCGACTTGCGGCCGGTGAAGACGTTGAAGAACAGGTTCAGCAGGACGGCGCTCAGGCTGCCCAGTGTGATGCCGCTGTTGAGGACCGCACGGACGTCCTCCGGCATCCGCTCGAAGAACGGCGCGACCGCGCCCGGCAGCAGTGCGGCGGCGAGGCTGACCGCCAGGATCAGGGCGTTGCGCTCCTCGCGCAGATCCACCTTGCCCAGGATCTGGATGCCGACCGCGGCGACCATGCCGAACATCGCGATCGCGGCACCGCCGAGCACCGGGTGCGGAATCGCGGCCACCACGCTGCCCGCCTTGGGCAGCAGCCCCATGACGATCATGAAACCGCCGGCCGCGACCACCACGAAGCGGCTCATCACCTTCGACATCCGCACCAGGCCGATGTTCTCGGCGAAGGCCACGTAGGGGAAGGAGTTGAAGACACCGCCGAGGACGGTGGCGACACCGTCGGCGCGCAGCGCGTTGGCGACGGTGGCGTTGTCGACCTTCTTCCCCGTGATCTCCCCGATGGCGTAGACGTCTCCGGTGGTCTCCACCATCGTGATCAGCATGACGACGACCATGGCGATGATCGGGAACACCTCGAACTTGGGCATTCCGTAATGGAACGGCGTGCTGACGCCGAACCAGTCGGCGCTGCCCACCGCGCTGAAGTCCGCGTCGCCGAGAAGCCAGGCGACCCCGGTGCCGACGACCAGACCGAGCAGGACGGCGAGGCTGCTCAGGTACGACTTCCCGAGCCGGACGACGAGCAGGATGAACAGCAGGGTGCCCAGCGCGTACAGGAGGTTCTTGGTGTCGCCGTACTCGGGGTGGCCCTTCAACTGCGCGCCGCCGGCCGCGTCCTGCAGGCCCTGCGGGATGAGGGTGAGGCCGATGACGGTGAGGATCGTACCGATGACGATCGGCGGGAAGTACTTCACCAGCTTGCTGAAGAAGGGCGCGAAGAGGAAGGTCGCTATGCCGGCGGTGATCACCGCGCCGTAGACGACGAGCAGTCCGGCGGTGCCGCCGCCCGCCCCCAGGCCGATGGCGATCATCGGCGAGACCGCGGTGAAGGTCACACCCTGGACCAGAGGCAGCCTGGCGCCGATCTTCCAGACGCCGAGGGCCTGGATGATCGAGGCGATACCGCAGGTCAGCAGGTCGGCATTGATCAGATAGACGAGCTCCGCACGGGAGAGGCCCAGAGCGTTCCCGAGGACGATCGGGACGATCACCGCACCCGCGTAGAAGGCGAGGACGTGCTGGAAGCCGTAGAGCGTGAGTTTGCCGACGGGAAGCACCTCGTCGACGGGGTGCGCCCGCTGGCCGGGGAACTGCGGGGGGTCTTGTCGGGAGACTCGTGCCATCTCTGCCTTGCCTTCTAGAGGTAGGTGAATAAGAAGGGACCGGCACCGTCGTGTCCGGCATGACAGACGAGCCGGCTGGGTCCTACAAAGCCGACGTTTAGCGGTGTTGCCGACACCACGTAGCCCTGTTCTGCACTTTGCGTCCTGGTTCGACAGGACTTCCTTCGATCAGCACGGCAAATTCCGGCATTTCCATGGAATTTACAGGTTGGGCTAATCGAATTGCTCACCTTAGTTGACCTGCGCCCTTTCTCGCGAGTAACCGGTCGTATTCGCTCGCATAAGGGGCGGTCATACCCCGAAATGCCGTTTTGGGTAGGGACTTTGCGTGCTGCGGCGCGGGTGCGCGAACAGGCGGGGCGGGGCCGGGCGCCGTAAAATCCTGGTATGGCTGAGCGGCCGGACGCGTCCACCGCGCCTGAACTCGTCGTCGAGTCCGACGGCGGCACCCAGGTGATGAGCCCCGGGCGCGTCTATCACGTGGGGCGGGACCCGCGGAGCGAGGTCGTACTGGACGATGCCAGGGTCTCCTGGCACCACGCGGTCCTGCGGGCCGAGGCCGGCCACTGGATGGTGCACGACGAGAACAGCACGAACGGCACCTTCGCCGACGGGCGGCGCATCCAGGAGACCGGGGTCGGACCGGGCAGCGTGATCCGTTTCGGCAATCCCGCCGACGGGCCGTGCGCGGTGCTCTCCGGGGTGCCGCGGCCGAGCCGGGTCGACCGGCCGTCCGCCGTCTCCCACCCCGCCGGCACCCGCACCTTCCGCCACCCCACCTCCATCCGGCCGATCCCGGCCGCCCGGACCACCCGGATCGGCCGCTCGCCCGACAACGACCTGGTCATCGACGACCTCTCGGTCTCCCGCCGGCACGCCGAACTGCGGGCGGGCCCCGAGGGCTTCGAGATCGTCGACCTGGGCAGCCACAACGGCACCTACCTCAACGGCCAGCCGGTGGAGCGGGCCCCGATGGCCCCCGGCGACATCGTCGGCATCGGCCACTCCGCGTTCGCCCTCGTCGGCGACGAGCTACAGGAGTTCATCGACACCGGTGAGGTGTCACTGGACGTCCAGGACATGAGCGTCCGGGTGGACAAGGGCAACAAGACGCTGCTGAACCGGGTGTCCTTCCCGGTGGGTGAGAAGTCGCTGCTCGCCGTGGTCGGCCCCAGCGGCGCGGGCAAGTCGACGCTGCTCAACGCGCTGACCGGGCTGCGCCCCGCGGACGAGGGCACGGTGCTCTACGACGGCCGCGACCTCTACCGCGACTACGCCGAGCTGCGCCAGCGCATCGGACTCGTACCGCAGGACGACATCCTGCATCTGCAGCTCACCGTGCGGCGCGCCCTCGGCTACGCCGCGCAGCTGCGCTTCCCGGAGGACACCGCGAAGGCCGAGCGGCAGGCGCGGGTCGACGAGGTGATCCACGAACTGGGCCTCGACGAGCGGGTCGACCAGCCCATCCACAGCCTCTCCGGCGGCCAGCGCAAGCGGGTGAGCGTGGCACTGGAACTGCTGACGAAGCCCTCGCTGCTCTTCCTCGACGAACCGACCTCCGGCCTCGATCCCGGTATGGACCGCTCGGTGATGCATATGCTGCGCGGCCTGGCGGACGACGGCCGCACCGTCATCGTCGTCACCCACAGCGTGCTGAGCCTGGACGTCTGCGACCGGCTGCTGGTGCTGGCGCCCGGCGGGACGATCGCCTACTACGGACCGCCCGAAGAGGCGCTGCCCTACTTCGGCTACGCGCACTGGCCGGAGGCCTTCGAAGCCTTCGAGAACGACCGGGGCCGGGCCTGGGCGGACGAGTACCGTGCCTCGCCGCAGCACCGGCGCTATATCGCCATGGACTCCCACCAGCCCCCGCGCGCGCCCGAGGCGCCGACGGGCCCGGTGGAGGCGCACAAGGCGCAGAGCTGGGGCGCGCAGCTGAGCACCCTGGTCCGCAGGTATGCGGCGGCACTGACCGCCGACCGGACCTTCCTGATCATCATGGTCGCGCTGCCGTTCGTGATGGGTGCGATGGCGCACGCGCTGGCCGGGTCCGCGCTCACCGGCGACTCGGCGATCAACGCCCTGCTGATCCTGTGCGTCGGAGCGGTGCTGACCGGCGCCGCCAACGCGGTACGGGAGCTGGTCAAGGAGCGGACGATCTACCAGCGGGAGAGAGCCGTCGGCCTGTCCCGCTCGGCGTATCTGATGTCCAAGGTGCTGGTCCTGGGCCTGATCACGGTCGTCCAGGCCGTGGTGCTGACCTTGGTGGCGCTGATCGGCGTCAAGCTGAACGCGCCCGGCGGCAAAGGCGTGTTGCTGCCGCCACTGATCGAAATCACCCTTGCGGTGGCGCTGTTGGCGTTCACCGCCATGATGCTCGGCCTGTTCGTGTCCGCGCTGGTGCGCAAGGAGGAGGTCACCATGCCGCTGCTGGTCCTCCTCGCGATCGTCCAGGTCGTGTTCTGCGGTGCGCTGCTGGAGCTGAACGGCGTACCGGTGCTGGAGCAGCTGGCATGGCTGGTGCCGTCCCGATGGGCGCTCGGCGCCATGGCGGGCACCATCGATCTGCACCGCCTGATGCCGCAGGGGACCTCGGATCCGCTGTTCCAGCACACGCCGGGGGTCTGGCTGCTCAACATGGGCATGATGCTCGTGCTCTCGCTGGTCCTCGGCTTCGTGGTGACCAAGCTGCTGCGGCGGCACGAGCCCGAGATCATGCGCACTTAGCGCCGAGGAGCGGCCTGTGACCTCACCTGTGACCTCACCGGAGTTCCTCCCCAGCCATGTCGTCCCGCCGGAGGGCATGGCGACCTGGTCCGCCCCGGACTCGACCCTGCCCAGCTCACCGCTCGACCCGCTGCTGCCCGTCCAGATCATCGACCGGCGCGGCGACTGGGCGCTGGCGCTGTGCTCCAACGGCTGGTCGGCCTGGGTCGACGGCCGGCTGCTGCTGACCGTGCCGCGCGAGCCGCCGACCGCCGCGCAGCCGGCCGCCCGGACCGCGGACCCCCGGTCGCTGCTGGGCGCGGCGGAGGACGAACTGGGCAGGTACCGGCGGCTGATCGAGGAGCTGGCCGCCGGGCAGCTCGACCGCGAATCCTTCGCCGAGCGGACCCGCGGCACCCGGCTGGGCGTGGTCGTGGACGGCGAGGCGGTCTGGCTCTACGACGCCCGGCACGAGCGGTGGTGCTACTGCGACGGGCTGTCGATGCAGACGTGCGCGGTGACTTCGGGACCGTCGTCGAGGGACTCCGGTCAGCGGCCGGGACCCACGTCCGGTCAGGAGTACCCGGAGTCACCGTGAACGGCGAGCCGGCCGACCGCAACCGGGAGCGCTCCACCGCCCCGGACTCCTCCGGGCTGCGCGGGCACCGGATCGCCGGATACGAGCTGCAGGACGAGATCGGCCGGGGCGGGATGGGCGTGGTCTACCGGGCGCAGGACCTGCGGCTCGGTCGCATCGTCGCGATCAAGCTGCTGGCGCCGGAGCGGGCCCGGGACGACACCTTCCGCAAGCGCTTCGAGCGCGAGTCGCAGGTCGCCGCCTCCCTGGAGCACCCGCACATCGTGCCGGTCTTCGACGCCGGGGAGGCCGAGGGGCTGCTCTACATCGCGATGCGGTACGTCGAGGGGCTGGATCTGGCGGCGCTGCTCGATCGCGACGGCACGCTCCCCATGGAGACCGCCTGCCGGATCGCCCTCCAGGTGGCCTCGGCGCTGGACGCCGCCCATGCGCACGGCCTGGTGCACCGGGACGTCAAGCCGGGCAACATCCTGATCGCCCAGGGCACCGACTACGACAGTCCGGAGCACGCCTACCTGACCGACTTCGGGCTGACGAAGCGGGCGATGTCGCTGTCCGGGGTCACCACCATCGGGCAGGTCGTCGGCACGCCGGAGTATGTGGCGCCCGAGCAGGTCTCGGGCGGTCCGGTGGACGGCCGCTGCGACATCTACAGCCTGGCCTGTGTGCAGTTCGAGATGCTGACCGGGTCGCCGCCGTTCCGGTGCGACGACATCCTGGCCCTGCTCTGGGCGCATCAGAACCGCCAGCCGCCGTCCCTGACCGACCGGCGCCCCGATCTGCCGCCGGCCTGCGACGCGGTGTTCGCCAAGTCCCTGGCCAAGGCGCCGGAAGACCGCTACGAGACCTGTCGGGATTTCGTGGCGGCGCTGCGGGAGGCCGCCCGGGTGACCGGCCCGCCGCGCCCGCCGGCCTGGGCGGCCCCGGTGTTCGGCGGCGGCAGGCCGTAGCCGCCGGCCGGCGGCTCCTCAGCGTTCCCCCACCTCGCCCGGATGCCGTACGCCCCGCGCCAGCAGGCTGCCGAGGAAGCCGGTGACCAGCCCCCAGGCGACGCCCACCCCCATCAGCCGCCAGAGTTGCGGATACACGGTGACCTCGCCGCCCAGGTTGCCGCCGAGGTCACCGACCCCGATCAGGGAGAGCCCGTAGTGGGCGTCGATCCGGGTGAGCAGTCCGACGACGAGCAGGGTCAGGGCCAGTGCCACGGCCAGCTCGACGGCGTGCCGCCAGGCCGGCAGCCGGGCCGGGGAGCGGACCGCCGCGGAGAAGGCGGCGGCCAGCAGCACCACGGCCGCCAGCGCCACCAGCAGCCAGGCGCGTCCGTCGTACTGGGCGAGCGTGCCGACGTCGAGGGTCCGCTGCCCCCGGGCGCGCAGCACCTGGTCCACGGCGTGCGGCATCGGCAGGCCGATGGCCTTGTCGACATGCCCCACCCAGCCGCCGCCGGCCCCCAGGCCCAACGCCATCCAGGTCAGGTTCGGCAGCCCGAGGAGGAGCACCGCGAGGGTCTCGGCCGGACGGTCCTTGGTGATCAGCTCGACGATGCCGATGATCAGCCCGATCGCCACGTAGATCAGCAGCGTCAGCAGCATCGCGAAGGCCGGCGGCCGTACGGAGTCCTGGAAGTGCAGCAGCCGGGAGGAGAGCGGCGCCCGGCGCGAGACGAGGAAGGTCAGCACGAGCACCGCCAGCACCCACAGCAGCCCGAAGCCGAGCGTCGCCGGCACATCGGCGGCGAAGCCGACGGTGGGGGTGCTGCCCAGCTCGGCGCCGATCTGGTCGACGAGGTCGCTGCCCACCGAGATCTGGAAGTCGTGCCGGGCGGCGAGGCCGAGCAGCAGCAGGAGCACCAGCCAGCACACCGCCGTGCGAGCGATCCGGCCGAGCAGCTCCCGGGTGCCGGCGACCGCTCGATGGCGCAGCGGCAGCAGGAAGACGGCGCCGGTCACCAGCGCACCGGCCAGGGTGACCGACAGCGGTACGACGTCGAGGGTGGCCTGCGCCTCGCCGATGATCCCGGCGTCGCCGGCCAGGGTGACCGAGCCGCCGGCGGCGCTCAGGACCGTCGCCGCGACCACCGACGGGAACGCCCCGCCGGGCAGGTCCGCCGCGCCGGCCGCCCACAGGCCGAGTGCGGCGACCACGAGCATGGCGGCGATGCCCGCGACGGCCGCGCCGAGCGCCTCGCCCCAGGCGCGCACGGCGGGCGGTACGCCAGGGGTGTGCACCGGGCCGGGGGGAACGGTGGACGCGGGGCCTTTCGGCTGGCTCACGCTGGCTCCTGACCTTTCGCTGCGGATGCCGCGACCACGGCGTGTGGCGCAGGCACCCACCACCGTAAGCACGCCGTGTACCGCCCCGCTTGCGGAGAGTGCCGGAACCGAGCACACAATGTCCTAGACACCGACAAACCAGGGCAATTCACTTGGCCACTTGGCCGGATGGCCCGTACGCGCCGGAAGAGGGACCCGTGACACCGCCTTCGTCGCCCGACAGTCGCCCGACAGGCCCCCCGGCCGGCCCGCTCACGCCGTCCGACACCCCGCACGAGCCGACACGGGTGGACACGCCGCAGCCGCGGACCGAGGCCGGGGGCCCGACTCCCCCGCCCCGCGGTCCCGGCAAGGGTGGCGGCGGCGGTGGCGGCGGTGGCGGCGGCGAGTCCGGTGGCGGCGGCCCCTGGTGGCGGTCCGCGCCGCGGGTCGCGATCATCGCGGCCGCCGTGGTCGCGGCCGTCATCCTGACCATCGTCCTCACCCGTCCGAACGGCGCCAGCGCCAACGAGGTCTTCGCCGAACCGGCCGGCTACACCGGCCGCGACCCCGTCACGGAGTCGACGGCGACCGAGTCCACCCCCGCCCCGTCCGCGACCCCCAGAAAGCCGGTGAAGGGCACCAACAGCAATTTCGCCGGTGAGACGCCCGGCCTCTACGGCGGCACCCAGAACAGCGCGAGCTGCGACATCGAGAAGCAGATCCGGTTCCTGGGCAGCGTCCCCGCGAAGAACCGGGCGTTCGCCGCCGCCGTGGGCCAGGCCCCGGAGAACATCCCGGCCTATCTGCGGTCGCTGACGCCCGTACAACTGCGCTACGACACCCGGGTCACCAACCACGGCTACAAGGACGGCAAGGCCTACCCCTTCCAGTCGGTGATGCAGGCCGGCACCGCGGTCCTGGTCGACGCGTACGGAGTGCCGCGGGTGCGCTGCAAGTGCGGGAACCCGCTGACCAAGCCCCAGGCGCTGAGCGGGGCGAAGACGGTCGGTGAGCCGTGGCCCGGCTACCGGCCCTCCCACGCGGTCGTCGTGAAGCCCTCGAAGAAGACGGTCCGCGCGTTCACCCTGTGCGACCCGAAGACGGGCAAGTGGTTCAAGCGCCCCAAGGGCGCCGAGGGCCCCACCGAGGACCGCCCGACCGCCCCGCCCACCGAGACCCCCAGCGGCCCCGCCACCGGGTCCCCGTCGACCGGGTCGTCGCCCCCGACCGGCGAGAGCACCACCGGGGAGACCGGCACCTCGACGTCGGAACCCGGTACGCCGGACACCGGCCCCGGGACGGAGACCACCGGAGGGACCGGCACCACCGGCGGGACGACCGAGCCGCCCACCGGCGGAACCACCGGCGGAACCACCGGCGACTCCTCGCCCCACGTCGAGCAACCGGGCGAGGGGACCACCGGCAGCGACGGGTCACCCGGCAGCGTGCCGCACTCCGAGGGGACGGCGCCGGCCACCTGACGCCCCGCCCGGCGCCCCGCGCCGCACACCGATACCGAACCGTGTCCTGAATATTCGGTGCACCGGACAACCACCACAGCGGACAGACCCTCTGCATATGCGGCGGGTGCATTGGCAGCCTTTGACGGTTACGCCCTCACAGGGCCGGGCCCCGCCGATGCCAGTCGTTCTGCTTTGGAGGGACCCCCGTGCACGCCGCACCCCGTCGCCACCCCGCTCGGTTGATACCCGCCCTGATAGCGGCGGCCGGCCTGCTGACCGCGTGCGGGGCGGGTGCCGATTCGTCGAAGGCGTCCGCGCCGGAGGCCAAGGTGTCCGTCACCCCGGCCGCGGGCACCAAGTCGGCCAAGCTCGGCTCGCCGATATCCGTCCGGGCCGACCGCGGAAAGCTCACCTCGGTCGAGGTCAAGGACGACAAGGGCGGCGAGGTCACCGGACGGCTGGCCGGTGACGGCACGTCATGGACGTCCAACGGCAAGGTCAGGCCGCAGACCACCTACACCGTGAAGACCAAGGCGAAGTCTGCGGAGGGCAAGGAGTCCGCCGCCACCTCGGTCTTCACCACCGAGCAGGCCGACAAGGTCAACAAGCTCACCAACACCCCGGGCGGCGGGCAGACCGTCGGCACCGGAATGCCGATATCGATCCTCTTCGACCACCCGGTGGCCGAGAACAAGCGCGCCGAGATCGAGAAGGCGCTGAAGGTCTCCACCCAGCCGAAGGTCGAGGGCTCCTGGGGCTGGGTCAAGGACTGGAGCGGCAAGAACCGGATCGACTGGCGCCCCAAGGACTACTGGCCGACCGGCACCAAGGTCTCCGTCAAGGGCACGCTGGGCGGTATCGACTCCGGCTCCGACGGCGGCTGGTTCGCCCGGGACTACAACTTCGGATTCACCGTCGGCGCCGATCACAAGGCCGTCATCGACGTTCCCTCGCACACCCTGACGATGTACGAGAACGGCAAGAACGTCGGCACCATCTCCGGCTCCGCGGGCTCCCCGCAGGACCCGACCCGCGGCGGGGTGCACACCGTACGCAGCAAGAACGCGGCCGAGACGATGGACTCGTCCACCATCGGCCACGGCGACGAGTGGATGCTGGACTCCAAGTGGGTCACCCACCTCACCGCCTCCGGGACCTTCCTGCACTCCGCCCCGTGGAACAAGCAGATCGGTGTGGTCAACAACAGCCACGGCTGCTTCGGCATGACCACCGAGGACGCCAAGAAGGTCTTCGACTTCCTGTCGATCGGCTCCACGGTCGAGGTGAAGGGCACCAGCAACCCCAACAGGACCGATGTCGGCAACGGCCTGGAGGTCTGGCAGGAGACCTGGCAGCAGTGGCAGCAGCGCAGCGCGCTGAAGTAGCCCCGCCTCCCTCCTCCCCCCGCACACGCCGCCGCCCGGACCACCGGGCGGCGGCGTGTGCCGTGTGCGACCCCCGGCACACGGCCTGCGGTCAACGGACCTCGACCGTCGTCCGGCGGTACGTGGAGCGCCGGTCCTCGATGTCGGCCCAGCGGTCGCCGTAGACGTTCTCGACGATGCCCGGTTCCCGCAGGAAGTCGTGCGGGAAGCCCAGCGGCACCGCGCTCACCGCGTCGAGCCGCGCCAGCGCGTCGGCATCCAGCCGCACGTCGACACTCGCCAGATTGTCGGCGAGCTGGCTCTCCTTGGTGGCGCCGATGACGGGGACGACGTTGCCGGGACGGCTGCGCAGCCACGCCAGCGCCACCTGCGCCGGGCTCCAGCCGCCCCGCTCGGCGATCTCCAGCACCGCGGTGAGGGTCTCCTCCGCGTTGTGGTCCTGCGCGGCGCTCTCGACGGTGTCCAGCCGGCCCGTCCCGCCGCCGCGGTACTTGCCGGTGAGCCGGCCGGCCGCGAGCGGCGCCCAGGCCAGCACGGCCAGGTCGAAGGCGCGGGCCTGCGGCAGCAGTTCCCGCTCCGGCGTGCGCTCCAGCAGGTTGTAGCGCAGCTGCGAGCCCGCGAACGCGGTCCAGCCGCGCAGTTCGGCCAGGGTGTTGGCCTGCGCGATCTCCCAGGCCGGCCAGTCGGAGACACCGACGTAGCTCACCTTGCCGGAGCGCACCAGGTCGTCGAGGGCCCGCATGACCTCCTCGACCGGGGTGAAGTTGTCCCGGGCGTGCACCCACAGCACGTCGAGGTGGTCGGTGCGCAGCCGGGCGAGGCTCTCCTCCACCGAACGGACCAGGTTCTTGCGGTGGTTGCCCGCGGAGTTGACCTCGCCCTTGCGGGTCGCGCAGGTGTACTTGGACGCCAGCACGAAGCTGTCCCGGCGGCCTTCGAGCAGCTCCCCCAGCATCCGCTCGGCCGTGCCGTCGGTGTAGTTGTTGGCGGTGTCGACGAAGTTGCCGCCGGCGTCCGCGTAGGCGTCCAGGATGCGGCGGCTGGTGTCCTTGGCGGCACCCCACCCCCACTCCTCGCCGAAGGTCATGGTCCCCAGGCACAGCTCGCTCACCCGCAGACCGGTCCTGCCGAACAGTGTGTAGCGCACGGTTCTCCCCTCGTCTCCTCGCTCGACGTGTGGCTTCACGCTAGGAGCTGGAGCGCGCTTGAAGGCAAGTCGTGCGCGACCGCGGGTGCGCGTTCACGAGTGCGGGCGAGTCGGGTCACCACACGGGCCCCGGCCCCGCGCCCCTGGGAACGCCGTTCGAGCGGCGTGCTTTCAGGGAGCGGGGCCGGGGCCCGGGGCTGGCGGTGCGTCAGCCGGTGATGATCGCCGGGTCGCTCACGCCGACCGCGCCGTTCTCCACGTGCCCCGCGAGGCGCCGCAGGAACGTGCGGTCGGTGTCGGACACCACGGTCAGGTCGTACCAGCGCTTGCTCGCGCGCAGGTCCACGGTGTGCTCGACGGTGGCACCGGCGCGCACCTTGAACGTCTCCTTGGCGCCGCCGTAGGCGTTGGTGACGGTGAGGTTGCAGTCGGCGCCGCCGGCGTTCTTCAGGGTCAGCTTGAGGTTGCCGCTCGCCTTGTCGTGGCGCGCCGTCACCTCGGGGCCGGCGGTCTTGCCGGGGCCCTGGAAGGTCCGCAGGAAGCCGTTCGGGCCGAACACCGACAGGTCGTAGGCGTCCTTGGAGTACTTGGTGTTCCAGGTGTCGGAGAGCTGCTTGCCCTTCTCCGTGGTGTACGTCCAGGGCCCGTCGGTGCGGTTGCCCGACCGGACGTGGAAGCACGCGCCGGCCGCGTCACCCGCGCTGAAGGTGAGGGTGAACTTCCCGGCCGCCGGGTCCGCGGCGCCGTCCACCAGCGGGGCGTAGGGCAGCGGCCGCGTGGGGCGCGAGCCGGCCTCCTGCTTGGGCAGGGCGGGGTCGGCGGGCGGCTTGGGGAGGTAGTCGGGGTGCCGCTCGTGGTCCGGCGGCTGGTAGCCGTCGGTGTCCGGGAGCCGCGCGGGGTCGGTGTCCTTGCCGCCGAAGTCGAAGGCGGAGGTGAGGTCGCCGCAGATGGCGCGCCGCCACGGCGAGATGTTCGGCTCCCGCACGCCGAACCGCCGCTCCATGAACCGGATGATCGACGTGTGGTCGAAGACCTCGGAGTTCACGAAGCCGCCGGTGCTCCACGGCGAGACGACGAGCATCGGCACGCGCTGGCCCAGGCCGTAGTGCCCGGCGGAGTACGACGCGTTGCCCGGGAAGTAGTCCAGGGCGGTGTCCACGGTGGACAGGCCCTGCGCCGCGGAGGACGGCACGTACGGCGGAACGATGTGGTCGAAGTAGCCGTCGTTCTCGTCGTAGGTGATGAACAGGGCGGTCTTGCTCCACACCTCGGGGTTGGACGTCAGCGCGTCCAGGACCTGCGAGATGTACCAGGCGCCGTAGTTCACCGGCCAGTTGGGGTGCTCCGAGAAGGCCTCGGGGGCGGCTATCCAGGAGACCTGCGGCAGCTTGCCGGCCTTCACATCGGCCTTGAGCAGGTCGAAGTAGCCGTCGCCGGCCTTGGCGTTGGTGCCGGTGCGCGCCTTGTCGAAGAGCGGTTCGCCGGGCTTGGCGTTGCGGTACTTGTTGAAGAACAGCAGCGAGTTGTCGCCGTAGTTGCCACGGTAGGCGTCTTCGATCCAACCCCACTTGCCGGCCGCGTCCAGGCCGTCACCGATGTCCTGGTAGACCTTCCAGGAGATCCCGGCCCCTTCGAGGCGCTCGGCGTAGGTCGTCCAGTCGTACCCGAGTTCCTGGTTCCCCAGGACCGGCCCGCCGCCCTTGCCGTCGTTGCCCACGTGCCCCGACAGCATGTAGTAGCGGTTGGGGTCGGTGGCACCCATGAACGAGCAGTGGTAGGAGTCGCAGATGGTGAAGGCGTCGGCGAGCGCGTAGTGGAACGGGATGTCCTGCCGGTTGAGGTACGCCATGGTGCGGTCGCTCTTGGCCGGCACCCACTGGTCGTAGGCGCCGTCGTGGAACGCCTTGTGGCCGCCCGCCCAGTCGTGGTCGAGGCCGGCGATGAACTGCATGCCGAGGTCCTCGGCATCCGGGTGGAAGGGCAGCACCTCCTTGCCGCCGTCGGGCTGGTTCCAGACCGGCTTGCCGCTGGGCAGCGTCACCGGGCGCGGATCGCCGAAGCCGCGTACGCCCTTCATCGAGCCGAAGTAGTGATCGAAGGAACGGTTCTCCTGCATCAGCACCACGACATGCTCGATGTCGTTGATGGAGCCGGAGCGGCGCTTGGCGGGGATGGCTGCGGCGCGGGCGATGCTGCTCGACAGCGCGGAGGCACCCGCGGTGGCGCCGGCGATCTGGAGGAAACGCCGCCGATTGAGTTCAGGCATGAGTCCTAGGACCTCTTCGGGTGTGTGGGGAAGCTCGCGATATTGGGGAACGCTGCTGTGCCGTCTTGTGAGGGGCCGTGGAGAAACAACGATCAGCAGAGTGTTCCAAGAGGATCGAGTGTCAGGGAAGGGGGGGTGTCGCACATGTGACACATCGGGGTACGCGCGCCGAACTCGCCGACCGTGAGCGTGAGGCGACGGTTGGTGCGGCGGTGGTGGTCCCGTGCCGTCGCGCACCGGGACCACCACCGCCCGTACTCATCGGGCCGGCGCCACCTCCAGCCCGACGGCCCGGGTCAGCCGGCCCGTGCGGTGCAGTCCGTACAGGGCGGCGCCGCAGGCCGCCCCGAGTGCGGGCAGGACGAGCCAGGGCAGGGCGGGCAGCCCGGCCGACCTGGAGGCGTCCAGCGCGGCTCCGGTGAGCAGATTGCCGAGGGTGATGCCGATCCCGCAGATGGTGTTGTAGAGCCCGTAGTGGGTGGCGACCAGGCGGTCACCGGAGAGCCTGACGATGGTGTCCATCTCGAACGGGTAGGTGATCATCGTGCCGAGGGCGAGCAGCAGCGCGCAGAGCGCCGGCGGAACGGCCGCCAGCGCCCAGCGGCCCGGCCCCTGGGCCGGCACCGGCAGTGCGGTGGCCGCCAGCAGCGGCAGGAACGCCAGCCCCATGGTCAACAGCCCCCAGGTGAGGGCGCGTCCGGCCGGCATCCGGGCCTTGCACCAGCGGGTCACCCGGGTCTGGCCCAGGATCGTGCTCAGCCCCGACACCGCGAACAGCACGGCCACCGCCGCGGTACCCGACTCCCCCTCGCCGGCCAGCCGCCGTACCTCCAGCGGCAGCGCCAGATAGACCTGGAACGACAGCACATACGAGCCGATCATGGCTCCCGAGAACAGCAGGAACGGCCGGTTGGCCAGCACCCCCCGCCACTGGGACAGCACGCCCTGGTGCCGGCCGGCGCCGTCGGCCCGCGCGGACTCGCCGTCCCAGGACGGCAGCGCGCGGATCTGCACCGCGCTCAGCACCGCGAAGATCCCCGCCGACACCAGGCAGGTGACCCGGAAGTCGACGCCGGTCAGCACCATGCCCACCAACGGGCCGAGCAGGATCCCCGCCTGGTAGAAGACGTTGAACAGCGCGAACGCCTCCAGCCTGCGCTCCCCCGCCGCGGCGGCCAGATACGCCCGTACCGCCGGATTGAACAGCGCCCCGGCCAGGCCGGTGGCCGCGGACGCCGCCAGCAGCGCGGTCAGCGAGTCCACCAGCCCGAGCGTGGCGAAGCCGACCGTACGCAGCACACAGCCGGCCACGATCAGCGGCTTGTAGCCGAACCGGTCGGCCAGTGTGCCGCCGACCAGGAACATGCCCTGCTGGCTGAAGTTGCGTACGCCCAGCACCAGGCCGACCAGCCAGCCGGCCAGGCCGAGGGTGCCGGACAGATGCCCGGCCAGATACGGCATCAGCATGTAGAAGCCGAGATTGATGGTGAACTGATTGGCCATCAGCAACTGGACGCTGCGGTCGTAGGAACGCACCTGCGCGAGCATGCCGGTCACCGGACCACCTCCCGCAGCGCGTCGGCGGGCAGGCGACCGGCACCGTCGGGCCGCCCCGGAACCGACGGTCCGGGCGGGGCGAGCGGATCCACCACATTCGCGCACCGGCTCCAGGCGGTGACCTCCCGCTCGTCCGGGCGGCCAAGCGTCTGCGGCGCGTCCGCCGGCGGGGTGTCCAGCAGGCCGTTGGCGGCACAGTACTCGTCGTCGTACACCGTGCTCAGATACCGCTGCGGTCCGTCCGGGAAGACCGCCGCGATACGGGTACCGGCCGGCTGGACGCGGCTTTGCCAGGCGGCGACCAGCGCGACCGCGCCGACGCTCCAGCCGCCGGTGGCGTAGTGCGAGGAGGCCAACCGGCGGCAGGTCCACACCGCTTCGCCCGGCGCGACCCAGTGCACCTCGCTGAACTGGTCGTAGGCGACGTTGCGCGGATAGATGCTCGACCCCAGCCCGCGCATGAGCCGGGGGCGGGCGGGCTGACCGAAGATCGTCGAGCCGATGGTGTCGACCCCGACGAGCCGCAGCTCCGGGTAGAGCTGGCGCAGCACCCGCGACACCCCGGCGGAGTGCCCGCCGGTGCCCACGCTGCACACCAGGACGTCGATATGGCCCAGCTGGGAGGCGAGTTCGAGGGCCAGCGGCAGATAGGCGGTGGTGTTGTCGGGGTTGTTGTACTGGTCGGGGCACCACGATCCGGGGTGCGCGGCGAGCAGTTCGGTCACCCGGTCGCGGCGGGCCTGCTGCCAGCCGCCGGAGGGATGCGGTTCGCCGACCAGCTCGACCTGTGCGCCGTAGGCGGTCAGCAGCCGGGTCATCGAGGGCTCCAGGCCGGGGTCGGTGACCAGGCTGACCGGATGGCCGTGGACCATCCCGGCCAGCGCCAGGCCGAGCCCGAGGGTTCCGCTGGTGGATTCGATGATCCGGGCGCCGGGCCGCAGTTCACCGCGGGCGCGGGCGCGTTCGACCATGTGGAGGCCCGGTCGGTCCTTGATGCCGCCCGGGTTGCGGCCCTCCAGCTTCGCCCAGAAGCCGCGGCCGGGCGGGGTGAGCGGTTCGGAGATGTGCAGTACGGGGGTGTTGCCGACCAGGCCGGGGATGCCCGCGGCGGGGCCCGGGGGGCCCGGGTCGGGGGAGACGCCGGGGGTCGGGAGGTCCGGGATCCCGAAGGGGCCGGAGCCGGCTGCCGTGGAAACAGAGTGCATGATTCGCTCTCGCTACGGTGTGGGGAGTGACAGGGACGCTCGTCTGGCGTCGCCCGCGGTGGGGCTCGACGGCGCCACCGCGCGGCGGGACGCGGCCGCGGCTCCTATATCCGGCACCGACAGAGGGCGGCGAGTGTGGACCGGCCGTCGCGCACCGGTCTGCGGGACCCGCCGGCGCTCCGGGGCGCCGGCCGCCGCACGGCGATGGCGGATGCGGCCGCCCCCAGGACCGCGGGCGCGGCGCCCTGCGACTCCGGGGCCGTCCGGCCCTGCGTGACGTGGCCCAGTGCGCCGGGCCCGCACTCGGAGGCGGAGTGCCCGTCGTCCGTTGCGGCGGGCACTGCGGCCGCGGGCTCGGACTGCGCCGACGCCACGGCCGCCGGTACGGCCACATGGTGGTGCCCGTCCACACCGTCGGCACACGGCAGCAGCACGGACAGCAGCCCGACGGCGAGGAGGAGAAGGAACGTCAGCCGGACGGTCCGGCGGAGGACTGAACGAAACGGTGATCGGGGCGCGGGGCGGAGCGCGGGACGGGGCGTTGCGGCAAGTGGAACGCGATACGGCGTGGGGGCGGGCACGGGTCCTCCGAGGGGCTGCCGCCGCCGCGTCGCAGTGGAGCAGGGCGAACGCGCACACGGGCAGGCGAAGTCAGCAGGGCGTGAACCGGAATTGGCCGGAAACCGGACCTGCTGCTCTACACCTGCTGAACGACGGAGCCCGTAGCACCGTTCAAGGGCGGAGGCGCGGCGGCGGCGCGCGGGGGCGGACCGGAGCGGCCCTGCGTCGGCGCGTGCCAGGCGGAGCCCGTCAGGGGCTTGGCGCAGGGATGCGCCACCGAAGTGCCCTGCTGCGGCGGCGCCGACACACACAGCTCGTGGGAGTGCTGACCCGGGTCTCCGGGGTGGCCCGGGTGCTCGGAGTGGCCGCCGTCCTCGGGGGCGAGCCAGGCGCCGGATTCCGCGGCGGCCGCGATCGGCACGGCGCTCACCAGGTGCCCTTCGGCGCTCTCCGCCCGCGCACCGTGCGCGACCAGCACGCTGATCAGCAACGCGGCCAGCCACAGCAGACGAAACGGAACCGCCGAACCGCGGTCCCGCACCCTGCCGTTGAACGAACGGGCCGTTGCCATGCCACGATCGTAACCGGGGCGGGCGACCGTCGCCGGTAAGCCGGTGCCCGCCAGACGGTTATCGGCCTGCCGGCGAGGCGTGCCGGCGGTGACCGCCCACGCCCCGCCTCCTCATCTCACCGAGGGCTCATCGGCCGCACCGAGGGCTCGTCGGTCCCACCGCGGGCACACACCACTCACCGATGAGGGCGCATCAGGCGAACGACACCGCGGGCGAGGCCGCCGGGGCCGGCCCGTCGGCGGTGGCCCCGGCGCCCGGGTCGGCCGGCGGCTCTACCGGGACGGCCGGCTGCCCCTTCGCGTCGGGCACGCTGCGCAGCGGAGCCTGACTCGTCAGCCGGACCTTGCGGGTCTCCTCGACCCGTCGGGTGAACCAGATGACCTTGCCGTCCGCGGTCCCGCAGGTGCCCCAGCTGTCGCTCAGTGCCGCCACCGTCGACAGTCCGCCGCCACCGGCGCTGCGCAGCTTCGGCAGCCGTGGGCCCTGGTCCGCGACGGAGGCCGTCAGATGGCGTCCGGACCAGCGGAGTTCGACGACGCAGCGGGCGTCCGGGCCGATATGGCGATGGACGTTGGTCAGGAGTTCCGCCACTCCCCGGCATACGGGCGGAATATGCAGCTCAAGATTCCAGTACCGCAGGTGCGCGGCCAGAATCCGCTGGATCTGCGGCACACGCTCCGCCGAGGCATGCAGTTCGACCGTGTAGTGCCGGTCGCTGGGAAGTGTCATGTCGTGGCTCCTCACCGCGAGGCTCACGCCCTCACCTCGTTGGACCAACGAACCCCGAACACGAAGAGTGAGCATTAATCACGTATGGGTCATTTGTCATGGTGGCCCGACAGCGAGGCTTCCGCAACAGATCTTGGGCCACCGGAGTCCCACCCCGCCCTCATCCGCCCTGCCGCCTCACAGGTGCGGCAGGAGCTTGTCGGGCGTGAGCGGCAGATCGCGCAAGCGGACGCCGGTGGCGTGCCGTACGGCGTTGGCGATGGCCGCGGCGGTGCCGACGATGCCGATCTCCCCGATGCCCTTGCTGCCCATGGGGTTGAGATGCGGATCCTCCTCGTCGAGCCAGTACGCCTCGATCCGCGGGACATCGGCGCAGGCCGGCACGTGGTACGAGGCCAGATCGCACTCCGCGAAGTCGCCGAAGGCGGGGTCCAGACCGCTGCCCTCCATGAGAGCCATCCCGAGCCCCATGGTCATACCGCCGATGAACTGCGAGCGCGCCGTACGGGAGTTGAGGATCCGCCCGGCCGCGAACACGCCCAGCAGCCGGCGCACCCGGACCTCCCCGGTGACGGTGTCGACCTGGACCTCCGCGAAGGTGGCGCCGAAGGAGTGCCGGGCATACGGGGACCGCTCGGCCGTCTCCTGGCGGGTGTCCGCGGTGACCGTGAACCCGTCGGACGGGAGCGGCCCGACATGGTCGCGCAGCCGGGCCCGCAGCCCCGTACACGCCTTGTGCACGGCCCAGCCCCAGGACCCGGTGCCCGCCGAGCCGCCGGCCAGCAGCGCGGGCGGCAGATCGCTGCTGCCGATCTCGATACCGACCCGGTCCTCCGGCACGCCCAGTGCTGCGGCGGCGACCTGCGCGAGGACGGTGCGGGCGCCGGTGCCGATATCGGTGGCGTTCAGGCGGATGCGGAAACCGCCGTCCGCGTCCGCGTGCGCCTCGGCCTCGGAGGCCGCCTGGAAGACGGGGTAGGTGGCCGAGGCGACGCCGGTGCCCAGCAGCAGGCGGCCTTCCGGCCGTACGGCCGGCCGCGGATCGCGCGGCTGCCAGCCGAAGCGCTGGGCGCCTTCCCGGAGACAGCCCACGAGGTGCCGGCTGCTGAAGGCGCGGTCGCTGTCCGGCTCGGTGTCCGGTTCGTTGCGCATCCGCAGTTCGACGGGGTCGATGTCCAGGAGGACGGCGAGTTCGTCGACGGCCGACTCCAGGGCGTACATGCCGGGGGCCTCGCCCGGTGCGCGCATCCACGAGGGGCTCGGCACGTCGAGCGGGACGACGCGGTGCACGGTGCGGCTGTTGGGCGAGGTGTACATGACGCGTCCCGGGACCGCGGCCTGCTCCACGAACTCCTTGACGGTGGAGGTGTGGGTGGCGACCTCGTGCGCGAGGGCGGTGATGACACCGTCCTCGCCGGCCCCGATGCGCACCCGCTGGACGGTCGGTGCGCGATGCCCGACGACGGCCGGCATCTGGCGGCGCGGCAGGGACAGTTTGACCGGCCGCCCCGTGTGCCGGGCGGCCATCGCGGCGAGTACGACCTGCGGGCGCGGCGTGCCCTTGGAGCCGAAGCCGCCGCCGACGTGCTCGGAGACGACGGTGACGTCGCTCTTGTCCAGTGTGAACAGCGCGGCGAGGTCCTCGCACACCTTGGTGGAGCCCTGGCTGGAGTCATGGACCGTCAGATGGCCGTCGTCCCAGTGGGCGGTGGAGGCGTGCGGTTCCATGGGGTGGTTGTGCAGCGGGGGCACGGTGTAGGTGGCGTCGACGGTGACCGGAGCGGCCGCGAAGGCCGCGTCGAAGTCGCCGCGCTCCCTGGTCCCCGGATAGCCGCCGTTGGCCGTCTCCGGCGCGTACAGGCCCGGATGCCCGGCGCTCAGCCGCACGTCATGCGTGTCGGACTCGTAGGTGACGCGTACCGCCTCGGCGGCGGCGCGGGCGGCTTCGAGGCTGTCCGCGACGGCCAGCGCGACATACCAGCCGCGGTGCGGCACCCGGTCCTCCTGGAGCACCGACAGCGTCGGATCGTCGGCGGCCGCGAGACGAGGCGCGTTCTCATGCGTCAGCACCGCGCACACCCCCGGTAGCGCGAGCGCCCGCGCGGTGTCCACCGCGGTGACCCGGCCGCGGGCGACGGTCGCCGCCACCGGCCAGGCGTAGGCGCAGCCCGGCGGGGTGTGTTCGGCCGCGTAACGGGCGGCGCCGGTGACCTTCAGCCGGCCCTCCCGACGGACGAGGGGCGCGCCCAGGGGATAGGGGGGTGGACCTGACGGGAACTGGGGGGTCATGGCGAGGGTCCTTGGGGGTGGGGGCGGTGAGGAGTGCGGTGGGTGGCCTCGGGGGTGACGGTGCCCGCCGGTCCGCCGGTGTCGTCAACCGGCCGCGGGCGGGTTCGGTGGGTCCGCCGGGTCTGCCGACTCCGCCAGGTCCGACAGCACTCCGACGGCGAGATTGCGGGCCAGGGGGACCTTGTAGCCGTTGTCGCGCAGGGGCTGGGCGGCGCCGAGTTCGGCGTCGGCGGCGCGCTGGAAGGTCTCCTCGGTGGCCGGCGCGCCCCGCAGCACCTCCTCGGCCGCGCGGGCGCGCCACGGCCGGTGCGCGAGCCCGCCGAACGCCAACGATGCGCGCCGTACGACGCCGTCCCGCACCTCCAGTACGGCGCCGACGGAGACCAGCGCGAAGGCGAACGAGGCGCGGTCGCGGGCCTTGCGGTAGCGCGAGCGCGCGCCGGGGCTCGCGGGCGGGAGCTCGACGGCGGTGATCAGCTCGCCGGGCCGGATCACGGTGTCCTGCTCCGGCTGCTCGCCGGGCAGCCGGTGGAAGTCGGTCGCCGGCACACTGCGTTCGCCGTCGGGGCCGTGCAGGTGCACGGTGGCGTCGAGGGCGGCCAGCGCGACCGCCATGTCCGACGGCTGGGTGGCGACGCAGTGTTCGGAGTGGCCCAGTACGGCGAGGTCGCGATGTGCGCCCTCACGGGCCGGGCAGCCGCTTCCCGGGGCGCGCTTGTTGCAGGGCTTGGAGGTGTCCTGGAAGTACAGGCAGCGGGTGCGCTGCAGCAGATTGCCGCCGGTGGTCGCGGTGTTGCGCAGCTGCCCGGAGGCACCGGCCAGCAGCGCCTGCGACAGGACCGGGTAGCGGTCGCGCACGGGGACGGCCGCGGCGAGATCGCTGTTGCGGACCATCGCACCGATGCGCAGGCCGCCGTCCGGAAGCTCCTCGATACGGTCGAGCGGCAACCGGGTGACGTCGATGAGCAGCCGCGGTGTCTCCACGCCCAGCTTCATCAGGTCGACGAGGTTGGTGCCCCCGCCGAGGAACCGGGCGCCGGGCCGGCCGTCGGCTGCCCGTACGGCCTCGTCGACGCCGGCCACACGGACGTATCCGAAGGGCTTCACGAGGCCACCCCCCGACCGGCCGCCGCGTCCTTGGCGCTGACGTCCCCGACCGCTTCGACGATCCGGGGATACGCGCCGCAGCGGCACAGATTTCCGCTCATCCGCTCGCGGATCTCGTCCTCGCCGAGTTCCACCGGAGCCCCGGGGGACGCGGTGGCCGGGGTGACATGGGACGGAAAGCCGTCGGCCGCCTCCGCCAGCACCCCGACGGCCGAACAGATCTGGCCAGGGGTGCAGTAGCCGCACTGCAGGGCGTCCCGCTCCAGGAAGGCCTCCTGGAGCGGGTGCAGCCGCTCCCCCTCGGCCAGTCCCTCGACGGTGGTGATCTGCCGGCCGTCCTGTGCCACCGCCAGCAGCAGGCAGCTGTTGGCGCGCCGCCCGTCGACGAGCACCGTGCAGGCGCCGCACTGCCCGTGGTCGCACCCCTTCTTGGCACCGGTGAGACCGAGGTGCTCACGGAGCGCGTCCAGGAGCGTCGTCCGGTGGTCCAGGGTCAGCGAGTGCGCCCGGTTGTTGACATGAAGCACCGACTCGGACGCCTGGCCGGACTCCGGCCAGGCGCCGTCGGAGTCGTCTGGGGCGCTGTCGTCCGTGACTGCCGGGACGCTGCCGCGGGCGGCCGGCGGGGCGCCGTCGCCGGTAGCTGGTGGCGCGTCGCGGTCGGCCAGTGGTGGGGTGTTGTCGCCGGCGGCTGGCGGATCGTTGGTGGGCTCCACTCGGTCATACCTTCCGGGGTGGGGTGGGGGCGGGGCGGGGCGGGGTGTGGCGTGGCGTATTTGTTTTTCCCCGCCGCCCACCCCCCTTACGGGGGGTGGGCGGGTGTAGTAACGCGGATGCCCACCCTCAAGGGTGGGGGTGGGGGTGGGGGTGGCGGTGGGGCGGAGGTGGGGGACGACGGTCGCGGACGGACAGGAGTCGGAACGGGCAGTCGGACGACGCCGGGGCCGGCCCCGGCGTCGTCCGTCAGCGGGTTTCCAGGCGGAGTTCGACTTCCTTTTCCTGGTCGCCGGCGGCCATGCCGAGGATCTGTACCGCGAACGCCGGCTTCAGGCCCTTGACCAGCTGGTCGACTGCCCAATAGCCCCCCTGGAGGCTGACGATGACGGGCGCGGTCAGCCGCCGGGGCTCGGCCTCGGCCTTGCGCTCGCTCACGTCGAAGGTCGAGGTCCACACGGTCGCGCCTGGCCCCGCCATCTCCTCGGGCACGTCATCGGCGGCCCGGTCTGAGCTGAACGAGGTACGCAGCGCGCTGAAGACGGCATGCGCGTCCTGCGCGGCACAGCTCTCCAGCTCCACCACCACCTCGGCCGATACGTGTTCCGCGTGTGATGCCTGATCCGCGCTGTTCACTGTGGGGCCTTCCTCTGCGGGCCTTCCTCCGGGGCCGAACGCTTCCAGGCTCGCGCCACGGCCCGGTGTGTGCGACCTGAGGCTCGAACGAGTGGTTTGAACGGCGCAACGTTGCGACGCGAGGCGTGAATGTTACGCTCTGTAGTCGATGGATGCGCTCTGTAACCGAGCTGAGTGTCGCGCTTGCACCGGCGGTACTGCGTGAGCGTGTGGCGCACGTGCCTCACACGCCTCACACACGTATCGCAGGACAGCTCGCGCATCGCAGGACAGCCGCAGCCATCAGCAGTGATCAGCAGTCAGTGCCCACCTTGACCCCACGAGGAGCCGACTTTGACCAGCACCGTCATCGATCAGAAGGTCACCAGCTACACCGTCCGCCATGCGCTCTGTATGGCGCGCGCCGCCGACCTCGCGTACAAGGACGAGAGGACCGTCGAGGCCACCGCCCATGATTGGGGCTTCGACCGGGTGCGCCACCATCTCACCGAGTTCCGTCCGCCCTTCCCGCTGGAGGACACCCAGGCGTACACCCTCGGCGGCGAGAGCATGATCATCACCGCCTTCCGGGGGACGGAGCCGGCAGAACTTCGCGACTGGCTCTCCGACTCCACCACGCCGCCGTGGCCCGGCCCCGGCGGCAAGGGGTACATCCACTACGGCTTCGGCGAGGCGCTGGCGGGCATCTGGCCGCAGGTCCGCGCCGCCGTCGACGAGTTCCGCGACAACAACCAGACCGTGTGGTTCACCGGCCACAGCCTCGGCGGCGCGCTGGCGATGCTGGCCGGCGCCCGCCTGCACTTCGAAGAGCCGCATGTGACGGCCACCGGCGTCTACACCTTCGGGCAGCCGCGGACCTGCGACCGGCTGCTGTCACAGGCGTTCAGCGCGGCGTTCACGGACCGCATGTACCGCTTCGTCAACAACAACGACATCGTGCCGCAGCTCCCCCCGGAGCCCGCCTTCCACCACGTCTCCGCGCTGCGCTACATCGATTCCCAGGGCACCATCCACAGCACCATGCCGGTGATCAGCGGCCTGTTCGACCGCGCGAAGGGGCTCACCGCCGATGCGTTCGCGCCCGCCTCCGACGGCGTCCGCGACCACTTCATGAACGCGTACATCAACGCATTGGAGAAGAACCAGAACTGACCGGCTGGGTGAGGTTGACGGCGTTGCCGTCCGGGTCCTGGATGTGGGCCACCCGCTGGCCCCACGGCATGTCATTGGCCGGGCCGCGCACCGTGCCACCAAGGGGCGCGACCCGGTCCAGGAGGTGGTCCACGTCCTCGACCGCGAAGCTGAGCAGGATGCGGGTCGGAGTGCCGGTCTCGACGTCCTTGTCCGCCACGATGCCCAGCTCCGAACCGCCGAGCCGCAGCCCGACGAAGAAGACCGGCCCCTCTTCGGGCACACGGGTGAACTCCTCGGCGCCGAGGAGTTCGCGGTAGAAGCTCCGCAGCCGGTCGACGTCGGGGGTGACGATCACGGGCTGGATGGCGGCGGGGGGCGTGGTGTCAGGCACGGGGTCCTCCTGTTGCGAGGTGTGGGGCGACTACGAGTCCCCGGGGTCCGGGGAGGTGGGCCGCTGGGTTTGGGGAGGTAGACCGCGCCCGAGGCGCAGATTCATCGGTCGGGGTGGGACGCGGTGGACGTGGTGCGGGCGAAGGTGACGTCGGCGGAATGGGCGACGATCTCCACCTCGTCGCCCAGGGCCCATTCCGCGGCGCGGGAGGACATGGCCGCCGGGACGACATCGCTGATGCCCGGTGCCGCGGGGATGTCGTAGGTGGCATGTGCGTCGTGCGGCAGAACGACCCGGAAGTCGCGGTCCAGGGCCGTCCGGGCGGTCGCGGCGACGCACATCTCGGAGAGGACCCCGCAGACGGCGAGCGCCTGGACGTCGGCGTCGGCGAGCAGGGTGCCCAGCTCGGTGCCCTCGAAGCCGTCGTCCTCGGTCTTGCGGACGACGACCTCACGGGGACCCGGCTCGACGGGCAGATGGAGTTCCCAGCCGGGCGTGTGCGGCTCGTCGACGGTTCCGGGCTCGCCGTCGTTCTGCAGATGAACGACGAGGGCGCCGGCGGCGCGGGCCCCGGCGAGCAGGTCGCGGCTCCGATCGAGCACCCGCGCGGCCTCGGGCACCGCCTCGTCGCCCGCGACAAAGGCCGACTGCAGGTCGATGAGGAGGAGGGCGTCGACGGGGGGAAGGGGGCCGGCGGAGTGAATCGGGGCGCCGGTCGCGGCAACGGCATGCGCCTCGGGCCCCGTCCCCCCGGGCTGCGTCTCGGACCCGATCCCGGGCCGCGTATCGGTCCCGGCGTGCGTCCCGGTCGTGGTGCTGGTCGTGGTCATGGTGGCCATGGTGCGTCGCGCGGTCGGGCGGTGATCACCGAATGCGGCGGGATCCGGCCAGGGACTTCACGCGGTGGAGGGTCAAGGACGTCACATGGCCGGAGGTCACGCAGGCCCGGCGGCGGCACGTCGGCCTGTCCGGACACGCACCGCTGAGCCGTCCGGGCTCACCTCGTTGCCATGGGCATCGACCGGGCGGATCATCCGGTCGAGCACACCGTACGCGAGTACGCGCCACAGGTACTCGCCGCACGTACTCGGCGCTTGCACTCGCCCGACGCACCAGCCCTGTACTCGCCGTACGGACTCACGGGATGACGCACAAGGACGACGCGAGGAGAGCCACCGTGGGACCAGCCACCGTCAATGGCTACTGCGCACCGGAGTTCGCCGGCGTACGGGAAGCGTTCGAGCGGAACTTCGGCGAGCACGGCGACGTCGGCGCGGCGGTCGCGGTGACCGTGGACGGCGCGGCGGTGGTCGACCTGTGGGGCGGCCACGCGGACGCCGACCGGACCCGCGTCTGGGAGCGCGACACCCTGGTGAATGTCTACTCGACGTCCAAGGGGATGACCGCGCTGTGCGCCCATCTCCTCGCGGACCGGGGCGAGTTGGACCTCGACGCGCCGGTCGCCCGCTACTGGCCGGAGTTCGCGCAGGCCGGCAAACAGGACATACCCGTCCGCTGGCTGCTCAGCCATCGCGCCGGGCTGATCGCGCCCAGTGAGCCGCTGCCCCCGGGGCGCGCCTACGACTGGGAGCGGGTGTGCGCCGACCTGGCGGCCACCGCACCGTGGTGGGAGCCGGGCACCGCTCAGGGCTACCACGCGGTGACCTTCGGCTACCTCGTCGGCGAGGTGGTTCGGCGGATCACCGGGCAATCCCTCGGCGCGTTCCTGCGCAGCGAGATCACCGGGCCGCTGGGCGCGCGGGTGTTCATCGGGACCCCCGTCGAGGAGCACGCCTCCTGCGCGGACATGATCGGGCAGCTGGACGAGGCGCGGCTCGGGGAACGGTTGCCCGGCGTGCCGAAGCCGCCGTTCCGGTCGATCACCGATCATCCGTTGACGGCCGTGCTGCTGGCGCTGACCTATATCCCCACCGGCGACGTCAACAGCGCCGCCTACCGCTCGGCCGAGATCCCCGCGGGCAACGGGCACGCCACCGCGCACGGGCTGGCGACGGTGTACGGCGCACTCGCGTGCGGCACGCTCGTCGGTCCGGCGACCCTGGAGGAGATGCGCCGGTCGCAGAGCCTGCCCGGCGAGCACGACCTGGCGCTCGGCGCGCTCGCCCCGGCGGGCTTCGAGCACCGCTGGGGACTCGGCTACCTGCTCAACCACCACGGCCTGGCGGGCCCCAATCCGCGGGCCTTCGGGCACGGCGGGGTGGGCGGCTCGTACGCCTTCGCCGATCCGGAGAACGGGGTGTCGTACGCCTACGTCATGAACAAGTGCGGCGGCGGCACGACCGGTGACGACCCGCGCAACCTCGGCCTGATCGCGGCGGTCTACGCGGCCTTGGAGGGGGTGCGGGGCTGACGCCCCCGGCTGGTTCTAGGGGGTCGCCGATTCGTGCGGCGGCGCGGGCCTCGGAGCGACGGGCGGTTCGCCGGCGGCATCGGTGAGCGCGCGCAGGGAGCCCACGAGCCCGGCGCGCCGGTCCACCGGCAGCCGGGCCACGATCGCGGCGATCTCCGCATGCCGGTGGGCCAGTACGCGCTCGACGAGCTCGCGGCCCTGCGCCGTCAGGCTCAGTACCACCTCCCGGCGGTTACCGGGATTGGCCTGCCGGCTGACGCTGCCGGCCGCCGCCAGCCGGTCGACCATCCGCATCGCGGTCGACGGATTGACGCCCAGCGCGGCGGCCAGCGTGGCGAGCTTGACCGGGCCCTGGCCGTCCAGCACCACGAGGGCCCGCAGCTGGGGCAGCGTGAGCGAGGGACCCATCCGGGCGAGCGCACGGGCCGAGATCCCGACCAGCAGCCGGGAGGCGGTCAGCACCGCGGCGATGACCTCCTCGACGTCATGATCGAGATCGGCGTCTCGGCCGGGATCGGCGGCCGGGCCGGGATCGTCGTCGTGGCCGGAATCATCGTCGTGCCCCATGGCTGCCTTTATACCGCTGACGGCATCGCACCTGGTGACAGGCCCCTTCGGGCGCTGCCGACGACCGGTGAATCCGCACCGGCGATCGCGGTTGCACGGCGCAATAATGGGAGGTGCGGCAAGTATCCGGCCCCGGCGCGAGCGCGGTGGGCCCGGGGAGAGGGCGTGGTGACCATGGAACGGGACACCGAGACGGTTCACGAGGCGTATTCGTTCGTCTGTCTGCACTGCGGGCACGGCTGGGAGGAGGAGTACGAGATCCGGCACACCACGGACCTGGCCGGGCATCGGCGCGCCGACTACTTCACCCGCGGCGTCCGGGTCGCCTCCCCGCTGACCCGCAACGACTGCCCGTCCTGCAACCTCGGCCCGATCCGGATCCTGCGCCCCGGCCGGGTGAACACGGCTCGTACGTACCTCGCCTGAGGCCGGTGCCCGTCCGTACGGACCTGGCGGGCGCACCGATCGCCGCTCACGCGACGGCTCGCCCCAGCCCTCGCCGACGCACCGTCACCACCCCGTGTACAGCAGATGGTTGACCCCCATCGCCAGTACCGCCTGCGCCGTCAGCCAGTGGCGGTGCCGGGCGGCGGGCAGCAGGGCGCAGGCCGGCAGGAGCCAGACGGCGAAGGGGAGCCAGATACGCTCGGTCTCGGCCTTGCTCATGCCGGAGAGGTCGGCGACCAGCAGGGCGAGCAGCGCGGCCAGGACGAGGATCACCAGCCGGTCGACGGGGCGGTGCAGGGGGCCGACTCCGGCCCGTCCGGTGGCGGGAAGGGTCCGCGCGCGGAGCTGCCGTACGGCGGTGGGGGCGGTCGCGAGCACCCGGCGCAGACCGGCGGCCGTCGCCAGACCGGTGATCAGGACGGTGCAGGCGAGGTTGCCCCAGACCCAGTAGGCGTACGGGCGAACCGCAGCGGCGCCCTGGTAGTAGCGCTCCACCAGCAGGCGGTAGCCCTCCCACCAGTCGAAACCGGCGAGGGTGAAGACCGCCGCCACGGCGGCGACCCCGGCGGCCAGGAGGGGCAGCGGCCGCGCGGTACGGGCGAGCAGCAGCACCGCGGCGGCGATCGGCGCGATGAGGGTGAGGCCGTAGGAGAGGTAGCAGGTCAGGCCGAGGAGGAGCCCGGCGGCCAGGGCGGCGGCCGCGGGGTGGCGGGCGCGGCGGGTGGCGGCGAGGGCGAGCAGTGCCGACGACCAGGCGGCGACGGCGGCGAAGTAGCCGTCCGCGGAGGTGCCCACCCACACCGCGGCCGGGGCCAGCGCGAGGAACGGCGCGGCCCGGCGCGCGGTGGGCTCGTCGGTGAGGGCGCGCAGCGCGACGAGGACCGCGGCCGCGGCGGAGGCACCGACGGTGATGCACCAGGCGCCGGCCCAGGCCCCGCCGCCCAGGCCGATGCGGTCCAGGCCGACGAAGGTGAGCACCGCGGCCGGAGGGTGCCCGGCGACATGGGCGGGCCAGTGGTCGGGCGCGGTGTTGAGGATGTGAGAGGTGAAGTCGCGCAGTGCCGGGCCGAGATCGTCGAAGCGGCGGATGACGGTCAGGTACTCGTACTCGGTGGTCAGGCGGCGGGCGACGCCGGTCTGCCAGCCGTCGACCAGGGCCAGCGACCACGTCCAGGCCAGGGAGGCCGCCCAGCCCGTGAGGACCAGCCGGCGCCAGGGCAGCCGGTCGGCGAGCGGCGGCCCGTAGGCGACCACGAGGACGGCGACCGCGAGTGCGGCGGGGGTGCCGGGGCCCAGGTGCCAGAACCATGAGGCGTACAGCGGCGGCACGTTGACGTGCAGGCTGCCGTTGGCGCGCTGGATGAGGGCGCCGATGACGGCGGCCAGCACGACGAGCAGGGCGCCGGCCGCGGCGGCCAGCAGATCGGCACGGCGCGCGGCGCGTTCCTCCGGAGTCCGGCGGACAGCGGCCGCGTCGGCGCGTTCTTGAGAAGTCGGGCGGGGGGTCACACCGGCACGCTAGGGCGCCGGCGGTGTGACCGGGGCCCGCCGTTCCGCCGACGTCAGGGTTTCGTCATGCGTCGCTGCCCCTGGGGGCCCGGGTGGCGGCATACCGTCGGAGCGGACCTGCTCGTCCGGGCGGTGGGGCGCCGTCGTGCCGACCGCCGAGGGCTCATCGATCGCCGAGGACTCATCATGGGTGCCCACCGCCGTCCCGTTCCCCCCACGTCGCCGTCGTTCTGGCGCAGCCCGCTGCGCGGCCCCCGGCTGACCGCGCTGCTCGGTGTGGTGCTGCTGGCCGGGATCACGCTGCTGTTCGTCACCGGCCTGCTCTCGTACGCCGCGTACAACCCGGACCTGGCCGGCGGTGTCAACGACCAGACCCCCGGAAAGGGGCTGCTGGGCTTCTACCTCTTCAGCTGGCCGACCGATCCGCACTGGCTCTACCGGCTCACCCAGGGGGTGCATGTCACGCTCGGCGTCGCGCTGGTGCCGATCCTGCTGGCGAAGCTCTGGTCGGTGATCCCCAAGCTGTTCACGCTGCCGCCGGCCCGGTCCGTCGGGCACGCGCTGGAGCGGGTCTCGCTGCTGCTGTTGGTCGGCGGTGCGCTGTTCGAGTTCGTGACCGGCATCCTCAACATCCAGTTGGAGTACCTCTTTCCGGGGTCGTTCTATCCGCTGCACTTCTACGGCGCGTGGGTGTTCATCGGCGCCTTCCTCGCCCATGTGGTGCTGCGGCTGCCGCGGACCGTACGGGCGCTGCGGGAGCGCACGGACCCGGCGGCGGACGCCGATGACACCGGGCTGGTGGCGGTCCGGCCGGACCGGCCGACGGTGTCCCGGCGCGGTGCGCTGGGGCTGGTCGGCGCCGGATCGCTGCTGCTGCTCGCGACGACCGCCGGGCAGAGCGTCGGGGGCTGGTGGCGGCGGACGGCCCTGCTGGCGCCGCACGGTGGCCGCGATCCGGGCAGTGGACCCAACGGCTTCCAGATCAACAAGACGGCCGCGTTCGCCGGGATCAGGCCGCAGGACACCGGCGGCGACTGGCGGCTGACGGTCGAGGGGGGCGGGCGGCGGGTGCGGCTGGACCGCGCCGCGCTGCTGGGGCTGCCGCAGCACGAGTCGGCGCTGCCGATCGCCTGTGTGGAGGGCTGGTCGACGGACGACCAGTTGTGGAGCGGGGTGCGGCTGCGCGATCTCGCCGCGTTGGTGGGGCTCGGCGCGCAGCCGCCCGGCCTGCTGGTGGAGTCGCTCCAGTTGCACGGCGCGTTCCGCCGGGCCGCGCTGCGCGACAACCAGGTGCGCGATCCGCGGTCGCTGCTCGCGCTGCGGGTGGGCGGTGCGGAGCTGTCCGCGGACCACGGCCATCCGGCGCGGATCATCGTTCCGGCGGCGCCCGGGGTGCTCAACACCAAGTGGGTGTCGCGGCTGACGTTCGGGGAGTGGTGACGATGCGACGCAAGTGGCGGGAGCGGGCGGGCGGTTGGCGGGCGCGGGCGGTCCGGGCGCTGGGGGCGCCGCGGCGTCACCACTGGTACGGGGAAGGGCCGCTGCATCTGCTGCTGATGCTCGCCTCGTTCGCGCTCACCGGCTACGCGGGGGTGCGGCTGCTGAGCGGCGGGGACTGGCCGCTGGTGATCGTGTGGTTCGTCGGGGCGGCGCTGCTGCACGATCTGGTGCTGCTGCCGCTGTACGCGTGCGCCGACCGCGCGGTGGCGGCGTACACGGCGCGGACCGCCCGGCACCCGGTCTGGACCGGGTACGTCAGGGTCCCCGCCGCGCTGTCCGGGCTGTTGCTGCTGGTGTGGTTCCCGCTGATCGCGGGCTCGGCGGGGAGCGGCTCGGCGGCACACTTCGAGACCGCCACCGGGCTGTCCGGCCAGGGGTTCCTGACCCGCTGGCTGCTGATCACCGCGGGGCTGTTCGCGGCCTCGGCCCTGTGGCTGTTGTGCCGTACGGTTCAGCCGCGCCGGGCCGGCAGGGACCGGCGCAGGCGCAGGGAGACGAAGCAGCGGCCGGCCGCCGGGGACTGACCGGGCCGCGCGAAGGTCCACCGCTCGGCGGGCGTCCAGCCGGTGGCGGCCGCGTACCGCAGCAGCGCACGGGTGCCGACCCGGGCCCAGGGGAACGGGGCGCCCGGTGCGCGGCATTCGTCGTCGTGGCCGTGGCCGTGGCCGAGGAAGGCGTACCGCCCGTTGTCGACCCGGACCTCGACGCGTTCGTCGAGGTCCGCCGGGGCGGTCTCGACTATGAGCAGGCCGGACGGGGCGAGGAGTTCGGCCGTCCGGGCGAGCAGGGCGCGCGGGTCGCCACCGATGCCGATATTGCCGTCCAGGAGCAGTGCGGTACCCCAACTCCCCTCGTCGGGCAGGGGGTCGAAGACGGAGCGGTGCAGCGCGGCACCGCCGGTCGCGGCGGTGCGGGCGACCGCGGCCCGGCTGACGTCGATGCCGAGCACCGGCCGGCCCTGTGCGGCGAGTTCGGCGACCAGCCTTCCGGGGCCGCAGCCGATGTCGAGGACGGCGCCCTCGCAGCGGCCGAGCGCCGACAGGTCGGCGGCGTCCGCCCTCGCGCACCAGCGCTCGACCTCCAGCGGCAGCAGCCAGCCGTCGGTACGGCGCAGGAAGAGCGGGCCGCGGCCGCTGCGCAGGGCGTCGGCGTACGGGTCCGCTCCCCAGGAGGCGGTGCCGGGCGGGGCGGTGGCCGGTGGCACGGCGGGGCTCATCGCCCGCCGGCCCGGGTCAGCCGGGCGAGGGTGGCGGCGAACCGTCCGCCGGGTGCCGCGGCCGCGACCCGCTCGGCGTCGGCCGCGGTGTCGACGTCGCACAGCGGCGGCAACTCCGCCACCCGGAGTCCGGCGGCGGTCAGCCGGGCCCGCTGGGCAGCGCCGGTGCGGTCGGTGGACATGGGGACGCCGCGCAGCAGCCGGGGGTCGGGCACGGCCAGGCCGAGCGCCCAGAATCCGCCGTCCTCGGCCGCGCCGAACCAGGCGTCGCAGTCGTCCCACGCGCCGAAGTCCGTTGCAGGGGCGAGGAGTCGGGGGGTGACCTGCGGGGTGTCCATGCCGATCAGCAGGGTCGGTCCGGTGCTGTCGGCGAAGGCCCGGGCGAGCCGCTCGTCGAGGCCGCCGATGCCCTGCGGCCGTACGTCGAAGCCGGCGGGCAGCCAGCTTCCCGGCCGGCCGTCGAGCACCAGGACCCGCCGCCGGGCGGGCATGGCGCGTACGGCCCGGAGGGTGTCGTACAGCGCGGCCTCGGCCAACTGGGCCGCCTCGGCGGGGGTGTACGGCGGGGTGAGCCGGGTCTTGACCCGGCCGGGCACCGGCTCCTTGGCGATGACCAGGACCGTGGTCGGCCCGCGGCCCGGCAGCGGCTCCGGGCCGTCGTGCGCGGTCATCGGGCCGCCTCCTTCGTACGGGGCGTCAGCGGCGGCTGGTGCAGGACGCCGCGCATGTCGCGGACCGCGTGCCAGGTGCCGCGCCAGGTGCCGGTGACCTTCGAGCGGCCGGTGCGCGGCAGGTAGGGCACCTCGCGCTCCTCGATGCGCCAGCCGGCGTCGGCGGCCCGGACGACCATCTGCAGGGGGTAGCCGCTGCGGCGGTCGGTGAGGCCGAGGTCGAGCAGCGCGGTGCGCCGGGCGGCGCGCAGCGGGCCGAGGTCGTGCAACCGCAGCCCGGTGCGGCGGCGCAGCATCCGGGCCAGCGCGAGGTTGCCGGCCCGGGCGTGCGGCGGCCAGGCGCCGCGCCCTTGGGGGCGTCGGCGGCCCAGCACCAGATCGCTGTCACCGTCGCGGACGGCGGCCACGAACGGGGCGAGCAGCGCCGGGTCGAGGGAGGCGTCGCAGTCGCAGAAGCAGACGATGTCCGCCTCGGCGGCCAGCAGTCCGGCGTGGCAGGCGGCGCCGAAGCCGCGGCGCGGTTCGTGGACGACGGTGGCGCCCAGGTCGCGGGCGATCTCGGCGGAGCCGTCGGTGGAGCCGTTGTCCACGACGATCGCCCGCCAGCCGGCCGGGATGCGCGCCAGTACCCAGGGCAGCGCGGCGGCCTCGTCGAGGCAGGGCAGCACGACGTCCACCAGGGCGGGGCGGGCGGCGCCCGCCGCGGCACCGGTCACCCCGGTCACCCCGGTCACCCCGGCAGCCGGGCGCATCTCCTCCCGGGCGAACTCCGCCATCCCTTCGGCGAATCCGATCTCCGCCCGCCAGCCGAGGTCCTCGGCGATCCGCCGCGACGACGCCGTGATGTGCCGTACGTCGCCCAGCCGGTACTCGCCCGTCACCACCGGCGCCGGCCCGCCGTGGGCCTCGGCCAGGGCGTGCGCCATCTCGCCGACGGTGTGCGGCCGCGAGCTGCCCGTGTTGTACGCGGTCAGGGTGTCCGGCGCCCGCTCCGGCAGGGCCTCCAGCGCCACCACGTTGGCCGCCGCGATGTCCCGAACGTGGACGAAGTCCCGCCGCTGGCCCCCGTCCTCGTAGACGGTCGGTGCCTCGCCGCGGGCCAGTGCCGAGCGGAAGAATGAGGCGACGCCGGCGTACGGGGTGTCGCGTGGCATTCCGGGCCCGTAGACGTTGTGATAGCGCAGCGAGACGGCCCGGCCGCCGGTCGCCCGCGCCCAGGAGGCGGCCAGATGCTCCTGGGCGAGCTTGGTGGCGGCGTAGACGTTGCGCGGATCGGTGGGCGCGTCCTCGCCGACCAGCCCCGGTCTCAGTTGTTCACCGCACTGCGGGCAGCGCGGCTCGAACCGCCCGGCGGCCAGCTCGTCGACGCCGCGTGGTCCGGGCCGCACCACACCGTGTGCGGGGCAGGTGTAGCGCCCCTCCCCGTAGACCACCATCGATCCGGCGAGCACCAGCCGGTGCACGCCCGCGTCGGCCATCGCGGCCAGCAGCACGGCCGTCCCCAGGTCGTTGCAGCCGACGTAGCCGGGCGCGTCGGCGAAGTCCTTGCCCAGGCCCACCATCGCCGCCTGGTGGCAGACCGCATCGATGCCCCGCAGGGCCACCTCGACGGCCGCCCGGTCGCGTACGTCCGCGACGATGCGGCGCTCCTGCGGGCGGGGCGGCGGGGGCTCGGGGTGTGCCGAGGGCAGCAGCGCGTCGAACACCACGGGCTCGTGGCCGCGGACGATGAGCGAGGCGACGACCTGCGATCCGATGAATCCGGCGCCTCCGGTGACCAGTACTCGCATGCCGGTCACGCTAAGCGCGATCGAGCCTTCCGGCGCGCACCACGACCGCCGCGTCACGGGTCCGTAAGATCCGGCGGCCGCTCCGCGGTGCGCCCCGGGCCACTGCGATTCGGTAACAGGCGCATTCGAGGTATTTCGGTACGGCATGGGTTGCATATGCTCAGGCCGGGGGTTGGGGGGCCGTTTTCGGACACTCCGACGGCCGACGGCCCGCCCCCGTAGCCCGATCACCGGACACGACACCGTCGGAGAACACCTTGGCCGTGGAGAACGGGGAGCTGTGCACCGGCTCCCGTGTGCTGTCCGTACTCCCCTACACGGTGATGGCCGTGGTCAGCGTCGTCGACCTCACCGCGGGCCCGGAAGTGGGCTTTCTGCCTCTGGTGTCCCTGGGGCCCGCGTTCGCCGGGCTGGTGGGCGGCTGGCGTCGCACCGCCCTCGTCGGACTCACGGCGTTCGTCCTCTGCCTCGGCCTGGGCGTCTACAACGGCCTGTTCGAGAGCCGGCGCGGGCTGACCGCGCTGCTGTCGGTGACCGGGGTGACCGCGGCCGGTGTGGTCGCCGCGGTGATGCGGCAGCGCCGCGAGGCGGAGCTGGCCAGCGTCCGTTCGATCGCCGAGGTCGCCCAGCGGGTGCTGCTGCGCCCCGTGCCGCGCAGCGCGGGCCCGCTGCGGATCGCGGTCTCCTACACCTCTGCGGTGGCCGAGGCCCGGATAGGCGGCGATCTGTACGAGGTGGTGACTTCGCCGGCCGGGGTGCGGATCATCGTCGGCGACGTCCAGGGCAAGGGCCTGGAGGCCGTGGAGAGCGCGGCGGTGGTGCTGGGCGCCTTCCGGGAGGCCGCGCACGACGAGCCGGATCTGCCGGCCGTCGGCGAGCGCGTCGAACGGGCCCTGAACCGCCATCTGTCCGGCGAACGGTTCGTCACGGCGGTGCTCGCCGAGATCGGTGAGGGGCCGCAGGCGACGCTGCTCAACTACGGCCACCCGGCCCCGCTCGTCGTCCGCCCCGCCGGCACGGTCGCCTTCGCCGCACCGCCCGACCGGGCCCTGCCGCTCGGCCTCACGCTGACCGGCTCCGATGCCCCGCTCCCCTACGAGGTGCCGTTCACCCCCGGCGACCAGCTGCTGTTCTACACCGACGGGGTCACCGAGGCCCGCGACGCGACGGGCCGCTTCTACCCCCTCGACGAGCGCTCCGCGCTGCTGAAGGACCCCGACCCGGAGGCCGCGCTGCGCTCCGTCCGCGAGGACGTGGTCGAGCACGCCGAGGGGCCGCTGCACGATGACGCGGCGATGCTGCTGGTGCGCTACCGAGAGGGCCGCTGAACCGGCGTCACTCCAGGGGCAGCCCCGTGTAGTTCTCCGCCAGTTCCGCCGCCGCGTGCGCGGAGGCGGCGATCCGGTCGAGCTGGGAGAGCTGCAGCCGGGTGTCGAACGGGCTCTGGTCCGGGGCGGTGTGGAGGGTCGTCGTCATGAAGTGCGAGAAGTGCTCGGCGCGCCAGACCCGGCGCAGACAGGTGTCGGAGTAGGCGTCGAGCAGCTCCGTCGAGCCGGTTCGGTGCGCCTGGGCCAGGGCGCGGGCCAGTACGGTGACGTCCGCGACGGCGAGGTTGAGGCCCTTGGCCCCGGTGGGCGGCACGATGTGCGCCGCGTCGCCCGCCAGCAGGAGCCGCCCGAACCGCATCGGTTCGGTGACCGAGCTGTGCAGGGGCAGTACGGCCTTGGCGGTGAGCGGACCGCGCGCCAGTTTCCCGGGGGTGTCGAGCGCCGTGCGGGCCTGGAGTTCGTCCCAGATGCGGTCGTCGGGCCAGTCGGCCGGGTCGGTGCCGTTGGGGACCTGGAGGTAGAGCCGGCTGACGGTGGGCGTGCGCATGCTGAGCAGGGCGAAGCCGCGCGCGGAGTGGGCATAGACCAACTCGTCGCCGGAGGGCGGGACGTCGGCGAGGACGCCGAGCCAGGAGTAGGGGTAGCCGCGCGCGTAGGTGCGCCGCTCGGACTCCGGGACGGCCTGCCGGGACACGCCGTGGGAGCCGTCGCAGCCGATGACGTAGTCGCAGTTCAGGGTGTGTGCGCGGCCCTGGTGCCGATAGCGGATGAGCGGCCGGGTGGTGTGTGCGCCCTCGACGGCGGTGGCGCGCGCACCGAACAGCAGGGGCGCGCCGTCGTCGAGTTGCCGCGCTATCAGGTCCTTCACCACCTCGGTCTGCGCATAGACCATGACCCGGCGGCCACCGGTCAGCGCCGGGAAGTCGAGGCGGTGGACCTGCCCGTCGTAACGCAGCTCGATGCCGTCGTGGACCATGCCCTCCCGGTCCATCCGCTCCCCCGCCCCGCAGGCGCGCAGCACGTCCACCGTGCCCTGTTCGAGGATGCCGGCGCGCTGGCGCTGTTCGACGTAGTCGCGCTCGCGGCTCTCCAGGACGGCGCAGTCGATACCGGAGCGGTGCAGCAGGCGGGCGAGCAGCAGGCCGGCGGGACCGGCGCCGATGATGCCGACGGTGGTGCGGCGGGGATGCGTCACTGCGCGGGTCCTCTTGCGGGGTGCGGGGTCGGGGGTGCGGGCGGGTCGGGGCGCTCGCCGGGGCGGTCAGCGGTGGGCAAGGAAGACCGTCTCCTCGTGCGCGCCGTCCGCGGAGTGCTGCAGCCGTACGTCGAAGCGGTACCGGCCGGGCCCGTCCGGGCGGGCGAGCAGGGTGCGCGCACGGGCGGCCGGCAGCCGCGCCAGCAGCGGGTCGGCGGCGTGGGCGGTCCGGTGCTCGGGGAAGTAGACGCGGGTGAAGAGGTGCTGGATCAGTCCCCGGGCGAAGAGGCACACGGCGAGGTACGGCGCGGCGTCCGGGCGGCCGGCGGGGGCGGCCGCGGGCAGGGTGCGCAGGGCGTAGCGCCCGTCGGCGTCGGTGGGGACGCGGCCGAAGCCGGTGAAGTCCACGCCGTCGCGGCCGAGGAGCGCGCCGGTGGCCGGGTCGTGGCGCAGCGAGCCGGGCGCGCCGGTCAGGCCGCCGTCCGGTGCCGCCTGCCAGAACTCCAGTAACGCGTCGGGCACCGGGGCGCCGGCTCCGTCCCGTACGCGGCCGTGCACGGTGATCGTGTCGGGGTGGCCGGCCGGCGCGACCTGCTCGCCGCCGGGGAACGGGAGCGCAGTGCCGTAGAACGGGCCGATGGTCTGCGCGGGGGTCGGGGCGAGCGGCGAGGGAGCCTCGGGCGCCGTGCCGGAGTCCGGCCGGGTGGTGGCGCGGGGCATCAGCGGCCCTCCTCGATCCAGGTGGCGGACGGGCCGTCCAGGACGATGTCCCAGCGGTAGCCCAGGGACCGTTCGGGGTCGGACAGTGCGTGGTCGTAGGTGGCCACCAGGCGGGCGCGGGCGGCGGGGTCGGTGACCGAGCCGAGGACCGGGTCGTACGGCAGGAGCGGGTCGCCGGGGAAGTACATCTGGGCGATCAGCCGCTGGGTGAACGCCGATCCGAAGAGCGAGAAGTGGATATGGGCCGGGCGCCAGGCGTGGTCGTGGTTGTCCAGCGGATAGGCGCCGGGCTTGATGGTGGTGAAGGCGTAGCGGCCGTCGTCGTCGGTCAACGCGCGGCCGGTGCCGGTGAAGTTCGGGTCCAGCGGGGCCGGGTGCCGATCGCCCCGATGGGCGTACCGGCCGGAGGCGTTGGCCTGCCAGATCTCGACGAGCTGGCCGCGTACGGGGCGGCCGGTGCGGTCCAGGACGCGGCCGGTGACGGTGATGCGCTCGCCGAGGGGTTCGCCGGTGTGCCGGCGGGTGAGGTCGGCGTCGAGCGCGCCGACGTCCGTGACGCCGAAGACGGGCCCGTGAAGCTCCACGGCCTCCGGGTCGGCGCGGTGGTCGATCTCGACCAACGGCCGGTGGGGTTGGCGGAGTGTGCTGCTGCGGTACGGGATGTGCTCGGGGTCAGGGGCGGGGTGCTCGGGGGTGCGGGGGCCAGTGAGGGGGGTGGGCTGCGGGGTCAGGGCCATGTGCCGTCTCCCTGCGGTCGAGGCCGGGCGTGGGCGGACGCGTACGTGGCCACTGAAGCAGCCCCTGCCACCGGAGCAACAGGCGATACCAGGACGATCACGCTCAGCCGGCGCGCTCCTCGCCGTTGCCGTCCCCGTCCGCATCGCCGTCTCCGTCCCCGTCCTCGTCGCCGTCCCGCTCCGCCGCGCGGCGCGCGTTCTCCTCGCGCGCCGCGGCGGTGGCGACCGACGGCCACACCCGGTCGAGTGAGGCGTTCATCGCGGCGCCGACCAGCACCGCGAAGGCGGACACCCCGATCCACAGCAGTACCGCGACCGGTGCGGCCAACGACCCGTAGATCGTGGGGCCCTCCACCGTCGAGGTGAGGTAGAGCCGCAGCAGGAAGCTGCCGAGCACCCAGATGCCGAGGGCGACCACCGCCCCCGGGATGTCCTCCCGCCAGGGCGACCGGACCGGTACGGACAGGTGGTAGAGCGTGGTGAGGAAGGCGATGGACACCAGCAGGACGAACGGCCAGTACAGCCCCCGGATGATCTGCTCGCCGGCCGGCAGCCAGCTCACGACGGTGTCGGGCCCGGCCACCATCAGCGGCAGCGCGACGGCGCCGACGACCAGCCCGCCCAGGTAGAGCGCGAACGCCAGCAGCCGGGTCTTGACGATGCCGCGCCGCCCGTCGAGCCCGTACATGATGGTGATGGTGTCGACGAAGACGTTCAGCGCCCGGGAGCCGGACCACAGGGCGATGGCGAAGCCGAGGGAGATGACGTCGGGGCGGCGACCGGTGAAGACGTCGTTCAGCAGGGGGCGGGCGATCTGGTCCACGCCCTTGCCGGACAGCACGGTGCCGGCGGCGCCGAGGATGCGCTCGCGGACGGCGTCGATCGTGTCGTGCCCGATCCACGCCTGCGTGTAGCCGAGCACGCCGAGGAGTCCGAGGATCAGCGGCGGCAGCGACAGCAGGCACCAGAACGCGGCCTCGGCGGCCAGCCCGGTGACGCGGTAGGTCATGCAGGAGTGGACGATGTCCTTGAGCAGCAGCCAGGCCAGCCGGCGCTTGGAGACATTGCGGTACAGCACACGGGCCCTGGTCAGACGCCCCGCGGGCCGCTCGGTTGGTTCGTTTGCCGGCTGCACCTCCTTACCGTATCCGGCATGGCAGCCACCACTCACACGGTCACCAACCAGCCCCCGCCGCTGGTCGGCTACGACGTCTTCGGCAGCGACCCGGCCCTCACCGAGGGCGTCGCCCGGTACCTCGACGGCGCCCGGCTCGCGGAGGTATGGGCGGAACTGAGCCTGCTGGGGAAGGCGGCCGGCTCGGCGCACGCCCAGCGCTGGGGCGAGCAGGCCAACGCCCATCCGCCGGTTCTGCGCACCCACGACCGGTTCGGCCACCGCATCGACGAGGTGGAGTTCCACCCGGCCTGGCACCGGCTGCTCGGCCACGCCGTCTCGGCGGGCCTGACCGACGCCTGGTCCCGGCCCGACGGCCACCTTCGCCGCACCGCCGGCTTCCTGGTGTGGACCCAGGCCGAGGCCGGACACGGCTGCCCGCTGTCGATGACCCATGCGGCGGTGCCCGCGCTGCGCGCCGAGCCGGAACTGGCGGCCGTATGGGAGCCGCTGCTCACCTCGCACATCTACGCGCACGAGCTGCGGCCGGTCACCGAGAAGGGCGGTGCGCTGGCGGGCATGGCCATGACGGAGAAGCAGGGCGGCAGCGACGTACGGGCCAACACCACGCGCGCCGAGCCGCTGGCCGCGCCCGGCGAGTATGTGCTGACCGGGCACAAGTGGTTCTGCTCGGCGCCGATGTCGGATGCCTTCCTGGTGCTGGCACAGGCGCCCGGCGGGCTCACCTGCTTCCTGCTGCCGCGGGTGCTGCCGGACGGCGGCCGCAACGCGTTTTGCATCCAGCGGCTCAAGGACAAGCTCGGCAACCGCTCGAACGCCTCGGCGGAGGTCGAGTTCGACGGGCGGAGCTGGGCGCGCCGGGTCGGTGAGGAGGGGCGCGGGGTGGCGACGATCATCGAGATGGTCGCGGCGACCCGGCTGGACTGTGTGACCGCTTCCGCCGCGGTGATGCGGCAGGCGGTGGCGCAGGCGCTGCACCACACGGCGTACCGGGAGGCGTTCGGCGACCGGCTGATCGACAAGCCGCTGATGCGCAATGTGCTGGCCGACCTGGCGCTGGAGTCGGAGGCGGCGAGCACGCTCGCCCTGCGGCTGGCGGCCGCCTACGACGGCGGCGGCGAGCAGGACCGGCAGCTGCTGCGGCTCGCGGTCCCGGCGGCGAAGTACTGGGTGACCAAGCGGTGCACACCGGTGGTCGCGGAGGCGCTGGAGTGCCTGGGCGGCAACGGCTACGTCGAGGAGTCGGGGCTGCCGCGGCTGCTGCGCGAGGCACCGCTGAACTCGATCTGGGAGGGCTCCGGCAACGTCCAGGCGCTGGACGTGCTGCGGGCCCTGCGACGCGACCCCGAGCCGCTGCACGCCTTCCTGACCGAGATCGGCACCGCGCGGGGCGCGGACCACCGGCTGGACCGGGCGATCCGGGGGCTGCTCACCGAACTCGCCGACCTGGAAGGCATCGAGGCCCGGGCCCGGCGTCTGGTGGAGCGGATGGCGCTGGTGCTCCAGGGCTCGCTGCTGGTGCGGTACGCACCGCCCGAGGTCGCGGACGCGTTCTGCGCCTCCCGTCTGGGCGGCGACGCGGGCGCCGCCTTCGGGACGCTGCCGCACACGCTGGATCTCGCCTCGATCGTGGCGCGGGCGCGGCCGGTCCCGGACGACGCGCCCTGAGCGGTGTCGGCTCGTGAAGCCGGCGGCGCGGCGGCGGTTCCCCGTCACCTCCGGGCCGTTGCCTCGCAGGGGACGGGGACAGGGGGTTACCGCCGCCGCGCCTGTCGGGGAGCGGTGCCGCGCCGACTCGGCACCGCTCCCGGTCTTGGGGCCGCTAGGGCGGCTCCGGCGGGTCGTCGGGCGGGTCCACCGCGGTGCGCCCGCGCAGCGCCGCGTCGACGGCCATGATGATCTCGCCGTCCGGTGTGCCCGGCGGGAAGGCCGCCAGCACCCCGCGCGCCTCGTAGTACCGCAGGACCCGGCAGGCCTCACCCGTGCCGTTCCACTCGGCACCGTGCAGCACCACGACGAGGTCGGCGAAGGCCAGCGCGGGCAGCAGACCGCCGACACCGGCCACCCGGTCGAGCAGTCGGGGGGCGCCGTCGATGACATAGCCGTCGACGGGCAGCGGCTGACGTCTGATCAGGACGTCGACGGCGGGCAACCGGGCGACTTTGTAGTGGCCGGCGAGCCGGGCGGCGCGCGTGCTCCGCACCCCCTCGCTCGCTCCGATCACCACGACGCGCGGAGCAGCGGCCACCATGGTGAGCCCCCCTCGCACCGTGCCGACGTCGCGCCGCGGCCGATGGATTCCCGACGTCGCCGGTGGGTTCACCGACGGGTGACCGGCGAACCTCGCGGCGGCGAGAAGCCATCGGCCGCTCGGATCAGCGTCCCGGTTACGCGTCATAGGCCACAACGGTTGCAATGCGTTGCAGTGCGCACCCGCGGATCTGGACAATGGCGCCGCCCGGACGGCCTGGTGACGGCACGATGGGCACCGCCCGGTGGACCGCACAACGGAGAACAGCGTGAGCGACAGATCGATCCACAGCGCCATCTGGTCGGCCCAGGACATCCGCTCGACCACCCGCCGCCTCGCCACCGTGCACGAGGTCGCGCTCACGGGCGAGGCGTTACCCGGCGCACCGCTGGAGTCGCCCCGCGCGGTCATCGGGGAGTCCTGGCGCCGGGTGCTGGGCTCCGGCGTGGACCCCGACCGTGATCAGCCCCAACTCCTGCTGTCCGTCGCGGAGTTGGAACACCGTAGGCAGAAGTCGCAGCTGGCGACGGTGCTGCCGGTGCTCAACGAGGGGCTGCTGGCGACGGCCGACGCGGCCCAGCAGATCATGGTCGTCACCGACGCCGAGGGCCGGGTGCTGTGGCGGGAGGGCAGCGCGCCGGTCCGGCGGATGGCCGACCGGCTGGGCTTCGACAAGGGCGCCGACTGGACGGAGGGCGTCGTCGGCACCAACGCCATCGGCACCGCGCTGGTGGCCCGCCGTCCGGTGCTGGTGCACTCCGCCGAGCACTTCGTGCGCAGCCACCAGCAGTGGACCTGTGCCGCGGCACCGCTGCACGACCCGCGCGACGGTCGTCTGCTGGGCACCGTGGACATCAGCGGACCGGCGCACACCTTCCACCCCACGACGCTGTCCCTGGTGTCGGCGGTCGCCCGGCTCGCGGAGGGCGAGCTGCGCACCCGCCACCACACGTCCCTGGAGCGGCTGCGGTCGAGTGCGGCGCCGGTGCTGGCGAGGCTCGGCGGGCGGGCGCTGGCCGTCGACCCGAACGGCTGGGTCGTCGGCGTGACGGGCCTGACACCCCCGGAGCGGGTGGCACTGCCCAAGGCACCCGAGGCCGGGCCGCTGTGGCTGCCGCGCTACGGCATGTGCGCCCTGGAGCCGCTGCCCGGCGGCTGGCTGATCCGCGTCGGCCGGCCGGAGCCGGAGGCCGGGCCGAGCCGGGCGGTGCTGGACGTCAGCGGACGCGACGGTGCCACGGTCACGGTCAGCGGGCCGGCCGGCAGTTGGTCGCACGCGCTGACCCCGCGCCACGCCGAGCTGCTGTTCGTCCTCGCCGCGCATCCGCGGGGGCGCAGCGCCGCCGAACTGGCCGAGGACCTGTTCGGCGACGGGAGCCGTACGGTCACGGTGCGGGCCGAGCTGTCCCGCCTGCGCCGCCACCTCGGGGGCGTGCTGGCGCACCGGCCGTACCGCTTCGCCGACGGCGTGGCGGTGGAGCTGCTGCTGCCGCCCCGGCCGGCAGCGCTGCTGCCGCAGTCGACGGCGCCGGCGGTGGTGGCGGCGCGGCGGGGGTGAGGGCGCTCGGCCGCCGCGGTCCGCCGCCACCCGTTCGACGGGCTGCGCTCGCCGCCGCCCCGGCGGCGTCCTAGCGTGCCGACCGGGGCCGCGCACTCCCCGGCGCGCGGCCGCGGGAGGTGAGCGATGGGCGCGGCAGGCTCGCCGAGGACACCGGAAGCGACCCCGGGGCAGCCGGCGGCCGGGCGGCGGCCCCGGTGGGGCGCGCTGGTGCTGGTCGGTCTCGTCGGGTTCGGCATGCTGCGCCAGGGGCTGTCCGGCGAGGCGGACGGCCCGCCGCAGCCGGACGCCGCCACCTCCCTCTTCGGTGACGCGCCGCCCGGTGGCCCCGCCCCGCCGCCGCTGCCCCGTTCCGCCCCTTCACGGGTGGCGATCCCGTCGATCGGGGTGTCCGCCCCGGTGCTGCCGCTGGGGCTGGACGAGGACGGCTGGATCGCGGCGCCGCCGGCGTCGGACGCCCAGCTGGCGGGCTGGTACAAGGCGGCGCCGTCTCCCGGGGAGCGCGGTACCGCCGTGCTGGTCGGCCATGTCGACAGCGCCGGCGGGCCGGCGGTCTTCTACGGGCTGGGCGCCCTGGAGAAGGGAAGGACCATCCGGGTGACCCGTGAGGACGGGCGGATCGCGGTCTTCGAGGTCTACGGCGTCCGGGTCTTCGGCAAGCGCGGCTTCCCCGCCCGGAAGGTCTACGGCGACACCGGGCATCCCGAGCTGCGCGTGCTGACCTGCGGTGGGGCGTACTCGGCGGGCTCGGGCTACACGGGCAACGTGGTGGTTTTCGCCAGGATGGTGAAGTCGGGGTAGCGGCGCCGGGCGGGCAGCGCAACGCACCACCGCGCCGTCCACACGGTGAGCCGATGTCTCACCATCCGGATGGTGCACCGCCGCGCGGTACGGCGGCGCCCCCGCAGCGGCCCACGGCCCGGAGCCGGCCGCCGCGGACCGGTGTGATGTGCTGGCCGCATGAGCCTCTCGGTCACCACCTGGTACCTCGAACAGACCGCACGCGCGGACCTGCCCCCCACACAGGAGCCGCCGACCGGGCAAGGCGTCCGCATCGTCCGGTCCGAGCGACCGTCGCCCGAATTCAGCCGGTTCCTCTATACGGCGGTCGGCGGGGACGTCGCCTGGACCGACCGGCTCGCATGGCCGTACGCACGGTGGGCGGAGTACCTGGCGCGGCCGGGCGTGGAGACCTGGGTGGCGTACGAGCGGGGGACGCCCGCCGGGTTCATCGAGCTGGAGGCGGGCCGGGACGGATCCGTGGAGATCGTCTACTTCGGGCTCATCCCGGCCTTCCGGGGGCGCAGGATCGGCGGGCACCTGCTGGCGTACGGGATCGAGCGGGCCTGGGACCTGGCCGAGCGGTGGCCGGGGCAGGTCCCGACGAAGCGGGTGTGGCTGCACACCTGCTCCCTGGACGGCGCGCACGCGATGGCGAACTACCAGCGGCGGGGCTTCCGGCTGTACGACACCACCGTGACCGAGGAGCCCGACGCGCCGGCCCCGGGACCCTGGCCGGGCGCGGGCCCGCTCGTCGCACCGCACACCCCCTCCGGGGCGTGATCAACACCACATCGTCCCGGCATGCGAGACGTCCATGTCCATATTCTGGATAACGGTGGACTGGCCGGAGAACGGCGTGCCACGCTTCCGTCATGTCTCGAGCTGGAATTGCCTTGGTGAGTCGGCGGCACGTCGACCTCGGCCGCATGTCCAGCGCCATTTGTCGGGCGGGCTGAGGCTGTCCCCACCTGGGGCGATTGGCCCCGGACAGCACCCAGCACCACCGCACACCCCGCCGTCCCCATCGTCGCGGACGCGCTGAGACCCCACGATCCGCAGTACCACCGCCGACGCGTCCACACGCGCCGCACTTCGGTGTGTCCGCGCAGGTCACCGTGGGCGCCCGGCGCCGGTCCCGATCACTTGAGCCCGCCCAGAAGGACGTACGCCCATGGCCGCCACCCCAGATGCCCCCCAGCCTTCGGCCGGGGGTGCCCGCACCGCAGCCACGACCCGCCGCAAGGCCGGACGCCACCGCGGCGAGGGCCAGTGGGCAGTGGGTCACTTCACGCCGCTGAACGGCAACGAGCAGTTCAAGAAGGACGATGACGGTCTCAATGTGCGGACACGCATTGAGACGATCTACTCCAAGGCCGGATTCGACTCGATCGACCCCAACGACCTGTGCGGGCGGATGCGCTGGTGGGGCCTGTACACCCAGCGCAAGCCCGGGATCGACGGCGGCAAGACCGCGATCCTGGAGCCGGAGGAGCTGGACGACAAGTACTTCATGCTGCGGGTCCGCATCGACGGCGGCCGGCTGACCACCGAGCAGCTGCGCGTCATCGGCGAGATCTCGCAGGAGTTCGCCCGCGGCACCGCGGACCTCACGGACCGGCAGAACGTCCAGTACCACTGGATCCGTATCGAGGACGTGCCGGAGATCTGGCAGCGGCTGGAGGCCGTCGGCCTGTCCACCACCGAGGCGTGCGGTGACACTCCCCGTGTCATCCTCGGCTCGCCGGTCGCCGGTATCGCCGAGGACGAGATCATCGACGGCACCCCGGTGATCGAGGAGATCCAGCGCCGGATCATCGGCAACCCCGCGTTCTCCAACCTGCCGCGCAAGTTCAAGTCCGCGGTCTCCGGCTCGCCGCTGCTGGACGTCGCGCACGAGATCAACGACATCTCGTTCGTCGGCGTCGAGCACCCCGAGCACGGTCCGGGCTTCGATGTGTGGGTCGGCGGCGGGCTGTCCACCAACCCCAAGCTCGGTGTCCGGCTCGGTGCGTGGGTCTCGCGCGAGGAGGCCGCCGACGTCTACGAGGGCGTCATCTCGATCTTCCGCGACTACGGCTACCGCCGGCTGCGCACCCGCGCCCGGCTGAAGTTCCTGGTCGCCGACTGGGGCGCGGAGAAGTTCCGGCAGGTGCTGGAGGACGAGTACCTCAAGCGGAAGCTGTCCGACGGCCCCGCCCCGGCGCAGCCCGTCCAGCAGTGGCGCGACCACGTCGGTGTGCACAAGCAGAAGGACGGCCGCTACTACGTGGGCTTCGCGCCGCGCGTCGGCCGGGTCGACGGCGCCACCCTCACCAAGATCGCCGCCGTCGCCGCGGAGCACGGCTCGGGTCGGCTGCGGACCACCGCCGAGCAGAAGATGATCGTGCTGGACATCGACGAGTCGCAGGTCGACTCGCTGGTCGCCGGTCTGGAGGCGCTCGACCTGCGGGTCAAGCCCTCCCCGTTCCGGCGCGGCACGATGGCCTGCACCGGCATCGAGTTCTGCAAGCTGGCGATCGTCGAGACCAAGGGCCGCGGCGCCTCGCTGATCGACGAACTGGAGCGTCGCCTCCCCGAGTTCGACGAGCCGATCACCATCAACATCAACGGCTGCCCGAACGCCTGCGCCCGCATCCAGGTCGCGGACATCGGCCTCAAGGGCCAGCTGGTCCTGGACGACGACGGCAACCAGGTCGAGGGCTACCAGGTGCACCTGGGCGGTGCGCTCGGGCTGGAGGCCGGTTTCGGCCGCAAGGTCCGTGGCCTGAAGGTCACCTCCGATGAACTCCCCGACTACATCGAGCGGGTGGTGCGCAACTTCCAGGAGCAGCGCACCGACGGCGAGCGGTTCGCCCAGTGGGCGGCCCGTGCGGAAGAGGGTGCGCTGAAGTGAGCGAACGTGCCGCCCCGTTCTACTGCCCGTACTGCGGCGACGAGGACCTTCGGCCCTCCGAGGAGGGCTCGGTCCGCGGCGAGGGCGCGGCCTGGGAATGCCGGGCGTGCAGCAGGGCGTTCCGGCTGAAGTTCCTCGGCCTGCTCGCCCCTGGTCGGTCCACTGCCGCTTCGCCTTCCGACGGAGGTACGTCGTGACCACCGCTACCGACCTTCAGCAGCTCGCCGAGCAGGCGGGCCGCGACCTGGAGGACGCGCCCGCCCTGGAGATCCTCAAGTGGGCCGCCGAGACCTTCGGTCCGCGCTTCTGCGTGACCTCCTCGATGGAGGACGCGGTCGTCGCGCACCTGGCCTCGCGGGCCTTCCCGGGTGTGGACGTGGTCTTCCTGGACACCGGCTACCACTTCCCCGAGACCATCGGGACCCGGGACGCGGTCGCCGAGGTGATGGACGTCAACGTCATCACCCTGACGCCGCGGCGGACGGTGGCCGAGCAGGACGCCGAGTACGGCCCGAAGCTGCACGACCGCGACCCGGACCTGTGCTGCGCGCTGCGCAAGGTCAAGCCCCTCGAAGAGGGCCTGACCGGGTACGACGCATGGGCGACGGGCCTGCGCCGGGACGAGTCGCCGACCCGGGCGAACACCCCGGTCGTCGGCTGGGACCCCAAGCGGCAGAAGGTGAAGGTCTCGCCGATCGCCCGCTGGACGCAGGCCGACGTGGACGCGTACATGGCCGAGCACGGCGTGCTCACCAACCCGCTGCTGATGGACGGCTACGCCTCCGTCGGCTGCGCGCCCTGCACCCGCCGGGTGCTGGCGGGCGAGGACGCCAGGGCCGGCCGCTGGGCCGGGAGCAACAAGACCGAGTGCGGGCTGCACTGATGACAGAGCATCAGGAGATATCCATGACGGGCGCCACGATCTGGCTGACCGGACTGCCGAGCGCGGGCAAGACGACCATCGCGCGCGAGCTGGCCGACCGGCTGCGCGGCGAGGGCCACCGCGTCGAGGTGCTCGACGGCGACGAGATCCGCGAGTTCCTCTCCGCGGGCCTCGGTTTCACCCGCGAGGACCGGCACACCAACGTCCAGCGCATCGGCTTCGTGGCCGAGCTGCTGGCGAGCAACGGCGTCAAGGCGCTGGTGCCGGTGATCGCGCCGTACGCGGACAGCCGCGAGGCGGTGCGGGGGCGCCACCAGAAGGAGGGCACCGCGTATCTGGAGGTGCACGTCGCGACGCCCGTCGAGGTGTGCTCCGAGCGTGATGTGAAGGGGCTGTACGCCAAGCAGGCGGCCGGCGAGATCTCCGGTCTGACCGGCGTGGACGACCCCTACGAGCAGCCCGAATCACCTGATCTGCGCATCGAGTCGCACACCCAGACCGTGCAGGAGTCCGCGGCGGCGCTGCATGCGCTGCTGGCCGAAAGAGGACTGGCGTGACCACCGCGACCGTTCGTACCGAGACCGGCGGCGAGCCCGGAGGCGACAACCCGTACGCGCTGTCGCACCTGGACGCCCTGGAGTCCGAGGCGGTGCACATCTTCCGCGAGGTGGCGGGCGAGTTCGAGCGGCCGGTGATCCTGTTCTCCGGCGGCAAGGACTCCATCGTCATGCTGCACCTGGCGCTCAAGGCGTTCGCGCCGGCGGCGATCCCGTTCTCCCTGCTGCACGTCGACACCGGGCACAACTTCCCCGAGGTCCTGGACTACCGCGACCGCACGGTGGAGCGGCACGGCCTGCGGCTGCACGTCGCCTCCGTGCAGGACTTCATCGACCGCGGCGAGCTGCGCGAGCGCCCCGACGGCACCCGCAACCCGCTGCAGACCGTCCCGCTGCTGGACGCCATCGACAACAACCGCTTCGACGCGGTCTTCGGCGGCGGCCGCCGGGACGAGGAGAAGGCGCGCGCCAAGGAGCGGGTCTTCTCGCTGCGCGACGAGTTCGGCGGCTGGGACCCGCGCCGGCAGCGCCCCGAGCTGTGGCAGCTCTACAACGGCAAGCACTCGCCCGGTGAGCACGTCCGGGTGTTCCCGCTGTCCAACTGGACCGAGCTGGACGTGTGGCAGTACATCGCCCGCGAGAAGATCGAACTGCCCGCCATCTACTACGCCCACGAGCGCGAGGTGTTCGCCCGCAGCGGTATGTGGCTGGCGCCCGGCGAGTGGGGCGGCCCCAAGGACGGCGAGAGCCTTCAGACCCGGCAGGTGCGCTACCGCACCGTCGGCGACATGTCCTGCACCGGTGCCGTCGACTCCGACGCCGACACCATCGAGGCCGTGATCGCGGAGATCGCCGCGTCCCGGCTGACCGAGCGGGGCGCGACGAGGGCCGACGACAAGATGTCCGAGGCCGCCATGGAGGACCGTAAGCGCGAGGGGTACTTCTAACCATGAGCACGATCAACACCGTGGACGCGGGTGCCACCTCACTGCTGCGCTTCGCCACCGCCGGCTCCGTCGACGACGGCAAGTCCACCCTGGTGGGGCGGCTGCTGCACGACTCCAAGTCGGTGCTCTCCGACCAGCTGGAGGCCGTCGAGCGGGCCTCTCTGGGCCGTGGGCAGGAGGCGCCCGACCTGGCGCTGCTGACCGACGGGCTGCGCGCCGAGCGCGAGCAGGGCATCACCATCGACGTCGCCTACCGCTACTTCGCCACCCCCCGGCGCCGCTTCATCCTCGCCGACACCCCCGGGCATGTGCAGTACACCCGCAACATGGTCACCGGCGCCTCCACCGCCGAGCTCGCCGTGGTGCTGGTCGACGCCCGCAACGGCGTGGTCGAGCAGACCCGACGGCACGCCGCGGTCGCCGCCCTCCTGCGCGTCCCGCATGTCGTCCTCGCGGTCAACAAGATGGACCTGGTCGACTACGCCGAGCCGGTCTTCGCCGCCATCGCCGAGGAGTTCACGACGTACGCGGCCTCGCTGGGCGTCCCGGAGATCACCGCGATCCCGATCTCGGCACTGGCCGGCGACAACGTCGTGTCGCCGTCGGCCAACATGGACTGGTACGGCGGCCCGACCGTGCTGGAGCACCTGGAGACGGTGCCGGTCGTCGCCGACCCCTCGGACGACCCCGGCCGCTTCCCGGTCCAGTACGTGATCCGCCCGCAGACCGCCGAGCACCCCGACTACCGCGGCTACGCGGGCCAGATCGCCTCCGGCGTGCTGCGCGTCGGCGACGCCGTCACCGTGCTGCCCTCGGGCCGTACGACCACCATCGAGGCGATCGACGCGCTGGGCCAGGCCGTGGACGTCGCCTGGGCGCCGCAGTCGGTGACCGTCCGGCTCACCGACGACATCGACGTCTCGCGCGGCGACCTGATCGCGCCGACCGCCGCGGCCCCGGCCGTCTCCCAGGACGTCGAGGCGACGGTCTGCCATGTGGCGGACCGGCCGCTGACCGTCGGCCAGCGGGTGCTGCTCAAGCACACCACCCGTACGGTCAAGGCGATCGTGAAGGACATCCCGTCCCGGCTGACGCTGGACGACCTCTCCCAGCACCCGGCGCCCGGCGAGCTGGCCGCCAACGACATCGGGCGGGTGGTGGTCCGTACGGCCGAGCCGCTGGCCCTGGACGCCTACGCCGACTCCCGCCGCACCGGCTCGTTCCTGCTGATCGACCCGGCGGACGGGACGACGCTCACCGCGGGGATGGCGGGCACCGCCTTCGCGGAGGCGGCCGCGGAGGCCGCACCGGCGCCGGCGGCGGACGACGAGGGATGGGACTTCTGATCATGACGGAAACGACCCAGGACATCTTCTCGACCTTCGCGAAGGAGGGCGGCCGCATCGGCAGCGGCGCCCTAGGGAGCGGACAGGGCGGAGTCGGCCGATGTGTGTGCTGACGATGCATGACTCCGTACCCCCCACGCCCCCCTTCCGAAGATCCATAGCTCCGCCGGGCGCGCCCTAGTACGGGCGCGGCTGCCCCGGCCCTCCGAGAGGAACTCCTCCCGTGTCTGCCGTTCGTCACCGCCTGTTGGCGGCCGCCGCCACCGTCCCGCTCCTGATCGGCGCGCTGGGCGCCTGCGGCTACGGCTCCGAGGCCAAGAAGGAAACGTCCGCCGGCGTCGCCCCCAAGGGCGCCAAGATCGACGGACTCGATCAGGTCAAGGTCGGGTTCTTCGGCAACACCACGCACGCCACCCCCCTGATCGGCCTCCAGAAGGGCCTGTTCCAGAAGGAACTGGGCGGCACGGCGATCAAGCCCGCCACCTTCAACGCGGGCCCCGCGGAGATCGAGGCGCTCAACTCGGGCGCCATCGACATCGGCTGGATCGGCCCCTCCCCCGCGATCAACGGCTTCACCAAGTCGCAGGGCAAGAGCCTCAAGATCATCTCGGGCTCGGCCTCCGGCGGTGTCTCGCTCGTCGTCGACCCCAAGAAGATCAAGGGTCTCAACGACCTCAAGGGCAAGACGATCGCGACCCCCCAGCTGGGCAACACCCAGGACGTGGCGCTGCTGAACTTCCTGGCCGGCAAGGGCTACAAGGTCGACGCCACCACCGGCAAGGGCGACGTCACCGTCCAGCGCACCGACAACAAGGTGACGCCGACCGCCTTCGAGCAGGGCTCCATCGACGGTGCCTGGGTACCCGAGCCCACCGCGTCCAAGCTGATCGCCGCGGGCGGCAAGACGATCCTGGACGAGAAGAAGCTGTGGAAGGACGGCAAGTTCGTCATCACGAACGTGATCGTCTCGCAGAAGTTCCTCAAGGAGCACCCGAAGGCCGTCGAGGCCGTGCTGCGCGCCTCGGTGAAGACCAACGCCTGGATCCGGTCGCACCCGGCCGACGCGAAGAAGGCGCTCAACGACAAGCTGGCGGAGGTCGCCGGCAAGCCGCTGCCCAACGACGTCCTCGACCCGGCGTTCAAGAACGTCGACGTCACCGACGACCCGCTGGCCGCCACCCTCCAGCAGGAGGCCGATCACGCCGTCAAGGCGGGTCTGCTGCAGAAGCCCGACCTCAAGGGCATCTACGACCTCACGCTGCTGAACAAGGTGCTCAAGTCCGAGGGCAAGCAGCCGGTCGACGACGCCGGCCTCGGCAGCAAGTAGCCCGCACAGCACCGCACTCCCCCAGGAGGTGACACCGATGACGACCACCACGCTCACCAAGCAGCAGCCCGCCACGGCGGACACGGGCACCACCGTGCCGTACGCGGCTCGCATCGACCATGTCTCGAAGTCGTTCGGCCGCACCGGCGCACAGCAGCATGTGCTGGACGACATCAGCATCGATGTGGCACCCGGCGAGTTCGTCTGCCTCCTGGGGGCCTCGGGCTGCGGCAAGTCCACCCTGCTCAACCTCGTGGCCGGCCTCGACGCGCCGTCCGCCGGCACCATCGAGACGCCCGGCGGCCGGCCGGCCCTGATGTTCCAGGAGCACGCGCTGTTCCCGTGGCTGACCGCGGGCCGCAACATCGAACTGGCGCTGCGGCTGCGCGGGGTGCCGCGCGCCGAGCGCCGCGACGAGGCCGAGCGGCTGCTCGAACTCGTCCGCCTCAAGGGCGCGTACGGCAAGCGGGTGCACGAGCTCTCCGGCGGTATGCGCCAGCGCGTCGCGATGGCCCGGGCGCTCGCCCAGGACAGCCAACTGCTGCTGATGGACGAGCCGTTCGCCGCGCTGGACGCGATCACCCGCGATGTCCTGCACGACGAGCTGACCCGCATCTGGCAGGAGCAGAACGACAGCGGCTCCGCCGGCAACCTCTCGGTGCTGTTCGTCACCCACAACGTCCGCGAGGCCGTACGGCTGGCCGAGCGGGTGGTGCTGCTGTCCTCCCGACCGGGCCGGATCGCACGCGAGTGGCGGGTGGACATCCCGCAGCCGCGCCGCATCGAGGACGCCGCGGTCGCCGACCTTTCCATCGAGATCACCGAACAGCTCCGTGGGGAGATCCGCCGCCATGGCCAGCACTGAGACCTCGGCCGAGTCCGCCGCCGCACCGACCGGCGACGCCTCGGCCGCCGACACCGCCGTCGCGAAGAAGCGCGACGCCTCCGGCGATATCGCCGGTCTGGAGGCCGGCCTCGACGCACTGGAGTCCACGGTCGTCGCCCGGCAGCCGTGGCTGCGCACCACCGTCTCCAAGGCGCTGCCTCCGCTCGTCGCCATCGCGATCGTGCTGGGGCTGTGGCAGCTCGCCTACCACTTCGAGCTCAAGGCGCACTACCTGCTGCCGAGTCCCGTGGACGTCGCCCGCTCGCTGCAGCAGAAGTGGCTTGAGGGCACTCTGCTGAACTTCGTGTGGACCAGCGTCTCCCGCGGCGCCCTGGGCTTCCTGGCCTCGGTCGCCCTGGGGACGGTACTCGGCCTGATCGTCGCCAAGGTCAAGGTCGTACGGGCCGCGATCGGCCCGATCCTGAGCGGTCTGCAGTCGCTGCCCTCGGTGGCCTGGGTCCCGGCGGCGATCATCTGGTTCGGGCTGAGCGACGCCACCATCTACGCGGTGGTGCTGCTGGGCGCCGTACCCTCCATCGCCAACGGCCTGGTGGCGGGCGTCGACCAGATATCCCCGCTCTATCTGCGGGCGGGCCGCACCATCGGCGCGACCGGTCTGGCCGGGGTGCGGCATGTGCTGCTGCCGGCCGCGCTGCCCGGCTACATCGCCGGCCTCAAGCAGGGCTGGGCGTTCTCCTGGCGCTCGCTGATGGCCGCCGAACTGATCGTCAACGCGCCCGATCTGGGCACCGGTCTGGGGCAGCTGCTGGAGCAGGGGCGCGAGCTGCAGGACATGTCCTGGGTGCTGGGCGCGATCCTGCTGATCCTGATCGTCGGCATCGGCATCGAGCTGCTGATCTTCGCACCGATCGAGCGACGGGTGCTGCGCAGCCGCGGCCTGCTGGTGAAGAGCTAAAGCCATGGACATCCGCCCCGCCTCCCCCACGCTCGTCGTCGTCGCCCACGGCAGCCGCGACCCGCGGCACGCGGCGACCGTCTCCGCGCTCTGCGCGCGGGTACGGGCGCTGCGGCCGGGGCTGCGCGTCGAGGTCGGCCATCTCGACTTCAACGCGCCCCGGGTGCCGCGGGTGCTGGAGCGCCTGTCGGCCGAGGGGGTAGGGGATGTGGTGGCGCTGCCGCTCCTGCTCACCCGCGCGTTCCACGCGAAGGCCGACATCCCGTCGGTGCTGCGCGAGGCCGCCGCGCGACTGCCCCTGCTGACCGTCCGACAGGCCGAGGTGCTCGGCCCGTCCCCCCTCTTGACCGGTGCGCTGGAGCGCCGGCTGGCCGAGGCCGGGCTGCGGCCCGGCGACCGCCGCTCGACCGGGGTCGTGCTGGCCTCGGCGGGCTCTTCGGACCCGGAGGCGATCGCAGTGATCGCTGAAATCGCGCGGGAGTGGCGGCGCACCGCTGGTTGGTGTGCCGTGCGACCTGCGTTCGCCTCCGCATCTCTTCCCCGCACGGCCGACGCCGTACGGGCGCTGCGCGCCGAGGGCGTGCACCGAGTGGCCGTCGCCCCGTACGTCATCGCCCCCGGCCGCCTCCCGGACCGGATCGCCGCCGGTGCCCGCGAGGCCCGCGCCGACGTCCTCGCCCCCGTCCTCGGTGCCGCTCCCGAACTGGCCCGGCTGATGCTGCGCCGCTACGACCAGTCGGTCCTGGCCGGCGCCCGCGGTGAGGTGCCGGCGCTGATCGCCTGAGAGCGCTGCGCTCGGGCGCCGGGACTTCGGCCTCCAGCCCCAGCCACGGTGCGGGAGTCGGACCGGTGCCGGTGTGGGTCACTGCGCCCATTCCGGCCGCCACGTCCCGGCGTCGTGCGGGCCGGGCCGCCTGGCAGTGAGGTAGTCGCGGAGCGTGCGCAGCGCGGGGTGCGGGTTGTCGCCGCGCCAGATCAGCGAGTGGGGATAGACCGGTGTCGGGTCGCGCAGGTCGATGCGCCGCAGGTCGCAGTCGGCGGGCCAGACGAGGCGGGTCTGCTCGCCGACGAAGGTGGCCAGCACCGCCGAGTCGGCGATCGTGTCGAGCAGCGGCTCGGTGCCGAAGTCGGGGCCGGTCACCTCGATGGTGAGCCCGAACGCGGCGGCGAGGTCGTCGTAGTAGACGGCCCACTCGGTCCCGGTGACGATGCCGGGCATCCAGATCCGGTGGCCGGCGAGCTGAGCGGGGGCGACCGAACCGGCGGCGGCGAATCGGTGGGCCGGTCCGGTGAGGAGCTGGATCGGCTCATGCAGGACCCGGGCGGCCTCGATGCCGTCGGGCAGCTGCCGCACGGGCAGGGTGACGGCGCGGAAGGACGCGTCGATCGTGCCGGACCGGACGGCGGCGAGGGCCGCGTCGGCGTCGAAGAGCGTCACGACGTCGAGCGCGGTCCCGGGATGCGCGCGGTGGAAGTCGCGCAGCAGCGCCGCGGGGGCCAGCTGCCGGCCGATCACATCGACGCGCAGCGCGCGACTGCCGGGGCGCACGGAGGCGGCGGCCCGCTCCACGGCCCGCAGCAGATCGCGGGCGTGCGGCAGAAACGCCTGCCCGTCGATGGTGAGCCGGGCCCCGCGCGCGGTACGGGTGAACAGCCGCACCCCGAGGTCCCGCTCCAGCGTGGAGACCCGCTTGGAGACGGCCTGCTGGGTGATCGACAGTTGGGCGGCGGCCTCCTGGAACTGCCCCGCGTCCGCGACGGCGACGAAGGTGCGCACGGCATCGAGATTCACGTCGACCACCCTAGGCGGCGGCTCCACCTCTGCGTACAACGCGTGGTTGTACCCCACCACGCACAGCGGTTGTTTGCTCGGCGGGCCTGCCACTGGCTTGGATACGTCACGGCAACGCGAGGTTGTCCGGGTTGGGTGAGGGCGACGGCCAGGGGGCTGGGCATGGGGGCAAAGAGGTCGCTGGGGCGGAGTTTCGGGTGGCTGTGGGCGGCGTACGCGGTCAGCGCGTTCGGCACCCGGCTCGCGTTCGACGCGTTCCCCATGATCGCGATCCTGGTGCTGCACGCCGGGCCGGCGGAGGTGTCGGTGCTGGCCGCCGCGGGGCTGGCGGTGGGGGCGGTGGTGGCGGTGCCGCTCGGGCCGTGGGTGGAGTTCCGCCGCAAGCGGCCGGTGATGGTGGCGATGGACCTGGCCCGGTTCGTGGCGCTGATGTCCCTACCCGCCGCGTACGCGCTCGGCCGGCTCGGCTTCGCCCAGCTCGTGGTGGTGTCGGTCATCGTGGCCGCGGCCGACATCGCCTTCAGGGCGGCCAGCGGGGCGTACCTGAAGTCGCTCGTGCCGCCGCGGGACCTCCTCGTCGCGAACGGGCGGTTCGAGAGCACGACGTGGACCACCACCCTGATCGGACCGCCGCTCGGCACGACCGCGATCGGATTGCTCGGCCCCATGGTGACCGTGGTGGCCGATGCCGTCAGCTATCTGCTCTCGGCGGCCGGGATCCGCGCGATCGGCGGCGGCGAGCCACGCCCCGCGCGCACCGCCGCGCCACGCCTCAGGGCGGGCGGCCTGCTCGAAGGCTGGCGATACCTGCTCGCCCACCCGACGCTGCGTCCGCTGCTGTTCAACACGGTCCTGGTCAATGCCCTCATCATGGCGCCCGCGCCACTGCTCGCCGTCCTCATGCTCGGCCGCCTCGGTTTCGCCCCCTGGCAGTACGGCCTCGCGTTCGCGGTGCCCTGCGTCGGCGGCATGATCGGCTCACGGCTGGCCGGGCCGCTCGTCGCGCGGTTCGGGCAGCGCAAGGTGATGCTGGCCTCGGGCACGCTGCGCGCCTGCTGGCCGCTCGGATTGGCCTTCGTCGGCCCCGGAGTCGCCGGGATGGTGCTCGTCATGGCCGTCGAACTCGGGCTGATCACCTGTATCGGCGTGTTCAACACGGTGTACGCCACCTATCGGCTGGAGCACACCGCGACGGACCAGGTGGCCCGCGCCTTGTCCGCGTGGACGGTCACCGCCAAGGCCGCCACCGCGGCACTGACCGGACTGTGGGGCCTGCTGGCCGGCATCACCGGCCCCCGCACCGCGATCGCCCTCGCCGGTCTGTTCCTGCTGGCCACGCCGTTCCTCCTCCCCCGACACGACAACGCACCGAGTCGGGAACGGAAGCCGGCACCGGTCGCCACCTGACCCCGGCACCCCGGCATTAGGCCCACGACGCCCTGACACCCCGCCACCCCGGCATCGCGGAAACCTATAGAAAACATGATCTACGGCCGGTATTCTGCCAATGTTGATCATGACCAATCACAAGGGGGAACGACCACATGAGTCGTCGTATTTCGCTGACTGTCGCCGCCTGTATCGCCGCCGGCACTTCGCTCCTCGCCGCTCCCGCCCACGCGGCCGAGCGTGACGCCTCGCCTCAGGCCTCGAAGCTGGTCGCGGCGTCGGGCAGCGACCGGGTCAAGTGCACCCGCATGAGCAACGGTCAGCTCTGCATCTCGCTGAACACCAGCCCGTCGCGCATCGAGGTCTTCTACACAAAGAAGGCCGGCTCGACGATCAAGGCGCACCTCGGCTTCCGCGCCAACGGTACGACCTGGGGCCCGCAGAAGACCATCAGCAAGAACGAGCGCGCCAACAGCACCTGGAACATGAGCTACCCCTGCGGCCGGAACTACGTCGGCCTGATCAAGGTCGGCGGCGACACTTTCGAGACGCCCCCGGCCACCTGCTGACACACTCCTCCGCACGCGGACCCGAGAGCGCGTGAGGCAACCGACACCGGTTGCCTCACGCGCTTTTGCGTGAGATGAACCGGCCACTGCACTGCGCTCCACCACGAACCCTTGTGTTCCTTTCTGTTCTACACAACACTCTCAATGCACAGAAACGCGCACCGCTGAACATGTTCGAACCTTGGGCGACGACCGATCGAGTCGAGGAGAGCAGAGATGACGCAGTTCAGCCGACGGAGATTCGTGAGCGCGGCCATGGTGGGAGCCGCGTCCGTGGGCGTCGCCCTGGGCAGCGGCCGCAGCACCCTCGCCCAGGCCGAAAGCCCGCGCGGGCTGACCCTCCGCGGCAACGAATTCCTGCTGGACGGCGAGCCGTTCCGCATCCTCTCGGGCGCCTTCCACTACTTCAGGACGCACCCCAAGGACTGGCGAGACCGGCTGCTGCGGATGCGGGCCATGGGCCTGAACACCGTGGAGACCTATGTCGCCTGGAACTTCCACCAACCGTACGAGAAGAAGGCCGACTTCACCGGATGGCGCGACGTCGCCGCCTTCGTACGGACCGCGGACGAAGCCGGGCTCAAGGTGATCGTGCGACCGGGGCCGTACATCTGCGCGGAATGGGACTTCGGCGGCCTGCCCGCCTGGCTCCTGAAGAACAAGGACGCGCCCCTGCGCCGCTCCGACCCCGCCTACGAACGAGCGGTCGACACCTGGTTCGCCGAACTGCTGCCGCGCTTCGTCGATCTGCAGGCCACCCGCGGCGGGCCCGTCATCGCCATGCAAGTAGAGAACGAGTACGGCAGCTACGACGACGACCACGCACACCTGGAGCATCTGCGCGACACCATGCGGGCGCAGGGCATAGACAGCCTCCTGTTCTGCTCCAACGGAGCCTCCCAGGAAGCGCTCGAGGCCGGCAGCCTCCCCGACCTCCTCTCCACCGTCAACTTCGCCGGGGACCCCACCGGACCCTTCGCGGAACTGCGTAAATTCCAGCCGGACAAGCCCCTGTTCTGCACGGAGTTCTGGGACGGCTGGTTTGACCACTGGGGAGAGCGGCACCACACCACCGACCCGGCGCAGACCGCCGCCGACGTGCGAAAGATTCTCGAAGCGGGAGCTTCGATCAACTTCTATATGGCGGTGGGCGGAACGAACTTCGGCTGGGACGCCGGGGCCAACCTGCACGGCAGCGCCTACCAGCCCACCGTCACCAGCTACGACTACGACTCCCCGATCAGCGAATCCGGCGAACTCACCGAGAAGTTCCACAAGGTGCGCGAGGTGCTCGCCGAATACACCACCCTCCCGAACACTCCCCTGCCGGCCACACCACGCCGGATGCCGGCCCAGAAGATCACCGTCCGCGAGTCGCTACCGCTGATGAAATCCCTCGACGTACTGAGCGGCGCTCCGGTGCACCATACAAACCCCGTCCACATGGAGGCCCTCGGGCAGCCGCACGGACTGATCCACTACCGCACCCGGGTGCGCGGGCCGCAGGGGACCAGGCGCCTGCGGATCACGGGGCTCGGCGACCGTGCGCTGGTGTACGGCGACGGCTGGCGCATCGGCACCTTCGACCGCAACCAGCCGTCCCACACCGTCGACTTCACCGTTTCCGGCGCCTCCAGCACCCTCGACCTGCTGGTCGACCCCACCGGGCGGGTCAACTTCGGCCAGGGCCTCAACGACCCCAAGGGAATCAGCGGACAGGTCCTCCTCGACGACGCGGAACTGCGCGACTGGGAGATCCGCCGACTGCCCCTGGACGACCTCTCGGCCCTGAAGTTCGGCAGCGGAAGCACACCGACCGGCCCCGCGTTCCACCGAGCCCGGATCCATGTCGACACCCCCGCCGACGGCTTCCTCGCCTTCCCCGGCTGGGACAAGGGCATGGTCTGGCTCAACGGGTTCGCGCTCGGCCGCTACTGGTCCCTGGGACCGCAGGTCACCCTCTACGCACCGAGCCATCTGTGGCGGAGGGGCCGGAACGAGCTCGTCGTACTGGAGATGGAGCGGACCGGCGACGGGATCGAAGTGCGGTCGGCGCCCGATATCGGCTAGGCCGTCTCTTTCGGATCTTGCCGGTTAAGCCCGTGGCGTCTGGCGCGGTGCATCGCAAGGCGGAGGGTCGCCCGCGTACTGGACGTACTCGGGCGACCCGACAACGCGGCGAGGTGCCGTGTCAGACGCCACGGGTCAGGCAAGATCCGAAAGAGACGGCCTAGGAGCCCCGGACGCCCGTCAGCGGCGGGAGGCGGGGCGCTGGGGCGGGGCGATGCGTACCCGCCTTTCGTCGGGTGCGTTCTCGATGTCGTCGAGCTGCGCGGTGATCGTGCCGCGCAGCTCGTCGTAGTCCTCGAAGTGGAAGTCGTTGAACAGCGTGTAGCCCGTCCACATCAGGTTGGCGCAGACCTGTGCCGGCACCCGGCCGGTATGGGCGCCCATGCCGACCAGCGCCACCGACTCGATGCTTCCGGGCGCCTCCTTGTTCTGCCGGTGGATCGCCTGGAACGCGGCGGCGCATGCGAGGGCCACATTCAGCGTCTCGCTCACGTTCTGACAGGAGGCTTCCATCGTCGGCGTCGATATCAGGAACTTCGGATTGACCGCCCCGGACCGCACGCACACCGCGCTGCCCACCGGCAGCCTTCCCGCGAACTGATCGCGGATCGCCCGCTGCACGCGCAGTTGGACGCCCGCCCCGATATGCCGCTTGATGACCGCGTCGACGCCGCCGTCCATCAGGCCCCGGGAGTTGGTCGGATTGACCCAGGCATCGACCTTCTCATCGAGTATCGAGCCCTTGCGGATCTCGATCGCGGGGGTGTCGGCGAACGCCGCCCGCCAGGCCTCCACCACCTTCGTGTTGATGTCGGTCAACACCACCCTAAGCGGCGACTGAGCGCGGTTAACGGTCATAATCCACTCCCCTTGAGAGACGGTCCTTCCACCGCTCACGACGCTACCCTGACCCACTGACAACGCCGCTGTCAGCAGCAGTTGGTGACCTCTCGTCACGATTGCCAGCCCACCGACCCGGTGCTAGCCTGCCGCCAGATTTCCGCCGGTCAGGGCCTGGATTCCCCCACCCTCGACGAGCGTCGACGCCTGCCCGAATGCACGCCATTTGAGGCTCTCCAGCATCACATCCAGCACTCTGCAAGGAAATCGACTTTCACTGCTTCACCACCCTGCCCCACCAACCTTCCTCACCAACCCACCCATCAATTCACCTCCCCAATTCACCTCCCCAATTCACCTCCCCAATTCACCTCGCCAATTCACCTCGTCGATCATGCCCTCAAGTACGGTTTGATAATTCGGAGTTCCGCCACAATGAGCGATGCCCACACCCCTGCCACGCCCGACCCGAATGACCCGCTGGCCCTCGCCGAACTGTTCAAGGGCGGCGGTGAACCGTGGCTTCCCCTGCTGAAGCCGGCCATCGAGGCGCAGCCGGACGCGGCCACGTTCATGGGGCCGGGCCGCGGACCGGAGGTCGTCCCCGTCCGTGAATTGACCTTCCAGGCTCTCAAGCCTCATCCACCCCACAAGTGGAAGGTCGTCGTCTTCGGCCAGAACCCGTATCCGCGGCCGGAAAGCGCCACGGGTATCGCCATGTTCGACAACGCCTTCCATAACTGGAAGGACAGCCAGTTCGGCAGGGTCGTCAGCATCCGCTGCATCATCAAGGCCGCGGCGATGTGGAAGTACGGCATACCCAAGAAGACCCCTATTGCCGACATTCGCGCGCTGCTGAAGGAGCAGGACACCGTCCAACCACCGGAGTGGTTCCAGGCGATGCTCACGCAGGGTGTGCTGCTGCTGAACGCGGCACTCACCGCCAGCAGTGACGGGACGACGGGTCCCGACCGGCACACCGCGTTCTGGCGTCCGGTCGCCGAGCGGATCGTCGAAGAGATCCTCAAGGCCAAACAGAACGCCGACGAGGAGGACCGTGGTGTCGTCTTCGCCTGGTGGGGAGCGCACGCGCGCAATCTGAAAAAGGTCGTCCTCCGACTCCAGGAGAAGTACCCCGAGGTCGAGGTCCGCCATATCGACCACCCCAATCCCGCGGCGCAGGGCGACATCTTCTGCGAAGGCGACCATTTCGGCACGGTGAACGCGGCCCTCGCATCGTTGGGCGCCGATGAGATCGACTGGCTGCCGAGCACAGGATGGAACGAGCTCGCGGCGGAGGCCGACGGGACGAACGGCGACCTCGCCGAACGCATGGGCGCGTTCATCGCGTCCACGATGGAGCTTCATCAGCTCTACCTCGAACGGCTCGCCGGCGTAAAGGACGAGGGGCTCGTCCTCCCCGCGATCACCGGTGTCTTCGACACGCCGCTCATGGACTTCCGCGACGCCGTCGGCCCGGTCGCCAAACTGCTGTCCGGGCTCGATCGGCACGTCGAGCTGTCGCATGAATTCGGCAAGAGGCGGGCGGACGAGGTGACCGGCAGCCTGCCCGCCGACGCGATCGCCGCCCTCTACCTCTATACCTGCGAGTCCGCGTTCTACCGGGAGATCAACGCCATCCTGCGCTCTCCGGACCGGACCAGAATCGTTCCGTACCTCCCTTATCTCCGGCTGCTGTTCTCGGCGATGTCGCAGCTTCCCGCCCGCACGGAGTCGTTGTGGCGCGGGGTGTCCCTGGACCTGCGTGCGCAGTACCCGCTCGGACGGACCGTGACCTGGTGGGGCGTTTCCTCCTGTACGTCGAAGATCGGCGTGGCCCGGGCGTTTCTCGGCAACCGCGGCAAGCGGACGCTCTTCGAGGTGCGCCCCGTCCGGGCCGTGGGAATCCACAGCTTCTCCGCGTTCACCGACGAGGAGGAGTTCATCCTCTCGCCGGGCACGCAGCTCAAGGTGACGGACGTAACGGCCGAGCGCGGCGGCCTGTGCACCGTAAAGCTGACCGAGCTGGAGGAGCAGACCCTGGTGTCCTGAACAGCCCCTCGTATCCAGGGCAGAGCCGGCCTCGCTGCGCTCATACTCACCCCGCTCCCGCTCCCGCCACTGCCGTTCGGCCGGACGAGGTGTCGGCTCGCCCCTTCTCGTACACCGTCAGGCCTCGCGCCAAATGGAGTGGCACCAGGAGCAGTTCCACGACGAGGGCCTTCCAGGCGTAGACGAGATTGACGGCCTTGGTGGCGTAGACGCAGGGGAGGTTCAACAGGACGCCGGTCAGGGGGAGTTTGCGGCGGTGGGCGGCGTAGATCAGGGGTGGGGCGGTGAGGAGGAGTTCGGCTCCGGCCCACCAGGTGACGGTCAGCGGGAGCGGCTGACCGGTGGTGGCGGCGGCCAGGAACGGCGTTGCCCACCACAGGGGGGCGGTGAGGATCTCGAAGAGGGCGAGAAGCACCCAGAGCGCCAGGAGAGGTTTGCGCAGGATCAGCCGGCCCAGGTGGAGTCGGACGTTCTGGCAGAAGCCGGCCATCCAGCGCCAGACCTGTTTGCGGAGGTAGGTGAGGTCCTCCGGGTCGGCGGCCAGGGCGACGGCGTCGGGGACGTAGACCGCACGTCTGCCGGCGAGTTGCTGGGACCAGGTGTAGTCCATGTCCTCGACGATGGTGCGTTCGGGGAAGCCGCCGAAGGACATCAGGTCGTCGCGGCGGAAGACGGAGCAGCAGCCGGAGCAGACCATGGGGCTGTTGGCGCGGGCCTGAATGGGGCGGTGCCAGTGGAAGCCGAAGAGATATTCGGTGGAGCGTCCGCGTTCCCAGATCGTGCGGGTGTGGCGGGTGCGGACCATGCCCGCCGCGATGGAGACGGCTGGGTCGTCGAAAACGGGGACGACGGTCTCGATGTAGTCCGGGGCGAGGACGGTGTCCGCGTCGACGGCCAGGACCAGGTCGGTGGTGCAGTGCGGAAGGGCGTAGTTCTGAGCTTTGGCCTTGCTGCCGAGGTTGCGCGGCGGACGGAGCACCGTCACGCCGTGTGATGAGGCCACCTCGCCCGTGCGGTCCGTGGAGGCGTCGTCCACGACCAGGATGCGGTCAGGCCGGAGCGTTTGGCAGGCGAGGGACTCCAGCGTGGAGGGTAACCCCTCCTCCTCGTTGTGAGCTGGCACGATGACGGTGATGGTGTGCATGACGAGCTCCCCCCGTGGTACGGATCGCGCCGACCGCGGCGGCGATCAGGCCGATCAGGCCGTAGATGATGGTGCTGATGCCGATGAACGGCAGTCCTCCGTGCATGTCACCGACAGTAGCGAAGTCGGGCTGGGCGCGCTTTCAGCGGTCAACTCCTGTGGATAACTTTCGGGAGCTGCGGCCGAGTTGGTCGTCCGACGCGAGGGGAGTTCGCGGGCTCATCACGGCCGGCGGAAGTACCCGCATGCTCCCGCCCCCTCCCTAGGCCGGGCGGACCCGCTTCGGTGACTGGGCGCTCTGGTTGCCCGACTGGTCAACCAGAGCGCCCGAAGGAAGTGCTGGCCGGCGCGGTCGCAGGAGGCGGGTACCACCCGGCGTCCGGTCAGTGGGTGGCGAGGAGTTCGAGCGTGTCGATCACGCGGTTCGAGAAGCCCCACTCGTTGTCGTACCAGGCGACCACCTTGACGTGGCGGCCGTCGACGCGGGTGAGGGCCGAGTCGAAGATCGATGATGCGGGATTGCCCGTGATGTCGGACGACACGAGCGGGTCCTCCGAGTACTCGAGGATGCCGGCGAGCGGTCCCTCCGCTGCGGTGCGGTACGCCGCCAGCACGTCCTCGCGCGTCACGTCGCGGGCGACGGTCGTGTTGAGTTCGACGATCGAGCCCACCGGCACCGGTACGCGGATCGAGTCGCCCGACAGCTTGCCGTCGAGGTTCGGCAGCACCAGGCCGATCGCCTTGGCGGCGCCGGTCGTGGTCGGGACGATGTTGACGCCGGCGGCACGGGCGCGGCGGGCGTCGCGGTGCGGGCCGTCCTGGAGGTTCTGCTCCTGCGTGTAGGCGTGCACCGTCGTCATGAACCCGTGCTCGATGCCGGCGAGGTCGTCCAGGACCTTGGCCAGCGGCGCGAGTGCGTTGGTGGTGCAGGACGCGTTCGAGACGATCGTGTGCACGGCCGGGTCGTAGGCGTCGGTGTTGACCCCGAACGCGAGGGTGACGTCGGCGCCGTCCGACGGCGCGCTGACGAGTACCTTCTTCGCGCCCGCGTCGAGGTGCGAGCGGGCTGCCTTCGCCGAGGTGAAGCGGCCGGTGGCTTCCAGGACGATGCCGACGCCGAGTTCGGCCCACGGCAGCTGCGCCGGTTCGCGCTCGGCCAGCACCGTGATCCGACGGCCGTCGACGACGAGGGCGTTCCCGTCGGCGGTCACCGGGCGCCCGAGCCGGCCGGCCGTGCTGTCGTAGGCGAGCAGCCGGGCGAGCGTGGCGGGCTCCGTCAGGTCGTTGACGGCGACGATCTCCAGGGCGCTGTCGCGTTCGAGCAGTGCGCGCAGCACATTGCGTCCGATGCGGCCGAATCCGTTGATGGCGATGCGAGTCATGAGTGGTGTCCCTTCCCTTCGCCACCAGGCTCGCCCGCGGCCGGCGCCGCCGACAGTGGCGGTATCGCCACGGTTCAAAAGGATCCCGCCACGCGGTACCGGGCAGGGTTACTCGCCCCGGGTGAAGGTGCGCCGGTACTCGCTCGGTGTGGTGCCGAGGATGCGCTGGAAGTGCAGCCGCAGGTTCGCGCCGGTGCCGAGCCCGACGTCGGCGGCGATCTGTTCGACGCTGCGCTGCGAGCGCTCGAGCAGTTCGCGGGCCAGGTCGATGCGGGCGCGCATCACCCACTGCATCGGCGTGTAGCCGGTCTCCTCGACGAAGCGGCGGGAGAACGTGCGCGGCGAGACCTCGGCCTGCCGCGCCAGCATGTCGAGGGTGAGGGGCTCGCCGAGTCGGTGCAGCGCCCACTCTCGGGTGGCGGCGAACCGCTCGCCGAGCGGCTCGGGGACACTGCGCGGCACGTACTGGGCCTGGCCGCCGCTGCGGTAGGGGGCCGCGACCAGACGCCGGGCCGCGTGGTTGGACGCGGCCACTCCGAGGTCACCGCGCAGGATGTGCAGGCACAGGTCGATGCCGGAGGCGGCGCCGGCCGAGGTGAGCACGCTGCCCTCGTCGACGAACAGTACGTTCTCGTCGACCTGGACGAGCGGGTGCCTGGCCACGAGTGCCCGTGTGTAGTGCCAGTGCGTCGTGGCGCGCCTGCCGTCGAGCAGGCCCGTGGCGGCGAGCGCGAAGGCGCCCGTCGAGATGGCGGCGAGCCGCGCGCCCCGGTCGTGGGCGGCGATCAGTGCGTCGATGACGGCCTGCGGCGGGTCGTCGCGGTCCGGGAACCGGTAGCCGGGGACGAAGACGATGTCGGCCCATGCAAGGGCGTCGAGGCCATGGTCGACGTAGTACGCCAGGCCATCGCCGCCGGTCACGAGACCGGGGCTCGCCCCGCACACCCGCACCTCGTACGGCATGCTCGCGCGGGTCGTGAAAACCTGCGCGGGAATTCCGACATCGAGCGGCTTCGCACCCTCGAGCACGAGGACGGCGACGCGATGCAGGCGGGAGGCTGACACAGGAAGAGGGTACGTGGGGCGTGACTTCGATACGCCCACAGCGCGAACCGGACGGACGACGACACACCGGCCGGGCTGTCTTCCACCTTGCAGTCCACCGCCCGCCCCAGCCTTCGCCCGCCTCCAGCCGATCCGAGACCAACCCCGCGCTCGAGAGGAACCTCTACCCTCCACGCTCTCCACCCTCGCGCACAGCCTCTGACGATTGGCCCACTATCCGCGATTGGCTCCAGCCGTGTCAGCGCGGGAGATCGTGGAGGCGTGTACGCCGGCCGAGGCAGTGGCGATGACTTCGTCCAGGACGTCGCGGGAGCGGACGAGGTCGGTGATCATTCGATTGATGCGATCTCGTTCCGCAGTGAGGTCGTTGACCAGCCGTGGCGTGGCGTTCTCGCTGGGGGCCCCGTCCACGTCCCGCATGCAGGGGAGCAGCTGCGCGATCTTCTTGCTGTTCAACCCCGCGGCGTAGAGGGCCTGAATGCGGATGACCCGGTCGACCGCCCACTCGCCGTAATGCCGTTGGCCTCCCGGAGTACGCTCGCCCCTCAGCAGCCCCTGCGTCTCGTAGTAGCGCAGCGAACGCGCGCTCACGCCACTGTGCCGAGCCAGTTCACCGATCCGCATTCCCCACCTCGCATGCCGCCCCAGGGCTTGGGCTTGAACCTGACACCAGTGTCAACTCCTACCGTACCGGCATGACGAACACACCGGTTGCCTCCAGCCTCTTCGAGCCCACCCGCCTCGGCGCCCTGCGCATGCCGAACCGTTTGGTGATGGCACCAATGACCCGCAACCGCGCCGGCGCCGACGGCGTCCCGCAACCGATCATGGCCACCTACTACGCCCAGCGTGCCTCAGCGGGGCTGATCATCGCCGAGGCATCCACTCCGAACGCCGTGGGGCAGACCTACCCCGACATCACCGCGATCTACAACGAGGCACATGTGGCCGGTTGGCGACGCGTCACCAACGCCGTGCACGCTGCGGGCGGCCGGATGTTCTTGCAGCTTCAGCACGGTGGCCGGGTCGGCCACCCCGACACCAGCGGGTTGGCCCCGGTTGCGCCCTCTCCGGTCCCGCTTCCGGACACGATCTTCACTCCCAGCGGGCACCAGAACGCCGTCGTGCCCCGTGAGATGACGGTCGGCGAGATCCACTCCACCGTGACCGACTTCGCCGCTGCCGCCCGCAACGCCGTCGACGCCGGCTTTGCCGGTGTGGAGGTGCACGCCGCCAACGGCTACCTTCTGCACCAGTTCCTGGCGAAGGGAACCAACCACCGCACTGACGCCTACGGTGGATCGGTGGCCGACCGCATTCGGTTCACGGTCGAGGTGGTCCAGGCCGTCGCCGAAGCGATCGGCCCCGAGCGGGTGGGCGTGCGGATCGCGCCCGGACTCACCGTCAACGGCATAGACGAGGGCGATACCGAGGACATCTACCCGGCGCTCATCACTGCCCTGGCCGATGTCGGCCTCGCCTACCTGCACATCGTCTTCGCGGATCCGGACCAGCCCCTCTTCCAGGAGATCCGTAAGACCTGGCCGGGCACGCTGATCGCCAACCCGGTCCTCGGGTGGGGGAAGCCGTTGCCGGCCGACGGCGGAAAGCACGAAGGCGAGCGGCTTCTCGCGGCAGGAGCCGACCTGATCTCACTCGGCCGCCCCTTCCTCGCCAACCCTGACCTGGTCGAACGACTGCGCACCGGTGCGCCGATCAACCAGGTACGAGACCAGGGCCTGATGTACACGGGCGGTGAGACCGGGTACACCGACTATCCCGTGCTGACCGCCGCCCAGAACCGAGCCGAGACGCCCGAACCCGTCGGATCGTGACCACCTCGAGCCAGGGCCGCCCGTACTGCCGGGGCCCCTCTGTCGCATCCCACCTCGAGCTCATCGAGGACGTGACCTGCCGTGAACCGCGGCTGATGGTCGAACGGGTGATGGACACAGGACGCCCCACGCGCCCTGCCCCCCCCTGGGCCACCCGCCCCCCCGGAAGCTCGCAGGACCAACCAGCGCCGCGACTGCCCGCCGGCCGCCGATCTCACCCCGGCCGACACCGAGTTCGACAACAACGTCCTGGCCGGCTCGCCGAGCCGGAGAAACCCAGCGCCCAACGTCCGAGGGCCTGGCGAGCGGGGGCGGGCGCAGCCCGGGATCACCTCGGTGGCCTTCTTCCGCCCGCCGCCGGGACGCCTCACCCGCCCGAGCGGCGCTTCACCCGATTCCAGCTCGTACACGCCTTTGCGAACTGTGGCCTCGCTCATCCCGGACGCCGACGCGACAGCCCGGATCCCGCCATGCCCCAGAATCCGGGTCTCGGTCCCAGCTAGCAGACGCCGCTGCCGCTCATCCAGGTGGCGAAACAACACCTCAAACTTCGCAGCGAGTTGGTCCTTGACCTCACTTGCTATGCCCGTACCAGGTCAACGATCGGCAGGGCAGGAAGCCACACGGTGTTCTCCTGCGAGCTCTTAGTTCGGCTGGCCGATCGGCCGGACCACCAGCGTGTTCACGTCCACGCCGCGTGGCTGGGAGATCGCCCACACGACGGTGTCCACCAGGTGCTCGGCGGAGATCATCGCGCCCGCCGCGTCGGCGCCGCCGGGGCGGTCGTCCCAGAACGGCGTCAGCACCCGGCCCGGCGCGATCAGCGTCGTACCGACCCCGTACCCGGTCGTCAGCATGCGGACGTTCTCCGCCAGCCCGGTCACCGCGAACTTCGTCATCGAGTAGAGGTTGCCGGGCGTGTTCTTGAACCCCGCGACGCTCCCGATCAGCACGATCCGACCCTGCGACGCCTTGAGCGCCGGGAGCGCCGCCCGCACCAGCAGTGCGGGGCCCAGGACGTTGGTGAGCACCATGCCCCGCCACTCCTCGGGGTCGCCGGTCTCGACGGTGCCGTTGGTCGCGTACCCGGCGTTGGCGATCGCGTAGTCCAGGCGCCCGAACACGCGCACGGTCTCCTCAATCGCCGACGACACCTGCCCCCAGTCCGCCGCGTCCCCCTCGAACGTCAGCAGCCGGTCGCCCGCGCCCGCCTGTGCCGCGGCCTCGGCCAGTACGGCCAGCTTCTTCGTGCTGCGCCCGGTCGCCGCGACCCGATGGCCGAGGGCCAGCAGGCGGCGCACGGTCTCCGCCCCGATCCCGCTCGACCCGCCGGTGATGAAAGTGACGGGCGCTTCGGTGCTCTCGATGGACGTGTTCCCGTTGGACATGGTCTCCCCGTGTGCTGGTGCGGTGCGCGCGGAAGTGCGGCGTCATCGCCGCCCCGACGCTAAGTCGTGCCGGGCCCCCGCGTCCACGCCATTGCCGATCACGGCGCTGAAGGCGTCTCCCAGCGCTTCACCCGAAGCGGCGCCGCCGCCACGAAGGGGGCAGATCCGGCGCCCCCGTTGCACGCCCAGAAGCCCCGCCCTCCCCATCTCCTCCAGGCTGTCACCACGCGCCCCACGGCCGCACACCCCTCCGCGGCCCACACTCGCCAGCTCCATGACGCGCGATGAAGTTTGCGGACGGGCACCGACATTGAGTACGCGTACTCAAGCCCATGGCTGACAGGGCTACGCATACTCGCGCCATGCGCATGGAATCTCCGGGGTGCCCGGACTGCGGAATGCCTCTGTGGTCGCCTCCACCCGCTCAGTGCACCCGTTGCCGACTGCCCCTGACCGGGCCGGATGCCTTCGCGTTGTGGCAGGTCACAGGAGAGTTGAGCGCGCTGGACGCACGCAGGCAGTGGCTGGCGCAGCGGCACAACGAGTTGCTGGCCGCGCTGCGGGCACGCCGAGACGCACCCCCAGGAATGCCGTTGAGCGCTCCCGTGGCCGGCGGCGGTGCTGCAGGCGCCTCGGGGCGGGAGATCTCCACGCCGTCGGCCCGTACAGCGCTGCTGGTCGTCGGCGGAGTGCTGGTGGTCGTGGCCGCGCTGGTGTTCACGGTGGTGAGCTGGGGACGGCTGGGTATCGGCGGGCGGGCCGCTGTACTGCTCGCGCTGACCGCGTGCGCGCTCGCGCTGCCCCGTCCGCTGCGGCGGCGGCAGCTCACGGCCACCGCCGAGGCGTCGGCCGCGGTGGGACTCGCCCTGGTGCTCCTGGACGGCTACGCAGCCCGGCAGGCCGGACTTGGCGGTCTGGACCGCGTCGGGACGGCGGGCTACTGGGCGGTGCTCACCACGCTGACAGCGGTGGGAGCGGTGGTCTACGGATGGTGGCAGCGGCTCCGGCTCCCGCTGCCCGTGGGGTTCTTGATGGCACGACTGCCCGGTCTCCTGGGCACTGCCGCCTTGGGCGGAACGGCCGAGGACTACGCGACCGCAATGATCGCCACGGCCGCGGTGGACTTCGCGGTTCTGTACGCGCTCACGGCACGAGCCGCCGGCGGGCACACCGGGCTCCGCGACCGGCTGGGCGGCGAACGAGCTGCCACCACCCTGGTCACGGCGGCCGGGGCGGTGGGCGGCGGATGGGCGTTGCTGGGCGGGGTGCTCGCTGCAGGGCACGCGGTGGTTGCGCCGTCGCCGGCAGAGGTGGTGCGGTCCTGGGTACCGCTGGGGCTGCTGGTGCTGCTCGGCATGGCGCTGTGCCGCGGCTTTCGCAGTCTGCCGTTCGCACTGCGCTCCGGTGGCGAGGGCGTGGCCGTCCTGGCGCTGATCGTGGCCGTCGGCGCCGGTTTGCGGTACGCCACGCCGGCGGGATGGGCTGTGGCCGGATATGCGGCGCCGGCGGCGTTCATCGCCGTGTGGGCGGCGGTGTCCTGTGCACGGAGCGGCCGGTGGGCCAAGACCACGACGGGTGGGCCGTTCGCACCGCCGCCCGAAGCTGCGGCTGCGGTGGGAGAGCTGGTCGCCGCCTCCACCATCCTGCTGTCGTCCTGTGTTGTGGTGCTGCCGGACCTCGCGCAGGCCCTTGTCCAGCCCGTCGCCCACGGCGTGGCGCTCTGGGGCTACGGTCACCCGCCGCAGTGGAGCTGGCGGCTCGCGACCGCGCCGCTGGTCGTGCTCTGGTTGTTCGCCTCCGTCCTGGCCGCCATGGCCGTAGTGCGTACCCGTGCCGTCGGCGACCGGCACACGGACCGACTGGCGAACGCGCTGCACAACACCGCAGCACTGGCTGCCGTACCCGCGCTGCTCCTGCTGCCGGTGGCGCTGGGGCTGCCGTACGGGTGGGTGCCGGCGGTCGCCGCTGTGGCGGCCGTCGCCGTAGCGGTGGACGTCGTGCGCCGGCGGGGGGCCACACTCGTACCGCGGCTCCTGGCGCTGGCCGCCACCGGCGCTCTCGCCTTGCTGTGGTCATCGCCCGATCGGACTGCCGTGCTCGCGGTGTGCGGGACCTTCGCCGCATCGGCCGCTGTACTCGCCCACGTCCTCTCGGCGCCGACCGCCCGGCCCACCGAGCGCGCGACGGCGCGTGTGGCGGGTGCCTTCTCCGTCCTGGCCCTGGGCGTCGAGGCGGTCGCGTCCGGGCTCACCGCCGGCCTGCCCGCGCACGTCACAGCGTTCGTGGTACTCGCGGTCGCTGTCGCCTCCGCCTGTGCCGCGGCGGCCTGGCACCGCGTCCCAGGGCGCGATCAGGTCTCCACAGCCGTCGAAGGCACGGGGTACGCCCTTGCGGCAACCGCCCTCGCCCTGACGGCCCCTCACCCCGGTGCGCTGAGCCTCGCCCTCGCCGTGACGGGGATCGCGGGCCTGGCCATCGCGCTGCGCCCGGACCGCCGCCGCGCCGCACTCGTCGGAACCGCCCTTCTCATCGCCTCCTCCTGGGTGCGCCTCGCCCTGGCCGACGTCTCCTTCCCCGAGGCGTACACGCTCCCGGTCACAGCAGCCGCACTGGTCATCGGCCACCGCCGTCGTACGAGCACCCCGGGGACGGGCTCCTGGCCCGCCTACGGGGCGGCGCTGGGCGCGACCATGCTCCCCAGCCTCGCCGCCGTGTGGAGCGACGAGAACTGGGTGCGCCCGCTACTCCTGGGCGGGGCGGCCCTGCTCGCCACCGTTGTCGGGGTACGGACGCGCCTGCAGGCACCGCTGGTCGTCGGCGGCGCCGTACTCGTTCTGGTCGGACTGCACGAACTCGCCCCGGCCGTGGTCCAGGTGCTCGGCCTCCTGCCCCGCTGGGTGCCGCTGGCCGCAGCCGGACTGCTCCTGCTGCTGCTCGGGGCCACCTACGAGAAGCGGATCGGCGAGGCCCGGCGCGTGCGTGACACGATGCGCAGCATGAGGTGAGCCTTCGACGCCGCCCCTGCGAGGGCAAGATCGCCACCTCATCGGTCGGCGCCGACGCGTCCCGCCCGCCCGCACTCTCAACTGGCCGACTGCGACGCTGAGCGGCCAACCAAGGGCCTGCCGGATGGGTGCCGGCTTCACCAGGCGGGCACCAAGGCAACCGCCTGGTGAACCCGGGCGTCTGACCAGCTGACTGCAATGATCACGAGACGTATCGGGGGACCGAGCATGGCCATCACGCTGGCCGAGGAGATCATGCTGCTCTCCCTGGACGATGAGTCCGGGGCGCCGGAGCAGCGGCATGCGGCGGGCTGGGCCGTCGCGGGCGGGATCCTGCTGGAACTCGTCCTCGCCGGGAGGGCAACCGTCGAGGGCAAGCACCTCAAACTGATAGACAGGACGCCGACCGGTGAGCGATTGCTCGATGACCGAATGGCGCTGATCGACGCCTGGCTGCGCAGCCGCGAAAGGCGCCGAGTGACGGAGTGGCTGACGAAGGACCAGGGCAAGGCCGCCAACGCGGCTGTGGAAGGCCTATGTGCGCGCGGCGTGGTCGTCGAGCAGCAGCACAGGACCCTCGGCCTGTTCCCGACGCGCCGCTACCCCGAGGCCGACAGCGCGCCCGAGAGGGAACTGCGTCAGCGGCTCCAGGCGGTCGTCCTGGACGGCGCCGCCCCGGACGAGCGCACAGCGGGCCTCATCGCCCTGATCCACGCTGCCAAGCTGCACCGCCTGGCATTCCCCAATGTCCCGCATAAGCAGGTGGCCGACCGGATGGCAGGGATCGCGGCCGGCCAGTGGGCAGCCGAGAGCGTGCGTACGGCGATCCGCGACATGCAGGCGGCCATGGCGGTTTTCGCTGTCGCCGCTGCCACGGCCGCAAGCTAGGCCCGTCACCCGACCCACCGGACAACACACCCAGGCGGTGCTCAGCAGGAGGGGCGCCAGCGGCCAAAGCGGGCAACGGCCGCGGTGTCCTGGATGCTGGTCGCCACTTCTACTTCCTCCTGGAACAGGAGCAGAGCTGACCTGCTCCACCGACACGGCTACAGTCCCGCGGCTGATGGCGCCTTGGCGCGTCGGCCAGTTACTCACCTCGATTGCACACGCGACCGATAGTTCTGGGGGGAAGCTCAACTCATGCGCATACAGGCAGCTCTGGTGGAGTCCACCGGTGGCCCGTTCACCGTTCACGACGTCCACATCGAGGAGCCGCGGCCGGACGAGATCCTGGTTCGGATCACCGCGGCCGGCATCTGCAACACCGACCTCAGCACCCGGCAGATCTGGCCCCAGCCGCGCCTACCCATGGTCTTCGGTCATGAAGGCGCCGGCGTCGTCGAAGCCGTCGGTACCGCCGTGACCACCGTCGTCCCCGGCGACACCGTATGCCTTAGCTACCGCAGCTGTGGCGCGTGCGGAAATTGCACATCGGCCCGGTCCGCGTACTGCGAGGCAGGCATCAACGCTCTCAACGCGACCGGCACCCGCAGCGACGGGAGCACCCCCCTCTCCCGTGACGGCGAACCGGTCTTCGGCAACTTCTTCGGCCAGAGCAGCTTCGCCTCGTACGCCATCGCCTACGAGAGCAACTGCGTCAAGATTCCCGCCGACCTCGCCCCTGTCCTTGCCGCCCCGCTCGGCTGCGGAGTGCAGACCGGCGCCGGCACGGTCCTCAACGTCCTACAGCCGGCTGCAGGTTCGTCGCTCGTTGTGTTCGGCGCCGGCGGAGTCGGGCTGAGCGCGGTCATGGCCGCGGTGTCCGAGGGTTGCTCGGTGGTCGCCGTTGATCCGGTCGCGTCCCGCCGTGCGGTAGCGCGAGACCTCGGCGCCGTCGCAGCCCTCGACCCAAGGGACGTTGACGATGTGGCGGCAGCAGTCCGGGACATCACCTCCGGCGGCCCGCACCACGCCATCGACACCACCGGCCAGCCGATCGTGATCTCCCAGGCCATCGCGGCCCTGCGGCACCGCGGCGCGCTGGCGCTGGTCGGCATCGGGAAGTCGGCCGAGATCGACATCATGACGGTGATAAGGAAGGGGATCCAGCTGCGAGGCGTGATCGAGGGAGACGCGGTCCCCCACGAGTTCATCCCCCGCCTCATCACGCTCCACGAGCAGGGCAAGCTCCCTCTGGAGAAGTTGATCACCCCGTACCCCTTCAGCGAGATTGAGGCGGCCGCGCGGGCAGCAGCCGCCGGTGAGGTCATCAAGCCCGTCCTCACCTTCAGCTGACCGCTCGCCCCCGCGCGCGGTCGGCTTCGACGAGCGCGCACGTGGGGTGCGTACAGGTACCAGCCGGGTTCAGCGTGGGCGCGGTGGATAAGCCGGGAGGCGAGGACATTGCCCTGGCCGGCCGCGATCATCGCGGTGTGGTCCAGACAGTCGGGCCCGCGCAGCCTCACATCCGGGATCTCAGCACGTCGACCTCACAGCCCGGCGCGAACGGGTCGAAGCCGTGCTCGATCAGCCAGCGAACTGCCAGCAGGCTTCGCAACGACCACCACGCGTGGATCACGTCGAGGTCGATGTCGGTGCCATAGCCGGCGAGGACGTCGTCGAGGTGCTCCTCGTGTCCGAGCGTGAAGGTGGCGAGGTCGTACAAGGCATCACCCTGGCCCGCCTCGGACCAGTCGATGATGCCCGTGACCTCGTCGCCGTCGACGAAGACGTGCGCGATCTGCAGGTCGCCGTGCGTGAACGCCGGAGTCCACGGCCGGAGTGCGGCCTCGGCGACTTGGCGGTTGTGGGTGACCAGGTCAGCGGGCAGGAGGCCGTTCGTCACGAGCAACTCGCACTCGTCGTCGAGTTCCGCCGCCAGCGCGACGATGCTCCGGCCGGCCCGGCCGGGCAGGGGCGGCAGCGGCGCGTCGTGCATCTTCCGGATGGCGGCGCCCGCCGCGGCCCACGCCGCCGACGACCCGGTCGACGGTCCGCCGAGGCGCCCAAGCGTCGTCCCCGGGAGTGCGGCTATCGCGAGCACGGGCGGCTTGCGCCACAGGACCTCCGGGGTCGGGACCGGCGCGAGGGACATCGCCTCGACCTCGACGTCGATGCGCGCCTGATCGGCGTCCACCTTCAGGAACACGTCGCCGACGCGCAGGGTCGCGCGCTCGGAATGGGCGACAACGACTTCGACCTCATCCATGGGCGACCAGTATCCCGGGGATGATCGCCGACGTCGCCGAGTTTATCGCGTGCGATCACGCGGCTGACCATGTCCCGCTACCCGGCGGCCTCGTGCACGACACCGACCTCTGACCAGGTCAAGTCCACCACGCCACCAGCCCTTTTCCCACCGAGAGCAGCCGCACCACCTATGAGCTCTTTGAGTCAGCGCGGCACTCGCTCATGTTTCTACGTGCCAGCTTCCTGGCCTTCGACGATGGAAGTCAGCCCGTCGAGGAGTGCCTTGAGGCCGAATTCGAAGAGCGCGTCGAGACGCAGGTCGTAGCCGTCCTCGAAGGCTCCGACCACCTTGGCGAAGGTCGGGAAGCGGCCGGATTCCACCAGTTCTTGGAGGGCGGGGGCGCGGCTGTCCATCCACTGGTCTTCCGACTGGCCCGTGGCGGCTTCGGCGTGCGCCTCCCTCTCCAGGTGCACCGCCAGGCCCTGGACATGGCTGTAGAGCAGGACGTGGATGTCGAACAGCGTCGTGGGGTCGAGGCCGTGGCCGTCGAGGGCGCCCAGCACCCACTCGCCGTGGACCATCAGATTGGGCACGAGCAACGGCCGTGTGAGGGAGCCGAGTTGGGCCAGCCACGGGTGCTTCCGGTACAGGCTCCACAGGGTCCGGGCGCCCAGCTCGATGCGCATACGCCAATCCTCGGGGGCGTCCGCGCGATAGGACTTCTCGCCGAACGCGGCGTCGGCCATGTGCAGGACAAGGTCTTCCTTGCTCGGGACGTACCGGTAGGTCGACATCGCCGCGACGCCGAGGCGGGCCGCGATGCCGCGCATGGAGAGCGCCGAGAGCCCTTCGGCGTCGGCGCCGCCGGCTACTGCCCTTCCCCCCTCTCGGGGCAGGGCACCAGCCTGGCCCTCGTGGGCGCCCACGTGCTGGCCGACTGCCTTGCCCGGGCCAACGGCGACCACCGCACGGCGTGTGCCCGCTACGAGCGGCGGATGCGCCCCTTCGTCACCCTCAACCAGGCCCTGGCCACCGAGAATCCCGGCGGACCCGCCTCGGAGGAATCCGTCGCGCACGCCAAGAACGCTCTCTCACTGGACAGCTGATCCCCTGGGCTGCTGCTCAGCTACGTACCTACCGCGCCCCGTCCTGCGAGGTCTCACATGCGAGGGCAGCTTGCGGGCGGCCAGGGCGCCGAGTGCGGCGATGACCGACAGGACCATGAGTGTGCGGCTCGTCGTGGCGGTGAGGCCGGTCAGCATGGTCGCGGTGGCTACGCCGAGCGTGGGGCCGATGTTCATCGCGGTCTGCTGGAGCCCACCGGCCACGCCGGCCTCTCCCACGGACGCGTGCCGCACGATGACGGCGGTCGCGGTGACCATCACGGTGCCGAAGCCGGCGCCGAGCAGGAGGCAGCCCGTACCGATCGTCAACGCCGTTGAACTGCGGTCGAGTTGGGCGAGGAGGAGGATGCCGGCGGTCACCAGGGCCATCGCGGCGGCGGAGGTGCGGCGAGGGCCGTACCGGCGTTGCAGCACGGCCGCGGCGGGTGCGCTCAGCACCATCATCACGGCCAGCGGAAGTACCCGCAGACCGCACTGGAGCGGGTCCAACCCGAGGACGTCCTGGAGGAAGTAGGTGGCGACGAAGAGGGTGCCGAACAGGGCGGCGGAGGCGGACAGGAGAATCGCGAGCGCGGCGGCAATGGTGCTTGAACCCAGCACACTTGGCGGGATCAGGGGGCACGTCGTACGCCGCTCGTGGCGGATGAACGCGGCGCCGGCGACCGCCGCCGCGACCGGTCCCAGCACGACGGTCGTCGTCCACCCCGACTCCGGCAGGGCGACGAGGGTGTGGACCAGGCACACCAGGGTGAGCGCGAGCAGGCCGGCACCGGGCAGGTCGAGCCGGGTGACGGCGGCGCGCCCCGGCGCCTGTGGGGTCGCCTCGGGCAGGCGTACGGTGAGCGCCAGTAGCCCGGCCAGCACCGCCGGTGCCACGTTGAGGAAGAAGACGGCCCGCCAGCCCAGGTGGGCGACGAGTGCGCCGCCGACGACCGGGCCGGCGGCGGCCGCCAGTCCGATGGCACTGGTGCGCAGTGCGAGGGGCATACCGAGCCGGTCGGGCGGGTACGCGGCGCGCAGCATGCCCAGTGTGGCCGGTTGCAGCAGTGCGCCGAAGACTCCTTGGGCGACGCGCAGGCCGATCACCCAGCCGACGCCGGGCGCCAGACCGATGGCCGCCGAAGCGGCGCCGAAGCCCAGGATCCCGGTGGCGAAGACCTTTTGGTGGCCGTATCGGTCGCCGAGGCGGCCTGCGAAGACGAGCAGGCCGGCCACGGCGATGAGGTATCCGGTGCTGGTCCACTGGACCTGTACGAACGAGGCGTGCAGGTCCCGTTGCAGGGTGGGCTGTGCGACGGTCAGCACGGTGCCGTCGAGGGCGACGATCGCGGCTCCGGTGATGCTGCCGGCGAGGGTGAGGCGCCGCTGGCGTAGGGAGGTCATCGGTCCTCCGGCCCGAGGTGCGCGTCCAGTGCGGCGCGCAGCAGCGGTTCGACGTCGTCGGCGTCCGTCGCGAGCTGGAGGCTGCCCCATCCCCACAGCTGGGCGATGCCGTGCAGATTCGCCCACAGCGCGCCCGCGATCACTGGTGGCGCCTGGTCGGCGGACGGCCGCGCTCGGGCGACGAGGTCCACGAGCACGCGGAACAGCGGCAGGCTGGTCTCCCGCAGTCCGTGCTGGTTGCTCTCCAGGAGGTCGTGTCGGAACATCAGCTCGTACATTCCGCGGCGGGTCCGTGCGAAGTCGAGGTAGCACCTGCCCAGCGCCGTGAGCTGCGATCGCGGGTCCGTTCCTGCGCTGTCGAGCGCTTCGGCGGCCGTGGCGGCCAGCTCGGTGAAGCCCTGCCGCGCGATCGCGGACAGCAGGGCCAGGTGGGTCGGGAAGTACCGGCGCGGGGCTCCGTGCGAGACCCCGGCCCGGCGGGCGATCTCCCGTAGCGACAGGGCTTGTGCGCCCTGGCTGTTCACCAGGTCGACACCGGCCTCGACCAGACGGGCACGCAGGCCCGCGTCCTGCACAGGTTCATTCATAGACACTGTCTACCAGAGCGGGTAGACAGTGTCTACGCCAACGGGGCGACGGTCCCCCACACCCCGTCAGACAGCTGAGCCCCGCACGCCGTCAACGGTGAAGCGGTGACGGGGTGCGGGGCTCGCGGGCATACAACGACGCCGGCCGCCGCGCCCCGTGGGGGCGAGCGCGACGGCCGGCGCAGGGAGCTGAGGCGACTACTCGACGACCTTCAGCAGCTTGTTGGGCGTGCCCTCGCTCGGGTTGGAGATCTTGTCGGGCGTGGCACCTTCGGTCAGGGCCTTCTCCACGTCCGCGGGCTTGGCGTCCTTGTGACCGGCCAGGTAGACCGCGGCGGCACCGACGACGTGCGGGGTCGCCATGGAGGTGCCGGAGATGGTGTTGGTGGCGTCGTCACCGGTGTTCCAGTCCGAGGTGATGTCGGAGCCGGGGGCGTAGAGGTCCACCACGCTGCCGAAGTTGGAGAAGTCGGACTGCTCGTCCTTGTCGGTGCTGGAGGCCACCGTGATGGCTTCCTTCACGCGCGCCGGGGAGCCCTGGCCCGCGTCGGCGGACTCGTTGCCCGCCGCGACAGCGAAGGTGACACCGGAGTCGATGGCCTTCTTCACGGCCGCGTCGAGGGCCTCGTCCGCGCCGCCACCGAGGGACATGTTGGCGACCGAGGGGCCCTTGTGGTTCTTGGTGACCCAGTCGATGCCCGCGACGACCTGCTCGGTGCTGCCGGAGCCCTGGTCGTCGAGCACGCGGACGGCGACGATCTTCGCCTTCTTGGCCACACCGTGCGCCTCGCCGGCGATGGTGCCCGCGACGTGCGTGCCGTGGCCGTTGCCGTCGTCGGCGTTGTCGTCGTTGTCGATCGCGTCGAAGCCGGAGCTGGCGCGGCCGCCGAAGTCCTTGTGGCTGATGCGGACACCGGTGTCGATGACGTACGCGGTGACGCCCTCACCGGCGCTGTCGGGGTAGTTGTACTTCTTGTCGCCCTCGGTGTCCGCCTGGTCGATGCGGTCCAGGCCCCACGACGGCGGGTTGTCCTGGGTGGCGTCGATGTGGAACTTCTTGTTCTGGACGACCTTGTCGACGGCCGGGTCGGCGGCGAGGCGCTTGGCCTCCTCCTCGTTCAGACCGGTCGTCGAGAAGCCGCCGACGGAGGAGAAGTTCCGCTTGACCTTGCCACCGTACTTGGAGGCCAGGTCGCCGCTCTGCGCGGTGCGGACCGACTTCTTCATCATGACGATGTAGCTGCCGTTCACGGCACCCTTGGCCTCGGCTCCGTAGATCTTGCCTTCGGCCGGGGTCGGGGCCGGGGATGCGCCCGCGGTGACGGCGGTGACCGCGGCGACACCCGTCGCGGCGACCGCGGCGGCTATCGACGTGATGAGCCGCTTCTTGCTGGAACGCTTGTGAGCCATTGCGAGGGTTCTCCTCGTTCGTGGTGTGGGGGGAAGCGTTGCGTCAACAGCCCGTGCACACAGGAAGATCTGCGTTCGGGCTGGCTCGAAACCCTGTCTGATTGACGAGTCCAATTCAAGGGGGACCCGGCCGTGTGAGATAAGCAACAAGCCTGCAAAAGGATCAAACAGCCCTATAACTGTGCAAAAGATGTTGCGACTTGAAGCATTCAGGCACAACTCTGTTTACTTTCCCGCAACAGAGGGCAGGTTCGGGCCTATTTGATGACTGTTCCGGACTCATTCGGGCAACGCGGACTCGATGAGGTCCGCCGCCCGACGGGTGCCGCCCTCACTCGCCCCCTGGCGGCGCAACCGCTCGGCCCGCGCGGCGACTTCGGGGTCGTTCACCAGGGACAGCACCGCCTCGCGCAGCGCCTGCGCGGTGGCCTCCTCCTTCGGCAGATGCCTGCCGACACCGAGCGCCTGGAGCATGTCGGCGTTGCCGAACTGGTCCACGGCCTGCGGTACGCACACCATGGGCACCCCGTTCGCCAGGCCCTCCTGACTGCCGCCCATCCCGGCGTGGGTGATGAAGGCGTCCGCCTGGCGCAGGACGGCGAGCTGCGGCACCCAGTGGTGCACCTCGATGTTGTCCGGGACCTCCCCGAGTTGCGACGGGTCGACGAACTTCCCTATCTGCAGCACCACATGCCAGTCCCGCAGCCCGCCGAACGCCTCGACGCACTCCCGGTAGAAGGCCGGTTCGTCGGTGAACGCCGAGCCGAGGGAGACCAGCAGCACCTTGGCGTCGGACGGCAGATGCGCCGGCCGCCGCCAGTCGCCCTGGTGGGAGCGATCGCCCTGGCAGGAGCCGACAAAGGTGAACACGGACGCGTCGACCCGGTCGGCGTGCGGCTGCATGGCCTGGGGGATGAGGACCAGGCAGCGGTCGGGCTGCGCGGCGAGGCGGTCGGGGTCGGTACGGGTGGCCATGTCGTGCTCGTCGAGCCAGGCCTGGAAGCGCGCGTAGTACGCCCGGCCGCGCTCGGTGGCCCGCAGTTCGGCCCGCACTCCGGCGACCTCCGCCTCGTACCCCTCCCAGGCGACCATGTTCGGCGAGAGCTGGATGGCGGGGACCTGCCATCGGTGCGCGAGCAGCGGCGCCGGGTAGGCGGTGATGTCGTAGAGGACGAGGTCCGGCTCATCGCCCTCGTAGGCCGCGAGCAGCTGCGGCAGTGCCTGGACGGCGTCGTCGAGGAACGGCTCGATGTTGTCGATGAGTTCGGTGCCCCAGGCCTCCGGCTTGTCGTCGGTGGGCAGGGTCGAGTTCCACAGCAGGGGCTCGGCCCCGGTGCCGGCGATCAGGTCGGCGAAGGAGGGCGGGATGGCGTAGGTGACGCGGTGGCCGCGGGCGACGAGCTCCCGTATGACCTCCAGGCTGGGGTTGACGTGACCGTGGGCCGCGATGCTGAACATCGCGATATGGGCGGGCCTTTGGGCGCGGGGCATACGAGAACTCCTTGGCGAGGGCGCGCGGAGGCGGTGGACGGGACACCCGGACAGGGATTCCAGGGCCGGGACGCCACATCAGACTAGACGAGACGGCTCGTCTCGCACAATCTGCGGCGATGCCCGCCCGCGTACGGCGATGGCCCCCGCGGACCGTTCACCCGCTCGCCCGCTCGGCGCGCCGACTCCCGCCGTCTCCTTCAGCGCTGATACCGCGCCAGCACCACGTTGCCGTCCTCGACCAGTCGCTCCCGCAAGGTGCTCAGGCCGATGGCGCCGCTGTAGTACTCCTGCAGACCGGGGGTCGCGATCTTGTCCTTCCACTCCGGGTAGCCGCGAACGGACTGCGCGGGGGCGGAACGCAACGATCCGGCCAGTGCGGTACCCGTGGCCCACTCGTACCTCCGCACCCGCAGCGCCGGGTCCGCCAGCGCCTCCCGACCGGTCGGCAGCAGCCAGTCGCCCAGGGCGAGCCGGACCATGTTCGCCGGCCTGAGGAGGAAGTCGATGAAGGCCATCGCCTCCTCCTTGAACGGGCAGTCCTCGGCGATCGACAGCGTCTGCGGGCTGACGCCCTGGTCGAGCGCGGTGCCCCGGGGAGCGGGCAGCACCGTCCAGTCGAAGCCCCGGGGAGCCTGCTGGGCGATCTGCTGACGGTAGGAGAAGCCGAGCGGCACCATCGCGTAGCGGCCGGCGAAGAATCCCGGGAGGGTGTCGGAACCGCCCATGCCCAGGGTCGCGCGGGAGGCGCTGCGGTCGACGTTCAGCTGGTCGTGGACGGTGCGGGGCACCACCTGGTCGACGGCGTCGAAGCGGACCTCCACCTTGCCGTCGGGGTGGCGGTGGAAGACCCGGCCGCCCGTGGACAGGGCGAGGTTGAGGGTGGCCGAAACGGGTTCCTTCAGCGGCCAGGCGACCCCGTAGTCGGTGCCGCGGGTCAGCCGCTGGGCGACCTCGGCGAACTCCTGCCAGGTCCAGGGGTGTTCGGGAGTGGGGATCCGTACGCGGGAGCGCCGCAGCTTGCCGCGGTCGGCGATCAGCACCCGGGGTTCCTGGAGGAACGGGACACCGTAGATCCGGCCGTTGAAGGTGCCGGTCTCCCAGCTCCGGCGCGGGATGTCCTGCTTCAGGCGCGGCGGCAGGAGGTCGGTGAGGTCGGCGAGATCACCGCCGTAGGCGAAGTCCGCGAGGTCGTCGGAGGCGTCGTGGATGATGTCCGGGGCCTCGCCGCCCTCGAAGGAGGTCAGCAGCTGGTCGTGGACGGTGGACCAGGCGCCCTGCACATACTGCACCTGGACCTTGGGGTGCCGGCTGTTCCACTCCGCGACCAGCTGCTTGTTGGCCTTGAGGGAGTCCTGCTGCCAGGCGAGCGACTGGAAGCGCAGCGTGATGCGGCCGCCGGCCCCGCGGCGGCGCCGGCCGTCCGCGCAGCCCGGCAGCAGGGCCGCGGCGGGCAGTGCGGCGGCGGCCGCGGCCGCGAGCAGCCTGCGACGGGCGAGAGGGGCGGCCGTCGTCGTCTCGTCGCCGGCCCGCATCAGTGCTTCACCGCCCCGGCGAGCATCCCGCCCGTGATCCGCCGTTGGATCACGGCGAACAGCAGCAGGCTGGGGAGGGTGGCCAGTAGCGCCGCGGCGGCGAGCGGGCCGAGGTCGGCGACGCCCTCCGTCCCGAGGAAGTGGGTCAGCACGACCGGCAGGGTCTGCTTCCCGGGCGACTTGAGCAGGACCAGGGCGAAGAAGAACTCGTTCCAGGCGGTGATGAAGGCGAACAGCCCGGTGGCCACGATGCCCGGCGCGAGCAGCGGCGCGGTCACCGAGACGAGCGTACGGACCCGGCCCGCACCGTCCACGGCGGCCGCCTCCTCCAACTCGGGCGGCACCGCCCGGACGTAGCCGGTCAGCATCCACAGGGCGAACGGCAGCGACCAGACCACATAGACCATGATCAGGCCGATCCGGGAGTCCACCAGATGCAGGCCCTTCAGGACCAGGAACAGCGGGATGATCACCAGCACCAGCGGGAAGGCCTGGCTGATCACGACCCAGCCCGTGGCGGCCCGCGAGAGCCGGTTGCGGTAGCGCGCCAGGACGTACGCCATCGGGGTCGCCAGCACGATCGCGATCAGTGCGGAGACCGCGGCGGCCAGCAGGCTGTTGCCCGCGGCGGCCAGCAGCGGCTGCTGTTCGAAGGCCTGCCGGAAGTTCTCCAGGGTCGGCGCCTTCGGTGTCCAGGTGGGGTGGATACTGCCCAGCTCGCGCGGTGGCTTGAACGCGGTGGAGAGCAGCCAGAGGAAGGGCAGGGCGAGGAAGAGGAGGTAGGCCAGGAGCGCGGTGTACTGGCCGGTGCGGGTGGCGGTGCGCCGCACGGCGCCGGCGCCCGCCGTCCGCCGCGGGGCTCCGCGCTCCGTCCGGCTCGTCGCCGCCGTGGCGCTCGTCCGCGGTGCCTCGCTCGTCCGCCGCGCACCGTTCACCGGTCGTCCTCCCCCTTCAGCCGGCCGACCAGATAGCAGGCCAGGAGCACCGAGATCACCGCGACCATCGCCAGGCCCATCGTGGCGGCGTACCCGAACTGCCCGTAACGGAAGGCCTCTTCGTACGCGAAGAGCATCGGCAGCCTGGTGCGGCCGCCGGGTCCGCCGTCGGTCAGCACATAGACCAGGGCGAAGGAGTTGAAGTTCCAGATGAAGTTGAGGGCGGTGACGGCGAGCGCGATGGGCCTGATGGCCGGCCAGGTCACCGTACGGAAGCGGCGCCAGGCCCCCGCACCGTCCATGGCCGCGGCCTCGTGCAGCTCGTGCGGAACGTTCTGCAGACCGGCCAGGAGGGTGACGGTGGTCTGCGGCATCCCGGCCCAGACGCCGACGAGGATGACCGCGGGCAGGGCGGTGGCCAGCCCGCTCAGCCAGTCGCGGCCATCCGCTCCCGAAAGGCCGAGGTCGCGCAGCGTCTCGTTCAGGACACCGGCGTCCGGGTGGTAGACCAGCCGCCACATGATGCCGACGACGACCTCGGGCATCGCCCACGGAATGATCGCCAGCGCCCGGGTCAGCCAGCGCAGCCGCAGGTTCAGATGGAGCAGCAGGGCGAGGCCGAGGGCCAGGAAGAACTGCGGGACGGTGACGCCGAAGGCCCATAACAGGCCGATTCGGAACGAATCCCAGAACAGGGAGTCCTGGAAGAGGTCGGAGAAGTTCAGCAGTCCCACGAACCGGGTGGCCTGGACCCGGCCCGACTGGGCGTCGGTGAACGCCAGCCCGATGCCGTACAGCAGGGGCCCCACGCTCAGCACCAGGATCGGGAGCAGCGCGGGCAGCACGAGGAACCACGCGCCGTGGTCGCGCCGCGCGCTCCCGGCGCGACCGGCCTCCGCCGCGGTGGACCGCCGGGGCGCGGTCGCGAGGGTCACCGCGGGGACTCCCCGCCGTGTGTGCCCGCCTTCGGCGCTGTTGCCATCGCGCTCCCCCGTCCCCCGTTGCTCGACGTCGTGTCCCCGGTCGGCCGCCGTCATCGTCGTGAGGGCCGCCACCGCAGTCAAGGTCCCGGTCGCGATCCATGGCGGAACTCCCCGCGGGATGAGTGCCGGGAGGTGCCCTGCGACACTGGTCGCGATCGCGCACCGCAGGAGGCATCACCATGACCGAACCGAGCCCCGCCGCCTTCACCGAGGCACGCGCCCGGGACGTACTGGCCGCGGCCGGGCGGCCGGACGCGGCGGCCGACGCCCGGCTGCTCGCGCTCGGTGAGAACGCCGTCTTCGCCCTCGGCGACGGCGGTCCGGTGGTACGGGTGGGCCGCAGCGCCGAACTCCTGGAGCGCGCCGAGCGGGAACTGGACGTGGCGCAGTGGCTGGCCACAGCGGGCGTACCGGCGGTGCGGGCCGCGGAGCCGGTGGCCACGCTCGTCGACGGGCACCCCGTGACGTACTGGGAGCGGCTGCCGGAGGCCGTCCGCCCCGCCGGGCCGCAGGATCTCGCCGCGCTGCTGAAGCTGGTCCACGCCCTGCCGGAGCCGCCGTTCGCGCTGCCCCGGCGCGAGCTGCTGGGCGGCGTCGAACGCTGGCTGCGGCTGGCGGGCGACGCCGTGTCCGCGCCGGACGCGGAGTATCTGCGCGGCCGACGCGATGCGTTCGCGGCCGCCGCCACGGCGCTGGAGCCGCATCTGCCGCGCGGTCCGATCCACGGCGACGCGCTGACCCGCAACGTCCATGTCGGACCCGACGGTCCGGTGCTGGTGGACCTGGAGACCTTCTCCTGCGATCTGCGCGAACACGATCTGGTCGTGATGGCGCTGAGCCGGGACCGCTACGGCCTGGGCCCGGACGCCTACGACACCTTCGTGTCCGTCTACGGCTGGGACGTACGGGACTGGGAGGGCTGCGCCGTGCTGCGCGGGTCCCGGGAGACGGCGAGCTGCGCCTGGGTCTCGCAGCACGCACCCGGAAACCCGGCGGCGCTCAAGGAGTTCCGGCGCCGGATCGCCTCACTGCGGGAGAAGGACGCGACGGTGCGGTGGTATCCGTTCTGAGGCGGGGAGCGGTGTAGGCGTCCGTGCCGGGACGGCCGGGCCCCGTACGAAGACGGACGGGGCACGCTGCGGCGGGCGGCCGCGCCGGCGCTACCGGGCCGGCCCGGCCTGGTACGGAATCAGCGGCCAGGCCGGCTCGACGATCGCCCGGGGGTCGCCGGAGCGCCGCAAGTACGCCTGGAACGAGGCCGCTTGCTCGGCGGCCGCCTGCTCCTGGAGGTCGTGCAGAGCCCGGGGCGAGGGGATGGCGACGGCCGGGTACTTCTCCCCTATGCGGCGAGCGACTCCGGCGGCGGCCGCCGCGTCCGCGCCCGCTTCGTGTGCGTCCTCCAGCCGGACTCCGTAATGGCCGCACAGCGCCTGCAGCGCACGCTTGCCCTTGCGGTAGCGGTCCACATGCTTGTCGAGGACGAGCGGGTCGATGACCGGGGCGGGGCCCTGGCCCAGCCGGTCGGTCAAGGTCCGCAGGCCGTGGCGCCGGCATTCGCGGTCCAGGAGGGAGAGGTCATAGCGGGCGTTCATCACCACCAGGGGGATCTCCGCGCGCAGGGCCTCGGCCAGCGCCTCGGTGATCTCCTCTACGGCCGTCGCCGGCGACTGCCCGTGCTCTTGGACATATGCGGTTGAAATGCCGTGTATGGCCGCGGCTTCATCGGGAATCGGCACGCCCGGATCCAGCAGCCAGGTCCGCTTCGCGGCCGCCCGGCCGTCCCCCTCCAGCCGGACCAGGGCAGCGGTGACGATGCGGTCCTGCTCCACGTCCGTGCCCGTCGTCTCCAGGTCGAAGCCGACCAGCAGCTCCTGATGCCAGCTCATGCCGAAACCTCGCTTCGCTCGGCCTCGCACTCGCGCGGCGCGCACCCGCGTTCCACACGTTCCCTGCGCTCGCTGCCCTCGCTCATGCGGCCTCCTTCGGTGGTACTTCCCCCGTTGCTCGCCCACTCTCCCACGCACCACTGACAATCCACCGGCCGCCCGTCGCGGCACGGGCGCCCCTCGCGAGAGACGGCCCTAGGCTGACCGCCATGGACCTACGGCTGGCAGGACACGGCGCGCTGGTGACGGGCAGCAGTTCGGGGATCGGCGCGACCATCGCCGAGACGCTGGCGGACGAGGGGTGCGAGGTGCTGGTCCACGGGCGGAACGCCGGGGCCGCGGCGGCCGTCGCCGAGCGGATCGCGCGCCGTGGGGTACGGGCCGAGGTGGTGCTCGGCGACCTGACCGAACCCGGTGTCGCCGAGCAGGTCGCCCTCACCGCACGCGACTTCGGGGCGCACATCCTGGTCAACAACGCCGGTCCGTTCACCGAGCACGACTGGGAGAGCTCTCGGCCCGCCGACTGGCGCGCGGCCTTCGAGGGCAATGTGCTGCCGACGGTGCGGGTCAGTCAGACGCTGCTGCCCTCGCTGCGCGCGCACGGCTGGGGCCGGGTGATCACCATCGGCAGCCGGGCCGTCCGCACACCGCTGCCCAACATGGTGACGTACTCGGCGGCCAAGGCGGCCGTGGTGAACATGACCACGAGCCTGGCCAGGCATCTCGCGGGGAGCGGGGTGACCGCGAACTGCGTGAGCCCGGGAGTGATCGTCACCCCGTCGATGTACCGGATGTGGCAGGAACGGACCGCGGCCGACGACGGGCGCGGCAACGGGTCGGACGCGGCGGGCGAGCCTGGGGAACCGGGCGAGCCGGACGAGGCGGGCATCGTCGCGCAGTACGCGCCGAATCCGGTCGGGCGTCTGGGACGCCCGGAGGACATCGCGTCCGCGGTGGCCTATCTGGCGAGCCCGCGCGCCGATTACGTCAACGGAATCGAGCTGCGGGTCGACGGGGGCATCACGGGGACACCGTAGGAGGCCGCCGTCGCCGCCACGTCTCCCCTACCGTGTGCCCTCCCTCACCGTCCGCGCCTTGCTCTCCCCCACCGCCTCCGCCCCCTCGCCCGCCTCCGTCGGCGTGCTCACCTCCGCCACCAGCACGTCCGGTGCCGTTTCCGCGCCGCTCGCGCACGCCGCCGCGAAGGCCTCCGCGCCCAGGCCCCGGCGCGCCGCTGCCGTGCTGCGCGCGACGTCACCGCGCTCCGCGACGGGCTGCGGCGCCCCGGCCGCCGCGCGGAGCGTGCCGGCGCCGCCCAACAGCCGGGCCGTGGAGGCGAAGCGGCCGACCAGTGCCTGGGCACCGGCCAGGCCTTCCAGTGCCAGCGCGACGGCACGCGGGTCGGCGGTGGCGCGGGCCGCCGCGAAGCCGTCCAGGTGGCGGCGGCGGGCGGTCGGCGCATCGCCCCGCAGCTCCGCCACGAAACCCAGCTCGGCCAGGACGAAGGCGGTACCGGGGTCGCCGTCCCGGTCGCGGCACCACTCCAGCCAGGGCAGCAGCTGCGCCTCGGCGTCGTCGAGGCGGCCCTCCCTTCTGGCGCCGAGCGCGAGTCCGGTCTCGGCGAACATCTCGCCGCGCCGGTGCGCGTGTTCGGCGGCCAGCCGCCGGCCCCGCTCGTGGAGGTCCCGGGCACCGGCCGTATCACCGGTCAGCAGCGCGATCCGGCCCAGGCCGGAGAGCTGGTACGAGGCCTGGATCCCCAGGCCGAGCTCCTCGGCGATCCGCAGCCCGTCCTGATGGAGCCCGGCCGCCCGGGCGTAGTCGCCGGTGATCTCCGCGATCGCGCCGAGCGCGTCGGCCGCCTGCAACTGCCCCCAGCGATCGCCCAGTTCGCCGAAGAGCGCGGCGCTCTCCTCGGCGTCACGGCGGCGCGCGGCCGGCTCCTTGCCGCCGGCCAGCCGGGCGCGGCCGCTCAGCGCCGCGGCGGTGCCCCAGCGGTCGCCCAGCGCCCGGAAGGCGGTCAGCGCGTCCGACACCCGCCGCGCCGCCACCGCACTGTCGCCGAGGCCCACCTGGGCGTACCCCAGGAACCACTGGGCCCAGGCCCGGTCCCGCGGCTCCTCGCGCTCCTCGTAGCGCCGCAGCACGGCGGCCGCCCGCCCCACGGGGTCGGCGTCGCCGCCCGCCAGCGACGCCATCCCGACCTGCCAGGCGGCCACCCGCAGCCGGCGCCCCGCGGAGGCCGTGGTGCCGTCCCCCTCGGGGTCCGCACCGGGCGACGCGAGGACCGCGAGTGCCGCCGCCAGCGAGCGGCCCGCCTCCGCGAGCCGGCCGCGCAGGAACCAGTACCAGGCCAACGCGTCGACCAGGCGCAGCGCACGGTCGGCCGCGCCGCCGCGGACCCAGCCGTCCAGCGCCGCCCGCAGATTCGCGGCCTCCTGGTCGAGCCGCTCCAGCCACTGCCGCTGCTGGGCCCCGTACAGCAACGGCGCGGCGCGCTCGGCCAGTTCGGTGTAGTAGTCGTGGTGGCGGCGGCGTACCCCGCTCAGCTCACCGGCTTCCCGCAGGCGTTCGAGGCAGTACGCCCCCACCGTCTCCAGCAGGCGGTAGCGGACTCCGTACGGCGTGGGAGCCACCGCGACCAGAGAGCGGTCCACAAGACGGACCAGCAGATCCAGTACCTCGTCCCGTCGTATGCCGTCGCCCGCGCAGACCGTCTCGGCGGCCTCCAGGGTGCAGCCGTCCGCCTGTACCGCCAGCCTGCGCAGCACGGTGCGTTCGGGGCGGGACAGCAGCTCCCAGCTCCAGTCGATCATCGCGCGCAGCGTCTGCTGCCGGGCGGGCGCACCGCGTCGGCCGGCCGCCGGCAGCCGGAACCGGTCGTCCAGCCGGGCGCTCAACTCGCCTACGCCCAGCGCGCGTACGCGGGTGGCGGCCAACTCCAGGGCGAGCGGGATGCCGTCCAGGCGGCGACAGATCTCCGCCACGGCGGGTGCGGTGTCCGCGTCCAGCACGAAGCCGGGGTCGGAAGCGCTCGCGCGGGCGGCGAACAGCGCGCGGGCGCCGGCCGGCTCCAGCGGCGGTACGGTCCACACCACCTCGCCCGCCAGGCCCAGCGGTTCCCGGCCGGTCACCAGCGCCCGGACCTCCGGCGCGGCGGCGAGCAGCGCGGCGGTGACCTCGGCGGCCGCCTCGACGACATGCTCGCAGTTGTCCAGGACGAGCAGCAGGCGCTTGCCCCGTACCGCGCCGACGAGCCGCTCCGCCACCGGGCCGGCCGCGGCGCCCTCCCGGATGCCGAGCACGGCCAGCACGGCCTCGGCGATCTCGGCGGCGGTGCACTTGCCCGCGCGCTCGCCCGTGGCGTCGTCCGGGCGGCTCAGCGCGGCCAGTTCCACGAGCCAGACACCGTCCGGGAAGGCGTCGGACGACCGGCCGGCGGTCTCCAGGGCGAGCCGGGTCTTGCCCACGCCACCGGGGCCGGTGAGCGTCACCAGGCGGTCGGCCGCGAGGAGCCGGCCGACCCGGTGGACGGCGTCCTGGCGACCGAGGAGTTCGGTGAGGGGGGTGGGGAGGTTGGTGCGCGGGCGCGAGGCGGGGCCGGCGGCCGCCCCCGTCGCGCCCCCGGTGGTCACGGTGCGTCCGGCGTCCGCGCCGCTCGCCTCCCAGGGCTCCTGCCGCAGGATCGCCTGATGGACCGCGGTCAGCTCGGGACCGGGGTCCACCCCCAGTTCCTCGGCCAGTTGTGCGCGTACGGCGCCGTACGCGGCCAGCGCCTCGCTCTGCCGTCCGTCCCGATACAGGGCGGTCAGCTGCAGCGCACGCAACCGTTCGCGGAGCGGGTACCGGGCCGCCAGGGCGGCCAGCTCGCCGGTCAGCGCGGTGTGCTCGCCCAGCTCCAGGCGTGCCGCGGCCCGCTCCTCCAGGGCGGTCAGCCGCTGCTCCTCCAGGTCCTCGGCCACCGGGCGCACCAGGTCGTCGTCGGCGAATCCGGCGAAGGCGGGCCCGTGCCACAGGGCCAGGGCTTCGCCGAGCAGTCCGGCCCGCTCCCGTGCGGTGGCGGCCGCCTGGGCACGGGCCGTCAAGGCGGTGAAGCGGCCGGCGTCCAGGGCGTCGGCCGGGATGTCCAGCCGGTATCCGGGCGGGGTCGCCGTCACCAGTTTCCGGGCGCCGGGCTCCGCGGCGTCCAGGGCACGGCGCAGCTGGGAGACCTTGCTCTGGAGGGAGGCGGTCGGGTTCGCGGGCGGCCGCCGGCCCCAGAGGTGGTCGATGAGTCGGGTCGCGGAGACCGGGTGGCCACGGTGCGCGAGGAGCGCGGCGAGCAACGCCCGTACCTTCTTCTCCGGGACGGGGGCGCGACGGCCGTCGGCGGTCCGCACGTCCAGCGGGGCCAGTACGCGGAATTGCATGCGTCAACCGTACGAGGCGGTCAGGAGACCGGCCGCGAATCCGCCCAGATGCTCTCGAATTCCTCCCGGTAGGTCTCGAAGAGGCCGTGGTCGCCGTCGCGGGCGTCCTGGCGGACGACCTCGCGGGCTCCGCCGCGCAGCACCAGGACGGGCGACTCCATGCCCCGGCTCTTGCGGAGGTAGGGCTGGACGACGGCCAGGCCGTCGGCGCCGTCGCCGTCGACGAGGTAGGCGGTGAAGCGCGGGGTCTCGTCGAAGACCTGGATCTCGAAGGCGCCGGGGTCCCGCAGCCGGGCGCGCACCCGTCGCATATGGAGGATGTTCATCTCGATGGAGCGGCTCATCTCGCCCTTCTTCAGGCCGATTTCGCGCTCCCGGCGACGCACCGCGCTGCTCGCGGGGTTGAGGAAGAGCAGCCGGACCCGGCAGCCGGATTCGGCGAGCCGGACCAGGCGGCGGCCGGAGTAGTTCTGGACGAGGAGGTTCAGTCCTATGCCGACGGCGTCGAGGCGGCGGGCGCCGCCGAAGAGGTCCTCGGCGGGCAGCTGCCGCTGGAGGCGGACCCGGTCGGGGTGCACGCCGACGACATCGGCGTAGCGGTCGCCGACCAGGTCCTCCACGGCGTCGATCGGCAGCCGGCCGGAGATCCGGGTGCCGGTGCCGGAACCGAGGATGTCCAGGAGCCGGGCGGAGGCGCGCTCGGCCTGGGCGAGGACGGTCTGCGACAGCGCGCGGTTGCGGGAGACGATGTTGCGGGCGACCTCCAGTTCGTCGAGGGCCAGCTCGACCTCGCGGCGGTCGTCGAAGTACGGCTCGAAGCAGGGCCAGTGCTGGACCATCAGTTCGCGGAGTTGCGGCAGCGTCAGAAAGCTGACGATGTTGTCGTCCGCGGGGTCGAGGAGGTAGCCCTTGCGGCGGCTGACCTCGCGGACGGCGACCGCGCGCTGCACCCACTCCTGCCCGGCGGGGCCGGCCGCGGCGACGACCCATTCGTCGCCGTGCACCGGTTCGTAGATGGGCCGCAGGACCGCCGCGACCACGGCCCGCAGCCGCTGCTCCACGAGATTCAGCCAGATGTAGGCACGACCGGCCCGGCGGGCCCGGGTACGCACCTCGCTCCAGGCGTCGGCGCCCCAGTCCAGCTCCGCCCCGATCTCCAGCGGTCGTGCCAGGGACACCGCGCCGGGCGGTGCGTCGACGGAGCCGCCTTCTTGAGCCTCGTGACTCTCGTCACCAGGGGGCAACTCCAGCCCGCCGCTCACCTGCCACCGCCTCCCGAACCCCCGTGCCAACGATCAAGGCAGACTACTGCGGTGCGGGAGACGGTGCAGCAGGATGAGTCGAGTCGGCTGTCAACTCCCCTTATTCATAGTGCCCGTTGTGACCGGACAGCGCGGGCGGAGTGAGCGGATTCATAGCGGTGACGTCGCGCGGAGCCAGCTGGAAGCCCTGCCAGTGGACGGGCATCGGCTCCTGGTCCTCATCCCTGGCGATGTGGTGGAACCCGATGTTGACCCACGCGATGGGGTGTTTCAGCGGCTGGCCGTTGACCCAGGCGTCGATGCTCTTGCCGCCGCGGGCGCCGCAGTTGGCCAGGTTGTTGCTGGCGAACTGCTCACATTTTTTGTAGTCGGTGAAATAGATGTCGTGCTTGGTGTAACTGCGGCCGGTGTACTTGCTGGTGTGCCCCGGCACGATCTCGTACGAGCGCGGATGGCCGTCCTTGTTCTTGCCGGTGGCGCTCACCACGCGCCACCAGCGCATCGGGCCCGCGTCCCCGGCCAGCTCCTTGGTGACGGGGGTGCGGGTGGTGCGGATGGTGGGGGTGCGGCCGCCAGGGCGGGTGGTGGTGGCGGAGTCGAACTGCTCGACCTTGTTGCCGGAGGAGCCGTCCAGGCCGAAGTTCAGCCGCCAGAAGACATTGTGGCTGTGGCTGGTGGCGTAGTCCTTGGCGCCCTTGCCGATCGGCATACCGCGGCCGTCGCCGGCGTCGTAGTCGCCCGGTGAGACCGTGCCGGTGGCGCCGACCTGCATGGTCATGGTGCCGTCGCCGGCGAACCGCCATTCGGTGATGTACTCGTACCAGCCGACCTTGTTGACGGTGTAGAGCAGCAGGTCGTTGCCCTGGAGCTGGTAGGTCTTGGTGTTCTCGCCGGGGTAGGTGCCCAGCCGGTAGGCGTGGCCGCGGGCCCGGGTGGTGGCGCACAGGCCGCCGACCTCCGGGTGCGCGGGGTCCCAGGCGCCGGGCACCTTGACGGTCTTGATGGTGCCGCCGGGGCATTCGGCGGGGGCGAGTTTCTGCAGGCCCTGGGCGAAGCCCTGGCCGGTGAGGTCGTCGTACTCGTTCGTGCCGTCGTCGTAGGGGACGTGGATCTGGGCGAGCTTGGCGGTGGTGAGCACCTTGATCGGGGCGCTTTCGCCCTTGGGCTGGTAGGAGATGTCGTCCAGGACCAGGCCGGCGTTGCCCTCGTAGTGCCAGCACATCCGCCAGACCGTGCCGCCGTCGAGCGCCTGGGTGATGCGGTAGGAGGCGCTGCACTGGGGGGCGGGGGCGGGCGCGGCGGGGGCCTCGGGGGCGGCCTGGGCGGCCGGACCGGTCAGCAGGGCGGTCGCGGCGAGCAGCGGGGCCGCGGCGAGGGCGGCGGTGCGCCGGTACGGGCGGTGGGTCGAAGTGCCGGTGGTGCGTCTTAGGCGCATGGTGGCGGCTCCTGTGCGAAGGAGTGGACGTCGATGGCGGGCTCGCTCGGCACGGTCAGCCCAGGCGGCCGACGGTGCGGGCGCTGAGGTCGATGACGAAGCGGCGGGTGTCGATCCACTGACCGTTTTTGACCTTGGTGAAGAGGCGGATGCAGCGGTGCTCCCCGCAGTCGGCGAGGGCGCCGGGCGCGTCGCCCTCCGCGCGCCCCCGGTAGACGAAGCCGGTCACGGCGAGCGGACCGGGGCCGGTGAGGTCGCGCCCGGTCGCGTCGCGGTAGTCCTGGCGCAGCCCGGAGCCGAGCGGGGCGGCGATCAGCAGCCGCGCCGCCTCGACGGCCTCGTCGTGGCTGGGCGGCGGCTGGACACCGCGCTGGGTGTCGGTCGACTCCACCTTCGAGGTGGTGAGGTTGACGGTCTTGGTGATGTAGCGGTCGCTCGCGTAGTCGTAGTACGAGACGTTCGCCCGGCGCGGCGGGTCGGCGAGCCCCACCTCCGACGGGCCGAGTTCGGCCAGGTCGGTGGTGAGCGGCTCGGGCCCCGGTTTGCCGGTGACGTCCTTGGCGACGCCGCGCACGGGGCGCGGCAGCGCCAGCTCCCGGGCGCGGCGCAGTTCGTCGTCGGTGAGCGGGTCGCGTCCCTGGCCGCGCTCCCCCTGGGCGCGGACCTGCTCGACGACACCGGGCGGCGGCTGCCCCGGGTCGCGCCCCGGTGCGGCCGCGCCGGCCGCGGCGGGCCGGGCGCTGCTCGCGTCGTCCGCGCCGGCGCCGGCGGGCAGGGTGACCGCCACCATGACGGCGGTGCCCGTCAGCGCGATGGCGGCGCCTGCGACGACCTTGCCGAGGTGGCGATGCATCAGTTGGTGCACGGTTCCCCCCTGCTGTCACATTCCGTGACACGCATTCTCGGATCCCCCGTCAGTCCTCCTGTAGGACGTCCAATAGGACGAACCGACATCGCGACAGGTTGCCCACTATTCAGCCGAGATCCCAGGAAAAGACCGCCGTGTACGACAAGTTGCGACTGCCTGCGGAAGATTTTGCTTCGGTCCGCGGGCGTGTGTCGTGGAGTCGCCGCAGGGCCCGACGAGAAAGTGGAAGAGTCTACGCATGCAGGTCTGGCCGGGACAGATGTATCCACTGGGTGCCACCTATGACGGGGCGGGCACCAATTTCGCGGTGTTCTCCGAGGCCGCGAAGCGCATCGAACTGTGTCTGCTGCACGACGACGGTTCGGAGACCGCCGTCGAGCTGCGCGAGAGCGACGCCTTTGTGCGGCACGCGTACCTTCCGGGGGTGATGCCGGGGCAGCGCTACGGCTTCCGGGTGCACGGCCCCTACGAGCCGCAGCGGGGGCAGCGCTGCAACTCGGCGAAGTTACTCCTCGACCCGTACGCACGGGCCATGAGCGGCCGGATCGACTGGGACGAGGCGGTCTACGGCTACCACTTCGGGCGCCCCGAGGTGCGCAACGACCTGGACTCGGCGCCGCACACCATGGCGTCGGTGGTGGTCAATCCCTACTTCGACTGGGGTGACGACCGCCCGCCGCGCACCGCCTACCACGAGACGGTGCTCTATGAGGCCCATGTGAAGGGCCTGACGATGCTCCACCCGGACCTGCCCGACGAGCTGCGCGGCACCTATGCGGCGCTGGCGCACCCGGCGATCATCGACCATCTGACGGGGCTGGGGGTGACCGCCCTGGAGCTGATGCCGGTGCATCAGTTCGTCCAGGACCACCGGCTGGTGGACGCGGGGCTGACGAACTACTGGGGCTACAACACCATCGGCTTCTTCGCCCCGCACAACGCCTACGCGTCCTGGGGCGACCGCGGGCAACAGGTGCTGGAGTTCAAGACCGCGGTGCGGGCGCTGCACCAGGCCGGCATCGAGGTGATCCTCGACGTGGTCTACAACCACACGGCCGAGGGCAGCCATCTCGGTCCGACGCTGTCGTTCCGGGGGCTGGACAACGCCTCCTACTACCGGCTGTCGGACGACCGGCAGTACTACATGGACACCACCGGCACCGGGAACTCGCTGCTGATGCGCAGCCCGCATGTGCTCCAGTTGGTGATGGACTCGCTGCGCTACTGGGTGCAGGAGATGCGGGTGGACGGCTTCCGCTTCGATCTGGCGGCGACGCTGGCCCGGCAGTTCCACGAGGTCGACCGGCTGTCGTCGTTCTTCGACCTGGTGCACCAGGACCCGGTCGTCAGTCAGGTGAAGCTGATCGCCGAGCCGTGGGACGTCGGCGAGGGCGGCTATCAGGTGGGAAACTTCCCGCCGCTGTGGACCGAGTGGAACGGCAAGTACCGCGACACCGTGCGGGATCTGTGGCGGGGCGAACCGCGCACGCTGGCGGAGTTCGGGTCCCGGCTGACGGGTTCGTCGGACCTCTACCAGGAGGACGGGCGGCGGCCGCTGGCCTCGGTGAACTTCGTGACCTGCCACGACGGCTTCACGCTGGGCGACCTGGTCTCGTACAACGACAAGCACAACGAGGCCAACGGCGAGGACAACCGCGACGGCGAGCGCTACAACCGGTCCTGGAACTGCGGCGCCGAGGGCCCGACCGACGATCCCTCGGTGCGGCGGCTGCGGTCCCGGCAGATGCGGAACTTCCTCGCCACGCTGATGCTGTCGCAGGGCGTGCCGATGCTCAGCCACGGCGACGAGTTCGGGCGCAGCCAGCACGGCAACAACAACGCCTACTGCCAGGACAACGAGCTGTCGTGGGTGCACTGGCCGCAGGGCGGGCCGGGCGCGGGCGCCGAACCGCGGGCGACCGACGCCCCGGACGGGGCGGATGAGGCGGATGAGGCGGCCGGGCCGCAGGAGGCAGCGGAGGCGGACGGGGAGCAGCGGGCGCTGCTGGCGTTCGTCCGGCAGATGGTGTGGCTGCGGCGCGACCACCCGGTCTTCCGGCGCCGGCGGTTCTTCCAGGGCCACCCCATGGAGGGCACCCACGACGAGCTGTCGGACATCGCGTGGTTCACGGCCGGCGGCGGGGAGATGGGGCCGCGCGACTGGCAGTCGGTGCACGCCAAGTCGCTGACCGTCTTCCTCAACGGCAGTTCGATCTCCGAGCCGGGTCCGCGCGGTGAGCCGATCACCGACGACTCGTTCCTGCTGATGTTCAACGCCCACGACCAGGAGAAGGAGTTCGTCATCCCCGAGCACCTCGGCCGGCAGTGGCAGGTCGTGGTCGACACCGACCGGCCGGAGGGGGTGGCCGACGGCGACGGTGCCAAGGTCAAGGCCGGCGACCGGCTGACGCTGATCGGCCGGAGCCTGCTGGTGCTGCAACGGCCGGCGTAGCCGCGGGGCGTCCGGTCAGAGGGATTCCAGCCGCCAGGCGGCCATCGAGCGGACCGACCGGTCGGGGTCGGCGAGCAGCGGTGCGAGGTCCTGCTCGGTGAGCACGCCGGAGTCGTCCAGAACCCGGGCGGCCGTATGGCGCACCTCCGGGGAGGGGTCGGCGAGCAGGGCGCGGGCCCGGGCGTACCAGGCGGTGCCCCGGCGGGACAGCACGGAGAGCGCGACGCCACGGGTAGCGGCGTGGGCGTCCGACAGGGCCCGGATGAGCGCGGGCTCGTCGGCGGGGTCCGGGCGACGGCCCAGCGCGATGACGGCCGCCTCGCGCACCTCGGCGGCCGCGTCGGCGACGGCGGCGGCCCGGAGCGCCGATCTGACGGCGGGTACGGGCCCCGGGTAGCGGCCCAGTGTCCAGGCGGCCGCATACCGCCGCCGGGGGTCCGGCGCGTCGCGCAGTACGGACACCAGCACCGGCTGGTCGAACGGCAGCGAGCGGTCGAAGCCGGAAGTGTCCATTCCGTCGAGGGTCTCGTCGAGCCACCTCTCGTACCAGGCGAGGAAGTCGGTGTCGTGGCAGAAGTCGGGCGGCCGCAGCTCGACGCAGACGTTGACGACGCGTCCGCGGGCGGGGCCGGAGACCACGAGGGCGGTGTACAGGGAGCAGCCGCTGCCGGTGAGCGTGATCAGGCCGGGGTAGGGCTCGGCGTCGTCGTCGCCCGGCACCTCGTGCCAGTCCGGGTCCGGGGGGTCGGTGGGCGAGAGGGGGAAGGGGGCGGCGAGGTGACCGGGCGGGATCCGGCCGAGGACGAGGTGGTCCCAGTCGTCCAGGGGCGCCAGGCCGTGGTGCGGTCCGGCGCCGGCGTGGCCGATCGTGGTGAGGAAGCCGCGGTAGCTCTCGGGCAGCCGGATGCCGTGCTCGCGCTCGAAGTCCGCTATCCGGGACTCGGGCAGGGGCGGGCCGAGCCGGAAGCGGTGCGTCTCCTCCCCCATGGAGCGTGCCCGGCCCGGCAGTTTGCGGACGAGCGCCAGCTTCGCCGCGATCCCGGGCAGCCGTTCGTCCACGCCGTATCACTTCTTCGCGGTTCCGTCGGAGTGCGTGGATCGAAGACTAGTTCACCCCCCGTCGCCGCATGGACCGGTCGGGCCGGGGCCGGCAGGCGGAAGCGCTCGGGTGATGACAATGCCGGAAGGAGATGACACATCGGGCTCCGGGCGGGGTACGGGTGTTCCCATGACGCAGCCATCGAGTCCGTCGCCGACCGCCACCTACCGGCTGCAGCTCCAGCCGGACTTCCCGTTCGCCGCCGCCGAGCGGGCCGTCCCCCATCTGGCCTCGCTGGGCGTCTCCCATCTGCATCTCTCCCCGGTGCTGGAGTCGGTGCCGGGGTCCACACACGGCTACGACGTGGTCGACCACTCGGCGGTACGGGCCGAGCTGGGCGGTGAGCGGGGGCTGCGGGCGCTGGCGGCGACGGCCCGTGCGCACGGGCTCGGGCTGGTCGTCGACATCGTGCCGAACCATATGTCCGTGCCGGAGCCGGTGGCGCTGAACGGCCCGCTGTGGGAGGTGCTGCGCGACGGGCCGGCGTCCCCGTACGCGCGGTGGTTCGACATCGACTGGGACGGCGGGCACGGCGGGCGCCTGCTGCTGCCGGTGCTCCACGGGCCGCTCGGCGACGAGGCGCGGCACTTCCGCGTCGACGCCGAGGACGGGGTGCTGCGCTATCACGCGCACGCCTTCCCGCTGCGTCCCGGTACCGAGGACCTGCCGCTGCCGCGCCTGCTGGTGGCGCAGTGGTACCGCCTCGCCTGGTGGCGGCTGGGCCGCAGCGAGCTCAACTACCGCCGCTTCTTCACCATTTCGGAGCTCATCGGGGTGCGGGTCGAGGATCCCGAGGTCTTCGCGGCCACCCATGACACGGCGCTGCGGCTGGTCCGTGACGGCGTCATCGACGGGCTGCGGATCGACCACCCGGACGGCCTGGTGGACCCCAGCGGCTATCTGGACCGGCTGCACAAGGCGACCGACGGCCGCTGGACCGTCGTCGAGAAGATCCTCAGCGGCGACGAGCGGCTGCCCGCGAGCTGGGCCTGCGCCGGCACGACGGGCTATGACGCGCTGCGGCACATCGACGGGCTCTTCGTCTGCCCGCAGGGCTCCGGGCGGCTCTTCTCCCACTACCGGGACTTCGTCACCCCCCTGGCCGACGAGGGGGGCGACTGGGAGGAGACCGTGCGCCGGGCCGCGTACGAGGTCGTCACCCACGATCTGGCCGCGGAGGTCGAGCGGCTGGTGCGGACCGCCGCGCGGATCAGCGCGCGCGACCCGCGGCCCGGTGACCACGCGCCCTGGGCGCTGCGGCAGGCGATCCGGGAGCTGCTGGTGCGGCTGCCGGTCTACCGGCCGTACGCCGCCGACGCGACGCAGGCGGTGCCGGACGCGGCGATGCTGGGGCGGGCGGCGGTGCGGGCGCGCGGCGCGTTCCGGGTGCCCGAGGAGGCGCGCGCGGTGGACCTGGTCCACGATCTGGCGCTGGGCCGCCGGCCGGACGAGGCGGAGCGGGAAGCGCAGGCCGTCGGGTCGGAGGGGGCCGCCCCGGAAGGAGGCACTCCGGAGCGGCACGAAGCGGACCGCGCCGACTTCGCCGCCCGCTTCGCCCAGACCGCGTCCGCGCTGCGCGCCAAGTCCGTCGAGGACACCGCCTTCTACCGCTACCCGGTGCTGCTGTCGGCCTGTGAGGTCGGCGGCGACCCCGGGGAGCCGGCGCGGAGCCCTGCGGCCTTCCACGCCTACTGCGCCCGGATCCAGCGGGACTGGCCGGCGACGGCCACGGTGCTCTCCACGCACGACACCAAGCGCAGCGCCGATGTGCGGGCGCGGATCGCGGTGCTGTCGGAGTGCCCGGACCGGTGGCGGGACGCGCTCGGCGCGATGGGTGAGGCGGCGGTGTGCGGGGCCGCGGCAGGTTCGATGGACGGTGCGGGCCCGGCTGACCCGATGGTGTCCTGGCTCGCCTGGCAGACCGCGTTCGGCCTGGGCGTGCCCGCCGAGGAGCCCGCGGCGATGGGGGCGCCTCCCGGCGACGGCTGGGGGAGGGTCGCGGACGCGGTCCTGAAGTCCGTACGGGAGGCCGGGCTGCGCACCTCGTGGACCGAGCGGAACGCGGACTACGAGGAGGCGGTGGCGGAGTTCGTCCTGGGCGGGCCCTGCGGTCCCCCGGCCGCCCCGCTCGCCGCGCTGGGCGAGGAGCTGGCCCCGTTCATCCGTGCCAACGTGCTGGGTGCGACGCTGCTGCACCTGACCATGCCCGGCGTCCCCGACCTCTACCAGGGCACCGAGCTGGGCTACGCCGCGCTGGTCGACCCGGACAACCGGCGGCCCGCCCGGTTCCGTCCGGAGCTGCTCGCCGAGCTGGACGGCGGGGCCGCGCCGCGCGATCTGGACGGCGAGAAGCTGCGGCTGACGGCCGCGGCGCTGCGGCTGCGGCGCGAGCACCCCGAGTGGTTCGGCGCCGCCGCGGACTACGAGCCGGCGGAGGCCGAGGGGCCGGCCGCCGAGCACTGTGTGGCGTTCTGCCGTGGCGGGCGGGTGCTGACGGCTGTGACCCGGCTGTCGCTGCGCCTGGTGGAGACCGGTGGCTGGTGGGACACCGGGCTCCGACTGCCCTCCGGGGGAACGTGGCGCGAGCTGCTGAGCGGACGGGAGCTGCCGGGCGGCGCGGTGGTGGGGCTGAGCGAGCTGCTGGAGGAGTCGCCGGTGGCACTGCTCGTGCGCGAGTGACGTCCCGTCAGCCGGGGTGCGGCCCCGTCCGGTCGGGTCGGCGGCCCTCGCCCCCGGCCGCGTCGGCCGAGCGCAGCAGCTCGGTGAACTCCGCGGCGGCACCGGTCAGTTCGACGCGCGAGAAGACGGTGATCTCGCGCCGCCACGGCGGATCGGTGGGCACCGACGCGCAGTCCAGGCCGCGCAGTTCATGGGCCGCGGTGAGCAGCACGCCGACGCCCGCCGACGCCATCCGCACGGCGGTCGAGCTGTGCTGGGTGCGGACGGCGGTACGCGGGGTGAAGCCCACCCGCTCGCACTCCAGGTCCAGCCAGCGCCGGCCCTCGATCATCGGCTCCAGGCTGCACCGCACCCAGGGCCGGTCGGCCAGCTCGGCCAGCCGTACCGACTCGCGGGCGGCGAGCGGATCGCCGCGCGGCACGACCAGGACCATCCGCTCCCGCCCCACGACGGTGACCGGACCCTGCCAGTCCTTGGGGCCCGGCCCGAGCGCCATGTCGGCGACGCCGCGCGCCATGTGCTCCTCCAACTCCTCGGTGGTGGCGTACTCGTGGAGCACCAGGCGCACACCGGGGCGCTCGCGGGTCCAGCGTGCGCAGACCTCCGGCAGCACCCCGATCGCCTGCGCGTGCACCGTCGCGATATGCAGTTCGCCGCTCTGTGCACCGTTCGCGGCCAGCGCGGCGCGGCGGGCCTGCCGGGCGCTGCGGACGGCGAGTTCGGCGTGCGGGAAGTAGGCCCGTCCCATCGCCGTCAGCCGCACCCCGCGGGGCATCCGCTCCAAGAGCGGGCCGCCGACCTCCCGCTCCAGCGCCTTGATCTGGTGCGAGAGCGCGGACTGGGTGACGTGCAGCGCCTCGGCGGCGCGGGTGAAGGACTCCTCCTCGATGACCGCCACCAGATACTCCATCTGCCGCAGGCTCATCGCCCCGCCCCTCCCCGCCGTACGCCCGGCCTTCCATGAAGACCCTTCATCACCACCATAGAAACATTGCCTTGGACTCATCGCCGCAGGTGGGCGGAGCCTGAACCCATGCCTGATCGCATGAGTGAGACAGACTCCAACACCACAGACGTCATCGTCATCGGCGGCGGCACGGGCGGCTACAGCACCGCTCTGCGCGCCGCGTCCCTGGGCCTGCGGGTGGTCCTGGCCGAGCGCGACCTGATCGGCGGCACCTGCCTGCACCGCGGCTGCATCCCCAGCAAGGCCATGCTGCACGCCGCCGAGCTGGTGGACGGCATCGCCGAGGCCCGCGAGCGGTGGGGCGTCAAGGCCACCGTCGACGGCCTGGACTGGCCGGCGCTGGTGGCCACCCGCGACACCATCGTCGCCCGCAACCACCAGGGCGTGGCGGGACACCTGTCGACGGCCCGGGTGCGGGTCGTCGAGGGCTCGGCGCGGCTGACCGGTCCGCGTACGGTCCACATCGAGGGCGCCGGGGACATCACCGCCCGGCGCGGCATCGTCCTGGCCACCGGCTCCCGGCCGCGTCTGCTCCCCGGCCTGGTAGCGGACGGCCGACGGGTCGTGACCAGCGACGACGCCCTTTTCGCGGCCGAACTCCCGGCGTCCGTGCTGGTCCTGGGCGGTGGCGCGATCGGCGTCGAGTACGCCTCGTTCCACCGCTCCATGGGCGCCGAGGTCACGCTCGTCGAGGCAGCACAGCGGCTGCTCCCGCTGGAGGACGAGGACGTCGGCCGCCACCTGGCGCGCGGTCTGAAGAAGCGCGGGATCGCCATCCGTACGGGCGCCACCCTCACCGGCACCGAGCTGCTGCCGGACGGCGTGCGGGCCACCGTGACCACCGCCGGGGGCGAGGAGCTGGTGGTCGAGGCGGAGCGGCTGCTGGTCGCGGTGGGGCGCGCCCCGGTGAGCGACGGGCTCGACCTGGAGGCCGCCGGACTGTCCACGGACGCCCGGGGGTTCGTCGTGCCGGCGGACTGGTCGCGGCTGGAGACCGCCGTACCGGGCATCCACGTGGTCGGCGACCTGCTGCCGCCGCCGTCGCTGGGGCTGGCCCACGCCTCCTTCGAGGAGGGCCTGTTGGTGGCCGAGACGCTGGCGGGCGTCCCCACCCGGCCGGTGGACTACGCGACCGTCCCGCGGGTGACGTACTCCTCGCCGCAGACCGCGTCGGTCGGTCTGACCGAGGCCGAGGCGCGTGCCCGCGGTCTGGAGATCAAGGTCAACTCGATGCCGCTGGCCGCCACCGCCAAGGGCATGGTGCACGGTCAGGGCGGCATGGTGAAGGTGATCGCGGCGGCCGACGGTGCGGGCGGCGAGGCCACCGGTGTGGTGCTCGGCGTCCATCTCGTCGGGCCGCACGTCTCGGAGATGATCTCGGAGAGTCAGCTGATCGTGGCCTGGGACGCCGAACCCTCCGACGTCGCCCGGCACGTCCACGCGCACCCGACCCTGTCGGAGGCGGTCGGCGAGGCCTTCCTGACGCTGGCGGGCCGCGGTCTGCACCAGCACTGAGCGGACGGGGGTGCCCCCGCGGACCGGACGATCAATTCGGTTGCGCGGGAGCGCCCCGATGGTCAACATGGCCCGGTCGGCACGACCATCCCTGAAGCAGGAGCACGGAATGCGCGGATTCCTCGGAACGACCCATCGCCCCGTCCGGACGACCGTTCTTGAGGAATCCACCTTCCATGCTTCCCCCACACACCCTGAACATCGGGATTCTCGCCCACGTCGACGCAGGTAAGACCAGCCTCACCGAGCGGCTGCTGTTCGACACCGGCGCCATCGACCGGCTCGGCAGCGTCGACGCCGGCAGCACCCGTACCGACACCGGCGAGCTGGAGCGGCAGCGCGGCATCACCATCCGCTCGGCCGTCGCCTCCTTCACCGTCGGCGAGGTCCAGATCAACCTCATCGACACCCCCGGGCACTCGGACTTCATCGCGGAGGTCGAGCGCGCCCTGGGGGTGCTCGACGGCGCCGTGCTGCTGCTGTCCGCGGTGGAGGGCGTCCAGGCCCGGACCCGGGTGCTGATGAGGACACTGCGGCGGCTGCGGCTACCCACGCTGCTCTTCGTCAACAAGATCGACCGGGTCGGCGCCCGGGGCGAGGCGCTGCTCGCGGACATCCGCCGCCTGCTGACGCCGGTCGCCGTCCCCATGACCGCGGTGACCGGCCTCGGCACCCCGAGGGCGCGCTCGGTGCCGTACGCCTTGCAGGACCCGGGGGTCCGCGAGCGGATCGCCGAGGCGGTGGCCGAGGCGGACGAATCCGTGCTGGCCCAGCTGGTCGAGGGCCCGCCGCCCACCGCGGAGGGGCTGCGCGCCGCCCTCGCCGCGCGCACGGCCGACGGTTCGCTCCATCCGGTGTACTTCGGTTCGGCGCTCGGCGGCCAGGGCGTCGGCACGCTCATCGACGGCATGGTCCGGCTGATCCCACCGGCCCCCGTGGTCACGGGCACCGCACCCCGCGGCACGGTCTTCGCCGTCCACCAGTCGCCGCGGGGCGAGCGCACGGCCCATGTCCGGCTCTACGAGGGCGAGTTGCGGCCCCGGCAGCGGATCGAGCTGCACCGTCCGGGCGCGCCGGACGACGCCGGCGGCCCGCTGACCGGACGGATCACCTCCCTCGACGTCGTCGGGCGCCCACCCGGCGACGACGGGCCGCTGACCCCGGGCAACATCGCGGTGCTCCGCGGGCTGCCGGGCGTCCGGACCGGCGACCGCCTCGGGCCGCCCACCGGTGCTCCCACCGAGGCCGGCCTCTTCCCCTCCCCCACCCTCGAAACCCTCGTCCGGGCCGGCGATCCGGCGCGCGCCGCGGCGTTGCGCGCCGCGCTGCTGGCGCTCGCCGACCAGGACCCGCTGCTACAGGTCCGCCCGGCGCCCGACGGCGCCACGTCGGTACTGCTGCACGGCGAGGTGCAGAAGGAGATCATCGCGGCCACCCTGCGGCAGGAGTACGGCATCGAGGCCGCGTTCGCACCGAGCCGGGTGGTGTGCGTGGAGCGGCCGTGCGGCGTCGGCGAGGCGCTCCACGAGATCGCCCGGCGCGGCCACACCGGGCCCTGGGCCACGGTCGGACTGCGCGTCGAACCGGGCGCCCCCGGCTCCGGCCCGGTCTTCGCCTACGAGACCGAACTGGGCGCGCTTCCGCACGGCTTCCACCAGGCCGTCGAGGAGACCGTACTGGCGACCCTGCGGCGGGGCCCGCACGGCCTGGCGGTCACGGACTGCCGGGCGGTGCTGACCCGCTCCGGCTTCATCGGCCCGGTCAGCACGGCCGGGCACTTCCGCGCGGTGACGCCCGGCGTGCTGCTGCGGGCCCTGGAGCGGGCCGGCACGCGGGTGTACGAGCCGTACCACGCCTTCGAGGCCGAGGTCCCGCTCGCCGCGCTCGCACCCGTGAACGCCCGGCTGGCCGCGCTGGGCGCGGAGCTCGGCGAGCCCTCCGGCAGCCGGCGCTCCTGGCTGCTCACCGGCGCCCTGCCGGCCCGCCATGTCCAGGAGGTCGAGGGGCTGTTGCCGGGGCTGACGCACGGCGAAGGGGTGTGGATGTCCTATCCGTCGGGCGACCGCCCGCTACGGCGGGACGTGGCGCCGGTCGGGGACAGGGGTTAGGGGGTGTTCGGCGAGCCCGGGACCGACGTCACGGCACTCGTGGACCCGGCCCACGTCGGTGCCCCCGCCGAGTTCCGGCCGTGAGCTGTCCGGCGCCCTGACCGACGCAAGGGTGGGGGCCTCCGAGCGGGAGCCGTAGTGCGGTCGGCTCCCGACCGGAGGGCCCCTCGGCGACCCGTCGGATTCGGCCGCGAGGAAGCCCGGCGGCTGACAGGATCAGCCCATGTCGAACATGTCATCGATGACGTACGTGGGTGTGGGGTCGGTCCTTGAGGAGATCGGCATGGTGCCGCCGGAGAAGGTGCGGAGCGTTCTCGAGGAGTGCGCCAATTACGCGCACGAGGCGCTGGATTCCTACGACACCGCGCGAGCGCTGGAGGATTTCGGCGTGGCGGTCTCGGTTCACGTCGGCGACATCGACAACCTGGAGCAGGACTACGCCAGCCTCCTGGAAGACGCGGCCGCACTCACCGGTGGCGCGGTCACCGTCACCGACGTCACGCTCCACGAGGGCGAAGAGATCGGCGGATCCCGCGACGACGTCCTGGAGTTCGCACGAAACGGCCGGCGCGTCCGCGTCTCGGCCGAGCACTTCGGGGACGGCTACGACTACTTCGACCAAGCGGCGGCCTGCGAGGCCATTGCCGCACTGTGCCCCGATGGCGACTTTGACGACGACTCCGGCGACGACTCCCGCGCGTTCCGCTACGTGGACTTCATACGGGAGGAGAACGAGAGCTACGACAGCATCATGGCCCTCACCACACCCGCGCAGGCCAAGGCACTGGCGAGCGGCCTCGGGTTGACCATCGAGTAACGCGCCCGGTGCGCCACAGGCGCGTGCCCGGTGAACTTCAAGCCCGTGCCCGGTGCGCTACAAGCGCGCCCGGTGCCGTTTGTTCAGCGGATTCCGGAGTCGGGATGTTCGGCATCCCATTCTTGGCGTGCTCGAGCGATGACGTCGCGGTGTTCTGCCGACCAGTCGGCGAGGGCTTTCACCAGATGTGTGAGGCTGTGGCCCATCGCTGTGAGCTCGTACTCGACCTGCGGAGGCACGGTCGGATACACAGTCCGGGTGACAAGCCCGTCCCGTTCCAGCCGACGCACGGTGAGCGTCAGCATCCGCTGCGAGATACCGGGTACGGCGCGTTGTAGCTGCCGGAAACGGCGTACGCCCTGGGCCAGTTCGACCACCACCAGGACCGACCATTTGTCCCCGATCCGGTCGAGCACCTCGCGGATCCCGCAGTCCTCGTGCGCGCCGCCGCAGCTGACGACGGGCTCGGTGGTTACCTCCGTGTGCCCCACTGACATTGAAGTGCCTCCTTACATGCCCTGACACAAACCCGCAGGATGATCCCGGTTACCGAAGAGAACCTACCGGAACGGGAAGACCTTCATGATCCTGGTTACTGGAGCCACGGGCGCCCTGGGCACACTGATCGCCAAACGGCTGGCCGACCGCGACGACACCGTCCTTGGAACGCGCGAACCTCGGCGATTCGAGGCTCCGCTGCCTGTCCGCCGCATCGACTTCGACGATCCCGACACGCTGATCACGGGCTTCCAAGGCGTGGACGTGCTGCTGATGATCTCGGCAGGCTACGGCGAGGACGACACCGTCATAGCCCGGCACGGCAGTGCCATCGACGCGGCTCAGAAGGCCGGTGTGAGGCATGTCGTCTATACGAGCTTGACCGCCGATGGCGACCACCTTCCCTACGCGCTGCCGCACCGCTGGACCGAGCGTCGTCTCCAGCAGAGCGCCATGGGCTGGACGATCCTGCGCAATGGCCTCTATGCAGAGTTGTTGGCCTGGCTGGCGGCGCCGTCGGAGGATGGGCGGATCACTGCCCCACTCGGCAAGGGCCGACTGGCGGCCGTGGCACGCGCGGATCTGGCCGACGCCGCGGTACGGGTGACGGTGGAAGCTGCCGCTCATGCGGGGCACATCTACGAACTCGTCGGTGAGCAGGCCATCGGCGGCACTGATCTGGCGCACGCCCACGGGCCGCACGTCGCCTACGAGCCGGAGACACTCGCCCAGGCCCGCTCCCGCATCGCCGCTTCCGGCGCCAAGCCGTTCCAGGTGCCGATGCTGGTGGGCACCTACTCCGCCATCGCTGCCGGATTCATGTCCCGCACCGGCGGCGACCTGCGACAACTGCTGGGCCGCGAGCCGCGTTCCGCGCTCGCAGCGGCCCTTGCGTAGTTCCCGGAGCAAAGAGCCCGCGCGGCCAGGAAAGTCCCATGCCGGCCAACGCCGCGATCGCACGTGAGCTGAAGGTCAGCGTCAACACGCCGCGCAGGTGGCGGGGACGGCCTTCGCCGCGATCTCGCCACGCGAACTTGTGCGGGGCGGCACTACCGCTCCGTCAGCACGTAGTCCACCCTGCCGAAGGTGATGTGGTCGCCGGGACCGACGGGGACCTCGCCGACCACCCGGCGGCCGTTGACGCAGGTGCCGTTCGTGGAGCCGAGGTCGCGCAGCACCCAGCCCTTGCTTGCGCTGCGGAGTTCGGCGTGGGCGCGGGAGACCGTCTCGTGGTTCAGGCGCAGGCCCGCCCCCGGGGCACGCCCTATGAGCAGGGGGAACGGTCCCGGTTCCGGCAGCAGGAGCTTGGGCAGCCGCTCCGTGCGCCAGGCCCTGCGCACCCTGATGTGGAAGGCGGACACCCGGCCGACCATCCGCAGCAGCGTGCCCTGGATCTTGCCGCGGCTCTCCAAGTCGGCGGTGGCCAGGTCGAGTTCGGAGTGCTGTTGGGCGGTGAGGACGAGTTCCAGGCGCCGCAGAAAGGTGTCCTGGGACAACCGTCCCTGCGCCGCGCCGTCGCGCAGCAGATCGAGGGCGCGTTCCCGGTCGGCATCCGACGGGCGCGCGGGACGCGCGGGGAACTCGAGCGAAGTCATGCCGTGATTGTCCGGCCACCGCGAGCCGCTGTCCAGGCGATGTAGGCGCGCGGGGCGGACGACCCGGTCACGTCGGCCGACTCCCCGGAACGGCCCAGCGCGTTGGCGCATTGTCGGCCCGGCCCGCCCCGCCGGGCTGTCCGGTGGGGCGACGGCATGCTTGGCTCGTGGGAACCGCCGCGATCGAAGGAGGACGGCCGTGCTGTTCGAGGTATGGGCGCCGAGGGCCGGGCAGGTCGTTCTCCAGTGGGCGGGGGACCGGGCCGGGGAACCGCCGGTCGCGATGGAGCGGGACGGCGACCGCGCGGGCTGGTGGCACGCCGAGGCACCGGCCCGCGACGGCGACCGCTACGCCTTCCGGCTCGACGGCGGGCCGCCGCGCCCCGATCCGCGCGCCGCGCGGCTGCCGGACGGCCCCGGCGGGCCCGGCGCGGTCGTCGAGCACGACCGGTTCGGCTGGCGGCATCCGTGGTCCGGTCGCCCGCTGCCCGGCGCGGTCCTCTACGAGCTGCATGTCGGGACGTACACCCCCGAGGGCACCTTCGACGCCGCGGCCGCGCGGCTGCGGCACCTCGCCGATCTGGGGATCAGCCATGTCTCGCTGATGCCGGTCTGCCCGTTTCCGGGCACCCACGGGTGGGGGTACGACGGGGTCGCGCCCTGGGCGGTGCACGAGCCGTACGGCGGGCCGGACGGGTTCAAGCGGTTCGTGGACGCCGCGCACGGCCTCGGCCTGGGAGTCGTCCTCGACGTGGTGCACAACCACCTCGGCCCGTCGGGCAACCATCTCCCGGAGTTCGGGCCGTACTTCACCGAGACCCACCACACGCCGTGGGGAGCGGCGGTCAACCTCGACGCGCCCGGCTCCGACGAGGTGCGCGGCTACCTCATCGGCAGTGCGCTCTCCTGGCTGCGCGACTACCGGCTCGACGGGCTGCGGCTGGACGCCGTCCACGCGCTGCACGACGACCGGACCCCGCACTTCCTGGCCAAGCTGTCCGCCGCCGTGGACGGGCTGGCCGGCCGCCTGGGGCGCCCGCTGTTCCTGGTCGCCGAGTCCGACCTCAACGATCCGCACACCACCGCGCCCCGGGAGCGCGGCGGCCAGGGCCTGCACGCCCAGTGGAACGACGACTTCCACCACGCCCTGCACACCGCGCTCACCGGCGAATCCCAGGGCTACTACGCCGACTTCGCGCGCGCCCCGCTCACCGCCCTCGCCAAGGCGCTGACCGGCGGCTTCTTCCACGACGGTACGTACTCCAGCTTCCGCGGCCGGGTGCACGGCGCACCGCTGGACCTGCACCGCACGCCCGCGTACCGGCTGCTGGCCTACGCCCAGACGCACGACCAGGTCGGCAACCGCGCGCTCGGCGACCGGCTCGCCGCGGGCGTGCCCCCCGGCCTGCTCGCCTGTGCCGCCGCGCTGGTGCTGTGCTCGCCGTTCACCCCGATGCTGTTCATGGGCGAGGAGTGGGGGGCGACCACCCCCTGGCAGTACTTCACCGACCACACGGATCCGGAGCTGGCGGAGGCGGTACGGGCCGGCCGGCGGCGCGAGTTCGCCGCGCACGAGTGGGCGGGCGACAGCGGCGACTGGCCCGACCCCCAGGACCCGGCCACCCGCGACCGCTGCGTCCTGGACTGGTCCGAGCCCACCCGCGCACCCCACGCCCGCCTGCTGGCCTGGCACCGTACGCTGCTGACGCTGCGCCACGAGCTGCCCGCGCTGACCGACCCCGATCCGCGCCACACCGACGTCCGCTTCGACGAGGACGCCCGCTGGCTGCTGCTGCGGCGCGGGCCGCTGCGGGTGGCGGTCAACCTGGGGCGGGACACGACGGCGGAGATCCCGGTGGCGGAGGGGGACACCGGTCTGCAGGCACTGGCGGGCTGGCCCGCGGCCCGGCTCCCCGACCCGGACGGGGTGCTGCGGCTGCCGCCGGAGTCGGTGGTGGTCCTGAGTCCCTAAGGGCTGGTGGTGGTCCCGGGCCCGTAGCGCCCACAGCGCCCGTAGGTGAGGGACACTGGGGGTGTGCCCCTGCGTATCTCCGACCTTCTGGCCAGGCCCGATCTCCGTCTGTCGGTCACCTACGAGGTGCCGCCGCGGCTGCTGGAGCGCACGATCGAGGCGGCGACCGTCTCGGATCTGCTGACGCCGGGCAAGTGGCTGCAGGGCGGTGAACTGCTGATGACCATCGGCCTGTTGCTGCCGATGGAGCCGGCCGCCTGCCGGACCTACGTCCGGGACGTCGCCGAGGGCGGGGCCGCGTGCCTGGCGCTCGGGCTGGGGCAGGGACTGCCGTACCAGGAGGCGCCGGACGTACTGGTGGCGGCGGCCGAGGAGACGGGCCTGCCGCTGCTGACGGTGCCGGACGAGGTGCCGTTCATCGCCGTCACCAAGGCGGTCTTCGACGCCCGGGCCGATGAGCAGCGGGCGGCGCTGCACCGGGCGTTCGCGACCCAGCGGCGGCTGACGGCCGCCGCGGCGGCCGGCGACGGGCTGCGGCCGATGCTGGCGGAGTGGACGGCCGCCACCGGGGTCGGCGCCGCGGTGCTCGACCCGCTGGGGCGCCTGCTGGCGGCGGGTGGGCGCGAGCAGCACCCACCGCCCGCGCAGGCGCGCGAGCTGATCGAGCGGGTCGCCACGCGCGGGCTGCGCGGCAGCGCGTCCAGTACGGCCGCGGGACAGCAGCTGGAGGTGCAGCCGCTGGGTGCGCGGCGGCTGCGCGGGCTGCTGCTGCTCACCGGCCGCCCGGACGAGGCCGCCCGTTCGGTCGTCCCCGGGCTGGTCTCGCTGCTGTCCCTGGAGCTGGAGCGCCGGCATCTGCGCGATGAGCCGGAGCGCCGCCGCAGGTCGGCGCTGCTCTCGGAGCTGCTGGCCGACGAGGATCCGTCCGCCGACCGGGCCCGGGACATGCTGCACTCGGTGGGGCTGACCGCCGAGCGGGTGCGGGGGGTCGTGGTGGAGCCGGTGAGCGGGGACGGTGCGGCCGGTGCCGGACGGCATCCTGGGGACGAGACCGCCGACGCCGCCCAGGAGACGGCCGCCGATCTGGCGCTGGCGATGCCCGGCGGCCTGGTCCGGATCACCGACGCGGCGCCGGGCGGCGCGCCGGGGCGGCTCATCGAGGCGGTGGTCGGCGAGGAACTGGACATCCGCGATGTGCTCGCCCGCTTCGCGCCGCACTGCCCGGCGGGCATCGGCCCGGCCACCGCCCCCGAAGCCGTACGGGTGTCGCTGCGTCAGGCCGCCGGTCTGCTCGCCGTCAGCCGGTCCAGCGGCGAGCCGGAGGAGGCCCGGCAGAGCCGGTCCAGCCGGCTGCTGCTCGACCTCGGTGACCGCCGTACGCTGCACGGCTACGCCGACTCGGTGCTGGGTCCGCTCGATCTCGCGGACAACGGCGAGGAGCTGATCGCCACTCTGGCGGCCTGGCTGGAGACCGGCGGCGCCTGGGACGCCACCAGCCGCCGCCTCGGCGTCCACCGGCACACCGTGCGCAACCGCCTTGACAAGGCCATGGACCTCACCGGCCGCCGCCTCGACGATCCCGACGACCGCTTCGATCTGTGGCTGGCCACCCGCATCCGGCGCGGCGGCGCGCCGTCCGCGCACGCCGCCTCCCGACCCGCTCCCCCGCCGCCCCCGACACCACCAGCCCGGTGACGGATGCCACTGCGCGCCCGCCCCGCCTTTCGTTCTGCCCTCCACACCGTCTTTACTTCGATGGTGACCTATGAGATCCGCACCCTAGAACCCGGCGCCGCCGGCCCAGCCCCCACCGCTCCCGCTTTCGGCTCCGTACGGGGCGGCGGGCGCGGCACCCTGGTGGCCGTCAGCGATCTGCACATCCGCTACAAGGAGAACCGCGAGATCGTCGAGCGGTTAAGACCGCAGTCCGAGGACGACTGGCTGCTGGTCGCCGGCGACGTCGGCGAGTACGTCTCCGACATCCGCTGGGCGCTCGGCCTGCTCAGCGACCGGTTCGCCAAAGTGGTGTGGGTGCCGGGCAACCACGAGCTGTGGACGCCCCCGGACGACCCGGTGCAGCTGCGCGGCGTGGCGCGCTATGAGCATCTGGTGGACATCTGCCGGCAGTTGGGCGTCCTGACGCCGGAGGACCCCTATCCGATCTGGGAGGGCGTCGGCGGGCCCGCGGTCATCGCCCCCCTCTTCCTCCTCTACGACTACACCTTCCGCAAGCCGGGGCTGACGACCAAGCAGGAGGCGCTCGCCCAGGCCGAGGAGGCCGGGGTGGTGTGCACCGACGAGTTCCATCTGCACCCGGATCCCTATCCGACGCGGGAGGCCTGGTGCCAGGCGCGGGTGGCGGCCACCGAGGCCCGGCTCGCCGCCGTCCCGGAGGACCTGCCGACCGTCCTGATCAACCACTGGCCCGTGGTGCGCGAACCCACCCGGCCGCTGTGGTACCCGGAGTTCGCGCTGTGGTGCGGTACGGAGGCGACCGCCGACTGGCCGCGCCGGTTCCGGGCCGCCACCGTCGTCTACGGCCATCTGCACATCCCCCGGCTGCTGATGTGCGACGGCATCCCCCATCAGGAGGTGTCGCTCGGCTATCCGCGGGAATGGCAGCGCCGCTCCGGCGAACCGGGCCGCCCGGTCCAGATCCTGCCCGCCCCGGCCACGGTCGCGCCCGGCGTCACCGGGAGCCACGCATGATCGACAAGTTGCTGCCCGCGCCGATCGTGACCGCCGAGGCCTTTCAGGACGCCCCCCTGTCCGAGATGTTCCCCGAGGAACAGGCGCTGGTGGCCAAGGCCGTGCCCAAGCGCCAGCTGGAGTTCGGCACCGTACGCAGCTGCGCCCGCAGTGCGCTGTCCCGGCTGGGCTTCGCGCCCGCGCCGCTGCTGCCCGGCCGCGACCGGGCGCCGCAGTGGCCGGCCGGCGTCGTCGGCGCGATGACGCACTGCGCCGGCTACCGCGCGGCCGCGGTGGCCCGTCGGCGGGACATAGTGACCGTCGGCCTGGACGCGGAGCCCAATCTGCCCGTGGACGACCCCGGTGTCATCGATCTGGTCACCCTGCCCGAGGAACGCGCCCAGCTCCGCCATCTGGCGGACCTGGAACCGGACGTCAGCTGGGACCGGCTGATCTTCAGCGCCAAGGAGAGCGTCTACAAGGCCTGGTACCCCCTCGCCCAGCGCTGGCTGGGCTTCGAGGACGCCCTGCTGACCCTCGACCCGACGGACGCCACCTTCACCGCCCGTCTCCTCGTCCCCGGCCCCGTCGTCGACGGCAAGGAGCTGACGGAGTTCACCGGGGGGTGGCTGGTCGAGTCCGGGTTCGTGGTGACGGCCATCGCCATGACGGCGTGAGGCGGGGCTGACGGCCCACGGCTGACGGCGACGGGGCCGGCGGCGGGCGGGGGATCCGCCCCGTCCGCCGCCGGCCCCGTGTCGCGTCCGTCAGCCGTCTCTATCGGCTGTCAGGCGTCCTCGTCCGCCGTCAGCCGCAGCGAGATGCTGTTGATGCAGTACCGCTGGTCCGTCGGGGTCGGGTAGCCCTCGCCGGCGAAGACGTGCCCCAGGTGCGAGCCGCACTTCGCGCAGCGGACCTCCGTCCGCACCATGCCGTGGGATCGGTCCTCGATGAGCTCGACCGCCTCGGAGTCCTTGGGGTCGTAGAAGGACGGCCAGCCGCAGTGGCTTTCGAACTTGGTGTCGGAGCGGAAGAGCTCGGCGTCGCAGGCACGGCAGGAGTAGACACCGGCGGTCTTGGTGTCGGTGTACTCGCCGACGAAGGCGGGCTCGGTGCCGGCCTGGCGGAGCACCTGATACTCGGCGGCGGTCAGCTCGGTGCGCCACTGCTCATCGGGCTTGTCGATCTCGTACGGCATCTGGGGTGCCTCCTCCTCAGCTCAGCTGCCCAGGCGGGTCAGGATGGCGGGGCCGAGGTCGGTCACATCGCCCGCGCCCATGGTGAGAACAAGGTCACCGGGCCGGACCATTCCGGCGATCACGTCCGGGACGGCGGCCTGGTCGCTCTCGGCGGTGACAACGGCGCCGGCGGCGCGCGCGGCGTCGATGATCAGGGAGCTGGTGATGCCGGGGATCGGGTCCTCGCGGGCCGGATAGACGTCCAGGACGACGGAGGCGTCGGCGAGGGCCAGGGCCTGGCCCATCTCCACGCCCAGCTCCTGGGTGCGGGAGAAGAGGTGCGGCTGGAAGACGACGAGGATGCGGCTGTCCGAGCCCTCCGTGGCGCCGCGGATGGCCTCCAGGTCGGCGGTCATCTCCGTGGGGTGGTGGGCGTAGGAGTCGATGACCTGGACGCCGGCGGCCTCGCCCTTGAGCTGGAGGCGGCGCTTGACGCCGGTGTACTTGCCGAGGGCGGAGGCGAGGTTGTGCGGCGGCAGGTCCAGGGCGACGCCGGCGGCCAGGGCGGCGACGGCGTTGTGGGCGTAGTGCCGGCCGGGGACGGCGACGGTGAAGGTCAGGATCTTGCCGCTGGTCAGGGTGACGGTGACGTCGCTGGTCAGGCCGCGGGGGTTGACCTTGAGGATGCGGACGTCGGCGTCCGGCGACTCGCCGTAGGTGACGACCTCGATGTCGTAGCGGCCGGAGATCTTGGCGGTCAGCTCGCGGGCGCCGGGGTGGTCGGCGGCGATGACCAGGGTGCCGCCCGGGCGGATGCGGCCGACGAAGGTCTCGAAGGACTCGTAGATCTCGTCCATCGAGGCGTAGTTGGCGTGGTGGTCCAGCTCGACGTTGAGGACGATGGCGACCTCGGGGGCGTACTTGTGGAAGCTGCGGTCGCTCTCGTCGGCCTCGGCGACGAAGATCTCGCCGGCGCCGTGCTCGGCGTTGGAGCCGGGGGCGTCGAGGTCGCCGCCGATGGCGTAGGACGGCTTGAGGCCGAGGGCGCCGAGGGAGACGGCGAGCATGGAGGTCGTCGTCGTCTTGCCGTGGGTGCCCGCCACCGCGATGGGGCGCAGGCCGTCCATGAGGGAGGCGAGGGCGTCGGAGCGGTGCACGACGGGGATGCCGCGCTCATGGGCGGCGGCCAGCTCGGGGTTGTCGGGGCGGATCGCGGAGGAGACCACGACGCTGGTGGCGTCGGCGGCGAGATGCCCGGCGGCATGGCCGATGTGGACCGTGGCGCCGAGGTCGCGCAGGGCCCGGGCGGTCGCGGAGTCCTTGGCGTCGCTGCCCGCCACCTGGGCGCCGCGCTGCGCGAGGATCTTGGCGATGCCCGACATGCCGGCTCCACCGATTCCGATGAAGTGCGGCCGTTCCATCGAGGCTGGGATGGCGGGTGCCATGGTGCGTCTCCCTGATCGTCGATCATCGCGAGCGGTGCTGCTGTCGTTCTTCGTGCTGCCGACGATTCTCGCACCCGGCACCGACAGCGCCGGTCCGCGGACCCCGGCCGGCGACGGCCGGGCGCCGCGGGCCGCTGTTCAGCGGCGGATCAGGCCCTGGGCGGTGGCGGCGGCGACCGCGGACGTGCGCGAGTCCACGCCCAGCTTGGCGTAGATGTGAACAAGGTGTGATTTGACGGTCGCCTGGCTGAGGAAGAGCCGCTTGCTGATCGCGGCGTTGGACAGGCCGTCGGCGACGAGCTGGAGGACCTCGGTCTCCCGGCGGGAGAGCGCGGTGGCCGGGGTCCGCATCCGGTCCATCAGGCGCAGCGCGATGGTGGGCGCGAGCGCGGACTTGCCGGCGGCGGCGGTGCGCACGGCGGCGGCCAGTTCCTCCGGCGGGGCGTCCTTGAGGAGGTAGCCGGTGGCGCCGGCCTCGATGGCGGCGAGGATGTCGGCGTCGGTGTCGTACGTGGTCAGCACCAGGACCCGCGGGGCATCGGGGCGGGCGGTGATCGCGGCGGTGGCCTGGGAGCCGAGCATCCGGCCGCCGAACTGGAGGTCCATGAGGACCACGTCGAGGTCGCGCCCCGCGGCGAGCTCGACGGCCTGCTCGGCGGTGGCGACGTCGGCGACGACCTCGAAGTCCGGTTCGGTCTCCAGGACGGCGCGCAGCCCGGCGCGTACGACGGGGTGGTCGTCGGCGAGCAGCAGCCGGATGACGTCGGCCCCGTCCTGCGGCGGAGCCGGCGTCCCGGGAGAGTCCGTGGTGGTCACGAGGCGGCCTCCGGGGTGGCGGGTGCTGCGGTGCAGGGCAGGGTGACGGCGATGGCGGTGCCCTCTCCGGGGGCGGACTCGACGGCGAGGGTGCCCTGGAGGGCGCGGGCTCTGGCGCGCATCGCGGCGAGGCCGAAGCCGGTGCCGGAGGCCGCCGCGGAGCCCGGTGCGGGCACCTCCGCGGGGACGAATCCGGCGCCGTCGTCGACGACGTCCAGGGCGACCTCGGTGTCCATGTAGCTGAGGGTCAGCTCGACACGGTCGGCGGCGGCGTGCTGCACGGTGTTGGCGAGCGCGGACTGGGCGATGCGCAGCAGGGCGACCTCATGCGGGGTGGGCAGGGCGGTGGGGGCGCCGGAGACCTGGCAGTGCACGGCGAGTCCGGACGTACGGGCGGTGGTGGCGCAGAGCCGTTCCAGGGCGGCGGGCAGCGTCCCCGCCTCCAGGTCGGGCGGGCTCAGCGCGCGTACGAAGCGGCGCGCCTCGGCGAGGTTGTCGACCGCGGCGGTACGGGCCTGCCGGACATGCCCCAGGGCCGTGCCGGGCCGCTCCGGCAGGGCGCGTTCGGCGGCCCGCAGCAGCAGCTGGATGCTGGACAGGCCCTGGGCGAGGGTGTCGTGGATCTCGCGGGCCAGCCGTTCGCGCTCGGCGAGCACACCGGCGGCGTGTTCCGCCGCGGCGAGTTCGCTGCGGGCCGCGGTCAGCTCCTCGATGAGGCGGCGGCGCTGTTCGCTCTCCCGGTAGAGGGCCTGATAGCCGAGGACGACGGCAACGGCGACGGCGGCGCCCAGGGCGGGTCCGAGCACCGTGCCGACGCTCAGGGTGTGGGTGTGCCAGCCGAATCCGGCGATGGCACAGACGGTGGTGGCCGCGACGGCGGGCAGCGCCCAGCGCAGCGGCAGCAGATGCAGCTGGACGAAGAAGAGCGGGAAGGCCAGCCAGACGCCGTCCGGGGTCAGCGCGAGCAGCAGCAGCCAGAGGAGGCCGACGGCGCCGAGCCAGAGGGCGGCGGCGCCCGTGGAGCTGCGGAGCCGGGGCAGCCTGGGGCCGATCGCGTAGACGGCGAACAGCGCGACGGCGGTGGGGATGACGGCCGGGGCGTCCGGCGCGTGGTCGGCGACCGCGCGTACGGCGGCGAGCCCGAGCAGCGCGGCCACCATCAGATGCAGGCAGCTGCGCAGGACCCGCAGGACGGGGGTGAGGGAGTGATCGGTCACGGCTTCTTCGGTCACGGCCTCTTCAGGCTAAGGGCCGCCTTCACCTGCGGCATCAATCGAAGGGTTGATCCCGGGGCGCACCTTTCGACGCCGGTGAACCACTCCGCGGCGCGATGTCGGGGCCCTACCCGGGAGGCGACGGTGGACACCAGCCGCCGGGCAGTGCGTCCGGCGCCCGGATCCGAGGAGAGCAGAGCCGGTGTTCGTCGCCTGGAGAGACCTGAGATTCGCCAAGGGGCGGTTCGCCCTGATGGGCACCGTCATCGTGCTGATCACGGTGCTGGTGGGTCTGCTGTCCGGCCTGACCGCGGGCCTGGGCCGGGAGAACACCTCGGCGATCACCGCGCTGCCCGCCGACCACCTGGTGTTCTCCGCACCCGCCGGGGACGACGAGGTCGCCTTCACCGATTCTCGGCTGCCGGAGCGGACCGTACGGCAGTGGGCCCGGGTGCCGGGCGTACGGTCCGCCGAACCACTGGGGATCGCCACGGCGAAGGCCGGTGCGCACGGGCGGACGGCCGCGGTGTCGGTGTTCGGAATCCGCCCGGGTTCGCGGCTGGGCCCGGACACCGGGCAGGTCGGCGAGGGTGCGGTGGTGCTGTCCGAGAAGGCCGCCGAGTCGCTCGGTGTGCGGGCCGGAGGGTCGTTGACGCTGGGCGGCCGTACGTTGCGCGTCGCGGCGGTGTCGAGCTCGGCGATGTACAGCCACACACCGGTGGTCTGGACGGCGCTCGGTGACTGGGCGAGGCTGTCGGGCGCCAACGGGAGCCGGGGCCGCGGCTCCGCTCCCGCCACGGAGGCGACCGTGCTGGCCCTGTCCACCACCGGGAGCGCCGATCTGGCGGCCGCCGACAAGAGGCTGGGCACCCGGACCGTCACGACCGACGACGCGCTGCGGGCGATCGGCTCGTACTCCGCCGAGAACGGCTCGCTGCAGCTGATGCGGGGCTTTCTGTTCGCCATCTCCGCGCTGGTCATCGGGGCGTTCTTCACGGTGTGGACGATCCAGCGCAGCGGCGATGTCGCCGTGCTGAAGGCGCTGGGCGCCTCGACCCGCTATCTGCTGCGGGACGCGCTCGGCCAGGCCGTCGTCCTGCTGGTGATCGGTACGGGCCTGGGTACCGCCGTGGCGGCGGGGGTGGGTGCCGGGATCGGCGGCACGGTGCCGTTCGTGCTCGATCCGTCCACCGTGCTGATCCCCGCCCTGATCATGATCGCGCTGGGTGCCGTGGGCGCCGCGCTGTCCATCCGCCGCATCACGTCCGTAGACCCGCTGACCGCCCTGGGAAGTGCCCGATGAGCCTCGAACTGACCGATGTGACCCTCAGCTACCCCGACGGCGGGGCCCGGCTGACCGCGCTGGACGAGGTCTCGCTGTCCGTGCCCGCCGGGTGTCTGACCGCCGTGATCGGGCCGTCCGGGTCCGGGAAGTCCAGTCTGCTCGCGGTCGCCGCGACGCTGATCGGCCCGGACAGCGGACGGGTGGTGATCGACGGCACGGACACCGCGGGCCTCGGCCGCGGCGAGCTGACGGCGCTGCGCCGCACCACGATCGGCACGGTCTTCCAGCAGCCGAATCTGCTGCCTTCCCTGACCGCCGTCGAGCAGCTACAGGTGATGGCCCATCTCGACGGCCGCTCGCCCCGTAGGGCACGAACCCGGGCGCTGGAGCTGCTGGCGGCGGTCGGGCTGGACGGGCAGGCCCATCGGCGCCCGCACCAGCTGTCGGGCGGACAGCGGCAGCGGATCAACATCGCCCGGGCGCTGATGAACGAGCCCGCCGTGCTGCTGGTGGACGAGCCGACCAGCGCACTGGACCACGAACGCGGCGCCGCGGTCCTGGATCTGCTGCTCGCCCTCACCCATCAGCGCGCCACCGCGACGGTGCTGGTCACCCACGACCCCGCGCACCTGGGCGCGGCCCACGAGATCGCGGAGGTACGCGACGGGCGGCTGCGTCCAGGGGTCGGCGCCCCTTCCTGACGGCCACTGCGGCACAGTTCCCGACGGCCCCTGGGGGGTGCATCCCGCCCCGTACACCCGCGCGGGGTGCGGGTACGCCAACCGGGTGGCGTACCCGCACCCCGCACGCGAGGTTCGGACCGCGCACGCGAAGTCAGGCAGACCCCTGGGGCTGGTCGTCCGCGGCGTGCGAGAAGAGCTTGAGCACCGGGACGCCGACCTTGTGGCGGGCGCGGGAGGCCCAGTCGCGGTGGAAGAACTCCTCGACGAAGTGCGGGGTGGTCAGCACGATCACCTCGTCCGCCCCGGTCTCGTCGACGACGGAGCGCAGCAGGTCCAGCGGATGGGCCTCGACCACCTGTCCGATGGCCTCCGCGCCCGCGTCGCGCAGCGCTTGCAGGGTGTGGGACAGGGCGAGGTCGGCGGGGGCGTCCGCCGCTCTGCCTCCCGGTTCCTCCCCCTCCCGTACGGCGTCGTCGAACTCGCCGAGGGCCACGTCGTCGATGGCCCGCAGCAGTACGTCCTGCTTGCCGCGCGGCTGCATCAGGACGACGAACGACATCGGGTCGTCGCCGTGCAGGGTCGTCACAAACTCCACGTCGGCGGGCGTCAGTGGCTTCTCGATCATCAATACGCTCGTGAACACGACGGACGCCCTTCTTGGCTTAGGGGCACTGCGGCACGCGGTACCCGACAGAAACCATCCTGCCCCGTCGCCACACAGGGCTGCTGGCTTTTAGTGTGCCCAAAGGAAGCTAAGCGGAACAGATAATTCCGCTGTTTTCAGGACCGACGGTAGCGAGTGAACAGAAACCCGGCCTCCTCCAATACGGACGCCAGGGCGAACCGCTCGGGAACCGGGACCGCAGGTCCGTTCATGATCCTCGGCGCTGCGCCCACGGCGACCACCGGAGCCAGCGTCAGACACATCTCGTCCAGCGCTCCGGCCGCCGCGAACTGACCCAGCAGCCGCGGCCCGCCCTCCGTGAGCAGCCGGGTGTGTCCCCGCCCGGCCAGCACCCCGGCCACCCGGGCCGGATCGACGCCCAGCCCCTCACCGGCGAAGAGCACCTCGACCCCCGCCTCCCGGGCCTTCGCCACCCGGTCCGCCGGCGCGCCCGCACCGGTCAGTACGAGGGTGGGGGCCAGCGGCTCGGTGAACAGGGGCAGGCCGAAGTCCAACCCGAGACCGGCGGTGACCACGGCGATGGCGGGGGCCGGGCCCTGGCCCGCGGCGGCCCGGCGGGCGGCGAACGCCTCCCGGGCGCGGGCCGGCCGGTAGCCCTCCTGCCGTACCGTTTCTGCCCCTACCACCACGACATCCGCGAGCGCCCGCAGCACCCCGAAGATCCGCATGTCGGCGTCGCCGGAGAGCGGCTGCGAGCGGCCCTCGTGATGCGCCGCGCCGTCCATCGACGACACCATGTTGGCGCGCAGCCATCCGCCCCGCCGCGCGTACGCCGGGTCGTCCGGCGCCGGATACGCGTAGGCCTCGGCCAGCTCGTCCAGGGTCCACTCCCGGTCGGTGGGACCGGGCGGCGGCGCCGCGGCGTCCGTGCCGTCGGGGGAGGTCGCGGACGGGGCGGGGAGGGGGAACAGGCGTCGCATGGCGGCAGTGTGACATGCCTCGCTCGGCGGACCGGCCGATACCGCCGAGGAGATAGGCTGGACGGCTGTGTCACCTTCCCAGCCCTCTTCCCCGCAGCCCGACCCGATCGCCGGACCGCCGGCTGACGGGGACGACATGGCGCCCACCGCGCTCACCTCCCGCGCCCCGCACGTCCCGGCCGACCGCCTGGTCGCCGAGATGGTGCCGCCGCCGCGCTTCCAGGACGCCCGCTTCGACACCTACATCCCGGACGCCCGGCAGCCCAGCCAGGCCGAGGCCGTCCAGGTCCTGAGCGACTTCGCGGACGGCATCGACGCCGGGGCCGGCGCGGGCACCGCCAAGCGGCGCTGGTTCGCCAGGAAGCCGGCGGCCCCCAAGGGCCCGCGCGGCGTCTATCTGGACGGCGGCTACGGCGTCGGCAAGACCCACCTGCTCGCCTCCCTGTGGCACGCCACCCCCGCCCCGGCCGAACGCAAGGCCTTCGGCACCTTCGTCGAGCTGACCAACCTCGTCGGCGCGCTCGGCTTCCAGCAGACCGTCCGCACGCTCGGCGACCACAAGCTGCTGTGCATCGACGAGTTCGAGCTGGACGACCCCGGCGACACGGTCCTGGTCTCCACCCTGCTCGGCAAGCTGGTGGACGCCGGCGTGGCGCTGGCCGCCACGTCCAACACCCTGCCCGGCAAGCTCGGCGAGGGCCGGTTCGCCGCCGCCGACTTCCTGCGCGAGATCCAGGGCCTGAGCGCCCACTTCCGCCCGCTGCGGATCGACGGCGAGGACTACCGCCACCGCGGTCTGCCCGAGGCCCCCGCCCCGTACGACACCGAGACCGTCACCCGCACCGCCTATCGCACGCCCGGTGCCTCGCTCGACGACTTCCCCTCCCTGCTGGACCACCTGTCGAAGGTGCACCCCAGCCGCTACGGCGCGATGTGCGACGGCGTCGAGGCGGTCTGCCTCACCGATGTCCAGGCGGTCCCCGACCAGTCCACCGCGCTGCGCCTGGTGGTCCTCGCCGACCGGCTCTACGACCGCGAGGTGCCCGTACTGACCTCCGGCAAGGCCTTCGACGAGCTGTTCAGCGACGAGATGCTGCGCGGCGGCTACCGCAAGAAGTACTTCCGGGCGATCTCCCGCCTGACGGCCCTGGCCCGCGACGCCAAGCCGCTGGTCGCCGGCGAGGCGGCGTAGGGGTTCCCCGGGCCCTGCCCGGCCGATCCGCCGGGAGGGCTACCTCTTCCCGTAGTGCCGGGCCAGGGCGTGGAACGCCTCCTTGGGCTCCCAGTCGCCGCGCTCCCCGTCCAGCACCTTGACGATGCCGTACGACCCCAGGTCCACGTCCCGGAGCGGATCCTCGCGGTGCGGCAGGGCGTAGCAGGCGAAGCTGAACCAGAAGGTCGTGTCGATCCCCTCCTCCTCGAAGAGCGGCAGCAAGTCGTCCATGTAGCGGACCTGTTCGGTCTCGTCCCGCACGGTCCCCGGGGTGACGGTGTCGTCCGGCTGGACGACGAGCCAGCCGGCCGCACCCATGTCCCCGGCTCCGCGGTAGGCACAGCAGCCGACCTCGGTGACCACGACCGGCTTGCCGTGCGCGAAGTCCGCCCGCAGGTCCTCGCGGTAGGTGGCGGCGTTGCGGCCGCTGCGGTACGCGTCGACGCCGACGATGTCGAACGGCGTCCAGTCGATGTGCTCGATGGGGATCGACGCGTAGCTGAGCGGGCCGCCGAACCGCGGCCGGACGGCCCCGGCCACCTCGGCGAGGAAGGCGTTGACCCGCTCCGGGATCGCGGCGAGCGCCCGCTCACGCACCTCCGGTGCGGCGCGCAGCGGCTCCATACGGTCGTTGAAGGTATCGCCGGGCAGGTAGCCGCGGTTGAAGATGCTGATCTCGCAGCCGGTGGCCAGCACGACATCGGCCCCTTGGCGCCGCAGTTCCTCGGCGCGGTCCGCGCACTCGACGAAGTACGGCAGGAGCTGATCCTCCGTCATTTCGCAGGGGAACGGCGAGTACCAGACCGCGAGCCCGGCCTCCGCCGCGGCCTCGGCCGCCGCGCTGATGCGCCCGGGGTCGCCACCGGTGATGCGCACGGTGTTGCAGTGCAGATCCTCGGCGATGACCCGCATGTCGCGCGCCGCGAGGTCGGGGGTGAATCGGGGGTTCGTGTTGTCGCCGTTCGGAAACGTTCCGGTGTCGTACTGCACGCCCTTGCCGCGCATGGCACTCCTTAAGGTTCGTCGCGTATCTTACCTACGGCGTAAGATACACACCGTGCCTAAAGCTGTAAACGGTGAGACACCGCCCCCGGGGCGCCGGCGCAGGGGTGCCGCGCTGGAAGCCGCCCTGCTGGACGCCGCCTGGGAGGAACTCCTCGCCGTCGGCTACCACGACCTGACGTACGAGGGCGTGGCGGGCCGCGCCCGCACCAGCCGGACGGTGCTCTACCGGCGCTGGCCCGAGCGCCGCGACCTGGCCCTGGCCGCCCTGCGGCACCGCACGCCGCCGCTGCCTCCGCCGCCACCGGACACCGGCGCGCTGCGCACCGACGTCCTCGCGCTGCTCGACCAGATCACCACCCGCCTGTCGGCGATCACCCCCGTCCTGGAGGTGCTCACCGACAGCCGGACCCGCGGCACCGACCTGGGCGATTTCCTGGCGGAGCGCTCACGCGAGGCCGACGGGGGCGCGATGGCGGAGGTGCTCGGCCGCGCGGCCCGGCGCGGTGAGCTCGATCCGTCCCGGATCCCCGCCCGGGTCGCCGCCCTTCCGATCACCCTCGTGGCCAGCGGGATGCTGATCACCCATCACGCCCCCCCGGAGGCCGAAGTCGCCGCGATGGTCGACGAGATGTTCCTCCCGCTGATCGCGCACTACGGCCGGGGCGGCACCCGGACCGCGGACTCCGCGGTGGATCGGGAAGAGTGACCGTCCCGCGCAGCCTGGTTCCCGGGGGCGCGGGTGCGTGGTACACACAAGCGGGTTACGTCACCTGTCCGCCAACAGGGAGTTGCCCATGTCTGCGACACGACGTCAGATGCTGACGAGAGCCGGTGCGTTGGGGGTTTCCCTCGCCTTCTCCGGGAACGTCACCGAGGTCTTCGCCGGGACCGCGACCGCCCAGGGCATGGGGCGGCGCGGCTACGGCCCGCTGGTCCCGGATCCGGCCGGTCTGCTCGATCTGCCCAAGGGCTTCCGGTACAAGGTCCTCTCCAAGGAGGGCGACCCGCTGCCCTCCGGGGAGGGCAGGGTGCCGAGCAACTGCGACGGTATGGCTGCCTTCCCCGGTTCTCCCGGCAGCCACGGCGGCACCTATCTGGTCCGCAACCACGAGAACCGAACCGGCTCCCGCTCCGCCGTCCCCCGGGTCCCCGACCTGACGTACGACCCCGGTGGCGAGGGCGGCTGCACGGCACTGGAGCTCGACCGGAACAACACCGTGCGCTCCGAACGGGTCGCCATCGCCGGTACCTCCACCAACTGCGCGGGCGGCCACACCCCGTGGAACACCTGGCTGACCTGCGAGGAGACCGAGTTCCGGGCCGGCGATGAGAACTACACCAAGGACCACGGCTTCATCTTCGAGGTCGATCCGTACGACCCCCGGCGCACCGGAGCCGTCCCGCTGACCGCCATGGGGCGCTTCCAGCACGAGGCGATCGCCGTGGACCCCGGCACCGGCACGGTCTACGAGACCGAGGACGCCTTCGAGAAGCCGTTCGGGCTCTTCTACCGCTTTCTGCCGAAGAAGCCGATGGGCGGGCGCGGTTCGCTCCGGGCCGGCGGCCGGCTGCAGGCGCTGCGCGTCCCAGGAGTGCCGGACCTGTCCACCATCCAGGAGCCCGGCACCACCTTCGACCGCGTCGAGTGGGTGGACGTCCCCGACCCGCTCGCCCGCGAAACCCCCATCCGCTTCCAGGACTTCGGCCCCCAGGGCATCACCCACGCCCAGAAGCTGGAGGGCTGCTACTGGGGCGGCTGCTGCGTCTACTTCGTCTCCAGCTTCGCCCACCGCGCCGACGGTTCGGCGGCGGACCACTACGGCCAGGTCTGGAAGTACGACCCGAAGCGGCGGCGCCTGACCCAGGTCGTCGTCTTCGGGCCGGACACCGATCTGCAGCTCCCCGGCGAGTCCCCCGACAACATCTGCCTGGCGCCCAGCGGCGGCCTGATGGTCTGTGAGGACGGCGAGGGCGCCCAGCACGTCTTCGGCCTCACCCGGCACGGCGAGGTCTACGCGATGGCGCGCGGCCGGCAGAACATCGGCACCCCGCAGAAGCCGGAGTGGGGCGAATTCGCCGGCGTGACCTTCTCCCCCGACCACCGCACGATGTACGTCAACTGCTACACACCGGGAACGACGTTCGCGGTGACCGGGCCCTGGCAGCACTGACGCGGCGGGACGCCCCCGACAGGGCGACACCCGGCCGACCACGGGGTGGCCGGTCGCGTCGCGGCGTCCTTGTGGCGACCGCGCGGCGCCCGGTCACCCCGAGCAGGCGGAGCGCTGGGCCTCCTGCCATTCGCACACCGGGCAGAGCACGATGCCGGGGCGGTCGACCGGATACTCGGTGGGACGGCCGCAGTGCAGGCAGTCGGCTCGGGGCGCGGGGGCGGTCGTGTCCTCGGCGGCGCTCGTGGTCGTGCCCGCGGTGGTGGTCGGGTGGTCGTCGGTGCCTGGCATGGTGCCGAGCGTACGCCTGCGCCTCCCCGGCCGGGCAAGCCCGTAGGGAGCGGCAGCGGCCGTTGCGGCGCGGGCCCCGTGCGGGTCAGTTGCGGCGGGAGCTGAGGGCGCAGGCGGCGGCCGTGGCAGCGGCCGCGATCAGGAAGGTGAGGGCGAGCGGGAGCCAGGGGGTGCTGATCGTGCCGTGGACGGAGCCGGTGACCAGACCGGTGACGGCGGCGTTGGCGGGCGAGGCGCCCAGGACGAGCAGGAGCAGTGCGGCGGTGAGACCCGCCGGGATGCTCCAGGCGGGGCTGCGCAGGACCGGCCAGTTGCACAGTGCGCCGATCGCGGTGCCCATCAGCAGGCAGGCCAGCGCGGCGAGCAGCCCCGCGGCGGCCGCGGGCAGGACCGGGACGGCCACGTGGTGGTCGGTGGAGCGCGGGTCGGACAGCAGCACGGCCGCCGCCGTACCCAGCAGCGCGAGCAGCGTCCCGGCACCGGCCGCGGTGAGGACACAGGCCAGGTGCACCCGGCCGGGTCCGGCGGCGGCCGCGGCGCAGTTCCGGGCGGCCGGCGGCTCGTTGGTGACACAGATCCGGGTGAGCCAGACCGCCACGGGCAGCAGGCCGCCCGCGGCGTAGCCGAACGCGTCCAGGATCGGGCCGCCGCTCTGGACGCCGATGGCCAGGAAGGCGGCGTAGCAGATGACCGGCGGCAGCCAGCGGTGCGAGCCGATGAGCAGCGCGGCCTGGTAGCGGAGGAGCGCGATCACAGGGAAGGGCCTCTTCAGGGAGTCGGGGCGGACGGGGCGGGGGTCTCGGCCGGGCCCGGGGCCGGGGTGACCGAGCGGATGTGCCAGGGCGGACGGTCGGAGAGCAGGGCCCGCAGCAGGGCGTCGGAGTGGGCGGCCGCGACCGTCAGCCGGATCGTGCCGTCCGGTCCCGGAGCGATCTCCGGTCCGCCGGGAAGCCGTGCCGGCCCACCGGGCTGCCCGGATCCTCCACCGGGCAGCGCCGCCGCCCCCTCAGGCGTCGGCACGCTCCCCGGTGGGCCCGCCACGTCGATGACCACCCGCCGACCGCTCGCCGCCGCCGCGCCGGCGGCGGGCCCACCGCTCTCCTCCTGGGGCAGCAGCCGCCCCTCCACGACCCGATAGCGGGCGTCGGCCGCGCCGGCCCACCGGTGCGGGTCGTGGTCGACGAAGACGACGGTGCCGCCGGCCGCGACCCGCTCGGCGACGGCGCGGTCGAGAACCTCGCGTGCGCCGCGGTCCAGGCCGGTCCATGCCTCGTCCAGGACGAGGAGTTCGGGCTCGCCGAGCAGCGCCTGGGCGACCGCGACCTTCTGGCTGGTCCCCTTGGACAGCTCGGCCAGCCGCGTATGCGCGTGCCCGGCGGCGCCGAAGCGTTCGAGCCACTCGGTGGCACGGCGGACCGCTTCCGAGCCGGGTACGCCGTGGATACGGCCGAGGTGGGTGAGGTACCCGACGGCGGTGAAGGGCATGGCGGCCGGAAAGCGCTCGGGGACGTAGGCGCTGCGCGGCCGGCCGGTGATCCGCCCGGTACTGGGGCGGTCGATACCGGCGAACAGCCGCAGCAGGGTGGACTTTCCGCTGCCGTTGGTCCCCTCGACGCGCAGCAGCGCTCCCACGGGCACGTCGAGATCGACATCCTTCAGCACCCAGGGGCCACGCACCCCGTAGCGCCGCCCCACCCCGTCCAGCCTCATCCGCTCCGCCGCCTTCCCCCGCCGCCGGCTTCCCCCGCCGCCGGCTACCTCCGCCGCCGTGCCGTCCCGACGGTAGCCGGAGCGGCCGCCCGGTGCGCCTGCGGGTACGCGCCGGGCTCAGCCGCGTACGGCGTCAACCCGGGGCCCGTGGGGCGCAGTTGGCCGCCGCCCAGTACGGACGGCCCGCCCCGTACCGGCCTCACCGGCCGCGAGGCCCGCGCCGGCGTTGTCGGTGGCGGCTGGCAGACTGGTCGGGTGACCAGCACCGAGACCGCCGGGCAGTCCGGCAGCAGCTCCAGCAGCCCGTTCCAGCAGACAAAGACCGACCGGGACGCGGCGCCGCAGTTCGTGCTGCCGCTGGTCGCGCGGATCGAGCGGGCCGAGCCGCCGGCGCGTACGGACGCGCTGGAGACGGCCGCGCGGGCGGTGCTGATGCTGCTGTCGGACGAGCGGTCGGCCGGGGACGGCGAGTGGGCCGAGGCGGTGCGGGCCTGGCAGGACGCCCGGATCCGGAAGGTGGTGCGGCGGGCGCGCGGCGCGGAGTGGCGGCGGGCCGAGGCGCTGCCGGGCATCACGGTCAGCGGCGACCGCGCCGAGGTGCGGGTCTATCCGCCGGTGCCGCTGGACGGCTGGCCGAAGGACCTGGCGCGGCTCCAGGTCTCGGGCACGGAGCTGGACGACCCGAAGCCGCCGGAGGCGCCGGCTGAGGGGCTGCCGGTGCTGTGGCTCAACCCCGAGCTGCAGATGTCGGCGGGCAAGGAGATGGCGCAGGTCGGGCATGGCGCCCAGCTGGCATGGTGGGAGCTGTCCGAGGAGGAGCGGGCGTCCTGGCGCGCGGCGGGGTTCCCGCTGGCCGTACGGTCCGCGGACCGTACGCACTGGGAGGCGCTGACCCGCAGCGGCCTGCCCGTGGTGCACGATGCGGGCTTCACGGAGATCGCCCCCGGGAAGACCGTTGCAGCCGAAGGGGGCAGCCGTTTTTGCCCTCTCCCAGGCGGACGACGGCCGTAGGGACCAACGGGCGAGCGTACGTGGGGGTAGCCCTACCCGGAGCCGGGTGGTCAGCAGGATCGCCCCGCGCGACCGCGTCCGGAAACGTTGGGCCTGGCACACACCGCAGGTCTCCCAACGATTCCACAGGAGTTGACCCGTGCGAGCGCAGTTACGGCAGAGGTTCCGCTCCTCCGGACGGCAGCGGGGCGGTCGGCGCAGAGCCGCGCCGGTCGCGGTCGCGGTGGCCGGCGGCATCATGACGATGGGTGCCCTGGCGCCGCCCGCGGCGTCCGCCGCCGCCAGACCGGACACCGTCCAGCAGGGCCTGAACGCGCTGGTGCACACCGACGGCCTGCCCGCCGCGCTGGCGAGCGTCAAGAACCACGACGGCCACGCCCGTACCTACACCGCAGGGGTCGGCGACCTGGCCACCGGCTCGAAGGTGCCCAGGGACGGCCAGGTGCGGATCGGCAGCAACACCAAGACCTTCACCGCGGTGGTCGTACTGCAGCTGGTCGGTGCGGCCGGCGTGACCGACGACGGCCGCGCCGCCAACGTCGCGGTGACCATCCAGCCACCCAGGAAGACGACCATGAGGCGCGTGGAGAGTGTCGTGGACACGGCCCTGTGCCGCTGAAACCACGCCTTCAATACACCTTGGTCACAGACGCGGCCGGGGTACGGAGGCAGGGGTGCGGAGGTAGCGGTGGTCGCGTGTGCCGACAGCGCCGATCGGACCGGCGGCTCGGAGGATGACGTCGAGGGCGGGGGTCATGGGCACCGATCATGCCGGAGGGCCGGTAGGCACCCCACCGAATATCGGAGCCGGCCCCACCGGCCCACCCGAAGCGACCTCGTCCCCCGGCCCCAGGGTGCGGGTCCCGGCCCGCGTCCCGGGACTGGAGACCTACTCGGCCGACATGGCCTCCCGCATCGCCTGCGCGGTGGTGTTCGGGTCGTAGCCCTCGGGGACGCCGTCGACCAGGATGATGTCGCCCTTGATGTGCCGCGAGCGCAGCGGTGCGATCTCCTGGTACGCGGGCGAGTCCCACCAGCCCCGCGCCTCGGCGATCCCGGGGAAGCCGATCAGCACGACGTGCCCGGGCCAGCCGCCCTCCTTCACTTCGTGCTGCGACGCGTGCACGAGGAAGCGGCCGCCGTACGGCTCGAAGGTCGCGGTGATGCGCTCGATGTACTCGGCGATCTCCGGGTGCGGAGCGGCCTCCTGCAGATGAGCTATGGCGTAGGCGGGCATGGCGTCCTTCCGTTCGGTCCGGTTCGGTTGGGCTCCGTTACGCCGACGATCATGGCACGCGGCCGCATCCGCGGCGGTGGCTTCGCACGAGTCGCCGTTCGGCGACGGTGCGGCTGCCGTTGCCGAGCGGGTACATAGGATCGCCGGCATGGCACTGCGACCTGTTCAGGTGAACATCAAGGCTCTCGACGGCTCGGCGGTCGGCCGGTTCTGGGCGGAGGCGCTCGGCTGGAGTGCCTACAACCCCGGCGTGACCACCTACGTCGGACCCGCCGGCGGTCCCGTTTGGCCGGACCCGGTCGCCGTCTGCATCGACATCGTTCCCGTCCCGGAAGCCAAGACGACGACGAAGAACCGTGTGCACCTCGATCTCGCCACCACCTCTGCGGCCCATCAGGCGGAGCTGGTCGCACGCCTGAAGGCGCACGGTGCGACGCCCGTCGACGTGGGCCAGGGCGACGTGCCGTGGACGGTCCTCGCCGACCCCGAGGGCAACGAGTTCTGCGTACTGGAGCCTCGGGAGATCTACCGGGACACCGGGCCGATCGCCGCGGTGGTGGTCGACTGCGTGGATCCGCGGGCCATGGCCCGGTTCTGGGGCGAGGCGATGGACTGGACCCTGCACGAGGTGACCGACGACCAGGCGGTGTTGCGCTCCGCCAAGGGCGTCGGTCCGTATCTGGAGTTCCTCCGCACGCCCGGCGTGAAGACCGTGCCGGACCGGGTCCATCTCGACCTGCTGCCGTACCCCGGTGACGACAAAGCGGCGGAGGTGGACCGGCTGCGGGCCCTCGGCGCCACCGACCTCGACCTCGGCCAGGGCGACGTCCCGTGGACGTGCCTGGCCGATCCGGAGGGCCACGAGTTCTGCGTCCTCGCCCCGTCCTGACGCGGAGCCTCGACGACACCCCGACAGGTGAGCCTTGTGTGCTCGGGCATGCGGTGTTCCCCGGACCCGGGCACGGCCTTCGCGTTGCGGTTGCTACAGGGTGACGCCGCCGGTGACGTCGACCTTGGTGCCCGTGATCCAGTGAGCGTCGCTCAGAAGTTGCCGTAGTTGACCTGCCAGGTCGGCAGGCCCATCCGGCGCCAGACCGCGACGACGCGGTCGCGGTCGTCCAGGGAGACGCGTACCGCGAAGCGGTGGCGGACGTGGCGGTCGAAGAGTTCGGCCTTCACGACGTCGTCACGACGACCGTCGCCGGCGGCGCGCATCCACAGCTCGTCGTAGGGGACGTCGTGCCGGCGCAGCCACTCCTCGGTCTGCCGGCGGTGCTCCTCGCCGCGCCCCGAGAGCAGGACGATGACGTCCTGGTCGGCGCGCTGGAAGGAGCGCAGGGCGTCGCGCACGGAGACGTTGAGCAGGTCCTCGCCGCAGCGGGAGAAGTCGTAGGGGCCGCGGTCGCCCCTGATGGCGAGCGTGCCGTCGATGTCGCACATCACCGCCGCCGGGAGGGCCGGGTCGGCGGCGTACGACTCGACCGCCACCTCGTCGTTGAACCACTCCGCGGTGAGCCGCCAGCCGCCCTGCCGGGCCTTGGCGTGCTTGTCGGCCAGGAGCCGGATGATGTCCTCACCGGCCGTGCGGTCGCGCTCGGCGTCGCGCCGTATGCACTCCTCGACCGGGACGTCGGTGAAGTCGTGCACGACGAAGGCGGCCTGTCCGGCCACGGCGGCCTTCAGGCGCTTGGGGATGTGGGGCGTCAGGTGCGTGTTGTCCACGACGACGTCGAAGCCGTCGTCGACGGCGGCCCGTACCGCCGCGTCCTGGATCGCCAGCACGGTCTGCTCGTGCGCATAGGACCGGCGCTCGGGTGCCGGAATGTCGAGCATGGTCCGCAGGTCGTCGAGGTTCACCCGACGCATCCGGCCCTCGGACTCCGCCTGCAACTTGCGCGCGGCGGTCGTCTTGCCCGAGGCCGGGAGCCCCGTCATGACGTGTACTTCGGGCACGGTCAGTTCTCCTCGTCGTTCTTGAAGGGGTCGGATGCCTCCGGCCGGAAGGAACGGTACGTCACCAGCTCGGTGGGACGCCCGTCCAGGCGCTGGAACATGGCGGGGCGGACGGCCGCGTCGGGCAGCGCCCGCACGGCGCGGGCGAAGGCGCCGCGATCGCCGGCGAGGTGCGCCAGGGACCGGTACGCCTCGTCGATCGCGTGCTCGCGGTCGGCCACGTTCTTCTCGATCCGCGCGATCACCTCGTGCACCCAGGCGTCGAACTCGTCGGGCACCTGCTCCAGCAGCGCGTCCAGGGGACGGCCGCCGGACGCCTCGATGTCGGCCGGCGAGCAACCCAGCGCCTGGGACACCTGCTTGGCGGGCAGAGCGGCGAAGCGCTGGATGCCGTGGCCGCGCCAGATGTCCCGCTCCGTCACGCCGGTGAGCACCTTGTGCAGCCGTACGTACTCGGCGAGCTTGGCCTTGGCCCGTACGCCCGAGGCGAAGCGCAGCACGAAGCCCTCGGCGTTCGTGCCGGTGGCGGCGCCGCCACCGGGCAGTTGGTTGTCCGCGGCCAGGGCGAGCAGTTCGGCGAGCGGCACAGCGGGCCAGACGGTGACGACCGAGCCTATGCCGTGCCAGCACGCCGCGGCGTCGGCCAGGGGTATTTCCCTGCCGTCCTTGGCGAGGGCGGCGAGCAGCACCAGGTCCCGGCGGTCGCCGTAGTCGACGACGATGCGGTTCTGCGGGTAGAGGATCTCGGCGAGATAGGTGATGCCGGGCACCAGGGCGGAGGTGTCCTTGCCGTCGAGCAGCCGCTGGGCCCAGGTCGCCTGGGTGCTGATGAACGAGCCCTTGGACGCGACGTGCCAGCGGTCGGCGTAGTGGAAGATCACCGCGAGGCTGCCGTCGACCTTGTCGTACACCTCGAACGGCTCGTCCGGGAGGGCGGGCGCGTACGGCTGACCCGCCTCGTGCTCACCGACGTTGAAGAACTTGGGCAGCGGAAGCGCGACGATCTCTCCGGTGGCGTCGTCGGCGACCAGACCGCGGCAGCGCATGGTCACCCTGTTCCACACCCGCTCGTACTGGGCCGTCCTGGTGTACGTGTAGAGGGACAGCGGCAGTTCGGGATGCCGTTTGCGGGTGACGTGCCCGGCATCGAGGGCGGCCGTCAGCTCCTGCGGCGGCAGCAGCTCGTGAAGGGTCGGGGTCGCCTGGCTCATACTCTTCTCGGTTCCTCCTGGTAGTGACCCTCGATTCTGGTCTGCGGGAGGCCCGGTGAACAGCGAATTGATGCCAGGCGGTGGATCATCCCGCGGCGGGGCGGGGCGGCATCCAGTGGTCGACGTTGAAGTCGCCCTTCTCCAGGGTCTCGAAGGGGGCGGAGCCCAGGCACTTGCCGACGCTCTTCTTCGGCACGCCGTCCATGGCCCAGCTGTAGCCGAGACGGTCGTTCCTGCCGCTGTCCAGCACGGTGAAGCCGAAGCGCTTGCCCTTCAGATCACCGATCTCCGGCATACCCGGTGTGTTCTTGAAGTGCGACTCCGTCACGATGCCGGTGGCGACGGCGACCGGGCCGCCGGTCAGCAGGCAGTCGACACGGCCCTTGAAGTAGCCGCCCCAGTCCTTGCCGAAGTAATGGCTGACGCGGAACGTGCCGCGCGCCTGATCGGCGAAGCCATGGGCGTCGATGGTGAAGTGCACGTTGTCGCCGGGCTGGCGCTTCAACTTGGCGGAGCCCTTGAGCGCGGGTTCCTCGACGGTGTGCCGGGCGACCTTGGGCCCGCTGTCGACGGCTGCGGCCGGCCCCGGTGTACCCAGGGTCAGCGCGGTCGCCGTACACGCGGCGAGCGCGGTGGCGGCCAGGACAAAGGGACGACGCATTGCGGGCATGCTTGCTCCAAGGGGCGATGCGAGGGATCGGAATCGGTGCGGCAGGGGCGAGTTCCCCGTCCCTGCTGCTCTCCACGGTCCTCCCAGCCGCTTCGTCGGGCGTCGCTCCCCAGAAGGAATGCCCTCCGCCGAACGGTGGAGTCGGGGATGGGCCGACAGACCGAGGTCTAACGGAAGGCCGCGACATGCCGCCGTGCCCAGTCGGCGAAGGTGTGGGGCGGGCGGCCGAGGACGTGTGCGGTGTCGGGGGTGAGGTGCTGCTCGGCGGAGGTGGGTTCGCCGAGGATGGTCAGCGTGGTGTCGACGACGGGCTCGGGCATGAACCGCAGCATGTCCGCGCGGGCCTCCTCGCGGGTCTGCTCGATGAACCGAACGGGCTCGCCGAGTGCGGCACCGAGCGCCGCGGCGCGCTGCCGGGGCGTGGTGAGGGCGGGGCCGGTCAACTCGTACGTACGCCCCAGGTGCTGGTCCTCGCGCAGTGCCGCGGCGGCGACCTCGGCGATGTCGCTCGGGTCGATGGTGGGCAGGCCGACGTCGCCGAACGGGGCGGCGACGGTCCGCCGGTCCCGGACCGACTCGGCCCAGGCGAAGGCGTTGGAGTGGAAGCCGCCGGGCCGCAGGATCGTCCACCGCAGGCCGGACTGGCGGACCGCGTCCTCGATGGCACCCGCCGTGCCCGCGTGCGAGGCCGACTGCGGCCGGGTCGCGACTCCTTGGGACGACAGCAGCACCACCCGTTCGACGCCGCCGGCCTTGGCCGCGTCGAGGATGTCGGGCGTACTCAGCAGGTGCGCGCTGGGACCGCCGTTCTGCAGGAACACCGCGTCGGCGCCGTCGAAGACGCCCCGGAGGCTCTCCGCGTCGATGAGGTCCGCCCTTCGATGCCGGACGCCCTCCGGGACGTCCTGCGCCGAGATCCCCCGGGAGGTCGCGGTCACCTCTTCTCCGGCTTCCGCCAGGGCCCGTACGAGCGATCGGCCTACGTTGCCGGTCGCACCCGTCACCACGATCATGAGCAACTCCCTTGTTTTTCCGCATGGTTGGTCGTCGATGCCCGAGTGGGCGAAAGCGCCCCGAAGGGTTGTTCCCCGGGCGACGGGAGGACGCTAACAGCGGCCGTACAGTAGGTACCTAGAGGAAAGTGACTACCCCGAGGGGATGCACATGGCCGGCGGTGCGACCTGGACGGCGTCGATCGGGGCCGATCCTCGACTCGCCTGCCCCATCAGCCCGGTGGTGGACATGGTGTTCAGCCGCTGGACCACGCCGATCCTGTGGACGCTCCATGCGCACGGACGCCAGCGCTTCGTCGAGCTCGAACGGCGGATCACCGACATCACGCCGAAGGTGCTGACCCAGCGGCTGCGGCAACTGGAACGCGACGGCCTGGTGGTGCGCACGTACCACCCGGAGGTCCCCCCGCGCGTCGAGTACGAGATCAGCGACCTCGGGCGCAGCCTCGCCCCGCTCTTCGCACAGCTCGCCGAGTGGGGCGCCGGCCACCTGGACGAGGTCGAGCAGGCCCGGCGCGACTACGACGACGCCGACGCGGCCCGATAGCGGGCGGCGACCGGGAGGCAGAGGCACGGGAACAACAAGGAAGGGTCCCTTCCTCAAGCGAGGAAGGGACCCTTTGTGGAGCGCCCGGCAGGCCTTGCACCTGCATCTCCCACCGGTTGGTGGACGTCTTTCCTTGGACCACAGACGCGTGACTCCCGCCCGCGGGCCGGAGTTGCACCATGATCATACATGGCGATCTAGGTGCGTCGTCCAGTACGCCGGCGAGGCCCGGGGGACGCCCCCTAGTTCAGCGTCTTCAGCGCCGCCGCGTCGTACGGCTTCAGCTCGTCGAAGCGGCCGGCCAGGACCTTCGTCGCCCACTCCGGGTCCTGGAGCAGGGCGCGGCCGACGGCGACCATGTCGAACTCGTCGCGCTCCAGGCGGTCGAGGAGGTTGTCGATGCTGCCGATCCCGGCGCCCTCGCCCGCGAACGCGCGGAGGAAGTCGCCGTCGAGGCCGACCGAGCCGACAGTGATGGTGGGGCGGCCGGTGAGCTTCTTGGTCCAGCCCGCCAGGTTCAGGTCCGAGCCCTCGAACTCCGGGAGCCAGTAGCGGCGGGTGGAGGCGTGGAAGGCGTCGACGCCGGCCTCGGCGAGCGGGGCCAGGATCGCCGCCAACCCCTCCGGGGACTCGGCGAGCCGCGCGTCGTAGGCCTCCTGCTTCCACTGCGAGTAGCGGAAGATCACCGGGAAGTCGGGCGAGACGGTCTCGCGGACCGCGGCGACGATCTCGGCGGCGAACTTCGTACGGGCGACGGGGTCGCCGCCGTACGCGTCGGTGCGGCGGTTCGTCCCCGCCCACAGGAACTGGTCGAGGAGGTAGCCGTGGGCGCCGTGCAGTTCGACGCCGTCGAAGCCGATGCGCTCGGCGGCCGCGGCGGCCTCGGTGAAGGCGCCGACGACCTCGTCCAGATCGCTCCGGGTCATCGCCTTGCCGCCGCCCTCGGTGCCGTCGACACGGATGCCGGAGGGGCCGACGGCGGGGGCGTCGGCGAAGGGCGGGTCGCCCTGCTTGCGCACCATGCCGATGTGCCACAGCTGCGGCACGATCGTGCCGCCCGCCGCGTGCACGGCCTCGGCGACCTGCGCCCAGCCCGCCAGCTGCTCCTCGCCGTGGAACCGCGGCACACGGTCGCTCTGCCCGGCCGACTCGTGGCCGACGTAGGTCCCCTCGGTGACGATCAGCCCCACACCTGCGGCGGCGCGGCGGGCGTAGTACGACCGCACGTCCTCACCGGGGACGCCGCCCGGGGAGAACATGCGCGTCATCGGCGCCATCGCAATACGGTTCGGAACGGTCAGGCCGTTCAGCGCGACGGGTCGGGACAGGATTTCCGCCGCGCGGGAGGCGGAGGACGCGGTGACGGTCACGGAGTGCTCCTTGTAGGTACCGGTCGGTATGTGCACATGCATCGAATGCGTGCATTGCCAACCAGGGCGGCTGCCGAGGCATTCCGACCGCCCGGCGAACCCGGCTGTGATCCCGGACACGCGCCGGGTGCCGGGACCGTACGGCCGTCCTCAAGGCGACGGCCCCGTGAGGGCGGAAGTTTCGGGCCAGACCGTACTGTTGGCCCATGATTGCCTCACTTCTCGGGTTCACCACCGTGGCCGCGCTGCTGACCATCTCCCCCGGCCCCGACTTCGCGGTGGTCCTGCGGACCGCGCTCGGCTCGGGGCGGCGCGCCGCGCTGTGCAGCGCGCTGGGCATATCCACCGGATGCTTCGTGTGGGGGCTGGCCGGCGCGATCGGGCTGACCGCGATGCTGTCGGCCTCGGAGACGGCGTACCGCGTCCTGGGGCTGGCCGGTGCGCTGTATCTGATGTGGCTCGGGGTGCGGGCGCTGCGCAGTGCCCGGCGGGGACGGACGGCCGGGCGCACGGAGACGACGGGCCCGGGGCAGGGCACGGGGCGGGAAACGGCTGCGGGCGGGGGGCAGGCACAGGCCGCCGGCGCGACGAAGGACGCGCTTGCGACGCCCCTGGGCGCGTTCCGTACCGGTCTGCTGACCAATGTCCTCAACCCCAAGGTCGGGGTCGTCTATATGTCGCTGCTGCCGCAGTTCATCCCGCACGGTGCGCCGGTGGTCGCCACCACACTGCTACTGGTCACCGTCCATGCCGCACTGGGCGTGCTGTGGCTGGGCGGCGTCGCGCTCGCGGTCCACCGGGCGCGGGCCGTCTTCCAGCGTCCGCGCGTACGGCGGAGGCTGGATCAGGCCACCGGCGGGATGCTGCTGGCGCTGGGCGCCGCGGTGGGGTTCGAGACCGCCCGCTGACTGCCGCGGGGGGGGCGCCGGCGGGGGCGCGCGGGAAGCTCAAATCAACCTCTGAACTCGGCCGGTACAGGGTTTGGCCCCTGTTGAGGGGGCCATGAGTACCCCGACCACGGAGCGAGAGGGGGAGCCATGGAGCGCATGGAGCGCCTTGGTACGGGAATCGGCTGGCGGCCGGAAATCGCCGCGGAGATCGCGGAGCTGCCCGGGGTGGACTGGGTCGAGGTCGTGGCGGAGAACATCTGCCCGGGCCATCTGCCGGACGCCTTGCGGGAGTTGCGCGAGCGCGGCACGACCGTCGTGCCGCACGGGGTCTCGCTCGGCCTCGGCGGCGCCGACCGCCCCGACGCCGGCCGCCTGACCGCGCTCGCCGAACGCGCCGAGGCGCTGGGCGCGCCGCTGGTCACCGAGCACATCGCGTTCGTCCGGGCCGGCGGGCCGCTGACCGCCTCGCCGCTGATGGAGGCCGGGCATCTGCTGCCCGTACCGCGCACCCGCGACGCGCTGGACGTGCTCTGCGAGAACGTCCGGATCGCCCAGGACGCGCTGCCGGTGCCGCTGGCCCTGGAGAACATCGCCGCGCTGGTCAACTGGCCGGGCGAGGAGTTCACCGAGGGCCAGTTCCTGTCCGAGCTGGTCGAGCGGACCGGGGTGCGGCTGCTGATCGACGTCGCCAACCTGCACACCAACCACGTCAACCGGGGCGAGGACCCGGCGGTCGCGCTCGACGAACTGCCGGTCGAGGCCATCGCGTACGTCCATGTCGCGGGCGGGGTGGAGCGGGACGGGGTGTGGCACGACAGCCATGCCCATCCGGTGACCCGGCCGGTGCTGGACGTGCTGGCGGAGCTGTGTGCCCGGACCGCCCCGCCCGGTGTGCTGCTGGAGCGCGATGAGGACTTCCCCGAGGGCGGGGAGCTCGCCGGTGAACTCGACGCGATCCGCACCGTGCTGAAGGAGGCCCGTCATGCGCAGGCGGCTTGAGCCCGTACCGGACACCATGACGCGCCCCGGCCCGGGCACCGACCGGGCGACCGGCACCGACGCGGCGCGGCAGCGGCTGGCGCTGGCGCAGACCGCGCTGCTGTCCGCGCTGGTCGCCGGGACGCCGGCGCCCGAGGGCTTCGACCGCACCCGGCTGCGGGTGCAGAGCCGGGCGCTGACCGCCAAGCGCGCCGCGGTGGTCGCGAAGGTCGCACCCGAGCTGCCCGAGATCCTCGGCGCGGGCTACCGGGAGGCGTTCGCCGACTACGCCCGGAACCGGCCGATGGCCGGCGGCTACCGCCAGGACGCGCTGGACTTCGCGGCGCATCTGCTGGCCCAGGACCGTCCCCAGGACCCGGCCGCGCGGCAGCTGTTGACACGCTGGTGGCGCGATCGCGCGGGCCCCAGACCGCCGTCCGCCCGGCCCGCGGCCCGCCTGGCGCGCGCCGTGCGCGACATATGGGGCCGGAGGTGACCGCGATGTCCTTCACACAGTGGGTGTACGCCGCGGTCGGCGTCTCGTCGTTGCTGCTCGTCCTCGGCACGGTGGCGGTGCGGCTGCGGACGCCGTCGGCCACCAGGGGGGACGCGCTGACGCACAACGTGTGGGAGGCGGCGTTCCTCGCCGGCGGCCCCGGGCGGGTGGTGGACGCCGCGGTGGCCGGGATGCACGAGGACGGGCTGCTGGCGGTGGGCGGGCCGGGCGTGGTGACCGTACGCGGTGCCGCCGCCCGTGACGCGGTCGAGGCGGCCGTGGTGGACGCGGTCCTGCGGACGCCCGGCGGGGCGCTGGCCGCGGTCCGTATCGAGGCGATGCGCAGCCCGGCGGTCCAGGGCGTCGGCGACCGGCTGGCGGCCCGCGGGCTGCTGCGCCCGCCGCGGCTGGGGCGGGGCCGGCGCCGGTGGGCGCGCGCGCAGATGACGGCGTGCGCGGTGCTGTTCGCCGCCGCGGTGGTGTTCTCGATCGCCGGGACGGGCGGGGACGACGGGTACGAGGCGCCGGTGGTCTTCCGTATCGCGCCGGCGCTGATCGGCGGCGTGGTGGTGGGTGCGCTGTGCCGGACGGCGCTGCGCAAGCGGATCACCAAGGCGGGGTCGGTGGCGCTGCGCACCGCGCAGTCGGCCGGCTCGCAGGGCGGCGTGGGCGGTGCCTGGCAGCCCGCCGCGCAGGTGGTGGCGCTGGGGGGTACGGCGCTGATCGTGGACGAGCTGCTGCGGCAGCAGTTCGAGGAGGCGCAGCGGGCCACCGCGGCCGCCGCCTCGGGCGGCGGGTCCTCGTCGTCCGGCGGTTCGTCGTCCTGCGGCTCCGGGGGCGACGCCTCCTGGTGCGGTGGGTCCGACGGCGGCTCGGGGTCCGGGTGCGGCAGCGGTGGTTCGTCCTGCGGCGCGGGGGCGTCGTGCGGGGGCGGTTCGAGCGGCGGCTCGTCCTGCGGCGGGGGTTCGAGCTGCGGGGGCGGGGGCGGCTGCGGCGGCAGCTGACACGCGGGGGGCGGTGACCGCGTGTGCGGAGCGGGTGGCCGCGCGTGCGGTGCCTCACATGCGGAGTAAATCCGTGGCGTTCGGGACGGAACCTCCCGTATGAACTGTGCATATGTGGCTCCTGTTCCTCCTTGTCGCCTGTGTGGCGGCGGTGCTCTCCTGTGCGCGGGTCTGCCGCGCGGCGGTCGTCTCCGCCCGCATCTCCGGGCCGGCCCCGCGGCCGGCCCCCGGCCCCGCGTCGGATCCGGCCGCCGCGGACGGGTCCAAGCCCGGCCTGACCCTGTACGAGATGGCCTACCTCTCCGGTGGTCCGCAGCGGCTCGCCGATGTGGTGCTGGTGCTGATGGCTCAGCAGCGGCGGCTGCTGCTCGCCCACACCGGCTGGGCCACCGTCGTCGACCCGGTCGGCCACGACTCCGTGGAGCGCGCCACGCTCACCGCCATAGGGCCCGACGGGCAGCGCCCGATACCCGCGGTGCGCCAGGCACTGGTCGCCGACGAGGCGGTGCGGGCGGTGGCCGACCGGTTGGTGGCCGACGGGCTCGCGCTGCCCGAGGGGGCCCGGCCGGGCATCCGCGGCGCGGTCCGGCAGGTGCGGGCCGCCGCCCTGCTGGTGGTGCTGTCCGCCGCGGCGAGCTACTGGATGGCGCCCTCCGACGCTGAGACCGGGCAGGCGCTGGGCTGGTTCGCGCTCCCGCTGATCCTCACCCTCGGCACCTTGGCCGTGGCCCGCTTCGAGCTGTATCCGTACGGCGACTGGGCCACCGACGCGGGCGAACGGCGACTGCCCGCCGCCGGCTCCCCCAGCTCCCCTGCCACTTCGCCCTCACTCACCAGGCTCGCGCTGCACGGCCCCATGGCTCTCACCGACCCCAGCCTGCGCGCCGCGCTCCACTCTTCCGGGGCATAGCGTCCGACACCGGCACCATGTGCTTTACATCGGCATTGCCCCCCTCAACTATCCCTTTTGTATGCACACACGAAGGGACGGCCAGTGAGAGCACTTGCGTTGTACGGCACGATCGGATCGCTGATCGTGACCGCCGTCGCCACCGCCCCGGCGGGCAGCGCCCCGCGCGCGTCCGGCGCACCGCCGGCGCCCGTGGCACACCGCATCGACTTCGGCCGGTGCGCGCCGGTGGAGCATCTGCCGTCGACCGTCGAGTGCGGCAAGCTCACCGTCCCCCTCGACTACGCGCGGCCGGACGGCAAGAAGATCCACCTCACGGTCAGCCGGATCCGCGCCACCGCGCCCGACGAGCGGCAGGGTTCCCTGGTCTTCAACCCCGGCGGCCCCGGCGCGTCCAGCCTGGAGTTCCCCCTCTACGGCGGGCTCCCCAAGTGGAACAAGCTGGCCCGCGCCTACGACTTCGTCGGCTACGCGCCACGCGGCGTCGGCCGCTCGGCGCCGCTGTCCTGCCAGGACCCCGAGGAGTTCGCCAAGGCGCCGACCGACAGCCGGCCGCACCCCGACGCGGCCTTCAAGCGCAAGAAGGTGGCCGAGGCGAAGAAGTACGCCCGCGGCTGCGCCCGCCGGGCCGGGGCGGACCTGCCGTTCTACAACTCCGTCAACAACGCCCGCGACCTGGACATGCTGCGGGCCGCGCTCGGCGAGAAGCGGCTGACGTTCATGGGCGCCTCGTACGGGACGTACTTCGGTGCGGTCTACGCGACGCTCTTCCCCGGCCACGTCCGGCGGATGATCTTCGACAGCGTGGTCAACCCCGCGCCCCAGCAGATCTGGTACCGCAACAACCTCGACCAGTCCATCGCCTTCGAGCGCCGGTGGGGCGACTGGCTGCGCTGGGTCGCCAAGCACGACCACCACTACCACCTCGGCACGTCCAAGCAGGAGGTGCAGCGGTCGTACGACAAGGCCGTCACGCAGCTGCGCCGCCACCCGGTCAACGGCAAGATCGGCCCCGGCCAGCTGCAGGCGGCGTACCTCAAGACCGGCTACAACGACGCCTTCTGGCCGCTGCGCGCCGAGGCGCTCTCGGACTACCTGCACGGCGACCCCAAGCAGCTGGTCTCCCAGGCCATGCCCCAGGCCCGCACCGCCAAGGACGAGGAGAACGCCAACGCCGTCTACACCGCGGTGGAGTGCAATGACGCGCACTGGCCGCGCTCGTGGCAGACCTGGGACCGGGACAACAGCGACATCGCGCGGATCGCGCCGTTCGAGACCTGGGACAACGCCTGGATGAACCTGCCGTGCGCCTTCTGGCCCGAGCACTCGGAGTCGGAGCCGGCCGGAGCCGAGTCCGCGGAACAGGGTCCGGCGCAGGAGCTGCTGGACACCGCCGGCCACGCCACCGGGACCGGGCTGGACGACCTGCTCCTGGGGACGCACGGACCGCTCGACATCCACACCGAGCCGGGTGCGCTGCCGCCGGTGCTGCTGCTCGCGGCCGAGCGGGACGCGGCGACCCCGTACAAGGGCGCGGTGGAGCTGCAGCGGCGGCTGCCCGGCTCGTCGCTGGTCACCGAGAACGCCTCGGGCACCCACGGCATCGCGTTCGGCGAGAACGCCTGTGTGAGCAAGTACGCCGAGGACTACCTGGTGCGCGGGAAGATCCCGGCACACCGGGTGTACTGCGCGCCGCACGCGGAGCCGGTGCCGGGCCAGCAGGCGAACCGGGCGCAGCTGGCGCGGTCGGGCGCCCGGCCCGGGAAGTAGCGCGGACCGCGTGGACAGCGCTGTGGGCCGTCCCCTGGGGGCGGCCCACAGTGCCGTGCGGAACGGGTCAGGCCAGGCCGGCGACCAGCTCGGCGACCGGCTTGCGCCGCCCGGTGTAGAACGGGATCTCCTCGCGGACGTGCATCCGCGCCTCGGAGCCGCGCAGATGACGCATCAGGTCGACGATGCGGTAGAGCTCGTCGGCCTCGAAGGCGAGCACCCACTCGTAGTCGCCGAGCGAGAACGACGGCACGGTGTTGGCGCGCACGTCGGGGAAGCCGCGGGCCATCTTGCCGTGGTCGGCGAGCATCCGGCGGCGGTCCTCGTCGGGGAGGAGGTACCACTCGTAGGAGCGCACGAAGGGGTAGACGCTCACGTAGGCGCGCGGCTGCTCGTCGGCGAGGAAGGCCGGGATGTGCGACTTGTTGAACTCGGCGGGGCGGTGCAGTGCCATGTTCGACCACACCGGCTCCAGCGTGCGGCCGAGCCGGGTGCGGCGGAAGAGGTTGTACGCCTCCTGCAGGGCGTCCGAGCTCTCCGAGTGCCACCAGATCATGAGGTCGGCGTCGGCGCGCAGGCCGGACACGTCGTAGGTGCCGCGGACCACCACGTCCTTGGCGGAGAGCTGCGCGAACAGCTCCTCGACCTCGTCTGCGTAGCCGCTGCGGTCCTCGGGGAGGACGTCGCGCAGCTTGAACACCGACCACAGGGTGTAGCGGATGACCTCGTTGAGGTCCTTGGCCTTCTTGCCGGCGTTCGGGGCCTTCTCGGGCGCCGCGGGCGTCTGCGGTGCGGATGCGGGGGTGGAAGCGTCTGTCATGTCGTCCATTCTCACTCGCCGGGCCGGGCGTGCGGCCGCAGGGTGTCCAGGATGTCGTCGGCGGCCTTGCGGGCCGAGGCGATGCAGGCCGGGATGCCGACGCCTTCGTAGAGCGCGCCGCACACCCGCAGGCCCGGGAGCCGCGCGACGGCGTGCCGGATGCGGGCCACCCGGGCCAGGTGCCCGACGGGGTACTGGGGCAGCCCGCCGGCCCAGCGGGTGACCTTCGCGGCGACCGGCGCGGCGGTCAGCCCGACCGCGGTCCGCAGGTCGGCCCGCGAGAAGGCGATCAGCTCGGCGTCCTCGCGCGTCAGGTCCTCCTCGTCGCCGTAGCGGCCGAGGGAGGTGCGCAGGACGAAGAGGTCCGGGTCGGCGTCGCCGATCCAGCCCCACTTGTTGCCGGCGAAGGTGGCGGCCTTGATCTTGCGGCCGTCCACGGGCGGCACCAGGAAGCCGCTGCCGGTGAGTTGCCGCTCCAGGTCGGCGCGGCGGAAGGCCATGGTGACCAGCGCCATCGAGGCGTACTCGACGGCGCCCAGCTCGGCGGCGGCGGGCTTGCTGACGGCGGCGAGCAGCCGGGCCGCGGCGGGTGCGGGTGCGGCGAGGACGACGGCGTCCGCGAGCAGCGGCGTCCCGTCGACCACGAGGCGCCAGCCGTCGGCCGTCCGCGCCACGGCGGTGACCGGCGCGTCGGTGCGGATCTCGCCGCCCTTGGCGCGCACGGCGTCGGCCACCGCGCCCGGCAGCGTCCCGATGCCGCCGGCGATGCCCATGAAGACCGGCTTGTCCTGGGTGGAGCCGGTCGCGGCGGGACCGGTCACGTGGGTCGCGGCGGCGGCTCGCGCCTGGATGCCGCGTACCCCGTCGAGCAGCGAACGGCTGCCCCGCGCGGCCTCGAACAGCTGGGGGACGGCGGCGCGCATCGAGATCTTGTAGGCGTCGCCCGCGTACACCCCGCCCAGCAGGGGCTCGACGAGCCGGTCGACGACCTCGCGGCCCAGGCGGCGAGCGACGTACTCGCCGACGGCGACGTCCTCGCCGACCTCGGTGCGCGGCAGCCGGGCGTCCTCCTCGATACGGGCCAGCCCCTCCGGGGAGATCACACCGGAGGCGGCGAGCGGCGCGAGGTCCCCGGGGACTCCCATCACATGCCCCTTGGGCATCGGGCGCAGCGCGTCGCGGGACCACAGCCGGGCGCTGGCGGTGGTGGGCGGCTGGAGCCGGTCGCCGAGCCCGACGGCGCGGGCGAGGTCGACCGCCTCCGGCCGTCGGGCCAGCATCGATTCGGCGCCCAGGTCGACCGGAACGCCCGCGATATCGCCCGCGCGCAGTTTGCCGCCCAGCCGGTCCGACGCCTCCAGGACGGTCACCCGGGCTCCGCCGTCGAGGAGGCGGTGCGCCGCCGCCAGTCCGGAGATGCCTCCTCCGATGACGACCACGTGGCCGGTGCTGCCGGGCTCGCCGCCCGGAACGGTGTGCGCTGCGCTCATGCCTCCACTCTCTCAGAGCGCGCCGAGGCGACCGTGACCGGATCGCGATCCGCGGACGGCAACCGCGGCCGGCGGCGGACCGTCGAAAGAGCAACATCGGCACGCCACTTAGACGGGGAGCGTTCATGCGGCGAGCGAAGCGAGACGGGGGTCCGGCCGGCCGACGGCGGGAGGCGGGACGGGCGGCGGCACCGGCGAGGCGGGTGCGGGCCCGGGGAGCCGCCGTCGCGGGGGTGCTGCTGGCCGCGTCGGTGGTGGTCGCCGGGTGCAGCGCGTCGAGCGGCGAGTCCGCGGCCGGCGACGCGGCGGCCCCTAAGGGGGCGGTCGCACCGAGCCGGGCGGCGGACGGCCGGACGGCCGGCGGCGGGGCGGCGGAGGGCGCCGCCCGCCCGGGCGAGCGCGGCGGCAAGGCACCGAGGGTCGCCCCCTCGCAGATCATCCGGACCGCCACCCTCACCGTGCAGACCAAGGACGTCGCGGCGGGGCTGGCACGGGCGCGGGCGGCGGTCGACGGCGCGGGCGGCTACGCGGCCGACGAGACCACCGACCGGGACCCGCAGGGGCACGACCGCTCGCGGATCGTGCTGCGGGTGCCGCCCGAGGAGTACGACGCGGTGCTGGGGCGGCTGTCCGGGCTCGGCAAGCTGCTCTCCCGCGAGGTCTCGGCGAAGGACGTCACCGACCAGGTGGTGGACGTCGACAGCCGGATCAAGTCCCAGCGGGCGAGCGTGTCGCGGGTCCGGGCGCTGATGGAGAAGGCGACGACGATCAGCGACATCGTCTCGCTGGAGTCGGAGCTGAGCACCCGGGAGTCCAGTCTGGAGTCGCTGGAGGCCGAGCTGAAGTCGCTCAAGGAGCGGACCGGGATGGCCACCGTCACGCTGCTGCTGCGGCAGCCGGACGCCGAGGTGTCCGGTGCCCCGGAGGAGCCGGCGTCCTTCTCGGGCGCGCTGTCCGGTGGCTGGCAGGCCTGGAAGGCGGCGTTGCGCTGGGTGCTGGTGGCGATCGGCGCGGTGCTGCCGTTCGCGGTGACCGCGGCGCTGCTGTACGTCCTGTGGCGGCTGGTCCGCGACCGGCTGCCGGGCGCCTCGCGCGTCCGGCGGCGCACGGCCGGCACCGGCGGCGGCCCGGTGCCGGCGGACGGCGCCGACCAGGCCCCGGAGACGTCCGAGCGGACCGGTGCGGCCGCCGCCCCGACCGCGTCCGATGCGGCCGGTCGCGGGGAAGGTGACCGAGGACCCCGTTGACAGCGGACACCGGCGGGCAAAGACTCGGGGCGACGGACGGCGATCTTCGTACCGTCCGTCGACCGCCGAGCCGGGACAGCGAGGACAGCGCCTGATGACCGACCATCGCCTACGGGATGTCTACATCGTCGATGCGGTACGCACCCCCGTCGGCAGGTACGGCGGCGCGCTGGCCGGGGTCCGGCCCGACGATCTCGCCGCCCATGTGCTCAAGGCCCTGGTGAACCGCACGCCGGACCTCGATCCGGCGCGGATCGACGATGTCTGCTTCGGCGACGCCAACGGCGCCGGCGAGGACAACCGGAACGTGGCACGGATGGCGGTACTGCTGGCCGGGCTGCCGGTCACCGTCCCCGGCGTGACCGTCAACCGGCTGTGCGGCTCCGGCCTGGAGGCGGTCATCCAGGCGGGCCGCGCCATCGCGCACGGCGATGCGCACCTCGCGGTCGCCGGCGGGGTGGAGTCGATGAGCCGTGCGCCGTATGTCCTGCGCAAGCCCGAACGGGCCTTCCCCGCGGGCCATCAGGAGATGTTCTCCTCGACGCTGGGCTGGCGGATGGTCAACTCCCGGATGCGCCCGGAGTGGACGGTGTCGCTCGGCGAGGGCGCCGAGCAGATCGCCGATCAGCACGGCATCACCCGCGAGCAGCAGGACGTCTTCGCGCTGGCCAGCCATCAAAAGGCGGTACGCGCCTGGCAGGAGGGAGCCTACGCGGCGGAGGTGGTGCCGCTGCCGGGCGTGGACCTGGAGCGCGACGAGACCATCCGCGAAGGCTCCTCCCTGGAGGCGCTCTCCAAGCTGAAGCCGGTGTTCCGCACGGCCGGCGGCACGGTCACCGCCGGGAACTCCTCACCGCTCAACGACGGTGCGGCCGCGCTGCTGCTCGCCGACGAGGAGGGCCTGCGGGCCACCGGGCGCGAGCCGCTGGCCCGGATCCGCGCGAGCGCGGTGACCGGCGTCGAGCCGCAGCTCTTCGGCCTGGGGCCGGTGGAGGCGGTGCGCCGCGCGCTTCAGCGGTCCGGCCGCGGCTTCGCCGACCTCGCCACCTTCGAGCTGAACGAGGCCTTCGCGGCCCAGGCGCTGGGCTGCATCGGCCAGTGGCCCGAACTCGACCCGTCCGTGGTGAACCCGCTCGGCGGCGCCATCGCCATCGGCCACCCCCTGGGCGCCTCCGGTGCCCGCCTCGCCGGCTCGGTCGCCCACCAGCTCGCCGCCGAGGGCTCGGGCACCGGACTGGCGGCGCTGTGCATCGGCGTGGGGCAGGGGCTCGCGCTCGTCATGGAACGCTGACGGTCGGCGTCCTTCCCGGTACGTCTGCCGGTCGCGGCACGGCGCGTACGGCAGCATGAGGCGACACGGGCAGACTCGTTCCCGCTGCCGTTCCCGATCTCGTTCCCGTTGCCGGAAGCCGTGCCCCGTCAGCTTCCCCTCCCGGCCCGGAGGTTGCCCGATGCCCCTGCTCGATCCGGCGCGCTGGCGCCTGCTGCACGGCGGCGAGGCGGCGGCGGTCGAGCCCGCGACGGGCGAGGCGCTGGGCACGTTCACGCTCGCCGCCCCCTCGGACGTCGAGGAGGCCGCGCTGACCGCGGCCCGCGCCCAGCGCGCCTGGGCGACGGCGCCGTACTCCGAGCGGGCCGCGGTGCTGCGCCGGGCCGGGGATCTGATCCGGCGCCATGAGCCGGAGATCGGCGAGTGGATCGTCCGGGAGTCCGGCAGCATCCGGGGCAAGGCCGACTTCGAGATCCGCACGGCTTCCGAGGAGTGCTACGAGGCGGCCGCGCTGGCCCATCGCCCGCTCGGGCAGGTGCTGCCGTCCACCGCGCCCCGGCTCTCCTACACCAGTCGGATCCCGGCCGGTGTCGTCGGGGTGATCACGCCGTTCAACGCCCCGCTGGTGCTCGCCGCGCGGTCCGTCGCCCCCGCACTGGCCCTCGGCAACGCCGTCGTCCTCAAGCCCGACCCGCGTACCGCGGTCTGCGGCGGCCACGCCCTGGCGGCGGTCTTCGCCGAGGCGGGGCTGCCCGAGGGGCTGCTGCGGGTCCTGCCCGGCGGCGCGGAGACCGGGCGGGCGCTGGTCGAGGACCCTCGCGTACGGGTCGTCTCCTTCACCGGCTCGACGCGCGCCGGCCGCGCCGTCGGCGAACTGGCCGCCCGCCATCTCAAGCGCGCCCACCTGGAACTGGGCGGCAACAGCGCCTTCGTGGTCCTGGAGGACGCCGATCTGGACGCCGCGATGTCCACCGCCGCCTGGGCGTCCTTCTTCCACCAGGGCCAGGTGTGCATGACCGCGGGCCGGCATCTGGTGCACTCCTCCCGCTACGACGAGTACGTGGAGCGGCTGGCCGCCAAGGCCGACTCGCTCACCGTCGGGGACCCCTACCGCGAGCAGGTGCACCTCGGCCCGGTCATCGACCGCGGCCACCTCGACAGGATCGACGAGCTGGTGCGGGGCAGCGCGGCGGCCGGCGTGCGGATCGCCGCCGGCGGCCGGTACCGCGACCTGTTCTACCGCCCGACGGTCCTGGCCGACGCGGGCCCCGGGTCCGTCGGCGCCTCCCCCGCCTACGGCCGGGAGGTCTTCGGCCCCGTGGCGCCGGTGCGGGCCTTCGACACCCTGGACGAGGCCGTCGCGCTCGCCGGCGACTCCGGCTACGGCCTGGCGCTCGGCATCGTCACCCGTGACACCGCCCGCGCCCTCGACCTCGCCGACCGCGTCCCCGCCGGCCTCGTCCACATCAACGACCAGACAGTCAACGACGAACCGATCGCCCCCTTCGGCGGCCTCGGCGACTCCGGCACCGGCTCCCGTTTCGGTGGCGAGGCCAACCTCGACGCCTTCACCGAGACCCGCTGGACCACGGTGCGCGCCACGCCCGCCGCCTACCCGTTCTGAGGTGCCCAGATGACCGTGCCCGACCTGACCGCCCCGGAGTCCGGGCTGATCGTCTTCCTGAACGGTACGTCGAGTTCGGGGAAGTCGAGCCTGGCCGAGGCGCTGCTGCACACCCTCGACGAGCCGTGCTTCCATCTGCCCGTCGACGCCTTCCACCGCATGCGCTCGCGCCACGAGCTGACGCCGGACGCGCTGCGCGCCACCCTCCTGCGCACCTGGCGGGGCTTCCACCGCGCGGTCGCCGGGATGGCGGCGGCCGGCAACACCGTCATCGTGGACCATGTGCTGAGCGAGCCCTGGCGGCTGCGCGACTGCCTGGACCTGTTCCCGCCCGAGGACGTCGTCCTGGTCGGGGTCCGCTGCTCACCCGAGGAGTTGGCGCGCCGCGAACAGTCCCGGGGCGACCGCCCACTGGGCCTGGCGGCCGGTCAGCTGGCGCAGGTGCACGCCCATGGGATCTACGACATCGAGTGCGACACCACCGACACCCCTCCCGAGGAGTGCGCCCGGCAGATCAAGGAGTTCCTGCCCCGGCGGCCCACCCCCACGGCCTTCGAGCGGCTCGGTCCGGTCTACGGCACCGGCCGGGGTGACGGGGCGGAGCAGGGCGGCACCGCGGTGCGGGACGCGGCACGAGTGGGTACGGAGGGACGACGGTGACGGCGGCGGAGCGGCTGGTGGTCGTCGGTGGCGATGCGGCGGGGATGTCGGCCGCATCGCAGGCGCGCCGGCTGAAGAAGCCCGACGAGCTGGCGATCACCGCGTTCGAGCGCAGCCACTTCACGTCGTACTCCGCCTGCGGCATCCCGTACTGGGTGGGCGGCGTGGTCGACGGACCGGACGCGCTGATCGCCCGTACGGCCGAGGAGCACCGCGCCCGGGACATCGATCTGCGGATGCGGACCGAGGTCACCGAGATCGACCTGGACCGCGGCCGGGTGCGCACCCGCGAGCTGGACGACGGCGGCCGGGAGTCCTGGACCGGCTTCGACAAGCTGGTGCTGGCCACCGGCGCCCGGCCGCTGCGCCCCGACCTGCCGGGGATCGATGCCCCCGGGGTGCACGGTGTGCAGACCCTCGACGACGGCCGAGCCCTGCTGGACGCCCTGGAGCAGACCGCGGGACGACGGGCGCCACTGGACACACCGGGCACGTCCGCGGGGCGGCGGGCCGTGGTGGTCGGCGCGGGCTACATCGGGGTGGAGATGGCAGAGGCGCTGATCCGGCGCGGATACGAGGTCACCGTCCTGGAGCGGAGCGCGCAGCCGATGTCCACCCTCGACCCGGACATGGGCGCGCTGGTCCACGAGGCGATGTGCGGGCTGGGCGTCGAGACGGTGACCGGCACGACCGTCACCGGCGTGCTGACCGACTCCGCGGGGCGGGCCCGCGCGGTGACCACCGAGGACGCCGATCACCCGGCGGACGTGGTGGTGCTGGGCATGGGCGTACGTCCCGAGACCACGCTGGCCGCCGCGGCCGGGCTGCCGCTGGGCGAGTCCGGCGGGCTGCTCACCGACCTCGCGATGCGGGTGCGCGGCCAGGACGCCGTCTGGGCGGGCGGCGACTGCGTGGAGGTCCACGACCTGGTCTCGGGCCGCACCCGCCATATCGCGCTGGGCACCCACGCCAACAAGCACGGCCAGATCATCGGCACCAACGTGGGCGGCGGTTACGCGACCTTCCCCGGTGTCGTCGGCACCGCCGTCAGCAAGGTCTGCGATCTGGAGATCGCCCGCACGGGCCTGCTGGAGCGGCAGGCGCACGCGGCCGGTCTGCGCTTCGTCGCGGTGACCGTGGAGTCCACCAGCCGGGCCGGCTACTACCCCGGCGCCCGCCCGATGCACGTCAAGATGCTCGCCGAGCGCCGCACCGGCCGGCTGCTCGGAGTGCAGATCGTCGGCCGTGAGGGCGCCGGCAAGCGGGTGGACATCGCGGCGGTCGCCCTCACCGCCGGGATGACGGTGGAGCAGATGACCGCCCTCGACCTCGGCTACGCCCCACCGTTCTCACCCGTCTGGGACCCCGTACTGGTCGCGGCCCGCAAGGCGACCGCGGCGGTACGGGCGGCCGGCGGCTGACGCCGACGACCGGTGTGCCGAAGGGCCCACCGCCGTGGAGCGTCGATACCTCTTCGGAGGTTCTGGACCGGGTCACTGGCGGCTGACCGTACGGGTCACGCCGGCGAGGATCGTCGTCGCCAGGATCCAGCCGGTGATGATCAGGGCGTACGACAGCCACTGGTGCCAGCCGTCGGGGGCGAACGCCGACTCCTGGCCGAAGTTCACGACCGGCAGGAGCAGGTCGAGGGTGTAGAAGACGGGGTTGAAGTCGGGGGCCTCGTCGGCCTTGACGGGGCGCGGGTGGTCCAGGCCGTAGGCGATCGATCCGATGGCCATGAGGGACAGCAGCCAGACCGCCGCGCGCAACGGGCGGAAACCGTAGCCGACGGTGGCGTCCTGGGCGTACCCCCACAGCCGGCCGTACCAGGTGAGCGTGGTGCGTCGGCGGCGCTGCTTGGCGAGTTGGACGAGGCGGGCCGCGTCGTCGTCGCCGACGTGGCGGTAGGCGGCCGTCAACTGCTCGTAGCCGTAGGGCTCATACCGGTCGCCCTCCCGCTCCAGCATCAAAAGGCGGCGCTCGGCGGGCTCGTGCGGGGCGAGCACGGTGTACGTGAGATTGCTGAGGTGCACCTGGTCCGGCAGCATCTCCGGTTCCAGGGTCAGGATCTCTATGCGCGAACGCCGTAGGTTCAGGGCGCCCTCGATGCGGTCGCCCCTGCGCAGCCACAGTTCACCGATGACGCAACTGCTCGCCCGCAGGGCGGTGTCGCCCGGATGCGACAGGTGGGCGTGGAGCAGGTCGAGACGGCCCGATATCCGCGAGCCCCGGAGCTCGACCCGGCCCCGCGCACGTACGCACCGCGCCCGTACATGGGCGCCCACGTTGAGGTTCTGCGCGTCCAGTGCGGTGCCACCGGGATGGTGGAACTCGGCATCCTGAACGTTGATCCGCCCGGCGACGGAGGCGCCGGTGAGCCGTACCTGTCCGTGCGCGCGCATCTCCGGCGCCCACAAGTCGTCCCCGATCTCGGCCTGGTTGAGCTGCAGCACCGGCTCGGAGTCGTCCGGCGCCGTGAACTCCGCCCGCTCCATGAACAGCGCCCCGGAGATCTGCACCCCACCGAGCCGCACCGGCCCCCGCATACGGCAGTCCGTCATCCGCAGCACCCCCTCGACCCGCAACGTCCCCGAAGTCAGGCCCGGCAGAACGGACTTGCTCAGGTTGAGCTGGCGCAGTCGGGCACCGTACAGGTCGGGAGCGCCGTCGAAGTGGCAGTGGCTCAGCCGGATGGCGGCGTCGATCGTGGCGTACTTCAGGTCCAGTACGCCGGTGATCCGCGCCCCCGTGATCTTGAGCGCGGCGATCTCCCCGTCCTCCTGCGGAGCCTTGAGCAGCAGTGCCCGCAGCACCCTCGCCCGTACGGTCCGCTCGGCGCCCCAGGTGTCGCCGAGCGCCGGATCCTCGTTCTCGGCGGCGCGGAAGTCCACCGGCTCGCCTCGGGGGAAGGCCCGCCGAATACGCAGTTCGGCCGGCGTCAGATCGTCGATCTCGCTCACGCCGGGACTTTGGCGCGCCGCGTTCAAGCTGTCAATCGCCCTACGGAGCAGACTATGCCGTACGGCGGGCCCTCGTCACGCCGCTGGGCCCAGGCGCCGGGCGGCGAGGGGCGCCCCGTCGGCCCGGACGAGACCGTCGTCGAAAAGCTCGGCGCCGCGGACGACACCGGCCGACTCAGGGCACGAACGAGGGGGTGTCCCCTAACGCGCGGACCCCAGAGCGCCGAACAACTCCTCGCGGGCGGCCCGGACCCGCTTCAGTGACGCACGGGCCAGCTCCGCCACGAACGCCGGGCACCGCCACGCCTCCAGCGGCGCGCCCTCGCCGGGCCGCCCGCCGCGCTCGGCGAGCAGCCGGCGTCCGCTGGGGCTCTTCAGGCGCATCCCGGCCGTGAGGACGTCCTCCGGGGCCTCGGGGAGGACCGGGTGCGCCGCCGCGCCGTGCCCGCAGCTCCCTTCGGCGGGCGCCGCCGGTACGGACGCGAGCCCGGCGATCAGATCGTTGAGCGGCCCCGGACCGTCCACGAGCCCGACGGCGTACCGGGACAGCGCGGTGACGATGACGACCAGCCCGGCGCGCTCGGCGGGCTCGGTCGCCGCGGCGAGCGCCTTGCCGTAGTGGGACAGCGACCAGGACACGCTGACGCCCGGGGCCGGGTGGCCGTCGAGGAGGGAGGCCAGGTCGCCGACCTCCTCCTGCTCGGCGGTGGACAGGCGGGCCGGGACGGCGTCGGTGGTCCCCGGGGCGAGGATGTCGATGGCGACCCGGGCGTAGCCCGCGACATTGCGCGGGCAGCGCCACACCTCGGCGCAGTGCCAACCGTCCCGGTCCGCCTCCCCGGCCGGTGGTGCGCCGTGCTCCAGCAGCGGGAGGTAGGAGACCAGGCGCGGCAGCTGCTCGTCGAGATCGCCCTCGTAGGGGTGCCCGTCGTGGGCGCAGGGGCGCCGGCGCAGCTCCCGGTCGGTGGCGCGCAGCGCGTCGAGGACGGCCGCCGCGGTGCCGTCGGAGGCGGACTGCAGACTGACGTAGTCGGCGGTCATCAGCAGTCCGAAGGTCCACAGCCAGGCGCGCTCGCCACCGGGGTCGGCGACGAGCGCGCGGGCGCAGGCCAGCACGAGTTCCGTGTCGTGGTCCGCGTAGTACTCGGCGCGGACCTCTTCCCAGGCCGCGGCGAGCTCCGCTATCGGGGCGTCGGAGGTGGCGTTCATGCCCTCCACGACGCCCGGCGGCATCGACGCAGTTCCGCTCAGCGCGCCGTCTGCGTGTGGACGTACTCCACCAGGCGGGTCAGCGCGTCCGGGTCGGTGTCGGGCAGGACGCCGTGGCCGAGGTTGAAGACATGGCCTTCGAGGCCGGCCGCCGCGTCCAGCACCTCGCGGGCCTTGGTCTCGACGGCCTCGCGGGGGGCGAAGAGCACCGCCGGGTCGATGTTGCCCTGGAGCGCCTTGCCGGGGCCGACGCGGCGGGCCGCCTCGTCCAGCGGCACCCGCCAGTCGACGCCGACGACGTCCGCGCCCGCCTCGCCCAGCAGGCCGAGGAGTTCGCCGGTGCCGACGCCGAAGTGGATGCGCGGCACGCCGAGGCCCTCGACCGCCTTGAACACCTTGGCGGAGGCGGGCATCACCGAGCGGCGGTAGTCCGCGGGCGAGAGCGCGCCGACCCAGGAGTCGAAGAGCTGCACCGCGCTCGCCCCGGCCTCGATCTGGACCTTGAGGAAGGCGGCGGTGATGTCGGCGAGGCGGTCCAGCAGGTCGGCCCACAGCTGCGGGTCGCCGTACATCAGGGCCTTGGTGTGCTCGTGGTTGCGGGACGGGCCGCCCTCGACGAGGTAGCTGGCGAGCGTGAAGGGCGCGCCGGCGAAGCCGATCAGCGGGGTGCCGCCCAGCTCGCGCACGAGCATGCCGATGGCCTCGGTGACGTAGGGGACGTCGCCGGGCTCCAGGGCGCGCAGCTGGTCGAGGTCGGCGCGGGTGCGGATCGGGTTCGCGACGACCGGGCCGACGCCGGGCTTGATGTCGAGGTCGATCCCGAGGGCCTTGAGCGGGACGACGATGTCGCTGAAGTAGATCGCGGCGTCGACGCCGTGGCGGCGCACGGGCTGCAGCGTGATCTCGGTGACCAGCTCGGGCCGCATGCAGGAGTCGAGCATCGCGATGCCCTCGCGGACCTTGCGGTACTCCGGCAGTGAGCGGCCCGCCTGGCGCATGAACCACACCGGCGTGTGCGGCACCGGCTCACGCCGGCAGGCCTTGAGGAAGGCCGAGTCGTATGTACCGGTCTGCTGCTGGCCCGTGGGGCTCTGGTTGGCGCTCACGCCCCAAATCTTCGCATGCGCCCTAGGGGGCCTCCGAATGGGCGACGCGCGAACCGGGTGTCCTCCGCGTATACGGGCTCGGTTCCGCCTAATCTTCCGGGCATGGCTGCGGCTCAAGAACACCTCGCGGACAGCGCGGACGAGGCCCCGATCCCCTTCCGTCAGGCGGTCGAGGCGCTTCGCTCGGCCCGACTGCGGCCCGAGATCGAGATCGACCCGACGCCCGCCCCCAAACGGCTCGCCCCGTTCGCGTACGCGCTGGAGGCGGCGGTCGTCGAGCACGGCTCGGGGCCGGTCAGTGAGGACAAGGACCTGGCGGACGGCAGGCTGGTGCTGCTGCACAACCCGGCCGGGGACGACACCTGGCACGGCACCTTCCGCGTGGTGACGCTGGCACGGGCGGAACTGGAGCCGGAGATGGGCGCCGATCCGCTGCTGCCGGAGGTGTCCTGGTCGTGGCTGACGGGTGCGCTGGAGGCGCGCGGGGTGCCCTACGGCGCGCCGAGCGGCACGGTGACCCGGGCCGGGTCGTACTACTTCGGCGGGCTCGCCGCGCGCGAGCCCGCGACCCAGATCGAGATCCGGGCGTCCTGGACGCCGGCCGAGGGCCCCGGCGGGGTGCCGGACATGGCGGCGCATCTGGCGGCGTGGTGCGATCTGCTGTGCCAGGTCGCGGGGCTGCCGCCGGCCGCACTGGACCTGGCGCCGCGCGGCGGGGTCGTCCCGCTGCCGCAGCGCCGCGGCGCGCAGCCGCGCTGAGCCGCCCGCCGCGTATTCACAGCCGTGCCCGAGCGGTCAAGAGGGCGGCGCCCCGCGCCCGCCTTGATCACGTTCGCGCACGGCTCTGATCATCTCGGCATGCACTCCGTGCCCACACCTGATCGATCACCCATCCGATTTGCCCGAATTGCCCCTAACTAAATCGTGATCAAAGTCTAAAGTCCCGCCGGTTTGCTGCCGAAGAGGTCAGTGACCCTTCAAACACGGATCATTCCGGCTCCCCCCAGCCGGCTTCCGTCCCCGCCACTCCCCCCAGGAGGCCCGGTGTCTGTTCTCCTCGAGCAACCTTCGAGCCTGGTCGCCTACCGCCCGAACAAGCCGACGGCCATGGTCGTCGTGGCCGACCCTCGCGTCCGCTCCACCGTCACCCGCCACCTGTGGGCCCTCGGAGTACGTGACGTGATCGAGGCGTCGTCCATCGCGGAGGCCCGTCCCCGCGTCGGCAACCCGCGCGACATCTGCGTTGCCGACGTCCACCTTCCCGACGGCTCCGGCCTCACACTGCTGTCCGAGACACGGGCGGCCGGCTGGCCCAACGGGCTCGCACTCTCCGCCGCCGACGACATCGGCGCCGTACGCAACGCCCTGGCCGGCGGCGTCAAGGGCTATGTCGTCACGGGTACCCGCACCAACCTGGGTATTCCCGGCCGCCCGGGCACCTCGCCGATCGGCGCCAACGCGGCTCGTATGCAGCGCCGCCCACCGGGCGCCCCGGGCCATCCCGGCGGCTACCGCGAGCTGTCGGGCCGTGAGGTCGAGGTGTTGCGGCTGGTGGCGGAGGGCCAGTCCAACAAGGCCATCGGCGTCTCCATGGGGCTCTCGGCACTGACCGTCAAGAGCCACCTCGCCCGGATCGCCCGCAAGCTCGGCACGGGCGACCGAGCCGGAATGGTGGCCGTCGCGCTGCGCACCGGCATCATCCACTGACCCTTTACACGACCGGCTCGCCCGTCGAGGGAACGTTCCCTCGACGGGCGACGTGCATACACAGATACCCTTGACTGGTGACCGACGCCCAAAAGACCGCAGCAGACACGACACTGCGAGCACCCGGAGACTCGCCTCCGGATTCCCGACCGGCGCCGGTCCCTCTCCTGGAGCCCCGCGAGGGCATCCCCCCGGTGACCGCCACACCCGAGGCGCTCGCCGAGGTCGTGGCCGCCTTCGCGGCCGGTACCGGACCGGTCGCCGTCGACGCCGAGCGCGCCTCGGGCTACCGCTACGGCCAGCGCGCCTACCTCGTCCAGCTGCGCCGCGAGGGCGCCGGCAGCGTACTGATCGACCCGGTCGGCTGCCCCGACCTGTCGGCCCTGGGCGAGGCGATCGGCGACGCCGAGTGGGTGCTGCACGCCGCCACCCAGGACCTGCCGTGCCTGCGTGACATAGGGATGCTCCCCTCCCGGCTGTTCGACACGGAGCTGGCCGGGCGACTGGCCGGCTTCGCCCGGGTCGGCCTGGGCGCGATGGTCGAGAACGTCCTCGGCTACGCCCTGGAGAAGGGCCACTCCGCCGTCGACTGGTCCACCCGCCCGCTGCCCGAGCCCTGGCTGCGCTATGCCGCGCTCGACGTCGAGCTGCTGGTGGACCTGCGCGACGCACTGGAGGAGGAGCTGACCCGGCAGGGGAAGTTGGAGTGGGCCCGGCAGGAGTTCGCCGCGATCGCCGCCGCTCCCCCGCCGCCGCCCCGCAAGGACCCCTGGCGCCGTACATCCGGCATGCACAAGGTCCGCAGACGCCGCCAGATGGCGGTCGTGAGGGAGCTGTGGACGGCCCGCGACCAGGTCGCCCAGCGGCGCGACGTGTCGCCGGGCAAGGTGCTCGGCGACGCCGCGATCGTGGAGGCGGCGCTGCATCTGCCGCCGACCAGCCAAGCACTGGCGGCGCTGCCCGGCTTCGGCCACCGCATGGGCCGCCGGCAGCTGGAGCAGTGGCAGGCCGCCGTCGACCGCGCCCGCGCCCTCTCGGAGAGCGAGCTGCCGCAGCCCGGCCAGCCGCTCAACGGACCCCCGCCGCCCCGCTCCTGGGCCGACAAGGACCCGATCGCCGCGGCCCGGCTGTCGGCCGCCCGCGCCGGGGTCACCGCCCTGGCCGAGCGCCTGAACCTCCCACAGGAGAATCTGATCACCCCGGACACGGTGCGCCGCCTGTGCTGGGAGCCGCCGGCCGAGCCGACCCACGAGTCGGTCGCCCAGGCCCTCAAGGGCCACGGCGCCCGCCCCTGGCAGATCGAACAGGTCGCGCCGCTGCTGACCGAGGCGCTGCTGGAGGACCCGGCCGCCGGCTGACGCGTGCGGCGGTCCCCGACCGGGGGCCGCCGCGGACGCGTCTTCGCACTGCCGGAGGCAGCCGCCTCACGGCCCGCACCGCGCGCCATCACATAACCCCCCATTCGCCGCTATACGGGCATTTAGCCAGCCGACCGGCCGAATTCCGCCAAGGTCGGACATCATTCGGCCCCTTTCGACCCCGTTCCGGTCGCCCGGGTGCGCCTCCCACCGGCCCGCCGCCCGGGCGCACGCCGCCCGCGCTCGACGGCCCGCCGCCCGGCCACGCCCCGCCTTCACCCGCCGGCCGCCGCCCGGCCTCCTCCGCCTCCATCCGGTGTGACCTTCGCCGCTCCGGGCGATGGGGGTGTGCAGCTTGGTTACCCGTAAGTAGCATGTCGGTGTGAAGCGTCCCTGGGGGCGCCACGCAGCAGTGCCACCCCGCACCTGGAGGAGAGCCAACGTGCCTCGTACCGCTAGGGACGTCGTCTTCGTCGACGGCGTCCGCACCCCGTTCGGCAAGGCGGGCCCGAAGGGCATCTACCACGAGACCCGCGCCGATGATCTCGTCGTGAAGGCCATCCGGGAGCTGCTGCGCCGCAACCCGGACCTGGACCCCGCGAAGATCGACGAAGTCGCCATCGCCGCCACCACGCAGATCGGCGACCAGGGCCTGACCCTGGGCCGTACCGCCGGCATCCTCGCGGGCCTCCCGCAGTCCGTGCCCGGCTACTCCATCGACCGTATGTGCGCCGGTGCCCTGACCGCCGTCACCGCCACCGCGGGCTCCATCGCCTTCGGCGCGTACGACGCCGTCATCGCCGGCGGTGTCGAGCACATGGGCCGCCACCCCATGGGTGAGGGCGTCGACCCGAACCCCCGCTTCGTGTCCGAGAAGCTCGTCGACGAGTCGGCCCTGTTCATGGGCATGACCGCGGAGAACCTCCACGACCGCTACCCGCACATCACCAAGCAGCGCGCCGACGAGTACGCCGTGCGCTCGCAGGAGAAGGCGGCGAAGGCGTACGCGAACGGGAAGATCCAGCAGGACCTGGTCCCGATCTCGGTGCGCAACACCAACTCCGAGGTCGGCGAGACCGGTTGGGGCCTGGTGACCTCCGACGAGCCGATGCGCCCGGGGACCACCCTGGAGAACCTCTCCGGCCTGAAGACGCCGTTCCGTACGCACGGCCGCGTCACCGCCGGTAACGCCGCCGGTCTCAACGACGGCGCCACCGCCTCGATCATCGCCTCCGAGGACTTCGCCCGGGAGAACAACCTCCCGGTCAAGATGCGCCTCGTCTCCTACGCCTTCGCGGGCGTGGAGCCGGAGGTCATGGGCTACGGCCCGATCCCGGCGACCGAGAAGGCGCTCGCCAAGGCGGGCCTGGGCATCGGCGACATCGGCCTGTTCGAGGTCAACGAGGCGTTCGCCGTGCAGGTGCTCGCCTTCCTCGACCACTACGGCATCGCCGACGACGACGCGCGCGTCAACCAGTACGGCGGCGCGATCGCCTTCGGTCACCCGCTGGCCTCCTCCGGCGTCCGGCTGATGACGCAGCTGGCCCGCCAGTTCGAGGAGCAGCCGCAGGTCCGCTACGGCCTGACCACGATGTGCGTCGGCTTCGGCATGGGCGCGACGGTCATCTGGGAGAACCCGAACCACAAGGACGCCGGAGGCAGCAAGTGAGCACCACCACCACCGCCGAGCTGCTGAAGGGCGCGGCCGAGCTGTTCCCCGACGAGGTCGTCACGTCCGCGCACGTACGCCACCTCGACCTGCCGTTCGGCGCCGGGCGCTTCGCGCTCGTCACGCTGGACAACGGCTTCGACCACACCAAGCCGACCACCTTCGGCCCGGGCTCGCTGGCGAACCTCAACGCCGCGCTCGACCAGGTCGAGAAGGAGGCCGCGGACGGCGACATCGTCGGCGTCGGCCTGACCGGCAAGCCGTTCATCTTCGCCGTCGGCGCCGACCTCAAGGGCGTCGAGCTGCTGAAGAACCACGACGACGCGCTGGCCATCGGCAAGGGCGGCCACGAGGTCTTCAAGCGGCTGTCCGGGCTGGCCGTACCGACCTTCGCGTACTACAACGGCGCGGCCATGGGCGGTGGCGTCGAGGTCGGTCTGCACTGCTCGTACCGCACCGTCTCCAAGGCCCTGCCGGCCTTCTCCCTCCCCGAGGTCTTCCTGGGCCTCGTCCCGGGCTGGGGCGGCTGTGCGCTGCTGCCGAACCTGATCGGCGCCGACAAGGCCGTCTCGGTCATCATCGAGAACTCGCTCAACCAGAACAAGCAGCTCAAGGGCCAGCAGGTCTTCGACCTCGGGATCGCCGACGCGATCTTCGAGGGCGCGGACTTCCTGGAGCAGTCGCTGATCTGGACCGCCAACGTCCTCAAGGGCGAGGTGACGGTCGAGCGCGCCGAGATCGACCGCGGTGCGGCCTGGGACCAGGCCGTCGAGCGCGGCAAGTTCATCGCCGACGGCAAGGTGCACGGCGCCGCGCCGGCCGCCTACCGCGCGCTGGAGATCATCGCCGCGGCCAAGAGCGGTGACCTGCAGGCCGGGTTCGACGCCGAGGACGTGGCGCTCGCCGACCTGATCATGGGCGGCGAACTCCGCGCCGGCATCTACTCGTTCAACCTGGTGCAGAAGCGCGCCAAGCGCCCCGCCGGCGCGCCGGACAAGAGCCTGGCCCGTCCGGTCACCAAGGTCGGTGTCGTCGGCGCCGGTCTGATGGCCTCTCAGCTGGCCCTGCTCTTCCTGCGCCGCCTGGAGGTGCCGGTCGTGCTGACCGACATCGACCAGGAGCGGGTCGACAAGGGTGTGGGCTACGTCCACGCCGAGATCGACAAGCTGCTCGGCAAGGGCCGGATCAACCAGGACAAGGCCAACCGCCTCAAGGCCCTGGTGACCGGTGTGCTGGACAAGGCCGAGGGCTTCTCCGACGCGGACTTCATCATCGAGGCCGTCTTCGAGGAGATCGGCGTCAAGCAGCAGGTGTTCGCCGAGGTCGAGGCCGTCGCTCCGGCGCACGCGATCCTCGCCACCAACACCTCCTCGCTGTCGGTGTCGGAGATGGCGTCGAAGCTCAAGCACCCCGAGCGGGTCGTCGGCTTCCACTTCTTCAACCCGGTCGCGATCCTCCCGCTGCTGGAGATCGTGCGCGGCGAGAAGACCGACGACGCCTCGCTGGCCACCGCCTTCGGTGTCGCCAAGAAGCTGAAGAAGACCGCGGTGCTCGTCAAGGACGCCCCGGCGTTCGTCGTGAACCGCATCCTGACCCGCTTCATGGGCGAGATCCAGAACGTCATCGACGAGGGCACCCCGGTCGAGGTCTCCGAGAAGGCCATCGAGCCGCTCGGTCTGCCGATGTCCCCGCTGGTGCTGCTGGAGCTGGTCGGCCCGGCGATCGGTCTGCACGTCTCCGAGACGCTGCACGGCGCCTTCCCGGACCGCTTCACCGTCTCCCCGAACCTCGCGGCCGTCGTCAAGGCGGGCAAGCGCGGCTTCTACGTCTACGACTCCGGCAAGCCGGAGCTGGACCCCGAGGTCGTCGCGCTGCTCAAGCAGGGCGACTCGGTGCTGACGGAGGAGCAGGTCCGCGACCGCGTCCTGGACGCCGTCGCGCAGGAGATCGGCCTGATGCTGGACGAGGGCGTGGTCGCCGAGGCGCAGGACATCGACCTGTGCCTGATCACCGGTGCCGGCTGGCCCTTCCACCTGGGCGGCATCACGCCGTACCTGGACCGCGAGGGCGTCTCCGAGCGGGTGACCGGCAAGAAGTTCCTGGCCCCGGGCGTGGCGAGCGTGCCCGCGTAAGGGTGCGCGACTGACCGCACAAGGCGCGGGCCGGCTCGGCGGAGCCGGCCCGCGCTTTCGCGTTGCCGGGAAGCTGCGCGTGGGAAGGTTGCGCCATGGACTCCTTGGTCATTGTCGATGCCGCGAACGTCGTCGGCTCGGTGCCCGACGGCTGGTGGCGGGACCGGCACGCCGCCGCGGAACGGCTGCGCGACGCGCTGCCCGGCATCGCCACCGCCGGCCTGCCGGGGCTGGCCGAGCCGCCCCTGGACATGGTCCTCGTGGTGGAGGGCGCGGCACGCGGGGTGACCTCGATCGAGGGTGTACGGGTGGTGCCGTCGCCCGGCAGCGGGGACGACCGGATCGTTGCACTGGTGGCGGACGAGGGCGACGGACGGGACTGCCTGGTGGTCACCGCCGACCGCGGGCTGCGCGAGCGCGTCCAGGCGCTGGGCGCGCGGGTGACGGGGCCCCGGGCGGTGTGGGGGCGGCGCGGCGGCTCGTAGCGCCTCTCCCGGGCGCGGCGGCGCCCCGGGCGGGACACCGCCGCGCCGCCCGCTCAGACCTCGGTCCGCTCCACGGGGATCCACAGCTCCGCGTCCGCCTGTGCCGCGTCGGATGACAGGCGGACACGCAGGATCTCGGGTCCCGGCCTGCTCCGGTACGGGTTGGACGGGAACCACTGCGTGAACACGTCCCGCCACAGGTGCTGGAGCGCCTGCGGGAACGGCCCGGAGTTGTCGAAGACGGCCCAGGTCCCCGCCGGGACGGTGAGCGCGTCCAGGTCCTCCGGGACGGCCGCCCCGGACACCACGCCGTGGTAGTAGTCGAGTTCGGTCCCCTCCGCCCTGCTCGGGTCGAGGTCGTCGCTCACCGCGACGATCCCCTCCGGCTCCTGATCCGACAGCGCGCCGATGCGCCGCATCGTCTCCTGATCGATGCTCCGGATGAAGTCGGCTATCGCCGGGTTCACCCCCTCGTGCACGAGAGGTACCCGGGCCTTCTTCCCGACCACCCGGAACTGCTCCTTCTCCACCACTCGGTAGCGCATGCTGCTGCTCCCTTCGACGATGAGCCGGAAGGACATCCGAGGTTGGGAGCGCAACGCGACCCCGGTCCGCCGGGCCTCGCCCGGTCCCACACCGTGCACGGCCCGGAACGCGCGCGCGAACGCCTCCCCCGAGCCGTAGCCGTAGCGCACCGCGATCTCCAGCAGCGTGCGGTCTGCGGCGAGCACCTCGGCCCCGGCGACGGTCAGCCGCCGGCGCCGGATGTACTCCGACAGCCCCATCCCCGCCAGCGCGGCGAACAGCCGTCGGAAGTGGTACTCCGACGTCGTCGCGATCCGCGCCAGTTCGGCCACCTCGATCTGCTGATCGAGATGCGACTCGATGTGTTCCAGGGCCTCGTTCAGCCGCTCCAGCACCTCGGTCTCCTTCCCTTACGGCCACCACGTTAGGAAGGACGCACCCCGTCGGACCCGACATCCTGTGCCCGGTCCGATCAGGCACGACGGGTCGCCGACGCCCCCCTCCCCCGGCACACGGACACTACGCGCAGCCGCCGTACGGGCCGGCACCGCCGTACGGAACAGCCCCGTACACCGTGACCTGCGGGGCGAGCGGAGGGACGGGAGGACGGGCGTGGGGCGGGGGCGGGTGTGCGGCGGGGTCTCAGCCCTTCTCGCTCTGCCGGCTGCGGATGCCGAGGCGGCTGTGCGAGCGCCCGTACAGGAAGAAGACGCCGAAGCCGACCACCATCCAGACCGCGAACCGCGCCCAGGTCTCGGCGGGCAGATTGAGCATCAGCCACAGCGAGGCGGCCACCGACAGCAGCGGCACCACGGGCACGAACGGGGTGCGGAACGAACGGGGCAGATCCGGCCGGGAGCGGCGCAGCAGGATGACACCGATGGCGACCACGACGAACGCGAACAGCGTGCCGATGTTGACGAGTTCGGCCAGCTCGTCGATCGAGGTGAAGCCGGAGACCACGGCGACGACGACGCCCAGCGCGATGGTCGCCCGGTAGGGGGTGCCGTAGCGGGGATGGGCCCGCGAGAAGACCCGCGGCAGCAGCCCGTCCCGGCTCATCGCGAAGAACACCCGGCTCTGGCCGAGCAGCAGGATCATGCAGACCGAGGTCAGACCGACGGCGGCACCGAAACTGATCACCCCCGCGAAGTAGGGCTGGTCGAGGTCCTTGAAGGCATCCGCGAGCGGCGCGTCGGTGGAGAGCCTGTCGTACTTCTGCATACCGGTGACGACCACCGACACCGCCACGTAGAGCAGGGTGCAGATGGCCAGCGAGCCGAGGATGCCGCGCGGTACGTCGCGCTGCGGGTTGCGGGTCTCCTCGGCGGCGGTGGCGACGATGTCGAAGCCGATGAACGCGAAGAAGACCACGGCCGCCGCGCCGAAGATGCCCATGACGCCGAAGTTGGACGGGGTGAAGCCGAAGAGCAGCTGCGCCAGCGGCGCGCCCAGTCCGCCACCGCCGGCGGTGGGCTCGCTGGGCGGTACGAACGGTTCGTAGTTGGCGCCGTTGATCAGGAAGGCGCCGGCGATGATGACCAGCAGGACGACGGTGACCTTGATCCCGACGACCACCGCCGTCACCCGCGAGGACAGCTTCATCCCCAGCACGAGGATGCCGGTCAGCACCAGCACCAGGACACAGGCGAGCAGATCGAAGCCGAACTGTCCCTCGTGGGTACCGGACAGGCCGACGGGGAGGTGCCATCCGGCGCTGTCGAGCAGTGAGCGGACGTAGCCCGACCAGCCGACGGCGACCACCGCGCAGCCCAGCGCCAGTTCCAGGATCAGGTCCCAGCCGATGATCCAGGCCGGCAGCTCGCCCAGTGAGGCGTAGGCGAAGGTGTAGGCCGATCCGGCGACCGGCACGGTGGAGGCGAACTCCGCGTAGCACAGCGCCGCCAGCGCGCACACCACACCGGCCGCGACGAAGGCCAGCGCCACGGCGGGACCGGCCTGCTCCTTGGCGATCTTCCCGGTGAGGACGAAGATGCCGGTGCCGATGACCACACCGACGCCGAAGACGGTCAGATCGAGGGCCGACAGGGACTTCTTGAGTGTGTGCTCCGGTTCTTCGGTGTCCAGGATCGACTGCTCCACAGTCTTCGTCCGGAACATGCCGCTCTGTCGACGTGAATCATGTGGTGTGCCGTGCTGTGTGCTCATGGGCGAACCTCCGCCTGGACGACCCTCGCAACTCTCCTGAACTGACCGAGTCTCCGCAATGTCTGGAAACAGTCAGCTTTGGCGGGCCTCCAGGGGCCGGGGATTCACCCGATGGGGTGTGGCCGCGGGTATGCCGATGGGCCGGGCGGAACATCCGTACGGATGACCGGCCGGCCCATCGCCAGGGTCTGCGGAATCAGTCGCGGGCGACCTCGGCCTGCGCGCGATCGGGAGCGTCCGCGGTGTCCTCCAGGCCGGTCCGTGACAGACCGTCGATCTTGGAGACCAGGCCGGTCACCTGGCGGGCGATGTCCGGTGCGGTGAGCCCGATCTCCGCCAGGATCTCCTTGCGGGAGGCGTGGTCGAGGAAGCGCTCGGGGATGCCGAAGTCGCGCAGCGGCAGGTCCACGCCGGCGTCCCGCAGCGACTGGGCGATCGCCGAACCGACGCCGCCGGTACGGGAGTTGTCCTCGACGGTGACGACCACGCGGTGCTCGGCGGCCAGGCCCGGCAGCGCCTCGTCGACCGGCTTGACCCAGCGCGGGTCCACGACGGTCGTCGAGATGCCCTGCTTGTCGAGGAGGTCGGCGATCTCCAGGCACATCGGGGCGAGCGCGCCGACGGAGACCAGCAGGACGTCGGGCCGCTTGACGCTCTCGTCGGGCGCGCGGAGCACGTCCATGCCGCCGACCCGGCCCACGGCCTCGACGGCGGGACCGACCTTGCCCTTGGAGTAGCGCACGACGGTCGGGGCGTCCTTGACCTCGACGGCCTCGCGCAGCTGGGCGCGCACCTGGTCGGCGTCGCGCGGCGCGGCGATCCGCAGTCCCGGGACGACCTGGAGCAGGGACATGTCCCACATGCCGTTGTGCGAGGCACCGTCGTCGCCGGTCACCCCGGCCCGGTCCAGGACGAAGGTGACCCCGCACTTGTGCAGGGCGACGTCCATCAGCACCTGGTCGAAGGCGCGGTTGAGGAAGGTGGCGTACACCGCGAAGACCGGGTGCAGTCCGCCGGTCGCCAGGCCCGCCGCCGACACGGCCGCGTGCTGCTCGGCGATGCCCACGTCGTAGACCCGCTCCGGGAAGGCCTTGGCGAACTTGCCCAGGCCCACCGGCTGCAGCATGGCCGCCGTGATCGCCACGATGTCGTCGCGCTCCTGGCCCAGCCTGACCATCTCGTCGCCGAAGACGGAGGTCCAGCTGGCGCCCGACGCCGCCACCGGCAGACCGGTGTCCGGGTGGATCACCCCGATGCCGTGGAAGCGGTCCGCCTCGTCCTGCTCGGCCGGCTTGTAGCCGCGGCCCTTCTCGGTGAGGCAGTGCACGATGACCGGGCCGCCGAAGCGCTTGGCACGCTGCAGCGCGGACTCCAGGGCCTCCATGTCGTGGCCGTCGATCGGTCCGACGTACTTCAGGCCCAGGTCCTCGAACATGCCCTGCGGGGCGATGAAGTCCTTCAGGCCCTTCTTCGCGCCGTGCAGCGTCTCGTAGAGCGGCTTGCCGACGACGGGGGTGCGCTCCAGGAGGTCCTTGCCGCGGGCCAGGAACCGCTCGTAGCCGTCGGTGGTGCGCAGGGTGGCGAGGTGGTCGGCCAGGCCGCCGATGGTCGGCGCGTAGGAGCGCTCGTTGTCGTTGACGACGATGACGAGCGGGCGGTCCTTGGCGACCGCGATGTTGTTGAGCGCCTCCCAGGCCATGCCGCCGGTCAGCGCGCCGTCACCGATGACGGCGACGACGTGGTCGTCCTTGCCGCGCACCTGGTTGGCCTTGGCCAGGCCGTCGGCCCAGCCCAGGACGGTGGAGGCGTGGGAGTTCTCGATCACGTCGTGGTCGGACTCGGCGCGCGAGGGGTAGCCGGACAGCCCGCCCTTGGCCCGCAGCTGGGAGAAGTCCTGACGGCCGGTGAGCAGCTTGTGGACGTAGGACTGGTGCCCGGTGTCGAAGAGGACCTTGTCCTTGGGCGAGTCGAAGACACGGTGCAGGGCGATGGTCAGCTCGACCACGCCGAGGTTCGGGCCGAGGTGTCCGCCGGTCTTGGAGACCGCGTCGACCAGGAAGGTACGGATCTCCCCCGCCAGCTGCTCGAGCTGCTCCGGGCCCAGTCGGTCCAGATCGCGCGGTCCCCTGATACGGGAAAGCAACGCCACCCCTGCCTCCTTGCTGTGGTCGAGCTTGCTGCTGTGATCGAGCTTGCCGATCAGATGAGTCTAATGTCGCGCCCGCTGCACCGACGCGCGGGCCTCGCGATGTGTGTCACTCGGGTGACGACGGCTTTCGGCCGGTCGGTTGCGGGGGCCGGTCGATTGCGGGGTGTGACACACACGGCGCCGGCCCCCACCGGATCATGCCCGGTGGGGGCCGGCGCCGTCGAAGCGGCTGGGCGACGCTGCCGCAGCCGGGCGACGACCTGCACCTCAGGTGCGCCCGGTGCGCTGCCGCAGCCGGGCGGCGACCTGCACTTACGTGCGCCCCGCGGTCTTCTGCGTCCGCCGAGAGACCGAGTCGATCACGACCGCGGCGAGCAGCACCGCGCCGGTGATCATGTACTGGATCTCACTGGCCATGCCCAGCAGGTTCAGGCCCTGCTGGATCGACTGGATGACCAGCATGCCCAGCAGCGCGGACCAGATCTTGCCGCGACCGCCGAAGAGGCTGGTGCCGCCGATGACGGCCGCCGCGATGACGTTCATCAGCGTGTTGCCGGCGCCCAGGTTCTTGGTGGCGCCACCGGAGAGGCTGGCGATGAACAGTCCGCCGAAGGCGGCGAGCATCCCGGAGATCGCGAAGACGCTGATCCTGATCTTGTTCACGTTGATGCCGGCCCGGCGGGCCGCCTCGGCGTTGCCGCCGACCGCGAAGATCTGCCGTCCGTAGGTGGTGCGGCGCACCACGAAGTCGGCGATGACCAGCACCGCGAGGAACAGCACCAGGGCCAGCGGCAGCCCGCGGGCACCGGCAGGCTCGTTGAGCACGTAGGCGACCACGAAGCTGATCAGCGCGACCACGCCGGTGCGCAGCAGGATCTCGCTGAGCGGCCGGGACGGCAGTGCGGCGGCCTTGCGGCGCTTGCTGTCCAGCAGGAGCGACGCGGCGTACGCGAGGACCGCGACCAGCGCGAGACCGTACGCGGCGGCCTTGTCCTCGAAGTAGTAGCCGGTGAGGCTCTCCACCACACTGCCGCTCGGCGTGTTGATGGAGCCCTCCTTGCCCATCATCCAGATCTGCAGACCGCTCCAACCGAGGAAACCGGCCAGAGTGACGACGAAGGCCGGCACGCCGATCTTGGCGAAAAAGAACCCATGCAGCGTGCCGATGGCCACACCGGCCACGATGGCGATCAGGACCGCGAGCAAGTCGTTGACGCCGTTGGTGACGCTGAGCACGGCCCAGACGGCCGCGCCGACACCCGCCACCGAGCCGACGGAGAGGTCGATCTCGCCGAGCAGCAGCACGAAGACGATGCCGACGGCCATGATGCCGAGGCCCGAGGTGTAGACACCGATGTTCGCGAGGCTGTCCGCGGACAGGAAGCTGCTGTTCTTGAGCTGGAAGACGACCGCGATGACGACCAGGCCGATGACGACCGGCAGCGAGCCCAGCTCACCGCCGCGCACCCGGCGCTTGAAGTCGTTGAGGTAGCCGGCGATGCCCTGCTCCCGGACGAGGAGCCGGGGGTCGACGGCGGGCGGCTGCGGGGTGTCGACCGCGGCCGGTGCGGCCTCGGCCTCCGGGCCGGCCGGCTCCTTGGTCAGGTCGGTCATGCCCCGGCCTCCTTCTTCACCTGGTCCGTGCGCGCCTTGCGGCGGGTGACGGCGTTGTCCGAGGCGCCGGTGATCGCGGCGATGACCTCTTCGTGGGAGGTGCCCTCGACGTCGAAGACACCGTTGTTGCGGCCCAGCCGCAGCACCGCGACCCGGTCGGCGACGGCCTGCACATCGGCCATGTTGTGGCTGATGAGGATGACGCCCAGACCGCGCTCGCGCAGCCGCTCGACGAGGTCGAGGACCTGCGCGGTCTGCTCGACGCCGAGGGCGGCGGTGGGCTCGTCGAGGATGACGACCTTGGGGTCGCCGATCAGCGCACGGGCGATGGCGACGACCTGCCGCTGGCCTCCGGAGAGCGCGGCGACGGGGATGCGGACGCTGGGGATGCGGATGGACAGGGTGTCCAGCAGCTCCTTGGCGCGCTTCTCCATGGCGATCTCGTCGAGGACACCGGCGATGCGGGTCTCGTTGCCGAGGAAGAGGTTGGCGACGACGTCGAGGTTGTCGCAGAGCGCGAGGTCCTGGTAGACGGTGGCGACGCCGAGTTCCTGGGCGTCGTGCGGCTTGTTGATGCGTACCGCCTCGCCCTCCCACTCGATGGCGCCGTCGTCGACCGGGTGGACGCCGGAGATGGTCTTGACCAGGGTGGACTTGCCGGCGCCGTTGTCGCCTACGAGGGCGACCACCTCACCGGGGTGGATCTCCAGGGTGACGTCCGTGAGTGCTTGGACGGCGCCGAACCGCTTGGAGACTCCGCGCAACGCCAGCACAGGCGTAGCGGACACGTGAATCATCTCCTTCGCCGCCGTCACAACGGCGGGGATGGTGCGAAGAGCGGGGGGCTCTGCGAGGGGATGGGGGTGGTGCGGGTACGGTCCCGCGCCCGCGCCCGGGACAGGTCGGCGCGGGCGGGGGAACCGGTACGGCCGGGGGCCGGTGGCTTGTCGGCCGGGGGCCGGTGGCTGCTGGCCGGGGGCCTTACTTGATGCCGGCCGCCTCGCAGGCCTTCTTGACGTCGCCGGTGCAGATCTGGCTCGCCTTGTAGACCTTGTCCTTGAGGATCGTGGACGCGATGTCGTCCTTGGTCACGATCTGCGCGTCGTAGAGCTTCGCCGGGATGCCCTTGACCTCGCCGCTGAGGCTGTCGACCTTGGCGTCGGTCAGGGAGTCGATCTTCCCGCCCTTGAGGAGCTTGACGGCGATCTCGGCCGTGGAGTCGGCCTGCGGCTTGATCTGCTTGTAGATCGTGAACGCCTGCTCGCCCTTGAGGATGCGCTGCAGGCCCGCCAGCTCGGCGTCCTGGCCGCCGACCGGGACCTTGACGCCCTTCTGCTTGAGGGCGGTGATGATGCCGCCGGCCATGCCGTCGTTGCCGGAGTAGACGCCCTGGAAGCCGTCCTTGCCGAGCGAGTCGAGGGCCGCACCCATCTTCCGGTTGGCCTCGTCCGGCGACCAGTCCGGGATGTCCTGCTCGTACGCGATCTTCTTGACCTGCTTGTCGAGGACGCTGTGCGCGCCCTTCTTGAAGAACGGCATGTTCGGGTCGGTCGGCGAACCGTTGATCATGACGACATTGCTGTCCTTGGCCTTGTCGCCGAGCGCCTTGACCAGCGCCTCGCCCTGGAGGCGGCCGATCTTCTCGTTGTCGTAGGAGACGTAGGCGGAGATGTTGCCCTCGGCCAGCCGGTCGTACGCGATGACCTTGACGCCCTTCTTGGCGGCCTGGTTCACCCACGACTTGGTGGCCTTGTAGTCGACCGCGTCCAGAATGATCACCTTCACACCCTGGGTGATCAGCGCGTCGAACTGCTTCTTCTGGGTCTCGGTCTCCTGCGCCGCGTTGTTGTACTTCACCGTGCAGTCGCTGCACAGCTCCTTGATCTTCGCCTCCATGAGCGGGCGGTCGAAGGTCTCGTAACGCGTGGTCTTGTTCTCCGGCAGCAGCAGGCCGATGGTCTTGTCGTCGCCACCGCCGCCCTTGGCGCCGTCTCCGGCCTTGCCACAGGCGGCCACGGAGAGCGCCATCGATACGGCGGCGGTTCCTATGACGACGCGACGCGTCCAAACGTTCATTTGGGTTGCCTCCCTGACGAGGCCGCGTCGTTGCGGCCGAGGTGGCTGGAAGTCAACTCGGCCGCCAGCCGACCGTCAAGAAGTAAATCCTTAACGAGATGGCAACGGTGCCATGCGTTAGCTGTGTGAACTCAGCGCGCTCACGCTAGGGCGGGCGCGTCCACACCCTGTACGCCGTCGAGCAGGGTCGAATCGCCCATTTCGCTCAGCACCAGCGCCAGTGCGCCCAGCACCTCCGCACGGCCTCCGAGCGTGCCGGGGACGATGCCCAACTGCCGTGCCGCGCTGGGGATCGCGTACCGCGACACCGACTCCCGGATCGGCGCGAGCACCAGCTCACCGGCCTCGGCGAGATCGCCGCCGAGCACCACCCTGCTGGGATTGAGCAGATTGCACAGATTGGCCACACCGCTACCGATATGGCGGCCTACGTCCGCAATGACTCGACGGCAGCCCGGATCTCCCTCGCGCGCCAGCTGGACCACGCGCGGCATGGTCAGATCGGCGCCGTGGCTCGGCTGCAGCAGCGGCAGGACGTACCGGGCCGCGGTGAAGGTCTCAAGGCAGCCGCGGTTGCCGCAGCGGCACACCGGACCGGACTCGTCCAGGGTGATATGTCCGATCTCGCCCGCGGTGCCGCCCGGCCCGCGGTAGATCTGCCCGCTGATCACCAGGCCGGCGCCGACACCGCTGGCGACCTTGATGTACGCCAGGTCGGCGGCCCCGCGGCCACCGCCCCAGACCAGCTCGCCCAGCGCGCCGAGGTTGGCGTCGTTGTCGACGTAGACCGGCACCCCGAGGCGCCCGGAGAGCTCCTGGCTGGGGTTCGTCCCGGACCAGCCCGGCAGGATCGCGGTCGAGCCCAGCGTCCCCGATTCGACGTCGATCGGGCCGGGCACGCCCAGGCCGACGCCGATGACCTTGCCCGGACTGATGCCGGTCGCCGCGATCAGCCGGCTGACCAGCCGTTCCGCCCGGTCGAAGCCCTCGGCGGCGGAGGCGTCCACATCGATCGGCTCGGCCTCCTCGGCGAGCACCTGGTGGGCCAGGTTGCCGACCGCCACCCGCAGATGGGAGTGCCCGAAATCGACGCCCACGACGATGCCCGCGTCGCCGGAGAGCGAGACGCTGCGCGCCCGCCGCCCGCCCGCCGAGGTGGGGGTCACCTCGACGGTCCCGCCGTCCTTCAGCTCACGGACGATATTGGAGACGGTGGCCGCGGACAGCCCCGTGCTCCGGGCGATCTCCGCCTGCGTGAGTGAGCCCGCCATACGCACCGCGCGCACGACCCGCTCCAGATTGGCCCGGTGCAATGAGGACTGCGACCCCGGAGTCTCCATCGACTCATCCACTCCCGTCTCGGGCCGGGGGTGCCTCCCAGCGGGGCTGGGGAGGGCACGACCGCCCGCCGACCGCACCCACACCTTCGGGGGGCGGCTGTCGATTCAACATGTGAACTCTAAGCAGAACGCCCGTCGGGAAGTCTCGTCAAGACGTTGAGCCCGGGATGATCGGGGGGCAGCTCAGATGTGCGGCCCTCGGGGGCGGCTCCGCCGCGGCGGGGCCGCCCCCGAGGGCCGAGCGCGTACCGGGGTCTACTTGATCGCTCCGGCCGTCAGCCCGGCCTGCACCTGCCGCTGGAAGATGAAGTACACCACCAGGACCGGCAGCATCGCGATCATCATGCCGGCCATCAGCCCGCCCCAGTCGCCCTCATAGCCCTGCTGCAGCGCGATGTTGGCGAGGCCCTGGGTCAACACGTACTTGTCCTCGTCCTGGTTGAGGACCATCGGCAGCAGGTACTGGTTCCACTGCCCCAGGAAGTTGAAGATGCCGATGCTGATCAGGCCGGGCTTGGCCATCGGCAGCATCACCTGGAAGAACGTCCGCACGTGCGAGGCGCCGTCGATCATCGCCGCCTCCGCCACCGAGGTCGGCAGGGTGCGGAAGAAGGACGTCATGAAGAAGACGGTGAACGGCAGCGAATAGGCGACATAGACCGCGATCAGGCCCTGGTACGTCGCCAGCAGCGGAATCCCCGGGAAGTCCCGCATCACGAAGAACAGCGGGATGACCAGCATGAACACCGGGAAGGACATCCCGGCCACGAACAGGTAGTAGATGAACCGGTTGCCGGGGAACGTGAATCGCGCCAAGACGTAGCCGGCCATGGAGCCGAGCACCATCGTCCCGATGACCGAACCACCCACCACGACAAGGGTGTTGAGGAAGAACTTGCCGATATTGGCCTTGTTCCAGGCGTTGGCCCAGTTCTCGAAGTGCAGCACGTCCGGCAGCGACCAGGGCGTGGTGAGAATGTCGCCGCTGCTCTTGAAGGAACTCCACAGCACCCACAGCAGCGGCATACCCACCATGAGCGCCCATACGATCAGCATGCCGTGCGAGAAGACGTTGAGTATGCCGCCCTCGGCACCCTTGCGCGGCTTCCCCGCGCTCTTCCCGCCCTCGGCCCGCCGCCCGGCCGTCGCCGGCAGCTTGTCCACCGCGTCGGTTTCCGTCGTCATGCGCCCTGCCCCTAGAACTCGATCCGCTCACGCCGCGCGAAGCGCATCGTGAGGACGGCGAACAACAGCGTGACGATGAGCATGGCGACACCCATCGCCGCCGCGTAGCCGAACTGGCTGTCACGGAAAGCGGTTTGGTACAGCCGGAGCGGTACGACATCGGTCGCGCCGTCCGGGCCGCCCATGTTGACCGACATGATCTGCACCAGCGCGAAGGCGTCCATCGCGATGATGCCCATATAGACCCAGCCCGTCTGCACGGTGTCCCACAGCAGCGGAAGGGTGATCCGGAAGAAGGTGTGGAAGCGGTTGGCGCCGTCCAGCAGCGAGGCCTCGTAGATCTCCCGCGGAATGGAGGCCATGGCGGCGGAGAAGAGCACGACGTAGAAGCCGACGTTCGCCCAGACCATCACCACCATGATGCAGGCCAGGGCGAGACTGCGCTCACCGAGCCAGGAACTCTGCAGCGAATCCAGACCCACCGCGCCGAGCAGCGAGTTGAGCATGCCGTCGTGCGGATCCGGATTGTAGATGTTGAACCAGATCACCGAGATGATGGTGATCGAGATGACCTGCGGGAAGAAGTAGACGAACTTGTAGAACGACGCTCCCCGCACACCGGTGATGACCGCGCCGCGGCGGGCGCGTCCACCGACGTTGAGCATGAAGGCGAAGAACAGCCCCAGCGCCAGCGTCGCGATCGGCACCAGCACCAGCATGACGACGTTGTGCCGCAGCGCGTTCCAGAACTCGTCGCTGTGCAGCAGCTTGTCGTAGTTGTCCAGACCGATGCTCTTGGCGGCGCCGCGCAGGCCGCTCCATTCCGTGGTCGAGATCTGGAATGCCTGGATGAACGGCGAGATCACGAAGATCGCGTAGATCAGCAGAGGCAGGGCCAGGAACCCCACGATGAATCGGTACTTGCCGTGTTGCATGCGCTCCCCGGCCCTCCCTCGTCAGCGGTGGCGGTGTGCTCAGGCCTAGGCCGTGTCTTTCGGATCAGCCCGGGCCCGCGGCGTCTGGCACGGCACCTCGCGGCGTTGTCGCATCCCCCACGGACACCCAGTCCGAGTGAGACGCTCCGCCTTGCGATGCACCGCACCAGACGCCGCGGGCTGATCCGGGCTGATCCAAAAGGCACGGCCTAGCGGCGGAACTTGGTGACGGAATCGTCCTTGGCGAACTCGTCCGCGTACTGCTGGGCCTTTTTGATCCACTCCGCGGCCTTCATGTCACCGGTCAGCAGCTGACTGGTGAGCCCGCCCAGCTTCTCGTCCGTCAGCTTCGGGTACCACTCCGGGAGCTGGATCATCAGCAGGTTCTCGCCACCCTTCTTGACGAGCCCGGCGGCCGAGGAGAGCCCCGGCGAGAGCTGCATACCGTCGGTCGCGCCCTGGACCGAGGTGAGCGACTTGACCTTCGTCGCGAAATTCTGCGCGTGCTTCTTCGACAGCAGAATGCGCAGCAACTCCATGCCGCCGACCGGGTTCTCGCCGCCCTTGGCCACGATGAACGGCTCACTGGGCTCGGCGCGTACGGTGCCGTGCGGCATCTTGTCGCCGCTGCCGCCGTCGAACAGCGGGCCGACGGCCATGCCGAAGTCCTTCGGGGTGGTCGGCGCGGCCTCGTTCTCCACCCAGGAGCCGTTGGGGATGAAGACGGCCTTCCCGCGGGTCCAGGCGGTCTGGGACTGAATGTGCGTCAGCCCCTGGCTGCCTTCCAGGAAGTACTTCTTGGCGGCGAGTTCCTCATAGTGCTCGACGACCTGCTTGACCGCGTCGTTCGAGGTCCAGGCCTTCGGCTCCAGGTTGTCGATGGCGATCCACTTGTCGAGCCCGCCGATCTTGGCGATCTGCGCGAACATAGTGAAGTGGACGTAGTACGGGTACTTGCCCGGGTACGTCCAGGGCGCCACGTTCGCCTTCTTGATCTCCGCACAGAGCTTGATCATGTCGTCGAACGAGGTCGGGTACTCCCAGCCCCGGTCCTTCAGCAGCCGGCTGGAATACCACGTGCCGTAGACGGTGAACGCGTAGTAAAGGACATCGAAGGCATCCTTGTGCTTGCCCTTTTCCAGCGTGCTGGGGTAAAGCGTGTCCCGGACCTTCTTCTTCGGGTCGTCCAGCGAAGGCGCGTCGAGCAGTGTCGTCAGATCCTGCAGCTGGCCCTGCGAGGACAGCTTGTTCATATCCAGGTGGTCGGATCCGGAGTTGTCGATGACGTCCGGGGGATTTCCGCCGGCGAAGCGCGGCTGCAGTTTCGGGCCGACCTGCTGGGTTCCGGTGTGCTTGACCGTGACGCCATAGGTCTTGTTGTAGTCGGCCTCGGCGTCCTTCGCGTACTGGTCGCCCAACCCGCCCTTGAAGATGAACGCCTCCATCGGCACGCCCTTCTTCACGCCGAGCGGGTTCTTCGCCGAGGTCTCGCCCTTGTTCTTGGTGCCGTTGTCGGTGTCCCCGCCACCGCCTCCGGTGGCACACGCCGAAAGCGTCCCCATGGCCGGGACGGCGATGATGCCCAGGGCCGCGGCTCGCTTGACCAGATCGCGACGGTTGAATTCTGAGGTGGATCCCATGCTCAAGTCCTCGCCTTCTTCAGGACTCAGGCGGTGTACCGGAGCCACCCCGGCACCGCGGGTCAGATGAAGCTGAGTTGTACGGGATGTGCACCGGGCGCGCTAGGGATATGCGGGGAAATCATCCGTTCCCTAGCCGTAACCCGGCTCCCCACGGCCTTGGCCGTACGGCCGCTCGGACGCCGACAGGTATAGTCCACTTCCGGCCGAAGGGGCAAGATCGAATGCAGGGTTGGACAGCAGTCTTTCCCTAGTTGAGACCTCCCCGGTATGCGGACGATCCGACCGCCGTCACCCCGCCGGACCACCTTGGGACCCGGCCGGCCCATCGATCGCAGCGGCACCCTTGACACCAAAGTGCCCACGCACCTTACTTATCTCTGTTTATCGTGGCGTCATTCAACTGACAACGATGTCAATCTGGTTGAGAGGGACCGCGTGCGGCTCAGACACCGGCACAGTCCACTGCGGGGCCTCCCCCGCCCCGCCGCCCTCGTGGCGGCCGCTCTGCTCGTCATCACCGCCCACGGCCCGGCCCTGGCCGCGCCGCCCCAAAAGCCCAGTGCGGCAACGGAGTTCAGCTCCTCCTTCGAGTCCGGCGACCCCCGGCCGGACTGGACCGACGGCGTCGAGACCGGGCCCGACGGACGGCCCCGGACCTCCGGCGTCACCCCGCCGACCGCGCCCGCGGCCCCCGGCATGAGCACCGCGCCCGGCACCGGCCCCGCCGACTCCCCCACCGCCAAGGCGCACGCCGGCTTCTCCGGCGGCCATGCGCTGCGCTACGCCGGCACCCACACCGCCGGCGGCCGCGGCTACTCGTACAACAAGATCTTCGATGTCGACTCGCCGGTCACCGCGTCGACGGCGCTCTCGTACGAGATCTTCCCGGAGATGGCGACCACCGACCCGGCCTACCCCGCGACCCATGTCGCCGTGGACCTGGCCTTCACCGACGGCACCTACCTCAGCGAGCTGGGCGCCGTCGACCAGCACGGCGCCCCGCTGACCCCGCAGGGCCAGGCCGCCTCCAAGACTCTGTATGTCAACCAGTGGAACCACCGCGAGTCGCGGATCGGCGCGGTCGCCGCCGGCAGGACCGTCGACCGGATCCTGGTCGCCTACGACGCGCCCGAGGCACCGCGGACCGCACCGGCCTTCCGCGGCTGGGTCGATGACCTCACCCTCGGCCCCAAGGCCCCGGACAAGCCGCTCGCGCACCTCTCCGACTACGCCGTCACCACCCGCGGCACCCTCTCCAGCGGCAGCTTCTCGCGCGGCAACACCTTCCCCGCCACCGCCGTCCCCAACGGCTTCAACTTCTGGACGCCGGTCACCAACGCGGGCTCCTCCGACTGGCTCTACGAATACGCGCGCCGCAACAACGCCGACAACCTCCCCACCCTCCAGGCCTTCAGCGCCAGCCATGAACCCAGCCCCTGGATGGGCGACCGGCAGACCTTCCAGGTCATGCCGTCCGTCGCGGCCGGCACCCCGGACGCCTCCCGCACCGGCCGGGCGCTGCCGTTCCACCACGCCAACGAGACCGCGAAACCGCACTACTACGGCGTGACCTTCGACAACGGCCTCAAGGCGGAGATCACCCCGACCGACCACGCCGCCCTGATGCGCTTCACCTTCCCCGGCGACGACGCGAGCCTGATCTTCGACAACGTCAACAACAAGGGCGGCCTGAGCCTGGACACCGAGCGCGGCGTCGTCACCGGTTTCTCGGACGTCCGCAGCGGGCTGTCCGTCGGCGCCACCCGGCTCTTCGTCTACGGCGTCTTCGACGCACCGGTCACCGGCGGCGGCAGGCTCGAAGGCGGGGGAGGCAAGGACGTCACCGGCTACCTCCGCTTCCGGCCCGGCGCCGACCGCACCGTGACCATGCGGATCGCCACCTCCCTGATCGGCGTGGACCAGGCGAAGGCGAACCTCTCCCGCGAGATCCCGGCCGGTACGGCCTTCGGCGACGTCGAGCGCCGGGCGCAGTCGCAGTGGGACGACCTGCTGGGCCGCATCGAGGTGCAGGGCGCGAGCCGCGACCAGCTCACCACCCTCTACTCCAACCTCTACCGGCTCTACCTCTACCCCAACTCCGGCTTCGAGAAGGTCGGCTCGCGCACCCGCTACGCCTCCCCCTTCTCGCCGCAGACCGGCCCCGACACCCCCACCCGCACCGGCTCGAAGATCGTCGACAGTGCGGTCTACGTCAACAACGGCTTCTGGGACACCTACCGCACCACCTGGCCCGCCTACTCCCTGCTCACCCCCGAGCGGGCCGGGAAGATGGTCGACGGCTTCGTCCAGCAGTACAAGGACGGCGGTTGGATCTCCCGCTGGTCCTCGCCCGGTTACGCGGATCTGATGACCGGTACGAGTTCCGATGTGGCCTTCGCCGACGCCTATGTCAAGGGCGTGGAGTTCGACGCCGAGGCCGCCTATGCCGCGGCCGTCAAGAACGCCACCGTCGCGCCGCCGAATCCGGGAGTCGGTCGGAAGGGCATGAACACCGCGCCCTTCCTCGGCTATACGAGCACCGACACCCGCGAGGGAATGTCCTGGGCGCTGGAGGGCTATCTCAACGACTTCGGCATCGCCCGGATGGGAAAGGCGCTGTACGCCAAGACGCACAAGCAGCGGTACAAGGAGGAGTCGGCGTACTTCTTCCAGCGCGCCCGCAATTACGTCAGGCTCTTCGACGACAAGGTCGGCTTCTTCCAGGGCAAGGACGCCCGGGGCGACTGGCGCCTGCCGCCCGACCGGTTCGACCCCCGCGTCTGGGGCCACGACTACACCGAGACCAACGCCTGGACCTTCGCCTTCACCGCGCCGCAGGACACCCGGGGCCTGGCCAACCTCTACGGCGGCCGCGCCGCCCTGGCCAAGAAGCTGGACGCCTACTTCTCCACCCCGGAGACGGCCGCCAAGGAGTTCGCCGGCTCCTACGGCGATGTCATCCATGAAATGACCGAGGCCCGCGACACCCGTATGGGCATGTACGGGCACAGCAATCAGCCCTCGCATCACATCGCCTACACCTATGACGCGGCCGGCCAGCCCTGGAAGGCCCAGCAGAAGGTCCGCGAGGCGCTCTCCCGGCTCTACCTCGGCAGTGAGATCGGCCAGGGATATCCGGGCGACGAGGACAACGGCGAGATGTCCGCGTGGTACGTCTTCAGCTCGCTGGGCTTCTATCCGCTGGTGATGGGCCAGGGCGAGTACGCGGTGGGCTCGCCGCTGTTCACCAAGGCCACGATCCACCTGGAGAACGGCCGCGATCTCGTCGTCAACGCCCCTCGGAACAACGCGCGCAATGTCTACGTCCAGTCGCTGCGCGTCAACGGCAAGCCCTGGAATTCCACCGCACTCCCCCACAAAATGCTCGCCCGCGGCGGCACCCTGGAATTCACGATGGGCCCGAACCCGTCCGCCTGGGGCAGCGGCAAGAACGCCGCCCCCACCTCCCTCACCCGGGGCGACCGGATCCCGGCACCCGCGGCCGATCTGACCCGCCCGGACGGCGGCGCCCTGTTCGACAACACCTCCGACACCGCGGCGGAGTTCACCACCGCCACGGTCGCGCTCACCGCACCAAAACCGGTGACGTCGTACACCCTCACCTCGGCGGCCAAGGAGAACGCACCCACGTCCTGGGTCCTCGAAGCCTCCGACGACGGCCGGCGGTGGACACAGGTGGACCGCCGCCGCACCGAGTCCTTCACCTGGGACCGCCAGACCAGGGTCTTCGAGATCTCGCGGCCGGGCTCGTACCGGCACTACCGGTTGGTGGCCGACGGCAGGCCGGTGCTCGCCGAGATCGAACTGCTCGGGAACCCATAGACCCGGTCGACCGGTAAGCCCCAGTTGCGGGCGGCGAACGGCGCCTCGGCGTCGCCGGCGCCCGGAACGCGGAACGGGCCGCACCCCCCGTGCTCCGGGGAGTGCGGCCCGTCGTGCGGGACCTACTTGCGGCGGTGCTTACTTACGGATGAGCGACCGCAGCACGTACTGCATGATGCCGCCGTTGCGGTAGTAGTCCGCCTCGCCGGGGGTGTCGATGCGCACGACCGCGTCGAACTCGACACCGGTGTCGGTGGTGACCTTGACCGTACGCGGCGTGGTGCCGTTGTTGAGCTCCTCGACACCGGTGAAGGAGAAGGTCTCCTCGCCGGTCAGACCGAGGGACTCGGCGGACTGGCCCTCCGGGAACTGCAGCGGCAGAACGCCCATGCCGATGAGGTTCGAGCGGTGGATGCGCTCGTACGACTCGGTGATGACGGCCTTGACGCCGAGGAGCGCGGTGCCCTTGGCGGCCCAGTCACGGGACGAGCCGGAGCCGTACTCCTTGCCGCCCAGGATGACCAACGGCGTGCCCTGCGCGATGTAGTTGCGCGAGGCGTCGTAGATGAAGGCGACCGGAGCCGCGTCAGCAGTCGCAGCCTGCGTGAAGTCGCGGGTGTAGCCGCCCTCGGTGCCCGGCGCGAGCTGGTTGCGCAGGCGGATGTTGGCGAACGTGCCGCGGATCATGACCTCGTGGTTACCACGGCGGGAGCCGTAGGAGTTGAAGTCGCGACGCTCCACACCGTGCTCGGTCAGGTACTGACCGGCCGGGGTGTCGGCCTTGATCGCACCGGCCGGGGAGATGTGGTCGGTGGTGACCGAGTCGCCCAGCTTGGCGAGGACGCGGGCGCCCGTGATGTCGGAGACCGGGGTGGTCTCCATCGTCATGCCCTCGAAGTACGGGGGCTTGCGGACGTAGGTGGACTCGGCGTCCCACTCGAAGGTGTTGCCGGTCGGGATCGGCAGCGCCTGCCACTGGGCGTCGCCCGCGAAGACGTCCTGGTAGGACTTGTTGAACATGTCCTCGCCGATGGCGTTGGCGACGACGTCGTTGACCTCGGCCTCGGTCGGCCAGATGTCGGCCAGGTAGACCGGCTTGCCGTCCTGGTCGGTGCCGAGCGCGTCCTTGGTGATGTCCACCTTCATCGAACCCGCGAGGGCGTACGCGACGACCAGCGGCGGGGACGCCAGGTAGTTCATCTTGACGTCGGGGTTGATCCGGCCCTCGAAGTTGCGGTTGCCGGAGAGCACCGAGGTCACGGCCAGGTCGTGCTCGTTGACCGCCTTGGAGACCTCCTCCGGCAGCGGGCCGGAGTTGCCGATGCAGGTGGTGCAGCCGTAGCCGACGAGGTTGAAGCCGACCTTGTCGAGGTACGGGGTCAGACCGGCCTTGTCGAAGTAGTCGGTGACGACCTTCGAGCCGGGCGCCAGGGTGGTCTTGACCCACGGCTTGCGGGTCAGGCCCTTCTCGACCGCCTTCTTGGCCACCAGCGCGGCGGCGACCATGACGTACGGGTTCGAGGTGTTGGTGCAGGAGGTGATGGCCGCGACCGTCACCGCACCGTGGTCGATCTCGTAGGTCGAGCCGTCGGGGGCGGTGACCGTGGTCGGGCGGCTCGGCACGCCGTTGACGGCGGCCGGGGAGTCGGAGGCCGGGAAGGACTCCTGGCCCGCCTCGTCGGCGTCCGACACGTAGTTCAGCACGTCGCGCTCGAACTGCGTGGCGGCCTCGGCGAGGACGATGCGGTCCTGCGGGCGCTTCGGGCCGGCGATCGAGGGGACGACCGTGGAGAGGTCCAGCTCCAGCTTCTCGGAGAAGTCGGGCTCGGCGGCCGGGTCGAGCCAGAGGCCCTGCTCCTTGGCGTACGCCTCGACGAGCGCGACCTGCTGGTCGCTGCGGCCGGTCAGGCGCAGGTAGTTCAGGGTCTCGCCGTCGATCGGGAAGATCGCGGCGGTGGAGCCGAACTCCGGCGACATGTTGCCGATGGTGGCGCGGTTGGCGAGCGAGGTGGCGGCGACGCCCTCACCGTAGAACTCGACGAACTTGCCGACGACACCGTGCTTGCGCAGCATCTCGGTGATGGTGAGCACCAGGTCGGTGGCGGTGGTGCCCGGCTTCAGCTCACCGGTCAGCTTGAAGCCGACGACGCGCGGGATGAGCATGGAGACCGGCTGGCCGAGCATGGCGGCCTCGGCCTCGATGCCGCCGACGCCCCAGCCCAGCACGCCGAGGCCGTTGACCATCGTGGTGTGCGAGTCGGTGCCGACGAGGGTGTCGGGGTAGGCCTGGCCGTTGCGGACCATGACCGTGCGCGCCAGGTGCTCGATGTTCACCTGGTGGACGATGCCGGTGCCCGGCGGGACGACCTTGAACTCGTCGAAGGCGGTCTGGCCCCAGCGCAGGAACTGGTAGCGCTCCTTGTTGCGGCCGTACTCCAGCTCGACGTTCTGCTTGAAGGCGTCGTTCGTGCCGAACTTGTCGGCGATGACGGAGTGGTCGATGACCAGCTCGGCGGGCGCGAGCGGGTTGATCTTCGCCGGGTCGCCGCCCAGCTCCTTCACGGCCTCACGCATGGTCGCGAGGTCCACGACACACGGGACGCCGGTGAAGTCCTGCATGATCACGCGGGCCGGCGTGAACTGGATCTCCTGGCTGGGCTGGGCCTGCGAGTCCCAGCCACCGAGCGCCCGGATGTGGTCGGCGGTGATGTTCGCGCCGTCCTCGGTGCGGAGCAGGTTCTCCAGCAGCACCTTCAGGCTGTACGGCAGACGGGCGGCGCCCTCCACCTTGTCCAGCCGGAAGATCTCGTACGACTCGTCGCCCACCTGCAGCGTGCTGCGGGCGTCGAAGCTGTTCGCCGACACGACAGTCTCCTTCATGCATGAATTCGCGCGTACCTCCGCAATCCTGCCGTCACAGGTCCTTGCCCCATCCGCTAAGGTGAGCCTAAGTTAGGCATGCCTTACTGGCGCGGCGGCGGTACGCCTCTCAACAGATATCTCGATGTCGAGATAACTCTAGTACATCGTCGCGGCGGGGTCATGCCCTGACGGGCGCCGACCACTCCCCCGCAATCCGGTCACCGTCTCCTCGAACGCCGTCCAAAGGGACACGCCGGTGCCCGAAGATCTACGGATGGACTTGGACAGCCGACTGGTCGGCCACTGGAGCAGCGTCCCGTTCTCCTACGGCGTCATGGAAGCCTCCGAGCTGGGGTTCCTCGACGACGGATGGGGATGGAGCGCATGGTTCAACGTCGATGCGCTGTGTGTCACACGCTTCGGCTGGCGGTGCCCGGAGCCAGGCGTCGTGGAACTGCGCACGCACTGGGCGGTACAGGGGACGCCCGGCCGGGCGGCCGGCCCCACGGCGTTCGCGTCGACGGAACCGGCCGAACGGCTGGAGGAGGTCACCCGGCATCGCTACGGCATCGGCCCCGCCGTACCGATGCCCGGAGCCGAGCCGCTGACAGCGATCGATTTCGAGGAACCGGTGGAGTTCTGCGACCGGTACGCCCGAGGATCGACACGGATCCGGCGCGAGGAGGACCCCACCCATCTCGTGCTGCCGTACCCCTGATCCCGGGGCCGGACCCCCGTGGCCGACGGTGTCGCACACCTCACCCTCGTCATGATCCTTGTCACGTCACATCCGACCCGCCGCATACGTCATGGTGATGACGGAGCATGACGGGGAGGCGGGAGACCGGTGAACGATCACGAGTGGCTGGCGGCGCGGTTCGAGGAGAACCGGAACCATCTGCGGGCGGTGGCCTACCGGATGCTCGGCTCACTCAGCGAGGCGGACGACGCCGTCCAGGAGGCCTGGCTGCGACTGAGCCGGACCGGTGCGAGCGGTGTGGAGAATCTGGGCGGCTGGCTGACGACGGTCGTCGGCCGGGTGTGCCTGGACCAGCTGCGGATGCGCAAGGCACGGCGTGAGGACCCTCTCGACGTACACGTCCCCGAGCCGGTCGTGAGCCGCCTGGACTCCGTCGATCCGGAGGACGAGGCGATGCTGGCCGACTCGGTCGGCCTCGCACTGCTGGTCGTTCTGGAGACCCTCGCCCCCGTCGAGCGGCTCGCCTTCGTCCTGCACGACATGTTCGCGATGCCCTTCGACGAGATCGCGCCGATCGTCGACCGCACGCCCGCCGCCGCCCGGCAGCTCGCCAGCCGGGCGCGCCGCCGCGTCCAGGGCACCGCCCCGGCCGCGGACACCGACCTCGCCCGCCAACGGGAGGTGGTCGAGGCGTTCCTCGCCGCCTCACGCGGTGGCGACTTCGAGGCGCTGCTCGCCGTCCTCGACCCGGACGTGGTGCTGCGCGCCGACGCCGGTGCGGAGCCCGGCGGCTTGTCGAAGCTGGTCCGCGGGGCACGGACGGTCGTCGGACAGGCGCTGATGTTCTCCCGGTTCGCCCCCCTCGCACGGACGGCGCTGGTCAACGGCGCTCCGGGACTCGTCACGGTGGTGGAGGGGCAGCCGTTCGCCGTCATGGGCTTCACCATCGCGCGCGGAAAGGTCGTCGAGATCAACATCCTCGCCGACCGCGCGCGGCTGCGACGACTGGATCTGACATTCCTCGATGACTGAGTCATGCGCGGCCCATGACATGACAGGCCGGGCCGGCTCAGCAGCTGGGGACCGCGCCGCCCTTGGCCAGCGCGCGCAGCGCCTGCACCGCGCCCTTGAGGGTGGTGACGGGGACCAGCCGCAGCCCGGCCGGAGCCGGCCGCACCTGCGCGCACTCCGCCTTCGGCACGAGGAAGACGCTCGCCCCGTCGCGCCGGGCCGCCTGCGTCTTCAGCGCCGCTCCGCCGACCGCGCCCACCGTCCCGTCGGCATCGATCGTGCCCGTACCGGCGATGCTGCGGCCGCCGGTGAGGTCGCCGCCGCTGCCGTCGCCGTCCAGCTTGTCGACGATGCCCAGCGAGAACATCAGTCCGGCGCTGGGCCCGCCCACACCGTCGAGGGCGAGCTTCACCTTCACCCGGCCCGGGTCCTTCCCCAGCAGCGCGAGCGCGGCCGCGGTCGCGGCATGCTGTGAGGACTTCATGTCCGCGAGGTTGTGCCGCGCGATCTCCGCATCGGACAGACCGGCCGGAAAGACGGCGTCCTTGGGCATCACCGCACGATCCGTACGGGACCAGCCGTCGATCACCTCTCCCACACGCACGGCGACCTGCGGCCCGGTCGCCTGGATCGCCGCCATCCGCAACTGACCGCTGGTTTCGCGCACCGACGCACCGCTGATGGAGATGACCTCGCCGCCTCGGTCCGAGCCCAGCACATCCGTGGTCTGTCCGGGCCGCGCGACGGAGTACGGAAGCGGCGCGAGGCCGACGACGGCCAGCAGCACGACGAGCGGCACGGCGCTGAGCGCGAGGACACGGGCACGGACGCGCGGGGAGGCGCCGGGGCGGACCGCGGCTCCGTCACGGGAAGGGCGAGTGATCACGTTGTCAATCTAGGTCACGGCGAGTGACCGGGTTCGCGCGCCCCGGTCAGCGACAGTGAAGAGCGAGGACGGGGCGGTCCGTTGGAGGTGCTCGGCACGATGGCGGCGGGGACCGCGTACGGACGGCACGCCGCCGCCCCACCCCGGCTCACTTGCCCGCCAGGCCCACCCGTACCACCGTCACGATCTCCTCGTCGGAGAGTCCCAGATGGCGGGCCTGCGCGATCAGGCGCTGGGCGGACTCGCCGAGGCGGGCGCGGGCGGGGGTGGCGATGCCGGTGACCACCGCTCCGCGGCCGCGACGGAGTTCGATCAGGCCCTCCTCCTTGAGGCGCTGATAGCCGCGCAGCACGGTGTGGACGTTCACCCCGAGGGACGCGGCGAGTTCACGGGCGGCCGGCAGCCGCTCGCCGGTGCCCACCGTGCCGTCGGCGATGGCGCCGCGGACCGAGGCGGCGATCTGGTCGCCGAGCGGGACGGACGAGCCCGGGTCCACCCGGAAGAGCACCTCAGCCTCCTTGCCGCGAGCGCGCGCGGTCCGCGTACGTATTGAGCAGTGCGGCGGCGGTCGCCGCGTCGTCCACCGTGACGACGAACTCCCGGCCGCTGGTCAGCCGTACCGCGATTCCCTCACCCGAACGCAGCACCAGGCCGCTGCCGCGGCCCCGGACACGGTAACCCCAGCCGCCGAACTCACCGAAGCAGTCGACCCGGCGACTGGTGGCCTCCACCACCCGGTCGGGGCCGATGCGCCGGAACCGGATGCCGAAGGCCTGCGGCAGCGTCGGCGCGAGGGTCAGACCGCGGCGGTCGACGGTCACCCGTACCGACGTGACGGCGAGGGACACCACCCCGCTGAGGACGAGGATCACGCAGGAGATCCAGATGCCGAGGATGCCGGTGGCGAGCCCGCCGCAGAGCACCAGCACGCCCAGCGTCATCAGCGGGGGCGAGCTGATGGTGCGTGACCAGCCCGCCGCCGTACCCGCCGGGACGTCGAGCCGGGGCGCGTCGCCCGTCGGCCGACGGGGCGGGCGGGGTGCGACGCCGGCGAGCAGATGGCCCAGCGCGCCGGCGAGCAGGGCGACGGGGAGCGTCAGCAGCACCTGCCACAAGGGCAGCCGTACGGCCGAGGCGTCGGCGGCGCCCGCATTGCCGAGCAGGGTGAGGCAGAGGGCGTAGCCGAGCCCGGCGGCGACGGCGTACCCGGTCGCGATCACCCACGGGGCCGCCGTGGCGAGCTTCGGCACCCGGCTGAGCAAGGCGAAGACGGCGCCCAGGGCGACCAGGGCGAGCAGAGTGCCCGTCAGAAAGCCATGGGTGGAGGAGAAATCGTCGGCCCGGCCGGCGTCGTCGAAATGGGTGGCGAGCGGGTCGGGCAGCCGGGTGGAAACGGAGGCGTGGACCGCGGCGGCCGTCGCGGCGGCGACGACGAAGGGAAACACGGCAACAATCGGCCAAAACATGCGCTTTGAGGGTAAAGCCGGATAAGGAACGCGCTTCATATGCGTGATGACCACCTCTCAGTTGTTCGCATATTAGTAGAACAACCTAGCCACCAGCAATTGCGCATCCATCTCATATCTGAGATACGGTCGGTCCATGGCAGACGACTACCTCGTACGCATCGGCAAGCTCATCCGCGACGCCCGACAGCATCGCGGCTGGACGCAGACGCAACTCGCGGAGGCGCTCGGCACCAGCCAGAGTGCGGTCAACCGCATCGAGCGTGGGAACCAGAACATCAGCCTTGAGATGATCGCCCGTATCGGTGAAGCCCTCGACAGCGAAATCGTGTCGCTCGGCTATGCCGGACCGATGCATCTGCGCGTGGTCGGCGGCCGCCGGCTGTCCGGCAGCATCGACGTGAAGACCAGCAAGAACGCCTGTGTCGCGCTGCTGTGCGCCACCCTGCTGAACGCGGGACGCACAACTCTGCGCAGGGTGGCCCGCATCGAGGAGGTCTACCGCATCCTCGAAGTGCTGGGCAGCATCGGCGTGCGCACTCGGTGGATCAACGACGGCAACGACCTGGAGATCGTGCCGCCCGCGGAGCTCGACCTCGACGCGATGGACACCGAGGCGGCCCGCCGCACCCGCAGTGTCATCATGTTCCTCGGCCCGCTGCTGCACCGGATGGACCACTTCAAGCTGCCGTACGCGGGCGGTTGCGACCTCGGCACCCGCACCGTGACCCCGCATATGACGGCGCTGCGCCACTTCGGGCTGGAGATCACCGCGACCGACGGCATCTACCTCGCCGAGGTCGACCGCAGTGTCGCCCCCAAGCGGGCGATCGTCCTGACCGAGCGCGGCGACACCGTCACCGAGAACGCGCTGCTGGCCGCCGCCCGGCACGACGGCGTCACGGTGATCCGCAACGCCTCCTCCAACTACATGGTCCAGGACCTCTGCTTCTTCCTGGAGGAGCTGGGCGTCAGGGTCGACGGCATCGGCACGACCACCCTGACCGTCCACGGCACCGCGCACATCGAACGCGATGTGGACTTCGCCCCCTCCGAGGACCCGGTCGAGGCGATGAGCCTGCTGGCGGCGGCAGTCGTCACCGAGTCGGAGCTGACGATCCGCCGGGTCCCGGTGGAGTTCCTGGAGATCGAGCTGGCGGTCCTGGAGGAGATGGGCCTGGACCACGAGCGCAGCACGGAGTACCCCGCGGACAACGGCCGCACCCGGCTCATCGACCTGACCGTCCGCCCCTCCAAGCTCCAGGCCCCGCTGGACAAGATCCACCCGATGCCCTTCCCGGGCCTGAACATCGACAACGTCCCCTTCTTCGCGGCCATCGCCGCCAGCGCCCAGGGCCAGACCCTGATCCACGACTGGGTCTACGACAACCGCGCGATCTACCTCACCGACCTCAACCGACTCGGCGCCCAGGTCAAACTGCTCGACCCGCACCGGGTCCTGGTGGACGGCCCGACCCGCTGGCGCTCCTCGGAAATGATGTGCCCCCCGGCCCTGCGCCCGGCCGTCGTGGTCCTCCTCGCCATGATGGCCGCCGAGGGCACGTCCGTCCTCCGCAACGTCTATGTCATCAACCGGGGTTACGAGGACCTGGCGGAGCGCCTCAACTCGATCGGGGCGCAGATCGAGATCTTCCGGGACATCTGAACTACGGATGCCGCCGCACCCTTTCTGACCTGCGTGAATACGGGACAGGAGGGGGTGCGGCGGCATGTCTGGGACTTCTCTGGGACTTTGCGCCAGGACCGAGCTTCTGCCAGTCGGCTTGCGGCTACGCAAAGACCGCGTCGATGGCGGCGCCGCCGCGCGCACCGGCGCGGGGCAGGAAATGCGCGTACTTCCGGAGCGTGAAGCCGGGGTCAGAGTGGCCGAGCCACCTGGCCAGGGAGACGACCGACTCGCCGGCCTCCAACTGCTCGGAGGCGTAGAAGTGACGCAGGGCGTGATAACCGTGCTCCCGGAAGGGCTCCCAGGCTCGGGATCCGTCCGGTGCGCTCTCCTCCAGCGCGGCGATCACGCCGGCCTCGGCCAGGGCGGGCTTCCAGACGTAGGAGTTGAAGTAGTTCCGATTGATCGCCTTATGCTCGCGGCCCGTCACCAGGAGGTTGTACGTCCTGGGCCGACGGTGCTTGGCTTCTACCGGGGTCTGCGGCGGGCGCGGATCGTCCCACGGCATGGTAACCGGCACGGGTGCGAGGAACTCCACATGCTGCCGCAGTGCCTTGGCCACGCTTGAGGGCAGTGGCACGTCGCGTACCTTGCGCCCCTTGGGAAGCGCGAAGCAGAGCTTCGTCCGCACCATCTTGACCTGGCGCCGGACATGGACGATCTCCGCGTCGAAGTCGATGTCCTCCATCGACAGGCCGAACGCCTCTCCCTGTCGCAGGCCGAGTCCAGCACCAATCTCGACAAGCACGCGGTAGCGGTCCGGGATAACTGCGCGTACGGCCAGCACACGCTCGGGCCCCCATGCCTCGACCCGGCCCGGTGCGGCCGCCGGAGGGCGAACTGTGCTCGCACGGCACGGGTTGCGTGCGAGGCGTCGGTCTTCGACGGCAGCCTGGAGAACACCAGACAGCGTGGCCCAGACGAGACGAATGGAGGTGGGGCCCAGGTCCTTCTCGAGTCGCTTCTTCCAACTCCGCAGCACTTCGGTACCGACACCATTGAGCGGCAGGGCACCGAGGTGCGGGACGATGTGCCGGCGGACCCGTTGCTCGATGCGTTCGAGGGTGGACGGGTCGCCACTCTGGGTGGGCCACCAGTGGGTCGCGATGTAGTCCTTGAGGGAGAGGGCTCCATCGCGTGGATCGACGAACTCGCCTCGACGTGCGTCAGTCTGGGCTTGGGCGAGCCAGGTCTTGGCGTCCTGGAGTGCGTCGAAGGAACGGTCCTTGACGCCGGGGATGCCCTTGACGCGGTAGCGGGTGCACTTGCCGTACATGGTCGTGCGTTCGCGCTTGCCGGTCGTCGGGTTGGGGCGCTTCTTGAGCCATCGGTCTTCTATGTAGCCGGTCAGGTGGGACTCCTTGATGTAGAGGATGGAGACGGCGTTCTACGGCGCTTGGAGTGTCAAGCGCTGGTGAGGCGGGTGGACCGTTCCTGACGAGGAGCGTTCAGCGGGTTGAGAGCCGCGTTTGAGCGCGAGTCGGCCTGCTCCTGCTCGCGGACCCAGGCGTCGAGGGCTTCCAGTCGGTACATCACGCGACCTCGCGGAGCCATGCGGAAGCTCGGAGGTCCCTGTCGACGGTGGCGCCAGACGTAGAGGGTGTGGGGTGAGAGGCCGAGGTACTCGGCGGCGTCCTTCACGGTCAGGAAGGCCGTGTGTAGGGCACCCGGGGAAGTTGTGGGAGCACGCAAAGATCGGGCAGGCATAGGAGGTTCTCTGTGAGGTACGGGAGGGAGCGGACCTTGAAGGGCCGGTTCGTCATGCGCGGCACTCGCAATCGGTGGGCCAGTTCTCCGGATGATTGCGGAGGATACGCAGAATGGTGTTCGGAAGTTTCACACAGCGGGGCACCTGCCCCTTTCAGGGCCAGTCATAGAAAGCCGACCGGGAGACCTGAAGCTCGGCGCAGAGTTCGTCCACGGTCATTTTGTCGCGCGAGCGGCTGGAGCCATTCATCAGCGCCCCGCCTGCTCGTTGTCGAGAGAGTTTCTGGCAGGGCTTATGAGGGGTCGGGGCAAAGGTTTTCCTCGCATGGAAAGAGCGGATTACCGAAAGAAGGCACGACGGGGTGCCGGGATATTCAATGATGCGGAGCATCGCCGGTTTGGCCAACCGGCGATCGTCGGCTATGTTTCCGCCCGCTCCGCATGGCCCCGGTCTCGCGGAGAGCTGGCGAGGAGGGTGTATGGAGAGGCTCCGAGCGCGGTGGCGATGGCGACGAAGTCGTCGATGTCGCAGCGCCGGACCGTGCGTTCGATGCGGGAGAGCGCGGTGGCGGTCATGGGCCGGCCGAGGGCGTGGACGCGTGCGGCGAGCTGACACTGGGAGTAGCCGCGGGCGGTGCGGGCGCGCACGATGAGCCGAGCAGCGGCCTTTCCTGCGGGGCCGTTTTCAAGGGAACGCGGTGGCATGGATGTGTTGTAGCTTGCGTTCCCCGGCGACAGGAAGCCTTTCCCGTCTGCTGTGAGCGATGCACCGACCGTCGGAGATTTCAAGGGGCCGAATTCGGCGACCGGCGATTCGGGTCTACTGTTTTCCGACCGGCCCGGAAGTAGTACAGAGTTTCAGAATCAACTCTGGACTTTTGCGCCCCTGGTGTGGCTGTCTTGTCCATGCCCCCGGCACCGCCGAATTCCCTGCCCCCGATCTGCGACGAAGGTGGTCGATCGACATCGCCCGTATCCGCACCATCAAGCCCGAGGCGTTCCACTCGGAGTCCCTCGCGGCGGTCTCCCTGTCCGCCGAGCGGACGTTCTTCGGCTTGCTCACCCAGGCAGACGACCACGGCCGGTTCCGCGACCAGCCCGCCGTCATCGCCGGCCTGCTGTGGTCCCTGCGCCCCGAACACGGCCCTCTGGGCGTCGAAGACGACCTCACCCAGCTCCACTCCGCCGAGCTGATCTGCCGTTACCAAGGCGCCAACGGCAAGCGGTACCTGCACGTCGTCACCTTCGCCCAGCACCAGAAGGTCAACCGCCCCAGCGGGGTACGCCACCCTGCCTGCCCCCACCACGATCAGGGTGTTCCGCGTGAGCCCTCACCGCCGACGCACGCACCCGTCACTGAGCCCTCCGCACCGGCTCCCGGAGGTGTCACGCAGGGCGCGGTGAGCGACGAATCCGCAGGTCAGAGCCGATTCAATGAGTCCTCATCCCCAGCGCAGGGAGACCTCACGGAGCCCGCGACGAGTGCTCACGGTCCGGATCTAGGATCTAGGAACAGGGATCTAGGAACTACTCCGTTGGAGGGCGCGAGCGCCCCGCGCCCCAGACCGTCTCGGCGAAGGACCTCATAGGCGAGTACGCCGCCGCCTGCAGCCACCGACCGCCTGCGGGCGTGCTCGGACACCTCGGCAGCGAAGTCAAAAAGCTCCTCGGCGAGGGCATAGCCCCCGACCACATACGTGCGGGTCTTGACCGTCACCGGGCCAAGGCCATGCACCCCAGCGCCCTGCCCAGCTTCGTCCACGAGGCCATGAACGCCGCCCCGACCGCATCTGGGACCGCCCACCGGTCGTGGACGAATCCGTCCGACGTCGCCGCCGCTTACGGGGGTGACCTGTGACCGCCACCCTCACCCACGCCCCAGACCGCCTCGGCCCGCTCGCCGAGCGGCTCGGCGCCATCCTCACCGCACGCGGCATCGACCCCGAGGCAGCCACCACGCAGGAGCCACCGAGCGAACCGGTCACCGCCCTGGAGCTGGCCGATGCCCGCATTCCCGCCCGATACCGCCGCGCCCTGGGTGACGACCCACAGGTCATCGCCTGGACCGAGGCGATCGCCGCCGCCGGACGCCCCGGCCCCAGCGGCGCGCCGGGCATCGACGAAGGCCCGTCCCTGCTGATCGTCGGCCCCACCGGCACCGGCAAGACCCACCAGGCGTACGGCGCCATCCGCACCCTGCTCTCCGCCGGAGTCCGGCTGCGCTGGGAGGCCGTCACCGCCGCCGACCTGTACGCCCGCCTGCGCCCTCGCTCCGGCCACGACGCCGAACGCGACCTGCAGACCCTGGCGCGCTGCCCGCTGCTGCTCCTGGACGACCTCGGCGCGGCCAAGAACAGCGAGTGGACCGAGGAGCTCACCTACCGGCTCATCAACCACCGGTACGAGCACATGCGCCCCACCCTCATCACCACCAACCTCCCCACCGACGCCCTCCGCACCGCCCTCGGCGACCGCATCTCCTCCCGCCTCGCCGAGATGACCGAACGCGTCATCCTCACCGGCCCCGACCGCAGGCGCCGCTCCCAAATCTGACCGGTCCCGGGGACCAGCCCCAACCACACAAAGGACCGCGAGCCTCAGACGGTTCGGGACCCACCAACGCAGGGGACCGAGCGGGGACTCGGAAGGGACCGGTCCCGCTCGCGGTCCCCGCCGGGGACGGTCCCCCTGACACTCCGTCGGGGACCGGTCCCGGTCGAAGTTGGGACCGGTCCCCAGACACTTCGGGGACCGGTCCCCATCGAACACAGCAGATTCGGGGACCGGTCCCAACAAAGACGCAGGTCACCCCGCCTAGGGTCACCAAGCCCCGGTCCCCGAACGGGACTGAAAGGGCAAACCGAGGGCGGGGACCGCGCGGCACCGCCGACCGCCGCCGCTCGCGAGAAGTGGAAACCAGGCACCAGAAGCGCGGTCCCCGAACTCAGTGTTTCGCGGGGACCGATCCCCGTGGCCGCCCCGGCCCCTGCGACAACCGCTCCCGGCCCCGGTCCCAACGACATCTCCTGCGCACAACCAGTGCGCGCTCACAGCCCAACTCCCCACCCGCCCCACTCACCCAGAGAGAGCCATGCACCATTCGCGCCACGAAACCCCCACCGACCCCAACGCGGAAGCCGCCACCCCGGCCCCAGGCGGAGCAAGTTGTACCGGGAGCAATGCTCCCGGAGTTCCCGCCCCGGGGGTGGCGGGAGCGGACTGGCGCCAGGGGGCACCGGACCGGCAAGCTGCGGCCGAGGGCGGACCGCAGCCTGGAGGGGAACGGCAGCCCGAGACCCCCTCGCCGAAGCGTCAGCGCGCCCGTCAGCCGAAGCCGCTCAAGCGCCTGCACCAGCCCAGCTGCCGCATGAACGAGCCCGAGTACGCGCGCTTCACCGCCGCAGCCGCCCACTGCGAGATGACCAACGCCGCCTTCCTCGCCTACGCCGTCGACAAGGCTGCCCGCGACCTGACCCGCACCGCAGCCGAGATCGCCACCGAACGGGAAGTCATCGATGAGATCTTCGCCGCCCGCCGGCACCTGGGCCGCATCCACGGCCTCTTCAACCAGGTCGCCAAAGCCCTCAACTCCGGCGCCGACGCACCCCACCTCAACGCCACCGCACAGGCGGTCCGCGGCGCGGCCCGCCGCATGGAGGAAGCCGCCGACGCCCTGTTCGCTCACCGCGACGGCGGCGAGTCGGCGTGATCCCCAGCATCCACAAGCGCGGCAGCGAGACGATCGGCTTGATCCGCTACCTCTACGGCCCCGGCACCCACGAGGAGCACATCGACCCGCACCTGGTCGCCGCCTTCGACCCGCTCACCCCGGATCCCGGCCGCGACCTCAGCGCCACCTATGAGCATCTGCAGCGCCTGCTCGACCAGCCCGTCAACGCCCTGACCAAGAACCGTCGCCCCGACAAGCACGTGTGGCACATATCCGTGCGGGCCAGCCCTGAGGACCCGGTGCTGTCCGACAAAGACTGGGCCGCCATCGCCCGCCGCACGGTCGCCGCCACCGGCATCGCCGCCGACGGCGACGAGCAAGCCTGCCGGTGGGCGGCCGTCCGTCACGCCGACGACCACATCCACATCATCGCCACCCTCGTCCGCGACGACGGGCGCCGCCCACGCCTCCACAACGAAGCCCGCCGTGCCCAGGCCGAGGCCCGCCGCATCGAGGCCGACTACGGCCTCCGCCGCATCGCGCCCGGTGACGGTACCGCCGCCAAGCGTCCCACCAGCGCCGAGCGACACAAGGCCGAACGTCGCGGTCAGGACGCCACCTCACGTGACCTCCTTCGTGAACGCGTCCATCGGGCGCTGGCCGGGGCCATGGACGAGAGCGAGTTCTTCGACCGGCTCGCCGCCGAAGGCATACGCGTCAAGAAGCGGATCGCGCCCTCCGGCGACGTGCTCGGCTACTCGGTCGCCATGGTCGGCGACCGCAACAAAGACAACGAGCCGGTCTGGTTCTCCGGCTCCAGGCTCGCCCCGGACCTGTCCCTGCCCAGGATCCGAAAGCGATTCGCGGCCACGACGGACATGCCTGAGCCTCCCGCAGTCTTGGAACGCAGCGCAGCCTCCGCACCCGTCCGCGCCCGCCACTTCGCCGCCGAGGCCACTGACTCCGCACTGGCGTCGATATCGTCCGACGACGACAGCGCGACAGCGGCCCAGCTGATCGGAGTCGGCGAGGTCCTCGACGCCCTCGCCCAAACCTCGCTCGGCCCCACACAGGCAGAACTGCGAGAAGCCGCGCGGTACTTCGAGCGCGCCGCTCGCTCCCACATCCGCGCCAAGAACGAGGAGATGTACGCCCTGCGTCGCGCGGCCAACCAGATCGTCCACTCTGGGACCGCGCTCGGCAGCGGTCAGGACGGTGCCGCCACCGCCCTGGTCCTCGACGTCATGATCCTGGCCGTCATCGGCGCTGCCCGCTGGCACGCCGCCCGCGGCCATGCCCAACAGGCCGAGGCCGCCCAGCAGGCCGCAGACCGCCTGCGCGTCGCGTACCAGGCAACTGCCGCCAGTCCACTGGCCGCCATGCGCACCTACGGACAGCGACTACCCGCCCCGGCCCGGGGGCGTCACGCCGGTACGATCCGCGCCGCGCTCCCCCGCCTCGCCGACCGCCTCGAAGCCGAGCCTGGTCGGGACGCGCTAACCGCTGTTCTCGACCAGGCCGAGGGTGCCGGCCACGACACCGTCGCCCTGCTGACCAAGGCCGCTCAGCAGCGTGAACTGGGCAGCGCCGAGTCGATCAGTGACGTCTTGGTCTGGCGACTGCACCACCTCGGCTACATCGCCCCGACCGCGTCCGTACCCCGGCCGCAGCGTCCACGCAGCAGTCCCCCTGCTGCTCCTGCCGCGACGACAGTCGTCCACCAGGAGGCGCCGCGGCCACGGCTCCGGTGATCACAACCGCCTCGACACCTTCGGGGCGAGCAGTTCCAGCGCTTCCTCCCACCGGAAGTGGGCGGCCCCGCCGCCGGCCTTGGGCTGGTGAGGCTCGTACCCACCGATCAGGACGCCCATCTCGCGCAGCCGGTCCAAGCTCTGCCGGTAAGCGGGGTGGGCGGCCTGGGCCGAGTTCAGATACGGCAAGACGGCGGTCGGAATACCGAAGCCGTACGCCTCGCACAGGATGCCCACCGCGAGGGTGTCGGAGATCCCGGCGGCCCATTTGTTGATGGTGTTGAAGGTGGCCGGCGCGACCGCAATGGCATCGGCGGGCGGCAGGGGCCGGGGGTCACCGGGTGAGCGCCAGGCCGAGCGGATGGGATAGCCGGTCTGCGCTTCGACCGCCGTCGTGTCTATGAAGCCGAGGCCCTGTGGGGTGGCGATGACACCCACGTCCCAGTGCGCCTCCTGCGCAGCCGTGATCAGCTTGCCGACGTCGTCGGCGATTCCGGACGCGCACACGACGACGTACAGGAACGGCTTCTTGGTCTGCTGGTCAGGCTGTTCGCTCACGCGGGGACTCCCAGTCGACGGCTGAAGTGATGCAGTTCCGGCAGGGTACGACGGCGGTCGCGGGCGGCCATGTCGGCGACTAGTTCCCGGACGGCCGGGCGGCGGATGTCCTGGGCCGCGCAGCTCTCGGCGATGCGCAACGCCTGGTAGCCGTCGGCGAGGCGGCCCTGCTGGCTGTAGGCGCGGGCGGATTCAACCCAGAGAGCAGCACGGCGCTCGGGCACGGGGATGTGGCGACGCATGAGGGGTCGGGCGGTCTTCAGTGCGATTCCCGCGTCGCCGAAGGCGACGGCCGCACTGACCCCGTGCAGGGCAACGTTGGTCGGGCTGAAGTTGGCCCAGGCATCGGGACGGTCCAGCGCGACGTAGCGGGCGACTTCCTTCGCCTCGGTGAGGAAATCCTGGGTGGCGGAGCGGTCGTCGCCGGTGCTGGCGGCGGTGACGCCGCGCAGGAGCAGAAGGCCGAGCGCGGCGAGGTATTTCGGGGAGCGTTGGTCGTACGCACCTGTGAGCTGGTCGGTGGTGTGCCGGACGAGGGTGATGGCCTGGGCGGTGTGGCCGTCACGGGCGAGTACGTGGGCATGTACTCGGACACTGGACGCAAGTACCACCGGATCGCCGGAGCGCTCGGCCTCGGCCATGGCCCTGCCGACCGCGAGCCAGGCGTTGCCGTGATCGCTCTGTTTGAGCAGCAGGCTTGCCGAGGTCTGGTAGGCGTGGCCAGTAGTGCGGACAGGTCGGTCGAGCCGGGGGATTCGCCGATGGCTTGCCGGAGCTGCCCGATCAGTCCGGGCAGCGTGCGCTCCAGTTGCGTGTAGTGGCAGGTGGAGAAGAGGCGGCGTGCGGCGGCGACGTGATCTCGCATCTCCGGCAGGTCCGGTACGGGGTCTGTGGCCGCAGGGCTCGGGCCAGGGAGAAGGGACTGGATCAGATCCTGGTGTGCGCCGGCAGGAGTAGTCGGGGCCGCAAGCGCGGCGACGCCCGCAGCGAGAAAGGTACGGCGGTGCATGTCTTCTGTCTCTGGGTTGGAGGAAGTGGCATCCGGAGCAGTGCCGAGGCCGAGGTGGTGCGGCGGGATGCCCAACACCCGCGCGACCTCGCGCAGCATGTGGACGTCCTGGGCACCTCTGCCGGCTTCCAGGCGGCTCACTTTGGACTGGTGATACCCCAGTGCGGCAGCGACGTTCTTCTGCGAGCGCCGCTGTAACACGCGTGCCTGACGGATCACCTCACCGATCCGTCTCGCTTCGCTCTGCGCTTCGGCCATCTGCGCCACGGCTCCTCCCGCCGTCGCCGATCCTGCCTGCTCAACCGAGCGTAATGGAGAGGCACTTGGCTGTGATGCAGCTCGTGCATAAGTGATGCAGCCCCAGCACACGGACTGGTTCCGCTTGCTCCTGGAGCGGTTGCGTGGAGCAGCCGCACCCATCCAGGAGGCCACTCATGGAAGTGCACGACATCCGCTTGTCTGTCTTCGGTACACCCGCTGCCGCGGCGTCCGCGCGGCGTCGGCTCGTCGCCGCGATACGCGACTGGGGCCTGCCTGCCGGCAGCGAACCACTACACGTCGCTGAGCTGATGGCCGGCGAACTGCTCTCGAACGCCGTGCAGCACGCAGGTCCCGGCGCAGTCACCGTGACTGCCCGCTGTGATGGCAACGCCATTCGGGTCGAGGTCAGCGACAGCAGTCGCGATCTGCCCCGGACCCGGTCGCCCAGCCAGGACGACGAGCACGGTCGGGGCCTGTCCATCGTCGCGGCCCTGGCCGACCGGTACGGCACCGAACCGACCACGTCTGGCAAGCGGTGCTGGGCGGAGGTCGGCCTCCAAGCAGTTTCAAGTCCCGAAGTCGCACTACCCGTTCCACTTCCGAGGAGACGACCGTGACAACCGCTCGGACACCAGCCATTACCTCCGAGGTGATCGCCATCCGTCCCGGCCCGCCGCTTTCCGGGGCCGTGACCGTCGACGGCTCCAAGAACGCCGCCCTGCCGCTCCTCGCTGCGGCAGCCGTACTGTGCCGGCCCGTCCAGCTGTCCAACGTCCCGGCCAACAACGATGTCCAGGCCATGCTCATGCTGCTCCAGCACGCCGGCCACGGCATCACCCACCCGGTCGGCAAGCCTGACACGGCCCTTGTACTGCCGAGCGACGGTGTGCACATCGGGCCGGAATTCCACGAAACCGCCGCTCGTATCCGGGCTTCGTACTACCTGGTTCCGGCTCTCCTCGCCGTTCACGGGCGGGCCGTGTTGCCGTGGCCGGGCGGCTGCCGGATCGGTGACCGCGGAATGGAGCAGCACTTCAAGGTGTACGAGGCGTTCGGCGACCGCACGCTCGTCAACGACCACGGCCACAGCGTCGAAGCCGGTGAGAGCCGCACCGGCTCGGTTTCGGTGATGCTGCCGTTCCGCTCCCGCGGCGCGAGCATCGCGGCAATACTGCGCGCCGTCGTCGCCGGGCGACCGCTGCGGCTGGGCCAGCCCAACCTCTCGCCCGAAGTCATCAGCGTCCTGCAAGCACTCCAGGTGGCCGGTTGGGAGACACGTGCCGACGAGCGCGTTCTCTCCTTGACTCCACCCGCCTCCACATCACAGGAGCCAGTGGCCTGGGAAGTCCCCGGAGACAAGGTGGAAGCAGGCACCTTGGCCTGCGCCATCGCTGCCACCCGCGGAAACGGCCGCGTCGAGGGCGTACGCAGCAAGGACGTGGCGCCAATGGTGGCCGCATTGCGCTGGCTCGGCATTCCCGTCGACGCCCAGCAGAACGCCCTAAACGTCCGTGCCGAGGGCACTCGGCCCACCCACCAGCCCCTACGAGCCATCGCCTCACTCTCTCCCCGCGGGCTCGATGCCGACTTCGAACCCGCTCTGATGGCCCTGGCCCTGGGAATGCATGGCACCCACCTCTTCGCCGACGCGATCAACCCCGGGCGCCACAGCAACCTGATCCCCCAGCTCGCTCGCCTCGGTGCCGACATCCACCAGACCTCCCCACCCAGTGCCGCCTGACCGGGCCACAGCAGCTGATCGGCACGGGAGTGGAGGCCACCGACATCCGCACCGGGTCGGCCCTACTCATCGCCGGCCTCACCGCCAGCGGCGTCACGACCCTCGGCGGCCTCGAACAGCTCCGCCGAGGCCACGCTGACCTTCCCACCAAGCTGCTCGCACTCGGCGCCGACATCTGCGAGGTCACCCCGTGACCGGTCCACGCGCACTGCAACGGATCGCCGCCACCACCGATGTCCACTCCTCGTTCGACAACGCCCTGCCGATGCTGACCCACCTGCACGCCATCCGGCGGGACACGCTGATCGTCGATTGCGGCGACTTCTTCGAAGGCAGCGGCTACTACCGCCTCGGCCACGGCCGTATCGAAACCGCAATCCTCCAGGGCCTCTACGACGTGATCGCGCCCGGGAACCACGGATGGATCCACCACTTCGAACCCGCGGTCCGGGACATCACCGTGTGCGCTAACGCCGTAGAGGCCGCTACCGGCGAACCGCTCTTCCGCCGCCTGCACACCGTCTGCATCGGCAACCGGCGCGTGGCCATCACTGCGGTCATCGGCGAGCAGGCGTTCCACTCCATCCCCGTCGAGCAGCGAGCTGGGCACCGAGTCACGAACCCGGCCCAGGCCCTGCGCGAAGTGATGCTGGCGCATCACCACGAGGTCGATGCCTGGGTCGTGCTGAGCCACTCCGGATTCGACGAGGACCTCAAGCTGGCTGCCGTCTGCCCCTTCGTCGACGTCATCTTCGCCGGCCACTGCCACAGCGACCAGTACGGCCCTATCCATGTGGGCGAGACCCTCGTCCTCAAGGGCCGCGAACTCGGCGTCGGCTACGCCCTCGCCGGACCGGCCCCCGCACGATGGACTGGGCACACCGCCCGCTTCCCCGACACGACCGGCACGGCAGCGCTACCGCCCCAACTCGCCTCCGTCCATGACCGGATCGAGGACCTCAGAGATCGCCTGGCCCTGCCGATCGGCGCCATCGCCAAGCCGTACCGAGGCAAGGCTCTCGATCGACGACGCCTCCTCTCCGGCCTCGCCACCCGACTCCACACCGCCCTCGGCGCCGAAGCCGTCGTCCTCAACGAGACCGCCCTACGTTCCACTCAGCTCGACGACGTCCTCACCTTCGGCGACCTCCTCACCATCGAGCCCTTCAACAACCAGCTCGTCCACACCCGTGTCCCCGACGCGCTGAGAGACAACCCTGGCGCACTGCTGGCGCACCTCACCAAGAGCGCCGGCCCCTTGATCACCGAACCGGCACCGTTGCCGCCGCATCTGCCGACCGTGCTGTCCACCGACTACCTCGCCGAGAGCTACCTGGACGGCCGCACCCACCAAGCCGGCATCCGCCTCCGCCAGGCCCTCCAGCGGATCCTGACTGAAGGACCTCACCGATGATCCTCACCGGCCCCGAAATCACCGCAGCCGAGGTCGACGGCCGGCTGCGCATCACCCCCTTCGACGCCGCGCAGGTCAACCCCAACAGCTACAACGTCCGCCTCGGTCCGACCCTGCTCACCTACAAAGCCCCTGTCCTCGACGCCCACCGGTCCAACCCGACCCACCGCATCGAGATCGGCGCCGACGGCTACGTCCTCAAACCTGGCCAGCTCTACCTGGGCCACACCGTCGAGCAGGTCGGCTCCGACACCTTCGTCCCCCTCCTGTTCGGCCGCTCCTCCGTCGGTCGGCTCGGCTTGTTCGTCGAGATCACTGCCCCCATCGGCGACATCGGTTTCCATGGCCAATGGACTCTGATGCTCTCCCCCATCCGTCCCTTACGTGTCTACGCGGGCATGAAGATCGGGCAGATCATGTTCTTCGTCGCCGTCGGGCCCATCACCCCGTACTCCGGCAAGTACCAGGCAGCCAGCGGGCCCAGGCCCTCTGCCTACTGGCGGGACGTCGCCCCACTGGAAGCGGTGGCGCCGTGATCCTCACTGGCCCCGCCATCGCCGCAGCGCACGCCGCCGGCGAGATCACCATCGACCCGTACGACCCCGACAGGCTCTCCCCCAATGCCTACGACTGGCGCCTCGGCAACCACCTGCGCATCTGCGACGGAGACCTCGACGCCGCCGCCCCAACCTCGTCCACCGAGATCTCCATCCCCCGCACGGGCTTCGTCCTGGAACCCGGTGTGCTCTACCTGGGCGTCACCCACGAGAAGACCGGTTCGGAGACCTACGCACAGCTCCTCAACGGCGACCGAGCCACCGGCTCCCTCGGGATCTGGGTCCATGTATCCGCTCCACTCGGTCACCAAGGCCACGCCATCCGCTGGACCCTGGAGATCCGCGCCAGCCAGCCGGTCCGCATCTATCCCGGCATGACCTTCGGCAAGCTCGTCTTCCTGCAGCCCCTCGGCACTGCGGCCAGCTACCAGCAGCACGGCCTCAAATACACAGCCAGCCAAGGAATCGAGACCTCCCGCCTGTACGAGGAAATCCCCGGGGGCTGCCGACCATGAACGCCAAGGTAGCCACCGTCCTCGACCTCCCCTTCCCCAGCCCCGGCGGCAGCGTCGAGCTCTTCCTCGACCTCTACACCGGGGACAGGCCCCTCATTCCCGCACGCGCCTTCATGCTCTCCCCCGCCAGCCCCAGCCCCCAACTGCCCGCCGGGCTCGGTCTGCTGCCAGTCGTCGGCAAGTGTCTCGAAGGCCCGGCCTTCCACCGCTACGTAGCAGCCCTCCAACGGTCCCTGGCCGAGGCAATCGACCCAGACCACATCGGCGTCCTTCACCTCCAGCACCTCACCTTCGGTGGCACCCCCGCGCTAATCAGGGCCCTGCGCGAGCACCCGCGGATCGCACTCGTGCATGGCACCGACCTGCTGTTCGCCGAAGCCCACCGCCACCAGCACAAAGTGCTGACCGAATCCGTGCGGCTCGCCGACGCCATCGTCGTGCCGACACCGGCCATGGCCGACCGGCTCCTGCGCATCGCGCCTACCACCGACCGCGCGAAGATCGCCCACATTCCCTGGGGCATCCCCGACCGACTCCTGGCCCACCCGCCGCACAAATCACCCCGTCCGCCAGGCAGTCCCTTCCTGCTGCTGTACGCCGGGCGGCTCACGCCGGAGAAGGGCGCCGAGAACCTGCTGCTGGCCCTGGCGGCCGTACAGGGCGTCGAGCTGAGCATCGCCGGCCCGCAAGACCAGTTCCACACCCTCAGCCGCGCCGTACGGCAGTCCGGCGTCAAGATCCGGTACCTCGGCTGGCTCCGCCGCCCCCAACTGTGGAGAACCTTCACCGACCACGACCTGCTCGTCATGCCCTCCACCACCCTCGAAGCCATGGGACTGGTCGCCCTCGAAGCCCAAGCCTGCGGCCTGCCCGTGCTCTACCAGCCCGTCCCCGGCCTGGCCGAAACGCTCGCCGTCTCCGGCACCGCGACCGACTTCACCCGCCCCGCAGCCGTTGCCCGAGACGTCGACCGCCTTCGTACGACCCCCGGGCTGCTCGCTGCCTTGCGGCAGGCTGGGCGAAGCAACGCCGTCCGCTACCCGCTCAGCGCCACCGCCAAGGCCCTGACCGAGCTCGGCCACCGGATCAGTTGACCACCCCGCCACGTTCCCCGGCCGGGCCCGCCCGCGTCACTACGCTGATGGGCGGGCCCGCACCACGACATCGGAGATGTTTATGGAAGACAGCACCGACCGGATCAAGCAGCTCGTGGCGGACGGCGTCCGCGACAAGGTCTACCCCGGCGCGGTGTGGGCCATCGGCAACGCCACAGGCATGAAGGCCAGAGGTACCGCCGGTGTCCTCGACCCCGCCGAGCCGGACATCCCCATGCGGCCGGACACGGTCTTCGACGTCGCCAGCCTGACCAAAATCCTGGCCGTCTGGTCCACGGTCGGCGCCCTCTGGGAAGACGGCTCCCTCCCGCTCGACGAACCTCTCGGCACCTTCTGGCCCGAGGCCTCAGGCCGCCCCCTCGGCCAGGTCACCGCCCGCCACCTACTCACCCACACCGCCGGCGTACCACTGCGAGCCCAGCTGAAGAACCTCTACGGCACCGGCCCGACCGCCATCCGAGCTGGAGTCCTCCACGAGGCTCTACACCGGCCGCCCGGCGAGGCCGTCGAATACACCGACCGGGCCGCTCTCATCCTCGGCTACCTTGCCGAACACCTCTCCGGCCGGGGCCTCGACCAACTCGCCCACACCCACATCTGGCAGCCCCTGGGCATGACCCACACCCGCTTCGGCCCGTTGCTACCCGAGCTGTCCGTCCGCTGTGCCCCGACCGAACTCGACGAGGACACCGGCCGCCACCTCAAGGGCACCGCCCACGACTTCTCCGCCCGCCTCCTCGGCGGCGTCTGCGGCATCGCCGGCACCTTCTCCGTCCTCGACGACCTCGCCCGCTTCCTGCGGTACATGCTCGACCCCACGACCGCCCCCACAGCGCCGGGATTCGGGCCGAGCTGGGTCGAGGAGTCGCTCAGCGTCCAGACCGGAACCCTGGAGCCCGTGCGCGGTCTCTTCTGGCACCCCGCCCCCGGCACCGACCCCGCCGACCGCACCTACGTGCACTACGGATTCACCGGCACCGGCATGTGGATCTCCCCCAAGCGGGGAACCTGGGCCGTCCTGCTGACAAACAAGCTCTACTACACCCGCGACCGCGAACCGTTGACCCGCATCCGCAATGCCTTCCGAAGCGTGGTCTTCACTTGAAGAAGCTGCACGATCCGAGCCCATCTCATGCATGAGGACGCCGCGGTCTCTCGCTCCTGCGCTACTTCCACGCTAGCTTGCCAGAGCCGGGCGGAGAGTACGCGCACAGCGTTCCGCTGGGAACACCCGCACTTCTCCCTGCTGTCCAGTCCCTTGCAGCAGAACTGGCCTGGCGGCATCACTTCACTCCGGCGGCTCGCTCTGTGTCAAGCGCCGCTCGTAGGCAAGGCAGCCGTTGTGTTTCGGTCCCACCGATCGGTCTGACGACGCAGATCGATGGTTCGCAATGTGGCGGGGAGGTCTGCCCGGTAGGGAATCAGGCCGAATCGCCGATGCTTGATGGTGGCTGCCACCGTCACGTGGGCCTGAACGGGAGCGCCGGCAGTGGCCTTGACGATCAGCGTGAAGGTCTCGTCGCCGATCAGGGGGTGACGGCTGGTCGCCTGGACGCGCCACTCCGGGTCACTGTCCCTTTCGCCCATTCCGATGACGAAAAGGTCCTCCCGGCCTTGGCCGGGGGTGATTTCGAGCGTGGATTCGACGATCGCGAGCTTGGCACTGAGTCCAATGGTGGTTGCCCGTTCCACCGGGTGGGAGCGCTTCTTGGGAGAGATCGACCAAGCGATCGGCTGTCGGTCTGCAGGCTCATCAGAAGACTCCAGACGAACGCCGACGGCAGCGTCGGCGAAAGGATCACCATTTGCCGACGGGCGGAAGGCGCACGTGAGGCTGAGGAGGAGATAGTCGCTGTGCGACGCCTCCGCGGTCAGGAAGCCGAGCCAATCCGCCTCGCCTGCGGCTGCCTCCTCGGCAGTCAGTGGATGAACGACGGCGGTGCTGAGCGATACCCGCCCTTCGATGCGATGCTGCGGGGCAGGCAACTGCAGCCGGGGCACCTCCACCAGGTCGATCTCGTGGAGCGGGGGCAGGGGCAGTTCCAGATGGGTCACGAGGCAACTCCTTGGTTCGAATCCGAATGGCGCCAGTCGCCGATGAAGCAGAACGAGCCCCAATCGCGGAATGCCGGATGGCGGCCGCGGACGGCCGACTGCGCGGCGCGGAAGGCGGCCCGCCGGTCCGGTGTCTGCGCGAGACGCTCGTAGAGCGTTCCGAAGAAGTCCGTGGCCACGTCTGGGTGAACCGGCCATAGGCAGCCGATGACGGCCGAAGCGCCGGCGGACAGGAACGCGGCGGGCAGGCCGCGCAGATTGTCATTGACGTCGAAGCGACCCAGAGCAGATTCGCAGGAACTCATCGTCACGAGTTCGACGCCCCGCAGGTCGGCCTGGAGAATGTCGTGGGCGAAGACACGACCGTCGTTGTCCGCATCCGGCGACAGGAACAGGCACTGGTACCACGGGGCCCACTCGTTGTGGGCCCCGTGCGCGGCCACGTGGACGTAACGCGCGTCGGCGAGTTCGCCGAGCAGTCGCCGCGGTGTCGCTGCGGCACCCAGAACCGCGTGACCGCGCATCGCCACTGCGACCTGGTCGGCGTGTGTTTCCAGGGCGTTCTGAGCGAGGAGACCGTGCCGGGTTCCCCCGGCCGCGGATGCGAAGGCGACGAGCCCACGCTCGGGCGGACGGTGAGGGCCGGGCGCCGGAGTGCGGAGGAAGCCCAGGCTCGGCACCTGAGTGACGATCCAGTCCTCGGCGAGGGGACGGCCGTTGACCTCCAGGAGGTGGTATGGGAGGTAGTGCAATGGGCCGTTCGGCCAGATGCACAGATGCCGCTTTCCCTGGGCCCGCCAGCCGTCCAGCGAAGCGGTGAAGCCCGCTAGATGTGGGACGCTGTCCTCCCTGAGCCGCTTTTGTGCCTCACGGCTGACAGCCCGGTGCAGGGGGTCCGCGATGATGGCCTGTCTTAGGGCACCGACGTGAAATGCCACCGGGTGTGCGGAGAGAGAGTGCTCTGCGCGCGTGAAGCGAACGAGTCCGGCTTCGAAGTTCGACAGGAGCACGGTGTGGTGCTCCGTGTCGTCGCGTGTCATCGCCATGCCGGACAGAGAGGTCACCGGCGTCTCGGTTCCCTCCCGGCGGGCGTGGCCGAGATACAGCGAGAGCAGGACCGTGTCCTCGGTCAGGAGTGCCTGCAACTCGTCAGGGAACATCATCGGTATGCGGTCCATGCGGCCGGTGGCCAGGAGTTCCTGACTGATCCACCGGTCCGCGGCACGCTGCGTGTTGCGGTGCTCCGCTTCGGCGTCGCTTCCGAGTTCGGACTCGCCGGTGCCCACGTAGAAGAGCATGGCCTCTTCGGGGCCCGGCAGTTCGGGCTCGCTCAGCGGTCCGGACAGCTGCGCCTCGTCCGCCCGGATGCGGTCCAGCAGTCGCGAGAGGCTTGCGGAGGGTGTGAACGGGCCGGGCTGTTCGGTGATGACCGTGAAGTCAATCCCTTTGGCGGCTTGGTGAATTGCCATCATCAGGCCGTAAGGGATGGTGGGTCCGCTCAGTTTGAGGATCAGCTGTTGGTACAGATCCCGGAGCTTCCAGCCGATGACTTCGTCGATGCCGCCCCGCAGCCATACGGCGGCGGGGATCAGTGCTGCCACGGCCACGCCGACGCTGCTTTCGTCGGCTGCGAGCGCACTGCGCGATGCGGCATCGAGGCTGTTCAGCGCCATATCGATCTGGCCGCACAAGGCGTAGGCGGCGAGTGCATCGGCGAAGTGACGTGCGGCGAGGGCCTCTTGTCCTGTCCCCGACATGCGCAGCCCCATGTCGTACGAGAGTGTGCCGTCGAGATAGTCCAGTGCGGGACCGCACCGGCGACACAGCTCCGGAGCCAGCTCCCGAGCCTCCGCTGTCAGAGCGCGGCCGATGTGCTCCTCCTCGTCTCCCCTGGCATGCGCGGCGAGGTGGATGAGGGTCGCCGCACGTTCCTCGGGAGGCCAGCCCTCTTCGTCCGCGCGGGTGCGGAGCTGTCCCGCGGCTTCCTCCACTCGGATCAGCCCTGCGAAGCAGCCCAGGCGATTGTCCGCCAGACAGTGCACCTCACTGGCCCAGCGGCGACGACGGTAGGAATCCGCGGGCAAGTCGGGGAGTTCGCGGTCCGCGGCCTCGATCAGCTGGAACTCCAGGTCGGGCCGGCGGACCTCCTCCGCAAGCGTGAGCGCCTCGGCGAAGACGCTCGCGGCCCCCTGCATCCCTTGTCGGTCCCGGATGGCGGCTAGCGGCAATGGCAGGACATCCTGAAGGTCACCGGGCAGCGAGAGCTCACTCAGCAAGCAAAGGACTCTCAGCAGGTACAGATGGGCGAGGGGATCCCTGACCGGGTCCAGCAGGTCGAACGCCTCACGGGCAACCGCCCGGATCTCCTCGTCATGCGACTCCTGCTTGAGACCGGCGACCATGGACAGGGCTTCAGCCAACGCCTTGAGAACACGCCCCCGCTCGTGCTCGCGCGACAGGTCGGCGGCCTCGCGCAGATACCGGACCGCCTCCTCGGCGGCGACCAGTGGAGGAGGCATCTCCGCAGTTTCCGGTGCGACGGAATCGTCGGGGTGGATGGAGCGGCGCCGAGCTTGGCGTTCGCGCCACAGAGCATGGGCCGACTCGAAGGACAGTCCCGACATGTTCCCCACATACGGGCTGACCCGCAGCAGCCCTGCGGCGAACAGTGTCTCGGCGAGTTCAGCGATGTGCTCGGCGCGGCCGCTGTCGCGCAGAACGGCGATCTGTTCGTCCGCCACGGCACAGGCGCGGCGGAAGAGCAGCCCGTCGGCCACCTCGATCAGCGCGAGCCGTCCTGCTTCGACGTAAGCATCGGCCGCCCACCACCAGGGCGTTCCTTGTCCGGCAGCCCAACGGGAGCGCGCGGCCTCCAGAGCGAGGGTCAGCGCCGGCACCGCATCGTACGGCGTGCCGGCCTGTACGAGACGTAAGGCCCCGAGCACCACGGAGCCCACGGCGGCCTCCGAGAGCTCAAGGGACTGATCCTTCACTCGGCGTATGGCCTCGCTCTCGGTCACCACGCGTGCCGAGAGCTGCGAAGCAAGATCGACTAAGGCTTCCACCTGGCGCCGGACCACGGGATCGTCCGCATGGTCTGCTCGGTCGTCCTCTGCCGCATGGGCGTCGTTGAACAGCGGAACCCCCGTGGCCTTCCTGGCGTGGGACGTCCGTTCGAGAAGAAGCCTCATCACTCTTCTGAGGTTGGCCAGGTTCGACTCGCGACCATTGCTGTTCGTCAGGTCGACCGCGCGGCGCAGCCACCCGGCCGCTTCCCGCAGCACCGGTACGGCGCCGTCCTCGTCACCCGCTGTCGCCTCCGCTGCTTCCACACGGCGGCCGAGAGTCGAACCAAGCCCGGCCGCCGCACGCGCATACGTAGGGGCGTCCCCGGCAGCGACCGCGAGAGTATCCCGATAGGCCCTCTCGGCTCGGGTGAGATCCTTGATGCCTCTTGAGACCTCGAAGCGTTGTACGAGGGCATCGGCGTAGGACATTCCGCGGCTCGCGCGCCGTACAGCGGATGGCTCCGGGAGAGCGGCGACACGGCCCAGCAGTTCCACCGCGGCATCTGCGTCGGCACTCCGTTCCACCGCGGGACGGTCGGGAAGAGCCGCGCGGTGTTGGAGCGCAAGGCCGTGGACGGTGTCCCGGTATGAGTTGTCATCGCTGTCCGTGACGGTCCTGATCAGGCTGATGGCCTGGTCGAGGGCAGCGATGTCACCTGTCTCCTCAGCATCGACGACCAGATCTGCCGCATGTTGCACCGGGTCGCTCCACGGGTCGTATCCGGTCTCATCGGCGAGCCGGGGCCACAGCTCACGCGGCACTCGCCGGTGATCGACCAGGTAAAGCAGGCCGAATACACCGATGGCTGTCTCAAGGTCCCGGGCTGCAAGGGCGCCGCGCCTCTGCGCCAGGGAGCGGGCCCAGTAGAACGCGGCAATGGTGTGAAGGACATCAGGGTCGGCCTCTTCGGGTCGCCCATTGACCGAGGCGAAGAGTTCCGACGCGACGCCCAAAGCGTCGTCCTCGAGCACGCGTCGCGGATCTCCGCCTTCGCCGAACTCCCCTACGCGAGCGGCCAGCTCACTGAGACGCGCATCCTGCACGAATCCCCCGTCCGTTGGAGTACTCATGGTAGTGACGGCGGCACGATCGACCAGGGCGAACCGTCGATCCACACCACGAGCGGGGCGATGATCGAGATTTGGATCGACCGCGCGATGAGAACGCGGCAACCTATCGCAGGTGGCCTGCCGCTGAATAGGGAAAGAGGCGCGCGAGCAGCCCCACGCCAGCGGCCTTCTCGCGCACCTCTGCTACCGCTTCCAGCCCGTAAGCCTGTGTCTCCAGCCGGAGTTGAGCCGTTCGACCCTGAGGTCTCCTTCGGGAGTCAGGATGCCGGGCTCATGGGCTCCCATGTCGGCCAACAGGTCGGAGGCGAGCGTGTAGGCCATGGTGATGGCCTCGCGCATGTTGGTGGCGACGGCGACGAGATCCGCCGTGGTCCGTACTGGCGTTGAAGGCAGAGCAACGGCGGAGCCCCACAGGCCGGGGTCCTCCGAGTTGTTAAGGCGCACATCCTTGTCGTCGAAGCGGTGGAGTGCCGTCGCGAGGAGGATTTCGCCCGTCGCGCCGCTCTCCACCGCCCAGGCGGAAGCGGCTTGTACCAACGTCACCAGGTGTAGTTCGAGGCCGATCTGGGACAGTGCGTTGGCGCCGTCGCGGCCGCGCTGTGCCTCTTTGTAGTCGAGCGGCATTGCGCCGTAGAAGGAGCCGTCCTGGTGGAGCTGCCCGATAGGGGCGCCCTCGAAGCGGACCTGGCGGCGACCGGCCAGGACGGGATGGCGGGGTTGCATCTTGTCCGTCAACGCCGCTCCAGCCAGCTTGTGGAAGCGTTCAAAGGCCGCGTTTCGCTCGTTCAAGGTGGTCACGGAGTAGTTTCCGCGGATTGTTGGGATGGCGGTCAGGCTGGCCCAGAGGGGGTAGAGGTCGGTGGCGCGGGTGCCGCCATTGGGCAATGGAGTGTTCACGTCGTTCACCAGATAGCGGAGGCCCGCCTCGGCGACATAGTTGAGGCGGTCGATGTCGTCGGACGCGGCTTGGAATCGGTCGCGGTAGCGCTGCGCGATCTCGGATTCGGCGAGGCTCCGGGTTGTTGTGCCGTTCCGGACGTGCACACGGAAGTTGTAGTCGTTGCCCGGAGCGGCGACCGCGTGCGGCGCCTGCGTGCTGCGAGGAACGGTGATCAGCCAGTAGATCCTGCCGTCGTGCTTGGCGGACCGCAGGGAGCGCACGCCGATGTGGGGGACGACCGGCTGGATCCAGTTCGCGAGCACCGAGCGGATCCACTCCTCGCCGCGGCCCTGTGCTGGCTCAAGGGGTGAAAGTTCGTGTGCATGGTCCTTGCTCCCGTCGTCAACGCCGACGACGACCAAGCCGCCGACGGTATTGGCCATGGCACTCACATCTTTCGCGAGTTCCTTCTTGCCCGCGTCGGTGCCCTTGTAGAAGTCCTTCTTCCAGTCGAGGTCGACACCTTCAGGTATCTGGCTGTCGACCGCGCGCTGAAGGTCATCCTCGTCCAGGTCGTCGGGGTGTCGCCCAATGCGGCTGTGAGTCGTGCGGGCAGAACCATCCGGCACTCCAGTGTTCGCCGTTCTCGCGACTGACTATCGTCAGTCACACAAGGCTAGAAGCAGACTGCTGTGCGTAACCAGGGTTTTGATCCTATGACCGTGCCCCATCGGCTCGCCTCGCACGCCACCGCGCCCAATAGGAATGCCACGGTGCGGTGACTGCATCTACGGCCCTGCCGAACGCAGCCAGGGAGGCGTCCAAGCGAGCCGTGTTTTCCACCTCGGAGACGGCATTCAGCAGATGCTCGGTGGAGTCGACGACGGCAGGATCCGAGCACCGCATGAGCGGGGCCGCTGCGCTAGCGACCCGGCTGAACGGCTCCCGCACGGCGTTTGCGATCTGCTTGCTGGCCCGCCGTTCCAAGCTCAAGAGCTCTGCTGCCCGGCCAAAGCCGACCAGGCCACACTGAGCGTCCGAGCCGCCGGCGATCCGGGCCCGAGCAGCACCGCCCGCGACGGCGAGCACGGCCAGGAGAAACGTCCCTCCGCGAGCGACCAGCCCTTCCCACAGCACGCGGTTGGAGGCTGCCGCCCCCCGCACGTGTTGTAGGAGACAGAGCGTAGATCGCGGTTCCAGTCCAGCTGGGCGATGAGGGCGTCGTCGCCGCGTCGTTGAGGGGACGGTGCCCCGCTGGCGCGGGAGGGATCGCTGCGGCCGTCTCACATGAGGCCCGGTAAGGATCCACTCTGTTGCCAGCCCGGCTCAAGGATGTGACGGACCTGCAAGAGGGAGGCGTGCTCCAGCCACACGGGACACCGCTCCCCAAACTTCCAGGCACTGGCTCGGCATTGAAGACACCTCGCCTTACCGCCGCGGGACTGGCTTATTTGCCTCTTCCGGAGCAGTGATCGCGACCATACCGTGAGTCACACTTTTGCCTTGATCAGCACTCCTTCCTGGTGCCAGGTCAAGGACAGGGAACGGGGAGGGGCACATCATGGATCCGCTGTCGTTTCCGGTGCTTGCCGGAACGGTGTTGACCGAGGCAGTCAAGTTTCTGTTCGACCGCGCAAGTGCGGTGCTAGATAGGCGAGCGGGGCGAGTTCCAATCGAGGAACCGGAGCAGGTAGCCGGGCGATCTGCAGCCCTTCAGGTGCGAGCTGCCGAACTCACGGACGCGCGTCTCGAGCGCCTCAGTCAGGCTCAAGGCGCACTCCGCGTCTATCTATCGCGGCCAAACTTGCTGCAGGGCGATGACGATGACCTTCGCGACCTCCTCGCACAGCTGAGGCGAGACCTGGAAGAGGTGTACGGCTGCGGCCTTCCCTTCGGAGACGAAGAGCGCCCTCGGCCAGGGGCGGAAGTCTCCCAACATGCCGACGAGGTCTCAGGTCAGCAGGTGGGAATCCGCGCTCAGAGCATGACGGCCAACGGCCGAGCCCACGTGGTGCAGACCGCCAAGACCATCACGGAAACCGGCGAGCAGGTCGGGCTGCACATCGACGGATCAATCGGCTGAGGTTGGCGGCACACCATGAACTTCGAGCACGGCGACTCTCAGACGGCCGGACAAGACCCCAACCCGCGCGGACAACACAATTCGCTGCCTCAAGCGCCGTACCTGTCGGAAGGTGCGGAAACTCCCGCCCCAAGCGACCCAGCTACTGCAGCAGTAGACGACGGGGCGAGCTCTGCTGAGGACTCACCGAGCCCCGTTGACGCGGCTGGCGCTCCGGATCACGAGCCGCTTGCCCAAACAGCTGACAGGCCCCTTAGCTCGCCGCCGGCCCAAGTCATTTTCCCCTCGGGAGCATTACCGCACGAGCCCGAGAAGGCGAAGACCACCCAGTTACATAGTGACTCCGCCCACGAGACAGAGACGCCCTCACCCGCAACCGCCTCGAGCGAGGGCGAGGCGGCCGGCAAGGGCTCTGAGCCAGAACCATCGACACCGCACGAAAGCCAGCGCCGTCACACAGAAGAGCCACCCGCAGCGACGCCAAGCTGGGAAGGGGACTACACGCCTCCGGCGGATGCTTCCTCACAAGGCACAACGCGGGCCGAGCCAGCGGCCCTTGATACCTCCCCAATCGAGCCAAACGGCGCTGATCCCCATGCTCAGCCTGCTCCCTCCTCGCCCCCTGATCTGCCGACAGAGGACTCTTCTGCCGTGTCGCAGCGGCAGGCGCCGGATCCGTCCACGGTAGAAGCCTTTCATCAGGCAGCTCTCCTTCAGCGTGCGCTGATCAACAACGGCGAGATGATCGCTGTAAAGAATGTATTCGAGCAGACGCTCGATACTCATGCACCGATTTCCACTGGGTACCTGGACGTCGTCCGTGAGGTGTACGCCGAGCTGCACACGAAGCTGGACCGGGGCTACTTCGGCGAGAACGAACGCAGCACGTTCGACGACGCCTTCTCGCTTCTGCGACCGGCAGGGTCCGTGCTGGTCCTCAGCCGGCCCTCTGGCACGAGTCGCAACATCACCGCCTACGCCCTCATGTCCCGCCTCTTGAACGACGGACTCATCAAGGAAGTGTGGCCGCTCTCGTTCGGAAGCGCTTCGATCTTTCCTGCAAAGCGTCTGCCACGTGAACACCACCGTGGCTACGTACTTGAGCTTCCCCCCGACGAGGACGACTTCGAGATTCACAACTCGTTCGGCGCGAACCTGAAGGATGTCCAGGAGCATCTCAGCCCGCGCAATTGCCGACTCATCGTGATCACGACGCCCGATCAGTGGCGCCGCATCGGCCGCGGCGCTCCGGACAGTGTGGCCCCTGACCTTGGCGCCGCGCGGCCTGCCGACGTAGCGGAGCGATGGTTGCGCGCCGAAGAGCCCAGCTTTCCCGTCGCGGCATGGCTCAAGCACCCACAGATGAGAGCCCTCCTGGACGGCCAGAGCCCGACCGAGGTGCTGCGCATCGTGGACCTCATGCGCGAGGCACGACGGACTGCCTTGCGGACCATCGCTAACGAAGCCATGGGTCTCGAGGCGTTGCAGCGCCGCGCCGAAACCGCCGACACCGATGACGCAATCGCCAAGCAAGTAGCCAACGTCGCAGCTGCCCGCAACAACTGGGAAGACCAGCTGTACACATGGCATGAGAAGCCAGACCGAACTAGTTTCCAACGCAACTTCCTGGTGACCGCTGCCGTACTCCGCGGAGCGCCTGTTGGCCACATCTACGCCAAAGCCGCCGACCTCAGCAAGCTGCTTGAGGGCGACGACGTCAAGGTGACAGGACAGCAGGCACCCGGCGTAATCTCCATGACCCGAGCCATCCACGCGGACCGCACGAAGGAAGGTGTACTCAGCTTCCAGCGTCCGCATTGGGACGACGCCGCTCTCGAATACTTCTGGACTGACCGTCCCCTCGCCCGCGTGCCATTCCTAGAATGGCTGGCGCAGGCGCCGCTGGACGAACCAAAAGTGGCCATGGAAAGCGTCGGCATAGACGACCGGCGGGCACTAGCCGAAAGGGTCGGTGATTTCGCTGTCCGCTGGGCAGTCCGCCACCGTCGTCAGGAACCGCTGCAGGAAATCGTCACTGAATGGCACAAGCAGCGCGCTAAGGGGTTGTGGCCCCTTGCCACCTCCCTCTTGGACGACGCCGCCATTCACCCTGCCAGCGCCCCCTACATCCATACAATGTTGCGAGCCTGGGGCAGGCGAAAGACCGAAGTTGCCCTGCCGTTGGCAGTCGTGTCTGTCTGCGCGGGCAAGTTCGGCCGTACCCACACCGGAAAGGCACTACGACGCCTACGGGATGCTGCGGAGTCGGAGCACACTGAGGTGGCAGACGCACTGCAGGCCGCCGTGCGCACTCTCTGGGCGGATGACTCCGTGCGCCCTTTGCTCTTCAAGGACATCGTCGGCTGGTGTGGGAACGCCAAGATCAAGGAAACCGTCGGTCGCCAGACCTTCGCTGCTTTGGCGACCACCACAGACCCCAACAGCGATGGCATCCCGCTGATCCTCGGGAATCCCAACTCCGGAGATGAAGAAGGATTCCGCCCATCGTCAGAGGGTTTGGTCAAGGGTTGGCGAACCCTGTTAGCGGAAGGGCCAGGGCCAACGGGCGCAAGGCAAGTAGACACGGCAGTCTTCCTTTGGCTGGACGCAGCCCTACGGCATCCTCCCCTGAAATCCCTCATCCTCGACTCCTTGCGGAAGGCCGTCGACGTACGAGGCACGGAGGAAGGAAGAGTCTTGCGCGAGACCTTACGCGCCTGCGCACACGGCTGGGTGCAAGGTGAAGACCGCCCCTTCTCCGAGGAACGGGAGGCAGTGCGACAAGAACTGGGCGCCCTCCTCGACGAGGACCTGTACGCCGCAGTGCAGGAGCAGGAGGACCCAGACCCCAGCGGCGATGGCGTCAGGAGCAAGGGGACCGACACCGAGTGAGGCGATTCATTCCCTGGCCGCGACGGAACACTCCAGCAGAAGAGCCGCCAACCCTACCCGCTGTGTGGACGCAAACATTCACCGACCGTCTGGCCAGCAGCGATCCGACGCTGCGGTTCGGTGCGCAAGTACAGGTGACATGGCGGGCAGAGCCCGATGGCACGGCAGTTAATCCCGACGACGCAGCACGTCTCGTTCGGAGAGTCGTAGATGAGGCGGCAGGATCGTGCGACGTATTACGACGTGACGTTGCCGAGCAGGACATCAACGCAGCCCTGCGGGACCAGCTGCCGCTAGCTGGGTACGGCATCGAGGTACTGGATAGCCATGTCCGCCTCGCCATCGATGACTCCACGCAGAGGGCAGCTCTCCTGGCAGAGCGAATGCGCCAGGGCTACGCCCTCGAGGAGGCTCGTCAACGCCAGGAGCAGGAACGTAAGGAAACCCACCTGCGCCTGCAGCGCAAGCGAGAAGAGGCCCAGCGGCACGAGGAACACACTCGTGAGGAGGATCGGCTTCGCCGCGATTACGAACTGGACGCATTAGCCCGCAGGCAAGCGCGAGCGCGTGCGGAATTCCTCCGTAACGAGATCCTCGCCAATCCTGCGTCAGCCCGTCTCTACACACTGCTAGAGCGCTCTGCGGAGCACTGGCCCCGGCTGGGCGGGCCTCCTGCCGGCACGAGTCTTCCGGATTTGGTGCGCGAAGTTCAGGGATGGCAATCACATGCTCGATGGGTAGTCATCGCCCAATTGCTCCACGACTTCGCGACCGGCCTCACAGAGGAAGGCCGCAAGGAATTCGTGACCATCCTCGCAAAGGCTGTCAAGGTGCACGGCGACGAGAAGACAGCCCAAGCGCTCATCGACGCCGCAGGGGAGCAAGAATGCGATTAACCCTGTGGCGATGGGCCCTGGACCCAGCCACAAGCCTCCTAGCTCTGCGCCTCCGGGCTGGGACCCACGGCCGTATGTCGTACGACGCGGCCTGGCGACTAGCCCGCGTCACTCGCTACCCCGACGAGTTGGTCTACCGACTCCACGGCCACGGTCGGGAACCCATGCCATAGAGTGGCCCGGAAATTCTGGGCAGTAGTGAGCACGGCGTGAGTGTGCTGGACTACTCGCTGCTGGTAGTGCTGGGCCACGACTCGTGCAGCGTGGTCGCAGCGCACGCTGCCGCCAAACGAAGTCTCGTGGCCTCTACGGATGCTCTGTACTGGCAGCCAACCTGGTCGGTGGCTGGCACCGCGTGGGTCGGCTCTTGGAGTTGGTGCCGGGCAAATGATCGCGGCGTTCCGTGTCGAAGACCCCCGCCGTCCCGAAAACGCCGGAAGTTTCCGGGACGAGCCAGTGGTCGGGCGCGTTCGCGCAGGTCAGAGCCGCCTCGCTCCCCCACCCACCAGGTGCCTTCTAAGCACCTAGTGCGTTTCGGCCTGGCGCGTACATCTACGCTAACGGCTCCTTCCTGACGCACGTTTTTCCGGCACAAAGCGCCTGGCCCCGCACGGCTGGGAACACACCTTAAATGGGGCCAACTCCCGCCTGGCTCACCTCGGGCTCGGGGGCTTCGCTAGAGCCCCGCACATGCTCCGACATAGCTTTGCCCCGCGCTGGTTCTCGGTTGGCTGGCTCCTCTCTGACCGGACGCTTGCCATCTGACGCCGGAGGAGACGAGGGACTTCCGGCACGAGTTCGGCAGCGCCTGGCACCTGGTGCAGATGCTTCTCGGGTACGCGGACTAGCGCACGACCAAGAAGATCTATATTGAGCCGTTCCAGGCCCTGGAAGTGGAGATGCTCCTGATACACGCGGACGTGGGGGCGATTCCGGACCTGATGTCGGCGGTGTTCGCCGGGGACCGGTGTGTTCAGGGCGACCCGCTGGTGATGGGCCGGTGAGCCCGGGCCACCAGGCATCGATGTCGGAGGCCGGCTACGAGCCGCCCCAGAGTTACTTCCTCGAGGAGGACCAGTGCATCGTCCGGTTCGTGGCCGAGCAGGACGGCAAGTCCCGGAGCTTCGACTTCATGAAGTTCGGGCTGGCCGGGCCGCTGCGGGGATCCTTCACCCGGGCCGTACACGCACACACCGGCACGGCAGGACAGATCAAGTCGTTGGGGCCGCCGGAAACTGCTACCGGCAGGTGGGCTACTTCATCGACGCGCTGACTGCCGAGCCGACCTCACCGACAACGCCGGGTGAACTGTGGCCGAGGCACGGCGACGCCTTCGCGCTGAAGAAGGCCGACCTGGCCACCGCGGGCATGGTGATTGGCTTGCTCGGGTCGTCCATGGTGAACGTGGACGGCCTGACGTCGGAGTTCGCGGACGCCTTCTTGGCTGCGACGGTTACGCGGTTGGGACTGATCCTAAGCGTCGCAACGGGGACTTGACCTAGCGTGGCCATGAAGGCCGTAGATCATACGAGAATGGTCGTCTCCTCGCAGCTCAAAGGCCAGAATCACCGCATGCGGCAAGTTGACGGGTGAAAATAGTACAATGACGGCGCTGATTCATCACTCTGGATCACGCCCTTCAAGAAGGAGAGCGACGTGAGCCCTCGCGCAGGAGGAGAGACCGACAAGTTCGGCAATCGATACGAGGGCGCCTGGACAGTCCGTCACCTCCTGTATGTGCTTCTGGGGAGTGCTCAGTCCATCAAGGTCGAGGATATCGATGACCTGGGGAAGGGTGCCGAGTTTACCTATCGCCATGGCTCGACCGTCGAGGTACATCAGGTCAAACGCCAAAACGGGAACTCGAACAGTTGGAGCGTCAAGTCGCTCCAGAATAAGGACATCTGGGCGAACGCTCGTCACCATGTCGAGCAAGGACGCCACTTCCACTTTGTATCCATGGTCCCCGTGCGAGACGTCCAAGAATTGACCGAAAGAGCGAGAGGCACCGACAATCTTTCCGAGTTCATCAGCGATAGGCTTACGAAAGAACTCCAAGGACCATTCAACAAAATCTCGTCGTCTGCAATCTACGGCTCCACTGAAGTAGCTTGGAAAGTGCTGCGCGGCATCTGGATTTCCTGCATCGACGAAAATGAGATCGTTCGGATGAACGCAGTTCTCTCTGAACTGCTCTTGAGCGGCGCTGGAGGCCGGCTTGCGGCTGCTGCCTTGGGCGAACTTGTAAACAATAGCCTTGGCTCCACCCTTGACGCGGCGGGCATCGAGTCCCGACTTGGCCAGTATCAGCTCAGCTGCTCAACGCTTCTAGTTGGCGCCGATATCTCAGGCACAGTCCAGGAGATCACTACGGCTTGGTCTGCCAGCGTCGAACGCGAGCTTCTTCGGCCTGCGATCAAGCGTTCCGAAGCACAAGAAATCGTTGACCTTGTCGACGCAGGTTCGGACAGGCTAACACTTCTCATGGGAGCTGCCGGGGGCGGTAAGAGCGCCACCCTTCATCAAGCGGTGGAAATCTTCCGTGGTCGTGATACCCCTACCTTGAGCTTTCGACTCGACCGACTTGAGCCTTTTACATCAACCACGGAATTGGGTAACCGGATCGGGTTGGACGTATCACCGGTGGCTGCCCTAGCAGCTGTAGCAGAAGAACGCCCCTCCGTACTCGTCGTGGACCAGGTTGATGCGGTGAGCCTCATGTCGGGACGGATGCCAAGAAATTTCGATGCGATCGCTGACCTGGTGCGTGAAGCATCGGCTTTTCCGAAGATGCGAGTGGTGCTGGCTTGCCGAAAGTTCGACGTTGAGAACGATCACCGAATTCGCGAACTGGTCGACGAGAAGCAGTGTGCACGCGTTCAAGTCCAAGAACTATCAGAGACCCAGGTCAATGAGGCAGTTTCAGCTATGGGCCTGGATGCCGACCGCCTCATTACGCACCAGAGGAATCTCCTAAGGTCGCCACTGAATCTCGTCTTGTTGAGAGGCATTGCTAACGATCCGCAGGCGCTCGCATTCCAGACCACCGATAACTTGTTTGACGCCTTCTGGCAACGCAAGCTGACCGACTGCGTGCAACGACGTGACGCAGTTCGCTTTAACGAAGTTATCTCGACAGTGGCAGAGGCTATTAGCACTCGGCAGCGCCTGTCCGTTCCTAAAACCGTTCTCGACCAGGCGAACCTTTCCGTTGACGCCAGTGTGTTGGTTTCAGAGCATCTGCTGGTTCAGGACGGTAAAGAGATCGCGTTCTTCCACGAAGCGTTCTTTGACTATTCATTCGCACGTAGATGGACGGGCCGTAATGAATCCCTCGTCAACTTCTTGACTAGTGGAGAACAAGAGCTTTTCCGCCGTGCACAAGTACGGCAGATCCTGAGCCACTTGCGCGACCTTGAGCCCGATCGCTTCGCAGAGGAGGTGGGAGCTGCCCTAGTCAGTGCTGACGTCCGCTTCCACATCAAGGACGTGATTCTCACCCTTCTGAGTTCACTCCCTGATCCCACACGAAATGAATGGGACATGGTGGCCGATGTGCTCGACACCAGACCCTCATTCGAAGAGAAGATCTGGAGATCCCTGCGGACAGACGCATGGTTCGACTGCCTCGATGCAGACGGCATTATTGAAGAGTGGCTAGCGGGTAGTACAGACGAACAGGCGCGGGCTGTAGAGATCATGGGAAGCGCCGCGAAAACTAACCCAGACCGCCTAGCTGAACTGCTCCTTCCCCATCTGACTAACAGTGATTTTCCAGGCTGGCTACAGTGGATCGTCCGCTTCGCAGATGTCTACGAGAGCCGTCCTCTGTTTGATCTGCTTCTCAATGCCGTTCGTGACGGTCAATACAGCGGAGAAGTCGAGAATGAACTTTGGTACTCAACCCATGGTCTGGCACAGCATCAGCCGGCCTGGGCAGTCGAGCTATTGGCTGCCTACCTCGTCGACCGCCCCAACGCGATGGCCTTGGAACCAAACGGCAAGGTCGCTGCGCTGCTAGGCCGGGAGCACAGCGCGATCGAGCTAGCACGGCATGGAGCGAAAGGGGCTCCGGAAGCATTCTGCACCCTCATGCTTCCGTACATGCTTCGGGTGATGGAGGTAGCGGTGCATGGGGATGACGAACTCCCGAAACATGATCTGCACTTCACGCATCGCTACCCGGACCTAGGGACGCACGAACTCGAAGAAGCCGTCCTGTCTGGGATGGTTACGTCGATCCGGCACCTGGTGAGACAGGAGCCCTTGATAGCTCAACCCACTCTTGAAGCTCTTGCGCAAAGTCCCTACGAAGCTGCGCAGTGGCTCTTGTATGAGGGTCTGCGAGTGGACGGCGAGAGGTACGCACAGTGGGCAACAGAACTTCTGCTAGAAGGAACCCACCGTTTCTTGAGTGGGTACTCATCCAACGGCGTATGGACAACCCGCCAGTTGATCCAGGCCACCAGCCCATTCTGCTCTGATAGCTCATTCCGTAACCTAGAATCTGCGATCCTGGAGCTCCGATTCCCCTGGGAAAAGCGACGGCCTGGTTGGTACATGTTCAACCTCCTCTCCGGGATGGACGAGGCGCGTCTTTCTGATGTGGCAAGACGTCGACTCGGTGAGCTGCGGAGGGCTACAGGCATGGAGCAGCCCCCCCAGCCTGAAGGCGTGACCGGGGGAGGTATCGCCTCCCCGATTTCTTCAGATGCTGCTCAACGGATGAGCGACGAACAGTGGTTGAAGGCGATCGCCAAGCACAATGCGGCTAGAACGAACTGGCAGAACTTCACCGGCGGCGCCCATGAGCTATCAAGCGTTTTGCAGCAAGAGGCACAACGCGATCCTGCCCGGTTTTCAGCACTCTCCCTGAGATTCGACCACAGCACCCACCCGGCCTATAGCAATGCCATCCTCCTAGCCTTGGGCTCAGCAGAAGCTCTCGACGATGGATCGCCGGTGTTCGACGCCCTTCGTCACATCTCATCGCTGAATCACGATGGTGTTGACCGATGGCTCGGTCATGCACTTCGTCACTACTACAAGTCAGTCCCGCTTGATCTCGTTGAGACGATCGTCGGCTACGCAAGCCGCTCGGTAGACCCCAAGGAGAGGGACCCGGAGGTTTGGTCCTCCAGTGACGAAGAAAATATCGGTCGTGACATATACGGGTCGGGAATAAACTCGTCCTGCGGCGCGGCAGCCGAAACATTGGGAGATCTACTTATTCACGACGCAGATGGGAGCCGCACTACACTAGTTCTCCCTGTATTGAGGCAGCTAGCTGAAGATCCGTCTACTCCAGTTCGCTCGTGTGCTGCGCACCTTGTTCACGCCTCAATGCGTCATGCTCGGTCTGATGCTCTGGATGCATTTACGCTTCTCGTCGCGACACGAGACGACAGCCTCTTCACCACGCACACAGTAATCCGTCTGATTGCTTACGTGGGATCTGAAGACCCGGACACGGCGCGTCCTGTCATCGAACGAATGATGAATTCACAGGTCCGCGAAGTCCGGAAGGCTGGAGGGCACCTAGCCGCTATTGCTGCAATCCAGTGGGGCGTGACGGACCTGCTCGATACCGTGCTCGCAGGTAGTGATGGGGCGCAGCGAGAGGGTGCCTCACGACTGTGTGCGCACAGGTTGGCGAACACCACCGAAGCGGCACCTGCACGACGCGCTTTCGAAGAGTTCCTAGACGACTCGGAGGAGTCCGTTCGCAAAGCCGTGGGTGATGCAGCCGCAGCGCTTCGCGGTGAGCGCCTTCGGCCCGTGAAACAGTCGTTGAGTCGCCTGATCTCGTCAGCCTCTTTCACTGAAGCCTTGCCCCAGCTGTTCATCACCTTGGAGCAGGCACCTGATCGCGTAGATGACCTAGTCTTGGAGTGTTGCCAGCGCTTTATCGAGATAAAGGGTACAGATTCTGGAGACATCAGAACTGGTGCGGCAGGAGATGCTCGTTACGTTGGTGAGCTTCTTATTCGAGCTTACGCGCAAACAACGATGCAAGCTAAGCGCAGCAAGGTCCTCGACCTGGTTGACCAACTACTGGAAGTCGGCGCCTTTGGCGTGGCAGACCTGGTCGCAAAGTCGGAACGTTAAGGCGCGGTCTGGAACTTTTTCACCCACCGCCGCTGTTGGCGTGAGATTGGAAGCAGCCAGCCCAGCACGAGGTGCGCGACCATCGACGGTCGCCCACCTCCATGGCACTCGACCCTCCCAGAGCCGACGGATTCTACGCGTCGAGGCCGGCACGGCATTGATCGTGGGGTTCATGCGCGAGAGGGCGTCTCCCGTCACGCCTTCGTTGGGACGGCGGGGCTTACCCGAGCAATCCTAAAGATCGCAACGGTTCCCAAGAACGGCGATGGTCCGCCTGTAAGGGGATAGTTGTCCTTTGTCGCGGAGTAGAGGGCGAGCCCCTTCTCTGCGAGCTCCTCCAGGATGGCAGTAAGGCTTCGCTGTGCATCCCGTACCGAAGAGCGTGAGAACTCGATGTCTCCCGAGATGTCGCTCCAGTCCCGGAAGGATTGAACCGCGTCGTCAATGAGGTCCTGCTCCTCGTCGGTGCAGTCCTCTGGTTCTTCGTGCTCCAACCACCCGAGGCAGCCCGAGAGGATCGGCCACAGGTCACGGCCCGTCTTCACGTGGTTGAGAATCACGACCTCGAACTCCGGCTCGTCCACCGTGATGACGTCGATGATCCTGTCAATCTGCTCCCGCTTGAGCTTGCTGAGTTCGTCAGCAAGCGTCTTGATCCCCCACACCTCGATGGTGACGCCCCGGTATCGAGGACGAAGCTCGTTGTCGATGAACTGGTTGACTTCGCCTGGGAGTGTGTCGTTGGTGAGAAAGCGCCACACCTTCACGTCGCGGTGCTCCTGAAGGCAGCCCTCCAGGTCGCCGCGGATCTTCACCTTGGTCTTGTCGATCCGCTCGCCGCGCGTCGCGTGCGCCGCGAAGAACACTCGCGCCTTCGGACAGTAGCCGTCATTCTTGGTGTCGCCCTTCGGCCCCGCCGCCCGCACGGGTTGGTAGTCCCCCGGGTACAGCTCCAGACCGAGCCGATCCATGCAGTCCTGGAAGGCATTGCCCTCCAGACGAAGGAGCTGACCTTCCACGAGCTTCCGCAGCGAGTTCTGATCCACGGTAGTCATTACCGCACAGCTCTGGCGTGCTGCACAGCTAGATCGCGCGGATCAAGCGGCGGTGGCCGGCACGCCGTTGGCGCGCTCGATCAAGTGCTACCCGCAGCAGTCCGTAGATCTTCGTTACTCGCTTGCCCCGCTTCACTGTTGGCCCGATCCTGGAACGTTCGTCCCCACCAACCCGAAAGACGATCACGAACGACATCTGGGTACACATCGGCACCACGAACAACGCGGCCGGCTGGAACTCAAGTCGGTGTCCGGCCGTAGCGGCATTGGCGTGATGCAGCTCCGCTTCCGGTTCGAAGCGTCATGTCGGAATGACGCCTCGGCACAGCGGCCGATGTGGTTCGAGGGCAAGCTGTCTGCGCTCAGTCTTGGATCGTCGAGCGGCTACCTGGGGCGGCTGGTTGTCGAGTCCTCGCCCGTCACGCTGCACAGCCTCGCAGCGACGACGACGTTCGACCTCGTGGTCGACCTCGACCACCGGCAGCTTCAGATCATCGAGGAGCACAGGACTGGAGCGTTGAAGTTCAACCTCGAAGTCACCGGCGCAGCCATGAAGGACGGCAACCTCGAGCGCATCGGGGTCGGCAGCATCGAGCACGAGGTGAACCAGAGCAACTGGGCGGCGATCCTTGAGCAGATGCAGTACCGCCGCCTGCTCCTGGTCGAGCTGGACGCACCGGACGCGACCCGGTCGGCAGAGTTCGCCGCCGCCCTCGACTACTACCGCGACGCTGAAAAGCAGTACATCAAGCACGAGTGGCGCCTCACAGTTGAAGCGCTCCGCCAGACCCTCGCGGCGCGTGTCGGCAGGAAGGCCCGACGACGAGGACGAGACAGTGGACGTTACAGCGGCGGCCAAGGCGCAGCGCAAGGAGTCGATGAACACGGCTGTCGGCTACCCGGTGCGTGCCGAACAGGTACGGCTCGCCCTCAAGTTCATGTGTGACCTGGGCGCGCACCCGGAAGTGGCCGGTACAGAGAGGCACAACGCGTACTCAGCCCTCCTGATGGTCGGCGGTCTGCTGCACAGCTGGCAGCCGGTGAAGCCGCACATCACGGCACAGGCTTCCGTCGAGAACGTCGAGGCGACCCAGGCCGCGCCGGCGGCGACCGCCTGAATCAGCGAACCTTACGACCTCGTCCACGCCAGCAGAGCCTCTTGTCAGGAGGGAAAGCCGTGACCAACATCGATACGGCTGACAAAGATCGTAAATGGCTATCTTGCCTGAGGTCACCAGCAGCAGGGGCATCCGCCTTGCACGGACCAGTGCGCGCGCGGAGCCCTCCTGACCGCCTACATCGCCGGAACCGTCGACGGCGACGCCGTGGACGGACGCCAGGCTCGGGCTCCTCAAGGAGGCCCTGACGCGCGGGGTGAAGATCCTCGACGAAGCCCCCGGCTGGGCGGAGGGCGTGCCCAGGGACACACACGATCCAGGCACCTACCAGCGTTTCCTTGGCGAGGCCGGCACCTGCGCCGCCTGCGACTTCACCGCGATCTGCCGGGACCGGCCCAGCACTCCGACACTGATCGACCACGTCCGCCCGTAGAGCCGCGGTGTTGTGCGATACCGGCACCACGGCCCAACCTCTACATCTCCGACAGAGAGGTGCACAGCATGCTCCGCCCTCCCAGGTAAGGGATCCGATGAGACAGCCGCAGCTGCGACGTCGAAGATTGCTGAACCGTGTGATAGCGCCATCCGGTGCAGGTCAGAGAGTGCCTTCGACTGCCAGAGCCGAGTATCGGCCGCGGGGGCGATGCGGATCGGACGGAAGATGACGGCGCGTCCACTGACACTCACGGAGCCGAGACAGGGTGTTGCGTGAAGTGTGGCGAACGCCGCTGTCGCTCAGCTGGCGTCGGTGCTGTCGCCCGTCACGTCGTCAGGCCCGTCGTCCAGATCCCCTACGGCCCGCATGGAGCTGTCGGAAAGTTCGGGCATCTCGAAGGCGTAGCGGCCCTTCATGTGGATGTGCCGATAGAGGAAGGGGGACAAGCTCCTGACGACTTCGTCGGGAATGGGCCGCAGGTGGCTGGCCTTCTTCTGGAGGAACAGGTCGATGTAGGCGGTGTTGAAGAGCACCACCATGTTGACGATCAGTCCGAGTGCGCTGAGTTGTTCCTCCATTCCGGTCTGGTAGCGGTGGATGCGGTCTTCGGTGCCGTGATAGATCTTCGCGGCCAGCTCGTGGCGTTGGGCGTGGCGGAGGCTCTGTGTTTCGATCTGACGGCGGTAGTCAGGGTTGTCGATGAGATCCAGGATGTGTGCGGTCTTGTGGATCTTCCCGTAGTGGGCGAGTGCCTTGCCCAGGGGCGTGAGGCTGCCGTTGCGGACCACCATGCGGATCGCGTCTGCGGATCGCACACGGCCTAGGTGAACGGCCCCGACGAGGCGGAGCATGTCGTCCCAGTTTCGTTCGATGAGAGCGGAGTCGATCTTGTTGCGGGTGGCATGCTGCAGGGGGCCGTAGTCCTCGCTTGATGTGGTGTCCATGCGAGCGAGGGTCATGTCGGTGACGTCGGCGGCTGTGGCGGTGTAGGTGTAGCCGGAGAGCGCGAGCAGGCCGAAGATGATCTCTTGGTGTGGCCCGGCCTCTGCGACGATCTTCTGGGGCTTCTGTTGGCGGTTCTGATTCTGGGTGCTGGTGGCTTTGAGGGCGCTGGTGCGTCGGTCGTTGAGGACGTCGAGTACGTGCAGGCAGGTGTGGACGGATCCGGCGACGACCTTGTCCGTGAGTCCCATGGCCTGCTCCGACAGGAGGGTGAGGTGGGTGACGTGAGCGGTGCCGTGGGCAGACAGGCGCGCCTTGATGGCGGTCGGGGGTGCGACCATACGCTGGCCCTCTACGGATGCCATGTGGCCGCCGTTCCATGATGCGGCAACAGAAAGCTGTGACTGCCGCGCCAGCAGGCGGTGGTTCAGTGCTTCCAAACAGTCCGGTCGCAGGAAGTTGTCGATGACGTAGGTGATGTGCCTTTGTTCCAGGGCGGGGAAGTTGCCGGCGACAGCCTCGACACCGACGTTGCAGCCGAGCGCGACCAGTGCGGCGGACAGGGTGATGTCAAAGTCGCGTTGGCGTGGGGTCGCTCCGCCTGGTGTCGTGAACACCTCGGTGCCCTTGGTCCACGTGAGGACTTCCAGGATGAGTTGGGGAAGGTCGCCCTTGGGCAACCAGCCCGCGAGTTCCGCGGTCACCTTGCGCAGCCTGGGGTCTGGGGAAAGAGGTGCCGTGGACAGGACGAGCCTGCCGCCATCTCCGACTTCGACCTGTCTGTCTTTCGGCAGGCGCTCTGCGATCGCATAGGTCTTGGTGTGGAGCTCTTGGCCCAGTCGCTTCAAGTGGGCGACCACATCCAAGGGAAGCCCCAAGCTCTTGGCCACTGAGACCCGCAACGCCGCCCACTCCGCCGACGACGGCAGGCCCGCTTCCGGGTTACCCCACTTCGATGCCCCCTGGACGAAGATTTCGCGCCGCAGGAGGCGAGAGTAGAACCTCTCCACCACGCAGAACGCGTAGGCGGCGGTGTCGACCGTATCGGGCGCCAGGTGCGGCGCGTGGAGCGCCAGCTCTTTCCAGGACCCGGTCAACAAGCGCTCATCGGCCTCGGCACGGCTGATCGCGGGTCGGTCGATCAGGTCGGTCAACGACCACAGGGCGTCCAGCACATGTCTGGCTTCCTGTGTGCCGGACCGGTACGTCAGTCCTCCGACGATGTGTGGCAGGTAGGTCTTCAGGAGATCGATCCGTTTGATCATTTTGGCGCGGCGAGCCTCTTCCGAGTCCGATCCCGTCGCGGGGGCCAGCTCGCCGGCCACCGTGACGGCTGCCTCGAACGCGGGCAGATCCTCGAGTTGGTCGAGAAATTCGCGCACCGTCAAGGTGTCTGCCGCAGGGGGGATGATCTCTCCCGTCGCAGTGTCAACCTGTTCGTGCCTCGCGTCGAGAAGGTCTTTGCCTACCTCCCTCATGACGGCGGCAGCATGGGCCAGGTCGGGGAAGATCGCGGAACGCTCCTTTTCGGTCTTGCGTCGCGCTCGTCCGATGAGGTCGTTGGCGATCAGGTGCACCAGCATGTCGACCGCGTCGTCCGCAGCAGTCTCGGTAAGGCGGCCAACTGCTGCGACGGTCGCGGCGCGCCGCTTCGTCCTCTGCGCCTCTTGGTCTGCGGCGAACCGGGCGAGATGCGACAGGCGTCGTGGGGAGAAGGCCCGGGTGTCCACGGGTGGCAGCCCTAGAGACTGGATCTCGTTGTTCCGGGCGAAGGCGCGCGCGAGGTTCGTCCAGGCAGGTTTGCCGGGTCCTCGCTGCATCTCGGCCAGCGGCGACTTTCGTTCATCGTCCGGGACTGCCGTCAGCCGATCGAGTTCGAACAGCCGGTCAGCGTACGGGGCCAAGAGCGCCTGCCACATTCCTTGGTCGGCTTCCGCCCGTACCGATCGCACCAGGTCGGTGAGGGTGCGCTCGCCGGGCAGCTCGATACGTTGCTCCCGCAGCCAGTCAATTGCACGCCGCAGGAGGGCCTTGACTCCTTCTTCCGTGTACGTGGCGCGGGACACCACCATGCTTTTCAGTGCGGCCTGGCCCTTGCTGTACGGCTTCCAGCCACAGACCGACCTGATCTCCTGCGCATGTCGCCGCGTCAGCCCATCGTGCGCGCCGTACGCGGACAGGACCGCCACGCCACCGCTGATGTCGAGCTGGGTCGCCAGGTGCTCCACGACCGGTCGCGGCAGAGAAGCAATCTCCTGAGGTTTGGGGAGCCGGCCCAAGGACCGCAGGCAGGCGAGCTGGACGGCGAAGCCCAACCGGTTCTGCGGCCCGCGTTTGTTCAGGATCAGTTCGGCCTCGGCCTCGGTGAGGTCGAAGAGAGCCAGCAGGCCGTCTGGCAGGTCTCCTTCGGGAATTGACGGGTAATCCCGGCCCAGGGGAAAGCTCGGGCTCGTGCTCATCTTGTATGCCTCGCTGCAAATCCGACTACGACGACGTGCAGATTCAAGGCATGCGGTGCGGCCAGTCAAACGGCTGCCTCCCCGGTACGGCGCCTAACACACGGTTCTGCAATCTTCGTCGTCGAAGACATTTCGCCTGGTCCGATCCGGGGATACGCCGTTCCTACGGGCAGTTGGGAGCACCTACGGTCCTCGGCCATGGAGAACGTATGGATCGAGCCGGGCGGGACTACCGATCCCGGCTACACCGAAGATCAGCTCAGACGGGCGAGAACTTTCGCCGAGACGGACATCCGAGCCTCCCGGGCACAGCTGGCCGCTCGCTTCGGCCTCGGTGACGTCTGCGCCGAGATCACCGACGGGGCGCCTCCGGGCGCAAGCCTCGCCTTGGAACAGCTGGCCCAGCAGCTCGGGTACGCGACAGAGACACTGGAGCAATACCTGCGGGTTACCCGCCTCGCGGGGACCGCACTTCGCGAGCGTCTGCTCGCCTCTGCCGTCCAGGTCCCGTGGAAGTGCGTGACCACCGCCTGCGTCACCGACTCCCAAGAGCGTTCCCGACGTGTCAGTTTGCTGCTGGAACGACTCGACAGCGCGGAACGGGCGGGATGGCCCATGGCTCTGGACGCGGCGCAGTACCGCAGGGCATTGAGCCGGGCGGCCGGAGTGGAGCCTCCCGGCGAGATCGTTGCGCAGCTCGACCGAGAAGAGGTCCGGGAGGCCGTCCTGGCCGAGCTGACGAAGAGTCCGGCGGCGGTGCTGGCCGTGCTGCGGGAACCTGCAGTGCGGGAGGTCCTGAAGGACAAGGACGTCGCCCGCTATGTCCGCGCACAGATGCGACCGGCTCCTAGCCCGCACGAAGCCCTGCTCGACGAGCTCGTCGGCAGTGAGGAACGCGACCCGCACGCCGACTGGACCATCCGCTACTTCGGCCTGGCCCACAAGGCCAGGGAAATCCTGCTGCTCGGTCCCGAGGACTTCGCGGACGTCAACGACCCCGAAGTGTGGGAGTCCGTCGAGTCCATCCGTGACTCGGTCACTTCCTGGGCCGACCGGGTCTTGCAGCAGCGACCCCGCACCATCCGACTCCTGACAGGAAGGTAGAAAACCATGCCCAGCGCCGCAGGCCGCTATTCGAACACCGTGCGCGACGTCCTCGACCGTGAAGCCCTCCGCTGCATTCTCGCCGGCGGGAGCGAGAGTGAGCAGTTCGCCCGGCTTCAAGGGATCGTCCGATCGAAGGTCAAGGTGCTGTCGGCCGAGTACCACGCGGTGTTCGACCGCGCGGTGAAGTCGATGTGCACCACCTCCTTCAAGAAGGTCACCAAAGAGATCCGAATCGCTGCCATGGCCGGACCGCCCGGCCCCACGCCCACCGAACCGACCCTTCAGGGCCCCGGCTGCGGTGCCACCCCCACCAGCCCGGACCAGGCGAGCGTTCCCGGTCCACGCGCCGGCGCCACCGACGAAAGGGTCGTCGCGAAGGTCGTACTCGGCGAGGGCGGCGAACTGACGGAGAAGACCGCCCGGCAGCTCGTGTTGCAGGACCTCGACCGCATCATCGACGTGCTGCCCCCACTGGCCGAACGTGACTTCAGAGAGGCCGACCGGCTCGACCAGCAGGCCAAGGAGTCCACGCAAGGAGCGAAAAGGCACCGAGCCCGCGGAAACCGCATCATCGCCCTGGTTGAACGCTACGACCGCCTGGTCGCCGGCGTCGACAACCTCCCTGGCATCTTCACCGTCGCAGACCTGCTCACGGAAGTCGGGCCGCAGGCCCTCGGCCTGGACGAGGACGACGCCGAACTCCTCCGCTACGCAGGTGCCCTGTGACCGAGTATGCCTGGCACAAGGAGATCAAGGGATGGGGCGTGGCCACCGAGATCTCCCTCGGCAACCGCCGCGCCGACTGCCAACTACGCTGCGGCAAACGGGCTGAGGTACAAGCCCGCCCGCTTCCCCCCGACGAAGTCGCCGGCCGGGAAGCGCACGCCGACTTGTGGCTCCTGGACTGCCGTGCCGCTCACCGCTCGCGGCGCCTGATGGTCTGGAGCGACCCACAGTTCGGCACGCTGTTCCGCTGGGAGCGGGCCTGGCAGGGGTTCGCCATCTCCAAGCGTCCCGTCTTCCTCAACCTTGAGCTCGATCTGCGAACCGGACACGGCACCTTCCTCGAGGTGACCGGCTGGACCTTCGACGGATACCGGGCCACGGGCACCGGCCAGATCCACACCGCGGCTTCCCTCCGGTCCTGGATGCGCTACGGTCTCCCGCTCGCAGGCCACCAGCCAGTGGCGCTATGACCCTCTACCTCCTCCCCCTCCAGCGACACCGCACCGTCACGATCGAACTCGACGGCCTCCTACAACAGTTGCCCGCCGAGTACCACCCCACCGGGCCGCTCGTGGGCCGCATAGTGACCGCCCCTGCCTTCCACGCCCAGTCTGTGTTCGGCGAGTGTCCAGTGCCGGTAGCCATGCCCCTACACCGCCCCGCCGCTCGCACCGACCCACGGCTGATCGTCGTAGACGACCTGTCCGAGGAGTGGGTCATGGGCTTCCGAGTCCACTACCAGCAACAGCCCTACCGCATCACCGGCTTCTACCCGCGATAGTCCGCACCGCCGTCGCAGACCCCCAGTACGACGGAACTGCCATACGCTCTGGAGCACGTTCTCAGCACCGGCCTCGCCACTTCACTCATCCGCATTGTGTGCGCTACGTGCGCGCCCTGATGCACGTTGGTCCGTCAGGGCGTCGCGCAGCATCCGTCAGCAGTGGTAGCCCTCTGAGACTTTTCTGGGACTTCCGGCCCCGTCAACCTGCACGAACATGAAACACCTGAAAGGCCATTCGCGCAGGTCAGCAACCACAAGCCACTCATCGCGGCAGGTCACCGCATTGGCTGGTCTCTTCCGGGACATCTGACGATCCCCCAGTTGAACGCCGCCGCACCCCCCTGACCTGCAGGAAATGCAGGCCAGGAAGGATGTGGCGGCACCCGTGGGACTTCTCTGGGGCTTTGCGACCGCGCCCCGCTCTGTGAGGCAGCAGTCCTGGGCCGGTCGGTCAGGACACCAGCACGGCATAGCCGCCCCTCGGCCGGCGAAGGCCGCGGCCGTCCCGGCGGACCCGACTTCCCGTGTGCGGGGCGACTCTTCGGGAGGTGGGGCCGCCGGGCCGGTCTGGTCAGCCGGTGAGGGGGCCGGCGGGTTGTGTCGTTCGGGGAGCCGGGGCTTCCTCCGGGACATTGCGGCACCACGTCTCCGTGGCACGCAGCGCGCCGAGGAGGCCCACCGCGCTGAAGGCGACGGGGAGCAGCAGGGCCAGGCGGTAGCTGTGAAGATCGGGTTGGCCTGCCGCGGGGTGCGTGAGGTCGACTATCCAGCCGAAGAGCGGCTGGATCACGGCGGAGGCGGCGAACACTCCGGTGTTGGCCACCGCCAGGACGGTGGCGGAGATGCTGTTGGGCACCAACTCCTTGAGGGTGGCGAAGGACACGGTGACCTGCGCGGCGGCGAGGCCGACGAGCAGGTAGAGCGCCAGGCCGCTCCAACCGGGCCGCCACGGGGCGAGTCCCAGCAGGAGCCAGCCGGCGAGCGCGGCGGCGGAGGAGGCCAGCAGGAGCGGCTTGCGCCTTCCGAGCCGGTCCGACACGAGGCCGATCACGAAGGAGCCGATGCCGTAGGTGGCGAGGGCGAGCGTGGTGTACAGGGCCGCGTGGGAATTGGAGAGATGGAAACCGTCGGTCAGTACGGGGACGCCCCACAGCCCGGAGAAGGCGTAGAAGGTCCCGTTGGTGCCGATGGTGCACCAGTAGACCGGCCACAACTCCCGTCGTCCGAGGACGTGCCTGATGCTGCGCCAGGCACCGGCGGACGAGCCGGCGGGGCGCGGCACCGGGACGGCGGTTGCGTCGGAGCGGTTGCGGACGAGCATCACGACCGATCCCGCCAGCAGGAACGAGATGACCGCGGCCGAGGCGAAGATGGTCCGCCACGACAGGTGGTGGAGCAGCCAGGCGGAGGGGCTGCCGGCGAGGACGCTACCGACGTTGGCGAGCAGCATCGTGAGGCCGGTGATGGCGCCGTAGTGTCGGGCCGAGAACCACACCGCGTTGTTCTTCATCACGCCGACGAAGACCACCGACAGCCCGAGCCCGGTCAGCACCGGCCCCAACGACGCCTGGAGCAGGTTGTGCGCCGTCGCCTGTGCGGCAGCACCCATCGCGGTCACGAAGGAGCCCGCCGCGACGCACAGGCGCGTACCCCAGCGGTCCACCAGCAGGCCCGCCGGGATCTGCGCCGCGGTGTACACCCAGAAGTGCCACGCGGCGAGCACGCCGAGCTGCGCGGCGGACGCGCCCAGCGACGCACTCAGCGACTGGGCGAACGTGGCCGGCGCGAACCGGTAGAAGAACCCCGACAGGAAGCAGGCGGTGAGAACGGTGTAGCCGCTCCACCGCATGACGTGGAAGCGGCGATCAGCCGACATGGAGAACCTGATCGAGGATCCAATTGTCCAGGCGGTGCACGACGTGCTCCTCGGGGACGTAGCAGCCGGGCGTCGAGGCGTTGAGCCCCTTCTGCTGGTATTCGGTGATCCAGTCGTCCTCTTCGACGACTTGGTTGAGCCGCTTGTAGTAGTGCTTGGAGACCTCGTCGAAGTCCTCGCGTTCCAGGGTCGACGCGGGGAAGGAGTAACCCACGCGGACCCGGGTGCGGGTCGCGGAGTCGGGGATCTTGTGGATCCACCACATGACGTCCTGAGCGGTGACGAGGAAGAAGCCGGGCAGCAGGATCGAGAAGTGCGTACCGCGAGCGGCCTTGCCGGACAGCCCCTCGACATGGGGGAAACCGCGGTCACGTTCGCCCGGGTGCAGAGCGGGTGTGTGGGGCGACTCGTGGTAGACGCCGATCCAGTTGCCCTCGGACTCCGACATGGTGACGGGCTGCTCGCCTATCGACCCACGGTGGATGTGCTTGGTGTGCAGGGTTTCCATGTCGACCTCGACATAGAGCTTCCAGTTGGAGTCCAGGACGTATTCCCGCTCTTGGACGGCGACCATCTCCGCAGTGCGATGCGGTGCGGCGACAGTGGACACATAGTTGCCGAGATAGGCGTCCAGGGTGGGAGCGGACGCCGGGTCGCCCAGGTGGACGAAGATCAGGCCCTCCCGGACGCCGCAGGGAACCTGTAACAGGTCCTTGCCGAGCCCCGCCAGTTCGTCTCGGCCGTAGCCCTCCAGACCGGGCGCGTGTTTGAGGACGCCTTCCAGGCTGTACGTCCAGGAGTGGTAGGGGCAGCGGAGGCCTCTGCAGGTGCCGGAGGGCTGGTCGGTCACGGGTGCGCCGCGGTGCCGGCACGAGTTGCGGAAGGCCCGCACCTCCCCGTCGTCGCCGCGCACGATCAGTAGGGGCTCGTCCAACAGGCGGAGGGTCATGAAAGCGCCGGGCTCGGAGACCGAGGAGGCCAGACCGGCGAAGTGCCATGCGGGACGGAACATGGTGTCCATCTCCCGCTGGAACCAGGTCTCATCCGTGTACACCCAATGCGGCAGCGTTTCGGCCTGTTCACGGGGCAATCGGGTGCGCGCGTAGTGGGACGGATCAAAAATGTCAGCAGGCTTCCGCATCACGATATGAACTTTCCGTTGGCGAGATCTGGACGTGGCGCAGGCTAACCGCCGCGACTTTCGCCGATCAAGAGAGTTCGGAAGTCGGGCAAGTCGGCCGATATCGCTTTACCGGGTAGGCAAAAACGGTCCGGAGGCCCCTCGCCTGCGAGGGCAAGAGAGGCGGCGGCGCAGAGTCAAGTCGAGCCAGCCGAGTCGGCACGCCAAAATGCGCATCGGCGGCCCCCCAGAGCGGGAGCGCCGCATCCCGCGACCCACTCGACAGGTCCTGCCGAAGCCCCGAAGGCCGCGATCAAAGAGGGTGCGCGAAGCCACTTCGACGGGCCACCACATTCCCTCGGGGGCGATATCGACAAGGGGCTTGAAATATTCGATGCGGGGCTGAAAATACCTCCCTCCACGACGTCGAGGTAGCCCGAGACGTCCACCGCACCGATTTCAAGGATAAAGGACCGACAGGCCGGTTTTGACGATTCCCGGACGCGTCGAACGGTCGCCACTCAAGCAAAGGGAACCTCAAGGGATCCGCGACAATCCGCCCATGAACCATAGGCGCGCAAAGAAAGCCTCAAGGCGAGTAAAGGGTAGTTGCCAGCTACACGGAATACTTGCTTCAGTGATCACGAAGGGCAGCCGAACGAGGCGGGCCCACACTGTCCGCGCACTTCATGGTCTTGTGACAAGCGGGGGAAAGACGGTCGTGAGCATCTCTGGAGACTTAGTCCCGAGCCTCACCGGAGGCTCGGCACTCGACAGATCAGCAGCTGCGTCGGACAAGGCCCTTGTGCCCTGTCTGCCGACTACCGGGCTTTTCGGCATCCGGCCAGGTGGGAGAGCATCCCGCCGAATCCGCCGAACAATGCCGCGCCATGCGGCACCGTCGCTCCCAGGGATTTCGAGAATCCTCAGCGGCGCCATGCGCTGAAGCGGAACCCTGTACGGCTCGGCACGACTTCGCCTCTGATGCACCCCATGACGGCGCACGCCAAAAGAGCCGTGCGGGAGTCGGAGGCTGACGCGCGCCGCGTCACCGTATGGAATCGTTTCATCTACGGCTCCGACCTCCCCCTCTTTGCGGTGCGGCATTCTTTCCGCCGCCCGTAGGGAACATTTCGGCACTCATACGGCAGCGCATCGGTTCGCATTTCCGAGGTGCACCGTCACGGGTGCCCGATTCCTTCCTGCCGGCTTCCCTCATTCACCACATGCACCGTTTCCCCATGCGCCTATCGCGTTGCCGATCGGCGTTCAACGAGAAAGGATGTACCACCGATGGATCAGCAGTGCATATTCCCTTCCCGCCAGTCCCATCAGCACACCTTCATGGATTGCACCCTCCGCGACGGCTCGTACTCGGTCAACTTCCAGTTCGATACCGAAACGGTCGAGACCGTGCTCTCCACCGTGACCGCGGCGGGGATCGAGTGGGTGGAGGTCGGCCACGGCCTGGGCATCAACGGCAGGAAGATTTCGGAAACGAACATCTCCGATGAGGAGTGGTGCGAGCTCGCCACCCGATTCCTGCCCGCGGATTGCCGCTGGGGCATGTTCGTACAGCCGGGACTCGCCTCCCTCGACGACCTCGCGCGGATGGCCGATGCCGGAATGAAGTTCGCCCGCATAGGCGTCGACATCACGTCGTACGAGCAGGCCTACACCCACGTGGACCGTGCCAAGGAGCTCGGGCTGACGGTCTTCGTCAACTTGATGAAGTCGCATGTCCGCGGTGTCGACGCGGCCGTCCGGACCGCTGTCGACATCGAGGCTTCGTGTGATCTCGACTGCCTGTACTTCGTCGACTCGGTGGGGCAGTTCCTCCCCGATCACACGGCACGGCTCTTCGGCGAGGCCGCACGCCGGCTGAAGACGCCGATCGGCTTCCACGGGCACAACAACCTGGGGCTGGCCAACGCCAACTCACTGGCCGCGACCAACAACGGCGCATCGATCGTGGACTGCACGCTGGCAGGGCTCGGCAGGGACGCCGGAAACGCCGTCCTGGAGGAGATGGCCGCCGTGCTGGAACTGCAGGAGGGTAAGCGGCTCTACCACACGGACATGTTGGCGCACACCAGCGAGTACTGCGTCTCGCGCCTGGAAACGCTCGGGACCGACCGGGAGTTGCAGGTGCTCGGCGCGTTGTACGGGCTGCACTCCAAGTACTTCCCCGCCCTCGCCGATGCAGCCACAAAACACGCGGTCGACCGCACCACTCTGATGGAAGCGGTGAAGCCGCAGGCATACCAGAAAGACCTGTCGCGCCGAGACATCGACGCCATCGCCGCATCGCTCCTGGAGGCCGAGTAAAGATGAGCCTGAAGATCTACCCGTACTCGTTCGACGGCCGGCCCGATATCTTCATCGAAGATCACGACGGCTACCAGGCGTCCGTGCGTCGATTGGTGAGCACGCTGGCCGAGCCGCTGCCGATCGATCTGGCCCAGCTCATCTCGATGCAGGAGATCCCGCGGCTGGTCGACGCGTTCCGCGAACACCGCGCCGCCGGTCAGGAAGGACTGCGCTCCACGCCGGTCTCCCTGGCGAACACCCTGCTGCTGAACTCCATCCCCCAAATCTGGGGGGTCGGGCTCAACTTCGCGGCGCACGCGAACGATCTGGAAACCGCACAGCCCACGTTCGGGCCGGGCTCGTACCTGCGTCCGTACAGCTGTGTGATCCCCAATGGGGGCGCCATTGAGATTCCGCGGCAGTCCACCCGGGTCACCGCCGAAGGGGAGTTGGGGCTCGTGCTGGGCAATCCCTGCCGGAACGTGTCCGCGGAGGAGGCGTTCGACTACGTTCTCGGGTTCACCACGATCCTCGACATGACGGCCGAGGACGCGATCCGGAAGAACCCCCGGTACATCCCGTGGAGCAAGGGATTCGACACCTTCTCCAGTATCGGCCCCTGCCTGGTGTTGAGGGATCAGGAACAGTGCGAGGACATCGCCGACATCACCGTGACGACGTACCTCAACGGCTCGGTGGTCTCGCGCGATTCCGTCAGCGCGATGAAGTACAACCCGGCTCAGCTGGTCGAGTACTTCTCCGCCGGGCGCACGCTCCCGGCCGGCACCGTCCTCTCCACCGGCACCCCCGGCGCCACCGTCATTTCACCCGGCGACACCGTCCGCGCCGAAGTCTCCGGTATCGGCGTACTGGACCATCCCGTCAAGAGTGCGTAGCTGCCTGTCCCGAGGGAGAACGAACATGGTATTCACCGCTGAGCACTTCGATGATCTCGCCAGCAAAGGCTACTGCGTGATCGAGAACTACCTCGATCCGGACACCGTTCAGCGCCTGCGCGACGAATCGGAAGAGATACTTTCCCGGGGCGCCGGCGGCACCATGCCGCCCAGCCTGTTTCTGGAGAGTGCAGAACTCAAGAATGCATTCTTCTCGGAGAAGTTATACGAGATGGTCACCGACCTCAACGACAAGGTCGGCCCCATGCTGCTGTACCCGAACTTCACCGTCCGCAAGGGGCTGGTCGTCGGGTGGCACATCGACGACCGCATGCTGTCCCGCCCCGTGGACGGCTCCGGGGACTTCCCCTCGATCCTGATGTTCAACGTCTTCCTGCAGGACAACGACACCGTCAGCGGCGGGGGCGTGGACATCGTGTCGGGAAGCCACCTGCTCGGCCGCGAGCAGCGCGAAGAGCTCGTACGCGACCACGAGTACACCTCGCGGGACACCGTGCGGGGAAAGGCGGGTGATCTGGTGGTGTTCGATTACCGCGCGGCGCATCGTGGCACGCACCCGCAGGTGGAGAGCGATATCTCACGCCTCGCTCTGCAGTGGACGTTCTCCGTCGGCGGAGCGGTGACGCAGGACTACCTGACGTATCTGCGCGCCAGGCTCACACAGAAGATTCATATCTCGGACTACACCAACCACAAGGCGAAGAGCTTCTTTGCGGACCTGCCCCACATCACCCGGGAACTGATCGAGGACTCCTGCGGAAGGAAGGTCTTCACCGACGGTCTTGAGTATCGCGGTCTGGCGGACCTTGCGGAACAGGGGTCGCACTGATGCCGAACGTGTCGCGGGAGATCCTGGATTCCCTCTGGGACGAGGGTGTTTCGACGTTCTTCATGGTCCCGGGCAAGATGATCAACGCTTTCATGTCCAACTACCGCGCAGCGGACCAGGAGGGCAACCCGCGGATCTCCCCCGTGGTCGCCGCCGTCGAAGGCGGGGCGGCGATGATGGCCGACGGCTACGCCAGAGCCTCGGAGAAGTTCGGCGCGGTGATCGCCCTCGACGGCCCCGGAGTGGCCAACACCGTCGGGGGACTCGTCAATGCGCATGCGGATCGATCACCGGTCCTGTTGCTTTCGGGGCACATTCCCACGGGTTTTGACGCCCACGACGCCCTGCAGGACGTGACACCGACGGGTCTCGACATGGCGGCGATGCTGAGTCCGGTGACCAGCTCGTCACTGCAGGCACGCAACGCCTCACACCCGATCAGGTACTGGAACATCACGCTGAAGAAGCTCGTGGAGTGCCCCACCCGGCCGGCGTATCTTTCCTACCCCGCCGATGTGTTGTTCGCGGAGTCGGCCGAGTCCGCCGTGCGCACGAGGAAGCTGTCCGCGCCGCGCCTGGTGTGCGACCAGGAGGACCTCGACCGCACCCTCGCCACCCTCAACGCATCGGCGAGTGTCGCCGTGCTGGTCGGTTCGCACGCCAACAAGCGGGACGTCCGTGGCCTGCTGACCCGGCTGTCGGAGTCCCACGACCTTCTCGTCGGGTCCACCGTGGACGCAAAGGGGGCGTTCACCGAGAGCCACCCCAACAACGTCGGCGTCTTCGGTTACTCGGGCAATCTGCGGGCGATCGACCTCTTCACGCGGCAGCCCCCGGAGACGGTGCTGCTGTTGGGCTGCCGACCGTCGCAATGGAACACCAACGCGTGGGACGCTCGCCTCTCCGGCGCGCGCAACGTCATCGAGGTGACGTCCTCGATCGAGGACATCGGCAATTTCGCTCCGGGGTCCCAGACCCTGCTGTGCGACGAGCTGACGTTCCTGCGGAACTGGGAGTCCTCACTTACCGAGGACGCCTTCGCGGAGAACACGGCGCTGCGCGAACGGGTCCGGAGCATACCGCTGCACGAAGCCGTGACCGAAGGCCCCGATGAGACCGCCCTCCTGCATCCGGCGCGTGCGGTGCAGTGCCTGAACTCCTGGCTGAAGGACCGGGTGTGCGTGGTGGACTCGGGGAATCACCGGTCGTTCGCCACGCACTACTGGACGACGCACATCGACGCGGGCTTCCACTCCAGCACCTCCATGGGCGTGATGGGCTGGGCGTTCGGCGCCGCGATCGGTGTTTCCTTCGCCCGGGACGAGCCCTGTCTCGTCATCACGGGTGACGGCTGTGCCCTGATGCACGGGATGGAGATCCAGACTGCCGTTCGGTATCGCCGGAACATCATTTTCGCGATATTCGACAACTCCGCCTACGGCGCGACCTACATGAACAACAAGAAGAACCTGCCCGAGTTGAGCGTTCTTCCCGTTCATGACTGGGTGAAGTTCGCCGAGTCCATGGGAGCCAATGGTTTCCGGGCGACGTCGCTCGAAGAGTTGGACACCGTCGTGCAGAAGGTCAAGGACACCGATGGCGTGCACGTCATCCACGTCATGGTCGATCGAGACGCCTCCACACCGGCCCAGTCGTACCGGGAAAACCTGAAGTCATTCGAGCAGTCGAGAAGTGGGAGTAATGCATAGCACGGCCGTTCTACGCACGTTGAAAACCCTCCGCAGCGCATGCGGACCCGAGGCGAGTTAGGAGGCGGACATGTCTGGCGCAAAGTTTACGAGCAATGAGGTTCGTGTACTGTTCTTCGCCTTCTTCAGTGTGGTCATGGGTCTGATGGCGGTGGACTTCTTCAACCCATCCCTGCCCGCCATACAGAAGGACCTGTCGGTCGGCCAGGGCGCCATGAAGAACCTCATCGTGTTCTACATGATCGTGCTCGGCCTGGCGCAGTTCTTCTACGGCAGCTTCTCCGACACCAGAGGGCGTAAGGTCGCCCTGACGACAGGGCTCGCGGTGGCCGCGGTGGGGCTGTTCCTGGGATACACGGCCGACAGCGTCGTCATGCTGAACGTCTCCCGTGTGCTGACCGCTCTGGGCACGGCCTCGTGCACCGTGATCTCACGGGCATTGATCGTCGACACGCTGCAGCAGCCCGACAAGCTGCGCAGGGCGTTCTCGTACTTCTCGATGGCGAGTCAGCTGTCGCCGTCCCTGGCCCCGCTGATCGGCAGCTTCATCGGAGTCCGCTTCGGATGGCACGTGCAGTTCCTGCTGTTCGCCGTGGCGGTGGTGGCCGGGTTGGTCATGATTGCCCGCATGATGCCGGAGACGCATCCGGCGGCGAACCGTCAACAAGGCGGGACGAGCAAGGTGCAGGCCTATACGGCCGTCCTGAAGAACGTCAACTTCACCTCGTACAGCATCGCCTCCGCGCTGATCTTCTCGTTCACCATCGCGTTCTACGCGACTGCGCCCTTCGCGTTCGATGCGCTGAACGTGAGCCCGGTGGGCAACAGCCTCTTCTACATCCTGTACTCCCTGTCCATCATCTGCGGCTCGTTCTTCAACAGCTGGATTCGCCGGCCGCCGAGGGACACCTACGTCATCGGGCTCGGTGTCTACCTGGCGATATTCGTGCTCTCCGCGTTCGCCGACCTGGACAGCAGTCTGGTGAAGGTGGGTCTGTTCTCGGTCGCGCTGGGATTCACCTGCGGTGTGATGGCTCCGCTGACCCTCACCCTGAGCATGACGACGGTGGAGACGGCCCGCGGTGCCGCCAGTGCGGTCCAGGGCGCCATCAAGATGTTCTTCACCGGCCTGTTGCTGGTGGTCTTCGACAGCGTGTTCATCTCCGGATTCTCCTCCATCGTGCTGATCTTCCTCGGGTTCGCGGCCGTACTCCTGGTGCTTTTCGCACTCACCGCGATGGCGAACCGAACGGAGAAGGTCAGTGCCTGACATCACCGCCCTGGTCCTGGGCGGGACATCCGGTATCGGTTCGGGGATCGCTCGGAGCCTGGCCGCACAGGGCGCCGCCGTGACCGTGGCAAGTCGCGATCAACGCCGGGCCCAGGAGGCGGCGGACAGCATCAGGGCTGCTTCCGGTGCGGCCGAGGTCTCCGGTATGGGTCTCGATCTGTCCCGCCCGGAAGACGTCGCGGAGAACCTCTCCCGGTACGGAAGGGATTTCGACGCCGTCGTGCTCAACGGTCCCGGGTATCCGCCCGGCACCGTCACCGACGCGACGGCGGACGACTTCACCCAGGCCTACCGCTCCATGTTCCTGTCGCTGCAGCAGGTGGTCACCTCGGTCATCGACAGCATGAAGCGGAAGCAGTGGGGCAGGGTGCTGTATGTCTCTTCGAGTTCAGTGATCGCGCCCATCGACGAACTCGCCGTTTCCTCCGTTGTGCGCGCCGCCATGAACGCGTACCTGAAGGTGTTGTCGAACGAACTCGCCGCAGACCGGATCACGGTGAACTCGATCGTCCCCGGCCGTATCGACACCCCCCGTGTGAAGGCGGTGGATGCGGCACGTGCACGCGATCGGGGCACCAGCGCCGACCAGATCCGCAAGGCCGCGGAGAGCCGTATCCCCATGGGCAGGTACGGCACACCGGACGAGATCGGAGAACTGGCGGCGTTCCTCTGTTCCGATGGGGCGGCCTACCTCACCGGAGCCACGTTCCGCTGTGACGGTGGCATGACCGCCGCCCTGTAGAGCGCGCCGCCCCCAGGGGCCGGTGTGGCGAGGACCGACCTCGTCACACCGGCCCTTCGATCGACGCGTGCCGCTCGTGCCGCGTCCGTACCCGCCTGCCGACCAGGAGGAGAACGCCACCCCACCGCAGGCGGCGGCAGTCATCCGTCCCGGTAGTCGGTTACGCGCCCCGAAGGCAACCCCTACACTTAGGGTCGCCTAAGTTCTTGATCAGTAAGACCGGTCGGTCTTCGTCTTGTCGAAATGGATGCGATGTCAGCTGCCACGATCAGCAGCCCGCGCGGCGCTCTGGTCAGCCGGCGCATCGGCTGGACGGCCGCGGCCGTCATAGCACTGCTGCTTGCGGTGCTGCTCAGCCTTGCGGTCGGCGCCCGCCAGATAGCCCCGGGTGAAGTCTTCGACGCCCTTTTGCACGGTGGTACGAGTGACGCCGCCGAGGTCGTACGGTCCATGCGGGTGCCCAGGACCCTCGTCGGCCTGATGGTCGGCGCGGCGCTGGCCATCGCGGGCACGGTGATGCAGGGCATCACCCGCAATCCCATCGCCGATCCCGGCGTCCTGGGCATCAGTCAGGGCGCGGCGGCGGGCGTGGTGCTGGCCATCGCGATCGCCGGGGTGCACACCCTCACCGGCTATGTGTGGTTCGCCTTCGTCGGAGCCGGCATCGCGTCGGTGGCCGTGTACGCCGTCGCCGCCAGCGGGCGCGGCGGGGCGAGTCCGGTGAAACTGGCGCTGGCCGGTGCCGCCGTGAACGCGCTGCTGATCGCCGTGATCCAGGGGATGTTGACGACGGACGCGGCCACCTTGGACGAGTTCCGGTTCTGGCAGGTCGGGTCGATCGCCGGACGGGATGCCGAGATGGCGGGCCAGATCTGGCCGTTCCTCGTCGTCGGCACGGTACTGGCGCTGTCGGTGGCGCGGGGGCTGGACGCCCTGGCGCTGGGCGAGGACGTCGCCAAGGGACTCGGGCACAAGGTCGGGACCGTCCGGATCGTGGGCGGCATCGGAGCGACGGTGCTCACCGGAGTCGGGGTGTCGGCCGCCGGACCGATCGCCTTCGTGGGGCTCGCGGTGCCCCACATCGCGCGCGCCCTGGTGGGCAGCAACCACCGCTGGGTGCTGCCCATGGCGGCGCTGCTCGGGCCGGTCATGCTGCTGGTGTCGGATGTGATCGGACGGGTCGCCTTCCCGCCGAGCGAGGTGCCCGCCGGGGTGATGACGGCCCTGCTCGGTGTGCCGTTCCTGATCGTCCTGGTCCGCCGCAAGGCGGTGAGCGCATGACGGCCTCCGCCAAGGAGCGCCCCGCGGCCGTGCGCATCCGCCCCGCCGGCTACGCGCTCGCGCGCAAGGGGCGCGGCTCCTTCCTCGTCCACCGGCGTGCGGCGGTCGTCGCGGTCGCGCTGGCGCTGCTGACGGCGGCCGTGTGCGTCGCCTACCTCTGCCTCGGCGAGACCGACGTCGCGCCGGGCGAGGTCCTGAACATTCTGGCGGGGCAGCCGTCCTGGGCCGCACTCGTGGTGAGCGACCTGCGGCTGCCGCGTATGGTGCTGGGGCTGCTGGTCGGGGCGGCTTTCGGGGTGGGCGGCGCGCTGATCCAGACCGTGGCCCGCAATCCGCTCGCCAGCCCCGACATCATCGGTGTGTCGCAGGGCGCGAGCGCCCTGACCATCGGCGCGCTCACGTTCGGCGTCTCGTCGTTCGGCGTCCTGCCGTACGTCTCGGTCGCGGGCGGCATGCTCGCCGCCCTGCTCGTCTACCTCTTCGCCTGGCGCGGCGGGCTGCACGCCGGGCGGTTCGTGCTCATCGGCATCGGCATCGCCATCGCGCTGCGGTCGATCGTCCACCTGTTCATCACCAAGGGCGACTACCTGGTGGCCCAGCAGGCGCAGGTGTGGCTGACCGGTTCGCTCAACGGGCGGGGCTGGGACGAGGCCGCCCCGCTCGGCTGGACCCTGCTCGCCGTGCTGCCCTGCGTGCTCTGGGCGGCACGCGCACAGCGCAATGTGGCCCTCGACGACGACACCGCCACGGCGCTGGGCGTACCGCTGGCGCGGACCCGGTTCGGGCTGGCGCTGCTGGGCGTGTTCCTCGCGTCGATCGCGACGGGCGCGGCCGGGCCGGTGGACTTCGTGGCGCTGCTCGCCCCGCAGATCGCCCGCCGCTTGACGCGCACGTCGCAGATCCCGCTGCTGTGCTCGGCCCTGCTCGGTGCGTTCATCGTGGTGGCCGCCGACCTGCCGGCGCGTCTGCTGTTCGCGCCGGTGGAACTGCCCGTGGGCGTACTGACCGCGGCCATCGGTGCCCCGTATCTGATCTGGCTGATCATCCGCAGCCGTACTGGAGGAAGAGCGTGACCGAGAGCAGGCTCACAGCCCGCGGCCTCACCCTGGCCTACGAGGAGCGCACGGTCGTCGAGGACCTGGACCTGGACGTCCCGCACGGTCAGGTCACCGTCATCGTCGGCCCCAACGCCTGCGGCAAGTCCACGCTCCTGCGCGCGCTCGGACGGCTGCTCAAACCCCGGCAGGGGTCGGTGCTGCTGGACGGCAAGGACCTGGGCCGCATACCCACCCGGACGATCGCGCAGTCCGTCGGGCTGCTGCCGCAGACACCGGTCGCGCCGGAGGCGATCACGGTCGCCGATCTCGTCTCGCGCGGGCGCCAGCCGCATCAGCGGTGGTGGCAGCAGTGGTCGGAGGAGGACGAGCGCGCGGTCACCGGCGCCATGGAGCGGACGGACGTGGCGCAGCTCGCCGAGCGGGCGGTGGACGAGCTGTCGGGCGGTCAGCGGCAGCGCGTGTGGATCGCGATGGCGCTCGCCCAGGAGACGGATCTGCTGCTGCTCGACGAGCCGACGACGTATCTGGACATCTCGCACCAGGTCGAGGTGCTGGACCTGGTGCGGCAGCTCAACCGCGAGCGCGGCCGGACGGTCGTCGCGGTGCTGCACGACCTCAACCAGGCGGCGCGGTACGCGGATCATCTGGTGGCGATGAAGGCGGGGCGCATCGTCGCGCAGGGCCGTCCCTCGCAGATCGTCACGGCGGACCTGGTACGGGACGTCTTCGGCCTCGACTCGGTCGTCGTGCCCGACCCGGTGACCGGCAGCCCGCTGGTCGTTCCCGGCAGGCCCTGGCAGGCGGAAGGCGACGGCGACGCGGGTTCCGCGGCGGCGGACACCCCGGTCGCGGCGGGTGCGTCCTCGGCGGAGTCCGGCTGACCTCGTACCCGTATCCATCAACTCCGTGTCGGGCCGGGCTCCTTGGGGTGCCCGGCCCGGCGCGGAGATCGAGTTGTGATGCGGGCGAGCTTGTCCGCCGCCCCACGTAAGGTTAGCTTTACCTAAGTTCACCCCCCGCTGCTCTTGTCCCTGTACTGGAAAGGCCGCTCATGTCCCGCTCCTTCACCCGCCGCGCCGCAGCCGTCGCTGCCGTCGCTGCGCTCGCCGTCACCGCCACTGCCTGCGGGGGCGCCAAGGACGACGCCAAGAAGGCGTCCGCCGAGGGGGGCAAGCACACCGTCAAGACGGCCATGGGCAATGTGGAGGTGAACGACGCCCCCAAGCGCGTGGTGGTCCTGGACACCGACTCCCTCGACTCGGCGATCACCCTGGGCGTCAAGCCGGTCGGCGCCGTCCAGCCGGAGGCCGGCGCCCCGCTGTCCTCGTACCTGCCCAAGGACAAGCTGACGGGCATCAAGAAGGTCGGCCTCATCGCCGAGCCCAACCTCGAGGCGATCGCCGGGCTGAAGCCGGACCTGATCCTGAGCAGCAAGGAGCGCGACGAGAAGAGCTACAAGGAGCTCTCGACGATCGCCCCGACCGTCTTCACCAAGACCACCGGCCCGGCCTGGCGCGAGAACTTCACCCTGCACGCCGACGCGCTCGGCAAGAAGGACCAGGTCAAGAAGGTCGTCGCGGACTACGACAAGCACATCGCCAAGGTGACCGCGGCGCTCGGCGGCCCCGAGAAGGCCAAGAAGACCAAGGTCGGCTTCGTCCGGTTCGTCGAGGGCGCGGACACCCGCCTGTACAAGAACGACACGTTCGTCGGCAGCATCCTCAAGGACCTGAAGGTCGGCCGCCCGGCCAACGTGGACAACACCGGCTTCTCCCTGGACATCAGCCCGGAGAAGGTCGACGACGCCAACGCCGACGTCATCTTCCACTCCACCTACGGCGACCCGAAGAAGGCCAAGGAGACCGCCACCACCGGCGGCAACCTCTGGAAGAAGCTGGACGCGGTGAAGGACAAGAAGGTCTTCGGGGTCGACGACGACGTGTGGATGCTGGGCATCGGCTACACCGGCGCCAACAAGGTCCTCGACGACATGGAGCAGAAGCTCGGCTGACGGCCCGGCGACCGGCCGTCCGACCAAGGCGGCCACACCACCTCGCACAGACGCCGGCGGCCCGACACGCAGTTCGTGTCGGGCCGCCGGCGTCTGTGCGAGGTGCGGTGCTTCCTACAGCCGCTCGAAACCGCGGACCCGTTCCCAGTCGGTCACCGCCGACTCGAAGGCGGCCAGCTCCGTGCGGGCGGCCTGGGCGTAGTGGGCGACCACCGACTCACCGAAGACCTTGGCGGCGATCTCGCTGTTCTCCCAGCGGTGCAGTGCCTCGGTGAGGGTGGTGGGCAGCCGCGGCACCGAGGGATCTCCCAGGGCGTTGGCGGCGTGCGGCTCCGGCAGCGGCAGGCGGTTCTCGATGCCGTGCAGACCGGCGGCCACCGCGGCGGCGACGGCCAGGTACGGGTTGGCGTCGCCGCCGGGCACGCGGTGCTCGAGGCGCATCGAGTGCCCCGAGCCGACGACGCGCACCGGGCAGGTGCGGTTGTCCCGGCCCCAGGTGATGCCGGTGGGCGCGAACCCGCCCGGCTGCAGGCGCTTGTAGGAGTTGATGTTCGGCGCCATCAGCAGCGCGAAGTCGGCCAGGCAGGCGAGCTGGCCGGCCACGAAGTGGCGCATCAGCTCGGACATGCCGTCGTCCGCGGCCGGATCGGCCAGTACGGCCGATCCGTCGGTGCCGCGCAGCGACAGGTGGATGTGGCAGGAATTGCCCTCGCCCTCGTCGAACTTGGGCATGAAGGTGAGCGCGACGCCCTCCTGCGCGGCGATCTGCTTGGCGCCGTTCTTGAAGAAGACGTGGTTGTCGCAGGTGGTCATCGCCTCGTCGTAACGGAAGACGATCTCGTACTGGCCGGCGTGGCATTCGGCGCGCGCGGTCTCCATGGTGAGCCCGGCCCGCACCATCTCCCGGCGGATACGGCGCACCACCGGCTCGATCTCGGCGAGGCCCTGGAGGGAGTAGTCGACGTTGTAGGCGGTGGCCGTCTCCAGACCGTGGTAGCGCCGGTCCCACGCCTGGCGGTACGTCTCGCGGAAGACCAGGAACTCCAGCTCGGTGCCCGCGAACGCGGTCAGTCCGCGCTCGGCCAGCCGGTCCAGCTGTGTGCGCAGCACCTGGCGAGGGGCCACCTCGACCGCCCGGCCGTCCGGCCAGACCGCGTCGGCGAGCACGAGCGCGCTGCCCTCGTCCCACGGCAGGGTGCGCAGGGTCGCCGGGTCGGGGCGCAGCACGAAGTCGCCGAAACCGCTCTGCCAGGCGTCGATGGCATAGCCGGCGCCGGTGTTCATCTCGACGTCGGAGGCGAGGAGGTAGAGGCAGGCGCCGAAGCCCTGCTCCGCCGCCTCGTCGAGGAAGTACGGCACGGACAGCCGGCTTCCCTGGAGCCGTCCCTGGAGGTCCGGGACGCTGACGATCACGTCCTCGAGTCGTCCTGCGTCGGCCTCGGCGCGCAGGTGTGCGTACGGCGAGGTGGTCATATCTGCTCCTGGGGGTCTCGCGCGGGGGCGGTCGCGGTGGCGAGGGGGTTGGTGAGGGCGCCGTGGACGACGTCGAAGCCCTCGTCCTTCTCGGCGCGGTCGTGGAAGCCGCCGCCGAGCAGCTGCTCCCGGTTGAGCGCCACCCGGTCGAACTCGGGGGCGAGCAGCCCGAACTCCCCGAAGCGGTCGGCCAGTTCGGGGAAGCGGGCGTGGTAGCGCTCGATCTCGGCGCGGACCAGGCCCCAGAACTCGTCCTCCGGTACGCCCAGGTGCTCGGCGACCAGCGGGGCGAAGAACCGGAAGTGCCCGGCGAAGACGGCGCTGAGGAGGGAGTGCGCCAGCTCGCCCGCGGGCCAGCGCAGCAGCAGCGCGTCGGCGCGCTCGGAGAGTCCGGCGTACTCGGGGTGCTCGCCGGGCAGCAGGTTGACGTCCTCGGCGAAGTCCTTCACGGCGATGCCGATCGGGGTGTCCGCGGCGTCGTAGAGGACGACGGTGTTCTCGCCGTGCGGGCAGTACGCCGTGCCGTACCGGTAGAGGTAGTGCAGCAGGCCGGGCAGCAGCGCCGAGAAGAAGCGCTCCAGCCAGGCCCGCGGGGCGAGCCCGGACCGCTCGACCAGTTCGCCGGCCAGTGCCCGGCCGTCCGAGCCGACCTTGAGCAGCGCGGCCATGGTGCGGGCCTGCTCGCCCTCGCCCAGCAGCGCCGCCACCGGCTCGCGCCAGACGGCACCGAGGAGTTCGTGGTAGCGGTACGGGGCGTCCTTGACGGACTCGTACAGCGGGTGGCGCACGGCCACGCCCGCGACCTCGCCCAGCGGGTGGAAGCGCAGCTCGTCGCGCAGGTACGGGTCCGCGTCGCGGACCGCGTGCAGCCAGGCGCTGACGTCCGGCGCCGCCTCGGTCGGCTTCGTGGACAGACCGCGCCAGACGAGGGTGTTGCGGATGTACAGCGGCACCTTCACATTGCGGCGGTGCGGATGGTCGAGGTTGGCCAGCGTGCGGATGGACTGCAGCGGCCGGTAGCGGTCGGGGCCCTCGCCGAGCAGCACGATCCGGCCGTCGGCGAGGTAGGGGGCGAAGAGGGTGGCGACGGCCTCGTCCCAGTGGAAGGGGTGCACCGGCAGCCAGTGGAAGTCGACGGTGTGATAGCCGGTTTCGGCGCAGGTCTCCTGGAGGACGGCCGCGAACTGCTTGCGGGTGTCCTCGTCCAGTTCCTCGCCCAGCAGGGTGTCCGCGTCCAGACTGTCCACACCGTCCCTGCCGGAGTAGGTGGCGAGGCTGCCGTGGACGGCGGCCCACAGCAGGTGCACCGTCCCGGCCGCCTCGGGGGCGTAGGCGGCGGCGTCGGAGGCGGAGAAGCCCAGCCGCCCCTTGTTGAGGAGCATGCAGGGGTGACCGTCCTGGTGACCTTCGAGGTCGAGGTGGTCCAGGTCGGCGAGGGCGGCGGCGGGCAGGGCGCGGGCGATGACCTCGGCCTCGGCCCGCCGGGTGGCGGTCATCTCCCGCAGGACCTCCGCCGTGGTGGGGCCGTCCCAGCCCAGGACCGGGCGGGCGTCGAGCAGCAGCCGCTCGGGGCCGCTCTCGCCCTCCCCGGGCGCGGGGTGCCGCCGCAGGGTGCCGGGCACCAGCCGCCAGGTGCCGAAGGTGCCGCGGCTCGCCCGGAACGTCCAGTGCACGCCGTCGGTGAAGTCCAGCCGGTAGGCGTCGGGGGTGTCGGCCGAGGTGTCGGGCTCGGGGACGAGCAGCTCCTCGTAGGCGAACTCCTCTACGGCCTTGGCGAGCAGCCGTCGGCCCGCCTGCGCCCAGGCGTCTCGTGTGGTGCGGTTCATCGGTGGTTCTCCTCGGAGTGCGCGGGGGCGGCGGTGGCGGCGGTCAGGGGGCGGTCGGCGGCCTGCGCGGACGGATGCGTCCCGCGCCGGATCCGCACGGGCACGGCGGGCATGCCGGTGGTCTGCGGTGCGTCCGCGACCGGCGTGAGCGGTGCCGTGGCGATGGCTGCGGTCCGCGGGCTCCGCAGGGACACCACGGCGGCAAGGGCCTGGACGGCCGCGGCGACGGCCAGCGGGAGTGCGAGATCGTACGAGACGGCTGCCGTGGCGGCGATCGGTGCGGCCAGCAGACCGGCGGACCGGGCGGTCTCCACGGCGGTGAACGCCGGGCCCTGCGTTCCGGTCGCACGGAACATGCGCAGTTCGACGGCCACTTGCCCCAGCCCCAGACCGACGCCGAAGAGCAGTCGCCCGCCGACCAGTCCGGGCAGCGAGCCGGCCAACCAGCTCCAGGCCAGCCCGGCCGCGCCCACCGCCAGGGACAGCGGCAGCAGCCGCTCGCCGAGCAGGTCGTGGCAGCGGCGTACAGCGGGCAGGGCGGCCAGCGCGGACAGGCTCGGCAGGAAGAACAGCACCGCGCCGCCGACCGAGCCGCTGCCCAAGCCCTCGGCGAACTCGGTGAAGAAGGGTCGCGCCACGTTGACCGAGAAGTCGAACGCGACGCCGATCAGCGCGACGTAGGCCAGCACCATGAGCCACGGCAGGCGGCGCGTACGAGGTGCGGCGGCGCCGTCCTCGCGGGCGTCGCCGGCCCTGTCCTCCCGGGTGTCGGGGCGCTTGCCCAGGATCCGGTACGTGAACACGGCCAGCAGGGTGTCCAGCACCGCGAACGCCGAGATGCCGATGCGGGGTTCCGGCAGGGCGAGGACGCCGGCGCCCACCATCGTGGAGACGACCACCGACAGATGGAAGACGATCACGAGCGAGCAGATACCGGTGAGCCGCGCCCGGGTGCCGTCCTCGGACGACTCGTCGCCGTGCTCGGCGATGAACGCCGGATAGGCCAGCAGGAGTGCGCTGTTGGTCGTGACGATCAAGGTGGACAGGGCCAGGTACGCCGGGTAGCTGGGGGCCATGCCCAGGAGCAGGTCGAGGACGGCGGAGCCGCACAGTCCGGCCAGCACGAGTCGGTGCAGGGACCAGCGCCGGGCCGCCAGTCCCCACAGCGGGAGGGCGAGGAGGCCGGCGATCCGGCAGATCCAGATGTACAGCCCGGTCGCCTCGGGGTCCTCGATCCCGTACAGCCGCTCGAAGAGCTGCGGCAGGAACGGCGTCAGCGCGGTCTCGGCGACCAGATGGAGGCCGATGACCGACAGGAGCACGGACTTGGCGCGGCGCGCCGACCCGTCACGGGCCGGCGCGCCGTTCTTCGTCTCCGCGGCCGTCATCGCGGTGTCTTTGCCGGTGCGGGGACGGCGGCGGGCGCCTGGGCCGGGACGGTCGCCGGCTCCTGCGGTGCGCCGAAGGTGGTGTACGCCTGCCGCGGGGCGCTGGGCAGGAGGGTGCGTCCGGCGGCGGCGTTGAGGATGGTCGCGGCGCGCCAGGCGCCCAGGGTGAGGTCGGGTGCGCCCACACCGTGCGTGTGCATCTCGGCGTTCTGGACGTACAGGGAGCCCGAGACCCGGGGGTCGAGCGCGACCCGGTAGTCGCCGTCGACCTGGTAGCGGCCCCTGTCGTCCCAGTCGACCAGGTCGGCCATCGTCTCCAGGAAGGCGGGGCGGGAGGCGGCGTAGCCGGTGGCACAGACCACGGCCGAGGTGCGGATCTCGAAGAGCTCGTCCTGCTGCCGGCTGCGGCAGGCGAGCCGGTATCCGTCGCCGTCGGCCTCGGCCGCGACGACCTCCACGGCCGGGTGCAGCGCGGCGCGCGGCGCGCCGCCGCCGATGGTGCGCTCGTACATCTCGTCGTAGATCTCGCCCAGCGTCTCCTCGCTGACCCCCTTGTAGAGCTGCCACTGCTCGGCCGTCAGCCGCTCGCGCGTGGCCTCGGGCAGCCCGCGGAAGTAGCGGATGTAGTCCGGGGTGAAGTGCTCCAGGCCGATCTTGGAGTACTCCATGGGCGCGAACGCGGTGGTCCGGGCGAGCCAGCGCACGTACGGGCCGCCGTTGCCCTCGCCGTCCTGGTTGCGCAGCAGGTCGAGCGCGACCTCGGCGCCGGACTGGCCCGCGCCGACGACGGTGACGTCGTCGGCCGCGGCGAGGCGGGTGCGGTGGGTGCGGTAGTCGGCGCTGTGCAGGACGCGGCCGGCGTGGGCGTCGGTCAGCAGCGGGCGCAGCGGCTCGGGCACGACGGGGTTGGTGCCCACACCGAGGACGACCTGGCGGGCCAGGACGCGGGTCTGCGCACCGGCCGCGGAGCGGTGGGTGACGGCGAAGGCGTCCGCCGCCTCGTCCCACTCCAGCGCCGTGACGGCCGCGTCGAAGCGGCAGGAGGGCAGCCGCTCGGCGACCCAGCGGCAGTAGTGGTCGTACTCGCGGCGCGGGATGTGGAAGCGCTCGGAGAAGAAGAACTTGAACATCCGGTCGTGGGCGCGGAGGTAGTTCAGATACGACCACGGGCTGGTCGGGTCGGCCATGGTGACCAGGTCGGCGAGGAACGGCACCTGGAGGGTGGTGCCCTCCATCAGCAGGCCGGGGTGCCAGGAGAACGCCGGCTTGGCGTCCAGGAAGAGCGAACGGAAGCCGGGCGCGCCGTCGGCCAGCGCGGCGAGCGACAGGTTGAACGGGCCTATGCCGACACCGACCAGGTCGTAGGGGGCGTTGTGGTCGGGGGAAGTCGAGGGCGCGGTCACCGCTGTGCCTCCGTGAGGGGGTTGGGGAGATCGATGTAGACGGACTGGGTGTGAACGTCGCCGACCAGTTCGTCGAGTCCGTCCACGCAGGTGAGGTAGTTGCCCTTGCAGCGCAGTACGGGCGCGTCGAGCAGCAGGTCCAGCAGTCCCTGGGCGGCGGGCTCGGCCGTGCGCAGCCGCGCAAGTGCCCCGCGCAGGACGCGCAGTTGGTCGCCCTCGTCGGCCAGACCGAGCGCGCCGAACGCGCCGATGAGCCCCAGGAGGTTGTTGATGCCCAGGTAGTAGGCGACGCGTTCGTCGACGAAGGCGTCCTCGAAGACCAGGTCGACGCCGTCGGTCGCCCCGGGCAGCAGCCGTTCGATGTCGGCGGTGCGGGACTCGGCCAGGTAGTAGCCCTGGCTGTCGCGGTACCAGCCCGCGCAGGGCAGTCCGTCGGCGTCGAGGGCGACGAGGGTGTTCTGGTGGTGCGGCTCCAGGGCGATGCCGTACCGGGCCTGGAGGCGGATCAGGGGTACGGCCAGGACGTCCAGATAGCGCTCCAGCCAGCGCGCCGACGCCTCGGCGGTGGAGATGCCGAGCGCACCCGCGGCGCGCTCGACCGCCGCGCTCAGCAGGGCGCGGTGGCGGGGCGGTGTGCCGTCGCCGGGACCGGTCCGCTCGGCCAGCAGTCCGGCCACGCACAACCCCTCGGGCCGACCGCCGCCCCGGAAGGGGTTGTCGCGGATCGCGGTCTCCAGACCGGTCTCCGGACCGTCCGCACCGGCCGATATCCAGGCGAAGTCGCGCAGGATGCCGAACTCGGGGTGCTCGGCGCGCAGCCAGTCGGCGGGGCCGGCGGCCAGGAGCTGGGCGGCCCGGACGCCCAGCCGCATCTCGCTGCGCAGGTTGTTGCGGCGGGAGTTGGTGATCCGCATGCCCAGGGACAGCTTCAGCATCACCTCGGCGTCCGGCCGCTGGACGGTCCGCACGGAGGACGTGGGGTACCACGCGGGCCCGGCCGCGCCGAGCGGGCGCAGCAGCCCGGCGTCGACGAGGGCGGCGACCTCCGGGCGGCCCAGCACCTCGCGGGCCTGCCAGGGATGCGCGGGCACCGGCACCATGCCCTCGGGCAGGCCGAGCCCGGCGGCGAGCGGGCGCAAGCGCTCGGCGACCGGCCGGCCGTCCGCGCTCTCGCCGACCACGATCTCGGGGTGGGCGGCGAACCAGTGCAGCGCGAAGGAGCCGCGCAACTCGGGCGAGTACGCCGCCAGTTCCGCTTCCGACGCCTCCTCGCGGCTCTTGGGCGCGGGATGGAACGGGTGTCCCAGCAGCAGGGCCTGCTCGCTGTCGAGGAACGGCGTCGGGCCCTGGGCGTCGGGGGCCTCGGCACGCCGGTGCTCGATGTGGGCGGCGGTGCGCCGCGCGGAGTTGAGCACCCGCGCGGCCGCGTCGGCGCCGTGGTGCGGCGGTGCGCCACGGCCCAGGGTGGTCTCGCGGATCAGCGCCGCCGCCACCAGCGAGGCGTCGGCGGGCAGGCCGCTGCCGTCGCCGGCGGCGGCCAGGCGGGGCGCTCCGAAGCGGTGCCAGCCGGTGGCCGACCGGTACCGGACGGGCACCGACAGGGTCAGCTGACTGGCCGGCAGGTCCAGCAGGAGCGCCTGGCCGGTGGCGGGAACCGCGGTACCGGTCTCGCGTACGTAGGCGCGCAGCAGCGTCTCCATCGCCGCCGCGTCGCCCGCGCGCAGGGCGTCGGCGTCGTCGAGCGGGTCGGGACCGTTGGCGGGCTCGGGCAGGGCCGGGGCCGTGTCCGTGGGGCGGGCTTCGACGGGGTGGTTCACCGCTGCTCCTCGGCCCGGCCGGCCGCCACGACCGCGTCCAGCAGCCGCTGGACCTCGTCGGTGGTGGTGTGCGGGTTGAGCAGGGTGAGCTTGAGGCGTACCCGGCCCGGTCCCTCGCCCGGCAGTTCGGTGCGGCCGACGACCGCCCGCCCCTCGCGCAGCAGCCTGCGCCGCAATGCCGCGTTGACGCGGTCGGTGTGCTCCGGGTCGGTGTTCTCGGGCAGATAGCGGAACAGAAACGCCGTCAGGATCGGGGCGGCGTGCAGTTCCAGTCGCGGGTGGGCACGGACCGCCGCCGCCCCGGAGTGCGCCAGCTCGTGGCAGGCGTCCACCAGACGGCCCAGGCCCGCGCGGCCCAGCGTCCGCAGCGTGACGGCGATCTTGAAGGCGTCGGCACGGCGGGTGGTGCGCAGCGAGAGACCGAGCAGGCTGGGGTAGCCGGCCTCCTCGTCGTCCTGCGGGTTGAGGTAGACCGCCCGCCGGGCCAGCGACGCGTAGGTCTCCGCCCGCCTGACGAGGAAGATGCCCGCCGCGACCGGCTGCCAGCCCAGCTTGTGCCAGTCCAGCGACACCGAGTCGGCCAGCGCGATCCCGCCCATCAGCGGGGCGAGCCGGTCGGACAGCAGCGCGCCGCCGCCGTACGCGGCGTCCACGTGGAGCCAGGCGCCGTACTCGGCGGCCAGTGACGCACAGGTGCGCAGCGGGTCGACGGCCCCGGTGTCGGTGGTGCCGGCGGTGGCCACGATCGCCACGGGGATGTCGCCCTCCGCGACGCAGGCGCTCAGGGCCGCGGCCAGCGCCCTGGGCTTCAGCCGCAGCCGGTCGTCCACGGGGACGGGGACGACCGCGTCCTCGCCGAGGCCCAGCAGGGCCGCCGACCGCTGCACCGAGAAGTGCGCGGCGGCGGAGGTGAAGATCCGTGGCCGGGGGCCGCCGCCCGGTACACCGCTCAGCTCGATCTGGCGCCCGCTCTCCCGGCCGAGCACGCGGTCGCGGGCGAGCATCAGGCCCATGAGGTTGGACTCGGTGCCGCCCGAGGTGAGGACACCGGCCGCCTCGGCCGGGTCGTAACCGACGAGCTGCGCCAACTCCCCCAGCAGCAGCGTCTCCAGGGCGGTGGCGGCGGGTGCCTGGTCCCAGGAGTCCTGGGACGGGTTGAGCGCGGAGACGGCGAGGTCGGCGGCGACGGCGACGGCCAGCGGCGGGCAGTGCAGATGCGCCGCGCAGGCCGGGTCGGCCGGGTCGGCGCTGCCGTGCGCGAGGACGTCGGTGAGCCTGCCCAGGGCATCGTCGCCGTCCGCCTCGGCGAACACCCGGGCGACGTCGGCGGCCAGTTCCGCGGGCGTCCCGGCGGCCAGCGGTCCGCCGCGCCGTTCGGCGCCTTCGGCGAGGGCGGCAAGGACGGTGCGCAGCAGCGGAGTGAGCGCGCCGGGGCCGCCCGTGCCCCCGGACAGCGCGGTGTTCGGGGCGCCGGACGAGGCCGGAGCGACCTCGCGCAGCAGTCCGGCCATCTCCTCGTCCAGCGCGTCGGCCGGTGGGGCGGCCGGTTCGGGGACGAGCCGCAGACCGTGGCGGTCCTCCGCGTCGCCGGCGACCGCGGATTCCCCGCCGGCCGCGGACAGTTCATGCACCTTGCCGGTCATGCTCCCGCTCCCGCGTTCTGAGTGGCCGTCACTGCGGCGATGGCGTCGGTCAGCCGGTCCAGTACGGCCTCGACCTGCTCGTCGGTGATGATCAGCGGCGGCAGCAGCCGCACCGTGGAGTCGAAGCGGCCGCCGAGTTCGACGATCAGGCCACGCTCCAGGCAGGCGTCACGGACCTGCGCGGCCAGCTGCGGGGCGAACGGCCGGGCGCCGCACGCGTCCGGCTCGGCCTCGGCGTCGACCAGCTCGACGCCGATCATCAGGCCGCGGCCGCGGACGTCGCCGATCACCGGCAGTTCGGAGCGCAGCGCGGTCAGCCGCTCGGTCATCCGGGCGCCGACGGCCGCGGCCCGCTCGACCAGGCCCTCGCGGGAGACGTACCGCAGCGTGGCGGTACCGGTCGCCATGGCCAGGGTGTTGCCGCGGAAGGTGCCGGTGTGCGCGCCGGGCAGCCAGCCGTCGTAGTCCTCGTGGTAGACGATGACCGCCAGCGGCAGGCTGCCGCCGATCGCCTTGGACATCACCATGGCGTCCGGCACGATCCCGCTGTGCTCCACGGCCCAGAAGGCGCCGGTGCGGCCGACGCCGGTCTGCACCTCGTCGACGATCAGCGGAATCTCGCGCTCGGCGGTGATCCGCCGCATCTCGCGCAGCCAGACGTCCGGGGCGGGCACCGCGCCGCCCTCGCCCTGCACCGCTTCCAGGATCATCGCGGCGGGCGGCACCACTCCGCCGTTGGGGTCGGCCAGCAGCCGCTCGACGTAGTCGGCCGAGATCTGCGCACCGCGCTCGCCGCCGACGCCGAACGGGCAGCGGTAGCTGTACGGGTAGGGAAGCCGGGTCACGTCCGCGGCGATCCCGGGCACCGGCGTCTTCGTACCGACACCTCCGGAGGCGGCCAGCGCGCCCGCGGTCATGCCGTGGTAGGCGCCGGTGAAGCCCAGCACGCCGCGGCGTCCGGTGGCCGTCTGCATCAGCTTGAGCGCGGCCTCGACGGCGTCGGTTCCGGCCGGCCCGCAGAAGTGGATACGGGCCTTGTCGGCGAAGTCGCCGGGCAGCGTGGCGAAGAGCGCGTCGGTGAACTCGTCCTTCTCCGGGGTGGCCAGGTCCAGGACGTGGAGCGGGGCACCGCTGCTGACGGTCCGCTGGATGGCCTCCAGCACGACGGGGTGGTTGTGGCCGAGGGCGAGCGTGCCGGCGCCGGAGAGGCAGTCGAGGTAGCGGCGGCCGTCGGTGTCCTCGATCGTCATGCCCTGGGCGCGGGCCGGGACGATGGGGAACGAGCGGGCGTAGGTGCGGGCGGCGGATTCGCGTCCGCGCTGGCGCTCCAGGATGGCCGCTCCGCTGGGTGCGGTCCGCTGTGCCGCGGGCAGGTCGGTGGGCTGCAGGGTCATGAGGGCTGGCTCCAAGGAGGGGGACATAAGCGGGGGTGGCCGCACCGGTGGGGCCGAAGGAGGCGTGGCACGGTGGCGGTAGCGCCGCGGGGACGAGCCGCGGCGGCCGGGTGCTCGTTCAGAGCAGAAGTCGTTCGGCGACCGGGTGTCCGAGGAAGCCGTGCATGGCGAACTCCCAGCCGTAGGAGCCCGCGTTGGGGAAGACGACCAGGTCGCCGGCGCGCACCCGGTCCACCTTCACGTCGCGCAGCAGGGTGTCCTCGGGGGTGCACAGTTCACCGACGACGGTCACCCGGGTGCCCTCGGCGGCGGGACGGGGGCAGCCGTCGGGCCAGTCCTCGACGGGCAGGACCGCGACGTTGTGCACGATGTCCCAGGAGGTGGGCAGCTGGAAGTGGTTGATGCCGCCGCGGAGCACGACGAACGACTCGCCGTACGACGCCTTCACGTCGGTCACCTCGGCGGCGTACCAGCCGCAGTCGGTGACCAGGAAACGGCCGGGCTCCAGCACGACCTTGACGCCCTCGGGGACCTCCACCTGCGCGGCCAGTTCCCCGAAGCGGACGACGTCGAAGGGCTTCTCACCGATCTCGAAGGCGACGCCGATGCCGCCGCCGATGTCGACATGGCGCAGGTCGATCCCGTTCTCGCGGGCGGTCCGCACGCTCCACTCCACGCACCAGCGCAGATACGCGGCATGGGAGTCGGCGTCGAGGTTGTTGGAGGCGGCGTGGATATGGAAACCGACCAGGTCCAGGCCGGGCAGCACGGCCGCCGCGCGCAGCACACCGGGCACATCCGGCTCCGCCACACCGAACTGGGAGGGCACACCGCCCATGTGCAGCGAGCCGGTGACCGGGATCGTCTCCGGGTTGACGCGCAGCGCCACCTTGGCGCGGACGCCCTCCGCAACCGCGATCCGGCTGATCCGGTGCAGTTCGAGCAGGCTCTCGGCGTTGATCGCCTCGACCCCGGCCCGGACCAGGGCGGTCAGGACCGGAACGGACTTCGCGGGCCCCGCGGCGACCACGGGGGCGGTGGCTCCCTCGGCAACCGGCTTGGTCGACAGGGCGAGTTCGAGCTCCGAGCGGGAGGCGACCTCGAACCCGTCGACGTACGGCGCCAGTGCCGCGACGACCCCGGGGAAGGAGTTCGCCTTCACGGCGTAGTAGACGGCCGCCCAGTCGGGAAGGGCGCTGCGCAGCTCTCGCGCACGCTCGGCGGCGACGTTCCCGTCGTACACATACGTGGAGACCGGCGTCTCGGACTGCGCCAGTTCCAGAAGACGACCGCGAACCCTCTCCGGGACCACGTCGACGGGGTAAACGGATCGCGGGGCTGCGGACGGCGGCAACTCTATGGACACGGTGATGCCTCAGGTCGGGGGCGGGGACAGGGAAAAAGTTCGGTTTCCGGGCGGGCCGGGAGCGGCAAGGGCCTTCAGCCACGGCCGAGCGGACGCACACCGGCGAGCGGGCGCACTCCGTCGAGCGGGCGCACGATCGCCACATGGGGGCGCCAGCCCGGGTACGGCTCCATCCGACCGACGGGCGTGAAGCCGTACTTGGCGTACGTGGCGAGCATCACGTCGTTGCCCTCGGACACGAAGGCCGCCGCACGCTCCTCCGGGCGCTCCGCGAGAAACGCCTCGAAGAGCACATGCCCGATGCGCGAGCGCCGCCACCGGTGACGCACCAGCAACTCGCACACCCCGATCGTGCGTCCGGGGTACTCGCGGGTGAACTCCGCACCGGGATCCGGCATCAGGCCGTCCCACCACAGCGAGTCCGGCGGAAGCGTGTATCCGTAGACGAATCCGGCCACCTCATCGCCGTGCAGAGCCGCCATCAGCCCGAAGCCGGGGCGCTCGGCATGCCGCAGCAGACGGTCCGAGACGGGCGGATCCTGATGGTCACTGAGGCCCAGCGCATCCGCGTAGACGTCCTCGTAGACGCCTGCCCACCGCCCGACGTCGGAGGTGACGGCCGTACCGTCGTAGTGCTCGATCACAAGCTCGGCCGACGCCATCGCCGGCGCCGGCGCGATTGACTTGCTCGAACGAGTCACGAATGCTCCCAGGGGGTACACAACTGCCTGGCGGACACACGAATTCAGGCAAGTGCTTAGGTGAGGCTAACCTAACGCCTCCTGGTCGCGTCGCCAAGACCGGGTGTAACGCACACGCAGTGCTGCCGGGTCGAGCCCGAGACCGCACGCTGAACCCCCGTCAGGACTCAAGAGCACCCCGGGGCCCCTGACGGGCTCACCTCGGCAACACCGAAGGGCGCCCCCTCCTTGGCGCCGAAGCCCGAACGCCAGGCGGTGACCAGACCTCCCCGCGAAACCTGGTCAGCGGCGTTTCAGCAGCCCGGCAGGGGCCGGGCGATGACGCCCGACCCCTGCCGGAAGGGAGAAAGCGGGCCCCCGGCGCCCAGCCTGCGGCTCGGCTGCCCGGGGCCGTCACCCACCCTCAGTAGCCCTTCTCGTCCTTCTCGTCCTTGTCGTCCTTGCCGCCCTTGTCGTCGCCCTTGTCGCCCTTGTCGCCACCGTCGGCGAAGCTGTTGTTGCAGCCCATCGACGAGCCCATGGTGGTGGACTGCGCACCCGGGCTGCCCTCGCCGCCGAGCGCGTTGCCCAGCACGCCGTTGAGGATTCCGACCTCGCCGAGGACGTCGACGTTCAGGTCGTGCGAGCGACAGGAGCTGCCCTGCTTGATGTTGAACGCGCTGCCCTTGCCCCCGTGCATGCCGCCGTCGGCGTGGGCCGAGCCGGCGCCGAGGAAGGCGACGCTGCCGAGGACGGCCGCCACGACGGCAGCCTTACGGAAGGTGTGCATGTCATCTCCGGTGTTTTTCGAACGGATGCGATCAGTAATTGATCAACCTCGTACAGTTACGAAAGGCTAATCGCAAATTCACTGACCCCCGTTGATCGACGCGCCGAATCTGGGCGCGCGGCCGCGGGCGCCGGTCGAGTCTCGTAAGAGCGTCGGTGGAAGTTCTTGACGCCCCACACCTGCACGGTGCCGTCGTTGTCGCCGCTCCCTGTGGCGACCGCGGTGCCGTCCGGGCTGAACGCGAGCCCGGTGACGAGGTGGGTATCGGCGAATCTCGCGACGTTCCGTTGGCCGGCCACGTCCCACAGGCGCGTGGTGTGGTCCCAGTTGCCGGTGGCCGGGGTGCGGCCGCTCCGGCGAGGGGAGATCCAGCTTTGCGATGCACCAACCTGCCGTGGTGGACGGCGAGTTGGCGAACGCCCTGCCCCGTTCCGGCGAAGGCCGCTCAGCCCAGAGCGCCCTCCTGCGGTGTGAGGACGACGAACTCCGCGCCCGACGAGTCGGCGCAGACGGCCAGCCGGCCGACGTCCTCGGCGGTTTCCGGGCCCATCGACAGCGAGCCGCCGTTGCCCGTCACCAGCCCGACCGTGGCATCGCAGTCCTTCGAGACGAACACCGGGTGCCAGTACGGCTTTCCGCCCGGCCCGAGCAGGTCGGCGGGGACGCCGATGAGACCGCCGTGCATCCGTTCCTCACCGCAGTTCGCGGGGCGGAGCAGGGTGTAGGTGCCGCCGCCTTCGGGAAGCTGCATGTCCTGGGTGTGCCAGCCGAAGACGGTCTTGTAGAAGGTCTGCGCGGCGGCCGGGTCGGTGGTGTACAACTCCGTCCAGCCCAGACTGCCGGGGCCGTCCGCGGCCTCGATGCCCGGATACCTCGCCGGCTGCCAGACGGCGAACTCCGCGCCCTGCGGATCGGTGAGTTGGGCGAACCGGCCGTCGTCCGCCCCGACCGGGGCCGGCGCCGAGCGGACCGCGCCGCCCGCCCGCGCCACCGCCTCGGCCGTGGCATCCGCGTCAGGAGTGTGGAAGTAGATCGTCCAGGCGGAGCGGGCGCCGTCCTCGGTGAGCGGGCCGACCGCGCCGACCGCCTTCCCGTCGAGCCGGAAGAGGGTGTATCCGCTCGCGCCCTGCTCACCGTGCGGTTCGGCCCGCCAGCCGAACACGGCTCGGTAGAAGGCCGCCGCGACCTCGACATCGGGCGTACCGAGATCGATCCAGCACGGGGAGCCGGGGACGAAGTCAGTAGTGATCATGACCATTCCCTTCGCGGATCCTTCGTGGTTTCAGCCTGACACCCGCCACTGACACTCGCCCGTCGGCCGCCCGCCGCCCGGGATTCGGCGTCCGGGCGTCCGCTTGCTAGCCTGACGCGCGCTCGTCAAGGAATCCCGCATCGACGGGACCCGCGAGCGCGTCATCGATCGGGTACGCGTACGGCTACGCGTACCGCGGCGGCCGCCACAGAGGCGACCGCCTGTCACGGGGGAGAACTCAGGATGAAGATTCGCCATGTTCGCGCTGTCGCCGTGTGCGCACTGGTGGTCGTCGCGCTGACCGGTGCGCGCGGTTCGCACGGTGGGGGCTGCGGCGGCAGCCACAGCTCCAGCAGCTCCAGCAGCAGCTCCGGCGGCGAGTACAGCTCCGGCAGCACGTCCAGCGGCGGATACAGCAGCTCCGGCAGCACCACCAGCGGCACCACCACCAGCGGGACGACGACCGGTTCGCCGTCCTCCGGGTCCACCACGCCGCCGGAGTCGGACATCCGCATCACCGACTGCCAGGTCGACAGCGCGGCCGCCACGCTGACCGCCAAGCTGAGCGTGACCAACGGCAACACCACGAGCCCCGCGACCTACAACGGCAGCGTGCGCTTCACCGACGCCTCCGGCGGCTACGTCGGCGTCGTGCAGATCTCGTCGCTCAAGGTGGCCGCCGGCCAGACCCTGCCCACCACGGTGACCGGCACGTTCATCAAGAGCCCCAGCGAGCAGGGCACGTTGTCGGGCAAGTGCACGCTGGGCAGTGTGTGGAAGGTCAACGGCTGAGGCCGGCTGCGGCCGGGCCGCGCGGCGGAGTCCGGGACCGGCACGGGCGGTTGGCGTTCAGTTCCGGTACAGCTCCTTGGCGATGATGGAGCGCTGCACCTCCGTCGCGCCCTCGTAGATGCGCGGCGCGCGGACCTCCCGGTAGAGGTGCTCCAGGAGGTGCCCGCGGCGCAGCGCGCGGGCGCCGTGGATCTGGACGGCGGCGTCGACCACGTACTGGGCGGTCTCGGTCGCCAGCAGTTTGGCCATGGCCGAGCGGCGGGCGATGTCCGGGGCCCCGGTGTCATAGGCGGAGGCGGCGGCGTACACCAGTAGGCGGGCGGACTCGACCCGGGTGGCCATCTCGGCGAGCTGGTGGCCCACGGACTGCAGGTCCTTCAGCGGGCCGCCGAACGCGGTGCGCGCGCCCGCGTGCGCCAGCGCCGCGTCCAGCGCGGCCTGCGCCATGCCGACCGCGAAGGCGCCCACGCTCGGCCGGAAGAGGTTCAGGGTGGCCATCGCGACGGCGAACCCGCAGCCCACCTCGCCCAGCACATCCGCCCTGGTCACCGGCGTGCCGTCGAACACCAACGTCCCGATGGGGTGCGGGCTGAGCATGTCCAGGCGCTCGCCGGTCAGGCCGGGCCGGTCGGCGGGGACGAGGAAGGCGGTCACACCGCGCGCGCCCGCCGCGCCCCCGGTGCGGGCGAAGACGGTGGCGAAGTCGGCCTCGGGGGCGTTGGAGATCCAGCACTTCTCGCCGGTCAGCCGCCAGCCGTCGGGGCCGTCCGGCTCGGCGGCCAGGGACAGCGCTGCGGCGTCCGAGCCGGCTCCCGGCTCGCTCAGCGCGAAGGACGCGACGGCGCGCCCGGCCGCCACCTCGGGCAGCCAACGGGCGCGCTGGGCGTCGGTGCCGGCCTGGACGATCGGGTAGGCGCCCAGACCCTGGAGCGCGAGCGCGGTCTCCGCCTCCGTGCACTCCTGGGCGAGGGATTCCCGCAGCAGGCACAGGTCCAGGGCGCGCAGCGATCCGTCGGCGGGGAACAGGCGGCGCAGCAGGCCCAGTTCACCGAGGGTGGCGACCAGCGGGCGGTTGACCCGGCCCGCCGCGCCCTTCTCCACCAGCGGGCTCAGCCGTTCGGCCGTCATGGCGCGCAGCTCGGCGCACCATTGCCGCTCGTCCGGTCCCAGCGCGAATACAGTCACGAGGCGGCTCCCTGGTAGCGGTCCTCTATCGCGGTCTGTTGACTGCCGTCACCAACACGTTACGCTGACGAAGCATCCGAACGGCAGTCCTCGACCACTCGTCGCACCGGTCCCGGCCGCGCCCGACGAGCAGCCAACCGAGTCGGCCACCCGGCCGCCCTAGGGGGCGCATCCGCCATGGAGCTACGGTCCTCGGCCCACTCCGACACCTTCGCGCGCGACCGGCTGCCGCCCCGCGAGCAGTGGCCGCACCTCACCGATCTGGGCTACTCCGACCGCCTGAACTGCGGCGCCGAACTCCTCGACGGCACCATCGCGCGGCTCGGCGCGGACCGTCCCGCGGTGCGCGACACGAGCGGGCCGGTGTGGACCTACGGGCAGTTGCGGGCGCAGGTCGACGCGATCGCCCGGGTGCTCACCGACCGGCTCGGGGTCCTGCCGGGCAACCGCGTGCTGCTGCGCGGTCCCACCACCCCGTGGCTGGCCGCCTGCTGGCTCGCCGTGATGAAGGCGGGGGCGGTCGCGGTGACCGTCCTGGCCGCGCAGCGCCCCAAGGAGCTCGCCACGATCTGCGAGATCGCCCAGGTGCGGTACGCGCTGTGCGACGTCCGCTCCGTCGACGACCTCGCCGCGGCCGGGGTCCCGGGGCTGCGGATCACGACCTACGGCGGGGACGGTCCGGACGATCTGCACCAGCTGGCCCGGCCCGGCGGCGCGCCGTACACCGCGGTGGCGACCTCGGCCGACGACGTGGCGCTGATCGCCTTCACCTCGGGCACCACCGGCCGCCCCAAGGGCTGTCTGCACTTCCACCGCGATGTCCTCGCCATCGCGGACACCTTCTCGGCACGGGTGCTGCGCCCGTCCCCCGACGACGTGTTCGCCGGCAGCCCGCCCCTGGGGTTCACCTTCGGCCTCGGGGGGCTGGTGGTCTTCCCGCTGCGGGCCGGTGCCTCGACGCTGCTCGCCGACTGGGGCGGGCCCAGACGGCTGCTCGCCGATATCGCGGCGCACCGCATCTCGGTGCTGTTCACCGCGCCGACCGCCTACCGGGCGATGCTGTCCGAGCTCGACGGGCACGACGTCTCCTCGCTGCGCCGGTGCGTGTCGGCCGGTGAGAACCTGCCCGCCGCGACCTGGCAGTCCTGGTACGGGGCGACCGGCCTGCGGATCATCAACGGCATCGGCGCCACGGAGCTGCTGCACATCTTCATCTCGGCCGCCGACGAGGCCGTCCGGCCGGGTATGACGGGGCTGCCGGTGCCGGGTTTCCAGGCCCGGGTGGTGGGCGCGGACGGCACACCGCTACCGGACGGCGAACCTGGCCTGCTGGCCGTACGCGGGCCCACCGGCTGCCGCTATCTCGCCGACGCCCGGCAGACCGAGTACGTCCGGGGCGGCTGGAACCTCACCGGTGACACCTATGTCCGCGAGCCCGACGGCTACTTCCGCTACGTCGCCCGCGCGGACGACATGATCATCTCTGCCGGCTACAACATCGCCGGCCCCGAGGTGGAGGACGCCCTGCTGCAGCACCCCGACGTGACCGAGGCCGCGGTGGTCGGGCGGGCAGACGAGGACCGCGGACAGGTCGTTGTCGCCCATGTCGTGCTGCGGGCCGGCGTCCCCGAGGGGGCGGACACCGTCGCCGCGCTGCGCGCCTTCACCAAGACCCGTATCGCGCCCTACAAATGCCCCCGCGAGATCGTCTTCCACACCGCCCTCCCCCGCACCCCTACGGGCAAGCTCCAGCGGTTCCGGTTGCGTGCCCCCCTCTAGAGTGACCCGGTGATCGACCAGCAAGCACAGCACACCCCGCGGTCCCTCATCGTCACGTTCTACGGCGCCTACGGGCGCGGTGAGCCCGGCGCGGCGGACGGGGCGGCCGCTGCGGTGCCGGTCGCCGGGCTGATCCGGCTGCTCGGGGCGCTGGGGGTGGATCCGCCGTCGGTGCGCTCCGCGGTCTCCCGGCTCAAGCGGCGCGGGCTGCTGGTCCCCGCGCGTACGGCCACCGGGGCGGCCGCCTACGGACTGTCCGACGCGGCCCGCGAGCTCCTGGAGGACGGCGACCGGCGGATCTTCGGCCGGCCGGCCGCGCGGTCCTCCGACGGCTGGGTGCTGGCCGTGTTCTCCGTCCCCGAGCAGGAACGGCACAAACGGCATCTGCTCCGCTCCCGGCTGGCCCGGCTCGGCTTCGGCACCGCCGCACCGGGCGTGTGGATCGCCCCCGCACAGCTCTACGAGGAGACCCGGCACACCCTGGAGCGGCTGCAACTGGCCCCGTACGTCGATCTGTTCACCGGCGCGCACGCCGGTTTCGCCGCCACGGCGGACGCGGTGGCACGCTGGTGGGACCTGGACGCCATCGCCGCGCAGTACCGCGCCTTCCTGGACGAACAGGAGCCGGTCCTGCGCCGCTGGTCACGACGGCGCACGGTGCCGCCGGAGGCGGCCTACCACGACTATCTGCTGGCCCTGGACGCCTGGCGTCGCCTCCCGTACGCCGATCCCGGACTGCCCTCTCCCCTCCTTCCGGAGGACTGGCCGGGCGGCCGCGCGGCAGAGGTGTTCAGCAGACTGCACGGCATGCTGCGGACCACGGGCGCCCGTTACGCGCAGCAGGCGACCGCCGGTCCGTAAGGCGTCCGCGCCTCAGCGGCGGCGCGCCTGAGCCCCCACCGCGACGGCCGGCCGCGGCCGGGCCGCGGCGATCACCGAGACCACGTCCTTGAACGAGCTGCACATCCGGGTGCCGGCGACCGCGGCCAGCTCGCCGAACGTGCCGACGCCGTAGGTCACCGCGACCGGCGCCATCCGCGCGGTGACCGCCATCCGCATGTCCCCCACGGTGTCCCCCACATACGCGCTCTGCCAGGGCGCGACACCCAGCCGGCCGGCCGCCCGCAGCACCATCTCCGGGTGCGGCTTGCCGCGCCGGACCATGTCCTGGCCGATGACCGGGCCGACCAGGTCGCGGATGCCCATGACGTCGAGCAGCGCCTCGGCGCTGCGGGTGGTCTTGGACGTGGCGACGGCCAGCTCGACACCGTGGGCGCGCAGCGCGGACAGCCCCGCCGTCACGCCGGGGAAGAGCAGCTGCGGCCCCTGGCACAGCACCTCGTAGGAGAACAGCTCGCGGTATCGGGAGATGGCGGCCTGCACCCGGCCGTCGTCCTCGGGCTTGCCCAGCAGCCGGCCGAAGGCGGGGCCGGGGGGTTTGCCGATGGCGGAGGCCGCCTGCCGCGCGGTCACCGAACAGCCCTGCTCCGAGGCCACCTTGACCAGCAGCTTGCTGATCGCCGGCATGGTGTTGGCGAGGGTGCCGTCCAGATCGAAGACAGCGGCCCTGATCGTCTCGCCTCCTGCGCCCCGTGCGCCTCTCGCGGGACGTTCGCCGACTTCCATTGCTACGCGCATGGCTGGAGACCTTTCCGGATTCCGATGGGGGTGCGGGGTGCGGGGGTTTCGGGTGACGTTGCTGGCTCGGCTGGTTGGGCGGCCTGCGGTCGGCGACTGGTAAGGGGCAGAGGCGGTCTCGCCATGGCGCACTCGCTGTCCAAGGGCGGTACGCGACCGTCGCGGCGGCTACATCGGAACGGATCGTCCCGTTTACCGCCTTCGGAGATTTAAAAACCGCCTGCGCTGTTTGTCAATGTGCCTTTGTCACATCCTGACGGGTCGACAACGCTCCCTCGCAAGGCCAGACTGGCGACACAGCGCTCGCAGGCGCCACCGGAGGCCCGGAATCCGCGGCCGGACGTCAGCTTCTCGCCAGGGCGTACGAGTTCAGGCCATTCACCCCGACCATATCGAACCGCATGGTTGGTTTTCTATGTAGACTGCAATCAGCTTCGCAGCCGTACTAGAGACGGGACGGACACCGTGCCCACCCAGCATCGCGCCATCCAGAGCCGCCAGGCACTCATCCGCTCGGCCGCAGAGACCTTCCTGGAGAAGGGGGTTCCCGCCGCGGGCATGGTCGAGATCAGCCGGCGGGCCCGGCTGAGCAAAGGAGCCCTCTACTTCCACTTCACGTCCAAGGACGACCTCACCCTCGCGGTGCGCGACGCCGCACTCGCCACCCTGCAGGAGATCGAGAACGGCTTCGCCCGCTCCCCGCAGCCGCTGGCGACCGCCGTGCAGGACTTCGCCGTCGAGCTGTTCGGCCGGGTGGAGTCGGACGCCGTACTGCGCGCCGGACTGCGCCTGCGGCCGGAGACCGCACCGGGTCTCGGCATCTACGCCCTGGAGCAGCGCTGGTACGCGCTCTTCCTCGACAAGGCGGTGACCTGCGGGACCGGCGAGCCGGGCCGGCCGAGCGCGGTGGACACCTCGGACGCCGAACCGCGCCGCACCGCCCAGCTGCTGACCTCGATCGTGGTGGGCCTGCTGCATCTGGGCGGCGAGGACGGGACGTGGTGGGACCGGGAGGCCGTGGTCGGCCTGTGGGGGCTGCTGTCGGCCTCGCCGGAGCGGATCCCGGCCGGCGGCCTGCCCGAGCCGGCACGCCTGCCGGCCGCCGGCTGACCCGCAGGCCGTCAGGGACCGTACGCCACGAGCGGGCGCGGGCGGATCACAACTCGACCAGCACGGCCCCGATATGGCGGCCCTGGGTGAGCTCGCACAGCGCCCGCGGGGCCTGCTCGATGCCCTTCAGCAGGGCGTGCGGGAAGACCAGGGAGCCGTCCCGCAGGCCCTGGCCGAACTCCTTCGCCCACTCCTGCGGCAGATCCGGGTGCGCATGCAGCCCGAATCCGCGCAGCGCCACCCGCCGCGTGATGATCAGCCCCGTGTCCAGCTCCACCGGGGCGGTGCTGCCGCCGGTCGCGCCCAGCTGACTGGAGAGCGCGCCGACCAGCGCGAAGCGGGCGTCGGGGCGGGCCACCGCGAGCGCCGCGGTCAACTGCTCGCCGCCCACGGTGTCGAGCAGTACGTCGATGCCGTCCGGGGCGGCCCGGCGCAGCTGCCGCTCGATCGGGCCGGCACCGCGCACGATGGTGTCGTCGTACCCCAACTCCGCGCGCAGCCGGGAGGCCTTGCGCTCCGAACCGGTGCTGCCGACCACCCGGGCGGCGCCCAGCCGCCGCGCCAGCTGCCCGGCCATACTGCCCACACCGCCGGCCGCGCCGGAGACGAACACCGTGTCCCCCGGGCGGACTTCGGCGGCCCGGCGCAGCGCGCCCCAGGCCGTCGCGCCCTGGGAGAGGTGCGCGGCGGGGTCCGGTAGCGCGTCCAGATCGAGCCGGCGCACCTGCGACTCGTCAACCACAGCGAACTCCCGCCATCCGTAGCGGTGGTGGACCAGTTCGCCGGGCGTGAAGCCGCCGCCGGGCGCCGCCACCACCTGCCCGACCGCGGAGCCCCACAGCGCCCGCCCCGGCACGAAGGGCGGCATCGGCTTGGAGTCGCCGGACATCTGCATCCGCATCGCCGCGGTCACCGCCATCAGGCGCGTACGCACCAGGACCTGCCCCGGCCCCGGTTCGGGCATCGGCACCTCGGCGACCACGAAGTGCCGGCTGGTCGGCTCTCCTTCGGCATGGCGGACGAGCCGGATCTCGCGCTGCGCGGCGGGCAGAGCGGTGGGGGACATCGGACAGCTCCTAGAAGTCGTCGTACACGCCACGGCGCGCAGATTCAATACCGCCTGGTTGGCTTCTTTATGATGCCGAAAGAGACTGCGCGGCCAGGGCGACGGGTCGCACTCGGCGCAACTCCAAGAGAGCATACGGAGGCTGTTCGGTGGTCAAGCAGGCACGTGCAGTGCGCACCCGGCGCGCGGTCCTCGAAGCCGCGGCTCACGTCATCGGCAGCCGCGGGTACCAGGCCGCCACCATGGCCGAGATCATCCAGCGCGCCGGCGTCACCAAAGGAGCCGTCTACTTCCACTTCACCTCCAAGGGAGCGCTGGCCCGCGCGGTCATCACCGAGCAGGCCGACCCGTTCCTTCCGCAGGTCAGCGACTCCCGGTTGCAGGACGCCATCGACTTCACCCACCGGGTGGCGCTGGCGCTGCGCAGCGACCCGCTGCTGCAGGCCGGCACCCGGATCGCGGTCGAGACGACGTTCAGCGACGAGCCGTTGGTGCCCTACCAGGCCTGGACCGACATCATCAGCACGATGTTCGGCGAGGCCCGGGACAAGGGGGAGTTGCTGCCCGGTGTGGTGCCGGACCGGGCCGCCGAGTTCTTCGTCGCCGCCTATATGGGCGTGCAGTTGTTCTCGCGCGCCGCGACCGACCGCGCCGATCTCCCCGAGCGCGTCACGGCGCTGTGGAAGCACACCCTGCCGGGTCTCGCCTCGCCCGGCGCGATGGGCCATCTCGACCCGAGTGGCCGCGCGGCGCGGGTCTCCGTCTGACGGCTGCCCGTCCGCCGACGCCCTCCCGGCCTGGCCGAGGAGCGCCCCTTAGCACTGGTGAACAAACCACATGGTCCGTATCTTGGTGGCGCGGGGGCCGCCAGCGTGGCTCGGCCCGTCTGGGGCGCTGAGAGCCGCACTTCAGAGAGGACACCTATGGCCAGAGCCATCCTCATGCCGTCGTCTCCGGATCAGCGCCACGACGGCCGAGGCGGGTTCGCCGACGAAAACCGACCGTCCCCTTTGCCTACCACCGCGCCGCACGGGTACGGCGAGCGTGCGGCGTCGTCCGAGGTGTTCCTGACCAACTGGCGGCGAGACACCGCCGACGGCTGGGTCGTCAGCGCCCGGTGGCCGCGCGCGCACGGCTTCTACAGGTCGGTCGACGGGGCGCACCACCGGCTGCACGACCCTCTGCTGCTGGTCGAGACCATGCGGCAGGCCGGGATACTGCTCAGCCATCTCGCCCACCGGGTGCCGTTCGACCACCCGATCACCTGGCAACGGATCCGCTACGACCTCGTACCACAGGCGCTGAGCTCGGCCGGTGCGCCGGCGGAGGTGGAACTGCATGTCACCGATCACGAGGTGGTCCGCCGCGGCGAGCGGCTGCTCAGCGCCCGCCAGGAGTTCCGGGTGCGGCGCGACGGCGCCGATCTGGCCACCGCGACGCTCGACTACGCGTGCCACAGCCCGTCCGTCTACCGCCGGCTGCGCGGCAGGTACAGCGAGCTGACGCCGGCCAACGCCGGCAGGCTGCCGCTGCCCGCGCCCGTCGCCCCGCAGTTGGTCGGCCGGGACCGCGAGCGTGATGTGGTGCTCTCCCCCACCGACCGCGCCGGCCAATGGCGCCTGCGGGTGGACACCTCTCATCCGGTGCTCTTCGACCAGCCCGTCGACCACGCCCCCGGGATGCTGATGATCGAGGCCGCCCGGCAGGCCGCGCAGGCGGTGACGCCCGGGGTCACCCTGCCGATAGCGATGGAGTGCGGTTTCGAGCGGTACGCCGAACTGGACGCGCCGTGCCGGGTACGGGCGCGGACCGGCCCGGAGCCGGTCGAGGCGCAGGCGGGTGACGGCCGCATGCTGGTCGACGTGGCCGTGGAGCAGCACGGCAAGCCGGTGATCGCGGCGCGGATCACCAGCCTGCCGCTTCCCTGACGCGCCGCCGTACGGCTACCGGAGGTCCACTGCCCCTCCGCAGACGGCCCCGCCCCGCTGCCCGTGTCTCCCCGTCACCGCAGCGTGAGGCGGGGCTTCGGCGCGTCGGTGCGTCCGGTGGGCGGGGTGCGGCTGCCCGCCTGGTAGGGCGGCGGCCACGGGGCGCCCGGCCCGGTGTACCCCTGCTCCGCGGCGGCGTGCAGCGTCCAGTGCGGGTCGTACAGATGGGGTCTGGCCAGCGCGCACAGGTCCGCGCGCCCGGCGAGCACCAGGGAGTTGACGTCGTCCCAGGAGGAGATCGCGCCGACCGCGATGACCGGCACCCCCAGGGTGTTGCGGATCCGGTCGGCGAACGGCGTCTGGTACGAGCGGCCGAAGTCCGGGCTCTCCTCGGCCACGACCTGCCCGGTGGAGACGTCGATGGCGTCGGCACCGTGCTCGGCGAAGGCCGCCGCCATGGCCACGGCGTCCTCCGCGGTGGTACCGCCCGCCGCCCAGTCGGTGGCGGAGATACGGACCGTCATCGGCTTCTCTTCCGGCCACAGTTCGCGGACGGCGTCGAAGACTTCGAGCGGGAAGCGCAGACGGCGGGAGAGGGAACCTCCGTAGGCGTCGGTGCGTTGATTGGTCAGCGGGGAGAGGAATCCGGACAGCAGATAGCCGTGGGCGCAGTGCAGTTCCAGCAGATCGAAGCCGCAGTCGACGGCGCGGCGCGCGGCCGAGGCGAACTGCTCCCGGATCGTGGCGAGTTCGTTCGTGGTCAGCTCATGGGGGCGCTGGCTGCCGGGCTTGTACGGAAGGGGGGATGCCGCCACGAGAGGCCAGTTGCCGTCGTCGAGCGGTTCGTCGATGCCGTCCCACATCAGCTTGGTGGAACCCTTGCGCCCCGAGTGGCCGAGCTGGAGACCGATCGCGGTGCCGGGCGCCTGGGTGTGCACGAAGTCGGTGACACGGCGCCAGGCGGCGGCCTGATCCGGGGTGTAGAGCCCGGCGCAGCCCGGTGTGATGCGCCCCCGCTCACTGACGCACACCATCTCCGTCATCACCAGGCCCGCCCCGCCCAGGGCTCTGGCGCCCAGGTGGACGAGGTGGAAGTCCCCGGGGACGCCGTCCCGCGCCGCGTACATGTCCATCGGCGAGACGACCACGCGGTTGCGCAGGGTCAGCGAGCGCAGCCGGAAGGGCGTGAACATCGGCGGAGTGTCGGCCGGGGTGTCCGCCTCGCCCTCGACGGCCGCGACGAATCCGGGATCGCGCAGCCGCAGGTTGTCGTGGGTGACCCGGCGGCTTCGGGTGAGGAGATTGAAGGCGAACTGGCGCGGCGGTTGGCCGGTATAGGTGGACAGCTCCTCGAACCAGTCGAGGCTGGCGCGGGCGGCGCGCTGGGTGGAGGCGACGACGGGGCGGCGCTCCGCCTCGTACGCGGCGAGCGCGGCGGCGGTGTCGGGCTGTTCCTGGAGGCAGGCGGCCAGCGCCAGGGCGTCCTCGACGGCGAGCTTGGTACCGGAGCCGATGGAGAAGTGCGCGGTGTGCGCGGCGTCGCCGAGCAGCACGGTGTTGCCGTGCGACCAGCGGTCGTTGACGACGGTGCGAAAGGCGGTCCAGCTGGAGTTGTTGGAGCGCAGCGGCCGGCCGCGCAGCGCGTCGGTGAAGGCCTTGGCGCACCATTCGGCGGAGGCGCGCTCGTCGCAGCGGTCCAGCCCGGCCGACCGCCAGACCTCCTCGCGCATCTCGACGATGACGGTGCTGGCGCCGGTCGAGTACGGAACCCCCGAGGGCGTCTCCGAGGGGTGGGGGTCGGGCGACGGGCCGGCGTAGGGGTAGGCGTGCAGCTGGGCGACGCCGTGCTCGGTCTCGGCGATCTCGAAGCGGAAGGCGTCGAAGGCGAAGTCGGCGGCGAGCCAGATGTAGCGGCAGCGGTGGGTGGTCAGCCGCGGCCGGAAGGCGTCGGCGTGCGCGGTGCGGGTCGCGCTGTGCACCCCGTCCGCGGCGATCACCAGGTCGTGGGCGCGGGCCAGTTCGGCGGCGGGCGGCGCCTCGGTGCGAAAGCGCAGCTCGATGCCGAGGTCGCGGCAGCGCCGGTGCAGTACGGCCAGCAGCCGGCGCCGTCCGAGCGCCGCGAAGCCGTGTCCGCCCGAGGTGAAGGTGCGGCCCCGGTGCACGATGTCGATGTCGTCCCAGCGGACGAACTCCGCCTGGAGTGCGCGGTAGACCACCGGGTCGGCGTGCTCGATACCGCCGAGGGTCTCGTCGGAGAGCACGACGCCGAAGCCGAAGGTGTCGTCGGGGGCGTTGCGCTCCCATACGGTGATCTCGCGGCTGGGATCGAGGCGCTTGAGAAGGGCCGCGGCGTACAGCCCGCCCGGTCCGCCGCCGATGACGGCGACCCGCACGGCTACTTCCCCTGCCACTTGGGCGCGCGCTTCTCCGTGAAGGCGGCGTGGAACTCCGCGTAGTCGGCGCTGTTCATCAGCAGCGCCTGGGTGGCGGCGTCCATCTCCACGGCGGCGGCCAGCGGCAGATCGAGCTCGGCGGTGAGCAGCGCCTTGGTCTGGGCGTATGCCAGCGCGGGTCCCTCGGCGAGCCGCCGGGCGAGCGCTGCGGCCGCCTGGTCGGCGTGCCCCTCCTCCGCCAACTCGCTGATCAGGCCCAGCCGTTCGGCCTCCGGTGCGCGTACCGCGTCGCCGAGCATCAGCAGCCGGGTGGCGTGCCCCAGCCCGATGACGCGGGGCAGCAGATAGGCCGCGCCCATGTCGCCGCCGGACAGTCCGACCCTGGTGAAGAGGAAGGCGAAACGGGCCGAGGGGTCGGCGACGCGGAAGTCCGCGGCCAGCGCGAGCACCGCGCCGGCGCCGGCCGCGACGCCGTGCACGGCCGCGATCACCGGGAACGGGCACTCCCGCAGCGCCCGGACGACCTGGCCGGTCATCCGGTTGAAGTCCAGCAGCTGTGCGGTGTCCATGCCCAGGGTGGCGCCGATGATCTCCTCGACGTCGCCGCCGGAGCAGAATCCGCGGCCTTCCCCACCGAGCACCAGGGCGCGCACGGAGCGTTCCCTGGACAGCTCCGCCAGCAGGTCGCGGAGGTCGGCGTAGGCCTCGAAGGTCAGGGCGTTGAGCTTCTCCGGGCGCGCCAGGGTGACCGTGGCGATCCCGTCCTTCCTGGTCACGCGGATGTGCTGCCAGGAGTCTGTGCTGCGGGCGGATCCTGTGAACGGGCTCATCGGACTGCCTGCCCCCTTTGGCGGGTCGGCCGGTGGATGCTCTTCCGGATGCCCTTCGAAGTTATCACCGCTTTGTGACTGTCGTCACGATGGCGCGATACGCCGTTTCTCGGCCATCGAACGGACGAAGGTCCCGTCCGCCGTAGGACCTAGGTCACCGCGACACCGTCCGCTCGCCTCTGTCACGGGCTCCGCCGCGCTTCCTACGGTGGACGTATCGGATCCGGCCCGCAGGCACCCGGCGCGGTCCGCAGGCACCCGTCCCGGGCCCTCGGCACCGATCCGGCCCCAGGCACCCGATCCGGCCTTCTGCGAACGGAACGTACCGCTCATGTTGGCACCGCCGACCCCCACGACCTGGCATATCGCGCTGCCGCGGGGCGCGACCGCGGTCCCCGTCGCCCGGGCGATGGTCCGCTGCGCCATGCAGGACCTGCAGGCGACGGCCGACCGGACCACCGCTCAGCTGCTGGCCGCCGAGCTGGTCGCCAACGCCCTCAAGCACGCCGGCGACGCCGATCCCATCGAGCTGGTGGTGGAGCTGGGGGCCGGGGGCTGCCGGGTGGAGGTCCACGACGGGGACGGCAGGCACCTCGACGGCCTCGGCGCGCCTCCCCCGGCCCCGCCCGTGCCCCCTCCCCCGAGCGACGGCACCGCCGCCCCGGTCTGCACCCGGGGCCGCGGTCTGCTGCTGGTCCGGTCCCTCAGCTCCGCGTCGGGCTGCCGCCCGACGCCGCGGGGCAAGGCCGTCTGGTTCACCCTTCCCGAGCTGCGGCGGCACCAGGAACGGTGACGGCCGCTTCCGCGGGCGGCTGCGGGGCCGCCGCGAGCCGGGAGCGGCGCCGCCCGTAGAGCGTGTAGACCAGTGCGCCGGCGGCCAGGAAGCCGGCGAACTGCAGCCAGGTCGCCGGGCCGGTCCCGTACATCAGGTAGAGGCAGAAGCCGATGCCGAGCAGCGGGCTGGCCGGGAAGAGCGGGACGCGGAAGCGGCGCGGCAGATCGGGGCGGGTGCGGCGGAGCACCATCACGCTGAGGTTGACCACCGCCATGATCGCCAGCGTCCCGATGGTGGTCAGGTTCATCACCACGTCCAACGGGACGACCGCCGCCGGCACGGCGAAGACGGCCGCGACGATCCAGGTGTTGGCGACGGGGGTGGACGTACGGGGCGAGACCCGCTCGAAGACCCGCGGGATCAGGCCGTCCCGGGACATCGACAGCAGGATGCGGGTCTGGCCGTACATCACGGCGAGGACGACGGAGGCGATGGCGACGACCGCGCCGAAGGCGATCACCCCGCCGCCGAGCGCCGAGTCGGTGACCCGATTGACGATCAGCGACAGCGCGGCGGGCCGGCCCGCGACCTGGTCGGAGGAGAGCGCACCGATGGCGGCGAGCGCGACCAGGCAGTAGAGCACGGTGACCACACCGATGCAGACCATGATCGCGACGGGGATGTTGCGCCGCGGGTTCTTCACCTCTTCACCGGCCGTGGTGATCGCGTCGAAGCCGATGTACGAGAAGAACGCGAGCGAGGCACCGGAGGTGATGCCGGCGATGCCCTCGGACGCGAACGGCGAGAGGTTGCCGGCCCGGAAGGCGCTGAAGCCGATCGCGCAGAACAGCACCAGGATCGCGAGCTTGAGCACCGCCATCGCGGCGGTCGCCCGGGCGCTCTCCCGCACGCCGCGGACGAGGAGCAGGGCGGCGAGCAGGATCACCACGACGGCCGGGATGTTGACGATGCCGCCGTCACCGGGCGGGTTGGCGAGCGCGGCCGGCAGCTGCCAGCCGATCAGGCTGCCCAGCAGCTCGTTGAGGTACTGGCCCCAGCCGACGGCGACCGCCGAGACCGAGACGCCGTATTCGAGCAGCAGGCACCAGCCGACGAGGAAGGCGGTGCGCTCGCCGAGGGTGGCGTAGGCGTAGGAGTAGGAGCTGCCGGACACCGGTATCGCGCCGCCCAGCTCCCCGAACGAGAAGGCGGTGAACACGCAGGTGACGGCCGCCAGCACAAAGGAGACGACGACCGCGGGACCGGCCTCGGCGACGGTGTCGGACAGGCCGACGAAGATGCCGGTGCCGACGATGGCGCCGATGCCGAAGCACACGAGCTGGAAGAGCCCCATGCTGCGCTTGAGGCCGTTGCCTTCGAGGTCCGCGCCGGATTCGGCGACGAGGACGTCGGGGGACTTGATGCGCAGTCCGGACGGACCTGGCGCGCCGGGTGCGGCACGCAGCGCCTCCTGGAAACGGCGGCGAAAGACGGGCGGGCGCATGCGGGTGGTTCTCTTTCTGGTGGTGCGGTGCGCGCGGCGAGGGTGGGCCGCACACAGGAGCGGGGTCCGGACCGGTGGGTCCGAACCCCGCGAGCGGCTCGATGGTAGCCGCTCCCTCCGCATGATCGCCCATTCGGACGTATGCCTATGCAATGTGATCTTTCGGGCGATGCCGCCGCCCGCGGCGGATAGCCGCCGCTCAGCGGGCGAGCGTCGCCACCAGCACCGCCTTGATGGTGTGCATCCGGTTCTCCGCCTCGTCGAAGACGACGGAGTGCGCGGACTCGAAGACCTCGTCGGTGACCTCCAGCGACGACAGTCCGTACTGGGCCTGGATCTCCCGACCGACCGCCGTACCGAGGTCGTGGTACGCGGGCAGGCAGTGCAGGAACTTCACCTCCGGCTTGCCGGTGGCGCGCAGCACGTCCATCGTGACCGCGTACGGGGCGAGCAGCGCGATCCGCTCACCCCACACCTCCTTGGGCTCCCCCATGGAGACCCAGACGTCGGTGGTGACGAAGTCCGCGCCGCGCACGCCCTCGGCGACGTCCTCGGTGAGTGTGATCCGGGCGCCGCTGCCCTCGGCGAGCGCCTGCGCCCGGTCGATCACCGGCTGCTCGGGCCACAGCTGCCGCGGGGCCACGATCCGTACGTCCATGCCGAGCAGGGCGCCGGTGACGAGGTAGGAGTTGCCCATGTTGTTGCGGGCGTCGCCGAGGTAGGCGAAGGCGGTCTCCGCCAGGGGGCGGCCGCCACCGTGCTCGACCATGGTGAGCACGTCGGCGAGCATCTGGGTGGGGTGCCAGTCGTCGGTCAGCCCGTTGAAGACCGGTACGCCGGCGTGGGCGGCCAGCTCCTCGACGTCGGACTGCCGGCTGCCGCGGAACTCGATCCCGTCGAACATCCGGCCGAGGACCCGGGCGGTGTCCTTGACCGACTCCTTGTGCCCGATCTGCGAGCCGGACGGGTCGAGGTAGGTGGTCGAGGCGCCCTGGTCGGCGGCCGCGACCTCGAAGGAGCAGCGGGTCCTGGTCGAGGTCTTCTCGAAGATCAGGGCGATGTTCCTGCCCTGGAGGCGGGGGACCTCGGTGCCGGCGCGCTTGGCCGCTTTGAGCTCGGCCGCCAGGTCGATCAGTCGGCGGAACTCCTCGGCGCTGAAGTCCAGCTCCTTGAGGAAGTGGCGGCCCCTGAGGTCTATCGCCATGGGTGGGCTCCTGGTTCGCGGCGGTGGGACGGGGTACGTACCGAAGGCGTACGGTCGCATGACGGGAGGGGCGCGCGGCCCCGTTCCCTGGAAGTGTATACGACCTCTCGTATCTATATGCGAAGCGTCCGGCGTACCCCTCCGGGTGCGGCCGGTGCACCCGCGGGGGTGCCACGCCTCAGGCTGCCCCGGGCACCGCGTCCCTCGCCACCGGGCAGCTCATACAGCGCGGGCCGCCCCGGCCCCGCCCCAGCTCACTGCCCGGGATCGTGATTACCTCGATGCCGCGCTTGCGCAGAAACGTGTTCGTGGTGACGTTCCGCTCGTACGCCACGACCACCCCCGGCTCGACCGCCAGCACATTGCATCCGTCGTCCCACTGCTCGCGCTCCGCGGAGTGCACGTCCTGGGTCGCGGTCAGCACCCGGATGTCCGACAGACCCAGCGAGGCCGCTATGGCGCGGTGCATGTGCTCCGGCGGATGGTCGGTGACCTTGAGGTCCTGGTCGCCCGAGCCCGGCTCGATGGTGTACGAGCGGAGCATGCCCAGGCCCTCGTACTGCGTGAAGGTATCCCCGTCGATCATGGTCATGACGGTGTCCAGGTGCATGAACGCGCGGCGCTTGGGCATGTCGAGCGCCACGATCGTGCGCGCGGAACCGGCCGCGAACAGCCCGCGCGCGAGCAGTTCGACCGCCTGCGGGGTGGTCCGCTCGCTCATCCCGATCAGCACCGCGCCGCTGCCCATCACCAGGACGTCGCCGCCCTCGATCGTCGACGGGAAGTCCGCCTGCCCCTCCGACCAGACGTGGAAGTCCTCGTCGCGGAAGAGCGGGTGGTGGCGGTAGATCGCCTCGTAGTGCACGGTCTCGCGCTGCCGGGCCGGCCAGCGCATCGAGTTGATCGACACCCCGTCGTAGATCCAGGCGGAGGTGTCGCGGGTGAAGAGGTGGTTGGGCAGCGGGCCCAGCAGGAAGTCGTCCAGATCCATCACATGGAAGCGGACCGAGGTCGGCTCCGGGTGGCGTTCGAGGAACTCGCGCTTGGTCATGCCGCCGACCAGCGCCTCGACGAGTTCCGGCACCGGCAGCTCGTCGAAGGCGGCACGCAGATGGTCGGTGGCCAGCGGCCCGTACTCCTTCTCGTCGAAGACCCGGTCCAGGACCAGCGTCCGCGCCTCGGGGATCTGCAGGCTCTCGGCCAGCAGATCCCCGAAGAGGTGCACCTCCACACCGCGGTCGCGGAGCACGTCGGCGAAGCCGTCGTGCTCGGCCCGCGCCCGGCGCACCCACAGCACGTCGTCGAAGAGCAAGGTGTCCTTGTTGGACGGTGTGAGCCGCTTCAGCTCCAGATCGGGTCGATGCAGGATGACCCGGCGCAGCAGCCCGGCCTCGGAGTCAACATGGAATCCCATCCACCCATCTTGGCCGCTTCCGGGGCCCGGGGGAGGGAGTCGGACGATCTCGGCTCGGTCGGGTCCGGGACCCGCCGACCGGCGGCGGGCCGGGCCGGAGCGACCCCGTGTGGCAACGCGCCGGGTCACCGATCGGCACGTCGCAGGGTCAGCGCCGCGACGACCGCGCCCGCCGAGGTCACGGCCGAGATGAGCCGGCCACCCCGCAACTCCCCCCTACCCGGGCTGCGCTGACCACCCATGACGGCGATCAGCACGGCGACGCCGAGCGACAGGGGCGGCGGGACGGGGCGGGGCAGGGCGGGACGGGCTGCGGGGAGGGAGGGGCGGCAATCGCCCCTCCCCCGCCTCGGCCCGACTACTACAGTCTCGGGTCGACCGGCTCCGACTCCAGCGCCAGCACCGCGAAGACCGCCTCGTGCACCCGCCACAGCGGTTCGCCCTCCGCCAGCCGGTCGAGCGCCTCCAGGCCGAGCGCGTACTCCCGCAGGGCCAGCGAGCGCTTGTGCCCCAGATGGCGTACGCGCAGCCGGTCGAGGTTCTCCGGGCGGGTGTACTCCGGGCCGTAGATGATCCGCAGGTACTCGCGGCCACGGCACTTGACGCCCGGCTGGACCAGCCGCCCGGCCGCCGTCCGCACGAGCGCCTGTACCGGCTTGACCACCATGCCCTCACCGCCGGCCGCGGTCAGCTCCAGCCACCACTGGACACCGGCCGCGACCGACGCCTCGTCCTCGGTGTCGACGAGGATCCGCCGGGTCGTGGCGAGCAGCCCCGGCCGGTCCTGCGCACCGTCCCGTGGCGCCGCACCATCCCGTGTCCCCGCACCGTCCCGGGACAGCACCGCGCCCTCGGCCGCGACGATCCGGTCGATCAGCGCCAACTGCTCGGTGTGCGGCAGCCCCGCGAGGCTGTGCCCCTGCACGGCGAGGATCTGGAACGGCGCGAGCCGGACGCCCTCCAGGTCGCCCAGCCCGCCGGACGGTTCCGCCACGGCCGAATCCGTCCCGGCCGCCGGCTCCTGCGCTGTCTCTTCCGCGGCGCCTTCCGTCGCCCCGACGCGCCAGCAGTAGCGCCGGTACGCCTCGGTGAACGCCGCGGCGTCCGCGGCCCGGTCGCGCTGCCGGTCGAGCAGCGGACCCACCTCGACGCCGCGGGCGGCGGCCGCCTCCAGCGCGCCGAGCACGCTCGGGAAGGCCGCCCCGGACGCCGCGCCGACCGCGGCGTACTGCTTGCGCAGCAGACCCGTGGCCTTCAGGGACCACGGCATCAACTCCGCGTCCAGCAGCAGCCAGTCCGTCTCCAGCTCCGCCCAGAGGCCGGCCTCCTCGACGCACGCCCCGATCCGCCGCAGGATCCGCTCGGTCGTCTCCGGGTCGTCGAAGAACGGCCGGCCGGTGCGGGTGTAGAGCGCGCCCGACACGCCCTTCGGTACCCCGAAGCGCTCGCCGGCGACGGACTCGTCGCGGCACACCAGGACCACCGCGCGCGATCCCATGTGCTTCTCCTCGCACACCACTTCCCGTACGCCGTCCGCCCGGTATCCGGCGAACGCCTCCACGGGGTGCTCCAGGAAGCCCTCGTCGCCGCCTGCGTCGTGGGTCCGGCCCTTCGAGGTGGCGCAGGGCGCCATCGTCGGCGGGAGGTACGGCAGCAGTCGCGGGTCGATCGCGAAGCGGCTCATCACCTCCAGCGCGGCCGCCGCGTTCTCCTCCCTGACCGCGAGCCGGCCCATCTGGCGGGTCTCCACGATCCGCCGGCCGGCCACGTCGTCCAGGTCGAGGGGACGTCCGTCCGCCCCGCCCGGTGCCTCCGTGGCGAGCGGCTTCGCCGGCTCGTACCAGACCTGCTCCGCGGCTACGTCCACCAGCTCGCGCTCCGGCCAGCGCAGCGCGGTCATCGCGCCGCCGAAGACACAGCCGGTGTCCAGGCAGATGGTGTTGTTGAGCCACGTGGCCCGCGGGGTGGGCGTGTGGCCGTAGACGACGGCGGCGCGGCCTCGGTAGTCCTCGGCCCACGGGTAGCGCACCGGCAGGCCGAACTCGTCGGTCTCGCCGGTCGTGTCGCCGTACATCGCGAAGGACCGCACCCGGCCGGACGTCCGGCCGTGGTACTTCTCCGGCAGCCCCGCGTGGCACACCACCAGCCCGCCGCCGTCCAGGACGTAGTGGCTGACCAGGCCCTGGATGAACGTCCCGGCCTCGGCGCGGAAGGCGTCGTCCTCCCCGTCCAGCTGCGCGACGGTCTCGGCGAGTCCGTGGGTGTGCTGGACCTTGCGGCCCTTGAGGTAACGGCCGAGCTTGTTCTCGTGGTTTCCGGACACGCACAGCCCGTGCCCGGCCCCGACCATGCCCATCACCAGGCGCAGCACTCCGGGGCTGTCCGGTCCGCGGTCGACGAGGTCGCCGACGAAGACGGCCGTCCGGCCCTGCGGGTGCGCCGCGTCCACGGCCCTGCCGAGCTCGTCGCGCTCCAGCGCATAGCCGAGCCTGCCGAGCAGCGTCTCCAGCTCGGAACGGCATCCGTGGATGTCGCCGATGATGTCGAAGGGGCCGGTCAGATGGCGCAGATCGTTGAACCGCCGCTCCAGGACGACCTCGGCGGCCGCCACCTCCGCCTGACCGCGCAGGATGTGCACCTTGCGGAAGCCCTCGCGCTCCAAGTGCCTGAGGGAACGGCGTAGTTCGCGCTGGTGACGCTGGATGACGCGGCGCGGGAGTCCGGCTCGGTCGGCGCGCGCCGCGTTGCGCTCGGCGCAGACCTGCTCGGGCACGTCCAGCACGATGGCCACCGGCAGTACGTCATGCTCCCGGGCCAGCCGCACCAGCTGCGCCCGCGCCTCGGACTGCACATTGGTGGCGTCGACGACCGTCAGCCGCCCGGCCGCCAGCCGCTTGCCCGCGACGAAGTGCAGCACGTCGAACGCGTCGGCGCTCGCGCTCTGGTCGTTCTCGTCGTCGCTGACCAGCCCCCGGCAGAAGTCCGAGGAGATCACCTCGGTCGGCTTGAAGTGTCGGGCGGCGAAGGTGGACTTGCCGGAGCCGGTGGCCCCTATCAGCACCACCAGCGAGAGATCGGGCACGCCGAGCGTGCGCCGCACCGCCTCCCGGCCGTCCCCGTGCCCATGCGCCTTGTCGTCCTGGTGCTCCGTACGATCCGCGTCCGTCATGCCGCGACCTCCTTCCCACTCACCGAACCACCGTCACCCGCACTGCCGCCACCCGCACCGCTGTTACGTGTACCGCTGTCACCTGCTCCCTTGCCACCATCGCCGTCGTCACCGGAGATGCGGAAGTGCGCGAGCTGGGTGGGCGGGCCCACCTCCGGGTCGTCCGGCCCCACCGGGCCGAAGGCCACTTCGTAGCCGTGCCGCGCGGCGACCCCCTGCGCCCACTGCCGGAACTCCTCGCGGGTCCACTCGAAGCGATGGTCCGCATGCCGCACATGGCCGGCCGGCAGCGACTCCCAGCGCACGTTGTACTCGACGTTCGGCGTCGTCACCACGACCGTCCGCGGCCTGGCCGACCCGAACACCGCGTACTCCAGGGCCGGCAGTCGCGCGGGATCGACATGCTCGACGACCTCGCTCAGCACCGCCGCGTCGTACCCCTTCAGCCTGCTGTCCGTGTACGCCAGCGACCCCTGCACGAGCCGCACGCGCTCCGCCTGCCGCTCGGACATCCGCTCCAGCCGGAGCCGGCGCCGCGCCTCGTGCAGCGCCCGCATCGACACATCCACGCCGACGACCTCGGTGAACTGCCCCTCCTTGAGCAGCGCACCGACCAACTGGCCCTGCCCGCACCCCAGATCGAGTACCCGCGCCACCTGCTCCCCGCGCAGTACGGCGAGGATCGCCTCCCGTCGCTGTACGGCGAGCGGCACCGGCTTCTCCTCGGTATCCGCCTCCTCGTCCACCGCGTTGTCCATCTCCTCGGCCGCCACCCCGTCCGACTCGGCCAGCCGCTCCAGCTCCAGCCGCTCCATGGCCTGGCGGGTCAGCGACCAGCGCCGTGCGAGATAGCGTCCGACGATCACCCGCTGCTCCGGGTGGTCCTCCAGCCAGCCCTCGCCGGCCCGCAGCAGCTTGTCGACCTCGTCCGGCGCGACCCAGTAGTGCTTGGCGTCGTCCAGCACCGGCAGCAGCACATACAGATGCCGCAGCGCCTCGGCGACCGTCCGCTCGCCTTCCAGGACGAGCCGGACGTAGCGGGAGTCACCCCACTCCGGGAACGTCTCGTCCAACGGCACCGGCTCGGCCAGCACCGTCCAGCCCAGCGGCTGGAACAGCTTGCGCACCAGCTCCGCGCCACCCCGGGCGGGCAGCACCGGCACCTCGACGCGCAACGGCATCGGCTGCGCCACCAGCTCGGGCCGCGCCGCGCACTGCCCCTTCATCGCGCTCGCGAAGACGCTGCGCAGCGCCACCGCCAGCAACGAGGAGGCCGCGTACGGCCGGTCGTTCACATACTGTCCGAGCGCCGAGTCCGGAGCGCCGCCGCGGCCCTTCCCCCGTCCCCGGCGGACCAGGGCGATGGGATCGACCTCCAACACCAGCGCGGCCGTGCACCGTTCCGCATCCGCTTCCGGGTAGAGGACGTGTGCGGTGCCGTGGGACGTCGAGAACTGCTGCGACCTGTCCGGATGCTTATGCAGCAGAAACCCGAGGTCGGTCGCGGGACGGACGGCGCTGCCGGTGGTGGTTATCGTCAGGAACACGCGCCCGAGTATCGCCGCAACCCGTCCCGATTCCCCACCGGTTTTCCCACAGCACCGCCCACCACACCCCGGGCTCCAGTCGGCCTGCCCCGGCCGGTCGCACCGGCCCCGACCCCGCTCACCTCACCTCATGCCACCTCGCCTCAGCTCACCTGTGACTGGACCTGATCCGAGATCAGCTCAAGGTGGTCGAGATCATCGAGGTCCAGGATCTGCAGGTAGACACGGGACGCTCCGAGAGCGGCATAGCGCCCGATCTTGTCGACGACCTCGGCGGGCGTGCCCGCCAGGCCGTTGGCCTTCAGTTCGTCCGCCTTCCGCCCGATGGCCGCGGCCCGCCGCGCCACCTCGGCGTCGTCCTTGCCGACGCAGGCGACGAGGGCGTTGGAGTACACCAGCTCATCCCCCTTCCGCCCGGCGGCTTCGGCGGCCGCCCGCACCCGTCCGAACTGGCGCTCAGTGTCCTTGAGCGAGGCGAATGGGATGTTGAACTCATCGGCGAACTGCGCCGCGAGGCGCGGCGTGCGGGTCTTACCGTGTCCACCGATCAGCACCGGCACCTTGCCCTGAGCCGGCTTGGGCAGCGCGGGCGAATTCTCCAGCTGGTAGTACGCCCCGTCGTAGTTGAACTCCCTCCCCGTGTCTGTGGCCCACAGGCCGGTGATGATTTCCAGCTGCTCCTCCATTCGCGCGAACTTCTCCCTGGGGAAGGGGATGCCGTATGCCTTGTGCTCCTCCTCGAACCAGCCTGCCCCGAGGCCGAGTTCGACCCGCCCGCCCGACATCTGGTCGACCTGCGCGACCTGGATCGCCAGGACGCCCGGCAATCGGAAGGTGCCGGCCGTCATGAGCGTGCCGAGCCGGATGCGCCGGGTCTCACGGGCGAGTCCGGCCAGTGTGATCCAGGCGTCCGTCGGGCCGGGCAGCCCGTCGACGTTGCCCATGCTCAGGTAGTGGTCGGACCGGAAGAACGCGTCAAAGCCGAGATCCTCTGTGGCCTTGGCGACCGTCAGAAGGGTGTCGTAGGAAGCCCCCTGCTGGGGCTCGGTGAAGATTCGTAGGTCCATACCTCCATCCTGCACACCGACCGGCAAACCAACCGTTAGGTGTGTCGATGTATCAAGTCACTACGTCAGTTCGGGTCAGTGCTGGTCAGGACCGGGTGAATTCGGGTCAGACCTTGTCATGGTGACGGTGTGGGCGATGGGCTGGACCCAGCCGACGCGGGTGGTATGGCGGTGGCGTGGCACGGCACGGCGCGTCGGGGCCGACCCCCACGCATAGGGCGGCTGCACAGGCGCGAAGGCGACGATCACTGGCGTCGGCGGCAGATGAGACGGAAGGCGCTAGCAGCCGCACAGTGGCAGTGGCAGTGGCAGTGGCAGTGAGGAAGGCAAGCACGGCGGTGGGCTTACCGTGACCTGTCGGCGGACGTGGCATCGCGCCGTCGGCGTGTGGGGCGTGAGCATTCCCGTCCTGTCCGGTCCCCCGCTCAGGCCGGATTCCGGTCGCGCACCTCCAGCTTCTCCAGGATTCCGGCGACGCGATCCCTCGATTCATCGAGCGTGTCCATCGCCTCGACACAGGTCCAGTACGCCCCCTCCTCGTCCGCGAGCAGCACCACTCCCACCAGCGCCTCGCACACTTCCCGCAACAGCCGGCTCAGGCTCGTCAAGGCGGCTCTGACGTCGCGCACCTCGGTCAGCTGGGCCGCCCGCAGGCCGCCGGTGACCGATGCCGGGCACAGCAGTCCCCCGCTGAACCGCCCGCCCGCGTCACCCAGACTCTGGGCCCTGGACCGTACTTCGTACGGCCCGAATATCGCGAGGTGGCTTCCTATCGCCTCCGCCAACGCTTGCGCCTGCCACGCCTCGACGATCACGTCCTGAACCGTGGTCGCCTCCGCCAGGCCGCGCCGGCCGGCCTCGATGATCCGCACCGCATCCATCCGTTCCCCTCCTTCCCGCTCATTCGCATGCATCCTGCACTTCTTCCACTACCCAGAGTGAAGGTGAACGCCCAAAAAAGCCAGGGGAATTCGCAAATCTGTGGACAACCAAGGCGCTGTGGAGAGATCAATCACTCCGGAGAGTGACGACTGGCGAGTACGGACCCTTCCCTCTCCCCTCCCGCCACAGCGCTCCCACCGCTCACACGACGGACATAAGTCACGGAAAGCTCATGAACGGCCTGAATCGGCGCGCCGGTGCGGACCGAACGAGCCCGGAGCCCACCGTGATGAAAAGGGCGGGGGTGGGAACGGATTACCGCTCCCACCCCCGCCGAGGCGGCAGCCCCCACCCCGCCGCGACGACTCCGCTCCCTACTCCTCGCCCTCCCGCGGCCGGTCCGGCCGTGCCCTGCGGACCGCGGGGAAGCGCGACTCGTTGCGCTCGATCTTCGCGGCGAGCGCCGCCAGGGCGTCGATCCCCAGCGCCTCACAGAACTGCAGCAGATACGCCAGCACGTCGGCGACCTCGTCCTCGACCCGGCCGGCCGCCCGCGGATCGGACATCACCTTCGCCGACTCCTCCGGCGTCAACCACTGGAAGATCTCGACGAGTTCCGCCGCCTCGACGCTCAGCGCCGCGGCCAGGTTCTTGGGGGTGTGGTACTGCTGCCAGTCCCGGGCGGCCGCGAATTCGGCCAGCCGTCGCTGCAGCGCATGAAGATCCTCGCTCATGTCCCTAGGTGTAGCACCTGTACGCCGGGCAGCCCCTCGGCGACCGACGGATCCCGCACCGTCCCCAGCAGCCGGACGTGCCCCCGATCCGCCATGCGGACGGCCAGCGACACCAGCTCGCGCGCCTGCCTGCGGTCCATGCAGCGGTCCATGCCGTCCGCCATCACCGTCATCTGCTGCTGCGCCGACGGGATCTCCCCGGCCGGGTCCATCGCCAGCACCCCCGGCCCGGTGAGCAGTACCAGCGCCAGCGCCAGAAAACGCAGCTCCCCGTCACCGAGCTGCTCGACGGGCATCTCCCCCAGGGCACCCCGGTCAAGGACGGCCCGTACACCCGATTCCCGTACCTCCTGCCCCGTGTGCCGAGCGGCCGCCGGTCCACCTCGGCCCGGCACCGGCGGGGCCGCGGCCCCCTCCTCCGCGGCGCCCTCCTCGCGCGGCACCGCGCGCAGCCCGTCGACCGGCCCCGTGCAGGCCTCCCTCACGGCCGCGACCAGCACCGCATGCCGCCGCGCGCACTCGCGGCTCGTGCGCTCCAAGACCGCGGGCAGGTTGTCGCAGGAGGACCGCAACCGCCCCTCGTCGCGCTCCTCCTCCGCGGCCCGGCCCCAGCCGCCGGCCTCGCCGGCCCCACCACTCCCCCTGCGCCCCCGCGTGCCCCAAGCGCCGGCAGCCCCATCGCCCCCACCGCCCCCGCCTGCTTTCGTCGCACAGCCTCCCGTGCTCCCCGCCCGGCCGCCCCGGGCTCCACCGCCCCGCCCTCCGCCGCCGTCCGGCCCCCGTCCACCGGGATCGCCCCCGCCCAACTCGCCCGCCCCCGACCGCCGCATGGCCTCCGGTCGGGGATCGCACACGAACGCCGACCGCAGCGCGACCACGACCTGTTCGGCCGCGGCCAGGACCAGCCGCTGGCCTTCGGTCTTCCCCGCCACCCGCAGCGGCAGCAGTGAGGTACCCAGCCGGTCGTCGGGCAGCGGCGCGCGGGTCACGGGGGTCGCGCCCGCGGTGTGCCAGGCCGCCTGGACGGCGGGGCGGGTGGGGTCGGTGAGCGCGGTGGTCAGCAGCGTCTCCCCACCGCCGGTCAATCGCTCGCCGACGATGCGGAGTTCGGGCTCGGCCTGTACGGCGAGATCGAGGCTGACGGGGCCGGCCGGGCCGTCGACCGTGCAGCCGATACGGAACCCGCGCCGCCCCTGTCCGTCGGGACGTGCCCCCGCCGGCACACAGGCCGACGGGCCGCCCACCACCTCCTGTACGGCGCGCGCGAGCGGCTCCCCGCTACCGAGCCGGGCGAGCATCTCGTACGCCTGCAGCACACTGGACTTGCCGCTTCCGCTCTCGCCGCTCAGCAGCGTCAGCGGGCCGAGCGGCAGGGTGACGCCGCGATGGGTCTTGAAGGCGGACAGCCGTAACTCGGTGACGGCCGGCCGCACACTGTCGGTATTCATGCGTGGAAGCTATGCAGCAGCCCGGCCGGAGAACCGTTACGCCCGGCAGCTCTTCCTACGAACGGGGGACGGCCCCCGTTGCGGCCTCGTCGACCTCGGTGCCCACCGGGGCCAGCAGGAAGACGTTGGTGTCCACGCGGTGCATCCCGCTGCCGAGCCCGAAGACGACACCACTGGAGAAGTCCAGGATGCGCTTGGCGACATCGGTGTCCGCGCTGCTGAGGTCGAGCAGGACCGGGATCTGCGCCATCAGGTACTCGGCGACCTCACGGGCGTCCGCGAAGGTCTGGACGCGGATGACGATGAACCGCCGCGTCTCCTCCGTCGGCTCCTCCTCGGGGAGGGCGCGGTGGTCGGGCCAGGAAGGCCATTCGCGGCTGCCGCGGAGCGGGACGACCTCGGCGAGCCCTTCCCACTGCTCGTCGGTGGCATCGGGGCCGTTCACCGAATCACCTCACTCAGAGGGGTGCTGGCTATCTGCGGTATCTGCATCGCACAATTCTAGAGATAAACATACAAAGCCTGAGGGACGCGACACACACCGCGCCACGCCCGTTCCATCCTGCACCATGCCCCCTGACCTGTGCCGACATCCTCGGCAGATATCCTGCGTCGAGATTCTGTGTGGCTGTTCATCCCCCCTTGTGACGGAGGTCGGTTCTGTCGTGAGCACTGAACCTCCCGGTCGTCGGCCCCGTGGCCTGCGCGGCCTGCGCAAACCCGCGAAGAAGAAGGGGGCCGCCGCGCCCCCGCCCGCCAAGCCCGCCGACGGCACCGAGGCCCCCGAACCGTCCACCGAGAACCACAGCAGCATCATCAGTGCCGCCCTGTACCGGGACGGCCACCGCGTCAGCACCCACGACACCCTCGCCGACGCCTTCCGGCAGCAGCGCACCACCGCCGACACCCTGGCCTGGATCGGGCTGCACCGCCCCACTCCGTCCGAACTGGTCACCCTCGCCTCGGAGTTCGACCTCCATCCGCTCGCCGTCGAGGACGCCCTGGAGGCCCATCAGCGCCCCAAACTGGAGCGCTACGGCGGCACCCTCTTCGTCGTACTGCGCGCCGCGCGCTATCTGGACGACGCCGAGGAGGTCGACTTCGGCGAGCTGCACGTCTTCGTCGGCCGCGACTTCGTGATCACCGTCCGGCACGGCGGCGCCCCCGACCTGTCGGCCGTGCGCCGCCGCATGGAGGACGCCCCCGAACTCCTCAAGCGCGGCCCCGAGGCCGTGCTCTACGCCATCCTCGACGCGGTCGTCGACGGCTACGCACCGGTCGTGGCCGGCGTCCAGAACGACATCGACGAGATCGAGACCGAGGTCTTCGGCGGCGATCCCCGTGTCTCCCGCCGCATCTACGAACTCTCCCGCGAGGTGGTGGAGTTCCAGCGCGCGACCCGCCCCCTCAACACCATGCTGGAGAGCCTCACCGCAGGCTTCGAGAAGTACGCGATCGACGAGGAACTGCGCCGCTACCTGCGCGATGTGGCCGACCACGTGCTGCACACCACGGACCGTGTGGACGGGTTCCGGCAGGCCCTGCAGGACATCCTCACCGTCAACGCGACGCTGGTGAACCAGCAGCAGAACGCCGAGATGCGCGCCCTGGCCGAGGCCGGCTTCGAGCAGAACGAGGAGATCAAGAAGATCTCGTCGTGGGCGGCGATCCTGTTTGCACCTACGTTGGTGGGAACGATCTACGGCATGAACTTCGAGACGATGCCGGAGCTGAAGTGGGCGGCCGGATACCCCTTCGCGATCCTGCTGATGGCAGCGGTCTGCGTGAGCCTGTACTTCATTTTCAAGCATCGCGACTGGCTGTAGGCAGCAGATCGTTCCGACCGTTCGACTTCGCACTAGCGAACGACTTCAAGGGCGCATTTCCATACCCCGGGGAGAATCTGGGGAGAATCCGCGCCGCTAGTGAGCGGGCATCGCCCGCGTCCCCAGCTGCTCCGCATGTCGCGCCCGGCCCTGATCCAGTCAGCGCGCCTCCGCAGGTGCTCACTGAGAGTGCCGAGAACGGCCTTGCGGGCGGCTGCCCCAGATGCTGTTGACTGGGCAACCACGGCGGACCATGCATACCGGGAGGGCCGGTTGGAACCGAGAAGTGCCGCAGCAGCGGGGAAGGACTTCCCCTACACCGCGCGTACGACGTGCTACATCGAAGTCCATGAGGACGGGGCGGTGACGCACGGGAACGATCGAGCCGCCCACGAGCGGGCACTCGCCGGCCAGTCTCGCCTCTTCGCTGTCTGGCCCGGCGAGTGGTCGAGTCACTTGTTCGTGATCGACGACCTGGACGAGTACGCGAAGGCCCACGGGATCAAGCACGACGAGGAGCGCACCGGCCTCACGGAGCACGTCCACGACGTGAGGTGGGAGAAGGACCCCTTCGGGAACGACAACCCCCGGAGTCCCTACATCAGCGTCCGTGTGTCGCTGGATTGCGGCTGCTCGATTCACGACTTGGGCGCCTTCGCCGCCCAGATGAGAGAGCAGCAAGGATGGGACGTGGCCAAGAGCGGCGGCTGGGGCAGCAGTAGCGGGCCTGAGGGGACGACGTACTCGCTGCGCGTTCGCCGCAAGAGCCTCTCGGGCTGACACCGGCACCAAGGGCTTCAGCGGTGACGGCGGCCCCGCCACCGCCGCCCAGTTGGATAACCCGTTCGAGGTGGCGGTGGACAGCAACGGCACCCTCTACATCGCCGGTCCTCGGAGCGCACGAGACGGCCGGGGCGGTGGTCGCCCAGCGCGCCTACGAGGGTGACGACGCACACCACCAGCAATGGAGGCTGATCCCGGTGAGCTCCGCGACCGACACCCCATCGGTGTACGAGATCGCGAACCGGAACAGCGGTCTGCTCCTGCGAGTCGACACCAATGCCCGCACGGCGATCCCAGCAGCACAGGGCGGAGGGCGACCACAGGGAACGGCAGTGGCACCTGCTCCCCGTGTGACCCACGAGGGGTAGTGGCGAACTCGCCCCTGTCCATGTCTGGCCAACCGTCCGTTGTCGTGAAGTATGCGTTGACGGAGCAACAGGTCAGCTTGCTTCGTGAGGTCGCAGCTTCCTCGGGCGCGATGCCCGTCCCGTCGAAGAGCTCAAACACGGCCTGGGCCCTTGAGCAACGCGGTCTGGTCAAGCGCAGCTGGACCAGGAACGGCGCGCCGTCGCGATCGTGGCCGCAGACGGTCGCTACTAGCTCAAGCACGGCAGACATCCCCAGGAGGTACGGGCCGAGAAGGTCGCCTGAAGGGCGACTCAGGCCAGGCCGCTCTTGCTCCCGACGGTGGAGCCGATCTCGTACGCAAGAGCTGGCGCCCCCACCCTGCCCCGACCCTCGCGGTCCAACTTCGATGTCAGGAACCTACTGGTTGTCCAACTTCCCTGACAAACAATCCAAGTTCAGTGTCAGAGGACAGCTGCAGCTCGTCCATTACCGTGCCAGATAGAGCGGTAAACGACGGTCAACAGGGGCCCAGAGGGTTCGCCAGGAACCGCACCCGCAATGCGGCGTCTTCGCAGGTCAGGACGGCACTAGGCGCCCGAAAGCCCCCTGAGCTTCCCAAGCTCGGAGCGCGGGTTCGATTCCCGTCACCCGCTCCATGCGAAAGCCCCAGGTCGGCGACCTGGAGCTTAGTCATTGTCTAGACCTTTTTGGGCCGGGTGCTCTTCGCGTGCCATGCGGGACCGATTAGCGCACCGTCACGTACTGCTGGGCCGCCCGCATCGATGCACCTGCGAACGCCCCTGGCATCGTCTGACGGGTGCCTGACGAACGGCGAAGGGCCCGTACGACACCGAGTCGCACGGGCCCCATGGCCGGCTATCTGTTCACCGGTCGACTACCTGCTCAGAACAGCCCCTTGTAGCCCTGCCAGCCGGTCATGATCTGCGTACGGGCACTGAACGCCCCCTTGCCGTCACCGCTGTTGCGGTAGACATTGCCGCTGGTGTCGCGGGCGACGAGGTCCGCCTTGCCGTCGCCCGTGATGTCTCCGACACCCACGACGGCGTTGTACGAGGAGCCCCAGTTGGTGAAGACCACGACCCGGCTCTTGAACTGCCCGGCCGCCGTGCCGTCATAGCGGTACAGCGTCCCGTCGGTGTGGCGGGCCAGCAGGTCGCCGTAACCGTCGCCGTTCAGGTCACCGGCCCCGATGAGATGCGTGTATGCCGTCCATGCCGAGCGGATCCTCGTGCGCGCCTTGAATCCGCCCGCGCCGTTGTCCGCGTAGAGGTAGACATCCCCGGTGGAGGAATGGCGGGCGATCAGGTCGGTGCGGCCGTCGCCGGTGAGGTCGCCTGGGGCGGTCAGCACGTTGTACTGGTCCCAGCCGGTGCTGAGGACGGTGTGGGAGCTCGACGGGGTGTAGCCGCCGCCCGCGCATTTGCCTGTGTAGCGGCGGAGTTCGCCGTCGGGCATCCGGACCAGCAGGTCGTTGCAGCGGTCCTCGTCCAGGTCGCCGAACGGGACCGCGACCGTGCCGGCCGGCCAGCCGCTGCCCGACGCCTTGGTGCCGAAGGCGCCCGTGCCGTTGCCGTAGTGCGTGGTCAGGTAGCCGGACGAGCTGAGCGTCATCAGGTCGCCGGAGCCGCCGTTGAGGTCGTGGAAGCCACGCATCCCGCCGGTGAGACTGACCGTGCCGGTCAGCGACAGGGCGGCGCCGGAGCCGTCTTCGGGGGCGGCGCTCAACTGCCAGGTGTAGGTGCCGTCGACCGCCCACCTGCCGGCGTCCGTACGGCCGTCCCATGTGGTCTTGAGCGCCGCGCCGCTGCGTGTGGGGTCGAGCGTACGGACGACCTTGCCCGTACGGTCCTTGAGGGTGACCTTGGCGCCGGTGGCGGGCTTGGAGAGCTGCCAGGCCGCCTGCCACGTCGGGGCGGTGGCGGACTTCAGGTTCACCGACGTCCCGACGCGCGACTCGATCTTCGTCAGCGGGGAGGTCGGCACCCCGGGATCGAAGATCTGGAGGTCCTTCCTGTTGTCCGCGAGGAAGGCGATGCCGGTGCCGAAGCGGTCCGCGTCGAGGTACTTGCCCGACGCCCACTCCGGCGTCTGGGCGATGGTCCTGGTCGCGTCCCCGATGGGCGTCACCAGCAGCCGCTGGTTGTCGGTGTCGTGGGTGAGGACGTAGCCGTCACCGAGCGTGCCACTGTAGGGCCCGCCCCACTGCTCCTTGGACACGCGGTCGTACACACCGTGGCCGCCCGAGATGTTCAGCTTGCAGTCCCAGGACACCCAGCGGCCGACGGCCTGTACATCCACCGGGACGCAGTCGTTGCCGGTCTGCACCGTCTCGGTCGCGCCGCTCTTGAGGTCGAGGGAGGTGAGCGTGCCCGCGGTCTCCCCGGCCCGCCAGAGTTTCGTGCCCCATACGGCCAGTCCGCCGCGGCCCTTGTAGGCACGGATCACCTTGGCGCCGCCCGTGGCCTCAAGGTCGACCACGTACTGGACGTCGCTGTCCTGGCGCTGGCGGTCGCCGAAGACCACATAGCGGCCGGAGACGGAGGTCACCCAGGTGCGGACGTCCGCCGGCAGTTGCTCGCCGGTCGCCGGGTCCGCCGGCTGCACCACCGTCTTCTTGCCGCCGGGAGCCACCACCTCCAGCGCGTATCGGCCGTCGTCGCCCTTGGCCGTCAGCGCGTACCGGCCGTCACCGGTGCCCGTGACGTACGCGGCGTAGAACTCCTTCTGGGCGTCCCCCGTGGCCTGCGGATCGGGCTGTGCCAGCAGCGAGCGGTCCCCCGCCTTCGGCGTCGCGCCGAGCGTGATGTCCCGCTGGTAGAGGGAGGCGAGGTAGTTGCTGTCCCGCTCCGTGGTCACCAGCTGTCCGGCGGTCAGCGAAACCTCGTCCACCGCCGCGCGCTTGACCGCCACATCCCGCAGCTTGGTCAGCGCGAGGCTGCCGTCGTCGGCGGCCGTCACCTTGCGCACGGCCCAGTCCTGCGCCGAGTCGCCACCGGTGACGATGACGCCGCCGCCGGGTACTTGGGCCATCTCCGCCTGTGCGTGCGGCAGCAGCGTTTCTGCCTCACCGCCGTCGAGCGGGACCGCCTTGAGCGGCTCGCCCCGGCGCTGGAGCGGGTCGCCGTCCTTCTCCGGCACGCCCCAGGTGGTCAGCAGCGAATCGCCCACGAGCCCGATCCGCGCGGTGCCTTCGCCGCCGGTCGGCAGCGTCACCTTGGTCTCCGGGCCGTCCAGGGCGTCCCGGCCCAGTACGCGCACGGTGGTGTTCCCGCCCTCAGGCGAGTACCAGGCGAGGCGGGTGCCGGAGAACACCACACGGGCGCCGGCTCCTCCGGTCGCGCCCGGCAGAACCGGCCGTACGCTTGCCGACTCCAGGTCCAGCAGGCCGACGCCATGGGTGCCGTCGGGCGCCGCGTACCAGATCGCCACCGAGCGGGTGTCGCCGCCGAGCACGGTGTCGTACCGCTCCACCCAGCCGTTCAGCCCGGTGACCGGGGTGTCGGACAGGCCGTCGGCCGTCTTGCGCAGGATGTGCAGGCCGTTGATCTCTCCGCCCTCGTCCCGGGTGGCGGTGAGCACGGCATCGCCGAAGCTGCCCTTGAAGAGCTGTCCTGCGGGCAGGGTGAAGGCGGTGGAGGTGCCCGCCTTCATGTCCTTGAGCGTCACGCGGTCCGTGAAGGAGGCGCTGACGGTGTCGGACGCGGTGGCGGTGACGGTGTCCGAAGCGGAGCCGGCGAACGTGGCGCTCCCGCCGTACGTCGTCCACTGGTAGTCACCCAGCGCTGCGGCCGTGGCCGACTCGCGCCGCTCCAGGACCCCCGTGGTACCGGCGCCGTAGACCGGGTTGCCCGTCGGCGCGTAACGGTCGGGCGCCGGGATCGCCAACGGGGCCGACTCGGCCTGCGCCTGGGAGAGAAGAATCGATGCGCCTCCGGCCGCGAGACCGAGCGCAACGGTCGCGGCGATTCCGCCGCGTACGAGGGTGCGTCTATGACCTGGTTTGTGGCGTGCAGCCACGTCATACCTCCAGCTGAGGGGAGAACGAGGGCGGCCATGCATCGCGGAATGGGGGTCGTCGCGGCGCCAGCCTCTCGAAAGCTGGGGGAAGATAACACGGCCTGACCAGCCAAGTCGATGCAAGTAGACAGAGGCGACCGCTCGTCCAGCATGCGTGACGAATGATGCTGACGGATGGTCCGAGGGCTCATTGTCGGGGCCATGAGACCGCCGGAAACGTAGTCGGTCGAGGCATCCTCACCCTCTTGCGACACCCCGTCCGACCAACTGGCCCCACCCCGAGCAACGATCCACCGCTCCCACCCAAAACCGCACACCCGCAGTGACCTGCCTCACTTTCCACGGCAACGCTGTGATGTTTCGCCAACGGGCGGCGCTGGATGCTTTGGGTCGCATGTGTGGCGGCTGTGCTCAAAGCTGTGACAAGGGGTGATGAGGGTGGCTATGCGTGCAGCACGTCATCGGCGTTCGGTGAAGGGCCGTGTCATCGCCGGGGGTTCCGCCGCCGTGGCGGTGGGGGTCGCAGTGGCAGTGGCGGTAACGATGCCTGCCCAGGCCGCATGGTCTTCGGCGTGGAAGGTATCCGCCAGTGGCTGGACAGCCGACGATTCACCCCGGGTCTCGGTCGACCGGCAAGGCGATGCCCTCCTGGTCTGGAGAGCCTGCGACCCCACGACGCCGAGTTGCTACTACCAGATTCAGTCCAGGACCAAGCGTGCGGACGGGACGACGGGTTCGATCCGTAATCTGTCGCCTCTGGGGGCCTCGGTGTCCTGGCCGGAGGCCGACTCCGACGACACCGGCGACGCCGCGGTGGCCTGGGAGCAGGACGGCCACGTCGTGGGCCGGCGGGTCTCGGCCTCCGGCAGCCTCGTCGGCTCCACGCAAAAGCTCTCCACGTCAGCGCCTGCGACCAACCCGGTGGTGACTGTGTCGCCGGGCGGAACGGCGCTGGTCGCCTGGTCGGAGAGCCGCGGGGGAAGCTGGTACGCCGTGGCACGCCGACTCAAGCTGGACGGCACGGTTGGCTCGGCGATCACCCTTGGTTCGGGCTCGGCGGAAAAGCCGGGCATCGGCGTCGACCGCAACGGCCACTTCGTCGTGGCGTGGGTGCAGGGTTCCACCGTCGTGGCCAAGCGCATCACGCCGGATTCCGTCTCCTCGACGAAGGTGCTCACCTCGTCGATCGCGTCGTACGCCGGATTCGGCATGGTGCGGGTCGGCGTCGACCGCGACGGTGACGCGGTCATCAGCTACCGCTCCGGTGGCGGTACCCGCCCTCAGGTGTGGGCCTCGCGCTGGAGCCGGACCGGCACGCCGGGAAGCCCTCTTCGCATCTCGTCGTCCACGGACAACGTGGGCGTCCACCACGCCCTCGCGACCGACCTCGACGGCGACTCGATGCTGGTGTGGACCCGGTGGAACAGCAGCAGCCGGCTTGAGATGCTCGGACGGCAGCTGTCCGCAGGCGGCACCCGCGGAACCACCACCGTCCTCGGGCTCAACGACCGGCCCGACATCGCCCTCGATGACGACGGCGACGGCATGCTCGTCTACCAGACACCGAGTTCTCCGTACTCGGCGCAGCAGGTCGGCGCTCGCCTGATCAGCCGCTCCGGTTCCTTCGGAAGCGCGAAGACGCTGACGTCGGACGGTCGGGTGCCCCAGGTGGATGCCCGTCCGAGTTACCGCTTCACCGCACTGTGGCAGCAGGTCTCCTACCCGTACTCGATCAACGCCGTCGCCGGCCCGTGAGACGAAGAAATGCGCGCCAGGGCGCTGAAGACGGCAGGTGCCTGGCAGGGACATACAGATTGTTCCCTGCCACTGGAGGGGGATGGCGACGGGGAAGCAGCGGGGGGGGCACGGTCCTGCTCAGCCTCAGCATGGGCCTCGTCCGGATGCTTGGGACCACCAGAACCACAGGCGGAACACGTCACGCGCTCCGACCTGGCCGGCGAGTGGCACGCCGGCGGCATGTGTGATTCCTCGGTGAGGCCTCCGGGAAGATGTTCCCCCGTCAGCCGCTCCACAGCGCCGGGGTACGTGATCGAACCACACAGTGCGGTCGCCCACGCCGGAGGTACGCGCGGTGCGTGTCAGTCGTACCCCGGACGCCGAATGCCGTGCCTCAGCTCTCCGCGTACCAGTCCAGCCGCTCCCGCAGTACCACTCCGTCCCGGTCAAGGACGGCCGCCGCGTACAGCTCCGACATGGGTGAGGCGAGGTTTCCGTCCCGTATTCCGGGCTGGTTCATCAGCGGGTCACCCGCCCAGTGGGTGTCGTGTTCCTCGGGATCCAGGTAGTGCCACGCCGCGTCGCGCTCGCGGCGGGCGACCTCCCCCACGTACCAGGAAGCGCCCTGAAGAAACAGTCCGGCTTCCGCCTCCTCGAACTCCTCCTTCGCGGGGAACCGCTCGCGTACCAGCCGTTCCAGAACATCGAGGGAGGCGGGGCTGAAGTCCCACGTCTGCGCGGGCAGGCCGGTCTCCTCGACCCAGACGGCGAAGGTCTTCTCGCGCTCGTTGAGCCACCCGGACAGCCAGGGATACCGGGGCACCTCCGGATCTGGATCCACGCCCGGGGTGTGCTCCTTGGCGGGCGTGAACTGCGGGTCGTGTGTGCGTACCGCCTCCACCGCAGCGCTCAGCGAGGCCACCGCTTCGGTGAATACGCTGCCGCTGGAGACGTTCAGCGCATCGGCGATCAGAAGCATGGGCAAGATCGGGTCGGCCTCCAGCGCCGCGTCCGGCACGATGGCCGGCTGTCCGCCGGCGTCGCCGGCAGATTCCGTGTCCCAACCCCAAGCGCCGCCGCCCACGCCCATCAGGACCTCACCGAGGTAGGCCATGGCGTCGTCCACAAAGCCCGTCGGCTCGTCTGCGTCGCCGTGGTCCAGCAGAGCATCTTCCAGGCGGGGCAGGGAGTCCACGCTGAAGTCCAGCCACTCCGCCTCGGGAAGATGGTCCTCCTTGAGCCTGTCGATCGCGTCCGGTACCTGGTCGAACCACAAGACAAGCTCCGGCACTCCGCCGGTGCGCACACTGTCGTTGGGGGCCATGCCATGACTGTAGAGGGTGGCTCCGACAGCTAGGGCCTGTCCGATGGGTCAGGGCTGGAAAGGCCGCGGCGTCTGGTGCGGTGCATCGCAAGGCGCCGGAGCGTCTCGATAGCGGAGCTATCGGGATGTTTCGGCAACGCCGCGAGGTGCCGTGCCAGACGCCGCGGGCCCGGCCATGACCCATCGGACAGGCCCTAACACGCCGCCTGCGCCGGGCACTTGCTCACCTGACAAGGAGACCGAGGGCGGCCCGATCATCGTCCACGGCAGCGCCACCCTGCGCGGGCTCACGTACGCGGGTCCACGGACACCGCACGATCAGGGCGAGTGACGGGGACGTGAGCGGCGGGGACGCCGTACCCCTCCCCTGACGAGGCGCGGCACCACGGTGCATCAAGATCCGGACATCTTCCAGTGGATCTTCGGCGGGCCGACGGGCCGGAACCGCACGGTTGACCGTGCTCGGGCGGGCGAAAAAATTAGCTGGAGGCTATGCGGCAGAAGGCTTGAGCTTGCCGTACGACACTCGTACACTGTTCTACAGCGGTACAGTCGACCGGCGGTCGGGGGTCCGTAGGGCGCGGCCTCGCCTTGCGGATGAGTGAGAAATTCCGACCGGCCCGGCACCGAAAGTGTCCGCTTATGCGTTCCCTTGCCAGACGGCACGTCAAGCAATCGCCAAGCAATCGCAAAGAAAAGAACCGGACGATTTTGCGGTGTCGATCTGCTGATACGCTGAAATAGCAGGACTACGGGTGTCAGCCCTCGACCGGGGCTGAGTATTGGGGGGTTCGAAAGTGATTTCTCGCACCGGGGGGCGAGGAGTGTCGGGGGCAAATCCAGGAGTGCGCACTTTGGTGCCACCCCTTTTTCCGCGGTGATCTGAGCCGCTTTCCTTCGTGACACCGGGCCGGACTCGGCCCTGTCGGTCATGACCTTTTCCCTGGCGTCTCCAGGGCTTATATCACCCATGCGCACCAGCATGTATCTGCGGACCGGTGCGTTGCGGGTGTGCCGCCAAGACTTTCCCTTATTGCTTCCAACATTTCTTTTCGATGCGGCGTGCCGGACATCAGTGTATCCAGCATGCCCAGAAATTGACCGCTGGCCGGCATGGGCCGCGAAAGGTGGAAAGTTTAATGAACAAGAAATCCCTTGAAGACCTGATCATCCGTTACCAGGACGAGGTCCTGAACGGACACCGGGACGACCTGCTGACCGAGATCCTGCACCCCGAGTTCCGTGGTGAGACGGACGAGTCGGCGCTGGAGATGGAAACCCAGGGCGAGGACATTCAGGCGGCTCGCGACTTCATGGTCGAGCTGCGGTCGAAGGTCGCCGAACTCCGCTACACCTGCACCGAGATGCGTTGGGACGGCGAGGTCCTGCGCATGCAGTGGACCGTCGACGGAGTCCACACCGGCACGCTGATGGGCTTCCCGCCCACCAACCGGCGGTTCACCTTCAGCTATCCCAACTGGGCCCGTTTCAAGGACGGCCGGATCATCGCCGCCCGCAGCGAGTGGGACGAGCAGAAGCTCGCCGCCCTCCTCAGCGCGTGACCGCGGCGGCCCCGGTGCCCGTCTGACGCCCGACGCCGGGCCGGGCGAGCGGCGGTAGGAGGCCGTATCGCGCGAAGCGCGCACGGCCGCCGGTCGGAGCCGAGGACCCGGCTCCGACCCCACATTCGTGACCCAACCAACCGGACCTTGTCCGACGGAGCGTCCATGTATGCCAGACCTGCGGACCGCCATGGCCCCGCTTCCCCCGAGCCGCTCTCCGCAAGCGACCTGACCGGCCGTCTCCTGCGGCGCGCGGGCGAACTGCTGGACATCCCGGCGGCGTCGGTGGACCCCGACGCGCCCCTCTCCGACCTGGGGCTGACCTCCTTGCACGCGGTCGCGCTGGGCGAGGCGCTCGCGGAGTGGACCGGCCGCCATGTGCCCACCAGCGTGTTCTGGGAAACCCCCACCCTGGGAGGGGTCGTGGACCGGGTCCTCGACCGCGGTCGCCCCGTCGGGCGCCGGGAGCCGTCCGGGTCCACGGCGCAGGCCGGGCCGGCCGCGCAGGAGCCGGTGGCCATCATCGGTATCGGTTGCCGGCTGCCGGGCGCCGCGACGCCCGAGCAGCTCTGGGAACTGCTGCTGGCCGGCCGGACGACCGCCGACGGGCTGGAGCTGCACACCTCCGACGGGACGCGCGCCCGGCTCGAAGGCTCCTTCCTCGACGATGTGGACTCCTTCGACGCGGCCTTCTTCGGGATCTCCCCGCGCGAGGCCGCCAGCATGGACCCGCAGCAGCGGCTGCTGCTCGAAACGGCCTGGGAGGCGCTGGAGGACGCGGGCGAGGTCCCGGCCGCGCTCGCCGGCAGCGCCACCGGTGTCTTCGTCGGGGTCTCCGGATACGACCACGGGCGGCTGCACTTCGGCACCCCGGACGCCGATCTGCACATCGGCACCGGCAGCGCGCTGAGCATCGCGGCCAACCGGCTCTCGTACGCCTTCCACCTCACCGGCCCGAGCATGTCGGTGGACACCGCCTGCTCGTCGTCGCTGGTGGCGGTCCATCTCGCCTGCCGCAGCCTGTGGGAGGGCGAGTCTGAGCTGGCCCTGGCGGCAGGGGTGAACGTCATCCTCGACGGGGCGGTCGGCGACGCCTTCGCCCGCGCCGGGTTCCTCTCGCCCGACGGACGGTGCAAGACCTTCGACGCGGCCGCCGACGGCTACGGGCGGGGCGAGGGCTGCGCCGTGGTCGTCCTCAAGCCGCTGTCCCGCGCCCTGGCGGACGGCGACCCCGTCCACGCGGTCATCAAGAGCACGGCGGTGAACCAGGACGGACACAGCAACGGGCTGACCGCGCCCAGCGGTACGGCGCAGGAGGACCTGCTCACCGCGGCCTACCGCCGGGCCGGTGTGGTGCCCGACGACGTCGGCTACGTCGAGGCGCACGGCACCGGTACCGCACTGGGCGACCCCATCGAGGCGCGGGCGATCGGCCGGGCGCTGGGCAGGTCGCGGCGGGCCGAACAGCCCCTGTACGTGGGCTCGGTGAAGAGCAACGTCGGGCATCTGGAAGCGGCCGCCGGTATCACCGGGCTGGTGAAGGCGGCGCTGTGCGTCAGTCATCGCACGATCCCGCCCACCGCCGGCTATCGGACGCCCAACCCCGACATCGACTTCGGTGACCTCGGACTGCGGGTACCGGACGCGGCGACGGCCTGGCCCGAGGGCTACGACGAGGCGATCGCCGGCGTGAGCTCCTTCGGCTTCGGCGGCACCAACGCGCACATCGTGCTCGGCGAGCCGCCCGCCACCGCCGCGCCGCACGTCAGGGCCGACCAGGAGGAGCACGAGCCGGGTGGCGCGCTGCTGCTCCCCGTCTCGGGCGCCGACCCGGCCGACGCCGGCCGGCAGGCCGACGGCTACCGGCGGTTGCTGGCGGCCGATCCCGCCCGGTTGGGTGCGCTGGCGCACACGGCCGGCACCCGCCGCACCCAGCATCGGTTCCGCCGGGCGCTGGTGGCGGGCGACACCGGGGAGGCCGGTGCGCTGCTGGCCGGCGTCGCGGCGGAGCCACCGGACCGGCCGATCCCCGCGGGCCGCCCCGGCCCGATCGCCTTCGTCTTCTCCGGGCAGGGCAACCAATGGGTCGGCATGGGACGCGAGTTGCTGCGCGACGAGCCGGTGGCCGCCGCGGTGCTCGGCGAGTGCGACGACATCCTGGAGAAGCTGACCGGATGGTCCCTGCTGGAGCGGCTCACCACCGACGAGGAGCCGGCCGCCGGGTACGACGACCCGGCCGTGCTCCAGCCGGTCCTGGTGTCCGTCCAACTCGCGGTGGCCCGCCTCCTGGAGAGCTGGGGCATCGCGCCCCGGGCTTGCGTCGGCCACAGCCTCGGGGAGATCTCCGCCGCGGCCGCGACCGGTGCGCTGAGCACCGAGGAGGCGCTGTTCCTCGCCGTCACCCGCGGCGAGGTGATGCGCGAGGCGACCGGCACTGGCGGCACGGCGCTGCTCGGGCTGGCCGCCGACGAGGTCCGCGCCAGGATCGAGGCGGTGGGCGGCGCGGTCGACATCGCGGCCTGGAACGCCCCCCGTTCGACCCTGATCGCCGGCGACGGCCCGACGGTCGCGCGGCTCGTTCAGCAGGCGGCGTCCGACGGCGCCTTCGCCCGCGTCCTGCCGGGCACCACGGCGTTCCACAGCCGCTTCGTCGAGCCGCTGCACGACCGGCTCGCCGACCAGATGCGGGATCTGGCACCCCAGGACGTCGGCGCCACCCTGATCTCCACCGTGACCGGACACCCCGTCGACGGCGGCGCACTCGACGGTGCCTACTGGGGCCGTAACCTGCGCGAGCCCGTACGGTTCGCCCAGGCCGTGCGCCACTTGGCCGACGCGGGCTGCCGGACGTTCGTCGAGATCGGCGCGCACCCCACCCTCACCCCCGCACTCCTTGAGACCGCCGCGGACGCGGGCGCCGAGATCATCGCGGTGCCCACCCTGCGCCGCGGTGAGCCGTCGCGCACCGCTCTCCTGTACACCGCGGGCGCGCTGTACGAGTCGGGCACCGGGATCGACCTCGCCGCCGTCAACCACGGCGCGGCCGGTGTGCTCCGGCTCCCGGTGCGGCAGTGGAACAGGCAGCGGTTCGGGGACCGGGCGCACCTGGCGGCCCGGATGTCCCAGGCGGTCTCCGCCGTGCCCGCCGGACTGCTGGGCCGTCGTCTCAGCCCGGCGTCGGGCGATGTGCACTACTGGGAAGGAACGCTGGCTCCGCACGCCCCGGGCCTCGCCGCGTGCCAGGCGGGCCGCTACGGCCTGGCGGGCGTCCCGCTGCACCTGCCGGACACCCTGGCGACCGCGGCGCTCGACGCGACCGAAGTGCTCTTCCCCGGGCGGGAGTTCAGCGTCGGCGTGCGGCCGAGGCCGGGGGCCGTCCGGGTGGCGCAGGACGCCGGAACGCAACTGGCGCTGCTGCCGGACGGCGGCGGAGCGCGCCTGACCCTGCACACCCGCGGGGAACGAGCCGCGGAGTGGCTCCCGTACGCCGAGGCGACCGCCACCGAAGCACGCCCGGCCCCCGCCGCACCGCAGGGGGCCGTGGAAGTGGCCGCCCTGCTGGGCCGGCTCCCGCAGCACACGCACGGCGCGGCGCTCCGAACGACCCTCGCCACAAGCGGCTGGGACCTCCCCGAGCCCGAGCGGATCGACGCCGTGCACCACGGGCCGGAGGGGGCGCTGATCCGGCTGCGGGCCACCGCCCGGAGCCGACACGCGATGCTCGACACCGCGGTGCTGGCGGCGGTGGTGACCGCGCACCTGGCGGATCGGGGACCGGCGGCCTGGGTACCGGCCCGTCTGGAGGGCGTCTTCGTCCCCGGTGCCGCGGACCAGCCGGCGCCGGTGTGGGCTCATGTCGCCCCTCTGGACGACCAAAGTACCGACGCGGCAGAGGAGTTGGCGCTCCGCGTACGGCTGGTCGACGCCGAGGGGCGGGTGCTGTCGGAGATCGGGCGCATCGCCCTGTCCCCGCTCACCGACGCCGAGACGGCCGCGGCGGCGGCGCTGCTCCATCAGGACGAGGCCATGCTGGCCGTCGCCGGCGCCCCGCTCGACGAACTCCTGGCCGCGAGCCCCGAGGAACGCGTCGGCCTGCTGACCGACTATCTGCGCGGGGAGACGGCCCGCGTGCTGCGCGCTCCCGCCTCCTCGATCGACGCCGCGATGCCCATGAACACCCTCGGGCTGGATTCGATCATGAGTCTGGAGCTGCACCGCAGGCTGGAGGCGGCGCTGGGCATCGAGGTCCCCGTCGTGCGCTTCCTGCGCGGCGCCACCACCGCGGACATCGCCGCCGAACTCGCCACATCGCTCGTCGCCGGTCCCGAGCGGCCGGACGACGACACCGGGACTCCCCGCCACGCGGAACTGGAGGACCCCAGGGACATCGAACGGCTCCTGGCCGAACTGGACGACCTGCCCGAAGAGGAGGTGGATTCGCTGCTCCAGCGGCTCGCGCCGCAGGCAGCGGAACAGTCATGACGACCGAGCTCTCACAGGACCAGCGCCGCGAAGCGCTGCGCGCGCTGCTGCGCGACCGGGCCCGCCGCTCCGCCGAGCCGCAGCCCGCATCCCGGGGCCAGCGGGCTCTGTGGACCTTCGACCAGCTCCATCCGGGCAGTCCGGCCTACAACCTCAGCTTCGCCGCCCGGGTCGACGGCCCGTTGGACACCGGCGCCCTGCGCACCGCCCTGACACAGATCGTCGACCACCACGCCGGCCTGCGGACCACGCTGGTGGAGTACGAGGGCGAGGTGCGCCAGCAGATCGCCCGCCACGGCACGCTGGAGTTCACCGAGACGGACCTTTCGCACCGCTCGGCCGAGGAGGTCGACGCCGCGGTCACGGAGTTCTGCACGCTGCCCTTCGACCTGTCCCGGGGCCCGCTGCTGCGCGTCCGGACGATCCGCCACGCGGACGGGCGGCTCCTGCTGCTGTCGGCCCATCACATCGCCATGGACCTGTGGTCCTTCGGGCTGTTCATGGACGACCTCCAGCGCTGCTACCCGGCCGCGGTCGAGGGGCGTCGGGCCGAGCCGGCCCACCCCGGGCAGGGCTACCTCGACTACGTCCGCTGGCAGTCCGAGAGGCTCGAAGGGGAGCAGGCCGCGGCCGACGCGGCGTACTGGGAGGAACGGCTCGCCGACGCCGTCCCGGTGCTGGACCTGCCGACGGACCGCCCCCGCCCGGCGGTGCCCGGCCACCTGGGATCCGTGCACACCTTCCGGCTGGACTCCGAGGTGACCGCGCGGGTCACCGCCCTGGCGAAGGAGCACCGCACCACCCCGTACGTCGTGCTGCTGTCGGCCTTCAACCTGGTGATGCACCGCTGGACGGGACAGCAGGACATCTGCGTCGGCTCGGTCTCCTCGGGGCGCAGCCGCGCCGCGTTCCAGGAGGTGCTGGGGTACTTCTCCAACCTCACCGTGCTGCGTACCCGGATCGGGCGGCGGCAGAGCTTCGGCGAGCTGGTCGACGAGGTGCGCGAGACCGCGCTGGGCGCGCTGGAGCACCAGGACCACCCCTTCCCGCTGCTCGCCGAGCGGCTCTCCGGCCTGCGCCAGGCCGGCGGTTCGCCGCTGTTCAACGTGGCCTTCTACTACGAGTCGGCCGCATGGTCCGCCCAGCGCGGTCTGTCGCTGTTCGGCACCGGATTCACCGATGCCCGGCTGCCGTTGGGCGATCTCACGCTGCGGCCCTACCCCCTCGCCGTGCAGGGAACGGAGCACGATCTCTCGCTGTTCGTCGAGGAGGTCGACGGCGAGCTGTGCTGCTCGCTGCGGTACGCCACCGACCTCTTCGACAGGAGCACGGTGCGGCGGCTGGCCGACTCCTTCGCCACCCTGACCGCCCAGTGCCTGGCCTCCCCGGACCGCGACCATGCCCTGCTGGACGCCGTCCCGGACGCCGACCAGCGGCTCCTGGCGGGGTGGAACCGCCTGGAGGACGGCGCCCGCAGCACCGGGCGCTGCGCCCACCACCTCGTGCTGGAGCAGGCCGCCCGCACCCCGGACGCCCCGGCCGTCGTGCACGGCGGCAGCAGCCTCACCTACCGCCAACTGGTCGAGCGGGCAACGGACCTGGCGGCCGAACTGCAGACCCGGGGCGTCGGGCCGGATGTGCGCGTCGGCCTCAGCGCCGAGGGGTCCCTGGAACTGGTCGTCGGCATGCTGGCGGTGCTCCTGGCCGGTGGCGCGTATGTGCCGCTCGACCCCGCCTACCCGCACGACCGCCTCACGTACATGCTGGAGAACTGCCGGGCGGCGCTGCTGCTGACCCTGCGCCGCCACGCCGGGCAGCTCCCGCCCACGGACCTTCCCATCCTGTTCCTGGACGAGCTGCGCCCGGCGCCCGGCGGACGGCTCACCGGCCCGGCGCCCGCACCGGACGACCTCGCGTACGTGATCTACACCTCCGGCACCACCGGACGCCCCAAGGGCGCCATGATCACCCACCAGGGGCTGGTCAACCTCGACCTCGTCCACCGCGAGGCGCTGCCGCCGCAACCGGGCCGTCGGGTCCTGCAGTTCGCGTCGATCAGCTTCGACTACTTCACCTGGGAGTGGATGCTCGCGCTGACCACCGGCGGCTCCTTGCATGTGGCCTCGCGCGAGGAGCTGCGCCCCGGGCCCCCGCTGATCGACCTGGTGGCGCGGGACCGGATCACCACGCTCAATCTGACCGCCGGTGTCCTGTCCACCCTCGACCCCGCCGACCTGCCCTCCGTCACCGAGGTCACCTCGGCCAGTGAGCCCTGCTCGGCCGCGCTGGTCGCGCGCTGGGCCCGGGACGGCCGGCGGATGGTCAACGCCTACGGGCCCACCGAGATCTCGGTCTTCTGCACCACCATGGCGCCGTTGGTCGACGACGGCAGCACCCCGCCGATCGGCCGCACCGTACCGGGCACCGAACTCCACGTCCTGGACGAGAACATGCAGCCGGTGCCGGTCGGCGCGGTCGGCGAGCTGTACATCGGCGGCCTCGGCGTCGGCCGGGGTTACCAGAGCCGCCCCGACATCACCGCCGACCGCTTCGTACCCGACCCCTTCGGCACACAACCGGGCGGCCGGCTGTACCGCTCGGGTGACCGGGTGCGCTGGGACGAGCGCGGAGTGCTGCACTACCTGGGCCGCACCGACCACCAGGTGAAGATCCGGGGCGTGCGCATCGAGCCGAGCGAGATCGAAACGGTCCTCGCCGGCCATCCGGACGTGCGCCGTGCCGTGGTCCTGGCCCGACCGTCCCGGACCGGAGACCTTCACCTCGTCGGCTATGCCACCCTGCGCGAGGCGACCCGGGGCCCGGTGGACGCCGCGGCACTGCGGGCCCACCTCGCCGAGCGGCTGCCCGCCGCCATGGTCCCCGCCTTCCTCGTCGTACTGGACCGCTTCCCCCTCAACCCGAACGGAAAGCTGGACCGGGCCAAGCTCCCCGAGCCGGATCTGGAGCGGGCGGAGGAGACGCTGGCCGGCGGTGAGCCCCGTACGCCGCTGGAGCGGGACATCGCCGCGGTGTGGCGCGAGGTGCTGGGCGTCCAGCGGATCGGTGTCCTGGACAACTTCTTCGAACTGGGCGGGCATTCGCTGCTGGCGACCCGTGTGGGGACCCGGCTGCGCGACACGCTGGGGGTCGAACTCCCGCTCCGTGAACTGTTCGAGGCCCGCACCGTCGAGGCGCTCGCCGCACGGGTGCAGGAGCACCGGGCCGGCCGGGACGAGGCCTCGGCGGCGCCCATCGAGGTGGTGGCGCGCGATCCGCGGGGGATGCAGCTCTCCTTCGCCCAGCGCCGACTGTGGTTCCTCGAACAGCTGCAACCGGGCAACCCCGCCTACCACGTGGCCGGCGAACTCCACCTGGACGGCGAGCTGGACGTCACCGCGCTGCACGCCGCCCTGACCGAGGTGGTGCGCCGGCACGAGGCGCTGCGCACGGTGTTCACCACCGTCGACGGCGCACCGCGCCAGGTGGTGGCGCCGGTCCCGGCCGACGTCCTGCCGCTGTGCGAACTCGCCGACCCGGAGCGGCTCGGCGAACGCGCCACGGCCTTCGCCGTGCGGCCGTTCGACCTGTCCGCCGCGCCCCTGCGGGCGGAGCTGGTCCGGCTCGGTGCCCGCCGGCACGTACTGCTGCTGGCGCTGCACCACATCGCCTCCGACGGCTGGTCGCTGCGCATCCTGCTGCGCGAACTGGCCACGCTGTACACGGCGTTCGGGGCCGGCAGGCCGTCACCGCTGCCGGAACCGGGCGTGCAGTACGCCGACTTCGCCGCCTGGCAGCGCGCCCGGCACCGCGCCCCCGAAGGGGAGCGGTCGCTCGCGCACTGGCAGCAGCGGCTGGCCGGCAGCCCGCCCGCACTGGAGCTGCCCACGGACTTCCCGCGCGGCGAACTCTCCGGCCGGTCCGCCGAGCGCGCCGTACAGGCGCTCGACGCCGACCTGACCGCAAAGCTCCACGGGCTGGCCACACGGCACGCCGCCAGCCCGTCGATGGTGCTGCTCAGCGCCTTCCAGCTGGTGCTCTCCCGCTGGGCCGGGCAGCACGACGTGCTGGTGGGCATGCCGGTCGCCGGGCGGGTCCGCCGGGAGGTCGAGGACCTCGTCGGGCTCTTCGTCAACACCGTCGTCATCAGGAGCGACACCTCCGGCAACCCGACCTTCACCGCGCTCCTCGACCAGGTGCGCCGTGCGGCGCTGGATGCCGACGCCTATCAGGACGTGCCGTTCGAGGAGCTGGTGGAGCGGCTGGCTCCGCAGCGCGACATGTCCCGCACCCCGGTGTTCCAGGTCATGTTCAACATGCACAACCTGGACGACTTCGAGATCGACATCCCCGGGGTGCGCACACGGCTCGTCGAGGCGGAGGACACCACCTCCAAGTTCGATCTGACCCTGTACGCCAAGCCGCGCGACGGCCGCATCGACCTCGAACTGGTCTACTCCGCCGACCTCTTCGAGCCCGAGTCCATGCGGGCGCTGCTCGGTCAGCTCCACGGTCTGCTGGTCCAGGTCGGCGACGATCCGGACCGGCCGATCGACACGATCCGGTCCGACGCCGCACCGGCCGACGACGCCCCCGCGGCGCTGCCCACGCTGCCATGGACCAGCGCGGTGCACGAGAAGTTCGCCGAAGCGGCGCGCCGCCACCCGGATGCCCCCGCGCTGCTCCACCCCACGGGCCGGCTCGACTACGCGAGCCTGGAACGGGACTCGGCCGCGCTGGCCGACGCGCTGCGGGAGGCCGGTATCGGACCCGGCGATCGGGTGACCGTGCACGGCGCTCGCTGCGCCGGGCTCGTCGTGGCACTGCTGGGTGTGCTGCGCGCCGGGGCCGCCTTCGCGGTCCTCGACCGGGAACACCCCGCCGCCCGCCGCACGGCGAGCGCCGAAGTGGTGGCCGCCCGGGCCTGGATCGAGGTCGGTGACGCTCCGGACGGGCCCACCGCGCTCGGCGCCCGCCCGGAGGTCGTGATCCGGATCGGCGCGGACGGCACCGTGCCCGCAGCGGCCACGCCGGCGCCCCGTCCGCTCGACGCCCCGACCGGGCCGTCGGACACCGCCTACCTCGCCTTCACCTCCGGCTCCACCGGTGTCCCCAAGGCCGTCGTGGGCCCGCACGGACCGTTGGCGCACTTCGTGGACTGGTACACCACCACCTTCGGGATCGGGGCCCAGGACCGGTTCGCGCTCACCTCCGGGCTGAGCCACGACCCCCTGCTGCGGGACCTGTTCGTACCGCTGGCGGTCGGTGCCCCGGTCCACGTACCCGGCCCCGAGGACCTGGCGGCCCCCGAGGCGCTCGCCTCCTGGCTGGCCGCCAACGACGTCACCGTGCTGCATCTGACCCCACCGACCGCCCGCTTCCTCTCGGGGCTGCCGAAGGGCGCGCTGCCGTCGCTGCGCTACGCCTTCTTCGGCGGCGACGTCCTCGGCGCACACGAGGTCCAGGTGATCCGTCGGCTCGCCCCGGGCGTCACGGTCGTCAACTTCTACGGCGCCACCGAGACCCCGCAGGCGCACGCGCACCACATCGTCGGCGACGATCCGGTGGGCGATCAGCCCCTGGGCCGCGGTATCGACGGAAGCCGGCTGCTGGTGCTGCGCGGGGACGAGCCGGCCGCCGTCGGCGAACTCGGCGAGATCGCCGTCCGCAGTGCCCACCTGGCCGACGGCTACCTCGGCGACCGGGAGGCCACCGCCCGCGGCTTCACCACCGGCCGGCACACCGGGCCCGGCGAACGCCTCTACCGCACCGGCGACCTCGGCCGGCTGCGGCCCGACGGCACGGTGGTCTTCGCGGGCCGCGCCGACCGGCAGGTCAAGGTGCGCGGCTACCGCGTGGACCCGGCCGAGACCGAGGCCGTGCTGCGCGCCCACCCGGGTGTCGCCGACGCACGGGTGCTGGCGGCCGCCGACTCCGCGGGCGAGACCGTGCTGCACGGCTACGTCATGGGCCGCGGCAACGGCGCGGACCTCGAAGCCCGCGCGGTGCGCGCCCACGCCGCCGAACGTCTGCCGGCCCACCTCGTCCCCGCGGCCGTCACCGTCGTCGACGCCTTCCCGTTGACCCCCAACGGCAAGCTCGACGAGCGCGCCCTGCGCCGGCTGCCGGCACGCCGGGCGTCGGACGGCGCACCGGCCGCCGCAGCCGCCTCCGATCTGGAGCACCGGCTGATCGAGCTGTGGCGCGGCCTGCTGGGGACCGAACAGGTGGGCCGGGCGGACAACTTCTTCGACCTCGGCGGGCACTCCCTGCTCGTCGTACGGCTGCAAGGGCTCCTCGCACGCGAGCTGGGCCGCACGCTCAGCGTCGTCGAACTCTTCCGCTACCCCACCGTCGCCGATCTGGCCCGGGCGCTCGGCGACGACGCCCCGGACGGCGCGGCGCGGGCGGAGCGCGCGGCGGCCGACGCGGCGCAACGCAACGACCGGCGGGCGCAGCGCAGGCGCCGTCTGAGAGAGGAGCACACCGGTGGACACCACGCCTGACGACGGGCTCGACCGGATCGCGGTGGTCGGACTGGCCTGCCGGGTGCCCGGCGCCGACGGCACCGAGCGGCTGTGGCAGAACCTGCTGGCCGGGCAGGAGTCGATCGTCCGGCTCCCGGTCACCGGTGACGAGCCGGAGGGCTATGTCGCCGCCGCGGCGCCGATCGAGGGCCCCGGCGACTTCGACGCGGAGTTCTTCGGGATGACGCCGCGCGAGGCGGAGCTGACCGACCCCCAGCACCGGCTGTTCCTCGAACACTGCTGGACGGCTCTGGAACACGCCGGCTGCGACCCGGCCCGCTACGACGGCCGGGTGGGCGTGTGGGGCGGCTGCGGCGTCAACACCTACCTCGTCCTCAACGTGCTGCCGCAGTACCGGCGTTCGGACCTGCTGCGGGAGTACCCGGCCGCGCTGCTGCACGGCAACGACAAGGACTACCTGGCGACCCGTACGGCGTACCGGCTCGGGCTGACCGGCCCGGCCCTGTCCGTGCAGACCGCCTGCTCCACCTCGCTGGTGGCCGTCGCCCAGGCCTGCCAGTCGCTGCTGGACTACCAGTGCGATATGGCGCTGGCCGGCGGAGCGGCACTGAAACTCCCCCAGGAGTGGGGGCATGTCCACGAGGAGGGCGGCATCCAGTCGGCCGACGGCCACTGCCGGCCGTTCGACGCGGACGCCGGCGGCACGGTGTTCGGCAGCGGCGTCGGGGTCGTGGCGCTCAAGCGGCTGGAGGACGCGCTGGCGGACGGGGACACGGTGCACGCCGTCATCCTCGGCGCGGCGGTCAACAACGACGGGGCGCGCCGGGTCGGCTATGCGGCACCGAGCGTCGACGGTCAGGCCGAGGTGATCGCCGAGGCCTACCGGGCCGCCGGGATCAGCGCGGCCACGGTCGGCTTCGTCGAGGCCCACGGCACCGGGACACCGGTCGGCGACCCCATCGAACTCGCCGCGCTGGACGAGGTGTTCCGCGCCGCCGGGGCGGCCGAGGGATCGGTGCTGGTGGGGTCGGTGAAGTCCAACCTCGGCCATCTCAACGCGGCCTCCGGGGTGGTCGGCCTGATCAAGGCCGTGCTCGCGGTCCGCCACGGCCAGGTGCCGCCGACCGTGCACTACCGGACCCGCAATCCGAGGACCGCGGCCGACAGCCCGTTCACGGTCAACGACACCCCGCGGCCCTGGCCCCGCCGGGACGCACCGCGCCGTGCGGGCGTGAGCTCCTTCGGGGTGGGCGGCACCAACGTCCATGTCGTCCTGGAGGAGCCGCCGGCCCGCACCCCGAGCGGCACCACCCGCCGGGTGCGCGCACACCAGATCGTCCCGCTGTCGGCCCGCACCCCCGAGGCGCTGGAGCAGGCCAGGGACCGGCTGGTGGCCGGGCTGCGCGAGGACGCCCTGGGCGCCCTGCCCGACGTCGCCCACACGCTGCAACGGGGCCGCCGGCACTTCGCGCACCGTATGGCCGTCGTCGGCGCCACCGGGCCCGACGCGGCGGCGGCGCTGGGCGAGGCCGCCGGGCGCCGGGCCGCCGACCCGGCCCGGGTGGCCTTCCTCTTCCCCGGGCAGGGCAGCCAGTACAGCGGCATGACCGCCGGACTGCGCCAGACCGAGCCGGTCTTCGCCGCGGAGATCGACCGATGCGCCCGGATCCTGGAAACGGAAACCGGTCGGGACCTGCGGGAGTTGCTGGCGCAGCCGGCGCCCGATGCCGGGCCCGACCCGCTGACCTCGACCGAACTGGCGCAACCCGCGCTGTTCGCGGTCGAGTACGCCCTGGCCCGTACGGTGCGGGGGCTCGGCGTGGAGCCGGTCGGGATGCTCGGGCACAGCCTCGGCGAATGGGTGGCGGCCACGCTGGCCGGCGTCTTCTCCCTACCCGATGCCCTGCGGCTGGTGGCGGCCCGCGGCCGACTGATGGCCGAGATGGCGCCGGGCGACATGCTGGCGGTGCAGCTGACCGAGGACGAGGCCCGGGCGCTGGAGCGGCCCGGACTGGTGCTGGCGGCGGTCAACGCCCCGCGCCAGTGCGTACTGTCCGGCACCTCGGCGGCGGTGGCGGCCGCGGCCGACGAACTCGCCCGGCGGGGAGTGCAGACCCGGCTGCTGGAGACCTCGCACGCCTTTCACTCGCCCTCGCTCGACCCGATGCTCGAACCCTTCGCCGCCCTCGTCGCCGAGGTGCCCCGGCACGCGCCCCGCACCCCCTTCGTTTCCGGGGTGAGCGGCACATGGATCACCGATGCCCAGGCGACCGACCCCGCCTACTGGGCCGAGCAGGCGCGCCGCCCGGTGCGCTGCGCCGACGGCCTGCGGACGCTCGCGGACGCCGGAGCGCCCGTACTGCTGGAGGCCGGACCCGGCCGGACGCTGGGCCGGTTCGCGGCGCAGGTGGCCGGGCCCGGCACCGTGGCGGTCGCCGCCGTCCGCGGGCCGCGGCAGGCCGGACCGGACGACCGGGTGCTGCTGAGCGCGGTGGCCCGGCTGTGGGAGCACGGCGTCGAGGTGGACTGGGCGGCGTTCTCCGCGCCCGAGGAGCGGCACACCGTCCCGCTGCCCACCTACGCCTTCCAGCGCCGGACGCACTGGGCGCGGGCTCCCGAGGACGACCGCCCGACGAAGGCCGCCGACGAGGCGGGGACGAGCCCCGCGCCGCCCGCCCCGGCCCACGGCACCGGCGCCTCCCCGGAGGACGAAGTCCTGGCCCGGACCCGGCAGTTGTGGAGCGAACTGCTCGGCGTCGTGGACATCGCGCCCGGGGACGACTTCTTCGCCCTCGGCGGCGACTCCCTGCTCGCCACCCGCCTGGCCTCGCGCATGCACCGCGCCTTCGGCGTCCGGCTGCCCCTGGACGAGCTCTTCGACGAGCCGTCCCTGGAGCGGATGGCCAAGCTCGTCACGGCCCATGGCGGCGCGCTCGACCACGCCTCAACGGACCCCACGGAGAAGCGATGACACCGTCACCCACCCGCCCCCTCTCCTTCTCCCAGGAGCGGGTCTGGTTCCTCGAACAGCTCACCCCCGGCACCGCGCGGCAGAACATCCCGCTGGCCGTGCGGCTGACCGGCCGGCTGGATGTGGCCGCGCTGACCGAGGCGCTGCGCGGCGTCGTGCGCCGCCATGACGTGCTGCGCTCGTCGGTCACCGTCGTGGACGGCGTCCCGGTCCAGCGCGTCGAGGATCCCGGACCGCTGGCCGTCCCGGTCGCCGACCTGCGCGGCGGTGACCGCGCGCGGACCGAGACGGCCGCCGGGGACTGGCTGCGCCGGCAGGCGCAGACCCCCCTCCCCCTCGACCGGGCGCCCCTGCTGCGGGCCGCGCTGGCGCGGGTGGGCGAGGACGAGCATCTGCTCGCCGTGACGGTGCATCACCTAGCCTTCGACGGCTGGTCGGTCGGGGTGCTGATGCGGGAACTGGGCGACCGCTACACGGCCCACACCTCCGGGCGCGACCCCGAACTGCGCGAACTCCCGCTGAGTTACGCGGATTTCGCCGTCCGCCAACGCGCGGCGTTCGACGCCGGCGACATGGCCGACGACCTGGCGCACTGGCGGGACGAGCTGGCCGGCGAGCTGCCCGTGCTGGAGCTGCCCACCGACCGCACCCGCCCGGAGACTCCCGCCTACCGGGGTGCGACCGTCAGCCGGGTGCTGTCCCAAGGCGCCACCGAGGCGCTGACGGAGCTGGTCCGCGCCCATGGCGTGACGCCGTACATGGTGCTGCTCGGCGGGTATGCCGCGCTGCTCGGCCGCTGGAGCGGCCGGTCCTCCGTGGTCGTCGGCAGCCCCATCGCCGGCCGTACCGACGAGGACCTGGAGGACCTGGTCGGGTTCTTCGTCAACACCATGGCGGTGCGCCTGGACCTGACCGGCGATCCGGGCTTCGACGAACTGCTGCGCCAGGTACGCAAGAAGGCGCTGGGGGCCTACGCCCACCAGGGCGTGCCCTTCGAGAAGATCGTCGAGGAGCTCGCCCCCGACCGGGAGAGCAACCGCGCGCCCGTCTTCCAGACCCTGTTCGTCCTGCAGAACGCCCCGCTGGAGGGGCTGCGGCTGCCGGGACTGACGGTCCAGCCGCTCCAGGTGCACAACGGCACCGCCGGTTTCGACCTGCAGATGTCGGTCAGCCGGCTGCCCCAGGGCCTGACCGTGACGCTGGAGTACGACACCGCGCTCTTCGACGAGGCCACGGCCGTCCGGCTGCTGACGCAGTACGAGACGCTGCTGCGGGGCGCGGCCGCCGACCCCCGCACACCGGTCTCCCGGCTTCCGCTCCTCGACGCCGACGAGGCCGAGCGGCTGCTGGCGCTGGGCCGGGGCGGCGAGGACTTCCCGGTGAGCGGCAGCCTGCACCGCAGCTTCGAGGAGCAGGCCCGCCGCCGACCCGACGCCACCGCGCTCACCTGCGGAGACCGTCACCTCAGCTACGCCGAGCTGAACGCCGCCGCGGATGAACTCGCCCTGCGACTGGGCGAGTTGGGCATCGGCGGCGAGAGCCTGGTCGGCCTCTACCTGGACCGCGGCTTCGACACCGTCATCAGCATCCTCGCCGTACTCAAGGCCGGAGCCGCCTACGTCCCCATGGACCCGGCCTACCCCGGTCCCCGGGTGGCGCGCATCCTCGCCGACGCCCGCCCGCCCGTCCTCGTCGTCCACGAGCGGCTGCGCGGACGGCTGCCGGAGTTCGACGGGCACCTGCTGGTGCTCGACGGCACCGACCGGCCCGCCGCCCGCCCCGCACCGCCGGCGCCGGCCGCGCGCCCCGGCTGCCCGGACAACGCGGCGTACGTCATCTACACCTCCGGGTCGACCGGCACGCCCAAGGGCGTGCAGATCACCCACGCCAACGTGCTGCGGCTCTTCGCGGCGACCCGCTCCCGCTACCGCTTCGACCACCGCGACGTGTGGCCGCTGTTCCACTCCTACGCCTTCGACGTGTCCGTGTGGGAGCTGTGGGGGGCGCTGCTGCACGGCGGGCGGCTGGTCATCGTGCCGGACGAGACGGCCCGCGACGCCGAGGCCTACCGCGAGCTGGTGCGTGCCGAAGGCGTCACCGTCCTCAACCAGACCCCGTCGGCGTTCGTGCACTTCTCGGCCGCCGACGCCCTGCGCGACCCGGCGGAACTCGCCCTGCGGCTGGTCGTCTTCGCCGGCGAGGCTCTGGAGCCGGGCAGCCTGAAGGGCTGGTTCGCCCGCCACGGCGACCGCACCCCGCGGCTGGTCAACATGTACGGGATCACCGAGACCACGGTGCACGTCACCCTCCGGGAGATGACGCTGGACGACGTCACCATGGCGCGGCGCAGCCCCATCGGACGCCCCATGCCCGACCTGGACATGTACGTCCTGGACGGACAGCTCCAGCCGGTGCCCACCGGAACCACCGGCGAGCTGTATGTGGGCGGCCCGGGTCTGGCCAGGTGCTACTTCGGCGCGCCCGCCCTGACCGCCGACCGGTTCGTACCGGACCCGTTCGGCCGCACCCCCGGCGCACGGCTCTACCGCAGCGGCGATCTGGCGCGGATCACCCCCGACGGCGAGATCGAGTACCTGGGCCGCTCCGACCACCAGATCAAGGTCCGCGGCTACCGCATCGAAGCGGGCGAGATCGAGGCCCAGTTGCTCGACCACCCCGCGGTCGACTCCGCGGTCGTCGTGCCCCGGCCGGACCCGGGCGGCGATATGCGGCTGATCGCGTACGTCACCGGCGGCGAGGATCCGGCGTCCGGCGACGAGCTGCGGGCCCTGCTGGAGGAGCGGCTCCCCGGGTACATGGTGCCCTGGCGGGTGGTGGTCCTCGACGCGCTGCCCCTCACCGTCAACGGCAAGGTGGACCGCGCCGCGCTGCCGGCCCCCGACAGCGTCCGCCCGGCCGTGGCCACCGCGTACGCGGAGCCGCGGGACGACATGGAGCGGGCCGTGGCCACGGCCGTGGCCGCGGTGCTGCGGCTGGACCGGGTGGGCCGGTCGGACAACTTCTTCGAGCTGGGCGGGCACTCGCTGCTGGCCACCCGGCTGGTCTTCCGGCTGCGTGCCGAGCTGGGCACCGAACTGCCCCTGCGCGCCCTGTTCGAGGTGCCCACGGTCGAGGGCATCGCCGCGGCCGTCCGCACGGCGAAGGAGCACGACGGCGCCGCGCCGGCGCACACGGTCCGCGACCTGGCCGCGGACGCCGTACTGCCCGCCGGCCTGGCCGGGTTCGACGCCCCCGCGCCCCATCTGCTCGCCAAGCCCACCCATGTGCTGCTCACCGGCGCCACCGGGTTCCTCGGCGCGTTCCTCCTGCGCGAACTGCTGCGCACCACGGACGCGTACGTCCACTGCCTGGTGCGCGCCGAGGACGACGCGCAGGCCCGGCGGCGGCTGGCGGACACCGCCCGCCGCTACGGCCTCGGCGACCCGGGCGCGGAGAGCCGGGTGGTGCCGCTCGCCGGTGACCTCGCGGCCCCCGGCCTGGGCCTCGTACCGCGGGAACTCGACCGGCTCGCGGACACCGTGGACGCGATCTACCACTGCGGCGCGGACGTCAACCTCGTCTACCCGTACGAGCAGCTCAGGGCGGCCAACGTGGACGGCACCGCGGAGCTGGTGCGGCTGGCCGGCCGCACCCGGCGCGCCCCGCTGCACTACGTCTCGACCGTCGGGGTCTTCGGCGCCGTGCCCGCACACGGCGGGCCGGTCCGGGAGACCGATCCCCCCGGCCCCGCCGACCTGCTGCGCCAGGGCTACACGCAGAGCAAGTGGGTCGGCGAGCAGATCGTGTGGCGGGCCGCCGCGGCCGGACTGCCGGTGACCGTGCACCGGCCGAGCCGGATCGCCGGCGACAGCCGCAGCGGCGCCTGCCAGACCGACGACTACCTGTGGCGGGTGGTCAAGGGCTGCGTCCAGGCGGGTGCCTACCCCGACGACGTGCGGGTGCTCACCGATCTGGTGCCGGTCGACCACGTCGGGGCCGCCATCGTCGCGCTGTCCCACGACCCCAGGGCCCTGGGCCGGGCACACCACCTGGTCAACCCGCGGCCGGTGCCGCTGAGCGAGGTGCTGGACCACGTCCGCGCCTTCGGCTACGAGCTGGCCGGTCTCCCCTTCGCGCGATGGGCGCGCACCGTCGCCGCGGACCCGGACAACGCGGCCTACCCCCTGCTGGCCGTGCTGGAGTCGAGCGCAGAGGCCGCCGGGGAACTGCGCTTCGCGCAGGACGAGACGGCCGCGCTGCTCGAACCCGCCGCGCTCCGGTGCGCCGCCATCGACGCGGAGCTGCTGCACCGCCATCTGAGCCACTTCGTCGACACCGGGTTCCTGCCGGCCCCGGTACGCCCCCACCACAACGACACCACGAGGGACCACTCATGACCACAGCGACCCGCTCCTCCTACTACAGCGCCGGTGAACACCCCCACCCCGAGTACGAACTGGAGCGCCTGCGCGCCCAGGCCCTGATGTTCTGGCCCAAGGAGCTGCGCAACCTCCGGCAGCTGGGGCTGCGCCCCGACATGGACGTGCTCGACGCCGGCTGCGGCCCCGGCTTCATCACCGAGGCACTGCTGGAGAGCCTGCCGCAGGGCACCGTGACCGGACTCGAACTCGACGAGGGCCTGCTCGCACAGGCACGCGGCCGCCTGGTGCCCGAGGAGAACCGCCGGCTGCGCCTGCTCCAGGGGTCCATCACCGAAGCCCCGCTGCCGGACGCCGGGTTCGACCTGGCGCTGGCCCGGCTCGTGCTCCAGCACATCGCCGAGCCCACCCGCGCCCTGACCGAGCTGGGCCGCCTGCTGCGCCCCGGCGGCCGCCTCGTGGTGGCCGACGCCGACGACGCGCTGTGGGGCAGCATCCACCCCGGCATCCCCGGGCTCGCCGGCGTCATGGAGCTGCGGCGGCAGCACCAGTCGCAGCGCGGCGGCAACCGCTACGTCGGGCGCGCCGTGCCCGCCATGATGCGCGCCGCCGGCTTCACCGACATCACGGTCGAGGCCGTGGCCGTCACCAGTGACGAACTGGGCATGGACGCCCTCGCCGGCCAGCTGGACGTACGGGCCCGCACCGCCCTGATGGTCAAGGAGGGCGTGATCTCCGAGGAGCAGGTGGCCCGCACCGAGGCCGAGGTCCAGGAGTTCCTGGCCGACCCCGCCTCCTCCTTCATGCTGCTGATGTTCCTCTACAGCGGCGTCAAGCAGAACGGTGAGCACCGATGAGCGCCGGCGGCGCCGCGGCCGCGTGGGCGGTCGTCGTCAATCACGAGGAGCAGTACTCGGTGTGGCCCGGCGACCGCCCGGCTCCGGCGGGCTGGCGTGAGGAGAGCCGCCACACCACCCGCGAGCAGTGCCTGGAGCACATCGCCCAGGTGTGGACCGATATGCGGCCGCTGAGCCTGCGGAACCGAATGGAGGGGCCGGCATGACGGACGGCACCGATGCCCCGCGCGAAGGGGGAGACGTGGACGAGATTCGGCGCTTCGCCCCGAGCACCCTGGTGGAGGCGCTGCGCACCCGCAGCGGCAAGCAGCCCCACAGGGTGGCGTACACCTTCCTGCACAACGGTGAGGAGATCGGCGAGGAGCTGACCTACCAGCAGCTGGACGTGGCCGCCCGGGCGCGTGCGGTCGCGCTGGAGAACGCCGGCCTCGCCGGCCGCAACGCGGTGCTCCTCCACGCGCCGGGCCTGGAGTTCGTCAAGGCGTTCGCCGGCTGCCTCTACGCCGGGACGGCCGGGGCGCCGCTCCAAGTACCGCACAACGCCGCGGGGGTGGAGCGGCTGCTGCGGGTCGTCCAGGACACCGGTTCCCCGGTCGTGCTCACGGACACCGAGACCCGCGACGACCTCCTCGACCGGTTCGCCGACACCCCGGGGCTGGCGGAGCTGACCTGGCTCACCACGGACACGGTGGACGCCGGCGCGGCCGAGCAGTGGGTCGAGCCGGAGCTGGACCCCGAGCACACCGCCCTGCTCCAGTACACCTCCGGCTCGACCGGCCACCCCAAAGGGGTGATGGTCTCGCACCGCAACTTCTGTGTGCAGGCCGCCGAGAACCAGGAGATCTGGCACGTCAGCGACGACGACATCGGCATCTCGTGGCTGCCCACGTTCCACGACATGGGCCTGATGTACGGCGTGGTCATGCCGCTGTGGCGCGGTATGCGGGTCTATCTGATGGCGCCGCAGGCGTTCGTGCGGCGGCCGCGCCGCTGGCTGGAGGCGATCAGCCGCTACCGCGGCACGCTGTCGGCGGGCCCCAACTTCGCCTACGACATGTGCAGTCGGGTGGCCGAGGCCGAGGGATGCGACGGGCTGGACCTGTCGTCCTGGCGGATGGCGGTCTGCGGGGCCGAGCCGGTGCGGATGCCGAGCATGGAGCGCTTCGCCGAGGTCCATGCCCCCGCGGGGTTCGCCCACCGCGCACTGGCGCCCGGCTACGGGCTGGCCGAGAACACGCTGAAGGTGTCCGCGACCCCCGCCGACCGGGACTACCGCACGCTGTGGATCTTTGACGGCGCACTCGCCGCGGGGCGTGCCGAGCCGGTCGAGGCGGACGCGCCCGGAGCCGTACCGGTCGTCTGCAACGGCCCCCACCAGACCGGCACGACCGTGCGCATCGTCGACCCGGTCACCCGCCGCGCCCGCCAGGACGGCGAGATCGGTGAGATCTGGGTGCAGGGCGGCAGCGTGGCCAAGGGCTACTGGCGGCGGCCCGCGGAGACCCGGGAGACCTTCCGGGCCCGGATCGCGGACGAGGAGTCCGGGGAGTTCCTGCGCACCGGCGACCTCGGGTTCGTGCACGAGGGCGAGCTGTACCCGACCGGCCGCTGGAAGGACCTGATCATCGTCGACGGCCGCAATCTGTACCCGCAGGACATCGAGCTGACGGTGGAGAAGTCCCACCCGGCCCTGCATTCCGCCTGCGCCGCGGCCTTCCCGATCGAGCGGGACGGACGGGAGCAGCTGGTGGTGCTCGTCGAGACCAATCCCCAGGTGACCGCTTCCGGGGACGACCTCCCCGCCCGGGTCGCCGCCGCCGTCGGCGGGCGCCATGAGGTGCTGCCGGCCGAGGTGGTCCCGGTCCGCCGCCGCAGTCTGCCCAAGACCACCAGCGGCAAGATCCAGCGCCGGGCGTGCAAGCAGAGCTATCTGGACGGCACGCTCCAGTACGCCCGGCACGACGAACGGGGCGGCAAGGGCGGACCCCATGGGTCCTGACTCCTTCGACACCCGCGGACAGGTGTTCCGCTGCTGGTCGGCACAGGGCGGCAGCCGCCCGATGACCGTGGCCGGCGCCCAGGGAAGCTGGTTCTGGGACCGCGAGGGCAACCGCTATCTCGATCTGGCGTCCCAGCTGGTCAATGTGAACCTGGGGCATCAGCACCCCCGCCTGCTGGCGGCCATCGCCGAACAGGCCGGGCGGTTGTGCACCATCGCGCCGCACTTCTCCCAGGACACCCGCGACCGACTGGCACAGCTGATCGCCGAGCGCGCCCCGGGCGACCTGGACCGGGTCTTCTTCACCAGCGGCGGCACCGAGGCCAATGAACACGCCGTGCGGATGGCCAAGTTGGCCACCGGCCGGTCCAAGGTGCTCACCGCCTACCGCTCGTACCACGGAGCGACCGGCGGATCGATCACCCTCACCGGGGACCCGCGCCGCTGGCCCAACGAGCCCGGCCTGCCGGGAGTGGTGCACTTCTTCGGGCCGTACGCCTACCGCACCGCCTTCCACGCGCAGGACGAACGGCAGGAGTGCGAGCGGGCGCTGGCCCACCTCGAGGAGGTCCTGTGCCTGGAGGGCCCGCACACCGTCGCCGCCGTGCTGCTGGAGACGGTGGTCGGCACGAACGGCGTGCTGGTTCCGCCGGACGGCTACCTCCAGGGCGTACGTGAACTGTGCGATCGCCACGGCGCGTTGCTCATCTGCGACGAGGTCATGGTCGGCTTCGGCCGCATCGGCGAGTGGTTCGCCGTCGACGCCTGGGGCGTCACCCCCGACCTGATCACCTTCGCCAAGGGCGTCAACTCCGGATATGTGCCCCTGGGCGGGGTCATCGTCTCCGAGCGGGTGGCGGCCGCGTTCGAGGACCGGGTCTACCCCGGGGGCCTGACCTACTCCGGGCACCCGCTGGCCTGTGCGCCGGGCATCGCCACCATCGAGGTGTTCGAGGAGACCGGCGTACTGGAGCATGTGCGGCGCCTGGGCCGGGAGGTGATGGCGCCCGGACTGGAGAAGCTCGCCGAGAAGCACCCGAGCATCGGCGAGGTGCGCGGCCGCGGCCTGTTCTGGGCGATCGAGCTGGTACGTGACCGCGCGAGCCGGACACCCCTGGTGCCCTTCAACGCCTCCGGCGCGGAGGCCGAGCCGATGACCAGGGTCATGAACTCCTGCGTCGCCGAGGGCGCCTGGCCGATGTGCCAGATGAACCGCATCCACCTCGCACCGCCGCTGGTGGTCACCGAGGAGGAGCTGCGCTGGGGGCTCGACGCCGTCGACGCCGCCCTGGACACCGCCGACGCCTACGTCACGGGGTGAGGGTCGGTCCGGCCGTGCCACCCGGCCGGACCGCCGCCGCCCGCCTGCCCCCTTCTCTCCCCCCTCCCCACCCGACTCGCCTCAGGAGGGCGATCCGTTCACATGAGTGCTCCACTTTCCCCCGCACCGTCCACGTCCCGGGACTGGCTGCGCCGCTACGGCCCAGAGCGCCCGCACGCCGCGGCGCGCCTGGTCTGCTTCCCGCACGCGGGCGGCGGCGCGAGCTTCTACCGGCGCTGGGCGGCCCTCCTGCCCGAGACCTTCGATCACCTCGCGGTGCAGTACCCCGGCCGCGAGGACCGTATCGGCGAGGAGTGCGTCGGCGAGCTGCATCCGCTCGCCGACCGGATCGCCGAGGTGCTGCTGCCCCTGGCGGACCGACCGCTGATCCTGTTCGGCCACAGCATGGGCGCCTCGATCGCCTACGAGGTCGCCCGGCGGCTCCAGGAGCAGGGTCGCACCCCCCACCACCTCGTCGCCTCCAGCCGGATGTCCCCCACCCTGGAGCGTCCCGGGACGGTCCACCTCCTGGACGACGAGGAGTTCCTCCAGGAGCTCGCGGCGTTCGGCGGCATCAGCCAGGAGGTGCTCCACCACCGCGAACTGCGCGACCTCGTCCTGCGGCCGATGCGCAGCGACTACCGACTCGTCGAGACCTACCAGCCGAAGGGCACCCCGGCACTGGAGTGCCCGGTCACGGCGGTGCGCGGCGACCTGGACCACGCCCACCCGGAGGAGGAGATCCGCGCATGGGCCGATGTGGCGGGCGGCGACTTCCGGCTCCTCACCCTGCCCGGTGACCACTTCTTCCTCGCACCCCGGGCGCAGGAGCTGATCGACCTGCTGCTGCCGCGGTTCGCCGCGCCGTCCGGCCACGGCGCGCTCCCGTCCCTTGAGTCCCGGACCTGAACGCCCCGGCTCCCTTTGCGCACCCGTACGACCACGCCACCGCACGACGGAGGAACCCCATGACCCACACGCAGCCCGCCTCACCCGGCCCCGCCCCGGCCATCAGACGCCGCTCCGGCGGCCGCGCCCTGTTCTCGGTGTCCGAAGAGTGGAACGGCGCCACCCTGCCGGCGCTGGTCCGCGCCAATGTGCCGGGCCTGGACCTCGCCGCCTGGATCACCGCCCACAAGGACACCGTCGACGAGCTGGCGCACCGGGCGGCGGCCGTGCTCTTCCGCGGTTTCGAGGTCCCGGGGGCCGAGGCGTTCCAGTCGGCGATGAACGCCCTGTCCTCCCACGTCCTCGACTACGGTGAGCGCTCGTCACCGCGCAGCGAGGTCGCCTCCGGCGTCTACACCTCCACCGAGCACCCCGCCGACCAGCACATCCTGCTGCACAACGAGCAGTCCTACACCACCAATTGGCCGGTACGCATCGTCTTTTGCTGCGAGCGGGCGGCCACCAGCGGCGGACGTACCCCCCTGGCCGACTCCCGCAAGGTCCTGGCGAGGCTGCGCCCCGAAACGGTGGCGCGGTTCGAGCGGCTGGGCGTCGCCTACGTCCGCAACTACCTGCCCGGCATCAGCCTCTCCTGGCAGGAGGCGTTCCAGACCGAGCGGCGCGAGGACGTCACCGCCTACTGCGCCGAGGCGGGCATCACCGCCGAGTGGGTCGGCGAGAACCATCTGCGGACCCGCCAGATACGCCCCGCCGTGCGCACCCACCCGGTCACCGGCGAGCGCACGTGGTTCAACCACGCGGTCTTCTTCCATGTGACCTCGCTGCCCGAGGAGGTCACCCGGGGCCTGCTGGACTCCCTGCCCCAGGAGGACCTGCCGTACCACACCTACTACGGCGACGGGACCCCCATCGAGGACGACACCCTCGCCGAGATCCGTGCCGCGCTGGACGCCGAGACCCGGTCCTTCGCCTGGCGGCCCGGCGACGTCCTGCTGGTGGAGAACATGCTCAGCGCGCACGCGCGGGAGCCCTTCGAGGGCCCGCGCCGCATCCTCACCGCCATGGCCGATCCGATCGGCGACTTCGACACGAACGGGAGGACCGCATGACCGCGATGACCACCCATCCCGCCGCCGCCGGACCCGGTCCGCGGCGCCGGCGCACCGGCGCCGGGCCGGCCACCGAACTGGTCCGCAGCCGCCCGCTGCACGACGAGCCGTTCCTGCTGCGGGTGGACGCCGCGGTCCAGGGGCTGGAGCTGGACCGGTGGATCGCCGACAACCACGAGCGGGTCACGGCCGAACTCGACCGCTACGGCGCCGTCCTCTTCCGGGGCTTCTCCGTCGACGGACCGGCGGCCTTCGGGCGGGCGGCCCGGGCCGTCTCCCCCGATCTGCTGGACTATCTGGAGCGCGCCGCGCCCCGTACCGAGGTCGCGGACAAGGTCTTCACCTCGACGGAGTTCAACGAGGACCAGTGGATCCCCTTCCACCACGAGATGTCCTACTCCCACAACTGGCCGAGCAGGCTGTACTTCTACTGCGATCTGCCCAGTGCCGACCGCGGTGCCACCCCGCTGGCCAGTGAACGGGCGGTCGTGCCCAAGATCCCCGCCGAGGTCCGCGAGCGGTTCGAGCGGCACGGCGTCGCTTACGTCCGCAACTACAGCCCCGATCTCGACCTGCCCTGGCAGGAGGTGTTCCAGACCACCGACCGGGCCGAGGTGGAGGCGTACTGCCGCTCCTCCCACACCGAGTTCATCTGGATCGGCCGGGACGGGCTGCGCACCCGGTCCGTCCGCCAGGCCACCGCCCGGCACCCGCGCACGGGCGAGACGGCCTGGTTCAACCACGCCCATCTCTTCCATGTCTCCAATCTCCCCGCCGAGGTGTCCACCGCGCTCACCGGGGAGTTCGGCGTGGAAGGGCTGCCGCGCAACGCCTACTACGGCGACGGCGCCGCCATCGAGGACGACGTCGCGGAGCTGATCCGCGGCCTCTACCGCGACGCCGCGGTGTCCTTCCCCTGGGAGCGCGGCGACGTCCTCGTCGTCGACAACTTCCTTGCCACACATGCGCGTGAGCCCTTCTCCGGCGACCGCCGGATTCTCGTCGCCATGTCCGACCTTTACGTGAATCGAGGTAACCGATGACCAGCGTCGAGGGCTACCGCCTCTCGCCCGCCCAGCTCCGGGAGTGGGAGCGCGGCGGCGATCGCCGACTGACCGCGCGGCTGCGGCTGACCGCCCCGGCGGACCGCGACCGGCTCCAGCGCGCACTGGACACGGTCACCGGGCGGCACGAAGTGCTGCGCCTGCGGCTGCTGCGGTACCCCGGCGTGCGGGTTCCCCTCCAGGACATCGACGAGGACGCCGCGGTCGCCCTGGAGGACGGCGAGGAGGCCACCGCCGGTGACCTCTTCGGCGGTCCGCTGTTCCATGCCGCACTGGTCGACCTGGCCGACGGCGGAGCGGAACTCGTGCTGCGGGCGTCCGCGCTGCTCACCGACTCCGCCGGACTGCGCGTCCTGCTCGGCGAACTGGCCACGGCCTACCAGGGCGGTGCGCTCGACGACGACCCGGAGCGGCTCCAGTTCCTCGATGTCTCGGAGTGGCTGCTGGAGCAGGCCGACGAGGCCGGAGCGCCGAGCACACCGGCCGTCTCGGGCACGGTGATCGAGCGGCTGTCCCTGCCGTTCTCCGACGGTGAGCCGGCGCGGACGGCGACGGTGCTGCGTGCCGAGGTGGGCCGTGAGGCCACCGAGGCGCTGCACCGCCGGGCCGCCGTCCAGGGCGTACCGGCCCGGTCGCTGGCGCTGGCGGCCTGGGCGCTGGCCCTGTCCGGCCGCACCGAGACCGAGGCCGACGACGCGGTGCTCCCGCTCGGTCTGCACGTCGAGGGCCGCTCCGCGCCCGGAACCGACCGTGTGGTGGGCCCCCTGGGCAGCCGGCTCGCCGTCGGGGTCCCGCTGCCGCTGCCCGCGGCGCCCAAGGAGCTGCTCGACGTCGTGCAGCGGCAGGTCGACCAGGCCGTCGAGGCGGCCCGGCACACCGGCCCCACCGGGGACGAGGGGCTCGCCGCCGGGTTCACCGCCTCCGAGCCGGATGTCCTGGCGGAGTGGGCGGGCCTGCCCGTCGCGGAGCTGACCGTGGACGGTCCGCCGCCGGTGTCCCCGCTGCATCTGAGCGTCGAGATCGCCCCGGAGACGATCCGCCTCGCGCTGCACCACGACGGCTCCCGCTACCCCGGCGAAGCCGTGCAGCGGCTGCTGGACGGCACCGTGGAGATCCTGGCCACGCTCCCCGCGGCGTTCGAGGACGAGCGCGCCCTACGGGTCTGCGGCGCCCGGGAGGCCGCCCTGCTGGCACGGTGGAGCAAGGGCGGCTCCCTCGACGAGGACGGCCCCGCCACCCTCGTCGAGGCGTTCGACACGGCCCTCGCGGCCGCCGACGGCACCGCGCCCGCGGTGGTGTCCGCCGACGGCACGGTGTCCTTCGCCGAGTTGGACCGCGCCGCGTCCGCCGTGGCCGCCGCCCTCATCGGGGCGGGCGTCGCCGCCGAGGAGCCGGTGGCGGTGCCCGCCGAGCGTTCCTGGCGGACCGTCGCGGCGCTGATCGGTGTGCTGCGGGCCGGCGCCGTCTACGTACCGCTGGACACCGCGGCGCCCCTGTCACGGCAGCTGACGCTGCTGCGGGCGGTCGAGGCCCGACGGGTGGTCGCCCCGGACGGGCGCGGCGTGCCGGCCGGGCTCGCCGAGGAGTTCGAGGTCCTCGCGCCGCACTCCGCCGACGCCCCGGCGCCCGTAGCGCTGCCGCAGGTCCGCCCGGACCACGCCGCGTACATCATCTTCACCTCCGGCTCCACCGGCGCACCGCGGCCCGTGGTCGTCGAACACCGGTCGGTGGCACACCTGTTGAGGGCGCTGAAGGCGACGGTCCACGCCGGCGCCGGGGCACGGCTGCGGGTCGCGGTGAACGCCCCGCTGACCTTCGACGCCTCCGTCAAGCAGCTGATCCAGCTCGCCGCCGGGCACACCCTGTGCCTCGTACCGGAGGAGATCCGCTACCACGGCGGGGAGTTGCTGACCTACCTCGCGGAGCAGCGGGTCGACGTGTTCGACTGCACGCCCTCCCATCTGCGCGCGGTGCTGGCGGGCACGGCGGGCGGCGCGACCGCGCTGCCCGCCACCGTCCTCATCGGCGGTGAGGCCGTCGACCAGCCGCTGTGGGACGCCCTCGCCGCCCTCGACGGCGTACGGGCCGTCAACGTCTACGGCCCGACCGAGTGCACCGTCGACGCCACCGCCGCCGAGATCACCCCGGGCACCCGGCCCACCATCGGCCGGCCGCTCCCCGGCAACGACGTCCTGATCCTCGACCAGGACCTGCGGCCGGTACCGCCGGGCGTGGCGGGTGAGTTGTGCGTCGCGGGCCCGCAGCTGGCCCGCGGATACCTCGGGGACGCCGAGGCCACCGCGCGCCGCTTCGTGACCGTCGAGGCGCTGCCGGAGGGCGAGCGGCGCGTCTACCGCACCGGTGACCGGGTGCGGTTCCTGGCCGACGGCACCCTGGCCTACCTCGGCCGTACCGACGACCAGGTGAAGGTCCGCGGATTCCGGGTCGAGCCCGGCGAGGTGCAGGCCGTCCTCGGCACGCACCCGGGCGTCGAGCAGGCGCTGGTCGTGGCCCGCAAGAGCGCCGACGGCACCTCCCTGACCGGCTACGCGCAGCCGGCCGCCGGCGCGGTGGCGGCCCTCGACCTGGACCGGGTCTCGGGCGTCAATCCGCACGAGACCCGGTACCTGTACGACGAGATCTTCCTCCAGGGCACCTATCTGCGCGGCGAGGTGACGCTCCGCGAGGACGCCGTCGTCGTCGACATCGGCGCCAACATCGGCATGTTCTCGCTCTACGTCCACCAGCTGTGCCCGAGCGCCTCGCTCTACGCCTTCGAGCCGCTGGCACCGGTGTACGAGCATCTGCGGCGCAACACCGCCCGGTTCGGCGTACCGGCGAAGACCTTCCCGCTCGGCCTGGGGAGCGCGGACGGCGAGCTGTCGTTCACCTACTACCCCGGCTACTCGATGATGTCCGGCGTCAGCGCGTACGCCGACTCGGCCTCCGAGGTCGAGGTCATCAAGCGCTATCTGGCCAACGAGCGGGAGAAGGGCCTCCAGGACCGCGACCAGCTCCTGGACCGGGCGGACGAGCTGCTGGCGGAGCGGTTCCAGGGTGAGGAGCTGCGTACGCGGGTGCGGCGGCTCTCCGACGTCCTCGACGAGGAGGGGCTCACCCGTATCGACCTGCTCAAGATCGATGTCCAGCGGGCCGAACTGGACGTGCTGCGGGGCATCGACGCGCGCCACTGGGGCATGGTGCACCAGGTCGTGATGGAGGTGCACGACGGCGCCGGCACCGCCACCGAGGGGCGCCTCGGCGAGATCGTCGCCCTCCTTGAGGAGCAGGGCTTCGCGGTCACGGCCGAGCAGGACAGCCTGCTGCACGGCACCGACCGGCACTCCCTGTTCGCGGTGCGCGCCGCGTACGCCGACGACCCGCGCCCGGTCGTCGCCGACGCCCGCACCCAGGCGCCGGTGGACGGCGTCACGCTGCGGGACTGGCTGGCCGAGCGCCTGCCGGCGCATCTCGTACCGGGCGCGGTGGTCACCCTCGACGCCTTCCCGCTGACCCGCAACGGAAAGGTCGACCGTGCGGCGCTGCCCGAACCGGCCGAGCGGGACCGGGCGGGCGCGGAGGTGGTGGCGCCCCGCAACCGTACCGAGGAGGTGCTGGCGGAGGTGTGGCAGGAGGCGCTCCGGCTGGACCGGGTGAGCGTGGAGGACGACTTCTTCCGCCTCGGCGGGGACTCGATCCGGGCGATCCAGGTGCAGGTGGCGGCCCGCAATCAGGGGTTGGAGGTCCAGCTGCGGGACATCTTCAGCTGCACCACGATCCGTGAACTGGCCGAGGCCGAGGGCACGGTCCTGACGGAGGCCACGCCGGCGCATTAGCCCTGCCTTTCGTCTGGTGCGTGATCCGGCCGGTGGGGGTATCGGTCTCCCACCGGCCACTCGCCGTGCACTTCGCCTTCGGGCGAAGAGCGCCGGGCGGTGGTGGAGCGGCTCGACGCCGTGGCGGCCTCCACGGTCGTCGCGCGGGCTACGACACCACCGCCCGGCCAGACCGGCTCGATGTGCGGCTGTGCACGGGGGTAGCACACCGAACCGGTGTCCGGGCCCGCCTGTCGGCGGGCGGTGGGTCACGCGGGCACGCTCTGTCCCTGCGGCTCCGCGGCGGCCTGGTGGCCGGGGGGTGCGTCCTTGGCACCGGGGATGAGGATCAGTGCGATCACGGCGCCCAGCAGGGCGGTCGCCGCGCACACGGCCATGGACAGGGTCATGCCGTGGGCGAAGGCACGGTGGGCCGCGCCGAGCAGCGAACCGGCCTGCTCGGCGGGCATGCCGTGCACCGCGTCGGCCGCCTCACCGAGGGAGTGGCGCATCCCCGCCGGGACCGTACCGGGCAGCGCGTTGCCGTACGCCAGCGCCAGCACGCTGCCGATGACGGCGATGCCGAACGCCGAGCCGAGTTCCTGCACCGTGTCGTTCATGGCGGACAGCCGTCCCGAACTCTCCGGGGGGCCGGCGCTCATGAGGACGTCGTTGACCGGGGCCACGGCCAGGCCCATGCCGGCGCCCAGCAGTACCAGTCCCACGGCGACGGGCGGGTACCCGGCGCCGGGAGCGAAGAAGGCCAGCACACCCAGGCCCGCGGCCATCGTGGCCAGGCCGAGCGCGATGGTGATCCGGGCGCCGATCGCCCTGGCGACGAGCGGCGACAACGGGGAGGAGACGACGATGGCGGCGGCGAGCGGCACGGTGGCCAGCCCCGCGGACATGGGCGAGAAGTCCAGCACCAGTTGGAGCTGCTGGGTGACCACGAAGGCCCCACCCAGCAGGGAGAACATCAGGAAGGCCATGGTGCCGCTGGCTCCGAGGAACTGCCGGGAGAACATCAGCCGCAGGTCGAGCATGGGCTCCTTGGCGGTGGCCTGGCGCAGGAAGAAGAGCGCCAGCACCACCAGTCCGCCGATCAGCGCGGTGAGCACGATGCCCGAACCCCAGCCGCGCGTCGGCGCGGAGATGACCCCGAAGAGGACGCCGCCCATCCCGACCGTGGAGAGCACGGTGCCCGGGAGGTCGGCCCGGCGCGCCACGGGGTCCGACGACTCCGGAACGATCCAGCCGACACCGATGAGGGCCAGCACCACGACGGGCACGTTGAGGACGAAGACGGCGCCCCACCAGAAGTGCTCCAGCAGCAGTCCGCCCAGCAGCGGGCCGAGCACCATGCCCAGCGCGGTGACCGCGCCCCAGCGCCCGATGGCGGAGGCGCGCTCCTCGGGGGAGAAGACATGGACCAGGATCGACAGGGTCCCCGGCATGAAGAACGAGCCGCCGACGCCCATCAGGCCGCGTGCCGCGATGACCTGCCACGGCTCCTGGGCGAAGGCGCCCAGGCCGGAGGCGATGCCGAAGACGGCCAGGCCCACCATGAGCATCTTCTTGCGCCCGAAGCGGTCCGAGAGGCTGCCCGCGGTGAGCAGGACGCCGGCCAGCACCAGCGTGTACGCGTCCACGATCCACTGGAGTTCTTCGGTCCCCGCGCCCAGTTCACGACTCATCGTCGGCAGCGCGACATTGAGCACGGTGGTGTCGATCGAGACCACGAAGACGGCCAGGCACAGCACCGCCAGGATGGCCCATCGGCGTGGATGTCCCCGTTCCATATCCCCTCCAGTACGGCGTTCGATTGCCGGTACAGCGTACGACTCTCGGGCACTGTACTCTAGATCGCACGCCGGCACCACCAGCACACGCAGGCACACCCCCGGACTCATGGAGGCGAAGTGACGGACGGCAGGCACAAGGTGAGCGCGGCCTGGGTGGCGGACAAGCCGCCCCGCAGGCAGCAGCCGCTCTCCCGGGAGCAGATCGTCCGCGGTGCGGTGGACTACCTGGAGCGGCACGGGCTGGAGGAGCTGAGCATGCGCAAGCTCGCCGCCCATCTCGGCACCGCGGCGACATCGATGTACTGGCATGTGGCCACCAAGGACCAGCTGTTCGACCTCGTGCTCGACGAGATCTTCGGCGAGGTGCGGCTCCCCGACGAGGACGGCGAGCCCCTGGAGGACCTCCGCCGGGTCATGCACGAGGTGCGGCGGGTGCTGAGCCGCTACCCCGAGGCGGCGCGGCTGGCCGCGAGCCGTCCGACGCTGGGCCCCCGGGCGCTGCGCGTCGTCGAGTACACCCTCGGCGCGCTCCTGCGGACGGGGTACCCCGAGGAATCCATCGCCTACGCCTACAACCTGATCGCGAACTACACCATCGGCGGTGTGCTCGTAGAACTCTCCCGGCAGCGGCTCGCCGAATCCGGCGGCCCTTCCGAGGACGCCTCCGAAGACGCCGACACCATGCAGTCGTTCGTGGAATCGCTGCCGAGCGAGGACTTCCCGCACTTCGTCAGGCTCAGCGGACTGCTCGTCAAGGCGAACGACGACGAAAGCTTTGAATTCGGGCTGGACCGGCTACTGGCCGGAATCAGCAACGATCTGAAGAAGTGATCTCCGCGGAGATCCACGGAGATCCACGGAGCATTGACCCTTCGTCGTGAAGGGCCAATACACCGCGGAATTCCGACCGGCGACCGGGCGTGAAGATCAGCCCTGGATAACTTCCGCTATTCGGCGCAGCGTCTCGCCGATGTCCGCCCGGGACACGTCCCGGTGTGTGACGAACCGTACGCAGCCGTCCATCGACGACGCCAGCACCCCTGCCGCGCGCAGCCGCGTCAGCCACTGCTGGAGATCGTCCACCTCGGCCAGCACGATGTTGGTCCGCGGAGCCCGCACCCGCAGGCCGAGTTCGGCCAGACCGTCGGCGAGTTCCCTGGCGGCCTCGTGGTCCTCGTGCAGGCGGTCCAGGCGGTTCAGCGCCACCAGCCCCGCCGCCGCCAGGACACCACCCTGGCGCACTCCCCCGCCGAGCATCTTGCGCACCCGGCGCGCCTCGTCGGCAAAGGCCCTGGAGCCCGCGACCAGTGAACCGACCGGAGCGCCGAGCCCCTTGCTCAGACAGGCCTGCACACTGTCCACACCGGCCGTCAGCTCCGCCGGCTTCACACCGAGAGCCGCCGCGGCGTTCCAGATGCGCGCGCCGTCCAAGTGCACCTTGAGGCCTGCGGCGTTGGCCGCCGTGACGAGTCGGGCGTGCTCGGCCGGTGGCGTGACGGCGCCGCCCGCCGCGTTGTGGGTGTTCTCCAGGCACAGCAGGGGGGTGCGGAGCCGGTAGTACGGCCCGCTGGAACCCGCCGCCTTCGTCACGGCCTCCGGCGACGGGCGACCGGGCGCCGCGTCCCACGCCAACGGCTCCGGCAGGCCGCCGGCAAGCCATGCGGCGGTGCCCAGTTCATTGTCCAGTACATGCGCCGCCCGGGGCACCAGAAAGCGGTCGCCCCGCTGTAGATGCAGCATCAGCGCAATGGTGTTGCCCATACAGCCGGTCGGCACCCACAAAGCGGCTTCCATACCGAGAAGTTGAGCCGTGCGCTCCTCCAGCTCGCGCATCGTGGGATCACCGTCGAGTACGTCGTCACCCACTTCGGCGGAGGCCATTGCGGCGCGCATTTCGGCGTCGGGCTTGGTCACTGTGTCAGATCGCAGATCAATAGATCGAGAACCATTCATGGGACCCAATCAAACACACAAATGATTTGCCGGTGCAGGCTTTTGCCGTATTTTTCAACGCATGGCGGCCGAGATCTCCGCGCGCCGGGAAAACAGGGCCGGGATACGCCCGGAGGCCTCCCCGCTCAGCGGGCCAGGCGCCCCAGGAGGGAGGCCGCGGCGGCGATACCGAGAGCCGCGGACACCACGAGGACGGCGTAGTCCAGGGCCAGATGGGCGTGGGTGCCCAGCAGGAGGCCGCGCAGGGCATCGATCTGGTAGCTCAGCGGGTTGACCTTGCTGACCGTCTGGAGCCAGCCGGGCATGACCGCCACCGGATAGAGGGCGTTGGAGGCGAAGAAGAGCGGCATGGTGATGGCCTGGCCGATGCCCATCAGACGGTCGCGGGTGAGCACGATCCCGGCGATCGTCATGGACAGGCAGGAGAAGAAGGCCGAGCCGAGGACCACGGCGACGGCCACCCCGATCAGCCGCAGCGGGTTCCCGGTCATGGCCACGCCGAGCAGCGCCGCGATGACGATCACCACCACGGCCTGGATCAGCGCCTTCACCCCGGCGGCGAAGGCCTTGCCGGCGATCAGGGCGGCTCGTGGGGTGGGCGTGACCAGCAGCTTGGTGAGGATGCCGGCGTCCCGTTCCCAGATGATCATGATGCCGTAGAAGATCGCGATGAACATGGCCGACTGCGCGATGATGCCGGGCGCCAGATAGTCGATGTACGGGATGCCGCCGGTGGGGATGGCGTTGATGCGGGTGAAGGTCTCGCCGAAGACCAGCAGCCACAGGGCCGGCTGGACGGCGCGGGTGTACAGCTCGGTGCGGTCGTGGCGCAGCTTCTGCACCTCGACCACGCACATGGCGACGACCCGGGCGGGCAGCACCCGCCAGCCGGTGCGGGAGCGCGGCGGGACCAGCAGCAGATCCAGTCCGTCGGCGCCGGTGGGGGTGTCAGCCGACTCGGTTGGCCGTGCGGCGGGTGCTTCGGACATCGCGGAAGCCTCCTGACTGCTCGTCGAGGCCGCTGCCGGCGACGTCCCGGAAGACGTCCTCCAGCGTCGGCGCGGCGTCCGACGAGCGCGATGCGGCGGCGGGGTTCGGTGTGGCGGAGGTGGGCGGAGTGCGGGCCGCCCGGAGGCGGGCGCGCAGGGCGGACTTGAGGGCGTCCGGTGTGCCGAGGGCACGGATGCGGCCGCGGTGCATCAAGGCGACGCGGTCGCAGTACCGGTCGGCCTCGTCCATGTAGTGCGTGGTCACGAGCACGGTCATGCCGGTGGCCTCCCGTACCGCGTTGATGTGCTCCCAGACGCTGGTACGGGCGATCGGGTCGAGACCGACCGTCGGCTCGTCGAGCATCAGCAGGCGCGGCGCGCTGACGAGTGCCTGGGCAAGTTCGAGCCGGCGGATCATGCCGCCGGAGTACGTCTTGGCGAGCCGGCCGGCGGCGTCGGTGAGGCCGACCGCCGCCAGCGCCTGGGTGACGCGAGCGGCGCGCTCGCGGCGGGGGACGTCGAAGACCCGGGCGAACAGGGCGACGTTCTCGCGGCCGGTCAGTCCGGCGTCGGCGGAGAGCTGCTGCGGCACATAGCCCAGCAGCCGGCGGACCGCCATCCGCTCCTTCGCCGCGTCATGCCCGAATACCCGCACCATGCCGGCCGGGACGGGCAGCAGCGTGGTGATGCAGCGGATGGTGGTGGTCTTGCCCGCACCGTTCGGCCCGAGCAGACCGAAGACCTCACCGGCGCGTACGGAGAGGTCCACGCCGTCCACGGCCCGGGTCTCGCCGAAGGCGTAGTGGAGGGCGAGGCAGGTCACGGCGTCGGGAGCGGGGGCGGCGGACGCCGCTTCGGCGGCCGGTCCCGGACTGCGCCCGTCGTCGGTGGTCATGGGCCCGCCACCTCCTCGCGCCGCAGACGGCCGGACCGCGACCGGCGCCGGATCGGCCGCCGGACACCGGCCGGGGCGCCGGCCGGGTCATCGGCCGGAAGGTCGGCGAGCGAGTGGGGGCACTCCCCTGCAGCCATGCCCCGATTTTAGTTCTGGGTGAGCGGCGGCGGCCAGGAAGCGCGCTGGGCACGGCAGAGCATCACGCCCCGTGGCCGGCCCCAAGGGGTTCGCCCTGGTCACTCCGCTTCCGGAGACGGAGTCGGAGTCTGCGCCCCGAGTGGCGGAGTCGGCGCTCCCGGTGGCGGTGCGATCTTCGCGTGGGCCCGGACCGTGCCCACCGCCGCCGTGCCCACCGCCGCCGTGGCCGGCTCCGCCGGACAGCTGCGCGAGGGCGGAGCCGGGCGCGATGACGATGCGGAAACTCCGGGAGGCCGTACGTTGTCCACAGCCCCAACTTCCGCCCTTGACAGTCAGGTTGTAGGCGGAGAAGTCTGGTTCTTCCGGCGATTGCCGGAAGTCGGGGGATTCCGAAGGTAGCGGGAGTACCTGAGGTATCGGGGGAATCGGGGGGCTCATGCCGGGATACACGTCTGCGCGTCCGACGGGCGGGACATCGACGTACGAGGACCGGACTTCGACCTACGAGGACGGGGCATCGACATACGAGGACGGGGCACGCGCCGCGAGCGGAGCGCGGCGACTGGGGCGGCGGCGGGCGCGCCGGACGGCCGGCCTCGGCGCGACGGCGCTCGCGCTCTGCTTCGTGCTGGCGGCCTGTGCGTCGGAGGGGGGCGGCACGGACAGGGCGAGCGGCTCCGGCAGCAGCTCTCCGGGCACTTCCACCTCGTCGGCGCCACCCCCGAAGCCCTCCGTCGCCCCCGACGCCTATCGCAAGGCGCTCGCCCACACCCTCGTACCGCTCGACAACGCGCTGCGCGCGGTGGACCGGGCGCACGAGGGCGGCTCGCTGGAGGCGGCGCTGGACGCCGCCGCCACCAAGGCCGACGCCGCCGCGGACGCGCTGCAGACCACCCGCACACCGGACGACGCCGGCTCGGGCAACAGCCAACTCGCCACGGCCCTACGTGCTTTGGGGCAGGACCTCAAGAGCGCCCGCGGGCAGGGCGGCCGCTGCGCCACCTCACCGCGGGTCGAACTGGGGACGGCCCAGAGCCCGAAGAGCGTCGAGGAAGCCACCCGCGCGCTCGGTGCGCTCGGCTATGACGCCGCGCTGCGGCTGCCGCGTACGGAGCGGGCCAAGCACCGCAGGCTCGCCAACGGCGCCTTCCTCCGCGACGGAAGCCGGGGCGGCCTCGGGCGGCTGACGATCAACAACGGCACCGGCACGGATGCGGTGGTCACACTGACCCGCGGTCGGCGGACGGCGTTCTCCGTGTATGTGCGCCAGGGCTCGAACACCACCATACGCAGCGTCGACAGCGGTTCGTACACGGTGTACTTCACGACGGGAGAGGACTGGAACGGCGCGAAGAGCTCCTTCACCCGCGAGTGCGGCTTCGAGAAGTTCGACGACAAGGCGAACTTCCGGACCGTCCGGGTGTCCGGTGGGACGCAGTACACCGTGCTGACGTTCACGCTGAACAAGGTGCTCGGCGGCAATGCGAGCACGAGCACGGTGCCACCGGGCGAATTCCCGTCGTAGCGGCGCCGTGGGGCGCGTGGCGGATCGTCTCGGCCGGGTGTCGCGTGCGCGCAAGCGGCCCGGCGTCCGGTTTTTCCGCGGTTGCGGCCCGGCGTCCGGTCCGCGGGGGCGGCTCGGCGTCGGGTGCACCGGAGCGGCTCGGTAGTGTGGCGCCACGTGGGTGACAGCACATGGTGGACTCTGGCAATCGCGGCGGTGACCGGCGGCACGGCCGTGCTCGCCAGTTGGGTCACCAGCCGCGGCAGTACCCGGGCCGCCAGGATCCAGGCCGAGATCGCCGCGCGCTCGCAGCGCGCCGAGCGGCTGCGGGAGAGTCGGCGCACCGCCTATCTGGATCTGATCGAACAGACCCACCGGATGGGCGAGTTGTACTGGGAGATCTCCGCGACGCTGCGGCTGTCCGGCTCGGAGGCCCGTACGGCCACGCTCGGCGAGCTGCACGACCGTGAGGTCGCCGAGTACGCCAAGATCCGCCGCTGCGCACGCGTCGTCGAACTGGAGGGCCCGCCGTCGGCCGCGGCCGCGGCGCTCGCCCTCCAGAAGGCGACCGGCCCCTTCTACGCGGCCGTCAGGGCCGAACTGGACGGTGACACCGACCGTCGCGGTGCGTTCGACGCCGCCTACAGCCCCTTCTGGGCGGCGCTGGAGCGCTTCGTGGACGCGGCGCGGGACGCGCATCAGACGGACTGATCGGACGGACCGATCGGACGGACCGAGTGCGACCGCACGGCCGGTCAGGTGTTCTCGGCCTTCCGGCGGGCGCGGTAGGCGCGCAGGTTGGCGGCGTTGCCGCAGATCTTGACGTCGTGCCAGACGCCGCTGTTGTTGCGGGAACGGTCGTAGAAGGCCACCCGGCAGCGGGGGTTGCGGCAGGTCTTGAGGCGGCGACGGGTATCGGCCTGCTGCGCCTCGAAGGCGGCGGTGAGGATCAGTGAGACCAGCCGACGCCAGCCGCTGCCGCGCGGCTCCAGGCGGACGAGCCCGTCCTCCCCGATCTGGAGCGCGGCGCTGGCACTGTGCAGGACGGGCGTGACGGCGGTGGCCGGTTCGGCTCCGGTGGACTGCCCCGAGGCGGTCAGTTCGTGCAGGTCGTCCCGGAAGGCCCGGAGCCCGTCGAGGCCGTCGGCGTCCAGCATCACGGGGGGAACGGGCTGCCCCGTGACCGCCGACCACTCGGCGATCGCCTCGTCCGCCCAGGCCTGCGCGTCCTCCAGGGCGGCGAGGAAGTCCGGCCGGCGCGGGGCGCCCGCGGCGACGGTGTTGAGCAGGTCCTGGACGAGGCCCAGCCCACCGGGCGCGGGGTCCTGGCGGTAGCGGGTGGTTGCGGGCCAGGTCATCGCGTTCACACCTCCTGGCGGGACGTCGGGCGGATGGGCGGATGGGCGGATGGGCGGTCCATCTTTTCACAGGGGCGGCGGGCACGCGTCCCTCCGAGGAGAACATACCCGTAAGCGGGTCACCCATTACCGGCACCGTCCCAGGCATGCCCCGACCACCATCCCCCAACTACCGGCCCCCCGGACCGCCCGCCCCGCTCACCGCAACGTGGCGAGCAGGGCCGCGTCGTACGGAATCGCCTCGTCGAGGCGGTCGCCGAGCGCCTTGGCCGGCCAGTCGGGGTCGGCGATCAGGGCGCGCGCGACGGCGACCAGGTCGAACTCGTCGCGCTCCAGGCGGTCCAGCAGGAGGTCGATCCCGGTGGCCTCGGATCGCTGGGTCCGGTTCCGCGGGTCGGAGAACTCCTGGTCGAGGCCGACGGATCCCACGGTCAGCACGGCCCGGCCGGTCAGCTTCTTGACCCACCCCGCCAGATTCAGCCCCCTACCGCCGAACTCCGGCAGCCAGTAGCGGCGGGTGGAGGCGTGGAAGGCGTCCACTCCGGCCGCGGCGAGCGGGGCGACCAACTGCTCCAGCTCCACGGGGGTCTCGGCTATCCGGGCCTGATAGTGGCCGGTCTTCCACTGGGACAGCCGGAAGACGACCGGGAAGCCGGGCGAGACGGCGGCGCGCACCGCGGCGACGACCTCGGCGGCGAAGCGGGCGCGGGAGGCCGGGGCGCCGCCGTAGCCGTCGGCGCGGCGGTTGGTGCGCGACCACAGGAAGTTGTCGATCAAGTAGCCGTGGGCACCGTGGAGTTCGACGCCGTCGAAGCCGGTGCGCTCGGCGGCCGCGGCCGCCTCGGCGAAGGCCCGGATCACCGCGTCGATGTCCTGCGGCGTCATCGCGGTGCCGTAGGGGCGGCCGTCGAGCCCCACCGCGGACGGGCCCTCGGCGGGGACGCCGGCCGGCAGGCTCCCGGGGCCGCGCGACACCCCCGTGTGCCACAGCTGCGGCATGATGCGGCCGCCCGCGCGGTGCACCTCGTCGACCACCCGCGCCCAGCCGGCCAGCGCGTCCTCGCCGTAGAAGTGCGGCACGTCGTGGTAGGCGGCCGCGGCGTCGCGGCCGATGAAGGTGCCCTCGGTGATGATCAGCCCCGCCCCGCCGGCCGCCCGGCGCGCGTAGTAGGCCGCCACGTCCTCCCCGGGCACCCCACCCGGTGAGAAGCACCGGGTCACGGGCGCCATGGCGATCCGGTTTTGGAGGGTGAGGCCCCCGATGGTGAACGGCCGTCCCAGCAGCCGTGCCGCTCGCGAGTCCTCGTACGTCGTCATCGCCATGGTGCGCTCCCCAGGTGCAGCAACTCGATCCTATGACAGAAGCGTAAGCCATAGACTTCTTTCGTTTGGCGATACACCTCTGCCGTTGTCGTGTGCCGTTACTCACCCCCGCGCGGCCGGGGCTCAGCTCCGAGGGCGGAGGACCAGCTTCCCCTTCGTCCGGCGGGCGAGCAGGTCCTCGTGGGCGTCGCGCGCCCGCGCGAGGTCGTACTCCGCGCCGACCAGCGGCCGCAGCCGTCGCCGCGCCGTGAGGTCGAGCAGTTCCTCAAGTGCCGGGCCACCGGCCCCGTCGCGGGCGAGGAGCGGGATGAGCCAGAAGCCGGCGACGGTGCGGCTCTCCAGCGCGAGGCGGCCCGGCGCGATGGCGGAGGCGGCCTGCCGCGACGAGGCACCGTAGGTGACCAGCCGCCCGAGGTAGCCGAGCGCGTCCAGGGCGGAGTCGAGGACCGGGCCGCCGACGGCGTCCAGGACGATGTCGACCGGGCGGCCGTGATTGGCGTCGAGGACCCGCTCGCGGTAGCCCTCCGCCGCGCCGTCGATCGCCACGTCCGCGCCGAGCTCCAGGGCGAAGGCCCGCTTGTCCTCGGACGAGGCCGTGGCGATGATCCGTCCCGCCCCGAACTCCCGGGCCAGTTGGACGGCGAGGCTGCCCGTTCCGCCCGCGGCGGCATGGACCACCACGCTCTCGCCGGGCGCCATACGGGCGGCCGACCGCAGCAGGTGCCACGCCGTCAGCCCCTGCACGAGCAGGGCCAGCGCCTCGCCCGCGCGCACCCCCTCCGGCACCTCGACCAGGTCGCGGTCGGCGACCACCGCCTTCTCGGCGTATCCCCCCTGCGGCAGACAGCCCAGGACCCGGCGGCCGTCCGGGGTTAGGCCCACGACCTCCAGACCGGGAATGCGCGGGAGCGGCCCCTTCGGCGCGTACGGACCGTCGGTGTGCTCGCCCGCGATCTGCTTGATGTCCCCGAAGTTGACGCCCGCGGCCACCACGTCGACCAGCGTCTCCCCCGGCCCCGCCACCGGGTCCGGCACCTCGGCCTCCGCCAGCACCTCCGGACCACCGAACCGCTCGAACCGCATGGCGCGCATGCCTGCCCCTCTCCGATGCCGAACCGATCGCCGTTCCGTCGCCAAACTACGTGGCGGATGAGATCGCCTGGGTGCCGCGGCCGGGCCGACGTCGCGGAGACCGGCCGCTCAGCGCGGGTGGTCGTCGCTCTCGGCGGTGTGCGGTGCGATCGCCAGGATGGCGACGTCGTCGTGGAACACGCGGGTGTGCAGCGGCAGATCCGTGTTGAGGAAGTCGACCACGTCGCCCGGGCCGGGCGCGGGCCGGTCCGCGAAGCCGTGGCGGAGACGGTCGAGGAGGGGGTAGAAGGCGCCGTTGTGGTCGCGGGCCTCGATCAGGCCGTCGGTGCACAGCAGGAGGACGTCACCGGGGCCGAAGGGGTGGGTGTAGGCGACGGGGTCTTCGTCGACGAGGGTGGCCAGGCCCAGCGGCAGGGCGGGCGGTCCGGTGAGGGCCGTCACCTCGCCGCCGGAGATCAGGACCGGTTCGATGTGCCCGTGGTTGACGATCGTCACCAGGCCCGCGGGCGCGTCGTACTCGACCAGGGCGGCGGTGACGAACAGTTCGTCGTCGCGGATCTCCTGGGCCTCGCGGGCGAGGCGCCGTTCCAGACGGGCCGCGACGGACAGCAGGTCGCCCTGGTCGTAGGCGGCCTCGCGGAAGCTGCCGAGGGTGTCGGCGACGGTACGTACGGCCTTGAGCCCCTTGCCGCGGACGTCCCCGATGATGGCGCGCTCACCGGCAGCGGTGGCGAGGATGTCGTAGAGGTCGCCGCCGACCATGGTGCCGACCTCGCCGGCCCGGTAGAGACCGGCCGCGAGGACGTTGCCCACCTGGTGCGGCACCGGTCGCAGCAGGGTCCGCATCAAGGCTTCGGCCACCGAGTTGGCGCGGACCAAGTCCCGCTCCTGGCGCCGGCGGTGGGCGGCCAGCGCCATGCCGAGGACGCCGACCAGGCCGGTGGCGATGTACGCGGCGACGTGGTGGTTCTCCCACAGCTGGTGGAGGTTGTGGCCCGTGCAGCACGGAGTGCCGGCCACCACGCCCAGCAGCACGACGGCGAAGACGGTGACGAGGCCGACGCCGACGGGGCCGAGGGTGTAGGCGGCGACCACCGGCAGCGCGATCAGCAGGAAGCTCACCGCCCACTTCGTGGGGGTCACCGTTTCGAGGAGCATGACGAACACGACGTAGGCGAGCGGCAGCCAGCGCATCCACGCGGGCGGGCGGGGCACCTCGAAGCCGCTGTTCTGCGCCGTCGGCGCGCAGCCGTCGGACGGTCGGCCGCGGTCCGGCCGGCGGCCGCGGTGTATCCGTTCGAAGACCGTCTCACCCGATCTGTTCACTCACGGACTCCCGGTACGACCGTGCACAAGGGCCACAGCCTCGCGTGCCCGATCGGCCCCGCCCGGCCATTACGCCATCGGTGGCATGTCATACGGCGGGTCCCTCAGGGCAGCGGGAAGGGGAGGGTCATGTCGGCGAGCGTGCCGGGGCAGGCGCAGGAGCGCTCCCGGGGGAGCCGGCCGAGGGCTTCGAGGACGAGGCCGCGCAGGCGCTCGGTGTTCTGGGCGAAGACGCCGAAGACCTCCTCCTGGGAGACGCTCCGGCGGGCGTCGATGCCCGCGTCGAGGTCGGTGACCAGCGCCACCGCGGTGTAGCAGAGCGCGAGTTCACGGGCGAGTACGGCCTCGGGGTGCCCGGTCATGTTGACCAGCGACCAGCCCGCGGCGGCGTACCACTGCGACTCGGCCCGGGTGGAGAACCGCGGCCCCTGGACCACGACCATGGTGCCGCCGTCGGTCGCCTCGGTGCCGGTCGCGGCGGCCGCCGCCAGCACCGCCCGGCGGCCGTGCACGCAGTAGGGGTCGGCGAACGAGATGTGCACCGCGCCCTGCTCGTAGAAGGTCTGGGCGCGGCCGCTCGTACGGTCCACCAGCTGGTCGGGGACGACGACGGTGCCGTGGCCCAGTTCGGGACGGAGCGAGCCGACCGCGCACGGGGCGAGGATCTGGCGGACGCCCAGCGCGCGCAGCGCCCACAGGTTCGCGCGGTAGTTGATGCGGTGCGGGGGTACGGCGTGGCCGCGTCCGTGGCGGGGCAGGAAGGCGACCCGGCGGCCGCCGGCCGGGCTCAGGGTGATCGCGTCGGACGGCGCGCCGTAGGGGGTGTCGACGGTGACGCGTTCGGCGTCCGCGAGGAGCTCGTAGAAACCGCTGCCGCCGATGACGGCGAGTTCGGCGGTGGGAGTGATGGTCATGGGTCCTGTCCCGCTGCGGCGTGAAGTCGCTCCACATTAGTGGAGGAAAGGCGTCGGGAGGCTGTACCGATACCTCTCTCCAGGCATCGGGTCACTCGGCGGGAGCGGGCGGGCACCGCGCCCGCCGCCGAGTGGCCGGCCGGCGGGTAATGCAGAAATCAGCGGGGTCGGCAACTCGGCAAAGAATGCGGAAACGAGGAGTTCGGCGGGTTCCGATTCCGGCCGGGACGCGGTGTCGGCGGGAATCGGGGTTCACCACCCGTTCGGCGCAATGGAACCGACGCCGGGCCGCCCCGGCATCTCCCGTTTCACGATAATGAGATCGCAAGTGATGTCAAAACCTCTGACGTCGGGAGTTCACATGGAATCCGGATCCAAGGTCTGGAACTGTCCCTTCGACTACGCCGAGGCCCTTGAATTCGATCCGACGCTGAAGCGTCTGCTGACCGAAGAACCCGTCGCGCGCATCAAGCTGCCGTACGGGGAGGGCGAGGCCTGGCTCGTCACGCGGTACGACGACGTACGCACCGTGACGACCGACCGGCGCTTCAGCCGCCACGCCGTCATCGGCCACGACTTCCCCCGCATGACGCCCGAGCCGATCGTCCAGGACGAGGCGATCAACGTGATGGACCCGCCCGCCAGCAGCCGCCTGCGCAGCCTGGTGTCCAAGGCGTTCGCCCCGCGTCAGGTCGAGCGCATGCGGGCCCGCACCCAGCGGGTCGTGGACGAGCTGCTGGGCGAGATGGAGCGGCACGGGTCGCCGGCCGACCTGATGGAGCATCTGGCCTCCCCGCTGCCCCTGACCACGATCTGCGAGGTCCTCGACATCCCCGAGGCCGACCGCGCCCAGCTGCGCGCCCACGCCCGGACGATGATGGACATCGGCCTCGACAACAAGGACAACGCCGTACGGGCCAAGGCCGACATGCGGGAGTACTTCGCGGAGCTGACCGCGGAACGGCGCCAGAACCCGGGCGACGACCTCATCAGCGCCCTGGCCACGGCGCGGGACGGCGACGAGCTGCTCGACGAGCGGGAACTGACCGTCATGGCCATGGTGCTGCTCATCACCGGCCAGGACACCACCACCTACGAGATCGGCAACCTCGCCTACACGCTGCTCACCCGGCCCAAGGAGCTGGAGCTGGTGCGCTCGCGCCCCGAGATGCTCCCGCAGGCGATGGAGGAGATGCTGCGGTTCATCCCCTTCCGCAAGGGCGTCGGCATCCCCCGGGTCGCCCTGGAGGACGTCGAATTGAGCGGGGTGACGATCCGGGCCGGGGACATCGTGCACGTTTCGTATCTGACGGCAAATCGGGACGGTGAGAAATTCGAACGGCCCGACGAACTGGATGTGGAACGCCAGGGGCCGTCCCATATGACGTTCGGCTGGGGCGGGCATCACTGCCTGGGTGCCCCGCTGGCCGTCACCGAGCTCGAAGTCGCCCTCAGCGCCCTCCTGAAGCGTTTTCCGGAGCTGCGACTGGCCAAGCCGGCCGACGAAGTGCCCTGGAACAAGACCTCGATTTGGCGCTATCCGGTAGAGCTGCCGGTCACTTGGTGACGGTGTGCCACAGGCGGGCATGCGGTTCTTGCCCGCCTGGCTTACCGTGATGTCTCGACCAGTTGGCCCATCTGGACAAGGAGAGTTCATCCCTCGGGGAGAGTCCCTTCTTCGAAGGCAGGCCCGCCGAAACGAATTGAGCACAGGGATGTGCACTGGCGGACCACGGTCTGCAAGGAGTGAAATCCCATGGCAGTTCTGTGCAAACCAGCGATAGCCGTCCCCGAATACGTCATCACCCAGGAAGACACCCTCGAACTGGCGCGGCGGCTGCACAAGGACCACACGCAGCTGAAGCTGGTACTCCGGCTGATCGAGCACACCGGCGTCCTCACCCGGCATCTGATCCAGCCGATCGACAAGGTCCTCAAGCACCCCGGTCTCGACGCCCGCAGCGAGGTCTACGAAGAGGAGTCCAAGGCCCGCGTCCCCGCCGTGGTGCGCCAGGCGCTGGACCAGGCCGAGCTGGAGGCACGGCAGATCGACCTGATCGTCTACGTCTCCTGCACCGGCTTCATGATGCCGGCGCTGACCGCCTGGCTCATCAACAAGCTGGGCTTCAGGTCGGAGACCCGCCAGATGCCGATCGCGCAGCTCGGCTGCGCCGCCGGCGGCGCCGCGATCAACCGGGCGCACGACTTCTGCACGGCGTACCCGGACGCCAACGTGCTCATCGTGGCCTGCGAGTTCTGCTCGCTGTGCTACCAGCCCACCGACCTGGGCGTGGGGTCGCTGCTGTCGAACGGCCTCTTCGGTGACGCGGTGGCCGCCACCGTGGTCCGCGGCAAGGGCGGCACCGGCATCCACCTGGAGCGCAACGGTTCCTACCTCATCCCGCACACCGAGGACTGGATCTCCTACGCGGTGCGGTCCACCGGATTCCACTTCCTGCTGGACAAGCGGGTGCCGGGAACCATGGAGCCGCTCGCCCCGGCCCTGCGCGCGGTCGCGCAGGAGCAGTCCTGGGACGCCGGCAACCTGGACTTCTACCTCGTCCACGCGGGCGGCCCGCGCATCCTGGACGACCTCAGCCGCTTCCTGGAGGTGCCGCACGAGGCGTTCCGCTTCAGCCGGGCGACGCTGACCGAGTACGGCAACATCGCCAGCGCGGTCATCCTCGACGCCCTGGCCAGGATGTTCGACGAAGCGTCCTCCCTCGACGGCCACCGCGGCCTGATGGCCGGCTTCGGTCCCGGTATCACCGCCGAGATGGCGCTGGGCACCTGGACCTCGGGATCAGCGGAGTAACCGTCACGGCCGGTCACCACGCACACATCGCCATCCGCCGTCGGCCGCGTGTCCATATGTCGCAAACCAGGGCATCTTGACACGCGGCACGGCGCGATCTATCCAGAGGGTGGAGGCGGTGCCCTCTCCATACCAGCAGGTGAGAGGGCCTGCGGCCAGGTAAGGAGAGGACCATGACACGTGCAGTGGGTATCGACCTCGGGACGACGAACTCGGTGGTCAGCGTGCTGGAGGGCGGTGAGCCCACGGTCATCGCCAACGCCGAGGGGGCCCGCACCACTCCGTCGGTGGTCGGGTTCTCCAAGGGCGGCGACGTGCTCGTGGGGGAGATCGCCAAGCGGCAGGCCGTGACCAACATCGAGCGCACCGCGCGGTCGGTCAAGCGCCACATGGGCGACGCGGAGTGGCGCTTCCCCGAAGGAGGCGGGGACATCGACGGCCGGCACTACACCGCCCAGGAGATCTCCGCGCGGGTGCTGCAGAAGCTCAAGCGCGACGCCGAGCAGTACCTGGGCGAGGACGTGACGGACGCCGTCGTCACGGTTCCGGCCTACTTCAACGACGCGCAGCGCACCGCCACCAAGGAGGCGGGGGAGATCGCCGGGCTGAAGGTGCTGCGGATCGTCAACGAGCCGACCGCCGCCGCCCTGGCCTACGGCCTGGACAAGGAGAACGACCAGACGATCCTGGTCTTCGACCTCGGTGGCGGCACCTTCGACGTCTCGCTGCTGGAGATCGGCGAGGGCGTGGTCGAGGTGAAGGCCACCAACGGCGACACGCACCTGGGGGGCGACGACTGGGACCAGCGGATCGTCGATCACCTGGCCAAGCAGTTCAAGAACGCGTACGGCATCGATCTGTCCCAGGACAAGATGGCCACCCAGCGGCTGCGGGAGGCGGCCGAGAAGGCCAAGATCGAGCTGTCCGCCGCCACCGAGACGACGATCAACCTGCCGTACCTGAGCGCGTCGGCCGAGGGCCCGCTGCACCTGGACGAGAAGCTCACCCGCTCGCAGTTCGAGCAGCTGACCGCGGACCTTCTGGAGCGCTGCAAGACGCCGTTCCACAACGCGGTCGACGATGCCGGGATCAAGGTCTCCGACGTCCACCAGGTGATCCTGGTCGGCGGCTCGACCCGGATGCCGGCGGTGACCGAGCTGGTCAAGGAGCTGACCGGCAAGGACCCGCACAAGGGCGTCAACCCCGACGAGGTCGTCGCCATCGGCGCCACCCTCCAGGCCGGTGTCCTCAAGGGCGAGGTCAAGGACGTCCTGCTGCTGGACGTCACCCCGCTGTCCCTGGGCATCGAGACCAAGGGCGGCATCATGACCAAGCTCATCGAGCGGAACACCACGATCCCGACCAAGCGCTCGGAGATCTTCACCACCGCCGAGGACAACCAGCCCTCCGTGCAGATCCAGGTCTACCAGGGCGAGCGCGAGATCGCGGTCTACAACAAGAAGCTCGGGATGTTCCAGCTGACCGGCCTTCCGCCGGCCCCGCGCGGCGTCCCGCAGATCGAGGTCTCCTTCGACATCGACGCCAACGGCATCATGCACGTCACCGCCAAGGACCTGGGCACCGGCAAGGAGCAGAAGATGACCGTCACCGGCGGCTCCTCGCTGCCCAAGGACGACATCGACCGGATGGTCCGCGACGCCGAGCAGTACGCGGAGGAGGACCGCCGCAGGCGGGAGGCCGCCGAGACCCGCAACCAGGGCGAGCAGCTGGCCTACCAGACCGAGAAGTTCCTCAAGGACAACGAGGACAAGGTCCCCGGTGAGGTCAAGACCGAGGTCGAGACCGCCGTCGCCGAGCTGAAGGAGAAGCTCAAGGGCGAGGACACGTCCGTGATCCGCACCGCCAGCGAGAAGCTCGCGGCCGTCTCCCAGAAGCTCGGCCAGGCCATGTACGCCGACACCCAGGCCGCGCAGGCCGCCGGGGGCGGCACCGGGGGCGCTGCCGCCGACGGGCAGCAGGCCGGGGCCGAGGACGATGTCGTCGACGCCGAGATCATCGACGACGACAAGAAGGAGGGAGGCGCCCGATGAACCGCCCGCCCCACGTCCGCGGCCCCGCCCGCCCGCGGCTGGCACTCGTCGGACGCGGGCCGCAGGACGGCCCCGCCGGGCTCCCCTTGCGCACCGCCACCGGCAAGGAGCGGACCGCCACCGACCCGCCGGCGGCGTCCGAGGTGGCGGGCGCCGAGCTGCGCGAGCGCACGGCCGACCTGCAACGGCTCAAGGCCGAGTACGACAACTACCGCAAGAGGGTGCGCCGCGACCGCCAGGCCGTCGCCGAGATCGCCGTGGCCAATGTGCTGGGCCGGCTGCTGCCGGTGCTCGACGCGCTCGCCGAGGCCGCCGAGCGGGGCGAGGTGACCGGCGGCTTCCGGCGCGTCGCCGACACCCTGGAGGCCGAGCTGGCGGCCCTGGGCCTGCAGTCCGTCGCCCGGCCCGGCGCCCCCTTCGACCCCCACGTCCACGAGGCCGTCACCTGCACCCGCACCGACCGGGTCGGGGACCTCACCTGCTCCGCGGTCGTCCGGCAGGGCTACCGGGTCGGCGGGCAGCTGCTGCGGCCCGCCCAGGTGGCCGTCGCCGCACCACCGGACCCGGACGTGCCCGGAGCGCCGGGGCCGCCGGGCGGCAACACGCCCTGCGCCAGGGCACGTTGAGGTCGACCGCAGCCGCGGGCGGTGCGGGGCGGACCGCCCGCGGCGCGGCGTGACCGTCCGGCGCATTTGCCCCGGACCTGGGGCGGTGTGCGACAGTGGGCGGCCCGGTCGGCCGGGCCCGCCGCGCGCGCAGCCGCTGCCGGGCTCCCTCCCGCATACCGACGACTCCGGGCGCGCCTCGCGCTCGGGGCCGAAGGATCCCGTACGTGTCCCTTACGTCCTTCCCAGAGAGCGATGCAGGCAACGACCCTCGTCCCCCGGACCGCCGAACTGTTCGACCAGGGCCTGGAGCGCCAGGCCGGATCCGCCCTGCTGCGCTTCGGCGCCGCGCGGCAGCGCCCGGCCGACCGGGTCAGCTGGTCCGGCGACGGCGCCGCCGCCTGGCTCGACGGCCCCCGCGGCCACGTATGGAGCGTCGGCGCACCGGACGCCGCCGCCGGACTCGTCCTGCGCGCCGCACACGGGCTCGCCGACGATGTGCGGGAGTTCACCGGCCCGCGCGGCACCGACGCCCTGGTCGGCCGCCACCTGGCGGTGACCGACGCCGTCGAGTGGGTCTTCCGCTGGACGCTTCAGGAGCCGCCGGTCCAACGGGGCGAGGAGCGGGTGTCCGCGCTCGACGAGTCCCACCACGACGAGCTCGTCGCCTTCCTCGCCGAGCACAGCCCGGCCCACTCCACCGGCCCCGGTTCCTCGGGAGTCAGCCTGTGGGCCGGCATCCGCGACGACGCCGACGGGCGGCTGGTGGCGTGCGGCGCCCTGAGCAGCCTGCGGGACAGCGGCGCCCCGCTGATGGCGTCGGTGGCGACCGACGCCGCGCTGCGCGGCCAGGGGCTCGGCGCCGCGCTGACCGCCTGGCTGACCCGGCTCGCGGTACGCCGGCACGGGTTCTGCACCCTGTGGCAGCTCGCCGACAACGCCCCGGCCGAACGCCTCTACACCCGCCTCGGATACCGCAACGAGGACCCCTGCGTGGCCGCCCGCATCGGCGCGGCCTGAGGCCGCGGGCCGCCCTCGGGCAGCGGGCCGTCGGGCGGCCGGTGGGGCGCTCTACACGCCGGTGGCGGACAGCAGTTGGCCGGAGATCTCCCGGACGACGCCGCCGCTGTGCTGGTTGAGGTAGAAGTGCCCGCCGCCGTAGATCTTGAGGGCGAACTCCCCGGTGGTGTGGGCGGCCCACGCGCGGGCCTCCTCGACCGTCACCCGGGGATCGGTGTCACCGATCAGGGCGGTGATGGGGCAGCCGAGGTCGGGGCCGGGCGCGTAGCGGTAGGTCTCGGCGGCCTTGTAGTCGCCGCGGAGGGCCGGCAGGACCATGCTCCGCATCTCGGGATCCCGCAGCAGCTGCGAGTCGGTGCCGCTGAGCTCCTCGACCTCGCGGATCAGCCGGTCGTCGCTCTGCCGGTGCACGAACTCGTCCCGGTGCGCGGACGGCGCCCGCCGCGCGGAGGCGAACAACGCGACCGGGACGACGCCGTGTTGGTGCTCCAACAGCCGGGCGACCTCGAAGCCGAGCGAGGCGCCCATGCTGTGCCCGAACAGGGCCAGCGGGCGGTCGGTCCACGGGAGCAGCCGGGGGACGATCTGCCGGGCCAGCTCGGGGAGGGAGTCGATACACGGCTCCTTGCGGCGGTCCTGGCGGCCGGGGTACTGGACGGCCAGGACGTCGACGCGGGGGGCCAGGGCCGCCGAGACCGGGAAGTAGAAGCTGGCCGCGCCGCCGGCGTGCGGGAGGCAGACCAGGCGGGCGGCGGCCTCCGGGGACGGGTGGAAGCGCCGCACCCACAGCTCGTTGTCCTCGGTGCTGTTCATCGACCGCAACTCCTTTGTCTCTTCGCTCGCTCGGACTGCTCGGGTCGGCCGGGTGTCGACAGTGCGCACGACGGACTTCGTGTGCGCCGGGCGCCGAGAGGGGTTCGGGGATCCGGGAAGGCCGCAGTGATCGGCGTACACCTCCGCGCCGTGGAGTGTACGTTCCGTGCATGAGCGGCGTGCCGCGTTTATCGAAACCGCGCACTCCACGGCCGGCCGCACACGCCGGCATCCGGCATCGCGCAGGGGCTGTACGCAGACCATCCGGACTTTCCCAAAGCTTGACTGCAATTTTTTGCACCTCGCCCGGCGGATAAACATCGCAGGGCCCGAGGTGAAATTTTCTGCAGATGCATCAGGAGTGCAATTCTCTGCAGGTGAGCGGCTTCACCACGGCTCTCACCTGCTGAGTTCTGACTCACCATGCGTCGCGCCGGAATAATCTTGACGACATTACTGAGCCGAAGATAGCTTCGGGGCTGCCGCAAAGCCGCACGATCTGGTGGGGCGGCGCGGCCGATGGGGGTGGCTGACGTGGAGCCGGCCCGGGCCGCGTGCCCGGGCCGGCCGCGCGGCCCTGCGGCGAGTCCGTGTCAACGGGGTTCTGGGGGAAGGCGTGACGGGGGTGCGGGACGGGGTGGACACCCCGCTGACATGTGTGCCGCAGGGCACGGTCCACCACTGTGGAAACCGCCTTCCACTCCACGAATTTCCGCACGTTACATATTTCTTTTCCACTCTCCATGCGGCCGCCTTTCCGGTCGTCGCCGCATTTACCGCACGTGGCCGCGCCGCCGGTGGCCGGCGCACCTGCTCACAAGAACTCAACGGGGGACTTGAAATGAACTCGACCGACTGCTGATACCTGCGAGAAGCGCTCCCCTGCGGGGTTACCGAACTACCCCGCAGTGTGTTCCCCCTACCGCCCCGCATGTCACTCCGCCTCTCCCTCACACGCCACGGGATCCGGAGATGCGCGCGCGGCATCTGGGTGCCATCAACCGCTTCCGCGCCCCCGCCGCCGCACCCGTGTGAGCCACCGGTCCCCCCACTGTTTTCCGCTCAACTGAACAGGACCGCCGGACCCCCCGTCCGCCAGCTGACGGACGGTCCGGACGGTCGCCCTGCGCACGTTGAAGAGAGGTATCCAGTGACTGGCAGACAGCAGGTCGAGGAATTACTGCGTCGGGCCGACCGCCGCGTCGGCCCGACGATCGAGAGCATCGTCGGACCGCCCACCAGAGGGGAGTTGGTCGACCGGCACTCCGGCGTCGAGTACTTCGAGCTGGCGGACAGCCTGTTTCGGACCGCCCGCAAGGAAGTGCTGCTCGTCAACGGCCAGATGAACGGGTTCCGCCGGGAGGACATCGACCGCTTCCGCGCCGCTATCGCCGCCCTGGGCGAGCGGTCGATCGCCGTGTCCGTGATCTGCCACCCCGACGAACTCGACGGGCACGGGCGGCAGGAGTTCCTTGAGCGGATCGGCCGGGAGCACGGGGCGCAGACCCGGATCAGCACCGTGGACCTGCACGGGATGCTGGTGATCGACCGCAGGCGCGCCCTGATGTGGCCGGCCGAGAACGGCCGCAACTGCCTCCTGGTGCACTCCCCCGTCATCGTCGAACCGCTGCTCACGCTGCTCGACGCCAGCTGGGACAGCGCCTGCGACCTGGAGACGTTCGTCCGCTACCACCAGAACATCCTGGACGAGAAGACCCCGCAGATCCTGCGGCTGCTGGGATCGGGGCGCAAGGACGAGGTCGCCGCCCGCCAGCTCGGCGTCTCGGTGCGGACCTACCGCCGGCATGTCGCGAGCCTGATGGAGATGCTGGGTGCCGAGTCCCGGTTCGAGGCCGGGGTGAAGGCGGCGGCGCTCGGGCTCATCGACGTCGACATCCGCGGTGGTTCACCCCGTCCCGCCGCGCCGTCCGGGCGCGGGGCGGTGCCGGTGGTCCCGACCCAGCGGGACGGCCTCGGCCCCGGTGCCGCCCCGGAGATCAGCAGCGACCGCGACCCGACCGACGAGCAACTCGGCTGCGTTGGCGGGCCCCTGACACTGCGGCGGCCCCGCCGCGGTGGCGGCCCCACGGCTGCCTGGGCCGCCGCCCGCTGGTGCCCGAGGTGATCCGGCTCCGCCCCGCCCACATCGATGGCAGCTTGCTGCCTTGCGGGCAGGGGCGGGGCGGGCCCGGCCTACGCTTCCCACGAGGTGCTCTCCCGAGGGGTTTCCCTGCGGGGCAGGGCGCAGACGACGCGACGGAAGTGATCCGGGACCGTGCACACCACAGCTGCCGACGATGCGACGCCGATATTCGCGCGGGACAAGAACATCTGGTTCCACCACTGCGACCCGGCCGGCATCGTGTTCTATCCGCAGTACCTGCTGCTGATGAACGAGATTCTCCAGGAATGGTTCGAAGTCGGACTGCGCACCGACTACGCGGGGCTCTTCCAGAAGCGGCAGCTCGGCATTCCGACCGTGCGGCTGGAATGCGACTTCCTCGCGCCGAGCCGGCTGGGTGACACCGTGCGGTTCGCCCTGGAGGTGAACCAGATCAAGACCAGCTCGTTCCACCTCGCGTTCTCGTGCACCGGCGCCGATCCGGCCGACGTACGCGTACGGATCAAGGCCGTCCTGGTGTGCATGTCGCTCGATTCCCACCGGCCGGTGCCGATTCCCGACGACATCCGTAGCGCGATGCAGGAATGGCTGAACCCGGCGGCCGACCCGGCGACCACGTGACAGGGGAAGGACGTAAGCGAGAGATGGCAGACGAACTGGTGCTCACCGAGGGCGTGGGAGCGGGCAACTTCTTCCGCACCGCGGCCGCCGCCGGCGCGGTCGCCGGCAAGAGCGTCATCGAGCTGGACAAGGACTACCACCACCCCGAAGGCCACGCCGTCCGGGAGTTCACGCTCGCCGAACTCGACGCGCTCACCGACCGGGTGGCCGCCGGATTCCAGCGCGACGGCATCGGGCCCAAGGACCCGGTGGCGCTCTTTCTGGACGAGAGCGTGCGCTATCTGATCCACTACATCGCCCTGACGAAGATCGGCGCCATTCCGGTATTCCTCAACAGCCTGCTGCCGCCGGACATCGCGGCCACGTTCATCTCCCGGGTCGGCGCGGTGGCGGTGGTCTGCGACGGCAGGCTCGACGAGGGCGCGCTGGACATCCCCTCCTACGACGCCGACCCGTATGCCGACGGCCCCTTCCGGGTGTTCACCCACGCCGACGACGACCCGGTCCTGATCGCGCACACCTCCGGGACCACCGGCGTACCGAAGGCCGTCCAGTTCAACCACCAGGGCTTCTTCTTCGGCATCCGGCAGCAGATCGGCGCGGAGCTCGGAGCGCGCGTGCTCTCCGCGCTCCCGCAGAGCCATGCGTCGGCGATCTCGGTGCTGATGTCCTGTGTGGCACGCGGCAGCCGGGTGCTGCTGAGCACCGGGCGCGAGCCGGAGCATCTGGCGGGACGCATCGAGGAGTTCCGGCCCGAACTGGTCGCCGCCTTCCCGAAGGTCTTCGTCGACCTGTGCCGCCTGGACCTGGACCGCTACGACTTCGGGTCGGTCGCCCGCTGGATGTCCACCGGTGACGCCAACCACGAGCGACACATCCGGCGGCTGGTCCGGCTGGGCAACCACCGCGACCGCAGCGGCACCATGACCCCCGGGTCCCTGTTCATCGACAACTTCGGCTCCTCGGAGTTCGGCTTCGCGATGTTCCGGCAGGTCCACTCGCCGGCCACGGACCGCTACGGCCGGTGCATAGGGCGGCCCTTCGACTGGATCGACGCCCAGGTCTTCGACGACACGGACAAGCCGGCGGAGCACGGCACCGTGGGGCGGCTGGCGCTGAAGTCGCCCACCGTCACGGCGGGTTACTGGAACGACTCGCTGCTGAGTGAGAAGAACCGGGTGCGGGGCTACTGGCTCACCGGCGACCTCGCCTACCGCGACGAGGACGGCCGCTTCTACCACGTCGACCGCACATCCGACAGCATCACCACGCCGCGGGGCACCATCTACAGCTGCCAAATCGAAGAGTTGATTCTGCGCCAGATTCCGGAGGTTTTCGACTGCTCCCTGGTGCACTCCTCGGCGACCGCCGAAGCGCCGCGGCGCCTGGTCCTCACCGTCGACCTGTCGTCGGCCGAAGCCGACCTGGAGGCGCTGCGCACGCGGATCAACGCGGCGCTGTCCCGGGCGCGGCTCCCGGTCGTCGACCGGATCGTGGTCAAGGAGTCCGACGACCACGTCGGCATCACCGGCAAGGCCCTCAAGCGCACCATGCGGGACGCCTACCAGAGCGTGTGACACCTCCGCCCGCCCGGGCGCGCCGCCCACCCCCCAACGGCGCGCCCGGGCCGTTTTCCGTACGTCAGGTAAGGAAAGAAGCAGTATGCCGACACCCAAGCTGCGCACCCGGGTGGGCAGCGCGCACGCCAGGCCCAAGCCCCGTACGGCGGCGGCCTGGACGGTCACCTACATCGTGTTCACCCTGCTGCTCGGGGGGACCGTGCCCACCCCGATGTACTCGATGTACGCGCAGCGGCTCGATCTGTCGCCGGTCACGGTCTCGGCCGTCTTCGCCGCCTTCGCGGTCGGCGCGCTGTCCTCCCTGGTGCTGTTCGGCTCGCTGTCCGACCAGATCGGCCGGCGGGCGACGATCGCCCCGGCGCTGTGCCTGGCCGTGTGCAGCTGTGTGACGTTCGCCCTCTCCCCCACGCTTCCCGGCATCATCGCCGGGCGCCTGCTGTGCGGCCTGTCGGTGGGCCTGGCCAACGGTGCCGCCACCGCCTACCTCGGTGAACTCCTCCAGGACCGCGGGCGGGCCGCGCTGACGTCGTCGGCCGCCAACATGCTGGGCCTGGGCGTGGGGGCACTGCTGTCCGGGGCGCTGGTGGAGTTCGTCCCCGCGCCGCTGACCGTCTCCTACCTGGTGCTGGGCGGTCTGCTGCTGCCCGGGTTCGCGCTGCTGCTGCTCCCCGAGACCGTGCGGCGGGAGGGCAGGGCGCGTTTCCGGCCGCAGCGGCTGGGGGTTCCGGCGGAGATGCGGTCGGTGTTCACCGCCATGGCCGTCGCGGTCTTCGGGGCCTTCGCCCTGCTGGGGCTGCTCGCCGCGCTGGCCGGCAAGTTCCTCACCGGCGGGCTGCACATCAACAGCCATCTGATGGTGGGCGTGGTCGCCTTCAGCGCGTTCGGCTCCGCGGGGCTCGCCCAGCTGCTGGGCGCCCGGCTGGCGCCCCGGGTGGGGTCCGTGCTCGGCATGGTGGCGGTCCCGGTCGGACTGGGGCTGTTCGTGGCCGCGTTGCCGGCGGCCTCCCTCGCCCTGTTCCTGGCGGGGTCGGTGATCGGCGGTGCGGGCAGCGGCCTCGCCTTCCGCGCGGGCCTGGCCATGGTGTCCCACCAGGCCCCTCCCGACCGGGTGGGCCAGGTCGTCTCCAGCTACTTCGCCGCCGCGTACCTGGGCCTGACCCTGCCGGTCCTCGGCATCGGCGTGATGGTCACGGAGCTGCCGATGCTCACCGCGGCCGTGGTCTTCGCGATCATCATCAGCCTGCTCGCCGCGCTCAGCATCACGGTCACCGTCGCGACCCGGACCAGGGCGGTGGCCTGACGGAGCCCCGAGCGGAAGTACGGCGGCGTTCCGTCCTCGGCTCGGCCGCCGCCTCGCCCTTGGGCGCCGGTGTGTCACCTCGACGCCGGGCTTCCACGAGATCCGGCGGAACCGGGAAGCCGGCCCGGCCTTCGATTAGTGCAAGTAATGTGCAACAGCAAGTAGCCACGTTTGACCGGAATCCGGCAACAAGCTGCCGCCCACGACGATCGCACCGCACTCGGCACGCACAGTGGGATCGGCCGGTGCACAGATCCCAGGGAGGGCGGCGCATGACCGACACGACATCCGTCACCGCGGCCGCCGAGGCGGCGACGCCCGGCGAGACCGACGCGGGGCTGCTCTCGCCGGTGCGGGCCGGCACCCCCGTCGAGCGGGTGGTCGGCGACCGGGCCTGGGTGCAGGCGATGCTGGACGCGGAGGCGGCGCTCGCCCGGGCCCAGGCGAGCCTCGGCGTGGTGCCGGCCGGCGCCGCGGCCGCGATCACCGACACCGCGCGGGCGGAGCTGCTGGACCCGCGTGCCCTCGCCCTCGCGGCGCGCGAGACCGCCAACCCGGTGGTGGGCCTGGTCGCCGCCTTCACCCGCGAGGTCGCCGCCAGGGACCCGCAGGCCGCCGAGTACGTCCACCGCGGCTCGACCAGCCAGGACATCCTCGACACCGCGTGCATGCTGGTGGCGCGCCGGGCCCTCGGTCCGATGCGCGCGGACCTGCGGCGCGCGGCCACGGCGCTCGCCCGCCTCGCGCTGCACCACCGCGCCACCCCGATGGCCGGGCGCACCCTCGCGCTGCACGCGGTGCCCACGACCTTCGGCCTGAAGGCCGCCGGCTGGCGGCAGTTGCTGCTGGACGCCGACGAACGCCTGCGGCGGCTGGTGGAGGACGGCGGCCTGCCGGTGTCGCTCGGCGGCGCGGCGGGCACCCTGGCCGGATACCTGGAGTACGCGCGGCTCGACACCGCCGAGGCGGACGCGCGCCCGGGAACCCGGGCCTACGCCGATGAGCTGACCGACGCCTTCGCGCGGGAGACCGGACTGGCCCGGCCGGCGCTGCCCTGGCACGCCCTGCGCACCCCCCTCGCGGACCTCGGCGCGGCGCTGTCGTTCACCGCGGCGGCCCTGGGCAAACTCGCCGTCGACGTGCAGACCCTCGCCCGGACCGAGATCGCCGAGGTCGAGGAGGCGCCGGTGGCGGGCCGCGGCGCCTCCTCCGCCATGCCGCACAAGCACAATCCGGTCCTCGCCACGCTGCTGCGGTCCGCGGCCCTGCAGGTCCCGCCGATGGCGCTGGGGCTGACGCAGAGTCTGCTGTCGGAGGACGAGCGCTCCGCGGGCGCCTGGCACGCCGAATGGGAGCTGCTGCGCGAGTGCCTGCGGCTGACCGCCGGTGCCACGCACACCGCCGTCGAACTGGCCGAGGGCCTGCGCGTCAAGCCGGAACGGATGCTGCACAACCTCGGCCTGACCGGCAGCCGGATCGTCTCGGAGCGCGTCGCGGCGGTCCTCGCGCCCCACCTCGGCAAGGCCGAGGCCAAGCGGGTGCTGACCGACGCCTCGCGGCTGGCCGGTGAACGGGGCTGTCCGCTCGCCACGGCCCTGATGACGTTCCCGCAGGTCGCCGACCACCTGGACGGCGCGGCCCTGACCGCGCTCACCGACCCGACCGCCTACACCGGCGCGGCCGCCGTCCTGGTGGACCGCGCGCTGGAGACCGGCCCGGCGGCCGCACGGTAGGACGCGACGCGACCTGCCGCACCGGCCGTGCGATACGCCCCGCGCCCCTCGCCCCCATCCCCCACGACCACCGACCATCCGTCCGGTTGAACACAGGGAGCCCCTCATGCCCTCCGTACGCGTCTCGGGACCGAACCGCCGCGCCTCGCACACCTCGCGCGCTCCACAGGGCGCGGTGTGCAAAGAGGAGTCGGGACCGCTCAACCCCGCCCTGCTGCGTACCTTCGTCGAGGTCTACCGCACCGGATCCTTCGGAAAGGCCGCCCACCGGCTGCATATCTCGCAGCCCGCCGTCACCCAGCAGATCCGCATGCTCGAAGAGCGGGTGGGGGTGCCGCTGTTCGTCCGGCACGCCACCGGATCGAGGCCTACCCCGGCCGCGGAGTCCCTCGCCCGCGACGCCGAGGGCGCGGTCGACGCCCTCGACTTCGTCTTACAACGCTACTTCGGCACCGACGGCCCGGCCCGTCCCCTGCGGCTGGGCGCCCCCAGCGACCTGATCAGCGACCGGATCCTGCCGGCGCTCGCCGACATGCTCCGCGACAGCGTGCAGCTGCACACCACCCTGGCGCTCTCCGACGCCCTGCTGTCCCAACTGGCCGCGGGAGAGCTGGACATCGTCATCGCCCGGGTGCGTCCCCGTCTGAAGGGGATCACCGCACTGCCGTTGTACGACGAGGAGTGCAGCCTGGTCGCCTCCCCCGAGACGGCGCGCGACCTGGCGCCGATCCTCACCGCCGGCGAAGCGCCGCACGTGCTGTCCGCCTACCCCCTGGTCGCCTTCGCCGAGTCCGTGCCGCTCATCGACCACTACTGGTGGTCGGTCTTCCACGCGCCGCGGTCCACCGCACCCGACGTGGTGGTGCCCGACCACCGGGCGGTGCTCTCCGCCGTCCGGGCGTCGGTCGGCATCACCGTGGTCCCGACGTACCTGTGCGCCGACGACTTCGCCCGCGGCACGCTCGTCCCCCTCCTGAAACCCGAGATCCCGCCGATCACCACCACGTACCTGGCCACCCGCGAAGGGGACGTCTCCCGTCCGCAGGTCTCCGCCGCGCACAACAAGCTGATCGCCTGCGGCCGCACCTGGAGCTGACCTCACGGCGCGGTCAGCCGCCAGTCGAGGGCGCGCCGGAAGTAGACCAGCGGCTCCCCCGGTCCGACGTCGCAACCGGCGACGTTCCCGACCAGGATGGCGTGGTCGCCGTGCTCGACGACCTTGGCCCGTACGCACCGCAGATACACCAGCGCGCCCTCCAGGCGGGGCACCGGTCCGTCCCACGACCAGTCCTGCCCGGCGAACTTGTGCTCGCTCCGGCCCGCGAACACCGAGGCGATCTCGCCCTGCCCCGAGTGCAGCAGGTGGACCGCGAACTCCTGCGCGGCCAGGAGCGAGGCGTAGGAGCGGGCCCGCTGGTCGACGGCGAGCATGACCGACGGCGGGGCGGCGCTGTACGAGCACAGCGAGGACACCAGCAGTCCGCACGGTGCGCCCGAGCGGTCGGCGGCGGTGACCGCGGCGACGCCGGACGCGAGGCTGCTCATCGCGTCGAGAAACGTCTCGGGTGCCACTGCGGACATCTGGGAATCAAGCATTTGCCACCACGCATTCCGTCGGCGGGAGAACCCTGCGGCGCCATTGCAGGCGCCGGAGGAAAAGGGCGACCGCATCGGGGCGCGTGCACCGAAAGGCACATGCACCGAAAGGCGTCCTCGGCGGCCGCCGTTGCCGGGCGAGGTGTTTCCTCACCCGGCAACGGCGGGCCGTACGCGAAACGGTGCCCGGCTGCCTCAGCGGGTCATCGCTCGCGGGGCTTGAACAGCGGGGCCACCTTCTCGGCGAAGAGACGCAAGCTCCGCTCGGCGTCGCGGTACTCCGTGTAGCCCGAGTTGACCTGGATGCTGATGCACAGGTCGTCGCCGTAGCTCGCCCGGGAGGCGTCGAGCTGCCCGATCACGTCGTCCGGATTTCCGGCCAGGATCTTGCCCGCGCTCAGGGCCTTGCCGAAGTCGTACTCGCGCGCCTTGTCGACGAGCTTGTCGTACCCCTTGTACTGGTCCGAGCTGGTCCGCAGCCATCCCGCGGCCGCCTCGGACATCAGCTCGACGTGGTTGTTCTCCATCTCCTCGCCGCGCCGCAGCGCCTCGTCGCGGTCCTCGGAGAGGTAGCAGTTGTACTTGAGCTGGATACGGGCCGCGCCCTTGGCGTGGCCGGCCTCCACCCACGCCTTGCGGTAGGCGGCGAGCATCTCCACCACCGTCTCGTGGCTGACGATCGTCGGCACCACCTGCAGGTGGTAGCCCGCCTTGCCGGCGGCGGCGCAGGACTCGGGGCTCGACGCGGAGGCGACGAACACCGGCGGGCCCGACTGCTGCACCGGGCGGGGCGAGAGCGTCACCGGCCCGAAGGAGTGGAACTCGCCCTCGAAGACGACGTCCTCCTCGCTCCACAGCCGGCGGCAGGCCTCGATGCCCTCGCTGAACCGGCGGCGGCTCTCGTCGATCGACACGCCCAGCCACTCGAACTCCTGGGGCAGCCAGGCACGGCCGAAGCCGACGTCCAGGCGCCCGTCGGAGATGTTGTCCAGCATCGCCAGCTTGCTCGCGAGCTGCAGCGGGTGGGTGAAGGCGGGAATGACGGCGCCGCTGGCGACCCGGATGGTCTTGGTGCGCGCGGCGATCGCGGAGAGCAGGGTCACCGGGTCGGGGCTGTACCCGCCGTACGGTGTGCCGTAGTGCTCCACCGTCTGCACATGCTCGAACCCGTACTCCTCCGCGATCTGACTCAACGCGATGGCCTCGCGATAGAACTGCGACGCGGGCTTGTGATCGGGCGTGAAAACCGGGAAAAAGTTCAGACCGAAGTCCACGGAACTCTCCTGAGGAAAAGGGTGCGCCGGCATGGGCAAGGGGTGATGCGACGAGGCGTCCATGGCGTATCCCCCGCGCGGCGACTCAAGAGTGATCACACATCGCCGCGGCACTCGCCGCACATACCTCCGGTGCATTCGACGGCATTCGGAGTCGATGTTCGGATGGCGTAACTGTGGCAACCGGCCGTCAGAGCCGTCAAATAAGGTGGGCTATCGGCTTGATAACCGATCTGATCTCCCGGCTGAATTGCGCCAATCGAGCTGGTGGGAGAGGTGAGTTGATAGCGTCGCAGCGCCCCGTGGCGCCGGGTGTGGGAATGCCGGCGCCGGCCACCACACTCACCCCGGAGCCGCTGCCATGAGCACTGTGATCCTTCCCTGCGCGCCGAGCCGGCCGGAGAGCGGGCTCGACCCGGATCTCGCGGCGCTGCTCACCCAGGCGGGGCTGGACCCCTCAGGGGTCGCGGACCTCGCACGCCGGGCCGTCGAGGAGGACCTCGACGGCGGTGTGGACGTGACGACCTGCGCGACGATCGCCGAGGACGCCGTCTGCTCGGGCGACTTCACCGCACGCGAGGCCGGCGTGGTCGCGGGGCTCCGGGTCGCGGAGGCCGTGCTGTCGGTGGTGTGCGCCGAGGCGTTCACCGTCGAGCGGCACGCCGAGGACGGCGACCGGGTCGAGGCGGGCCAGGCGCTGCTGAGCGTCGCCACCCGCACCCGCGCTCTGCTCACCGCCGAGCGCAGCGCGCTGAACCTGCTGTGCCGGCTGTCCGGGATCGCCACCGCGACCCGCCGCTGGGCCGACGTCCTGGAAGGCACCGGGGCGAGGGTCCGCGACACCCGCAAGACCACCGCGGGCCTGCGCGCGCTGGAGAAGTACGCGGTGCGGTGCGGCGGCGGCGTCAACCACCGCATGTCGCTGTCCGACGCGGCCCTGGTCAAGGACAACCACGTCATCGCGGCCGGCGGGGTCGCCCAGGCGTTCTCCGCCGTGCGCCGGGAGTTCCCCGACCTGGCCATCGAGGTCGAGGTGGACACCCTGCCCCAGGTGCACGAAGTGCTGGACGCGGGCGCCGACCTGATCCTGCTGGACAACTTCACCCCCGCCCGCACCGCCGAGGCCGTCGCCCTCGTCGCGGGCCGCGCCCTGCTGGAGTCCTCCGGCCGCCTCACCCTGGACACCGCCCGCGCCTACGCCGAGACCGGCGTCGACTTCCTCTCGGTGGGCGCCCTCACCCACTCCGTACCGGCCCTCGACATCGGACTGGACCTGAGGGCGCGGCACTGACCGGGCGGCGTCCGGCCGCGGCACCTCGCGGGAGGCGCGGTCCGGCGCCCGCCTCCCGCTCCGTCGGCCAGGGGGTGTCTCTCCGATCTCCGCAGGCCCACGGAGTTCGGAGAGACACCCCTTAGGCAGCAAGCTGCCACCGCCGCGCCCCGAGGCTGCAGGAAGGTGCCAGGGCCGCACGCGGCGCGAACTACGCGCGCAGCATGGGCTCGCACCGGATGCCCCGGCGAGCGGAGTCCGGGCAAGGGATGGCGTGCCGTCCGTGCCCCGGGCCCCTGACGGAGGAGCGATGGAACCACTGTCACCTTCTGCGCACCAGGACACCTTCCCCCGCGACAGCCTGCCACCGCGCGAGGAGTGGCCCGAGCTCGTCTTCGACCTGCCGGAACTGCGCTACCCGCAACGGCTCAACTGCGCCGTGGAGCTGCTCGACGCCACCATCGCCCGGTTCGGCGACGGGCCGCCCGCCCTGCGCGACGATGCCGGCCGGGTCTGGTCGTACGGGCAACTCAGGGAGCGCGTCGACAGGATCGCCCGGGTGCTGGCCGAGGACTACGGCCTGGTGCCGGGCAACCGGGTGCTGCTGCACGGCCCCAACTCGCCCTGGATGGCCGCCTGCTGGCTCGCCGTCCTGAAGGCCGGCGGGGTGGTGGTGACGACCATGGCGCTGCTGCGGGCCAAGGAGCTGCACGCCGTGGCGACCAAGGCCCGCGTCGGCCTCGCGCTGTGCGACGCGCACTTCACCGGCGAGCTGGAGCGGGCCGGCCTGCCGGGGCTGCACATCGTCGCGTACGGGCATGCCGGCTGCGAGCTGAGCCGGCGGGCGGCGGACCGGGCCGGCGGGTTCACCGCGGTGGACACCGCCGCCGACGACGTGGCCCTGATCGCCTTCACCTCGGGCACCAGCGGGCAGCCCAAGGCGACGATGCACTTCCACCGCGATGTGCTCGCCATCGCCGACACCTTCTCCGCGCACGTCCTGCGGCCCCGGCCCGACGACCTCTTCGCCGGCAGCCCGCCGCTCGCCTTCACCTTCGGCCTCGGCGGCCTGCTGGTCTTCCCGCTGCGGGCCGGCGCATCGGCGCTGCTGCTGCCGGCGGCCTCCCCCGGGGAGCTGTTCAGCGCGGTGGGCCGGCACAAGGTCACCGTGCTGCTCACCGCGCCCACCGCCTACCGCACGGCGCTGCGGCGGATCGAGACCTACGACCTGCGGTCGCTGCGGCGGTGCGTCTCGGCCGGGGAAGCGCTGCCCGCGGACACCTGGCACGCCTTCGAGCGGGCCACCGGCCGGCGGATCATCGAGGGCATCGGCTCCACGGAGCTGCTGCACGTCTTCATCTCGGCCGCCGACGACGCCATCCGGCCCGGCGCGACCGGCAAGCCGGTGCCCGGGTTCCGCGCCCGTGTGGTCGACGAGGAGGGCGCCCCGCTCCCGGACGGTGCGCCGGGGCGGCTGGCCGTGCAGGGGCCGACCGGGTGCCGCTATCTCAGCGACGACCGGCAGCGGGCGCAGGTGCAAAACGGCTGGAACATCACCGGCGACATCTACGTCCGCGACACCGACGGCTACTTCCACTACCAGGCCCGCGCCGACGACATGATCGTCACCGCCGGATACAACGTCGCCGCCCCCGAGGTGGAGCAGGCGATGATCCGCCACCCGGCCGTCATGGACTGCGGGGTGGTCGGCGTGCCCGATCCGGAACGCGGCCAGGTCGTCAAGGGCTTCGTCGTCCTCGCGCCCGGCTTCGAAGCGGGCGAGCAACTCGCCCGGGACATCAAGGATTTCGTCAAGGCCGAGATCGCACCGTACAAGTACCCGCGGCTGGTGGAGTTCGTCGCCGCGCTCCCCTTCGGCGACACCGGAAAGCTGCAGCGCCATGTGCTGCGGGCCGCTCTCGCGGCGGACCGCGCATGAGCGACCGGCGGCGTCGTCGTCTCGTCCGGGGCCCCGGCCGACCGGCCGTCTCCTTCTTCCAGGCAGGTGAGTTCTGATGTCGCTGACGGAGACCGTCGGCGCCCCTCCGACCGCTCGGCGGGTGACGCAGTGGACCACTCCCGCCGGGGTGAGCGTGCACCGCTCGGTGACCCCGGCCGGCAGCGCCCGGCTCGTGCGGGCCCGGCTGGAGAGCGCGCTCGACCGGCGGCGCGGCATGCTGCGGTTCCGCGGCGACGAGGTCGTCGTCGGCTACGCCGATCCCCCGGTCGAGGTGAGTGTGCGCGGCGACCGGGTGACCGTCCGCGCGCTCAACTCCCGTGGCCGGGTGCTGATCCCCGCGCTGCGCGGCGCGCTGGACGCGGTCCTGACCGGGCTGTCGGCCGGGGACGACGAGGTGTCGGGACGGGTCCCCGGGCGCACCGGGATCTTCGCGGAGGAGGACCGCACCTCGCACGCCGGTGTCTTCCACGCGGTGCGCGCGCTGCTGCGGGCCATGGCGGCGCCCGAGGACCGGCTGCTGGGGCTGCACGGCGCCTTCGGCTACGACCTGCTGTTCCAGGTGGACCCCGTCGAACTGCACCAGCGGCGCGATCCGGACGACCGCGACCTGGTGTTGCACCTGCCGGACGAGATCTACGAGCTCGACCTGCGCCGCGACGAGGCGGTGCGGCACGCCTACGAGTTCACCGTCGGCCGGGCGCGCACCGAAGGGCTGCCGCGCACCACCGACGCCGTGGAGTTCACCCCCGGCGCCCCCGGCCGGCTGCGCGACCACGCGCCCGGCGAGTACGCCGGGGTGGTGACCCGGGCCAAGGAACTCTTCCGCTCGGGCGACCTGTTCGAGGTGGTCCCCGGCCAGGTCTTCCGCCGCCCCTGCGCACAGCCGCCCTCCGTGCTCTTCCGGCGGCTGCGGGAGAGCAACCCGGCTCCGCACAGCCTGCTGGCCAACCTCGGGGAGCGGGAGTACCTGATCGGCGCCTCGCCCGAGATGTTCGTACGGGTGCGGCACGAGGCCGGTGCGGCCGGCGCCGGCGACCACCTGGTGGTGGAGTCCTCGCCGATCAGCGGGACCGTCCGGCGGGGCCGCGACGCCATGGAGGACGCCGAGCACATCCGCCGGCTGCTCAACTCCGCCAAGGAGGAATCCGAGCTGACCATGTGCACGGACGTGGACCGCAACGACAAGGCCCGCGTCTGCGTGCCCGGTTCCGTGCAGGTCACCGCCCGGCGGCGGATCGAGAAGTACGCCACGCTCATCCACACCGTGGACCGGGTGCGCGGGGTGCTCGCGCCGGGGCGCGACGCCCTCGACGGCTTCCTCGCCCACCTGTGGGCGGTGACCGTCACCGGGGCGCCCAAGCTGGCGGCGGTGGAGTTCATCGAGCGCGAGGAGCGCTCACCGCGCCGCTGGTACGCGGGGGCGGTGGGGTGCCTCGCCTTCGACGGGGACCTGGACACGGTGCTGGCCCTGCGCACCATCCAGGTGCGCGACGGCGTGGCGACGGTGCGGGCCGGGGCGACGCTGCTGTACGACTCCTCGCCGGCGGCGGAGGAGGCCGAGACCGAGCTCAAGGCCGAGGCGCTGCTGCGGGTGCTCGACGGACCGGTGCCGGCCGCCGGGCCGCCGAGCGCGGGCCGGGACCGGCCGGGCGAGGGCCTGCGCATCCTGATGGTCGACCACCGCGACTCGTTCGCCCACTGCCTCGCCGACTACCTGCGCCAGACCGGTGCGCGGGTGACGACCTACCGGACCCCCGGCCATCTGCCGATGCTGGCGCGGGAACGGCCCGACCTGCTGGTGCTCTCGCCGGGACCGGGCCGACCCGCGGACTTCGGGCTGGGCGCGACGCTCACCGAGGCCGAGCGGCTGGACCTGCCGGTCTTCGGGGTGTGCCTGGGCCTGCAGGGACTCGTCGAGCACTTCGGCGGCACGCTGGGCGTGCTGGACCGGCCGGTGCACGGCAAGCCGTCCCGGGTCAGGGTGACCGCCGAGGACAGCCGCCTGCTGGCCGGACTGCCCCGGGAGTTCGAGGTGGGGCGCTACCACTCGCTGTACGCCACCGCGGCGCGGCTTCCCGCGCAGCTGCGGGTGACCGCCGAGACCGCGGACGGCGTGGTCATGGCCGTCGAGCACCGTCAAAGGCCGCTGGCCGCCGTCCAGTTCCACCCCGAGTCGATCATGACCGCCGGCCGACGGATCGGCCACCTGGTGGTCGAGGGCGCCGTGACCTCCCTGGTCCGCCACCGTGCGGGCGCCGGTGCGAGGGGACGGCGGCCGTGAAACGGCGGAGCGCAGCGGCCCACCACACATCCACGAGGAGAACTCCCATGGCCGTTCGGCCGCTTCGGATCGGCATCGTCGGCGCCGGACCACGAGGGCTGTCGGTGCTGGAGCGGCTGTGCGCCAACGAGCGCGCGGCGCCCGCGCACCCGGCTGTCGTCGTCCACCTCGTCGACCCGTTCCGGCCCGGCGCGGGCCAGATCTGGCGCACCTCGCAGTCCCGGCATCTGCTGATGAACACCGTCGCCTCGCAGATCACCGTGTACACCGACGCCGGCGTGAGCATGGCGGGCCCGGTCGAACCCGGTCCGGGCCTGTACGACTGGGCCCGTTCGCTGTCCCTGATGGGGCCGCTGGAGCAGTCGTTCGGCGGCTTCGACGACGAGACCCTCGCCGAGGCCCGGGACCTGGGGCCGGACGCCTACCCCACCCGCGCCTTCTACGGCCGCTACCTGGAGGACGCCTACCGCCGGATCGTGGCCGGGGCGCCGGACCATGTCACCGTGTGCGTCCACCGGACCCGGGCGGTCGCACTCGACGACGAGGGCGGCACACGGGCCGGTGCGCAGCTGCTGACGCTGGCGGACGGCACCCGGCTGTCCGGGCTCGACGCCGTCGTGCTCGCACAGGGGCACGTCCCCGCCCTGGCCACCCGCGAGGAGGAGCGACTGACCGCCGCGGCACGGGAGTCGGGCCTGCGCCACATACCGCCGGCCAACCCCGCCGACGTGGACATCACCCAGATCCGGCCCGGTGAGACCGTGCTGCTGCGCGGCCTGGGACTCACCTTCTTCGACTACCTGGCGCTGTTCACCGTCGGCCGCGGAGGCTCCTTCGAGCGGACCGGTCGCGGGCTGGTCTACCACCCCTCGGGGCACGAGCCGCGGCTGTACGCCGGCTCGCGGCGCGGCGTGCCGTACCACGCGCGCGGCGAGAACGAGAAGGGCGCACACGGCCGGCACCGTCCGCTGCTGCTGACCCCGGACGTGATCGACGGGCTGCGCCGGCGCGCCGAGCGGGGTGAGCGGGTGCGGTTCCGCACCGAACTGTGGCCGCTGATCGCCATGGAGGTCGAGTGCGTCTACTACGGCACCTGGCTGACCGCGCACGGCCGCGGCGCGGAGCGCGAGCGCTTCACCGAGCGGTACCCGGCCGCCACCGACGCCGCGTCCCGGCGGCGCCTGCTGGACGCCTACGCCGTCCCCGATGCCGAGCGGTGGGACTGGGAGCGCATCGCCGCGCCGTACGGCGGACGGCCGTTCGCCGACCGGGAGGAGTTCCGCCGCCGGCTGCTGGAGCATCTGCGGCGCGATGCGCGCGAGGCCCGGGCCGGCAACGTCGGCGGACCGCTCAAGGCCGCCCTGGACGTGCTGCGCGATCTGCGCAACGAGATCCGGCTCGTGGTCGACCACGGCGGCCTGGACGGCGCCTCCTACCGGGACGACCTCCAGGGCTGGTACACCCCGCTCAACGCGTTCTTGTCCATCGGCCCGCCCACCTCCCGCATCGAGGAGATGACCGCGCTGATGGAGGCGGGCGTGCTCGACGTCCTGGGGCCCGGGATGCGGGTGCGGCCGGACGCCGATCGCAGGGCGTTTCGCGCCCGCTCCTCGGTGCCCGGTCCCGAGATCGACGCGCGGGTGCTGATCGAGGCGCGCCTGCCGGACCCGGACCTGCGCCGCACCGGCGACCCCCTGCTGCGCCACCTGCTGCGGACCGGCCAGTGCGCCCCCTACCGCATCGCCTCCGACGACGGCACCGACCACGAGACCGGTGGCCTCGCGGTCACGGCCCGCCCCTACCGCCTGGTCGACGCCCGTGGACGGGCGCACCCGCGGCGGCTGGCCTACGGAGTCCCCACCGAGGCCGTCCACTGGGTCACCGCCGCCGGGATACGCCCCGGCGTGGACTCGGTGACCCTCGGCGACTCCGACGCCATGGCCCGCGCCGTCCTCGCCCTGCCCCCGGACCGCCGAGCCCGCCCCGGACATCGCGCACCGGGCGTCATGACCGCCACCGACCCCATCGAACCCGGCGCACCCGGCGCACCCGGCGCGGCGTTGGCGCTGCGCCGGGCCGTCGCGGACCTGGAGGGCCGTCCGCCGCTGGTGTTCCCCGACGAGTGCGACCGGCTCCGCGACCGACTCGCGGCGGTCGCCCGCGGCGAGGCGTTCACGCTGCTGGGCGGCGGCCGTGCGCCGACCGGCGAGGTGCTGACGACACTGCTGCGGATGGCCGTCGTGCTGTCCTACGCGGGCTCGGTCCCGGTGGTGAAGGTGGCCGGGACGGCCGGGGCCGAGGGGCCGAACGGTCTGCCGGATTCGTACGCCCCGGACGCGGAGCGGCTGCGGCGGACGTACCACGCCTCGGCGGCGGCGCTGAACCTGCTGCGCGGTCTCACCGCCGGCCTCCACACCGACCTGCGACGCACGCACCGCGCCCTCGAGGACTTCGCGGCACGCTCCCCCGCGCGGGTCCGCCATCGCCGTCTGACCCGGGACATCGGCGCGGCGATCCGCTTCATGGAGGCCGCCGGAGCCACCGGGGACGCGCCGGGCACCGCGGAGTTCTTCGCCGGCCATGCGGCGCACCCGACGGCGTACGAGTCCGCGCTGACCCGGGTCGACGAGCGCGGTGGGCGGGCGTACGCCCTGTCGGGCCATCTGCTGTGGATCGGCGAGGGCCCCCGGGGGCCGGACGACGCGCGGGTGGAGTTCGCCGCGGGCATCGGCAATCCGCTGGGGGTCGTCCTCGGCCCCGCCGCGACGGCCGACGAGGCGCTCGCGATGATCGACCGCCTCGACCCCGAACACGTCCCGGGGCGGCTGACGTTCCTCATCCGGATGGGCGCGGCGGCGGTGCGGGACCGGCTGCCCGAGCTGGTGGCGAAGGTCGCCGCGAGCGGCGCCCCGGTGGGCTGGGTGTGCGACCCGATGCACGGCGGCACCGGCGGCGCCCCGAGCGGAGCCGGTACGCGCCGCCTCGCCGACGTCCTGGACGAGGTCGGCGGCTTCTTCGAGGTCCACCGGGCACTGGGCACCCATCCGGGCGGCGTCCGGCTGGAGTTGTCCGGAGCCCCGGGGCCGAACGCCGGCGATCCGCTCCTGAGCCCGGACCAGGCTCTCGAACTCGCCTTCGCGATCGCCGAGCTGTACGGAGGCCGGTGACCTTCCTGAGCGTCGGCCGGGGTGCGCGACGGGGCGCGCGAGGACCGAACGCCGGTTGCACGCACCGTAGTTGCGCACCGCAGTTGCTTCATCACCTGAATGGTTAAACTCAAGCAATGAACTTACCGGCTTCACCGCTGACCCTGGAGGTCATCGACCTCATCGGCACGATGGTGTCCCGCTTCCACGACGAGTACGAAGCGGCCGCGGCCGACCACCAGCTCACCGGCGCCCAGGCCCGCCTGCTGGCGCTGCTCTCCCACGGGCCGCTGCCGATGCGCCGGATCGCCGAGCAGCTCAAGTGCGAACCGTCCAACGTGACCGGCCTCGTCGACCGTCTCGAAGCCCGCACTCTGGTGCAGCGCCGCCCCGACCCCGCCGACCGCCGCGTCAAGCTGGTCGCCGCCACCGACGCGGGCCGCCGCACCGCCGACCGCCTGCGCTCCTCACTGGACTTCGCCCGCGAGCCGCTGGCCGCGCTGGAGGACCAGGAGCGCGCGACCCTGCGGAATCTGCTGCGCCGGATACTGGCCTGAGCGAACGCGCGCGGAGCCGGGTGGCCCGGGGCGACCCGGCTCCGCACACACATCAGCCTCAGGCCTTGCGGGCGGCGATGATGCCGTAGCCGATCTGCGGCAGGTCCCCGAAGCGCTCGATGATGTCGGCGGCCTCGGTGAGCTGTTCGCTGAACGCGTCGTCGAACGTCTCCTTGGCCTGCCGGATGGCAGCCGCGGCCAGCGTGTGGCTGCGCCGTACGTTCTCGCCGATGTCCAGTACCTCGACGACCTCCAGGCCGGCCTTCTCCATGTGGGCGACGTACTCGTCGGCGTCGCCGATCGGCGGGATCTGGAACAGCCTGCGGTTGGCCGCCACGATCTCGGTCCCCCGGGCGTCGAGTTCGCCCTCCTGGTACGGGTTCGCCGTCACCAGCATGCCGCCGGGGCGCAGCACCCGCGTCGCCTCGGCGATGGCCTTGGCGCGGTCGGACATGTGCAGGAAGGACTCGATGGCGTAGACGCGGTCGAAGTGGCCGTCGTCGAAGGGCAGGTCCATGCCGTCGGCCTGCCGGAAGGCCACCTGGCCGCTGCCGTCGCCGACTTCGGGCCGGGCGGCGGCCACTTCCGCCTGCTGGGCGCTGATGGTGACACCGGTGACGTGCACCTCGCGCCCGCCCGCGATATGGACGGCGGGCTTGCCGCTGCCGCAGCCGATGTCCAGCACCCGCAGACCCGGTGAGAGCGCGAGCCGGTCGGCGACCATGTCGGTCAGCGTGTCGGTGGCCTCGGCGACCGTGGCGTCGTCGTCATCGCTGCGCCAGTAGCCCAGATGAATATTTCCCCCCATCACTTCGGAGAGAAGATCGGTCGACTGGTCGTACATGCTGCCCACGTCCGCCGCGGTGGGTATTTGCTGTTCGGCCATCCCTGATATGCCTTTCCCTCATTCCCCGGCCGGTGCGCCCGCACCGCCGGACGGACGCTACAAAGCGCCAAGTCCGTTTGTCAATGGATCACTTCACCCGCCACCGGCAGCTTTCCCCGCCTTATTCACTGCATTTACCTGCCATTTGGACCGGGTGTTTTGTTTTTCTCGGCAAAACGCCGATCGCACCGCCCGCCAGCCCTGATAGCAGAAGTTATCAGCCTCATCGGGCGAGTTATTGGACAGTACAGCAGGCGTCGGGTGTACTGATTAACACGTGATCACATCAGGGACTCTGCAGAGTGGCAGGCCCTGCGAGCGAGCCGGGCCCGCCATCGAGCAGGGCCGGTGAGGACTGGCAATTGACGGGTCAGCGGGCGCTTGCGCGACCGGCGTGAGCGGGTTCACATCACGAGGGCTCGGCCCCAATATCTCTGTCCAGCGAAATCCTGGTTCGCGACATGTCACCTGACATTCGCCCGCCGTCGGCCTTTGGGGGAGTTTCATGCGCACCGCTCGAGTTTTCCCGCAGGACAGCACCAGCGTGGAGAACGATCCCATCGCGGTCGTCGGCCTGGCCTGTCGATTTCCCGGCGCGCCGAACCCGGATGCCTACTGGAAGCTGCTGAGCAACGGCACCGACGCCGTATCAGAATCTCGTCCCGACCGGCCGACCGGTAACCGCGCGGGCGGCTTCCTGGACCAGGTCGACCAGTTCGATCCCGAATTCTTCGACATCTCGCCCCGTGAAGCGGCCGCCATGGATCCGCAGCAGCGGCTGGCCCTCGAATTGAGCTGGGAGGCGTTCGAGGACGCCGGGATCGTCGCCGCGGACCTGAAAGGCCGCAGGGTCGGCGTGTTCGTGGGGGCCATGTGGGACGACTACGCCACCGTGCTGCACCGGCGCGGCGAGGGCGCGGCCACCCAGCACAGCATGACCGGTCTGCATCGCAGCATCATCGCCAACCGGGTGTCGTACACCTTCGATCTGCGCGGGCCGAGCATGGTGCTGGACACCGGGCAGTCGTCCTCGCTGGTCGCGGTGCACACGGCCTGCGAGAGCCTGCGCCGGGGCGAGGCCGCGCTCGCGCTGGCGGGCGGGGTGAGCCTCAACCTCGCGCCGGAGAGCACCCTTTACTCCGAGAAGTTCGGCGGACTGTCCCCGGACGGCCGCTGCTTCACCTTCGACGCCCGCGCCAACGGCTATGTCCGCGGCGAGGGCGCCGGACTCGTCGTGCTCAAACCCCTCTCCCGGGCCCTCGCCGACAACGACCGCGTCCACTGCGTGATCGAGGGCACCGCGATGAACAACGACGGTGCGAGCGAGGGACTCACCGTCCCCAGTTCCCGGGCGCAGGAGGAGGTGCTGCGCGAGGCGTACCGCAAGGCCGGCGCCGACCCGTCCGAGGTGCAGTACGTGGAGCTGCACGGCACCGGGACGAAGAAGGGCGACCCGCTGGAGTCCGCCGCGCTCGGCGCCGTGTTCGGTGCGGACCGTGGCGAGGGCGCACCGCTGCTCGTCGGGTCGGTGAAGACCAACATCGGGCACCTGGAAGCCGCCGCCGGTGTCGCCGGACTCATCAAGACCGCACTGAGCATCGGGCACCGGGAGATCCCGCCGAGCCTCAACTTCCGTACCCCCAACCCGCAGATCCCCTTCGACGAGTGGAAGCTGCGGGTGCAGACGGACCTGAGCGGGTGGCCGCGCGGCGAGGCCCCGCTGCTGGCGGGCGTCAGCTCGTTCGGCATGGGCGGCACCAACTGCCATGTGGTGCTGTCGGACGCCCACACCAGGGCCGCGGACGCCGAGACCGGCCACGACGAGGCACCCGCCGGCCGTCCCGCCCAGGCCCCGGCGCTGCTGCCGTGGGTGCTCTCGGGGCGGTCCGCGGCCGCGGTGCGCGCCCAGGCGGAGCGGCTGCGCGACCATGTCACCGCCCACCCCGAACTGGACCCGGCGGACATCGCCTTCTCCCTGGCGACCCACCGCACCGCGTTCGAGGAACGCGCCGTCGTCCTGGGCGGCGAGCGCGGCGACCACCTCGGCGGCCTGGAGGCCCTCGTACGCGACGCGCCCGCGCCGAACCTGGTGCGCGGCACCACCCGCGGCGGGGGCCGGACGGCGTTCCTGTTCACCGGGCAGGGCAGCCAGCGCCCCGGGATGGGACGCCGGCTGCACGCGGCGGTTCCGGCGTTCGCCGACGCGCTGGACGAGGTGTGCGCCCAGCTGGACACCGAACTGCCGCACCGGCTCCAGGACCTGATCTTCGCCGAGCCCGGCACCGACGAGGCGGCCCTGCTGGACGAGACGCGGTTCACCCAGGCCGCGCTGTTCGCGGTGGAGGTCGCGCTGTTCCGCCTGATCCGGCGGTGCGGGCTGCGCCCGGACTTCCTCCTCGGCCACTCCATCGGCGAGCTGACCGCCGCCCATGTCTCCGGGGTGCTGTCCCTCGCCGACGCCTGCACCCTGGTCGCGGCCCGGGGACGGCTGATGCAGCAGGCCACCGCGGGCGGCACGATGTTCGCGCTCCAGGCCGACGAGCGGGAGGTCCGCGCCGCGCTGGCCGACCGCGACCGGCTGGTCTCGATCGCCGCCCTCAACGGTCCGCTGACCACCGTGATCTCCGGCGACCGGGAGGCGGCCGAGGCCGTCGCCGCCGGGTTCGCGGCCGACGGCCGCAAGACCAAGCGGCTGCGCGTCAGCCATGCCTTCCACTCGCCGCACATGGACGGCGTACTGGACGAGTTCCGGGAGGTGGCCCGGCAGTTGAGCTACGGCGCCCCCGAGATCCCGCTGGTCTCCAACGTCACCGGACGGCTCGCCACCGCGGACGAACTCGGCTCACCGGACTACTGGACGCGGCACATCCGGTCGGCCGTGCGCTACCACGACGGTGTCCGCCTGCTGCGGTCCGAAGGCGTCACGGGCTATCTGGAGCTCGGCCCCGGCGGCCTGACCGCGATGACCCGGGAGAGCCTGGCCGCGGACGGCGGGCGGCCCGGCGCCGCGGTCGTCCCCCTGCTGCGCGACGGCCAGTTGGAGGACCGCACCGTGGCCGCCGCGCTCGCCGAGGCGTTCGTGCGCGGGGCGGCGGTGGACTTCGCACCGCTCACCGGGTCCTTCGGGGCGCGGGTCGAGCTGCCGACGTACGCCTTCCAGCGGCGGTCCTACTGGGTCGGCGGGACGGACCGGGCGGACGAGGCGGACACCGCGCGGCCCGCGGACGCCACGGCCGGTGCCGAGCCCGCTCCGGCGCCCGAGCGGCACGAGCCGGTCGGTGCCGGCTCCGAGGCGGATGTGGCGGAGCTGGTGCGGGCGAGTGTGGCGACGGTGCTCGGGCACCTGTCGTCCGACACCGTCGACACCGGCAGGACGTTCAAGGAGCTGGGCTTCGACTCGCTCACCGCGGTCGAGTTCCGGGACCGGGTGGCCGAGGCGACCGGCCTGGCGCAGCTGCCCCCCACTCTGATCTACAACTACCCGACGCCGGTCGAACTGGTGCGCTATCTGCGGGCCGAGCTGTCGGGCGAGAAGCCGGCCGCGGAGGACCGGCGGCCGGCGGCGACCGCCCTCGACGAGCCGATCGCCATCGTGGGCATGGGCTGCCGCTTCCCCGGCGGGGTGCGCTCGCCGGAGGACCTGTGGCGGCTCGTGGCCGACGGCGCGGACGCCGTCTCCGCGTTCCCCACCGACCGCGGCTGGCCCGCCGACGAGCTCCGCGACCCGGAGAACCCGGACGTCCGGTACACGCGGGAGGGCGGGTTCCTCTACGACGCGGCCGCCTTCGACGCGGGCTTCTTCGGGATCAGCCCGCGCGAGGCGCTCGCCATGGACCCGCAGCAGCGGCTGGTGCTGGAGACGGCCTGGGAGGCGCTGGAGCGGGCGGGCATCGACCCCACCGCGCTGCGGGGCAGCCAGGTCGGGGTGTTCGCCGGCGCGACCGCGCAGGACTACGGCCCCAGGCTGGGCGAGCCGGCACAGGGCGCGCAGGGCTATCTGCTGACCGGCAACACCGCCAGCGTCATCTCCGGCCGGGTGGCCTACACCCTCGGCCTGGAGGGCCCGGCGGTCACCGTGGACACGGCCTGCTCGTCGTCGCTGGCGGCGCTGCACATGGCGAGCCGGTCCCTCCAGCAGGGCGAGTGCACGATGGCGCTGGCCGGCGGGGTGACGGTGATGGCGACACCGGGCATGTTCGTGGAGTTCGCCCAGCAGCGCGGTCTGGCGCCCGACGGCCGCTGCAAGCCGTTCGCGGCCGCCGCCGACGGCACCGGCTGGAGCGAGGGCGTGGGCATGGTCGTGCTGGAGCGGCTGTCGGACGCCCGCCGCCACGGCCACCGGGTGCTCGCGCTGGTGCGCGGCTCGGCGGTCAACCAGGACGGCGCCAGCAACGGCCTCACGGCGCCGAACGGACCGTCGCAGGAGCGGGTGATCCGCCAGGCACTGGCCAACGCCCGGGTGTCCGCGCGGGACGTCGACGCGGTGGAGGCGCACGGCACGGGCACGAAGCTGGGCGATCCGATCGAGGCGCAGGCGCTGGTGGCCACGTACGGCCGGGACCGGGGCGGCGACCGGCCGCTGTGGCTGGGATCGGTGAAGTCGAACATCGGGCACACCCAGGCGGCCGCCGGCGTGGCCGCGGTGATCAAGATGGTGATGGCGCTGCGGCACGGCCGGCTGCCCGCCAGCCTGCACATCGACCGGCCGACCCCGCATGTGGACTGGTCCGCGGGCTCGGTGGCACTGCTGACCGACGGCGTGCCCTGGCCGGCGGGCGAGCGGGTGCGCCGGGCGGGCGTCTCCTCGTTCGGCATCAGCGGCACCAACGTCCACGCCATCCTGGAGGAGGCGCCCGCCGAGGCCGAGCCGGCGGCCGGGCCCGGCGAGCGGGCCGCCGCACCGGCGGGCCCGGTGGCCTGGCCGCTGTCGGCGAAGACCCCGCAGGCGCTGCGCGGCCAGGCCGCCGGTCTGCGGACGCATCTCGACGGCCACGACGGCCTCGCCGCCGCCGACGTGGGCTACTCCCTGGCGACCACCCGGGCCGCGTTCGACCACCGCGCCGTGCTGATCGGCGACGACCGGGACCAACTGGCCGCCGCCCTGGACACGCTGGCGCAGGACGCCCCGTCGGAGACGGTGGTCCGCGGCCTCGCCGTGCACGGCGCGGAGCGGGTGTTCGTCTTCCCGGGCCAGGGCGCGCAGTGGGCCCAGATGGCGGTGGAACTCCTGGACTCCTCACCGGTGTTCCGCGCCCGGATGGAGGAGTGTGCGGCGGCCCTCGACGCGGTCGTGGACTGGTCCCTGCTGGACGTACTCCGCGGTGCCCCCGGTGCGCCGGGCCTGGAGCGGGTCGACGTCGTGCAGCCGGTGCTGTTCGCGATGATGGTGTCGCTGGCGCGGCTGTGGGAGTCCTACGGTGTGCGGCCGACCGCGGTGATCGGGCACAGCCAGGGCGAGATCGCCGCGGCCTGCGTCGCGGGCGGGCTGACACTGGCGGACGCCGCGCGGATCGTGGCGCTGCGCAGCCGGGCGCTGACCGCGATCTCCGGCCGCGGCGGGATGGTGTCGGTGTCGCTGTCGGCCGAGCGGGTACGTCGACTGCCCTGCTGGGACGAGCGGCTCGACCTCGCCGTGGTCAACGGACCCTCGTCGGTGGTGGTCTCCGGGGAGCCGGCCGCGCTGGAGGAGCTGCTGGCGGTGTGCGCCGCCCGCGAGATCCGCGCCAAGCAGATCCCGGTGAGCTACGCGGCGCACTCCGCGCAGGTCGAGGCCATTCGCGAGCGGCTGCTGGACGCGCTGCGCGAGGTCGAACCCCGCTCGGGCGAGGTCCCCTTCTACTCGACGGTGACCGGGGAACTGCTCGACACCCGCACGCTCGACGCCGAGTACTGGTACCGCAACCTGCGCGAACCGGTCCAGTTCGAGCGGGCCATGGGCACGGTCCTCAAGAAGGGCCACACGCTGCTGGTCGAGGTCAGCCCGCACCCGGTGCTCGGCGTCGGCGCCCAGGAGGCCATCGACACACTCGGCGGGTCCGGCGCGGTCGTGGGCTCCCTGCGCCGCGACGACGGCGGCCCCCGGCGTTTCCTGACCTCGCTCGCGCAGGCCTATGTGCTCGGCGCCCCGGTGGACTGGACGGCCGTCTTCGCCGGGTTCGGCGCGGCGCGGACGGAGCTGCCCACCTACTCCTTCCAGCACCAGCGGTACTGGCTGGCGCCACCCGAGCCCGCGGCCGCCGTGGCGCGGGGCGACGCGGCACAGGCACGGTTCTGGGAGGTGGTGGAGCGCGGCGACGCCGAAGGGCTGGCCGCCGAGGTCGGCCTCCAGGACCCGGACGCCCTGCGGGCGCTGTTGCCGGCACTGTCCGCATGGCACCGGCAGCAGGGCGAGCGCGCCCTGGTCGACTCCTGGCGCTACCAGGTCACCTGGCAGCCCCTGCCGCAGGTCCCGGTGAGCGCGCCGACCGGCCGGTGGCTGGTGCTGCTGCGCGAGGGCGCCGAGCGGCGGCAGCCCGTCGCGGCCGCCGTGGACGCCCTGGGCCGGAGCGGCGCGCAGGTGGTGGCGGTGGCGGTGCGGCCCGGCATCGGGCGGAGCGAACTCGTCGAACGGCTGCGCGCCGCGGCCGGCGAGGGGCCGCAGCCGGCCGGAGTGCTGTCGCTGCTGGCGCCGTCCGCGCCCGCCGGGCCGGTGCTCCCCTCGGAGACCGAGCAGTGGGCCGACGCCCTGACGCTGGTCCAGGCGCTCGGCGACGCCGAGATCCCGGCACGGCTGTGGTGGGTGACCCAGGGCGCGGTGGCCGTGGGCGCCGGCGACACGGTGACCTCGCCCGCCCAGGCGCAGGTGTGGGGTCTTGGCCGGGTCGCCGCCGTGGAGTTCCCCGAGCGCTGGGGCGGACTGGTCGATCTGCCGGCGGAGGCGGGCGGCGACGTCATCGGGCGGCTGCCGGCCGTGCTGGCCGGTCCGTGGGCCGCACAGGGCGAGAACCAGGTGGCGCTGCGCGCGGCGGGGGTGTTCGCCCGCAGGCTGGTGCGCGCACCGCGGCCGGAGAGCGCCCCCGGGCGGCGCTGGGAGCCGCGCGGCACCGCGCTGGTCACCGGCGGCACGGGCGCGCTCGGCGCGCACGCCGCGCGCTGGCTGGCCGAACAGGGCGCCGAGCACCTCGTGCTGGTCAGCCGCAGCGGGCCGAAGGCGGCGGGCGCCGATGCGCTCAAGGAGCGGCTGACCGCCCTCGGCGCCCGGGTCACCGTCCTGGCCTGCGACGTCGGCGACCGTGCCGCGCTGGCCCGGCTGCTGGCCGACCTGGAGGCGGACGGCAGCCCGGTGCGCACCGTCGTCCACACGGCGGGGCTGATCGAGAACACCCCGCTCGACCTGCTGACCCCGCAGCGCTTCGCGGAGCTGATCCGGGCGAAGGCCGACGCCGCGCTGCATCTGCACGAGCTCACCCGCGAGCAGGACCTGGACGCGTTCGTGCTCTTCTCCTCCGTCTCCGGGATGTGGGGCAGCGCGGGCAACGGCGGATACGCGGCGGCGAACGCCTACCAGGACGCCCTCGCGGAGTACCGCAGGTCGCAGGGCCTGCCGGCCACTTCGGTGATCTGGGGGCCGTGGGCCGGCGACGGGATGATGGCCCGCGACGGCATGGACGAGACGGTGGTCCGCCACGGCATCCGGTTGCTGGACCCGGACCGCGCGATCGAGGCGCTGCGGCAGTGCCTCGACGGCAGCGCCGCGGCGCCGGTCGTCGCCGACGTGGACTGGGCGGCGTTCTTCCCGGCGTTCACCGCGAAGAGCCCGAGCCGGCTCTTCGCCGAGGTGCCCGAAGTGCGGCGGACGGTCGAGGAGTCGGCCACACCGCAGCCGGACGGCGCCGATGCCGAAGCCGCCGGGACCTGGGCGACGCGGCTCGCGGAGCTGACGCCGGCGCGGCGCCGGGAGACCGCCTCCCGGCTCGTGCGCGCACAGGTGGCGGCCGTACTGGGCTACGCCGACGCGGACGCGGTCGGCGACCGTGCGGCGTTCAAGGACCTGGGCGTCGACTCGGTGATCGCGGTGGAGCTGCGCAACCGGCTCCAGGCCGACACCGGGCTGCGGCTGCCGGTCACCGTGATCTTCGACCATCCCACGCCGGAGAAGCTGGTGGATTTCCTGCTGACCACGGCGATCGGGGACGACGAGACACCCGACGCGGGCGCCGCGGAACCGATCAGCGAGAAGGAACAGCAACGCAAGAAGGAACTGCTTGACGCGGAAGCGCGGATCAACGAGATGGACGCCGACGACTTGGTGCGGCTCATGCTCGGCGAAGAGTAGCAACGCATCGAAGAGAACTCCGTTCCAAGGAAACCGATCTGTGAGGGACCATGGCCACGTCGCCGGATAAAATCGTCGATGCCCTGCGCGCGTCAATGAAGGAGACGGAGCGACTGCGGCAGGAGAACCAGGATCTGCTCTCCGCCGCGCACGAGCCGATCGCCATCGTCGGCATGGGCTGCCACTTGCCCGGCGACGTACGCAGCCCGGAGCAGTTCTGGCAGCTCATCGCCTCGGGCGGGGACGCGATCGCCGGGTTGCCGACGGACCGGGGCTGGGACCTGGAGGCCTTGTTCGACCCGGACGCGGACCGCTCGGGCACCGTGTACACGCGCCACGGCGGATTTCTCACCGATGTCGCCGACTTCGACGCGGAGTTCTTCGGGATCAGCCCGCGCGAGGCGACGGCGATGGACCCGCAGCAGCGTTTGCTGCTCCAGACCTCATGGGAAACGCTGGAGCGCGCCGGAATCGATCCGACGACGCTGCGGGGAAGCCGCACCGGCGTTTATCTGGGAACCGCGTTCCAGGATTACGCGACGCGCGCCAAGCCGTCCGAACTCGGGGAATACGAGGGGTATTTCCTGACCGCGGGAGCGGCGAGCGTGCTCTCGGGCCGTATCGCGTACACGCTCGGCCTCGAAGGCCCGGCGGTCACCGTCGACACCGCCTGCTCGGCGTCGCTGGTGGCGATCCACGCCGCGTGCCAGGCGCTGCGCCGTGCCGAGTGCTCCCTCGCGCTGGCCGGTGGCGTCACCGTGATGACCACCCCCCATCAGCTCCAGGGGTTCAGCCGGCAGCGCGGGCTGTCCCCGGACGGGCGGTGCCGGTCCTTCGCGGCGGCGGCGGACGGCACGGGCCTGTCCGAAGGCGTCGGCGTCCTGCTGCTGGAGCGGCTGTCCGACGCCCGGCGGCTGGGCCACCGGGTCCTCGCCGTGGTGCGCGGCAGCGCCACCAACCAGGACGGGGCGAGCAACGGACTGGCCGCGCCCAACGGCCCCTCGCAAGCGCGGGTGATCCGCCAGGCGCTGGCCGACGCCGAGCTGACCACCGCCGAGGTCGACGCGGTGGAGGCGCACGGCACCGCCACCACGCTGGGCGACCCGATCGAGGCACAGGCGCTGCTGGCCACCTACGGCCAGGACCGCACCGACCCCCTGTGGCTGGGCTCGGTGAAGTCCAACATCGGCCACACCCAGGCGGCGGCCGGCGTCGTCGGCGTCATCAAGATGGTGCTGGCGATGCAGCACGGCGTGCTGCCGCCGACCCTGCACGTCGACGAGCCGACGCCGCATGTGGACTGGTCGTCGGGGCGACTGGAGCTGCTGACCGAGGCGGTGGCCTGGCCGGAGACCGGCCGCCCCCGCCGCGCCGGGGTGTCGTCGTTCGGCATCAGCGGCACCAACGCCCATGTGGTGCTGGAGCAGGCGCCCGCGGCGGACGGGCCGGCGACCGAGGCCGTCGGCGGCACCCCGCCGCGGACGGTGCCCTGGGTGCTGTCCGCGCGCAGTGCGGACGCCTTGCGGGAGCAGGCCCGCAACCTGCACGCCTGGCTGGGCGACCGCGATGAGCCGGCCGCGGCGGACGTCGGGTACGCGCTGGCCACCACACGGTCGGCCTTCACCCACCGGGCCGCGCTGGTCGCGGCGAGCGGCGAGGAACTCGCCCGGGGCCTGGCCGCGCTGGCCGAGGACCGCCCCGATCCGGCGGTGACGGTCGGTACGGCGGTGCGCGGCAAGCTCGGGTTCCTCTTCACCGGCCAGGGCAGCCAGCGCGTGGGCATGGGACGCGAACTGTACGAGGCCTCGCCGGAGTTCGCCGAGGCGTTCGACGCGGTGTGCGCGGAGCTGGACCGGCATCTGGACCGGCCGCTGCGCGAGGTGGTGTTCACGGCCGCCGGCGACGACGGGCTGCTGGACCGGACCGGGTACACCCAGCCGGCGCTGTTCGCCCTGGAAGTCGCGCTGTTCCGGCTCTTCGCGCACCGCGGCGTCCGCCCGGACTATGTGACCGGGCACTCCATCGGCGAGGTGAGCGCCGCGCATGTGGCCGGGGTGCTCTCGCTGCCGGACGCGGCGGCGCTGGTGGCGGCGCGCGGCCGGCTGATGCAGGCGCTCCCCGAGGGCGGCGCGATGGTCGCCGTGCAGGCCACCGAGGACGAGGTGCGCCCGCTGGTGGCCGAGCGCGCGGCGCTGATCGACCTGGCCGCGGTCAACGGGCCGTCCTCCGTGGTGGTCGCCGGCGCTGAGCAGGCGGTGCGGGAGGTCGCCGAGCACTTCGCGGCACAGGGGCGCAAGACCAAGCAGCTGACGGTCTCCCACGCCTTCCACTCGCCGCTGATCGACGCCATGCTGCCGGAGTTCCGCCAAGTGGTCTCGCAACTGACCTTCCACTCCCCCGAGATCCCGGTGGTGTCCACCCTGACCGGCCGGGAGATCACGCCGGAGGAGATCCGGACGCCGGAGTACTGGGTGCGGCACGCCCGCGGGACCGTGCGGTTCGCCGACGCGATCCGCGTCATGGAAGCCGAGGGCGTCCGCACCTTCCTGGAGCTGGGCCCCGACGGAGTGCTGTCGGCGATGGGTCGGGAGAGCCTCACCTCGGCGGACGTCGATCTGACCCCGGCGCTGCGGGCGGACCGGGGCGAGGAGCTGGCGGCGACCACCGCACTGGCCCGACTGCACACCCGCGGCGTACCGGTGGACTGGCGGGCGTTCTACGCCGGGTCCGGTGCGCGGGCGGCCGAGCTGCCCGTCTACCCCTTCCAGCGCACCCGCTACTGGCTGCCCGCCCCCGCCTCCTCGGCGGCCGTGGGCTCCGCCGGCCTGTCCACCGCCGACCACCCGCTGCTCGGCGCGGTGGTGTCGCTGGCCGACGACGACGAACTGCTCTTCACCGGGCGGCTGTCGCTCGGCGCGCACGGCTGGATCGCCGACCACGCGGTGTTCGGCCAGGCGCTGCTGCCCGGCACGGGGTTCCTCGAACTGGCCCTGCACGCGGGCGAACGGGTCGGCCTCGACCTCGTCGAGGAGCTGACCTTCCACACGCCGCTGGTGGTCCCCGAGCGCGACGCGGTCACGCTGCAGGTGCGGGTGGGCGGCGCCGACGAGTCCGGCCGGCGGTCGCTGAGCCTGCACTCCCGGCCGGACGGGGCGGCGGACGACGAACCGTGGACGCTGCACGCCACCGGTCTGCTCGCACGGGCCGAGGTGCCCGCCGACGAGGAACCGGCCGTATGGCCGCCGCGCGGCGCCGAGCCGGTGGACGTCGCCGGGCTCTACCCGCTGATGGCCGAGACCGGCCTGGACTACGGGCCGGTGTTCCAGGGGCTGCGGGCCGCCTGGCGGCGCGGTGACGAACTCTTCGTGGAGACCGTCCTGCCGGACGGCTCCGGCGCCGAGGAGTTCGGCGTGCATCCCGCGCTGCTGGACTCGGCGCTGCACGGGGTCGCGCTGAACGTCGTCCTGCCCGAATGGGACCAGGCCCGGCTGCCCTTCTCCTGGCGCGGGGTGACCCGGTACGCCACCGGCGCACCCCGGTTGCGGGTGCGCCTGGCGCCGGTCGGTACGGACGCGGTGTCCGTGGTGGCCGCCGACGACACCGGCCGTCCGGTGCTGTCGGCCGACGCGCTGGTGCTGCGCCCGGCCTCGCGCGACCGGATCGAGGCGGCCGGCACCGCCACCCGCGACCGGCTCTTCCAGGTGAGTTGGGAGGCCCTCGCCCCCACCACGGCCCGGGGTGCGGCCGCGGCCTGGGCGGTGGTGGGCACCGGCACCGACGATCTGGCGCCCTACCTCGCCGACCGGTCCGTCGACACCCACCCGGACCTGGCCTCGCTGGCCCGTACGCTGGACGCGGGCGGCCCGGCCCCCGACTCGGTGCTGGTGTCCTGCCGCGCCGACGCGGGCCCGGCGGCCGATCGCGCCGACGCGGTGCGGGCCGCCGCCCACCGGGCGCTCGACCTGGTGCACGGCTGGCTGGCCGAGGAGCGCTTCGCCGGCAGCCGGCTGGTGGTGGTGACCCACCGCGCCGTCGCCGTGGGCGCGGAGGACGTCACCGACCTCGCGCACAGCGCCGTATGGGGCCTGGTGCGCACGGCCCAGTCGGAGAACCCGGGCCGTATCACGCTGCTCGACCTCGACGGCCACGCGGACTCCCGCGGCCGGCTGGCCGACGCCCTCGCCTCGCAGGAGCCGCAACTGGCGGTCCGGGCGGGCGAATTGAGGGCGCCCCGGATGGCGCGGCTGCGCCCCGAGCGGGCGCTGTCCGCCCCGGCGACGCCGACCTGGCGGCTGGGCGTCGACGGCGGCGGGACGCTGGAGAGCCTCTCCCTGCTCGACCACCCCGAGGCCGGTGCGCCGCTGGCCGCCGGTCGGATACGGGTGGGGGTGCGGGCGGCCGGGCTGAACTTCCGCGATGCGCTGAGCGCCCTGGGCATGTACCCCGGGGAGGCCGGACCGCTCGGTGTCGAGGGCGCCGGCGTGGTGCTCGAAGTGGGCCCCGGCGTCGAGTCGGTGGCGCCCGGCGACCGGGTCCTGGGCATGATCTTCGGCGGGATCGGCCCGGTCGCCGTGACCGACCACCGGATGGTCGCCAAGATCCCCGACGGCTGGTCGTTCGCGCAGGCGGCGGCCGTCCCCGCGGTGTTCCTCACCGCCTACTACGCGCTGGTCGACCTCGCGGACCTGCGGCCCGGCGAGTCGGTACTGGTGCACGCCGGAACCGGCGGCGTCGGCATGGCCGCCGTACAGCTGGCCCGGCACCTGGGAGCCGAGGTGTACGCGACCGCGAGCCCGGCGAAGTGGGACACCCTGCGGTCGATGGGGCTGGACGACGACCACATCGCCTCCTCCCGGACCCTGGAGTTCGAGGAGAAGTTCCGGCGGACCGGCCGCGGCCGGGGCGTGGACGTCGTACTGAACTCCCTGGCCGGGGAGTTCGTCGACGCCTCGCTGCGGCTGCAGGCTGCGGGCGGCCGGTTCCTGGAGATGGGCAAGACCGACGTCCGGGACCCGAAGGCCGTCGCCGACGAGCACGACGGCGTCTCCTACCAGGCGTTCGACCTCGTCGACGCGGGACCGGAGCGCACCGAGGCGATGCTGGCCGCGCTGCTCGGCCTGTTCGCGGACGACGCGCTGCGGCTGCCGCCGGTGACCCCGTGGGACGTCCGGCACGCGGCCGACGCGTTCCGCTTCATCAGCCAGGCACGCCACATCGGCAAGGTGGTGCTCACCGTGCCGTCCGGGCTCGATCCGGCGGGCACGGTCCTGATCACCGGCGGCACCGGCGCGCTCGGCGGGGCCCTCGCCCGCCGGCTGGTGGACCGGCACGGGGTCCGGCATCTGACGCTCGTCAGCCGCCGGGGCGCCGACGCCCCCGGAGCGGACGCCCTGGTGGCCGAACTCACCGAGCGGGGCGCCGTGGTGACGCTCGCGGCCTGCGACGTCGCCGACCGCGCCGCGGTGCGGCGGCTGCTCGCCTCGGTGCCGGCCGCGCACCCGCTGACCGCCGTGGTGCACACGGCCGGGGTGCTGGACGACGGGGTACTGGCGTCGCTCACCCCCGAGCGGCTGGACACCGTGCTGCGCCCCAAGGCGGACGCGGCACTGCTCCTGGACGAGCTGACCCGGGACGCCGACCTCGCCGCGTTCGTGCTGTTCTCCTCGACCGCCGGTGTGCTCGGCGGGCCGGGGCAGGCGAACTACGCCGCGGCCAACGTCCTGTTGGACTCGCTGGCCTACCACCGCAAGGCCGCGGGACTGCCCGCGGTGTCGCTGGCCTGGGGTCCGTGGGAGGACTCCGGCAGCATGCTCGGCGGGCTGGGCGAGGTGGACCTGGTCCGGCTCGGCCGCACCGGTCTGGTGCCGCTGTCCGACGAGGAGGGCCTGGACCTCTTCGACGCCGCCGTCGCCACCGGCGAGGCCGCCGTCATCCCGGCCAAGGTCGACGCCGCGCTGCTGCGCCAGGCGCCGGCGGACGAGATGCCGCACATGCTCCGCGGGCTCACCCGGAAGCCCAAGCGCCGGGCCGGCGGCGCGGCGCACCGGCCCGCCGCGGCCGCGGCGCTGCAAAGCCGACTGGCCGCCGCCTCCGAGGCCGAGGGCGAGCAGCTGCTGCTCGACCTGGTGCGGCTGCACGCGGCGACGGTGCTCGGTCACGCCGACGGCGCGACGGTCGCGGCCGACCTCGCGTTCAAGGAGCTGGGCTTCGACTCGCTGACCGCGGTCGAACTGCGCAACCGCCTGGGCGGCGCGGTCGGCACACAGCTCTCCTCCACCCTGATCTTCGATCACCCGACGCCGGCCCTGCTGGCCCGCCATCTGCGGACCGAGCTGCTGGGCGCCGAGGTCGACCGGTCGGCCGCCGCCGCACAGGCGGTCCCCCTGGACGACGACCCGATCGCGATCGTCTCGATGAGCTGCCGCTACCCCGGCGGCATCGCGACGCCGGAGGACCTGTGGCGGCTGGTCACCGACGAGTCGGACACGGTCTCGCCGTTCCCGTCCGACCGCGGCTGGGACGTGGAGAGCCTCTACGACCCGGACGGGAACCGGCCGGGCACGACGTATGTGCGGGTGGGCGGATTCCTCGACGACGCCGCGCGGTTCGACGCCGGACTGTTCGGGATCAGCCCGCGCGAGGCGCTGGCGATGGACCCGCAGCAGCGGCTGCTACTGGAGACCTCCTGGGAGGCGCTGGAGCGGGCCGGGATCGACCCGCTGTCGCTGAAGGGCGACCAGGTCGGGGTGTTCGTCGGGGCCGCGGCCCAGGGCTACCCCTCGGACCCGCGCCAGGCGCCCGAGGACCTGGGCGGCTATCTGCTGACCGGCAGCACCTCCAGCGTGATGTCCGGCCGGATCGCCTACGCCTTCGGCGTGGAGGGGCCGGCGGTGACCATCGACACCGCCTGCTCCTCGTCGCTGGTGGCGCTGCACATGGCCGTACAGGCCCTGCAGCGCAACGAGTGCTCGCTGGCCGTGGCCGGTGCGGCCGCCGTCATGGCGTCGCCCGACATCTTCCTGGAGTTCAGCCGTCAGCGCGGACTGTCCCCGGACGGCCGCTGCAAGGCCTTCGCGGCGGCCGCGGACGGCACCGGCTGGGGCGAGGGCGTCGGCACGCTGCTGCTGGAGCGGCTGTCGGACGCGCGCCGCAACGGCCACCCGGTGCTGGCGCTGGTGCGCGGCTCGGCGATCAACTCCGACGGCGCGAGCAACGGCCTGACGGCGCCGAACGGCCCCTCCCAGCAACGGGTGATCCGACAGGCGCTGGCCAACGCCCGCCTGTCGGCCGACGACGTCGACGCGGTGGAGGCGCACGGCACCGGCACCCGGCTCGGTGACCCGATCGAGGCCCAGGCCCTGTCGGCGACGTACGGGCGCGAGCGCGCCGAGGACCGTCCGCTGTGGCTGGGCTCGGTGAAGTCCAACATCGGGCACACCCAGGCCGCCGCGGGACTGGCCGGCGTGATCAAAATGGTGGCGGCGATGCGGCACGGCGTGCTCCCCAAGACCCTGCACGTCGACCGGCCCACACCGGAGATCGACTGGTCCGGGAGCGGGCTGGCGCTGCTGACCGAGGCCACGCCGTGGCCCGAGAGCGGGCGGCCGCGCCGGGCCGCGGTCTCCTCCTTCGGCATCAGCGGCACCAACGCCCATGTGATCATCGAGCAGTCCCCGGCCGTGACCAGCGAGGTGGCGAGCGCCCCGGAGCCGGCCGCCGCCCCGCTCACGGCCCTGCCCTGGGCGCTGTCCGGCAAGACCGAGGAGGCGCTGCGCGCCCAGGCACGCCGGCTGCTGGCCCACCTCGCCGGGACGACCGACCCCGACCTGGAGGCCGTCGGCCACTCCCTGGCCACCGCCCGCGCCACGCTCGACCACCGCGCCGTGGTGGTCGCGGACGGGCCGCAGGACATGCTGGCGGGCCTGGCCGCGCTGGCCGACGGCCGGGAGGCGGACACGGTCGTCCAGGGCGCGGCCCGCAACCGGGGCAGGACGGTGTTCGTCTTCTCCGGCCAGGGCTCGCAGTGGCCGCGGATGGCCGCCGGGCTGCTCGACGCCTCCGAGGTGTTCGCCGAGCGGATCCGGGAGTGCGAGGCCGCCCTGGCCCCCTTCGTGGACTGGTCGTTGACGGATCTGCTGCGCGGCGCCGACGACGCGCCGTCGCTGGACCGGGTGGACGTCGTCCAGCCCGCGCTGTTCTCGGTGATGGTGTCGCTGGCCCGGCTGTGGCAGTCCTTCGGTGTACGGCCGCACGCGGTGATGGGCCACAGCCAGGGCGAGATCGCCGCCGCCTGCGTGGCCGGCGCGCTGTCGCTCCAGGACGCGGCCCGGGCGGTGGCCCTGCGCAGCAAGGCGCTGGCCGCGATGTCGGGCCAGGGCGGCATGGTGTCCGTCGCGCTGGGCGAGGAGGCGGTGTCCCGCCTGGTGGCGCGGTGGGACGGTCAGCTCTCCGTCGCCTCCGTCAACGGCGCCTCGTCCACGGTCGTCTCCGGGGATCTGGACGCGCTGGAGGAACTGCTGGCGCGCTGCAAGGAGGACGGGGTCCGGACCAGGCCCCTCCCGGTGGACTACGCCTCGCACTCGCCGCAGGTCGAGCAGGTCCGCGAGCGGCTGCTGGAGGAGCTGGCCCCCCTTGCCCCCAAGCCCTCGGAGATCCCCTTCTACTCGACGGTCACCGGTACGGAGCTGGACACCACGGCGCTGGACGCGGAGTACTGGTTCCGCAATCTGCGGCAGACCGTTCACCTGGAGCGGGTGACCCGCCTGCTGCTGGAACAGGGCTACGACGTCTTCGTCGAGGCCAGTCCGCACCCCGTGCTGACCATGGCGATCCAGGAGACGATGGACGCCGCGAACGTGGCCCACGGCATCACGGTGGGCTCGCTGCGCCGCGAAGAAGGCGGCCCGGCGCGCTTCCTGGCCTCGGCCGCGCAGCTGCACACCTGCGGCGTGACGCTGGACTGGACCGCGGCCTTCGCCGGCCGCCGCACCGACCCGGCCGAGCTGCCGACCTACCCCTTCGAGGGTGAGCGGTACTGGCTGGAGCGGGTCGTCGGGTCGGGCGAGGTGACCTCGGCCGGCCTGGGCAGCACCCGCCATCCGCTGCTCGGCGCCCTGGTCGCGCTGCCCGGCTCGGCCGGCACGGTGCTGGCCGGACGGCTGTCGGTCAAGGCCCAGCCGTGGCTCGCCGACCACGCGGTGCTGGACACCGTGCTCTTCCCCGGCACGGGCCTGGTCGAGCTGGTGCTGCGCGCCTGCGAGGAGAGCGGCTGCGACACGATCGAGGAGCTCACCCTCCTCGAACCGCTGGTCGTCGACGCGGACGGCGCCGTCCAACTGCGGGTGATGGCCGGCGAAGCGGACGACACCGGGCGCTGCTCGGTGGAGGTGCACTCCCGCCCGGAGGACGCCCCCGCGGACGCGCCGTGGCACCGGCACGCCGTCGGTGTGCTCGCCACCCACAGCCCCGCGCCGCCGGCCCCCTCGCCCCAGTGGCCGCCGTCGGACGCGGAGCCGGTGGCGCTGGACGACGGGTACGCGGTGCTGGCGGCGGCCGGACTCGACTACGGCCCGGCCTTCCAGGGGCTGCGCGGGGTCTGGCGGCAGGGACCGGACGTCTTCGCCGAGGTCGACCTCCCCGACGAGGCGCAGGCCCGGCGGTACGGCGTCCATCCGGCGCTCTTCGACGCGGCCCTCCACGCGATCGTGCTCGGCGGGCTGGTGGCCGACGCCACCGAGCCGCGGCTGCCGTACGCCTGGAACGACGTGCACCTGCACACCGCGGGGGCGTCGACGCTGCGCGTACGGCTCTCGCCCGCGGGGACGGACGCGGTGTCGCTGACCGCGGTCGACGCGTCCGGCGAGCCGGTGCTCTCGGTCGGGTCGCTGAGGGTGCGGCCGGTGCCGCCGGGGTCCCTCGGCAACGCCCGCCGGGTGTCGCAGCGTTCGCTCTTCCGGATCACCGGTGAGCGGCTCGCGCCACCGGCCACGCCCGCCCCGGTCACCGGCACCTGGGCGGTGCTGGGGCCGGACGACCTCCAGCTGGGGGCCGTCATGGCGGCGGCCGGGGCGCGGCTCGACGGGTACGAGGACCTGGAGGCGCTGGGCGCCGCGGTCGGCTCCGGAGCGCCGCTGCCCGACGTGGTCGTGGTGCCCTGCCTGTGCGACCCGCAGGAGGATCCGGATCCGGCCCGGGCCGCTCGTGAGGCGACCCACCGGGCGCTGGCGCAGGCCCAGGCCTGGGTCGCCGACGAGCGGTTCGCCGCCTCGCGGCTGGTCTTCGTCACCCGTCACGCGATGGACGTCGACGACGAGGCCGCGGAACACGACCTGCGGCATGTGCCGTTGTGGGGTCTGGTGCGGTCGGCGCAGTCGGAGCACCCCGGCCGGTTCGTCCTGCTGGACACGGACGAGGACGCCGCGTCCCGCGGCGCCCTGCCGGCGGCCCTGGCGTCCGAGGAGCCCCAACTGGTGCTCCGCGGCGGCGTGGTGCGCGCGGTGCGGCTCGCCCGGGTCCCGGCCGCCGAGGAGCCGGCCGGGCTGCCGGTGCTCGCGGCGGACGGCACGGTGCTGATCACCGGAGGCACCAGCGGACTGGGCGAGTTGCTCGCCCGTCACCTGGTGGCGCGGCACGGCGTCACCAGGCTGCTGCTCACCAGCCGCAGCGGCCCGGCCGCGGCGGGCGCGGCCGAGCTGGCGGCGGACCTGACCCGGCAGGGAGCCCACGTCACGGTGGCGGCCTGCGACGTGGCCGACCGGGACGCCCTGGCGGCGGTGCTCGACAAGGTCCCGGCGGCGCATCCGCTGACCGCCGTGGTGCACGCCGCCGGTGTGCTGGACGACGGGGTGCTCACCGCGCAGACGCCGGAGCGGATCGACCGGGTGCTGCGGCCCAAGGTGGACGGCGCACTGAACCTGCACGAACTCACCCGGGACGCACGGCTGTCGGCCTTCGTGCTGTTCTCCTCGGCCGCCGGGGTGCTGGGCACCGCGGGACAGAGCGGCTACGCGGCGGCCAACGCCTTCCTGGACGCGCTCGCGCGCAGCCGGCGGGCCGCCGGTCTGGCGGGCAGCTCCCTGGCGTGGGGAATGTGGGAGCGGCGCAGCGGTCTCACCGGCGACCTGTCCGAGGCGGATCTGCGGCGCATGGCGCGCTCCGGGGTCGGGCAACTGCCCACCGAGGAGGGCCTGGCGCTGTTCGACGCGGCGCTGGAGGCGCCGCACGCCGTACTGGTGCCGATGAAGCTGGACCCCGCGGCGCTGCTGGCGGCGGGCGGACCCGGGCCGGTGCCGGCGGTGCTGCGCACGGTGGTCCGGGCCGGGCGGCGCCGCGGCGGCGCCGAGACGCCGGGCGGACCGGGCGGGTCGTTCGCCGCCCGGGTGGCCGAACTCCCCGCCGAGGAGCGGGAGCAGGCGCTCCTTCGCCTGGTGCGGGAGCAGGCGGCGACGGTGCTGGGTCTCGCCTCGCCCGACGCCGTGCCGGACACCCGGGGCTTTTTGCAGCTGGGCTTCGACTCGCTGACCGCGGTCGAGCTGCGCAGCCGACTGGGCGCGGCCACCGGCCTGCGGCTGCCGGCGACGCTCGTCTTCGACCAGGCCACACCGGCCAACGCGGCCCGCTATCTGCGCGACCGGCTCTTCCCCGAGAGCCGGGAGCCGACCGAGTCCGAGGCGGAGGAGACGAGGTTCCGCGAGGCGCTGGCCTCGATTCCGCTGGCCCGCTTCCGGCAGGCCGGGCTGCTGGCGGACGTGCTCCGGCTCGCCGGGGGCGAGGCGGCCGCGGAGCCGTCACAGGCGGGCGAGGCGGCCGGGATCGACGACATGGACGTCGAGGATCTCGTGCGCACGGCCTTCGGCGGGGACAAGTCCTGATCTTGGATGCGAATTGCGGGAGGGGTCATGGCCACATCGTCTGAAGCGGTGGTCGAAGCACTACGGGCTTCACTGAAGGAGAACGAGCGGCTCAGGAACGCGGCGCAGGCCGCGGTCGAGCCGATCGCGATCGTCGGGATGGGCTGCCGGTACCCGGCCGGCGTGCGCTCCCCCGAGGAGCTGTGGGAGCTGGTCGTGGACGGCCGGGACGCCGTCGCGGGGTTCCCCACCGACCGGGGCTGGGATCTGACGTCGCTGTTCTCCGACGACCCCGACCGGCCCGGTACCTCGTACACGCGGGAGGGCGGATTCCTCTACGACGCGGCGGAGTTCGACGCCGGGTTCTTCGGCATCTCGCCGCGCGAGGCGCTCGCCATGGACCCGCAGCAGCGGCTGCTGCTGGAGACCTCCTGGGAGGCGGTCGAGCGGGCCGGCATCGACCCGCTGGCGCTGCGGGGCAGCCGGACCGGTGTCTTCGCCGGAGTGATGTACCACGACTACGGCGCCCGGCCCGGCGTGGCGACCGAGGAGGTGGAGGGGTACCTCGGCACGGGCAGCGCCGGCAGCGTCGCCTCCGGCCGGATCTCCTACACCCTGGGCCTGGAGGGCCCGGCCGTGACGGTGGACACCGCGTGCTCGTCGTCGCTGGTGGCACTGCACCTGGCGGCCTCGGCACTGCGCCGGGGCGAGTGCTCGCTGGCCCTGGCCGGCGGGGTGACGGTGATGTCGACCCCGTCGACGTTCGTGGAGTTCAGCCGGCAGCGGGGGCTGGCCCCCGACGGCCGCTGCAAGTCGTTCGCCGACGCCGCCGACGGGGCCGCCTGGAGCGAGGGCGCCGGGGTGCTGCTGCTGGAGCGGCTGTCCGACGCCCGCCGCAACGGCCGCCGCATCCTGGCGGTGGTGCGCGGCACCGCGGTGAACCAGGACGGCGCGAGCAGCGGGCTGACCGCGCCGAACGGACCGTCGCAGGAGCGGGTGATCCGGCAGGCGCTGGACGACGCGGGCCTGTCGACCGGGGACATCGACGCGATCGAGGGGCACGGCACCGGCACGCCGCTCGGCGACCCGATGGAGGCCCAGGCGATCCTGGCGACGTTCGACGGCGAGCGCGAACGCCCGCTGTGGCTCGGCTCGGTGAAGTCCAACATCGGGCACGCCCAGGCGGCCGCGGGCGTCGCCGGCGTCATCAAGATGGTGCTGGCGCTGCGGCACGGCGTGCTCCCCAAGACCCTGCACGTCGACCGGCCCTCGACCCATGTGGACTGGTCGGCCGGCGCTGTCGAGCTGCTGACGGAGACCCGGCGGTGGCCGGACCCGGGGCGGCCGCGGCGCGCCGGGGTGTCGTCCTTCGGCATCAGCGGCACCAACGCCCATGTGATCGTCGAGGCGGCCCCCGCGGCCGACCGGGACGAGGACGCCGCGCGCCCGCCCGAGGCGGCCGAACTCGCGCTGCCCTGGGTGGTGTCGGGCCGGGACGAGGACGCGCTGCGGGCCCAGGCCGAGCGGCTGCGCCGGCATCTCGAAGGCGACCGTGCCGGGCACCTCGCCGATGTGGCGTACTCCCTGGCCACGACGCGTTCGGCGTTCGACCACCGGGCGGTCGTGGTGGCGGCGGACCGCGCCGAGCTGGCGGACGGCCTCGGCCGGCTCGCCGGCGGCGAGCGGCCCGGCGCCGGTGCGCGCGGTGAAGTGTCCGACGGCAAGCTGGCCGTCCTGTTCACCGGCCAGGGCGCGCAGCGGGTGGGCATGGGGCGTGAGTGGTACGCCCGGTACCCGGTGTTCGCGGAGGCCTTCGACGCGGTCTGCGCCGAGCTGGACCGGCATCTCGACCGGCCGCTGCGCGAGGTGGTCCTCGGCCGGCCCGGCACCGAGGGACTGCTGGACGAGACCGGCTGGACCCAGCCCGCGCTGTTCGCGGTGGAGGTCGCGCTCCACCGGCTGGTGGAGTCGTGGGGGGTGCGGGCGGACTTCGTCTCCGGCCACTCCATCGGCGAGCTGGCCGCGGCACATGTCGCCGGGGTGCTGTCGCTCGCCGACGCGGCCACCCTGGCCGCCGCCCGGGGCCGCCTGATGCAGGCGCTCCCGCCCGGCGGGGCGATGACCGCGGTGCAGGCGACCGAGGACGAGGTCGCGCCGCTGCTGGCGGAGCGGGCCGGCCGGGCCGCTCTCGCGGCGGTCAACGGCCCCTCCTCCGTGGTGGTCGCCGGTGACGAGGACGCCGTCGCCGAGGTGGCCGCGCACTTCGCCGACCAGGGACGCGACACCAAGCGGCTGCGGGTCAGCCATGCGTTCCACTCGCACCGCATGGACGCCATGGTGGCGGAGTTCGCCGCCGTGGTGCGGGGGGTGTCCCTGCACGCCCCGCGGATTCCCCTCGTCTCCGCGCTGACCGGCGCCGTGGTGCGGGCCGACGAGGTGTGCACGCCGGAGTACTGGGCGCGGCACGCCCGCGAGACGGTCAGGTTCCTCGACGCGGTGCGGACGCTGGAAGCCGAGGGCGCCACCACGTTCCTGGAACTCGGCCCGGACGCGGTGCTCGCGGCGATGGGCCAGGAGTGCGCCGCCACCGGTGACGCCGTCTTCGCCGCCGCGGCGCACCGCGACGAGCCCGAGCAGCGCGCGCTGCTGGCGGCGCTGGGGCAGCTGTACGTGCGCGGCGTCGCGGTGGACTGGTCCCAGGTGTTCGCCGGTACCGGCGCCCGGCCGGTGGCGCTGCCGACGTACGCCTTCCAGCGTGAGCGGTTCTGGCTGGCGGCGGACGCGGCGGAGGCGGACCCGTCCCGGGTGGACGACCACCGCTACCGCGTCGACTGGGCGGCGCTGCCCGATGCCGGCCCGGACCGGCTGTCCGGCCGGTGGCTGCTCGTCTCCTCCGACGGCGGCGACGGCCCGGCGGCCGAGGTGCTGGCGGCGTGCGAACGCGCCGGGGCGGACGAGGTGCTCCGCCTCGGCCTCGACGCGGCCGCGACCGACCGGGCGACGCTCGCCCGCCGGCTGCGGGAGGCCGCCGGTGAGGGGCCGTTGGCGGGTGTGGTGTCCGTACTCGCCGCGGACGAGCGGCCGTTGCCGGATCTGCCCGCGCTGTCCAGGGGACTGGCGGCGACGGCGGTGCTGGCGCAGGCGCTGGGCGACGCCGGGATCGAGGCCCCACTGTGGTGCCTCACCCAGGGCGCGGTGGCCACCGACGACGCCCCGGTACGGCATCCGGCGCAGGCGGCCGTATGGGGGCTGGGCAGGGTGGCGGCGCTCGAATGGCCCGAGCGTCGCGGCGGTCTGGTCGATCTGCCCGAGCAGCTGGACGAGTCCGCCCTGTCCCGCCTCGTCGGCGTCCTCGCCGGCCCGGGCGAGGAGGGCCAACTGGCCGTCCGGACCGACGGGGTGCACGGCTGCCGGCTGGTGCGCTCGCCGCTGGCGCAGGCGCCGGTGCGGCGCGCCTGGCAGCCCACCGGCAGCGCGCTGGTGACCGGCGGAACGGGCGCGCTCGGCGCACAGGTGGCCCGCTGGCTGGCCGCCCAGGGCGCAGAGCACCTGGTGCTGCTCAGCCGCCGGGGCCCCGACGCCCCCGGTGCGGCCGAGCTGACCGACGAGCTGAAGCGGCTGGGCAGCGAGGTGACGGTCGTCGCCTGCGACCTCGGCGACCGGGACGCCCTGCGGCGGGTGGTCGAGTCGTTGCCCGAGCGGCATCCGGTCGGCACCGTCGTGCACACCGCGGGCGCGGTCCAGGCCGAGAAGCCGCTGGCCGAGTGCGACCTCGCGGAGCTCGCCGCGGTGCTGTCCGGCAAGGTCGAAGGCGCCAGGAACCTGGACGCCGTCTTCGACGGGTCCCCCGGCCGGTCCCCCGACGCGTTCGTGCTCTTCTCCTCCGGCGCCGGGCTGTGGGGCAACGTCGGGCAGGCGGCGTACGCGGCGGGCAACGCCTTCCTGGACGGGCTGGCCAGCGCCCGCCGGGCCGAGGGCCGGGCCGCGACCTCGGTGGCGTGGGGCGCCTGGGACGGCGGCGGGATGGCCGCCGCCGACGGTGCGGGCGAGCGCTTGCGCGAGCGCGGCGTACCGCTGATGGCCCCGGAGACGGCGCTGGCGGGCCTGCGGGCGGCGCTCGACCGCGACGAGACCCACACGGCCTTCGCCGACATCGACTGGGACCGGTTCGCCCCCGCGTACAGCATGTCCCGCTCCCGCGCGCTGCTGAGCGACCTGCCCGAGGCGCGGCGCGCCGTCCAGGGCGCCGCGGGGCCCGGCCGGGCCGACGCCCTGCGGGAGCGGCTCGCGGCGCTGGGCGCGGACGACCAGGACCGGCTGCTGCTGGACCTGGTGCGCACTCATGCCGCCGACGCCCTGGGACACCGCACGGCCGATCAGGTCCGGGCCACGCTGGCGTTCCGGGACCTCGGGTTCGACTCGATGGCGTCGCTGACGCTGCGCAACCGGCTCAACGAGGCCACCGGTCTCGCCCTGCCGACCACGGTGGTCTTCGACCACGCCACTCCGGCCGCGCTGGCGACGCATCTGCGCGCGCAACTTCGGCCCGGCGGCGAGCAGATCACCGCGGTGCTCGCCGAAGTGGACCGGTGGGAGACGGCCGTCGAGGCGCTGGCGCCCGACGACGACGCGCGCGGCCGGGTCGTCGCCCGGCTGCGGTCGCTGCTGTGGAAGTGGGACCGGTCCGAGGGCACCGCCGCCGACGCGGCCGGTGACGACGCGCTGACGCTGGCCACCGACGAGGAGATATTCGACATCGTCAACAAGGAGCTTGGAATCTCGTGACGACCTCAGAGGACAAACTTCGCCAGTACCTGAAGCTGGTCACCACCGAGCTCCGGCAGACCCGCGCCCGTCTCGACCACGCCGAGCAGCGCGAGCACGAGCCCGTCGCGATCGTCGCCATGGGGTGCCGCTTCCCGGGGGACGTCGCGTCCCCGGAGGAGCTGTGGCGCCTGGTCGCCGACGGCGCCGACACCGTCTCGGGGCTTCCGGAGGACCGGAACTGGGACCTTGAGGAGCTGTACGACCCGGAGCCGGGCCGGCCGGGCAGGAGCTACGTCCGTACCGGCGCCTTCCTCGGCGACGCGGCGGGGTTCGACGCCGAGTTCTTCGGGATCAACCCGCGCGAGGCGCTGTCGATGGACCCCCAGCAGCGGCTGTGGCTGGAGGTCGTCTGGGAGGCGCTGGAGCGGGCCGGTATCGACCCGGTGTCCCTGCGGGGCAGCCGCTCGGGGGTCTTCGTCGGGCTGACGCACCAGGGGTACGCCTTCCCCTCGCGGGTCAGCACGAGCGACGAGGTGGCCGGCTACCGGCTGACCGGCAGCACCGCGGCCGTGGCGGCCGGGCGGACGTCCTACGTCCTGGGGCTGACCGGTCCCGCGGTGACCATCGACACCGCCTGCTCGTCCTCGCTGGTGGCGCTGCACCAGGCGTGCCACGCGCTGCGCTCCGGGGAGTGCTCCCTGGCGCTGGCCGGCGGGGTGACCGTGATGGCCACCCCGAACGCCTTCGTGGAGTTCAGCCGGCAGCGCGGGCTGGCCTCCGACGGCCGGTGCAAGTCCTTCGCCGCGGCGGCCGACGGCACCGGCTGGGGCGAGGGCGCCGGCGCGCTGGTGCTGGAGCGGCTCTCCGACGCGCGGCGCAACGGCCACCCGGTGCTGGCCGTCATCCGCGGCTCCGCCGTCAACCACGGTGGCGCCGGCAACGGCCTGACCGCCCCCAACGGCCCGTCCCAGCAGCGGCTGATCGAGGACGCGCTGGCCGACGCCCGGCTGTCGCCCGCCGAGGTCGACGCGGTCGAGGCGCACGGCACCGGGACCACTCTGGGCGATCCGATCGAGGCCCGGGCGCTGCTGGCGACCTACGGCCAGGGCCGGGCGGCGGACCGTCCGCTGTGGCTGGGGTCGGTGAAGTCCAACATCGCGCACACCCAGGCGGCCTCCGGTGTGGCCGGAGTGATCAAGATGGTGATGGCGATGCGGCACGGCGTGCTGCCGCGGACGCTGCATGTGGACGAGCCCACGCCGCATGTCGACTGGTCGGCGGGCGCGGTGCGGCTGCTGACCGAGGAGCGGCGGTGGCCGGCGGACGACCATCCGCGCCGGGCGGCCGTCTCGTCCTTCGGGGTCAGCGGCACCAACGCGCATGTCGTCCTGGAGCAGGCCGCCCCCGAGGACCTCGCCGCCGAGGCCGCTGTGCCGGACACCCGCCCCGCGGCGGCCGGTCCCTCGGCAACGCCGTGGGTGGTGTCCGGGGTGAGCCGTCAGGCGCTGCGGGCGCAGGCGGCGCGGCTGGCCGAGTACGCCGACGCCCGTCCGGAGGTGGCCGCGGCGGACATCGGGCACGCCCTGGCGACGACCCGGTCGGTCTTCGCGCACCGCGCGGTCGTGGTCGCCGCCGACCGGAGCGAACTGGTCAAGGGTCTGGTGGCGCTGTCGCGCGGCGAGGAGTCGCCGGCGGTCGTCACGGGCCCGGCGGGCGAGGCCGGGGCGGGTGCCGGGGCTCCGGCCGGGCGGGAGAAGACGGTGTTCGTCTTCCCCGGCCAGGGTTCGCAGTTCGCCGGGATGGCCGCCGGGCTGCTTCGGACCTCACCGGTCTTCCGGGAGGCCGTCGAGGAGTGCGCCGCGGCGCTGGCGCCGCACGTGGACTGGTCGCTGCTCCGGGTGCTGCGCGGCGAGGCGGACGACGACTGGCTGGAGCGGGTCGACATCGTGCAGCCGGCGCTGTTCGCGGTGATGGTGTCGCTGGCCGCGCTGTGGCGCTCGGTGGGCGTGGAACCGGACGCGGTGGTGGGCCATTCGCAGGGCGAGATCGCCGCCGCGTGCGTGGCGGGCGTGCTGTCGCTCAAGGACGCGGCCCGGGTGGTGGCCGTCCGCAGCAAGGCGCTGCGGGCGCTGGCCGGCCACGGCGGCATGGTCACCGTCGCGCTGGGCGAGACCGGGGCCGCGGCGCTGCTCGCGCCCTGGGGCGAGCGGCTGTCGGTGGCGGCGGTCAACAGCCCTTCGTCGGTGGTGGTCTCCGGCGACGGCGAGGCGCTGGAGGAGCTGATGGCCCGGTGCGAGGAGGACGGCCTGCGGGCCCGCCGCATCCCGGTGGACTACGCCTCGCACTCCCCGCAGGTCGAGGCGGTCCGCGACGATCTGCACCGGGCGCTGGCCGGGATCACCCCCAACACGCCGCGGGTGGCGTTCCGTTCGACGGTCACCGGCACCTTCCTGCAGGCCGACGACCTGGGGGCCGAGTACTGGTACCGCAACCTGCGGCAGCCGGTGCGGCTGGCGGAGGTCACCCGGGAACTGGCGACGAGCGGATACGACACCTTCCTGGAGATCAGCCCGCATCCGGTGCTGACCGTGCCGATGCAGGAGACGATGGAGCACGCCGAGGTGACCGGCGCGCTGGTGACCGGGTCGCTGCGCCGGGACGACGGGGGGCTGGACGGCTTCCTGCGCGCGGCCGGCGGGCTGTACGCACACGGCGTCGACGTCGACTGGACACCGGTGTTCGCGGGCCGCGAGGCGGCCCGGGTGGACCTGCCGACGTACGCCTTCCAGCGGCAGCAGTACTGGCTGGACGACCGGGACGGCGGCGCGGACCTCGCGGCGACGGGCCTCGCGGCGGGCGACCACCCGCTGGTCGGGGCGGTCGTCGCCACCGCGACCGGGGACGGGCTGGTGCTCAGCGGGCGGATCTCGGCCCGGTCCCATCCGTGGCTCGCCGACCACGCGGTGCACGACACGGTACTGCTGCCCGGCACGGCGTTCCTCGAACTGGCCCTGCACGCCGGACAGTTGCTCGGTGTCGGGCAGGTGCAGGAGCTGACGATCCAGGCCCCGCTGGCGCTGCCCGAGGACGGCGAGGTGACGCTTCAGGTGGTCGCCGCCCACCGGGACGGCGCCGAGGGCTGGACCGTCGGCGTGCACTCCAGGACCGGGGACGAGGAGCCCTGGACGCAGCACGCGTCCGGCGTCCTGGTCGAGGACGGACCGCCGCCCGCGTCCGAGAGCGGGGCCTGGCCCCCGGTGGACGCGGTCGCCCTCGACGTGAGCGACCACTACACCGGGCTGGCCGACCGGGGCTACGCCTACGGGCCGGCCTTCCAAGGACTGCGCTCCGCCTGGCGGCGGGGCGAATCGGTCTTCGCCGAGGTACGGCTCGACGACGAACACCTCGCCGACGCCGAGTCCTTCGGCCTGCATCCGGCGCTGCTGGACGCGGCGCTGCACGCCGTGGCACTGGCCGCCGGCGAGGACGGAGCGGAGCCGGCGCAGGGGCGGCCCCTGCTGCTGCCGTTCTCGTGGAGCAACGTCGCGCTGCACGCCGTCGGGGCGTCCGCGCTGCGGGTGGCGCTGTCGCCGGCGGGCACGGACGCGGTGACCGTCACCCTCACCGACCCGGCCGGGAACCCGGTGGCCACGGTGGACTCGCTGGCCCTTCGGCCGGTCGACCCGGCCCGACTGGCCCCCGCGCACCGGCCCCGGCACGACGGGCTGTACCGCCTCACCTGGCCGGCCGCCCCGGCCGCGCGGCAGGCGGCGCCCGGCAGTTGGGCGCTGGTGGGCTCCGCCCCCGGCTTCGAGGAGAGCGCGGACGCACCGGCCGCGCTGCGGCGCCACGCCGATCTGGCCGCGCTGGGCGAGAGCCTTCGCGCGGGCGGCCCGGAGCCCGACGCCGTGGTGGTGTCCTGCGCCACGGACCCCGCCGACGGCGACGGCGACAGCGCCGGCATGGACGCCGTACGGCCCACGACGGTGCGGGCACTGGAGCTGCTCCAGGCCTACCTCGCCGACGACCAACTCGCGGCCTCGCGGCTGGTGTTCGTGACCCGCGGCGCGGTGGCGGCGCACACCGAGGACGTCCCGGACTCCGCGCAGGCGGCGGTCTGGGGGCTGGTGCGGTCGGCGCAGACCGAGCACCCCGACCGCTTCGTCCTGGTCGACCTCGACGGCGCCGGTCCGCCCGCCGAGCAGCTGGCCGCGGCGCTGGCCACCGGCGAACCGCAGATCGCGGTGCGCGCCGGCGAGGCTCTGGTGCCGCGGCTGGCCAAGGCCGGCATACCGGCGCAACGGCCCGAGCGGGAGCGGCCGTTCGCCGAGGGGACCGTACTGATCACCGGTGGCACCGGCCTGCTCGGCAGGCTGCTGGCCCGTCATCTGGCGGCCGAGCACGGCGCCACCCGCCTGCTGCTGGTGGGCCGCCAGGGCCCGTCGGCCCCGGGAGCCGCCGAGCTGGTGGCGGAGCTGGCCGAGCTGGGCGCCGCGGCGGAGGTGGCCGCATGCGATGTGGCCGACCGGGACGCCCTGGCCGCGCTGCTGGCGCGGATACCCGACAGCGCCCCGCTGACCGCCGTGATCCACGCGGCCGGGGTGCTGGACGACGCGATGGTGACCGATGTGACACCGGAGCGGCTCGGCCGGGTCGCCCGCCCCAAGACCGACGCGGCGGCGCACCTCGACGAACTGACCCGCGGGACGGACCTGTCGGCGTTCGTGCTGTTCTCGTCGGCCTCGGGCGTCCTCGGGACGGCCGCGCAGGCGGCGTACGCCTCGGCGAACGCGGCCCTGGACGCGCTGGCGCAGCGCCGCCGGGCCGCCGGCCTGCCCGCCACGTCGCTGGTCTGGGGCTTCTGGGAGCAGCAGAGCGGAATGACCGGACACCTCGGCGAGGTGGACCTGGCCCGGATCGCGCGCTCGGGAATGCGGCCGCTGACCTCACAGGAGGGCCTGGAGCTCTTCGACCGGGCACTGACGGACGGGGACCCGGTACTGGCGGCCCTGCGGATCGACGCGGCGGCCCTACGGGCGCGAGCCGCCTCCGGTGCGGTCCCACCGGTGCTGCGCACCCTGGCGGGCCCCGCCGTGCGCAGGGCGGCGGCCCTCGGGCGCGGCGCCACGGGCCCGTCGGAGCCGACGGCCGTCGAGGGCCTGGACGGGCTGCCCGAGGACGAGCGGGAGCGGGTGCTGCTGGACCTCGTACGCACCACGGTGGCGACGGTGCTGGGGCACCGTTCCCCGGACGAGATCGCGGACACCCGGGGCTTCTTGGAGCTGGGCTTCGACTCGTTGACCGCCGTCGAGCTGCGCAACCGGCTCGCCGCCGCGACCGGGCGCCGCCTGCCGACCACCCTGGTCTTCGACCACCCCACGCCGCAGGCCGTCGCCCGGCACCTCGGCACGCTGCTGGCCCCGGACGGGGACCGGCCCGCCGCCGACGTCCTGGCCGGCCTCGACCGGCTGGCGGCCGGACTGCGCGCCACGCGGCAGGGGGACGAGGTGCGCGAACGGGCCCTTGCGCGGCTGTCGGATCTGCTGACCGAGCTGACCGGGCAGGACGGCGCCGACGCGGACCTGGGGCTCGACGCGGCGAGTGACGAGGAACTGTTCGACCTGGTGGACAACCGGTTCAGCAATGCCAATTGACCAGCCGTCGTGCCGGCTGTCGGAAAGGTGGGGAACGCATGGCGGATGAGAACAAGCTCCGCGCATACCTCAAGCGGGCGATCGCGGAGGGGCAGCAGACGCGGCAGCGACTGGAGGAGGTGGAGGCCAGGGCCCGGGAGCCGATCGCCGTGGTCTCGATGGCCTGCCGGTTCCCCGGCGGCGCCACCAGCCCCGAGGACCTGTGGCGGCTGGTCGCCGACGGACGCGACACGCTCTCCGGGCTGCCGACCGACCGGGGCTGGGACCTCGACCGGCTGCTGGACCCCGACACCGAAGGACCGGGCAGATCGCACGCCGGGGTGGGCGGATTCCTCTACGACTCCGCGGAGTTCGACCCGGAGTTCTTCGGGATCAGTCCGCGCGAGGCGCTGGCGATGGACCCCCAGCAGCGCCTGATGCTGGAGCTGACCTGGGAGGTCCTCGAACGGGCCCGGATCGCCCCGGACTCCCTGCGCGGCAGCCGGACCGGCGTCTTCCTCGGCGTGATGTACAGCGACTACGGCGGCCGCTTCACCCACGCGCCGGAGGCGCTGGAGGGCTACCTCGGCAACGGCAGCGCCGGCAGCGTCGCGTCCGGCCGGCTGTCGTACACCTTCGGGCTGGAGGGGCCCGCGGTGACGGTGGACACCGCGTGCTCGTCGTCGCTGGTGGCGCTGCACCTGGCGAGCAGCGCGCTGCGCTCCGGGGAGTGCTCCCTGGCCCTGGCGGGCGGGGTGACGGTGATGTCCACGCCGGGCGTGTTCGTGGAGTTCAGCCGCCAGGGCGGACTGGCCTCCGACGGGCGGTGCAAGTCCTTCGCCGCGGCGGCCGACGGCACCGGCTGGGGCGAGGGCGCCGGCGTCCTGGTACTGGAGCGGCTGTCGGACGCGCGGGCGAACGGCCACCCGGTGCTGGCCGTCCTCCGCGGCTCCGCCGTCAACCAGGACGGCGCCAGCAGCGGGCTGACCGCGCCGAACGGCCCCTCGCAGCAGCGGGTGATCCGCCAGGCGCTGGCCCAGGCCCGGCTGTCGCCGTCCGACGTGGACGCCGTCGAGGCGCACGGGACCGGCACCCGTCTCGGCGACCCGATCGAGGCGCAGGCCCTCCTCGCGACGTACGGCCAGGACCGCCCCGCGGACCGCCCGCTGTGGCTGGGTTCGGTGAAGTCCAACATCGGGCACACCCAGGCCGCCGCCGGCGTCGCCGGGGTGATCAAGATGGTGATGGCGATGCGGCGGGGCGTCCTGCCGGCGAGCCTGCACATCGACGAGCCGACGCCGCACGTGGAGTGGTCGGCCGGCGGCGTGGAGCTGCTGACCCGGCAACGCCCGTGGCCCGAGGGCACCGGACCGCGCCGGGCGGGCGTCTCGTCCTTCGGGGTCAGCGGCACCAACGCGCACGTCATCCTGGAGCAGGCGCCCCGGGAGGAGGCGGGCGGCGAGGCCACGGAGGGCTTCGACGACGACGGCGTCGTGCTGCCCTGGCTGCTGTCGGCGAAGAGCGCGGAGGCACTGCGGGCGCAGGCGCGCAGGCTGGTGGCGCACCTCGACGAGCGGCCCGGCGAGCGGCCGGTCGACACCGCCTGGTCGCTGAGCCGGCGCCCGGCGCTGGACCACCGGGCGGTCGTGGTGGCCCGGGACCGCGACCAGGTGCGCCGGGCGCTCGGCGCCCTGGCCGACGCCGACGCCGCGCCCGGCCTGGTCCGCGGCGTGTCCGGCGGGTCCGCACTCGCCTTCCTGTTCACCGGCCAGGGCAGCCAGCGCCGGGAGATGGGCCGGGAGCTGTACGCCGCGTTCCCGGCGTTCGCCGATGCGCTGGACACGGTCTACGAGCAGCTGGACACCCATCTGGACCGCCCGCTCAAGGAGGTGGTCTCCGGCGACGAGGGCGCCGAGGGCCTGCTGGACCACACCGCATACGCCCAGCCGGCGCTGTTCGCCTTCGAGGTGGCGCTGTTCCGGCTGCTGGAGCACTGGGGCGTACGGCCGGACTTCGTCGCCGGCCATTCGATCGGCGAGCTGGCCGCGGCGCACGCGGCCGGCGTGCTGTCCCTGCCGGACGCCGCGCGCCTGGTGGCGCAGCGGGGCCGGCTGATGCAGCGGATGCCCTCCGGCGGGGCGATGGTGGCCGTCCAGGCCACCGAGGAGGAGGTGCTGCCGTTCCTGGAGGACTTCCACGGCAGGGTCGCCGTCGCGGCGGTCAACGGGCCGTCCTCGATCGTCCTCAGCGGTGACGAGGCCGCGGTGGAGGAGACCGCGCGGGGGTTCGCCGCACGCGGGCGCAAGACCCGGCGGCTGACGGTGAGCCACGCCTTCCACTCCCCCCACATGGACGGGATGCTGGACGAATTCCGCGCGGTGGCCGCGGAGTTGGACTTCCGGGCACCGCGGATCCCGCTGGTGTCCACCCTGACCGGGGACCTTGCGACGGCGCAGGAGCTGGCTTCGCCGGACTACTGGGTGCGCCACGCACGCGAGGCGGTGCGCTTCCTCGACGCGGTCCGCACCCTCGAAGCCCGCGGCGCCGGCCGGTTCCTGGAACTGGGACCGGACGGCGTCCTCGTGCCCATGGCCCAGAGCGCGCTCGCGGACGACGGCGCCGCGGTACTGGCCGCGACCGCGCGGGCCGACCGGTCGGAGGAGGAGACGCTGGTCGCGGCCGTGTCCCGGCTGCACGCCCACGGCACACCGGTGGACTGGGCGACGTACTTCTCCGGAACCGGCGCCCGACCGGTCGACCTGCCGACCTACCCGTTTCAGCGCCGGCGCCTCTGGCTCGACGCGGCCCCGGAAGGACCGGGCGCGGGCCAGGCGCACCTGGCGGGCCTGCGCGAGGTCGGCCATGCGCTGCTCGGCGGCGCCATCGACCTGCCGACCGGGGACGCGACCCTCTTCACCGGCCGGCTGTCGTCGGCCGACCACCCCTGGCTCGCCGACCACACGGTGCTCGGCACCCCGCTGCTGCCCGGCACCGCGCTGGTGGACCTGGCCCTGGCCGCCGGCCGGGAGGCCGGCCTGCCCGAGGTCGAGGAACTCACCCTGGAAGCACCGCTGGTGCTCGCGGAGAACGGCGCCGTGCACGTCCAGGTCCTCGTCGGCGCCGCGGACGACTCCGGACGCCGTCCGGTGAGCATCCACTCCCGGCCCGAGGACGCGTCCCCGCAGGAGGAACCGACCCGGCACGCCACCGGCCTCCTGTGTGCCCCGGCCGCCCAGGAGCCCGAGCGGCTCGCGGTGTGGCCCCCCGAAGGCGCCACCGAGGTCGGGGTGTCGGACCTCTACGACGATCTCGCCGCCGCGGGCCTGGGGTACGGCCCGATGTTCCGGGGACTCGGGGCCGCCTGGCGGCGCGGCACGGAGCTCTTCGCCGAAGTGGCGCTGCCCCGGCAGGACACGGGCGGAGCCGGCGACTTCGGCGTGCACCCCGCGCTGCTGGACGCCGCGCTGCACGGCGTCGGCCTGGGCGGCCTGATCGAGGGCGGGGGCGGCGCCCGGGTGCCGTTCTCCTGGAACGGCGTGGCGCTGCACCGCACCGGGGCTTCGGTCCTGCGCGTCAGGCTCGCGCCGGCCGGGCCCGACAGCGTGGCGGTGGCGGCCGCGGACGAGGACGGCCGGCCGGTGGCCTCGGTGCGCTCCCTCGTGCTGCGGCCGGTCACCCGCGAGCAGATCCAGGCCGCGGGCGGGGCCCGGCGCGATGCGCTCTTCCGCGTCGACTGGCCGCGGGTCGAGGCGTCCGGGACGACGCCGGTGCGGACGTGCGCCGTGGTGGGTGCGGACGGCGCCGAGTCGGCCCCCGGCCTGGAGTCGGCCGGCATCCAGGTCGTCCGCGCCACCGATCTGGCGGAGCTGGGCGAGGCGGTCGCCGCGGGCGCGCCGGTACCGGACGCGGTCGTGCTGGCCGTCGGTGCGCCCGCCGACGGCGCGGATGCCGCGGCGGCCGGCCGCGACGCCGTCCACGAGGCGCTGGCGGCGGCCCAAACGTGGCTGGCCGACCCGCGCTTCGCCGGAAGCCGACTGGCCTTCGTGACCCGGGGCGCGGTGGCCGCCGGCCCCGGCGAGGACGGCCCGGCACCGGCTCAGGCGCCGGTATGGGGCCTGATCCGCTCCGCGCAGACCGAGAACCCGGACCGCTTCGTACTGATCGACACGGACGGGGAGGAGGCCTCGCGACGCGCACTGGCCGCGGCGCTCGGCACCGGCGAACCCCAGCTGGCGCTGCGCGCCGGCGAACTTCGCGCCCCCCGGCTCGCCCAGGTACCGGTGTCCGGCGCGCCGCAGGACCTCGCGCTGGACCCCGACGGCACCGTCCTGGTGACCGGCGGCACCGGAGGCCTCGGCGCCCAGGTCGCCCGATGGCTGGCCGACCGGCACGGCGTACGGCACCTGGTCCTGGCGAGCCGCCGCGGCCGGGCGGCCGACGGCGCCGCGGAGCTGGCCGCCGAACTGGCCGGGCTCGGCGCCCAGGTCACCGTCGCCGCCTGCGACGTGGCCGACCGGGACGCGCTGGCGGAGCTGCTGGCGGGCATCCCCGCCGCGCACCCGCTGTCCGCCGTGGTGCACACGGCCGGTGTGATCGACGACGGCGTGCTCACCTCGCTGACGCCGGAGCGGGTGGACGCGGTGCTGCGGGCCAAGATGGACGCGGCCTCGCATCTGCACGAACTCACCCGGGACGCCGGTCTGTCGGCGTTCGTGCTGTTCTCCTCGGCGGCCGGCGTCCTGGGCGCCGCGGGCCAGGGAAACTACGCCGCGGCGAACGCCTTCCTCGACGCGCTGGCACAGCACCGGGCCGCCCAGGGGCTGCCCGCGGTCTCGCTGGCCTGGGGACCGTGGGAACAGCAACAGGGCGGTATGACCGGCACGCTGGAGGCGGACGACCTCGCCCGGCTCGCCCGCACCGGCGTGGTCGCGCTGACCTCCGCGGAGGGCCTGGCCCTGTTCGACGCGGCCTGGGCGGGCGAGGAACCACTGCTCGTCCCGATGCGCCTGGACACCGCGGTGCTGCGCGGCACGGCGGGCCGGGCGAACGTGCCGGCCGCGCTGCGCGGACTGCTCCCCGCGACACGCCCGGAACCGGCCCCGGCGGCCCGGGCGCTGACCGAACTCGGCGAGCGGGAACTGGCGGCGGCGCTGCGCGAGTTGGTGCGGGCGCGCGCGGCCGGCGTGCTGGGGCACACCGCCGTCGCGGAGTTCGACGACTCCCGGCCGTTCCTGGAGTCGGGGTTCGACTCGCTGACCGCGGTGGAGCTGCGCAACGCGCTCGGCGAGGCGACCGGTCTGCGGCTGCCCGCCACGGTGGTGTTCGACAGCGGCACGCCGGCGGCGCTCGCCGTACGGCTGGGCGAACTGCTGAGCGCCGCCCGACCCGGCCAGGGCGGCGGCGCCCAGCCGGAGGACACCATCGACGCCCTGTACCGGCAGGCCTGCCAGGAGAACAGGATCGGCGAGGCGAACGAGTTCCTGGCGGCCGCCTCCCGGCTGCGGCCGACGTTCACGGCCGGCCAGGAGGGCGCCGCCGCGGAACCGCTGCGGTTGGCCGCGGGCCCCGAGCGCCCCGCCCTGATCTGCTTCCCCAGCGTCGGGGCGTCGTCGAGCCCGCTGCAGTACGCGCGCTTAGCCGCGGCTCTCGACGGGCTGCGCGAGGTGTCGGTGCTGCCGGTGCCGGGCTTCGTGGCCGGCGAGCTGCTGCCCGCCGACTTCGACACCATGGTGGAGACCCAGGCCGACGCGGTGCTGCGCTGTGCGGGCGACGCCCCGTACGCCCTGGCCGGATACTCCTCCGGCGGCTGGCTCGCCAACGCCGTGGCGGGATGCCTGGAGCGGCGCGGCCGCGGCCCGTCGGCCGTGGTGCTGCTGGACACCTACTTCGTCGACGACAACCTGCCGCTGGTCCAACCGGCGCTGACCCGGGGCATGTTCGACCGGGAGGACACCTTCGGCCGGATCGACCACGTCCGCTGGACCGCGATGGGCGCGTATCTGCGGATGTTCGCCGACTTCACGCCGGCCGCCACCCAGGCGCCCACCGTCATGATCCAGGCCACCGACCCGATGCCCGCCGACGGCGACACGGCCGAGCCGCCGCCCGAAGCGGGAGCGCGCGCCCTGGCGTTCCCCATGGCCGTCGAGCCCGTACCCGGCGACCACTTCACGATCGTGGAGGACGACGCCGAAGCGGTCGCGCGGTCGGTGCACGCCTGGCTCACCGCCCCCTCCCACCGTCCCGGCCCGTGACCGACCACGGCCCGGGAAACCCACGCTCCGTCAACTCCGAACGAAAGAGAACCGACATGACCGAGACATCGACGGCGACGACCGGCGAGGAACTCCACGAGTACCCGATGCGGCGGGGCTGCCCCTACCACCCGCCGACGGAGTACACCGAGCTCGCCGAGGAGGGCCCGCTCTCCCAGGTGCGGCTGTACGACGGCCGGACCGCGTGGCTGGTGACCCAGCACAAGGAGACGCGCGAGATGTTCGCCGACGCCAAGCTCTTCTCCTCCGACCACGACAACCCGGCCTTCCCGATCCTGGCCGAACGGGAGAAGAACTTCCCCGAGTTCACCCAGGAGCTGTTCGGCCTGGACGGGGAGCCGCACAAGTCCCGCCGGCGCATGCTGCTGCCGCGCTTCACCGCCAAGCAGGTGGAGAAGCTCCGGCCGATGATCCAGTCGGTCGCCGACGAGCTGATCGACGAACTGCTGCGGCACGAGGGGCCGGTCGACCTGGTCTCGGTGCTGGGCCGGCCGCTGCCGTCGCGGGTGATCTGCAAGATGCTCGGCATCTCCTACGAGGAGCACGAGCTCTTCGAGGTGCATGCCCAGGGCATCATGCAGGCCCCCGACCTGGAGAAGGCCGTCGAGGCCGGCCGCGAACTGCTCGACTACCTGGTCAAGGTCGTACAGGCCAAGCAGACCAACCTGGGCGACGACCTGCTCAGCACGCTCATCACCGAGCGGCTGAACACCGGCGAGCTGACCTCGATCGAGGTGTCGAAGCTCATGGTCGCCCTGCTGATCGGCGGCCAGGAGACGACCACGAGCATGATCGGTCTGGGCACCCTCACGCTGCTGGAGCACCCGGACCAGCTGGCGATGCTGCGCGAGGACCCCGAACTGCTGCCCGGCGCGGTGGAGGAGCTGATGCGCTTTCTGTCCATCGCCGACCTGACCACGCTGCGCGTCGCCACCACCGACGTGGAGGTGGCCGGGCAGGTGATCAAGGAGGGCGACGGCGTCATCCTCTCGACCGCCGCGGCCAACCGCGACCCCGGCGCCTTCGAGGACCCCGACGCCTTCGACATCCGCCGCTCCACCCAGGGCCACCTGGCCTTCGGCCACGGACCCCACCGGTGCCTGGGCGAGAACCTGGCCAGGGCCGAGCTGGAGATCCTCTTCGGCACCCTGTTCAAGCGGATTCCCACGCTCCGGCTGGCCGTTCCGATGGACCAGGTCTCCATGAAGGTCGGCATGACGCTGGAGGGCCTGCACGACCTCCCCGTCACCTGGTAGGGGCCACCCGCCAGGGGCCACCCGCCATCCGCCCGCATTTCCTTCCCGATTAGGACGCACACATGGACGACCGCTACGCGATCATCGAGACCTGCGATCGCATGGGCTGGCACACCGACCGCCACGAATGGGACAAGGCCACCGCCTTGTTCACCCCCAAGGTTCTCCTGGACTACACCAGCCTGCTCGGCGGAGAGCCGGTCACGCTGGCGGCGACGGAGCTCATCGATTCCTGGGTCGCGGTGCTCGGCGGCTACGACGCCTCCCAGCACCTGATGACCAATCATCTGGTGATCCTGGACGGCGACACCGCGGAATGCACCGCCTCTTTCCAGGCGACCCACCGGCTGGAAAACCCGCTCGGCTCCCCTTTGTGGCGCATCGGCGGAACCTACCGCTTCCATCTCGTGCGTTCCGGCGGCAGCTGGAGGATCGACGAGCTGGCGATGTCGATTCTCTGGGCGGAGGGAAACAAGAACATCGCGGATATCGCCGCGGAACGCCAACGGGCGAAGGCGGAGAACTGAGCGCGCCGAGCCCGCGTCCGTAGCCCACCGGCCCATTCATCACCACATCGCTGACGAAGACAGGAGCACATCATGGTCCAGGGGAACAGCACGTCAACAGGCCTGCGGGGAAAGCGCGCACTCGTCACGGGCGGCACCCGCGGCATCGGCCTGGCGATCGTTCAGCGCCTGGTCGAGGAGGGCGCGACCGTGGTGACCTCGGCGCGCAAAGAGGCGCCGGGACTTCCGGATGCGGTACGGCTGGTCACCGCCGACGTGAGCACCCGGGAAGGCGTCGCGCACCTGGCGGACAGCGCCTTCGAGATACTCGGCGGGGTCGACATACTCGTCAACAACGCGGGCGGCGCGAGCAGCGGCGGAATGCCGCACTTCGGCGGCTCCGCCTCGATCCCCGACGAGGACTGGGTCGAGGCCCTGATGACGAACTACCTCGCCGCGGTGCGTCTGGACCGGGCCGTCCTGCCGTCGATGATCGAGCGGCGCAGCGGCGTGATCATCGAGGTGGCCTCGACCGTCGCCCGCCGCCCGGCCGGCGCCCTGCTGCACTACGGGGCGGCGAAGGCGGCGCTCATCAACTACGCGAAGGGCCTGGCGACCGAGGTCGCCCCGCACAACGTACGCGTCAACAGCGTGCTCCCCGGGCTGGTCAAGACGCCCGCCATGGACATGGTCGCGGAGAACCTCATGGGGAGCACCGGCCAGGACGGCGACGCGGTCGTCCACATGATCGTCGAAGCCGAAGGCGCCCCGATGGCGGGCATCACCGAACCGACCGACGTGGCCGACCTCGTGGCCTTCCTTGCCTCCGACCGAGCCCAGCGCATCACCGGCGCCGGCTACGTGATCGACGCCGGCGCCCTCCCCCAGGTGTAACCCTCACCCACCCCCGACCCCACCCACCCCCCTCTCCCCTCTCCCCTCTCCCCACCAGATATCTCCCCTCCCCTCCCCTCCCTTTCGGGCCGGCGTCGCACTCCTGACGCCGGCCCGAACCACTGAGGCGGGCGGTCACCTCCCGCACCCCCGTCGAACAAGCGGCCGGATTCCAGTAACAGGCCGAATTCCACCCCTCCCGACACCACCCCCACCCCCGCACCACCACCAAAACCGCCCCACACCCGACCAACCAACCCCCCTCCCCACCCCCACTCGCCCCACTTTGCCCCAGTTACCCCACCCCCAACCCCGGCATTTCACTCGCCCCTTTACTCACCACCACCACACCCGTCGCGGACTTTCCCAAAACATGACCGAGAATCTCCTCCGCGCCCTCACTGGCCGAAATTACCCACCCCGCCGGGCGGAAGGTGAGGATTCTTACCGATGCAACCGGGGTGCAATTTTTTACAGCTGCGGCAAAACGGTGTACAAAGTGTTGCGCCCCCGCTCCATCGAGCAGCTACCGACCGTAGGCCGGTTTTTGCCTCAACCTCTTGTCCCGCCGCGAAGGCGTTGGCTTGGCATTCGTCGCTGGAGAACGAGTCCGCGGAGGCGGTTCCCGACCCCACTTCGCACCCACTGATCTGGGGCCCGTTCCCAATTACGGAGGACAGGAGCATGCCCGAGCCCGCACCCATACCCCACGACTCCTCGGGCGACCGGGAAGCGGCGCTCACTCCCCTCGAACTCATGGGCCTGGCCGGTCTGCTGCGGGCATGGCGCGCGGCCGCCGGCGAGAAGCGCGGACTCGGCCGGCCGCTCACCCAGAAAGAGGTGGCCCAGGCCATCGGCCGCAGCGTGCGCTGGTACATCGACCTCGAAGGCGGCGCCACGCCCCGCCTGGAGCGGAACATCCTCGACGCGCTCGCCCGGGAACTGATGCTCGGCCCCGACCAGGAGACGACGCTCCACCTCTACGCCCTGGGCGGCGCCGTCACCACCACCATCCCGGCCCTCAGCTCCGAAGCGGCGACCCTGCTACAGCTGCTGCTCGACCAGCAGATGCCCAGCCCGGCGTACATCAGCGACCTCAGCTGGGACATCATCGGCTACAACACCGCCATGGCCGAGTGGTACCCCTGGGTGCGCGAGCGGGACGCGAACCTGATGCGCTGGGCCCTGCGCAGCAAGGAAGCCCGCCGCCAGTTCATCAACTGGGAGCACCACGCCGCCATCTACCTGGAACAGCTCCGCTTCGCCCTCGCCGAGCACCCCCACAACCCCGAACTGCAAAAGCTGCTCGCCTACATCCTCCAGGACCCGGACTGCGAACGGCTGTGGCACGCGAGCTCCGAGGTGCGCAAGAGCGGCGAGGGCCGCCACTTCTTCCAGGCCCTGCCCCGCCACGACTACGAGATCATCCACGTGGTCAGCAACGTCCTCTACCCGGCGGGGCTCCCCAACTCCCGCCTGGTCGTCATCACCTGGCTCAAGGACGAATGCGAGCCGAAGTCCACCGACGACGCGACCCTCAGCACCCCTTACGACACGGCACCGACTGGCGGCCGCGCGTCCCAGCCCCACCCCACCGCCGGCGCGTACTTCTCCGTCCCCTCCCCGCGGGAAGCATCCAAGCTGGCCGGCCCCGACGCCGTCCCCCTCCCCCTCCTGAGCGGCCTCGCGGGCCCCCGCCACCAGCTCACCCTCTCCCGCGAACGGGGCACCGTCATCTGGGCCACTGAGCAGAGCGACGGCACCTGGGCCTTCGAGGAACTCGACCCCTACACCGTCATCAAGAAACTCCCCCGCCGCCACGCCCCCCTCGAAGCCCCCGAGGAATACAAACACCTGGTCCGCGCCCTGATGCCCAACGACCCAAAAGAAGCCGCAAGGCACATCGACACACTCCTCCCCGACTACCTGGCCCGAATAGAACACCTCACAGAAATCCGCAGAGAACTCACCCGACAACACCCCGACCAACTCTCAGACATCGACCCCCTCGGCAACGCCTTCGAGCATCCAAAAATCCTCAGACTGCTGAGGGATATGCCGAACTGACAGCTGCGCAGACGGGGAGCGGGCCGCCCTTATCCGAGTGAACGGAGCGACTTCCGATGCCTGTCTGCCTCGACGGTGCCCCTGCGCGCACCGACCCGAGTTCCAGGTCAGACGGACAGCCCGATGTACGCAATCGGTGGGAGAATGGCCCGGTCGGCATCGGGCCCCGACGCGCCAGGCCGGGCAACAGTGAAGGTCACAGCTTGTGGTGCGCCGAGCGCCCCGACGACGCTTTCCCTGCCCCTAGAGGGCGAATGAACCGGCTGGGCTCACCATTCCACGAAATGGTGATTGCGTCCCGCGCTCTGGTGGCCGCGACGAACTGCAGCGAGCGGGCCCGCTGCAGTTCACGGCGGTGGCGCAAGCGGTCGGTCCGTTCCCAAGCGTCCACAGCCGAGCATCCTGCCCAGTTCCTCGAGCTCCAGGATCAGCTGGGCGATGCGCCCGCCCAGGGTGATCAGGTCCTGGATGAAGCGCTCCAGACACTGGATAAGGCGATCTTTGTAGGCGAGGAAGACGGCTTCCTCCACCTCGTGGAGGTCAATGGTGCGCTGCAGCGAGCCCATGAACGCACGCGCGTTGTCGGCGAGAGCGGCGAACCGGCTCGCGAGTGCGTCGAGAGCGAGATGTGTTTTGCCGGGATCGGGCTGCTCGTCGGCGGTGAGCACGAGGAGGCCCGTAGTTGAGTGACGATGTCGTGCAGTGCGATGGCCTGGAGGGCGCCGCGGCGTCCGAGGGCCTCGTCGTAAACGGCAAGAGCCTCCTCGGCGGCTTCGCCGGCCCGGGTGAGCTGGTAGATGAACCGTTTGCGGTAAAAGTCCTCGACGGCGGTGACCCCGCCAGTGTCGGGGTCGGCCCGCAGATTCCCCCACTCGACCAGCTTGTCCAGCGCCTTGACGACCCCGTCGAGATCGCTGGACCGCGTCTCTCCGGGGAGCGCGGCGTGCACGTCCTCGGGTCGCAGATGCACGGCGAAGTGTTGCTTTGCCACGACGAACGCCCGCATCACCTGGCGGTAGAGCACGGTGTTCTGCACGGAGAGGTCGGCGAAGGGGCTGAACCCGTGCGGTTCACCCGCCAGTTCGGCGGTGGAGGCAGTCATCGTCAGCCATTCTGTCGTGGCGGAAACGCCCCTGGGCAGGGACCAAAGCACTTGGCTGAATGTCGCCGATGGGTACAGCGCCCGAACCCCATTGCGCCGTCCGCCCGCCACGAGCGTCAGAAGGGGAAGGCTCGCGTCACAAGCTGCTCTTCAGCCCTCGCGACGCCCCACCTGCTGGACAGCCCTCGACGGATGAACCCGTAGCGCCGGCGCAGGCGACCGGCACATGGAAGGTGGCAACGGACCCGGAACGCAGAAAAGCCCCGCACCATAAGGTGCGGGGCTTTCCCACAATGATTGTTCGGCGGCGTCCTACTCTCCCACAGGGTCCCCCCTGCAGTACCATCGGCGCTGAAAGGCTTAGCTTCCGGGTTCGGAATGTAACCGGGCGTTTCCCTAACGCTATGACCACCGAAACACTATGAAGTTAACCAACCGGAGCATGACTCAACGGTCGTTACTTCAGAACCTACACAGTGGACGCGAGCAACTGAGGACAAGCCCTCGGCCTATTAGTACCAGTCAACTCCACCGGTTACCCGGCTTCCATATCTGGCCTATCAACCCAGTCGTCTACTGGGAGCCTTACCCTCTCAAGGAGGTGGGAGCCCTCATCTCGAAGCAGGCTTCCCGCTTAGATGCTTTCAGCGGTTATCCTTTCCGAACGTAGCCAACCAGCCATGCCCTTGGCAGGACAACTGGCACACCAGAGGTTCGTCCGTCCCGGTCCTCTCGTACTAGGGACAGCCCTTCTCAAGACTCCTACGCGCACAGCGGATAGGGACCGAACTGTCTCACGACGTTCTAAACCCAGCTCGCGTACCGCTTTAATGGGCGAACAGCCCAACCCTTGGGACCGACTCCAGCCCCAGGATGCGACGAGCCGACATCGAGGTGCCAAACCATCCCGTCGATATGGACTCTTGGGGAAGATCAGCCTGTTATCCCCGGGGTACCTTTTATCCGTTGAGCGACGGCGCTTCCACAAGCCACCGCCGGATCACTAGTCCCTACTTTCGTACCTGCTCGACCCGTCAGTCTCACAGTCAAGCTCCCTTGTGCACTTACACTCAACACCTGATTGCCAACCAGGCTGAGGGAACCTTTGGGCGCCTCCGTTACTCTTTAGGAGGCAACCGCCCCAGTTAAACTACCCACCAGACACTGTCCCTGATCCGGATCACGGACCCAGGTTAGACATCCAGCACGACCAGAGTGGTATTTCAACAATGACTCCACCATGACTGGCGTCACGGCTTCAAAGTCTCCCACCTATCCTACACAAGCCGAACCGAACACCAATATCAAGCTATAGTAAAGGTCCCGGGGTCTTTCCGTCCTGCTGCGCGAAACGAGCATCTTTACTCGTAATGCAATTTCACCGGGCCTATGGTTGAGACAGTCGAGAAGTCGTTACGCCATTCGTGCAGGTCGGAACTTACCCGACAAGGAATTTCGCTACCTTAGGATGGTTATAGTTACCACCGCCGTTTACTGGCGCTTAAGTTCTCAGCTTCGCCACACCGAAATGTGACTAACCGGTCCCCTTAACGTTCCAGCACCGGGCAGGCGTCAGTCCGTATACATCGCCTTACGGCTTCGCACGGACCTGTGTTTTTAGTAAACAGTCGCTTCTCGCTGGTCTCTGCGGCCACCCCCAGCTCAGGAAGTAAATCCCATCACCGGAAATGGCCCCCCTTCTCCCGAAGTTACGGGGGCATTTTGCCGAGTTCCTTAACCATAGTTCACCCGAACGCCTCGGTATTCTCTACCTGACCACCTGAGTCGGTTTAGGGTACGGGCCGCCATGAAACTCGCTAGAGGCTTTTCTCGACAGCATAGGATCATCCACTTCACCACAATCGGCTCGGCATCAGGTCTCAGACTTATATGCTGTCCGGATTTGCCTAGACAGCGTCCTACACCCTTACCCCGGGACAACCACCGCCCGGGCTGGACTACCTTCCTGCGTCACCCCATCGCTTACCTACTACCACCTTGGATCGGCGGCTCCACCACGTCCCTTTGTCCGAAGACTCCAGGCCGGCTTCACGGCCTTAGCATTAATGGATTCGATATTGGGCGTTTCAAAGCGGGTACCGGAATATCAACCGGTTGTCCATCGACTACGCCTGTCGGCCTCGCCTTAGGTCCCGACTTACCCTGGGCAGATCAGCTTGACCCAGGAACCCTTAGTCAATCGGCGCACACGTTTCCCACGTGTGTATCGCTACTCATGCCTGCATTCTCACTCGTGAACCGTCCACAACTCGTTTCCACGGCTGCTTCACCCGGCACACGACGCTCCCCTACCCATCACAGCGGGCGTTGGCCCTCATGCTGCAATGACACGACTTCGGCGGTGTGCTTGAGCCCCGCTACATTGTCGGCGCGGAATCACTTGACCAGTGAGCTATTACGCACTCTTTCAAGGGTGGCTGCTTCTAAGCCAACCTCCTGGTTGTCTCTGCGACTCCACATCCTTTCCCACTTAGCACACGCTTAGGGGCCTTAGTCGATGCTCTGGGCTGTTTCCCTCTCGACCATGGAGCTTATCCCCCACAGTCTCACTGCCGCGCTCTCACTTACCGGCATTCGGAGTTTGGCTAAGGTCAGTAACCCGGTAGGGCCCATCGCCTATCCAGTGCTCTACCTCCGGCAAGAAACACACGACGCTGCACCTAAATGCATTTCGGGGAGAACCAGCTATCACGGAGTTTGATTGGCCTTTCACCCCTAACCACAGGTCATCCCCCAGGTTTTCAACCCTGGTGGGTTCGGTCCTCCACGAAGTCTTACCTCCGCTTCAACCTGCCCATGGCTAGATCACTCCGCTTCGGGTCTTGGGCACGCTACTCAACGCCCTATTCGGACTCGCTTTCGCTACGGCTTCCCCACACGGGTTAACCTCGCAACATACCGCAAACTCGCAGGCTCATTCTTCAAAAGGCACGCAGTCACGACACAAGGACAAGTCCTTGTGCGACGCTCCCACGGCTTGTAGGCACACGGTTTCAGGTACTATTTCACTCCGCTCCCGCGGTACTTTTCACCATTCCCTCACGGTACTATCCGCTATCGGTCACCAGGGAATATTTAGGCTTAACGGGTGGTCCCGCCAGATTCACACGGGATTTCTCGGGCCCCGTGCTACTTGGGTGGTTCTCAAACGAGCCGTCAATGTTTCAGCTACGGGGGTCTTACCCTCTACGCCGGACCTTTCGCATGTCCTTCGCCTACATCAACGGTTTCTGACTCGTCTCATCGCCGGCAGACGATGAAAGAGAACTCCCACGACCCCGCACTGGCAACCCCTGCCGGGTATCACACCAATACGGTTTAGCCTCATCCGGTTTCGCTCGCCACTACTCCCGGAATCACGGTTGTTTTCTCTTCCTGCGGGTACTGAGATGTTTCACTTCCCCGCGTTCCCTCCACATACCCTATGTGTTCAGGTATGGGTGACAGCCCATGACGACTGCCGGGTTTCCCCATTCGGACACCCCCGGATCAAAGCTCGGTTGACAGCTCCCCGGGGCCTATCGCGGCCTCCCACGTCCTTCATCGGTTCCTGGTGCCAAGGCATCCACCGTGCGCCCTTAAAAACTTGGCCACAGATGCTCGCGTCCACTGTGCAGTTCTCAAGCAACGACCAGCCACCCACCACCCCAACCCGAAGGCTGAGTTCACTGGGGCCGGCATCGCGAAGGTCCAGACTCACAGTCCGTACCCTCAGATACCCAACAACGTGCCCGACACGATCCCCCAAGACCCACGTTCCACGCCGAAGCAGTACTAATGAACCCTCAGAAACCGTGCCGAATAGTCAACGTTCCACCCATGAGCAACCAGCATCAGACATTCGCTGATGTACTGGCCTCTGACCAAGCCAGGCTTGGTAAGAAGTGCTCCTTAGAAAGGAGGTGATCCAGCCGCACCTTCCGGTACGGCTACCTTGTTACGACTTCGTCCCAATCGCCAGTCCCACCTTCGACGATTCCCTCCCACAAGGGGTTGGGCCACCGGCTTCGGGTGTTACCGACTTTCGTGACGTGACGGGCGGTGTGTACAAGGCCCGGGAACGTATTCACCGCAGCAATGCTGATCTGCGATTACTAGCAACTCCGACTTCATGGGGTCGAGTTGCAGACCCCAATCCGAACTGAGACCGGCTTTTTGAGATTCGCTCCACCTCGCGGTATCGCAGCTCATTGTACCGGCCATTGTAGCACGTGTGCAGCCCAAGACATAAGGGGCATGATGACTTGACGTCGTCCCCACCTTCCTCCGAGTTGACCCCGGCAGTCTCCTGTGAGTCCCCATCACCCCGAAGGGCATGCTGGCAACACAGAACAAGGGTTGCGCTCGTTGCGGGACTTAACCCAACATCTCACGACACGAGCTGACGACAGCCATGCACCACCTGTACACCGACCACAAGGGGGACCCTGTCTCCAGGGTTTTCCGGCGTATGTCAAGCCTTGGTAAGGTTCTTCGCGTTGCGTCGAATTAAGCCACATGCTCCGCTGCTTGTGCGGGCCCCCGTCAATTCCTTTGAGTTTTAGCCTTGCGGCCGTACTCCCCAGGCGGGGAACTTAATGCGTTAGCTGCGGCACGGACGACGTGGAATGTCGCCCACACCTAGTTCCCAACGTTTACGGCGTGGACTACCAGGGTATCTAATCCTGTTCGCTCCCCACGCTTTCGCTCCTCAGCGTCAGTATCGGCCCAGAGATCCGCCTTCGCCACCGGTGTTCCTCCTGATATCTGCGCATTTCACCGCTACACCAGGAATTCCGATCTCCCCTACCGAACTCTAGCCTGCCCGTATCGAATGCAGACCCGGGGTTAAGCCCCGGGCTTTCACATCCGACGTGACAAGCCGCCTACGAGCTCTTTACGCCCAATAATTCCGGACAACGCTTGCGCCCTACGTATTACCGCGGCTGCTGGCACGTAGTTAGCCGGCGCTTCTTCTGCAGGTACCGTCACTCTCGCTTCTTCCCTGCTGAAAGAGGTTTACAACCCGAAGGCCGTCATCCCTCACGCGGCGTCGCTGCATCAGGCTTTCGCCCATTGTGCAATATTCCCCACTGCTGCCTCCCGTAGGAGTCTGGGCCGTGTCTCAGTCCCAGTGTGGCCGGTCGCCCTCTCAGGCCGGCTACCCGTCGTCGCCTTGGTAGGCCATTACCCCACCAACAAGCTGATAGGCCGCGGGCTCATCCTTCACCGCCGGAGCTTTCCACGCACAGACCATGCGGTCGCGCGTCATATCCGGTATTAGACCCCGTTTCCAGGGCTTGTCCCAGAGTGAAGGGCAGATTGCCCACGTGTTACTCACCCGTTCGCCACTAATCCCCTCCCGAAGGAGGTTCATCGTTCGACTTGCATGTGTTAAGCACGCCGCCAGCGTTCGTCCTGAGCCAGGATCAAACTCTCCGTGAATGCTTTACCCGACTGCGTTTAATGAAAAACGGCGGGTGACACTCGCGTTGAGCGGAACAAGCAGGCGGAATAAGCCTGCTCGTTCACAGCGTCCTCGCTGTGTGTTGCCTACCCGCACATTGTGCCGGTAGGACTTTCAAAGGAACCTCATCTCCCGGATGTTTCCGGTCGACGGGGTATCAACATATCTGGCGTTGACTTTTGGCACGCTGTTGAGTTCTCAAGGAACGGACGCTTCCTTTGTGCCTTATCGGTTCTGAGTGACTCAGTACCGGGCTCTCCGGGCGCTTCCCTTCGGTCTTACGTTTCCGACTCTATCAGATCCTCGCGGCTCCGATTTTCGCCGACGCGTTTCGGCCTTTCGGCTTCTCCGCGTTTCCAACCTTACCAGATCCGTTTCCGTCTCTGGCCCCCTGTTGGAGCGGGGTCGGCCGTTCGGCTTTCGCTTTTCGGCCTTTCCGACTCTATCAGATCCGTTTCGTTCCGTTGCCGGTCCGAATTTGTTTCCGATTCCCCGTCGGAGGGGGTTTGTTCGCGCCTTTCGGCGTGATCACTACTTTAGCGGAATTCCTCGTCGGCGCATAATCGCGCCGCGGTCCGAATTTCGGCACGCCGAAATTGTTCCCGGTGAGGGGCCGTGCAGTAGTGGTGTGCCGCGAAGCGGCGGGATGGCTGCCGCAGAACCGATCCGGCGCTGTGGCAACTCGAAGAACTTACACGATCCGATGGGTGCGGCACGACTTGGGGGTACATCCGCGGTGATTCGAGCTGTCCCGGACCGCTAGGCCGCCGGGCCACCTGGTCGCTGAGGGATCCACGAGGCAGGCGTATTCCGATGATCTGTCCCGGGTCAGCACGCTCGCAGTGGTAGGCCGCCTACGGGGGGACCGTGTTAGACGCATCCGCTCCCCTACGGCCTACCTGGTCTGCCAGGGCACCCTCGACCACTACGTCTGCCTGGTGCACAGCGCCCACGACGCCATCGGCGCCCTGAGAGTGATCCGCATGGCCACCTTCCAGCAGGAGATTCAACGAAGTGATCACCGGCCTCGGGGGCGGCTCCTGATCGCCTGGTGCTTCGGGTCCTCGGTGCGCCGCAACCGGGCACCGGCAATCACCGAGATCGAGACCGCGGGCGCCAGCCAGGAGCTTCCACGTGGACTCGACAGCCGACCGAGTGAGCGTTATGACGCTCCACCAGAATCAGCGTCGAACGAGCGTGAAGATGTTTCCCGACCACCCTCACGAAGTCGAGGCAGAGCGCGCTCCTCACCCGCGTACCGCTGCGCGAAACCGCAGGTGAGACATGTGGCGCGAGCCAGCGACACGCTCCACGTGGCGGACTTCGGGAAACAGGTCGAGCACGCCCGGCCGCGCCAGGGCAATCCAGAAGAACCGGCAGCTCAGCCCTGCTTCTCTGCCCGCTCCAGGATGACAACGCACTCCACATGATGCGTAACCGAGAGCACGTCACAGGATACGAGGACGAGAGAACCTGCAGTTCAATAGGGTTTTCGCTGCTTCGCGAACGGGTTGTGAGGCGACCTGAGCGTCAAGCGAGCGTCATGGCTCCCTGGTATCAGAGCACCTACTGTCGGAAGATGCGGCCTGTGACGCCGGGCGGCGCTCGCTGACAGGCCCGGTCGGTAATTTTGCCGACGGTCTACCCTTCCCGGGCCGCATGCCACGGCCAGTGCAGCCCACCGGTCCCCGGCACTGTCCGATGCATTTCAGCAAACGTCTCCAGATCCGCGAGCAGATCGTCGAGAACCGACTCTTCTTCGACACGTACTCCGTGCTCGGTAAGAGCGGCGGCCAGGGCGGGGTCCCACGGCGTCGCGGCGGCCGCGCCCGTCAAGTCCTGCGGGTCACTCACTGCAGTCACGGCCGCCCGATAGTCGGCGGCTCTGTATCGCCAGGGTCGCCACGGGACACCTCGCCCCAGTGCCGTGGCGATGCGTGCCCCACCCCAGTCGAAGTCACCGTGGTACAGAAGCATGGCGCCCCGCGCGGACAGGCCGCGCAGCAAAGTGAGCGCGGCCGCCGACGGTTGCCCCTGGAGGCACACCATGGGCGGACATGCCGACCCGAAGGCGTCTGCGGCGGCGGACAGGACGGCCGGGTTCTCACATACATGGACGGTTCCCGTCGTGGCAGTGATTTCGTTGGCGGACCGGCGAGTGAGAGAACGCAGCGTCAGGACAGCGGGTTCTCCGTCGTCGGCCATGCAATCGAGGGCCGGTATTCCTCTCAGGTTGAGGATCAGGACGGTGGACGACACATCGTCCTTGAGCAGACCGGCCGAAGCCCAGGCTTCACGTCGCCACTCGGCGCCGGCGCCCTCGGGGAAGTCCGTGCAGGCACGGATCCCGGACAGGACAAGCGTGGCGAGCGGCGTTCCCTCGTCCAGGGCGTGGGCGCCGGAGAGATGCCGTGCCGCGAACGTCGCCCGTGACATCGGGGGAATCGCGGGGAGGACGCGCAGCGCCTGTACGGCGGCGGCAACCAGGGGCGCGGCGGCTTCGGGGGTGCGCGCAAGTCGCCGTACGAGACCGTCTTTGCGGATCCGCTGGGCCCAGTCGGCCAGTTCGGCAGGCAGGCCGTCGAGCGGAGCCATTGCTTCCTCCCATGCCTGCGCCTCTCTGCTCAGCGTCTCCGCCCTCAGAGCAACAGGTCCGGTGATGGCCACAACGGCGGCCTCCAGGCCGTCAGGGCTGACACCGGAACGACGCAGGACAGCGTCCACCGCGTCGAGTCGTATCGTCAGCGAGTGGCCTGTGCTCGGAGCGCGGCCCAGAAGGCGCTCGGCAGCTCGGCGTTGGAGGCCGTCGGGGCGCGACAAGGTGACCGTGCCGGTGAGTGGCCGCCCGCCGGCCATCCGCTGGCGGATGCGTTCCAGGAGCCAGGCAAGGCCAGGGTCTCCGAGCAGCCGTCCGAGGCGTTCGGTGTCGGCCCGTGCTTCGGCGTGCGGTGTCCCGGCCGGCTCCGCCGCCACGACGTCCGTAGCTCCCATCCGCTCCCCCGGTATCCGAGGCGTGGCCGCCCGTCCAGCCGCGGAGGGCTGAGCCGAAGGGTTCACGTCCACAGAGACTCCTGTTCTCCGGTGATGTCCGGGCCAACAGGCTGTGCCGTCCCGGGAACCGGTCGGGGCGCGTCTTCACCATCGTGCCCGAGGCCGTCGGCCTGAGCGGGAACCATCGGCGGGCCCTCGGTGGCTCCTGGCTCCGTGCCTCGCCGGCGCTCGCTGCCGTCCCATTCCCACCTGGTCACCAGGACGGCGTCGATGTCGTCGACACGGGACAGCTGTGCGATGGCAATTCCGGGTACCTGCGGGTAGCAGGCCCACTCCCGTTCACTGGTCATGACGACGTCGAGGTCGAAGGCGCGCAACAGGCCCAGGCACTTGGCGCGGGAGTCGTCGTCCACTCCCGCGAACGCCTCGTCCAGGGTGACGAGGCGCGGGGCGTACGCGCCGCTCGCACTCGCGTAATGGGAGGAAGCGGCAGCGAAGAGCGGCACGGACGCGGCGAGCACGCGTTCGCCGCCCGAGGCGGGCCCGGTGGCCGGTACCCACTTGCCGTGTTGGTGGCGCTCAACGCCGAACTCGTGCCAGGCACGGTAGTCGAGCGCGGCAGCGAGGTCCTCCTGCCAGCTGCCTGCGCTGTCGTCGGCCTGCCGGCGGGCGATCTGCTCCTGGAGGAACGCGCCGACCGCGGTTCTGTCCTGCGGCGACCAAGCATCGGCCGACTGGCGCAGCCGCTCACGGACCTGGGCCAGTCCCTGCGGGGCCCGGCGGGAGGCCCGCCACACGAGGCGCAGCTTCATACCCGTCGAGGTCGGGCGATCCTCCAGCTCCCGGTTCATCGCGCGCACCTGGCGTTCGGCTGCCCCGATCAGCTCCTGGAGCGTGCCGGCGACCTCGGTGATCAAATGAGTTTCCAGGATCTCCCGCTCGTGTGCGGACAGGATGCGGGTCAGTTCGGCGACCTCGGTGGACAGGGCTTCGGCGAGTTCGGGGACGGCCCGTTCCCGGCCCTGATAGACGATGTCGACGCGCATGCCGTCCTCGCTCGGGCGGGCCGTCGCGGTATGGCCGTGCCGGGACAACGCGTCCTGGAGTCTGCCCAGTTCCTCGCTCAGACGCTTCTGGATGCGTTCCCAGGCAGCGTCCGAGTCATCGGTCGCCGAGAGCCGGGACTCGACGGCACGGGCGAGGCTCACGGCGGGAGTCGCCGCCCACGTTCCGCCGTCGTCGTCCGGTACGGGGAGATCAGGGAGAGCGACGGCGAGCAGTCCGGTCGACACGAAGCGCTGGAGCGCCGCGATGGCGCGCTCACGCGCGGCGGTGGCGTCCGTGACGTCCTCGGTGAGCCGCTCGATGCGGCCTTCGGCGTGACCGGCTCGCCGGTCGGCGTCGCGGATGTCGGCCTGAGCACGCTGTTGCTCGGTCTGGCAGGCGCGTACAGCGGCGGCGGTCTCCTCCAGCCGTCGTTGGAGTTCGGCGACGGCCGTTCCGACGGTGGAGCGGAGCGTGCGCAGATGTTCGTCCGCCGCGGCGGCGAGACGCGCCGCCTCCGCGGCTCGCTCGGCGAGCTCGGAGACCAGCAGCTCGGCCCGCCCGGTCTCGGCCTGCTCCCCGGTAACGGCCTGCTCGGCGTCCGCGCGCTCACGCAGGGCAGGCCACAGCGCGGCCAGGTGGGCGGTGTGATCGGCGAGCGCCTGTTGCACGGTGTCCAGCCCTTCCCGGTCGGCGGGTAGGTTCAGGTCGGCGGCAGTATCGGCGAGTTCGGCCGCCGTGCGATCGGCTTCTCCTGCCGCACGGGCCAGTTCGACGGCCCGCTCCTGCTGCCGGGTACGGGCTCGGTGGACCGCGTCGGCCGCTGCGCCGACCCGTGCGTGGGCGTGGCGCAGGTCGTCGTCACCCGGTACGGCCGCGAGCTCGGCGTCGAGCAGGCCGCGCCGCTCGGCTACCGCACGCAGCTCCTCGGCCAGCTGTTTCCGCTCGGCTTCCAACGCCATTAGCTCGACACGCAGTTCGCCGATCCTGGTGCGGCGTGCCTGTTCCCGGGCCCCTTCCCCCACGTACTGGGCGCTGTCCTTGGCCCAGCTCCCGATCAGCGCACCGACACGGAAGCGCCCGTCCGTGGAAACCCACGTGCGGTTGTCGCCCGTCTCCCGGACGGCCTCCGCCGCCCCGTCACCGCCCTTGTCCACCAGCCCGATGGAGACCAGCAGACGCTGGACGGTCTGTTCCCCCACGGCGGCGGCTCCCACATCCGCGTGGTTGACCGCCGGACACAGCGCGCGGTCGAGGCCGCCCCCGCTCAGCGGGTCGGATGGCGCCAGGGGAGCGAGCAGCACGTCGTGGCCGTCCGCCGCCACCGCGGAACCATCCGGCCGCACCCAGGCGTCGAGGAGCCCCGACGCCTCCAGTGCGGCTTCCAGCCCGGCCCGTTCGGCCTCGGTCACCTGCGGCCGGAAGTCGACGAGCCGCCACAGCGGGGCTCCGAGGTCTTGGGAGCGGACCTCGGCGGTGCGGGTGTACGGAGCAGAGGGGCCTCGCTGCCCGCCCGTTTCGAGAGCGGTCAGTTCCTCGGCCACGAGCCGCAGACGTTCTGTCGTCGACGCCTCGCGGTGGGCCAGGACCGCGGACCGGTCGGCCAGCTGGGAGGCGAGGACGCGGTGGGTTCCGGCCGCGGCCACACGTGCCGGGTGGGGGCCGTCCAGGCTGCCCACCCAGCCCTGCACCGCGTCGAGCACTCCCGGCAGCCCGTCCACGCGCAGCTCCACGCACCGCGACAGGTGCTCGCGCACAGCCGCGACCAGCGCGCGTCCCGCCTCCGCGACGCCCTCCTCGGCCTCGGCCAACCGCTCACTGCTGTGGCCGGTCTCCTCGTCGGCCTCGTCGGCACGTAGTCGGGCCGCCTTGCGTGCCTCCTCGGAAAGTTCGGCACGCACCACCAGCGTCGCCACATGCTCCACAGCACGCCGCCTGCTCGCCGTCGCCTCGTCCGCCGCCCGGCGCAGAGCCGCGGCGGGGGCTCCTGCTGTCCGCGGGACGTCGATACGCGCCGCCGTGGCGCTGCCGATCACGCGGCGCTGGATGTCGTCCAGTGCCTCCTGGGCACCGGTCAGCCGGTTCGTCGCGGTGGCGAGCCGGCCGAGCGCCCGGGTGTGTGCCTGGGAGGCCGTCTGCCGGTCCGCCTCGGACCGGGTCAGTTCCGCCGCGGTCCGGGAAGCGTCGGCCGCCGCCTGGTCGAGTGCACGTGCGTCCCGCATCTCCGGCCCTGACCGCAGCGCCGCGTCCTGGGCGCTCAGCCGCGCCGCCCGCTCGGCGAGCGCCGCAGCCCGCTCCTGGGCCTCGGACCGGTCCGCCACCGCCTGGTCGCGGTCGGCCTGTGCCTTGAGGAGTTCCCGCTGGAGGTGTTCGTAACGGGCGTGTTCGGTGCGGGGCAGGCGGGCCCGGCGGCGGGAGGCGATGCGGGCGTAGCGCCGGTAGTGGTCGAGGAAGGCCGACGAGGCCTGTTCGGCCTCGCGTGCGGCCCGCAATTCCTCCTTCTCCTCGTCCAGCGACCGGAACGCTTCCGCCGCGTCGGCGATGACCGCCTGGTCCATCGGCGGCAGTGCCTCCGTCAGCGCCCGGGACAGCGCGGCTTCGTTCGGACGCTTGGACAACTGGGGCTGGCGCAGCTGGATCAGCAGGTCGACGAGCGCTGCGTAGCGCCGCTCCCCCAGCCCGAAGAGAGCCTCGTCGACCGCTCGGCGATACGTTTTGGCGGTGTCGTACACCATGCCGTGGCCGCCGATGGCCTCGGCGAGCCGGTCCCGGGACAGTGCAGTGCCGGTGGCGTCGAGCAAGTCAAGTCCGGCGCCGATCCGCTGGCCGGTGACGGCGAACCAGTGGCGGGCGATGCCGCGTCCGGTGACAGCCTTCAGTCCGCACAGCAACGTGCGGAAATGCGCCTCGCCGCTGGTCGCGTCGAGCCGGCCGAACTCGATCCACGTGTAGCCGAGCCGCTCCGGATGCGGGTGCTCACCGCCCAGGAGCAGGTTCCACTCCATGCGCTTGCCGGGGTCGCCGTCGGGCTCGACGCGGCGGGCGGAGAGGTCGCCGTCCAGCAGGAACGGCAGGGTGAGGGCGAGCACTTTCGACTTGCCGGTGCCGTTGTTACCGCGCAGAAGCAGCCGCCCGTCCCGGAACCAGAACTCCTCGACGTCATAGTGGAAAATGTCGACGAGCCCCATCCGCAGGGGACGCCACCGGCCGGGGGCGGGGCTCGGAAGGACAGGGAGCGGGGTCGGCACGGTCACTATGCGGATCACCTTTCGTCGCCGGTGTGCTGGACCAAGGCGTCGCCGACCGCGTACCGCGCGAGGGCAGGGCGCGGCACGACGCCTCGTGCGGTGCGCTCCGCAAGCCCCAGAGCCTCCAGCTTGGCCAGGGCCTGTTCCACGAGCGCGGGTTCGGCTCCCGGCTCCCGGGCCGTCTTGGACCAGAAGTTGCCGTGCTCGGCGGCCAGTTCGCGTACGAGCAGCGCCAGTTCCGCGGGCGTGACGGGCCCATCGGCCTGCGCCAGGTGCTGGGCGAGTAGCAGAGTCACGTGGCCATGCGTGCCCTGTTCCGGCATGCGTACGTCGGTGAGGTCGTCCTGGGGATCCACCATGGTGATGCCTTCGGCGCGTGTCTCGGCGACCAGTCCGGTCAGTTCGCCGATGCGGGCGGTGATGAAGCCCCGCTGCCGGGTGAGGTAGATGAGTTCCTCGTCGGTCAGCTGGTCGTAGTAGAGCACCGGGTCGTCGAGGAGGCGGCGGGTCAGCTTCCAGCGGATCGCACGGAATCTCAGCTCGTCACTGTCGAGCGCTGTCTGCGTCGTCATCTCCACCAGGCGATCCTCGACGTCCTCGGCCTCGATCAGAGAGGGGCCGCACAGGGCGGCCGGCATTCCGGCCAGTACGCGTCGGCGCACGTCGTACAGCACGTCACCCGATCCGCTGACGTACGCTTCCTCCTCACCGGCCACCCGCCGCAGCACTCCCAGCTGGAGCAGGAGGCGTACGACGGCGGCGAGGTCGAGGCGCTCGTCACGCCGCTCCAGGGTGAACGTGATCCCGGCGGCGACGAGTTCGGGATCGGCGGCGGCCAGCACGACGTGTTCCGCGAGTCGTCCCAGGGCCACCTGCGCCTCCCCCCGCTCCAGTGCGGCCAGGGTCAGGCAGAGCAGGACGTAGCGGCGTCGGGTGAAGGGCAGCCTGGACCCGGATGCCTCGCGGGCGGGGTGTGTGGCGTCGGTGAGGGTGCCGGGTGTCTTGCGCAGCCGTGCGGCGTCGGCGTCGGTGCGCAGCGTCCAGCCGACGTTGCGTGCGAACCAGTCGCGCAGTTCGGCGGCGTGCCGGCGCACCAGACGGAACTCGTCGGCGTACGGACCGTCCGAGGTGAGCAACGGCTCCTTCAGCAAAGCACGTGCGGCCCGCCGGAGATCGGCCTCGCGCTGGCCATCGAGGACCTCTGCCAGGGGGACGGTCATCGGTCCTCCGTGGGCTGCGGGGTGAGCTGGGCGGAGGTGCCCTGTCGTGGGACGGGGGCCGGGGTGAATCGGCCGCTGTGGCTCGCCGTGAGATCGACAATGTCGATCACATGGTCCGGCCCGCGGAACACTCCGTCGGGTGTGCGCACTTCGGCTGTCCTGCCGTCGTCGAGCGCGGTCAGCCGTATCTCCATCGAACCGTCCCCGCTGGTTGCCGCGGTGGTCGTCATGCCCGGCCGCCAGGTGGCGAGGGCGTCGCCGAGCAGCCGCAGGAACAACTGAAAGGCGAGCGGGTCGAGTTCTCCCATCCGGGACAACCGCACCGGCCCTCCCGTCGCCAGCCGCTCCCGCGCCTGCCGGGCCTCCCCCGCTTGCCGGGCGGCGATCTCGGCGAGCCTGCGTTTCGCCGCACCTCGGTCGGCCACCCGGCGCGGCTTACCACGCCGTTCGTAGCTTCCGGTACGGCGCAGCTGAGGGCTGATCCTCAGCGGCCGTGCCTCTGCCCACGGCGTCGAGGCCGGCTCCGGCACGGCGACCCGTTCGGCCAGGGTGTCGGCGTCGACGGTGAGATGCCGGGACGAGTACAGCCCGAATGCCGCCCTCCAGAGCCGGTGCCGCGCGGCGTCGTCCGGAGCCTGCGCGAACCAGCGCGCCAGTGTGCGGAAGTCGGCGGAGCGGTCGGAGCGTCCGGCCCGTCGCTCGTTCAACTGCCGTACGACGGCCAGCAACTGCGGAATCGCGCTGAGAGCGCGTCCCCGCAACAGCCGGGCCTGGGACTCCCGCCCCTCCCCCGACACGAACCACTGGGCGAGCCCGAACCATCGCGCGGCCCACTTCTCGTACGCCACCGCCTCAGCGTGCTCGGCGTCCTCGGGAGCGGCGTCGGCGGCCTCCCGCCCGGCGGCGAGCGACAGCAGCGGCTCCACTCTCCCCTGCTCCTCCAGCTCCCCGATCAGCAGGGCGATCCGCCCGCCGAGCGTGATGAGGTCCTGGATGAACCGTTCCAGATACTGGATCAGCCGGTCCTTGTACGCCAGGAACGCCTCGACCTCGATGTCGTGCAGGTCGATGGTCCGCTGGAGCGACCCCATGAAGGCGCGGGCGTTGTCCGCGAGGTCGGTGAAGCGTGCCGTCAGCACGGACAGCGCGATGTGGGCCTTGGCCGGGTCCGGCTTGCCCTCCCCGGCGATCACCAGCAGTGCCCGCAGCTGCGTGACGATGTCGTGCAGCGCGACCGCCTGAAGCTCCCCGCGCCGCCCGAGCGCCTCGTCGTACGTCCCAAGCGCCACCTCGGCGGCTTCACCGGCCCGGGTGAGCTGGTAGATGAACCGCCTGCGGTAGAAGTCCTCGACCGCCGTCACCCGCGCGTGGTCCGGATCGGCCCGCAGATTCCCCCAGCCTACGAGACTGTCCAGCGCCTTCACGACCGACTCGATGTCACCGGGTCGGGTGTCCGCATCCAGGGCGGCGTGCACGTCCTCCGGCCGCAGGTGCACCGCGAACCGCTCCTTGGCGGCGAGGAACGCTCGCATCACCTGGCGATAGAGGGCGGCGTTGGGGACGGTGAGGTGGGTGAAAGGGGTGTAGTCGCCGAGGGAAGGAGCGGGCGGCTCGGGTGGGGACTGGGCGGGGCCGGAGGTCTCGAAGGTCATCGTCGGTCCATTGTTCCGGAGAGGAGCCCTTGACTGCACGGGATGTCCGGTTTTCGGCTGTCCCGCGGCGCGGTTCGTCGCTGCGCCGCGGAAAATGCGCTCAAGCAGCGGCGAAGCCCGAAGAACCGGACGACGAGCCGGACGGCGGGCCCTCGTTCCTGAGCAGATCCGTGGCCCGGTAGGCGGTCTCGTCGGCGTCGTCCGGGAGGTATCTGCTGGCCTTGCCGCTCCACGTGATGACGAGCTCGTCCCGGGCGCGCGTCGCGGCCACGAACACCAGGGAGCGTGCGCGCTGTTCCTCCTGGCGGTAGCGATCCGGGTAGGTGCGCCGATACTGCTCGATGCGCTGATGCGGCACCTGGCCCTCGCCGACGGAGGTGAGGAAGACCCGCTGAAACTCCAGGCCTTTGAAGCGGTGCATCGTGCCGATGCGCACCGCATCCAGGTCAGCACGGACGCCCTCCCGACCCAGCTCGACCACCGGAATGCCAAGGGGCTCCCGAGCCAGCACGTTGGCGAACTCTTGCGCGGAGCTGCCGTCGGGCACGCTTACGGCCATCGCGGAGTACGGCGTTCCGTAGGAGTCGTGGCGCTCCTTGACGAGCATGGCCACCGCGCGCATCTCGGTCAGCCGGTCGGGGGCGCGCCACAACTGCGGGGCAAGCCCGGTGAGGACCGAGCGGTAGCCGACGAGGGTGTCGGCCCCGGTGTCGAGGTCGTCGAAGGCGGCACCCTCGATCAGGCGGTTGGCGCTGCCCAGGATCTGTCGGGTGGTGCGGTAGTTGAGGGTGAGTCGGCGTGAGGCTCGTCCGCGGACCTCGATGCCCTGGTGGCTGAGGACAACCCGGCTCCCGTAGATGCGCTGGTGGGCGTCGCCGGCGAGGAAGATGTCGTTCGGGCCCTTGCGGACCATGGCACGCAGCATCCGCCAGTGCGAGGCGGAGAGGTCCTGTGCCTCGTCGACGACGATGTGCTGGTAGCGGGGCTTGAGCCACATGCCGCTGCCTGTCTCGCGGTGGACGAGATCACGGCCTCCAAGCTCCTTCTTGTAGCGGGCTTGCTCCTCCGTCCGCGTCATCCGGCGCTGTTCGATGGCGGCAGCCGCGTCGGCGATCAGCGCATACGTCGTCTGCCGCGGCGGGGACTCCAGGTGGGCCTTGTACGCGAGCACGAGCTGCCAGATGTCGTGGCGCTGGGCGGTGGTGATGCGGGGGCGCCCGGCGCGACTGACGCGTCGATATGCGTCCCACGAGCCGCACCCCCCTCCGACGATCACATGCCTGAACTCGGTGTCCAGGAAGTCGGCGTCGTACTCGAACCGTCCGGTCTCGGCGAGCACCGTGTGCCACAGGTTCATGGCCGCATCGTCGTCGATGGGCCGGCCCAGGTCGATGCGGGCTTCCTGGACGATCTCCCGGGCGAGCGCGTCGACCGACTTGACGTCGACGCGGCGCAGCAGGGCGTCACCGCCGAGCTGCCGCAACCGCTCCTTGAGGTCCAGGGCGAGGTTGGTGTTGTACGTGGTGAGCAGCACGGGGCGGGAATGCCCCGGCGGCAGCCGGTCGACCAGGTGGCGTACCCGGTGGAGGGCGACGACCGTCTTGCCGGTGCCGGGGCCGCCGGTCACCTTCGCTGAGCCTTTGAAGTCACCGGTGGCGAGGCGCTTCTGCTCGGGGTGGAGGAACAGACGCCAGGCGTCGAAGCTCTTGCCGAGCGCGCCGAGTACCGCGTCGTCGTCGGTCTCGGCCTGGGAGACGGCCCGTTGGGCGGCGCGGGACCAGTCGCGCGGGTTGACGTCCTCCTCGGCACGCCATTTGTCGGTGATGTACTGCCGTACGTCCTTCAGGTCCGCTTGATTGCGCAGTGCGAGGAGGACGTCGCGAGTGAGGTCGGGAAGGTTGTGGGTGAGGAGCTTCTCGAACTGCTCGTCGGTGCGGATCTTCCGGAGCGCCGGCAGGAGGGAGGGGACGACTCCCAGGTCCAGGAGTACCTCGTCGTCGTAGCAGGAGAAGAACGGAGTCCGGAGGCTGCTGGTGGCCGCGGGTGCGGCGGAGCCGGCGGCCGGTGTGTCCTGCTGGACGGCCGGCTCCCGTCCGTCCCGCGCGGCTTCCTGCGGCGCAGCCTCCGCCCGGTCCGGCAGGGCGACGACCTGGGCGCTGACCTCGCTCTGGTCGACCACCTCGATGGCGCCCGAGACGGGGTTGATCTCAACGGTGAGCCGGGTGAGTTCGGTACTGGCGAGGGGGCCGTCGCGCACCGCGAGGACCCGCATCTCGTCACCATCGTCCGTCGACAGGAGCAGGACCACGCACCGGGTGTCGGCGTACGCGAGATACAGGTCTCCGTTGTCGCCGGCAGCCCGCAGGAAGGTCCGGCGCAGGGCTCGGTTGTTCCGGTCGGCACGCAGTCGGTGGACGAAAATGGCGACCACGTCCGCGACGGCCCCGCCCCGGCGCCTGATGTCCTCGTGAGCCTGGAGCCCCACCTGCACCCGCGTCCTGGCCCGCCCCGCCGGACGACCCGCCCCATGATTCACCACGCGCCCCCCTTCTCACCCAGCAGCCGGGCGAGTTCCTCCACGTCCCAGTCACCCGGCGCGCGCACGTGCCAACCGGCCGACGCGCACTGAGCCATGTACTCCGTGTCCTCGGTGTCCTCCTGGAGAACAATGCCGATCTTATGGGCGGGCCAGGCGAGTTCAACCGTGCGGGACACAGCATCGATGTCCCAGCCCGCCTGACCGGCGGGCACATCTCCCCGGGCCCACAACTGCTCGGCAAGCGCCGCGACCTGCGGATCTCCCCATTTGGAGAGCTCTCCGACGACCAGTTGCCAGGCCGTTCGCTCCACGGGAGTCATTCCCCCGGCCGGGCCCGGAATCTCCGATTCCGACTGCTCTCCGAGGTCCGGCCGCTTGACGGCACCGGGGCGGTCGTCGGCGTCGTCGATGTCCTCGGGCAAGGCGAGTCCGGTGCCCGGTTCGTTGGTGCGCAGCGCGGGAAGCAGCCCGGTGCCCGGCCCGGCGGTGGCGGCGAGCAGGGATGCGTCGAAGGTGTCGAGCGTGGTCCGGGCGAGCGCGAGTCCGTCGGCCTGGCCCGTTCCGGTCGGGTCGAGGAACTGAATGATGTTTCCCCAGCTCAGCCATGCCTTCCAGCGACGCCTGTGGTCGGTCCGGTCGCCCTCGACCGCTTCGAGGCGGTCGTCGAGTACGGCGAGGGCGCTCCAGCGCAGTGCCTTCGCGTCGGCACGCTGCGCTCCGACGAGGACGAGGGGCAGCCCTGAATCGTCCCGGAAGGAGAGCAGCTTGAGCCCCTGTCCGGTGACCGTCGGTGCAGGTTCCTCACGAACGGCTGCCTCGACCCACTCGGCGGCGGTGGCCGGGTTGGCATCGACGAGTTCTTTTCTGCGGAGGAAGGCGGGGGCGCTGACAGCGAGTTGGGCGAGGTGCTGCCACTTGTTCAGCCGGGGGTCGCGCAGGAAGCCCAGCAAGGAGGGGACGGCGCCGCCGTACAGGAGGGCGTCCACCTCCGAGGGCTCGCGCCGCAGGCTCGCCCACTGCTTGCGCACCATGGCCCCCGGCCCCATGGGGGAGGTCACGTCGTACGGCGGCCAGGCCGCGTCGGCATCGGGCCCCGCTATGACGGGGGCCAGCGGGTCGCGCTGCTCGTCCGCGCCCTCGGCCGGCTCGTCCTTCGGCGCCTTGAGGCCCTTCTCCCAGGCCACGACGTCGTCCCAGGTGATCTGCCAGACGAGGATGCCGTCGGCGCGCAGCCGGGCACGCTTTGCGGCGTCGGCCGCGATCCGGTTGGTACGGGAGGAGGCGTGCCAGCGGTAGCCGTCGAGGTAGACCGCGATCGGCAGCGGGGGTGCCCCGTCGGCCGTGGTGTCCCCGGCGACTGGGCGGAAGAGCAGGTCGGGGCGGGTGTGGTAGCCGTGCAGGTCCTTCTGTGCGACGACCTCCCAGCGGACCTGTCCGCCGCCGGGCCGGGTGAGGGTGAACTGCTTGCCGTGTCTGCCCGTCGGGGTCTGCTCGTGGTCCGCCGGGGCACCGTCCCCGGGGGCCGCGAGCCAGCGGTCGAGGGCCTCGATGAAGCGGCGCTCCAGGTCGCTCTCCGCCTGGTCGGCGAAGCGGAGTTCGGCGTCGGCCGACTCCTTGCGGAAGTCCCATCGACTGTGACCGTCGGCCCCGAGGAGGTCGTCCAGCATCCACAGGGCCTCCGTACGATCGAGGTCCTTGTAGTCCCGTTCCGGGGCGTAGCTCAGCAGGCAACGGTGGCAGGCGCGACGCGGGGTGTCCTTGCAGGGGCAGGCCCGCAGCGCCGCCTGGGCCTCGGCGAGCACGGCGCGGATCTCCTCGCCGTCACGCTCGACCAGACGCTGCAGGTATCCGGTCCCGCCGGGCAGGGCGTCGTACAGCACCAAGTGGTTGCGGGTGAGGTCGGTCTCCCGGTCGGGTTCGGTGGCGGGCGTGGAGCGGATGTGCGCGGGGTCGCCGCCGTAGCGCAGGGCGAGGCCGAGGTGGAGGGCGGCGGAGAAGGAGGCAAGGCGTTCGGGCACGTTGAGGGTGGCGGCGGGCAGCAGAATGCGCAGTGCCTCCGTGCGGTGCTCGGTGGCGGTGATCACCTGCACGTCCTCCGGCTCCGCCTGCTTGTCGCGTCGCCGGGTGGGGCACCACGGCCGGTGGTGCGCCAGCTCGGGGCGACCGAGCAGGGATTGGCTGACGGAGTCCTGGGTGGGGCTGTGGCCGGGCTCCCGGTCGGTGGCGCCGCCGCACCGCGGGCACACGGTGAACCCGGTGGGGGCTGCCACCTCGGTGCCGGCGAAGTAGGTGTCCTTGGGGCGGCCGTGCCGGGCCTTGCCGAGGTTGAACCGGCGGATGACCGCCTCACGGACGTGGTCCACGCCGAAGGTCGTCTTCTTGTGCCGCCAGCTCTCCTTGATGTCCTTCGGGTCGACGTCGACGGCGGTGACGGTGGTGTATCTGGTCCAGACCCGGTTGTCGTGGTCGTCGACGATCCGGGCATCGTCCCGCTTGTCGTGGGCGGTCACCTTGCGGGGGACGACCACTTGGAAGACGGCGTTGCGTCCGCCGATGCCGTTGCCACCGCAGCGCGGGCAGGGCGAGGTGTCCTGCTCGGCCCGCGCACCGGTGCGGACGTGGCCGCATTCCCTGCAGACCCGCCAGGTCCGCAGGGCTTCGGGGGTACCGCCCTGCGCACCCTTCCTCGCGGGACCGAGGTCGAAGCCGTCGACGACATGCCGGTAACCGCGCACGTAGTAGGCGTTGCCTGGGGCGAGTTCGGTGAGCGCTGCTTCCGCGGGGCGATCGTAGACGCGCGGTTCGCTGCTCCACTTGGACGGGGGCGCGCCGTCGCCGTCTGCTCCCCCGGCGGGCGTACGGGTTCTGTGCGCGGGCTCCTTGTAGCTGAGCATCGCCTCCAGCCGTACGCCGTCCTCGACGAGGCTGTAGTTGGGCAGCAGTCCGTGCTCGACGAGAAAGCCCTGGGCGTCGGACTGGGCCAGTTCCTGGAGCCGTTTGGTGACGCCGGATGCCTCCCGGGCCAGGGTGCGCTTCTCGCGTGCCTCGTCCTCCACGGACTCCTGGAGGGCGTCCGCCGCCTCGTTGATCATGATCCGCCGCTGGGCGAGTTCGGCGCGCTCGGCCTCCCAGGCCCGCTCCGCAGCGTCCAGGTCCTCACCCAGCTTCTTCTTCGCGAACCGCCGCAGGGCCTTGCGGGCGTCACTGGAGGCACCGGAGCCGGGAATGCCGTCGATCTCCGGGAAAAGCCGCAGGAACTCCTCCGCGAGGTCCAGGCGTCCGACCGTGGCCTTGCGGAACTGCTTCAGCCATCCGGTGCGGCCGACGAGTTGGGTCACCCGTTCCGGCAGGGGGATGACGCCCTCCAGGCCGCCCCGGGCCGCGCGGTCGATCAGGAACGCCGTGTACTGGCGGCAGAGCAGTTCGCCCGCGGACAGGAAGCAGCCGGGCGGCAGGATCGGGCCCGCGATCAGATAGCGTGGCTCGGCGAGGTGGTACAGCGCGCGGGGGCTGGTGTCGGCCAGCGACACCAGGAAGGCGTTGCCGGTGGCGCGCCCGGCGCGGCCGGCGCGCTGGACGTAGCCGGCCGTGGACGGCGGCAGCGAGGCCAGGATGACCGACTCCAACTGCCCGATGTCGATGCCGAGTTCGAGGGTCGGAGTGCAGGACAGGACGTTCGGGTCGGTGTGCTTGACGCCGCGCCGGAAACCTTTCTCCACCTCCTCGCGCTCCTTGCGCTTGAGGACACCGGTGTGTTCGGCGGCGACCACGCTGTACGGCTTGGCCTCCCGGTACAGGCGCCGGTAGTAGTCGGAGCTGTAGTCGCGGCCGGCTCGGCCGCCGGCCTCGGCGGACGGCCGGGTGAGGGTGCCCTCGCAGCGCTTGAGGGGACAGTGTGTGCCCTGCCACACCGGGGCGCGCTCAGGCGGCACGGTCTGCGTCCAGCCGCATTCCGGGCACGTGAGCACGGCGAGCGCGATCTGTTCGTCGTCCAGCGGGCGTACCCGTACGTGCCCCGGGGTGAGCCCGTACACGCCGTGGCTCTGCTGCCTGTCGGCCGGGGTGGTCCGCCGCCGGGCCAGCGCGCCGATGTCCTCGTGGGACAGCCGGTCAAACAGTGCGGCGAGGTACTCCCCCGCGGCTTCCCGGTCCAGCCCCAGGCAGCGCTGGGTGAAGTCGACGTACCAGCTGTCCCGGGTGTCGACCCGTTCGAAGTCGGTACGTCCGCTGCGGGCACCGACCAGGACGAACGCCGGCGCCTCTGAGTTGCGGCCGAATGCGGGCATGCCCGGGGGGCGGCCCGTCCAGACCGGATAGCGGGTACGGCCCTCTTCGTCGATGAAGCGGTCCAGCCAGGTGTGGTGGATGCCACCGATCTGCCGGATGTGTTCGAGGAGCCCGCGGACGTAGCCCTCGAAGTAGCGCAGCCGCTCGGGACCTCCTTCGCCCGGAGGTCCGCCTGCCGGTGCTCCCTCGTCGCCGTCACGGGCCGCACCGGCAGCGACCGGCAGGAGCAGCCTCTCCTCGTGGACGCGGAACAGCGCCTCGGCCGCCTCGGCCGCCTTGCCGGGGTCGGGGAGATGGACCTCGGCCGCCGCCGTGCGGGTGAGTTCCAGCGTGCGGCCCAGGCGGGAGTGCAGGCCGAACTCCAGCAACGTGTTGAAGGCGAGGCGCTGGCCGACGAGCTCCCACGTCGCCTCCGGGATCCGCTTGCGTCCCGCGAGCAGCCGCTTGACCTGGGGCACATCGTGCAGGTCGGGCGGGACGACGGAGGCGAGGAGCCGCTCCTCCTGCACGGCGGCACGGCTCACCAGCGAGGCGATCAGCTCGTTGAGCGGCACGCCGTCGGCCGAGGCCCCGGCGTCCGCACGGACGCGCTCGGACAGCTGCTCGTGAATGAGGGAGCGGAGCGAGAACTTCCAGGCGCGGCTGGCGACAAAGCCCGCGCGGTGCGCCGCGTCCTGCACCGAGTCGTTGAAGATCAGCGTCTTGCGGCGGTCTCGCTTCTCCTCGTCACGGTCCGGCAGTTCACCGCCGGTGAAGAGCTGCGTGACGACGACCGAAGCGAGCGGGGCGACACCGGCACCGAGGAAGCGGATGCCCTGGGCCTGTCCACAGGCCGGACAGCGGTCCTGCTTGGCGTACTCGCTCCGCTCCTGGTTGTCGAACCACGTCCAGACGTAGACGCCGTTGTCGGGCGTGGGGGAGATCCGCCCGTCGCTGAGCAGGACCTCGTCCGGGTCCGGCCGGCGCAGCGCCTTGCCGTTGTCCTCCAGGACCATCAGGGTGGCGTCGTGCGAGGCGCCCCGGCGTCCGCGCCGGGCCCGGCGGTCGAGGATGGCCCGGGCCTGTTCGGCGGCCTCCGCGGGAGTGGCCGCGATCATCGCTCGCACCCGGCCCTTGGCGGCGCCGCCCGCCGCGCTCGCGCGGTAGATCTCGTCCGGGGCGTGCACCAGGTTCTGCGGATTGCGGTCGGGGCAGATCGCCGACCAGCCCGAGCGCCCGCAGTGCCGGCAGTACGCGGCCGGCAGCCGTCCCGAGGCACGCGCCCTCAGCCGCCGCTCCGCCTGTGCGGCCACGGTCACTGCCCGCCGCTCGGCGTCGGCACGCTGCTGCTCGGCGAGAGCGGCCTGGTCGTCGTCCGACCAGGAGAACACCGGTTCCGGGCTGACGAACCGAAGTACGCGCGACAGCGCCCGCAGCCACAGGTGCGACTCCACCAGCAGCAGCGGCCGTTCCTTGCCCTCGGGGGCCTTCGGGTCGCGAGCCACGGAGATCAGCGCCACGAAGCGCGCCAGCGCGGCGGCGGCCTTCTCCGGGTGCTGTGCGGCGGCGGCACGCCACGCCGACGTGGCGTCGAATCCCTCCAGCACCTCCACGGCCGTCAGCGGCACGTCCTTCGTGTGCAACAGCGCCCGCATGAGCGGGTGGGCGAGCAGCCGCCGCCCCACCTCACGCGGATCGGCCGTGTCGCACCCCAGGGTGGCCCGCGCCACGGCGTCCATGCCGCCGGGCGTGCGTACCGGGTCGGGCAGCGCGGCCAGCTCGTCGGGCGACGGCAGGGGCAGCGAGTGCTCGACGGGAGAAAGGAACTCGTCGATGTCCCGCCGGTCCTCCCCCACGACCGCGTCGTCCGCGAACCGCACCCCGAACACCTGGGACGCAACGTCGAGCATGGCCCGCGCTCCGCCCGCCGTGCCGCCGGATCCCAGCGTCGCGGAGGTAGCCACGGGACAGATCGGCCCGAGCGGCCGTCCCTCCTCGGCGGCCCCGACGACGGCAGCGAGGCGGCGCAGCAGCATCGCCACATCGGTGCCCTGCGCGCCGTCGAAGGTGTGGAACTCGTCGATCACGACGTACGCGAGGTCGGCGTCCCGCCACAGGGAGGCGTCGTGCTGTCGCTGGAGCAGCAGGTCCAGCATCTTGTAGTTGGTGATCAGGATGTCCGGCGGGTTGCGGCGGATCTCGGCCCGGTCCACCATCACCCGCCCGTAGGGCGGCTCCGACCCACGCGCGGCCGACGCCTCGCCGATGTACAGCCCCGCCGTGACCTCGTCGAGCCGGTTGTCCCCGGCGAACAGCTCACCGAGCCGGCCTGCCTGGTCACCCGCGAGCGCGTTCATCGGATAGAGCAGGACGGCCTTGATCCCCGCCTTCCCGGCCGCCCTCTCCCGGCGGCAGTGGTCGAGTACGGGGATCAGGAAGGACTCCGTCTTGCCGGACCCGGTGCCGGTCGTCACCAGTGTCGGCTCGGGCCGGTGTCCGCCCTTGCTCGTCAGCCGCGCGAACGCCTCCGCCTGGTGGGCGTACGGCTTGAAGTCCCCGGGGTACCAGTCCAGGTGACGCTCCCAGCCGTCGGCCGCCGGCCGGAAGGGGCGCCGTATCCGCAGATACGGCCCCCGGAACAGCCCGTCGGCCGGGTCGGTGAGGAAGTCCTCCAGGGCGTCCTGGGTGTCGGGCTCGGCCAGCGCGAAGGTGGTCGTCAGATACTCGACCGTGGTGTCGCGCAGTGTCTGCGCGGCGAGTGTGGGTCTCATGACGCGCGGTGGCCCCCGTCTCCCGTGTCCGTTTGCTCTCCGATCAACCGGACCCCGTGGTGGCCCGCCCCGATCACGCTCCACTCTACGGCTGGGTACCGACAGTGCCCCCCGATCTTTGAAGACCGGCGGAGCGAGAGGGGCAGGCGCCGGCGCCACGGCCGTCACGGGCGGGCGGACGCTCCGGTCCGGAGGACACCGGAGGCGGCTCCCGCCAACGCGTACTCCGCCCACACCGTCTTGCCCGGACCATCGGACCGAATCCGCCAGTCCCAGCGGGACGCGAGGGCGGCGACGAGCAGCAGCCCACGGCCGCCGGTGCCCTCGCCGCCGGGGGCGGGCAGAGCGCCCGGGCGGGGCGGCAGGCGTTCGGCACGCGTGTCGGTGACCTCGACCCGGACGGTCTCGCAGTGCGCGATCAACTGGAGGCGGAGGCGGAAGTCCCGCCCGGGGACGTGGCCGTGCCGTACCGCGTTGACGGTCAGCTCGGCGAGGACCACCACGATCTCTTCGTGCGCACAGGTGCCGTACGGGATCCCCCAGCTGTCCAGCCGAACCGCCGCCAGCCGCCGGGCGAGGCGGGCACCGCGCGGGGTGGAGGTGAAGCGCATCTCGAAGGTGCGGCCGAGGGGAGGGTGGGAGTGCGGGCTGGTCAAGTGACGGGTGGGGCAGGCAGGTTGAGTGATGTCGCTGCGCCTGCCGGGTTTGGTCGTCATGCCGACAACGGTGTCGCCGGTCGCATAGCGTGACCAGTGGTGACGCATCGACGCGGACTGCTTGTACGCGCTGTGTCGGTACACGTACGAGACACGCGGCGTGACGGCCCTCCAGGGTGGACGTTGGGCCAGGGAGGCGGTAGCGGTGACCGAGGGTACGGACGGGGAGACGGGGACCGTGGCGGCGGCGGTCGAAGAGCTGTCGGTGAGCTTCGGGGACAGCTGGGAGAACGACGAGGGCGGCGCGCGAGGACAGGCATCGGCAGACGGGTCCGGGCAGGGCGTGGTCACCGCGTTCGGGCAGACCATGAAAACGCTGCGGGTGCGGGCGGGTCTGGAGCGGGAGGAACTCGGGCGGCGGTTGGGCTACTCGGCTTCGACTGTGGCGTCGTTCGAGCAGGGGCGGAGGATTCCGTCGCCCAGGACGATCGAGCAGGCGGATGAGGCTGGGGGCGGGTGGGTTGCTGACGGTGTGGAAGGAGCAGGTGGAGCGGGCGCAGTATCCGGTGTTCTTTCAGGGGATGGCGAAGCTGGAGAAGGAGGCCCTTGAACTGCTCGCGTATGAGACCCACGTGCTCAATGGGCTGCTCCAGACCGAGGAATACATGAGGGCTGTGCTCGACATGCGGCGCCCGGTCCTGGACCAGGAGACCATCGAGCAGCGCGTGACAGCCCGCATCGCCCGGCGGGATATCTTCAACCGCTGGCCCGCACCACTACTGAGCTTCGTACTCGAAGAGGCGGCGCTGCGGCACCCTTGGGGAGGCAAGGCCGTGCACCGTGGGCAGTTGGAGCAACTGCTGCTACTCGGCGAGAAGCGGAACATCGAGATCCAGGTCATGCCGACAGACCGCGAGCACAACGCAGGTGTGGACGGCGCGTTCACGGTCATCACACGCAAGGACGGAAAGAGGTTCGTCTACACCGAGGCACAGGGGGCCAGCGCCCTTCAGACCGAGCCTGAACAGACGACCCTCGCCGCCGCTCGCTATGGGATCATCCGATCGCAGGCTCTCCCATCGCGAGAGTCGCTCGACTTCGTGGAAAGGTTGCTGGGATCGCTATGAACGACTCTGAGTCCTCGGCCAACGCATCCGACCTCGCCTGGTTCAAAAGCAGCTACAGCGGAGCCGAGGGCGGCCAGTGCGTCGAGGCCGCGGCCGGTACGGGAGTTGTGCACATCCGTGACTCCAAGGTCGTGGCCGGACCGGTCATCCGTGTGTCGCGTGAAGCGTGGGCGGCGTTCGTCGGGGATGCCTGACAGTCGAGTACGGGAGAGCCCTGCCGATCCTTGTCGGGCGGCAGGGCTCTCGTACGTCAGGCGCCGCCGGCCTCATGCAGTCGACGGCTGAACTCGGCGTGGGCCACCCGCATCTCGTTCTTCCGGTGAGCCTGGTAGAGGGGGTCGGTGTAGCCGTCCGGGAGCGTGTACTCCTCCGGGAATGCCTCGTGTGAACTCAACGTCTTCCAGGTGTCCTTGGGCTGACCGTAGCCGTGCTGCTGGTGTGCCTTGGCGATACGGCGGCCGGTCGCGTCGAACCACATGTTCTCCTCGTACTGCTGGAGTACGGGGAAGCGGGCGTCGTACATGGCGACGAGTTCGTCCGCGCTGATGCCGAGCCACACGGCGACGAGGGCGTCGATCTCCACGAGGGCCGCACGACGGGCGAACTCCGTGCGGAGCGGGGTGTCGCGGGTCCAGGTACGGCCCACGCCTTCGGCGAGCGGCGGCGTGGACTTGGGCCAGACCTTGGAGGCGGCCCAGGTGTCCTGCTGCCAAGCCTCGTCGTACAGCTCCTCCCAGAGGGGAGCGTAGGCGTTGGTTTGGCAATTGAGGCGGAGGGTGCGGAGGAGTAGGGCTCCTTCTAGGGGGTGGCCTGCTGTCGGGGCAGGCAGAGTCTTAGCCTCGCCGATGCGGAGATCATTGCGACCAGTGGCACGCAGGTAGTAGTCCAAGGGCAGGGCGGCCATGAAACCGGCAGCAAGCACAGTGCCAGAGGCGCTGTCCAGCGACATAGAGTTCACGAGGTCGACGTGCACAGGCCCCGGCGGGACGAGGGCCGCAAACAGACTCCGCTCCGTGTTGGACGCGATCTGCCTGCGCCACGCAACCCTGTAGAACTCCGAGTACGGCCGGATACTTGCCGCCGTGAGCAGCGCCTCGACCGCCCTGTCGAGGTCGCCCTCTTCCAACTCGGGATCGGCTGCCTTGACGTCTGCTTCCGCAGCCGCGATCGCTGCCGGGTCGCTCCACAGTTGGCCAAGCCGGTCGTGGTCCACCCACTGGTCCTGCGCGGCCACGAATCGCGCACGATCCTCGGCAGGGTGATAGTTGGTGCGCGGCACCGCGCCCACCGCGAGCTCCCGATGATCCCACGCCTCGTAATCACGCATGCTCTTCGAGCCACCCTCGGGCGGCTGCTTGTGGAGTGGCGTGGCCACATGAATCAGAGGGCCCTGGAGGATGACGTCTCGCCAGCTTCCGACCTCGCCGGGCGACCAGGTGAAGTAACCCGCAGTGCGGTCGGTCTTCTCATTGAAGCCTCCGCTGATCCGAGGCCCCAGTGGCCCGAGCCGGTGCGGCCATCTCGCTAGCGCAGCAATGGCACCTTCCTCGGCTCGCGTCACGGGGTAGAGGAGCTTGGCCTGCTCGGCCGGGGGCGGATTCTCCTCGCCCGGCAAGGTAAGCCACTCCGCGAGGCGCGTCTCGTCTACGGTGATGATGCGGTCCTGGTGCGCCCGCAGGTCCCACTTGCCGTCGTGCTTCACGCCCGGCAGGGGATCATCCTTTTTGGTGTGCCGGACGGACTTGACCAGCACGCTGGGGTGCAGCAGCCAGCTCATGTGCTGGAAGTGAATGTCCTGATCCTTGCCATACACATTGACGCTGAAGTGGCTACTGTTCCCGACCGGATTGGCGAAGATGAGCAGCTCGTTGGTGAAGTCTGCGTGAAACCGCAGATGCCGATACGCGGCCCCTCGCAGGACCGTCTCATTGGAACCGGTCAGGTGCGTGGACGGATGGATCAGACCGGCCACTCCCCGATCACCAGTCGCCCTCCACCCCAACAACATGAACGCCCGATACATATCCGGCCGCGTCCCCACCAGCTCCGGATACGTATCCGCCGACGACAGGAACTCCGAAACACCCGCAACCGTCCCCAGCTCGCCCAGATAGAACGCCCGGTTCTCCGGCTTGGCCAGTACATCGGCGACGTTCCGCTCCCGATCGGCTTCCGTTTCCTTCCCACCCAGCATGAACCACGGCTCGACCTCCGCGAGGACCCCGTTCTCGTCCCACTCCTGCCGCACCCACGGCGGATTCCCCACCATCAAGTCGAACCCGCCCTCGACAAAGACATGGGCGAAGTCCAACTCCCAATGGAAAAAGCCCCGTGCCTCGGCGACCCGTTGCACCGTCTCGTACCAGGGGAACGTGTACCCAAGATCCGCAGGCCGCGTCCAGGCCGTGGCCTCGGTCATCTTCCAGTCGAGTTCCTTCTCCTTCTCGTCCAGCTCATGCAGGTCCTTCACACCCTCGAAGGACAGCAACGACACCTGCTGCCCCTCCCCGGTGTCCACGTCGACCCGCCCAAGCACGGCCTCGGCGAACTCGATCCAGTCATCCAGGGACTTCAGGGCGACCCGTCGCTTGGGATGGCCCTTGGGGAGCGCGGTGAGGTCCTCACCGTTCGGCCGGTACTCGAACTCGTCCGTACCGTCCAGCAGGCCGATCTCCTCCAGCGGCCAGAACCACAACGCGCACCATGCATCCATGACCTGCTTGAGCCGCCAGTACGGGGAGCCTTTCCGGTGCAGCGCCTCCAGGACCGCGTCCCGGTCCATCGGAGGGCGTCTTTCCCCGGCCTGTCCGGCCCGTGGAACCGCCGCCCCCCACACGTCCACGTTCCGGGAGATCTCCTGCTCGGAGAGCTTCAACCGCATCACGACTAGGTCCCACAGGTACTCGACCCGTCGGGCGAGGCCGATCAGCCGGCCCGTCTGCGTCCGGGCCCCGGGCTCGTCCTCGTCGTCCTTCTGCCCGGTCTTGGCCGAAGCGGCGGCGCCGGCAGAGGCCACCGTGGCCTTCGACGGCGACCGATCCCCGCCCCCACCGTCCCCGGCCGACACACCCAGCGTCGGCTGCTCCCAGATCTCCAGGCCGAGATCGAACGCGCCCTGGCCCACCGCCGCGTCGATCTCCGCCTGCCGCTGCGGAGTCGGAGCCGTCTTCTTCTTCGGCGCGGACGCCCGCCTGTGATCCCCCTTCGGCTTGCGCCGCATCGCCGACCGCCACTTGCGCAGGGCCTCGACCAGCTCCGGCTCCAGCCAGTCGACGACCTTCCCGTCGACCACGGCCTTGACCGTCTCCTCCGGCGTGCCCTTGTGCAGCGTCCGCAGGGACACCTTCTCCCCGATGGACCCCCACCCCATCGCGGGCAGCAGGAACTGGTGCACCTCCCGGGCCTTCAGCTTCTCGCTCAGCGGCACGTGCCGGGGCTGCCGTGGCTCCTTCGCCGTGAGCCAGTCGCCCTTGCTGAGGGTGTTGCCGGGGTAGACCCGACGCGCGGCGCCGATCAGCGAGTTGCCGCGGTGGAGGTGGAGGCCGTACCACGGAGCCTTCATGCCCCGGTGCATGGTGTTGAGCCAGAGGGAGATCTCGGCGAGTTCCACGGCCGTCTCGTTGAGGTCGACGCCGTACGCGTTGTGCAGGGCGATGTACGCCTTCGCCTTCTGCAACTCGCGCTGGTAGTCCTCGGGGTCGATCTCGACGCCCCGCTCGCGCTGGGCGAGCTTCAGGTACAACTCGGCGAGCTGGATGACGGCCTCATTGAGGAACGCGCCGGAGCCGAGGGCCGGTTCGCAGACCCGCCACCTGAGGACGTCAGCGGCGTTGACCCATGCCTTCTCCGGCTCCTTGGGGTCGACCTCGCCTTTCTCGTCCAGACGGAAGCGCAGTGTCTGCTCGACGGTGGCCTCGGTGAGGGACTTGGGCGTGTAGTAGGAGGCGCTGGTCTCGCGGTCCCGGCCGGCCAGACGATAGACGTAGGAGTCGACCTTGTGCGGGAGCGGCACCCGCTCATTGGTCTCCGGGTTGACCTCCGTCTTGACGAACACGTCGTCCGGGTAGCGCTGGGAGGCGACCTGACTCGCCCGGATCAGCCAGGAGCCGCCGCTCGGGTCGCCGCCCCTGGCGACCTCGTACAGAGGCTCGTCGGCGATGAACCCGGTGTACGACATCAGCCCCTCGTACACCGCGCCCAGGTGGTTGATGCTGAGGTTGGCGTACGAGATGAACCCGCCGCGCCCGCCGCGGCCCCGGCCCCGGCCCTCCACCACGGTCAGGTGGCGCAGCACCTGGTGCAGGATCTTGTTGCGCAGCCGCAGGTCGAGGCGGCGGGCGGTGTCCGGGACGGTGCCGTCGGGGGCGATGTCGGCGGGGTGGACGATCGTCTGGTCGACGAGCTTTATCGACGTGGGGTCGAAGAGCCGGGAGCGCAGTGCCTCGATGCGTACGCCCGCGTAGCCGTCGTCCTCGGCCAGCTCCGCTGTCTCCTCGACGGCGGCGAGCGCGTCGCGCGAGGTGACCGTCTCCGCGACCGGGTGGCCGGTGAAGACCTTCTCGAACAGCAGGGACAGCGAGGCGTGGAAGTGGTGGCGGTCGCGCGACGTGCTGGACAGCTTCTCCTGGACTGCCAGTTCGCGCAGTCGGCCCACGCTGTACCCGGAGGTGTACTCCTCGCTCTTCATCGGGAGGATGTCCAGCTCGGGGCGGGCCTCGGCGTAGAGGAGGAAGAGGATGCGGTAGAGGTAGCGGAGTGACTCGTTGGTGAGCAGGCGGGGCAGGGAGCCGGGATCCGCGAGCGGCCCGGGGAGCCACTCCAGGAGGTCGTCCGGTCTGACTCCCTGCCGGCCGGCCAGCTCCAGCACCTCGTTGGCGATCAGCTGCACCGACTTCTTCAGGCCCTCGCGCAGGTCGGAGGTGACGCCCACGGAGTGGTCACGGGACTCCGCCACCAGGCGGGCGATGTCGTCCTCGCCGCCGTCCCCGGCCGGCCGCAGCGACTGCGCCCCGAACAGGGCGGCGATCACGTCGAGTTCACCGGCGGTCGCGCCCTTCGTGCCCTTGCGGGGCAGCGCCACTTCCAGGCTGACCGCCAGATGGCGGCCGCGCGCGTAGTTCTCCTTGTCGGCGAGGACGAGCACGCCGCCGAACAGGAGCAGGACGTAGCGGGGTGCGTCGTCGGCGGACAGCAGCCAGGAGGCCAGGTCCGTGACCGTGGTGAGGGTCTTGCCGGAGACCACGCGGACGGGGACGGCCAGGCGGTTGGCGGAGCCCTCTCCGCGTGTGGCGGCGAGGTCGTCGGCAAAGCCGCCGGTGAGGACGGCGACGCCAGGCTCACTGTGTGCCACGGGCACGGCGACCGGCCCGGCCGCCCCCTGCACGATGACATGACCCGGGGTCGGAGTGAATCCGAGGGCTTTCAGTACACGCACGTGCCAGGCATTCAGGGCCGCGCGCCACGCTCCTTCCGGGGTGTCGTCGTACGTGCGGGGCGCGGTCGCGGGCTGGAAGACGTGCGGACCGTCCGGGACCGTATGCGTCTTGAGTGCCTCGGTCGCCGACCGCTGGGCCTCGATCGCGACGGGGTCGGGCAATGCGTTGTACTTCTCGGCCTCGCCGCCCACGGTGAGCCGTACGTCGAGGTACGGGCCCGTGAGGTCGCGCAGTCCCTGGCGCGGAGTGGGCCGGCCCTGGCGTTCCTCGGCCGTCCACTCCTTCAGACGGCCGCTCTTGAGCTGCTTGGGAAGGATCTCGTCCAGGTAGAAGGGCGGGAAGTACTCACCCTCATTGGTCAGAGCGTCGAACTTCACGCTTGCTGCTCCTGCCGGATCGCGTCAGTGGTGGGTCGGGGAAACCGAGTCGACCGGAACGGTCGGGTGGTTCGGCTCGTGATCATGCGCTCGGCTCCAGTGCCGCCAGGACCCGCACCATCGGATCGCCCGTCGTGCGGAGCCGGGTCGCGGCCTCTTCGAGGTTCTCGGCGGCGCGCTCGCGGGCGGTGCGGCCGCCGCTGAAGCCGGGAAGGGGCTGGGCGCGCCAGAGGCCCACCCTCTCCTCGTACTCGCGCAACGGGCGGTCGACGAGCTTCTCGGCGTCGTCGCGGCGCTTCCTCATCTCGCGACGGGTGGCGGCCACGGCATCGGGCACGTGGCGGCGCAGGGCGGCCGGGTCGCCCTCGCCGAAGTGATCGGGCATGTCCGGGCCCAGTCCGAGGTTCGCGAGAAGGGTCCGGGTCAGCTCCCTGACCCGGGGCTCCTCGCCCGGCCGGCCGAGCCGGTCGACGGCCAGCCATGCGACGACCGTCGGACGTCCGTCCTTGTTGGACCACACCCCCTGGGTGAGGAACACCGGCTCGGGTACGTGGGCGCGATCAACCTGGATCACGGGGGCCTGCTGACGGCCCAGCTGGACCAGGACCTTGTCGGTGATCCACTCCATGACGGGGTGCAGCTCGCCGACGTAGTGGGCGTCCGGCCACAGCGAGGACGAGTCAGCGTCCTCACGGGCCCGCTTGAGGGAGTCGGCCGCGTCCTTCTTGCTGAAGGTGAGCTTCATCCGACGGGTGATGCCCTGGTCGCGCAGGTAGCCGGCGGGAAGCACGTCGAGCCGGTCGGCGAGGTCCTCCGGTGTGTCGAAGCTGAGGTCGGTGCCGTTCACAGTGGTGTCCAGACGGAAGGGCTCCAGGTCAGCCAGTTCCGCGAGGCCGGCGAGAACGTACTCGCGGCGGTCCTTGAACAGGCGCAGCTCCTCGACGAAGTGGAGGGGAGCAGGTGTCTCCTGCGCAGCGGAGACCTGCTCCGGTGAGGCGTCCTGGGTATGCCCGGAGTGGTCCTCGGCGTCCGGAGAGACGTCGAAATCGAAGCCCGCGTCACCGTCGTACTCCGTGTCGAAGTCGAAACCGGAGTCGTCGAACGGGTCGCCTTCGGTGCCGAACTCGGCGTTCAGCTGCTGCGCGAGGGGTAGGTCCGCCGAGGCGCACCCGTCGTCCAGGCGGGTGGCCTCCAAGTCCGCCACCGCCTGCTGGGGTGCCTCCCCCTTGAGCAGCGCCTCCATGACGCGCTTCTCCTCCAGGGCGCCGTCGTTCTCCTTGGTTGCCGCCTCCACGGCGCCGAGGACGGCATGCACCTTCGCCTCGCGGGCGAGGACCTTCTCGGCAATGCCGGTGTCATCGAGCGCGCCTTCGACGGCCGATTCGAGGATCATCGCGCGGAACTCGGGCGGCCGGGTCTGCCCGTAGCGGTCGATGCGGCCGTTGCGCTGCTCGACCCTGATCAGACTCCACGGCAGATCCCAGTGGATCAGGTGGTGGCACTGGCGGTGCAGGTTGACGCCCTCGGAAGCGCCGTCGCCGGTCAGCAGCAGCCGGACGTCTCCGCCCGCGCGCGCAAACTCGTCGACGTACTCCATCTGCACCCGGTCGGAGACGCCGGTGCTGTGCAGCACCTTGACGGCGGCCCTGGCGCCCTCCGGGTCTTTCCAACCGAGCAGCGACGGCAGCACCTCGCCGAGCCAGTCGAGGGTCTCGCGACGCTCGGAGAAGACCACCGCGCGGACCGTGCTGCCCGCCTTCACGCCGATGCGGGTCAGCTCCTCGACCAGTCCCCTGAGCTTGGAGGTGGCGGTAAGCCCGCCGGTCCCGGCGGCCGCGCGCTCGATGGCCCGGGCGAGCTCCATGAGGCGCAGGAGGGAGGCCGCCTCGGGGGTGTGCGCCTCGGTGCCGGACAGCGACTCGTCGGAGATCTTGTGGCCTTCGGGGAGGCGGTGACCCGTCTTGGTGAGCCTTTGCCGGGCCGTGACGAACAGGGCGCGGTGCGAGGAGAGAAACGACTTGAGCAGGACGTACGGGAACAGGCGGTCCTCCGTGCCGGCTTCCGCATCGGGCTTCTTCAGCCAGTTCAGGGCGAGTTCCTGGAAGACCTCTTCCTCCAGCTCGTTCGCCTGGCAGCGCACCGGATGGGAGCTGCCGCGCGGTGCCCAGTGGTCCTTCAGCTGATCGACGACTTCAGCGCTGACCTTGGTGCGCCGCAGCATCAGATGGTCCAGCTCTTCGGCCTTCGGACTGCGGGGGTCCTTGACCGCCATGGGGTCGAGGAGGCGGATCAGTCCGGTGAACGCCTGCATGTCGCCGTTGTGCGGGGTGGCACTCGCCAGCACGAGGGCGTCCGTGCGCTCGGCCAGCAGGTCGGCGAGGGCTCGCCGGTCGCTGCCCTGGTTGATGAGGTTGTGGGACTCGTCGATGACCACGGCGTCCCACCGGATGTGCTCCAGCCACGGGCGGTAGCGCTTGGGGTTCTTGAGGGTGTCCATGGAGATGATCACGCGCTTGAAGTACGTGAACGGATTGCGGCCCGCCGGGATCTTCCGCTCGATCCGGGCGATACCGGCACTGTCCAGACGGACCAGCGGCAGCGAGAAGCGTGTCCACATCTCGTGCTGGAACTGTTCGAGTACGGGAGCGGGCGTGACGACGAGGATGCGCTCGCCCCGGCCGCGCCGGATCAGCTCACTGAGCAGGACCCCAATCTCCAGGGTCTTGCCGAGCCCCACGACGTCGCCGATCAGCAGCCGCGGCCGCAACGGATTCGCGACGGCCTTCGCGGCGGGACGCAACTGGTAGTCCATGCGGTCGAGGAGGAAGCCGTCGGCGAGTGCCAGTCGGCGCTCGGTCTGGGGCAGCGGGGTCTTGCGCAGCACGGCCTCCAAGAAGAGACGGCTGCGCCGAAAGTGCGGCGACCGGTCGCCGAGGAGTTCAGTGTCCTCGGGGAGAAGGATCCGCATCCGGTCCATCGTGGGCACGAGGAACCGGGCTTCCTGGCCGCGCACCAGCTCCGAGGCGCCGACCGCCTCGATCAGGACCTCACCGGGCCGCACCTCCGCGCTGTTGCGGACCATCCACTCCTCGTCACGCACCTCGATCATCGTGCCGGCGGGCAGGGCCGCCTCGGGCGCCGCCGGGGCCTGGGCGGCGGGGCGGGCCTCGGTGCTGCCGGGCACGGCGTCGGACATGGTGTGCGGTTCCTTTCGGGTCGTACGGGAGGGTGCTTCGGTGACGAAGCCGGTGCGGTCTGTGACGCCGCCGGGTGCGGAGTCCCCTGAAGCCTAGGACCCCGTAGGGGCGGGATGGGAAGCGGACCGGGGACGGCTCGGGAGTTCGCGACCGATCGGGACGAGAGCGGACCAACGGGCGTCGGGAGGGCCGTGTGCCGCGCTTCAGAGCAGCACCGCTGGGCTCCTCGTCCGCTGGTGCGCGACGCTCACAGCTTTCCGCGGTGTGCGTATGCCTTCCTCAGCCGTTGGGCGACGCGCAGTGCGGTACGGGGAGGAGCTGCGGGCGGCGCGTCCGGGGACGGTTCTTCGTCCGGCCGCGGAGGCTGAAGGGGGTAGCTGGTCAGGGCGGGGTCTTCGGCAGAGGGCGCGTCAGGGCCCCCGTCTGAGGGGGTCCGGACCGGCTCGGGAAGCGGTTCGGTGGGCTGCGCCTCGGGCCGGTCGATGACCGTCGGAGTGTACCCGGCGGGAGCGCCGTGATCAGCGCTGTCCTCGGCTAGTTCGATGTCATCGGTGTCGACGATGCCGAAGAAACCGGCGCCGCCGCTCGACAGATCGTCCGGCAAGCCGCCGGCCCACGGGGCGTCGGGCGCCACCCCCGCGTCGACCGCGCGCTGGGCTAGATCCCGGACCGCTGGGTCCACAGCACCGGAACGCGCCTCGGGGGGCAGCTCCGGTGCCAGGTCGGCCCTTTTCACCAACTCCCGCAGTTCCTCGAACGCCAGGTCCTTGGTCAGCTGAGCCTCGTGGAGGAGAACCCGCAGCCCCGTCTCCACCCGATCCAGATCCGGTCGGAGGCCGGGCACGTCCACCAGTATCTGCGCGAGCAGCGGACGAAACTCCGCGCCGACGCCGTGCCAGTGCGGCGGCGTGAGCAGAGGCTGCTGGGGGTAGGGCGGTCTGCCCGTCAGTGCGAAAAACAGCGTGGCGCCGAGCGCGTATACATCTGTCGGTTCCTTGGCGTTGGGGAAGTCGTGCAGCTGCTCGTAGGACATGTACGGCTTGGTTCCCCAGGCTTCACCAGGACCGGTGATCGCCTGGCTGGTCCGCCGCTCGATGAGAGTGGCCAACCCGAAGTCCAGGACGACCGGGCCGTCCGGTCCCAGCACCACGTTTTCCGGCTTGAGGTCCCGGTGCAGCAGGCCCGTGCCATGGATGGCCCTCAGCGCGTCCACCAGGTGGAGACCGAGGGCGACGTACGGGCCCACGGAGAAGGTGCCGGCTTCCTTCACCATCCTGTCCAGCGACGGACCCTCGACGTAGTCCATGGCGAACCACGGTTCCACCGCGTCCGTGTCGGCCGCGAGGAGCGCGGGCACACGGTCGCTGACGACGGCCCGGACTGTCTCGATCTCCCTGTCGAACCGCTTCCGGGCACCTGGCTTGTCCAACAAGTGTGGCTGGATCATCTTGACGACGGCGAGCCGCGGTTCGGCGACGTCCGTGCCCTCGTCGGGCTCGACAAGGTGGTAGGTCGTGGTCAGTTCGTCCGTGAGACCGTCCAGCGGAATCCGGCGGGCGAGATAGGCCACGCCCATGCCGCCCTCCCCCAGCCGTGCGAGCAGTTCGAACGGCCCCAGCACACGCGGGTCTCCATCGGCGTCCAGCGGCTTCATCGGCGTTCTCGTACCCCCACGCTCTCGTCACGACCCCCCGGCCGCCCTGCTGCCGGTCAGTCTACGGAAGGGGATCACATCGCAGATGGTCTCTGACGAGAACGTCGGCACCCATTCTCCGCATGGCTTGAATGTGTGCATGGTGGAGCGTGGAGCACATACGGTCCCGCTTCACGAGTCGCGTGACATGTTCTTTCAGGAGGGGGCGGCATGCGGGCCTGGGTGGTACGGGCTGGAGAGAACGGTGAGCGGGAGCACGCGGCGTTGGAAGAAGGTGCTCTTCTGGTCGGTTGGCAGGGGCTGGGGGACCTGACCGACGTCACCACGCGTGAGGACATCAAGGCGGCCGTGGCCGCCGCCTACCCCGACGAGGGCCCTTACACGGTCGGAAACTGGACAGGCCAGCTCTACAGGTTCGCCCACGAGATCCAGCCGGGGGATCTCGTGGTACTGCCACTGAGGTCCTCTCGCGTGGCGATCGGGCGCGTCGCGGGCGGGTACGAGTACCAGGCGGAAGCTGTGGACCGCCCGCGTCACGTCCGCCGGGTGGAGTGGCTGGTCAAGGACATCGACCGACAGGCGATCCAGCCCGATCTCCTGGACAGCATGGGATCTTTGCTGACCGTCTTCGAGCTCAGCAGGTTCTCAGCGGCGGAACGCACGGCCGCCCTGGCCGAGGGAAAGCCCGATCCTGGACGGCCCGATGCCGACGAGTTCGCCGCCAGCCTGACAGAGCCAACCAAGCTGTACGAGGAGGTGCGTCGCCGCACCGCCGACGAGCCGCTGACCCTGTCCGTCCGGGACTTTCTGGCCATCTGGGGAGTCCAACGTCGGTACCCGGCCGCCGTGGAACAGATCAAGAACGATCTCGACGAGCGCGGCCTGGTGACGGTGCCGCCTTTCACCGAGGGCAGTATCGATAGCAAGATCACGGTACTCGCGGGCGGTGCCGAACCCGACGAGGCGGGAACCAGTGCCGTGACGAGGCTTACCGGCACCACCGGCTTGACCTCCGCGGTCCAGAGCGCCCTGCACGCCGTCGGCCACCTGGCGGACGAGGAGTCGCCGACGGAGGCTGTCGCCTACCGGGTGAGCAACCTCGAATCCGCAAACCGTATGCCTGAGTGCGTACATGTCGGGGACAGCTTGCAGACCGCCATGACGCTGCTGGTACTGCGGGGCTACAGCCAGCTACCGGTCCTGGACACGGACGGACGTCTGCGGGGAGTCGTCAGCTGGGAATCGATCGGGCGTGCCCGTATGGCCGATCATCAGGCGGACTTGGCTGCCGCGACGGTCAGAGGACTGGAGGCCGACCGGTCGGACGACCTGCTCGACTGGATCGGCACCGTCCAGCAGACCGGATACGTCTTCGTGCGCGATCACGACCACAAGGTCTGCGGCCTGGTCACGGCATCCGATCTCACGGTCCAATTCGGCACGCGGGTACGCCCGTTCGTCCTCGTCGAGGAGATCGAGCAGCGGCTGCGCCGCGTGGTCGACCGATGCATTCCGCTCGACCGCATCCGCGCAGTGGTTCCCGGTCGGCGCTCCTCCCGAGTGAACTCGGCCGCCAACCTGACGTTCGGAGCGTACGGGCACCTGCTCAAGGAGCCCGACAACTGGGCAGCTCTTGGCTGGGCTATCGACCGGCAGCACTTCCTGACCGCACTTGAGGAGGCCCGCCAGTTCCGCAACAGCCTGATGCACTTCAGTCCGGATCCCGTCACCGATGATCAGTTGCTGCCGGCGCAGGGGTTGCTCGAGCTGTTGCGATCCATGGATCCGCAGAAGTGACAGGAGCGCGGGGTGGAGGCAGCTGCCCCCTCGGTGCGCTGCTCGGGTGCGGGCCCAGCCGCCCTTCGCCCGAGGAGGGGCCGGCGGATATTTCTTCCCCTCTTTCCGGCAAACAGCGAGGTGCACCGGGCCCATGTTGGGCTTGAGCATCTTGCTGAGCAAGGGTGCCCTTGGCTACCGTAGTTGATCCGTTCAGCATTCAAAGGCCGTGGCCCAGAGCTACCGTGTAGCTCTGGGGTCTTGGCAGAACCCACGATCTCCGTGGGCTTGATCTCCTTTCCCTGCTCCACCGCGAGTCCGGCGGACTGACGGAGCCCTATCGCGTCCTCCTCGTAGAAGTAGCCCCAGTGCCGCTGGGCATCTGCGTGTCGCCGGTGCCACGAACGTACCAATCGTGCCCTTCGATGACGGTCCGGCCGTCGGAGCGTCCGTACGGGAGTCGTTCCGCAGCCGGGCCCACGCCCATGTCGTGCCTAGGAATAGCGGGTCCGCGCAACTCGGGTTCCACGGCGCGCAGCCGCCACCCGGCAAGCGGCGAGCGCGGAATCGCCGCACGCGCCCGAGGCTGCCCTGCGCGACGCCTGTGCAAAACACGACGCCGATGCCGCTAGCGGAATGCTGGCCCTGGGCCCGGTGGGGCGGTACCTGACAGAGGCGGAGGAATGCCTCGGAGCGGAGCGACACCTGAATCCCCATCAGAGCCAGCGTCAAACGAGCGTCAGGATCACCCCACAGCGGCTTGCGGCGATCGACAGGACAGGCCCGACACCGCACACACTGCCACCCGAAACAGCAGGTCAGGAGCCTCACGCCAGCCGCAAGACACGCAGCACATGGTGCGCTCCGGGAAACAGGTCGACACCATCCGCCAGAAACGTAAAGAAAAAGGAAATCAGCAGGTCAGGCGCCCTTACCAGCCCGCTCCAAAATCACCACACACTCCACATGATGCGTAACCGGAAACAGATCGAACGCCCGCATCCGCCGCGGCGCGTACCCAACCTCCGCGAAGTACTTCAGGTCGCGGGCCAGGGCCGCCGGGTCGCAGGCGACGTAGGCGATGCGGCGGGGGGTGAGGGAGGCGAGGTGGTGGACGGTCTGCTTGCCGGCGCCGGCGCGGGGTGGGTCGAGGACGACGAGGTCGACGTCGGTGATGCCGGTGCGGGGGAGGATCGACTCGACCTTGCCGTGTTCGATGCGGACGCGGTCGAGGTCGGCGAGGTTGTGGCGGGCGTCCTCGACGGCGCGCTTGCCGGATTCGATGCCGAGGACCGCGCCCTTGTCGCCGACGCGTTCGGCGAGGGCTCCGGCGAACAGGCCGACGCCGCAGTACAGGTCGAGGGCCATATCGCCCTTCTTGGGCATCAGGCCCTGCATGACGGCCTCGACGAGGAGGTCGGCGGCCTTCGGGTGGACCTGCCAGAAGCCGCCGCTGCCGACCCGCCAGGTGCGGTCGGCGGCGCGTTCGCGGACGAAGGGGCGGCCGTGGACGCGGTGCACCCCGCCGTCCTTCTCGCCCACCCGCATGACCGAGACCGGCTTGTCGAGTTCGACGATCGGGAGGCGGCCGCCGGGGCTCGGGGTGAGGATGACCTGGCGGTCGTGGGAGCCGGTGGCGGCGATCGCCTCGACGGTGGCGATCTGCGGCCAGTCGCGCTTCTCGACGCCGAGTTCCGAGACGCCGGGGGCGGCGATCATGCAGTGGGTGATCGGCTCGACGTCGTGGGAGCGGTGCTTGCGCAGGCCGACGTGGCCTTCGGCGTCGATGGCGTACTGGACTCGGGTGCGCCAGGCCGGCACCTCGCCCTTGGCGACCTTGTCGCCGGGGGCGGGCTCGACGGTGCCGTCCCAGCCGGCGTCCTCGGGGGAGAGTCCGGCCAGGCGCTGGAGCTGTTCGGCGATGACCGAGGACTTCAGGCGGCGCTGGGCGCCGGGCGCGGCGTGCTGCCAGTCGCAGCCGCCGCAGCGGCCGGGGCCGGAGAACGGGCAGGGGGCCTCGACCCGGTCCTTGGAGGCCGTCAGGATCCGCACCGCGTCCGCGCGCAGGAAGCGGGCGCCCTCTTCGCCGTCGGTGACGCGGGCCGTGACGCGCTCACCGGGCAGCGCGTGGCGGACGAACAGCACCTGCCCCTCGTCGGTGCGGGCGATGCAGTGGCCGCCGTGCGCGACCGGGCCGACCTCGACCTCGTACTCCTCGCCGACCAGCGACTTCTTGGGTTCTGCCTGCATGGCGGGAGGGCTCCTGGGGTGGGGTGGTGCCGGGCATTACGGCGGGACGGGACGGCGGGACGCCAGCCGTCCATTGTACGTCCCGCCGTGTGATGGCCCGGCCCGCGGCGGCCGGCGCCGGCCCTGCGAGCCTTCGTCGCGGCCGTTACTTCTTCGTGGCCGCCTTCTCCTTCTTCGGTTGGGCGACCGGGCCGCGGCGCACCGCACCCGGAGCGTTCCACTCGGCGCGCTTGCGGGCCCGCAGCTTGGCGGCCTCGGAGGAGTCCAGCTGCCAGGGCACGGAGGTGACCATGACGCCGGGGGTGAACAGCAGGCGGCCCTTGAGACGCAGCGCGGACTGGTTGTGCAGCAGGTGCTCGTACCAGTGGCCGACGACGTACTCGGGGATGTAGACGGAGACGGCGTCGCGGGGGCTCTCCCGGCGCAGCGACTTGACGTAGTCGATGATCGGCCGGGTGATCTCGCGGTACGGGGAGGCCAGGACCTTCAGCGGCACCTCGATGCCGCGGCGCTCCCACTCCTCCCGCAGGGCCCGGGTGTCGGCCTGGTCCACGTCCACGCTGACCGCTTCGAGCGTGTCGGTGCGCATCAGCTTGGCGTAGTTCAAGGCACGCAGGGTGGGCTTGTGGACCTTGGAGACCAGGACGATCGAGTGGACCCGGGAGGGCCGTACGACATCGTCGTCGGGGGTGTCCTCGGCGGCGATCTCGTCGGCGACCCGGTCGTAGTGGCGGCGGATCGCGGACATCGTCACGAAGAAGATGACCATGCCGAGGAGGGCCACCCAGGCGCCGTGGGTGAACTTGGTCAGCAGGACGACGACCAGGACCAGGCCGGTGAAGAAGGCACCGAAGGCGTTGATGGCGCGCGAGCGGTGCATCCGGTGGCGCTTGGCCGGGTCCCTCTCGGTCAGCAGATGGCGGTTCCAGTGGCGGACCATGCCGGTCTGGCTGAGCGTGAACGAGACGAAGACGCCCACGATGTAGAGCTGGATGAGCCTGGTGGAGTCGGCGCCGTAGAGGTAGACGAGTATCGCGGCGGCACCGGCCAGCAGCACGATGCCGTTGGAGAACGCCAGGCGGTCGCCGCGGGTGTGCAGCTGGCGCGGCAGATAGCGGTCCTGGGCGAGGATCGAGCCGAGCAGCGGGAAGCCGTTGTAGGCGGTGTTCGCGGCGAGGAAGAGGACCAGGGCGGTGGCCGCGGCGAGGACCACGAACAGGAAGCTGCCCTTGCCGAAGACCGCCTCGGCGACCTGCGAGATGACCGGGTTCTGGGTGTAGCCGGAACCGAGCGGCGTGCCGTGGTCGAGCAGGTCCTTGGCGGGGTTCTCCGCCATCCGCACGTTGGTGGCCATGGCCAGGCCGATGATGCCGCAGAACATCGTGACGGCCAGGCCGCCCATGAGGGCGAGGGTGGTCGCGGCGTTCTTCGACTTCGGCTTGCGGAAGGCGGGCACGCCGTTGGAGATCGCCTCGACGCCGGTCAGCGCGGCGCAGCCGGAGGAGAAGGCGCGCAGCAGGAGGAAGATCAGGGCGAAGCCGGCCAGGCCGCCCTGTTCGGCGTGGATGGTGTAGTCGGCGGTGGGCGCCTTCATGGTGTCGCCCATGACCACGGCGCGGATCACGCCCCAGGCGATCATGATGAAGACGCCGGCGACGAAGACATACGTCGGGATCGCGAAGAGCTTGCCGGACTCCCTGACGCCGCGCAGGTTCATCAGCGTCAGCAGGACGATGACGGCGACCGCGCAGAGCGTCTTGTGCTCGACGACGAACGGGATCGCGGAGCCCAGGTTCTCGATTCCGGAGGAGATCGAGACCGCGACGGTCAGCACATAGTCGACCAGCAGGGCGCTGGCGACGGTGAGACCGGCCTTGGGGCCGAGGTTGGTGGTGGCGACCTCGTAGTCACCACCGCCGCTCGGGTAGGCGTGCACGTTCTGCCGGTACGACGCGACGACGGTGAACATCAGCACCACGACCGCGACCGCGATCCAGGGGCTGAAGGTGTACGCAGAGACACCCGCGACGGACAGGACGAGCAGCACCTCGCCCGGCGCGTAGGCCACGGAGGAGAGCGGGTCGGAGGCGAAGACGGGGAGTGCGATGCGCTTGGGAAGCAGGGTCTCCCCCAGCTTGTCGCTGCGCAGTGCGCGCCCGATCAAGATCCGTTTGGGCACGTCGGTCAGTTTGGACACCCGAGGATGCTAAGGCTTCGTCAAGCCCCGTGCCCACCCGCCACCCGCACGGGCGAGGAGCATGGCGTGCGGCGGTTCGCACCTGCCCTGCTCGCGGCCCGTCCCGGACCGCCACCTCCACAAGATCCGCACGTCGTGTGCACGCAGCCCCCGCCACCGGCGGCCTTGGTGGCGTTCGTCACGTCAGCCCGGGCGTCACGTCAGCCCGGGCGTCACGTCAGCCCGGACGCGTGGCGGCCCCGGCCGCCCGTGAGCGCCGGGAGTGCAGATCGCCCAGCCCCTGCCGGGTGGTGACCAGCAGCACCCGGTCCTGGGGCCGCAGGACATAGCCGTCGCCCAGCTCGTGCACCAGGTGCGCCGGCCCCCGCTCCCCGCCCGCGGCGTCCGCCGGTGCGGCGGCCGGGGCGTCCGGCTCGGGGTCGTCCGGCGCCGAGGTGTCGACCGCCAGCAGCCGCAGCCGCCCCGGCCGCAGCACCTCGGCGACCGTACGGCCCTCCAGCGCGGCATGGCCGCGGACCTCGACCCTGGCGACCAGCAGCACCCGGCGCTCGACCGGGATGGCCCCCAGGATCTGCCGCCCCATCATCGCGCCGGCGAAGGCGGGCGCCGCCAGGAAGGAGGTGCTACGGCTGCGGGTCAGCGCCCTGGGGTGCGCGGCGCGCAGAGTGCGGTAGACGGCGGTGGCGAACCGGTCGTCGAACAGCCGCAGCGTCACCCGCAGCTGCGGCGTGACCGAGCGGGCGTAGAGAGCGGCCTCCAGATTCGTGGTGTCCTCGCTGGTCAGCGCCAGCAGCGTGGCCGCCCGGTCGATCATCGCGGCCTCCAGGACGCCCTCCTGAGTGACGTCCCCCAGGACGGTCGGCACCCGCAGCCGCCGGGCCAGCGCGATGCCCCGCGCCTCCGGGTCCCCCTCGATGCACACCACGGGGATGCCCATCTCGTGCAGCCGGGCCAGGACCCGGGTGCCGACCTTGCCGAGGCCCAGCAGCACCACATGCCCCGACAGCCCGCGCGGTGGCCGCCGCAGCGCCGACGCGCTGCGGAAGGTGCCCAGCCCCTCGAACGCCGCCGCGACCAGCACCGGAAGCAGCAGCAGACCGGTCAGCCCGGACAGCAGCTGAAGGATCTTGCGGGGCAGCGGCGCGTCGACCGCCGGATCGTTGATCGCGAAGAGGTCCAGCAGCGTGAGATACGCGGCGTGCACCGGGTTCTCGCCGACGGTCAGCCACGAGGCGACGGCCAGCGCCACCACCGCGCCGACGATGCCGGCCAGCGACCAGCGCAGCCGCCGGGAGAAGAGCGAGGCGACCGGCGCGCCCCGGCCGCGCAGCCAGTGGCGGCGCACCGGCCGCCCCGTATAGGAGACGGTCTCCAGGACGACGGTGCCGCAGCCGGACGCGGCCTCGGCGACGGCCTCGTCCGGCAGCAGGACGGGCCCCTCGTCGCCGGCCGCCGCACCCGGCACGCCCGCGGAGCCGTCGGCTACGGCCGCGGGGTCGCCGGCGGACGCGGAGAGCAGCGCCAGCGTGCACAGGCCGGGATCGCCCAGCCGGCCGGGAGGCACCGGCGCACGCTCCACGGCCCGCAGCAGCAGCCCGTCCGCCTCGATGACCTTGCTGGTCCCGGCGACCGCGGTGGCCACCAGCGCCGGCGCCACGGTGTCGGCGTCGGACAGCACGGTCGTGGAGGCATCGACCCCCGCGTCCCCGCCGCCCGCCGCGTCCCCGGCCGCCTGGGCGGCGACCGCCGCGGCCTGGTCGAGCAACTCCGCCAGATGCTGACCGAGTTTGCGGTTGTAGAGCCGGATGACCAGCCGCAGCCGGGGATTGAGCCGGCGGGCGCGCAGCGCGGCGTGGATGTTGAGCTCATCGTCGTCGTAGACCAGCGCCAGCGCCTCCGCCTCGACGATGCGCGCCGCGGTCAGCGCCGCGTCGTCCGGCTGCGCCGACTCCAGCACCCGTAACGTCGCCTCCGGCGCCGGCTCGCCGTCCCCCGGCTCCTCCGGCGGCAGCAGCGCCGTCCGCGACATCGCCGCCGACATCCGGCCGAGCAGCGCGGTCGCCCGGCCGAGCGCGCGGGCCGGCGGCGGGATCCGCGGCCGGTGCGTCTCGCGGGCGGAGGGGACGACGAGCGTCACCCGTTCGCCGTAGACGTCCCGGAGCTCGGCGGCGAGCCGGTGCGCGAGCGCATCGTCGCCGCAGACCACCATGTGCGGGGTGGCGGGGTCCTGTTGGGGTGGCAGAGGCAGGTTGGACACACCTCGTAGCGTGCCTTACGGGCGCGCCGCGGCGCAGCCCGGCGCGGCACACCGCCGCATACCCGGCCGGCCCGCATCCGTCCGCGGCCCACCGCGCCCCCTACGAGGAGCGGCATTACGGCTACGGTTGTACCGGACCGTGGTGCGCCCGGCGCTCCCGTTACCGCACCCGATCCGTAACGCGAGCCGTGGCTTCGTGTCGCCGGTACTGGGAGAAGAAAGTAGTGAGCAGGGTGTTTGTGCAGGACAGCGCGCTAGTACAGGGCACGGGGTAATCAGCATGCACATCGTCATCATGGGGTGCGGCCGCGTCGGCTCCGCGCTCGCGCAGACCCTGGAGAGCCAGGGGCACACCATCGCGGTGATCGACCAGGACCCGACCGCGTTCCGGCGCCTGGGCTCTTCCTTCGGCGGCCGCCGGGTCACCGGCGTCGGCTTCGACCAGGACACCCTGCGTGAGGCGGGCATCGAGGAGGCCGGCGCCTTCGCGGCCGTCTCCAGCGGCGACAACTCCAACATCATCGCCGCCCGGGTGGCCCGCGAGATGTTCGGCGTCGAGAACGTCGCGGCCCGTATCTACGACCCCCGCCGCGCCGAGGTCTACCAGCGCCTGGGCATCCCCACCGTCGCCACCGTCCGCTGGACGGCCGACCAGATGCTGCGCCGGCTGCTGCCGTCGGGCGCCGAGCCGCTGTGGCGCGACCCCAGCGGCGGCGTCCAGCTCGCCGAGGTGCACACCGCGGCCTCCTGGGTCGGGCACAAGATCAGCACCCTGCAGGAGGAGACCGGCGTACGCGTGGCCTTCCTCACCCGGCTGGGCGAGGCGATGCTGCCGACCTCGCAGACGGTGCTGCAGGAGGGCGATCTGGTGCATGTGATGATGCGCAGCGACGAGGTCGAGAAGGTCGAGGCGGCATTCGCCACGGGTCCCGAGGAGGCGCACGCATGAGGGTCGCTATCGCAGGCGCCGGCGCGGTGGGCCGTTCCATCGCCGGTGAGCTCCTGGAGAACGGTCACGAGATCCTGCTCATCGACAAGGCGCCGACCGCCATCTCGGTCGAGCGGGTGCCGCTGGCGGAGTGGCTGCTGGCCGACGCCTGCGAGATCACCTCGCTGGACGAGGCCGCGCTGCAGCGCTGCAACGTCGTGATCGCCGCGACCGGCGACGACAAGGTCAACCTCGTCGTCTCGCTGCTCGCCAAGACCGAGTACGGCGTGCCCCGGGTGGTCGCCCGGGTGAACAACCCGAAGAACGAGTGGCTGTTCAACGAGGCCTGGGGCGTCGACGTCGCGGTCTCCACGCCGCGTCTGATGTCGGCCCTGGTCGAGGAGGCGGTGAGCGTCGGCGACCTCGTACGGCTGCTGCGCTTCAGCCACGGCGACGCCAACCTCGTCGAGCTGACGCTGCCCCCCGAGGCCGCGCTGGCCGGTACCCGCGTCGGCGATGTGGACTGGCCCGAGGACACCTCCCTGGTCACGATCATCCGCGGTACGCGGGTGCTCACGCCGAACAAGGAGGACGCGCTGGAGGCGGGCGACGAGCTGCTGTTCGTCGCGGCCCAGTCGCGTGAGGAGCAGCTGGAGGACCTGCTGTCGGTGCGGCGCGAAGAGGCGTGATGCCGCCGTCGACGCGGCCGTAGCAGCGCCGTGCAACGCACCGGGGCCCGGGAACCATGTGCGGTTCCCGGGCCCCGGTGCGTTGCTCCGTTGGCTCGGCCGACGGCAGTGCGCCCCGCCGGCCGGGCGTCAGCGGCGGTGCCGCGGCGCCCCCGGCGGGCGCTCGGTGGCCGCCTCCGCCGCCGCGTCCTTGTACAGGTCGTCGGCGACCCGGTCCAGGGTCTCGCGTTCGGTGCGGCGCCGCTCCTCGGCCTCCTGCTCGGCCTTCTCCTTCGCCTCCATCTCGGCGAAGACATCGATCGGCGGCGGCGCCTTCGCCAGGAAGACCCAGGTCAGATAGACCGCGAGCAGGAACGGCGGGATCTTCAGCGCGATCAGCACCCAGCCGAGCTGAGTGGTGTCAGCCCACCAGTACAGCGGGAAGAGGATCGCGCACTTGGCGAGCAGGATCAGGCCCCAGGCCCAGCTGGCCTTGGCGTACGCCTTCTTCCGCCCCGGGTTGCGGGTGCGCCAGGAGAGGTTCTCCTTGAACACCGGGCCCAGGATCAGCCCGATCAGCGGGGCCCCGGCGAGCGTGGTGATGATGTACGCCAGGGCGAGCCCGAGGGTGTACAGCATGCCCGGCAGATAGAAGTCCTTGGCGTTGCCGGTCATCATCGCGAAGACCACGCCGAAGGCCACCCCGAAGACACCGCTGAAGGCGTGCTTGACGGTGTCCCTGCGGATCAGGCGGACGGCCGCCATCACCAGCGAGACCGCCAGGGCGGCGATCGCCGAGACGTGCAGGTCCTTGTTGACCGTGAAGATCGCGACGAACAGCAGGCCGGGGAGAACGGTCTCCACCATGCCGCGTACCCCGCCGAACGCCTCGAACAGCGCCGCCTCGGTGATCTGTCTGCCGTCGGCCGCCCCGTCGGCGCCGGTCTGGTTCGGGGGTGGTGCGGAGCCGTCGTGACGGCTGTCGGCATCCGCGTCAGTGGTCGGTCGGTCGTAAGACGTCACCGGCTACTCCTGTCCGAGCGGTCGGAGTTCGTACTTCGGGTTGAAGAGCACCCGGCGTCCGTGGCTCAGCGAGACCCGGCCCGAGGCGATGAGCTTGCGGCCCGGCTCTATCCCGACGATGGAGCGGCGGCCCAGCCACACCACGTCGAGCGCGGCGGAGCCGTCGAACAGCTCCGCCTCGAGCGCGGGCACACCGGCGCGCGGCCGCAGCGTGACATGCCGCAGGGTGCCGGTGACCTTGACTATCTGCCGGTCGTCGCAGTCGCAGATACGGGTGCACCCCGCGTCCTGCGCATCCTGCTGCAGCTCGGCGGACTGCAGCTCCTCCTCGGAGGAGGACAGCCTGTCGAGCAGCCGGCGAAAGCGACCGGCCGGCTTCTCGGGTCGGGTACCTGCACTCATGAAACCCAGCGTACCGGTGGCCGGGCCCCGGAATCACGGCCCGCACACCGACTCCGCACGCACGTCGTCGGCCCGCCGTCCCGCACCGCCCGGGGAACTCCGTACTCCGTACGCGACCAGCCGGGCCCCGCCCCCGCCGCACGGGGCCGTACCGCTCGGACACCGCACGGGCCCTACTGCTCGAAGCGGTACCCCATCCCCGGCTCCGTGATGAAGTGCTTCGGGTGGGAGGGGTCGCCCTCCAGCTTGCGGCGGAGCTGGGCCATGTAGACCCGCAGATAGTTGGTCTCGGTGCCGTACGAGGGGCCCCAGACCTCCTGGAGCAGCTGCTTCTGGCTGACCAGCCGGCCGGCGTTGCGGACCAAGACCTCCAGCAGATGCCACTCGGTGGGGGTCAACCGGATGTCCCGGCCGCCGCGGTTGACCTTCTTGGCGGCGAGGTCGACGGTGAACCCCTCGGTCTCCACGATCACCTCGTCCTCGGCCGGCCCGGTCGGCTCGGCCCGGCGCACCGCCGCCCGCAGCCGGGCCAGCAGCTCGTCCATGCCGAACGGCTTGGTGACGTAGTCGTCCGCGCCCGCGTCCAGCGCCTCGACCTTCTCGTCGGAGGTCTGCCGCGCCGAGAGCACCAGGATCGGCACCCGCGTCCAACCCCGCAGTCCCTTGATCACCTCGACGCCGTCCATATCGGGCAGCCCGAGGTCGAGGACGATGACATCGGGGTGGCGGGCGGCGGCGAGCTTCAGGGCGGTCGCCCCGTCGGGGGCGGCGTCGACCTCGTACTTGCGCGCCTTCAGGTTGATCACGAGGGCGCGGACGATCTGCGGCTCGTCATCGACCACAAGCACCCGGTTCACTGGCGTTCTCCTCGTGGTGTCGTCGTCCCGCGGGCCGAACCCGCGGGGTGTGTGCTGAGTGTGGTCCTTACGGCCCGGCTCATGCCGAAACCTCGCTTCGCTCGGCCTCGCATGCGCCGGGCGCGCGCCTTTCGACGGTTCGCTCGCCTCGCTCGCTCACGTCGTGGCCTGAGCGGGCAGGTCGGGCCTGACCGGCGGCCGGCCGGGCGCGGCCCGGAGGGTGAGGACCATCGACATCCCGCCTCCGGGGGTGTCCTCGGCGGCGAGCGTGCCGCCCATCGCCTCCACGAAGCCGCGCGCCACGGCGAGGCCCAGGCCCACCCCGGCGCCGCGCGGGGCGTCTCCGTAGCGCTGGAACGGCTCGAAGATCCGGTCCTTGGCACTGTCGGGAACGCCCGGACCGCGGTCGACGATCCGCAGCTCCACCCGCTCGCCCAGCGCGCTGGCCGCGACCAGCACCGCCTCGCCGTCCGGGCTGTACTTCACGGCGTTCTCGACGAGGTTGGCGACCGAACGTTCCAGCAGCCCCGGATCGACCGCGACGATCGGCAGCTCCTCGGGGATGTCCAGGGTGACGCTCCCCTCCGGTACGCCGCCCAGCGCCATCGGCACCACCTCGTCGAGATCGATCTCGCGGATCAGCGGTGTGACCGTGCCGGTCTGCAGTCGGGACATGTCCAGGAGGTTGCCCACCAGGTGGTCCAGCCGGTCCGCGCCGGCCTCGATACCGGCCAGCAGCTCCGCCTCGTCCTCCGGGGACCACGCCACGTCGTCGGAGCGCAGGGAGGTGACGGAGGCCTTGATGCTCGCCAGCGGCGTCCGCAGGTCGTGGCTGACCGCGGCCAGCAGCGCCGTCCTGATGCGGTTGCCCTCGGCCAGCTCCCGGGCGCGCGCCGCCTCGCCCACCAGCCGCTGCCGGTCCAGCACCACGGCGGCCTGGGCGGCGAACGCCGCCAGCACCCGGCGGTCCTCGGCGGGCAGCACCCGGCCGGTCAGCGCCAGCGCCATGTGGTCGCCCACCGGCATGTCGACATCCGCGTCCTCGGGGCGCAGCAGCGGCCGGTCGCTGTCGGCGTCGCCGGCCCGGCCCGCGCAGGTCCACGGGTCGACGTCGCTGGTGCGCTCCAGCAGCGCCACCGTCTCCATGCCGAACGTCTCCCGCACCCGCTCCAGCAGGGCGTCCAAGGTCGTCTCGCCGCGCAGCACGCTGCCCGCCAGGAAGGACAGGATCTCCGACTCGGCGCGCAGCCTCGCGGCCTGGTGCGTACGGCGCGCGGCGAGGTCCACCACCGAGGCGACGGACACGGCCACCGCGAAGAAGACCACGATGGCGACGATGTTCTTGGGGTCGCTCACCGTGAGGGTGTGGGTGGGCGGCGTGAAGTAGAAGTTCAGCAGCAGCGAGCCGACCGCGGCCGACGCCAGCGCCGGCAGCTGCCCGCCGAGCAGCGCCGCCATGACCGTCAGGAACAGGAACAGCAGCACGTCGTTGGCGAGCCCGGGACCGTTCTCGATGCCGGTCAGCAGCAGCGACAGCAGCACCGGGCCGACCACGCCGACGAGCCAGCCGGTGATGATCCGGGTCCGGCCCAGCCGCGCACCGCGCGCCACCGGCAGCCCCCGGCCCTTGGCGACCTCGTCATGGGTGACGATGTGGACGTCGAGGTCGGGTCCGGACTCACGGGCGACGGTCGCGCCCACCCCCGGCCCGAAGACGTACTGCCAGGCCTTGCGCCGGCTCGACCCCAGCACGATCTGGGTGGCGTTCACCCCGCGGGCGAACTCCAGCAGCGCGCTCGGTATGTCGTCGCCGATGACGTGGTGGAACGTCCCGCCCAGGTCCTCCACCAGGGTGCGCTGGACGGCGAGCTCCTTGGGCGAGGCCGAGGTCAGCCCGTCGCTGCGGGCGATGTAGACGGCGAGCACCTCGCTGCCCGACCCCTTGGCGGCCATCCGGGCCGCGCGGCGGATGAGCGTACGCCCCTCCGGACCGCCGGTCAGCCCGACGACGATGCGCTCACGCGCCTGCCAGGTGGAGCTGATGGAGTGCTCCGCCCGGTACTCCTGCAGGTACTCGTCCACCCGGTCGGCGACCCACAGCAGCGCCAGCTCGCGCAGCGCCGTGAGGTTGCCCGGCCGGAAGTAGTTGGAGAGGGCGGCGTCGACCTTGTCGGACTTGTAGATGTTGCCGTGCGCCATACGCCGGCGGATCGCCTGTGGCGACATGTCGACAAGCTCGATCTGATCGGCCCGCCGCACGACCTCGTCCGGCACGGTCTCGCGCTGCCGCACGCCCGTTATCGACTCGACGACGTCACCGAGCGACTCCAGATGCTGGATGTTCACCGTCGAGATCACCGTGATCCCGGCGTCCAGCAGCTCCTCGATGTCCTGCCAGCGCTTCTCGTTGCGCGAACCGGGGACGTTGGTGTGCGCCAGTTCGTCGACCAGCGCCACGGCCGGCTTGCGTTCCAGGACCGCGTCCACGTCCATCTCGGTGAAGACCGCGTCGCGGTAGTCCAGCTCCCGGCGCTGAATCTGCTCCAGGCCGTGCAGCATGACCTCGGTACGGGGCCTGCCGTGGTGCTCGACGAACCCCACGACGGCGTCCGTGCCCCGCTCCACGCGCCGGTGCGCCTCGGAGAGCATCGCGTACGTCTTGCCGACGCCCGGTGCCGCGCCGAGATATATCCGTAGCTTGCCGCGTGCCATGGCCTCATTGTCTTACGTGAAGGCTGCCCCCACCGGGCTGTACCTGCTGCGACCCTACCGACCCCCCAAGGGGACAAAAGCCCCAGGTAACGACTTCGAGCCCGGTCTTGACGCGACTCTGATACGGGCCCCCGCGACCCCGGCAGCGGCGGGGGTACGGGCGGCCGACGACCCCTCGGCCGGAGCCGCTGAAGGGCGTGTGAGCTGCGAGGACCACTCGTATGGGTCACGGGGCCCGGGGGGAGTGGGGGTGGGGTGAGGTGGGGTGGGGAGTGGGGCCGGGTGGCGGGGAGGTGTGCGGCAGCCGCCGGCGTGACTGTCGGCCGGTTGGATGACCGGGCGAGGAGTTGAGGGGGGCAAGGGTTGATGGGGCGGAAGCGCGAAGGGCTGCAGGGGACAGGGGTGGGCCAACTGGCCGATCTGGGTGCCGTGCACCGCGCACCGCCACTTGGGGGCCGGTTCCGGCGGCGCGGATGAATCGGTGAGGTGGTCAGGCGGGCAGCGGTCAGGCAGTCACGGCCGGCCGGCCCTGCTAACTGCCGCCGCTGCCCGCTGCCCGCTGCCCGCCCATGACAGCGAACGAACCGCCGGGGCACCAGGCCAACGCTCCTTTTCTGACGCGTCACTGAGGGGGCGAGGGGGTGGAGAGGAAGGGGTGAGAGGCGAGAGGGATGAGCGACCTGGGCGGGGTGGGCCTGGGGGGCAAAGTGGATGGAGGCCGGGGGGTGAAAAATGCCGTCGCCCGGCTGCGCTCCGACTGCGACCATGCCTCACATGACCGAGGCACCACCGAACACGTCGACGACGTCCGCCGGGACCGAAGTGCGCATCGCCCACACCTCGGACCTGGACACCGCCACCCTCAAGGCGGCCCGCACCCTCCTCTACGACGTCTTCGACGACATGACCACAGAGGACTGGGAGCACGCACTCGGCGGCCTGCACGCCCTGGTCCACGAGGACGGCGAACTGATCGGGCACGCCTCCGTGGTCCAGCGCCGCCTGCTGCACGACAGCCGGGCGCTGCGCTGCGGATACGTGGAGGGCGTCGGGGTACGTGCGGACCGGCGCGGCCGTGGCCACGGGGCGGCGATGGTGGCGGCCCTGGAACGCGTCATCCGGGGCGGCTACGACCTCGGAGCGCTCGGCGCCTCCGACGAGGCCGCGGACTTCTACGCGTCCCGCGGCTGGCAACTGTGGCGCGGCCGCTCATGGGCCCTCACCCCGAACGGCCTCCAGCGCACCGCCGACGAGGACGGCTGCATCTACGTCCTCCCCACCGGTTCCACTCCCCTTGACCTCGACACCGACCTCACCTGCGACTGGCGCGACGGCGACCTCTGGTGACAGGCGCCCGAACCGGGACGCTGCCACACACCGCCCCCGCCCCACCGGGGGGCCTCCCCCCTCCCCCACCCCTCCTCCCCCTCGCCCCTCCCCCCTTCAGTCGTCACTCACTTCAGGTCTTGCTCCCCCGCCGTTTGCCGACCTCAGCTCATGCTCACCTCAGCCGTTGCTCACTTCAGGCTGCTAATCAACTCAGCCGCAGCTCACCTCAGCTGGTGCTCACCCCAGCTCACTCCCCCTGCCGCCGCCCACTTCAGCCGTTCCCCACGGCTAAGGTCCTCCCGCTGCAGCCGGGCGAGGCGGAAGTAGCGGGGGGATGGCGCCCCCGCCAATCAGCCCTTGCCCTGCTCCGTGATCAGGCCGTCGTTCAGCCCCAGGACACGGTCGGCAAGCCCGAGAAGGTTGGAGTCGTGGGTGGCGACCAGAGCCGTGACACCTTCGCTGCGGACCACGGCGCGCAGTAGTTCCATCACCTCCATGCCGGTCTCGGCGTCCAGTTGTCCGGTCGGCTCATCGGCGATGAGCAGGGCGGGACGGTTGGCGAGCGCACGGGCTATGGCGACGCGCTGCTGCTGGCCGCCGGAGAGTTCACCGGGCCGCTGCGCGGCATGGTCGGCGAGACCCACCAGGGACAGCAGCAGTGCGACCCGCTCGTCGCGCTCCCGCGGTGGGACCTTGCGCAGCCGCAGCGGCACTCCGACGTTCTCGGCGGCGCTCAGTATCGGTATCAGCCCGAAGGACTGGAACACGAAGCCGATACGGTCGCGCCGCATCTCCAACAACCCACTCTCACCGAGATCGGCGAGCGGCGTGCCATCGACGGTTACCCGTCCCGAGTCCGGGGCGTCCAGACCACCTATGAGATTGAGCAGCGTCGTCTTGCCGGACCCGGAGCGGCCGCGCAGGGCCACCAGTTCACCGCGTGGCACGCTGCACGACACCCCGCGCAGGGCGTGCACGGCGCCGGCGCCGCTCCCGTAACTACGATGCAGGTCCTCGACGACAACCATCGCACCTGCCCCACTTCCCCCGTCGTTCATGACCCTTCCTCCACTTCCCCGCTCCCCCACTTCATCCCTGCTTCGCGAACCGTCCGCGCCCAACTCCCTTAATCTCCAGGTGTGTTGAACGCTTCGATCGCCGGAACCTCGCGTCGCCTGCCGATGGCGTCAGTATGCGTACCGCGGAGTTCGGCGGGCAACGCCTGTGGATAACTCCGGATCAGCCCCGGACACCGCTGACCGAGTCCCCCTAGCTGGGGTTCTCCGCATGGGTCAGGGTTTCCCAGCCGACGAAGAGGTTGTTGGAGCCGGCCGGCCGCTGCTTCTCGGTCAGCGTCCGGGTGTTGGTCATCTCGTGGTGCATCCGGTTGTGCAGTGCGTTGTAGCCGACCTCGGTGACGGGCCCCAGGCCGCGCTTGACGCTGCCGCCGCACAGCCATGGCGGCGGTGCCGTACCCAGCTCATAGGTTGCCTGGAAGCCGAGTGCGTGGCGCAGGCGGTCGGCGACCTCCGGGTAGAGGTCGTTGCCCTGGAGGCGGCTTGTCTCGGCGATGTGCGAGATGGCCGACAGGCCGTATCCGGTGTGGGTGAAGTCGCGGCAGGTTTCCTGGGTGAGGCCGTCGACGAAGGTGGTCTGCCCCTGCCAGTACTTGATGATCTTGTCGCGGGTGTTCAGCCCGCTGCCCGGCGTGGTCTTGGGTAGATCGCCGTCGGACTTCAGATAGATGTACGCGGGAACCCGGGCGCGGAACGTGGCGATGGCCTTGTCGTAGGAGGCCTTGTCCTCGACGAAGACGGAGATGCCGACGGCCGCCTCCATCATGCTCAGCTCCCAGTTCCCGTTGCTGTTGGAGCCGTTGATGACTTCGGGGAGGTAGACGTCGCGCAACATTCCGGCGAAGCGGTCGACGCGCGCCTTGGGCCAGCCGTCGTAGGTGTAGCGGATGATCTCGGCGGCGCGGGGCCAGGAGGAACCGGCCCAGCCGGTCTGCAGCGGCGCGTTGCTGTTGGTGTGGTCCTTGATGGTGCCGGACCAGGCGTCCATGATCTGGATCGCCTTGTCCGCGTACGTGCTGTCGCGGGTGATGTACCAGGCCAGCGAGAGGGTGTAGGCGGCGAGAGCGTCCTCGCGTTCGTCGGTGCAGCCGTAGTTGGGGTCGGAGTACGAGCCGCATTCGACGACGGCACGGGGCTTGGGAGTGCGTGACAGCGACGCGTATTTGCTCGCCATCATCGCGTCGAATGAGCTCTTCCAGGGCTGGGCGCCGGAGTTGACCTTACTTCGGGTGAGGTCGAGCTGGGCGGTGCCGACCAGGACGCCGGGGTGGGTGAAGGCGGCCGGCGCCGCGGTGGACGGGGCGCCTATGAGGAGACCCGCCGTCAGGGCTCCGAGCAGGACACCGACGACGAGGGTGAGCTTTCTGCGCATGGGGGGTGTGCCTTCCTGTCGAGATGCTCGATGGACGGGAGCTGTTCTCGTACATGAACGACAAGCGTTGACGTGAACACCTGCGGTGGCTGGCGAACGTAAGGGCAAGCCATGGCACCGTCAAGACCTGGCGCCGGAGCGGTGCGGAATCAACCACCTTGCCCCAGCGGGCACTTCGGCTTTCGAAGAAGACGAAAGGAGGAAGCCATGAGAGGAAGGGAAGAAGAGGCGAGAAAGCGAAACAGAGAAGCAGGGAAACAAGCAAAAGGGCGGCCCCGGGGTGTCCTCTCCCAGGGGCCGCCCCCTTAGCTCCGGCCGGCTCCGGCCGGGCTTCAGCACCGCCCCGCCTCTACCCCCGCCCCTCCACCAAATCCTTCAGACCAATGTTCAGCTCCAGAACATTCACCCGCGGTTCCCCCATGAAACCGAGGATGCGACCGTCGACGTGCTCCTTGACCAGCTCGCGCACCTTGGCCGCGGGCAGGTGGTTCTCCTTGGCGACCCTGGCGGCCTGCAGTTCGGCGTACTCCGGGGAGATGTGCGGGTCGAGGCCTGAGCCGGAGGAGGTGACGGAGTCCGCCGGGACCTTCGACTCGGCGACGCCGTACGTCTCCGCGACCCACTTCTTGCGCTCCTGCACCGCCTTGACGAGGTCGGTGTTGGTGGCGCCCAGGTTGGAGGCGCCGGAGACCTGGAGGTCGTACTGGGTGTTGACGCCGTTGGTCTTGTTGCTGCCCAGTCCCGCCGAGGGGCGCGGCTGGAAGAACCTCAGGTCCGGAACCGGGTTGCCTTCCTTGTCCTTGCCCTTGTCGTAGCGCTGGCCGAGCAGCGAGGAGCCGACGACCTTGCCGTGGGAGCGCACCTCGGATCCGTTGGCCTTGTCGTGGAAGGCGGCCTGCGCCACTCCGGTGACCACCAGCGGGTAGACGACGCCGCAGACCACCGTCAGTACGAGCAGGGCGCGCAGCCCCGCGCCCAGCAACCGGGCGGTGTTGCGTACCGAGTTGTTCATGTCGGTCACCAGCTCCTAAATCAGTGCAGCCCGGGGATGAGGGAGATGAGCAGGTCGATGATTTTGATGCCGATGAACGGGGCGATCAGGCCACCGAGTCCGTAGACGGCCAGGTTGCGGCGCAGCATCTTGTCGGCGCTGACCGGGCGGTACTGCACGCCCTTGAGGGCGAGCGGCACCAGCGCGACGATGATCAGCGCGTTGAAGATGATGGCCGAGAGGATCGCGGAGTTGGGACTGGACAGCCGCATGATGTTGAGGGTGTCCAGGCCCGGGTAGGCCACCGCGAACATCGCCGGGATGATCGCGAAGTACTTCGCGACGTCGTTGGCGATCGAGAAGGTCGTCAGCGCACCGCGGGTGATCAGCAGCTGCTTGCCGATCTCGACGATCTCGATGAGCTTGGTCGGGTTGGAGTCCAGGTCCACCATGTTCCCGGCCTCCTTGGCGGCCGAGGTCCCGGTGTTCATGGCCACACCGACGTCCGCCTGGGCCAGCGCGGGCGCGTCGTTGGTACCGTCGCCGGTCATCGCGACCAGCTTGCCGCCGGCCTGTTCGCGCTTGATGAGCGCCATCTTGTCCTCGGGCGTGGCCTCGGCGAGGAAGTCGTCCACGCCCGCCTCGTCGGCGATGGCCTTGGCCGTCAGCGGGTTGTCACCCGTGATCATGACGGTCTTGATGCCCATCTTGCGCAGCTCGACGAAGCGTTCGCGCATGCCGTCCTTGACGACGTCCTTGAGGTGGATGACACCCAGGACGCGCGGTCCACGCTCGTCCTCGAGAGCGACCAGCAGCGGGGTGCCGCCGGCCTGTGAGATGGCGTCGGTGAGCTGCTGGGCGTCGCCGGCGACCTCGCCGCCGCGTTCCTTGACCCAGGCGATGACCGAACCGGTCGCGCCCTTGCGGATCTTGCGGTGCTGGCCGTCCTCGGTGACGTCCACACCCGACATCCGGGTCTGGGCGGTGAACGGTACCCACTCGGCGCCGGTCAGCTCGCCCTGGTGGCGCTCGCGCAGCCCGTACTTCTCCTTGGCGAGGACGACGATGGAGCGACCCTCGGGCGTCTCGTCGGCCAGTGAGGAGAGTTGGGCCGCGTCGGCGACCTCGGCCTCGGTGGTGCCGCGTACGGGGACGAACTCGGCCGCCTGGCGGTTGCCGAGGGTGATGGTGCCGGTCTTGTCGAGCAACAATGTCGATACATCGCCTGCCGCTTCGACGGCGCGTCCGGACATGGCCAGTACGTTGCGCTGGACGAGTCGGTCCATGCCGGCGATGCCGATGGCCGAGAGCAGCGCGCCGATCGTCGTCGGGATCAGGCAGACCAGCAGCGCCAGCAGCACGATCATGGGCTGTTCGGCGCCCGCGTAGATCGCGAACGGCTGGAGGGTGACGACCGCCAGCAGGAAGACGACGGTGAGCGACGCGAGCAGGATGTTCAGCGCGATCTCGTTGGGGGTCTTCTGCCGTGCGGCGCCCTCGACGAGGTTGATCATCCGGTCGATGAAGGTCTCGCCGGGCTTCGTCGTGATCTTGATGACGATGCGGTCGGAGAGCACCTTCGTACCGCCGGTGACGGCTGAGCGGTCACCGCCGGACTCGCGGATCACCGGCGCCGACTCACCGGTGATCGCCGACTCGTCCACCGACGCGACGCCTTCGACGACATCGCCGTCTCCGGGAATGATGTCGCCGGCCTCGCAGACGACGAGGTCGCCGATGCGCAGCTCGGTGCCGGGTACCTGTTCCTCGGTCGTGCCGTTCAGGCGACGCGCCACGGTGTCGGTCTTGGCCTTGCGCAGGGTGTCGGCCTGCGCCTTGCCGCGGCCCTCGGCGACCGCCTCCGCCAGGTTGGCGAAGATCACGGTCAGCCACAGCCAGGCGGCGATCGCCCAGCCGAACCAGTCCGAGGGCGACTTGAGGGCGAAGACCGTGGTCAGGACGGAGCCGACCTCGACCACGAACATCACGGGTGACTTGACCATCACCCGCGGGTCGAGCTTGCGTATCGCGTCCGGGAAGGACTTGACCAGCTGCTTGGGGTCGAAGAGACCGCCGCCCACGCGGCCGTCGCCGGGCTTGTGCCCGCTGGGGACGTCCTGGTGCGGAGCGCGAGTCGGAGTGGCGGTGGACATGGAGCCGGGCTCCTCCGGTTTCACGGGGGCGGTCATGACAGGCCCTCCGCCAGCGGCCCGAGGGCCAGCGCCGGGAAGTAGGTCAGACCGGTGATGATCAGGATCGTGCCGACGAGCAGCCCGGCGAAGAGCGGCTTCTCGGTACGCAGGGTGCCCGCGGTCTCCGGGACCGGCTTCTGCTCGGCGAGCGAGCCGGCCAGTGCGAGCACGAACACCATCGGCAGGAAGCGGCCGAGCAGCATGGCCAGACCGATCGTGGTGTTGTACCAGGGCGTGTTGGCGTTCAGGCCGCCGAAGGCGGAGCCGTTGTTGTTGGCGCCGGAGGTGAACGCGTACAGCACCTCGGAGAAGCCGTGCGAACCGGCGCCCAGCGCTTTGGTGTTGAGCATCGACCCGAGCGCGTCCGGCAGCACCATCGACGCGGCGGTGAAGCCGAGGACCAGCGTCGGGGTGATGAGGATGTAGCAGGCGGCGAGTTTGATCTCGCGGGTGCCGATCTTCTTGCCGAGGTACTCGGGCGTACGGCCCACCATCAGGCCGGCGATGAACACCGCGATGATCGCCATCACGAGCATGCCGTAGAGGCCGGAGCCCACTCCACCGGGTGCGATCTCACCGAGCATCATGCCGAGCAGTTGGATGCCGCCACCGAACGCGGTGAAGGAGGAGTGGAAGGAGTCCACGGCTCCGGTGGAGGTCAGGGTGGTGGCCACCGAGAAGATCGCCGAGGAGCCGACGCCGAAGCGGGTCTCCTTGCCTTCCATGGCGGCGCCCGCGGCCTGCAGCGCAGGGCCGCCGTGGGCGAACTCGGTCCACATCATCAGCGCGGTGAATCCGAGCCAGATGACGCCCATCGTGGCCAGGACGGCGTAGCCCTGCTTCACGTTCCCGACGAGCTTGCCGAAGGTGCGGGTCAGCGCGAACGGGATGACGAGGATCAGGAAGATCTCGAAGAGGTTGGTGAAGGCGTCGGGGTTCTCGAAGGGGTGGGCGGAGTTGGCGTTGAAGACGCCGCCCCCGTTGGTGCCCAGCTCCTTGATGACCTCCTGGGAGGCCACCGCGCCGCCGTTGGTCTGCTGGGAGCCACCCATGAACTGGCCGACCTCGTGGATGCCGGAGAAGTTCTGGACGGCGCCGCAGGCGACCAGGACCAGGGCGCCGACGACGGCGATCGGGACGAGCACCCGGATGGTGCCGCGGACCAGGTCGGCCCAGAAGTTGCCGAGGTCGCCGGTGCGGGACCGGGCGAAGCCGCGGACCAGGGCGACGGCGACGGCCATGCCGGTGGCGGCGGAGACGAAGTTCTGCACCGCGAGGCCGGCGGTCTGCACGACGTGGCCCATGGCCTGCTCGCCGCTGTAGGACTGCCAGTTGGTGTTGGCGACGAAGGACGCCGCGGTGTTGAACGCCTGGTCGGGGCTGATCGACGCGAACCCGAGGGACAGCGGCATACCGCCCTGGACGCGCTGCAGCAGGTACAGCAGGAGCACACCGGCCGCGGAGAACGCCAGGACGCCGCGCAGATAGGCGGGCCAGCGCATCTCGGCGTCCGCGTTGGCGCCGATGCAGCGGTAGACGACCTTCTCGATGCGGAGGTGCTTGGGCGAGCTGTAGACGGCGGCCATGTAGTCGCCGAGGGGGCGGTACGCCAGGGTCAGCGCCGCGATCAGCGCTATCAGCTGGAGCACGCCTGCGAGGATGGGGCTCATGGTCGTGCTCAGAACCTCTCCGGGAAGACGAGCGCGAGGACCAGGTATCCGAGCAGGGCGACGGCAACGATCAGGCCGACGATGTTCTCGATGGTCACAGCTTCGTCACCCCCTTGGCGACGAGGGCCACCAGCGCGAAGACCGCGATCGTGACGACGACGAAGGCCACGTCGGCCATCGTGTGCTCCTAGATGACTGGGGAGATGAGGACCTCCACAGCAAAGCGCCCTTCCCACGCGGCTCGAACTCTGTTGACGCCTCCCTTACGGCCATTAGCGCTCCGTTGACGGAACCCATACGCGCCCGTTTGTGACCTGCGCAAACGCTGAGGGCCCGGGCCCCCTCAAGGGGGTCCGGGCCCTTTCGACCACCGCGTTCCGGCCGAGATGCGGACGTCTTCGCGCCGCTCGGCCGCGCGATCCGGTCAGCGGATCTCGGTGATCTCCGGTCCGCGTTCCAGACGCTCCACGCCACCGCCGAAGCGGGACTGCTCGGCCGAATCCTGCTGCACGCCGTCCGGCACCATCTGGGCGTCGTCCGGCAGCTTCAGCACGATCGGGTCACGCGGCGCCATCGGGCCGTCACCGCGGACGATGACGGTGTCCCGGAAGATGTGCTCCAGCACGCCCGCGGCCTGCGGCTGCACCGCGCCCTGGCCGGAGATCACCCCGCGCAGGAACCACCGGGGACCGTCGATACCGACGAAGCGCACGACCTGCACGCCGTTGGTGCCGTCCGGCAGCTGTACGGGTACCTGGGCACGCAGCTCCCAGCCCAGCGGGCCCTCGACCTCGTCGATGACCCCGCCCTGCTGGGTGATGCCGGCGGCGATCTCCTCGCGCACCTCGCCCCAGATGCCCTCGTTCCTGGGAGCGGCGAAGGCCTGCAGCTGTACGGCGCTGTCCTGCAGCACCACCGTCGCGGCGACGATCGCGTCACCGGCGACCTCCACCCGCAGCTCCATGCCCTCGACACCGGGCACGTACAGGCCGCCGAGGTCCACCCGGCCCTCACCGGGGTCCTTGACCTCCGACGAGTCCCAGGGACCGTCGGGGCGCGGCGCGGGCGGGAGGTTGAGCCGCGCCGGCGCCGCCTCGCCCTCGTCGGCACCGTTCACCGCGTGCTCGCCGGCGAGCGTGGTGTCCTTGGCCGACTCTTCAGAAGAGTCGTTCTTCTTGCGACGTCCGAACACGTCACTGTCCTTCCCGGTCGGCACCGACCGATGCGTATTCATTCCCGCCCGTGGAGCCGCCCACCGCCGCATGACCGCCGGTGGAACCGAATCCCCCCTCGGCCCGCGCCGAGCCGGGAAGTTCCGCCACCTCGTGGAAGCGCACCTTCTCGACCTGCTGGACGACCAGTTGGGCGATCCGGTCGAACCTCTCGAACCGCACGCTCTCGCGCGGGTCCAGATTGACCACGATCACCTTGATCTCTCCACGGTACCCGGCATCCACCGTCCCGGGGGCATTGACCAGCGCCAGTCCGCAGCGCGCTGCGAGCCCGGACCGGGGGTGCACGAACGCGGCGTACCCGTCGGGCAGCGCGATCGACACCCCGGTGGGCAGCACCGCGCGCTCCCCCGGCGCCAGCTCGGCGGCCTCGGTGGTCACCAGATCCACGCCCGCGTCGCCGGGATGTCCGTACGACGGAACGGGCACGTCCGGGTCCAGCCGCCGCAGCAGTACATCCACCGGATTCCGTACCTGACTCACGGGTTCACCTCAAAGGCACGTGCTCGTTTGACCTGGTCCGGGTCGGCCATCGCCGCCTGGATCTCCTCGGTCCTTCCGTTGTCGATGAAGTGGTCGACCTTCACCTCGATGAAGACGGCCTCGGCGCGCACGGCGACCGGGCCGTCCGGGCCGCCTATCCGGCCCACGGCCGTCGAGTAGATCTTCCGCCCGTGCACCGCGGTGACCCGCGCCTCCAGATGCAGCACCGTGCCGAGCGGCACCGGCCGCAGGAAGTCGGTCTCCAGCCGGCCGGTCACCGCGATCACCCGCAGCAGCCAGTTCAGCGAGCCGAGCGTCTCGTCCAGCGCGGTGGCCAGCACTCCGCCGTGCGCCAGACCGGGCGCGCCCTGGTGGGCCTCCTTGACGGTGAACTCGGCCCGTACGCTCACGTCGTCCCCGGCCCGCGCCTCCAGGTGCAGACCGTGCGGCTGGCCCGTACCGCAGCCGAAGCACCGGTCGTAGTGCGCGCCGAGGAGTTCTCCGGGCGCCGGACCGTCGGGGTGCCGGACCGGCGCGACGGCGTCCTTCGGTGGCGTCAGCCGCGCCCTGGGTTCGTCAGTTCCACTCACGAGTGCAGACCCTACCCGCGCGCGTAAGGGGCCCGCGCCGCCGTGCCAAGCTGGGTTCATGCAGTCGTACGAAGAACGTCTCACCGCGCCCCGGTCCTGGTGGGTGATCGCCGCACTGATCGGCGTCGCCTGCGCCCTGATGCTGCTCCCCCTGGGGACGCTCCCGATGCTCGGCGGGCTGATCGGCGGTGCGGCGCTGTCCGCGGTGGCGGTGAGCTCGTACGGCTCGGCGCGTATCCGGGTGGTGGGCGGCGCGCTGATCGCCGGTGAGGCCAAGATCCCGGCGGCCGCGCTGGGCGAGGCGAGGGCGCTGGACGCGGACGAGGCGCTGGCGTGGCGTACGCACAAGGCCGACGCGCGCGCGTTCATGCTGCTGCGCAGCTATGTCGGCACCGCGGTGCGGGTGGAGATCACGGATCCGGACGACCCGACGCCGTACGCGTACCTCTCGACGCGGCAGCCGGAGCGCCTGGTGGCGGCGCTGACGGCCGTACGCGCCTGATCGGCCCCTGCGGGGCGTCCCGTCAGTCCTCGGGCGTGGGGAGGGCGTCCCAGGCGACCTGATGCGCGCGCAGGTCCTTGCGGACCTTGTCGGCGAGTCTTCTGGTGGCGCGGCGGTTCATGAACGCGCCGACGGCGGCGCCGATCATGAACGGCATGAGGTTGGGCAGGTTGCGCAGCGTGCGCTTCATGATCTGCTGGCGCAGTTCGCGCTTCATCTGACCGCCGAGCGCGATGTTCAGCGAGGCCGGTGCGGCGATGTCGATGCCCCGCTCCTCGGACCAGGACGTCAGGCAGGCCATCGCGCGCTGCCGGAGATTGCCCGCGGGGCGCAGGCCGTAGACCTCGTGCAGCTCGGCGATCAGCTTGATCTCGACCGAGGCCACACCCGTGATCTCGGCGGCCAGCTCGGCCGGCATGGCGGGCGGAGCGGGCAGCATCGCCGCCGCGCCGACGCCCGCGCCGACGGCGGCGGTGCCCGCGCAGGCGCCCGCGACCAGCTTGTCGGCCAGCTCCTCGGGGGTCAGGCCGGGGAACTGGGCGCGAAGCGTGGCCAGGTCGCGGACCGGGATCCGCGGGGCGGTGGCGATGAGGCGGTCGGCGATCGCGGCGACCCCCAGCCGCAGCCGGCCACCTGCTCGGCCCGCGGGACCGGCCAGGCCCGCGAGCGAGGCCCTGCGGCCTCGCTCCCGCGGTGCACCGGTCGTCCGCTCCGTGGGAAGGGCGGTCGGATCGGCGGGCACGGACGCGGCTTCCTCGCGTGGTCGTGCGCCGGCCGCCGGGCCGCTGACGCCCTTGGGGCCCTTACGGAACGGGTTCACGCCTGCCACGGCGCAGACCGGTCTCAGGCCGCGCAGTCGCGGCAGATCGGCTGCCCGTTCTTGTCCTCCGCGGCGAGCTGGCTGCGGTGGTGCACCAGGAAGCAGCTCATGCACGTGAACTCGTCCTGCTGCTTGGGCAGCACGCGCACGGCGAGCTCTTCGTTGGACAGGTCGGCGCCGGGCAGCTCCAGGCCCTCGGCCTGCTCGAACTCGTCGACGTCGACGGCAGAGGCGGACTTGTCGTTCCGCCGCGACTTCAGTTCCTCGATGCTGTCCTCGTTGAGGTCGTCATCGGTCTTGCGTGGAGTGTCGTAATCCGTAGCCATTTTCGCTCTCCCCCTCTGGGTGTCTGCGGTGTCTCAGCGCTCGTAACGCGTGAGAGGCCGGACTTGTGCCCGACCTGAGGCGGAGATTTTGCCTCACATCAAGGTCTGTTACTCAATCGACACCCAACCGCACCCCTGAAGAGGTGATCGGTTTGGATGGCGATCAGGACCGTACACGGTCCGAATGTCGCACCTCGCGCAGCCCATCACCTGTACTTCCCGTAATCCGACCCCCCGGAAACCCGGACTTCCCCGGCATTCCGCAGTGCATTTCGATCACGGAGCGTAGATGGCTGGAAATTCGCGCCTGTGAGCGATCACACACACGCAGACCGGCGGTCGGACCGGTGCAATTCCGCGCAAAGCGAACTTGGCGAAGGATCCCCGTCCGACCCCCATTTCGTCAAACCGGGAGGCGAGACGGTGTACGGCCGCGAGACGGGCGATCGTACGCACTGATGTCCGACGGCCGCCCACGGGGGTGCCGATCGCTCCAGCGGCCGCACAACCACCCTGTGGCCTGCGTCAGAGCGGTAGGACGACGCGCATGGTCAGGCCGCCGCCCTCGCGGGGCTCGGCGGTGATGCTCCCGTCGTGGGCGCGGACCACCGAGCGCACGATGGACAGGCCCAGCCCCACACCCTTGTCGCTGCCGGTGCGCTCGGTACGCAGCCGTCTGAAGGGCTCGAAGAGGTTCTCCACCTCATAGGCCGGGACCACCGGCCCGGTGTTGGCCACCACCAGCACCGCACAACCGGGCCGAGGCTCGGTACTGACCTCCACCCACCCCTCCTCGGCGACGTTGTAGCGCACCGCGTTCTGCACCAGATTCAGCGCGATCCGCTCCAGCAGCACACCATTGCCCTGCACGAAGACCTGCTGCCGCACCCCACGCAGCTCGACCCCCTTGGCCTGCGCCTCGCCCCGCATCTGCTCCACCGCCTGCGCGGCCACCTCCGACAGATCCACCGGCCGCTTGTCCACCACCTTGTTCTCACTACGCGCCAGCAACAGCAGCCCCTCCACCAACTGCTCACTACGCTCATTGGTCGCCAACAGCGTCTTGCCCAACTGCGCCAACTCCGGCGACGCCCCCGGATCGGCCAGCTGCACCTCCAACAACGTCCGATTGATCGCCAACGGCGTCCGCAACTCATGCGAAGCATTCGCCACGAACCGACGCTGCGACTCAAACGCCCGATCCAACCGGTCCAACATCTCATCGAAGGTGTCCGCGAGCTCCTTGAGCTCATCGTCCGGCCCACCCAACTCGATCCGCCGATGCAGATCCGAACCCGCCACCCGCTGCGCCGTCCGCGTGATCCGCCCCAACGGCGCCAACACCCGCCCCGCCATCGCATAACCGAACGCGAACGCCACCACCGTCAGACCCAGCAGGGCCAGCAGGGAGCGGTTGAGGAGGCTGTTGAGGGCCACCGCGCGCTGCTGCTGGAGGCACTGGTTGACGGCCTCCTGGAGCAGCGGCCCGGACGTCTCGGTGGGCAGGTCGCAGATGTCGCTGGTCGACTGGAACTTGCCGCCGAGGATCTTCAGCGGCAGCGCGCTGCCGTTGTGCAGGGCGTCCGCGGCCAGCATGTAGATGATCGTCAGCAGCACGATCCCCGCCATCAGGAACATGCCGCCGTACAGCAGCGTCAGCCGTATCCGGATGGTGGGGCGCAGCCACGGGAACGGCCGGATGTTGACCGGCCGGGGGTCCCAGGTGGGCTTGGGAGGCATGGGCGGCGGTGGAGCCGCCGCCTTGGAGAACGAGGGCAGGGAGGGCATCGCCGGTCAGATCCGGTATCCCGAGCCGGGGACGGTGACGATCACCGCGGGCTCGCCGAGCTTGCGACGCAGGGTCATGACCGTGACCCGTACGACGTTGGTGAACGGGTCGGTGTTCTCGTCCCAGGCCTTCTCCAGGAGCTGCTCGGCCGAGACGACCGTGCCCTCGCTGCGCATCAGGACCTCCAGCACCGCGAACTCCTTCGGGGCGAGCTGGACCTCCTTGCCGTCGCGGAACACCTCGCGGCGATTGGGGTCGAGCTTGATGCCGGCCCGCTCCAGGACGGGCGGCAGCGCGACGGTCGTACGCCGCCCCAGGGCCCGCACCCGGGCCGTGAGCTCGGTGAAGGCGAACGGCTTGGGGAGGTAGTCGTCCGCGCCGATCTCCAGGCCCTCGACGCGGTCGCTGACGTCGCCTGAGGCGGTGAGCATCAGGACGCGGGTGGGCATCCCCAGCTCGACGATCTTGCGGCAGACATCGTCGCCGTGGACGACCGGCAGGTCGCGGTCGAGCACGACGACGTCGTAGTCGTTGACCGCGATACGTTCCAGGGCGGCAGCGCCGTCGTAGACCACGTCGACGGCCATGGCCTCCCGGCGCAGTCCGGTGGCCACCGCATCGGCGAGCAGCTGCTCGTCCTCGACGACGAGAACACGCACGTCGCTAGTCCTTCCTCAGGGCCCTTTCGGGCAGCACAAACAATGTCTGGGAGTGCTTCCATCCTGCCCTGAACAGCTATAAACCGGCGGTAAGAGGGGTTCGGAGCGGCCGCGAGGGGGTCCGCGGAGCCCGACGGGCAGGATTCCCGGGCGGGTTGAGGTTTCCCTGAGGTTGCTCGTGGGGAGGACGACTGCACACCCGCGATCACGCCCTGTTTTTTCGGCGACCCGCCATGAACTAGTTCCATCGCAGGGACCACGCCGTGATCACCCACCCGTCGGCACACCCCCGTGCCACCGACCCACGACGAGGGGGCGCACATGGACGCGTTCACCGCAGGCATTCTGCAGCGCATAGAGAAGACCGAAGAAGATCTGGACCAGGCCCGCGCTGCGGGCGATGACTTCCTCGCCGAGGTCGAGCAGGCCGAGCTCGAAGACCTGCAGCGCCTGGCGAGCGAGCACGGTGTGCGCTACGGGGCGGTCAGCAACGCCTGACCGCCCGCCGGCGTACGACGGCAGCGCCCCGGCACCCCCCTCAAGGGGATGCCGGGGCGCTGCCGTGTCCACGTCCGGCACGGGTCAGTCGTGCCAGGCGCCGACCTCGTCCAGGAGCGGCTGGAGCTCGGCGAAGAGGGCCGGGGAGGCCGCGAGCGTCAGCTCGTGGGAGGCGACCTCGCCGGGGCGGCCGCCGGTCAGCGCGCCGGCCTCGCGGGCGATCAGGGCCCCGGCGGCCAGGTCCCAGGGGTTCAGGCCCCGCTCGTAGTAGGCGTCGAGCCGACCGCAGGCCACATCGCACAGGTCGATGGCGGCCGAGCCGCCCCGCCGGATGTCGCGCACCTGCGGCAGCAGGGTCCGCACCACCTCCGCCTGGGCCGCCCGGCGCTCGGCCAGATAGCCGAAGCCGGTGCCCAGCAGCGCCTGGGAGAGCGGCGGCGCGGGCCGGTGGCGGATGCGCTCGCCGTTGTTGAACGCGCCACGGCCCAGGACGGCCTGGTAGGTCTCGCCGCGCATCGGAGCGGCCACCACCCCGACGACCGCCTCGCCGTCCTGCTCGGCCGCGATGGACACGGACCAGGACGGCAGGCCGTAGAGGTAGTTGACGGTGCCGTCGATGGGGTCGATGACCCAGCGGATGCCGCTGGTGCCGTCGGTGCTGGCGCCCTCCTCCCCCAGGAAGCCGTCGTCGGGGCGGGCCTCCCCGATGAAGCCGGTGATCAGCTTCTCGGAGGCGATGTCCATCTCGGTGACGACGTCGATGGGGCTGGTCTTCGTCGCGGCCACGCCGAGGTCGGCGGGCCGGCCGTCGCGCAGCAGCTCTCCTGCGCGGCGGGCCGCCTCCAGGGCGAGCCCGAGAAGCTCGTCGTGGAGCGCGTCGGTCGGCGTCGGGTCGGGGTGCAGCGGGTCGGGCACGATGCTCCTTGCTCGGACGAGCGGTGGTCGGGCGGGCGTACGGCGTGGGCGGGCGTACGGGCCGGGGCGGGCGTGCGGGGATTACGCGGGGGCTTGGGCGACCGGGCCGTGCCAGTCGGCGCCGGCGGCGGCCGGGCGCGGGGCGCGCGCCGGGCAGCAGCCGATCGGGCACAGGTCGTGGCCGGCGCCCAGGGCGCCCAGGGCGCAGCGCTCCGGGCTGTGGCCCCGTTCGGTCGCCGCGCGCTCCAGGAGGAGGTCGCGGACGGCCGCGGCGAACCGGGGGTCGGCGCCGACGGTGGCCGACCTGGCGACCGGCAGGCCCAGCTCCGCGGCCTTGGCGGTGGCCTCGGTGTCCAGGTCGTACTTGACCTCCATGTGGTCCGAGACGAACCCGATGGGGGCCATGACCACGGCGGGGACGCCGGCCGCGTGCCGCTCCTCCAGGTGGTCGCAGATGTCCGGCTCCAGCCAGGGGATGTGCGGGGCGCCGCTGCGGGACTGGTAGACGAGCTGCCAGGGGTGGTCCACACCGGTCTCCTCGCGTACCGCGTCCGCGATCACCCGGGCGACGTCGAGGTGCTGGGCGACATAGGCGCCGCCCTCGCCGTCCTGGGTGTGGTCCACGGGCGTGCCGGAGCTGTCGGCGGCGGCGGTGGGGATGGAGTGGGTGGTGAAGGCGATGTGGGCGCCGTCGCGAACCGCCGCGGGCAGGGCCTCCAGCGACGCCAGCACACCGTCGATCATCGGGCGGAGGAAGCCGGGGTGGTTGAAGTAGTGCCGCAGCTTGTCGACCCGCGGCACCGGCAGTCCTTCGGCCTGCAGGGCGGCGAGCGCGTCGGCGAGGTTCTCCCGGTACTGCCGGCAGCCCGAGTACGAGGCGTAGGCGCTGGTCGCCAGGACCGCGATCCGGCGGTGGCCGTCGCCCACCATCGTGCGCAGGGTGTCGGTCAGGTAGGGCGCCCAGTTGCGGTTGCCCCAGTAGACGGGCACCTCCAGGCCGTGTTCGGCGAAATCCCCGCGCAGTGCGTCCAGCAGGTCGCGGTTCTGGGCGTTGATGGGGCTCACGCCGCCGAAGAGGAAGTAGTGCCGACCCACCTCCTTGAGGCGCTCACGGGGGATGCCCCGGCCGCGGGTGACGTTCTCCAGGAACGGGACGACGTCGTCGGGGCCTTCGGGACCGCCGAAGGAGAGCAGCAGCAGGGCGTCATAGGGGCTGGGATCGCACTGTTCGGGCATGCGTCGATCCTGCCACCCTTCGTCCGGGTGCGGCGGGCAGGTCCGGTGCTCGGAAAGGGCCGGCGGGGCGCTTCGGCACGAGTGGAAATCCGGAGGCGGACGGCACCCCACCGGACGTAAGCTGTATCGGCCACATACATTCCTTACCGATCTTCGGTCCTCATTCGGCGGAGCGCCCCCGTTGCCCAGTCCCTACCGCGCCATATTCGGCCGGCCCGGCACCAAGTCCTTCTCCGCCGCCGGCCTGCTGGGGCGGATGCCGCTGTCGATGATGGGCATCGGCATCGTCACGATGGTCTCCCAGCTGACCGGGCGCTACGGCCTGGCGGGCGCGCTGTCGGCGACCATCGCGCTGTCCGCGGCGGTGATCGGCCCGCAGATCTCCCGGCTGGTGGATCTGCACGGCCAGCGCCGGGTGATGCGCCCGGCCACGCTGGTGTCGCTCGCCGCGGTGGCCGGTCTGCTGCTGAGCGCGCAGCAGCGCTGGCCGGACTGGACCCTGTTCGCCTTCGCGGCCTGTGTGGGGTGCGTGCCGAGCGTGGGCTCGATGATCCGGGCGCGCTGGGCCGAGATCTACCGGGGCTCTCCGCGGGCCCTGCACACCGCGTACTCGTGGGAGTCGATCGTCGACGAGATGTGCTTCATCGTCGGCCCGATCCTGTCGATCGGCCTGTCCACCGCGTGGTTCCCGGAGGCCGGCCCGCTGCTGGCCGGCGGTTTCCTGGCGGCCGGGGTCTTCTGGCTGACGGCGCAGCGTGCGACGGAGCCGGTGCCGCATCCGCGGGAGCACCGGCCCAAGGGCTCGGCGCTGCGCTCACGGGGACTGCAGGTGCTGGTGGTGACGTTCGTGGCGACGGGTGCGATCTTCGGGGCGATCGACGTGGTGACCGTGGCGTTCGCCGAGGAGGAGGGGCACAAGGCCGCGGCCAGCCTGGTGCTGGCGGTCTACGCACTGGGCTCGTGTGTGGCCGGCGCCGTCTTCGGACTGCTGCACCTCAAGGGCCATCCGGCCCGGCGCTGGACGGTGGGGGTCTGCGCGATGGCGGTGAGCATGGTGCCGTTGCAGCTGGTGGGCTCGCTGCCGCTGCTGGCCGGCGCGCTGTTCCTCGCGGGGCTGTCCATCGCCCCGACGATGGTGACCACGATGGCGCTGGTCGAGGAGCATGTGCCGCGGGCGAAGCTGACCGAGGGCATGACGTGGACCAGCACCGGACTGGCGGTGGGCGTCGCGCTGGGTTCGTCGGCGGCCGGTTGGGTGGTGGACGCCGCCGGTGCCGCCCGTGGCTATCTGGTGCCGGGGGCGGCGGGCGTGCTCGCCATGCTGGTCGCGTTCGCGGGCTACCGCTGGCTCCGTCCGCGGCCGGCGGCCTCGGCGGCGGGCGGGACCGGCGCGGAGGTTCCGGGTCGGGATGCCGCACCCGTGGAGCGCCGGGACCAGGAGAGCGTCGCCTAAGGCACCGCTCGGACGCGACCCCGCCCTGTTACCGCCGGTACGAGATGTCCGGGAGCCGGGCGATTCCGGCCGATTCCTTGATCATGTGATTCCCGTCACCCCCTGTGGACGGCGCGTCGGCGACTGACATCATGCGCTCACACCGACGCCCGGCCGGGCGTCGAGGGAGGGGGCGTCACCATGGCAGTCAGCAGCGCCGTCGGCGGCTCGGGAGGGCGCGGCAGGGCAACCGGAGCGTGGCGCAACTGGGCGGGCAACGTCACCGCCCGCCCCGCCCGGAGCGTGGCCCCGGCGAACACCGAGGAGCTGGCGGCCGCGGTCCGCGCCGCCGCCGCGGACGGCCTGACGGTCAAGGCGGCGGGCACCGGCCACTCCTTCACCCCGGCCGCCGCCACCGACGGGCTGCTGATCCGCCCCGAGCGGCTGACCGGCGTCCGCCGGATCGACCGCGAGGCCGGGACCGCGACGGTCGCCGCCGGTACGCCCCTCAAGCACCTGAACCAGACCCTCGCCGCGCACGGGCTGTCGCTGACCAACATGGGCGACATCATGGAGCAGACGGTCTCCGGGGCGACCAGTACCGGCACCCACGGCACCGGCCGCGACTCGGCGTCGATCGCCGCCCAGATCACCGCCCTGGAACTGGTCACCGCGGACGGCTCGGTGCTGACCTGCTCCGCCGGGGAGAACCCGGACGTCTTCGCCGCGGCCCGGCTGGGCCTGGGCGCGCTGGGCGTGATCAGCGAACTCACCTTCGCCGTGGAGCCGGAGTTCCTGCTCACCGCCCGCGAGGAACCGATGCCCTTCGACGAGGTGACCGACCGGTTCGAGGAGCTGGTCACCGAGAACGAGCACTTCGAGTTCTACTGGTTCCCGCACACCGACAGCTGCAACACCAAGCGCAACAACCGCAGTCAGGGCCCGGCGGCACCCCCCGGCAAGGTCAGCGGCTGGGTCGAGGACGAGCTGCTGTCCAACGGGGTCTTCCAGGTCGCCTGCACCGTCGGTCGCACGGTGCCGGCCGCCATACCGGGTATCGCCAAGATCTCCAGCCGCGCGCTGTCGGCCCGTACGTACACCGACATCCCCTACAAGGTGTTCACCTCGCCGCGGCGGGTGCGGTTCGTGGAGATGGAGTACGCCCTGCCCCGCGCGGTCGCGGTCACCGCGCTGAGTGAGCTGAAGGCGCAGGTGGAGCGCGCGGGCTTCAAGGTCAGCTTCCCGGTGGAGGTGCGTACCGCGCCGGCCGACGACCTCGCGCTGTCCACCGCGTCGGGCCGGGACACGGTCTACATCGCCGTGCACATGTACCGCGGGACGCCGTACGAGGCGTACTTCGCGGCCGCCGAGCGGATCATGACGGCGCACGAGGGGCGCCCGCACTGGGGCAAGCTGCACACCCGCGACGCCGCCTACCTCGCCGACGTCTATCCGCGGTTCGGCGAGTTCACCGCGCTGCGCGACCGGCTGGACCCGGACCGCCTGTTCACCAACGCGTATCTACGGCGGGTCCTGGGGGAATGACGTCGACGGCCGCGCACCGGTGCCCACTACGGGCACCGGGCACGGTCGTCGCGGGTCCACCCGGGTCAGGATGCGCCCGGGGTGGGCACCTGCCCTTCGGACTGCTGCCCGCTCTGCCCGCTCTCCTGGTGTGCGCCACCGGTCGAGCCGTCACCGGAGCCGGTGTCCCCGTCACTCCCGGTGGAGCCGTCGGGAGACGGCTTCGTGGACGGTGACGTGTCCGGGTCCGGCGACGTCTTGCCGCCGTCGGACGGGCTCGGGGTCGGTGAGGGCGTGCCCTTGTCCTCACCCTCACCGGTGCGGCCGTCGCCCGACTTCCCAGGGTCCGGGGAGGGCTCGTCGCCGCTCTTCTGGCCGCCGTCACCGGGCGAGTCGCCGGTTCCGGGCGACTGCGGGGTGTCGGGCTGATGCCGGCTTGAGCCACCGGTTCGGGTGATGTTGCCCAGCGTGGTGCCGTTCTCACCGCTCGCCGTCTGCCCGGAAAGCAGTTCGGTGGCGGTGACTCCGCCCATGGCGAGCACGAAGACCACGAGCGCGCCCAGCGCCGGTCGCTTCCAGCCGCGCAGCCGGGTGCCGTACGTCGTGGCGCCGACTTCCTCGGGCCGTCCGGCCGGGAGTGGTGCCGCGCGGGTGGTCTCGGCGGGGCGGGCGTCCGCCCGGCCCAGTGCCATGGTCGGCTCCTCCAGCCGCGGTACGAGCTGGGTCCGCTCCAGGGGGTGGGCGCTCGCCGGGTCGCGGCGCCGGGCCTGTTCGGCCCGCGGGATCAGCTGGGTACGGGCCGTGGCGGGCCCGGGGGTCCTTGCGGCGACGGAGGTGACCTTGTCCTCCGTGCCCTGCTTGTCGAAGGTCGGCAGCACCATGGTCGGGTCGGCCTGCCGTGCCTGCTGGGTGGTGGATCGAGTGCGGAGAGAAGAACGGCGCGGCTTCGGCCGGGTGGCGACCGATGCCTCCTTGATCTGTTCGCCGGTGCGCCGGAACAGGTGCTGGAATATCGAACCGCCGGTCGTGGCCACGACACTGACCACACCCGCGCCGATGATGGTTCCGTACACACCGAGCTGCCCCGCGAGGTACGCGGCGGCGGCCGCAGCGAGTGCGCTGCCGGCTACCTGAGCGATGCTCAGGTCGATCCGCTTCTCCTTCTTCTTCGTGGCGGTTTCGGTTTCTTCGTCCATCTCCAACCTTTGGTAGCCCCTTCGATCCATCTTGCATGGAGAAGTGACCAATTGGCGGAGTCAACAGTTCCGAATTTGGGGAATCTGTGAAACTCGCCACCCACGCGGCAGGTAGAGAGGTCGACAAGGCGACCGAACTCCGCTGACCGCCCAGAAGTTCGGCGGCGCGGCGGTCCACCTCAGTGGCCCGAATGGAGTACTGTGGCGAACCCTGGCCCCGGTTCCCGTCCGGCTGCCCGGAACCCGCGGGAGGGGCCTTGAAGGCGGCACTCACCCTGGGGCGCCGCCGCTCGGCACGGGTGATCGGCGACAGGGCAAGCGGCATGGTCACTGAGCGTTGCAAACTGGTAACCGTGTCATAACGGCGTTTGAGGGCCAAGCCTCGACACGCCGGGCAACTCGGCAATGTTGTGGCAGGCTGCACCCGGGCAGGCCACACTCGACTAGCGGAAGCAGCGACGCACGTGACGTCGGCAGGCACCACCCGGGAGGTCCCCATGCCCGAACTGCGTGTCGTGGCCGTCTCCAACGACGGCACACGGCTGGTGCTCAAAGCTGCGGACAGCACCGAGTACACGCTTCCGATCGACGAACGGCTGCGCGCCGCCGTCCGCAATGACCGCGCGCGTCTCGGCCAGATCGAGATCGAGGTCGAGAGCCATCTGCGGCCGCGGGACATCCAGGCGCGTATAAGAGCAGGTGCCTCCGCCGAAGAGGTCGCCCAGCTCGCCGGCATCCCCGTCGACCGGGTGCGCCGCTTCGAGGGCCCGGTCCTCGCCGAGCGCGCCTTCATGGCCGAGCGGGCCCGTAAGACACCCGTACGGCGCCCCGGTGAGAACACCGGTCCGCAGCTCGGCGAAGCGGTCGCGGAGCGGCTGCTGCTGCGCGGCGCCGACAAGGAGAGCGTCCAGTGGGACTCCTGGCGCCGGGACGACGGCACCTGGGAGGTGCTGCTGGTCTACCGCGTCGCGACCGAGCCGCACTCGGCGAGCTGGACCTACGACCCGCCGCGCCGGCTGGTGCAGGCCGTGGACGACGAGGCCCGGGCGCTGATCGGCGAGAGCGACGACACTCCCGAACCGAGCTTCCCGTTCGTCCCGCGCATCGCGCGGCTGCCGCGCGACCGGCCGCTGGACCGCGCGCTGGACCGGCAGACGTCCGAGCGCGCGCAGTCCGGTGGCGAGGAGAGCGAGCAGCGCGGTAGCGAGGAGGCCGTCGGCGAGCGGGAGCGGGATTCGCTGACCAGCCTGCTGGAGGCGGTGCCCAGCTTCCGCGGCGACATGGTCGTCCCCGAGAGCGCCAACGCGGCGCCGGTCGAGGAGGAGCCGGAGGCCGAGGTCGAGGAGCCGCCGGCCCCGGCCGCCAGCGCGGGCGCGGGTTCCGCGTACGCCGATGTACTGATGCCGCGAGCCGTGGCAGGCCACCGCGACCGGCTGACCGGGACGACGGACCGGCAGGCCGAGGCGGACGGCGTACGGCCCGGGCGCCGGGCGGCCGTGCCCAGCTGGGACGAGATCGTCTTCGGCACCCGGAGGAAGAAGCCGGAGTAGCGGTCCGGCCACCGCACACCACGCCGTCCGCCCGCTCCCTGGCTCCCAGGGGGCGGGCGGACGGCGTCGTACGGCGCCGTGGCGGGGGCTCAGCCGGGCTGGGAACCGGTGGCGACCGGGCGGGACGGGTCGGCGGTCCATTCGCTCCAGGAACCGACGTACAGCGCGGCGGGGACGCCCGCGACCGCGAGGGCCAGCACCTCATGGGCCGCGGAGACCCCGGAGCCGCAGTAGACGCCCACCTCCGCGTCCGCCGTGGCACCCAGCGCCGCGAACCGCTCGGCCAGCTCGTGGGCGGCGCGGAAGACCGTGCCGCCCTCGGCGACGTTCTCGGTGGTCGGCGCGGAGACCGCGCCCGGGATATGGCCGGCCACCGGGTCGATGGGCTCGACCTCGCCCCGATAGCGCTCGCCGGCCCGCGCGTCCAGCAGAACACCCCGACGGGCGAGCGCGGCGGCGTCGTCGGCCGTCAGCAGCCGCAGTGCGCCGGGCACCGGAGTGAAGTCACCCGCCTGCGGCTCCGGTTGGTCGGTGCTCAGGGCGCCGCCGGAGGCCTCCCAGGCGGCGAGACCGCCGTCCAGCACCCGCACGTCCGGGTGACCGCTCCAGCGCAGCAGCCACCAGGCGCGGGCGGCCGCCCAGCCCTGGCCGCCGTCGTAGACGACCACGGGGCGGTCCGTGCGCACACCGGCGGCCCGCATGGCCTCGGAGAAGGCCGCGAGGTCGGGGAGCGGGTGCCGGCCGGCCTTGCCGGGGGGCGCGGCCAGCTCGCTGTCGAGGTCGACATAGACCGCGCCGGGCACATGGCCGGCCGCGTACTCGGGGCGGCCGGGCGGACCGCCGAGCTGGTAGCGGACGTCCAGGAGTACCGGAGCGGTGGGCTTCGCCAACTCGCTCGCGAGTTCGGTAGCGGTGATGATGGCATTCATGGGACTCATCCTTGCGTAGCGATGACTACGTACAGAAGGCGGGTGCCCACCCTCCGTATGGCGCAGTTGCAGCCTGCCGTAACGTCGCCGAAACGGACGAGAAACATCAAAACGGGCATTCTCCCTCGCGAACGCGCCATGGACGGCGCGGCCGGGGCGCACACCAGGTCACCGGGTGCGAGCATCTGCTCTGGACCCGCGCCCGTACCGCACGCACCGCACGTGGTCCGCACACCGACGCTCCGAGGAGAGAGTGACAATGACGACCGAGGCCGCGACTAGGCGGATGCCCGGCGCGCCCTGCTGGGTGAGCCTCCTGGCCCACAGTCTGCCCGTGACGCAGGAGTTCTACGGCGCGCTGTTCGGCTGGGAGTTCCACCCGGGGCCGCAGCACTTCGGTCCGTACTCCCGGGCCTTCCTCGACGGCAGGGAGGTCGCCGGGCTCGGCGAGCTGGCGCCCGACCGCAACCTGCCGGTCGCCTGGACGACCTACCTGGCCAGCGACGACGCGGATGTGACCGCGGAGCAGATTCGTTGCTGCGGAGGGACGGTGGGCGTCGGGCCGCTGGACGCGGACGATGACGCGGGGCGGATGGCGATCGCCTCCGACCCGCAGGGCGCGATCTTCGGTATCTGGCAGGGCAAGTCGATGATGGGGACCGCGGCCACCGGCGAACCGGGCACTCCGGTGTGGAACGAGTTGGTCACCCAGGACACCGAGTCCGTCGGCCCGTTCTACGAGCATGTCTTCGGCTTCGAGGCGGAGCCCCCGCCCCCGTCCGACCCGTCCGCCGCCGACTATCTGACGCTGCACCTCAAGGGCCACGCGGTGGCCGGCATCCACGGCGTGGGCAACGCGCTGCCCCGCGACCGGGGCCCGCATTGGATGACGTACTTCGCCGTGCCCCATGCGGACGCGGCCGCCCGCCGGGTCACCGACCTGGGCGGCCATGTCCTCCAGCCGGCCCACGACTCGCTGCACGGCCGCCAGGCGACGGTCGCCGACACCGAGGGTGCGGTCTTCAGCATCGTCGAACGGGGTTGAGAGCGCCACCGCTCGCCCCGCACCGCGCCCCGGCGCCGGTGCGCCCCGGATTTCCGCGGACGGCGAAGCGCGCGGGGCGCATTCCCTCTGCGGTGCGGGCGCCGACGTGCGTTCGGTGCACTTTTGGTGCGATTTCCGAATGCTCCGGGAAACCACCCGGCCTGTTTCTCGCGGGGGCTTCTCCGGAATTCGGTACACATCGGCGACAAAACCGTCGACGGAAAGGGATTTCGAGCCCGAGATGCGCCCCGTCAAGCCAAAACATACCGAACGGTCCATTTGTTGGCGGGCGCAGACCGGGGCTGACCAAGTAATGCCCGGCCGGCATTCATCGGCGCGAAGATGCGCGACGCTTACGAGACCGCGGTGGAGCGGTCCGCCCCCAGGAGGCGTTCGGCACGGAAGGGCGAGGTGTCCAGTCGCGCCAGCACGCCGGGAACGGCGATATTGGGGAGTATCAGCTCCAGCAGCCGGGAGATTTCACGGGACAGATCCCGCCCTTCCGGCATGACCTCGGACACGAGCTGGACGCCCGTCCAGGCTCCGACGAACAGCCGGGCCGTGTCGGCCGGGTCGACATGCGGTAACAGCTCCCCGCGCTCCTTGGCCTCCAGGAGCACCTTGCCGACCAGCTCGATCCAGTCGGGCCAGCGGGTGCCGAACATACCGCGCGCCTTGGAGTCGACGGACAGTCGTATGGAGGCGCTGAGCAGCGGCTCTCTAGGCAGCCGGTGGGCCAACAGGAGCGCTATGTCCGCCCACTCCTGGAGTTTGAGCGATTGCGGCACCAGCCCCTCGGTGGTCACCGCCTCGGCAAGCACTCCGCGCGCCAACTCCTCCTTCGACGTGAAGTGGAAGTACAGCGCCCCACGGGTGAGTTGGGCGCGGTCGATGATGGCGGCGATCGTCGCGGCCTCGTAGCCGCATTCGTTGAAAATCTCTGCGGCAGCCACCAGGCAGGCCCTGCGCGTCCGGATCGCCCGTTCCTGTTTCGCCAACTCATGTCTCCCGTGCCAAGTATTTACGGCTATGTTGAAAAAGACCGCGGACCCGGTTTATTTTATCAGCGTCAACTTCTGTCAGATGGGCCGCACCCAGGGGGACTTGATGGCCGAAGCCGCCGCACGCATAGATACGCCGCAACATGACCGCAGGTCCCCGCTTCGGTCCGGCGACTCTTCCGGTGCCCTGTCCGCCGCACCGTCCGGGAATCTCCAGGAATACGCTCACCTCAAGAACTCGGACAGGGTCTTCGTCACCGGCTGGAACAGTCGCGGATCCGGCGAATTCTCACTCACCGCCCAGTGGCCCGCGGTCCGCGGCGGGCGGCCGTGCGACCCCCGGGTGCTCGCCCAGACAATCCGGCAGAGCGGTCTGGTCATCACCCATGCCGAGTACGGCGTGCCGCTGTCCCATCAGATGTTGTTGCACGACTTCAACTTCACCGTCAATCCGGAATTCCGCCTTCCGCAGAACCGGCCCACGGATCTGGACATCGATGTCACGGTCTCGGGCACCGGACCCGGCGGACGCGTCGGCAGCGCGCTGGAGATGAAGCTCCACATCCGTCAGGGCCGGACCACCGTGGCGCACGCGGACTTCGAGTGCGCATGGTCCTCGCCGGCGGCGTACCGGCGGCTGCGCGGCGACCACCTCGGCGTGGGCTGGGGAAGCTGGACGCTCCCCGCGCCGGTCGCCCCCGAGCTGGTCGGACGGTCCAGCGCGGCCGATGTGGTGCTCGCGGCGAGCGATCGTCCGCGACGCTGGCAGCTGCGCAACGACACCGGCAACACGCTGCTCTTCGACCACCCGGTCGACCATGTACCGGGCCTGGCCCTGCTGGAAGCCGCCTACCAGGCCGCTCACGCGACCATCGCGCCCGCCGGGTTCGACCCCGCCGTCATCACCAGCAGCTTCGCGCGCTATGTCGAGTTCGACGAACCCTGCTGGATCGAGACCGAGTTGCTGCCCCGCTCCGAGGCCGGACCGCTCGCGGTCCAGGTCACCGGAGTCCAGGGCGGGCGGAACGTCTTCCGCGCCGGGCTGAGCGGAACGCCTCTTCCGGGGGCGGTTCAGCCCGAACAGGCCCCGGAGGGTCACTGATCGACCAGTCCCCGCGTCCACCGGGCAGCCTGCACGATGACGCGAAGGGGTGATGTGGCAGCCCGTGCGTTGACGTTCGCCCCGGCCTATCCGGGAGCGTCGGCCGACACCGGCAGGACGTCCGGCGACAGCGCACCGGCGCGGGCCGTGGCACTGGTCATCCGGCGCAGATGGTGGCGCCGGCACAGCACCTCGTAACCCACCTCCCCCATCGCCTGGTTCACGTCGCCCACCACCACCTGGGCGCCCTCGACCACCATTTCGCCGCCCACCGTGCGGGCATTGTGCGTGGCCCGCGCACCGCACCAGCACAGCGCCTCGACCTGCAGCGACTCGATCCGGTCGGCCAGCTCGATCAAGCGCCGGGAGCCGGGGAAGAGATGTGTCCGGAAGTCGGTGGTGATCCCGAACGCGAAGACGTCCAGGTCGAGATCGTCGACGATCCGCGCGAGCTGGTCTATCTGCTCGGGGGCGAGGAACTGAGCCTCGTCGACGATGACGTAGTCCGCCCGGCCTCCTTGGGAGAGGTGTTCGACGAGGTAGGCGTACAGATCCATCCCCTCGTCGGCCTCCACCGCGTCGGTCACCAGGCCCAGCCGCGACGACAGCCGACCCTCGCCCGCCCGGTCGTCGCGAGTGAAGATCACTCCTTGCAGGCCCCGGGCCGAGCGGTTGTGCCCGATCTGCAGAGCCAGAGTGCTCTTCCCGCAATCCATGGTTCCGGAGAAAAATACCAATTCGGGCACGGCTGTGGGGTGGCCTTTCGCGTCGGGTCGGAGGCGTCGCAGCGGGCGCGGGCCGCGGGCGGCGCCGTCGGGCGTGCGGGGTCGGGCAGGAGGTGCGGAAGTGCGGGTCAGGTACGGACTTCCAGGAGCGGCACCAGCTGCTCCATGGGGGTCATCGAGCCGTGCATCCCGACCATCTCCGATTCACGGGGCTCTCGTTCGCTCGCGATGATCACCATGTCGGCGTGCGCGGCCGCGACGACATCACCGATCCGTGCCCGTACCCGGTCGTCGACATGCGGTCCGAACCACCCGGCCGCGATGGCCTCCTCGCGGCTCGCGACCCACATCTGCTCGCCGACCACCTCGCGCCATACGGCGAGCACATCGGCGGCCGCGCCCTGGTGTGCGTAGACATGCCGGGCCCGGCCCTCGCCGCCCAACAGGCGTACGCCGGCGCGCAGTTCCCAGTCCTCGTCGAAGTCGATCCGGGACTCGGGGTCGAAGGGGATGTCGATCATGCCGTGGTCGGCGGTGACGTAGAGGGCGCTGCGCGGCGGCAGCTGCTCGGCCAGCCGCTGGGCGAGCCGGTCGACGTACATCAACTGGCCGCGCCAGGCGTCGGAGTCGACACCGTAGCGGTGCCCCTTGCCGTCGACCTCGGAGTAGTAGGTATAGACCAGCGAGCGGTCGCCGGCGGCGAGCTGCTCGGCGGCGAGGTCCATCCGGTCCTCACCGGAGAGCCGGCCGTGGAAGGTGCCGCCGCTGAGCGCGACCTTGGTGAGCGGTGTCTGCTCGAAGTTCGGCGCCGAGACCTGGCAGGTGTGGACGCCGGCGGCGTCCGCGAGCTGGAAGACCGTCGGATACGGCTGCCAGACATACGGGTCGGTCCACGGGTACCAGCGCAGCTGGTTCATCAGGGCGCCGGTCGCCGGGTCCTCGCAGGTGTATCCGGGCAGGCCGTGGGCGCCCGGCGGCAGGCCGGTGCCGACCGAGGCGAGCGAGGTGGCGGTGGTGGAGGGGAAGCCCGCGGTGAGCGGGCGGCCGCTGCCGTTGAACGACGTGCCCAGGAGCGAGGTGAGGAACGGCGCCTCCTCCGGGTGGGCCCGCAACAGCTCCCAGCCCAGGCCGTCGATCAGGAAGACGCAGACCCGGTCGGCGGGGGCCAGCTCCATGGTCGAGGCGAGGTCGGGAACGCCGAGGCCGGCGGCGACGGTGGGCAGCAGATCGGCGAGCGAGCCGGTGCCGTAGAGGGGTACCGGGGCGCCGAGCGGATCGAGCGGTTCGGGTTCCGGCCAGACGGGGGCGATGTCGACCATCAGCGCGGGTTCGTGGTGGCCGCGGTGGCCTCGGAGAGCGCCTGGGCGAAGGCGAGCGTCTCACGGACCGAGTCCGGACCGTCGCCGGCCTCGCTGACCCGCAGCGAGAGGTCGTCGGCGGTGGAGGAGCCGGTGTAGCCGTGGTCCGCCTCGCAGTTGGGGTCGCCGCAGGCCGCGGGCTCCAGGTCCAGGCGCGCGACGGCACCCCAGCCGATGGTCAGCACGACCTCGCGGGGCAGCTGGCCCGGGGTGTAGGACTCGGGGTTGGCGACCACGCGGCTGAGCACCACGGAGGAGATCCGGCCCAGCTTGACGGACTCGGTGGACGTGGTGGCGTACGGCGAGGGGGAGGTGGCGTCGGCGGCCTGCTCGTCGGTGTGGCTGACGATGAAGCGGGTGCCGGTCAGGACCAGGACCGTGACATGGCGGCGGACCTCGTTGGCGTCGAAGGTCGTCTCCTGATGGACGAGGTACGACACCACCGGCTCACTGCCGACTGCTGCCTGCACCGCCTCGGCCACGAGCGTCGGGTAGTAGCCACTGCGCTCGATCGCCGCGCGCAGCCCCTGGGTCGTCGTACCGGTCTTCGCCATGGGGTCCATCCTACGGGGCCTGCCGGGCGCCACGGGCCCAGTGGGGGGCGAGGGGCCGCTCAGTACGCGGGCAGGCGGCGAGGGCCCAGGTCGGTGGTGGCGGGGGGCCGGGCCAGGCGGACGGCGGCCCCCAGGACGGAGAGGCCCTGCGGGGCGACCACGACCGGTTCGAGGTCCACGCCGACGACCTCGGGGTGGTCGTCGACGAGCCGGGAGACCCGCAGCAGCAGCTCCGCCAGCGCGGCGGTGTCGACGGGCTGGGAGCCCCGCCAGCCGAACAGCAGCGGGGCGGCGCGGATCGAGCGGATCTGCTCGGCGACCTCTTTGTCGGTGGCGGGGATGAGGCGGTGGGCGATATCGCCGAGCAGCTGGGAGGGGGCGCCGGCCAGGCCGAAGGAGAGGACGGCGCCGGCGGCCGGGTCGATGGCGGCGCGGACGACCGTGTCGACACCGCGCGGCACCATCGCCTGCACGACCGGGCGCAGCTCCTCGGGTGAGCCGAGGAAGTCGGTCAATTCGGCGTAGGTACGGCGGAGTTCGGACTTGCTCGCGATGTCCAGGCGGACCCCGCCGAGATCGGAGCGGTGGCGTAGATGAGGGGCGGTGGTCTTGAGGGCCACCGGGTAGCCGAGGCGGGCGGCCGCACGCACGGCGGTGTCCGGGTCGGGGGCCGGCAGGACGGGGCGGGTGTGGATGCCGTAGCGGGCGAGCAGGGCGGCGGCGTCCTCGGGCGGCACCGGGACGGAACGGCCGCTGGGGACGTCGGGAGCCAGGCGGTCGAGGAGGCGGTCGATGTCGGCGCCGGCCGCCGCCTCCTGGATGTCGTCGTACTCCGGCACCCGGCCCGGCTCGGCGGCCTCGCGGCGCCAGGCGGCGTAGCGGACGGCCTCGGCGAGGGAGCGTACGGCGCGCTCGGCGGCGGGGTAGGCGGGGATGCGGAGAGGGGCGGTGCGGGGTGCGGCCGCGGTCTCGGGGTTGCGGGTGGGCGGCGGCGGTGTGGCGCGGGCGGACGGCGGCGGGCCGGGAGGGATCGGGGGGCGGGCGGCGGCCACCCCCCGGTGCGGAGCGGCAGGGGGAAACGGTGGGACCGGTGGGGCGGGCGGAACCGATGGGACCGGTGGGTTCGACGAGGCCGGTGCGGGACGGGGCTCTGCCGGGGCGGATTCCGGTGACGGGGCCTGGGCGCCGTCAGCAACCGGGGCGGCGGAGGCTTGGGGCTCATGGGGCTCGGGGGGCGCCGCCGGTGCCGCTGGTGCCTCCGGTGCCGCTGGTGCCTCCGGTGCCTCCGGTGCCTCCGGTGCCGCCAGCGTCTCGGCCAGGTCGTCCATCGCCAGGTGGACGACCGTGACGGTCTTGTGCGGATGGGCCGCGGCCGCGCTGCGTAGGGCGGCGGCGAGCGCGATGCCCTCGCCGGCGCCCGGGGAGGCGCCGTCCTGCTCCCCCACCCAGGGGATGGCCGTGACGATCACGGCGTCGCAGCCATCGACCGAGAGCGTCTCGGCGAGCGCCCCGCGGAAGTCCTCCGGTGTGGCCGCGGAGGGCAGCACTCGGGGGCGCAGCGGGCGCAGCCGCTCGGTCAGGCAGGCGTCGTAGGCCAGCAGCGCGAGGGACTCGGAGTTGCCGAGGATGGCGATGCGGGGGCCGGCCGGCAGCGGCTGGGAGGCCAGCAGCAGCCCGGCGTCGATCAGCTCGGTGACTGTGTCGACGCGGATCACCCCGGCCTGGCGCATCAGGGCGGCGACCGTGCTGTCGGGGACACGGACGGTGGGTACGGCGTGGCCGAGCGGGGCGGTGCCGTTGTGCCGGGCTCCCTTGGCGACCACGACCGGCTTGACGGCGGCGGTACGGCGGGCCAGCCGGGCGAACTTGCGGGGGTTGCCGATGGACTCCAGATAGAGGATCACGACATCGGTGTCCGGGTCGTCGTGCCAGTACTGGAGCAGGTCGTTGCCCGAGACGTCGGCGCGGTTGCCGGCCGAGACGAAGGCGGTGATACCGGCGATGCCGCCGTCGCCGGGGCCGCGCGCGTGCAGTCCGCTGAGCAGGGCGATGCCGATGGCTCCGGACTGGGTGAACAGGCCGATGTGGCCGGAGCCGGGCATCCGGGGGGCGAGGGAGGCGTTGAGCCGGACGTCGGCGGCGGTGTTGATCAGGCCGAAGGCGTTCGGCCCGATGAGCCGCATGCCGTACGAGCGGGCCTGGCGGAGCAGGGCGCGCTGCCGCTCCCTGCCCTCGGGGCCCGACTCGGCGTAGCCGGAGGACAGGATCAGCACCCCTTGGACGCCGTGTTCGCCGCAGTCCCGGATGACGTCGGGGACGCTGTCGGCGGGGACGGCGATGACCGCGAGGTCGACCGGCTCGGGGATCTCTCCGAGCGCACGGACCGCCGGCACCCCTTCGGGGTCGAGCCGCCGCATGTCCTGGGGGAAGGCGTGGTTGACGGCGTGCACCCGGCCCGTGAAGCCGCAGGTGAGGATGTTGCGCAGCGCGGTGCGGCCGATTCCGCCGGGGGCGCGACCGGTCCCGATGACGGCGACCGAGCCGGGGGCCAGCAGCCGCTGCACGGAGCGGGCTTCGGCGCGCTGCTCGCGGCCGCGCATCACGGCCACGGACTGCTCGGTGGGCTCCAGGTCGAACTCCAGCCGGACCACGCCGTCTTCGAACGTCCGCTTCTGGGTGTACCCGGCGTCCGTGAAGACCTTGATCATTTTGGAGTTGGCGGGCAGCACCTCGGCGGCGAACCGCCTGATGCCGCGCTCACGGGCGACCGCCGCGATGTGCTCCAGGAGGGCGGAGGCCACTCCCCGCCCCTGATGGGCGTCCTGGACGAGGAAGGCGACCTCGGCCTGGTCGTCCTCGGGGTCCTTGGCGGGCAGGCCCTGGTCGTTGATCCGGTCGTAGCGGACGGTGGCGATGAACTCACCGCCGACCATGGCGGCGAGTCCGACGCGGTCGACGTAGTCGTGGTGAGTGAAGCGGTGCACATCGCGGTCGGACAACCGCGGGTAGGGGGCGAAGAAGCGGTAGTACTTCGACTCGTCCGAGACCTGTTCGTAGAAGGAGACCAGCCGCTCGGCGTCATCGGGGGTGATGGGGCGGATCCGCGCCGTGCCGCCGTCACGCAGCACCACATCGGCTTCCCAGTGGGTCGGGTATGCATGATCCGGCGGCTTCTGCATGCGGACAGAGTACGACCGGGCACTGACAACCGGCCCTCCCGCGTACGCTCGGGGCAGGACTCAGGGCTGCCGGAGCACTCCCGGCAGCGTGAGAGACTGGTCTAGACAACAGTCACGACTTTGAAGGGCAACACCATGGCTGAGCGCCGCGTCAATGTCGGTTGGGCCGAGGGCCTGCACGCCCGCCCCGCGTCGATCTTCGTCCGTGCGGCCACCGCTTCCGGCGTCCCGATGACGATCGCCAAGGCTGATGGCAACCCCGTCAACGCGGCCTCCATGCTCGCGGTCCTGGGCCTGGGCGCCCAGGGCGGCGAGGAGATCGTGCTGGCTTCCGACGCCGACGGCGCCGAGGCCGCGCTCGACCGCCTGGCGAAGCTCGTCGCCGAGGGTCTCGAGGAGCTCCCCGAGACCGTCTGAGTCCCCCAGGACCCTGTACATGCGGCGGCCCCGCCGCGGAGACCGGAACCCGGTCGCCGCGGCGGGGCCGTTTCGCTGCGGTCGCATTCATTTCCCCGTCGGCAACCCGCCCGAAAATGCCTCACCGCGGCACCGCGCCGCACCGCCGCTGAATCAGCTCTCCGGAAAGGCCGTACGGCTCGGCGCCCGGCACGGAAGCACAGGAATTGCGAATAAGGGCGGACGGCGGACCGAAATGCTGGCTCTGGAATAGCGGCGCTATACGAAAAACCGCCGCGCGGCCTTCGCACCCCATTCCCCCGCGCGCCTTTCCCCCTGCCCACCTCTTTGTATACGGGGCCCTTGTTAAGAGCGGGCGCGCGCTGTGTTGACGGGCCGTTTCGGATCCCTCACCTCGGCCTTGGCCGGGCGCCGCAGCCGGTACACCGGAAGCGAACGCTCGATATGAGCCGCCATCAGGGTGCGGGCGCGTTCCGCGTCCCCCCGGGCCACCGCGTCCAGCACCGCGCCGTGATCGTCCCAGGACTCGCCGGCCCTCGTCGGCGGCTCCACCGCGTACATCCACTCGATCTTGCGCCGCAGCTGGGTCAGCAGCGCGGTCAGGCTGGGGCTGCCGGCCGCCTGAGCGAGCGTCTCGTGGAACCAGCCGTCCAATTGGCGCAGGTCCGCGGGGTTGCCGTGCCGGGCCCGCTCACGTCCGAGCCGCACCAGGCCGCGCAGCACCTTCAGGTGGGCCGGGCTGCGGCGGGCGGCCGCGCGGGCGGCACCCAGCGGCTCCAGCAGCGCGCGGATGTCCAGCAGGTCGGCGGCCTCCTGCTCGGTGGGCTCGGCGACACAGGCGCCCGCGTGGTGGCGGGTGGTGACAAAGCCCTCCGACTGCAGGGTGCGCAGCGCTTCGCGGACCGGCACCCTGGAGACGCCGTAACGCGCCGCCAGGATCTCCTCGATCAGCCGACTCCCCGGCGCCAGCGCGCCGGAGACAATGTCCTCGCGAATCGCCGTGCACACCGCATGCGCGGAAATATGGCCTCGCATCGTCCGTGCCTCCGCCGTAATCCCCGGGAAACGCCGCCGGTTGACGACATTTCCGTGACTCTATTCGACCGGGACGGCTTTTCCGACGGACTCCGGTTATCCATGGATATTTTTTGGCCAATGGACGGATCCGACGTCGGGCGAAGCGGCGCATCAGTCGATGAAGCGGTGCGGCATCGGGCGAAGCGGAGGCGGCTGCGATGGATCAGACGTTGACGCCGTGCGCGCGCAGATACGCGATCGGGTCGATGTCCGAGCCGTAGTCCGGGGTGGTGCGGGCCTCGAAGTGCAGGTGCGGGCCGGTGACGTTGCCGGTGGCACCGGAGAGGCCGATCTGCTTGCCCGGGGTGACGCTCTCGCCGACCGAGACGGAGATCGACGACAGGTGGCCGTACTGGGTGTACGTGCCGTCGTTCATCTTGATCACGATGTTGTTGCCGTACGAGCCGCCCCAGCCGGCCTCGACGACGGTGCCCGCGCCGACGGCGTGGACGGAGGTCCCGGAGGCGGCGTGGAAGTCGATGCCGGTGTGGCTGCCCGAGGACCACAGGCTGCTGGACGCCTTGTAGGCGGTCGACACGTAGGAGCCGGCGATCGGGGCGACGAAGGCGTTGAGGCGCTTGCGCTCGGCCTCGCGGGCGGCGCGCTCCTTGGCCTCGCGCTCGGCCTTGGCCTTCTTGCGGGCCGCCTCGGCGCGGCGCTGGGCCTCCTCGGCCTGCTTCTTGGCGACGGCCTCGGCCTTCGCCCGCGCGGCGGCGGCCTCGGCGTCGGCCTGCTGCGCGTCGGCCTGGGCCTCGATGCGGTTGGCGAGCTCGTCACCGAGGACGACGGCCTGCTGCAGACCGGTGTCCTGGGTACGCGCCTCGTCCGTGGCGGCCAGCGCCGGCGAGGCCACCGAGGCGACAACGCCGGAGGCCGCGAGGGTGGCTATGCCTGCGATGTTGCGGGTCGAGCGGGCGGTGCGGCTCGCACGACGGTGCTTCCCGGTGGCACGTATGAACGCCATGTACTGGCTTGTCCTTTCCTTCCTTCTCGCCTACCGGGTTAGCTGACGGGTTCGGAGCAGGAAGGTCTCCTACGGGCTCCTCCGGAGAGGGGTCCGATTCACCCCAGGGGACGTGTGGGTCCCCGGCTCCCCTGGCTCGCGCCGTACGGGGACTCGGCGATGACTGTCCGGTGCCACTGTTGTGGCGGAGTTGTGACGAACAGCCGGACCGACGCTAATCGGGGCAACTTTCGATCGCCAAACAGAACCGCTTTTTTGTGCGGGATGCCACAAGAAGCGTCGCGGCCAGTCGTCATAAACCGGACATACGGCGGCTCCCGTGGCAGTGGAGCACCACGGGAGCCGCCGGTCGGACCTGATCTGCCGTCATACGGGGCGGCCAGGACGTGCCTTCCGGCTCGGCCCTAGCCGCCGACGACCGTCACCTCGCCCAATCCCAGCGCCTTGACGGGCTCGGCGATCTGGGCCGCGTCACCCACCAGGACCGTCACCAGCCGGTCCACCGGGAAGGCGCTGACCGCCGCCGCGGTCGCCTCGACCGTGCCGGTCTCCGCGAGGCGGGCGTACAACTGCGCCTGGAAGTCGTCCGGGAGTTGCTGCTCCACCTGGTCGGCCAGCGTGCCCGCGACGGCCGCCGCGGTCTCGTACTTCAGCGGCGCGACCCCGACGAGGTTCTGGACGGCGACATCGCGCTCCTCGTCCGTCAGCCCCTCCGCCGCGAGGGTCCGCAGCACCTGCCACAGGTCCTGGAGCGCCGGGACGGTGGAGGCGGTGTCCACCGAGCCGCTGATGGCGAGCAGGGAGGCGCCCGTCGCTCCCTCGGGGGAGCCGGGGGCGGTGGAGCGCAGTACCTGGCCGAAGGCGCGCACCCCGTAGGTGTAGCCCTTCTCCTCCCGCAGCACACGGTCCAGCCGGGAGGTGAGGGTGCCGCCCAGGCAGTACGTGCCGAGGACCTGCGCCGGCCACACCCGGTCGTGCCGGTCGGCGCCGATCCGGCCGATGAGCAGCTGCGTCTGGACGGCCCCGGGGCGGTCCACGATCACCACACGGCCGGTGTCGTCGGCGGCGATCGGCGCGGCCTTCAGCGGCTCGGCCGTCGAGCCGCTCCAGGCGCCGAGGGTCTCGGCGAGCGCCGCGTCCAGGTCGACACCGGTGAAGTCGCCGACGACGACGGCGGTGGCCGTGGCGGGCCGCACATGGGCGTCGTAGAAGGCCCGGACGGCCGCCGCGTCGATGCGGGCCACGGTCTCCTCGGTGCCCTGGCGGGGCCGCGACATGCGCGCGGTGGCCGGGAACAGCTCCTTGGACAGCGCCATGGCGGCACGCCGGGCCGGGTTCGCGAGCTCGTGCGGGATCTCGTCGAGGCGGTTGCGCACCAGCCGCTCGACCTCGCTGTCCGGGAAGGCGGGGGCGCGCAGCGCGTCGGCGAGCAGGCCGAGCGCGCGGGGCAGCCGGGAGGCCGGGACCTCCAGGGAGACCCGTACGCCGGGGTGGTCGGCGTGCGCGTCCAGCGTGGCGCCGCAGCGCTCCAGCTCGGCGGCGAACTCCTCGGCGTCGTACTTGTCGGTGCCCTCGGACAGCGCACGCGCCATGATCGTGGCGACGCCGTCCAGGCCCTCGGGCTCGGCGTCCAGCGGCGCGACGAGGTTGACCTCGACGGCGACGACCTGCTGACCGGGGCGGTGGCTGGTCAGCAGCGTGAGCCCGTTGGGGAGTTGGCTGCGGTCGGGGGCCGGGAAGGCCCACGGCTTGGGCGCGCCGCCCCGGGGCTGGGGGTGGAAGTCCATGGTGCTCATGGGGGACCCTGCGCGGTTGGTGGCGTCGCTCACTGGTCCGCCTCCCCTTCCTCGGTGTCGGCGGCGTCGGTCGGCTCGGTGGGTTCGTAGACCAGCACGGCGCGGTTGTCGGGGCGCAGCCGGGCCTTGGCGACCGCCTGCACCTCCTCGGGGGTGATGTCCAGAACACGCCGCACGGCGGTCAGCGCGAGCTGCGGGTCGCCGAACAGGACGGCGAAGCGGCACAGTTCGTCGGCGCGGCCGCTGACCGTGGCGAGGCGGTCCAGCCATTCGCGCTCCAGCTGGGCCTGCGCGCGCTCCATCTCCTCCGGGGTGGGGCCCTCGGCGGCGAAGCGGGCCAGCTCCTCGTCGACGGCGCGCTCGATGTCGGGGACCTCCACGCCACCGGACGTCTTCACGTCCAGCCAGCCCAGCGAGGGCGCGCCGGCCAGCCGCAGCAGACCGAAGCCGGCCGCAACGGCGCTGCGGTCACGGCGCACCAGCCGGTTGTACAGGCGGGAGGACTCGCCGCCGCCCAGGACGGTCAGCGCCAGGTCGGCGGCGTCCGCCTCACGGGTGCCGTCGTGCGGCAGGCGGTAGGCCGCCATCAGGGCGCGGGAGGGCACGTCCTCCTCGACGACCTCGCGCAGCTGGCCGCCCATGACGTCGGGCAGTGTGCCGTCCCGGGGCGGCTGCTTACCGTCGTGCGAGGGGATCGAACCGAAGTACTTCTCGATCCAGGCCAGCGTCTGCGCGGAGTCGATGTCGCCGACGACCGACAGCACGGCGTTGTTGGGCGCGTAGTACGTACGGAAGAACGCCCGGGCGTCCTCCAGTGAGGCGGCGTCCAGGTCGGCCATCGACCCGATGGGCGTGTGGTGGTACGGGTGGCCCTCCGGGTACGCCATGGCCGTCAGCTTCTCGAAGGCCGTGCCGTAGGGGACGTTGTCGTAGCGCTGGCGGCGCTCGTTCTTGACGACGTCGCGCTGGTTCTCCAGGGACTCGTCGTCGAGCGCGGTCAGCAGCGAGCCCATCCGGTCCGCCTCCAGCCAGAGCGCGAGCTCCAGCTCATGGGTGGGCATGGTCTCGAAGTAGTTGGTGCGCTCGAAGCTCGTGGTGCCGTTGAGCGAGCCGCCGGCGCCCTGCACCAGCTCGAAGTGGCCGTTGCCCTTCACCTGCGCGGAGCCCTGGAACATCAGGTGCTCGAAGAGGTGAGCCAGGCCCGTACGGCCCTTGACCTCGTGGCGGGAGCCGACGTCGTACCACAGGCACACCGCTGCGACCGGGGTCAGGTGGTCTTCGGAGAGCACCACGCGCAGGCCGTTGGCCAGCCGGTGCTCGGTCGCTGTCAGGCCGCCGGAGCCGGCTTGTTCTGTGGCCGTGTGACCCATGGGCATGTACGTCCCTTCGATCCGCTTGCGAGGAAGTTCTGTCACTGTATGCAAGCGCGTCGGCATCTGGCGAAGTTCCCGTGCGACCGGCCCCGATCGAGCGTCGTGCCCGGCGCCCTCCAAAGGCGAAGGGGGAGTCGCGGTGGGCGTTGTCAGTGGGGCGGTCCACAATGGTCCGCGTCAGACTCAGAGATACTCGCCGGTTGATCCCCCAGCTGGTTGACCCGACTGATTGACCGACGTCGCCCTGACGTCGCTTCCCGACACGGCAGTAGACGCAGCAGAAGGAGCCGCAGCCGCGATGGCCCGCCGCAGCACGAAGACCCCGCCGCCGGACGACTTCGAGGAGAGGATCCTCGACATCGACGTCGTCGACGAGATGCAGGGTTCCTTCCTCGAGTACGCGTATTCGGTCATCTACTCGCGCGCCCTCCCGGACGCCCGCGACGGCCTCAAGCCCGTGCACCGCCGCATCCTCTACCAGATGAACGAGATGGGCCTGCGCCCCGACCGCGGCTACGTCAAGTGCGCCCGGGTCGTCGGCGAGGTCATGGGTAAGCTCCACCCGCACGGCGACGCGTCGATCTACGACGCCCTGGTGCGCATGGCGCAGCCGTTCTCGATGCGGGTGCCGCTGGTGGACGGCCACGGCAACTTCGGCTCGCTGGGCAACGACGACCCGCCCGCGGCCATGCGGTACACCGAGTGCCGGATGGCGTCCGCGACGTCCCTTATGACGGAGTCGATCGACGAGGACACCGTCGACTTCGCGCCCAACTACGACGGCCAGGAGCGGGAGCCGGTCGCCCTGCCCGCCGCGTACCCGAACCTCCTCGTCAACGGCTCGTCCGGCATCGCGGTCGGTATGGCCACGAACATGCCGCCGCACAACCTGGGCGAGGTCATCGCCGCGGCCCGCCACCTGATCAAGCACCCCAACGCCGACCTGGACACGTTGATGCGCTTCGTGCCGGGTCCCGACCTGCCGACGGGCGGCCGGATCGTGGGCCTGGGCGGCGTACGGGACGCGTACGAGAAGGGCCGCGGCACGTTCAAGATCCGCGCGACGGTAACGGTGGAGAACGTCACCGCCCGCCGCAAGGGTCTGGTCGTCACCGAACTCCCCTTCACGGTCGGGCCCGAGAAGGTCATCTCCAAGATCAAGGACCTGGTCGGCTCGAAGAAGCTCCAGGGCATCGCGGACGTCAAGGACCTCACCGACCGAGAGCACGGCCTGCGGCTGGTGATCGAGGTCAAGAACGGCTTCAACCCCGAGGCCGTCCTGGAGCAGCTCTACAAGCTCACGCCGATGGAGGAGTCCTTCGGCATCAACAACGTCGCGCTGGTGGACGGCCAGCCGCTGACGCTGGGCCTGAAGGAGCTGCTGGAGGTCTACGTCGATCACCGCTTCGAGGTGGTGCGGCGGCGCAGCGAGTTCCGGCGCAGCAAGCGGCGCGACCGCCTCCATCTGGTCGAGGGCCTGCTGACGGCCCTGGTGGACATCGACGAGGTGATCCGCCTGATCCGCTCCAGTGAGAACAGCGCGCAGGCCAAGGAGCGGCTGATCGAGCGCTTCTCGCTGAGCGACATCCAGACGCAGTACATCCTCGACACACCGCTGCGCCGGCTGACCAAGTTCGACCGTATCGAGCTGGAGTCGGAGCGCGACCGGCTCAAGGACGAGATCGAGAAGCTGACCCGGATCCTGGAGTCGGACGCCGAGCTGCGCAAGCTGGTCTCCAACGAGCTGGCCGCGGTCGCCAAGAAGTACGGCACGGACCGGCGCACGGTCCTGCTGGAGTCGGCGGGCGCCTCGGTCGGCGCGGTGCCGCTGGAGGTCTCCGACGACCCGTGCCGGGTGCTGCTGTCCTCTACGGGGCTGCTGGCGCGCACGGTCACCGGCGAGGTGCCCGTCGACGTCGACGCCAAGCGCGTCAAGCACGACGTGATCGTCTCGGCGGTGCCGGCGACGACCCGCGGCGAGGTGGGCGCGGTGACGTCCCTGGGCCGGCTGCTGCGGCTCTCGGTGATCGATCTGCCGCAGCTCCCGGAGACCGCGGCCGCACCCAACCTCTCCGGTGGCGCCCAGATCTCGGAGTTCCTGACGCTGCAGGACGGCGAGGAGCTGATCTGCCTGACCACACTGGACGAGTCCTCGCCGGGCCTGGCCCTCGGCACGGAGCAGGGCGTCGTCAAGCGGGTGGTACCCGACTACCCCTCCAACAAGGAGGAGTTGGAGGTCATCACCCTCAAGGAGGGCGACCGCATCGTGGGCGCCGCCGAGCTGCGCACCGGTGAGGAGGACCTGGTCTTCATCACCACCGAGGCGCAGCTGCTGCGCTATCAGGCGTCGCAGGTGCGGCCGCAGGGCCGCCCGGCCGGTGGTATGGCGGGCATCAAGCTGGGCGAGGGCGCGAAGGTGATCTCGTTCTCGGCGGTCGATCCGGCCGCCGACGCCATGGTGTTCACCGTCGCCGGCTCACACGGCACGCTCGACGACTCGGTGGCGACGGCCAAGCTCACCCCGTTCGACCAGTACCCGCGCAAGGGCAGGGCCACGGGCGGCGTGCGCTGCCAGCGCTTCCTGAAGGGCGAGGACTGCCTGACCCAGGCATGGGCGGGACCGGCCCCGGTGCGCGCCGCGGACGCCAAGGGCGCCCCGGTCACCCTGCCGGAGACCGATCCGCGCCGCGACGGCTCGGGAGTACCCCTGGCGAAGCCGGTGGCGACACTGGCAGGACCGATGTAGACGACGCGCCGCACGCAACGCGGACGGGCGCTGTCGGACCGGTGGACTCCGGCCCGACAGCGCCCGTCCGCGTTCCTCAGCCGCTCGCTTCAGGCGCTCTCTTCAGACGTCTGCCTTCTTCAAGCGTCACCCTCAGACGTCTTCAGACCGCACCCTCAGATGCCTGCTTCGACGTCTTCCTCACGAGCAGCCACATAGCGCAGCACGCCCCACATGCTGTTCACATCGGCATCCGACGGACCGGTCTCCCGGCAGTTCTCCAGCTCCTTGCGCAGCGCCGGCGCGTCGATACCGTTGCCGATCATGACGAGCTGGGTGCACCGCTCCTCGCCCTTGGGCCACGGCTCGGGGTAGAAGCGCAGGAAGTCGCCGACCGCATGCAGCGTGAACTTCTGGCGGTTCTCCGGAACGTCGAAGTGGACGAAGCCCTTGATGCGGTAGAGGCCGGTCGGGCGGCTGTCGAGGAAGCTCATGAGCCTGCGCGGGTGCATCGGCTCGGACGAGATGAACTCCACGCTCTGATAGGCGGCGTGCAGATGACCTGTGTGACCGGGATGATGCGCGTGCCCCGGGTGATCGCAGTGGCCTTCGCCGTCACCACAGTGGTCGTCGCCGTGGTCGCAGTGGTCATCACCCTGCCCTGTGGGCCCGCCGTTCGCCGCGGCCTCGCGCAGCAGGTCCTCGAACGACAGCTGACGCACGGACGCGTCGAGGTCCTTCCCCGTCCCGCGGTCGAAGAACAGCTCGGGGTCGACCCGCCCGTATGCCGTGCAGATCACCGGGCGCCCCGGAGCGAGGTCCGCGAGCCGGTCCATGAGTGCCTGCCGAGCCGCATCACCGATCCGGTCGGCCTTGTTGAGCACCACGATGTCGGCGATGCCCACATGCCGGTCCAGTTCGGGATGCCGCGCGCGGGTGTCATCGAACTCGGCTGCGTCCACGACCTCGATCAGCCCGCCGTAGACGATCCGATCGTTGTCGCTGGCAAGGATCATGCGGATGAGTTCCTGCGGCTCGGCCAGCCCACTGGCCTCGATGACGATCACGTCGATACGGACGGCGGGGCGGGCCAGCCGCTCCAGGTAGGTGTCCAGCTCGCTGGTGTCGACCGCGCAGCACAGACAGCCGTTGCCGAGCGACACCATCGAGTCCACCTGCCCGGCGACGGTCATGGCGTCGATCTCGATGCTGCCGAAGTCGTTGACGATCGCGCCGATACGGGTGCCGTCGCCGGCGCCGAGCAGATGGTTGAGGAGGGTGGTCTTGCCCGACCCGAGGAATCCCGCGAGCACGACGACGGGGATCTGTTGCGTGGCCAAGGGGCGCCTCCATGGTGCGGGTGGCGGGCCGCCCGGACCGGCGGCGAACGAGCTGTCGATCGTAACGGACCGCCGGCCGCCGCGGGCTCGGCCCGCCCCGTCGGCTCCTAGAGGGCCGCCGCGACGGGCAGCGGCTGCGGCGGGGGCGGGCCGACGTAGCGGGCCGACGGACGAATGATCTTCGAATCCTCCGCCTGCTCCAGGATGTTGGCGCTCCAGCCGACGACGCGGGCCGCGCAGAACGTGGGCGTGAACATCTCACGCGGCAGTCCGCACAGCTCCATGACGACGCCCGCATAGAACTCCACATTGATGTGCAGCTCGCGACCCGGCTTGAGCTCGGCCAGCAGCGCCTCGGCCCTCGCCTCCACCTGGAGGGCGAACTCCACCAACGGTCCACCGAAGCCCTCGGCGATACCACGCAGCATCCGGGAGCGCGGGTCCTCGGTGCGGTAGACGGGGTGCCCGAACCCCATGATCCGCTCGCCGCGCAGCACGCGGTCGCGGATCCAGGTGTCGATGCGGTCCGGTGTGCCGATGGCGTCGAGAGTGTCCAGTGCGCGGCTGGGCGCACCGCCGTGCAGCGGCCCGGAGAGCGCACCGATGGCACCGACGAGGCAGGCCGCGAGGTCGGCGCCGGTGGAGGTGATGACACGGGCAGTGAAGGTCGAGGCGTTGAAGCCGTGGTCGATGGTGGAGATCAGGTACGCCTCGATCGCGCGCACCTGCTCCGGCCGCGGCTCTTCGCCGGTGAGCATGTAGAGGTAGTTGGCGGCGTGGCCGAGGTCGGCGCGCGGCTCCACGGGCTGCTGCCCCTGGCCGAGCCGGTGGAGCGCGGTGAGCAGGGTGGGTACGGCGGCACAGGCGGCAAGTGCGTCGGCCCGCCTCTGGTCGGCGCCGATGTCGTACAGGGGCCGAAAGCCGGCCGTCGCACCGAGCAGCGAGAGCGCGGTACGCAGCCCGGCGAGCGGGCCGGCGAGCGCACCGGCTTGGGCGAGGGCGGGAAGCGCGTCGCGCACGGCTGCGGGCAGCGGCCGCAGTGCGGCGGTCTGGGCTGTGAAGGCCGCCAGCTGCGCCGCGTCGGGCAGCTCACCGTGGAACATCAGGTACCAGACGTCCTCGAAACTGCGGCTCGCGGCCAGCTCGACGGCGGAGTACTGGCGGTAGTGGTAGAAGCCCTCGAGACCCCGGACGTCGCCGAGTTGGGTCTCGGTGACGATGACACCCGCGAGTCCACGGGGCGCGTCGATCGGTGCGTTCGCCTCGGCGATCGGCATGGCGGATCTCCTTTGTTTCTTCCTCCCCGAATATTGATCCGACTATCTATGCTTGACTTAACAGTCGTCAATATTGATTGAATCAACATGTGTAAGTCTGGATACGGTGACCTCATGGCGGATCAAGACACGCACGACGCGGGCGGGCGACGGCTGAGCACCCGGGAGGCGGCCGACCGGCTCGGCGTGAAGCCCGAGACGGTGTACGCGTATGTCAGCCGTGGCCAACTGGCCAGCCGCCGCGAACCGGGCAGCCGTGGCAGCACCTTCGACGCGAAGGAGGTCGAGACGCTGGCTCGCCGCAGTGGCCGGCGCGAACCACCCTCCACCAGTGGCGAGTTGGCCGTTCGCACCGGCATCACCCTCATCGACCGCGACCACTGCTACTTCCGTGGCGTCGATGCATCCGAACTCGCCGCCCACTACAGCTACGAGGAAGTGGCCGAGTGGCTGTGGACCGGCGAAATGCGCCGCGGCATCCGCTTCACCGCACCACACGACGCCCTGTCCGCGGCCCGCCGCGCCGTACAGGCACTGCCGGCCCACAGCGGGCCAATGGACCGTCTGCGGGTGGCGGTAATCGCCGCGGCGGCCGCCGACCCACTCCGCTTCGACCTGTCCGAGAACGTCGTCCTCGACACCGCCCGCGCCCTGATCCCGACCCTCGTCGACGCCCTGCCGCCACAGGCTGCCGAGCAGCCCGCCGCCTCACTGGCGCCACGCCTGTGGTCACGCCTTACATCCGAGCCGGCAGACCCCGCATCGCTGCGCATCCTGGACGCCGCGCTGATTCTGCTCATCGATCACGACCTCGCCGCGTCAACCCTCGCGGTCCGCGTCGCCGCCTCCGCACGCGCGCATCCGTACGCGGTCGTCTCGGCCGGCTTCGGGGCATTGGACGGCGCGCTACACGGCGCTGCGAGCGGACTCGCCCACCGAATGCTGCTCGAGGTGCTGGACCGGGGCAGCGCGGCCGCCGTCGTGGCCGACCACCTGCGAGCCGGGCGCCGGGTGCCAGGCCTGGGGCATCGCCTCTACACGGGTGAGGACCCGCGCGCCCACACACTCTTCGAGCTGTTGGAAGAGGTACCGCGCGCCCGCCCCGCGCTCCAGGCTGCACGCGAAGCGATCACCACCACCGCTCGACACACGGAGCTGCACGCCAACGTCGACCTAGCACTGGCCGTCCTGACCGTCGCAACCGGAATGCCGACCGAGGCGGGCGAAACCATCTTCGCCATCGCTCGCACCGCCGGCTGGATCGCCCACGCCCTGGAGGAGTACGACGAGCTTCCCCTCCGCATGCGCCCCAGCGGTAGGTATTGCGGCCCGAAGCCACCACAGCCGCTGCCGTAAGCGGAGGCACTGTACACACAGGTGACCCTTGGCTGCTCAAGCCCCAGGCCTCAGCCAGGTGGCTTCCATAGGCACGCGAGCCCCCAGCCCCCTCCCGAAACCACCCCGGCAGACGAGGTTAGGCTCGCCTTTGTGAGTACCTGCGCCGCCGCTTCCCTCAAATCGGCCGAACCTCTCGCCGGGACGGCGGCCACTGCCCTGACCTGGCTACTCATCGAGCAGCCCGGGCCATGGGGAGCCAAGGCGCTGACGGACAGCCACCTTGACCCTGACGTCGGCCGGGCTCTGGAGGCCGCGGCAGAGGCGACGGGCGTACGCATCGCCCTCATCCGCAGGCCAGGACGCCATGCCGACTGTCACGACGCTTCGCCGCGCCGCATATTCCTCGCGCACACCGCCCCGGGGCGTTCATGGATCCGCACGACTACGGTCACCGACCCGCGAGCGATCCTCGGTCTGAATTTCACCGCCCTGGGAGCCGGAGAGCATGGCGGCCTCTGGGAGCCGTACACCGGTGAACCGCTGGTCTTCGTGTGCACCAACGGCAAGCGGGACCGCTGCTGCGCGCTCCTCGGCCGCCCGCTCGCCGCCGCTCTCGCCGTCGGCGGAGTCGGGGCATGGGAAGTCACTCACATCGGCGGCCACCGCTTCTCCCCCACCCTCTTCGTCCTCCCCTACGGCTATGCCTACGGCCGCGCCTCGGCCCCTCTGGTCAAGCACGCCGTGGAGTCGGCGCGCCACGGACGGATCGCGCTCAACCACTGCCGCGGCCGCTCGGCGTGGGACCGCCCGGCCCAGGCGGCCGACCTCGCGGTCCGCCAGCTCATCCGGGAGGACCGCGCGGACGCACTCGACGTCGTACGGACCGACGCGGTGCGGCCCGAACTGTTGCCGGCCGACCACCGGGCGCTTCACAGTAGGACGCCTGCGGGCACCTTCCCCACCTGGGCCGTCATCATGACGCACACGGACGGCCGCGCCTGGCGGGTGATCGTTCAAGAGCGGACCGACGGCGCTCCGGCGCCCGCTAGCTGTGGTGCGCCGCTCGGTCCACCGGCTCGGATGGCGATTAGCTCCATCACCGCCATCGCGGATGCGACACGGGCAAGAGCAACAGCATCCTGTAGCTGACCCTGCGGGCCTCAGCGGGGGTGCTCCCGAACCGGTGGCGGTACCTCGCGGCCGCCCCGCCACCCGGGACTCACCGGGAGACTGACGTAAGGAGGCGTCGCCAACGGCCGCAGCGCGCGACAGACGCCCGGAACCTCCCGGCCGCTTCAAGATCAACGCAGCGATCCCCAGACTCAGCATCGCTCCCGCTGCCCGCCACGCCACAATCCGGCGTCCACCACCCCGCACTACTGCTCGCCAGGCCCCTTTGCCATCCCCCGTGGCCCACATGACCGCTCCCCTCTCCGCGACCCATCGCGCACACGATCCGCATCCGACCGAATCGGCTTCACGCTGTGAGGCTAAGTGCGCACGATCTGCGACCGAAAGGCCTGTGGATAACCGCTCGCTTCCCCTCCCCCGCCGTCGAGAGCAGCGCTGCGAGTCGCCGCCCGAACACACTCCGAATTAGGCCCATCAGGAATTACCGCCCGGCTGCCACCGCGCTTACTGTTCGTTCGTATGGGCGAGATGGATGCGTCAGCTCCGCGCCCGAGTGGCGCTCGGCCCTCGGGCTCTGCAGCCGTCCCCGCCGACGCGCCGGCCTCCGGCCCCGCACCCAAGCGGCCCCGGAAGTGGCCGCGCCTGGGCTGGCCACGCCGCGTCTTCTCCCAGGTGCTGATGGTGCAGCTAGCCATTGCCACGGGAGTCACCGCCCTGGCAACCGGTCTCTTCCTCGCCCCGCTCAGCGCCCAGCTCGACGATCAGGCGATGCGCCGTGCCCTCGCCATCGCGCAGACCGCCGCCGCAGCACCATCGCTCGACGACGCGCTGGAATCCTCTCGCCCCAGCCGTCACGGTCCCGTCCAGAACGAGGCGGAGCGGATCCGTGCCGCCACCGGTGCCGAATACGTGGTGATCATGGACAAGCGCGGGGTGCGCTGGTCCCACACCGATCCAGACGAGATCGGACACCACGTCTCCACCGACCCCAGCGTCGCCCTCTCCGGCCGAGAGGTCATGCAGATCGACGAGGGCACCCTCGGTCGCTCCGCGCGAGGCAAGGTCCCGCTGCGCGACGAGAACGGCGAGGTCATCGGCGCCGTCTCGGTCGGCATCGCGTACGAGAGCGTGCAGGAACGGCTGCTCTCCACCGTCCCCCAGTTGCTCGCTTATGCGGGCGGAGCCCTCGCCATGGGCGCACTGGCTGCCTACCTCGTCTCCCGCCGTCTCCAGCGCCGCACCCATGACCTGGCCTTCTCCGACATCTCCGCACTGCTCGCCGAGCGCGAAGCGATGTTGCACGGCATCCGTGAAGGGTTCCTCGCACTCGACGCCCGTGGCCGGATCCGCCTGATGAACGACGAGGCGCAACGCCTCCTCGACCTGCGCGCCGAGGACACCGGCCGCCCTCTGGATGCCGCCCTGCCGCCGGGCCGCACTACCGATGTGCTGGCCGGCCGTGTTTCAGGAGCCGACCTGCTGGCCGTCAGCGGACAGCGGGTTCTGGTGGCGAACCGCATGCCGACCGACGACGGGGGCGCGGTGGTCACTTTGCGCGACCGCACCGAGCTGGAACGGCTGGGCCGCGAACTGGACGGTACTCGCGGCCTGATCGACGCCCTGCGCGCCCAGGACCACGAGCACGCCAACCGGCTGCACACACTGCTCGGTCTGCTCGAACTGGGGCTGCACGAAGAGGCCGTGGAGTTTGTGACGCAGGCCGTGGGCGTGCACCGGGCGACTGCGGAACAGGTCACCGAGCGCATCCACGATCCGCTGCTCGCCGCCCTCCTGGTGGGCAAGGCCACGGTCGCCACCGAGCGTGGCGTCTCCTTGCGCATCGCACCCGACACCCATCTGCCCGACCGGCTCGTCGACCCGCACGGCCTGGTCACCGTACTCGGCAACCTCATCGACAACGCCCTGGATGCCACATCAAGTGAACGTGACGCACAACTGGAGGTCGAGATCCGGGCCGATGGCCACACCGCCATCGTCCGCGTCAGCGACAACGGGCCAGGAGTACCCGAGGCGCGTCGCGCGGAGATCTTCACGGAAGGCTGGACGACCAAGGAACCGCCCGCCCACGGGCAGCGTGGCATCGGCCTGGCTCTCGTCCGCCGGCTCGCCGAGCGCTACGGAGGCAGCGCCGAGGTCAGCGAACGCCTTGGTGGCGGCGCGGTGTTCACCGTCACCCTCCCCGACGCGCTGTCCGAGGAGATTCCCCAGCCGGGTGACGCACCCCATGAGGAAGCGGTAATGAACACCCATGCCACCGGGCGGGCCAGCGGTAGCGAGGGCGCTCGCCACGCCGCAGGTGTCACGGAGGCCGGGCGATGATCGACGTACTGGTCGTCGACGACGATGTGCAGGTCGCACGGATCAACGCGGCGTATGTCGCCAAAGTAGCGGGGTTCCGGGTCAGTTGCCTCGCGCATACCGCCGCCGAAGCCCTTGCCGCCCTTGAGACGCACCCTGTCGACCTGATCCTGCTGGACCACTACCTCCCCGACAGAACAGGGCTTCAACTGGTCGGCGACCTACGGCGACGCGGCCTGCTCACTGACGTGATCATGGTCACGGCGGCTCGCGATATCGCGACCGTGCAGGCCGCGATGCGGCACGGCGCACTGCAGTATCTGGTCAAGCCGTTCACCTTTGCGGGTCTGCGCTCCAAGTTGGAGGGGTACGCGGCGCTGCACCGTACTTTCGCGGACGGCGGGCAGGCGGAGCAGTCCGAAGTGGACCGGATCTTCGGGGCGTTGGGAGCCGCCAACGCCGGTCCCGCCGAGTTGCCCAAGGGCCACTCGTCCGCCACCGCTGACCGTGTGCGCCAGGTACTGCGCTCCGCGGACTACCCGCTGTCGGCCCAGGACGTCGCCCTCCAGGCCGGCCTGAGCCGGCAGACCGCCCAGCGCTACCTCAAGCTCCTGGAGCGGGCCGGGCGGGTACGCCTCACTCTCAAGTACGGCGAGACCGGCCGCCCGGAACACCGTTACGACTGGGTCTGAGACCGGCACAGCAGATCAAGGTCGTGCGCTCTAAGCCACCCCGCCCCGTCAGCACCCGTGCCTGCGTCTCCCCGTGCCGACACTCGTCTCGTAGACGCCCGACCGCACCCCGGGTGGTGCCCTGCATTCCGAGCCCTTCACCCCATCAGGTGATGAGCTATCCGGGCGGCTGCGCGAGACCGTGGCGGTAGGCGTAGTGGACGGCTTGAGTCCGGTCGCGCAGTCCCGCTTTGGCGAAGAGGTTGTTGATGTGGGTCTTCACGGTCGCAGTGGAGACATGCAGCGTGCGCGCGATCTCCGGATTGGACTGGCCGTCGGCGACCAGCCGCAGCACCTCCACCTCGCGCGCGGTGAGCCCGTCCGGTGGCTCGTCGGGCGGTTGCGACAGGGTCCGTACGGGCTCCGTGACGCGTTCCAGGAGCCTGCGCTGGATCCTCGGTGACAGCCCGGCCTCACCCGAGAGCACGTCGTCGATGGCACGGACGATCTCATCGCCGTCCGCGTCCTTGGTCAGGTAGCCGCGGGCGCCGGCCTGCAAGGCAGGGAAGAGCGAGTCGTCGTCGGCGTAGGTGGTGAGCACCACGACCTGGGTTCCGGGGTGGTCCGCGCGGATGCGGCGAGTGGCCTCGACCCCGTCGCAGCGTGGCATGCGCAGGTCCATCAGGACGACGTCGGGGGCTAGTTCGGCGACCATACGGACGGCTTCCTCGCCGTCTGCGGCCGATCCGACGACCTCGATGCCCGGCAGCAGCCCCAGGAGCATCACGATGCCCTCACGCACCACGGTCTGATCATCGGCGACCACGACCCGTGCCACCTTGCGCGCCGTCATGCCGGCACTCGCAACCGCACCACGAAACCCTCCTCAGCGGGACCGGACTCCAGCGTTCCGCCAAGGAGTTCGGCGCGCTCCCGCATCCCGAGCAGACCGTAGCCGGAACCGCTCTTGGCGAGCTCGGCGGCCTGGCCCCGGCCACCAAAGTCGCGCACCTCAAGGCGCACGTCGTCAGCCGTGTACTCCAGCAGCACGTTCACCCGCGCGCCCCGGGCGTGCTTGCGTACGTTCGTCAGCGCCTCCTGAACGACTCTGCGCACCGCGAGACCCGCCTCGGCCGGCAGCGGGCGCGCCTCACCCGTAACGTCCAGCCGAGCGCCCTCAGCGGCCGTCAGACGGCGCAGGAAGTCCTCGACCGGGATCATCTCCCCACGAAGCGCGGAAAGCGCCTCACGGGTGCCGTCCAGCCCTTCACGGGCCATCCCCCTGCATGCCACCACCCGTTCCATGAGCTGTTCACGGTCAGCCTCGAGATCGGTGCTGCGCTGGATCAACAGCCGCGCCGCCTCCAGGTGCACCAGCTGAGCGCTGAGGCTGTGAGCGAGGACATCGTGAATCTCCCGTGCGATGCGGCCCCGTTCCGCCAGTGCAGCCGATTCGGCCTCGGCCTTACGGGCGGCTCGTTCCTGGGCCAGCAGCCGCTGGGCGTTGCCGCGCGCTTCGGCGTCCAGCCGTACGACATAGCCCGCCAGCGCCAGGCCCGCGGTGGTCGTGATGGTCGTCAGCCAGTTGTCGGTGTTCATCACCGCGTACGCACCGAGTGCCGAGGCGGCGCACGGTACGGCGGCGCTGAGCGGCAGCCGCTCCATGGCGATGATGGCGCATGCGCACCACAGGACGATCGCCGGCGTGCGCGCCTCGGCGTGCTGGAAGCCGAGGGCGGCGGCCTCCAGTACGGCGAACAGCGCGATGGACGGCCACAGACGGCGCTGCAGCGTCACATGGAAGAAGCCGCGAAACGCCAGCACGGTGACGGCCAACCCGGCGACGGCCGCCACCAGGGCCCAGCCGCGGAAATGCGGCCCTGTCACGGTGGACCACGTCAGCGCCGCGACCGCCAGAAGGCGCACGGATCGGCCGATCCACAACCGGGCGATGCTGATGCCCTCACGGGACAGTGACTCCCTAAGGGGCCAGCTGGTCCAGACGTTCAGCGTCACGTGCGGTCCTTCGTAGTTGCGGTGCGGCGCGAGGCGTACACCCCGTGGGGCGTCAGGCTCCACGGGGTACAACCAAGGGCGTCAGCCGGCGGCAGGGACACGGTACGTCTGCTGCAGGTCCTGGGCCCGCCAGGCGGTGACACCGGACCGTGTCAGCAGCATCGCGGCGACACCGAGCATGATGGCCGCGCTGCCCTGGTGGATGCCCATGGCCGTGGCGACCCCCATGAGGGCGGCGCGTAACGCCATGCCGCAGAGCCAGACACCGGCCGCCGCCCAGCCTCCCTTGGTCCACACCACGCCCTCCGCGTCCGTCCAGATACGCGTCGTCCAGGCCCAACCGGCGCCACAGGCCAGCCCGATGAGCAGCTCCACGGCGAGCAGGACGGCGGCTGCCGTGTAATGCCGGGCGTCGAGGAGACCGGGTTGCCGCAGCGCCATGACCGTCAGGACGGCAGGGATCAGCCACCACTTCCTGCCCTCGGGCTTGAGGCGCTGCGCCTTGAACTGCTGGATGAACACGAACGCGACAGCCGCGGTGATCACAACGATGTTGAGCAGGCCGCTCATGACCTGGGCCTCCGTGGGACGGTGAGTTTCGACCCTTCCGACGCTATGGAGAGCGGCGGCCGGCCGAATCGGAGCCAGGGTGGGGAGCGGGTGGAAATGGCTTCGGGCGCCTCTCCACCCGTGGGTGGAGAGGCGCCCGAAGAGTGCCGCGCTGGGCTCAGGTGTCGATGCGCGAACGGTCCAGGGTGGACGCGGAGTTGGTGATGAACTCCTTACGGGGGGCGACTTCGTTGCCCATCAGGAGGTCGAAGGCCTGCTCCGCCGCTTCCAGGTCGCTGATGTTGATGCGGCGCAGGGTGCGGTGGCGCGGGTCCATCGTCGTCTCGGCGAGCTGGTCGGCGTCCATCTCACCCAGGCCCTTGTAGCGCTGGATGCTGTCCTTGTAGCGGACCTTCTTACGCTCGAGTTCGAGCAGCGTCTGGCGCAGCTCGTTGTCCGAGTAGGTGTAGATGTACTTGTCCTGCCCCTTCTTGGGGTTGGTCAGCTCGACCCGGTGCAGCGGCGGGACGGCGGAGAAGACCCGGCCCTGCTCGACCATCGGCCGCATGTAGCGCTGGAAGAGGGTCAGCAGCAGGCAGCGGATGTGGGCGCCGTCGACATCCGCGTCGGCCAGGAAGATGACCTTGCCGTAGCGGGCGGCGTCGATGTCGAAGGTGCGGCCGGAGCCAGCCCCTATGACCTGGATGATGGCGCCGCACTCGGCGTTCTTGAGCATGTCCGAGACCGACGACTTCTGGACGTTGAGGATCTTGCCGCGGATCGGCAGCAGTGCCTGGAACTCGGAGTTCCGCGCCAGCTTCGCCGTACCCAGCGCCGAGTCGCCCTCGACGATGAAGAGTTCGCTGCGGTCGACGTCGTCGCTGCGGCAGTCCGCGAGCTTGGCCGGCAGCGAGGAGGATTCCAGCGCTGTCTTCCGCCGCTGGGCCTCCTTGTGCTGGCGGGCGGCGATCCGCGTACGGGCCGCCGCGACGACCTTCTCCATGACGGCGCGCGCCTGCTGCTTGGCGTCCCGCTTGGTGGAGGTCAGGAACGCCTTGAGCTCCCGGCTCACCACCTGGGCCACGATCCGGGAGGCGGCGGAGGTGCCGAGCACCTCCTTGGTCTGGCCCTCGAACTGCGGCTCGGCGAGCCGCACGGTCACTACCGCGGTGAGGCCCTCCATGGCGTCGTCCTTGACGACGTCGTCCTCGGCGACGCGCAGCAGCTTGCCGGACCGCAGGGCTTCGTTGACGGTCTTGGTGACCGAGCGCTCGAAGCCGGAGACATGGGTGCCGCCCTTGGGGGTGGCGATGATGTTGACGAACGAACGGACCGTGGAGTCGTAGCCGGTGCCCCAGCGCAGCGCGATGTCGACGCCCAGTTCCCGGGTGACCTCGGTCGGTGTCATGTGGCCGCGGTCGTCGAGGACCGGCACGGTCTCCTTGAAGGTGCCCTGGCCTGTCAGTCGCACCACGTCGCAGACGGCCTTGTCCTGCGCGAGGTACTCGCAGAACTCGCTGATGCCGCCGTCGTAGCGGAACGTCTCCTCCGTCTTTCCGGCGCCGTCGATACCGCGCTCGTCGCGGACGATGAGGGTCAGGCCCGGTACGAGGAAGGCCGTCTGGCGGGCGCGGGCGTGCAGCGTCTCCAGGGAGAGCTTGGCGTCCTTGAGGAAGATCTGCCGGTCGGCCCAGTAGCGGACACGGGTGCCGGTCTTGGTCTTGGGGATCCGCTTGCCCTTGAGCAGGCCGTTGCCCGGGTCGAAGGGCGCGTCGGCGCCGGCCTCGGTGAAGATGCCGGGGACGCCGCGTCGGAAGCTGATCGAGTGCGTCTTGCTGTTGCGGTCGACCTCGACGTCGAGTCGTGCGGAGAGGGCGTTGACGACGGAGGCGCCGACGCCGTGCAGGCCGCCGGAGGCCGCGTACGAGCCGCCGCCGAACTTTCCGCCGGCGTGCAGCTTGGTCATCACGACCTCGACGCCGCTCAGACCGGTCTTGGGCTCGACGTCCACGGGGATGCCGCGGCCGTTGTCCCGGACCTCCACCGACCCGTCGCCGTGGAGGATCACCTCGATGTGGTCGCAGTAGCCGCCCAGTGCCTCGTCGACGGAGTTGTCGATGATCTCCCACAGGCAGTGCATGAGGCCACGGCTGTCCGTGGACCCGATGTACATGCCGGGGCGCTTGCGGACGGCCTCGAGGCCCTCGAGGACGAGCAGATGCCGCGCGGTGTAGTTGGAACCGTCCCGGTCTGCCCCGGTCAGCACTGCGGTGGACGGCACGGACATCTCGGCGGTCACGCGGTTCGCTCCTCGCTGAATTTCTGGCAGTCCGCATTCCGCGGACTCGGTTGTGGCGGTGTCGCCGGTCAGAGGGTACCGAGGCCTAGTAGAGCCGATGTAACGCCACCCGTAAGCATGCTCATGGTAGTAGAATTTCGCTCGTACGTTCGATCCCTCGTTGGGGTGACGTACGAGTGACGTGCACATCACGTTCCCTTCGAGGCATGAACCATTTAGGCTCCGGGCACGTCCTCATCAACAACCGGCAAGCCAGCCGGGGGGACGGATCCAGCAACCAACGTGAATCAGACCACCAAGCAATACGGCTCATTCGCCGCCACCCGGCAGCACCCGGCCCCCTCGGAGAATTTTTTTCGAGGAAAAGGCACGAGCGGGAACGTTTTCGGCCTGGTTGGATGTTGACCCTGGTACGACAGCTCGTCGAGCTAGAGAAGAGGCGACGTGACTACTGTTCTGACACCCGCGAGCCCGCTGACGGCCGCTGACCGCTGCGACCGCTGCGGCGCCCAGGCATACCTGCGCGTCGTCCTGATGTCCGGCGGAGAACTGCTCTTCTGCGCCCACCACGGTCGCAAGTTCGAGCCAGAACTCAAGAAGATCGCCGCGGAAATACAGGACGAGACGGAGCGGCTGACCGCCCCTCCGGCGTCCGCGTCCGATGAGGAACGCTGACACTTCGCATCCACGACGAGCGAGCAGCGGCCCAGGGCCGTGCAGCGGGCGGTTCCCCCGGCACCATCGGGGGGCCGCCCGCACTCGTACGCTCACGCATACCCGCCGGCTCCCCCGGCCCCCTCAGCCGGCCCCGTGCGCCAACAGCGCCGGGAGCAGCGCCGAAGCGCGCGTATAGACGCCCGGGCTGCCCGCCTGGCCGCAGCCGGTCCCCCATGACACAAGTCCCACGAGCCGTCCGTGTACGACCAGCGGCCCACCACTGTCCCCCTGGCAGGCGTCCCGGCCGCCCGACGGCTCCCCCGCGCACAGCATCGACGGCGACCGGTACGTGCCGTCTGCGCTGCCCGGGTAGGCCCGCGCGCAGACGGCGTCGCGCAGCACGTTGACGTGCGCCGACCGCAGTCGCGTCGCATAGCTGCCCTCACCAGTGGTGTCTCCCCATCCGTAGACCGTGGCCCGGCTTCCCGGCCGGTAGGCGGCGTCGTGCCGTCCGGCTATCGGAATGGGCCGGTTGGGGACGGGCTTGTCGAGCGTGATCACGGCCATGTCGCCGTCGTTCGTCCAGTTGTCATAGCGCGGATTGACCCACACCTTCGCGGGCTTGCGCTCCTGGCCACCGCCGCCGGTGAGGTTGTCGCGCCCGACCACGATCCGCAGATCCCGCACCTGCTGCCAGGGCACGCCCAGCACCTCCTTGCTCAGGCAGTGCGCGGCCGTCACCACCGTGGAGCGCCCGACGAGCACGCCGCCGCAGAACTGTCCGGAGCGCTGGGCCCCGAAGCGGGCGTGGGAGGCCAGCGCGACCGCCCAGGGGCTCTGCGACATCTGAGTGGGCCTTCCACCGATCACCGACCCGTCCGCGGCCGCCGACGCCGGCAGGGCAAGGACCAGGGCGAGGGCTCCGAAGGCAGCGCGTGCGGTCGGTCGCATACGGACTCCTGACTCTGGGACATTGCTCGCCAACCCAGAGTGACCCCAAGCAGCCTCGCCCCGCACCCGGACGGACGCGAGCCCGGCCCCTCCTAGCTGGAGGAACCGGGCTCGTGGCGCTGTCCGGGCGGGTTGGACTAGTCGAGGTAGTCGCGCAGCACCTGGGAGCGGGACGGGTGGCGCAGCTTCGACATCGTCTTCGACTCGATCTGACGGATCCGCTCACGCGTGACGCCGTAGACCTTGCCGATCTCGTCCAGCGTCTTGGGCTGGCCGTCCGTGAGGCCGAAGCGCATGGAGACCACGCCGGCCTCGCGCTCGGAGAGGGTGTCCAGCACCGAGTGCAGCTGCTCCTGCAGAAGCGTGAAGCTGACCGCGTCGGCCGGGACGACGGCCTCGGAGTCCTCGATGAGGTCACCGAACTCGCTGTCGCCGTCCTCGCCCAGCGGGGTGTGAAGCGAGATCGGCTCGCGGCCGTACTTCTGGACCTCGATGACCTTCTCGGGGGTCATGTCGAGTTCCTTGGCCAGCTCCTCCGGGGTGGGCTCGCGGCCCAGGTCCTGGAGCATCTGACGCTGGACACGGGCCAGCTTGTTGATGACCTCGACCATGTGGACGGGGATACGGATCGTACGGGCCTGGTCGGCCATGGCGCGGGTGATGGCCTGGCGGATCCACCACGTCGCGTAGGTCGAGAACTTGTAGCCCTTGGTGTAGTCGAACTTCTCGACCGCACGGATCAGACCGAGGTTGCCCTCCTGGATCAGGTCCAGGAAGAGCATGCCGCGGCCCGTGTACCGCTTGGCCAGGGAGACGACCAGTCGGAGGTTGGCCTCCAGGAGGTGGTTCTTCGCGCGGCGACCGTCCTCGGCGATGATCTCCAGCTCGCGCTTGAGCTTCGGCGCGAGCTTGTCGGAGTTCGCCAGCTTGTCCTCGGCGAACAGGCCCGCCTCGATGCGCTTGGCGAGCTCCACCTCCTGCTCGGCGTTGAGGAGCGGGACCTTGCCGATCTGCTTGAGGTAGTCCTTGACCGGGTCGGCGGTGGCGCCGGCCGCGGCGACCTGCTGCGCGGGGGCGTCGTCCTCGTCGTCGTCGGACAGGACGAAGCCGGCGTTCTCCCCGCCCTCGGCGGCCTCGGGAGCGTCGCCCTTGCCGGGCGCCGGGGTCTCCTCGGCCACCTCGTCGTCGAGCAGCTCGTCGACGTCCTTCTTGGACCCGGTCTTCTTGGCGGTGGCCTTCTTGGCCGTGGTCTTCTTCGCGACCGTCTTCTTGGCGGTCGCCTTCTTCGCCGCTGCCTTCTTCGCAGGCGCGGACTCGGACTCACCGGCCGACGGGTCCGCCACGGAGGCGGGGGCGGCGGCGGTGGTCTTCCTGACCGTGGCGGCCTTGGCCGCGACGGTCTTGGTGGCGGTGCGCTTCGCCGGACTCTTCGCTGCGACGCTCTTGCGGGTGCGCTTGGGCGCCTCTGCGGCACTGACCATCAGCGTCACACCCTCCTCGTCGAGGATCTGGTTGAGGCTGCGCAGAACGTTCTTCCACTGGGTTGGCGGAATCTGGTCAGCCTCGAAGGCCCGACGCACGTCATCGCCGGCGATCTGCCCATCTGCCTTTCCCCGCTCGATGAGCGCCATCACAGACTCGGACTCGGCGATCTCCGGCGGGAGCGTACGGGATGTGCTGGCCGACACGAACAACCTCTCGGAACGATGGAAACGGCTTCCGACCCCGTCCAGTGTGGATCGGAGCCGACGACCGCCGGTGGGGATGGACCGACGGCGCAGGGGCAACCGGGGAGTTGAACAGCGTCACGAACGCCGTCCTTATTCCCTCCTCGGCTATCACCTCTTAAGTCATCGCGCTTCCCTGAAGAGCGTTACGCCCAATCTGCGTGGCCCGAGTCACACCCCATAACGACCCATTCCCAGTCATATGACATGCAATCCTCCCAAGGTCCGCCGCCGGATCCGGTCGACGTCCCGGATCCGGCGATCATGTGGCGCCTCCGCCGCGTGCGGCGTGCCCCGCCCGAGGGGTACGCGGGGCACGGGGGCCGCGCGGCGCCTACGGTCCGTACGCGGTCGTGTACGGGCCTTCAGTGCTCGCGGGGCGCGGGGACGACGTGGTCGACGGGCGTCCCGGAGCCCTGGCCGACGGCCTCGCCGTGTGCGGCGAGAAGCTGGCGCATCGCGGATTCGGCCGCCGTGGCGTCGCCGGAGCCGATGGCGTCGACGACCCTCATGTGCTGGCCCACGGATGTCTCGACCGGTCGCTCGCAGCCGCCGCTGGGGCCGCCGGAGACGTGCAGGGCGGCGGAGACGATGCCCGAGAGGTGCTCGAGCATGCGGTTGCCCGCGAGCTGCAGCAGCAGGGAGTGGAACTCGGCGTCGGCGCGGGAGAAGGTCATGGTGTCGCCCTGGGCCGCGGAGTGACCCATGATCTCGACCATGTCGGCGAGCCGCTGCTGGATGTCCTCCCGGCCGTGGCCGGCGGCGAGCCGGGCGGCCAGCGGCTCGATCGTCCAGCGCAGCTCACACAGCTCACGGCGCTGGTCGTCGCGCTGCGGCCCGTAGGCCCGCCACTCGATGATGTCGGGGTCGAGGAGGTTCCAGTCGCTGACCGGGCGTACCCGGGTGCCCACGTTGGGGCGGGCGCTGACGAGGCCCTTGGCCTCGAGGACGCGTAGCGACTCACGGACGACGGTGCGGGAGACCTCGAAGCGCTGGCCGATCTCCTCGGGGACGAGCGGGCGGTCGGCGCCGAGATCGCCGGAGACGATCATCTGGCCGAGCTGCTGGACGAGTTGGCCGTGCAGGCCGCGTCCGCGACTGCCGGCGGCGCGGCGGCCGACCCGGCCGATGTCTGCTTCGGAGCCGTCCCAGACCTGCGAAACGCGCTCGGCACGCTCCGGACCGGCTGTGTTGTTGGCGCTCGCGGCGTTGGCGGCGGCATTGGCGTAGGGGTAGCGGTCAAGCTCGCCCGGGCCTGCAAGGCCGGTGTCGCCGGGGCGAGCCGCGGTCATCATGGTGTGCGCAAGGGTACTCACGCATCCTTTGTCGGCGACACCCTGAACACCCTTGAGGTCTTTGGTGAAAAGCACACGAAAGGGTGATCGCCCCCCATCTCCGAATTGACGCTTTATCGGAAGGAAACGCACTCTCCGCGGCGAGTTGCGAACAACGGACATAACAACACTGCGTCAAAACAGGCGCCTTACTCGGTCAGAACGCGAAGCCTTATCACGCCGAGAGCGCATCACCGCAGGCCAGAGCTGGTGAGCGCCAACATGGTTGCGTGGTCGGCAAGTTGGCTTATGAGCGACCTCACGACCGATATGCCTCGGTCGATTCCGGAGGGGTACTTGACGGCGACCGAGTGGCCAGTGCCCGATGCCCAGCTCGGCTCACATAGGGACGAGGTACTCCACGGCGCCAACCCTGTTGCGGCGAACCGGAGTATGGGGGCAGCCGGGATCCGGATGCCGCCACGATCATTGCAGGCAAGGGAAGTTGAAAGCGCCACTCACCCTGTGAGCAGGCAAGGCGCCACGGCACACCAAGAGGACATCGCGGACACAGGCTGGAGCCAGCGCCGGAGTCGACCGTGCGCGAGCCGACCGGGCGGGGCGGCACGGGGCACCGGGCGTGGGCCGCTGCCGGCCGGAAGCTTCGCCCGGCCGTTGACTATCGGGGACGCTAAAGGACTCACCCGGCCAGGGTACTGCGATATGTCCTATTTTCTCGTAATTGTTCTTTCTTGATGCTGTGTCGTGTCCCCCAGGGCGCACGCCGGCCCGGTGATAACGCGGTATGCGCCCCGGGCTCAGACCTCGGGGCGCAGCATGGGCGGGTTGAGCAGGGTCGCCCCGCCGGCCCGGAACAGCTGTGCGGGACGGCCGCCCTGGCGTGTGGTGGTACCACCCGTGGGCACCAGGAACCCCGGCGTTCCGGTCACCTTGCGGTGGAAGTTGCGGGGGTCCAGCGCCACACCCCAGACCGCCTCGTAGACCCGACGCAGCTCGCCCACGGTGAACTCGGGCGGGCAGAAGGCCGTGGCGAGCGAGGAGTACTCGATCTTCGACCTGGCGCGCTCCACACCGTCGGCCAGGATCCGGGCGTGGTCGAACGCGAGCGGCGCGGCCAGCTCGCCCTCGCGGGCGTGGGTGTCGTCCGGCTCCAGCAGGGTCTCCACCGGCGCCCAGCGCGCGCTGTGGGCATCTCCACCGGCAGTGGGGGCGGGCAGGTCGGGGGCGAGGACCAGGTGGGCGACGCTGACGACCCGCATCCGGGGATCGCGCTTGGGATCGCCGTAGGTGGCGAGCTGTTCGAGGTGCGCGCCGTAGGCGGGCGACGCGTCCGCCGGGGACTGGGCGTGCAGGCCGGTCTCCTCTGCGAGCTCCCGGGCTGCCGCGTCCTCGAGGTCCTCGTCGGCCCGGACGAATCCGCCGGGCAGGGCCCAGCGGCCCTGGAACGGCGGCTCACCGCGGCGGACGGCCAGCGCGCACAGGGCGTGGCGGCGCACGGTGAGCACGACCAGGTCGACGGTGACGGCGAAGGGCGGGAAGGCCGACGGGTCGTAGGGAGGCATGGCGTGATCATAGTCGTCCGCCTGACGATAAACAGGCCCACGAGTCAGCTCACGTGCCCAGTTGCAGGCCTTCCGCTGCCTCCTCGACCATCCCCATGCCGAGTCTGCTGATCCGCAGGGCGAACGGCTGCTCCGCGACCCTCAGGTCGGTGAGCTCCATGGCGCCGAGCGGGGCGGTGCTCAGTGGCCGCAGGGACACCGTTCCGGCCGGGACGTCGGGGCGCAGTCCGGCGAGCGTGATCAGTATCTGCACCGCGCCGGCCGCCGCCACGGCCGCCGGACGGCAGGCCGCCGGGTGCGGGACGGGCGCACCGTCGGCGGTGCGCTGCTCCCCCGCGTACATCTCGGGAAGCCGGTGTCCGAAGCTGTCCGCGGCGTCGAGGACGCCCTTGGTCAGGGCGCCGGCTACCCGTTCGTGGCCGGCCGCGGCCAGGCCGGCGGCGGCGATCGCGGTCTCGTGGACACGCACCGCGCCGCTGCGGTGGCCGAACGGGTTGTAGGCGCTCTCCTTGGCGCCCAACCCGCGCAGGCCCCATCCGGAGTCCATCGCCGGGCCGCCGAGCAGCCTGGCCATTTGGTCGGTCTGTGCCGCGTCCAGCAGACCGGGGGCGAGGGTGCCGCCGCCGAGGAGGCCGGTGTCGAGGAGGTGGGCGGTGGTGGAGGAGAGATGTGGGACGGGCCGTCCGTCGGAGGTGAGCAGAGCCGCCGGGCGGCCGCCCATGCGGTCCTCGAGCCAGAAGTCCGTACGGAAGCGGGAGCGCAGATCCGCAGCCCACTCCCGCAGCGCCGCCGCGTCGGACGATCCATACGCCTCGAGGAGATCGGCGCCCAGCAGGGCGGCGCGGTGGGCATGAGCCTGGGTCTCGCGGCGATACGGCCCGCCGGGAGCGGGGTCCGGGACGTAGCCGCCGCGGCCGCCTCGTGGTGGGTCGGTCGCGATGCGCAGCCAGCGCAGGCAGCGCTCCGCGGCGGGCATCAGCCGCTCGGTCTCCCGCTCGGGCAGGCCCCAACGACGTGCCTCGGCGAGAACGGTGGGAAACAGCAAGGTGGCTTCGATGCCCGTGCAGCTCGGCGGGGCATGCGGTCCGGCGTCCCGGAGGGCGCCGGGAATTCGGCCGAAATCCGCCCCTGGAGCGGCGTGTTGGCTACGGGCGAGCGCACGCAGCGTGCCCGCGGCAAGCCGGGTGCCGAGCGGCAGCAGCATCCGTGCGGCCCACAGCGCCTCGGCCGGTGCGAGGCCGCAACGCCAGGGGAACCCGCCTGCGACGTACACGTCCGTGGGTGCGATCGAATCGCGCATCGTCAGTCCGTGCAGATCGTCGAGGCTGCCTGCCATCAGGGCATCGGCCCGATGGTCGTCGCATTTCAGTCGGGCGGCCGCCCAGGGGGGCGGCGGCCGGTCACCGCGCTGGTGCGGCGCGAGGGTTCCGCGGCGGGGGCCGGGGATGCGGACGCCCCCGGCGCGCCCGTTGCCGGGAGGGCCGGCACCCGGTCCGCCGCGGGCGTGCTCCAGTCCGGCGTGCAGTTCGATGGTGCGGCTGCCGCCGGGCGGCAGGCTCAGCTCCCAGCGCAGCAACCCCGCCGAGGCGAGGGCGTCCTCGGGTGTGGGTGTCGCGGTCACCACCGCATGCACCCCGGGCGCCGACCAACGGAGCCCTGAGCCATGGACCGCGGCCCGCAGTTCAGGGCCCGGAAGGCCGACGGCGACGGCTCCGAGCTCCGCGAGGTCCGTACCGAGCCGGATCTCGACGGGCAGCCGGACCGGCCGGGCCGCGCTGCTGTGGAAGGTGAGGCGCTCGATGCCGTCGGCGTACCGCAGCCGCTCCATGCGGATCTCCGGGTCCGGCCCGCGCTCGCCGGTCCTGCGGACCGTCCCGATGAACCGGGCGCGGTCCGCGCCGATCGGCCTCCCCTGGACCACAAGTGGTTCGCCGCCCGCGGCCCGCAGTTCGCAGTGGGACAGGACCCGCCGGCCGTCGCGGTAGAAGCCCTCCAGGCCGTGGCCGGTCAGCTGGCCCGAGCCGGGGGACACGGCGAGTGCGGGGAGGGCCACGCAGACCAGTGAGGAGTGGACGGGTTGGGGTTGCGGGATGCGGGGCGGCGCCGGACGCCGCTCTCCGGATGGCCGGCGGACCGGCTGGGTGATGGGGACGATGCCTGGCACGCTCTGCGCTCCCTGGTGGGGTCGGGGATCCGTACGGCCTGCTCCAAATAGGTGAACGGTCCGGCCGGTGCCCAGGTCACGCCGGCCGCATGGCGCCGGTGCGATCATCGCCTGCTCCGGTCGTCGTCCCGGCGCGCGCGGCGCCTGCCGCGCCCGTCGGTCGTACGGGTGCCGGGGCCGGTGCCGCCGCGTGGTCCCCGGGGACGTCCGGCGGGGCCGGAGCGGGCCGGGCCCGATCGCCGCGCGTGCTGCGACGCCTCTTCGGCGGCAGACGCCGGCTCGGCGGGAGACGCGGACTCGGCGGCGGGCTCGGCACCGCCTGGGGCGGCCACAGCATCTCGGTGCTGCTCGCGCAGACAGCGGCGCAACGGCTCCGGGTCGAGGCCTTCGTTGATCGCGCGGTGCAGCAGCTGCGCGAAGAGGTAATCGGGGTCGATGGACAGGGCGCAGCTGAGGGCGACCCGCGCCGACGGTCCGTCCTCGGTGGACCAGCAGACCCATCCGGCGAGGGTGAGCGGTGCCACCGCGTGTTCGATGTAGCCGCCCGCGCAGCGGCGGGTGAGGGCACGCCAGAGCCGGAGGGCCGGCGCGGCGACGGGGCCGTCCATCCACTCGGCCGCGCGGTCGCGGGTGACCCGGTCTTGGAGACCGAGGATGAGGTCGGCGGCCTCGGCGTCGGTGATCAGCGCGTCGTCGCAGGCGTCCCGGGCCCGGTTGCTGCCCGAGGGGGTGTCCTGGCGAAAGCGGTGAATCATGGCGGCGGCCAGGTCGAGGGTGTCCCTGCGGACGGCCACCGCACCGTCTGCCCGCAGCATGCGGGGGACGAGCGCGCCGGCCGCCTTGTCCAGCGCCTTCTCCTGGTCGGCGGCGCGCGGCCCCTTACGGGGCGTCAGCCGGGCCTCCATCTCCTTGAGTGAGCCGCGCACCTGCATTCCCGCGTACGCGGCGGCCGCGGCCATCACGGATGTGCCCGGCATGACCATGGGGGTGCCCTCTGCGGGGCAGCACCGGAAGTCGGGGCAGCAGTAGGACCAGAAGCGGCCGTTGGAGAGGCAGAGCGCTTCGAGGACGGGTACGTCGAGTGCGCCGCAGGCGGTGCGCAGCCGCTGGGCGAGCGGGCGGAGGCGGTCCTTGACGTCCTTGCCGCTCGCGCCCGCCGCGGGCTCCTGGCAGAGGTAGACGATGATCGCTGCCGGTCGGGCGGCACGCTCCTGACCTGCTGAGATCAGACAGTCTGCGAGTTGGTCGGCGGTGTCGGGCCACTGGGTGGCGTCCGTCGGGATGCCGAGCCGGACCCGGCCGCCGAAGCGCCCGCGCTCACCGTGCAGCGCCACCATCACGATGGAGTCATCCGGAAAGAAGCCCATGAGATACGGCAGGGCGTCGGCGAGCTCGGCCGGTCCCCGCAGGGTGACCTGCGCTTCGGCGGGCTCGGTCCCGGTCCGGGCCGCGTCGGCGGCGCTGGCGGAATGGGAATGACCGGCGGGCTGGGAGGAGGGGGTGGAGGAACTGGACGAGGTGGTGGACTGCGCGGGGATGGCAGGGGCCGGCGAGTCAAAGGCGCGGGAGCTGGGTGAGGGCGGTGAGGAGTCCGCCGGGCGGCCTGAGGCGTCGGGGGAGTTCGCGGCCGGCGAGGCCGAGGGTGTCTCCGCGGAGTTGATGTCGGTGCTGTGCTTACGGGGTTCGTTGTGCGGATTCATGGCTCGAAGATCCCGCGACCGGCCGCTGCTCCGCGACCCCTGTGGATAACTCGCGGGTGACGAGGTTATCCACAACTTCGAGCGGGGGTTGGCGCGTTGTCAGTGGCATCGGGTTGCATGGGGCATGCGCAGAGAAAATGTGCACGCCGCAGCCGATCCCGCCTCTCTATCGACAGGCGGCGGACGCCAGCAGCTCCCGGTGGCCACACGGGCTCAACCCGGATGGCGCGCCTACCTTTCCCTGGAACTCCAGCGAGGACGTACGGTCAACTCGGCAGAAATGGCACGGACTTCGCGGCTGGCGGGCCGTAGCGGCGGCGCGATCGAGCACTCGATCCGGGGGACGGTCGCGGGGCCGGGCGGAAGCTCCGGCGCCGGCAGCGAGCCCATACCTGTGAGCCGCTCACGCTAATTCGATTGCACCGTTCTCGGATCCTTCGCTACGGTCGTGATCACCTGTAATCGACACAGAGGAGTGGCGAGCAGCAAGACGGACAACGAAGGACCTTGATCAGTACATCTGCTGACGACTGATCAATGGTTGAGAGGGCCGAGTAAGGCCGGAGTCGGACGAGATCCGACCACCCCATCTCCGCTGCTGATAGCAGCAGCGTTCTTCATCGAGTTCGTTCTGCGTACTCCCACTCCGGGCGATGCCCCCGTCACGGCATCGCTCCTCGATGACAAGGATCCTCCATGGCTTCCCGCTCACCGGAGCCTGCCGTCGGCGCCTCTGCCTCTTCGGCTCCGTCCGCCCGGACCCACGCGGTCGTCCTGACCCTCATGGCGGCGGTCTTCCTCTCCCTGCTCGACTCCCAGATCGTGGCCACCGCACTGCCCCGGGTGGTGAGTGACCTGGGCGGACTCGACCAGTTCGCCTGGGTCACCACCGGCTATCTCATCGGCGGCAGCGCGTCCGTGCCCGTCTTCGGCAAGCTCGGCGACCTCTTCGGTCGCCGGCGCGTCTTCATGGCCTCCGTCGTCCTGTTCCTCGTCGGATCGGCGCTCTGCGGGCTCGCCCAGACAATGGGTCAGCTGATCGCCTACCGCGTCGTCCAGGGCATCGGCAGCGGCGGCCTGTTCATCTGCGTCCTCGCCCTCATCGGCGAGATGTTCTCGCCGCGTGAAGGCGCCCGCTACTACGGCTGGTTCTCCCTCACCTTCGGCGTCGCCTCGCTCGCCGGCCCCACCCTCGGCGGCGTCCTGACCGACCTCACCGGCTGGCGCTGGGTGTTCCTCGTCAACCTGCCCGTCGGCGCCGTGGTCCTGATCGTCGACTCCTCGATGCTGCGCCTGCCCGTCCAGTCCAAGAAAGCCCACATCGACTACGTCGGCGTCCTGCTCCTCGTCACCGCGATCGTCGCCCTGAACCTGCTCACCGGCTGGGCCGGCGTCAAACACGCCTGGACCTCGCCCGTCATCCTCGCTCTCGCCACCGGCTCGGTCCTCGTGGTGGCGCTGTTCGTCCGGTCGCAGCGCCGGGCGGTGGACCCCGTCATCCCGCTCCGGCTCTTCGCCGACCAGACCTTCACCATCGTCGTCATCCTCAACTTCATCGCCGGTCTCGTCGGCCTGGGCCTGATCAATTACCTGGTCCTGTGGCTCCAGACCGTCCTCGGCCTCGACGTCCAACGGTCCGGCTACGTCCTCACCGCGATGATGCTCGGCGTGGTGCTGACCTCCTGGATCAGCACCAAGGTCGTCGCTCACACCGGGTCCTACCGGTGGTTCCCGGTGCTCAGCATGGCCGTGTTCGCCGTCGCCGCCGTGCTGTTGTCGACAGCCGGTCCCACGACGAGCATCGCCCTGGCCGTCCTGTACGTCCTGGTCTTCGGCATCGCCGGCGGGCTCAACTCCCAGGCCCTGAGCCTGGCCGCCCGCAACACCGCGAGCCGGCGGGACATCGGCGCCGTGCAGGGCACCGCCACCCTCATGCGGCAACTCGGCACGGGACTCGGTGTCTCGTTCTTCGCCGCCCTGATGAACGCGCGCCTGGGCACCGGACTCCGCGACCGCCTCGGCGACGCATCCGACGTGCACATCGACAAGGCAAGCTCGCTCTCACCCGAGGTGATCGGGCGCCTCTCCCACCACGTCCGCCTCGAACTCGCCGGCGTCTACGCGGACTCGTTGCGTGCCGTCTTCTCCGCGGTGGTCCCCATCGCCCTCGTCGGACTGGTGGCCGCGCTCTTCCTCAAGGACATCAAGCTCGCCGGCGGCCACGGCCGGGACACATCCGAGCCTGAGCCGTTCGGCGACGACGCCACGGACGGCTCCCCTGTCGCCGTCCGCCGCGCCTCCTGACTCTCCCACTCCACGAGTGGCCCTTGCGCACGGCGTCCGTCCGTGCCTCACATCCCGAGGAGACACCCGCATGATTCTGGTAACCGGCGCCACCGGCAATGTCGGCAGCGAACTCGTCATCCAGCTCGCCGCCCAAGACGTGCCGGTGCGTGCCATGTCCCGCACGCCCGAAAAGGCTGCCTTCCCCACAGGCGTCGAGAGCGTCGCCGGCGACTTCGACAAACCCGAGACGCTCCCCGCGGCCCTGGCCGGCGTCGATCGCGTCTTCGTCTGCCCGCCGGGCTACGGTCCCCAGGGCCCGGTCCACGAGCGCACGCTCATCGCCGCCGCCCGTGAAGCCGGCGTCGACCACCTGGTCAAACTGTCCACCAGCGGCGTCGGCCACGGCGCCACCGACCCGCTGACCTCCGGCCACCGCCAGGGCGAGCAGCTCGTCCAGGAGTCCGGCCTGGAGTGGACCATCCTTCGCCCCGGCACCTTCATGGTCTACCTCTACGGATACGCCGACAGCATCGGCAAGGAGCGGACCATGTACGTCACCGAGGGCGATCCGGTCTCCGCCATGATCCACCCGCGGGACATCGCCTCCGTGGCCGCCCAGGTCCTCACCGCCCCCGGCCACCACGGCCGGGCATACACCCTCACCGGCGGCGAAGCTCTCAGCCCGCGGCGCCAGGGCGAGATCGTCGGCGAGGCCCTCGGCCAGGAGATCAAGGTCATCGAGCGCACCCGGGCCGAGACTCAGGCGGAATTCGACCGCCTGGGCTGGGGCGGCCCCCGCCTCGAAGCCCTGCTGGAACTCAAGCGGCAGTCGGCGGCCTGGGACTGGAAGATCTCCGACTCGGTCGAGAAGATCACCGCGAGGGCGCCGCTGACCCTGCGCGACTGGGTCGACGAGAACCTCCACGTCTTCGGCTGAGCCGCCCCTGGGAAGCCGCCCTCGGCCCGCGGCGACCCGGCCCCTCCATGCCTGCTGCTCCCGTCCGGGCACGGCATGCAGAAATTCAGCCCGCCGCCGCGAGGACCAGCGGAAGGACTCCTTCGCTGCCTGCCTGGCGGAGTAGGCGGGCGGCGACCGCGAGTGTCCAACCGGAGTCGGTGTAGTCGTCGACGAGCAGGGTGGGGCCGGGAGTGTGCGCCAGCGCGGTGGCCAGTTCCTCGGAGACGGTGAAGGTGCCGGAGAGCGCCCTGAGGCGTTGTGCGGAGTTGCTGCGGCGTGCCGTGTGGGCGCCGTCCGGGCCGGTGTACGTCAGAGTGCCCAGGAAGGGGAGGCGGCCGATGGCGGCGATTCCCTGGGCCAGCGAACCCACCAGTTGCGGGCGGGCCAAGGACGGTACGGCGACGATGCCCACCGGCCGGGCGGCGGCGTCCGGGGCGTTCGACGCCCAACCGCCCGGAGAGCGCGCCCAGTCGGCGAGGACCTCGACCGCGGCCCGCAGGACATCGTCGGGAACCGGCCCGTCGGGCGCGTTCTCCGCCAGCAGCGGGCGCAGGCGGTTGCCCCAGCCGATGTCGGAGAGGCGTCCCAGGGCGCGCCCGGTGGAGCACTGCTCCGTGGCCGGGATACGGCCCTTGAGGTCGATGCCCAGTGCGGGCATCCCCGTCGGCCACATCCGGCGCGGCTCGACCTCCACCCCGGGGCGGTCCAGTTCCTTCGCCGCCGCCGTCAGCGTCTCCGTCGAAACGGAGGAATCGGCCCAGGCGCCGGCGCAGTTGTCACACCGGCCGCATGGGGTCGCCCCCTCGTCGTCCAGCTGCCGGCGCAGGAACTCCATCCGGCACTGGGACGTGCTCACGTAGTCGCGCATGGCCTGCTGCTCGGCGGCCCGCTGCCGGGCGACCCAGGCGTACCGCTCGGCCTCGTAGACCCACTCGGCTCCCGTGGCCGTCCAGCCGCCCTTCACGCGCTTCACCGCGCCGTCGACATCGAGCACCTTCAGCATGGTCTCCAGCCGGCTGCGCCGAAGTTCCACCGACGCCTCCAGGGCCGGCACGGACAGCGGCCGTCCCGCTTCGGTGAGCGCCGCCAGGGTCTGGCGGACCTGCGCCTCGGGCGGGAAGGCGGTATCGGCGAAGTAGCGCCAGATGGCCTCGTCCTCCTTGCCCGGCAGCAGCAGCACATCGGCATGGGCCACACCACGGCCCGCGCGGCCGACCTGTTGGTAGTAGGCGATCGGTGAGGACGGCGAGCCGAGATGGAGCACGAAGCCCAGGTCCGGCTTGTCGAAGCCCATGCCCAGCGCCGATGTCGCCACCAGCGCCTTGACCCGGTTCTCCAGCAGGTCGGCCTCGGCCTGCAGCCGGTCGGCGTTCTCCGTGCGTCCCGTGTAGGAGGCCACCTGGAAGCCGCGCTGTCGTAGGTAGGCGGTGGCCTCCTCGGCCGCGGCCACCGTCAGCGTGTAGATGATCCCGGAGCCCGGCAGCTCGTCCAGATGCTCGGCGAGCCAGGCCAGGCGGTGCGCGGCGTCCGGCAGCCGGACCACCCCCAGCCTCAGGCTCTCCCGTTCCAGCGGGCCGCGCAGCACCAGGGCCTCGCCGGCGCCGGTGCCCAACTGCTCGGCCACGTCCGCGGTGACCCGCGCGTTGGCGGTCGCAGTCGTGGCCAGCACCGGCACGCCGGGGGCGAGGTCGGCGAGCATCGCCCGCAGCCGGCGGTAGTCCGGGCGGAAGTCGTGGCCCCAGTCGGAGATGCAGTGCGCCTCGTCGACCACCAGCAGACCGGTCGTGGCCGCGAGCTTGGGCAGCATCTGCTCGCGGAAATCCACCGAGTTAAGACGTTCCGGACTTACGAGGAGGACGTCGGTCTCGCCGCGCTCGACCTCCTCGTGGATGGAGTCCCACTCCTCCGGGTTGGCCGAGTTGATGGTGCGCGCCCGGATACCGGCCCGCGCCGCCGAGTCGACCTGGTTGCGCATCAGGGCCAGCAGCGGCGAGACGATCACCGTGGGGCCGGAGCCGCGTCGGCGCAGCAGAGCGGTGGCGACGAAGTACACCGCCGACTTGCCCCAGCCGGTGCGCTGCACCACCAGGGCGCGCCGGCGCTCCTGCACCAGGGCCGCCACCGCCTGCCACTGGTCCTCCCGCAACCGCGCCGAACCCCCCGGGTCACCGACGAGCTCGGCGAGGATGGTGTCGGCTTCGGCGCGCAGCTCCATGTCGTCCATGCCCCCCATGCAACCCGATGCCACTGACAATCAGCCACCTCACCCCGCGTGACGGGTGGCTCGCGAACGGTCAACAAGCCACGCACCGATCGAGGATGACCGGATTGCAGCGCTTGATAGGCCGACCGCGACCGGCCGACCCCGGGGCGGCTCTCCCCCGACACCGGCCGGACGCCGACCCCGGGGTCGGCCGGCTACTGCCCAGACCGGGGGCGAAGGGGGCGTTTGCGCTGGTCCACGTCTTAAAGGGGTGGTGGCAGTGCGGCGCACGTCGGCGTGAGCGCACACAGACATTTGCGATGTACCGGGGGATTCCGGGGCGCGTGCGGGAATTGCTCGTTGCCCGCATGCCTGTACGACCGCAAGAATTGGAGATGCTTCCCCGTACCGGCCGTCCGTGCTCAGGCAGGGCCGTGCCCTGGGTGCACAGGCGCACCCGGTCACGCCCTACGCGCTGACGCGTAGACGAAGGGAGGAACGTGACTTTCGGCTTCGCCCCGCCCCCGCATACGTCCCCGCCCACGTCCGCCGACTCAGCCGCCCGACTGGGCCGGATGCTGGAGCCCGCCGAATGGGCCTCCGCCGGTATCCCGCTGCTGCGCAACCCCCGTGACGTCGTCACGGGCCTGCACGATCGTCATCGTCCGGGGCCGTCGACGGCCATCGTGGCGGTGCTCGATCCGCAGGAGCGGGTGACGGCCAGCGCATCCTTCACCGAGCCCGCGGCCGCTCCCGACGGCTGGGAGTTCCGCAATGCACTGCTGACGCATCTGCGCCGGGTCATCCCGCACGACCTGCGGCTGCGCTCCCCGGTCCGTACGGCCGTGCTGCTCTACTGCCGTGAGGGCGAGCCCCGTTGGACGGAGACCGACGGGGCGTGGATGTGGGGCCTGCGCGATGCCTGCACCCTGCACGGGCTCCGCTGCGGCGCGTACATCACGCTGACATCCGACCGCTGGCAGGTGCTGGGAGAGGGCCGCGGCGGGCGCCGCCCCAGCTGGCCCCCCACGGACAAGCCGGGCGCGTCCGCGCGACAGGTGGGGCCGGGCCGGATACCCGCGCCCCGGACGACGGCGGCGCGCTCGGACGCTCCCCGTATGGCCGCGCCCGCCGCCCCGAGCCGGTCGGCCCCGCGCAGCACCGGCGGCGGCGCCCCGGAAGCCCATCGGCACACGGCGGCGCGCTGATCGCACCGGGGATGCGCCGAGTGGCTCTCGGACACCGGGGAAGGTCGGCCCCGGGGTGGCCCAGCCGTACCGCCCGCCGTGGTGCTCGGCGCCGCGGCGGGCGGCATCCGGGAAACGCGGGCGAGCCCGGCGGCACTGGGGCCGACGGGCTGCTTCCGGCGAACGGGGTCAGGCGTTCGCGCCGAGAACGGCGTTGATCCGCTGCGGGTCACCGCAGACGATCAGCAGCGTTCCGGCGCGGGCCATCGCGGCGGGCAGGGCCCGTGCGGTGACCTCGTCCGTGCCGCCGTTGACGGCGACGACCACGACGGGCCGGCCGGTGGCGCGTTCGGCGTCGGCGTCCGCGTAGAACACGTCGTCCGCGGCGTCGTGTTGGGCCCAGTAGGACGCCTCGCCGAAGGACAGTTCGTGTGCGGCCCACGGATGGGTCTCGCCGGTGGTCAGCACCAGGATCTCGGCCGGCGCCCGCCCGGAGTCCAGCAGCAGGTCGACGGCCTCGTCGGCGGCGTCGATGGCGCCGTCGGCGGGTGCCGGGATCAGCTGGAGCTGGGCTCCCGCGGTGCCGGTCTCGCCGGCCGGGGGCTGGGAGGAGCCGGTGCGCTGCGCCGGCGGAGCGGCGACAGGCCCACGCGGCGGGGCAGCGGGTCCGGGCTTGCCCGGACGGGCACTGGCCGCGGGGGCTCCGCGCGGAGGCGCGGGGCGGGGACCGGGACCAGGGACAGGACGGGGGGTCGGCGCGGTACGGCCGGCGGCCGGAGTTACGCGGGGACCCGGGACACTCTCGTGAATCTGAGGCTCCTCGGGGATGAGAGGCATAAGACGATGTCTATCAAACGTAAGTGCGGGACACGTCATCGGGTACCGAATTGATGCCCGCACCGCTCAGAAGTCGAAGCCGAGTTGGCCACCGGCTTTCAGAGCGGCTGCTTCGGGGGTGACGCGCACCTTCTTCATATGCCGCCACCGGGGCAGTGCGTCCATGTAGGACCACGACAGTCGGTGATGCGGCGTGGGACCGTACTCCTCCAGGGCGATGCGATGGGTCGGCGAGGGGTAGCCGGCGTTGGCCCCGAAGTCGAAGTCGGCGTATTCCAGGCCGAGTTCGGCCATCATCGCATCGCGTCGCACCTTGGCGATCACGGACGCGGCGGCGACCGCGATGCAGGACTGGTCGCCCTTGATGACCGTACGGACCCGCCACGGCGCGCCCAGGTAGTCGTGCTTCCCGTCGAGGATGACCGCGTCCGGCTGGACCGGCAGCGCGTCCAGGGCGCGTACGGCCGCCAGGCGCAGTGCGGCGGTCATACCGAGGTCGTCGATCTCCTCCGGCGAGGAGTGCCCCAGGGCGTACGACGTGACCCATTCGCCGAGCACACCGCACAGTTCCGTGCGGCGCTTGGGGGTCAGCAGCTTGGAATCGGTGAGTCCGTCGGGCGGTCGACGCAGACCGGTGATGGCTGCGCAGACGCTGACCGGGCCGGCCCAGGCTCCGCGTCCGACCTCGTCGATCCCTGCGACGATCTTGGCGCCCGTCGTGGCGCGCAATGATCGCTCAACTGTATGGGTGGGGGGCTCGTACGGCATGGCGCCAGCAAGATTACGCCTATTCGGCCCAGCAGTCCGCATCGGCTTCGCGCCTGGGGACAAACGAGGTGGGCGGCCGTTCCAGCGGGGTCGGCCGGTGCCGCTACCGACGGGTATGCGCAGGGGCGCGCGGAGGGGGCGGGGAGGGCGCCGAAGGCCGCGGTCGCCTCGCCGCACGCGCGGCCGGGCGAGGGTGAAGTCGCCGTGGGCATCCGCCCGTTGGAGGCATGGGCGCATACGGGAGCGGAGGCGGACGATCATCTCGCGTGGGGCGGTGAAGGCGGTGGTGCGGGTGCGGTCAGCCGGCGGCAGCGGGCGTCCAGGCCGGGAGCGGCTCGGTGCCGGTCAGCCAGGCCTGGGGCGGGGCGCCTACGCGGCCGGCGGAGACGACGCCGCCGACGATGGCGCAGGTGGTGTCGACGTCGCCGCCGGCCTGCGCGGTGGTCCAAAACGCCCGCTCGTAGTTGCCGAGGTGGCGGGCCGCCGCCCAGAGGGCGAAGGGCACGGTGTCGTGGGCGCTGGTGCGCCGGCCGCACCCCAGGACGGCGGCGACGGTGCCGGAGTCGCCGTAGTCGAGCATGTCGCGGGCGCGACGCAGCCCGGCCTGTACGGCGCTGCGCGGGATCAGCTCCAGTACGCCGTCGAGCAGCTGCTCGGGGCCGGTCTCGCGGGTCGGGTCGGCCACCAGGGCGGCCGCGGCGGCGACGGCCATGGCGCCGACGACGGCCTCGCGGTGCTGGTGGGTGGTGTAGGCGGAGATCTCCGCCTGGTGCGTGGCCTGCTCGGGGTCGTCGGCGTACCAGGCGCCGAGGGGAGCGATCCGCATGGCGGCGCCGTTGCCCCAGGAGCCCTGGCCGTTGAAGAGCCCGGAAGCCAGCTCGCGCCAGTCGCCGCCTTCGCGGATCAGCCGGAGCATGCGGTTGACGGCCGGGCCGTAGCCGCGGTCGAAGTCGTGGTGCTCGGCGAAGGAGTGGGCCAGGGCGTCCTGGTCGATCCGGCCATGGCTGGTGAGCACGGCCAGGACGGAGCAGGCCATCTCGGTGTCGTCGGTCCACTGCCAGGGGGCGGGCGGCAGCTCGCGGCGCTTGAGGGCGGGGTAGTGGGCGGGGACGAAGAACTGGGATCCGAGGGCATCGCCCACGGACAGTCCGCGCAGGCTCGCCAGAGCCCGCTCGAAGCGGTCGGCGTCACGGTGATCGGCGGTCATCGGTGTGCACTCTAACCGGTGACGCCATAAGGCTCGGGTTCACACCAGCGCTCGAAGGGCCGGTCGAGGGTGTAGCGGCCGTTCGGGCCGAGCAGCAGGGTGCGCCACTCCGCGTTGCCCGGGTTGGACAGCGACTCGAATTCGGCCACCGTCCAGTGGAACCAGCGCATGCAGAACAGCCGCATGGTCAGGCCGTGCGTGACGATCAGGACGTTCGGCGGGTGGTGCGGGTCCTCGAAGCTGCGCCACAGGCTCTCCAGGAACGCGCCGACGCGGTCGTAGACGTCCGCGCCGGACTCGCCCTGGGCGAAGCGGTAGAAGAAGTGGCCGTAGGCGTCGCGGTAGGCCTTCTGCAGCCGTACGTCGTCGCGGTCCTGCCAGTTGCCCCAGTCCTGCTCACGGAGCCGGGGCTCCTCCCGGACCCGGATCCTGGTGGGGTCCAGGGCGAGCGCCCGGAAGGTCTGGTGGGTGCGGCGGTACGGCGAGACGTAGGCGGAGATCCGCTCCTCGCCGAACATCTCCCGCAGCGGACCGCCGGCCTGCTCGGCCTGCCGCCGCCCGGCCCCCGTGAGGGCGAGGGCATGATCCGGTTCCCGCTCGTACACGGTGTCGTCGACGTTCCCCTCCGACTCGCCATGGCGGAGGAGCACGATGCGTCGGGGCCGAGCCATGCCGCCAGCCTAAAACGCCTGCCCTGTACATGTCGCACGCTGCCGCGGCGGGCCCCGTCAGCAGGCGACGAGGGCCGGGCGGCCGTCGCGTATCTCGTAGGGGCGGCCGCCGAAGCGGCGGCGGAGCAGGCGGTCGTGGGAGACCACGACCAGGGCGCCGGGCCATGCCGTCAGTGCCGCTTCGAGCTCTTCGACGAGGCCGAGGGCCAGGTGGTTGGTCGGCTCGTCGAGCAGCAGCAGATCGGCCGGTCGGGCCAGCAGCCTGGCCAGAGCGAGCCGGCGCCGCTGGCCGGCCGAGAGCGCCCCGACGGGCACCTGGAGGTCGCGTTCGCGGAACAGCCCGAACGAGAGCAGCAGTGCCGTCAGCTCCTCGGCATCCCCGCTCAGGCCCCGGCGAAACGCCGCCTGGAGGGGCTCGGCCGGTCGGGAGACCGGTATTTCCTGGGCGAGGAAGCCGATCCGCCCTCGGCGCAGCACCGTGCCGCTGTCGGGTTCGGTGACACCGGCCAGGACCCGCAGCAGCGTCGTCTTGCCCGCGCCGTTCATGCCGTGGATCAGCAGGCGTTCACCGGCGGCGACGGAGAGGGAGTCCACCGCCAGCCGGTCCCCCACCCGCACCCCGTCGAGGCGGACGAGGGTGCCCTCGGCCTCGCCGAGGCCCGGCGCCGCCCGGAAGCGGAGGGGTTCGGGCGGCCTGGGGACGGGGTCCTCCCGGAGCCGGCGCAGCCGTTCCTGGGCGTTGCGCACTCTGCTGGACACGGACGCCTGGACGCGGCCCTTGTCCCGGTCGTACGCCATCTTGTTGCCGTCCTTGATGGGCCGGCCCTGGGCGACGACGCGTGCCGTGCCCGCCGCGAAGTCGGTGAGCCGAGTGATCTGTTCACACCACTGGGCGTACGTCTGCTCCCAGTGGCGGCGGGCGGCGACCCGGGCGGCGACGAAGGCGTCATAGCCCCCGCCATGGCGGACGACGCTCCGGCGGTCCGCGTCGACCTCGACGATCTCCGTCGCGATCCGCTGGAGGAAGAGCCGGTCGTGGGAGACGGCCAGGACCGTGCCACGGTGAGCGAGCAGGGCGCCTTCGAGCCAGTCGAGGGCCGCGGCGTCGAGGTGGTTGGTCGGCTCGTCGAGGAGCATGACCTCGGGTGCCGCGGCGATCAGGCAGGCGAGCCCGAGCCGGGCCTGCTCGCCCCCGGAGAGGCTCCCCAGGAGCCGGTCGTGCCCCAGGCGCTCCAGCCCCAGGGCGTGGATCGCCTTGTCGACACGGGCGTCGGCCTCGTACCCGCCGCGCAGTTCGAAGAGGGTGAGCAGATCGCCGTACTCCGCCAACCCGTCCGGGGTGGCGTCGCCGAGCTCGCGTTCCAGCGTCCTGAGCCGCCGCTCCATGGCCCTGAGGTCCGCCAGGGCGGCGTCGATCGCGTCCTGGACGGTGTGGTCCGGCGGGAGGTCGGGGGTCTGACCGAGGTAGCCGATGCCGCCGTCGGCGCTGCGCACCACATGGCCTTCGTCGGGCTGCTCGACGCCCGCGATGATGCGCAGCAGCGTCGACTTCCCCGCGCCGTTCTCCCCCACGATCCCCGCGCGCTCACCGGGACGGATGGACAGTGAGACGCCGTCGAGCAGCAGTCGGTCGGCGTAGGACTTGGTGATGTCGTGCAGTGAGATCTGCGTGGGCACTCGACCCTCCCCCCAATAAATGCAACCGATGTTGCATTACGATGAGGATGACACACGCATACCCACTAACGCAACCGGAGTTGCAATTGACTGGCGACAAGGCGAACTCGGTCGCGGCGAAGCCCGGGACACCGGTCGAGGAGGCGTCCGAGAAGGCGTCCGGCGACAGCGCCCCCACCCCCGGCACCCGGCGCCCCGGGGGCCGCACCGCCCGCACCCGCGCCGCCGTCCGCGACGCCGTGCTGGCCGGCCTCACCGAGCACGGCTACCCGGGCCTGACCGTCGAGTACGTCGCCGAGCACTCCGGCGTGCACAAGACGACGCTCTACCGCCGCTGGAAGGACGTCGAGGGGCTGGTGTCGGACGCCCTGGCCCTGGCGGGCGAGGACAGTTGGACCCCACCGGACACCGGCTCCCTGGAGGGCGATCTGCGCGCTCTCGCCCAGGAGGTCGTCTCCTCCTTCGCCGACCCGGCGGTGTCGGCGTCGGGCTCCGCGATGATCGCCGCCGCCTTCCAGTCGGAGCGGGCGGCCGAGGCCCTGCGCGCGTACTACACCGAGCGGTTCGCGCGATGCGAGATCATCGTCGAACGGGCGGTGCACCGGGGGGAGTTGCCGGGGGCCGCGGACACCCGCCCCGGCACCCCGGAGGGCGCCATCGACGCCGGCGCACTCGTCCGGTCCGTCTCCGCGCCGCTCTTCTTCCGGCTGTTCATCACCCGGGAGCCGGTCGACGACACGCTCGCCGACCAGGCCGTCGCGGTAACGCTGGCCGCCGCCCGCGCGGGAGCCTTCACCACCAGGGGCACGGTCGCAGGCACCCCGGGCGCGACTTCCTGAGCGCGCCCGGCGCCCCGTATGCGCTCGTCACACCGTCCACGACGGTTCGAGCTGCACCACGTCCCCGGCGATCGCCCGGACATCCGCGCCTATCTGAGCCCGCAGGGCCAGCCGCTCGACCCGTTCGGGTCGGTACTTGCCCCGCTCGGCGGCCGACTGCCACATCGACAGGACCAGGAACTCCTCCCCCGGAGCCCGCCCCAGCATCCCCCGCAGCATTCCCGGTGAACCCGCCATCGCCGGGTTCCAGACCTTCTCCTGCATCAGCATGAAGTGATCCACCCGGTCCTCGCGCACCTGGCAGTGCGCCAGCCGCAGCACGTCCACATCGGCGAAGACAGGGCGGAAGCCCACCTTCACATCAAACTCGTGCTCGAACAGCCGTACTTGTGCGTCCTTGTACGTGCCGACCTGCGCGGCCGCAAGGCGGTCGTGCGAGCGCGCCATGAAGGAGTCGTAGAACACCCGGCTCTCCCAGAAGGCGACCAGATGCGCGACGCCGGGCCGCCCCCGGCTCCAGCCCCCGCCCTGCCCTCGGAACCCCGGCTCACCCAGCAGCCCCGCCCATTTCCGCTGCCCCCGCTCGAACCCTCGACGGTCCACGACGGTGAGGCGAATCCACTTGACCAGCACCGCGCCATCGTACGGCCCGGGAGCGAATCCGGATCACTGCCCGTCACACTCCGACCACCCCGAATTTCCTTACGGGCGCGGGTCTCCGGGCGTATGGACGTCGAGCCGCCGCCCCACCTGTTCGGCCGCCTCCCGGCACACGTCATCCCGATAGGCGCGGCCGATCACCTGCACGCCGTACGGAAGCCCGTCCACCACCCCGGTGGGCGCGGCCTGGAAGGCGTGACGCTCCGCGATGTGGCGGGCCGTGCCGATGTGTCCACGGGGACCGTTCAGCGCTGCTTCGGCACCAAGGAGGAGGTGCCGGTCTTCGCGCTCGGCCAGATCGACGAGCGGATCTCCGCCCGGATGTCGTCCCGGCTCGCCGGATCACCCGCCCAGTCGGCGCGCACGGCACTGGGGAACGCCGCGGCGGAGATCTCTCTACCGCAGGACGAGCAGCGCGCCGAGGCCCGGGTCCGGCCGGCCTTCGCACCGCAGGCCGCCCGTCAGCCCGCCGCTGGCCGAAATCCTTCGCACCAACTACACCGGCCTTCATGCGGTGTTCACCGGGCTGACCTCCGAGGCCTGCGACACCCTCGCCCCCGGGCCGGGCGGCCCACGCCCTCCCCGCCCTCGCCCACGGCCTCACCACCCACGTCCTGATCGGCCATCTCTCCCCCGCCGAGGCGCTGAACGTCCTCGACGGCCACCTCACCGACCTCTGGGGCACGAGAATCTCCTGAACGGATCGGCGCCCCCATGGGCCGGAGCGGCACTTTCCAGCCATCACCATGGCTCCCAATCCGCTTCTGACCAGGGGCAGTTCAGCCACCCCGGGGACGCGGGGCGTGGCACGATGGTCAGCCAACGGGAAGTCCTGGGGGTTGTCCGCGCGACCACGTGGGTCGAGCCGCGCCCCCGGGAGATGACGGAAGGGAAGCCCGGTGAGCACGCTCAACAAAGGGATCGAGAAGGTCGAGGTAACGCTCAAGTGGGACCCCAGCCCCATCGGCACGCCGGACAATGACCTCGACATCATCGCGGCGACCTACACGGCCGACGCCCCACATGGCGACCCCGCCTATCTGGTCGCCTTCGGCAGCCGATCACCCGATGGGACCATCACCCTCAACCGGGACAGCCGGACCGGCCAGGGGTTCGGCTTCGACGAGATCATGACGCTGGAACTGAACCGGCTGTCCGACGCCTACAGCCGCGTCGTCGTCGGGGTGGTCATCCAGCAGGACGGGAGCCGCAAGGTCTTCGGCGACATACAGAACACCGAGGCGCTGATCCGCGAGGGGTACACCGAACTGGCGTCGTACGACTTCGCCGAGGTCGCGCAGTCCACCGCGGCGAAGTTCGCCGAATTCGCCCGGGACGAGGCGGGCAACTGGCGATTCCACTCGGCGCTCCAGGGCTTCGACGCCGACCCGGACACCTTCGCCGGGCTGATGGGGCGCTGACCGCGCCCACCGCGCTCACGCACGCCGCGATGCGGCACCAGACCGGCGGCCAGCCCGACTGAGGGGGCGGCCGGGCACCGGCACGAGAGGGGAGCGGCGGTCGGCCGCCCCTCTCCCCCGTCCCTCCGTCATCCCCCCGCCCTCTTACGGCGGCGATGCGCCGCCACCCGCTCTCGGGAGGCGCATGCGGTGGAGCAGTAGCGGCGGGCACTCCCGGGGCCCGTGCCCAGATAGAGCGTGCCGCATCGGGCGGCCGCGCACTCGCCCCAGGGGGCACGACCGTATTCGGTGAGAACCTGGGCCAGCGCCAGGGCACTTGAGGCAAGGAACCACTCGGCCCAGCCCGCCTCCTCGCCCCGGTCGATATGCAGATGCCAGGGGTGCTCTCCGTGCCGGGAGAGGTGCGGGCGGGCGCCGCATTCGGCCAGCAGCGCATTGATGGCGTGGGCGGCCCGGTCGGTGTCGGACTCGGTGAGGATGGCGGCCAGTCGGGCCGCGGCCGCCCTCAGGTCATCGGCGTCGCGCCCGGAGAACTCCCGCTCGGTGAGATCGTCCGGGCTCTCCCCGTGGCGCGCGAGCAGTTCGGCCAGCGCCTCCCGGGAGAGATCCGGGTCCGCGCGGACCGCGTTGACGAGATCCATCAGCCGCTCGGCGGGCCGGAAGCCCTGCTGCAACGTCACGCCACCCTTCACGGCCTGCCCCATTCCCGTGGCTCGTTCCCGAGGCTCCATTCTCCTTCCCGCGAGCCCTCCTGCCCCCACGCCGTAACGTCTTGTCGGTATAAGCCGTTACATTCGCTGCCGCGCCCGCCCGTAGCACGTCGTCCACTGGAGATGCGCATGCCCCAGCGCTCCGTCCCCTCAGCCTCGCGATCAGGACTGCCGCTCTATCTGGCCACCGCCTTCCTCGCCCGCGTGGCGGACGAAGGGACGTCCGTGGCGGTGGCGCTGCTGGCGCTGCAGCGTGCCGGAAGCGCGTCCCAGGGCGCGTTCGTCCTCACCGCCTGGATGGCGCCGCATGTCGTCGCCGCCCCCTTGGTGGGTGCCCTCGTCACCCGGGCCCGGCGCCCCCGGCTGTGCTACCTCGGTGCGCTGAGCGGCTTCGCCGCGGCCGTCGCCGCGCTGTCGCTGTTCGTCGGGAGGGCTCCCGCTCCGGTGACCCTCGCCGTCGCCCTGGCCGGTGGCGCCTGCGGCCCGGTCGTCTCCGGCGGGCTGTCGAGCCTGATCGCCGCACTGCTGCCGGCGGGCGCGCACCGGGACCGCGCCTACGCGCTCGACGCCGCGGTCTACAGCGCCGCGTCGGTGGCCGGTCCCGCGGCGGTCGGCGCGGTGGCCGCCGTGGCGTCCCCCGGCGCCGCGACGATGTTCCTCGGTGGCACGGCGGCCGTGGCGGCCGTGCTGGCCGCCGGGCTGCCGTACGGCCGGGCCCGGCAGGGCGCCGCTGCCACCGCGTCGCCCGGCACGCTCCGCGCCGACCTGGCGGCCGGACTGCGGGCGGTCCGGCACACCCGTGAACTGCGCGCGATCACCGCGGGAACCTGTCTGGCCTTCGTCGGCATCGGCGGCCTGACCACCACCGCGGTGCTGCTCGCCGGTCACCGCGGCCACCCGGAAGCCGGCGGTGCCCTGATGACCGCCTTCGCTGTCGGGGCGCTGCTCGGATCGCTGGCGGTGGCCAGGTGGCGGCCGCCCCTGCCGGATCAGCGGCTCGTCACGCTCGCCCTGTGCGGCACCGGCCTCGCGCTCGCCGCCGCAGCACTCGTCACATCGCCCACCGCCGGCGCCGCACTGTTCGCCCTGGCGGGGCTGTGCGACGGTCCGCTGCTGACCGCGACCTTCCGCATCCGGGCGGCGTTCGCCCCACCGGGCACCCGGGCGCAGGTCTTCACCCTGGGTGCGGGCCTCAAGATCACCGCGGCGGCCTGCGGGGCCGGCCTGGTCGGTGCGGCCGCCGCGCTGCCGCCGCCCCTGTTGCTGCTCGCCGTCGCCGCCGTCCAACTGGGCGCCGCGCTCCTCTACACACTCGTCCGCCCACGGACCGGCGCACCCGGCGGCTCCCCGGACACGGCGAAGGGGACCGGCACCAGGCCGGTCCCCTTCACAAGCCGCTGAGCCACCGCCGGCTCAGCACGCGGGCCGCGCGGGAAGTCCTCTCCCGGCGCGGCCCGCCCACACTCAGCTGCAGCCGCTGGTCGAGCCGCAGCCCTCGCACAGGTAGCAGCTGCCGGCCCGCTGCATCTTCGTACCGCAGGAGAAGCACAGCGGTGCGTCGGCGTTGATGCCCAGCTGCATCTCGACCAGTTCGGCGTTGGTGTGCGCCTGCTTGGGAGCCGGGGCGGCCTCCTCGACGCTCTTCACCACCGGGGCCGGGTCCAGCTGACGCGGCGCCGACTGGGCCAGGCCCTCGACGTCGACCTCGTCGTCGGTCGGCTCGTACGAACCGGTCTCCAGGTGACGCTGGCGCTCCTCGACGGAGTGGATACCGAGCGCCGAGCGAGTCTCGAACGGCAGGAAGTCCAGCGCCAGACGGCGGAAAATGTAGTCGACGATCGACTGGGCCATCCGCACGTCCGGGTCGTCGGTCATACCGGCCGGCTCGAACCGCATGTTGGTGAACTTCGAGACGTAGGTCTCCAGCGGGACGCCGTACTGCAGGCCCACCGACACGGCGATGGAGAAGGCGTCCATCATGCCCGCGAGGGTCGAGCCCTGCTTGGACATCTTCAGGAAGACCTCACCGAGACCGTCGTCCGGGTAGGAGTTGGCGGTCATGTAGCCCTCGGCGCCGCCGACCGTGAAGGAGGTGGTGATGCCGGGACGACCCTTCGGGAGGCGCTTGCGGACCGGGCGGTACTCGACGACCTTCTTCTCGGCGACCGGCTCGGCCTCGGCCTTCTTCTCCTCCTCCTTCTTCTTGGCGGAGAGCGGCTGGCCGACCTTGCAGTTGTCGCGGTAGATCGCCAGCGCCTTCAGGCCCAGCTTCCAACCCTGGAAGTAGACGTCCTCGATCTCCTCGACGGTGGCCGTCTCCGGGACGTTGACCGTCTTGGAGATCGCACCGGACAGGAAGGGCTGCGCCGCGGCCATCATGCGGACATGGCCCATCGGGGAGATGGCGCGCTCGCCCATGGCGCAGTCGAAGACCTCGTAGTGCGCGGGCTTCAGGCCGGGGGCGTCGACGACATTGCCGTGGTCGGCGATGTGGGCGACGATCGCCTCGACCTGCTCGGGCTGGTAGCCGAGCCGCTTGAGCGCCTTGGGGACCGTGTTGTTCACGATCTGCATGGAGCCGCCGCCGACCAGCTTCTTGAACTTGACCAGGGCCAGGTCCGGCTCGACGCCCGTGGTGTCGCAGTCCATCATCAGGCCGATGGTGCCGGTCGGCGCGAGCACGGAGGCCTGCGCGTTGCGGAAGCCGTTCTTCTCGCCCAGGCGCAGCACGTCCTGCCAGGCCTCGGTCGCCGCGGCCCACACCGGGGTGTCCAGGTCGTCCATGCGCACCGCGGTGCCGTTGGCGTCGGAGTGCTGCTTCATGACGCGCTTGTGGGCGTCGGCGTTGCGGGCGTAACCGTCGTACGGGCCGACGACCGCGGCCAGTTCGGCGGAGCGCTTGTACGACGTGCCGGTCATCAGGGAGGTGATGGCGCCGGCGAGCGCGCGGCCGCCGTCGGAGTCGTAGGCGTGGCCGGTGGCCATCAGCAGGGCGCCGAGGTTGGCGTAGCCGATGCCCAGCTGGCGGAAGGCCCGGGTGGTCTCGCCGATCTTCTCGGTGGGGAAGTCGGCGAAGCAGATGGAGATGTCCATCGCGGTGATGACCAGCTCGACGACCTTGGCGAAGCGCTCGGCGTCGAAGGACTGGTTGCCCAGGTCGTCGTCGCGCAGGAACTTCAGGAGGTTGAGCGAGGCGAGGTTGCACGAGGAGTTGTCCAGGTGCATGTACTCGCTGCAGGGGTTGGACGCGGTGATCCGGCCCGACTCCGGCGAGGTGTGCCAGTGGTTGATGGTGTCGTCGTACTGGATGCCGGGGTCGGCACACGCCCAGGCGGCCTCCGCCATCTTGCGGAAGAGACCCTTGGCGTCGACCTCCTCGATGACCTCGCCGTTCATCCGGCCGCGCAGCCCGAACTTCGAGCCGGTCTCGACGGCCTTCATGAACTCGTCGTTGACCCGGACCGAGTTGTTGGCGTTCTGGTACTGGACGGACGTGATGTCGTCGCCGCCCAGGTCCATGTCGAAGCCCGCGTCGCGCAGCGCGCGGATCTTCTCCTCCTCCTTCACCTTGGTCTCGATGAAGGCCTCGACGTCCGGGTGGTCGACGTCCAGGACGACCATCTTGGCCGCGCGGCGGGTGGCGCCGCCCGACTTGATCGTTCCGGCGGACGCGTCGGCGCCGCGCATGAAGGAGACCGGGCCGGAGGCGTTGCCACCGGAGGAGAGCAGTTCCTTGGACGAGCGGATGCGGGAGAGGTTCAGGCCGGCGCCGGAGCCGCCCTTGAAGATCATCCCCTCTTCCTTGTACCAGTCCAGGATCGACTCCATGGAGTCGTCCACGGAGAGGATGAAGCAGGCGCTGACCTGCTGCGGCTGCTTGGTGCCGACGTTGAACCACACCGGCGAGTTGAAGCTGAAGACCTGGTGCAGCAGGGCGTACGCCAGCTCGTGCTCGAAGATCTCGGCGTCCGCCGGGGAGGCGAAGTAGCCGTGCTCCTCGCCGCCCTTGCGGTACGTCTTGACCACACGGTCGATGAGCTGCTTGAGGCTCGCCTCACGGGTCGGGGAGCCCACCGCGCCACGGAAGTACTTGCTTGTGACGATGTTGACCGCGTTCACCGACCAGAAGTCGGGGAACTCGACGCCACGCTGCTCGAAGTTGACCGAGCCGTCGCGCCAGTTGGTCATGACGACGTCACGTCGCGCCCACTCCACCTCGTCGTACGGATGCACGCCGGGGGTGGTGTGGATGCGCTCGATACGCAGACCCTTGCTCGCCTTGCTGCCCTTGGCGCGGGAGCCTCGTGCCGGGCCGCTCGTCGTCTCTGTCATGCCGCCTCCCTGTATACGGGCAAACGCCCATATGTGCGCACGCATTCCGTGGCACGGTGATTGTCTTGCTGGTACCGGGACGCCCTGCTCTCGCCCCGATACGGATCCTGGATGCGCGCCGAACTCAGTCGGCGGCGGTGGCGGGCACGGGGACGGCCGGGCCGCCGACCTTCCCGTCGGTCCCGCATTCCTGCCCGGGCGGACCCTGCTCGCGCTGCTCCCGCAGCTCGGCGATGGCCGCCTCGAAGTCCTCGAGCGAGTCGAACGCCCGGTAGACGGACGCGAAGCGCAGGTACGCGACGAGGTCGAGTTCCTGCAGCGGGCCCAGTATGGCGAGCCCGACGTCATGGGTGGACAGTTCGGCGCTGCCGGTGGCGCGCACCGCCTCCTCGACCCGCTGGCCGAGCTTGGCGAGGGCGTCCTCGGTGACCGGGCGGCCCTGGCACGCCTTGCGCACTCCCGCGATGACCTTGTTGCGGCTGAAGGGCTCGGTGACCCCGCTCCGCTTGATCACCATCAGCGACGCCGTCTCGATGGTCGTGAAACGGCGGGAGCAGTCGGGGCACTGGCGGCGCCGGCGGATCGCCGTCCCGTCGTCGGTTGTCCGACTGTCGACGACCCGGCTGTCTGGGTGCCTGCAGAAGGGGCAGTGCATGGCTCCACCCTCCTCACCCTCGCTATACGGACGTACGTACGCCATCGATCCCGGCGCACGACGAATAACCTCCGCCGGTCCGCACGGGCCCTTCGGAGCGGTCTCCAGCATAGGCGATACCGGGGGCCCCGAAGGACCAGGCACCACAACTTCTGGGCGACCGAACGCATCCAACCACTAGATGTGGTGTCGGGCCGCTTACATCCGCCTACCGCGTGTCGCGATGGAGGCGGGCCGGACGGTCGCCCACGAGGGTACGGGAAGCCACCCGGGCGGCGGCGCGGCGGGGCGGGGATGGAAGAATCGACCCGGTTGCGGCGCCCGGCTCGGCACACACCCCCGGACGCCGGCACCCCGACTCCCGGGCCGATCGGGAGCCCCGGCGGAAGCGAACGCCGGAGCCCCGAATTGCCATTCGGCTATACACCGAGCCACTTGATCAGGTCAGCCAATCGATGAATTTTTCACTCGAACGTGTGTTTGGCGCAACCTTTCGAAAGCAACTACCGTTGGCTAACTAGGGAGAACATTTCGAGAGGGGCCGACGTGACCACCACCGCAGACAGCGCGACCATCACCGCACAAAGCCACTCCCAGAGCCGGTTCGAGCATCAGCAGAAAGCACAGCGGCCGCCGATGGACGACGCCACGTTGGACTCCGAAGAGCAGAAGCCCGCCCGCTCGCTGCCCGGACGGCCACCAGGGATCCGGGCCGACAGCTCGGGGCTCACGGACCGCCAGCGCAGGGTGATCGAGGTGATCCGGGATTCCGTGCAGCGGCGCGGGTACCCGCCGTCGATGCGCGAGATCGGCCAGGCCGTCGGGCTGTCCAGCACCTCGTCCGTCGCCCACCAGCTCATGGCGCTCGAACGCAAGGGCTTCCTGCGGCGCGACCCGCACCGCCCCCGCGCCTACGAGGTCCGCGGCTCCGACCAGCCCACGACGGCGGCGACGGAGACCGCGGGCAAGCCCGCCGCGTCGTACGTCCCGCTGGTCGGCCGGATCGCCGCCGGTGGCCCGATCCTCGCGGAGGAGTCGGTCGAGGATGTGTTCCCGCTCCCCCGCCAGCTCGTCGGCGACGGCGAACTGTTCGTGCTGAAGGTCGTCGGCGACTCCATGATCGAGGCCGCCATCTGCGACGGCGACTGGGTCACCGTCCGCCGTCAGCCCGTCGCGGAGAACGGCGACATCGTGGCCGCCATGCTGGACGGCGAGGCCACCGTCAAGCGCTTCAAGCGCGAGGACGGCCATGTGTGGCTGCTGCCGCACAACGCCGCGTACCAGCCGATCCCCGGCGACGAGGCGACCATCCTCGGCAAGGTGGTGGCCGTACTACGGCGGGTCTGACCCAGCCCTCACGACCGGGCCCCGGGACCACTGCGCCGGTCCCGGGGCCTGTTTTGCGCGCCTGGACCGGCGCCCCTCTCGCGGAGGGGGTGCTCGCCGTGAGCGTTGCCGGGGTCAGGAATCGGCGGCCTTCTTCGCGGCCGCGTCGATGGCGGCCAGCGAGCGCCGGACCTGGTTGCGGTCGGTGGTGTACCAGAAGTCCGGCATGGACTTGCGCAGGAAGGAGCCGTAGCGGGCCCGCTCGACGCGGGGGTCCAGCACGGCGACCACGCCACGGTCTTCAGTAGCACGTACCAGACGTCCGGCGCCCTGGGCCATCAGCAGGGCCGCATGGGTGGCCGCGACGGCCATGAAGCCATTGCCGCCACCCTCCTCCACGGCCTTCTGGCGGGCGCTCATCAGCGGGTCGTCGGGACGCGGGAACGGCACCCGGTCCATCACCACCAGCTGGCAGTTCGCCCCCGGCACATCGACGCCCTGCCACAGGGAGAGCGTGCCGAACAGGCACGTACGGGCATCGTTGGCGAAGGTGCGGATCAGCTCGCCCAGGGTCTCCTCGCCCTGGAGCAGGATCGGCATGTCCAGGCGGCCGCGCAGCTCCTCGGCGGCGGCCTGGGCGGCCCGCATGGAGGAGAACAGACCGAGCGTGCGGCCGCCGGCCGCCTCGATCAGCTCGGTGAGCTCGTCGAGCATGTCGGTGCGGCTGCCCTCGCGGCCCGGCTGGGCCAGATGCTTGGCGACGTAGAGGATGCCCTGCTTCGAGTAGTCGAAGGGGGAGCCGACGTCCAGGCCCTTCCACGGGGGGACGTCCTCCCCTTCCGTGCCCTCGGGGGACAGGCCCAGGGAGGCCGCGACGCCGTTGAAGTCTCCGCCGAGCTTGAGGGTGGCGGAGGTCAGGACCACCGAGCGGTCCTCGAAGAGCTTCTCGCGCAGCAGGCCGGAGACCGACAGGGGCGCCACCCTCAGGGACGCGCCGAAGCGGTCATGGCGCTCGTACCAGACGACGTCGTACTCGGAGCCGTTGGCGATCCGCTCGGCCACGGCGTGGACGTTCTCCACGGCGGCGAGGGCCTGCTTGCGGACGGCGTCCTCGTCCTGGACCGACTTGTCACGGGTCGAGCCGAGCGCCGAGACGACCGTACGGGCGGCGTCCCGCAGCGCCATCAGGCAGTAGCCGAGGTCCTCGGGGATCTCCTCCAGGCGGCCGGGCAGCGCCAGCTCCATGAGCCGCTCGAAGGTCTCGGCCGCGGTCTGGAGCTGGTCGGCGGCCTTTTCGTTGACGAGCTTGGCGGCCCGGCGCACGGCGCGGTTGACCTGGCCGGGGGTGAGCTCGCCGGTGGCGACGCCGGTGACCCGGGAGACCAGCTCATGGGCCTCGTCGATGATCAGGACCTCGTGCTGCGGGAGGACCGGCGCGCCCTCGATCGCGTCGATGGCGAGCAGCGCGTGGTTGGTGATCACGACATCGGCGAGCTTGGCGCGCTCCCTCGCGGCTTCGGCGAAGCACTCCGCGCCGTAGGCGCATTTCGACGCGCCCAGGCACTCCCGTGAGGAGACCGAGACCTGCCCCCAGGCGCGGTCCGAGACACCGGGTGTCAGGGCGTCGCGGTCGCCGGTCTCGGTCTCGTCCGCCCAGTCGCGCAGCCGCAGCAGGTCCTTGCCGAGCTTGCTGGTCGGCGTCGCCTGCTCGAACACGTCGAAGAGGCCGTCCTCCTCTTCCTGCGGGGCGCCCTCATGGAGGCGGTGCAGGCACAGGTAGTTGGAGCGGCCCTTGAGCATGGCGAACTCCGGGCGGCGGCGCAGCAGCGGATGCAGCGAGTCGACCGTACGCGGAAGATCGCGCTCCACCAGCTGGCGCTGCAGCGCGAGGGTGGCCGTGGCGACCACGACTCTCTCGCCGTGGGCGAGCGCCGGCACCAGATAGCCGAGGGACTTTCCGGTGCCGGTGCCGGCCTGGACGAGGAGGTGGGCGGAGTCGTCCACGGCCTCGGCGACGGCCTCGGCCATCGCTACCTGGCCGGGGCGCTCGGTGCCGCCGACGGCGGTGACGGCGGCGTGCAGCAGATCGGGGAGGGAGGGCTTCGTCATAGCGTGGCAAGCCTACGCGGGACCACTGACAGTCGGTCCGGTCACGGGGCGTGCAGGGGGTTGGGGACGGTCCCGTGGACGGCGGCGTGCGGGCGCTCGTGGCGGTCGCGGTAACCGTCCACATGCAGACGGTTGCGGTTCAGGCAGAGCCGCTCGATCCGCGGGGTGAGCAGGTCGAACGTCTCGTGCCGCTCCTTCAGGCCGGGGAAGCGCTCGTGGTGGCGCAGGATCTCCGCCCGTACGAGTGACCAGAACTCGGCCTCGGGAACGCCCAGTTGGTCCGCGCACAGCGGCGCCAGGTAGCGGAAGACGCCGACGAACAGGCCGGAGTGGATGAACTGCGTGAGGAAGGCGGGCGGTTCGGTCAGCAGCACCGTGCGGACGTCGTCCGGCATGGAGTCGTGCTCCGGGAGCGGCTGGGAGCTGGTGTTGACGTCGTCGACGAAGTCCTTGACCGCGAGGCGGGTGGGGACGTCGTGCTCGTCGAAGACCACGATGGCGTTCTCGCCGTGCGGGGAGAACACCGTGCCGTACTGGTAGAGGAAGTGCAGCAGGGGCGGCAGCAGCGCGGCGAAGAGCCGGCCGAGCCACTCGCGCGCGGGCAGCCCCGAGCGGTGCACCAGCTCCGCGGTCAGGGCGCGGCCCTGGGGGTCGGTCTGCAGCAGCGCGGCCAGGGTGCGGGCGCGCTCGCCCGGGTCGAGGTAGCCGCTGATCGGCTCGCGCCAGATGCAGCCCAGCAGCTCCTTGAACTGGTACGGGACGCCGGGCAGCCGGTCGTAGAGCGGGTGCTCGACAGTGACGGAGGCGGTCTCGCCGAGCAGGATCACCCGGGTCTCGTCGCTGAGATAGGGGTCGGCGTCGCGCAGCCCGTGGACCCAGCGGGTGACGGCCGGCGCGGCGAGGGTGCGCTCGGTGGGCAGACCGCGCCAGACGAGGGTGTTGAGGATGGACAGCGGCAGTTTGACCGTGCGGGCCTGGGGCCGGCTGATGTTGAGGAAGGTGCGGATCGACTGCTGCGGCAGGCGGAGGTCGTTGTCAGTGGGCAGCGCGATGATGGATCTGTCGGCGAGTTGCGGGGCGAAGAGCGGGGCGATGGTCTCGTCCCATTGCCAGGGGTGCACGGGGAGATAGAGGTAGTCGGCGGGGTCCTGGCCCTGGTCGGCGATGGCGCGGGCGAAGGCGTGACGGGTGGCGGGGGCCAGCTCCTCGCCGTAGAGGCGATCGGGGGTGGCGAGCGTGGGGACACCGCGGTAGTGGGCGAGGCGGTGGTGCGCGGCGAGCCAGGGCAGGCGCTGGGCGGTGCGGGCTTCCGGGGCCCAGCTCGCCGCGTCGGCGGCGGAGAAGCCGAGCCGTCCCTTGTTCGCGACGAGCCAGGGGTGGCCGGTCTGGTGGCCTTCGAGGGCGGCGTAGTCGAGGTCGGCGAGGTCGGCGGCGCTGAGGGCGGTGGCGTCGAGACGGGTGTCGGCGGCGAGGGTGGCGGTCAGCTCGCGGATGAGGTGGCCGGTGGTGTCGCCGGACAGGCCCAGGACGGTGTCGTGGGCGTAGGTGAGGAAGTGGAACGGGTCGGTTTCCGGAGTGATCGAGTGGGGGTCGACGCGCCAGTGCCCGTAGGCGCCCCGGCGGGCGCGGAAGCGGTAGACCAGCTCGTCGGTGATCGGCAGGCGGTATTGCGGGGTGCCGTCCGGGGCGGTGCCGTCGGGCTCGGGGGCGAGGACTTCCTCGTACGCGAACTCGGCCAGGATCTTGGCGAACAGTCGGCGCGCGGCGTGCTGCCAGGCGCTGTGCGAAGGCTGGGGCTCAGGCGGCAAGACGGGACTCCTCGAAGCGGGACCGCTCCGGCACGTACGGGGGACAACCGGGGCGGCGCGGTGGACGGCGGACCGGATCGGGAACGGCGGTGGACGGCCCCGGGGTCAGTGCAGGTGGCGGTGGGCGCGGTCGCGGATCATCAACGCCGCGCGTTTGCCGGGCAGTTCGAGCTCTTCGGAATAGCGGAAGCCTCCGGTCAGGAATGCCGCGACGGAGGCGGTGTTGCGCAGATCGGGCTCGGCGACGACCCGCGTGCACTGCGGACGGCGGTCGAGTACGAGGTCGGCGGTGGCGCGCAGCAGCGTGCCGCCCAGGCCCCGGCCGCGGTCGGCGCCGCCGCCGATGAGCAGATGGATCCCGGTGTCGTGGGGAAGGGCCGGGTAGTGGGAGGCCAGGGGGTCCAGGTCGGCGCGGTAGATCTCCCAGTAGCTCATCGGGACGCCGGCCAGCACACCGAGGCAGGGCACGCTGCGGCCGTCGCCGTCGAGCTGGCCGCGCAGATGGGCGGCGGTGGTCCCGGGCGGGCCGGACAGTTCCCAGAAGGCCGCGACTGCCGGATCGTTCATCCAGCCGGTGATCCGGTCGAGGTCGCGGGCCGGTCGGACGGGGACGAGCTCGAACGGCCCGGCGGTGGTGTCGGCCGGGCCCCAGCCCACCAGGTCGTCCAGCAGCGGGCCGTTGCCCGGGAGCCCGGAGGGTGTCGGCTGCCGGTGTCCCCCGGCGGGCAACGCGCGCAATTCCGGCGCGAGCCGGCGGTCCTGCGTGTCGTCGGAGCTGGAGCCGAGGCCGGATTCGGTGGGTGGCACGGCGACGCTCTCCTCTCGTGGCCGGCTCCCGCGGGTCCTTGTGGGTCGCGGGATGCCGGCGCCGGGGGCTCGTGGGGTGACGTGGCTGCGGCGGGCCGCGGTGGGCGGCTAGGAGGCCAGGGGGTTGGGCAGGGTGACGTAGACGGACTGGGTCTCGACCGGGCCGACGAGTTCGTCGAGCCCGTGCAGGCGGGTCGCGAGATTGGCCTTGCAGCGCAGGGTGCGGGCGGACAGCAGCTGGCCGGGGAGCCGGGAGCGGTGCGCGCGGGGAGCGGCGGCGGCGCTGTCGAGGAACCGCCGGAAGGCGGCCAGCAGGATCTCCTCGCGGACCAGGCGCTGGGCCCCGAAGGCCCCGATGAGGCCGAGGACGTTGTTGATGCCCAGGTAGTAGGCGAAGCGCTCGTCGGTGACCTCGTCGGCGACGAAGGTGTCGCTGGCCGCGCCGATGCCGGGCAGCCGTCGTTCCAGTTCGGCGCGGCGGGAGGCGCGGAAGTAGTAGCCCTGGTTGTCGCGGTAGCGGCCGCCGACCGGCCAGCCGTCGGGGTCGAGCAGCACCAGGGTGTTCTGCTGGTGGGCCTCCAGGGCGACGCCGGCCGTGCCGTCGAGCCACAGCAGGGGCCGGACGACCGCTTCGAGGTAGCGCAGGAACCACTCGGTGGCGACGGCGCCCAGGGCGCGGCCGGTGCGGGCGGCGAGCGTGCCGACGAGGTCTTCGAGGCGGGAGCGGGCGCCCGCGTGGCCGGGCCAGGGCCGGGGAGAGGTGAGGCCGGCGATGCAGACCGCGTCGTCGGTGGTGCTGAAGGGGTTGTGGCGGATGACGGCGTCGAGGCCCTGGACGGGTTCGCCGTCGGGGCCGTCGACGGCGAGATAGGCCGGGTCGCGGACGATGTCGAAGCCGGGATGGGCGGCCTGCCACTGCTCGGCGAGGCCGGTGCGCAGCAGCCGGTGCACCTCTACCCCGCGGATGAGTTCCTTGCGGAGGTTCTCCCGGCGGGAGTTGGTGATGCGCAGCCCGAGGGAGAGCTTGAGCATGGCGTCCGCGCCGGGGCGGTAGACGGTGCGGACGGAGGAGGTGGGGTGCCAGCGGGGGCCGTGGATGCCGAGGTCGCGCAGCAGACCGGCGTCGCGGAGTGCGGCGATGTCGGGGCGGTCGGCGAGTTCCCTGGCCTGCCAGGGGTGCAGGGGCAGCGGCACGGTCCCGTCGGGCAGGGCCAGGCCGGCTCCCGCGAGGCGCGCGGCGAGTTGCTCGGCGGGCACGGGCTTGCCGCGTTCGGTCCAGGCCGAGTCGGTGGCGACGGCGGAGCGGTGCACGGCCATCCAGTGGAGCGGGAAGGCGCCGCGCAGTTCGGGCGAGAAGGCGCGGGTCTCGGCGTCGGAGAGGCCCTCGCGGCTCTTGGGTGTGGGGTGCAGCGGGTGGCCGAAGAGCAGGGACTGTTCGGCGTCGAGGAAGAGGTCGCCCCGCGCGTCGGCGGGCCGGGCGCGCCGGTCGGCGAGGAAGACGGCCACATTGCGTACGGAGTTGGCGACCCGTCCGATGAGTTCGGCGCCGTCGCCGTCCGGTGTCTGCGGCTGCTCGGGCTCCGCCTCCGGCCGTTCGCCGTCCGCCACGCGGTGCTCGCCGCCGTCCGAGGCCCGCCGGTCGCCGCCGTGCGCGGCTTCCCGGCGCAGCAGCGCGGCGAGGGTGACGGCGTCCAGCGGGGCGGCGCCGGCCGGGGCGCCTTCGAGGGTGGGCGCGCCCAGGCGGTGCCAGCCGGTGGGTGACCAGTAGCGGACGGGGATGTGCAGGGCGCTGGCGGCGGCCCGCAGGGGGATGCGCAGGCGGCCGCCGGCCGGGCGCGGGGTGCCGTTCTCGCGGAGCCAGCAGCGCAGGAGGTGTTCGATGCCGGCGGCGTCGGCGGCGACCGTCGGCTCCGGGTGGTCGAGGGGGTCGTGGTCGACGTGCCCGGCCCGGTCGCGGCCGCCGGGCGCGCCGGGCCCGGTGGTCTGGCAGGGGTCCTCGTGGGTCTGCTGGTGGCAGTTGTCGCCGGGGGTGCGTCGCTGCTGGCGCGGTACGGACTCCAGCGTGCCGGCGCTGTGGTGCCGGTCGGGGATCCGCTCGGCGGGCTGGGTGTTGTCGGGGCCGGGGCGTTCGTTCATGCGGAGGTGCCTCGCAGTGTCGTGGGGGACGAGCCCGTCGGCCCGGGGGTGGTGCGGACGGCCGCCAGGACGGCGTCGGCGAGGCGGTCGAGGATCGCGTCCGCCTGTTCGTCGGTGATGGTCAGGGGTGGCAGCAGCCTGACGACGGCGGAGTGCCGGCCGCCCAGTTCGACGATCAGGCCGCGGTTCAGGCAGGCGCGCTGGACGGCGGCGGCGAGTTCGGGGGCGGCGGGGCGGGCGCCGGTGGCATCGGCGTCCGCTTCCGGGTCGACGAGTTCGACGCCGAGCATCAGTCCGCGTCCGCGGACGTCGCCGATGCAGTCGTGGGCGTCGGCGAGGGTGCGGAGCCGGGCGAGCATCCGGGCGCCGAGTTCGGCGGCGCGAGCGGCGAGGCCGTTGGCGCGGACGTAGGCGAGGGTGGCGGCTCCGGCGGCCATGGCGAGTTGATTGCCGCGGAAGGTGCCGGCGTGCGCGCCGGGCTGCCAGGCGTCGAGCTCCTCCCGGTAGACGATCACGGCGAGCGGCAGGCTGCCGCCGATCGCCTTCGACAGCACGATCACGTCCGGCACGATGCCGCTGTGCTCGATCGCCCAGAAGGTGCCGGTGCGGCCGACGCCGGTCTGCACCTCGTCCACGATCAGCGGGATCCGCCGGTCGGCGGTGAGCTCCCGCATCCGCCGCAGCCAGCCGTCCGGGGCGGGGATCACTCCGCCCTCCCCCTGGACGGGTTCCAGGATCATCCCGGCCGGCCGGGGCACCCCGCTCTTGTGGTCGTCGAGCAGGTTCTGGGTCCAGCGGGCGGCGAGTTCGGCGCCGCGCTCGCCGCCGGTCTGGAAGGGGCAGCGGTAGTCGTAGGGGTAGGGCAGCCGGACCACGCTGGTGTGCTGCGCTCCCCCGGAGGCGGCGAGCGCCTCTGCGGTCATGCCGTGGTAGGCGCCGGAGAACGCCATCAGACCGTCCCGGCCGGTCGCGGTGCGGACGAGTTTGAAGGCGGCCTCGACGGCGTCCGTGCCGGCCGGGCCGCAGAACTGGATGCGGGCGTTTTCGGCCAGTTCGGCGGGCAGCGTGGCGAAGAGCTCGGTGGTGAAGGCGTCCTTGACGGGCGTGGCCAGGTCGAGGATGTGCAGCGGCGCACCGGAGTCGAGGACCGTACGGATCGCTTCGAGCACCACCGGGTGGTTGTGGCCGAGCGCCAGGGTGCCGGCGCCGGAGAGGCAGTCGAGGTATCTCCGGCCGTCGGCACCCTCGATGGTCAACCCGCGGGCGCGCACCGGGACGATGGGCAGCGAGCGTGCGTAAGTGCGGGCAGCGGACTCACGTAGGGACTGCCGGCGCAGGATCCCCTCGTGGGCCGACGGCGCGGCCGCCGGCACGGTGTCGGTCAACGCCACGGCAGTTGTGTCCTCCTGCTTGGTGAGCTGCTGGACAGCGTGCGGGTCCTGCGGGCGGGCCGGCTGTCCCCCGTACGTACCAACGACGGTGACGACGCCGGATCACGGTCGCGAACAAGATCCTTGACGGCTGGGAACCGGGACCCCGAGTACCGCCGTCTCCATCGTCACCGGCATAGTGGGGTGTTGCGCCGAGATCTTGGGGTTCATGACAAGTTCCATCCGGCGCGACTCCGCTCATGCCACACCGGCTCAGCCCGATTCACCCAGGGGGACAACACCCATGCGATCCATACGTCGGCCAGTCCTGGCCGCCGCCGCTCTCACCGCCGTCGTGGCACTGACCGCCACCGGCTGCGGTCCCGAGGGCGGCAACGCGGACGCCAAGCCCAGCCAGTCCGCGGCGGACACCACCGGTGGGGGTGAAATCAAGATCCCCCAGGACATCCAGGACAAGCTCAAGGAGCACGGGGTCGACCTGGACAAGTGGAAGAACGGCGAGTGGAAGAACTGGGACAAGGACAAGTGGCTCCGGGAGGCCGGAGAGTTCATCAACCCGATCATCAAGGACTTCTGGAACCCGGACAAGATCGAGAAGGTCAAGCCCCCGAAGGACCCCAGCAAGCCCGGGGACATCTCCGAGGACCAGGGCAAGACCGACCCCGAGCCGGCCGCCGTCCAGGCTCAGCCCGTCAGGACCCCCTACACCTCCACCGCTCCCGGTGTGGGTCTGCTGCTGTTCAGCACCCCTGAGGGCGAGTCGCGTTGCTCCGCCACCGTCGTCAAGGACCCGGCGCACCCCGGTAAGTCCAACCTCGTGTGGACCGCCGCGCACTGTGTGCACGCCGGCAAGAACGGCGGCTGGTACCGCAACATGATGTTCGTGCCGAACTTCAACAAGAACGGCGTCTCCGCCGACAAGTTGAAGGCCACGCCCTTCGAGGACCGCGTCCCGGCGGGCAAGTGGTGGGCCGACGACATGGCGACCTCCAACGAGTGGATCAAGGACGGCGGCGCCGTCCCGGGCGTGCCGATGGCTCCGTACGACTTCGCGCTGATGCATGTGAAGCCGGAGTCGTCCACCGGTGGCAAGTCGCTGGAAGAGATCGCCGGCGGCGCGTACGCGGTCGACTTCAACGCCCCCGCGATGGCCAAGATCCCGAGCCTGACCGCGCAGGGCTACCCGGCCGAGGCGCCGTTCGACGGTGCGGCGCAGCAGCAGTGCACCGACAAGCCGACCCGTCTGACGATGGACGCCAAGAAGCCGACCATGTACCGCATCGGCTGCACCATGACCGGTGGCTCCTCCGGTGGCCCCTGGTTCATCAAGGGCGCCGACGGCAAGCCCGTGCTGGTCTCCAACATGTCGATGGGTCCGCGTCCGGCCCGCTGGTCGGCCGGTCCGCACCTGGGCCCCGAGGCCAAGAGCATGTTCGACACCATGAGCAAGAAGTGGGCGACCAAGCAGTAGCCGCCCGCGGCGGGGGCGCGTGCCGACCGCGCCCCCGCACCGCCTCCTGAGCATGACGAAGGCCCGCCCCGGTCTCCCCCGGGGCGGGCCTTCGTCGTCGTGTCCGCCGTCGGCCGGCTACGCCGCCGGTACGAAGGGCTCGAACTCCGCGGCCAGCTCCTCGTGCACCCGCGCCTTGAGGACCGTGCCGTCCGCGGTGTGCTCCTCGGAGATGACCTCGCCCTCGGCGTGCGCCCGCGAGACCAGGGCGCCCTGGGTGTAGGGCACCAGTGCCTCGATCTCGACCCGCGGCCGCGGCAGCTCGTCGTCGAGGAGGGTCAGCAGCTCCGCCAAGCCCTGGCCCGTACGGGCCGAGACGGCGATGGCGTGCTTCTCCTGGCGCAGCAGGCGCTGGAGCACCAGCGGATCGGCCGCGTCGGCCTTGTTGACGACCACGATCTCGGGCACGTCGGTGGCGCCCACCTCGCGGATCACCTCACGGACGGCGGCCAGCTGCTCCTCGGGCACCGGATGCGAGCCGTCGACCACGTGCAGGATCAGGTCGGACTCGCCGACCTCCTCCATCGTGGAGCGGAACGCCTCGACGAGGTGGTGCGGCAGATGCCGGACGAAGCCGACGGTGTCGGCGAGGGTGTAGAGCCGCCCGCTGGGCGTCTCGGCCCGCCGCACGGTCGGGTCCAGGGTGGCGAACAGGGCGTTCTCCACCAGCACACCGGCACCGGTGAGGCGGTTGAGGAGCGAGGACTTGCCGGCGTTGGTGTAGCCGGCGATGGCGACCGAGGGGACCTTGTTGCGCCGGCGTTCCTGGCGCTTGATGTCCCGGCCGGTCTTCATCTCCGCGATCTCCCGGCGCATCTTCGCCATCTTCTCGCGGATCCGCCGCCGGTCCGTTTCGATCTTGGTCTCACCGGGACCACGGGTGGCCATACCGCCGCCCGCCGAACCGGAGCCACCGCCACCCATCTGCCGCGACAGCGACTGGCCCCAGCCGCGGAGCCTGGGAAGCATGTACTGCATCTGCGCCAGCGCGACCTGCGCCTTGCCCTCTCGGGACTTGGCGTGCTGGGCGAAGATGTCGAGGATCAGCGCGGTCCGGTCGACGACCTTGACCTTGACGACGTCCTCGAGGTGGATCAGCTGGCCCGGGGAGAGCTCACCGTCGCACACCACGGTGTCGGCGCCGGATTCGAGCACGATGTCGCGCAGCTCCAGCGCCTTGCCCGAGCCGATGTACGTGGCCGGGTCGGGCTTGTCACGGCGCTGGACGACGCCGTCGAGCACCACGGCGCCGGCGGTCTCGGCCAGCGCGGCGAGCTCGGCGAGGGAGTTGTCCGCGTCCTGCACCGTGCCCGCGGTCCAGACACCGACGAGCACCACGCGCTCCAGTCGCAGCTGGCGGTACTCGACCTCGGTGACGTCCTCGAGCTCGGTGGACAGGCCCGCGACGCGGCGCAGGGCCGCACGCTCCGAGCGGTCGTACTGGTCGCCGTCACGCTCCCCGTCGATCTCGTGGCTCCAGGCGACGTCCTCTTCCATCAGGGCGTCGGCCCGAAGGCTCTCGGGGAGGCGCTGCCGGTCCTGCGGAAGGGAAGAAGAGGAGGTCATTTGATCCTTTGCGTCGTTGGGAAGCCCTCAGGGGGACCGGCCGGTCCCACCGGGACTGTCGCTGGTGTCAACGTACGAGCCGTCCCGGAGATTCCCGGGCCGGTCGTCGTCGACCCGAAGATGGTCCCACGGGCCCGGGAGGGCCGTCACGCGGGTTTTCCGGGCCTTGCGGGCTTTCCGGCGTTCCCGGTCGCCTTCTTCGGTCGCCACTCCTGGTGGCCGGGCATCGGGGGCGTGTGCTCGCCGTAGAGCCATCCGTGGAAGAAGCTCGCGAGGTCCTGTCCGGAGATCTTGGAGGACAGCGCGATGAAGTCGGCGGAGTCGGCCACGCCGTCGCGGTTCTGGGTCACCCACGCGCGTTCGAGGCGGTCGAAGGCGGCGGTGCCGATCTTCTGCCGCAGGGCGTACAGGACCAGTGCGCTGCCGTCGTAGACCACCGGGCGGAAGAGGCTGATCTTCTCGCCGGGGCTGGGGGCCTTGGGCGCGGCGGGCGGCCCGCCCTCGGCGCGCCAGCCGTTGGACTGCTCGTAGGCGCTGCGCATACGGCTGTCCAGGGAGATCCGGCCGCCCTTCTCCTGCGCGTAGAGGGCCTCGTACCAGGTGGCGTGCGCCTCGTTGAGCCAGACGTCGGACCAGCGCCGCGGGCTGACGCTGTTGCCGAACCACTGGTGGGCCAGCTCGTGCACCATCACCGACTCGACGTACCACGAGGGCAGCTGCCCGTTGGTGAACAGGCCCTTCTCGAAGAGCGAGAGGGTCTGGGTCTCCAGCTCGAAGCCGGTCTGGGCGTCGGCGATCAGCACCCCGTAGGCCTCGAAGGGGTAGGGGCCGAGCTTGCGCTCCATCCAGGAGACATGGTTCGGGGTCTTGACCAGCCACTTTTCCAGCTGGTGCCGGTCCGCGGTCGGTACGACGTCGCGGATCGGCAGGCCGTGCGGCCCGTGCCGCAGCAGCACGCTGGACTTCCCGATGGAGACCTGCGCCAGCTCGGTGGCCATCGGGTGGCCCGTGCGATAGGTCCAGGTGCGCCGCGCCGCCCGGCGGGTCGAGCCCTCCGGCAGTCCGTTGGCGACGGCGGTCAGCTCCTGGGGCGCGGTGATGTGGAAGGTGAAGAGCGCCTTGTCGGAGGGGTGGTCGTTGCAGGGGAAGACGCGGTGCGCGGCGTCCGCCTGGTTGGCCATCGCCAGCCCGTCGGAGGTGCGGATCCAGCCCCCGTCGCTCTTGCCACGCGGGTCGCTGGTGTGCTGGATGGCGATCTTCACCTGCTGGCCCCGGGACATGTGGGAGGCCGGGGTGAGCACGAGGTCCTCACCGTGCTGCTCGTGCTGGGCGGGCTTCCCGTCGATCTTCACGTCGCTCACGGCGCCACGGGCGAAGTCGAGGTTGAGGTGGTCGAGCTCGGTGGTGACCTGGGCGGTGATCTCGGTGGTGGCCTTCAGCGGCTGGTCGTTGCGGCCCGAGTAGTCCAGGGTGACGTCGTAGGACGTGACGTCGTAGCCGGTGTTGCCGAGCGTGGGGAAGAGCCGGTCGCCCAGGCCCTGCGGCCCCAAGGGCTGCGGCGCGGCCGCGCCGAGGGTGGCGACGGCGGCCAGCCCCAGGGCGGCGGCCCGGCGGCCGGTCCAGCGGACCCGGCCGCTCGGGGCGGGGGGCAGGGGGCGGTCGGAGTCGGCGGACGGTCGACGCGAGTCAAGGGACATGAACTACGGCTACCAACGCGGCCGCCTCCGCCGCGGGCAAGGCGGCAAACGACACCCGAACGGGCGGCGGATCGTGCGTCCGTCTTAGGGTCTGTCCGAGGGGGCGGACCCCAGGGCGCGTTCCCTGCGGCCGGTCGCCGGGCGGGCGGTGGGGGTTCAGGGGCGCAGGGCGGCGGCCTGGCGGGTGCGGCCGGCCCGCAACACGTCGAAGACGCCGGGCACTTGGCGCATGGCCCGCATCAGGGACGGCAGGCCGGCGGCGTTGGGCAGATGGAGCGTGTACGTATGGCGGACCCGCTGCTCGTGCGGGGGTTCGACGGCGGCCGACACCACCGCGGCGCCCTGGGAGGCGATCGCTTCGGTGAGGTCGGCGAGGAGGTGCGGCCGGCTGAAGGCCTCGGCCAGCAGGGTGACCCGGCAGCCGTGGCCGCCCTGGCCGGCGCCCCGCCAGCGCACCTTGACCGGCTGACGGCCGGTGGCCGCCATCCGGGCCACCACGGGGCACAGGGCGCGGTGGACGGTGACCGTGCCGCCGCGTACGGCGAATCCGGTGACGGTGTCCGGCGGCACCGGGGTACAGCAGCCGGCCAGCCGGACCGCGGCACCGGGCAGGTCCGCCACCGCCAGGACCGAGCCGGGGGTGGCCTGGGCCGCCTCGGAGCGGTCCGGGCCGGCGGCGGGGCGGCCGGCGGGGGGCTCCGCGGCGGGGGCCGCCGGACGGGCACCCGGTTGCCGCTCTCCGGCGAGCCACCGGGCGATGGCCAGCCGGGCGGCGGGGGTACGGGCGTGGTCGAGCCATTCGGGCGAGGGGCCGGCCGCGGAGTCCGGGGCCATCAGCAGCTGCAGGCTGTCGCCGTCGTGCAGGACCGTGGCGAGCGTGGCGAGCCGGCCGTTGACGCGGGCGCCGATACAGCAGTGCGCCGCCTCCCCGTGCCGCTCGTACGCCGCGTCCACACAACTCGCCCCGGCGGGCAGGCCGATGGCGCCGCCCCCGGCTCCGGGCGAACCCGCGGCGCGGCCCGTATCGGCGTCGGCGCAGAAGACCGTGATCTCCCGGTCCTGGGCGAGGTCGTCGCGCAGTGAGGTCCAGAACGTGTCCGGGTCGGGGGTGGTGCGCTGCCACTCCAGCAGCCGGGAGAGCCACCCCGGGCGGGTCGGGTCGGCGCGCTCACCCTCGGGGGCGTCCGCGCCGTCGGTGGGGGCGTACGGATTGCCCAGTGCGATCACCCCGGCCTCGGCGACCCGGTGCATCTGGTGGGTGCGGATCAGCGCCTCGGCGATCTCCCCGGACGGGCCGGTGACGGCGGTGTGCAGCGACTGGTAGAGGTTGAACTTCGGCGCCGCGATGAAGTCCTTGAACTCGGAGACGACCGGGGTGAAGCAGGTGTGCAGCTCCCCCAGGACGGCATAGCAGTCCGCGTCCTCCGCCACGAGCACCAGCAGCCGCCCCAGGTCCGCGCCCGTCAGTTCGTGGCGCGTCAGCCGGACGCGGTGCACGGAGACCAAGTGCCGTGCCCGGACGAGGACTTCGGCGTCGATGCCGGCCTCGGCAAGGACCGTACGCACCCGCTGCGCGATGGCGGCGAGCGGATCGGGCCGAGTGGCGTACTCCCGTACCAGGGCCCGGGTGGTGGAGTACCCCTCCGGGTGCAGGATCGCGAAGACCAGGTCCTCCAGCTCGGCCTTGAGCGCCTGGACGCCGAGGCGCTCGGCGAGCGGGATCAGCACATCGCGGGTCACCTTGGCGATCCGGGCCTGCTTCTCGGGCCGCATCACCCCGAGGGTGCGCATGTTGTGCAGCCGGTCGGCGAGCTTGATGGACATCACCCGGACGTCGTTGCCGGTCGCCACCAGCATCTTGCGGAAGGTCTCCGGCTCGGCGGCCGCGCCGTAGTCGACCTTCTCCAACTTGGTGACGCCGTCGACGAGGTAACTGACCTCGGCGCCGAACCGTTCCCGCACCTGATCGAGCGTCACCTCCGTGTCCTCGACGGTGTCGTGGAGCAGGGAGGCGGTCAACGTGGTGGTCTCCGCGCCCAGTTGGGCGAGGATCAGGGTCACCGCCAGCGGGTGGGTGATGTACGGCTCGCCGCTCTTGCGGAGTTGGCCGCGGTGCGAGGACTCGGCGAGCTGATAGGCCTTGGTGAGGATGTCCAGGTCGGCGTCGGGGTGATGGCCGCGATGCACCTGGGCGACGTGCTCGAGGGCGTGCGGGAGGCCGTCGCGCGGGGCCGGGCCGAGCAGCGCGGCCCGGCCGATGCGGCGCAGCCCTCTGAGTTCCAGTCGGCGACGGCCGCGCCTGCGGCCCGCGGCTCCAGCGTTACCAGGGTCAGTGGCCTCTGCGCTCATGGGCACCTCCGGCAGCGTCGACCGGCGGCCGGACTCGTCAGTTCGGGCGCCCGGGCCGGTGCTTGATGCTATCGAGCCCATCACGCAGCGCTGTCCACCTCTCGCTCAGAGTGATACGGATCACCCGTTCGAGCGAATCTTTTGGCTGGAACCGTTGCGGGTGGGGGTGGTCGGGCCGGATCCGTTCCGGTCCCGTCAGGCGAGCGCGGCGGTCAACCAGCCGGGCTCGAAGGTGCCCTCGGCGACGATCTCGGCCGGTCCGGTCATCTCGACCGTGCCGTCGGGCAGCTCGGTGATCGCCAGGCTGCCGCCGAGCACGTCGACCGTGTACGTGACGGGCGTGCCGGTCCGCGCCGGGTCCAGACCGTCCCTGCGGGCGGTGGCGACGGCGACCGCGCAGGCGCCGGTGCCGCAGGAGCGGGTCTCGCCCGAGCCGCGCTCGTGGACCCGCATCGCCACATGGCGCGGGCCGCGGTCGACGACGAACTCGATGTTGACGCCGTCGGGATAAACCGCCGCTGGGCTGAACGGCGGTACGGCCAGCAGGTCACCGGCGTGCGCCAGATCCTCGACGAACGCGACGGCGTGCGGATTGCCCATGTTCACGTTGCGGGCCGGCCAGCTGCGGCCGCCGAGGCTGACCACGACGCCCTCCTCGGGCAGCGCGGCGCGGCCCATGGAGACCGTGACGTCGCCGGTCTTGGCGACGTGCACGCGGCGTACGCCGGCGCGGGTGGCGATGGCGAGGTCGCCGGCATCGACCAGACCGGCGTGCAGCAGATAGCGCGCGAAGACCCGGGTGCCGTTGCCGCACATCTCGGCGATCGAGCCGTCGCCGTTGCGGTAGTCCATGAACCACTCGGCCTCGTCGGCCTGGGCGCGCGCCTCCGGATGCGCGGCGGACCGTACGACGCGCAGCAGCCCGTCGCCGCCGAGCCCGGCCCGCCGGTCGCAGATCCGGGCGACGGCGGTCGCGGGCAGATCGAGGCGACCGTCCGGGTCGGGGACGATCACGAAGTCGTTCTCGGTGCCGTGGCCCTTGAGGAAGGCGATGCGCTCGGTGCTGGTCACTCCTGCATGGTACGGGGGTGACGGGGGGAACGGCCTGACGGGGCGGGGAGAGCGGCGTCTCAGAGGGGGACGGGACCGGGCTCGGCGGGAGCCGCGCGCGTGCCGCGGCCGCTCAGCGCAGTCGGGCCACGCGCAAGATGGCGAGCGCGGCCGGGATGGCCACCACCAGGGCGTACAGGAGGACCACGCGCCAGTCGGCGCGGCGGCCGGAGCCGCGCGCCGGGAGGCCGGGCCAGGTGTGACCGATGCGGCGGGCCGCCATCATGCCCCAGCCGGCGGCGCAGCAGCACAGCAGCAGGCCGAGCATCGCGATCACCGCGCCGCCGTCACCGCCGAACTCGAAGGCGAGCGGGAAGGCGAACATCAGCGAGCCGACGGCTCCGAGCCCGACGATCGGCGCGAGCTGCCACAGGCGCAGCCGGCGCGGCGGGCGCAGCTCCCGGAAGGACTCGCCACCCTCACCGGGCCCGTCGGCGCCGGCGTCCGGGCCGTCGGAGTCGTCCAGGGCGTCCGGGTCGGTGAGCGGGCCGACACCGCCGGACAGGGCGTCCTGGGCGTCCGGGCCGTCGTCGGCGAGCCGTGCCGTGTCAGCGTCGTCGTCCGACTGCTGTGCTCTGTTGCGAGGGCCGGCCTCCATTGCCACGCGCCCTCCCCACTGCAGACTGCACGCCTCGATCGAAGGTCGATGATGACACGCCCTCAGCGGCCCGGATGACGGCCGGAGCGTCCCGATGCCATGACGTGATCAGGCTGTGACCGGTCGTTCGAGCAACGCCAGGGCCCGCCGGGGAAGTTCCGCGCGGTGGTCGGCCGCGCCGCTGAGCCAGTGGACCCGGGGGTCCCGGCGGAACCACGAGTCCTGACGGCGCGCGAAGCGCTTGGTCGCGCGCACCGTCTCGTCGCGCGCCTCCTGCTCGGTGCACTCCCCCGCCAGCTGGGCGAGCACCTGCTGGTAGCCCAGCGCCCGGGACGCCGTGAGGCCCTCGCGCAGCCCCTCGGCCTCCAGGCGGCGCACCTCATCGACCAGGCCCGCCTCCCACATCCGGTCGACCCGCCGCGCGATCCGCTCGTCCAGCTCGGGGCGCTCGACGTCGACGCCGATCTGCAGGGTGTCGTAGACCGAGTCGTGGCCGGGGAGATTGGCGGTGAAGGGGCGGCCGGTGATCTCGATGACCTCCAGGGCGCGCACGATGCGGCGGCCGTTGCTGGCCAGGATCGCGCGGCCGGCCTCGGGGTCGGCGGCGGCCAGGCGGGCGTGCAGGGCGCCGCTGCCCCGTTCGGCCAGTTCGGCCTCCAGCCTGGCGCGCACCTCCGGGTCGGTGCCGGGGAACTCCAGGGCGTCGATGGCGCCGCGTACGTACAGGCCGGAGCCGCCTACCAGGACCGGGGTGCGGCCCTGGGCGAGCAGCCGGTCTATCTCGGCGCGGGCCAGCCGCTGGTACTCGGCGACGCTGGCGGCGCGGGTGACGTCCCAGATGTCCAGGAGGCGGTGCGGTACGCCCTGCTGCTCCTCGGGCGTGAGTTTGGCGGTGCCGATGTCCATGCCCCGGTAGAGCTGCATGGAGTCGGCGTTGATGACCTCGCCGCCCACATGTTGTGCGAGCGCGACGCCCAGATCGGACTTTCCGGCCGCGGTGGGGCCGACGACGGCGATGACCCGCGGAGCGGGAACGGCGGTGTTCACCCCGTCAGTCTCGCAAACATCACGCCCCCATCTCGAACGAGCGACGTGACGGGCCACCGATGAGGGTCGTTGCCTGTTGCGAGGTCCCGAGAGCCGGTGCAGCACCGGCGCCCGCGGGCGGCACAACGGTCCGCTCCGGGCGGCCTGGGATTTCGCCCGACATGAAGAGCGTAGGAGCAGTTATGGGCGTGTTTTCGCGGTTTCGCCGCCGCAAGTCCGAAGCATCGACGGAGGAGGCTGCCGCTGCGGTGGTGACGGCCGAGGCGGAGGAGCCGGCGGAGTCGGCCGCTTCGGCGGACGCCGAGAACGCCACGAACGCCGAGGAGGCCGCGGACGCCGGGGGCACCGAGGGCGCCGAGCAGGCCGGGCAGACCGAGGAGGCCGAGGAGGCCCCGGGTGGCGGCGAAGCCTCGCAGGACGCGGCGGCCACGGCGGAAGCCGGAGATGCGGCCCAGGATGCGGCTCCGGAGGCTTCCGGTGACACGACCGGGGACGCGGCCCCCGAGGACGGCCCCGAGGCCGCCGGCGACGGCGAGCCCCGCGCCGAGAAGGCCGCCGAGAGCGCCGGGATCCCCCGGCAGCAGTCGGCACAGGCCGTGGCGGACCGGGAGTCCGGCGAGGGCGCGCGGCAGTAGACCCGCCGGTCCCGGAGCGGGCCCGGCACAGCGGCCGCGGGGTGGCTCGACCCCGCGGCCGCCGTCGTGTCCGCGGGGCGTCGGCGGCTACGACCAGGTGGCGACGAAGTAGCCCACGCCGTACGGGGCCTCCTCGCGCAGCAGGCGGCCGGTCAGGCCCGCCCCCTCGGCGGCGCCCGCCAGGACCTGCCAGGAGGACCGTCCGGACGCCTGCAGGGCGGCACCCAGCGCCGCGTCGAGCACGGTCAGCGCGGGGAGGTCGGCGGTCCCCAGGGCGCGGCCCGCCGCGGCGTCGAAGCCCTCGGCCCGCTCGTCGAAGTAGCCGGGCGCCTTCACCGTCCGGCAGGAGCTGCCGTCGCCCATCACCAGCAGCGCCACCCGGGGCGCGGCGGCGGCGATGTCCCGGCCGGCCGCCAGGCACCGCTCAGGGGACAGCGACTCCCCCACTCCCAGCCCCTCGACGGGCGCGTCGTCCCAGTCCGTACGGGACAGCAGCCAGGCGCCGACGGCCAGCGACGGCGGGAGCTCCCCCTCGGGCGCGCGCTCGGCGGCTCCCAGGGAGACCTGGAGGTCCACGCCGAAGCCCTGGAAGGAGCCGACAGCGCCCTGCGGGTGCGGGCCACGGCCGGTCTCCTCCGCGGGGCCGAGGACCACCAGCCGGTCCGGGCGGGCCGCCGCCAGCACACCGATCGCGTCCAGGCAGGAGGCGCGCAGCGCGTCCAGCTCGGGTGCGGCGCCGGCGGCCACCTCCGGGACGAGCAGGGGCGGGCAGGGGCAGATGGCGGCGGCTACGAGCATGCCACGCAGCGTAACGCCCCCAGGCCGTTCGCCTTCGCCGGGTCAGTCGCAGCCGCAGCCGGCCGCGGGTGCGGGGCCGGGCACCGGGGCTCCGATGGTGGGCAGGCCCAGCAGCACGCCCTTGGGCTTCTCGGCGGGGGCCCCCTTTGTCGTACCGACGTGTCGCTTCTCCCAGGCGTCACCGGCCCGGGTGCGGCGGACGGCCTTGGCCGGGCCCTCCGCCAGGAGGTGGTGCGGCGCGGCGTAGGTGACCTCGACGGTCACCACGTCGCCGGGCCGGACCGGCTCCTCGGGACGGGTGAAGTGCACCAGGCGGTTGTCGGGCGCCCGGCCCGACAGCCGGCGCGTGGCGTCGTCCTTGCGGCCCTCGCCCTCGGCGACCAGGACCTCCAGCGTGCGTCCGACCTGCTTCTTGTTCTCCTCCCAGGAGATCTCCTCCTGGAGGGCGACCAGGCGCTCGTAGCGCTCCTGGACGACGGCCTTGGGGATCTGGCCCTCCATGTCGGCCGCGGGGGTTCCGGGGCGCTTGGAGTACTGGAAGGTGAAGGCCTGCGCGAAGCGGGACTCGCGGACCGTGTGCAGGGTCTGCTCGAAGTCCTCCTCGGTCTCGCCCGGGAAGCCGACGATGATGTCCGTCGAGATCGCGGCGTCCGGCATCGCGGCGCGCACCTTGTCGATGATGCCGAGGAAGCGCTCCTGGCGGTACGAGCGGCGCATGGCTTTCAGGACGCGGTCGGAGCCGGACTGCAGCGGCATGTGCAGCTGGTGCATCACGTTGGGCGTCTCGGCCATGGCGGCGATCACGTCGTCGGTGAAGTCGCGCGGGTGCGGCGAGGTGAAGCGGACCCGCTCCAGGCCCTCGATGGAGCCGCAGGCGCGCAGCAGCTTGCTGAAGGCCTCGCGGTCGCCGATGTCGGAGCCGTAGGCGTTGACGTTCTGGCCGAGCAGGGTGATCTCGCTGACGCCCTCGGCGACCAGGGCCTCGACCTCGGCGAGGATGTCGCCGGGCCGGCGGTCCTTCTCCTTGCCGCGCAGCGCCGGGACGATACAGAAGGTGCAGGTGTTGTTGCAGCCGACCGAGATGGAGACCCAGGCCGCGTACGCGCTCTCGCGGCGGGTGGGCAGGGTCGAGGGGAACGCCTCCAGCGACTCGGCGATCTCGACCTGCGCCTCCTCCTGGACGCGGGCGCGCTCCAGCAGGACCGGCAGCTTGCCGATGTTGTGGGTCCCGAAGACCACGTCGACCCAGGGGGCCTTCTTGACGATGGTGTCGCGGTCCTTCTGGGCGAGGCAGCCGCCCACGGCGATCTGCATGCCGGGGCGCGCGGCCTTCTTCGGGGCGAGCTGCCCGAGGTTGCCGTAGAGGCGGTTGTCGGCGTTCTCCCGCACCGCGCAGGTGTTGAAGACGACGACGTCGGCGCCCTCGCCGCCCTTGGGCGCCGGTACGTACCCGGCCTCCTCCAGCAGCCCGGAGAGCCGCTCGGAGTCGTGGACGTTCATCTGGCACCCGTAGGTGCGGATTTCGTAGCTCTTGGGTTCCTGAACGTCCACTGCCTGGCTCCGGTCACTGCTGGTCATACGACAAGGGTAGGCGGTGCCGGGAGTACCCCGGTCCCGGGCGGCCCGGAGGTCCGGCACGGCCGGCGGTGACCCTTTGGAAACCGGCCCGCCCCTCCCCATAACGCCGCGCGGCTGGCAGGATCCCGCCCATGTTCACAGCACTCTCCCGTACCGGCCGCCGGGCCCTGGTGGCGGCGATCGCGGCGCTGGTCGCCCTCGGACCGGCGCTGTGGTGGCTGGTGTCGATGGGCGGCGAGCCCACTCCGGGCGGGCGGGTGACGCTGGCGACGGGCGTGCCGACCGGGGTGTACGCGCGCTATGGGGAGCTGCTGAAGCAGGATCTGGCCCACGACATGCCGGAGGTGGATGTCCGGCTGGCCCGCAGCGAGGGGTCGATCGACAATCTGCGGCAGCTGGTCGCCGGGCGCGCGCAGTTCACCATCGCGACGGCGGACGCGGTCGCCACCTACCGCGGCCGGGGCGAGCCCGGCGCGGACCGGCTGCGGGCCTGTGCGCGGCTGTACGACGACTACATACAGCTGGTGGTGCCGAAGAAGTCCGCGGTGCGCTCGACGAAGGACCTGCGGCGGCTGCGGGTGGGCGTGGGCGCCGACGGCTCCGGCGTACAGCTGATCACCCGGCGGCTGCTGACCGCGGCCGGGCTGGACTTCGACAAGGACATCACGCCGGTGCGGGTGGGCATCGACCGGATGCCGAAGCTGCTGGAGCAGGGCAAGCTGGACGCCTTCTTCTGGTCGGGCGGGCTGCCGACGACGGCGGTGCAGCTGCTCGCGCAGCGGTTCCCCATCCGGCTGGTCCAGCTCGGTGATCTGACCGAGGGGCTGCACCGGCAGGGGGAGCGCACCCGCTACTACCGCGCGGCGGTGATGCCCGCCGACGCCTATCCGCGCGTCCAGGACGGGCAGGCGGTGAAGACGATCGCGGTGGCGAACCTGCTGGTCACCACGGACCGCGCGGACGCCACCCTGACCAAGGGGATCACCCGGACCGTCATCGACAGCCGGGACTGGATCGGGCGCGAGGTGCACGCCGCGCAGAAGGTGGACCTGCGGACGGCGGTGTTCACCGATCCGCTGCGGCTGCACGAGGGCGCCCGGCGCTATTACGTGTCCGTCAAACCCTGACACCCGCCCCGGGCGCCGCCTCGTGCGGCCCGCGCAGCCGTCAGGCGCTCGGGGCCCCTGCGGTGCGCCGCGCGGGCCTGCTGCGGCGGGGACGGCGCCGGCGACCGCCACCGCTGCCGCTGCCGCCACCCGCACCACTCGCCCCGGTGCGGGCACCCGGGCCCTGCGCCGGGGCCGGCGCGGCCAGCTGGACCGGGACGCCGCTCGGGGTCCGCGCGCCGGTGATCCGCGCCAGCTCGGCGTCTCCGGGCCGGACCTTCGCGGTGGCCGGGGTGATCTTCGCCTGGCGCATCAGCCGGGTCATCTCACGGCGCTCCCCCGGCGTGACCAGGGTGACGACGGTGCCGGACTCGCCGGCCCGCGCGGTCCGGCCGCCGCGGTGCAGGTAGTCCTTGGCCTCGGTCGGCGGATCGACGTTCACCACGAGGTCGAGGCCGTCGATGTGGATGCCGCGGGCGGCGACATTGGTGGCGATCAGCGCGGCGGCCTGGCCGGTGCGGAACTGCTCCAGGGTGCGGGTGCGCTGCGGCTGGGTCTTGCCGCCGTGCAGCGCCGCGGCGCGCACGCCCTGGGCGAGCAGGTGCTTGGTGAGCCGGTCGGCACCCCGCTTGGTGTGCACGAACATGATCACGCGTCCGTCGCGGGCGGCGATCTCGGCGACGGTGGCGCGCTTGTCGACGTCCTCCACGTACAGCACGTGGTGGTCCATGGTGGTGACGGTCGCGGCCGACGGGTCCACGGAGTGGGTGACCGGGTCGGTCAGGAAGCGGCGTACGAGCTTGTCGACGTTGCGGTCCAAGGTGGCGGAGAACAGCATCCGCTGCCCGTCCGGGTCGACCTTCTCCATCAGCCGGGTGACCTGCGGCAGAAAGCCCATGTCGGTCATCTGGTCGGCCTCGTCGAGGACCGTGACGGCGACCTTGTCGAGCCGGCAGGCGCGCCGGTCGAGCAGGTCGGCGAGCCGGCCGGGGGTGGCGACGAGCACCTCGGCGCCCTTGCGCAGCGTGTCGGCCTGGCGGTTGATCGAGGTGCCGCCGACGACGGTGGCCGTGCGCAGCCCCAGCGCCGCGGCGTACGGGGCGAGCGCCTCGGTGACCTGGCCGGCGAGTTCGCGGGTGGGCACCAGCACCAGCGCCAGCGGGCACTTGCTCTCGGCGCGCTTGCCCGCCGTACGGCTGAGCAGCGCCAGCCCGAAGGCGAGGGTCTTGCCGGAGCCGGTCCGCCCGCGCCCGAGCACATCGCGGCCGGCGAGGGTCTCAGGGAGGGTGGCGGCCTGGATGGGGAACGGCCGGGTGACGCCCTGGGCGCGCAGCGCGGTGAGGAGGGCCGGTGCCAGCGGGAACTCGTCGAAGGAGCCGGCCGGCGTGGGGGCGGACGCCGGGGCGGGCGTCTGGGGGGTGGCGCTCGGTCGCGATGCGGTCGCTCGTGTCACGGAAAACCCTTCAGGGGAGGCGATGGTGGGGTCGTGCCGGCCTCACACTCTCCCGTGGGGCGGCACTCGGTGACCGAGGGGACGGGGATGCGCTGCCGTCATACGGGACGGGGCCCGCACCGGGCTGGCCGGTGCGGGCCCCGTCCGCGGGACGCGGGGGCGTCAGGCGGGGATGATGTTCTCCGCCTGCGGGCCCTTGGGGCCCTGGGTCACGTCGAACGAGACCTTCTGGCCCTCGAGGAGCTCACGGAAGCCCTGGGACTGGATGTTCGAGTAGTGGGCGAAGACGTCGGGGCCGCCGCCGTCCTGCTCGATGAAGCCGAAGCCCTTTTCCGAGTTGAACCACTTGACGGTGCCGGAAGCCATGTTTTTCTCCATTCATGGGGCAAGCAGGAGACCGCACCTCGCAGCCTCCTCGTCGCCGAGATGATCGCCCCACACCGGAAACCTCCGGAAAACAAGGAGCGCCCGGGGCTACAAGCCTCCGGGCGCACACAAAGTTCATGGGTACCACAACTGCAACGCTGTTCACGGTAGCACAGGTACGCGGAGCCCCCCGGCGGCCCGGTCAGGGGGCGCTGCGCGGCACGGTGACGGTGACCTTCAGCCCGTGCGGCGGGTGCGGGGCGTAGGCGATGGACGCGCCGCCCGCGGCGAGCAGGGCACGGGTGATCGACAGCCCGAGCCCGGAGCCGGAGACGTTCTGATGACGGCTGCTGCGCCAGAAGCGGTCGCCGACCCGTGCCAGCTCGTCGTCGGTCAGGCCCGGCCCGCGGTCGGCCACGGTGATGCGCACAAACTCCCCGTCCGGCGCCACGCCGACGGTGACCGGCTGGTCGGCCGGCGTGAACTTCAGGGCGTTGTCGACGATCGCGTCCAGGGCGCTGGAGAGGGCGACCGGATCGACCCAGCCGGTGACCGCGCAGTGCCCCTCGTAGGTGAGGCGGACGCCCTTGTCGTCGGCCAACGGGCGCCAGGAGTCGACGCGTTCGGCGGCCAGCGCCGCGACGTCGGTGAGCTGGAGGTCGGCGGCGGTGTGCTCGGCGAGCGCGAGGTCGAGCAGGTCGTCCAGGACCCGGGCCAGCCGCTTGCCCTCGGTGCGGACCGAGGCGATCTCCTCGTTGCCGTCGGGGAGTTCGAGGGCCAGCAGCTCGATCCGCAGCAGCAGCGCGGCCAGCGGGTTGCGTAGTTGGTGGGAGGCGTCGGCGACGAAGGCGCGCTGCTGCTCCAGCACGTCCTCGACGTTGTCGGCCATCTCGTTGAACGAGCGGGCCAGCCGGCGCAGTTCGGGCGGGCCCGCGGTGCCGGCGACCCGGGACTTCAGCCGGCCGGTGGCGATGTCGTGGCTGGCCGCGTCCAGGACCCGCACGGGGCGCAGTACCCAGCCGGTGAGCCGGATGGCCGCGGCGACCGCGACCAGCATCGCGGCGCATTCGCCGGCCGCGATCAGCAGCCAGCCGTGCAGGATGCGCGAACGCATCTGATCGGTGGGCGAGTCGGTGACGACGACGGCGACGACATCGCCGTCGCGGATGACCGGTGAGGCGACCGGGATGCGGCCGTCCTCGTCCCAGGGCCAGATCTGGTGCGGGTCGTGGCTGCGGCGGCCGGCCAGCGCCTCGCTGAAGGCCTGGGCGCCCTCGCCGTCGCGGGGCACCGGCAGGCCGTGCGGTGCGGCGGCCATCGGGGTGCGGTCGCGGTAGAAGACGCCGGCGCGTATCCCGTAGAGGCCGTGGTAGCGGGCGAGTTCGGTACTGAGGGTGGTGCGCCGCTCGTCCTCCTCGGGGGTCTTGTTCCCGGCGTCCGCGTCGGGGCGGGCGGTGACGAACTGGGCGAGGGAGGCGAAGCGGGCGGCGTCGTCGATCCGGTCGACGACCACCCGCTGCTGCTCCACACCGGCGGTGATGACGGCGAGCGGGATGCCGAGCGCGAGCAGCACACCGGCCATCAGGACGATGAGGAGCGGAAGCAGTCGAGTGCGCACGGGCCGGCGGCGGCCTTCAGGAGGCCGGGGAGGCGGGTCGGCCGGAGGCGGGGACGACGAGGCGGTAGCCGACGCCGCGTACCGTCTCGATCAGGGCGGGCATGCGCAGTTTGGCGCGGAGCGAGGCGATATGCACCTCCAGCGTCCGGCCCGTGCCCTCCCAGCTCGTCCGCCACACCTCGCTGATGATCTGCTCCCGGCGGAAGACCACCCCGGGGCGCTGGGCGAGCAGCGCCAGCAGGTCGAACTCCTTGCGGGTGAGCGGGACCGCGGTGCCGTCCACGGAGACCTGGCGGGTGGGGAGTTCGACGGTGACCGCGCCCAGGTGCAGCGCGTGGCCGGCGGCGCTCTCGTCGGCCGGCGGCTCGGCGCCGCGCTCCGACGGGGAGACCGTGCGCCGGCTGACCGCGTGGATGCGGGCCAGCAGCTCGCCGGTGTCGTACGGCTTGACGACATAGTCGTCGGCGCCCAGGTTCAGGCCGTGGATGCGCGAGCGCACATCCGCCCGCGCGGTGACCATGATCACCGGGGTGGCACAGATCTTGCGGATCCGGCCGCACACCTCGAAGCCGTCCTGGTCGGGCAGCCCGAGGTCGAGCAGCACCACCGCGAAGGGCTCGGCGTCGTCGGGCAGCAGGGCCTTGAGCGCCTCCTCGCCGCTGCGCGCATGGACGACGGCCAGGCCGTGCCGGGCCAGCACCGCGGACAGGGCCGCGGCCACATGATCGTCGTCCTCGACGAGCAGCAGTCTCATCAGGCCTCCTCCCGGGTGCGTGCGTAACAGGCCAAAGGGCATCTACGGCGATAGGTGGCATGCCCGTCAAGAGGGGGCCACCTCCGGGCCGCCATCCGTTATCCAGCCGGTACGACCACGGCCGCCTCCCCCCGCTGCCGACCGTCACACTTCTTCACGCAGAGTACTTCCGCTGCGACCGGATCGTTATCCTCAAGTTCCCCTCAGATGTAATGACGCTGGTCGTAGGGCGTCCTAGGGTCCTCCCCAACCGAGGAGGACGGAGCTGTACGCCGATGAGCGAAGTATCGGTGACCAAGAACGCCGAGGGTCCCGCGCAAGCGGGAGACCAGCTGGTCGTGCTGGACAACGTGAACAAGCACTTCGGCGCGCTGCACGTGCTCCAGGACATCGACCTGACGATCAACCGGGGTGAGGTGGTCGTCGTGATCGGGCCTTCGGGGTCCGGCAAGTCGACGCTCTGCCGCACGATCAACCGCCTGGAGACCATCGACTCCGGCAGCATCACCATCGACGGGAAGCCCCTGCCGCAGGAGGGCCGCGAGCTGGCCCGCCTCCGCGCCGACGTGGGCATGGTCTTCCAGTCCTTCAACCTCTTCGCACACAAGACGGTGCTGGAGAACGTGATGCTGGGCCAGACCAAGGTCCGCAAGACGGACAAGGCGGCCGCCGAGCAGAAGGCCCGCGCCCTGCTGGACCGGGTCGGCGTCGGCACCCAGGCGGACAAGTACCCCGCACAGCTCTCCGGCGGTCAGCAGCAGCGCGTGGCGATCGCCCGCGCGCTGGCGATGGACCCCAAGGTGATGCTGTTCGACGAGCCGACGTCCGCGCTGGACCCGGAGATGATCAACGAGGTGCTGGACACGATGCAGCAGCTCGCCCGGGACGGCATGACGATGGTCGTGGTCACCCATGAGATGGGGTTCGCGCGCTCCGCGGCGAACCGGGTCGTCTTTATGGCGGATGGCCGCATCATCGAAGAGGCCGAGCCGAACCAGTTCTTCAACAACCCGCGCAGCGACCGCGCCAAGGACTTCCTGTCGAAGATCCTTCATCACTGAGCCCGCAGTTGGGCCACATCATTGCCAACACTTGTTGAACCAAAGGATGTTCACCATGAGGATTCGTAAGACGGCTGCGGCAGGTGCGGTGGTGCTCGCGCTGGCGGCTACGGCGACCGCGTGCGGCGGCGAGAAGGGTTCGGCGGGCGACAAGCCGGCCGGCGGCGAGGTCTACAGCGGCACGTACAAGGTCGCTTCGGACGTCAAGGTCGACTCGGCGGTGCTGAAGAAGGCCCAGAAGGCCAAGAAGATCGTCGTCGGCGTCAAGGCCGACCAGCCGTTCCTGGGCTTCAAGGACCCGGCCACCAACAAGTACTCCGGTTTCGACATCGAGATCGCCAAGATGGTCGCGGCCGACCTGGGCTTCTCCGAGAAGCAGATCGAGTTCAAGACGATCGACTCCAACGTCCGTGAGACCACCATCTCCAAGGGCGACGTCGACTTCTACGTCGGTACGTACACGATCAACGACGAGCGCAAGAAGCAGGTCGGCTTCGCGGGCCCGTACTACACCGCCGGCGCGGACCTCCTGGTGCGCAAGGACGACAAGGCCATCACCGGACCGGAGACCCTCAAGGGCAAGAAGGTCTGCTCGATCGTCGGCTCCACTCCGCTGGAGGAGATCAAGAAGGAGAAGTACGGCGCCAAGACCAGCGAGCTGTCCAAGTACTCGGACTGCGTGAAGTACCTGCTGGACGGCCAGGTCGACGCGGTCACCACCGACGACGCGATCCTCAAGGGCTACGCCGCCCAGCGTCCGCAGAAGCTGCGGGTGGTGGAGAAGCCCTTCACCAAGGAGCCCTACGGCGTCGGCATGAACAAGGACGACAAGGCCCTGCGCGACGCGATCACCACCGCGCTGGAGAGCCACATCAAGAACAAGGACTACGAGAAGGCGTACAAGGGCACGCTCGGCAAGTCCGGCTCGAAGTACACCGCCCCGGAGACGCCGCTGCCGCGGTACTGAGGCGCTCGCGCACTCACCGGACCGCGCCGCCCCGTACGCCCGCCGCGGCGGGTGTACGGGGCGCGGTGTCTTCCCCGCCCGTGACTCTCTTCCCGCCGTCGACCCGATGACCGCTACCGCGGAGACCCCATGAACGTACTCCTCGATTATCTGCCCGAGTTCCGGGACGGATTCCTCGGAACCCTGGCGATCACCGCGTCCAGCGGACTGCTCGCGCTGGTACTCGGCGTGCTCATAGCCGGCTTCCGGGTCTCCCCGATCCCGCCGCTGCGCGCCTTCGGGACGGCCTGGGTCACGGTGCTGCGCAACACGCCGCTGACGCTGCTCTTCCTGGTCGCCTTCTTCGTCGTACCGCAGATCCTCTTCCAGGGCGCGAGCCCGTACGTGCTCGCCACGCTGGCGCTCGGCTTCTACACCTCCTCCTTCGTGTGCGAGGCGGTGCGGTCCGGCATCAGCACCGTGCCGATGGGGCAGGCGGAGGCCGCGCGCAGCCTCGGTATGACCTTCACCCAGACGCTGCGCATGATCGTGCTCCCGCAGGCCACGCGCACCGTGCTCCCGCCGCTGAGCAGCATCTTCATCGCACTGACGAAGAACTCCGCGATCGCCGGCGCCTTCAGCTACGGCGAGCTGTTCAACGTCTCCAAGCTGCTCAACGACAAGGGCTACGCGATCGCCTGGATCTTCCTGTGGACCGCGCTCGCCTACCTCATCATCACCTTCGCCATCAGCGGCCTCTTCCGGCTGCTGGAGCGCCGCATGGAGGTGGCTCGATGAGCGGACGCGACGGGCGGAACAGCACGACGGGGATGCCGCGCGCGGGCGGGGCGGAACGAAGCGAGGTAGTGGCATGAGTGGGGCCAGCGTTCTCTACGACGTACCGGGGCCGAAGGCACGGGCACGCAACCGTGTCTACACCGTCGTCGGGTCGCTCGCGGTACTGGCGCTGATCGCGTTCGTCGTCATGCGGTTGAGCGCCAAGGGCCAGCTGGAGCCCGAGGTGTGGAACATCTTCAACTACGCCGGTGTGCGCACCGGCATCCGCGACGGCGTGCTGACCACGCTTCAGGTCTTCGCGGTCGCGGCGGTGCTGTCGCTGGTAGTGGGCGTGCTGCTCGCGGTGGCCAGGCTGTCGGACCACAAGCCCGTCCGCTGGTTCGCGACCGGGTTCATCGAGCTCTTCCGCGCCGTACCGCTGCTGATCACGATCTACGCGCTGTGGGTCGTCCTGCTCAGCAACCGCGAGAGCCTCGGCCTGACCGGCAGCCAGCCGCAGTTCTGGGCACTGGTCATCGGGCTGACGGTCTACAACGGCTCGGTGCAGGCCGAGGTGCTGCGGGCCGGCATCAACTCCGTACCGAAGGGCCAGCGCGAGGCCGCCTACGCCCTGGGCATGAGCAAGACCCAGGTCATGACGACGGTGCTGATCCCGCAGGCCGTCCGGGCGATGCTGCCGACCATCATCAGCCAGCTCGTGGTGACCCTGAAGGACACCTCCCTCGGCTACATCATCACGTTCGAGGAACTGCTCTTCACCGCCCGCCAGATGAGCACCAACATCATCGTCAACGGCAACGACGCCTACGTCCCGGTCATCATCGTCACCGGCACCATCTACGTGGCGATGTGTCTGTCGCTGTCCGCCCTCGCCAACTGGATCGAGCGGCGCGGCCGGCGGGCCAAGACCGGCATCGGCGTGGCCGCGGCCGCCGAGCCGGTGGCCGCCACCGACGCGATGGAGGTCGCCGACGCGGTGCCCGACGGCCCGGCGGCCAAGAAGGACTGACGGGACGACGGGCCACCGCGTGGCTCATAGGGGACCGTCCGGAGGCGGTGGCAAAGGCGCCACCGCCTCCGTCACTTGACGCGAGCGGCCGCAGTGGGTTGCATACGCTGTGTGATCACGCACCGGGCTCCAACTGCCAGTTCCCGCATGTCCCGTACGTACCTGCGGCCCCGGGGAGCTGCGCCGTGGACCCGGTGATCGTCGTCGGGGCCGGCCCGGTGGGGCTCTCCCTCGCCCTCGCTCTCGCCCGGCTCGGCGTCCCCTCCGTCGTCCTGGACGAAACCGCAGGCCAGGAGGACACCCGCCCCGCCCGCACGGCCGTGCTCCGTCCGGACACCGCGGCCTTCGTCGGCCGGCTCGGCTGCGCCGACACCCTGGAGAGCGCCGGCACCCGCTGGACGGCCTGGCGCATCATGCGCCGCCGGCGCCTGGTGGAACGGGTCGCGTTCGCCGCACGCACCCCGGACGACGCGGCCGGACCCGCGCCCGTCTCCCCCGTGCACCTCCCCCAGCACGCGCTCACCCGTGCCCTGCGCGCCGCGCTGGCCCACGAGAAGCTCGCCGAGATCGTCACCGACAGCCGGCTCGTCGACGTCGAGCAGGACGAGCACGGCGTCGGCGCACACACCCGTGGCACCAACGGGACATGGTGGCGCGGGAGTTACCTCGTCGGCTGCGACGGCCCCCGGTCGACGGTCCGCAAGCTGCTGGACATCCGCTTCCCAGGCCGTACGGCCGTCGAACGGCATGCGGTGGCCGCGCTGCGCTGTGAACTTCCCTGGCCCGGCGAAGCGCTGCTGCACCGCTCGCCGCCCCGGCACGGCGGCGGGCCGGGCCCGGAGGTCTCGGCCCGCCCGCTGGCCGACGGCATGTGGCGGCTGGACTGGCTGCTGCCGCCCGGGCGCGAACTGGTCACCCCGGACGCCCTGGTCGCCCGGATCCGCGACTCCCTGGCCGGCTGGACCAGCGAGTCCCCGGCGGAGCCCGGCACCGCGGCCGGCCCGGGGGAGGACGGGACGCGGGGGCACGGCCATGGCCGGCTCGTCCCGCCGTACGAGCTCCTCGACACCGGCGTGCACACCGTCCACCATCGGCTGGCCCGCTGCTGGCGGCAGGGCCGGGCCTTCCTCGCCGGGGATGCCGCACATCTGATGGGCGCGCTCGGCACCCAGGGCCTGGACGAGGGCCTGCGGGACGCCGAGAACCTCGCCTGGAAGCTCGGCCTGGCCTGGCACCACGGCGCCTCGGAGCTGCTGCTCGACAGCTATCAGGCCGAGCGCCGGGGCGCGGTCGCGGCCCGGCTGCGCGCCGCCGACCAGGCACTGCCGCTGCTGCGGGACGGCCGGTCGGCCCGCTGGCGCACCGTCCTGCCGGGCGCGGCGCGCGGCCGCAGCACCCTGCTGACCGACGGCCATCTGGGCCGCGGCCCGCTGGGCGCGCCACCGGTCTACGCCCGCACCCCGCTGGCGCCGCCCGTCGAGCACACCGACGGCCCGCCGGCCGAGACGCCCCCCGGGGCGCCGGTCGCGGATGTCGCGGTGACCGCCTCCGACGGCTCGGTGGTCAGGCTGCGCGACCGCCTCGGCGGTGGCCTGCTGGTGGTGCTGGTGGCACCCGGCACCACCGTCTGGGACCGCCGGCACTGGCAGTCGGCGGGTCTGATGCCCCGCCTGACCAGCGCGGTCGCCGACCTGCCGATGCCCGCCGAGATCCTGGTCACCGAGTCCTACCCGGGCTCGGCCGCCCACACCGTCCTGCTCGTACGCCCGGACGGTCATCTGGTCACCGCGCTGGCCGGCGTCCGCCCGGCGGAGCTGACCGCGTGCGCGGAGGCGGTACGGGGCGGGGCTCTCGGACACGGACCGGGCGCGGGCCGCCGGGCCAGGCCGGCCGAGGGCCCGGAGGCGTCGGGAACTTCTCAGGTGTCGCAGGGGTCACGGGAGTCCGGGGGAGGGCCTTCCGCGTCCCAGGAAGAACCCTCCGCTGTTGACCCTGTGGGATCCTCCATGCTTCACTCCGAGAGTGACTGATCACAGCTCGCGATTCTGGCGGAGGGTCCATCTGGACCTGGTCCGCTATGCGGGCTGCATGTGTCGTCCGTCCTGCTGATCCGCAGCTCCTCTTCCACGCGGCCGCCCGCCCCTGTCCGGCAGCCGCGCCTCTTCGCGATCATCACCCAGGACGGTTTCCGTGCCCGACGTACGTGCCTCCGCGCACCCGCATGCCGACGCCGGCGGCCCCAGCGCATCCGAACTCCTCGACTTCGTCCGCCGCACCGCCGAGGACGCGGCGCTCATCGCCTCCCTCCCGCTCGACCCCGAAGGCCGCACCTGGATCCGGCTGAACGGGCCGGGCGGAGCCGAGGCCTGGCTGATCGGCTGGCCGCCGGGCACCGGCACCGGCTGGCACGACCACGGCGGCTCACGCGGCGCCTTCGCGGCGGCCACCGGCGAGCTGACGGAGCAGTCGCTCGCCGCCCAACTGCCCACCGAGGGCTGGAAGACCCTGGAACTCGCCGATGGCGTGGACCGGGAGCGCAGGCTCGGCGACGGCCGGGGCCGGGCGTTCGGTCCGCACCATGTCCACCAGGTGCTCAACCTCTCCCACGACACCCACGCGGTGTCGGTGCACGCCTACTACCCGCCGCTTCCGCTGATGCGCCGCTACAGCCGCACCGGCCAGGTACTGCGCCTCGAAGAGGTCGAGCGCCCGGAGGAGTGGGCATGAGCGAGCGCAGCGAGCGGTTCAGCCGCAAGGAGCGGTTCGGGGACGCGCCGCGGGCGGGTGCGGGCTCGGTCGAGTACGGAAGGGTGCCGGTATGAGCGCCGTCGACGACCTGCTGGCCCACGCCCGGCGCGAGCTGGGCCGACGGGCGGAGCCCGAGGAAGCCGCCGCCGTCCAGGAGGCCGGCGGTCTTCTGGTGGACATCCGGTACGCCGAGCTGCGGGAGCGTGACGGCACCATCCCCGGCGCCCTGATCGTGGAACGCAACGAACTCGAATGGCGCCTGGACCCCACCGGCGCGCACCGGGCCCCGGAGGCCACCCACCACGACCTGCCGGTCATCGTCATCTGCAACGAGGGCTACGCGTCCACACTCGCCGCCCTCTCCCTCCGCCAACTGGGCCTCCACCGGGCGACCGACCTGGCGGGCGGCTTCCAGGCCTGGCGAGGAGCGGGGCTGCCGGTACGGGGGTGAACTTGGCGGCTGGGCCGAGGCGGACTTGTCCGGTGGGGCTGGCTTCGCACGGCTGGGTTGGCCGGGTTGGCCTCGCGGGGCCGGCCCGGCGGGCTGCCGGTACGGGGCTCGGCGCGCCGCCGCCGTCCGCGGCCTGGGCGGGGTCGACCTCGCGGGGCTGGCCTGGGAGGGCGACCTCGCGGGGCTGGCCTGGCCGGGCGTGCCTGGCGGGGCCGGCCCGTTGGCCAGCTTGGTTGGGCCCCGCTCCCCTCCCCGTCACCTGGTGGCACGGCCGTCGGGCCGCCTGGTGCCTGGCACCGACCACCCGCCCAGCTGCCCGGCCACCCATCGCCGGGACACACGGTCACCCGGTCACCCGAACCTGATCACCCGGTCCCCCGGACACCTGGTCACTCGTCCGGCAGGTGGTACTCCAGCAGATCCGGATCCTCGCCTTCCTCCTCCAAGGCCCGTTTGACGACGCGGAGGGCGAGGCCCTCCGGGTAGCCCTTGCGGGCCAGCATTCCGGCCAGGCGGCGGAGGCGCTTCTCCCGGTCCAGCCCCCTGGTCGCGCGCAGCTTGCGGTCGACCAACTCGCGGGCGGTGGACTCCTCCTGTTCGGAGTCGAGGCGGCCGACGGCCACATCGATCAGGGCGGAGTCCACCCCCTTGGTGCGCAGTTCGCGGGCCAGGGCGCGCCGGGCCAGGCCGCGCCCGTGGTGGCGGGACTCCACCCAGGCGTCGGCGAAGGCGGCATCGTCGATCAGCCCGACGTCCTCGAAACGGGACAGCACCTCTTCCGCGGCCTCGTCGGGGATGCCCCGTCGGCGCAGGGCGTCCGCCAACTGCTTGCGCGTACGCGAATTCCCGGTGAGCAGGCGCAGGCAGATGGCCCGCGCCTGCTCCTCGGGCGTACGCGGTGGTCCCGGCTCGGCCCTCGACGAGGCGGAACCACCGCTGTTCTCATGGCCATCACGGCCTCTTCGGCCGCTACGGGTCTCGGCGTCACCGGCAGCGCGGCTGGTGCCGCCCTCGCTGTCCGGCCATTCCGTTCGCCGTGTCATGGCGGGCTAGCTCTTGGCCGCGGCGGCCTTGGAAGCCTTGGCGCCCTTGGCCGCCGGTGCCGGGGCCGCGGCGGCCGGCTCGGCGGCCGCGCCCGCGGCGTCCGCACCGGGCTCCGCCGCCGGGTCCTGCGGCTTGACGCCGATCCCGAGCTTCTCCTTGATCTTCTTCTCGATCTCGTTGGCGAGATCCGGGTTGTCCTTGAGGAAGTTGCGGGCGTTCTCCTTGCCCTGGCCGAGCTGGTCGCCCTCGTAGGTGTACCAAGCGCCAGACTTGCGGATGAAGCCGTGCTCCACGCCCATGTCGATCAGGCCGCCCTCACGGCTGATGCCCTGGCCGTAGAGGATGTCGAACTCGGCCTGCTTGAAGGGCGGGGAGACCTTGTTCTTGACGACCTTGACGCGGGTGCGGTTGCCGACCGCGTCCGTGCCGTCCTTGAGGGTCTCGATACGGCGGATGTCGAGACGCACCGAAGCGTAGAACTTCAGCGCGCGGCCACCGGTCGTGGTCTCCGGCGAGCCGAACATCACGCCGATCTTCTCGCGGAGCTGGTTGATGAAGATCGCGGTGGTCTTGGACTGGTTGAGCGCGCTGGTGATCTTGCGCAGGGCCTGGCTCATCAGCCGGGCCTGGAGGCCGACGTGGGAGTCGCCCATCTCGCCCTCGATCTCGGCCCGCGGCACCAGGGCGGCGACGGAGTCGATCACGATGAGGTCCAGCGCGCCGGAGCGCACCAGCATGTCCACGATTTCCAGGGCCTGCTCGCCGTTGTCCGGCTGGGACAGGATCAGGGCGTCGGTGTCCACGCCGAGCTTCTTGGCGTACTCGGGGTCGAGCGCGTGCTCGGCATCGATGAACGCGACGGCGCCGCCGGCCTTCTGGGCGTTCGCGACGGCGTGCAGGGTCAGGGTCGTCTTACCGGAGGACTCCGGTCCGTAGACCTCGATGACGCGGCCGCGGGGGAGGCCGCCGACGCCGAGCGCGACGTCGAGGGCGGTGGATCCGGTCGGGATGACCTCGATGGGCTCCTTGGACCGCTCCCCCATGCGCATCACGGCGCCCTTGCCGAATTGCCGTTCAATCTGTGCGAGCGCGGCGTCCAGCGCCTTCTCGCGGTCAGTGCCTGCCATGGGTTCCACCCGATTTGCTTGAGTCGATCGCTTCACGTCCATGACGCTAACGCCTGCCACTGACAATGCGCCCGGACCCGGCTCCAGCCTGTGGATAACTCCGCGAGAACCCCGGAATCACGGGCCGGACACCCCATAAGAATGGATGTTCGATTTTACTGTCAAGCGGCACCGCCGCTCCTCACGCCGTACCTGTGACTGAGCGTGCCCGTTGGCGGATGAGCGTTGCGGTTGGCGAGCTGAGCGCTTGGACCGACGGCCCTACGTGGATCTGAAGCGGGGATGGCCGGTGCGGGGCCGCCATGACCGTGGCCGTGCAGCCTCAGGGCAGGAGCCGCGCCAGCTCGGCCATTTCCGCCTCGGGGTCCGCCACGGGCTGGATCACGAGCTCGTTGACCCCTGACTTCTCCAGCGTGTTGATCTGCTGTCTGATCTCGTCCCTGGTACCGATCAGACCGAACTTGTCCACCAGTGATGGCACGACGAGATCGCGGTCCTCGGCGGACAGCCGGCCGAGATAATTGTGGTAGAGCGTGTGGTGGCGGTTGGGGTCGGTGGCGGTGGTACCGCGTAGGTGGAGCAGGCGGTCGACGGCCGCGGACTCCTCCTGAGGCAGGGCCGCGCGGAAGGCCGGGTTCTCCACTGCGAGGATCAGTGCGCTCACCGCGATGTGCCCCATTGCGTCCTTGACTGCATCGCCGTACCGGTCCTCGCCGTCGGCGAGAACGTACAGGGAGGAGATGAGGTACGTATGCGTCTTCTCGCTGTTGCCCGCGGCCTGTGCCGCTGCCCGGCGGGCCTGGCCGAGCGCGGACCAGGCCGCGGGGGCGTGCAGCGCGAAGGAGATCATTCCTGTACCTAGGCGGCCGGCGACGGCGGCGACTTTCGGGCCGAATGCAGCCACGACGAACTCCACCGGGTCCTCGGTGTTGACGTAGCCGCCGACGTGCAGGAAGCGCACCCTGCTGGTCCGGGTTCCCTCGCGGTAGTCCGTCTCACCGCCGGCGGTGAGATCCTGCAGGGCGGCCGTGAACGACTCCAGCTCCACCGTCTTCGTAGGCCGCATGCCCAGCGTGCGGCGTGCGGTGTTGCCGGTGCCGACCCCGCAGATGATGCGGTCGGGAGCGAGGGCGTTGAGACTGCTGAGCGCCGCCGCCGCGGCGGGCGCGGAGCGCAGCGCCGGTGAGGTGACCCCGATACCGAGTTTGATCCGGCTGGTGGACTTGGCGCAGAGCGCGAGGCTGACGAACGGATCACCATGGACCATCGGCGTGTCGTACACCCAGAAACTACTGAAGCCGAGTTCCTCCGCGCGGGCGGCCAGGTGCTCCAGACCCGGGCGTGCGGTCATGACGATGCCGGCCCGCATGATGATCCCTCTCGCCGTCGGGTTCTATGGCTGAACGACTCACGTTGCGGTCTTCCCCGGTGGTGGCTGTGACTTGCCGATTGAGCCCGTGGCGTCTGGCGCGGTGCAGCTCGGCTTCCGGAGGTCGCATGAAGAGCCGAGGCGGAGCGAGGCGGAGCGCAAGGCGGAGGGTCGCCCGCGTATTGGACGTACTCGGGCGCACCCGACAACGATGGGGGGGGTCCCCCCGCGCCGTTCAAGCGTGGGGGAGAGGTGCCGTGTCAGACGCCACGGGTCAGGCAAGATCCGGAACAGACGGCCTAAGTCACAGCGTGCCGGCGAAACCCCGGTGGCACGGAGGCCTGGTGTGCCAGGGTGACGGTGGGGGAAGTCGCGGGTGCGCACCCGCATCCGGACCCGAGAGCGGCTGAGGAGCGGTGACGGTGGCGATGCGGGCGGTTCCGCTGGTGGGCGGGCCGGTGGAGGTGCGGGGTGCGCTGGATCTGGAGAGCACGCAGGCGGGGGTGATGCCGCGCCGGTTGCCCGCCTGGACCAAGGAGCAGTATCAGGACCCCTCGGTCTACGGCGTGACCTTGATGCCCTCGGGGGTGCGGCTGGTGTTCCGCACCGATGCGCGGGAGCTCGAGTTCGAGGTGCTCACCTCCACAGGGCAGCTCGTCACCGAACCCCGGCCCCGCCCGACGGGGATGCTGGAGCTGGTGGTGGACGGCGCCCCGGCCGGGCGACAGCAGGCGCCGGTGGGCAATGTGCTGCGGATGGCGGGCCCTGGGGCCGTGCAGCAAGTGATCCCCGGGAAGCCGGGGACCGTACGGTTCGCCGGGCTGCCGGCCGGCATGAAGAACGTCGAGCTGTGGCTGCCGCAGCAGACCCCCACGGAACTGGTGGCGCTGCGCGCCGACGGCGAGGTGCTGCCGCCGCTGCCGGACGGGCGGCGCCGCTGGGTGCACCACGGCAGCTCCATCAGCCACTGCCTCGAGGCCGACGGGCCGACCGGCACCTGGCCCGTGGTGGCGGCCGCGCACGGAGGAGTGGAGGTGATCAACCTCAGCCAGGCGGGCAACGAGATGCTGGACCCGTATGTAGCCCGGACGATCCGCGATATGCCCGCCGACCTGATCAGCCTCAAGGTGGGCATCAACATCGTGGGCCTGGCCGCCTTCCGGCTGCGGACGTTCGGCCCGGCGGTGCACGGCTTCCTGGACACGATCCGGGACGGGCACCCGGACACCCCGCTGCTGGTGATGTCCCCGGTGAGCTGTCCGGCTCTGGAGGAGTCCCCGGGCCCGACCGCGATGGGCCCGGACGGGAAGATCACCGCGCTGGGCGACCCGGCCGATGTGGCCGATGGGGCCTTGTCGCTGACGGTGGTCCGCGCCGAGCTGGCCCGGATCGTGGCGGCCCGGCGGGCCCGCGATCCCCGTCTCCACCACCTCGACGGCCGCGAGCTGCTCGGCCCCGACGAGGCGGACGACCTGGCCGACGGCCTCCACCCCGGCGCCGCCGCTTACCGCCGGATGGGCAAGCGCTTCGCCGCCCACGCCTTCGCGGACGACGGGCCCTTCCGGCGCCGCTGAACCCGTGGGAGCCGCTCCCGGCTCGGATGCGCGCGCCCCTCGGTGGTGCCGGGCGGCGCCATAGGGAGGATCCGGTCGGCCGGACGGGGTGCGGTTGAGCGCGCCCGGATTCCCGGCCGCCTAGCGTGTGACCGTGGCTCTGGACGATGATCTGGACCGGCTGAGCCGGGACGAACTGGCGGCCGAGGTGCGGCGGTTGCGTACCGGCATCCGGGCGCACCGGGACAGTTCGGGGCACGACCTGTGCTGGCACCACCCCCGGCTGTGGGGCCTGCTGCCGGAGGGCGTGGAACCGGAGGTGGCGGTGCCGCCGTGGCCGCGCTTCCTGCGCGGCTGCGTCCGCTACCGGGAGTCCCTGGACAGCCAGCTGCCGAACGCCCCGGTCCACGACCGGGAGTACGGCGGGTAGGGCGCCGGCCCGCGCATGCTCTCCGCCGTCAGGCGGGCGGCCTCAGCGAGTGCTCCGGCCGTCCTGCTCGTCCTGGGTGGGGGTGGTCTCCGCGTCCCCCTGGGCGACGGCCGGCGCCGGGGCCTCCTGCGAGGGCGGTGCGTCGTGCGGGGTGCGACGGAGGCGGGCGAGGAGGCGGGCGCCGCGCCTGCGGCGGGTTCTGCCGTGGACCCGCAGGTCGTCGGGGACGGCGTAGCGCTTGACGTACGCGCCGAGGAAGGCCTGCAGGGTCGCCGTCGCCGGGATGGAGATGAGCGCGCCCACCGCGCCCATCAGGGCCGTACCGGCGACGACGGATCCGAAGGCGACGGCGGGATGGATGTCCACCGTCTTGGCGGTGATCCTCGGCTGCAGGAGGTAGTTCTCGAACTGCTGGTAGATCACGACGAAGCCGAAGACCCACAGGGCGTGCCAGGGATCGACGGTGAACGCGATCAGGATGGGCAGCGCGCCCGCCAGATACGTGCCTATGGTCGGTATGAACTGGGACACCAGGCCCACCCACATGCCCAGGGCGGGGGCGTACGGGACGCCCATCAGCTCCAGCAGGACATAGTGCGCGACGCCGGATATCAGCGCCATCAGACCGCGGGAGTAGAGATATCCGCCGGTCTTGGCCACGGCGATCTCCCAGGCGCGCAGCACCTCCGTCTGGCGGCGGGGCGGCAGCACCGAGCACAGGGCACGGCGCAGCCGGGGGCCGTCGGCGGCGAAGTAGAACGAGAACAGCGCCACCGTCAGGAGGTTGAACAGGCTGCCCAGCACCGTCGCGGAGACGGCCAGGACGTTGTTGGCGCTGTCCTGGACGTACTTCTGGAGCCAGTCGGACCGCAGCAGGTTGTTCTGCACCTCGACCCGTGACAGGTGGGTGTGCAGGGTGTTGTTGATCCAGCTGATGACGGAGTCCAGATACTGCGGGAACTCCTCGACCATCGTGGCTATCTGGCCGGCGAGCATGGAGCCCAGCAGCGCGAAGAAGCCGGCCGCGGCGACGAGGATGCCCAGGAACACCAGCCCCGTCGCCAGCCCGCGCCGCATGCCGCGGGCGGCCATCCAGTCCACGGCCGGCTCGACGGCCAGCGCGAGGAAGAACGCGATCAGCACGTTCAGCAGCAGCGTGATCAGTTGGTGGAACCCCCAGATGGCGAGCTGGTAGCACCCCACGAGGGCGAGCGCGAGCACCATGGCGCGCGGCAGCCAGCGCGGCATCCGCGCATCGGACCACGAGGCCCCGGGCGGGTCCGCACGCCGGTCCTCGGGCCGTGGAACGTCGTTGCTGGTGATCTCATCAGACACGGGCACGCAGCCCAGTGTCGCGTACCGCGCCGACAATCCCGGTTCTGGGCCATCGCCGCGTCCGCGATGCCCGGCCTTCGGGGCGTTCCCACCAGGTCGGCGGGGCGGGGCGCCGGTGGCGGCGGAGCGCGTGACGGCGTCGGCGAGGTGGGCGACGAGGGCCGGGGCCCGGCCCGTCCGCTCAGCGCTTGTCGTGCGGTACGTCCATCACCGAGCAGACCACCCGCCACACCTCTTTGGCGCTCCAGCCCGCGTCCAGCGCCTCCTGGACGGTTCGGCCGCCGAGGCCGGACATCACGTGATCGCGCGCGAAGGAGTCGGCGTAGCCCGCGCCGAAGTGATCCGCCATCCGCTGCCAGAAGACCGTCAACCGCATGCCTCCAGTATCCCGCCCTGGGAGGGCAGCAGTACGCGAGCCGGTGCCACCCGGGGGTTTCGGCCCTACCGTCGGTCCATGGCCGAAAACGAAAGCCCCACCTCGCTCCCTCTTGCGCGCGCCGAGCGCTTCGTCTGGCTGACCGCCCGGGTGCTGGAGCAGCGGCTCTTCGAGTACCACTTCCTCGGCGGCGGGGCGGACCCGGTCGAGACCGCGCTCGCCGCGTACCGCAACGACGACGACGGCTTCGGCCACGCCCTGGAGCCCGATCTGCGCGGCCCCGTCAGCCAGCCGCTGCACACCGCGCACGCCCTGAAGGTCCTCGACCAGATCGGGCGCTGCGACGGCCGCCAGGTGGAGCGGATCTGCCGCTATCTGACGAACATCTCGACGCCGCAGGGCGCGCTGCCGGCGCTGGACCCCTCGCTGCGGGGCTATCCGGCCGCGCCGTGGATCCCGGTGGTCGACGATCCGCCGAGCGCCCTGCTGGCCACCGGGCCCGTGGTGGGGATGCTGCACCGCAACGAGGTGTGGCACGCCTGGCTGTTCCGGGCCACGGACTACTGCTGGGCGGCCGTGGAGTCCCTGAAGGAGACCCATCCGTACGAGGCGGAGGCGGCGGTGGCCTTCCTGGACGGTGCCCCGGACCGGCCGCGGGCCGCCGCGGCGGCCGAGCGGCTGGGCCGGCTCGTACGGGAGCAGGGTCTGGTGCTGCTGGACCCGGAGCGCGCCGCGGACGTCCCGGTGGCGCAGGGGTACGCCCCCGGGGAGCACCACCTGGCGTACGACTTCGCCGCGACGCCCGGCTCGCTGGCCCGCGGCTGGTTCAGCGACGAGGAGATGGACCGGGCCCTGGACCACCTCGCCGCGCTCCAGGAGGAGGACGGCGGCTGGCCGGTCAACTGGCGGGTGTGGGCTCCGGGGACGGCGCTGGAGGGCCGCCCGATGGTGACGCTCAAGGCACTGCTGACCCTGCGGGCCTACGGGCGGCCCCTCGGCTGAGCGCCCCGTCCACGGGTGCCGGACCCTCGGTGGTGGGCCTCCGCGCACCGGCCCGCCCCAGCCTCCGCCAAGCCCCGCCGCGGTCACCCGCTCAGTGCCCGTACTCCGGCGGTGACGACCACGGCGACGCCGACGACCAGCAGGAACGGCGCCCGAAGGACGAGCGCGACGACCGCGGCGGCCAGACCGGCGGCCTTGGCGTCGAGCATCAGGTACCGGCCGTCGCTGAAGGTCTGCTGGGCGGTGAGCGCGGCCAGCAGGGCCACCGGCAGCAGCGCGGCCAGCCGCTTGACGAGCGGGCGCTCCAGTACGCCGGCGGGCGCCGACAGGCCGAGGAACTTGACCAGGTAGCAGCCGACGGCGGTGGCGGCGATCGCGATCCAGACGCTCATGCCCGGTCCTCCTCGGTGGTGGTGTCGCTGCCTGCGCCGCCGTCGGGGTGCGCGGCGGTGCCTTCCCGGCCGGCACCCGGCTCCCGCGCCGCCCTCGCTTCCTTCGCCCGCTCGCGGCGCCCCTGCACGGCGAGGACGGCGGGTGCGGCCAGCGCCGCGAGCAGGACCGGGACGCCGGCGGGCAGCAGCGGCAGCGCCACCAGGAGCACCACCACGGCCAGCCCGGCCGCGGCCCGCTCGACGGCGGTCTTGAGCATCGGTGCGAGGAGCGCCAGGAAGACCGCGGGGCCGGCCGCGTCCAGGCCCCAGGCGTCGGTGTCGCCGAGTGCCTCGGCGCCCAGTGCGCCGATGAAGGTGGTGAGGTTCCACAGGGCGTAGAGGCTCAGCCCGGTGACGGTGAAACCCAGCCGCGCGCTGCGGCGGTCGGGCTGGGCCAGGGTGACGGCGGAGGTCTCGTCGATGACCCAGTGGGCGGCGAAGGGCCTGACGCCGGCCCGGTAGCCGAGGACGGTGGACAGCCGCAGACCGTAGAACGCGTTGCGGGTCCCCAGGAAGAAGGCGCCGGCCGCGGCGGTGAGCGGGTTGCCGCCCGCGGCGAGCGCGCCCACGAGGGCGAACTGCGAGGCGCCGGTGAACACCAGCAGGCTGAGCGCGCACGTCTGCAGCAGGCTGAGGCCGGCGCCGGCCGAGGTCACGCCGAAGGCGAACCCGGAGAGTCCGACGGCGATACCGACGCCGAGGGCGTCCCTGATGACGGCGGAGTCGGGCTTCGCGGCGGCCGCCGGTCCCGGTGGCGCGGCCGGGCCCGCGGGGCGTATCTCTGTCTGTTCTGGCACGCCTCGGACCTTAGGAGTGCGCGCCCCCGGTGGTCTTGTACGTTCTTGCGGCCCCGGAGCGCACCCGCTCCTGGACCGACCGCTCCCTGCGGTACGCACCGGGCGGCACTCCGACGATCCGGGTGAAGTGCCGGTTCAGATGCGGCTGATCGCTGAAGCCGACCTCGACGGCGGTCTCCGCGGGGGTGCGGCCCGCCTCCAGGAGCCTGCGGGCCCGGCGCACCCGGGCATCGGTGAGCCAGGTGTGCGGCGGCATCCCGTACGCGCCTTTGAAGGCCCGCAGCAGCGCGAACGGGCTGGTGCCGAGCTCCTGCGCCAGCCTCTCCAGGGAGGGCGGGTCGGCCATCCGCTCCTCCAGGAGGGCCCGGGCCAGGTTGGCGGTCCGCGCGCCCGCGCTGCGCGGCGTACGCGCCGGGAGCGGGCCTCCGTAGCGGCGCAGCAGATGGGCGACGGCGATCCGCAGCAGGCTGTCGGCGGCGAGCGCGTTGCCCGCCTCGGCGGCCCGGTGGACCTCGGTGATCATGCGGCCGAGGTACGGGTCCTCGGCGGTGGTCCGGGTGAATCCGGCGGTGCCGTGCAGCTCCGTGGTCTCCTCGGCTATCTCGGCGACGACCTCGGGCGACGGGTAGAGGGTGGCGTAGGCCCAGCCCTCGGGCGCGCCGGCCCGCGCGGTGTGCGCGACCTCCGGGTTGATCATGACGATGCCGCCGTGGCCGGCCCGGACGGTGCCCTGCTGGAGCCCGACCTCCTCGACGCCGGAGGTGACCGCGCAGACGACGTAGCCGTCGTGGGCGTGGCGGGGGAAGGAGTGCCGGACGTAGCGGGCGCGCAGCAGGTCCAGGCCGGGCAGCCCGTCGTACCGCCAGTGGCGCGCCCACTCTCCGCGCGCCTGCGGCGTGGCGTTCGTCCCGGGGGCGCCGCCGATGGCCGCGCCGTCCCCGCTGCCCGTGACCATGGCTCCATTCTGGATGCTCGGGAGCGCTCCCGACCTGGGCGTCCACAGCGTGGACGGGTGTCGCGGGCCCCGTCGGGGGCGGTCGGCGGCCCGCGCGGGGGCCGCGTTGTCAGTGGCGCGGTGCACGATGGGGGACATGGCCAAGGCAGCGCTCGACTCGTTCTCTCCCGCGACCCGCGGTTGGTTCGCCGGGGCGTTCAGCGCGCCCACCGCCGCGCAGGAGGGTGCCTGGCGGGCGATCGGCGCGGGCTCGGACGTCCTGGTGGTGGCGCCGACGGGATCCGGCAAGACCCTCGCCGCCTTCCTCGCGTCGCTGGACGCGCTGGCGAGCGCTCCCCCGCCCGCCGAGCCGAAGAAGCGCTGCCGGGTGCTGTACGTCTCGCCGCTGAAGGCGCTGGCCGTCGACGTCGAGCGCAATCTGCGCAGCCCCCTGACGGGAATCCGGCAGGAGTCGGTCCGACTCGGGCTGCCGGAACCCGACATCACGGTCGGCATCCGCTCGGGGGACACTCCGCCCGCGGAGCGCCGGTCGATCGCCAACCACCCGCCGGACATCCTCATCACGACCCCCGAGTCGCTGTTCCTGATGCTGACGTCCTCGGCCCGGGAGGCGCTGGCGGGCGTCGAGACGGTGATCGTGGACGAGGTGCACGCGGTCGCCGGAACGAAGCGCGGTGCGCATCTCGCGCTGTCCCTGGAGCGCCTGGACGAGCTGCTCGACCGTCCCGCGCGCCGGATCGGGCTGTCGGCGACGGTGCGCCCGGTGGAAGAGGTGGCCCGCTATCTGTCCCCCCGGCGCCGGGTGGAGATCGTCCAGCCGCCGTCCGGGAAGCGCTTCGACCTGTCGGTGGTCGTCCCGGTGGAGGACATGGGCGAGCTGGGCGGCTCACCGGTCCAGGAGGGCGACACGGGCGAGAAGCCCTCCATCTGGCCGCAGGTCGAGGAGCGGATCGCCGATCTCGTCCAGGCCCATCGCTCCACGATCGTCTTCGCCAATTCCCGCCGCCTGGCGGAGCGGTTGTGCAACCGCCTGAACGAGATCGCCTACGAGCGCACCACGGGCACTGTGCTCGATTCGCGCGGCTCCGCCACGACGCTGCCCGAGCACCACTCCCCGGCGGAGCTGATGGGTGGCTCCGGGGCCGCCAAGGGGGCGCCGCCGCTGCTGGCCCGCGCGCACCACGGCTCGGTGTCCAAGGAGCAACGCGCCCAGGTGGAGGAGGATCTGAAGGCGGGCCGGCTGCCGGCCGTGGTCGCCACCTCCAGTCTGGAGCTGGGCATCGACATGGGCGCGGTCGATCTGGTCGTCCAGGTGGAGTCGCCGCCGTCGGTCGCCTCCGGGCTGCAGCGGGTCGGCCGGGCCGGCCATCAGGTCGGCGCGGTCTCGACGGGCATCGTCTTCCCCAAGTACCGCGGCGATCTGGTGCAGGCGGCCGTGGTGACCGAGCGGATGCGCTCGGGCGCCATCGAGGCGCTGCGGGTGCCCGCCAATCCGCTGGACGTGCTCGCCCAACAGCTCGTCGCCATGACCGCGATGGACACCTGGGACGTCGAGGAGCTGCTGGCCGTCGTCCGGCGGGCGGCTCCCTTCGCGGCGCTCCCCGAGTCGGCGTTCACGGCGGTTTTGGACATGCTCGCCGGCCGCTACCCCTCGGACGCCTTCGCCGAGCTGCGGCCGCGCCTGGTGTGGGACCGCGTCGCGCAGACCGTCACGGGCCGTCCCGGGGCCCAGCGCCTGGCCGTCACATCCGGCGGCACGATCCCCGACCGCGGTCTGTTCGGCGTGTTCCTCGCCGGCGACTCCGGCAAGGGCGGGCGCCGGGTGGGCGAGCTGGACGAGGAGATGGTCTACGAGTCCCGGGTCGGCGATGTCTTCACCCTCGGCACGACGTCCTGGCGCATCGAGGACATCACCCGCGACCGGGTGCTGGTCACCCCCGCCCCGGGGGTCCCCGGCCGGCTGCCGTTCTGGAAGGGCGACCAGCTGGGCCGCCCCCTGGAACTGGGCCGTGCGCTGGGCGCGTTCCTCCGGGAGATCGGCTCGCTCGGCCCGGAGGACGCCGGGGCCCGGCTGTCCGCCGCCGGGCTGGACGCCTGGGCGGTGTCCAATGTGCTGGGCTATCTGGCCGAGCAGAAGCAGGCCTGCGGCCATGTCCCCGACGACCGCACGATCGTCGTCGAGCGGTTCCGCGACGAGCTCGGCGACTGGCGGGTGGTCATCCACTCCCCCTTCGGCGCGCAGGTCCACGCCCCCTGGGCGCTGGCCCTCGGCGCCCGCCTCGCCGAGCGCTACGGCATGGACGCCCAGGTGATGCACGCCGACGACGGCATCGTGCTGCGGCTGCCGGACGCCGATCTGATGGGCCTCGACCTCCTCGACGGCGACGGCGGTTTCGACCCGTCGGCCGACCCGGGCCTGGTGGCCCGCGGCGCGGAGTACGACCCGGAGCAGTCCCCGGTGGGGGCCGCCGACGTCGCCTTCGACCAGGGAGAGGTCGATCAGCTCGTCACGGACCAGGTGGGCGGTTCCGCGCTGTTCGCCTCCCGGTTCCGCGAATGCGCCGCCCGCGCCCTGCTGCTGCCGCGGCGCAGCCCCGGCAAGCGCACACCGCTGTGGCAGCAGCGCCAGCGCGCCGCCCAACTGCTCCAGGTGGCCAGCGAGTTCGGGTCCTTCCCCATCGTGCTGGAGGCCGTCCGCGAATGCCTCCAGGACGTCTTCGACGTGCCGGGCCTGACGGAGCTGATGGGCGACATCGAGGCCCGCCGGGTCCGCCTGGTGGAGGTCACCACCCCCGAGCCGTCCCCGTTCGCCCGCTCGCTGCTGTTCGGCTATGTCGCGCAGTTCCTGTACGAGGGCGACTCCCCGCTCGCCGAGCGCCGCGCCGCCGCGCTGTCGTTGGATTCCCGGCTGCTCGCCGAGCTGCTGGGCCAGGCCGAGCTGCGCGAGCTGCTGGACGCGGAGGTGCTGGCCGAGCTGGAGCGCGAGCTGCAGTGGCGGACGGAGGACCGCCGCGTCAAGGACGTCGAGGGCATCGCCGACGTGCTGCGGCTGCTGGGTCCGCTGACGGACGCCGAGCTGGCCGAGCGCGGCGCGGATCCGGCGTGGACCAGGGAGCTGGCCGCCGCCCGCCGCGCCATCTCGGTGCGGATCGCCGGCGCCGACCACTGGGCCGCCGTCGAGGACGCCGGCCGGCTGCGCGACGCGTTGGGTACGGCGCTGCCCGTCGGCGTCCCGGAGTCGTTCACCGAACCGGTCAAGGACCCGCTCGGCGATCTGCTGTCCCGCTACGCCCGTACGCACGGCCCGTTCACCTCCGAGCAGGCGGCCGCCCGCTTCGGCCTCGGCACGGCCGTCACCGACGGCGCGCTGCACCGCCTCGCGGCCGCCGGCCGGGTCGTCCAGGGGGAGTTCCACCCCGCGGGCATCGGCCAGGAGTGGTGCGACGCGCAGGTGCTGCGCAGGCTGCGCCGCCGCTCGCTCGCCGCGCTGCGCGAGGAGCTCGAACCGGTCCCGCCCGCCGCACTCGCCGCCTTCCTCCCCCAGTGGCAGCACGTCGGCGCGCCCCGCCCGGCACCGCCGGCCGGGCAACCGGCACCGCCCTCCGGCGCGTCGTACGGCCTGCGCGGTATCGACGGCCTGGTGCGCGCCATCGAGCAGTTGCAGGGCGCGCCGGTGCCGGCTTCCGCCCTGGAGAAGCTGGTGCTGCCGTCCCGGGTCGGCGGCTACACCCCCGCCCTGCTGGACGAACTCACCGCCACCGGCGAGGTGTTGTGGGCCGGCGCCGGCGCGCTCCCCGGCAAGGACGGCTGGCTCTCCCTCCATCTGGCCGACTCCGCCCCGCTGCTGCTCCCGCCGCCCCTCCCCCTGGAACTGACCGCCCTGCACGAGTCGTTGCTAGCCGCCCTCGCCCCCGGGTACGGCCTGTTCTTCCGCCAGCTCGCCGACCAGGTCCGGGCCACCACCCACCCCGATGCCACCGACCCCCAGCTGGCCGACGCCCTGTGGGATCTGGCCTGGTCGGGCCGGCTGACCAACGACACCCTGGCTCCGATGCGCGCCCTGCTGGGCTCGGGCCGCACGGCCGGCTCGACGGCCCACCGCGCCCGGCGGGCCGTCCCGCGCGGCAGATACGGCTCGCTGACCGGGGCGGCGGGCCGCGGCCGTCCCACCGCCTCCCGCTCCGGCCCGCCGACCGTGGGCGGCCGCTGGTCACTGCTGCCGGCCCCCGAGGCGGACGCCACCCACCGCGCCCATGCCCTGGCGCGGACGCTCCTGGACCGGCACGGCATCGTCACCCGCGGGGCGGTCGCCGCCGAGGGGGTCGAGGGCGGATTCTCCGCGGCATATCGCGTGCTGGCCGCGTTCGAGGAGTCCGGTCAGGCCCGTCGCGGCTATGTCGTCGAAGGGCTGGGCGCCGCCCAGTTCGCGATGGACGGCGCGGTGGACCGGCTGCGCGCGGTGAGCAACCAACGGGAGCGGGCGGGCGACGTCGAGGACGCGCTGCCGGGCCGGAGCCGCGGGCCGTCCGGCGGCGGCCCGCAGCGCGCCGTGGTCCTGGCCGCCGCCGATCCGGCCAACGCCTACGGTGCCGCCCTGCCCTGGCCCGACCCGCCGGAGGGCTCCACCCACAAGCCCGGGCGCAAGGCGGGTTCGCTGGTCGTCCTGGTCGACGGCGAACTGACGCTCTACATGGAGCGCGGCGGCAAGACCCTGCTCGCCTGGCCGCTCGGCCATGACCCGGCCCGGGCGTCCACCGACCCCCGCCTCCGGCTCGCGGTCGAGGCGCTCATCGACGCCGCCCGCGCCGGCGCGGTGGGCACTCTCACCACCGAACGCATCAACGGCACCGCGGCGCTCACCTCCCCCTTCGCCGCCACCCTGGAGTCGGCCGGCTTCCACCCGACCCCCCGGGGGCTGCGGCTGCGGGGCTGACGACCTCAGCCGGCCGCCCGGTCGCCGCCGCCTCCCGGCATGATGGTGGCATGCCCGAAGGCGACACCGTCTGGCGCTTGGCGCAGCGGCTCCACGAAGCGCTGGCCGGCCGCCCGCTGACCCGCTGCGACCTGCGCGTTCCCCGGCTGGCGACGGTGGACCTCACCGGCCGCCAGGTGCTGGCGGTGGTCTCCCGCGGCAAGCATCTCCTCACCCGCTTCGGGGGCGGACTGACCCTGCACTCCCATCTGCGGATGGACGGCGCCTGGAAGATCTACCGCCCCGACGAGCGCTGGCGCGGCGGCCCGGCCCACCAGATCAGGGCGATCCTCGGCACCGCCGAGCACACCGCCGTCGGCTACCGCCTCCCCGTCCTCGATCTGCTGCCCACCGCCGAGGAGCCCCGGGTCGTCGGCCATCTGGGACCCGACCTCCTCGGCCCCGACTGGGACCCCGCCGAGGCCCTGCGCCGGCTGCTCGCCGCCCCGGAGCGGCCGCTCGGCGAGGCCCTGCTCGACCAGCGCAATCTGGCCGGGATCGGCAACGTCTACAAGTCCGAGCTGTGCTTCGTCCTGCGGGCCTCCCCCTGGCTCCCCGTCGGCGAGCTGCCCGCCCCCGAACGGGTGCCCGCGCTCGCCCGGAAGCTCTTGGAGGCCAACAGACGGCGGCCGGCCCGCACCACCACTCCCAGCGCGCGCCCCGACCGCCGGCTGTGGGTCTACGGCCGGGCCGGCCGCCCCTGCCTGCGCTGCGGTACGGCGGTCCGTACCACCGGCCGGGAACCCGGCGCGGAAGAACGCGTCACCTACTGGTGCCCCGCCTGCCAGCCGGACCCGCCGGGCGGCTACCGGCCCTCCGCCGCCCCCTGACGCACTTTCCCGCCCCGCACTAATTGACGACCCGTCAGATCTCTCCCTACCCTCGCGTCATGCCCCTCACCGCGTACGACCTCACGGGCCGCACCGCGATCGTCACCGGCGCGGCGAGCGGCATCGGCCGGGCCACCGCCGCCCTCCTCGCCGAGGCCGGCGCCACCGTCCACTGCGCGGACCTCGACGAGCCGGGCGCCCGGGCAACCGCCGCGGCCATCACCGCGTCCGGCGGCGCCGCGCACCCGCACCATCTCGACGTCACCCACCGCGACCAGGTCGCCGCCGTGGTCGCCGCCGCCCGCGAGACCACCGGCCGCCTCGACGTGATGGCCAACATCGCCGGGATCATGCACTCCTCCCCCGTACTGGAGACCGCGGACGAGGATCTGGACCGAGTCTGGAACACCAACTTCAAGGGCGTGCTCTACGGCTGCCAGGAGGCGACTCGCGCCATGATCGCCACCGCCACCCGGGGGTCCGTCGTCACCATGGCCTCCGGCGCGATCGACATCGGCGCACCCGGCCTGCTCTGCTACGGCGCCGCCAAGGCCGCCGTCGTACAGCTCACCAAGACCCTGGCCGCGGAGGTCGGCCGGCACGGCATCCGCGTGAACGCCGTCGCCCCGGGCTGGATACGCACGCCCATGACCGACCGGCACGGCGGCGAGGCCCAGCGGCAGGCGGAGCGGCCGATGATCCGGATGTCGCCCCTGGGGCGGGTGGGCGAGCCCGAGGACGTCGCACACGCCGTGCTCCACCTGGTCAGCGACGCCTCGTCCTTTACGACCGGCCAGATCCTCCGCCCGAACGGCGGCGTCGCGATGCCCTGGTGAACGCCGCCCGGACCCCGCGAGCCCCACGGGCCAGGGCGCCGCGGCATATGCCCTCGCTCCGCCCCGTCCACGGGACACAGTGCACCGGCAGCAGGCTCAGCCCCCAGCCGCCCAGCGCCACGGCCCCCTCGACCGCCCCCGACGACTGCGGCCACACCGCGAGCCGGACCACCGCCCACCACCACAGCCCCCCGACGAGGGCCGCGGATATCCAGCGCCCCGGCACGGCCCGCGGCCGCCGGGCGGCCGGCTCACGAGTGGTGAGCCGGCCGCCCGGTCCGCGGGCCGCGAATCCACGCCTCGCCATGGGTGCCTCCTGCGGCCGACGCTAGACGGGGGGCGCCGTCGACGGGGAGAGCGCACCGGCGCACTTCCGGCGCGCGGGCACCACCGCAAGCCCCGATCAGTGGTGGGCCTCGGCCTGGAACATCCAGTGGTGCTTCTCCAGGTCGGCGGTGAGACCGATGATGATGTCCTGGCTGACCGGGTCCGGGTCGGCGGTGGCGATGATCCGCTCGCGCATCCGGCCGACGACCGCGCCCAGCGCGCTCACCATGGCCCGCACCACATCACCGTCCTTGATCCACCCGTCCTGCACCTCGTTGATCCCGCTGGTCTTGGCGACGGTGGAGGCCCGCCCGTCGGGGGGCACCCCGATCGCGGAGGCCCGCTCGGCCACGGTGTCGGCATGCAGGCGCGCACTGGCGACCACATCATCGAGCTGGAGGTGCACGGAGCGGAACCGCGGGCCGATGACGTTCCAGTGCACCTGCTTGGCGACGAGGGAGAGGTCCACGAGGTCGACGAGGGCTCCCTGCAGCGCGTGCCCGACCGTGGTGCGGTCTGCGTCGGACAGCGTGCTTTTGACGACGGACATCCGGATGCTCCTGTTCAGACGGGGGTGCGGCGAGGGATCGGGGGGTACCGGGCACGATCGACGAGGGGTCAATCGGGCGATTTGTATTACTTCGCCATCGTATAGACGAATCACCCGTTCCGTGCGGCCGAGACAACCCGCCCGCAAGCGCCCACCGGCACCGTCCGTCCCTCCCCCGGACAGCACAAAGCCCCGGCAGGCTGCTGCCCGCCGGGGCTCGGTACGTACGAACAGGGGTGTCAGGCCGCGACGACATCCACGACGTCGGCCGGCGACTTGATGGTCACGCGATCCTCCGGCACACCGGCCAGGGACGTGACGGACACCGCATTGAGCTTCGGCCGCACCGGTGCCGGCACCGGGTCGCTCGCGGCCGCGGACGCTGCCAGCTCGGCGAGCGCGAGCTCGTCGCTGACCTCCCGCATGAGCTCGGACATGCGCACATCCAGTGCGTCACAGATCGCCGAGAGCAGCTCGGAGGACGCCTCCTTCTGCCCCCTCTCGACCTCGGACAAATAGCCGAGCGATACCCGGGCGGAGGACGAGACCTCGCGCAGGGTTCGGCCCTGGCGCTGACGCTGACGGCGCAGCACGTCACCCAGCAGGCGACGAAGCAGAATCATCGCTGGCTCCCTCCTCGGACCTCGGATCCGGATCCTTCTCGCCCCACCGTACCGCCTCGGGCCGTACGCGTGCCGGGCGCAAGTACGTGTTCACTCAGGGCTGCAAACATCCATTCCCCCCGTGTTGTTCCGTATCCTGTGCCCGCGCATTTTCTGTCAGTTCGCTCAACAACAGTGCGAGCACGGCGTCGATGGTGTCCCGGCGAATCCGATCACGATCACCCGACAGCGCCAGCCGGCGCACCGTCCCGACCCCGTCCGGGCCCCGGACCGCCACGAAGACGGTGCCCACCGGCTGCCCGTCCTGCGGGTCCGGCCCGGCCACGCCGGTCGTGGCGATGCCCCAGTCGGCAGCCAGTACCCGCCGCACACCGTCCGCCATCTGCCCCGCGACCTCGGCGTCCACTGCCCCGCGCGCCGCCAGCAGGGCCCCGTCGACGCCCAGCACATCCCGCTTGACCTCGGTGGCGTACGCCGTGACCGAGCCCCGCAGGGCCCGCGAGGCCCCGGGAACGGCGGTCAGCGCGCCCGCCACCAGGCCGCCGGTCAGCGACTCGGCCACCGCCAGGCTCTGCCCGCACCCGGCGAGCAGCTCCAGCGCCCCGGCCGCGGCAGAACCCGGCCCGGTCACCGGCCCGTGTCCCTTGCCGTCCGCTCGGCCTGCTGCGCCCGCTCGGCCCGCTCACGGGCCAGCCCGGCCCGGCGCAGCATGACGGCCTGCCGGACGTAGTCGAGTCCGGTGGCGACGGTCAGCACGACGGCCACCGCCATCACCCACCAGCGGAAGGTCGCCAGTGGGCCGGTCAGCACCAGGACGTACATACCGACCGCGGTCCCCTGCGCCAATGTCTTGATTTTGCCGCCACGACTGGCCGGAATGACCCCGTGCTTGATCACCCAGAACCGCATGAGCGTGATGCCCAGCTCACGGAAGAGGATCACGCCGGTCACCCACCAGGGCAGGTCCCCCAGCACCGAAAGGCAGATCAGCGCGGCTCCCATGATCGCCTTGTCCGCGATCGGGTCGGCGATCTTGCCGAAGTCGGTGACCAGGTTGTACGTGCGGGCCAGATGCCCGTCGAAGATATCGGTGATCATGGCGATGGCGAACGCGGCCCAGGCGAAGGCGCGCCAGGCCCGATCCGTTCCGTCGTCGTGCATCAGCAGCATGACGAAGGCCGGCACCAGCACCAGCCGCAGCATCGTCAGGACGTTGGCGATGTTCCACAGCCCGGCCTGCCGGACGGCCGGCGCCGTGCGCGGCCCACCAGCTGCGGAAGCCGGGACTCCGGTCATCTGCCCGCCTCCTCGGTACACCCCGTGCCGTCCACCGACAGCACCTCGGCCACGAGGTCCACGCCCTCGCTCCCCACGACCTTTGCTTCGACCATACGACCGGGCAGCAGCACCTGGCCGGTCGACAGCAGCAGGGTGCTGCCATCGGTCTCCGGCGCCTGGTGCGCACCCCGCCCGACGACGCCGTCCTCGTCGTCGATCCGGTCGACCAGCACCCGCACCGTCTCGCCGATCCGCTCCTCGGCGCGCTGCGCGGTCAGCTCCTCGGCCAGCCGCGACACCCGCGCCAGCCGCTCGGCGACCACGTCCGGATCGACCTTGTCCTCGTACGAGGCGGCCTCGGTGCCGTCCTCGTCGGAGTAGCCGAAGACGCCGATGGCATCGAGCCGGGCCTCGGTGATGAAGCGCTCCAGCTCCGCCAGGTCGCTCTCGCTCTCCCCGGGGAAGCCGACGATGAAGTTGGAGCGGGCACCGGCCTGCGGCGCCTTCGTGCGGATCTGCGCCAGCAGGTCCAGGAAGCGGTCGGTGTCGCCGAAGCGCCGCATCGCCCGCAGCACCCCGGGCGCGGAGTGCTGGAAGGACAGGTCGAAGTACGGCGCGACCTTGTCGGTCCCGGTCAGCACGTCGATCAGCCCGGGCCGCATCTCGGCCGGCTGCAGGTAGCTGACCCGGATCCGCTCGATGCCGTCGACGGCCGCCAGCTCCGGCAGCAGCGTCTCCAGCAGCCGGATGTCGCCGAGGTCCTTGCCGTAGGAGGTGTTGTTCTCGGAGACCAGCATGATCTCCTTGACGCCCTGCTCGGCCAGCCAGCGCGTCTCCCCGAGCACGTCGGAGGGCCGGCGGGAGATGAAGGAGCCGCGGAAGGACGGGATGGCGCAGAACGTGCAGCGGCGGTCGCAGCCGGAGGCCAGCTTCACCGAGGCGACGGGATGGGAGTCCAGGCGGCGGCGCAGTGGCGCCCGCGGTCCGGACCTCGGCGCGACGCCCTCGGGCAGGTCCTCGGGGGCCGAGGCCAGCGCGTCCCCGTGCCCGGGCAGCGCCACTCCGTCGGCCTGCTGGCGCTCGGCCGGGCTGATCGGCAGCAGCTTGCGGCGGTCGCGCGGCGCGTGGGCCTCGACGTTTCCGCCGCTCAGGATCGTCTGCAGGCGGTCGGAGATGTCGGTGTAGTCGTCGAAGCCGAGCACGCCGTCGGCCTCGGGCAGCGCCTCGGCCAGCTCCTTGCCGTAGCGCTCGGCCATGCAGCCGACGGCCACTACGGCCTGGGTTCTGCCATGATCCTTCAGATCGTTGGCTTCCAGCAGGGCATCGACGGAGTCCTTCTTGGCGGCCTCGACGAAGCCACAGGTGTTGACGACGGCGACATCGGCATCGGCGGCTTCCTCGACGAGCTCCCAGCCGTCCGCCGCCAGGCGGCCGGCGAGTTCCTCCGAGTCCACCTCGTTACGGGCGCAGCCAAGGGTGACAAGGGCGACGGTACGGCGTTCGGGCATGGGGCTCAGCCTACTTCGTCCCGGACACACCCTTGGCGCGCAGGTCTCCGCCCCCCGCCCCGGGCACCCCGGGCCGGGCGGCGGACGCCCTCGCGGCGGGCGCTCTCAGCCCGCCTGGGGGTCTCCCGGCGTGTAGCTGAGCCGCTCCACCGGGCCCTTCTCGCCGATCTCCTTGACTTCCTTGCCGTTGACGTACAGCTGTACGACCGGGGCATTGCCGAGGACCAGGTCGATCCGCTTCTTGTCCGTGATCGTCTTGGACTCGCCCTGCTTGAGCAGGCTGTCCTCCAGCAGCTTTCCGTTGGCGTCCTTGGCGGAGACCCAGCTCTGGCCGTCGCGGGCGGTGACCTTGATCGTGACCTTGTCCTTCGGCAGCCCGGCGACCGCACTGTCGGAGGGCTCGGGCTTGAGGGGCGGCTTGATCGTCGAGGGGTGGCGGGTGGGTGCCGGCGCCGGCTTGGCGTTGGCGTCACCCGCCGTGATCGGGCCGTTGTCGTTCCGCTCCCCGCCGCTGAAGAGCGTGAAGCCGACGAAGCCGACCACGGCGACGATCGCCGCGACCATGGCGGCGGTCCAGTTCGGCCGCCGCGGCTCGGAGCGGATCCGCTCGGCCTCGAAGATCGGGGCGGCGAGATCGGTCGGCGTGGGCCGTCCGCCGTGCTCGGCGTCGAACTGGTCGATCAGCGGATGAGGGTCGAGGGAGACGGCGCGAGCGAGCGCTCTGATGTGTCCCCGGGCGTAGACGTCGCCGCCGCAGCGCGAGAAGTCGTCCTGCTCGATCGCCTGAACGATGGGGATGCGCACCCGTGTCGTCGTACTGACCTCTTCGACGGTCAGTCCCGCCGCGATACGGGCCTGCTGGAGGGCGTGACCGACGGAAGGCCGGTCTGATTCGGGGGAGTTGCCGATGGACACGGGGGCGCCTTTCGAGCGTGTAGCCACCTGCTGGAAGTTCAGTTTAGGGGTGGGGCGAAAGGGTCGGGCAAGCGGGAGGGCGGAGTTTGTACGCCATCGGAACGCCCGCGGCGGTGCCAAGGGGTTGATGACGAAGCATCGTCCCTCGCCTCCCTCAACTTGACGTGTCGGCAGGAGAAACGGTTGCGTGCTTCTCTCGTACGAGTGACCCGGATGTGTGTGCTACTGGGTAGCCTCCCCCCGGATCACCGCCAGCACTCCGTCCAATTCATCCGGCTTCACCAGAACGTCGCGCGCCTTGGAACCCTCGCTCGGCCCGACGATGTTCCGGGACTCCATCAGGTCCATCAGCCGGCCGGCCTTGGCGAACCCCACCCTCAGCTTGCGCTGAAGCATCGACGTCGACCCGAACTGGGTGGAAACCACCAGCTCAGCGGCTTGACACAGCAGATCGAGGTCATCGCCGATGTCCTCGTCGATCTCCTTCTTCTGCTTGCTGCCCACGGTGACGTCGTCGCGGAAGACCGGCGCCATCTGGTCCTTGCAGTGCTGGACGACGGCCGCCACCTCGGCCTCGGTCACAAACGCGCCCTGCATACGGACCGGCTTGTTCGCACCCATCGGCAGGAACAGCCCGTCTCCCTTGCCGATCAGCTTCTCGGCACCCGGCTGGTCGAGGATGACCCGGCTGTCGGCGAGCGAGGAGGTGGCGAACGCGAGCCGGGAGGGCACATTGGCCTTGATCAGGCCGGTGACGACGTCGACGGACGGCCGCTGGGTGGCGAGCACCAGATGGATACCGGCCGCCCGGGCGAGCTGGGTGATGCGGACGATCGAGTCCTCCACGTCGCGCGGCGCGACCATCATCAGGTCGGCCAGCTCGTCGACGATCACCAGCAGATACGGGTACGGCGCCAGCTCCCGCTCACTGCCCTCGGGCGAGGTGACCTTTCCGCTGCGCACCGCCTCGTTGAAGTCGTCGATATGCCGGAAGCCGTAGGCCGCGAGGTCGTCGTAGCGCAGATCCATCTCGCGGACCACCCACTGGAGCGCCTCGGCGGCCCGCTTGGGGTTGGTGATGATCGGCGTGATCAGATGCGGGATGCCCTCGTACGCGGTCAGCTCGACCCGCTTGGGGTCGACCAGCACCATCCGTACGTCCTCCGGCGTGGCGCGCACCATGACCGAGGTGATCAGGCAGTTGATGCAGGACGACTTGCCGGAGCCGGTGGCGCCCGCGACGAGCACATGCGGCATCTTGGTCATGTTGGCCATGACATAGCCGCCCTCGACGTCCTTGCCGAGCGCCACGAGCATGGGATGGTCGTCGCCCGCGGCGTCGGCCAGTCGCAGTACGTCGCCGAGGTTGACCATCTCGCGGTCGGTGTTGGGGATCTCGATGCCGACCGCGGACTTGCCCGGGATCGGGCTGATGATGCGGACATCGGGGCTGGCGACGGCGTAGGCGATGTTCTTGGCCAGCGCGGTGATCTTCTCGACCTTGACGGCGGGGCCGAGCTCGACCTCGTAGCGGGTGACCGTCGGGCCGCGGGTGAAGCCGGTGACCGCGGCGTCGACCTTGAACTCCTGGAAGACCGTGGTCAGCGCCGTCACTATGGCGTCGTTCGCGGCGCTGCGGGTCTTGCCGGGGCCGCCCCGCGAGAGCAGCTCCAGCGAGGGCAGCGCGTAGGTGATGTCGCCGGACAGCTGCAGCTGCTCGGCGCGCGCCGGCAGGTCGCCGGACGGCTCGGGCGGGGCCTTGGTGAAGTCCGGCACGGACGAGGTCCGCTCGGCGGCGGGCGGCGCCGGCTCCGCCTCGCGGGCCGGCGGCACCGTGCCGCCCTCCACCGCGGTGTCCTCGCGGCCGTACTCCCCGCGCTCCCCGGAGATGCCGCTGCTGAGCCCGGCGACGAGCGGTGAGGGCTGGACGCCGTGCAGCACCGCGCCGTCCAGCGCCGCGGCGGCCGCGGCGGCGACGTCCACCGCGTCCATCGGCCGGTCCGGGTCGGGCTGCGCGGACGCCCGCCGCGGGCGCCGCCGCTTGGCCAGCGCCGCCTCCTCTATGGCGTCCGGGTCGGGCGTGGCGGGCGCCGCGGCGGCGCCGCGCCGCGGCTTGCGCACGGGCCGCTCGCGCCACTCCTGCGCGTACTCCTCGACCTCGTCGAAGTCCGCCTCGGGCTCGGCGGAGTGCACCACGCCCAGTCGCACGCCGAGTGCCCGCAGCCGCTGCGGAATGGCGTTCACCGGCGTCGCGGTGACCACCAACAGCCCGAAGAGGGTCAGCAGCGCCAGGAGCGCCACGGCCAGGGTCTGCCCGACGGTGAAGATCAACGGCTTGGACGCCACCCACCCGACATAGCCGCCGGCGTCCTGTATGGCGGGGAGCCCGTCGTTGCGGCCCGGCGATCCGCACGCCATCGCCACCTGCCCGAGGACGCCGACGACCAGCGCGGACAGCCCGATGACGATCCGGCCGTTGGCCTCCGGCTTCTCGGGGTGACGGATGAGGCGTACCGCGATGCCGCCCAGCAGTATCGGGACGACCAGGTCGAGCCGGCCGAACGCACCGGTCACCAACAGCTCGACGAGATCCCCGACCGGCCCGGAGAGGTTGGACCAGGTGCCGGCCGCGATCACCAGCGCCAGGCCCAGCAGCCCCAGCGCCAGGCCGTCCTTGCGGTGCGCCGGGTCGAGGTTCTTCGCGCCGCGGCCCATGCCGCGGAACACCGCGCCGATGGCGTGCGCGAGGCCCAGCCAGCAGGCGCGGGCGAGGCGGTAGACACCGCCGGTCGGTGACGGGGCCGGTTTCGGCGCGGCCTTCTTGGCCGGTGCCTTCTTCGCCGGGCCCTTCTTCGCCGCCGCCTTCTTGGCGGCCGGTTTCGCGGGCGCCTTCTTCGCGGCGGTCTTCTTGGCCGCGCCCCCGGACCGTCCGGCGCGCTGCTTCGAGGGGCCCGCCGCGCTCTGGGTTCCCTTGCCGGACGTACGTGAGGCCATGGCGACGAGATTACAGGCGATCGCGGGCATGACACGAGCGCGCGGCGCTTCACCCATCCGTGTCGCGCGCCCGCCTCATGAAAGGCAGTCAGCTATCCCGCGGTACCCGACCCCGGCTCCAGGGCGTCCAGTGCCCTGCGCAGCCCGGTGAGCTTGCGCTCCAGATGGGCGGCGGTGGCCACCGCCGCGGCGTCCGCCGTCTCGTCCAGCTGTTTGGAGAGCGCCTCGGCCTGCTCCTCGACCGCGGCCAGCCGCGCGGAGAGCTCGGCGAGCAGCCCCGCGGACTCCCGCGCCTCGTCGGCGCTCGGCCGGCCGCCCTCCAGCTGCAGCCTCAGCAGGGACGCCTGCTCCCGCAGTTGGCAGTTCTTCATGTACAGCTCGACGAAGACCGAAACCTTCGCGCGCAGCACCCACGGGTCGAACGGCTTGGAGATGTAGTCCACCGCGCCGGCCGCATAGCCGCGGAAGGTGTGGTGCGGGCCGTGGTTGATGGCCGTGAGGAAGATGATGGGGATGTCACGGGTGCGCTCGCGCCGCTTGATGTGCGCGGCGGTCTCGAAACCGTCCATTCCCGGCATCTGCACATCGAGCAGAATGACCGCGAAATCGTCCGTGAGCAGTGCTTTGAGCGCTTCCTCCCCGGACGATGCCCGCACCAGTGTCTGATCGAGCGCGGAGAGGATCGCCTCCAGCGCCAGCAGATTCTCCGGCCGGTCATCGACCAGGAGGATCTTGGCCTTCTGCACCATGGCCCGCCCTCCTCGCCCCGGCATGGAACCGGACGCCGCCCCAGGGGACGACTCCGTCACGCCGCCCGTCCTTGTGCCGGTCATGGTAGCTGCACCCCGCCTGTCGCCACACCCTGTCACCGCGATGTCACTGTGCACGTAGCAGAAACGCAGACAGAGACCAGAAGGTTCCCCGGATCCTGCGCTTCCACACGTCCACGGCGACACTCAGTCAGCACGCGGTGATCCTCTTTCGGTTCCCATACTGGACGCCGCGTCACTCCGCGCGCATCCATTGCTCCATGACCGACAGCAGATGATCGGTATCCACCGGCTTGGTCACGTAGTCGGACGCCCCGGAGTCGATGCTCTTCTCCCGGTCCCCCTTCATCGCCTTCGCGGTGAGCGCGATGATGGGCAGTCCGGCGAACTGCGGCATCCGGCGGATCGCGGCCGTGGTCGCGTACCCGTCCATCTCCGGCATCATGATGTCCATCAGCACCAGGACGATGTCGTCGTGCTGTTCGAGCACCTCGATACCCTCCCGGCCGTTCTCCGCGTACAGCACCGACAGCCCGTGCTGTTCCAGGACGCTGGTGAGCGCGAAGACGTTGCGGATGTCGTCGTCGACGATCAGTACCTTCTCGCCGTGGAAGCCGCCGTCGAAGCCCGGATCCACCAGATCCTGGCCGTTGCCGATCCAGGGCTCCTCGGCGGGCTGCTGGGCGCTCGGCCGCACCGGCGCCGGGGGCGGGGTGGGCGGCGTGGACGGCTGCGCCGCGGCCGTCTGCCGGCTCGGCAGCGCGAAGCGGCGCTGGGCCCCCGAAACCGCCCGGCGGCGACGCCGGTTGAGGCTGCCGCCGGCACCCGCCTCGCGGAGCTGCGCCTCCTCGGCCTCCTGCAGCCCGACCTCGGTCTCACGCGCCTCCGCGTCCATCGCCAGCCCGCCGGCGACCAACTGCGGATAGCCCTGCGGCGGCAGCCCGCCGGGGTTGTGCGGCAGGTAGAGCGTGAAGGTGGAGCCGCGGCTGGGCTCGCTCGCCGCGTGGATCTCGCCGCCCAGCAGGCGGGCGATCTCCCGGCTGATCGACAGGCCCAGGCCGGTGCCTCCGTACTTGCGGCTGGTCGTGCCGTCCGCCTGCTTGAACGCCTCGAAGATGACGCGCATCTTGCTGGACGCGATGCCGATGCCGGTGTCGGTCACCGAGAAGGCGATCATGTCGGCGTCCGGGTCGCGCAGCGAGCCGTGCTCCAGCAGCTGCTCGCGGATGGCCACCGGGACGTCCGCGCCGGCCGGCCGGATGACCAGTTCGACGGCACCGCTGTCGGTGAACTTCACCGCATTGGACAGCAGGTTGCGCAGCACCTGCAGCAGCCGCTGCTCGTCGGTGTGCAGCGTGGCCGGCAGCTCCGGCGAGACCCGTACGGAGAAGTCGAGCCCCTTCTCCGCGGTCAGCGGCCGGAACGTGGCCTCCACATAGTCGACGAGCTGGACCAGCGCGATCCGCGTCGGGCTGACGTCCATCTTGCCGGCCTCGACCTTCGACAGGTCCAGGATGTCGTTGATCAGCTGGAGCAGGTCGCTGCCCGCGCCGTGGATCGTCTCGGCGAACTCGACCTGCTTCGGCGAGAGGTTCCCCTCGGCGTTGTCGGCCAGCAACTTGGCCAGAATCAGCAGGGAGTTCAGCGGCGTCCGCAGCTCGTGCGACATGTTCGCCAGGAACTCCGACTTGTAGCGCATCGAGACCGCGAGCTGCTCGGCACGCTCCTCCAGGACCTGCCGCGCCTCCTCGATCTCGGTGTTCTTCACCTCGATGTCGCGGTTCTGCGCGCGCAGTTGCTCGGCCTTCTCCTCCAGTTCGGAGTTGGACAGCTCCAGCGCCCGCTGCCGGCTCTCCAGCTCCGCGGAGCGCTCGCGCAGTTGCTCGGTCAGCTCCTGCGACTGCTTGAGCAGCACCTCGGTCTTGGTGTTGACCGAGATGGTGTTGACGCTGGTCGCGATCATCTCGGCGATCTGGCTGAGGAAGTCCTTCTGGATCTGGGTGAACGGGTGGAAGGACGCCAGCTCGATCACGCCGAGCACCTTGTCCTCGAAGAGCACCGGCAGCACGATCACGTTCGCCGGCGGCGCCTCGCCCAGCCCGGAGGCGATCTTGAGGTAGCCGGAGGGCACGTTCTCCACCAGGATCGTGCGGCCCTCCTCCGCCGCCGTGCCGATCAGCGTCTCGCCGGGCTTGAAGGTGGTCGGCATCCCGCCCATCGCGTAGCCGTACGAGCCCATCAGCCGCAGCTCGTACGCGCCCGGCTCGCCGCCGTCCGCGCCGATCTCCCGGCTGTCGGGCTGCGCCGCGAGGAAGAACGCGCCGTGCTGCGCGGAGACCGCGGGCGACAGCTCGCTCATGATCAGCGTGGCGACGTCCTTGAGGTCGCGCCGGCCCTGCATCAGACCGGAGATCCGGGCCAAGTTGCCCTTGAGCCAGTCCTGTTCCTCGTTGGCGAGGGTGGTCTCGCGGAGCGTGGAGATCATGGTGTTGACGTTGTCCTGGAGCTCCAGGATCTCGCCGGCCGCGTCCACATCGATCCGGACGTTGTGGTCGCCGAGGGTGACCGCCGCGGCGACCGCGGCGATGGCGCGCACCTGGCGGGTCAGGTTGCCGGCCATCTCGTTCACCGACTCGGTCAGGTCGCGCCAGGTGCCGGCCACGCCCCGTACCTGTGCCTGGCCGCCCAGCTGGCCCTCCGTACCCACCTCGCGGGCCACCCGGGTGACCTGCTCGGCGAAGGACGACAACTGGTCGACCATGGTGTTGATGGTGGTCTTCAGCGCGAGGATCTCCCCGCGCGCATCGATGTCGATCTTCTTGGTCAGATCGCCCTTGGCGATGGCGGTGGTGACCATGGCGATGTTGCGGACCTGGCCGGTCAGGTTGTTGGCCATGGAGTTCACGGACTCGGTGAGGTCCTTCCACGTGCCGGCGACGCCGGGGACACGGGCCTGACCGCCCAGGATGCCGTCGGTGCCCACCTCGCGGGCCACTCGCGTGACCTCGTCGGCGAACGACGACAGCGTCGTGACCATCGTGTTGACCGTGTCGGCGAGCTGCGCGACCTCGCCGCGCGCCTCGACCGTGACCTTCTTGGTCAGGTCACCGTTGGCGACGGCCGCCGAGACCTGCGAGATGTTGCGCACCTGGATGGTCAGGTTGTTGGCCATCAGGTTGACGTTGTCGGTGAGGTCCAGCCAGATACCGGTCGCACCCGGCACCCGCGCCTGACCGCCCAACTGGCCCTCGGTGCCCACCTCACGGGCCACCCGGGTCACCTGCTCGGCGAACGACGAGAGCTGGTCGACCATCGTGTTGACGGTGGTGACCAGTTCGAGGATCTCGCCCTTGGCGTCGACGGTGATCTTCTTGGACAGGTCGCCGCGGGCCACCGCCGTCGTCACCTCGGCGATGTTGCGCACCTGCGACGTCAGGTTGTTCGCCATGAAGTTGACGGACTGGGTGAGGTCCTTCCACGTACCGCTGACGCCCTGTACCTCGGCCTGGCCGCCCAGGATGCCCTCGGTGCCCACCTCGCGGGCGACCCGGGTGACCTGCTCCGCGAACGAGGAGAGCTGGTCGACCATGGTGTTCAGGGTGTTCTTGAGCTCCAGGATCTCGCCCCGGGCGTCGGCGTCGATCTTCTGCGACAGATCGCCGCGCGCGACCGCCGTGGCGACCTGCGCGATGTTGCGGACCTGGGCCGTCAGGTTGCCGGCCATGCCGTTGACGGAGTCGGTCAGATCGCGCCAGACACCGGCGACGCCGGGCACCTGCGCCTGGCCGCCCAGCCGGCCGTCCGTACCGACCTCCCGGGAGACCCGGGTGACCTGCTCGGCGAACGCGGAGAGCTGGTCGACCATCGTGTTGATGGTGTTCTTCAGCTCCAGGATCTCGCCGCGCGCGTCCACGTCGATCTTCTGGGAGAGGTCGCCGCGCGCGACCGCCGTCGTCACCTGCGCGATCTGCCGCACCTGCGAGGTGAGGTTGCCCGCCATGAAGTTGACGGAGTCGGTGAGTTCCTTCCAGGTGCCGCTGACGCCGTCCACCCGGGCCTGACCGCCCAGCCGGCCCTCGGTGCCCACGTCCCTGGCCATCCGCGTGACCTGGTCGGCGAAGGAGGACAGCTGATCCACCATCGTGTTCACGGTGTTCTTCAGCTGGAGCATCTCGCCGGAGACGTCGACGGTGACCTTCTGCGACAGGTCGCCGTTCGCGACCGCGGTCGTCACCTGGGCGATGTTGCGCACCTGCCCGGTCAGGTTGCGGAACGCGGTGTTGACGGAGTCCGTCAGGTCCTTCCACGTGCCCGCGGCCCCGGGGACCGCCGCCTGGCCGCCCAGCTCGCCCTCGACGCCGATCTCCCGTGCCACGCGGGTGACTTCGGCACCGAACGACGAGAGCTGGTCCACCATCGTGTTGACGGTGTTCTTCAACTCCAGCATCTCACCGGCGACATCGACGGTGACCTTCTGCGAGAGATCGCCGTTGGCGACCGCGGTCGTCACCTGGGCGATGTCCCGCACCTGACCGGTCAGGTTCCGGAAGGCGTTGTTCACCGAGTCGGTGAGGTCCTTCCACGTGCCGGCCGCGCCCGGTACCTGCGCCTGGCCGCCGAGCTGCCCCTCGGCCCCGACCTCGTTCGCCACCCGCGTCACTTCGTCCGCGAAGGTGCGCAGCGTCTCGGTCATGGTGTTGATGGTGTCGGCGAGCTGCGCGACCTCGCCGCGTGCGCTGACGGTGACCTTCTGCGACAGGTCGCCGTTCGCGACTGCGGTGGTGACCTGGGCGATCCCGCGCACCTGCGCGGTGAGGTTTCCGGCCATCAGATTGACCGAATCCGTCAGGTCCTTCCACACGCCGGCGACGCCGGGGACCTGCGCCTGCCCGCCGAGCTCACCCTCCGTACCGACCTCGCGGGCGACCCGGGTCACCTCGGAGGCGAAGGAGGACAGCTGGTCCACCATCGTGTTGACGGTGTTCTTCAGTTCGAGCATCTCGCCGGCGACGTGGACGGTCACCTTGCGCGACAGATCACCCTTGGCGACCGCGGTGGTCACCAGAGCGATATCACGCACCTGAGCCGTCAACCGGGAGGCCATCGTGTTGACGGACTCCGTCAGGTCCTTCCACGAACCGGACATTCCGCGCACCCGGGCCTGCCCGCCGAGCTTGCCCTCCGTACCGACCTCACTGGCCACCCGCGTGACCTCGTCGGTGAACGCGGAGAGCTGGTCGACCAGCCCGTTGACCGTACGGCCGACCTTGAGGAACTCACCGCGCAGCGGATGCTCCGAGGAGCTGTCCGAGCTGCGCGAGCGCAGGTCCATCCGCTGCTCCAGGTCTCCCTCGGAGACCGCCGACAGCACCCGCCCCACCTCGGAGACGGGCCGTACCAGGTCGTCGACCAGGGCGTTCGAGGCGTCGATGGCCGCGGCCCAGGAGCCTTCGGCGGCGCCGACCTCCAGCCGTTCGGTGAGTTTTCCCTCACGTCCGACGACCCGGCGCACCCGCGCCAGCTCCCCGGTCAGATGCAGATTGCGGTCCGCGACCTCGTTGAAGACCGCCGCGATCTCCGACATGACGCCGTCGCCGGACACCGTGAGCCGCTTGCGGAAGTTCCCGTCCCGCATCGCGACCAGAGCGACCAACAGCCGATTCAGCGCAGCCGTGTCCACCTCGGTCGTCCCGTTACTCCGGGATCGTCCGCCTTTCGCGCGCGTGCTTGCGCCCCGCGCCGCTGCGCCAGACTCCACCGTGTCCCTCCCGAAGGGTCGACCGTTCCACCCGGGCTTTCTCTTGATACTTGCCCAGTGTTTCACCATGGCCCAACCAGGCCATAACAGTTCGGCAGCATCGCACACGTCCCAGGGAACGTTTGGGGCGGAAACACACGTGACCGGCATCCTCGGTCGCGGCGAAGGTAAGTAACCTGGCATACGGCTGTCCACCCCCCGGTTCAGACTCCCGGTCGGTGGTGCGAGCACGACAGGTATTCGGAGGGGCGCCGCGACCATGGGGGAGCAGATCACCGACACACGCATGAGGAGACCAGTGATCACCGCGCGGGCCACCGCAACCTTCGACCCGGTGGGGCGCTCGGTCGCCACTGCCCGTGCGTTCGTCCGTGACACCCTCCAGGGCTGGGGCTGCGCCGACATCGTCGACGACGCCGTCGTCCTCACCAGCGAGCTGGTCACCAACGCCGTGGTGCACGCCGGCACGGCCGCCGACGTGCTGTGTCTGCGCAATGACGTAGGGGTACGGATCTCGGTCGCCGACCGATACCCCGAACGTGAGATTCCGCTCCAGAACGCCGGACAGATCGTCGTCCACCCGGACCGCGAGGGCGGCCGCGGTCTGCTGCTGTGCGGCGCACTGGCCTCCCGGTGGGGCGTGGAGTACACCGCCGCGCAAAAGCACGTCTGGTTCCAGCTCGACCAGCCCGAGCGCCCCGCCGGCACCCGCTCCGCCGGCCCCGCCCTCCCGGTGGACGCCCTCCCGGTCGCCGACCCCCGCGTGCGGGTCGCGGTGGTCCAGATCGACCGCGGCGGCTGCATCAGCTTCTGGAACGAGGACGCCCAGGACCTCTTCGCCTACGACCGCGAGCAGGTCATCGGCAAGCCGCTCACCGACTTCGCCGCCTGGCCGCACACACCCGGCACCGGCACCGGCATCGCCGAGGCGCTCCAGCTCTCCCGCTGGGAGGGCTCCTACGGCATGCGCGGCGCCGACGGCCGCGTCGTCCCCGTATACGCCTCCCACCTGCGCGTACGCGACGCCGACGGCGAGGCCTCCACGGTCTGCCTCCTGGTGCGCGACCACGAGCGGGCGATCCTGCAGAGCCCCCAGCGCACGCCGGCACCGGACGCCGCCACCCAGGCCGTGCAGTCCGAGGGACGCCCGTCCGACCCCTTCGAGGTCTTCATCGGCTCCCCGGCCCCCGACGACCTCGACGGTCTGCTCCAGCGCACGGTCGAACGCGCCCGCGACATGCTCGACGGTGACGCCGCCTACCTCCTGCTGGCCACCGACGACGAGACCGAGCTGGAGGTACGCGCCTCCACAGGCCTGCCCTCCGCCCGCCAGCGGTTCGCCCGCGTCCCCGTCGAGGCCGGATCCGGCCGCTACGGCTCCGCCCGGATGCCCGCCGTCCACGAAGACCTCACCGCCGTGCCCGGCGCCGTACCGCTGCTCAGCGGCACGGGCATGCGCTCGGTCGTCACCGTCCCGCTGAAGGTCGAGGGACGGCTGACCGGCTCCCTGGGCGTCGCCGCCGAAGGACCCGGCCGCTATACGAACGAAGAGGCGCTGCGTCTGCAGTTCGCCGCCGACCGCATCGCCCTCGCCGTCGAACGCGCCCGCCTGACCGAGCTGGAGAAGCTGCGCCGCGGCTCCCTGTCCTTCCTCGTCGAGGCCTCCGACCTCCTGGCCGGCACCCTCGACCGCGACCAGACCCTGGCCCTGATGGCCCAGATGACCGTCCCCACGCTCGCGACGTGGTGCGCCGTCTACACCGTCGCCGACCAGGCCTCCGAGCCCGAGCTCTCCTACGTCCTGCACGAGGACGAGGACCGCATCGACGGCCTCAAGACCCTGCTGATGAAGGTCGACCCGCCCGAGCCGGTCCCGACCCCGGGCGCCCGGGTATGGACCGCCCCCGGCGACGCCGCACACGACGCCGCCGTGCGCACCTCCATGCGCAGCCTGGGCCTGGGCAACGCCGCCCGCCCCTCCAGCGGCCCCGGCGCCACCCTCGCCACCGCCTCCGCCGTAGGCGGCGAGACCGTGGTGCTCCCCCTCGTCGCCCGCAACCGCGTCATCGGCATGCTCACCCTCGGCAAGCCCACCGAGGAGCACTTCCGCCAGGAGATCCTCGAACTCGCCGAGGACCTCTCCCGCCGGGCCGCCCTCGCCCTCGACAACGCCCGCCTCTACTCAGAGCGCACGGCCATCAGTCAGTCCCTCCAGCGCAGCCTGCTCCCCCCGGAGCCGCTGCCCGACATCGCCGGCGTCGAGATCGAGGTCATCTACCGCGCGGCCGGTGAGGGCAACGAGGTCGGCGGCGACTTCTACGACCTCTTCCCCATCCGCGACGGCGCCTACGGCTTCGCCATCGGCGACGTCTGCGGCACGGGCCCGGAGGCGGCGGCCGTCACCGGCCTCGCCCGCCACGCCCTGCGCCTGCTCGCCCGCGAGGGCTTCGGCGGCCCCGCCGTCCTGGAACGGCTCAACGCCGCCATCCTCGACGAGGGCGCCCGCAGCCGCTTCCTGACGCTCCTTTACGGCGAACTGTGGCCGCAGGACGACGGCAGCGCCATCCTCAAGGTCGTCTGCGCCGGCCACCCCCTGCCGCTCCGCCTGCGCCAGGACGGCACCGTCGAGCCGGCCGCCGAACCCCAACCACTCCTCGGCGTCATGGACGACCTCGAACTCTACGAACAGACCGTCACCCTCGACCCCGGCGACGTCCTGCTGTGCGTCACCGACGGCGTCACCGAACGCCGCGAGGGCACCCGCATGCTCGGCGACGACGGCCTCACCGACGTCCTGACGACCTGTACGGGCCTGACCGCCGGCGCCGTCGCCGCCCGCGTGCTGCGCGCCGTGGAGCGCTTCGCCGCCGAACCGGCCTCCGACGACATGGCCATCCTCGCGATGCGCGTCCCCGAATTCCAGACGAGCTGACCACCCCGGAGCAGCGGCCGCCGCGGCTTGTGTGGGCTGCCTCACAGCCCACCGGCCGCTGCCCCGGCATCACCAGCATCCTTGCGTACGGTGCACTGCACCCGTGCCCGACCTGCAGTGGAGTCGGCCCCAACGGCCGCGCACGATACGGCACATGACTCCTACCACCGCGGGTTCGCCCGGCGATCAGCTCGCCGTCGTCAGCCAGACCGGCTCCACCGTCACCTTCTTCGACGCCGCCACCCACGAGCGCCTCGACGTCCTGCGGGTGCCGCCGCAGCCGCACGAGCTGTGCTTCGACCCCGACCGCCGGCTGCTCTACTGCGCCAGCACCTACCGCTCCGGCTATTACCACGCCAACACGGGCCGGTCCCACGAGGTCACCGTCATCGATGTCGACACCCGCACCATCGTCGCGACCCTCGACATCTCCCCCGACCACGCCCCGCACGGCCTGGCTCTGGACCGCACCCGCTCGCGGCTGTACGTGAGCGTCGAGGCCACCGACACCGAGCCGGGCGGCGTCGTGGTCATCGACACCCGCACCCACGCCCGCCTCGGCCGGATCTCCACCATGGCTCCCGGCCCACACTGGTTCACCGTCACCCCCGACGGACGGCACGGCTACGCCACCAACAAGGAAGCCCCGTTCGTGTCCGTCGTCGACCTCGTCCGCGGGGTCTGCACCCACCGCATCCCCGTCCCCGGCAGCGAAGGCCTCGCCGTCGCCCCCGATGGCCGCCATGTCTACGTCGCCGCCCCCAAGGCCGAGTTCCCCACGCCGTCGCCGGCGCCCACGGCCCTCCACGTCATCGACACCGCCACCCACGAGACCGTCCGCACGCTCCCCACCAAGGGCCAGACCATGCCCGTCCACGCCACCGCCGACGGCACCCTCCTCGCCGGCGAACTGCGCCAGGCCACCACCTCCGGCGGCCCGCTCGGCACCCAACTCCCGGGCGCCCTGACCGTCTTCGCCCCCGACACCCTCACCCCCCGCGGAGAAGTACAGGTCGGGCGATTCCCCCTGACCATCACCTCCTCCCCCGACGGCCGCCTCGCGTACGTCTCCGGCCTCCTGGACAACACGGTGACCGTCGTCGACCTCCAGGACCTGAGCCCCGTCACCACTCTGACGGTCGATCGCACCGACGATTCCGGTGCCCACGGCCTGGCCTATATCCCCGCGAAGAACTGACCCGCCGCCGCACACCGCATGCGCATACGGCAAAGGCCCCCGCCGAACGGCGGGGGCCTTTGCCCTCTGGAGCCCCAATACGGAATCGAACCGTAGACCTTCTCCTTACCATGGAGACGCTCTGCCGACTGAGCTATTGGGGCGCAGCAACGGAAAGAATATTACCCCAACTCCGCGGCGAGTTCGAACCGGACGCCACCGTGCCTAAAAGGCCGGCTGCAGCAATCCGCCCAGCGCATTGCAGGCACCGACCATCTTGTGCAGCTCCCGCCGAGACATTCCCATGTGCACGGGCAGCGCCAGCGTCTCGTCCACCGCACGCTCGGTCTCCGGCAGAAACACATCCCGCCGCAACCCCGGCATCCGGTAGACCGGCGCCAGCACGGGCACCTTGCACACAACTCCCTTGGCACGCAACGCCCGCCCGAACGCGTCCCGGTCCGGCCGCCCGTTCCCCGGCACCCGCACCACATACTGCTCATAGGTGTGCCCCGCCGCCGGCTTCGGCGTCCAGACCCCGTTGAGCCGGCTGTCCAGATACGCCGCATGCGCCCGACGCAGCTCCGCCCCGGCCGGATCCGCCCCGGGCTCGTCCTCGACCAGCACCAACAGCCCGTGCCGCTGCCCCACTTCACGGATCCAGCCGACGTCGGCCCGCCGCCCGAACCGGTGCATCGCCACGACGGCAGCGGTCCGGCTGGTCACCGCGTCCGCGACCGCGGCCGGGTCCAGGCAGTAGCTCTCGGCATCCACCTCGGCGAACACCGGCACCGCGCCCAGCTCCACCACGGCCCGGGCCACTTCGGCGTTGCCGTACGCCGACAACACGACCTCGTCACCGGCGCGTACGCCGGCCGCCCTGAGTGTTCCCACTGTGCCCATGAGGCGGATCCTCGTCAGATGAGGTGAACGTCGCGTTACACCCACCACCCGAAAATCAGAACAAAAAAGCTCTGGTCCCTGAACCACGAAGGTTCAGGGACCAGAGCTGAAGAATTGTTCGGCGGCGTCCTACTCTCCCACAGGGTCCCCCCTGCAGTACCATCGGCGCTGAAAGGCTTAGCTTCCGGGTTCGGAATGTAACCGGGCGTTTCCCTAACGCTATGACCACCGAAACACTATGAAGTTAACCAACCGGAGCATGACTCAACGGTCGTTACTTCAGAACCTACACAGTGGACGCGAGCAACTGAGGACAAGCCCTCGGCCTATTAGTACCAGTCAACTCCACCGGTTACCCGGCTTCCATATCTGGCCTATCAACCCAGTCGTCTACTGGGAGCCTTACCCTCTCAAGGAGGTGGGAGCCCTCATCTCGAAGCAGGCTTCCCGCTTAGATGCTTTCAGCGGTTATCCTTTCCGAACGTAGCCAACCAGCCATGCCCTTGGCAGGACAACTGGCACACCAGAGGTTCGTCCGTCCCGGTCCTCTCGTACTAGGGACAGCCCTTCTCAAGACTCCTACGCGCACAGCGGATAGGGACCGAACTGTCTCACGACGTTCTAAACCCAGCTCGCGTACCGCTTTAATGGGCGAACAGCCCAACCCTTGGGACCGACTCCAGCCCCAGGATGCGACGAGCCGACATCGAGGTGCCAAACCATCCCGTCGATATGGACTCTTGGGGAAGATCAGCCTGTTATCCCCGGGGTACCTTTTATCCGTTGAGCGACGGCGCTTCCACAAGCCACCGCCGGATCACTAGTCCCTACTTTCGTACCTGCTCGACCCGTCAGTCTCACAGTCAAGCTCCCTTGTGCACTTACACTCAACACCTGATTGCCAACCAGGCTGAGGGAACCTTTGGGCGCCTCCGTTACTCTTTAGGAGGCAACCGCCCCAGTTAAACTACCCACCAGACACTGTCCCTGATCCGGATCACGGACCCAGGTTAGACATCCAGCACGACCAGAGTGGTATTTCAACAATGACTCCACCATGACTGGCGTCACGGCTTCAAAGTCTCCCACCTATCCTACACAAGCCGAACCGAACACCAATATCAAGCTATAGTAAAGGTCCCGGGGTCTTTCCGTCCTGCTGCGCGAAACGAGCATCTTTACTCGTAATGCAATTTCACCGGGCCTATGGTTGAGACAGTCGAGAAGTCGTTACGCCATTCGTGCAGGTCGGAACTTACCCGACAAGGAATTTCGCTACCTTAGGATGGTTATAGTTACCACCGCCGTTTACTGGCGCTTAAGTTCTCAGCTTCGCCACACCGAAATGTGACTAACCGGTCCCCTTAACGTTCCAGCACCGGGCAGGCGTCAGTCCGTATACATCGCCTTACGGCTTCGCACGGACCTGTGTTTTTAGTAAACAGTCGCTTCTCGCTGGTCTCTGCGGCCACCCCCAGCTCAGGAAGTAAATCCCATCACCGGAAATGGCCCCCCTTCTCCCGAAGTTACGGGGGCATTTTGCCGAGTTCCTTAACCATAGTTCACCCGAACGCCTCGGTATTCTCTACCTGACCACCTGAGTCGGTTTAGGGTACGGGCCGCCATGAAACTCGCTAGAGGCTTTTCTCGACAGCATAGGATCATCCACTTCACCACAATCGGCTCGGCATCAGGTCTCAGACTTATATGCTGTCCGGATTTGCCTAGACAGCGTCCTACACCCTTACCCCGGGACAACCACCGCCCGGGCTGGACTACCTTCCTGCGTCACCCCATCGCTTACCTACTACCACCTTGGATCGGCGGCTCCACCACGTCCCTTTGTCCGAAGACTCCAGGCCGGCTTCACGGCCTTAGCATTAATGGATTCGATATTGGGCGTTTCAAAGCGGGTACCGGAATATCAACCGGTTGTCCATCGACTACGCCTGTCGGCCTCGCCTTAGGTCCCGACTTACCCTGGGCAGATCAGCTTGACCCAGGAACCCTTAGTCAATCGGCGCACACGTTTCCCACGTGTGTATCGCTACTCATGCCTGCATTCTCACTCGTGAACCGTCCACAACTCGTTTCCACGGCTGCTTCACCCGGCACACGACGCTCCCCTACCCATCACAGCGGGCGTTGGCCCTCATGCTGCAATGACACGACTTCGGCGGTGTGCTTGAGCCCCGCTACATTGTCGGCGCGGAATCACTTGACCAGTGAGCTATTACGCACTCTTTCAAGGGTGGCTGCTTCTAAGCCAACCTCCTGGTTGTCTCTGCGACTCCACATCCTTTCCCACTTAGCACACGCTTAGGGGCCTTAGTCGATGCTCTGGGCTGTTTCCCTCTCGACCATGGAGCTTATCCCCCACAGTCTCACTGCCGCGCTCTCACTTACCGGCATTCGGAGTTTGGCTAAGGTCAGTAACCCGGTAGGGCCCATCGCCTATCCAGTGCTCTACCTCCGGCAAGAAACACACGACGCTGCACCTAAATGCATTTCGGGGAGAACCAGCTATCACGGAGTTTGATTGGCCTTTCACCCCTAACCACAGGTCATCCCCCAGGTTTTCAACCCTGGTGGGTTCGGTCCTCCACGAAGTCTTACCTCCGCTTCAACCTGCCCATGGCTAGATCACTCCGCTTCGGGTCTTGGGCACGCTACTCAACGCCCTATTCGGACTCGCTTTCGCTACGGCTTCCCCACACGGGTTAACCTCGCAACATACCGCAAACTCGCAGGCTCATTCTTCAAAAGGCACGCAGTCACGACACAAGGACAAGTCCTTGTGCGACGCTCCCACGGCTTGTAGGCACACGGTTTCAGGTACTATTTCACTCCGCTCCCGCGGTACTTTTCACCATTCCCTCACGGTACTATCCGCTATCGGTCACCAGGGAATATTTAGGCTTAACGGGTGGTCCCGCCAGATTCACACGGGATTTCTCGGGCCCCGTGCTACTTGGGTGATTCTCAAACGAGCCGTCAATGTTTCAGCTACGGGGGTCTTACCCTCTACGCCGGACCTTTCGCATGTCCTTCGCCTACATCAACGGTTTCTGACTCGTCTCATCGCCGGCAGACGATGAAAGAGAACTCCCACGACCCCGCACTGGCAACCCCTGCCGGGTATCACACCAATACGGTTTAGCCTCATCCGGTTTCGCTCGCCACTACTCCCGGAATCACGGTTGTTTTCTCTTCCTGCGGGTACTGAGATGTTTCACTTCCCCGCGTTCCCTCCACATACCCTATGTGTTCAGGTATGGGTGACAGCCCATGACGACTGCCGGGTTTCCCCATTCGGACACCCCCGGATCAAAGCTCGGTTGACAGCTCCCCGGGGCCTATCGCGGCCTCCCACGTCCTTCATCGGTTCCTGGTGCCAAGGCATCCACCGTGCGCCCTTAAAAACTTGGCCACAGATGCTCGCGTCCACTGTGCAGTTCTCAAGCAACGACCAGCCACCCACCACCCCAACCCGAAGGCTGAGTTCACTGGGGCCGGCATCGCGAAGGTCCAGACTCACAGTCCGTACCCTCAGATACCCAACAACGTGCCCGACACGATCCCCCAAGACCCACGTTCCACGCCGAAGCAGTACTAATGAACCCTCAGAAACCGTGCCGAATAGTCAACGTTCCACCCATGAGCAACCAGCATCAGACATTCGCTGATGTACTGGCCTCTGACCAAGCCAGGCTTGGTAAGAAGTGCTCCTTAGAAAGGAGGTGATCCAGCCGCACCTTCCGGTACGGCTACCTTGTTACGACTTCGTCCCAATCGCCAGTCCCACCTTCGACGATTCCCTCCCACAAGGGGTTGGGCCACCGGCTTCGGGTGTTACCGACTTTCGTGACGTGACGGGCGGTGTGTACAAGGCCCGGGAACGTATTCACCGCAGCAATGCTGATCTGCGATTACTAGCAACTCCGACTTCATGGGGTCGAGTTGCAGACCCCAATCCGAACTGAGACCGGCTTTTTGAGATTCGCTCCACCTCGCGGTATCGCAGCTCATTGTACCGGCCATTGTAGCACGTGTGCAGCCCAAGACATAAGGGGCATGATGACTTGACGTCGTCCCCACCTTCCTCCGAGTTGACCCCGGCAGTCTCCTGTGAGTCCCCATCACCCCGAAGGGCATGCTGGCAACACAGAACAAGGGTTGCGCTCGTTGCGGGACTTAACCCAACATCTCACGACACGAGCTGACGACAGCCATGCACCACCTGTACACCGACCACAAGGGGGACCCTGTCTCCAGGGTTTTCCGGCGTATGTCAAGCCTTGGTAAGGTTCTTCGCGTTGCGTCGAATTAAGCCACATGCTCCGCTGCTTGTGCGGGCCCCCGTCAATTCCTTTGAGTTTTAGCCTTGCGGCCGTACTCCCCAGGCGGGGAACTTAATGCGTTAGCTGCGGCACGGACGACGTGGAATGTCGCCCACACCTAGTTCCCAACGTTTACGGCGTGGACTACCAGGGTATCTAATCCTGTTCGCTCCCCACGCTTTCGCTCCTCAGCGTCAGTATCGGCCCAGAGATCCGCCTTCGCCACCGGTGTTCCTCCTGATATCTGCGCATTTCACCGCTACACCAGGAATTCCGATCTCCCCTACCGAACTCTAGCCTGCCCGTATCGAATGCAGACCCGGGGTTAAGCCCCGGGCTTTCACATCCGACGTGACAAGCCGCCTACGAGCTCTTTACGCCCAATAATTCCGGACAACGCTTGCGCCCTACGTATTACCGCGGCTGCTGGCACGTAGTTAGCCGGCGCTTCTTCTGCAGGTACCGTCACTCTCGCTTCTTCCCTGCTGAAAGAGGTTTACAACCCGAAGGCCGTCATCCCTCACGCGGCGTCGCTGCATCAGGCTTTCGCCCATTGTGCAATATTCCCCACTGCTGCCTCCCGTAGGAGTCTGGGCCGTGTCTCAGTCCCAGTGTGGCCGGTCGCCCTCTCAGGCCGGCTACCCGTCGTCGCCTTGGTAGGCCATTACCCCACCAACAAGCTGATAGGCCGCGGGCTCATCCTTCACCGCCGGAGCTTTCCACGCACAGACCATGCGGTCGCGCGTCATATCCGGTATTAGACCCCGTTTCCAGGGCTTGTCCCAGAGTGAAGGGCAGATTGCCCACGTGTTACTCACCCGTTCGCCACTAATCCCCTCCCGAAGGAGGTTCATCGTTCGACTTGCATGTGTTAAGCACGCCGCCAGCGTTCGTCCTGAGCCAGGATCAAACTCTCCGTGAATGCTTTACCCGACTGCGTTTAATGAAAAACGGCGGGTGACACTCGCGTTGAGCGGAACAAGCAGGCGGAATAAGCCTGCTCGTTCACAGCGTCCTCGCTGTGTGTTGCCTACCCGCACATTGTGCTGGTAGGACTTTCAAAGGAACCTCATCTCCCGGATGTTTCCGGTCGACGGGGTATCAACATATCTGGCGTTGACTTTTGGCACGCTGTTGAGTTCTCAAGGAACGGACGCTTCCTTTGTTCCTGTTTCACCAGGATCTCCGGGCGCTTCCCTTCGGTCTTGCGTTTCCGACTCTATCAGATCCTTGCGGCTCCGATTTTCGCCGGTGCGTTTCGGTCTTTCGACTTCTTCGCGTTTCCGACTCTATCAGATCCGGTTTCGCTTGGATTCCGGTTCCGATTTTCGTCGGAGGAGTTTTGCCTTTCGGCTGATCCGACTTTATCAGATTCCTCTGGGTCGGAATTCCGTCTGGTGTGGGAAGCGATCCGTACGCACAGCGCGCGGGGCTTCCCGTTCAGGCGGAGCCGTAAACGTACTGGAGCGGGGCGCCTGGATGCAAATCCAGGCGCCCCGCTCCGACTTGAGTACCTTCGTACGACTCTGTGCGTCAGACCTCGACGACCACAGGGAGGATCATCGGGCGGCGACGGTAGTTGTCCGACACCCACTTGCCGACCGAGCGGCGGACCAGCTGCTGGAGCTGGTGGGGCTCGGTGATGCCGTCCTGAGCCGACTTGGCGAGGGCCTCATCGATCTTGGGGATCACGGCGGAGAAGGCGGCGTCGTCGATTCCCGAGCCGCGGGCGTGGATGTTCGGGCCACCGACGATCTTGCCGGTGCTGCTGTCCACGACCAAGTAGACGGAGATGATGCCCTCGTCGCCCAGGATCCGGCGGTCCTTGAGGTGGGCCTCGGTGACATCGCCGACCGACAGGCCGTCGACGTAGACATAGCCCGCCTGGACCTTGCCGGAGATCCTCGCGACGCCGTCGACCAGGTCGACCACGACGCCGTCCTCGGCGATCACGATCCGGTCCTTCGGCACACCGGTCAGCGCACCCAGCTCGGCGTTGGCGCGCAGATGGCGCCATTCGCCGTGCACCGGCATCAGGTTCTTCGGCTTGCAGATGTTGTAGAAGTACAGCAGCTCGCCGGCCGAGGCGTGGCCCGAGACATGGACCTTGGCGTTGCCCTTGTGGACGACGTTGGCGCCCCAGCGGGTCAGTCCGTTGATCACCCGGTAGACCGCGTTCTCGTTGCCGGGGATGAGCGAGGACGCCAGGATCACCGTGTCGCCCTGGACGATCCGGATCTGGTGGTCGCGGTTGGCCATCCGGGACAGCGCCGCCATCGGCTCGCCCTGGGAGCCCGTGCAGACCAGCACGACCTCGTCGTCGGGGAGGTCGTCGAGGGTCTTGACGTCGACGACCAGGCCTGCCGGGACCTTCAGATATCCCAGCTCACGGGCGATGCCCATGTTGCGGACCATCGAGCGGCCGACGAAGGCGACCCGGCGGCCGTACTCATGGGCCGCGTCGAGGATCTGCTGGATGCGGTGCACATGGCTGGCGAAGCTGGCGACGATGATCCGCTTCTGGGCGTTCGCGAACACCTGGCGCAGCACGTTGGAGATATCGCGCTCGGGCGGGACGAAGCCGGGGACCTCGGCGTTCGTGGAGTCGGAGAGGAGGAGGTCGATGCCCTCCTCGCCGAGCCTGGCGAACGCGGGGAGGTCGGTGAGGCGGCGGTCCAGCGGGAGCTGGTCCATCTTGAAGTCGCCGGTGTGGACGACCATGCCCGCGGGGGTGCGGATGGCGACGGCCAGCGCGTCGGGGATGGAGTGGTTGACCGCGACGAACTCGCAGTCGAAGGAGCCGATCTTCTCGGTGTGCCCCTCCTTCACCTCCAGGGTGTAGGGGCGGATCCGGTGCTCCTGGAGCTTGGCCTCGATCAGGGCGAGGGTCAGCTTGGAGCCGATCAGCGGGATGTCCGGCTTCTCGCGCAGGAGGTAGGGGACACCGCCGATGTGGTCCTCGTGGCCGTGCGTGAGCACGATGCCGTCGATGTCGTCGAGGCGGTCCCTGACGGACGAGAAGTCCGGCAGGATCAGGTCGATTCCGGGCTGCTCCTCCTCGGGGAAGAGCACTCCGCAGTCGACGATCAGCAGCCGGCCACCGTATTCGAAGACCGTCATGTTGCGGCCGATCTCCCCCAGGCCGCCGAGGGGGGTGACGCGCAGGCCGCCCTTGGGAAGCTTCGGCGGCGCGCCGAGCTCAGGATGCGGATGACTCAAAAGACTCTCCTCACCACACACGCCACGCTGCCGTCGAGGCACGTGGCGCGCATGACATTCGTGCACTTGCTATGTGGCGGTTGTTGGTCCGTATTCAGTTATGAAGTCTGTGTTCAGAGCTGTACCCCGCCGGCGGCGAGATCGCGCTTGAGCTGTTCGGTCTCCTCGGGGGAGAGCTCGACGAGCGGCAGGCGCAGCGGGCCGGCGGGCAGGTTCTGCAGGCCGAGGGCGGCCTTGGTCGTGATCACGCCCTGGGTGCGGAACATGCCGGTGAAGACGGGCAGCAGCTTCTGGTGGATCTCGGTGGCCTTGGTGACGTCGCCGTTGAGGTGGGCGTCCAGGAGGGCGCGCAGCTCGGGGGTGACGATATGGCCCACCACGGAGACGAACCCGATGGCTCCGACCGAGAGCAGCGGGAGGTTCAGCATGTCGTCGCCGCTGTACCAGGCGAGGCCGGAGCGCGCGATGGCCCAGCTGGCGCGGCCGAGGTCGCCCTTGGCGTCCTTGTTGGCGACGATCCGGGGGTGCTCGGCCAGCCGGACGATGGTCTCGGTGTTGATCGGGACGCCGCTGCGGCCGGGGATGTCATAGAGCATGACCGGCAGGTCGGTGGCGTCCGCGATGGCCGTGAAGTGCCGCAGCAGGCCCTCCTGCGGCGGCTTGCTGTAGTACGGCGTCACCGCGAGCAGGCCATGGGCGCCGGCGTCCTGGGCGGCGCGGGCCAGCTCGAGGCTGTGGTGGGTGTCGTTGGTGCCGGCTCCGGCGACGACAAAGGCACGATCGCCGACCGCATCGACCACGGCGCGGACGAGCTGCGCTTTCTCCGCGTCGCTCGTGGTCGGGGACTCTCCGGTGGTGCCGTTGACGACGAGGCCGTCGTTACCGGCGTCCACCAGGTGTGCGGCGAGCCGCTGCGCGCCGTCGAGGTCGAGGGCGCCATCCGCCGTGAACGGCGTGACCATTGCGGTCAGCACCCGCCCGAAGGGGGTCTGCGGTGTGGAAGTCGGAGCCATGGGTCCCACGCTACTCGTAGCTCACCGCGGGGTGCGCCTCCGGGGAGCAGGGATGTGGACTCCGGCACTGCCTGCTCGGGGGTTCAAGCAGTGCCGGGTCCGTCTGTTCAGCGTAGATGAACTTCTCAAAGGGCCGCAATCCGGACATCTCGCATGCCTGCCCTGCGGGCCCGGCGCCCGGCCCGCCGCCTGGGCTTTACGGCGCGATCCGACCGTTGGCGTTGAATGCGCCGTACGTGAGCGGCATGAGCTTGGCCCAGTGGGCCTCCATCTGCTCCCCGACCATTTCGATCTCGCGCTGCGGGAAGGACGGCACCTTCGCCTGCTCGTGCTGCGTGCGCAGGCCGAGGAAGTGCATCAGGGAGCGTGCGTTGCAGGTCGCGTACATGGAGGAGAACAGACCGACGGGGAGCACGGCGCGGGCGACCTCGCGGGCGACGCCGGCGGCGAGCATCTCCTGATAGGCCTCGTACGCCTGGCGGTAGGAGTCCTCCATGACGCGGCCGGTGAGCTCCTGCTGCGCCTGGGTGCCCTCGACGAACTCGTACTTGCCGGGGCGGCCCTGCTGGACGAGCTTGCGGGACTCCCCGGGGACGTAGAAGACCGGGTCCAGCTGGCGGTAGCGACCGGACTCCTCGTTGTACGACCAGCCGACGCGGTGGCGCATGAACTCGCGGAAGACGAAGATCGGCGCGCTGATGAAGAACGTCATGGAGTTGTGCTCGAAGGGGCTGCCGTGCCGGTCCCGCATCAGGTAGTTGATCAAGCCCTTGGAGCGCTCCGGGTCCTTCTGCAGCTCCTCGAGGGACTGCTCGCCGGCCGTGGAGACGCGGGCCGCCCACAGCACGTCGCTGTCCGCGGCGCTGTGCTTGACCAGCTCGACCGTCACCTCGCTCCGGAAGCTGACGGCTGCGCCGTCAGGGCTCTCAGTGCTCTCGGCGGGGGTGTGGGACACCGGCGGTTCCTTCCGTTCGATCCTCGTGCGCGACCAGCCTACGGCCCGGCACTGACAGCCGAGAGAATGCGGCGTGATGCCGCGTTAGCCGCAAAAGGGACGGCCTGTAGCAGGGCGTGGAGCGGGAGTTGATATTTTTCACAGAAGTCTCGGAAAACGGGCACCAATCGGACGCCACATACGTCTAACCCTGTGACAGTGCCCACTTCGAGGTTCCTAGGAGAGCCCGCTCATGTTCCGCCGGCGAGAGCCCGTCCCGTTCGCCTTCGTTGCCGAGGCAGACCGGTTCCGCAGCAATGTCACTCCCCCGCCGCGCGAGCGCGCCTCCCGCGCGCAGCTCCTCGGCCAGTCACTGATCACGCTGACAGTCGTGGGCGGCCTGGCCGGCGCCCTGCTGTTCGGCGTTCCCGCGCTGCAGCAGGACAGCTCGGCCCCGAATCGGACGCATCAGTCCGAGGCGGCCCATCGCTGAACGGGCGAGCGGGGCGGACCACCGGGTGGTTCCGCTCCGCAGGTCCCGATAGCCTCACCGGTCACAGCTACCGTCAGCACGTTCGTATGTGCTGAGCCGCCCCGAGTGAGGATCAGCCGTGCCCCTGCCCTTCCTGACGGCCGACCGCGACCTCGATGCCGCGGATTCGGCCGCGCTGCCTCATGACGAGCCCGACCACTGGCGCCGTCCCTACCGCCCCGGACCGTGGCGGGTGGGGGCGGCGTCGGTGCTTTTGCTGCTCGCCTCGTTCGTACTGCTCTCCTCGATGATCATCGCGATGGCCGGCTCGCTGCCCGGCGCCGGGATCGTCGCGGCGGTCGGCGCCCTGACGATCGCCCTCGCGCTGCGGCTGCTGAGGGTGGGCGTGTGGGTCAGCGCGCACGGCCTGCGGCAGGTGAACCTGCTGCGTACGACGACGGAGCCGTGGAGCGCCGTCGCGTCGGTGCGGACCCGCCAGCAGCCGGTGCGCTGGCTGGGGCTGCCGCGGACGGTGCAGGGGCAGGCCCTGGTCGTCGACCGCAGGCGGGGCGGGCCGCTGCGGACCCTGGTCACCGACCACAACGCCGACTTCCTGCACCGCCCGGACGCGTTCGAACGGGCCACCGACGTGCTGGAGGCCTGGGCGGCGGAGTACCGCGCCTGAGGCCTGTCCGCAGAGCGGGGTCGGACAGGTCCCCGGCGCGATCCGGCGGGACCGGGCGCGCTCCCGGTCAGGCGGGCTGGGACGGAGCGCCGTCGTGCAGCGCGATCGCGCGCTGCATGGCCTTGCGGGCGCGCGGGGTGTCCCGGGCGTCGTGGTAGGCGACCGCGAGGCGGAACCACGTGCGCCAGTCGCCCGGCGCGTCCTCCGTCTCGGCCTGCCGCCGGGCAAAGACCGCATCGGCCGCGTCGCGGTCGATCCGGCCGCCGGGGGTCCGCTCCAGCTCGTCGACCGGCAGTGCGCCCTCGGCCTCCAGCGCGTGCGCCAGCCGGTGCGCGTCGCGCGCGAAGCGGGTGTTGTGCCAGAGGAACCAGGCGCCGATGCACGGCAGCACGAAGGCCACCGCGCCCATCCCCATCGCGGCCGGCTCACCGGTCAGCAGCAGGAGTACGCCCTCCAGCGCCACCACGCCGAAGACGATCACCAGCACGGTGGCGAGGAAGAAGTACGTGATCTTGCCGCCCATGACCGTCCGCCTCAGTCCAGGTCGAGGAAGTGTTCCAGGCCCACGGTCAGGCCCGGCGTGCTCACCACGCGGCGCACACCGAGCAGGATGCCCGGCATGAAGCTGCTGTGGTGGAGGGAGTCGTGGCGGATGGTGAGGGTCTCGCCCTCCCCGCCGAACAGCACCTCCTGGTGGGCCAGCAGCCCGCGCAGCCGTACCGAGTGCACCGGCACGCCGTCCACGTCCGCGCCGCGGGCACCGTCCAGCGCGGTGCTGGTGGCGTCCGGCTGCGGGGCGCAGCCGGCCTCCTCGCGGGCCTTGGCGATCAGCTGGGCGGTGCGGGCCGCGGTGCCGGACGGGGCGTCCGCCTTCTTCGGGTGGTGCAGCTCGACGACCTCGACCGACTCGAAGAAGCGCGCCGCCTGCTGGGCGAACCGCATGGTCAGCACCGCACCGATGGAGAAGTTCGGGGCGATCAGCACGCCCGCCTCCGGCGAGGCGGCGAGCGAGGTGCGCAGCTGCGCGAGGCGCTCGTCGGTCCAGCCGGTGGTGCCGACCACCGCGTGGATGCCGTGCCGCACGCAGAAGTCGAGGTTGCCCATCACCGCGCCGGGGTTGGTCAGCTCGACCACGACCTGGGCGCCGGCCTCGACCAGCGTCTCCAGCTTGTCCCCCCGGCCGAGCCCGGCGACCAGCTCCATGTCCTCGGCGGCCTCGACGGCCCGTACGGCCTCGGAGCCGATGCGTCCCTGGGCTCCGAGTACGGCCACGCGCAGCTTGCTCATCGTTTCCAGTCTCTCTCTCGGTGGTACGGCGGCGGGCCTAGGCGACGACGTCGTCCAGGCGTGCCGCCTGCCGGTCCTTCAGGGGGCCGATGACGGACAGCGAGGGGCGGTGGCCGAGCACGTCGCGGGCCACCTCGCGGACCTCGTCGGGGGTGACGGCCGCTATCCGGGCGAGCATCTCGTCGACCGACATCTGTCCGCCCCAGCACAGCTCGCTCTTGCCGATGCGGTGCATCAGCGCGCCGGTGTCCTCCAGGCCGAGGACGGTGGAGCCGCGCAGCTGGCCGATGGCACGGTGGATCTCGTCGTCGCTGAGGCCGTGCGCCGCCACCTGGTCGAGCTCGTCGCGGCAGATCTTCAGGACGTCGTGCACCTGGTTGGGACGGCAGCCGGCGTAGACGCCGAAGAGGCCGCAGTCGGCGAAGCCCGAGGTGTACGAGTACACGCTGTAGGCCAGGCCGCGCTTCTCCCGGACCTCCTGGAAGAGCCGGGAGGACATGCCGCCGCCCAGGGCCGTGTTCAGCACGCCCATCGCCCAGCGGCGGTCGTCGGTGCGTGCCATGCCGGGCATCCCGAGGATCACATGGGCCTGCTCGGTCTTGCGGTTGAGCAGCTCCACGCGGCCGGTGGTGCGGATGGCGCGGGTGCCGGAGCGCGGGGCGATCGGGACGGCGTCGGTCCGGTCCAGCGCCCCGGCCTGCTCGAAGGCACGGCGGACCATGCGGACGACCTTGGCGTGGTCGATGTTGCCGGCGGCGGTGACGACCAGGTGCGTGGGGTCGTAGTGCTTCTTGTAGAACCGGCGGACGCGGTCGGCGGTGAGGGCGTTGACGGTGTCGACGGTGCCCAGGACCGGGCGGCCGAGCGGGGTGTCACCGAGCATGGTGTGCGCGAACAGGTCGTGCACGCAGTCGCCGGGGTCGTCCTCGGTCATCGCGATCTCTTCGAGGATGACGCCGCGCTCGGCGTCCACGTCCTCGGCCTCGATCAGCGAGCCGGTGAGCATGTCGCAGACCACGTCTATGGCCAGCGGCAGGTCGGTGTCGAGCACCCGCGCGTAGTAGCAGGTGTACTCCTTCGCGGTGAAGGCGTTCATCTCGCCGCCGACCGCGTCGATGGCGGCGGAGATGTCCAGCGCGCTGCGCCGCTCGGTGCCCTTGAAGAGCAGGTGCTCGAGGTAGTGCGTGGCGCCGTTGAGGGCCGGGGTCTCATCGCGGGAGCCGACGTTCGCCCAGATCCCGAAGGTCACGGAGCGGACCGACGGCAGCGTCTCGGTGACGATGCGCAGGCCGCCGGGGAGGGTGGTCCGGCGGACCGTGCCGGCGCCCGCGGTGCCTTTGAGAAGCGTTTGGGTACGGGCGACGGCCCGCCCCTCCGAAGAGGTGCGGGCCGTCGTCCTGTGCGTACGCGACGTCACTTGTCGGTGTCGTCCTTCGTGTCGGCCTTAGCGGCGTCTTCCTCCTCGATCACGGGGATCAGGGAGAGCTTGCCGCGCTGGTCGATCTCGGCGATCTCGACCTGGACCTTGGCGCCCACCGCGAGCACGTCCTCGACGTTCTCCACGCGCTTGCCACCGGCGAGCTTGCGGATCTGCGAGATGTGCAGCAGGCCGTCCTTGCCCGGGAGCAGGGAGACGAACGCACCGAAGGTGGTGGTCTTGACGACCGTGCCCAGGTAGCGCTCGCCGACCTCCGGCATGGTCGGGTTGGCGATGCCGTTGATCGTGGCGCGGGCGGCCTCGGCGGCCGGGCCGTCGGCGGCACCGATGTAGATCGTGCCGTCGTCCTCGATCGTGATGTCGGCGCCGGTGTCCTCCTGGATCTGGTTGATCATCTTGCCCTTGGGGCCGATGACCTCACCGATCTTGTCCACCGGGATCTTGACGGTGATGATCCGCGGCGCGTTCGGGGACATCTCGTCCGGAACGTCGATCGCCTCGTTCATCACGTCCAGGATGTGCATCCGCGCGTCGCGGGCCTGCTTGAGGGCCGCGGCCAGGACGGAGGCCGGGATGCCGTCCAGCTTGGTGTCCAGCTGGAGGGCGGTCACGAAGGTCTTCGTGCCGGCGACCTTGAAGTCCATGTCACCGAAGGCGTCCTCCGCACCGAGGATGTCGGTGAGGGTGACGTAGTGGGTCTCGCCGTCGATCTCCTGGGAGATCAGGCCCATGGCGATGCCCGCGACCGGGGCCTTGAGGGGCACACCGGCGTTGAACAGCGACATGGTCGAGGCGCAGACCGAGCCCATGGACGTGGATCCGTTGGAGCCGAGGGCCTCGGAGACCTGACGGATCGCGTACGGGAACTCCTCGCGGGTCGGCAGCACCGGCACGATGGCGCGCTCGGCCAGCGCGCCGTGGCCGATCTCGCGGCGCTTGGGCGAGCCCACGCGGCCGGTCTCACCGACGGAGTACGGCGGGAAGTTGTAGTTGTGCATGTAGCGCTTGCGGGTCACCGGGGAGAGGGTGTCCAGCTGCTGCTCCATGCGGAGCATGTTGAGGGTGGTGACGCCCAGGATCTGGGTCTCGCCACGCTCGAACAGGGCGGAGCCGTGCACCCGCGGGATCGCCTCGACCTCGGCGGCGAGCGTACGGATGTCCGTGACGCCGCGGCCGTCGATGCGCTTCTTCTCCTTGATGACGCGCTCACGGACCAGGGTCTTGGTCAGCGAGCGGTACGCGGCGGAGATCTCCTTCTCGCGGCCCTCGAACTCCGGCAGCAGCTTCTCGGCGGCCAGGCCCTTGACGCGGTCCAGCTCGGCCTCGCGGTCCTGCTTGCCGGCGATGGTCAGCGCCTGCGTGAGCTCGTCCTTGACGGCCTTGGTCAGCGCCTCCAGGACGTCGTCCTGGTACTCAAGGAAGACCGGGAACTCGCCGACGGGCTTCGCGGCCTTGGCGGCGAGGTCCGACTGCGCCTTGCACAGGACCTTGATGAACGGCTTCGCGGCCTCGAGACCGGCGGCGACGACCTCTTCGGTCGGGGCCTCGGCGCCGTCCTTGACGAGCTGGATGGTCTTCTCGGTGGCCTCGGCCTCGACCATCATGATCGCGACGTCGCCGTCCGGGAGGACGCGGCCGGCCACGACCATGTCGAAGACGGCGTCCTCGAGCTCGGTGTGGGTCGGGAACGCCACCCACTGGCCCTTGATCAGGGCGACGCGGGTACCGCCGATGGGGCCGGAGAAGGGCAGGCCGGCCAGCTGCGTGGAGCAGGAGGCGGCGTTGATGGCGACCACGTCGTAGAGGTGGTCGGGGTTGAGCGCCATGATCGTCTCGACGATCTGGATCTCGTTGCGCAGGCCCTTCTTGAAGGACGGGCGCAGCGGGCGGTCGATCAGGCGACAGGTGAGGATGGCGTCCTCGGAGGGGCGGCCCTCACGACGGAAGAAGGAGCCGGGGATCTTCCCGGCTGCGTACATCCGCTCCTCGACGTCGACGGTCAGCGGGAAGAAGTCCAGCTGGTCCTTCGGGTTCTTGGAGGCGGTGGTGGCCGACAGCACCATGGTGTCGTCGTCCAGGTACGCGACGGCGGAGCCGGCGGCCTGCTTGGCCAGGCGGCCCGTCTCGAAGCGGATGGTGCGGGTGCCGTAGCTGCCGTTGTCGATCACGGCTTCGGCGTAGTGGGTCTCGTTCTCCACCAGGAATATCTCCTCGTCTGCGTCTGCTGCCCGTATGGCGGCAGACCGTCTTCGGTGGAGCGCCGGTGCGGGCCGGTCTTCGATCGAAGCTCCCGGAGGGGGTCGCATGCCGTGCATGGACCGTCCGGGGGCCACTACCGAGGACCGGCGGCCAGGAGGCGCTCCTACCGCGTTCAGTTTTGCGATATGGCACCAGACTACAAAGCTTCCGTCCACCGTGAGATGGCGTAGGCGTCCGGTGCGTACGGCAAAGGGAGCGGCCCCCGGTGGGAACCGCTCCCTATGCGGCGCTTTTGTGGATTACTTGGCGCCCGCCGCGCCGCGGCGGATGCCCAGGCGCTCGACCAGCGCGCGGAAGCGCGTGATGTCCTTCTTCGCCAGGTACTGCAGCAGGCGACGGCGCTGGCCGACGAGCAGCAGCAGACCACGGCGGGAGTGGTGGTCGTGCTTGTGGGTCTTGAGGTGCTCGGTCAGGTCCGAGATGCGGCGGGTGAGCATCGCGACCTGGACCTCGGGGGAACCGGTGTCACCCTCCTTGGTGGCGAACTCGGCCATGATCTGCTTCTTCGTAGCGGCGTCGAGCGACACGCGGTACTCCTCTGGGTTTCGGTCCGTGAGCGCCCCTGGATTTACTTCACAGGGGATCTTGGATGACTCGACCGGACCGTCACACAGCGTACCAGCTGCGAACGGCCCCCCGACCGGGTGGTCGGGGGGCCGTGGCACGGGCGGGGTGGGCGCGCTAGCCGCCGGTGAGGCCGCGCACCTCGTTGTAGACGTCCAGGACCGCCAGGCACAGCGGCACCAGGGACAGCAGGATCAGACCGTCGAAGACGTCGAAGATCCGGCCCCAGAAGGGAGTGACGCCCTTGCGCGGGACGATCAGGCCGACGCCGACCAGGAGGGCGGCGCCCACCGCGATGCTGCTGGAGAACCAGACGGTGCGGATGTTCAGCGGACCGGAGTCCTGGTACTGCATGAGGTCGACGAAGATGTCCGTCGGCGGGTGCAGCGTGATGCCCAGGATCAGCAGGACGATCGTCAGGATGCCGGCGATGGTCAGGCAGGCGACCTGCGCGGTGTAGTCGAAGAGCCGGGCGCGGAGCATGATCGTGATGCCGGCGGTCAGGGCCAGCAGCTGGGCCCACATGTTGTCGGAGAAGCCCAGGACGATACCGGCCGAGCCCACGACCAGGGCGGCGCAGCCGGCGACCAGGCCGAGCAGCAGCTCGTGCCCGCGCTTGGCCTGGTTGCCGATCTTGACGAAGTCGACGGACTCGGTCTCGCCGCCGTTGTCGAAGGAGCCCTTGGCGATCTGGTCGGGCGACTTGTAGCCGATGGGCAGCCGGGCGAAGCGGGCGGAGAGACCGGGCAGCCAGGCGACCATCGCGATGGCGACGACGGCGGTGACGGCGGCGACCTCGCGGGGCTGGGCGTCGGTGAGGATCGCGGCGAAGACCGCGAGGGTGCCGATGGCGGACAGGAAGGCGGCCGCCACGAAGGGAGCGTCACCGCGCGGCAGCAGGACCACCAGCAGCACGGAGGCGATGAGGACGGTCACACAGCCGACGAGCAGGTGCAGCCGGCCGGGGCCGGCGCCCTCGTCGACGGGGAAGATGCCGGAGCCGGCGATCAGCAGATGCGGCAGCGCGGCCAGGCCCAGCGCGATGGAGGAGCCGTGGTCGTCGTAGACCCGGGCGCGGACGCCGGCCAGCGCGACCAGGACGATGCCGACGACACCGGCGATGATGCCGGGCAGGCGGTGCATGTCGCGGTCGACGGGGTTGGAGAACCACAGGGCGAACGCCATCATCACGAGCAGCAGCACGCCGGCGGTGAGGCCGACGAGGTGCATCAGGTCGTCGCTCCAGCGGCTGCGGTTGCGCTTGACCGCGGAGGCGACGGCGTCGGAGACGTCGTCGAAGACCGGGAGCGGCAGCGATTCGGCGAACGGCTTCAGCAGCAGCAGGTCGCCGTCGAGGATCTGCTGCTGTGCGAGCGACTGCCCGGCGTCGAGGACCGTGCCGTCGCGGCGTACGAGGTGGTAGCCGGTCGGTGCGCCTTCGACCTGGGACTGCCCGGAGAGCCGCAGGATCTCCGGATAAATGTCGACGAGTGCGACGTCCTCCGGCAGAGCCACGTCGATCCGTGCGTCCGGCGCGGCGACTGTGACCCGGCAAAAGCCGGTGCCAGTGCTCGTGCTCACCTGGCGGTTCCCCCTATCCGTTGGGCGTTTTGTCGCTTCGCGCGCCGTATATATAGAGCCGTCACTGCGGGGCTGTCGGCACGCTCGCGAGGCGTCAGCGTACCGTCCAATTCAGCGACCGCCCCACCCACCCCGAGACTTGACGCTTAACAGTAGGATCAACGCCTGGTTCGGGCCAAGGACTTGGCTCGGGGGGACCGTCGAATCCAACGGGGGCGGTCCGAGACTGCGAGATGCATGAAGGACTGATGCCTCGGTGAGCGTTGTCATCGTCAAGCGCCCGCCCCGCGCGCTGCCACCCGAAGTTCCCTCGGAGGAGGTGACACTCGAGGCACCTCCGGAGCTGCCGCGTGAAGGCGAATCGGAGAACATGCTGATGACCCTTATGCCCATGATGGGCATGGCGTCATCCGCGGGATTCCTGTTCATGGGCAACCAGCCGTTCATGAAAATCATGGGCGGCTTTATGGTGGCGTCCACTCTGGCAATGGCGATCGTACAGATCGTCAAAGCCCGCCAGGGGCCTTCCGGACAAATGCTTCAGGAGCGTCAGGATTACCTCAAGTACCTGACGCAGAAGCGTAAAGAGGTGCGGCGCACCGCGCGCAAGCAGCGGGATGCGCAGCTCTTCACGCACCCCGATCCGAGCCAGTTGTGGTCCATCGTGGCCGAGGGCAAACGGGTGTGGGAACGGCGGGCGACCGACCCCGACTTCGGGCAGGTACGCCTCGGGCTCGGGCCGCAGCAGTTGGCCACTCCGCTGAGGGCGCCGGAGACCGCGCCGGTCGACGAGCTGGAACCGCTCACCGCGCATGCGATGAAGGAGTTCCTCGACAAGCACGGGCAGTTGGACAGCCTGCCGCTGGCGGTCTCGCTGCGCGCCTTCTACCACCTGACCGTCTCCGGCGACCCGGACACGGTCTACGGCGCCTCGCGCGCCATCCTCGCCCAGCTGTGCACCCTGCACTCGCCCGAGGACCTGGTGGTGGCGGTCGTCGCCGCGCCCGGTGCGCAGGCCGAGTGGGAGTGGACGAAGTGGCTGCCGCAGGTCCAGGACAAGTCCACGGACGGCGCGGGCAGCCGCCGGCTGGTCGTCGGCGACCTCGGTGAGGTCGAGGAGCTGCTGGCGGACGAGCTGGAGGGCCGCGGGCGGTTCAACCCGCAGGGCACTCCGGTGACCGACACCCCGCATGTCGTGGTCGTGCTCGACGGCGGCGAGGTCCCGATGGACTCGGTGATCGCCGGTGCCGAGGGCCTGCAGGGCGTCACCATCCTGGAGGTCGTCCCGGGCGACCTGGACGAGATCCGCGGTGGTCTGGCCGTGCAGGTGTGGCCGGGCAAGCTGGTGCTGGAGTCGGCCAGCGGCGCGGTCTACCACGGTGTCTGCGACACCCTGTCGATCGCCGAGTCGGAGGCGCTGGCGCGTCAGCTGGCCCCGCTGCGGGCGGGATCGGGTGCCGACGGCGAGGATCCGCTGCTGTCCTCCATGGACTTCACCGACCTGCTCAACATCGGCGACGCCGGTTCCCTGGACGTGTCGCGTACGTGGCGGCCCCGGACGCTGGCCGAGCGCCTGCGCGTCCCGCTCGGTGTCGACCGTGACGGCCAGCCGGTCATGCTGGACATCAAGGAAGCCTCGCAGCAGGGCATGGGCCCGCACGGCCTGTGCGTCGGTGCGACCGGTTCCGGTAAGTCCGAGGTGCTGCGCACCCTGGTGCTGGCGCTCGCGGTCACGCACTCCTCGGAGACGCTGAACTTCATCCTCGCGGACTTCAAGGGTGGCGCCACCTTCACCGGTATGTCGGAGATGCCGCACGTCGCGGCGGTCATCACCAACCTCGGTGAGGACGTCACACTGATCGACCGCATGCGCGACTCGATCACCGGTGAGCTCCAGCGGCGCCAGGAGCTGCTGCGCTCCGCGGGCAACTACGCCAACATCACCGACTACGAGAAGGCGCGTGCCGCGGGTGCCCCGCTGGACCCGCTGCCGTCGCTGGTGATGATCATCGACGAGTTCTCCGAGCTGCTCGCCGCCAAGCCCGACTTCATCGAGATGTTCATCCAGATCGGCCGTATCGGCCGTTCGATGGGTGTGCACATGCTGCTCGCCTCGCAGCGTCTGGAAGAGGGCAAGCTGCGCGGTCTGGACACCTTCCTGTCCTACCGGCTGGGTCTGCGGACGTTCTCCGCGGCCGAGTCGCGGACCGCGATCGGTGTGCCGGACGCCTACCACCTGCCCAACGTCCCCGGTTCCGGCATCCTGAAGTACGACACCGAGACGATGGTCCAGTTCAAGGCCGCATACGTCTCCGGTACCTACCGCGGCCCGGGTGGCGGCGGCCGCAGCGGCCCCGGTGGCCGGTCGACGCGGATGCCGGTGCCCTTCACCGCGGCCCCGGTCATCGAGCAGATCGTCGAGGAGCCGGTGGCCGTCGAGGCGGCCGAGCCGGAGATCGACGACGCGCTCGCCGACACCGTGCTCGACGTCATGGTCCAGCGGATGCAGGGCCAGGGCCCGCCGGCGCACCAGGTGTGGCTGCCCCCGCTGGAGGAGGCGCCGACGGTCAACCAGCTGCTGCCGACGCTTGCGGTCACCCCCGAGCGGGGCGTGCACGCGGCGGAGTACACCGCGCTCGGCAAGCTCGTGGTGCCGGTCGCGCTGGTGGACAAGCCGTTCGAGCAGCGGCGCGACGTGATGTACCTGGACTTCTCCGCCGGTGCCGGTCACGGTCTGGTCGTGGGTGGTCCGCAGTCGGGCAAGTCGACCCTGGTCCGTTCCGCCATCGCGGCGTTCGCGCTCACCCACACCCCTGCCGAAGTGCAGTTCTACTGCCTCGACTTCGGCGGCGGCGGCATGCTGACGATGGAGGACCTGCCGCACGTCGGCGGCGTCGCCTCGCGTCTGGACGCGGAGAAGGTCCGCCGTACGGTCGCCGAGGTCGTCGGCATCCTCAACCAGCGTGAGGAGTTCTTCCGGCAGAACAGCATCGACTCGATCGCGACCTACCGCCAGCGGCGGGCCGCGGGCGCCTTCCCCGACGAGAAGTGGGGCGACGTCTTCCTGATCATCGATGGCTGGGGGACCTTCAAGACCGACTACGAGCAGCTCGACCCGGTGATCCTGGACATCGCCGCGCGGGGTCTCGGTTTCGGTGTCCACCTGATCATCGCCGGCGCCCGCTACACCGAGGTCCGCCCGGCGCTGCGCGACCAGCTCCTCAACCGCGTCGAGCTGCGCCTGGGCGACCCGATGGAGTCGGAGTTCGACCGCAAGCGCGCGGAGAACGTCCCGATGGGCAAGCCCGGCCGCGGTCTGTCCCCCGAGAAGCTCGACTTCCTCTCGGCGCTGCCGCGCCTGGACGGGATGAGCGACCCGGAGACGATGAGCGACGGCATCGCCAACCTGGTGTCGACGGTCAAGGAGCACTGGCAGGGCGAGCCCGCCCCCAAGGTGCGGATGCTGCCGACGATGCTGCGCGCCACCGATCTGCCCAAGGGCAGCGACTACCCGGAGCACGGGATCGCGATCGGTGTCGACGAGACCACGCTGTCTCCGGCGTTCATCGACTTCGAGACCGACCCGCTGCTGGTCATCTACGGCGAGAGCGAGTCGGGCAAGTCCTCGCTGCTGCGCCTGCTGACCAAGCAGATCGCCGAGCGGTACCCGTCCGACAAGGCGCTGATGGTGGTCTCCGACTACCGCCGCGCACTGCTCGGCGAGGTCCCGGAGAGCCATCTGTACAAGTACTGCGCCGCCGGTCCGCAGCTGCAGGAGGTCATCAGCGGCCTGGCCGGTTCGCTGGGCCGACGGATGCCCGGCCCGGACGTCACGCCGGAGCAGCTGCGCAACCGCAGCTGGTACGACCTGCCGGACGCGTTCGTGATCGTCGACGACTACGACCTGGTGGCGACCAGCAGCGGCAACCCGCTGCAGCCGCTGCTGGAGTACCTGCCGTTCGCCCGTGACCTGGGTCTGCGCCTGATCATCGCGCGCAGCTCCTCGGGTGCCGGACGGTCGTCGTTCGAGCCGGTGATGCAGCGCACCAAGGAGCTCGGTGCGCAGGGTCTGATCCTGTCCGCCGACCCCGCCGAGGGTCCGCTGATGGGCAACACCAAGGGTCAGCCCCTCACGCCCGGCCGGGCGACGTTCATCACCCGCAAGCGCGGTGCGCAGCTGGTCCAGACGGGCTGGCTGCCGGCCAACGGCCAGTAACCCGCGGCACGCACAACGGCGGTGGGGCGTCCCTCTCAGGAGGGGCGCCCCACCGCCGTTTCGGTGCGGGTGCCGGTGCGTGCCGCACCGGTGAGGGGTCAGCCGAAGGCGCCGTGCTGGCCGGTGTCGGGCGCGCCGGCCGCCGTGTCCGGCTTGGCCTGCTCCGCCTTGGCCGCCGCCGGTGCCTGCTCCGGCTTGGCCTTCGGGTCCCGCTCGCCGCCCGGTTCCGCAGCGGCCGGCTGGGTCCGTACGCCCTTGGCGATGCCCTCGCCGCCGCGCGTCTTGGCCTCGCCGGCCTTCGCGGGGCCGAACGGGTCGGGCCCGTGCGCGGCCGTGGAGGTTTCCCACTGGTGCCGTACGGGCGGCCGCTGGCTCTGACCGCCGCCGCCCCCGCGCTTGCCGAAGGCGCCGCCGAGGCCGTTGGCGAGCTGTCCGAGCGCCATGAAGCCGTAGGCGGCGTCGCGGCCGGACGTGGACGGCGCGTTGTTCGCGGAGTTGTCCACCGGGGGCGCGCCGTGCTGCTCGGCGGCCTTGTTGTCGGACTGCGCGGCGGCGGTCTCCAGGTCGGCCGCGGCCAGTTCGAAGGCGGGCAGCGAGTCGTCGACGGACCGCTTGAGGCGGTGCCACTCGGCGGCGAACGCCTCGCCCGCCGGACCGTGCCAGTTGGCCGCGGCGGCGGTGCCGACGTGCCGGTCCAGATCGCGGACCATGCCGTCGAGGTGCTTGCCCATCTCGCGCCAGCCGGCCGCCGCCTCGTGCAGCGCCTCGGGGTTGCGTCGCTCGTTCACTTGACGCTCCGCATCATCTCGACCAGCTCGTCCTCGGTCGCCTGCGTGTTGGCGACGGTCTCCTTGAGGCCGCCGCCGACCTCGGCGAGCCGCTGCTGGAGCTGGACGAGGGCGTGCTCGGCCTGCTCGTACAGCTCGCGGTAGGGCCGGGCCGCCTCATCGCCGCCGAACCCGTCCCGCAGCGCCTCGGCATCCGCCCGCCTTCTGAATGCGGCCAGCTGCCGGCTCAGTTCTTCCGCGCGTATCTCGAAGGTCGCACCGAGCGTGCGCAACTCCTCCGTACTGAGCCGGACTTCGTCGGACATCATTTCTCCCCGAATTGAATGACAGCTGCCTGCCAACATCGCCTCAGGTCTAGCACACCCGCAATAGGCCCGAAGCCCGCCGTCGAGCGGGCGGCGGAGCCAGCCCGGAATGCATACCGAGCAATTTGCGGCATTACCGACAACCCCCGCCTTGACGACCCGTTCACACCCGTCATTAGACTCAGGACGCCGGTGCAGCACACGCGGTTGCTGTGCCACGACGTTCAAGGGGGCAGGGATGAGCAACGAGCGGCAGATCCAGGACGAGGACCTGATGGATGTCGCCCAGGACCCGGAGCAGGCGCACCGGCTGCGCAAGGCGCTGAAGGTCCTGGCGGATAACCCCAATGTCGGCGGCAAGCTCCAGGAGATGGCCCAGGAGGTGCTCTCGGGGCGCATCGGCATGAAGGAAGCCATCCAGACGCCGGGCTACATGGACGCCATCGGTGACCGGATGAGCGAGATCCGGCGGGCCGCGGAGAACCAGACCATGGCCGAGCGCGAGGAGTCGCGCGAGAAGTTCGCCACCTGGCAGAAGGAGCAGGACGAGAAGGAGGACAAGGAGCGCGCCGAGCGCGACGCCCCGTCGTCCAACATCGTCACGACCCCGCGGCGCGGCGGCGGACGCGGACACCGGCGCTGATCCCGGACACCGGCCGCTCCCGGAAATCGGCGTCGGCGCGGCCGATTCGGCCGGCACCTTCGCCGATACCGTCGATACCGTCGATGTAGGTGGTATCGGCGGTATGGCGGATTGCGCCCGATGCGGTTGATTCGCTCGTTTCGCATGATTCGCGGGAATTGCTTGATTCGCTCGGTACGGAGGAACGCAGATCGCCCGCCCAAGGAATTCGGGCGGATCTGCTTCCTTTCCACACCGGGCGGTCTCGAATTCTCCACAACAGGCCGGGGAAACGGGCCTCAGGAACCACCGCCAACCCGCTCACCCCACACGCCACCGGCACAACGCCCCCACACCCACCCCGGCCTGCGTGTTCCAGTTCCGGAACAGAGACCCCGCACCGTCCCGTGCACGCGCGCCGGATCATAGGATCGAGGCGGTACACGCAGGAATCCACGAAGGTGGAGGGCGGGATTGATGGGGGACGAGGAAGCCATGAGCGCCTCAGAAGAAGGAAACGCCCGGGCGGCCGGATACGCACCGCATCCGTACATCGGCGGCCGCGGCGCCGCGCTGCGCGCCCTCGCGGCCTGGCGCATGCGGTGGCCCGGTGCGCCGCGCGTGATCGCGCTCACCGGAAACCCGGGAAGCGGGCGTTCACGCCTGATCACCGGCTTCCTGATGATGTGCGATCCCGACTACCGCAAGCAGCTGCCGCTGGACGACATGGACCCGGCCACGGTGCCCCCGGACCTGCCGGCGCCCGCCGTCCCGAGCCCCGGCGGCCGCACCGCGGCACAGGTTCTGTGGCTCCTCGCCGACCACTTCGAGCTGAGCGCCGCGCGCAGCGAGGACATCTTCACCGAACTCGCCGGTCGTGAAGAGCCGGTGACCATCGTGGTGCCGGACGTGGACCAGGCCGGTCCGGTGCGCGCCGCGAACGAACCGGCCCGCCTCATACGGGACGTGCTCCAGCCGCTCGCCGCCACCGAAACGGTTCAGCTGCTCGCCGATGTGCCGCGCGAGCTGGCCGCCGAGCTGACCGCGGCGCTGCCGGACGGCCAGGCGCAGATCATCGATCTGGACGCTCCCGAGTGGGCCGACCCCAAGGGCCTGGCGCTGCACGCCGAGACCGCTCTCGGGGCGCCGGAACTCCCGTACACCGCCGACCCGTCGGCCCGCCGGGCGCTCGCCGCGGCGATGGCCGAGCGCGCGGCCGGCGACCGACTGACCCTCCAGCTCGCCGTGCAGTCGCTGCTCATGCAGCCCGAGGGCTTCGACCCGGCGGACGCCTCCCTGCTGCCCGGCAGCGTCGGCGAGGCGCTCGATCTGCACGCCCGACGGCTCGGCGCCGATCCCCAGGTCCTGCGGCTGATGCTGGCACCGCTCGCGTTCGCCGAGGGCGAGGGCCTGCCGGTCCAGCTCATCGCGCCGCTGGCGAGCGCCCTCGCCGGACGGGACATGAGCCAGGACTTCGCCGACGGCATGCTGCTGGCGGCGCCGTTCGTCCAGCCGGTCGAGACCTCCTCGCACGACGAGGATGCGGAGGAGGAGCCGGACGGGGGCGTCCCCGGAGCCGGTTCCACGGCCCGCCCCGACGACGGTGCGGCCCGTGTGCTGCTGCGCCTGGTGCACCCCGCGCTCGCCGCGGAGATCCGCTCCGGGCTGCCGGACGTGCGGGACGCCCAGACCAAGATCGCCATGACCCTGCTGGAGGCGGTGCCGCAGCAGGACTGGTCACAGGCCGACCCCTACATCCGCGACCACCTCGCGGCACACACCCTCGAAGCCGGTCTGCTCCCCCAACTCCTCACCGACCCGGGCCTGTTCGCACACGCCGACCCGGTGACGCTGCGGGCCGCCATCGAGGCCGTGCCGGTCGAACAGCTCGGCGCACCGGCCCGTACGTACCTGCGGACCGCTCCCCTGCTCACCCGCTCCCAGGCGTCGGCCACCATGCGCGCGGCGCTCCTGGAGAGCGCGTTCGTCGAGGACGGGCTGGCGCCGTACGCCCAGGCCCTGCACGCACGCGGCTTCGCGCTGCCGTGGCGGACGCTGTGGAGCGTGCCGCTGGCCGGCGTGCGCGCGGTGACGATCGCCTCGCTGTCCCCGGACGGCGAGGGCGCATCGACGGCGGACGCGGCCGAGGGCGACGGTTCCCCGGCGTCCGGCGGTACCGCGGCCCCCCGCGCCGTCGCCGCCCTCCTCGTTCCCGAGGGCACCCCCGGTTCCCGTACGGTGCCCGGCGGCCCGGACGGCGGAGAGGGCCAGAGCGGCGGGGTGGCCCTGCTGCTCCACGATCTGCACGCTCCGCAGTACCTCGACGCCGACCCCGCGCGGACGGTGCAGCCCTCGGAGGAGGAGCGGGCGGCCGCGCCCTTCGCCCTCAGCCGCGGCGCCGACTATCTGCGGGTCTGGACCCGCGCGAGCCGGGAGGTGGTGGCCGCGCTGCTCTCGGATTCCCCGATCACCGGCGCCGACCTCTCCTCCGACGGGGTCCTCGTCGTCGCCACCGAGCGCGGCGTGACGGCCCGGCAGATCCTCGCGCCCGTCCCCGCCGCCCCCACCGTGCCGGCCCAGCGCACCGGCACCACTGACGCCGACGCTCCCCACGGCCTCGAAGGAGACCACTCGTGATCACCCAGGCGCAGGCACACGCCACCGCCGCCCGCTGGCTCAACCCCGAAGGGCATCAGGGCCCGCCGCGCGAGGTGGCCATGCAGGAGTTCGACCTCGGCTGGGTGGTGTGGGCCGTACCGCCTCCCCCGGAGGTCGACCCGGAGACCGGGCAGCGACGCCCGCCCGCCGAGATCGGCACCGCCTGCGGCGTCGTCGACCGGGCTACGGGCGAGCTGACGGTGTGGCCGTCCGTACCCGTCGACGAGGTCGTACGGATGTACCAGCAAAAGCACGGCGGCGGCGCGGGCACCGCTCCGGCGGAACCGGCCCGACCCCCGGTCACCGGCCCCGGCAACACCGCCGTCGCGACCTACAACGATCCGTCGACCGGCGAGGAGACCAGCCTGGTCAAGGTCTCGGCTCCCGGGCAGCCGCCCGTCGAGTTCCAGCTCCACGACGAGCTGCGGCGGCTGGGCGTGAACGCCGCGGACGTCCGCGCGATCCACACCGACCTGCGGCCCGCCCTGCTGCCCGGCGGCTACCCCGGCGACTTCATCCTCCGTACGTTCCCGAACGCCAGCTTCTCCTGCACCGAGGGCTACGGCATGCGCCCCGAGGAGCGCGCCGAAGGCATCGCCGGACTACTGCGGCACGTCGAGATGATGCACCAGATGGCGGGTCGGCAGGCACCGCCGCGTCCGCACCGGCTGCCGGTGCCGGAGCGCGTCGAGGCCGCGCCGCAGATGCGTGATGTGGCTCTCGGCAAGCACCTCGTGGAGGTCTTCGGCCCCCAGGGCGTAAGCCGCCCGGACGCCGACGACGTCGCCGCGGGGCAACTGCCCGAGGCCACCAGGAACACCCTGGTCTGGGCCGGACTGCCGACCGCGGTGCCGTACTTCTTCACCGCCGACCGCCCCGACACCCCGCCCCCCGGCGGGATGTTCACGGACGTGGCGTCCTCCCTGCGCGAGACCGGCACCGAGGCCCGCGAAGAGGCCCTGACCACGCTCGCCGGCTACGTCCGGCTCGGCACCGACGGCCTCTACACGATCGCCGTCCAGTGCGTCGCCCCCGAAGCGCAGCAGAACATGGTCGGCACCATCTGGGCCGTCCAGCCGTCTTCAGGCGGCGGCCGGTTCGTCAACCGCACGCTCTCCGCGTATCTGCGCTCGCTCGCGCTGCTGGTCACCACGCGACGCGAGATGCAGGGGATGGACCCGCTCGCGGCGGGCGCGGCGGTCGCCGCCTTCCAGGAGCAGATCGCCGCGATCGACTCCTGGGCACTGGACGACCAGGGCAACTGGTGGTCGCTGGTCATCGAGCAGATGTGGCACGGGCTGTTCTGAGACTCTGAGGCACTGCCGGGGCGCCGAGGGCCCGGGCCCCGAGCTCGGGCGCTGGGCGCCGTTCGGCCGCGCGGGGCGAGTCCCCGAGCGGCCGAACGGCGTCTGCGTGCAAGTCGTCCGGCCGGACGGCAGACGACTACGAGCCCGCCCGGACCGCGGACGATTCGACGCGGGGCCTGCCCGTCGACGTCGGGAATGACGGCAGCCCCGCCCCGCCGGCCCTGCTTCTGCCTCGCCCTGCCCAGCTTCGCTCTGCGTCGCTTCGCCCCGCCCTGCCGTCAGGGCAGCAGCAGCCAGTCCGCCGCGAGCGCGGCCGCCAGCCCGATGCCCAGCAGCCATGTGCCGAGCCGGGTACGCCCGTTCCGGCTGAGTTCGATCACCACGCCGCAGAGCACCAGCGCGGCCCCGTACACCCCGACCACCAGGACGGACGTACGCGAGGCCAGGCGCACCACGAGCACCGTCGCCATCGCCGCCATCAGCACTGAGGCCAGGACGATGCGTATTCGCCTCGCCTGACGAGGCGTCAGCCCCACACGACTCTCGGGAAGGGGCTCTTCACTGCCGGGTGCATCCATGAGCGGAAATGCTACGGGACAAGTGATCGTCTCCGCGTCCCCGTCCGGCCGACCTCTCCCCCGGTGGACCGCAGGCCGACGAGACATGCGCACCGCACCCCCGCCCCGGAAATCCCACCCACCACATCGCCCCACACCACCCCGGCCGAATTCCCCAGCCCCACAAACCGACCGTCAATACGTCACACGGCGGCCCCACCCGGCGAACGAATCTCCCCCGCCTCGACTGACGCCGCATCACAGCCGACAATCACAGCTTGATCACCATGCCGGGCCACCTACCGGCGCGACTACTTGATCACGCCCTCCACTCCCACACGCGCCGCGCACCCCCCCTCACCCGCGCATCACCCGCGTACGCCCTTCCCGCACACCCACGATTGACCAACAGCGCACCAATACTTAACCTGCACTTTAAGTATGCGGTCGAGGCCTGCCATCATCCGCTCTCCACCCGCCCCCCTCCGCAAGATTCACCAATGCCTCCAAAGGCATAGGTGGGTCAATTCCCCAGAATCTCATCGGTATTGACATGCCGAGATGCCCACACATTCTCCACACTCCCACCTTGACGCGCCCGCATTCAGATCACCTAATGTGGGAGCATTAGGATCGCGCCAAGAGTCAGCGCGCGACAGGGTTGAAAACGGGGGCAACGGTGGCAGCAGGCAAGGCATTTGACGTCGATCCGGATGTGCTGCGGACACAGGGCAACGCCTTCGTCCACATCGGCGGCGATTTCTCGAAGGCCTCGAAGAAGCTGCAGGACGACCTCGAAGCCCTCGGCAGCCCCTGGGAAAACTGCGACTTCGGCGACATCTTCGAAACGGTCTACACGCCCATCAGGGACGGGATGTTCACGTCGATGGACTCCCTCGGTGAGCGCCTCGAAGGCATCGGCGACAAGCTGACGCACATGGCCAGCACCTACGCCGAGTCCGACGAGCAGGGCATCCACACCATCAGCGCGGTCGGCCGCCCGGCCATCTGACGCCCGGTCCACCGCACGCGATTCCCACGCGAGCCCCTGAGCCCAGCTCGACCTCCTGGCTCCCTCACTCCCACTCCCTTCTCCACCCCATTCCCGCCTTCGCCATTCCACACCGCAATCGGCAAAAACCGCACGGGGGACGATCACTGTGTCATTGACGCTGCCAAGCGAGGTAGCCTGGGTCCTGGACCTGCTCGGCTACAACTGGCCGGACGCCGACGAGGACAAGCTCCATGAATGCGCCCAGGTCTGGCGCAACTTCGCCGAGTCGGTCAACCAGGCATCCTCCTCGGGCTCTTCGGCAGCCAATGAAGTCCTCTCCGCCAACTCCGGCGACGCGATCGAGGGCTTTTCCAACGAATGGGGTTCGTACTCCGGCGGTGGCGACAGCGGGGACAACTACCTCCGTGACGCCGCCGCGGCGGCCGAGATCATCGCCGTCGCCTTCGATGCGGCCGCCATCGCCGTGCTCGCCGGCAAGATCGCGGTCATCGTCCAGCTCGTCGTCCTCGCCGCCGAAATCATCGCCGCTCAGGCCGCCGCCCCCTTCACCCTGGGCCTTTCCGAACTCGGCGCCGCCGGGGCCACACAGGCGACCCGCGTGATCGTCCGCCAGATCCTCGACAAGATCAAACGCGAGGTCATGGAGGCGGCCACCAAGGCCATGGAACACGCCACCATGGACGCCATCAAGAAGCTGGCGAAGAAGGCCGTTTCCAAGGAAGCCCGCAAAATGGCGGCGGACTACATCAAGACGACCGTCAAGGAAACCGTCAAGGACAAGGTCGTCACCCAGGCCAAGGAAATCGCCCGCGAAAAGATCGTCGAAGAGGGCAAGGCCAAGGCGCAGGAAGCCGCCACGGGGATGGGCCAGAACGTCGCCCAGCAGGGCATCGAAAGCCACTTCGGCGCGCGCGACGGAATCGACTGGGGCGAAACCGCCGACATCGGCAAGAAGAAGGCCGGCGAATACGTCGACGGCGTCAAGGAAGGCGCCCAGGAGTACGTGGACGGCGTCACCAGCCTCGCCGATCCCGGCACCTACGTCGACCACGCCAAGGAAGACCTCACCAACCGCGGCCTGGACGCGGGCCAACGCCATGTCGACCGCCGCACCGGCGGGGCCGCCACCCGCCACCAGGGCGTCACAGACGAGGTCCGCTCAGTCTTCGGCTGAACAGGAACCCCTGCGCCACACCCAAAATGGGCCCCAGGCTTCTCGCCTGCGGGCCCATTGCGTTTGTTCTGAACTACTAACAATTCAGGTGGGGCACAGGTGTGGGGCCGCAGTCCACGACCACGACCCCACACCTGTTCACCGCACGTTTCTCATGCTGCCGACCTCATGCTGCCGACCGCAGAGACCTCACTGCCCCGGAGGCTGGGTGGGCGGCGCCGGCGGGTAGGCGCCCGGAGCGCCGGGCTGCTGCTGATACGGACCCGGCTGCTGGTAGGCACCCTGCTGCTGGTACGGGCCACCCGGCTGCGGCGGAAACCCAACGCCACCACCAGGTCCACCGAACCCACCGGGCGGCGGGCCGTTGCGGTCGTTCTTCTTCTGCCGGACCACGACGAGGACAATGATTCCGACAACTACGAGAACGCCAACCGCAATTCCCACGATGGCGCCCATGCCAAGACCGCTATCCTTCTGGCCGGTTGCCTGCTCGTTTCCGCTACCAGACGATCCTGCGACAGTCGCTCCGCCGGTCGCGGTGGACGGCTCCGTCTTGGGAGTCTTCAGCGGACCGTTCTTGGAACCGGTCGGAATGTCCTTGGTCAGCGCGCTGTACGGCTTGATGAATCCGTAGCCGTAGTGCGGGTCGGGAAGCGTCATTCCCTCCTTACCGGCCGGGAGGCCAGCCGTCTTCACGAGACGGTTAGCGATCTGACCGGCGGTGAGGTCGGGGAACTTGGCGCGGAGGAGCGCGGCGGCACCGGAGACGTAGGCCGCAGATTCCGAAGTACCGTTGGCCAGAATGTACGGTTTATTTGCCCCTGCAGATCGAACGAGGGTACCGGGTGCGGTCAGCATGGTCTGTGGACCATAATTCGATTCATTCCAGACCTTGCCGGACTTGTCGACGGCACCCACAGCAACGATTCCCGGATAGGAAGTCAATTGATCAAGGCGCCCCACTCCCTCGTTGCCTGTCGCGACCACGAGGAAGACGTCCTTCTTCGCTGCGTAAGCAAAGGCCTGCTTCTCTTCCTCGGTCAGAGCAGGCCACCCAAAGGACATGTTGATGACTGACGCGCCATGGTCAACAGCGTATTTCACTGCGTCAGCCAAGGGATCAGTATTTGGGGCAGCAATGTCATCAGATTCGATGGGAAGAGCTACTGGCAGAATCTTGGAATCCGGGGCCAGTCCCTTCACCCCTTCCGAATTTCCGGCACCGTGCCCATGGCCCGCGATGATCGATGCCATCGACGTCCCGTGGTTATTCTGATCTTTTTTGTTGGCAGGCCCGCCGTCTTCAACGTCCTTCCCTGGGAGGACATTGCCTTTCAGATCAGGATGATCGCCGTAAACCGGATGGTCGAGTACAGCGACCGTTACGCCCTTGCCTGTCGACACCTTCCACAGGCTCTCAGCATCAAACGATTTCAACGGCCACTGGCTATCCCTGATCTGATCCGCCGAAGCAGCCGGAGCGGAGCCGAAGAGCAGCGCTCCCGCCACCACCGCGCTGCCCACCGCACGCAGCGTCCGCGTGAAGCTCATGCCGTTACACCTCTCCCTAGCAAGGTGGGGCCCGCAGCCCGAGGACTGCGGGCCCCACTTCGATTCCGCCGTGTGTCGGATCGCGACCGACAGGGTCCTACTCGATGACCTTGGGCGCCACATTACGCTCCGGCGTCCAGGTCTCCTCATCCTCTACCAGGTAGTCCGGACGCTGGCCGTTCTCATTGGCTTTGTCCTTGCCCTTGGCGCCGTGCGCACCGGCTCCGCCCATCATCCCAGCTGGACGACGGCCACCTGCAGCACCCTGCTGCGAGCCCCCGCGGCTGCGGTGCAGACCCGAGCCTCCTTGCGTACCGCCTCCGGCCTTACCGGCCTTACCGCCGATAATGCCGCCCTTTTGGCGAGCGAGTGCGCCACCCTTACCCGCGCCGGCGCCCTTGGCGCCACCCTTGGCTCCGGCTCCAGCGGCACCAGCCATGCCCGGCATGCCGGTACGGCTGCCGCGGGCGCCCGCTCCGGCACCAGCGCCACCGCCTCGTGCGCCGCCGACGCCTCCGCCCATGCCCGGCATGCCCGGGGTGCCGATGCCCGAACCCGAGCCACCGTGGGGACCGCCGGCGCCTGCGCCCAAGCCTCCGGTGCCTACGCCGCCGCCGACGCCGCCGCCACCTCCACCGATGCCTCCGGTACCGAGACCGGTGCCCCCTGAGAGGCCGTCAAGCCCGGTACCAATGTGAGGTGCAGGTGCGGGGGTCTTGGGGATGCTGCCGATCCCGCCGTCAATACCGTTCGGGCGCGGTGCCTCCATCGCCGGAGGAGTCGTGTACCCGCCTCCCTTGACGGCCGGCATCTTCGGCATCGAAGTGCCGCCCTTCGGGCCGGAGGGAGCCGGGCCATACGGGGCAATCGGGGGGATTGCGCCACCGCTACCGTCGTACTCAGGAACTTCTTCGCCGCGGCCCCCACCGCCAGAAAGCGGCGGCTTCCCCATAGCCGTAACACCCGACCGATAAGTCGTCGCCAACTGCTCCATGTAATGAGCAGCCTCAAGCTCGCGCTCCCTGTCAAGCGACAGGTTTCCGCGATTCCTGTTCATGGCGTCGTAGATGGAGTTCTTCGGGTTGGCCAGGTCGCTGTTCAGCTGCGAGTCGTCTCGACCGTCGCCAGCGCCCATCAGCTTGGCCGCACCGCCGACGATCACGCTCCCGCCCGGGAGCATCGAGCCGATGGCGCCGGCCTTGCCCGTGTCGGAGTGGGCGAGGTCGCTGAGGCGGTCGGCCTTGCGCTCCAGCCAGCTCGGCTCCTCGACGGCCTCGACGGCCTTCTTGACCTCCTTGAGCCGGTCACTGATCTGCTCAAGGACGTAGCCGGTGTTGTGCGGGTACGCCGCAAGCTTCGCGAAGTTGTTGCTGATCTTCTGGGCCGAGGTCGCGAACTGGTCGGCGGACTGGCCGTGCCAGGACTGCAGGACCTTCGTCACCGCATCGTCGAACTTCTTCTTGATGCCGCTGTTCCAGTCGTCACCGACGAGCGAGACGCGGACCTTCTTCCAGCCCTCGGCGACATTGCCGACCTCGCCCGGGTCGGAGCCCTCGACCAGCGCCTTGACCTGGTTCAGCCTGAGGTTGGTGAACTGAGGCCGGCTCTGGCCGACTTCATAGCTCTCTTCGGAAGCCGCACCCGAGCCCTTGGGCGCCGGGTCAGGCTTCTTCGGTACATGGACCTCAGCGGGCTTGAACTCACTATCTTTCGCTGACATCTGCTGTCCCCCACTCCGTCATCGAACACGCTCTATCTGTCACTACGTCAGCCCGCTGACGTCACTTCATGCCGACGGTGTTGTCCGCCTCGGCGTCCTGGTACGCGCCCCTGACCTTGGACGACTTCTTGCCGAACCGGTCGACCAGGCCCTCGACCATGTCGATCAGCCGCTCGATGTCGCCCTTCATCAGGTCGTGAGCCTGATACAGCTGCCCTTCCTCCTTGAACCCCTTCCCCAGGGACCCCTTCGGCAGGTAGGTGCTGTTCTTGGCAGTGCTCTTCGAGTCGCCCATCTCCTTCAGGACATGGTTGAGCTCCTTGATGACCTGGTCCAAGGCGTCCAGATCAACGCCGTACTGCCCCTGAGCCATGACTTATGCCTCCCCGTGTGTTCTCAAACCAGTCTTTCGACGCCAGTCGCGGATCGCGATGGCGCTGCCAACTACCGTGCCGACGGCGAGAAGTCCGCCGCCGACAATGTAGATGGAAATGCGGGCACGCCGGTCCTCAGGGCTTTCGCCGATGGTGACGGCGGCCGGGTGGATGTTGGAGCCGTCAGCCACTTCGGAGGGCTTGTCCGGCTGCGGTGCGGCGGTGGGCACGGTGTCGTCGTTGAGGGCCGCCACCGGGTCGACCACACCCCAGCCGATGAAGTCGTTCCGGTCCCGGTTCACGCGCTCGGCGGTCTGCTCCAGGTGCCAGATGAGCTGCTGCGGGGTCCAGTCCCGGTGCTTCGCCTTCAGCAGGGCCGCGGTTCCCGTGACATAGGGCGCGGCGAAGCTGGTGCCCTGGTCGACGCAGTTGCCGCCGTCGGGGACCGTGGAGACCATGTCGACGCCCGGTGCGGCGATCTGGACGAACTTCCCGGACTGGGAGAAGGGCGCGCGCTCGTTGTTGCGGTCCGAGGCGGCCACCGCGAGGACGTTGGAGTAGTCGTCCGAATAGGCGGCGGGGTACATGCTCTTCTCGCCGCCGTCGGCGCCGCCGTTGCCGGCGGAGGCGACGATGAGGACCTTGTTCTTCTCGGCGTAGCTGACCGCTTGCTCAAGGGTGGGCAGCAGGTCTCGGTTGGCGCCGGTTCCCTGGGAGATGTTGATGATGTCGACGTGCTGGTCGACGGCCTTCCGGATGGCCTTGGCGAGGCTGTCGGCAGTGCCGGCCTTCTCCTCCGAGGTCTGCTGGTACGGAATGACCTTTGCCTCGGGCGCGATCCCGTAGAAGCCGGAACCCGAAATGGATCGGGCCGCGATAATGCCCGCCACCTTGGTTCCGTGGCCGACCTTGTCGTCGGTGGGCTTGCCCTTGACGAGCGTAATGCCGCCGCTGCCGATCGCACCTTCGAGCTGTTTGTTGCCCGCATCGATACCCGTGTCGATGACCCCGACGCGGATGCCCTTGCCCTTGGTGGAAGCCCACATCTGATTGGTCAGAAGGCGCTGCAGCGACCAGGGGGTCTCTCGGATGTAGTCGGCGCCGAACTTGCATTCACCGCTGTTGAGCGGCACGTTCTCGTCCGCGACCGCCGGCGCCACGGTGACGCTCGTCAGTCCGACAATGCACGCCGCCGTAACCAGCGCGCCCGCCGCTCGGCGACGGTGCCCGGTTCGATGACCAATGGCGCGAGATCCCACGGGTTGTCTGCTCTCCATGTGTGGCGGAATAGGCGGGGCGAGGGGTGGGGAAGAGAAAGTGAATAGACGGCGGAGAATGAGGTGGCCGGGTGGAGGTTTGATGAGGCGGAGTGTGGACGGCAGAAGGGCGAGCGCACTGGTGCAGCGCGCTCGCCCTCATTGACCACTGTGCGAGCCTTCGGGGCTGCTCAGCCGATCGCCATCCGTACCTGCGCTATCGCGAGGCTCAGGCTCCCCAGATACCGGAGTTCTTGTGCTCGGTGGCCTGGTAGTTCTGAGCGGCCTGGTCCAGCGCCTTGGCGATGGCCTCGAGCGTCGAGTGCAGGGAGGCGGCGCGCTGGTCCCACTCGCGCTGGCGGGCCTGGTAGCCCTCCTGCGCCGCACCTTCCCAGCTGGCGGCAATCTTCTTGACGCCGGCCTCGAGGTCGTCGAGCTGCTGGCGGATGTTGTTGGCCGTACCGCGCACGTCGGAGCTGGCCTGCGAGATCGTCGCGAAATTTACGAGGATCTGGCCTGACATGGTGTCTCCTCAGGAGTTGATGATGCTGGTCGATTCACGTACCGCAGCGGGCCGACGGCGCTACCGCCGACTGGCCCGCACTGCGGCGACTGAGCCATGCGTCGCGGTCAGCGACGCGGCCCCATCATCCGAACGGGGAAGCCGAGGCGGAGATGTGCGTGATCGACTGCGCCTGCTCCTCTTCGGAGGCGGAGTAGTTCTTCGTGGTCTCGTCGATCGCTTCCTTGATCTCACCCAGGAGCTGGTTGAGACGGTTGGCGTCCTCGTTCACCTGCGACTGGAGCTGGTTGTACGAGGAGGCCGCAGCACCCTTCCACCCAGACGTGATGGTGTCGACGACCGTGTTCAGGCGCGAGATCTCGCCCTGGATCGACTGATTGACCGAGGAGATCTTGCCGCTGAACGCGACCATCTCCTCCTCGGTGGTTGTGTACTGCTGACCAGCCATAGTCAACGTCCCCCATGAGACTCGTACGTTTCCCGCGCCGCACCGGCGAGCCGGCTTGCGTGGTCGGCATCTCCTGCTGACGCCTTCGACCACTTTAACCACTCCGCGCCCTTGTCCCCAACAGGGGGGCGGGGTCTTGTGACGGGATCACAACATTGTCAACTCCCCGCCCAGGAAACGCCGTTCGATGAATTCGGGCAGATGCGGCGCTATCGGTCGGATCTGGAAAGTCGACGGCAAAGAGAAGATCGCCGTGAGATCGGCGGCCGCCTTACGGCAAGAGGCCGCGCCGAAACCCCCTGAACGGATTTCGGCGCGGCCTCGGCCAATCACGAGGACTGCGGCTTTTTGGCGCTGTTGACGTCCAGCGCCGGCCCCGCGGAGAGCAGCTCGGACCAGGTCTTCTGGATCAGCGGCGGATGCGCTCCCTTGTAGCCGAGGTGGAGCTGCGACTTGCCCTGTTCCTGGTCCGCCTTGCCGGCCTTGTTACCGCCGTCGTTGTTCTCCGGGATGGAGTAGCGAAGGCCGGTGTCGGTGACCAGGAAGAGGCTTCCGGACGTGGCGGAGGGGGCGGACACCTGCCGGTACAGCAGGCCGCTGCCGGGGGTGACGTACGAGCCGGCGCCCGGGGCGATCTTGGCCGGGAAGTCCTTGCCGACCCAGGTCTGCATGTTCGGCACGCCGTTGGGGTGCCCGAGCAGCTTGTTGGCCTCGCCCGGGAGCTTGGTGTTGGTGCCCTTGTAGACGCTGCACGAGACACCGGTGCCCGTGGGCGAGCCCAGGCCGCCGGACGAGCCGTTCTTGAAGTCGTTCTCGGCGGAGACGACGTCGGTCGGCCACGGCATGTCGATGTCGGTGTTCGGGATCTTGCCCAGGTAGGACTGGGCGCGGCCCGCGTCGTCCGGCTTCGGGGTGATGCTCGAGGTGGAGACGTTCTCGGGCTTCAGCGCCCCGCCGCCCGCGTTCATGTCCTTCGCGTTCTGGCCCTCGAGCAGGAGCTTCGCGACGAAGTTCGACACCTTGTAGACGCCGTCGGCCTGGACGACGTACTTCTGCTGCCCCTCGTTGGTCTGCAGCACCGTGCCGATCGTCTGGAATTTGTCCGGTACGCCCATGGCGACGGTCCGCTTACCGGCATTCGCGATGCGGGGCATGGCGATCGGGACCGGGCTCTTGATGAGCGTCGCCATGAACTCCGCGGTGACCTTCTGCGGTTCGGCGTTCTCCCCGAAGATGATGCGCTGAAGGTCCTGGTTGGTCTTCTCCGGGCTCTGCGCCGTCGCGATCTTTCCGCCCAGCGTGGCGTCGAACTCGAAGGCCATGCCGTACTGGTCGACCAGCCACCGCTTGCCGTTGGGGTCCTCGACGTAGAGCGCCCCGTGCAGGTCGAGCTTGCCCTTCTTGGGGTCGTCGACGAGCTCCTTGTCCTTGCCCGCCAGGACGAACACCGCCTGCTGGGGCTTGCTCTTCAGACCGCTTCCCGGGCGGTCGCACACCGCCCAGTACTTCGGCTTGTCCACATCCTTGGCTGTGGGCAGCCGGTCGGGCGCATACGGAATGCCGATGGCCGGGCCGTGCGCGAGCTTGCCGTCCAGCTCGGATTCCTTGACCTTCACCACGTTGAACTTATCGGGATTGAGGAGAAGCTTCGCCGATGCGAGGTTCAGGACGGGGTGCAGCAGTTTGTGGCTCTGGCCGTTGGAGTCGGTGTTGGGCAGAACCACATAGCGCGTGGTGGAGTCGCTCCCCACGAGCAGATTCGCCCCGACTTCGTCCCACCCCTGCGGAGCAACCGGCTTGATGATGCCGCAGGCACCGAATCCGACCAGAATCAGGACGCCCACCACGATGCTCGGCACCACTGCCTTGAGTGGTCTGGGAGCGCTTTCGATCGAACCGTTCGGCAGCGGCTTCAGAAATGCCGCATTCGTGCGCTTTCGAGCGAACGAATACGCATTCAGCTCGTCCCGACGTGATGCCATTGTTTGCTTTCTCTCCCCGCGTGTTGGATCCACATCGAACCGCCCCCGGCACTCACGCCGTAGCGCCCTCTACTATGCCGTGTGTCGATCGACCCGTACGGTACGGGTGCCACCTTCCAACGCACCAGTCTCAGCGGCGGCCGATACGCCTAGAGGCCCACATCACCAGTAGAGGAGCAGGCCGGGGGATGTCCAGCGCCACCAGGGCTCGACGCCGCAATGGGCGGCAACAGCAGCAACAGCCTTCCGCGGCACCGCATAATGCGGGAAATGCTGGCCAAAACGGCACAGCGCGGGGCAATAGAGGAAATGGCGGCCGGGGTTCCGGAGCCCGCCCGGCCGGTCCGGTGGCACCGCGACTGCGCCAACAGGCCGGAACGATCGGCGGAGTCCGCGTTCAGCAGCTGGCCATCATCGAACTCGCCGCCGCACTGGTGCTGGTCGGCTGGACGATCCACCCCGCCGCGCTGACCGCGGCCGTCGTGGTGGCGGCCGTGCTGGTCGTCTTCGCGCTCGGCCGGCGCCGCAAGATCCCGCTGCCGGAGTGGATCACGACCGTGCGCGCCATGAAGCGCCGCGGCAAGGACAGCACCGCCGCCCTCGCGGCCACGCAGGGCGTCGACCCGGCGCTCGCGCCCGTCGTGGAGTGCGAACCGGCGCTGCGGACCTACGAGTACACGACCGAGGCGGACCAGCGCGCCATCGGATTCGTCGGCGACGGCACGTTCCTGACGGCCCTCGTGCAGGTGGACGCCCGCGACGAACCGCTGCGTCCGCAGCGCGGCAGCCACATGCTGCCCCTGGATGTGCTGCACACCGCCCTCGACATCGAGGACATCCACCTCGAGTCGGTGCAGTTCGTGCAGTACACCCAGCCCGCGCCGGCGCCGCACCTGCCCGAACAGGCCGTCGCGGCCCGGTCGTACGCGCCGCTGCAGGCCCAGTCCCAGACTCCGGCCGTCCAGCTGACGTGGATCGCGCTCAAGCTCGACCCGGAGCTGTGCTCGGAGGCCATCGAGGCCCGCGGCGGCGGCATGGAGGGCGCCAAGCGCTCGCTGCTGCGCGCCGCCGACCAGCTCGTCAGCCGGCTGACCGCGCACGGCGTACGGGCCAGGGTGCTCGACGAGCGCGAGGTCGTGGCCGCGATCGGCACCGCGGTGTGCGTCAGCCCGCGGGCCGCCAACGGCGCGATGGGGCGCGACGGCCGGGCGGCCCGGCGCACCCAGGAGACGACCCGGGCGCTGCGCTGCGACGACCGCTGGCACTCCACGTACTGGATCGGCCGGTGGCCCCAACTGGGCCAGGGCGGTGCGCCGTTGGCGGCCGTCACCCAGCTGCTGACCAGCACCCGGGCGATGGCCAGCACCTTCGCGCTGACCGCCACCCACGGCGGTGGCCGCGCCCCCGCCATCTCGGGCTACGTCCGTCTTTCCACCCGCAGTGAGAACGAACTCTCCGCCGCACAGACCGAGTTGGAGCGCCGTTCGAGTTCCGTGAAGGTCGGGCTGGTACGTCTCGACCGCGAACAGCTGCCCGGCCTGCTGGCCACGCTCCCCCTCGGAGGTACCCGCTGATGGCCTCTCCCACGTATCAGCCCCGCGCCAGCAGCGACGGCTGGCGCAACCCCCCGCTGGCCGGCGCCGGCGGCGCCCGCCGGCTCAACCACCAGCCGCGCCCGGAAGATGACGAGACGGGGCCGACCGGTCCGAAGCTCCGGCCCGGCTACGGCCTGCGGGGCCCGCGGCGCAGCCCGCACGTCCTGACGGCCGAGTCGCTCGGCGCGCTGACGCTGCCGGTCGGCGACGACGGCGTGATCATCGGCATCGACCCGCAGAACCAGCCCGCCGTGCTGAGCCTGCTGCGCCCCGCGCCGATGGAGATCGCGCTGGTCGGCAGCATGTGGATGGCACAGGTGCTGGCGCTGCGTACGGTCGCCATCGGCGCCCGGGTCGCGGTCGAGACGGCGCGTCCGCCGGCCTGGGGCCAGATGGCGCAGAGCGCGGGCGGCGGGCAGCAGTGCGTGTCGGTCCACGACGTGCGCCAGATCGCGCCGCAGGGACCGTCGGTTTCCAGCCCCGTGCTGGTCATCCGCGACATGGGTGCGCGTCCGCCGCGCAATCAGCTCGCCCCGAGCCCCTGGCAGTCGGTGCTGACCGTGCTGCCGTTCCTCGGACCGCGGTCGCCGCAGATGCTCGGCCGCGCCGATCTGGTCGGTCTGCAGCGGCTTTCGCCCGAGGAGGCGGAGGTTGTGACGCGAATCATGCGACTGCCGGACCAGGTCGGCGCGGTGCTGCCGACGCTCAGCGACAACGCCATGCTGTGGTGCTCGCGTGACGGCAGCAACCAGTTCGTCATGACCCAGCCCACGGAGGCGGAGACCAACCTGCTCGGCGGGCCGCGCCGTATGGACTGACCGGCAGCGCGGGCCGGTTGCCCCCGGGCGCCGAGCGCTCCGCACACGCAACCGGCCGCGGGCACACACGCACGGGCGCATCCTCGGATGCGCCCGTGCGTGTGTGCCGAAGGGGCTTGAAGACGACATGACATCGACTGCCGTTATCGGCCGACTGTTGATTAGGCTGTAAGGGACAGCCGCAGGAGCACGGCACGACGGCAGTCGACACGGGGATGGAGACAGTTAGTGTTGGCGCAACCCCGGGTGGTGTGTTCCGACTTCCGCCACATCCGAACGATCCGCCTGTATCCGGTCCTGCCGTTCAGGTGCGTTGCAGTACACCAGGAGGCACAGTGAACGAGCAGGAGGCTTTCCGTCCGGACGGAAACGATCCTGACGACGACCAGTCCGAGTTCGACCTGACTGGCGAGTTCAAGATCGATTTTGCCGCTCCGGCCTGGTACGCGAGCAACGACACCAGTGGCGGCGCGAGCGCCACGGCCTCTCCCTCGGCTCCTCCTGCGCCTTCACCGACCACTCCGCCCGCCACGGCGCAGCCCCCCGGGCCGCCCACGGGCCAGCCGCTGGCAGGGCCCGCACAGGGTGCGCCGGTTCCCGGAGTCGCACAGCAGGGCGCGCCGGCGGCCCCGGCGCCCGTGGACGCCGCGCCGCCCGGTTTCCCGACGCTGCGCCCGCAGGACGACGGTGGCGCCGTGCCGGCCGCCGCCCCCCAGGCCGCGCCGGAGACTCCCGCGGACGCCGCGCCGGCCGCGAACAACGACGCCGGTTCGGGCAATCAGCGTTCCGGCACCGTCGACCCCTCGGCCTCGCTCTGGGACGACGACGAAGACGACGAGCCGAACGCCGCCACCTCGGCCGAGCCGGAGCCCGCGCCGTCCGAAGAGGCACCGCAGCCGGAGGCCGCACCGGCCAACTCCCCCGCCCAGGGCGTCCCGCCGGCCGCTGAGGCCGTCGCCGCCCCCCAGCCGGGCCCGGAGGCCACGGAGCAGCCCGCGCAGCCTGTGCAGGCCGCCCAGGGCCAGCAGCAGCCGCAGGGTGTGCCGCAGCAGGGCATTCCTCAGCAGCAGGGTGCGCCGCAGCAGACCGCCCCTCAGGGCGTGCCCCAGCAGGCGGCGCCGCAGCAGGGCGCTCCGTGGGGCGCCGCGGCGGACGGTCAGCAGCAGGGTGTGCCCGGACAGGGCGGACTGCCGCCGCTGCCGCCGGAGTTCCAGCCCGCGGACCCGCGGATGGCTCAGGCCCAGCAGCAGCCCGGTCAGCAGCCCCAGGCCACCCAGCAGCCCCAGCAGGGCCACCCGCAGGCACCGGTCCAGCAGCAGGCCCAGCCGCAGGCCCAGCCGCAGGCCGGTTACCCGCAGGGCCAGCCCCAGCAGCAGGCCGGCTATGCGCAGCAGGGTCAGCAGGCGCAGCAGCAGGGCGCGTACGGCTATCCGCAGCCCGCGTACGGGTACCCGCAGCAGGCACAGCAGCACCCCCACGCCCCCGCGCAGCAAGGCGCGTACGGCTACCCGCAGACCGGTGCGCAGGGCTACCCGCAGCAGGGCCAGCAGGCGCAGGCCGGGTACGACCAGCAGCAGGCGGCGCAGGCACAGCAGCAGGCGGCCGCGCAGCAGGCTGCTCAGGCCCAGCAGGCAGCTCAAGCCCAGCAAGCGCAGCAGGCCCAGCAAGCGCAGCAGGCTCAGCAGGCAGCTCAGGCTCAACAAGCGCAGCAGGCTCAACAGGCCCAGCAGTACCAGCCGCTCCCCGGCCAGCAGGCCGGCGACCCGAACGCCGCGGCGAACTACGCCTCGTACTCGCAGCCGGGTCAGCAGCAGCCGCAGCAGCGCGCCGCCCCGGGTGCCCCGCTCGGCTACAGCGCCGCCGTCGAGCTGACCTCCGACCGCCTGCTGCGCAACCAGCCGAAGAAGCGCAAGCCCGGCGCCAACGCCCAGCCGTCCAAGTTCAAGCTGGGTGCGAAGAAGGAGGAGGCCGAGCGGCAGCGCAAGCTGGAGCTGATCCGTACACCGGTGATGTCCTGCTACCGGATCGCCGTGATCAGCCTCAAGGGTGGTGTCGGCAAGACCACTACGACCACTGCGCTCGGCTCCACGCTCGCCTCCGAGCGGCAGGACAAGATCCTGGCGATCGACGCCAACCCCGACGCCGGCACGCTCGGCCGACGGGTGCGCCGCGAAACCGGTGCGACCATCCGTGACCTGGTGCAGTCGATCCCGCATCTGCACAGCTACATGGACATCCGCCGGTTCACCTCACAGGCGCCCTCGGGTCTGGAGATCCTCGCCAACGACGTCGACCCGGCCGTCTCGACGACCTTCAACGACGACGACTACCGGCGGGCGATCGACGTCCTCGGCAAGCAGTACCCGATCATCCTCACCGACTCGGGTACGGGTCTGCTCTACAGCGCGATGCGCGGCGTCCTCGACCTCGCCGACCAGTTGATCATCATCTCCACCCCGTCCGTGGACGGTGCGAGCAGCGCCAGCACCACCCTGGACTGGCTCTCCGCACACGGCTACGCCGACCTGGTGCAGCGCGGGATCACGGTCATCTCCGGTGTCCGTGAGACCGGCAAGATGATCAAGATCGACGACATCGTGTCGCACTTCGAGACCCGCTGCCGCGGTGTGGTCGTCGTCCCCTTCGACGAGCATCTGGCCGCCGGCGCCGAGGTCGACCTCGACATGATGCGACCCAAGACCCGCGAGGCGTACTTCAACCTCTCCGCCCTGGTGGCCGAGGACTTCGCGCGGGCGCAGCAGGCGCAGGGCATGTACCCCCAGCAGCAGATGGGCGGTGACCCGTACGCGCAGCAGCAGTACGCCGCCCAGCAAGGGCACCCGCAACAGCACCCGCAGCAGCAGGGCCAGCCCCAGCAGGGGCAGCAGCACCCGCAGCAGGGGCAGCCGCCGGCCGGCTACCCGCCGCAGCAGGGTGGTTGGACCCAGCAGCCCGGCCAGCCGCCGGCCCACTGGCAGCAGCAACAGCCCGCCCCGGACGCTCCCGCGCCGGAACAGCCGGGCCTGGGACAGGGCTGGCAGCAGCAGCCGCCTCCGCAGTGAGGCGCGCCTAGCGCCATACGGGGCGGGCCCGGCACCGAACAAGGTGCCGGGCCCGCCCCGTATGGCGTTGCATCACGTATGGCGTTACTTCCCGTATCGCGTCACACCGTATGGCGCGTCACGCCACGTCGTACGCCGTACCACGGCGTACGTCGAACGAGCGAACCGATGTCGGCCGAACTCCGCCTGGAATCGGCCGAGTTGACGCCAGGAAGGCGAGCGGGGTACCGGGCTTCAGGCGCGCGACCGCACCGCGACCGCACCACTACACCCGCCCACCCCCCTGAAAGGGGGGTGGGCGGAGGGGAAAAGAACGCGCGGGGAAAAGAACGCGCGGGAAGAGACCGCGCGGGGCAAAGAACCCGCAGAGCAAGAACCCGCAGCAAGAGAACACCCGGGAGAAGAACACACGGCCAGGGGTGTCGATGGCCCCTCAGTCGACCGCCGCCGCGATCAGCCCGCGGGCCAGCTTCACATCGACCGCCATCCGCTCCAGCAGGGCGTCGAGCGTGTCGAACTTCTCCTGGCCGCGGATGTAGGCGAGGAAGTCCACGCCGACGTGCAGCCCGTACAGGTCCAGGCCGACGCGGTCGATGGCGTATGCCTCGACCGTGCGCTCCTTGCCGTCGAACTGCGGGTTGGTGCCCACCGAGACGGCCGCCGGCATCGCCTCGCCCTCGACCTGCAGCAGGCCCGCGTAGACGCCGTCGGACGGGATCGCGGTGTGCGGCAGGGTCTCCACGTTGGCGGTCGGGAAGCCCAGTTCACGGCCGCGCTGGGCGCCGCGCACGACGACGCCCTCGACGCGGTGCGGCCGCCCCAGGACCTCCATCGCGCCGGCCACATCACCCTCGGCGACCAGTCCACGGGCGAGCGTGGAGGAGAACGGCTTGCCGCCGCCCGCCGCGCCGCTCTCGTAGAGGTCGACGACCTCCACCGTGTAGTCGTAGGTGGTGCCGAGTTCGGCGAGGGTGTCGACGTTGCCGGTCGCCTTGTGCCCGAAGCGGAAGTTGGGGCCCTCGACGACAATCCGCGCATGCAGCTTGTCGACCAGCACCTTGGCCACGAAGTCGGCGGGCGCCAGCTTCGAGAACTCCTTGGTGAACGGCAGGACCAGCACCGCGTCCACGCCCAGGTCGGCCATCAGCTCGGCGCGCCGGTGGTGCGGCGCGAGCAGCGGCGGGTGGGTGCCGGGCCGTACGACCTCGCTCGGGTGCGGGTCGAAGGTGACGACCACCGCCGGGATCCCCAGCTCGCGGGCCCGCTCGACGGCCTTCCCGATGATCAATTGGTGGCCGCGGTGCACTCCGTCGTACGAGCCGATGGTGACGACGCTGCGTCCCCAGCCCTCGGGGATGTCCTCCAAGCCACGCCAGCGCTGCACTGTGCCCGCTCCTCGCCCGAACTCTTGGTCAGTCCTCTGCGCCATGTCGGCATGGCGCAGGTCTAAGACTGCCATGCCGCGGGTGGTGCTTCGTGCGAAGGGTGGCCCAGCGGCCGTCCGTCGGACCCGCGCGGACCGGACCACGGCGTTCCGGTTCTCGCCGGGACGCCGGTCAGCCGGGCGCCGCGGCGAGCGTCGCGCGGGCGCCCGGCCCGACCACCGCGGCCCACTCCCCCGGCTCGGCCGCGACCCAGTGCCGGAGTCGCCGTGCGAAGCCCGGCACCCGGTGCCCCAGCTCCACCAGCTGCCGCTCGAAGCAGGCCGCCCCCTCCGGTGTACGGACCAGCAGCGTCCCGGTGCGGTGCACCAGCTCCCGGGTGCGGGCCTCCGGCCGTCGCTCCGCGCCCTCGGCGGCCGCCCACAGCAGCGCCTCCAGTACCCGGGTGTCCGGCTCGTCCTCCGTGTGCCCGGTTCCTGGGGCCGCACCCGACGCCTCCCGCGCCAGCAGCACCTCCAGCAGGTCGCGGCGCAGCGGGGCGGAGTCCAGGGAGCCCGGCTCGGCCAGGACGGCGGCGAGCGCACAACGGACCGGCGCGGGGTAGCCGGTCAGCAGTTCCACGGCGAGCGGGCCGAGCGCGGCGCGGGCGGCCGGTCCGCGTTCGAGCCGGTGGGCGACGAACTCGGCGACCGGCCGCGCGGCGCGGTCCGGGCACCGACCGGCGTAGGCGCGGACCAGGGCGGCGGCGCGCCCGGCGAGCTCCGGCGCGTCGAGGCCGGCCAGCATCCGCAGCAGCGCCGCCGCCACCGGCGGGCCCGATCCGTCGACCAGCCGGGCGCGGAAGGCGGCCAGCACCGCTTCGGGGTGGTCGGCGAGGGCGCCGGTGAAGGCCGTCGGCGGCAGCTGCGGATCGCCTGCCACGAAGCGGGCCAGCGCCCGGTCCAGGAACCACGTGCGGGTCACCGGATCGCCCACCAGCAGGGCGAGCGCGGAGCCGTGGTGGGCCTCGTCGGCGGCCCGCGACAGCAGGCGCAGGGCGGCCTGGCGCAGCATCGCGCGGTCGGCGTCCGCGGTGGCGTACGGGGCGACCCGCAGCCCGTAGGACACGGCGGCGAGGCGGCGCTGGGGGCGTTGGTCGTGCGCCCAGCGGCCGACGGCCCGGCACAGCGCCGACGGCTCGTCCTCGGCGAGGGCGTCCAGCAGTTCGTCGCCCTTGGGGTGCGCGGCCGCCACCAGCGCCTCCAGGAGCCCGTCGAGCGCGCCCCGGCGGTGGGTGTGCAGCAGGGCCTGGGCGGCCGCGGCGACGGTGATCTCGCGGGGAACGGTGCGTACGGGGCGGGGCCGGCCCTCCGTCGTGGCACCGGGGCGGGGCAGCGGGCGGGGGTCGTCGAACCAGGCGCACAGCAGGGGCTGGATGCGCCGGGGGTACGCGCGCAGCCGATCGGCCGCGGCGTCGAGGAAGCGCGCCGGCCGCGGGTCGGCGGGCTCCTCGGGCGGTGCCCCCTCGGCGGTCTCCCCGGGGGCCGGATGGACCCGCACCCGGGGCGGCTGTGCGAAGGGGTGGCGTCCGGCGGGCGGGGCGGCGCCGGGCGGCCGGCCCGCCCCGGCCGGTGGCCCGTCGGCCGGGAGCAGGCGGCGCAGCAGATCCATCCGGTCCTCCTCCGGGAGCACCAGCCGGGCCCAGAACCACGGGCTGAACGCCGCCAGGTCCGTACGGCCGAAGCCGCCCGCCCTCAGGGACCGCTCGGTGATCCGGTCGGCGAGCAGCCGCAGCACGCCGGTGTACGGGGTGGCGTCGGGCGCCCGGAGCAGTGCGCCGGCCAGGACCTGGGCGGCCCACCGGCGGCCGTCCGCGGCCTGCCCGCCAACCGGTCGGGGGGCGGTGGCGAGCCGCACCAACTCGGCGAGCCGAAAGGCCAGTTGTACCGTTCCCCGGCGTCGGGCGAGCAGCAGCAGGGCCTCGATGGCCGGTCCGATGCGGTGCCCGCCCGGAACGGGCAGCAGATCGACGTCGGTGTGGGCGCCCTGCAGCCACTCCGCGAACTCCTCGTGGGCGAAGCGGTATCCGGGGCCGGCCGGGACCAGCAGCCCCTCGGCCAGCACCGCGGCGGCCCAGCCGGACTCCCGGGGGAAGACCTCCTCGAAGCACGCCGGCTCCAGCGCGCCGGGCCCGGAGCCGAGGCAGCGGCGGGCCGCCTCGTGCACCCGGCCGGCGACCCGGGCGGCCAGGCGGCGCACGGCGGTGCCGCGCGGCGCGGGCCGGCGTGCGGCCGCGAGCCGTACGGCGATCCGCAGGCACACCAGGTCCAGATAGGCGTCGAAGATCTGGTGCCGGTCGGGGGCGCCGATGGGGGCCGGCCCGTCGGCGCCCGGCTCGGCCGCTTCGCCCTTGGGGAGCGCGGCCTGGACCTCCGCGAGCAAACGCAGGGTCAGCGGGTGCCGGGCGTCCGGCGCGGCCGGTGCGCCGGACGGCAGCCCGTAGAGGGCGCGGGCGCGCTCCGTGGCCTGTCCGGAGAGATCGCCGATCCCGGCGCAGGCGGGCAGCGCGGGCACCGGATGGCGCGGATGGTGCAGCAGGCCGGGCGGAAAGAGCGCACCGGCCCGCTCCCAGTGCTCGGGGCGGCAGGCGACGACCAGCCGCACACCGGCCGTGCGCAGCCAGTCGGCCGTCGCGGCGGTCCATGCGGCCAGCCGCTCGGCCTGCGCCAGCTGCGGCGGCATCTCCTCCGGCCCGTCGAGGAGCACCAGCAGCGGCCGGCCGGACGCGGCCGCCAGGTGGGCGAGCGCCTCGGGGGTGGTGTCCGCCGGGTCGCCCGCCGTACGGCCCGAGGCGGCCAGGGTCCGGCCCGCGCAGCGCAGCGCCCGTGCGACCGCGTCGCGTACGCCGTCGTCGTCGGCCCACAGCTCCGCACCGCGCAGCCGGACGGTCGGCGCCGCCTCCGGGCCCGCCGCGCGCCTCTCGGCGAGCTGGGCCAGCTCCGTGCTCCGTCCGGTGCCCGGGTCCCCCACCAGCGCCAGCACCAGCGCCCCGGCCGTCTTGTCGCTCCCCAGGAAGCGCGCGAACTCGGCCCGAACGTCGGGCCGATCCACCGGTTCGCGCCACCGGCGCGGCCGCTCCGCCGCGTCCGCGCAGACCCCGGTGAGCCGCAGCGCGCCGGCGGGGTTCAGCTCGTCGCCGTACGCGGGAACGGTCGCCGCGTTACGGGCCAGCAGCGCGGCGAGCGCCCCCTCGGGCGCGGCGTCGGCGGCCGCGCGCAGCCCGATCGCGAATCCGCCCGCCCGGCGCCCGCTGTGCAGCGCGGTGCCCAGTACGCCGAGGACGACGCCGGTGCGGGCGTCCAGCACCGGCCCGCCGACCGCCGGGCCGCCCAGCCGCAGCGCCTCCCGGCCGCCCGCGCACAGGCTCAACTCCACGGTGTCGTCGAGGAGATGGACCCGGTCCGTGGCCGTGTACGCCACCCCCGAGCCGGGTCCCACGACCGTGCCGTCCAGCCAGCCGCCCGCCCAGAGCCGTGCGTGGGTGTCCGCGGCCGGGCGGCGGGTGGCGATGGGCAGCGGCGCAAGGCGGCGCTGCCGGAAGCCCTCGGCCCGTAGGAGGGCGAGGCCGATCTCCGGGAGGGAGGTGATGGCGTCGGGCTCCACCGGGCGGGCCCATCCGGCGGCGCCGGTGGCCGTGGCGGTGGAGTGCATCATGGGCTGCAGCAGCAGCCGCTCCGCCCCGTCCACCGCCTCATGGCTGGTGACGACCGTGCCGTCGTGGTCCGCGAGGAACCCCGTACCGCGCGTCCGACCTGCCAGATCGCGGATGCGCACCAGTGCCATGTCCGCATCGGCGGCCAGCAACGCCATTGCCGATTCCTCCTGCCCGGTCCCGTACCCCGACGGTAGGCAGGCGGTGATCGTCTCGGCAGGGTGCGCTGTGAACGCGCCCCCGTCCGCGCCTTGATTCACTCCGAGCGCCTGACCGAATGAGTGAATGGGCCGGACGCCCTGGATAGGGATCAAGCGGAGGGGGATGGTGGAGCGCGGGCCGGTGCTCCGTGCCTGTCCGGACGGCCCGCGTTCCACCACCATCCCCCGATGAGCCGCTAGATGGCGAACACCGCCAGGCTCTTCGCCTTCCCGCCCTGGTTCTCCACCAGCGCCAGGAACCGCCCGTCCGGCCCGAAGGCCGCGACGGGGCCGTCGCCCTCGAAGCGGGGCATGGCGATCCGCGCGCCGTTCAGGAGCAGCCGGGCCTGCGGCTCGGTGACGTCCCAGCGGGTGAACGCCGCGTCGGCGGCCTCGCCGAGCGGCATGATCGGCAGTCCGCCGCCCTCGGGGTCGTCCACCGCGGCCTGTAGTTGCTCCAGGGTGCGCGCCCGGTCCAGCTTGTACGGGCCGACCCGGGTGCGGCGCAGCGCGGTCAGATGCCCGCCGACACCGAGCCCGGCACCCAGGTCGCGGGCCAGGGCGCGGATGTAGGTGCCGGAGGAGCACTCGACGGAGACCAGCAGATCGGTCACGGGGGTGCCGTCGTCGGCCTCGGTCTCGTGCGCGGAGTGCACCACGAACGAGGAGACGGTCACCGGACGGGCTGGGATCTCCACGTCCTCGCCCTCGCGGACCCGCGTGTAGGACCGCTTGCCGTTGATCTTGATGGCGCTGACCTTCGACGGGACCTGCATGATCGCGCCGGACAGCCGGGCGACCCCGGCGTCGATGTCGTCGCGGGCGATGCCGTGCGCCGCCTTCGAGGCCGTGATCTCGCCCTCGGCGTCATCGGTGACCGTGATCTGGCCCAGCCTGATCGTGCCGACGTACTCCTTCTCCGTCAGCGCGAGGTGCCCGAGCAGCTTCGTGGCCCGCTCCAGGCCCAGGACGAGGACGCCGGTGGCCATCGGGTCGAGGGTGCCGGCATGCCCGACCCGGCGGGTGCGGGCCATACCGCGCATCTTCGCCACGACGTCGTGCGAAGTGAAGCCGGACGGCTTGTCGACGATGACAAGACCGCCCGGCTTGTTGCTCTCACGCTTCATTCTGCCGCGGTGCCCTCGTCGTCCTCGTCCTCGCCCGGCTTACGGTACGGGTCGGCCTCGCCGGCGTACTGGGCGCCCGAGGAGACCTCGCGCACCTGGGCGTCCGAGGCCCGCGCCTTGTCGAGCAGGTCCTCGATCGTCTTGGCGTTCTCCGGCAGGGCGTCCGCCACGAACGCCAGGGTCGGCGTGAACTTCGTACCGGCCGCGGCGCCGACCGCGGAGCGCAGGACGCCCTTGGCGCTCTCCAGTCCGGCGGCGGCGCTGGCGCGGTCCTCGTCGTCGCCGTAGACCGTGTAGAAGACCGTAGCCTCCCGCAGGTCGCCGGTGACCCGGGTGTCCGTGATGGTCACATGCGAACCGAGCCGCGGGTCCTTGATTCCGCGCTGCAGCTTCTGGGCGACCACCTCCCGGATGAGGTCCGCCAGCTTCTTCGCCCGCGCATTGTCGGCCACTGGTCCTTCTCCTTCTTGTCTTTCACAATTGTGCTTCCACCGGCGGCGACGTGCCCTGCCATCGGGTCAGTCGTCATCGCCGTGCAGCCGCCGGCGTACCGACAGCAGCTCCACTTCGGGCCGTGCGGCGACCAGGCGCTCGCAGCGGTCCATGACTTCGGTGAGGTGCCCGGCGTCCCCGGAAACCATCGCCAGGCCGATTGTCGCCCTGCGGTGCAGATCCTGGTCCCCGACCTCCGCGACGCTCACCGCGTACTTGCGGTGCAGCTCGGCGACGATCGGGCGGACGACGGAGCGCTTCTCTTTGAGCGACCGTACGTCGCCGAGAAGCAGGTCGAAGGACAGCGTCCCTACGTACATGCAAGACGGGTCAAGCCACCCGTGGGGCCTTAGGTGTACGTGTCATTTCGAACCGTACACGCAACGGCCGGGGCCGATCGACGGAGTTTACGCTCCGCCGACCGGCCCCGAACGCCCGCCCGTCGCCCGACCACCACCCCGGGTGGACCGTGCTACGCACGGACTGCCATCCGCGTGATCAGCCGCGCGGCTTCTCCCGCATCTCGTAGGTCGCGATGACGTCGTCGACCTTGATGTCGTTGAAGTTTCCGAGGTTGATACCGCCCTCGAAGCCCTCGCGGATCTCGGTGACGTCGTCCTTGAAGCGACGCAGACCCTGGATGTTGAGGTCCTCCGCGACCACCTTGCCGTCGCGGATGAGGCGCGCCTTGGTGTTGCGCTTGACCTCGCCGGAGCGGATGAGCACACCCGCGATGTTGCCGAGCTTGGACGAGCGGAAGATCTCGCGGATCTCGGCCGTACCGAGCTCGACCTCCTCGTACTCCGGCTTGAGCATGCCCTTGAGGGCCGCCTCGATCTCCTCGATCGCCTGGTAGATGACCGAGTAGTAGCGGACGTCGACGCCCTCGCGCTCGGCCATCTGCGTGGCGCGGCCTTCGGCCCGCACGTTGAAGCCGATGACGATCGCGTCGGAGCCGGTCGCCAGGTTGATGTCCGACTCGGTGACCGCACCCACACCGCGGTGCAGGATCCGGATCTCGACCTCTTCGCCGACGTCGAGCTGGAGCAGCGAGGACTCGAGAGCCTCCACCGAACCGGACGCGTCGCCCTTGATGATGATGTTGAGATCCTGCACCAGACCGGCCTTGAGCACCTTGTCGAGGTCCTCGAGGGACACCCGGCGGGTGCGCTTGGCGAAGGCGGCGTTGCGCTCGCGCGCCGCGCGCTTCTCGGCGATCTGACGGGCCGTACGGTCCTCGTCCACCACCAGGAAGTTGTCGCCGGCGCCCGGGACGTTGGTGAGACCCAGGACCAGGACGGGGGTCGAGGGACCCGCTTCCTCGACGTTGTTGCCCTTGTCGTCGAGCATGGCGCGGACCCGGCCGTACGCGTCGCCGGCGACCATCGTGTCGCCGACCCGCAGGGTGCCGCGCTGAACGAGGACGGTGGCCACGGCGCCGCGGCCGCGGTCGAGGTGGGCCTCGATCGCGATGCCCTGCGCGTCCTGCTCCGCATTGGCGCGCAGGTCGAGCGAGGCGTCCGCGGTGAGGACCACGGCCTCCAGCAGGCTGTCGATGTGCAGACCCTGCTTGGCGGAGATGTCGACGAACATGGTGTCGCCGCCGTACTCCTCGGCCACCAGGCCGTACTCGGTCAGCTGACCGCGCACCTTGGTCGGGTCGGCACCCTCGACGTCGATCTTGTTGACCGCGACCACGATCGGCACGTCGGCCGCCTTGGCGTGGTTGAGGGCCTCGATCGTCTGCGGCATGACACCGTCGTTGGCCGCCACCACGAGGATCGCGATGTCGGTCGACTTGGCACCACGGGCACGCATGGCGGTGAACGCCTCGTGACCGGGGGTGTCGATGAAGGTGATGCGCCGCTCTTCGTCGTTGACCTCGGTCGCGACCTGGTAGGCACCGATGTGCTGGGTGATGCCGCCGGCCTCGCCCGCGATGACGTTCGTCTTGCGGATCGCGTCGAGCAGTCGGGTCTTACCGTGGTCGACGTGACCCATGACGGTCACCACCGGCGGACGCGCGACGAGCATCTCCTCGCCGCCCTCGTTCTCGCCGAACTCGATGTCGAAGGACTCGAGCAGCTCGCGGTCCTCCTCCTCCGGGCTGACGATCTCGACGAGGTAGTTCATCTCGTCGGCGAGCAGCTGCAGCGTCTCGTCGGAGACCGACTGGGTCGCGGTGACCATCTCGCCCAGGTTCAGCATGACCTGGACCAGCGACGCCGGGTTGGCGTTGATCTTCTCCGCGAAGTCCGTCAGCGAGGCACCGCGCGACAGGCGAACCGTCGCACCGTTGCCGCGCGGCAGCATGATGCCGCCGACCGACGGGGCCTGCATGGCCTCGTACTCCTGACGGCGCTGCCGCTTCGACTTGCGACCGCGACGCGCCGGACCACCGGGACGACCGAAGGCACCCTGCGTGCCACCACGGCCACCGGGGCCGCCGGGACGACCGGCGAAGCCGGGACGACCGCCGCCGAAGCCACCGCCGCCACCGGGACCGCCGCCACCGGGACGACCGGCGAAACCACCACCGGCACCCGGACGACCGCCGCCGCCACCGCCACCGGGACGACCGGCGAAGCCGCCGCCGCCACCGGGACGACCGCCACCACCGGGGCGACCCGCGCCGCCGGGACCGCGACCGCCGCCGCCACCGGGACCCGGACGCGGGCCGGCAGCCGGACGCTGCGGCATCATGCCCGGGTTCGGGCGGTTACCGCCGCCGGGACGCGGACCGGCGCCACCGCCGGGAGCCGCACCCTGCGGACGGGGCATGCCACCGGGGGTCGGACGTGCGCCGCCCTGGCCCTGGGGACGGGGACCACCCTGGCCGCCGCCCTGCGGACGCGGGCCGCCGGGGCCGCCCTGGCCGCCGGGACGCGGGGCGCCACCGGGACGGGGGGCCTGCGGACGGGCCATGCCCGTGGAGCCGCTGGAGGTGAAGGGGTTGTTGCCCGGACGGGGTCCGGACGGACGACCGCCGGGACGCGGGCCGGGGCGCTCGCCGCCGGGACGCGGGGCGTTGCCACGGCCCTGACCGCCCTGACCACCCTGACCGGGCGCCGGACGGGCCGGACGCGGGCCGGGGGTGCCGGGGCGGGGAGCCGACGAGCCGGCGGCGGGAGCGGCCGGCGCGGACGGCGGAGCCTGGAACTCGGGCTGCGCGGGGGCGGCCGGAGCGGGCTTGGGTGCCGCGGGGCGCGCCGGGGTGGGGCGCGGGCCCGGAGTGGGGCCGGCGGCGGGAGTGCTCTTGGGGGCCGCGGGGGCCTGTGCCGCCTCGGAGACGGCGGGGGCCGGAGCCGCGGGGCCCGGCTTGGGGGCGCCCGGCTTCGGGGCAGCAGGACGTGCCGCCTGCGCCGGAGAGGGCGCCGACGGCTTCGCGGGGGCCGACTTGCGCGGCGCCGCGGGCTTACCGGCGGCGCGGCCGCTGCCGCTGCCTGCCTGGAAAGCGTCGGTCAACTTGCGAACAACCGGCGCCTCGATCGTCGAGGACGCCGAACGGACGAATTCACCAAGTTCTTGGAGCTTGGCCATGACGACCTTGCTCTCAACGCCGAACTCCTTGGCGAGTTCGTATACCCGGACCTTAGCCACTTCGCTCCTTTTAGGTCCGGGGTGTCCACCGGACCGTCGCTACTTCATGGGCGTACTCATCGCGTACTCATCGAGTGCTCATCGCAATCTCGACCTACTTCCGACTCGCGAGGTACCTGACCGCACGGTTTTCCGTGCGCTGTGCGTTTCTTGCCGTGCGTCATGCAATGGCGGCTTCAACCGGCGCCCCGTTCGAGGAACCGACGCAGATCCGTCGTGTCGAACGGTCCCGGGCCCTTGAAGGCCCGGGGGAACGCCCGGCGGCGAACCGCCAGGTCGAGGCAGACCAGTGTCGGGTGCACATAAGCACCCCGGCCGGGCAGCGTACCGCGAGGATCGGGGGCACACTCACCCTCGATCTGCACGATGCGCAGCAGATCGCCCTTGGCCGCTCGCTCCCGACATCCCAGACATGTGCGCTCAGGGCATGCGCGGGCATGCGTCCGGCCAGACACTGCTTAAGTCTACCTCCCCGCGCCGACTCGCCCCCTACGGGGTAAAGGCCGGCCCGCTGCTCAGAATTCCCGGCCGAGCGCCGCGGCACCACCGATTTTCCCGGAGGGCCACGACGCTCGACCGGCTACCACGTGTGATCTCAGTGCTGCGGTGCGTGCTGCTCGGTGTCCGGGCGGATGTCGATCCGCCAGCCGGTCAGCCGGGCGGCGAGCCGGGCGTTCTGCCCTTCCTTGCCGATGGCGAGCGACAGCTGGTAGTCGGGGACGGTGACGCGGGCGGAACGCGCCGCCAGGTCCACGACCTCGACCTTGCTGACCCGGGCCGGCGACAGCGCGTTGGCGACCAGGTCGGCCGGGTCGTCCGACCAGTCCACGATGTCGATCTTCTCGCCGTGCAGCTCGGCCATCACGGCGCGCACCCGCCCGCCCATCGGCCCGATGCACGCGCCCTTGGCGTTGAGGCCCGAACGGGTGGACCGTACGGCGATCTTCGTACGGTGTCCGGCCTCGCGGGCGATGGCGGCGATCTCCACCGAGCCGTCCGCGATCTCCGGCACCTCCATGGCGAAGAGCTTCTTCACCAGATTGGGGTGGGTACGCGAGAGCGTGACGGAGGGCCCGCGCACGCCCTTGACCACCCGGACGACATACGACCGCAGCCGGGTGCCGTGTGCGTAGTCCTCGCCGGGGACCTGCTCCTGCACCGGCAGGATGGCCTCCAGGCGGCCGATGTCGACCAGGACGTTCTTGGGGTCCTTGCCCTGCTGGACGACGCCGGTGACGACGTCGCCCTCCCGCCCGGCGTACTCGCCGAAGGTGATCTCCTCCTCGGCGTCCCGCAGGCGCTGCAGGATGACCTGCTTGGCGGTGGTCGCCGCGATCCGCCCGAAGCCCGAGGGGGTGTCGTCGAACTCGCGCGGCTCGGCTCCCTCCTCCAGGTCCGCGATGTCCTCGGCGTTCTCCTTCGCCCACACCGTCACATGGCCGGTGCTGCGGTCCAGCTCCACCCGCGCCCGCCGGCGGCTGCCCTCGGTGCGGTGGTACGCGATGAGGAGGGCCGACTCGATCGCCTCGACCAGCAGGTCGAACGAGATCTCCTTCTCCCGCACCAGACCCCGCAGGGCACTCATGTCGATATCCACGGCTACGCCTCCTCCTTGTTCTCGTCGATCTTCTCGTCGGGCCGCACGTCGCGCTTGTCGGACTTGCGGCTGAATTCCAGCTCCACGCGCGCCTTGGCGATCTCGTCGAAGGAGATCCGGCGGGCGGTCGGCTTGCGTCCCTTGACCCCCGGCACCTCGAGGTCGAGTCCCTCGTCGTCGACGGCGGTGATCCGGGCCACCAGCTCGCCGGCGCCTGCCGCATCGGTCAGGTGGGCCTTGACGAGGCGGCCGACGGCGCGGCGGTAGTGCCGCAGCTCGGTCAGCGGCCGGTCGGCGCCCGGTGAGGTGACCTCAAGGGTGTAGGGCGCGCCGCCCATCGCGTCGGAGTCGTCCAGGACCTGGGAGACCTCGCGGCTGAGCTCGGCGCACTCGTCCAGCTGGACGCCCTCGTCGGAATCGACCACGATCCTCAGCACCCGACGCTTGCCTGCCGGTGTCACCTCGATCTCTTCCAGATCCAGGTCTCGCGCGGCGACGAGCGGTTCAAGCAGTCCGCGCAGCCTCTCGCTCTGGGTCGTGCTCATCCGGGTGACTCCTCGGCCGCGTGTGCTGTTGTGGGTAGGTCGCGTGTCGGGTCAAAGCCTATCGGTTCCGGCGGGGTACTGACGATTCGGTGGGTCGTCACGGATACTCTCGCCTGCGGTGATCACGACGGAAGACCCCGGGAAGTGCAACGTGCCGAAAGTGGCGCTCACGCGCAGATGGACCCTGCTGGCCGGCGCCGCCCTCGGGGGCGCCGCGCTGCTCTCCGGCTGCGCCGAGGACGACGGACCCGACCGCGGCGAACACTCCTCGGCCGCCGACCGGCTGCGCGAGCGCTCCGCCCGCGACAGCACGGCGCTGCTCGCGCGCTATGACGCGACGCTCACCGCGCACCCCGCCCTGGAGGAGCGGCTGCGCCCGCTGCGCTCCGAAGTGGCCCGGCACGCCCGGGCGTTCACCGACGACGGCGCCGCTCCCTCCCCCAGCGCCCCGCCCTCCCGGGGCCCGGCGCACGAGGTCGCCGCACCCGCGGTGCCCGAGGACGAGAAGGCCGCCCGCAGCGCCCTCGCCGACGCCGAGCGCAAGCTGGCCGACGCCCGGGCCAAGGACCTGCTCACCGCACCGCCCGAGCTGGCCCGGCTGCTGGCCTCGGTGGCCGCGGCCGGCGCGGCCCACGCGTACCTGCTGACGGACCCGGCCGCATGACGGACCTCGGCACGGCGGCATCGGCACCACGGACAGTGACCAGCGAAGGGGCGTACGCATGAACGCGGCAGCGGGGCGCGGCAGACCGGAACACCGGGACGACGACGAACGGGACGAGAAGGACGAGCTGACGGCGGTACAGGCGGCGCTGGCCGCCGAGCACGCGGCGGTCTACGGCTACGGCGTGGTCGGCGGCCGGATCACCGCCGACCGGCGCAAGGAGGCGCTGGCGGCGTACGACGCGCATCGTGCACGCCGCGACGCGCTGCACCGCGAGGTGCGCGAGCTGGGCGGCACACCGCGGGCCGCGGCCGCCGCCTACGCGCTGCCGTTCCCGGTGCCCGACGCGGCCGCCGCGGTCCGGCTGGCGGCGGAGCTGGAGGACCGGTTGGCCGCCGTCTACGCGGATCTGGTCCGGGCCGGCGGCCGGGCCAGGCGCCGGGAGTCGGCCGCCGCGCTGCGCGAGGCGGCGGTGCGGTCGGTGCGCTGGCGCGGCGGCGGCGTAGCCTTCCCTGGGCTCGTGGAGCGGGCCGCGGCCGCGGCTCCGTCCGGCTCCGCGAGCGCCTCCGCGGGCGCGCTGTGAACGACCGGCGGTCTTAGGGGCTGTGCGAGGGGTCAGGGCCCGGTCATGACCCCATCGGACAGACCCCGGGCCCAGGACGACGTGCGGGGCCGTCGCAGGATGCTGCGATCGCCCCGATTGAAGGGACAGCTCAAGCATGGCAACGGCACCCATCGAACCGCCGCAGCGGTTGGTGAGTTCGCTGAGCGGCGATCCGGACAGCCCCGCGCGGCAGTGGCTGCAGGCGCTGCCGACGCTTGTTCAGCAGCGGCTGGACGCCTGGGAGCTGACGCTGGAACGGGTGCACGCACCCGGTGGCCGCAGCAGCCTCCTGGCGCTCGTACGGCAGCAGGACGGCACCCCCGCGGCGCTGAAGATCCCGGTGCCGGGCCGGCGGTCCGCGCACGAGGCGGCCGCGCTGGAGATATGGGACGGCTGGGGCGCCGTACGCCTGTTGCGGTCCGACGAGGAGAGCGGCGCACTGCTGCTGGAGCGGCTGCAGGGCGCGGTCTCGCTACGCTCGCTGCCCGAGGCCAAGGCGCTGCTGGAGGCGGCCGGCACCGTCCGCCGCCTGTGGGTGGCGCCCGCAGCCGACCACCCCTTCGAGACGCTCGCCGGCCGTGCGGAGGAGGCGGTGGAGGCGCTGCGGACGGCCGGGGCACTCGTCCGGTCGGCCGGTCCGCTGGTCGACGAGGCACGGGAACTCGGGCGCACCCTGCCGGCCGGCTCCGACGAGCGGTTCCTGCTGCACGGCGCGTTCCGGCAGGGCAAGGTGCTGGCCGGTGAGCGGGCTCCGTGGCTGGCGGTCGGCCCGTACCCGGTGGTCGGCGAGCGGGCCTACGATCTGGCCGCGCTGGTGCTGGACCGCTTCGAGGACCTGATGGCCGGCTCCGGCGCGGCCGCCGCGGTCCGCCGCCGGGTCGCCAAGCTGGCCGACTCCCTGGAGGTGGACCGGGAGCGGCTGCGCCACTGGACGCTGTACCGCGCGGTGGACACGGGCGTCCGGGAGGCCGCGGTGGGCGACCGCCGGCGGGGCGAACTGCTGCTGGAGTTCGCCGCCTGGTTGTAGGCGCAGGCGAACGGGCCGGCCGGGGCGCACACCCCGGCCGGCCCGTTCGCCGTGCGATGCCGTCAGGCGCTGAGGCGGGCGACGGCCTCCTCGACCGTCAGCTCCTCGCGCTCGCCGGTGCGCCGGTCCTTGACCTCGACGACACCCTCACCGGCCCGCCGTCCGGCCACCACGATGGTCGGGACGCCCAGCAGCTCCGCGTCGGTGAACTTCACGCCTGGCGAGACCCCGGGGCGGTCGTCGACCAGCACCCGCAGGCCCGCGGCGCCGAGCAGCTCGCCCACCTCCAGCGCGAGCTCGGTCTGCTTGGCCTTGCCCGCCGCGACGACGTGCACATCGGCCGGCGCGACCTCGCGCGGCCAGCACAGGCCCTTGTCGTCGTGGGTCTGCTCGGCCAGCGCGGCCACCGCGCGGGAGACGCCGATGCCGTAGGAGCCCATGGTGACCCGCGCCGGCTTGCCGTTCTGGCCGAGGACGTCGAGTTCGAAGGCGTCCGCGTACTTGCGGCCGAGCTGGAAGATGTGCCCGATCTCGATGGCACGGTCGATGCGCAGGCCGGCGCCGCACTTCGGGCAGGGGTCGCCGGGCTCGACCACGACCACGTCGAGGTACTCGTCGACCTCGAAGTCGCGGCCCGCGACGACGTTGCGGGCGTGCTTGCCCTCCTTGTTGGCGCCGGTGACCCAGGCCGTACCGGGGGCGACGCGCGGGTCGGCGAGGTAGCGGAACGCCTTGCCCGCCAGGCCCTGCGGGCCGACGTAGCCGCGGACCAGGTCGGGCCGGTCGACGAAGTCCTCGGCGGTGACCAGCTCGACGGTGGCCGGCGCGAGGTGCTCGCCGAGCTTGCCCAGGTCGACCTCGCGGTCGCCGGGGACACCCACCGCGACGATCTCGCCGTCGACCTTGACCAGCAGGTTCTTCAGCGTCGCGGAGGCCGGTACGTCGAGGAACTCGGCGAGCGACTCGATGGTCGGGGTGTCGGGGGTGTCCAGCTCCTCGACGGGGCCGTGGCCCGAGCCGTCGGCCGGGGCGACCTTGACCGTCACGGCCTCGGTGTTGGCGGCGTAGTCGCAGGACGGGCAGTCGACGAAGGTGTCCTCACCGGCCGCGGCGGGCGCCAGGAACTCCTCGGAGGCGGAGCCGCCCATCGCGCCGGAGACCGCGGAGACGATGCGGTAGTCCAGGCCGAGGCGCTCGAAGATCTTCTGGTAGGCCTGGCGGTGCAGCGCATAGGACTGCTCCAGGCCCTCGTCGGTGGTGTCGAAGCTGTACGAGTCCTTCATGTGGAACTCGCGGCCGCGCAGCACACCGGAGCGGGGACGGGCCTCGTCGCGGTACTTGATCTGGATCTGGTAGAGGATCACCGGCAGGTCCTTGTAGGACGTGCACTGGTCCTTGACCGTGAGGGTGAAGATCTCCTCGTGGGTGGGGCCGAGGAGGTAGTCGGCACCCTTGCGGTCCTTCAGGCGGAAGAGCAGGTCGCCGTACTCCTCCCAGCGGCCGCTGATCTCGTAGGGCTCCTTGGGCAGCAGGGCCGGCAGCAGGACCTCCTGGCCGCCGATCGCGTCCATCTCCTCGCGGACGACGCGGGAGACGTTCTCCAGGACCTTCATGCCCAGCGGCAGCCACGTCCAGATGCCGGCGGAGGAGCGGCGGACGTACCCGGCGCGGACGAGCAGCTTGTGGCTGGCGGTCTCGGCGTCGGCCGGGTCGTCGCGCAGTGTCTTGATCATCAAGCGGGACATGCGCTGGACCTGTGCGGCGTTGGCCATGGGAGTTTCTCCTGCGTAAGAAAGGTGACTCCCTGGAGGTTAGCCGCAGGGGTGTGCCGCGCGGAAATGCATACCGCTGCGCTTGGGCTTGCTTCCCACGTTGTCGGCTTTCCCGCCGTGCGTGTTGCTCGCCGTTGCGCCTGGCGGCGGGCGTTTGTTTGTCGGCTGCGGCGCCGTGCTGGTTGTCCGCCGTTGCGCCTGGCGGCGGGCGTGGTGTTGTCGGGTGCGGTGACAGCCCTACGGACTCCGTCCTACGGTCTGTCCCCTCCCGTGGGTGGGGCGGAGGAAGACAGGCCGGTGGGGGCCCACCTGATCTGTCGACTACCGGCACACGAAGGCTGACGTTCAGCCCCACTGGTTTTCTCCCACCCACCACGGGAGGGGGCGGGCCGGAGGGGCTGGGTGTTCGGACGTAAAGCGCAGCAGTCCGGACACCCAACCCCTCCGGCCCGTCACCGGCAGCCGAACAGCCCCGCGCAGCGGCACCGCCCGCCGCAGGCGCCACGGCGAGTAAGTCGAACACGTCGGCCGCAGCAAAGCGCAGCGGAGGGGCCCGCCGCAGGCGAACCACGCGAAACCCCACGGCGGGAAAGCCGACAACGTGGGAAGCAGCCCAAGCGCAGCGGCTAACGCTTCAGCGGCAGCGTGGCTCCCATCACCGCGTAGGGCGTGGGCGCGCTGGGGAACAGCACCCGCCGGGCGATGTCCTGGTAGCCGAGCGAGCGGTACAGCCCGCGCGCCGGGCTCTCGACGTCGATGGCGGAGAGGATGGAACGCGGCTCGCCGGCCTCGTCGGTGATACGGGTGATCAGCGCCCGCCCGATGCCCCGGCCCTGGTAGGCGGGGTGGACATGCAGCTCGGTGATGGTGAAGGAGTCGTCGAGCCAGTGGTCGAGGTGCACGGCGCGCAGATACGGTTCGACGACCGTGGACCACCAGTGGGTGCGGTCGTTGGGCATCCCGTAGACGAAGCCGACGAGCCGTCCGGCGGGGGTCGTGGCGCCGAGGGCGCGGGCGCCGGCGCAGCCGAGGTGGCGCAGCACGATGTGCCGGCGTACGGCGATCTCCTCGTCGCTCAGGCCGAAGGCGAGCGCCTGGACGGCGAGCGCGTCATCCACACGGGCAGCGAGGTCCAGGGGGCCGACCGCGACGTCATCCATGGTCGGAGCGTACAAGGGCGCGGCCCGTTCCGTACGCTCGCGGCGGTCAGAACAGCACGCTCATGAACGCGCCGACCTCTTCGAAGCCCACCCGGCGGTAGGAGGCGCGGGCGGCGGTGTTGAAGTCGTTGACGTAGAGGCTGACGACGGGGGCGACGTCGCTGAGGGCGTAGCGCAGCACGGCCGCCATGCCGGTCTCCGACAGGCCCTTGCCGCGGTGGGCGGGGTCGACCCAGACGCCCTGGATCTGGCAGGCGCGCTGGGTGGCGGCGCCGATCTCGGCCTTGAAGATGACCTTGCCGCCCTCGATACGGGCGAAGGAGCGGCCGGATCCGACGAGTTCGGCGACCCGGGCCTGGTAGAGCAGCCCGCCGTCGCCGGCCATCGGGGAGATGCCGACCTCTTCGGTGAACATGGCCACGCACGCCGGCATGATCAGGTCCATCTCGTCCTTGCGGATCCGCCGGACGTAGGGGTCGGGGGCGATCTCGGTGGCCGGCGAGGTGGTGACCATCAGGGGCTGGTGGGCGCGGATCTCGCGGGCCGGTCCCCACGTCGGCTCCAGCAGCGACCACAGCTCGGAGGTGGGGCCGGCAGGTCCGACGATCGACGAGCAGCGGCGGCCCTGGCGGCGGGCGCGCTCGGCGAAGCCGCGGACGGCCTCGGAGGTCGCGCAGACGGGGACGAGGTTGGCGCCGGCGTAGCAGAGCGATTCCAGGCGGCCGCCGACGTACCAGCCCCACATCTCGCCGCCCAGCCGCCAGGGGTCGAGGCCGGCGATCTGTACGCGGGCGGCGACGAAGGCGTTGGCGACCGGGTCGCGGTCGAGCACCGCGAGCGCGTCATCGAGCTCCCCGGGCTCGAGGACCTTGATGGTCGTGGTCGTCAGCACGTGTCGGAATGCCTCACCGTTGCGGGCCTGGGAGGCCAGGCGGGAGCAGGTCTTGGCACTTTACCTCCCTGCGCGCGGGAGCACCCGGCCCGCGGCGGCACGGGCGGCGCGGGGTGGTCGGCGGCCCGGCGCACGTCCCGGCGCCGGCCGGCCCGGGCACGCGGGAGCCCCGCGGCCCGGGGCGGGCGGCGGGGCTCTGCGGTGCTGCGGCGGCGCGGGTCAGCCGGCGACGGCGACGGTCGGCTCGCCGGAGGCGATGCCGTCCTTCTCCATCTGCTCGGCGATCTTCATGGCCTCTTCGATGAGGGTCTCGACGATCTTCGACTCGGGGACGGTCTTGATGACCTCGCCCTTGACGAAGATCTGGCCCTTGCCATTGCCGGAGGCGACGCCGAGGTCGGCCTCGCGGGCCTCGCCGGGGCCGTTGACGACGCAGCCCATGACGGCCACCCGCAGCGGCACCTCCATGCCCTCCAGGCCGGCGGTGACCTCGTCGGCGAGCTTGTAGACGTCGACCTGGGCGCGGCCGCAGGACGGGCAGGAGACGATCTCCAGCCGGCGCTGGCGGAGGTTGAGCGACTCCAGGATGGAGATGCCGACCTTGACCTCCTCGGCGGGCGGCGCGGAGAGCGAGACGCGGATGGTGTCGCCGATGCCCTCGCTGAGCAGCGCGCCGAAGGCGACCGCGGACTTGATGGTGCCCTGGAAGGCGGGGCCGGCCTCGGTGACGCCGAGGTGGAGGGGGTAGTCGCACTGGGCGGCGAGCTGGCGGTAGGCGTTGACCATCACGACCGGGTCGTTGTGCTTGACCGAGATCTTGATGTCGCGAAAGCCGTGCTCCTCGAAGAGGGACGCCTCCCACAGCGCGGACTCCACCAGCGCCTCGGGGGTCGCCTTGCCGTACTTCTGCAGCAGGCGGCGGTCGAGCGAGCCGGCGTTGACGCCGATCCGGATGGGGGTGCCGGCGTCGCCGGCCGCCTTGGCGATCTCCTTGACCTGGTCGTCGAACTGCTTGATGTTGCCGGGGTTGACGCGGACCGCGGCGCAGCCGGCGTCGATGGCGGCGAAGACGTACTTCGGCTGGAAATGGATGTCCGCGATGACCGGGATCTGGGACTTCCGGGCGATCACCGGCAGCGCGTCGGCGTCGTCCTGGGTCGGGCAGGCGACCCGGACGATCTGGCAGCCGGAGGCCGTCAGCTCGGCGATCTGCTGCAGCGTCGCACCGATGTCGGACGTCCGCGTCGTCGTCATCGACTGCACCGAGACCGGTGCGTCCCCGCCCACGGCGACCGGACCGACGTGGATCTTCCGGCTGACCCGACGGTCGGCCAGCTTGGTCGGTACGTCCGGCATTCCCAGTGAAATGGCAGTCATCTGGCGAGCAACCCCAAGGTATGGATCAAGGTCCCGAATCGGCGGGCTCCGGTCTTCGAGGTTACGGCACAAGGGTTGCGGGAGGCACATCGCTCCCCTGAGGCCCCCCGAAAGGGGACGGTCGGGCACCTCCAAACGCCGCGGAGGTGCCCGACCGTCGCCAAACCCATGTTTTGGCCAATCGCCGTCAGGTCAATTTCACGGGATTCACCACGTCCGCGACGAGCACCAGCAGCGTGAAGCAGATGAAGATCCCGGCGACCACGTAGGCGACCGGCATCAGCTTGGCGACGTCGAAGGGCCCGGGGTCCGGACGCCGGACGATCTTGGCGAAGGCCCGGCGGATCGACTCCCACACGGCGCCGGCGATGTGACCGCCGTCCAGCGGCAGCAGCGGCAGCATGTTGAACAGGAACAGCGAGAGGTTGAAGCCGGCGACCAGGAAGAGCATGGTCGCCACCCGCTGCTCCGGCGGGATGTCCAGCGAGAAGACCTCTCCGCCGACCCGGGCCGCGCCGACCACGCCCATCGGGGAGTCCTGCTTGCGCTCGCCGCCGTTGAAGGCCGCGTCCCACAGGTCCGGGACCTTCGAGGGCAGGTTGATCAGCGAGGAGACGCCCTGCTCGACCATGTTGCCCATGCGGTCCACGGACTGGCCGAAGGTCTGCGGGACGACGCCGCTGGCCGGGGTGAAGCCGAGGAATCCGGCGGTGACGAACTCGCCGGGGACATAGCCGCCGTGCCCGTCCGTCTTGGCGACCTTGTTCTCGATCAGATCGGCGTGCAGGGTCTTGCGGACGCCGTGCCGCTCGACGACCAGCGTCGCGGGCCCGGTGGTGACGCGGATCCGCTGCTGCAGGGTGCCCCAGTCCGGGACGGCGCTGCCGTTGAACGAGACGATCTGGTCGCCGGCCCGCAGGCCCGCGGCCTTGGCCGGCGAGTCCTTGGCATCCGAGGGGCACTTGTCGGTCTTGGCCGCGGCCGAGATCACACAGTCCGAGACGGAGCCGACCTGGGTGGTCTGGGTGTTGATGCCGAAGCCCATCAGCACGCTCATGAAGATCACGACCGCCAGGATCAGATTCATGAACGGCCCGGCGAACATCACGATGACGCGCTTCCAGGGCTTGCGCGTGTAGAAGAGCCGCTTCTCGTCGCCGGGCTGCAGCTCCTCGAAGGCCGCCGAGCGGGCGTCCTCGATCATCCCGCGGAACGGCGAGGTGGAGCGGGCCTGCAGCTTCCCGTCGTCCCCGGGCGGGAACATCCCGATCATGCGGATATAGCCGCCGAGCGGGATGGCCTTGATGCCGTACTCGGTGTCGCCCTTCTTACGGGAGAAGAGCGTCGGCCCGAAGCCCACCATGTACTGCGGCACACGGATACCGAACATCTTGGCCGTGGAGAGGTGGCCGAGTTCGTGCCAGGCGATGGAGAACAGCAGGCCGACGACGAAGACGACTATGCCGAGAATGGTCATCCAGGTCGTCATGCGCGAGCCTCCGAAGGTGTCCGTGCCGCACGGGCGGCCAGTTCGCGGGCGCGGGCGCGCGCCCAGGTCTCCGCCTCCAGGACGTCCGCCACGCTCAGGGAGGTTCCCCTGTCCGGCGTCCCGTGCTCGGCGACCACTTCAGCGACGGTATCCACAATCCCTGTGAACGGCAGCCCGCCCTTGAGGAACGCATCCACGCACTCCTCGTTCGCCGCGTTGAAGACGGCCGGGGCGGTGCCGCCCAGACCACCGACGTGGCAGGCCAGCGGGACGGAGGGGAAGGCCGCCTCGTCGAGCGGGAAGAACTCCCAGGTCTGCGCCTTCGTCCAGTCCACGCCCGGGGCGGCGTCCGGGACCCGCTCAGGCCAGCCGATGCCCAGCGCGATCGGCATCCGCATGTCGGGCGGGCTGGCCTGGGCGAGCGTGGAGCCGTCGGTGAACTCCACCATCGAGTGGATGTAGGACTGCGGGTGGACGACCACCTCGATGCGGTCGAAGGGGACGTCGAAGAGCAGATGTGCCTCGATGACCTCCAGGCCCTTGTTGACGAGGGTCGCGGAGTTGATGGTGACGACCGGGCCCATGGACCAGGTGGGGTGGGCCAGCGCCTGCTCGGGCGTGACCTCGGCCAGCTCGCGCCGGGTGCGGCCGCGGAACGGGCCGCCGGAGGCGGTGACGACGAGCTTGCGGACCTCGGCGCGGTCGCCGCCGGTCAGCGCCTGGAAGAGCGCGGAGTGCTCGGAGTCGACGGGGATGATCTGACCGGGCCGGGCGATCTCCTTGACCAGCGGTCCGCCGACGATCAGCGACTCCTTGTTGGCCAGGGCCAGCACCCGGCCCGCCTTCAGGGCGGCCAGGGTCGGGGCGAGGCCGATGGAGCCCGTGATGCCGTTGAGGACGGTGTGGCAGGGGGAGGCAGCCAGTTCGGTGGCCGCGTCGGGGCCGGCCAGGATCTCGGGCAGCGGCTCGCCCGCGCCGTACCGGGCGGCCAGCGCCGCGCGCAGCGCGGGCACCGCGTCCTCGCGCGCCACCGCGACGGTGGCCACCCGCAGCCGGTGCGCCTGCTCGGCGAGCAGCTCGGTCCGGCCGCCGGCGGCGGAGAGCGCCGTCACCCGGAAGCGGTCGGGGTTGCGCAGCACGATGTCGATCGCCTGGGTGCCGATCGAGCCGGTCGAGCCGAGGATCACGATCCGGCGCGGGCCGTCGGGGTCGCCGGCGGCCGGTTCGAAGCACAGGAGCGGATGGGCGAGGGAGTCCGTCATGTGGTCCATTGTGGCCGGTCGCCGGGGTGCCGTGGACACCTGGCCGCACAACTGCGGGGCCCGCCCGGCGGATCTTCGCGGACGGGCCCCGGCGGGGTGGCTCAGCCCAGGGGTCGGCGGACGTTGTCGGTCCGGCTCGGGCCCGGGGTGGCGTCGGCGATCCAGGGGCCTTCGCCGCTGGCGTCGATGACGCCCTCCTCCAGCCAGCTGTAGCTGCCGTCGAGGACTCCCGAGACGACCTTGCGGTCGAGTTCGTCGGTGTTCGTCCACAGCCGGCCGAACAGCTCCTCGACGCGGATCCGGGCCTGCCGGCAGAACACGTCGGCCAGCTGCTGCGCCTCGCGGCCGTGTTCGCCGGTCTCGCGCAGGTGCTCGGCGCGTACGCAGGCGGCGCTCATCGCGAAGAGTTCGGCGCCGATGTCGACGATCCGGCCGAGGAAGCCCTGCTTGGTCTCCATCCGGCCCTGCCAGCGCGACATCGCGTAGAAGGTGGAGCGGGCGAGCTTGCGGGAGGTCCGCTCGACATACCGCAGATGCTCCGCGAGCCGTCCGAACTCCTGGTAGGTGCGTGGGAGTTGGCCGGGTCCGGCGACGAGCTTGGGCAGCCAGCGGGCGTAGAACCCACCGGCCCTGGCCGCCGCCCGGCCCTTGTCGACGAGGGACTTGTCGGGGTCGATGAGGTCGCCGGCGACGGACAGATGCGCGTCCACCGCCTCCCGGGCGATCAGCAGATGCATGATCTCCGTGGAACCCTCGAAGATCCGGTTGATGCGCATATCGCGCAGCATCTGCTCGGCCGGGACGGCGCGTTCGCCGCGGGCGGCGAGCGAGTCGGCGGTCTCGAAGCCGCGGCCGCCGCGGATCTGCACCAGCTCGTCGGCCATCAGCCAGCCCATCTCGGAGCCGTAGAGCTTGGCGAGCGCGGCCTCGATCCGGATGTCGTTGCGGTTCTCGTCGGCCATCTGGGAGGAGAGGTCGACGACCGCTTCGAGGGCGAAGGTGGTCGCGGCGATGAACGAGATCTTGGCGCCGACGGCCTCGTGCTTGGCGATCGGCCGGCCCCACTGCTCACGGGCGGCGGACCACTCCCGGGCGATCTTCAGGCACCACTTGCCGGAGCCCACGCACATCGCGGGCAGCGAGAGCCGTCCGGTGTTCAGGGTGGTCAGGGCGATCTTCAGGCCGGCGCCCTCGGGGCCGATGCGGTTGGCGGCGGGGACCCGTACCCGGTGGAAGCGGGTCACGCCGTTCTCCAGGCCGCGCAGCCCCATGAAGGCGTTGCGGTTCTCGACCGTGATGCCGGGCGAGTCGGCCTCGACGACGAAGGCGGTGATACCGCCCTTGTGCCCCTCGGAGGCGGGCACCCGCGCCATCACCACCAGCAGGTCGGCGACCACGCCGTTGGTGGTCCACAGCTTCACGCCGTCGAGCACGTAGTCCTCGCCGTCCGGGACGGCCACCGTCGCCAGGCGGGCCGGGTCCGAGCCGACGTCGGGTTCGGTCAGCAGGAACGCCGAGATGTCCGTACGGGCCAGCCGCGGCAGAAAGGTCTCCTTCTGCTGCTGGGTGCCGAACAGCTTCAGCGGCTGCGGTACGCCGATCGACTGGTGCGCGGAGAGCAGCGCGCCGATGGCGGGGCTGGCGGTGCCGACCAGCGACAGGGCCCGGTTGTAGTACACCTGGGTGAGCCCGAGGCCGCCGTACTTCGGGTCGATCTTCATGCCGAGCGCGCCGAGCGCCTTGAGCCCCGCGACCGTCTCGTCCGGGATCTGCTCCTCGCGGTCGATCCGGGCGCCGTCGACCTGCGTCTCGCAGAAGTCCCGCAGTGTGGCGAGGAACTTCTCACCGCGGCGCACGTCGTCGGCCGCGGGGGTGGGGTGCGGATGGATGAGGTCGAGCCGGAAGCGCCCCAGGAACAGTTCCTTGGCGAAGCTGGGCTTGCGCCAGTCCTGCTCGCGGGCCGCCTCGGCGACCTGGCGTGCTTCGCGCTCGGAAACGTTGCGGATGGATGGAGCGGTCATCAGGAGCTCACCTCGCCGCGGGGTCGGCAGTTCTGCGCCGGCGGGCCGGTCGGCCGCTGGACAGCGCTACTTGTGAGAGTTACCCGATCCGCGCGGGTTGCACCACTGGAGGTACGGGAGGGAGCGGGGCGGACGGTGTGTCCCGGCCATGCGGCGCATACGCCGCGGCGCGATCCGGAACCGGACCCGCCGCATCAGCCCTTCGGGGGGTGCGGCATACCGCGCTGGTTGTACGTGCGCGGACGCCTCCCCCCAGAGGCACAGCCGCGACTCCGCCTCCGACACGAGGCGACTGCCCGGTCCGCGCCGTACGGTCGAGATCCGGCATGACGGGGGTTGGATGTCGGGTGAACGGGGGACGCGGCGCGCTCCGGAAACAGGGTGCCGGAGCGCGCCGCGTCGGGGCCGGCGCCGGGGGGTGCGCCGGCCGGGGTCCGGACGGTGATACGGCCCAAGGCACGGCCGTCGCTGTCCACCGGTCCGGACCGGGTCGGGGTGGGTCAGAGGGGCAGGCCGGTGAGGACCAGGACCCGCTCGTAGGTGTAGTCGTCCATCGCGAAGCGCACGCCCTCGCGGCCCACGCCGGACTGCTTGACGCCGCCGTACGGCATCTGGTCGGCGCGGTAGGACGGCACATCGCCGATGACCACGCCGCCGACCTCCAGCGCGCGGTGGGCGCGGAAGGCGGTCTGGGTGTCATGCGTGAAGACACCGGCCTGCAGGCCGAACTTGGAGTCGTTGACGGCCGCGAACGCCTCGTCCACGCCGTCGACCTTGGTGAGGGTGAGCACCGGGCCGAAGACCTCCTCGCAGGCGAGGGTGGCGTCGGCGGGCACGTCCGCGAGGACGGTCGGCGCGTAGGAGGCGCCGTCGCGCTTGCCGCCGGCGAGCAGCTTCGCGCCGCGCTCGACGGCCTCGTCCACCCAGGACTCGACGCGCTTGGCGGCGTCCTCGTTCACCAGCGGGCCGACCTCGGTCGCGTCGTCCGACGGATCGCCGGTGACCTGCGCCTCGACGGCCGCCACGATCTTCGGCACGAGCCGGTCGTACACGGACGCGTCGGCGATGACCCGCTGCACCGAGATGCAGGACTGGCCGCCCTGGTAGTTGGAGAAGATGGCGATCCGCTGCGCCGCCCAGTCCAGGTCCGCCTCGGAGGACCAGTCGGGCAGCACGACGGCCGCGCCGTTGCCGCCGAGCTCCAGGGTGCAGTGCTTGCGCGGCACCGAGTCCAGGATCGCGTAGCCGACCTTCTCGGAGCCGGTGAAGGAGACGACCGGCAGCCGCTCGTCCTGGACCAGCGCCGGCATCCGGTCGTTGGGCACCGGGAGGATCGACCAGGAACCGGCCGGCAGGTCGGTCTCGGCCAGCAGCTCGCCGAGGATCAGACCGGAGAGCGGGGTGGCCGGGGCCGGCTTGAGGATGATCGGGGCGCCGGCGGCGATGGCCGGGGCGATCTTGTGGGCGCAGAGGTTCAGCGGGAAGTTGAACGGCGCGATGCCCAGGACCGTGCCGCGCGGGAAGCGGCGGGTCAGCGCGAGCCGGCCGGCGCCGCCCGCGTCGGTGTCCAGGCGCTGGGCCTCGCCGCCGTTGAACCGGCGGGCCTCCTCGGCCGCGAAGCGGAACACGGACACCGCCCGGCCGACCTCGCCGCGGGCCCACTTCATGGGCTTGCCGTTCTCGGCGGAGATCAGCCGGGCGATCTCCTCCGTACGCTCCACCAGCCGGCGCTGCACGTGGTCCAGGGCGGCGGCCCGGACGTGCGCGGGGGTCGCCGCGAATTCGTCCTGGACCGCGACGGAGGCCGCGACGGCCTCCTCGACCTGGGCCTCGGTGGGAACGCTCACCGTGCCCACGAGACGTCCGTCCCAGGGGGAGGTGACATCGAAGGTGGCCTCGCCGGTGGCCTTGCGGCCGGCGAGCCAGAAGGCGGTGGGGGCTGCATCAGTGGGGATCGGCACAGTGGAACCCGGCCCTTCAGAAGTGGTGAGTGGTGCGCATCGCTCAGGGAGCGGCTGTGCGGTTGTGGGTCTGCCACCACGGTAGGGGTGCGACGCCGCCATGGCGTTTGTCCGAAGCGTAGAAATCAGGGGGTGTGTCTCTCCGCCGTGGAGCGGGCGGAGGCGCGGATCCCCGTGCCGGAGGGCGGGCCTCACTCCCCCTGGGGCGCCGAGGTCGCCTTCAGGGCCAGCCACAGCTCCATCCGTACGTCCGCGTCGTCCAGCGAGCGCCCCAGGATCTCCTCCACCCGCCGCATCCGATAGCGCAGCGTGTGCCGGTGGACGCCCAGGTCGGCGGCGGCCGCGTCCCACTGGCCGTGCCGGGCCAGCCAGGCGCGCAGCGACTCCACCAGGTCGCCGCGGCCGGTCGCGTCGTGCTCGCGCAGCGCCCGCAGCAGCCCGTCCGCGAACGCCCGCACCGCGTCGTCGGCGAGCAGCGGCAGCACCGATCCGGCCGCCACGTCCTCGTGCTCGACCAGCGCGCGCCCGCGCCGCCGGGCCACCGACAGCGCCTGCTCGGCCTGCCGGTAGGCGTTCGCGGCGGCCGTCGGGCCGGTCGGCGCGGACAGTCCGACGGCGACGCCGGCGCCGCCGTGCACCGCCTCGGCCCGCCCCGGCCGCCCGCCCGGGCGCGCCTGCGCACCGGCCCGGGCCTCGGCCTCGGCTTCGGCCGCGTACGCGGCGCAGGCGTCGGCCGCCGCGCCGCCGTCCGCGACCAGCACGATCAGCCGGTCGCCGTCCGGGACGGCGAGCACCGCCTCACCGGTCCGGGCGGCGGCGGAGTCCATCGCGTCGGCGAGCGCGTCCAGCACCCCGGCGGAACCGGCCGCCGCGCCCGCGCCCGGCGACGGCTGGTCGTCGGCCGCCACGGGTTCGGCGACCACCATCCGGAACGGGGCGTCCAGCAGCCCTCCGTAGAGCCGCCCCGCGACCGCCCGCGCATGGTCCGGCTCCCCCGCCAGCAGCATCTTGAGCACCGCGGCGCCCAGCCGCTGCTCGGCGTCCTGCAGTGCCCGGGACCGCTCGGTGGTCAGCGTGAGCAGCGCGACCGCGGAGTGCACGGCGTAGCGCTCGGCCGTCCCCAGCGGAGCGCCGGTCCCCACCGCGAGCACACCGCGGGCCCGGCGCCCGGTCCCCAGCGACTGCAGCTCCACCCGGTCGTCGCCGTCGGTGTCGCTGACCACCGAGCTGGCGGGCGCGGGCCGCCCCCGCAGCCGCGACACGTCGTCCGCGAGGCGGGCCGCGCGGCGCGCCGCCCAGTCCGGGGCGGCGGCCACCACGGCCCCCGACGCGTCGTACAGCGCGGCCCAGCCGTTCAGATGCGCGGCGAGCCGGGCCAGCAGCTCGGCCGGTCCCTCCGCGCTGAGCGCGGCCCGGGTCAGCTCGCGCTGCGCCTCGAAGCCCGCCGTGACCGCGCGGTACTGATCCGCGGCGACCGCGGCCGAGACCGCCTTGCTGATCGCGATGAACGGTGTCCTGCGCGGCACCCCGAGCAGCGGCAGCCCCTGCTCCCGCGCCGCCTCGACCAGCGGCTGGGGAACCTGCTCGTAGTTCACCCCGACCGCGAAGCCCAGTCCGACCACACCGGCCTCCGCGACCCTCCGCACATACCGGCGGGTCGCCTCCGCGTCCTCCGCGTCCAGCTTGAGCGCGGTGATCAGCAGCAGCTCCCCGCCCTCCATGTACGGCACCGGATCGATCAGCTCACTGGCGTGCGCCCAGCGCACCGGGACGTCCAGCCGCTCCTCGCCCGCGAGCACGGTCAGCTTGAGCGCGGTGTGGTTGACCAGGGAAGCGAGGGTGTGCGGCATGAGACCTTCGATGGCTTCGACAACGGCGATCGACGACCGGGCGACGACCGATGATTTGCGCCGCCCCGTATGAACGGCCCGTGTCGATTCTGCCTCAGCGGACGAATCCGGGGAGCCTCCACCGTGGTCAAAGCCGGCCGACAATCGGGAAAACGCCAGGGAGCGGCCGGGTACGAGGCCAGGGGGTGGTCAGGAGCGGAGGTCTACTAGGACGGGTGGGGCCGACTCCCCGCTCACGGCGGTCACGGACAGTACCGCGTGGCCGGGCGGCACCGAATGGGCGAGGTCGGAGGCCGACCACCGCTCCCGTTCCACCGTCCGCACCGTCACCGCCTTCGCGGTCACGTTCTTGCCGGTGACCAGCCGCCGGATGGAGTGCAGGAGCTTGGTGAAGGGCTCGTCGGAGACGATCTGCCGGTCGGTGACGTCCCTGGTCTCCACCCATGCCTTGCCCCAGACCTCGGCGAACCGCTCACCGTCCCAGATCGTCACGCCCGCGAACGCCATCCGGCAGCCGAACGCCCCCAGCAGCGCACCGCGCAAGGACTCCGGTACGTCGTCCAGGCCCCGCAGGGTCAGCACCGCCCCCGCGTTCGCCGTACGCAGCCGCTGCAGTCCGCGCAGCGCCTCCTGCGTGATCACATGTGACGCGTCGTCAAGCACCAGACAGGCGAAGACCGACCGGTCCGTCCGGGCCACCGCGCACTCCGTGAACTGCGCGAGCACCAGTCGCGCCAGGATCCGCGAGGCGTCCGCGTGCCCGCGCTCGGGCAGGTCGATGCGGACGCGCAGCGGGTGGTCCAGAGAGCGCAGCGACACCTGCCGCGAGCGCCCGGTCGGGTCGAAGAACTCCGCGAACGCCGGCCGGTCCAGCAGCGCGATCCGGTCGGCGAGCAGCACGCCGGGATCCCCGGGCCGCTCCGCCTGCCGCTCCCGTGCGTCCAGCTCCCGCAGGGCGCTGGACTCCCCCGCCGACTCCAGGGCGGCTCGCAGCCCCGCCATGGCCTCCGGCGAACCGTCCAGCAGCTCCCGCAGCTCCGGCACCCGGGGGAACCGGCCGTACGCCACCTGGAACGGTCCCAGCAACTGCCCCAGTACGGTCGCCGTGCGCCGCCCGTTCCCCCCGGGCAGCGTCGCCGCGAGGTCCCCCACCAGTGCCTCGGCCAGGATCGCGGCCGCCTCGTCGGCGTCCGTCGTCCCGCCGTAGAGGTCCAGGTCGCAGTCCGCGTCGCGGTGACCGATCCTGATCACCGCGTCGAAGGCGTCATCGGGCGCGGTGGCCGAGCCGGCCGTCCCCACGGACACGACGGCGGCGCGCCCGGAGAGCGCCTGCAGGCACATGGCCTCCACCAGCGGACGCACCAGGCGCGTGGTCTTCCCCGAGCCCGCCGGGCCGAGCGCCAACAGCGACGTGCCGAGCACGTCCGGTTCGAGTGCGAACCCCGTACCGCGCCGGTCGTAGGGGTTGCGTACGTCCTCGGAGGCGGTGCCGATGCGCACCTGGGAAGTCAGCAGGTCGTGCCGTGCGGTCCGGGCCGGCAGGTCGCGTGCCCCGGACGGGTGCAGGCAGGCTGCGGAACCGGCCTTGCGCACACTGTCGATGAACGCCGGGAGCCGGGTCGGCTGCACTCGCACGGACTGCCAGGCACGGGCGATCCGTGCGTGATCGACGTCGTTCATGAGCCCGGAGCGCGCCTCGTGCGCCAGGCGGTCGGCGGCCTCCGGAGCGCCGGCCGCACGAAGATCGGCCCAATCGGCCTGGTCCACCGGAAGCACCCGGGCTCCGTTCTCGGCCGCCTTCCCGGCGTCGGCCGCGGCACGCCGGCCCGACGGGAGGTAGCGGCGCTTCAGCTCCGCCAGACACGCGAACCTGCTGAAGACGGCCAGCAGCAGTCCGAGGTCGAAGAGCGAATAGCTGGTGGCGTAGTAGAAGTACGACGCCCCCTGCCCCGATACCGGCGTCAGATTCTCCAACTGCAGCATCAGGACGGACGAATCGGTGGTCTTGTCGATGCACCACTGCCAGAGGAACCAGACGAGCGTCAGGGTCACAACGGCGCGCACGATCAGCTGCCCGCCGGTGAGCGCACTCGCGTCCTTGGGTGCCAGCCACGAAGGAAGCCTGTTCCAGACGCGGTTCGCCACGGGGGCGATCAGCCGGCGGAAGAGCGCGGGCCATCGCCCCACGCGTCCGAAGACGACGACGATCGCACCGAGGACGAGCGCCATGTAGACGAACGACGAGACGATGTTGGCGTTGCCCGTCTGCCATGCGTCGGGCAGCATCACCTCGCGCGGCCACTTCCAGTAGGGGCCGAGGTAGTCGTTCATCAGCAGCGACCAGATCAGCCATGCGCACAGGAACGAGATCACCGCCCCGGCGATGAGCTGCGGGACCGCGATGTCCTGGGGCTCGTCCTTCGGCTTGGGCCGGTGCTCGAAGGCCCAGACACCCGGCCCCGCCAGTACTCGCGGCACGCTCAGCCAGGCCATGAAGGCGGATTGCGGACCATCACCGGCTCGCGCGGCGGCACCTGTCCTTGCCGCCCCGGCGCCCGCGCCGGACGGGGCCGTGAACCGCGGCGGGGCATCGGGCCGCGGCGGGGCGTCCGGGGGCGCCGCCGGACGCGGGACATGGTCGGAGCGGGTGTTACGTGCGTCGTGCGTGCCCTCGGTGTCCATCCGGTGCCCTTGTCCCCCTTGAGCCGTGGCCTGGTGCGTGGGCGGGCCGGCCGGTGTGTCGGTCGGCGGCCGCCCTGTCATTGTCATGCCCGCGTTCCTGCCCACCGCTGCCCGGCGCGCCGTCGCTCAATCTACTGGCCGCCGCCCCTCGCTATGTCCGGTGCGGACAACGCAACACGCGCACTTCTCCCGAACGGAACATGCCAGACCCACCCGGCCGCCCCTAACCTGCGAGAAACGACATCTGTACGTCCTCGTTCCACCCCAGGAGACTGCCATGACCGAACTGTCCGGAGGCCCCGGCCTCCCCCAGGAGCGTCGCGTCGTCACCGCGATCCCCGGCCCCAAGTCGCAGGAGCTGTGGGCCCGCAAGCAGGCCACCGTGGCCGCTGGCGTCGGGGCCGTGCTGCCCGTCTTCGTCAAGCGTGCGGGCGGCGGCGTCCTGGAGGACGTGGACGGCAACTCCCTGATCGACTTCGGTTCGGGCATCGCGGTGACCTCGGTGGGCAACAGCGCGGAGGCGGTCGTGCGCCGGGCCACCGCGCAGCTCGCGGACTTCACCCACACCTGTGCGATGGTGACGCCGTACGAGCCGTACATCGAGGTCTGTGAGCAGCTGGCCGAGCTGACGCCGGGCGACCACGCGAAGAAGTCGGCGCTGTTCAACTCCGGTGCGGAGGCCGTCGAGAACGCCGTCAAGATCGCGCGTGCGTACACCAAGCGGCAGGCCGTGGTCGTGTTCGACCACGGCTACCACGGCCGGACGAACCTCACCATGGCGCTGACCGCCAAGAACATGCCGTACAAGCACGGCTTCGGCCCGTTCGCCCCCGAGGTCTACCGCGTCCCCCTCGCCTACCCCTACCGCTGGCTGACCGGCCCGGAGAACTGCGCGCAGGAGGCCGCCGAGCAGGCCATCTCGCAGATCACCAAGCAGGTCGGCGCGGAGAACGTCGCGGCGATCATCATCGAGCCGGTGCTCGGTGAGGGCGGCTTCATCGAGCCGGCGAAGGGCTTCCTGCCCGCCATCGCCGACTTCGCGAAGGAGAACGGCATCGTCTTCGTCGCGGACGAGATCCAGTCCGGCTTCTGCCGTACGGGCCAGTGGTTCGCGTGCGAGGACGAGGGCATCGTGCCGGACCTGATCACCACGGCCAAGGGCATCGCCGGCGGTCTGCCGCTGGCCGCCGTGACCGGCCGCGCGGAGATCATGGACGCCGCGCACGCGGGCGGTCTCGGCGGTACGTACGGCGGCAACCCGGTGGCCTGCGCCGCGGCGCTCGGCTCCCTGGAGACCATGCGCGAGCAGGACCTGAACGCCAAGGCCCTGCGGATCGGCGAGGTCATGAAGGCGCGGCTGACCGCGATCGCCGAGAAGTACGACGTCATCGGCGAGGTCCGCGGCCGCGGCGCGATGATCGCGATCGAGCTGGTCAAGTCCGGCTCCAAGGACCCCAACCCGGAGGCCACCGGCGCGCTCGCCAAGGCCTGCCACCAGGAGGGCCTGCTGGTGCTGACGACCGGTACGTACGGCAATGTGCTGCGCTTCCTGCCGCCGCTGGTCATCGGCGAGGACCTGCTCAACGAGGGCCTGGACATCCTCGAGGCGGCGTTCGCCAAGATCTGATCCGGAGCGGGCCGGTGAGCCGCGCGCGATCTGGGCGCGCGGCTTGAACGCGCGCGAGGCGGCGGACCGGAGACGGTCCGCCGCATGGTTCCCGGCGTGGCCCGGGGTGCGGCATGTGCCGTGCCCCGGGCCACGCCCGTTCGCCCGCCCGGGGCGGCGATTCGCACGCCGACGAGGCGGACGCGCGTAGCTGGAGGTACGGAGTGAAGAAGATGTGCGGGGCCAATGGCGGCCGGGTGATGCGGCTGTCCGGTGCGCTCCCTGTGCCGTACGGTTTCTGCAGATGAGAGAAACACCCCGCTCGCAGGGGACTGCGGGCGACGCCCGGTCGGCGCTTCCCCGGCTCCGATCTGGCCGTGCCCTCGCGCACGACACCGGAACCCCTGGAATGGGGGGCTCTGGGAATCCTCACCGATCGGATGTCCGCTCGCCCCATACCCCCCGGGGCGCGCGGGACACCGGTCAGCGCGGCCGCCTCGGAACCACCCCCCCTGTTCCGGGGCGGCCGATCCCTTCTCCCGGGCGGCTCTCTCCCGGCTCGCCGGACCACTCGGCCCGGGGTCCACGCCACTTCTCGCCACTGCTGGTCGCGCTCCTCAGCGCGGCTCTCTTCGCCGTGCTCACCTGGCAGGTGGCCGGCCACGGCCCGCTGCGCGCCGTCGACGAGCGCCTGGGCCGCGCCGTCGCCGCCGGCGCGATTCCGTCCTCCGCTGCCGAGTTCCTCGCCGACCTCGGTAATGCGACCGTCGCGGTGCCCGTGCTGCTGATGGTGGTGGTGTGGGCCGCGTGGCGGGGGTGGCGCAGGACGCACCGGGCCGTGGCGCACGAGGGCCCCGCCGCGCGCTGGTGGCTGCCGCCACTCGCCGCCGCGCTCGCGCCGGCCGCGGTACCGGCACTGGTCGCCCCGCTCAAGCTCTGGCTCGCCCGGCCGGGCCCGCCCGCGATGGCCGGCGCCGCGCACGACGGCTTCTACCCCTCGGGCCACGGCGCCACGGCGGCGGTCGCCTACGGCGTGGCCGCGCTGCTGCTGACCCGGGGTCAGCGGTGGTGGGCGAGGAGCCCGGCCAGCCGCGCCCGCACGTCGGCGCTCGCCGCCGGGGTCGCCCTGCTCAATCTGGGCGTCGGCGTCGGGCTGGTGCGCCGCGGCTACCACTGGCCCCTGGACGTACTCGGCAGCTGGTGCCTGGCCGGGGTGTTGCTCGCGGCGTGGTGCGCGGTGTGCGGCCGGTGGGGCCGGGGGGCGGACGACGGCGGTGCGGCGGTCGACGGACGCTGACGCGGTCGGTCCGCCGGATCGGGCGGCGGCTGCGGGGCGAGCTATATGGGGCGCGCGACCGAGGCCGCGCGCCCTCAATGAGCGTCAACGCATCGCGTCCGCCCGCCCCTTGTGTCAGCTGTCGAACCCCAGCCCCAGCTTGTCCATGGCCTTCAGCCACAGGTTGCGGCGACCGCCGTGGGTGTCGGCACGGGTCATCGACCACTGGGTGATGCCGATGCCCGCCCAGCGCAGCGGCTCGGGCGGGAAGGGCAGCGGCTTGCTGCGGACCATCTCCAGCTCGGTGCGCTCGGTGCGCTCCCCGGCGAGCAGATCGAGCATCACCTCGGCACCGAAGCGGGTGGCGCCCACGCCGAGCCCGGTGTATCCGGCCGCGTAGGCGACCCGGCCGGCGTGCGCGGTGCCGAAGAAGGCCGAGAAGCGGGAGCAGGTGTCGATGGCGCCGCCCCAGGCATGGCTGAAGCGCAGGCCCTCCAGCTGCGGGAAGCAGCGGAAGAAGTGCCGGGCGAGCTTCTCGTAGGTGGCCGGGTGGTGGTCGTACTCCGCCCGTACGCCGCCGCCGTAGCGGTAGACGATGTCGTAGCCGCCCCACAGGATGCGGTTGTCGGCGGTGATGCGGAAGTAGTGGAAGTGGTTGTTGCTGTCGGAGAGGCCCTGGCGGTTCTTCCAGCCGATGGCGGCGAGCTGCTCCTCGGAGAGCGGCTCGGTCGTCAACGCGTGGTCGTAGACCGGGGCGATGTACGGGCGTACCCGCTTGACCAGGGACGGGAAGGCGTTGGTACCGAGCGCGACGTGGCGGGCGAAGACCCGCCCGTAGGGGGTGCGGACGGCCATGCCCAGGCCTTCGGAGGCCAGCGTGGTGGCGCGGGTGCGCTCGTAGATGCGCACGCCGAGGCCGAGGCAGGCCTGCTTCAGGCCCCAGGCGAGGCGGGCGGGGTTGAGCATGGCGACGCCGTCGCGGTCCCACAGGCCGGCGCGGAAGGTCGGTGAGTCGACCTCGGCGCGCAGTTCGTCCTGGTCGAGGAAGGTGTGCCGGTCGAGTCCGAGCTCGGCGGCGTCCTTGGCGGCGTCCTTCAGTTCGGCGATCTGGTGGGGCTCGGTGGCGATGTCGATCTCGCCGGTGCGCTCGAAGGAGCAGTCGATGCCGTAGCGGGCGACCGCGTCCTCGATGGCGTCGAGGTTGTGGATGCCGAGCTCTTCGAGCCTGGCGAGTTCGCCGGGCCAGCGGGCCAGGCCGTTGCCGAGGCCGTGGGTGAGGGAGGCGGCGCAGAAGCCGCCGTTGCGCCCGGAGGCGGCCCAGCCGATCTCGGCGCCCTCGATGAGCACGACATCGCGCTGCGGGTCGCGCTCCTTGGCGATCAGCGCGGTCCACAGTCCCGAGTAGCCGCCGCCGACCACCAGCAGATCGCAGCTCTCGTCGCCGACGAGGGCCGGCAGGGCGTCGGGGCGGGCGGGATCGTCCAGCCAGAAGGGGGTGGGGGCGGCGTCCGCGAGTGCGTGGACGGGCGACGGGGTCATGGCAGCTCGTGCCATGGTTCTCAGCTCCTCTTGCGCCTGTTACGGCGGTTCCCGGCCAGTTGGCCGACGACTACGCACAGCACGGCGACCAGGAACATCGCCGTACCGATGACATTGATCTGAACGGGCGTGCCCCGCTGCGCCGATCCCCAGACGAACATGGGGAAGGTCACGGTGGAGCCGGCATTGAAGTTGGTGATGATGAAGTCGTCGAAGGACAGGGCGAAGGACAGCAGGGCGCCGGCGGCGATGCCGGGCGCGGCGATCGGCAGCGTCACCCGCAGGAAGGTCTGCACCGGGGAGGCGTAGAGGTCCTGGGCGGCCTGCTCCAGCCGCGGGTCCATGCTCATCACGCGTGCCTTGACGGCGGTGACGACGAAGCTCAGGCAGAACATGATGTGCGCGATGAGGATCGTCCAGAAGCCGAACTGGATGCCCATGTTGAGGAAGAGGGTCGCCAGCGAGGCGGCCATGACGACCTCGGGCATGGCCATCGGCAGGAAGATCAGGGTGTTGACGGAGGACCGCGCGCGGAAGCGGTAGCGGGCCAGCGCGAAGGCGATCATGGTACCCAGGGCGGTCGCGCCGAGGGTGGCCCACAGGGCGATCTGCAGGCTCAGCCCCAGCGAGCCGCACAGGTCGGCGACCCCGCACGGATCGGCCCAGGCGTCCGTGGAGAAGCGCTGCCACTGGTAGTTGAAGCGGCCGTTGGGCTTGTTGAAGGAGAAGACCAGCACGATGACGTTGGGCAGGATCAGATAGCCCAGCGTGCACAGGCCCGCGATCACCACGATGTTGCGGCGCAGCCAGCGCAGGGGCTTGCCGGGCGGGCGGGCGGCCGTGGCCGCGGTCGGTCGGGTTGCCGTCGTTTCGGTGGCCGCCATCAGACCAGATCCTCCGTCCCGGACTTGCGGATGTAGATCGTGACCATGGCGAGGATGGCCGCCATGAGGATGAAGGAGAGGGCGGCCGCGGTCGGGTAGTCCAGGACCCGCAGGAACTGCGACTGGATGACGTTGCCGATCATCTTCTGGTCGGTGGAGCCCAGCAGTTCGGCGTTGATGTAGTCACCGGCCGCCGGGATGAAGGTGAGCAGGGTGCCGGCGACGACACCGGGCATGGACAGCGGGAAGGTGACCCGGCGGAAGGTGGTGGCCGGGCGGGCGTAGAGGTCGCCGGCGGCCTCGTGCAGGCGCGGGTCGATGCGCTCCAGGGAGGTGTAGAGCGGCAGGATCATGAACGGCAGGAAGTTGTAGGTCAGTCCGCAGACCACCGCGAGCGGGGTGGCCAGCACCCGGTGGCCTTCGGTGATGCCCAGCCAGCTGGTCACGTCCAGCACGTGCAGGGAGTTCAGGACACCGACGACCGGTCCGGCGTCGGCCAGGATCGTCTTCCAGGCCAGCGTGCGGATCAGGAAGCTGGTGAAGAACGGGGCGATGACCAGGATCATCACGAGGTTGCGCCAGCGGCCCGCCTTGAAGGCGATGAGGTAGGCCAGGGGGTAGCCCAGGAGCAGGCAGAGCGCGGTGGCGATCCCGGCGTAGCCCACCGAGCGGACGAACTGCGGCCAGTACTCGCCGAGCGCGTCCCAGTACGTGGCGAAGTGCCAGGTGACCTTGAAGCCCTCTTCGAGGGAGCCGGTCTGGATCGAGGTCGACGCCTGGTAGACGAGCGGGGCGGCGAAGAAGACGAGCAGCCACAGGATGCCGGGCAGCAGCAGCCAGTAGGGCACGAGCCGCTTGCGGGCGGGCGTCCGGTGCACCTTGAGGGGCGCGGACCCGGTCTGCCGGTCCGGTGGCACGGGGGTCTCGGTGAGGGTCACGCGGCCTCCTCGTCGAGGTCCGCGCCGGCCTGGATGTCCTGGGCGGCGTCCAGTCCGAAGGTGTGCGCCGGGTTCCAGTGCACGACGACCTCCGCGCCGGGCACGAGGCGGCCGTCGCGCTCGATGTTCTGCTCGTAGACGGCGAGTTCGCCCAGGCCCGGCACCTCGACGACGTACTGCGTGGAGACGCCGATGAAGCTGGCGTCCTTGATGCGGCCGGGCAGCCGGTTGTGGCCTTCGGGGCAGGCCCCGGCGTCGTCGGTGTGCTTCAGCGCGACCTTCTCCGGCCGTACGCCGGCCAGCACCTTGCCGCCCGTGCGGGCCGCCGCGCTACATCGGGCGGCGGGCAGCCGGAGCTTGGCGCCGGCGGCCGTGAGCACCAGCTCCTCGCCGCCGGCCTCGACGACCTCGGCCTCGATGAGGTTGGAGGTGCCCAGGAAGTTGGCGACGAAGGTGGTGCCGGGGTTCTCGTAGAGATCGGCGGGGGCGCCGAGCTGCTCGACCCGGCCGCCGTTCATCACGGCCACGGTGTCGGCCATCGTCATGGCCTCCTCCTGGTCGTGGGTGACGTGCACGAAGGTGATTCCGACCTCGGTCTGGATGCGCTTGAGCTCCAGCTGCATCTGGCGGCGCAGCTTCAGGTCGAGGGCGCCGAGCGGCTCGTCGAGCAGCAGCACCTGGGGGTGGTTGATCAGCGCCCGCGCGACCGCGACGCGCTGCTGCTGGCCTCCGGAGAGCTGCTGCGGCTTGCGGCGCGCCATCGGGCCGAGCTGGACGAGGTCGAGCATCTCCTCGACCTGCTTCTTGACGGACTTGACGCCGCGGCGGCGCAGCCCGAAGGCGACGTTCTCGTAGATGTCCAGGTGCGGGAAGAGCGCGTAGTTCTGGAAGACGGTGTTGACCTGGCGCTTGTAGGGCGGCAGGGCCGTGACGTCCCGGCCCGACAGCTCGACGGTCCCGGTGGTGGGCTCCTCCAGCCCGGCGATCATCCGCAGGGTGGTGGTCTTGCCGCAGCCCGAGGCGCCCAGCAGCGCGAAGAAGGAGCCCGCGGGGACGGTCAGGTCGAGCGGATGGACGGCGGTGAAGGAGCCGTAGGTCTTGCTTATCCCGTGGAGGCGGACGTCGCCGCCGCTGCTCTGGGGGGTCGCGGTGTGGGTCATGTCGGTCGTCCCGTGGGTCGGAGGGCGAAACGGCTCGGGCGGGCCTGGTGGGATCGTGGGGCCCAGGCCTCGGGGCGGCTCAGGCGCCGGTGAGGTCGGAGAACTTCTGGGCGAACTCCTTGCTCTCCTTGGCGTTCAGCGCGCGGAAGGAGTGGGACCGGGCGGCCATCTCCTTGTCCGGCAGGATCAGCGGGTTGTCCGCCGCCTTCTTGTCGATCTTGGCAAGCTCGTCGCGCACGCCGTCCACGGGGCAGACGTAGTTGATGTACGCCGCGAGCCGGGCCGCCACCTTCGGCTCGTAGAAGTAGTCGATGAGCCGTTCGGCGTTCTGCTTGTGGCGGGCCTTGTTCGGCACCATGAGGTTGTCGGTGGACGTCATGTAGCCGGACTTGGGGATGACGTACTCGATGTCCGGGTTGTCGCTCTGGAGCTGGACGATGTCACCGGCCCAGGCGACACAGGCGGCGAGGTCGCCCTTGTCCAGGTCGGTGGTGTAGTCGTTGCCGGTGAAGCGGCGGATCTGCTTTGCGTCGACGCCCTTCTGGAGCCGGGCTATCGCCGCGTCGAAGTCGTCCGCGGTGACGTCCTCGGGGCTCTTGCCCATGTCCAGCAGGGTCAGCCCGACGCTGTCGCGCATCTCGGAGAGGAAGCCGACCCGGCCCTTGAGCCGCGGGTCCTCCAGCAGTTGGCTCACCGAGTCGACCTTCCGGCCGCCGGTGGCCTTCTTGTTGTACGCGATGAGCGCGGGGATGCCCTGCCAGACGTAGGAGTGCGCGCGGCCCGGGTCCCAGGCCGGGTCGCGGAACTGCGGTGCGAGGTTGGCGTAGGCGTGCGGCAGATTGGCCGTGTCCAGCTTCTGGATCCAGCCGAGGGAGATCATCCGTGCGCACATCCAGTCGGTGAGCACGATCAGGTCGCGGCCGGTGTCCTGGCCTGCCGCCAGCTGCGCCTGGACCTTCCCGAAGAACTCGTCGTTGTCGTTGATGTCCTCGGTGTACTTGACGGCGATGCCGCTGCGCCGGGTGAAGGCGTCCAGCGTCGGGTGGCGCTTGCCGTTGTCGCTGACGTCCATGTACTCGGTCCAGTTGGAGAAGTTCAGGCGCTTCTCCGCCCGGGAGTGGTCGGTGCTGCGACCGGCGTCCGTACGGCCCGCGGGCGGGATGCCGCAGGCGCCGAGGGCCCCCAGGCCGCCGGCCGCGACGGCCATGGCGCTGCCGGCGCGCAGCAGCGTGCGGCGGGTCATGGCCAGCCGGCCGTTGGCCGCGCTGCGGCGGACGGCGGCGAGTTCGGCCGGGGACAGGGGTTCGGGCTGCTCGTGGTGCTCCATGCGCGGTGCCCTTTCGGGGGTGAGCCCGGCGCTCGGCCGGTGGTGACGGTGCCGCGCGGCGCTGGCCGCAGGGGTGGGCCCAGGGGGGCGGGGCCTGTGGGGGGCTCGGTGAGGCAGGGGCCCTTAGGGGCGGTCCCCGAAGATCGTGCGGTGCCAGTCCTTCCTGGCGACCGCGGTGTTGTCGTACATCACGTGCTTGACCTGGGTGTACTCCTCGAAGGAGTAGGCCGACATGTCCTTGCCGAAGCCGGACGCCTTGGCGCCGCCGTGCGGCATCTCGCTGATGATCGGGATGTGGTCGTTGACCCAGACGCAGCCCGCGTTGATCTCGCGGGTGGCGCGGCCGGTGCGGTAGACGTCCCGGCTCCAGGCGGAGGCGGCCAGCCCGTAGGGGGTGTCGTTGGCCAGCGCGATGCCCTCGTCGTCGCTGTCGAAGGGCAGCACGACCAGCACCGGACCGAAGATCTCGGCCTGCACGATCTCACTGTCCTGCGCGGCGCCGGCGATCAGCGTGGGCCGGTAGTAGGCGCCCTTGGCCAGCCTGCTGTCGTCGAACGCGGGGACCTCGCCGCCGGTGACGACGGTGGCGTAGCCGCGCGCCCGGTCGACGAAACCGGCCACCCGGTCGCGCTGGGCGTGCGAGATCAGCGGGCCCAGGTCGGTGGACGGGTCGAAGGGGTCGCCGAGCCGTACGGTCGCCATCAGGTCGGCGACGCCGCTGACGAACGCGTCGTAGAGCGGGCGCTGGACGTAGGCGCGGGTGGCGGCGGTGCAGTCCTGGCCGGTGTTGATCAGGGCGCCGGCGACCGCGCCGTGGACGGCGGCCTCCAGGTCGGCGTCGTCGAAGACCACGAAGGGGGCCTTGCCGCCGAGCTCCAGGTGCAGGCGCTTGACGGTGCCGGTGGCGATCTCGGCGACGCGCTTGCCGACGGCGGTGGAGCCGGTGAAGGAGGTCATCGCGACGGAGCGGTGGCCCACCAGGCGCTCGCCGGCGTCCCGGCCCGCTCCGGAGACGATGTTGAGCACGCCGTCCGGCAGCCCCGCGCGCTGCGCGGCCTGCGCGAACAGCAGCGAGGTCAGCGGGGTGATCTCGGCGGGCTTGAGGACGATGGTGTTGCCCGCGGCGATGGCCGGCAGCACCTTCCAGGCGGCCATCTGCAGCGGATAGTTCCACGGCGCGATGGAGCCGACGACGCCGATGGGCTCGCGGCGGATGACGGAGGTGTGGTCGGCGCTGTATTCGCCGGCCGCCTTGCCCTCCAGGTGGCGGGCGGCGCCGGCGAAGAACGCCGCGTTGTCGACCGACCCCGGCACATCGAACTCGTTGCTGAGCTTGATCGGCTTTCCGCAGTTCAGCGATTCGGCGAAGGCGAGGTCGGCGGCGTCCTCGGCGAGCGCCGCGGCGAAGCGGTGCAGGGTGTCGGAGCGCTCGCCCGGGGTGGCTCCGCCCCACTCGGCGAAGGCCCGCTCGGCGGCCTCCACGGCGGCGTCCACATCCTCCGTGCCCGCGAGTTCGTAGGAGTACACCGTCTCGCCGGTCGCCGGGTCCACGACGTCCTGGCTACGGCCGGAGCTGCCGCTGCGGAGGCTGCCCGCGATGAATTGCGCGCCCTCGGCGAACCGCTCGGTGACATCGAATCGGTGGTCCATGGTGCTCTCCTCCGCCGGGCGCCGGGGCCGCTCAGCGGCACTGCCTGGCGTAGCTACTTCCGGAATTGATGGCCGATCTTGACAGAGGAAAGCACCCTCAACAAGTGATTCCGTTGTTGCCTTTTGGTTACGCGACGGATTCTGCGATTTTCCCAGCAGCCACCCCGACACGTTGTCAGTGCCCGCTGACAGAATCCCGGCATGATGCACGACAGCACGGGGGCCGGCGAGGCGATCATGGCCGGGCGGGTCGCGGACGGGCCGCGCTCGGTCGAGGAGCTGTGCCGCGCGACCGCCTCCGGAAAGCACAGGAAATACGTCCATTTCTGGGGCCACAGCCCCCGGCGCGACGACCGCCTCGGCGCGAGCTGCTTCAGCCAGTGGTGGCCCTCCCCCTTCACCGTCGACGGTGTCCGCTATGCCACCGCCGAGCACTGGATGATGGCCGGAAAGGCCCGGCTGTTCGGCGACGCGGAGGCGGAGCGGGGCGCGATAGCGGCGGTCCACCCCAAGCAGGCCAAGTCCTACGGGCGCCTGGTCCACGGCTTCGACGAGGAGACCTGGCGGCGGCATCGCTACGACCTGGTCGTCGAGGGCAGTCTGCACAAGTTCGGGCAGGACGCCGACCTGCGGGAGTTCCTGCTGGGCACGAACTCCCGGGTGCTGGTCGAGGCCAGCCCGCTGGACCGGATATGGGGCATCGGCCTGGCCGCCGATGACGAGCGGGCCATGGACCCGGCGCGCTGGCGGGGGCTGAATCTGCTGGGCTTCGCGCTGATGGAGGCCCGCCAGCGACTGCGGGAGTCGGCCGGCCGGCAGCAGTAGGGCGCGGGCTGCCGGGAGCGGCCGGCGGCGCCGGCACGTCGGCAGAGCGGCAGAGCGGCAGGGGCCGCCGGCCGATTCCCGCCCTGCGGCCACCGGCCGCCCCGGGCGCGCATAGCATGACCAGGCCGTTCCGCGCACCCTCGAACACCCACCGACCAGGAGGATCCGTTGTCCGATCTCGATGCCTTCATCGCGGGCCTGCCCAAGGCGGAGCTGCACGTCCACCACGTCGGATCGGCCTCACCACGCATCGTCTCCGCGCTGGCCGCCCGGCACCCCGACTCGGCCGTCCCGACCGACCCCGAGGCGCTGGCCGACTACTTCACCTTCCGCGACTTCGCGCACTTCGTCGAGGTCTACCTCTCCGTCGTGGACCTGATCCGCGACGCCGAGGACGTCCGCCTGCTGACGTACGAGGTCGCCCGGGACATGGCCCGGCAGCAGATCCGCTATGCCGAGCTGACCGTCACGCCCTTCAGCTCCACCCGCCGCGGCATCCCCGACGCCGCGTTCGTCGAGGCCATCGAGGACGCCCGCAAGGCCGCGGAGTCCGAGCTGGGCGTGGTGCTGCGCTGGTGCTTCGACATCCCCGGCGAGGCGGGCCTGGAGGCCGCCGAGGAGACCGCCCGGATCGCCTGCGATCTGCGGCCCGAGGGCCTGGTGTCCTTCGGGCTCGGCGGCCCCGAGATCGGCGTTCCCCGCCCGCAGTTCAAGCCGTACTTCGACCGCGCGATCGCCGCCGGGCTGCACTCCGTACCGCACGCCGGCGAGACCACGGGCCCCGGCACGATCTGGGACGCGCTGCGCGACCTGCGCGCCGAGCGCATCGGCCACGGCACCAGCGCCATCCGGGACCCCGAGCTGCTGGCCCATCTCGCCGAGCACCGCATCCCGCTGGAGGTCTGCCCCACCTCCAACATCGCCACCCGCGCGGTGCGCACCCTGGAGGAGCACCCCCTCAAGGAGATGGTCGACGCCGGCGTCCTGGTCACCATCAACAGCGACGACCCCCCGATGTTCGGCACCGACCTCAACACCGAGTACGGCGTCGCCGCCCGCCTGCTGGGGCTGGACACCACGGGTCTGGCCGCCCTGGCCAAGAACGCCGTCGAGGCCTCCTTCATGGACGCCCTCGCCAAGGCCCGGCTGTCGGCCGAGATCGACGCGTACACGGCGTCCTGGCGCGGCCCGGTGACGCCCGGCGTGTGACCGCCGGCCGATCCGCCGCCGCCCGTCCGGCGCACCGTTGCCGGTCGGCGGCGGTGCGCGCTGGACGGAAGGTGGCGACGGGCCCTACAGCCCCACGATCCCGTTCCACTCCTTGGCGAACTCCGTCCGCTCCTTGGAGGTGATGTCCCGGGCGATGGCCAGTCGCTTGCGCATCGCGTCGTCGGGGAAGATCAGCGGGTCCTCGGCCAGCTCGGCGCGCTCCTTGTCCTTGGAGGAGGCCAGCACGTCGCGCGCGGCCGGAACGGGGCAGACGTAGTTGACCCAGGCGGCGAGGTCCGCGGCGACCTCCGGCCGGTAGTAGTGGTCGATCAGCCGCTCGGCGTTGTGCTTGTGGTCCGCGAGGTTGGGGATCATCAGGCTCTCCGCCCAGAGTTCGGCTCCCTCCTGTGGCACCACGAACTCGATGTCGGGGTTGTCCGCCTGGAGCTGGATCACATCGCCGGAGTAGGCCTGCGCGGCGAGCACGTCCCCGGAGTCCAGGTCCTTGATGTAGTCGTTGCCGGTGAAGCGCCTGATGTGGCCCTTGCGGACGAGGCCGCGGATCTGGTCGGCCATGCGGTGGAAGTCGTCGCCGGTCCAGCGGGTGATGTCGACGCCGTTGCCCTGCATCAGCAGGGCGAACGCCTCGTCGAGACCGGAGAGCAGGGTGACGCGGCCGCGCAGGTCGCTCCTCCACAGGTCGGCGGTGTGCCGGATCTCGCGGCCGAGCTTTCTGCGGTTGTAGGCGATGCCGGTGATCCCGGACTGCCAGGGCACCGAGTGCGTACGACCCGGGTCGAAGTGCGGGGTGCGCAGCAGCGGGTCGAGGTGGCGGGCGACATGCGGCTGGGCGCCGCGGTCCATCTCCTGGACCCAGCCCAGGCGGACGAAGCGGGCGCACATCCAGTCGCTGATGACGATCAGGTCGCGGCCGGTGCGCTGATGGTTCATCAGCGCCGGGCTGATCTTGCCGAAGAACTCGTCGTTGTCGTTGATCTCCTCGCTGTACGCGACGGAGATCCCGGTGCGCCGCTCGAACGCGTCGAGGGTGGGCCGGCGCTCCGCGTCGTGGTCGTCGACGTCGATGTAGAGCGGCCAGTTGGCGAAGACGAGCCGGTGGTCGCCCGACGAGCGGTCCGGGCCCGCGCGGTCCGCCGCCTCGACGTACGCGGGCGGCACCCCGCATCCGGTCATGGCGGCCAGCGCCCCCGTCGCACCCATTGCGCCCATGCCCCGGAGCAGCCCCCGCCGCGAAAGATCAGCCATGGCGAGCACTCTCACGTGCCGCGGGCGGAGGCGGCAAGAGACAGAGCGTCAACTGCCGGGCCTCCGCCCGCGACGGTGTGTCGAGCGTTCCGTGCCGCTCGACGGTGCCGATCCCCCGGGTCAGCCGGTCGGACCGGCCGGACGGCTCAGCCGTCCAGCGAGGTCATCACGTGCTTGATGCGGGTGTAGTCGTCGAAGCCGTAGGCCGAGAGGTCCTTGCCGTAGCCGGACTTCTTGAATCCGCCGTGCGGCATCTCGGCGACCAGCGGGATGTGGGTGTTGATCCACACACAGCCGAAGTCGAGGCTCTTGGACATCCGCATGGCGCGGGCGTGGTCCTTGGTCCACACCGAGGACGCCAGCGCGTACTCGACGCCGTTGGCCCACTCCACCGCCTGCTTCTCGTCGGAGAAGGACTGGACGGTGATGACCGGGCCGAAGACCTCCTGCTGGACGATCTCGTCGTCCTGCTTGAGGCCCGAGACGACGGTGGGGGCGAAGAAGTAGCCCTTCTCGCCGACCTGCTCGCCGCCCGCCTCGATCTTGGCGTGCGCGGGCAGCCGCTCGATGAAGCCCTTGACCTGCTTGAGCTGGTTGGCGTTGTTCAGCGGGCCGTAGAGCACGTCCTCGTCGTCGACCGCGCCGGTCTTGGTCTCCGAGGCGGCCTTGGCCAGCGCCGCGACGAACTCGTCGTGGATGGAGTCCTGGACGAGCACCCGGGTGGCGGCCGTACAGTCCTGGCCGGCGTTGAAGTAACCGGCGACGGAGATGTCCTCGACGGCCTTGGCGATGTCGGTGTCCTCGAAGACGACGACCGGCGCCTTGCCGCCCAGCTCCAGGTGGACCCGCTTGAGGTCCTTGGACGCGGACTCGGCGACCTGCATACCGGCGCGCACCGAGCCGGTGATCGAGGCCATCGCCGGGACCTTGTGCTCGACCATCAGGCGGCCGGTCTCGCGGTCACCGCAGATGACGTTGAACACGCCGCGCGAGTGGCCGAGCTCGTCCAGCACGCTGCCGATGATGTCGGCGATCAGCACCGTGGAGGCGGGGGTGGTGTCGGACGGCTTGATGACGACGGTGTTGCCCGCGGCCAGCGCCGGGGCGAACTTCCACACGGCCATCATCATCGGGTAGTTCCACGGCGCGACCTGGGCGCAGACGCCGACCGGCTCGCGGCGGATGATCGAGGTGAAGCCGGCCATGTACTCGCCGGCCGAGCGGCCCTCCAGCATCCGGGCGGCACCCGCGAAGAAGCGGATCTGGTCCACCATCGGCGGGATCTCCTCGGAGCGTACGAGGGCGATCGGCTTGCCGCAGTTCTCGGACTCGGCGGCGATCAGCTCCTCCGCCCGCTCCTCGAAGCGGTCGGCGATCTTGAGCAGAACCTTCTGGCGCTCGGCCGGGATCAGGTCGCGCCAGGCGGGGAAGGCGGCCTCGGCGGCGGCCATCGCCGCGTCCACGTCGGCCGCGGCCGACAGAGGGGCGGTGGCGTACGCCTCACCCGTCGCGGGATTGACCACCTCCGTGGTCCGCCCGTCGGCGGCGTCCCGGAACTCCCCGTCGATGTAGTTGCGCAGACGACGCAGTGCGGTGGTCACTGTGCGCCCCCTTCAGTCAGATGTCCGGTGGTTTGGGTCCACCCTAGCCATGAAACCCACGCTTTCAACACACCCGCCACCCCGGAACAACGGAATCAGTGAAATTTCGATCGCGACACGACTAATTTCATCGCTTTGGGGTTGCGAGACCGACGAGGCTCGTGCACAGTGAAGGACGTGGCCACTCGTGACAGAAACGGCACCCCGTCGATCGACTCCGTCTCCCTGGCGATCATCGAGCAGCTCCAGGAGGACGGGCGCCGTCCGTATGCCGCAATCGGCAAGGCCGTGGGCCTGTCCGAGGCGGCTGTGCGCCAGCGCGTACAGAAACTGCTCGACCAAGGCGTGATGCAGATCGTCGCGGTCACCGACCCCCTCACGGTCGGTTTCCGTCGACAGGCAATGGTCGGCATCAACGTCGAGGGTGACCTCGACCCCGTGGCCGACGCCCTGACGACCATGGAAGAAGTCGAGTACGTCGTCATGACGGCAGGCTCCTTCGATCTCATCATCGAGATCGTCTGCGAGGACGACGACCACCTGCTGGAAATGATCAACAAGCGGATCCGCACGCTTCCCGGCGTCCGATCCACCGAGAGCTTCGTGTACCTCAAGCTCCGGAAGCAGACCTACACCTGGGGAACGAGATAGCAATGAGCGGCGACCTCTCCAAGACGGCCTACGACCACCTGTGGATGCACTTCACCCGCATGTCGTCGTACGAGAATGCCCCCGTGCCCACCATCGTCCGCGGTGAGGGCACCAACATCTACGACGACAAGGGCAAGCGCTACATCGACGGCCTCGCCGGCCTCTTCGTGGTCAACGCCGGCCACGGCCGGGTCGAGCTCGCCGAGACCGCCTACAAGCAGGCGCAGGAGCTGGCCTTCTTCCCCGTGTGGTCCTACGCCCACCCCAAGGCCGTGGAGCTCGCCGAGCGCCTGGCCAACGAGGCCCCCGGCGACCTCAACAAGGTCTTCTTCACCACCGGCGGCGGCGAGGCCGTCGAGACCGCGTGGAAGCTGGCCAAGCAGTACTTCAAGCTCGTCGGCAAGCCGATGAAGCACAAGGTGATATCGCGTGCGGTCGCCTACCACGGCACCCCGCAGGGCGCCCTGTCCATCACCGGCCTGCCCGGCCTGAAGGCCCCCTTCGAGCCGCTGGTCCCCGGCGCGCACAAGGTGCCGAACACCAACATCTACCGCGCCCCGATCCACGGCGACGACCCCGAGGCCTTCGGCCGCTGGGCCGCCGACCAGATCGAGCAGCAGATCCTCTTCGAGGGCCCCGAGACCGTCGCCGCGGTCTTCCTGGAGCCGGTGCAGAACGCCGGCGGCTGCTTCCCGCCGCCGCCCGGCTACTTCCAGCGGGTCCGCGAGATCTGCGACCAGTACGACGTGCTGCTCGTCTCCGACGAGGTCATCTGCGCCTTCGGCCGCCTGGGCACGACGTTCGCCTGCGACAAGTTCGGCTACGTCCCGGACATGATCACCTGCGCCAAGGGCATGACCTCGGGCTACTCCCCGATCGGCGCCTGCATCATCTCCGACCGCCTGGCCGAGCCGTTCTACAAGGGCGACAACACCTTCCTGCACGGCTACACCTTCGGCGGCCACCCGGTCTCCGCGGCCGTCGGTGTCGCCAACCTCGACATCTTCGAGCGTGAGGGTCTCAACCAGCACGTCCTCGACAACGAGGGCGCCTTCAAGAGCACCCTGGAGAAGCTGCACGACCTGCCGATCGTCGGCGACGTCCGCGGCAACGGCTTCTTCTACGGCATCGAGCTCGTCAAGGACAAGGCCACCAAGGAGTCCTTCAACGACGAGGAGACCGAGCGCGTCCTGTACGGCTTCCTGTCCAAGGCGCTGTACGACAACGGCCTCTACTGCCGCGCCGACGACCGCGGCGACCCGGTCATCCAGCTCGCTCCGCCGCTGATCGCCGACCAGCCGGTCTTCGACGAGATCGAGCAGATCCTGCGCTCGGTCCTCACCGAGGCCTGGACCAAGCTCTGACCGGCGCGCCACCTCCCGGTGCACTGATACACAACTGAACACCCAGCGGCCCAGATTCACTCACTTCAAGCCATACGAGTGAATCTGGGCCGTTGTGCTGTCAAGCGACTAATACCAGGGGGCACCAGTCCTTACCGTGCTAGTGACCGATACCCTCCATGGTCGTTCACCCAGTTGGGGGAACGAGTCGACGCGAACAAGCAAGAGGTGCGCAGATGGTGGCCCCGCCTGACAACGACGTTCTCTGGGCACGCGGCCTGCACCACACGCACGGCGGCACCACCGCCCTCACAGGGGTCTCCCTCGGCGTCCGCGAAGGCGAGATCCTCGCCGTCACCGGCCCGCGCGGCAGCGGCAAGACCACCCTGTTGAAATGCCTCTCGGGTCAACTCGTCCCGACCGAGGGCGAGGTGTGGTTCAACAGCGCCCCCGTGCACACGCTCTCCTCCCCCAGCCGTGAACGGCTGCGCCTGGACCGGTTCGGCTGGATCGACACCGAACCGCACCTCGTCCCCGAACTCTCCGCCTGGGAGAACGCCGCCCTCCCCCTGCTGCTGCGGGGCACCGGCAGCCGCTCGGCCAAGCACACCGCCCTCGAATGGCTGGACCGTCTCGACGTCGGCATGTGCGCCCGCCGCCGCCCCGCGCAGCTCGACCAGTCCCAGCGCCAGCGCGTCGCCATCGCCCGCGCGCTCGCCACCACCCCCCAGGTGCTCTTCGCCGACGAGCCCACCGCCCCGCTGCACCACGCCGACGGCACTCAGGTGCTGCGCACCCTGACCACCGCGGCCCGCTCGCACCAGATCACCGTGGTCCTGGCGACCCACGACCCCGGTGTCGCCACGCTCACCGACCGCTCCCTCGCGCTCCTCGACGGCCACCATTCGACCGAGGCACCCGCCACCACCGGCTCCTCCGATGAGGAAAGCAGGGCAGCGTGCTCGCTCTCCGTCTGACCCGCGGCTCGCACCCCCTCGTTCTGCTGCGTCGCCTCTTCGTCGCCGCCGCGGCGGCCGGCACCGGCTTCCTGTTGCTGTCCACCGTCGGCTACGCCGCCGGCCACCCGGCCACCGCCGACGAATCGCTGGTACGCCTCCTGTGGTGCGCGGCCCCGCTCGCCGCCACCACCCAGTTCGCCGTCTCCACCGCCCGTACGGACCCGGCCGCCCGCCTCCAGCGTGGGATGACCGCCGCCGGTATGGGCCCCCTGCGCCTCACCCTCCTCGCCACCGCCTCCACCGCACTGACCTGCTTCCTCGGCGTCCTCCTCGCGCTGTTCGCCTTCCTCCGCCTGCGCGGCGACCTCGGCGGCCCCGGCGCCGCCTCGGCCCTGGGCGTCGACACCGACCCGCTCGGCTCGGGCCACCCGCTGCCGCTCGCCGGCGCCCTGATGCTGCTGGCGCTCGTACCGCTGACCGCCGGCGCCGCGACCGCCGTCGTACTGCGCCCCCGCGACGAGACCGGCATCCCCGACTTCGAGGCCCGTCACCGGTCCGCCCCGCCCTCCGGGCTCCCCTGGGGCATCGCCCTGGCCGCGGCGGGTCTGGCCATCGAGGCCTACACCAGCTCCGGCTCCCAAGGGCACGGCGGACTGCTGCCCCTGCCCGGCCGGCTGGTCGGCAGCCCTCCGGGCGCACTGGCCGGCTGGGCCCTGTCCGCCTTCGGTCTCGTCCTGGCCGGCCCCGGCCTGGTGCATCTGTGCGGCCGCCTGCTGTGCGCCGGCCGCCCCGGCGCGCTGCGCCTGCTGTCCGGACGCGTGCTCCAGGAGGAGTCGCACCGCCTCGGCCGTCCGCTCGGTGTGTTGTGCGCCGTGGCCTCCGCCGTCTATGCCGCAGTGAAGGTCTACGAGTCCGCTCCCTCCCGTCCTTTCGGCCCGCTCACCGCCATCGGCGCGGCGGTCGTGCTCGCCTGTGTCACCGCCAGCGCCCTCACCGCCGCCTTCGAATCCCGCTCCGCCCGCGCCCGTACCACCGCCGCCCTCAGGCGCCTGGGCGCCTCCGCCTCCGTCCTCCACCGCGCCGCGGCCCTGCGCCTGCTGGCCCTGGTGATCGTGCTCGCCCCGCTGACCTGGACCGTGGCGGAGATGGTGACGCTGCCGCTGGTGCGATGAGGATCCACGGCGTGTCCGGGGGAGCTTCGCGGCCGCGGCCCGTCGCCTGGTGGCGGCGACACCAGGTTCAGCACACACTCCCGTGCCGTCGGGCCGAACTGCCAGGCTGCTTCCCATGAATCAGCGCACCACCTTGATCACGGGGGCCACCCAGGGCATGGGCCGCGGCCTCGCCCTCGCCCTCGCCGCCCAGGGCGGCACCCTCCTGCTGCACGGCCGCGACCGCACCCGTCTGGACACCGTGGCGGCCGAGGTACGGGCCGCCGCACCCGGCACCACCGTCCGCACCTACCTCGCCGATCTGGCCGACCTCGACCAGGTCCATGCGATGGCCTCCCGGATCCGCGCGGCGGAACCCCGGCTCGACGGGCTGATCAACAACGCCGTCGCGGGCGGCGGCGCCGATCCGCTCCGACGCGAGCTGAGCCGGCAGGGCCACGAGCTGCGCTTCGCCGTGAACCACCTCGCCCCCTACGCCCTGACCCGCGATCTGCTGCCCCTGCTGATCTCCTCCGCCCCGTCCCGCGTGATCAATGTCGCCTCGATAGGGCAGGAGGCCATCGACTTCGACAACGTGATGCTGGAACGGGACTACGAGGGCCTGCGGGCCTACTGCCGGAGCAAGCTGGCGCTGATCATGGCGACGTTCCACCTGGCCGCCGAGCTGGAAGGCACCGGCGTCACGGTCAACACCCTCCACCCGGCCCATCTGATGGACACCGACGGGGTGCGCGAGTACGGCCTCACGCCGGCGACCACCGTCGAGGAGGGAGTACGGCCGACCCTCCGGCTGCTCACCGATCCCGCTCTCGCCTCCACCACAGGCCGTTACTTCGACCAGTTCACCGACACCCGGGCACACGAGCAGGCATACGACGTCGAGGCCCGGGAACGCCTGATGCGGCTGACCGACGCCCTCATCGGGTGAGCAGATGTGAGCCGACGTGAACAGACGTCAGGCATCGGATGAGCGGGTGTCGGGGACCCGGGCCGCCGGGCTCCGCCCCGCTCAGCGGGCGAGCGCCGTGACCTCCACCTCTATCCGCCAGTCCGGCTGGGCCAGTGACGACACCTCCAGCAGGGTGTCCGCGGGATAGGGCTCGGACAGGAACTCCCCCCGCAGCGTGAGGACATGGTCGAGGTCGGCGGCCATGTCCGTCACGAAGATGCCCACCTTCACCACATCGACCAGCGAGGCGCCGGCCGCGGCCAGGACCCGCTCGACGTTCGCGAACGCCTGCCGGCCCTGCGTCAGGAAGTCGTCCGAGACGGTCCGCCCCCGCTCGTCGATCCCCGCCTGCCCCGACACATGGATCAGTCCGCCCGCCTTGACGGCCTGGGAGATCCTGTACGGCTCGTACCAGTCCGGTGTGGTCGCGATCCGCTCGATCTCTCGCGCCGCCCCGGCCTCTTCGACAGCGCCCTCGGAAGCCTGCGTCATCGTCGCCCCGGTCATCTTCTCCCCCTCGTTCTCTGCACCTGTAGCAGTTCCATGCACACGCATTGCTTGCATGCACATACATAAGTTTCGGATGCATGTACGCTGCTGTCAAGGCCCCATCGGAAAACGGCGGCGGGGAGCGGCGGAAGAGAGCGCATGACGATGGACGCGGAGCACTGGGACCGGCTCGGGGCACTGCACACGCGCGTCGAGCAGGAGTTGGCACGGGCCCTGCAGCAGCACCACCGCATCGGACTCTCCGAGTACCGCGCGCTGACCCGGCTGGCCGAGGCCGACGACGGCGAACTGCGCATGCAGGAGCTCGCCGACCTCATCGGCCTCAACCAGAGCTCCGTGAGCCGGCTGGCCTCCCGCCTGGAGTCCTCCGGCCTGACCCGCCGGGACCTGTGCCCCGACGACCGGCGCGGCGTCTACAGCGTGATCACCGACGAAGGCCGCGAAGTCCAGCAGATGGCGCGCCCCACTTACGACGGCGCGCTGCGCGAGGCGCTGGACGCGGCAGCGTCGGACGGGCACCTCGGGCCCCTCGTGGAGTCCCTGCGGTCCTAACATGGCGGGCGTGCAGCCGAATTCACCGCTCCCAGCGCCCCGCAGCCACGACGAGAACGACCGGGAAATCGAGTCCCTTGAGGAGTTCGACCACGTCGCCGCCTCGGGCAGCCTCGCCGGATACCGCATCCAGTCGGTCGACCTGACGGACCGTACGTTCGCGCTGCTCGGCACGGACACCACGGAGTCGGTGTTCCTCGGCTGCGCCATGGAACCGGGCGCCGTCGCGAAGGTGCGCGCCGGGGGCGCACTGGTCTTCCCGCCCATACCCGGCCTGCCGTTCGATCCGTACCGCGGCGCCCTCTACGGACCGGACGAGCTCTTCGCGGGGCTGGTCGACGCCGGCTACGACACCACCCCGGACGCCCGCACGTACCGCTGGTACCAGGAGACCAAGTCGGACGGCGACATCTTCGCCTCGATGCTGCGCAGCATCCACGACGACGCCGTCTCCGACGCCCTGGACGAGCACCTCGCCGGCGCCCGGGTGGTGGGCGTCATGGGCGGGCACGCCCTGGAGCGCGGTTCCGTCGCCTACGCGGGCGCGGCCCGGCTCGGCCGCCGGCTCGCCCGCGACGGCCTGACCGTGGCCACGGGCGGCGGCCCCGGCGCGATGGAGGCGGCGAACCTCGGGGCGTACGCGGCGCCGTTCGAGGACGGCATGCTCGACGCGGCGCTCGAACTCCTCTCCAAGGCACCGCTCTTCACCCCCTCGGTCACCGACTGGGCCCGGGCCGCCTTCGACGTGCGCCGGGACCGTCCGGGTGGCGGCGCCTCGGTCGGCATACCCACCTGGTTCTACGGGCACGAGCCGCCCAACGCCTTCGCCACCCATGTCGCCAAGTACTTCGTCAACGCGGTCCGCGAGGACGGCCTGCTGGCGCGCTGCAACGCCGGCGTCGTCTTCCTGCCGGGCGCGGCCGGGACCGTACAGGAGATCTTCGACAACGCGACCCCGAACTACTACCAGTCGCGGGGCGAGCCGACCCCGATGGTGCTGGTCGACCGTGCGCACTGGACCGAGCGGCTGCCCACCTGGCCGCTGCTCCAGGCCCTGGCGGCCGACCGCCCGATGGCGGCCCGGATCGCCCTGGTCGACTCGGTGGACGAGGTCCCCCGGGCGCTCGCCCACCTCGGGGCGGGGGCGGCTTCCTGACCCGCCGGGCCCCGCTCCCGCGCCCGGCGCCGGCACCATCGCCGCTCCCCGTCGCCCGGCCGCGCGATCTGTTTGCCCGGCTGAGGCAACTCCCGTCCCGAAATGAGCGTCTGCCAGGCCAGGTAATGAACAGGTAATGCCAAGTGCGCGCGAACGGAGCTCCTGGTGATCATCGGCCTTCTGACGGCCGTAGCGGCGTCGGCCTGCTACGGCACGGGTTCCGTCCTACAGGCGGTGGGGTCGCGCAAGTCCGCCCGGCGGGAGGCGGCCAAGTCCTCCGCCACCGGTGTCACCCAGCACGGCGGACCCAGCCTCTCCTCCACCGCGAAAGCCGCCGTGACCTGGGAATTCATGGTGGGCACGGTGCTGGACTTCATCGGCTTCGGGCTCGGCGCGCTGGCGGCCCGGCTGCTGCCGCTGTTCCTGTCCCAGACCGTGATCAGCGCCAACCTCGTGATCACCGCCGTACTGAGCATCAAGCTCCTGGGCATCAAGCTCAGCCGGGCCGAGTGGAGCTCGATCGCCGTGGTCTGCTCGGCGCTGGTGCTGCTCGCCACGGCCGCGGGCCCGGAGGGCGGCGGCCACACGCCGATCGCGACCCACTGGTGGCTGCTGGTGGCGTCCCTGGTGCTGATCGGCGGCGGCACCCTGATCGTGCGCCTGATGGGCTCCCGCGCCGCGATCCTCGCCGGTCTGCTCTCCGGTCTGGGCTTCGGTGCGCTCGGCGTCGGCGTACGGGTGCTGAACGGCGTGGACCCGTTCCATCTGCCCTCGCTGCTCGGCGACCCCGCCCTGTACGCGATTCTCGTCGCGGGCATCGGCGGGATGTATCTGCACACCGTCGCCCTGCAGATCGGTTCGGTGAACGGCGCCACGGCGGCGCTGGTGGTGGGCGAGACCGTCGTCCCCGGCATCCTCGGGGTCCTGTGGCTCGGCGACTCCTCCCGTCCGGGCTTCGCCTGGGTCGCCGTCCTGGGCTTCGTGGTCGCCGTGGCGGGCGCCGTCGCGGTCGCCTGGTTCGGCGAGCCGGAGGGGGAACCCGTACCGGCGGCGGCCGCCCAAACGGGCGCGGAGGTGCCGGCCCAGGCCACGGGCGGCGCGGCGCCGGCGGACGGGGGCGCGCACGAGGAGCGCACCGCGCGCGCTGTGACAACCGCGCCCGAGCGCTGACGCCCCGCTACGCGCCGGGCTCGGCGTCCAGCACCACGACGTCCTGGGCGGCGAAGGCGATGCCCACCCGCTCACCCACCTCGGGTGCCTCCCGCAGCGCGCAGGCCGCCTGCACCTGAGGTCCGCCGGACGGCTGGAGCAGCAGGGTGACATGGCTGCCGCGGAACGTCCGGGCCGTGACCGTGGCGGGCAGGCCCTCGGCGGCGGGGGTCAGTCGCACCCCGGCGGGGCGTACGAGCAGCCGGCACGGCCCGTTCGGGGTGCCCTCCGGGACCGGCACCTTGCCCCAGGGCGTGCCGGCGGCCTCGCCCTGCACCGTCGCCTCGACCACGTTGTCGAAGCCGAGGAAGCGGGCGACGAACTCCGTGGCCGGCCGCCGCCAGACCTCCAGCGGCGTGCCGGTCTGCGCGATCCGGCCGTCCTGCATCACCACGACCCGGTCGGCGAGCGCGAAGGCCTCCTGCTGGTCGTGGGTGACGGCCAGCACCGTCGTGCCGAGGTCGCCGAAGAGCCGGCGGAGTTCGACGACCAGCCGTTCCCGCAGCCCGCGGTCGAGCTGGCCGAGCGGCTCGTCCAGCATCAGCAGCCGGGGGCGCGGGGCGAGCGCACGGGCCAGGGCCACCCGCTGCTGCTCGCCACCGGACAGGGAGGCCACGGCGCGCCGTTGGGCTCCCGGCAGTCCGACGAGGTCCAGCAGTGCGGCGACCGTGCGGTCCTGGTCGGCGCGCGAGGCACGCCGCATCCGCAGCCCGAAGGCGACGTTGCCCGCGACATCGCGCTGCGGGAAGAGCTGGTGGTCCTGGAACATCAGCCCGACCCCGCGCCGGTGTGTGGGCACTCCCGACTGGTCGCTCCCCTCCAGCAACACCTGTCCCGCATCGGCCTGTTGGAGGCCGGCGACCACCCGCAGCAGAGTGGACTTGCCGCTGCCGCTCGGCCCCAGTACGCAGACGATCTCGTGCGCGGCGACCTCCAGGTCCACCGCGTCCAGCGCGGGGCGCCCGGACGTGCCGAAGCGGACGGTCACCCCGTCCAGCCGCAGCAGCTCGCGCGCCGTGCTCTCGTTGCGTGCCGTCATCTAGAACTCCCCGGAATGATCGGTTCGCGCGCGCTCCAGGACCAGCAAGGCGCCGGCGCACACCACCATCAAGATGGTCGACAGGGCCATCGCCTGCCCGTAGTTGAGCTCTCCCGCGCGCCCCAGCAGCCGTGCCACGGCCACCGGGAGCGTCGGCTGGTCCGGCCGTGCGATGAAGACCGTCGCGCCGAACTCACCGAGCGACACGGCGAAGGCGAAGCCCGCGGCGATCAGCAGCGCCCGCCGCACCATCGGCAGATCGACCTCGCGCCACACCCGCCACGGCGAGGCGCCGAGCACGGCCGCCGCCTCCCGCAGCCGCCCGTCGACGGCCCGCAGGACGGGCAGCATGGTGCGGACCACGAACGGCACCCCCACCAGCGCCTGGGCGAGCGGGACCAGCCACCACGAGGCGCGCAGGTCCAGCGGTGGTTCATCGAGGGTGATCAGAAATCCGAAGCCGACGGTGACCGCGGAGACGCCGAGGGGCAGCATCAGCAGCGCGTCGAAACCGCGGACGAACCTGCTTGCCATGGGGATCCGCCCGGACGGGCCCCGGCTCAGCCCCGGGAGGGTCAGCGCGGCGGCCGCCAGCCCGCCCACCACCAGGGCGATGCCGGTGGCGGCCGCCCCGTAGGCGAGGGAGTTCCACAGGGCCTCCAAGGGGGCGACGACGAAGGTGCCGTCACCGGCCCCGGCGGAGCGCAGCGACTCGTAGAAGACCGCTCCGTAGCCGTCGGGCCCGGCGAACGACCGCTCCACGAGCACGACCAGCGGGGTGATCAGCAGGACGGCGATGACCAGGAGCGTCGCCCACAGCAGCGCCCACTGGCCGCGACCGCGCGGCCGGTGCGCGGTCTGCGAGGCGGCGACGAGCCGGAGGGTGGACTCCCTGCGGCGCACGGTCCAGGCGTGCAGCGCCAGCACTCCCAGCACCGCCGCGAACTGGATCATGGTGAGGACGGCGGCGGTCGGCAGGTCCAGGAAGTCCGCGGTCTGCCGGTAGATCTCCACCTCCAGCGTCGAGAAGGTGGGGCCGCCGAGAATCTGCACCACCCCGAAGGAGGTGAAGGTGAAGAGAAAGACCATCAGGGCGGCGGCCGCGACGGCCGGTCCCAGCGCGGGCAGCGTCACCCGCCGCCAGGCCGCGAACCGTCCGGCCCCCAGCACCCGCGCCGCCTCTTCCTGGCGCGGATCGAGCTGCCCCCAGAGCCCGCCGACGGTCCGGACGACCACGGCGTAGTTGAAGAAGACGTGCGCCAGCAGAATCGCCCAGACCGAGCTGTCCAGGCGCAGCCCCCACAGGTCGTCCAGCAGCCCGCCCCGCCCGACCAGCGCCAGGAATGCCGAGCCGACGACGACGGTCGGCAGCACGAACGGCACCGCCACCACCGCCCGCAGCAACCGCTTGCCGGGGAAGTCGAAGCGCGCGAAGACATACGCGCCGGGCAGCGCGATCAGCAGCGTCAGCCCGGTCGAGGCGGCCGCCTGCCAGAGGGTGAACCACAGCACGTGCACGACATCCGGGTCGCTCAGCACGGCCCCGAACCGGCCCAGCTGCCACTGCCCGCCGTCCTTGAGTCCGCGCCCGACGATCGCCACGACCGGGTAGGCGAAGAACAGCGCGAAGAAGGCGAGCGGCACGGCCATCAGGCCGAGCCGCACCGCCGTTCCCCGCGCGGGCCGTCTGCTCCGGGCGCCGGCTACTTCAGAACGAGTGAGGACCACTGCTTGATCCACTGTTCGCGGTTCTCGGCGATCGCGTCCGGGGCCAGCGTCGCCGGCTTGTCGATCTTCGCACCGTACGTCGTGAACAGCTCCGGCAGCTTGGCGTCCTTGCGCGCCGGGTTGACGAACATCTGCAGCGGCACGTCCTCCTGGAACTTCTTGCTCAGCAGGAAGTCCAGCAGCGCCTTGCCGCCCTTCTCGTTCTTCGCGCCCTTGAGGAGGCCGCCGAACTCGATCTGGCGGAAGCAGGTGCCGGTCGCGACGCCGGTCGGTGCCTGCTTGGGCGCCGGCTTCTTGCCGAGCACCTCGACGGGCGGGCTGGAGGCGTAGGAGACCACCAGCGGCTTGTCGCCCTTGCCCTTGCCGGCCCCGGAGCCCGAGAACCGCTCGTTGTAGGCCTGCTCCCAGCCGTCGACGACCTCGACGTCGTTCGCCTTGAGCTTCTTCCAGTAGTCCTGCCAGCCGTCCTTGCCGTAGGTGGCGACGGTGGCGAGCTGGAAGGCGAGCCCCGGGGAGGAGGTCGCGGCGTTCTCGGTGACGAGCAGCCCCTTGTACCGGGGCTTGAGCAGATCGTCGAAGGTCTTCGGCGGCGCGATCTTGTGCTGGTCGAAGTAGGCCCGGTCGTAGTTGACGCAGATGTCGCCGTAGTCGAGCGGGGTGACGCGGTGCTTGCCCTTGTCGAGCTGCAGCGCGGCCGGGACGCTGTCCAGCCCCTTGGCCTCGTACGGGCTGAAGAGGTCCGCGTTCAGACCGCGCGAGAGCAGGGTGTTGTCGATGCCGAAGAACACATCGCCCTGGGGATTGTCCTTGGAGAGGATCGCCTGGTTGACGGCCTTGCCGGCGTCGCCGCCCTTGAGGAGCGTGACCTTGTAGCCGCTCTCCTTCTCGAAGGCGTCGAGCAGGGGCTTGGGGAACGAGTCGTGGCTGACGAGCGTGACGGTCTTGGCGTCCGCGCCGTCACCGTCCGAGGTGCCGCACGCGGCGAGCGCGGTCATGCCGAGTGCGGCGGCGAGCGCGCTCGCGGTGATCCTTCTGGTGGTGCTCACTGATTTCCTCCTGGCTGGCCAGGAAGAGACGCGGCCCCGCCCGGTGTCCGCGGCTCACGGCGTCCGAAGACGCACGAAAGGGAACATCCGGGCAGGGCGCAACAGCATGAGTGACGACCGAACTTCCTACCCGGAATGACCCGGGCGAGGTTCAAGGGTCTGCGGGCGCCGTAGGACTACGACGCTTCCGCACTCTCAGCGCTGTGGCGCTCCCCTGTCGGAATGTGCATTTGTTCGACGACACCGTACCAGCGGGCGTTCAGCGCTCCGAGGCCGCGAGCTGCCCGCAGGCCCCGTCGATCTCCTGACCGCGGGTGTCGCGGACGGTCACCGGCACGCCGTGCGCCTCGATGGCCTGGACGAACGCCCGCTCGTCCTCGGGGCGCGAGGCGGTCCACTTCGAGCCGGGCGTCGGGTTCAGCGGAATCAGGTTCACATGGACCCGCTTGCCCTTGAGCAGCCGTCCCAGCAGGTCACCGCGCCAGGCCTGGTCGTTGATGTCCCGGATCAGGGCGTACTCGATCGAGATCCGCCGCCCGGACTTCTCCGCGTACTCCCAGGCCGCGTCCAGCACCTCACGCACCTTCCAGCGCGTGTTGACGGGGACGAGCGTGTCGCGCAGCTCGTCGTCCGGCGCGTGCAGCGACACCGCGAGCCGGCACTTGAAGCCCTCGTCGGCGAACCGCAGCATCGCCGGGACCAGACCGACCGTGGAGACCGTGATCCCGCGCTGGGACAGGCCCAGGCCGTCCGGCTCGGGGTCGGTCAGCCGCCGGATGGCGCCGACCACCCGGTTGTAGTTGGCGAGCGGCTCCCCCATCCCCATGAAGACGATGTTGGACAGCCGCGCCGGTCCGCCCGGCACCTCGCCGTCGCGCAGCGCGCGCATCCCGTCCACGATCTGGTGCACGATCTCGGCGGTGGACAGGTTGCGGTCCAGCCCCGCCTGCCCCGTGGCGCAGAACGGGCAGTTCATACCGCAACCGGCCTGCGAGGAGATGCACATGGTGACCCGGTCCGGGTAGCGCATCAGCACCGACTCGACGAGCGTGCCGTCGTGCAGCTTCCACAGGGTCTTGCGGGTGGTGTCGTTGTCGCACGAGATGTGCCGCACGACGTTCATCAGGTCCGGCAGCAGCTCGCTCGCCAACTTCTCGCGCGCCGCCGCCGGGATGTCGGTCCACTGCGCCGGGTCGTGCGCGTAACGGGCGAAGTAGTGCTGCGACAGCTGCTTGGCGCGAAAAGGCTTCTCACCGATCGCGGCCACCGCTTCACGGCGCTCGACGGGACTGAGATCGGCAAGGTGCCGAGGAGGCTTCTTGGCCCCGCGCGGCGCGACGAAAGTGAGTTCTCCGGGTGCAGGCATGGTGGGTCCAGTGTCGCAGATCGTCCAGGTGGGCCAGGCACTAGCCGGTGTGGGACAGGTCCTGCAGGTGAGCGGCCAGTACCTGGCGGCACCGCTGCGCGCCCAGGATGTCGGGGTGGTGTACGGCGCTGAGGGAGAGGCCGTCCAGGAGGGACGCCAGGCGCTCGGTCTCGAGGTCGACGTCGCATCCGGGGCGCAGGGTGCCGGACTCGTCGAGCCGGGTGAGGACGCGGTGCGTCAGCCTTCTGGTGCCGGCGGCGGCCTGGTGCGCGAGTTCCTGGAAGGCCGGATGGGTGCGGGCCGCGGCGTTGAAGTCGAGGAAGACGGTGACCTCCGCGCGGCGGCGTTCGTCGAGCGGCAGCAGCTCGGCCAGGAGGTCGGTCACCAGGCGGAGCCGTTCCGCACGCGGGTACCGACTCAGATCCCCGATGCGCTCGACATGCTGGAGCAGCCGTTCGGAGAGCGCGCCGAGCATCGACTGCATCGCGAAGTCCATCAGCTCCTGCTGGCTGGCGAAGTAGTGGCGCACCGAACCGATGTTGAGTGCGGCCTCGTCGGCGACGGCGCGCAGCGAGGTGCGCTGCAGGCCGTCCCGTACGACGACTCGGTACAGGGCGGCGACGACCTCGCGGCGGCGGGCGTCCGGATCCACGACCTTCGGCATGGAGCCTTTATATCACGCGCATGATATATTGTTTTTTATCACAAGCCTGATATAAAAACGGGAGGACTCATGGAGCGGTACCTCGACCTCATGCTCATCAGGTTCGGCATCCTCGCGGGCGGCCTGGTGATGCTGGCCCTGGTGGTCTTCGCCGTGGCCGTGGCGCTGAAGCGCAGGGGCCGGCTCGATCAGGCCCGCCGGTACGCGGACCCCGCCCTGCGCGCGGCACTGCGGGCCGCCGCCCGCCGCCTGGAGGACGGCCCCGCCCGCCCCCGGCAGCGGGACGGCCGGCGATGAACGGCCTCGCCCTCGACGCGTCCTCTCTCGCCCACCATCTGCTGATGGACTACGTGGCCAAGTTCCTCATCGTCATCGTGGCGCTGATCGTCCTGGCGGTCGGGATGACGGTGATCTGGCGGCGGGCGGGCCGCGGCGCGGAACGGCGGGACGGCGGCCACGGGGGACGGATGGCCGCGCGGGAGGAACCGAGCCGTGGCGGTGACGCGTCGAGCCACGGCGGTGCGGGGCGCCGGGAGCGCCGGGAGCCATGAGGGGCGGGCCCACCGGGGCCCCCGACCCCCAAGGCGGCCGCCCGCCTTCGCCCGGCGGCTCCCCTCTCCGTACCACCCAGCCGACACCCGACGCCCAACACCCAAAAGCCCCCCACCAGCGGTATTCCACTGGTAGGGGGCCTCTGTGTCACCCGCGGGGCCGGACGGCCCGAGGCGTCGGGGTCAGCCCGACCCCACGAAGACCACGAACAGCAGCCAGACGACCGGGGCGGTCGGCAGCAGCGAGTCGAGACGGTCCATGATGCCGCCGTGACCGGGGAGCAGGGTGCCCATGTCCTTGATGCCCAGGTCCCGCTTGATCATGGATTCGCCGAGGTCGCCGAGGGTGGCACTGGCCGCGACCGCGAGGCCGAGCAGCAGACCCTGCCACCAGGCACCGTGCCGGATGAGGAACTCCATGCACAGCGCGCCGGCCACCATCGCGAAGAGCACCGCGCCGACGAGCCCCTCACGGGTCTTGCCGGGGCTGATCCGCGGCGCGAGCTTGCGCTTGCCGAACCGCCAGCCGACCGCGTAGGCGCCGGTGTCGCTGACGACCGTCAGCAGCAGGAACGTCAGGACCCGCTGCGGCCCGTCGGCCTCGGCGGCGAGCATCAGCGCGACGAACGTCGCGAGGAAGGGTACGTAGAACGCCGCGAACACACCGGCGGTGACGTCCCGCAGGTAGTTCTCGGGCGCCTCGGTCATGCGCCATACCAGGACGGCCAGCGCGGTGAGCGCCATCGCCACCCAGGCACCCTCGGCGCCGCGGACGTACCCGGCGACCACCATGGCGGTGCCACCGACCGCGAGCGGCACCAGCGGCACCTTGATGCCCTTGCGCTCCGCCAGCCGCGAGGTCAGCTCCCACAGCCCCACGACGACGGCGATCGCGATCACGCCGATGAAGACGGGCTTGTAGACGAAGAGCGAAGCGAGGATCACCGCGCCGAGACCGACGCCGACGCCTATCGCGGCACGCAGATTGCGCCCCGCGCTCTTCTTCTTCGGCCGCTCCGAGTCCGGCGCGCGGTCGGACCCGGAGGAATCGGGGAAAGCAGTGGGCATGGGCTCCTGCGGCTTTTCTTCGCGGAACAGGGGGCCGCTCAGGCGAGCAGCCCCCCGGTCGTCCGGGTGGTCCCGGCTATCCCGGATGTCCCGTTGTTCCCGGTCGTCGTCCTGGTGGCCGCCCGGCTCGGGCACGATGGGCATGGGCCGAGTCTGCGCCGCGTCGCCCCAGTCGTGCACGGGACCCGCCGAGGCGGGGGGCGCCACCCCGCGAAGCGAGGAGGCCGGTCCGTGGTCGGGCGGTCCCCATCGACCGGCGCCGGGCGGGGCCCCCCAGGATGACTCGTTCATCAGACCTCGAGGAGCTCGGATTCCTTGTGCTTGAGCAGCTCGTCCACCTGCGCGACGTACTTCGCGGTGGTGTCGTCGAGCTCCTTCTCGGCGCGGCGCACCTCGTCCTCGCCGGACTCCTTGTCCTTGACGAGCTTGTCCAGCGTTTCCTTGGCCTTGCGGCGGACGCTGCGGATCGAGATCTTGGCGTCCTCGCCCTTGTTCTTGGCGACCTTGATGAACTCCTTGCGGCGCTCCTCGGTCAGCTCGGGGAACGTCACCCGGATGATGCTGCCGTCGTTGCTCGGGTTGACGCCGAGGTCGGAGTCGCGGATCGCCTGCTCGATGTTGCGCAGCGCACTCTTGTCGAACGGGGTCACCACGGCCATCCGCGGCTCGGGAACCGAGAACGACGCCAGCTGGTTGATCGGCGTCATCGCACCGTAGTAGTCCGCCACGATCTTGTTGAACATCGCCGGGTGCGCACGCCCGGTGCGAATCGCGGCGAAGTCCTCCTTGGCGACCACGACGGCCTTCTCCATCTTCTCCTCGGCCTCGAGGAGGATCTCTTCGATCACCACTTGCTCCTGGTCTTTTCGGTAAGAAGCAGAGCCTCGCCCCTGCCGCGCGTCTTCTCCTGCACGGTGTCCGACCGGCAGGCGGTTGTCCATCCCCGTACCGAGGGTCTTACCCCGGCTGGGAGTTGCCGCCCGTACAGGCCGATGCCCGTACGGAATCGCGGCAGTTGAGGCCGTCAGGCCCGGGTGTCCTGATCGCTGACGAGCGTGCCGATCTTCTCACCCTTCACCGCGCGCGCGATGTTGCCCTCGGCGAGCAGCTCGAACACGAGGATCGGGAGTTTGTTGTCCCGGCACAGCGTGATGGCCGTGGCATCGGCGACCTTCAGGTCGCGGGTGATGACCTCACCGTATTCGAGGGCGTCGAACTTGACCGCGTCCGGGTTCTTCTTGGGGTCGGAGTCGTAGACCCCGTCGACCCCGTTCTTGCCCATCAGCATGGCCTCGGCGTCGATCTCCAGGGCGCGCTGGGCGGCGGTGGTGTCGGTGGAGAAGTACGGCATGCCCATACCGGCGCCGAAGATGACGACCCGGCCCTTCTCCAGGTGGCGCACCGCGCGCAGCGGAATGTACGGCTCCGCCACCTGTCCCATGGTGATGGCCGTCTGGACGCGGGAGTCGATGCCCTCCTTCTCCAGGAAGTCCTGGAGGGCCAGACAGTTCATGACCGTGCCGAGCATGCCCATGTAGTCGGAGCGGGCCCGGTCCATACCGCGCTGCTGGAGTTCGGCGCCGCGGAAGAAGTTGCCGCCGCCGATCACGATAGCGATCTCGTAGCCGTCGCGTACCACGGCGGCGATCTCGCGGGCCATCGCGTGCACGATATCGGGGTCGACGCCCAGTCCGCCGCCGCCGGCGAACGCCTCGCCCGACAGCTTCAGCAGGAAGCGTCGCCTTCCGCCGTTACCGGCATGGTCTGTGTGCGCGCCGTCGGCACCGTGATTCATTGAGCTCTCCTCGTGCACATACGAAGAAGGCCATTGCCGTGGGTCTGGTCCAGATCCCTCTGCGGCAATGGCCTCCTCGTCACATCTGCGGTCGACCGTTGAGCGGCCGACTGCGTACGACCCTAGCGGGGTCGTAGGTCATTCGCTGCCTTCGCGGCAGGCTCAGATGCCGACCTTGATGCGCGAGAAGCGCTTCAGGGTGACACCGGCCTCCTGGAGGACCTTCTCGACGGACTTCTTGTTGTCGAGCGCGTACGGCTGGCCGAGCAGCGTCGCGTCCTTGAAGAAGCCGTTGAGGCGACCCTCGACGATCTTCGGCAGGGCAGCCTCGGGCTTGCCCTCCGCGCGGGTGGTCTCCTCGGCGACGCGACGCTCGGCCTCGACGACCTCGGCCGGGACGTCGTCCTTGGAGAGGTACTTCGGGGCGAACGCGGCGATGTGCTGCGCGACACCCTTGGCGACCTCGGCGTTCTCCTTGTCGAGCTCGACGAGGACACCGATCTGCGGCGGCAGGTCGGGCATGGTGCGGTGCATGTACGCCGCCACGTAGCCACCGGTGAACTGCGCGAAGCGGTCCAGGACGATCTTCTCGCCCAGGTTGGCGTTGGCCTCGTCGACGAACGCCTGGACGGTCTTGCCGGCCTCGATCTCGGAGGCGAGCAGGGCCTCGACGTCGGCCGGAGCGGTCTTGGCGACGTGCTCGGCGATCTGGTTGGCGACGGCCTGGAACTTCTCACCCTTGGCGACGAAGTCCGTCTCGCACTTCAGCTCGACGATGACGCCGGAGGTGTTGTCGCCGGCGATCACGGAGACCACGGCGCCGTTCTCGGCGGAGCGGCCCTCGCGCTTGGCGACGCCCTTCTGGCCCTTGATGCGCAGCGCCTCGACGGCCTTGTCGACGTTGCCCTCAGCCTCGTCCAGGGCCTTCTTGCAGTCCATCATGCCGGCGCCGGTGAGCTCACGGAGCTTCTTGACGTCAGCGGCGGTGTAGTTCGCCATGGTCTGTGAATCTCTTCTCGAAGTCTCGAAGTCGAACGATCTACGGGTGGACGGCGGGGGCGGCGCTTGTGGCGCCCTCCCCCGCCGTCAACAACCGGTCCGGAATCAGGCCTGCTCGGCGTCCGCGGCCGGCTTCTCGGCCTCGGCGGCCGGGGCCTCGGCGGCCGGGGCCTCGGCGGCGGGGGCCTCGGCGGCGGGCTCGGCGTCAGCCTTCTTCTCGCCCTCGAGCAGGTCGCGCTCCCACTCGGCCAGCGGCTCGGCGGCAGCGGCCTTCTCGCCGGGCTTCTGGTCGCCGGTGGCGGCACCGGAGCGGGCGATGAGGCCCTCGGCGACGGCGTCGGCGATCACGCGGGTGAGCAGGGTGACGGAGCGGATCGCGTCGTCGTTGCCCGGGATCTTGTAGTCGACCTCGTCCGGGTCGCAGTTGGTGTCGAGGATCGCGACGACCGGGATGTTGAGCTTGCGCGCCTCACCGACGGCAATGTGCTCCTTCTTGGTGTCCACGATCCAGACGGCGCTGGGCACCTTCTGCATCTCGCGGATACCGCCCAGGGTCTTCTCCAGCTTGGCCTTCTCGCGGGAGAGAACCAGGAGCTCCTTCTTGGTGAGGCCGGAGGCGGCCACATCCTCGAAGTCGATCTGCTCGAGCTCCTTCAGGCGCTGCAGGCGCTTGTAGACGGTCGAGAAGTTGGTCAGCATGCCGCCGAGCCAGCGCTGGTTCACGTAGGGCATGCCCACGCGGGTCGCCTGCTCGGCAATGGCCTCCTGGGCCTGCTTCTTCGTGCCGACGAACATGACGGAGCCGCCGTGGGCGACGGTCTCCTTGACGAACTCGTAGGCGCGGTCGATGTACGACAGCGACTGGAGCAGGTCGATGATGTAGATGCCGTTGCGCTCGGTGAAGATGAAGCGCTTCATCTTCGGGTTCCAGCGACGGGTCTGGTGCCCGAAGTGGACGCCGCTCTCCAGCAGCTCCCGCATCGTGACGACGGCCATGGCCGTACTCCTTGTTGTTCTCGGTTCCACTACGGCCGGTCGGCCGCAGTGCCTGACGCCCCGACGCGCCTGCCGGGGAAGACACCTTGCGGAGCCGTCCGAGGACCGAGGGGCGCGGCCGTCGTGCTGCCCGAAAGGGACTGGTGCACTGACGGCGGGGCGTGCGAAGTCGACCCGGTGACCCGGATCGCCACCAGAAGTGTACGGGACTGCCGATGCACCGGGCGACACGCACCATTTCGAAGCCCGAGCGAGTGAGGCCCGACCCCCGGACGAGTGACACCGTTGTCCACAACCGGCCCCCCATCCACAGATCCGAACCAAGATCCCCACGCCTCGGCCGATTCCGTCACGGTCGACACATGCGACATGACAAGCGGCAAGAAACGCGACGGAATCTCGGGGCGAGCGGCGGGGGCGGCGATGGCTTCGACGGTCGGCGGGATCACAGCGGACGCGGTGACGACAGTGGCTTCCGCCAGCGCCCTGGGCTCGATGGCCTTCGCGGGCTCTGTGGACTCGGTGGACTCGGTGGACTCGGTGGACTCGGTGGACTCGGTGAAGGCAACGTGACCGGGGCGGCGGGACGGGCACGGTGCGGGTTACGCAGCCGGCTACGACGCCGACCGATCCCCCGCCCCCCACGCCCGCCCCGGTCCGGCCTCCTGCCACCCGCGCCGGCGCCCTTACCCCCGACACCACCCGACAAGCGGTACGGACACGGGCCGAGCTGCTTCTTTCCCGCCCGCGCGCTGGGCGTACTCCTGGCCCCGGCCACGGCAGCACTGCTCGCCGTCCCGTCACTGGCCCTGGGCGTCCCACTCGCGCGCACCGCGGTTCCGGCCATGGCCGCGGTGGCGGCGCGCGGCGCGGAGCTGGTGGGGATGGCGCAGGGGACAGAGCAAGGCGGGCCAAGCGAGCGGGATGATGCCGGGAACCCTGCGGACCGGCGAGGTGTGGAACGAGCCTGGCCGGTGGAGGGGCCGGCGGGCATACGGCCCACGGTGCTACGCGGATGGGAACCGCCCCCATCACCATGGGCGGCCGGACACCGCGGCGTCGACCTCGCCTCCCCCGCCGGCGCGACGGTACGGTCCGCCGCGCCCGGCCGGGTGGCGTACGCGGGAACCGTCGCCGGCCGCGGCGTGCTGACCATCGAAGTGTCCCGCTCGGGCCGGCCCCCCTTTCGCACCACGTACGAGCCTGTACGCCCCACGGTCCGGAAAGGCCAGCGCGTGACAGCGGGCCAGCAGGTCGCCGTCCTGCAGCGCGGCCCGTTCCACTGCCGTGCACCGTGCCTCCACTGGGGCCTGCGGCGCGGCAAGACCTACCAGGACCCACTGTCGCTCCTGCCCAGGAGCATGCGCAGCGGCGGCCCGTCACGCCTCCTACCGGTCTTCGGGGTTCCGCTGCCGCCGGGCGGCCGTACCGTTCCGCGCGGACCGGAGTCACCGGAGCCAACAGCCCAGGAGGGGAGGCAGGGCCCGCCGGTGGCCGGCCTCATGGGAGCGGTCGCTCTTGCCGCCGCAGCGCTCTGGGCGCTCGGCCGACTCACACCTCGCCGTTCGACGGGGGGAGGGACGCACCGGGAGTGGAGCCGAGACCGGGGCTGACACGGGCAACGCCCCCGGTGGTGAGTAATCGCGTCTGCTGGTGACGACTGGGAGGCGTGGGGCCACCAGGCCAGCGGCCAGGGCAGGGGCCGAGGGCAGGGGCAAGAACTCAGGAGCCAGGGCCAGAGGAGCCAGGCACGGGGGGGCCAGGGCTTGTGAGAAACCAGGGCACGGGGGCCAGAGAGCCATGAGGCAAAGGAGGGGCGAGAGGGGGGTGGGGAGGGGCGGGGGCGGGGGCCCGGGGGGGAAAGCCCCAGACCGTGCCGGTCAGGGTGGCTCCCAGGCGCAAGATCAACTGCCGGGTCGGTCCTCGGCAGAAGTGGCCCCGGCGTTCGGTACGAACCGGCTCAATCGATACGTGGTCGGGTGGGCCACGCGCCCGCAGAGTGTGTCCATCCGGGTCATGGACCAGTCGATCTGCCCGTGCTCGGCCCGTAGGCGACGGACCTGGGCGCGCCACTCTGACGGGTCCTGGGTCTCGACGATCACTTCCCAACGCCCCGCGTCAGCGCCGAAGCGGGCGGAAACCCGCTGGCCGGCCTCCTGCTGCCGCCGATTCCTCTTTCTCTGTCCCGGCATGGACCCAGCCTCGCGGCTCACCGTCACCGCGGCAAGATCTTTCCTTGAGCCAGGCCCCCGCCAACTCCGCGCGGCAGTGGGAGTGAAGCCGGGTGGGGCCGGTGGAAGGAAGGCCCCTGGCCTCGAGCCCCGGGATCAGGTGTGGGCGACGCCGTGGAGAACCATGGCGACCGCTGCCTCCGTGATCTCGTTCGGGTCTTCCGCGGCGCCCAGCTCGATGCGGCGGACCGCGGCGTCCACGACGCCCTGCAGGAGCATCGCCGCGAGTCGCGGTTGTTCGTGGCCGAGGTTGGCGAGCGCTTCGACGATCATGGCGATGAGTCCGCCGTGTGCGGCGCGGATCTTCTCGCGTGCGCCCGCGTCCAGCTCGCCGGCCGAGATGGCGACGACGGCTCGGTGGCGCCGGTCGCCGACCAGCGCCAGCTGCCGGCGCACATACGCCTCGATCTTCTCCTCGGGCGGGTCGACGCGCTGCATCGCCGCTTCGACCTCGGCGGCCCATACGGGGAAGTCGACCGCACACAGCTCTTCGACGACGGCGGCGCGCGAGCGGAAGTACTCGTACACGGAGGAGCGCGCGAGTCCCGTGCGCTCGGCGAGGGCGGGGAAGGTCAGCGCTTCCGTTCCGCCTTCGGACAGCAGGGAGCGGGCGGCGTCCAAGAGGGCGCCGCGCTGCATGGTCCGGTGCTCGGCCACAGAGGCCGCTCGAATCCTGGGCACGTCACCACTCTACGGATGGCACGCCCGCCGCGGCACTCCGCCCGGCGACACGAATCGGGCAGACGGCTCGGAAACACCGCTCGGGAAGGTGTGGCCCCGCGAGCTGACTCAGCGTCCGACGTCGGCGAGCTTCGCCCTGAGCTGCAGCACGGACTTGGTGTGGATCTGGCTGACCCTGCTCTCCGTGACGCCGAGGACATTGCCGATCTCGGCGAGCGTGAGTCCCTCGTAGTAGTAGAGCGTGACCACGGTCTTCTCACGTTCGGGAAGGGTGTTGATGGCCCGGGCGAGCAGCCGGCGCAGCTCTCGGTCCTCGGCGATCTCGACCGGGTTCTCGGCGGCCGTGTCCTCGAGGGTGTCCATCAGGCTGAGTCGTTCCCCGCCCTCGCCGCCGACGTGCAGCAGCTCTTCCAGCGCAACCACGTTCGCCAGGGACAGCTGGCTGAACACGCTGTGGAGTTCCTCCAGCGCGATGCCCATCTCCTCGGCGACCTCCGCCTCGGACGGGGTGCGGCGCAGCTGCGCTTCGAGGGTGGCGTAGGCACGTTCGACGGCGCGGGCCTTCTGGCGTACGGAGCGCGGGATCCAGTCCAGCGCGCGCAGCTCGTCGATCATCGCGCCGCGGATGCGGGTGATGGCGTAGGTCTCGAACTTGATGGAGCGCTCGGGGTCGAATTTCTCGATGGCGTCGATCAGCCCGAAGACTCCGGAGGAGACGAAGTCGGCCTGCTCGACGTTCGGTGGCAGTCCGACGCTGACGCGGCCGGCGACGTACTTGACCAGCGGGGAGTAGTGCAGGATCAGCTGCTCCCGCAGTCGCCCGTCGCCAGATGCCTTGTAGGAGCGCCACAGCTCGTCGAGCGAGCTGGGCGGGGCGGGGCGCACGCTGCCGCGTGCGGCGGGTGGTACTGCCGCACGATCAGACCCGGAGGTGTGCTGGGGCATTCGTCGCCTTGAGCCGTTCTGCCGAGACGCGGGTGGATGGATGCATGAGGGTTGAATTTGCCTGTGAGCGTAGCGTGACCGGAGTGTCGCGGTACGCGAGGAAGCCAGGTTCGGGCGTGCGCAGATACGTTCCGCTGCCCGCACCTCAGGGTTACCTCGTACGGCGTGTCGACACCCGGATACGGTGCCGGGTGCACGCGTTCGGAGGGTCGTGCGGACTGGCGCGGTGACGCGGCGCGCGGGAGCCCGGTGCTCCGTTGGGCCACATCGGTGTCCCCTCACGGGTCGGACTCATGCGCCGAAGCATGGCAAACCTGGATTCTGCGGTCATTCCCCTCACCCTTTCACCCGTTCGCCCCAGGTCAAGTACCGCCTCGCCGGGAACCGTCGGTCGCATCGGCGCGTCGCGTCAACTCCCAGCGGTCGCCGCACCTTTGCACGAATCCCAGGGACTGCAGCTCGAGGAGTTTCCCCTGGGCGACGTCGCGGGGTGTGCCCGCTTCCCGGGCGAGGTGCTCGACGTCCGCGCTGCCGCGGGCCGGAAGCGCCTCCCACAGACGGGCTGCGACCGGATCCAGGAGGTCGCGGATGAGCGTCGGGCCGCATCTCTCGGGGGCGAGGTCGCCGATGGCGCCGACGAGTTCGATGACCTCGACCGCGTCGGTGACCACCAGGGCCTCGCCGCGCAGGAGTTGGTGGACTCCGGCGGACAGGCCGCTGGTGACGGGCCCCGGCATGCCCATCGTGAACCGCCCCAGGCTCGTCGCCCGTCGGGCGGTGACCAGTGAGCCGCTGCGGAGTTCGGCCTCCACGACGACGGTGCCTCTGGTCAGTGCGGCGATGACCCTGTTGCGTTGGATGAAGCGGCTGCGAGTGGGGTGGTCGCCGGGCGGTAACTCGGCCACGACCAGGCCCTGTTCGATGATTCGTCCGATCAACTCGGTGTGACCGCGCGGGTAGATGTAGTCGACGCCGGAGGCGAGTACGGCGACGGTGGCGCCGTCCGCGGCCAACGCGCCACGGTGGGCTGCGCCGTCGATGCCGTAGGCGGCCCCCGAGACCACCGTCCAGCCGCGGTCGGCCAGGCCGGCGCTGAGGGCGGTGGCCAAGTGGGCGCCGTATTCGGTACAGGCCCGTGCGCCGACGACGGCCACGGAGCGCAGCGCCCACATCCGGAGGTTGGTTCTCCCGCGCACCCACAGGCCGATGGGGCGGGCGTCTCCGAGGTCGTCCAGCTGGCCGGGCCACTCCTGGTCGTTGGGGCAGATGAAGCGGCCGCCGAGTGCGGTGACCGCGGCGAGGTCCTCCTCGGGGCGTGCTCGGGAGGCGCGCAGCCTCAGCCCCGCGATCTTTGTCGGGCTTGCGCCTGGGGGCGGGTGGGCGTCGTCGTCGGACAGCGCCTGCCACAGGGCCACGGGGCCCATCTGCCGCAGCCAGCGGCCGGCGGTCTCGTCGCCTGGTTCGAGGATCCGGGTGAGGGCGGCGCGAGCCGTGCGCTGCGGTTCGTGGTCCTCGTGGGGAGCGGGAGGCCGGGCGGCCGCCGGGCGCGGCGCGACGCATGGCACGACGGTCGCCGACACTGGGTGGTCCGGGGCGGCCGCCGGCAGGGGGTGATCGGGGGCGACCGCCGGATCGGGCAAGCGGCCCGTTTCGTCCGCCTCGCTTTGCGACACGTGGGTGACGAAGCCCCATGCGTCGATCTTGTGGTCATCGGGTCCGTTCATGGCTCACCTCTGCTCGCTTGGCGGCCGAGTGGCCGCGGTCTCCCGTTCGCCGGCGCCTGTGGTCCTGCCACCGCCCGCGCCCACTGTGATCGGCGCTCCGCGGCGGACGCCGGTGCGCAACTCCAGGGCCCAGTCGACGTCCTCCCGGGTCGGGCGGTCGCGGCCGGCCAGGTCGGCGGCGGTCCAGGCGACACGGAGGACACGGTCGAGGCCGCGGGCCGTGAGGAGGCCGCATTCGAGGTCGCGTTCCGCCTGGGCCAGGGCGCCGGGGTGGACCTGCCAGCGGGTTCGGAGTTCATGGCCGGGGATCTCGCTGTTGGTCCGCCAGGGGGTCCCGGTGAGGCGGGCCTCGGCGCGTTCGCGGGCCGCCCGTACGCGTTCGGCCACGGTGGCGGTGGATTCGGCACGGCGGCCGAGCGCGATCAGTTCGGAGCGGGCCACCGGTTCCACGCAGATCCGCAGGTCCACCCGGTCCATCAGGGGCCCGGAGAGGCGGGCGCGGTAGCGGCGGACGGAGGACGGCCGGCATTCGCAGCCGCCGCCGACGGTGCCGTGCCGCCCGCAGGGGCAGGGGTTCGCGGCGAGGGCGAGGAGGAACCGGGCGGGCATGCGCATCATGCCCGCGGCCCGGGCGACGACGACGTGCCCGGATTCCAGGGGCTGGCGTAAGGCGTCCAGGACGCGGGGGCTGCACTCGGCGGCCTCGTCCACGAAGAGCACGCCGTGGTGGGCGAGGGACACCGCTCCGGGGCGTGGCAGCCCGGTGCCGCCGCCCACGAGGGAGGCCATCGTCGCGGAGTGGTGCGGGGCGCAGTAGGGCGGTCGGTGTACCAGGGGCTGTCCGGGCGGGAGGGTGCCCGCTACCGAGTGGACGGCGGTGACCTCCAGGGATTCCTTGGGGGTCAGCGGTGGCAGCAGCCCGGGGAGGCGTTCGGCGAGCATGGTCTTGCCGGCACCGGGCGGGCCTTTGAAGAAGATGTGGTGGCGTCCGGCGGCGGCCACCTCCAGTGCTCTGCGGGCACCGTGCTGGCCTGCGACATCCGCGAGGTCGGGGCTGTGGTCGCCGCGTGGCAGGCCCGCGCCGGCGCCGGTGCCGGGCACGGCCAGCCCGGCCAGTAGGGGGTCGGGGCGGCCGTCTTCCGGCCGGTCCTCCTCCTCGGGCACCGCCTCGTCGGCGAGGACGGCGATCAGCTGGCGCAGGCTGCGGACGCCGAGGACGGAGATGCCGGGCACGAGTGAGGCCTCGGCAACGGCTCGTTCCGGGACGACGACCTGGCGGTATCCGGCGTCGGCGGCGGCGAGAACGGCGGGCAGCACGCCGCGTACGGGGCGGACCCGACCGTCCAGGCCCAGTTCGCCGATCATCATCAGGTCGGTGAGTTCGCGGGGGTCGAGGCGCTCGGCGGCGCCGAGGACCGCGCAGGCCACGGCCAGGTCGAAGCCGCTGCCGCTCTTGGGTACCGAGGCCGGGCTGAGGCCGACGGTGAGCTTCTTCTGCGGCCATTCGGCGCCGGAGTTCACGACGGCGGCGCGCACCCGGTCCCTGGACTCGACCAGGCTCTTGTCGGGGAGCCCGACGAGGGTGAAGGCCGCGACGCCCGGTTCCAGGTCGGCCTGGACCTCGACGACGACGCCCTCGACCCCGACCAGGGCGACGGAGCAGGTGCGGGCGAATGCCATTTACACCACCCCCCGTGCGTGCTGGACGACGGGGGCGCCGCGCGACGGCACGAGGACGCCGATGACGTCGATCCGGACGCCGCCGGGCGGTGGGCCGCCGTGCCGCTCCAGCCAGCGCTCGGCCAGCAGGCGCAGCCGGGCGGTCTTCTCGGGGCGTACGGCCGCCATGGGGTGTTCGTAGCTGCCGGCGCGACGGGTTTTGACCTCGCAGACGACCAGGGCGTCGCCGTCGGAGGCGACGATGTCGATCTCGCCCTCCCGGCAGCGCCAGTTGCGGTGCAGGATCCGCATGCCGGCTTCGATGAGCCGCCGGGCGGCCAGGTCCTCGCCGTAGCGGCCGAGTGCCCGTCTGCGGACGTCGGTGGGCTTGGTCGCGGGTGGCCTGCCGGCGGCGGGCCTGCATGCCGCACGCTGCCTGCCGCCCCGCCTCCCCCGCGCCCCACCCCGGGGGTCCCTGGCTTGCGCGTCACCCCGGGTGGGTACGTCACCGGTCTGCGCGTCACCCCTGGTCTGCGCGTCGCCCTCGGTCCGTGCGTCGTCCCCGGCCCTGCGGCCGGCCTGCATGGCGTTCATGCGGTACCACCTCCGGCACCGACTGTGACGCCCTCGCCCCGATCTTTTGGATCTTGGTGGACAACGGGCCGATTGTGGATAACTCACTCACCCACACGTGCCGCACAGGGCGCGCCATCGAGCCACGGAGGGCACGCCGGACGCCCGGCCGCCCCGAGGCCCGCAGCCCGCGTCCCGCGGCCGGCTCAGCTCCCCGGGAGGTCCAGATCGCTCTTGTTGAGCTCCTCGATGTTCACGTCCTTGAACGTCAGGACGCGCACCTGCTTGACGAAGCGAGCCGGGCGATACATGTCCCAGACCCAGGCGTCAGCCATCGAGACCTCGAAGAAGACCTCGCCCTGAACCGAGTGCACCTGCATCTCGTAGTCATTGGTGAGGTAGAAGCGCCGCTCGGTCTCGATCACATATTTGAACAGACCGACGACGTCGCGGTACTCCCGGTAGAGCTTCAGCTCCATCTCGGTCTCGTACTTTTCGAGGTCCTCGGCGCTCATGGCAGATCCCCTTCAGCCGTGCGTCCCCCCATTGTGCGTCAGACCCTCTCGGTCTCCAGCTGCACCGGCGCATTGGGGGGCCCTTCGTCGAGCAGCGTGCGCAGCAGCTCGGCGAGTCTGGTCGGATACACCGTCTCATGGGACGCGGACAGTTCCTCCGAAGTCCACCACCTCAGCCCCGAGACGCTGCGCCGTTCCAGGTCCGTGTGCCCGCCGGTGTCGGTGGCGGTCCGATCGGTCCTACCCAGGTAGTACCACTCATCCTGCTCCCAGCGCCGCCCGTCGAAGGGAAAGGCGCAATGCCGCTTCCACAGGACCGGGCCGAGGACGACATCGGTGATCCCGGTCTCCTCGGCGAGTTCGCGCCGGGCGGCCTCTTCACGGCTCTCACCGCCCTCCAGGCCACCGCCGGGGGTGAACCACCAGGTCTCGGCGCGCCGGTCCGGTTCGAAGCCGTGGAGCAGCAGGATCCGGTCATCGGGGTCGAGCAGCACGACGCGGGAGACCCGCCGTACGCCGGCCGGGTCCGGCTCCCCGGGGACCGCGGGCCCACCGCCCTCGGCCTGCCTCCCCGCATCCCGCTCACCCACGCCGACGCGCCCCGCGCCGGGCGATCGGCCCGTAGGCCGCGCCGCCGAGGATGAGGACCGCGCCCGCGACCACGGCCAGGGTGATGGGCTGCAGAGGTCCGGGCTGGGAGATGCCACCGGGGAGGTCGGAGAAGCCGGCCGGGCGCTGCATCATCCCGATGCTGCCCAGGGGCCAGGCGCGGGCGTCGACGCGGGCCTGGACGGCGCTGCGCGGCACCGAGCCGTGGTCGCCGTCGGTGAGGTGGACGCGGGAGTCGGCGGAGTCGCTGCGGTGGTCGCCGAGGAGGAAGAGCTGGCCGGCGGGCACCGTGGCCTTGAAGCCGACGGGCGAGGCGGGCCCGCTGCCCTGCAGATACGGTTCCTCGATGGGGATGCCGTTGACGGTGAGCCGACCCTGCTTGGTGCAGCAGGAGACCTTGTCACCGCCGACGCCGACGACGCGCTTGACCATCGGCAGGTCGCCCCACACGGAGTCCTGGAAGACGACGATGTCGCCGCGGCGTATCTCGGAGCCGTCCACCCGCTCGGCCATGACCCTGGCCCCGGCCGCGATCGTCGGGGACATCGAATCGGTCGGCACCGTATAAGGGCGGTAGATCAGCGCCCCCCATACGAAGCCGCCCAGGAACAGCGCACAGCCGACGGCCACGGCCAGACCGGACAGCACACTGCCCGTGGTCCGGCCGCGGCCGTCGGTCCTGCGTTCCGTACTGCTGCTCATCCCAGCTCCCACCCCGCGGACCGGTCCCGCGTCGAAGATCCGGGACGGCACCTTACCTGGGGTTACGCTCTCCGGTCAGCCTCCGGCGGCGCCACATTACGAGCGGCACCGCGCCGGCCAGGCCCAGAGCGGCCGGAGCCGCCGCCATCGCCTTGTTGATCCCGGGCTGGTCGAAGGTGTCCGGCACCGGCAGGGTAGCCCAGCGGTTGATGGGCCAGGCGATCGTGAACGCCCGGCCGACGACCTCGTCCTCCGACACCGTGCCGTTGCCCTTGAGGTTCTGGTGGTAACGGGAGTCGAGGGAGTCGTCACGGTGGTCGCCCATCACCCAGATCCGCCCCTCGGGGACGTGGATCGGGCCGAAGGCGCGGTCACCGCAGGGCGTGGCGCCGGGGAAGATGTACGAGTCCTCCTTGAGCGCCTTGCCGTTGACCTTGACCGGGCCGCTGCCGTGGCACTCGACGGTGTCGCCGCCGACCGCGATGACCCGCTTGATCAGGTCCTTCTCCTCGGCCGAGGGCATCAGACCGATGAAGCTGAGGACCTTCTGGACGGGGTTGGGCTCGGGCGTCGGGGTCTCGTTCAGCCAGCCGCCCGGGTCGTGGAAGACGACGACCTCGCCGCGCTGCGGCTCGGAGCCGAACCACGGCGTCAGCTTGTCCACCAGGACCCGGTCCCCGCGCTGCAGGGTGTCCTGCATCGAGTCGGACGGAATGGAGAACGCCTGCACCAGGAACGTCTTGATCAGCAGCGCCAGGAGCAGGGCGATGCCGATGAGGATCGGCAGCTCTTTCCAGAAGGCGCGCGGCTTCTTGGCCTTCTTCATGCTGCCGCTCGCCTCCTCGCCCGCTGCCTGGTCCAACGTATCGGACGCGTCCGAAGTGTCAGGCTTGCCCAACGGCACCCCGCGCTGCGGCTCCGGCTGTGACTGTGGTCGTGACTGATGCACGGAACTCGCCGCCGGCTGCGGGGTCTCACCGCGCCTTGCCGGCTCTTCGGGCTCTTCGGTTCCGGACCGCGCGCCGACCGCCAAGTCCCCCACATCTGCTCCTTACTCCATGCACTCGCCCGCCCGTAAGCCGGTGCAGGCCCACCACTCCCATAACGAGCGGGAGTTCCGCAGGGGTCGGGAGTACGGTCAAACTCTCGGGTGACACCCTATGCGGCACGTCCGCCGCGGACGCCCTGGCGCCCGGCGCGTCGCGCACGGTTGCAAAGGTGTCCGGCTCTTCGAGGCGCCGCCAGTGGCTGAACGGCCAGGCGATCACCACGGCCCGGCCCACGACGTTGTCCTCCGAGACCGTGCCACGGTACGGCTCGCTCAGGTGGAAGCGCGAATCCGCGGAGTCCGAACGGTGGTCGCCCATCACGAAGATCCGTCCGGTGGGGACGGTCACGGTGAACTTGATCTGGGAGGGCGGGTTCCCCGGATGGACGTACGGCTCGGTCAGCGGGGCGCCGTTGACGGTGACCCGGCCCTGCTTGTCGCAGCATTTGACGGTGTCGCCGCCGACCGCCACCACCCGCTTGATCAGGTCCTGCTCATCGGCGGACGGCAGCAGCCCGATGAAGGTCATGGCGTCCTTGACCGGCTGGAAGGCGCCCCCGTCGTCGGTGGGCTTGACCTGCTCCCCCTTGAGCCATTTGCCGGGGTCCTTGAAGACGACGACATCGCCGCGCTCCGGCTTGGAGCCGAACCACGGCGTCAGCTTGTCGACCAGGACCCGGTCGCCGATCTTGATCGTCTGCTCCATGGAGCCCGACGGAATGACGAACGCCTGGACCAGGAAGGTCTTCAGGACGAGGGCGATGGCCAGGGCCACGCCGATGAGGATGGGGATTTCCTTGAGGTAGGAGCGCTGCCTGCGGCGTTTGATGCGCTTGGCCTGGCGCCGCCGCTCGGCCCGTCCGCCGGTGGCGGGCCGTCGTGGCTGCCGGCCGTCCCCGCCGGGCCCCTGGGGCTCGTCGTGCGCCGCGGAGTCGCCGTACCCGCCCGCGGAGCCGCCGCCGGCGCCGTCGGCGCCGGCGCCGCGTCCGGGCCTGCCGGGGCTCTGCCGTCCGTGGCGGGGGCGTCCGCGGCTACCCATGGGGGCCTGCCGCGGCGGGTATCCGGTCGAAGGACCCTGGCGTGTCGATGGTGCGCCAGCGGCCGACCGGCCAGGTGATCAGCTCCGCACGGCCGATGACCTTGTCGACGGGGACCGTGCCGCCGCCCGGTTGGCCGAGGTGGTCGCGGGAGTCGCTCGACTTGGCGCGGTGGTCCCCCATGACCCACAGCTTCCCCTCAGGCACCACGATGTCGAACTCCACCGAGGACGGAGCGTCCCCGGGGTGGAGGTAGCCCTCGCTCACGGGCTCACCGTTCACTTCGATCCGCCCCCGTCTGTCGCAGCAGGTCACATGGTCACCGCCGATGCCGATCACGCGCTTGACGTAGTCGGTCTCGGCGGGCCGGGCCAGTCCCAGCGCCGCGCCGGCACCGCGCACCAGCCCCGTGACGGGATTCTCCCCCTGCTCCCTGTGAACGAAAGACCCGGTGCCGTCGAACACCACGACTTCGCCCCGCGCCGGATCGCTGCCGAAACGGTACGCCAGCTTGTTGACCAGCACCCGGTCCCCGATCTGGAGGGTGTTCTCCATCGAGGAGCTGGGGATCAGAAACGGCTGTGCGACCACCGCGCTGAGCACCAGGGCGAACGTCAGGCACAGCGCGAACAGGGTGACCGGCCGATGGCGCAGACGGGCCGCACGGGTGAGGAAACGCGCGAAGCGCGACCCCTGCTCCGGCCCCTTGTCGGGGGTGGGAGAGGGGTCGCGCTCCGTGAGTTGTGCGTCGGTGTCCATCGGGGCCCGAGCCTATCCGGCCACGTCCGGACATCGGACGCGAGAGTCGCTTTGCGTTGCCCTGGCGCAAAAAATCGCGCTCCGGGCGGCGCGGCTCAGCTCTCGCGCTTCTCCTTGATCTTGGCAGCCTTGCCACGCAGCTCACGCAGGTAGTACAGCTTGGCGCGACGGACGTCACCGCGGGTCACGACCTCGATCTTCTCGACGATCGGGGTGTGCACCGGGAAGGTGCGCTCGACGCCGACGGAGAAGCTGACCTTGCGGACCGTGAAGGTCTCGCGCACGCCGGAGCCCTGGCGGCGGATGACTACGCCCTTGAACTGCTGCACACGGGAGCGGTTGCCCTCGATGACGCGGACGTGGACGTTGACGGTGTCACCCGGGCGGAAGGCCGGGACGTCGCTGCGCAGCGACGAGGTGTCGACGGAGTCGAGAAGGTGCATGACCTACTGCTTTCTTCGTTGATGCCACAGGTCATCAACGGGATATCGGAAAGGATGTTTCGGTTGCCGTTCCGTCGGGCGGGCGTCGTTCCCCCTGTGGCAGGGGCGCGCGCCGGACGCACACAGCAGCGGCCTATTCTTCCACGGCCTCGCTCGTACGCCCAAATCGGCCGTCCTCACCCTGCGCCCAGCCCAGAGCGGCGAGGATCGCGCGGTCGTGCTTGTCGAAGGCGGCGGGGTCGGCGCGCTCGATCAGGTCGGGGCGGTTGCGGTCGGTGCGGCGGAAGGCCTCGTCGCGGCGCCAGCGGGCGATCTTGCCGTGGTGGCCGCTGACCAGCACCTCGGGGATGGTGCGGCCGCGCCACTCGGGAGGCTTGGTGTAGACGGGGCCCTCCAGGAGGTCGGCCATCGCCCCGGGGGCGAAGGAGTCGTCCTGGTGGGAGGCGGCGTTGCCGAGGACGCCGGGCAGGAGCCGGGCGATGGCCTCGACCATGACCAGCACCGGGGCCTCGCCGCCGGCGAGTACGTAGTCGCCGATGGAGACCTCGCGCACGTCGAGGCGGTCGCCGTACTCCTCGATGACGCGGCGGTCGATGCCCTCGTAGCGGGCCGGGGTGAACACCAGCCAGGGCTTGGCGGAGAGTTCGACGGCGAGCTGCTGGGTGAAGGGCTCACCGCTGGGGGTGGGGACGACGATGACCGGCGCACCGTCGCCGGAGGCCAGGATCTCATCGAGCGCCTCGCCCCACGGATCGGGCTTCATGACCATGCCGGGACCGCCCCCGTAGGGGGTGTCGTCGACGGTGTTGTGCTTGTCGTGCGTCCATGCGCGCAGGTCGTGGACGCGCACATCGAGCTGTCCGCGGGCCCGGGCCTTGCCGACGAGGGAGACGTTCAGCGGCTCGAGGTACTCGGGGAAGATCGTGACGACGTCGAGCCGCATCAGCTGTCCTCGCGGCTGGAGGCGATCTCCGCCTGGCTGTCGTCGAGCAGGCCGGGCGGCGGCTCGATCACCGCGCGCTGGGCCTCCAGGTCGATCTCGGGGACGATCTCGGTGACGAAGGGGACCATGACCTCGCTGCCGTCGGGACGACCGACGATCAGCAGGTCCTGGTAGGGCAGGTGGGAGATCTCGGAGATCCGGCCGACGACGGTGCCGTCGCGGGTGACGACGTCGAGGTCGATCAGCTGGTGGTCGTAGAACTCCTCGGGGTCCTCGGGGACCTCCTCGGGGTCGACCTCCGCGATCAGCAGCGTGTTGCGCAGCGCCTCGGCGGCGGTGCGGTCCGCGACGCCCTCGAAGCGCAGCAGCAGCCGGCCGCTGTGCACCCGGCCGGTCGCGATGGTCAGCGGCCCGACGGAGGACGGGTCGGTGGCGAGGACGGCGCCCGGGGCGAGCCGCAGTTCGGGTTCGTCGGTGCGTACCTCGACGGTGACCTCGCCCTTGATGCCGTGGGCGCGGCCGATCCGTGCCACTACCAACTGCACGCTTGTCTCTCCCTTACGTGTGCCTACGGCATGCGCGCGTAGACGACTGCGGGCCGGGGAGGCCCGAAGCCCTCCCCGGCCCGAGCCGGTGTTCAACTTGTCAGCGGACCTGGTCCACGTCGACGAGGTCGACGCGAATGCCCCGGCCGCCGATGGCGCCCACGACGGTCCGCAGCGCACGGGCGGTACGGCCGTTGCGGCCGATCACCTTGCCGAGGTCGTCGGGGTGGACCCGGACCTCGAGCACGCGCCCGCGACGCAGGGTGCGCGAGGCTACCTGCACGTCGTCGGGGTTGTCGACGATGCCCTTGACGAGGTGCTCGAGGGCTTCCTCGAGCATGCTCAGGCCTCGGTCGACTCGGAGGTGGACTCGGCCGCAGCCTCGTCCGCCTTCTTGTCAGCCTTCTTCGCCTTCGGGGTGATGGCCTCACCCTTGGGCTCGTCACCGGAAGCCTTGGCGGCGGCCTCGAAGAGGGCGCGCTTGTCGGCCTTCGGCTCGGCGACCTTCATCGGCGCCGGGGCGGGCAGGCCCTTGAACTTCTGCCAGTCGCCGGTGACCTTGAGGATGGCCATGACGGGCTCGGTCGGCTGCGCGCCGACACCCAGCCAGTACTGGACACGCTCGGAGTCGACCTCGATGCGCGAGGGGTTCTGCACCGGGTGGTACAGACCGATCTCCTCGATGGCCCGGCCGTCACGGCGGGTACGGGAGTCGGCGATGACGATGCGGTAGTGAGGCGCGCGGATCTTGCCCAGACGCTTCAGCTTGATCTTGACTGCCACGGGAGTGGTGTCTCCTGGTCTTGACGTGGTTGGGCACAACGAGATGCCACGTGGGGTTGCGGTACTCGGGTGCCCGATGGACGCGTCAGCCGGAGGAGAGAGGGGTCCTGTGCGACTGTCGAGTACAGCTAGCCATTGTGCCACACGCCCCCGGGTCAGCCGACCGCGGCCACCTCGGGGATCCGGAAGGGCTTGCCGCAGCCGCCGCAGACGATCGGCGCCTGGGCCAGCACGGACGGCACGACACGGACATTGCGCCCGCAGTCGCAGACGGCCTTGACGCGTACGCCGCCTCCGGAGGAACCGTGCCGGGCGGCCGGACCTCGGAAGCTGCGGGCGGTGTCCGTCGCGGTCGCCGCCGTGTGCGCCTTGAGGGCTCTGGAGAGTCGTTCGATGGTGGGGCGGTAGCGCCTCCTGGCTTCGGGGTTGAGCATGACCAGGGAGAAGCCGCTACTGGGGTGCGGCTCGTCGGCGTGATCCAGGCCCAGCTCCTCGGCGATCGCCAGGAATCGGCGGTTGTGGTAGCGGCCTGCCCGGGAGGTGTCGCGGACGCCGCGGGCGGCGGCGATGCCGTGGACTGCCTCATGGAGCAGCCGTTCGAAGGAGAGCTCGGCGCCACAGGCGGACGAGGACTCTCCGATCAGGGACTCGGGCGCGGCCAGGTCCGGCAGCTCGGGGTGGTGCCGTTGAATATCGGCCCAGGCGAGCGCCAGCTCGGCGGCGAGAACAGGTGGTGTCGTGCTCACGTCGTGACAACGAGCCGGGGTCGCCGAGTGTTCCGATTCCGGGCCATCCCAAATAATTTGCACGTACCAGTCAGTTTCCGGTCATGGGCCGTGGGGTGGGCCGGGTGCGTCGATCTGCGCAGAAGGCGCCCACCGGCCCACAAGCCGGTACGTACCACCATGTACGCCGCATGGCGTAGCCGGCCGTCGGCCTCCGCGACGATCACCGCGGCGATGGTACGGGGGGAACCTTTGCCCGTCGGCACCGGGCCGCATCCCAACCGTAGAGCCGTCGGGCGGGGGCGGGGTGGGGAAGCCGGGGGGCGCTCGGAGCATCCAGGTGGCGGGCGTTGCCGTGGCGGATCCGCCGGGGCCGGGGCACGCTGGAACGGCGCTCCGGGGTGCGGGCCCGGCGCATACAGGGGCGCGCGGGAGACAATCCCGGCGCACACCCTGGACGCCCGGACGGATGCGCAGTTGTCTGGATTGCGGGGGCGCACAACGCGCGAACACGGGGGCGATCGGTACGGAACAGCTTCGGTTCTCGGCGAATAGGGGCGCTATCGATGTCACCCACGCTCGTACGGCACCAGCTTCCGAACTCCGGGTCCATGCACGGCGACGACCCGCCCGCGCCGGCCGGGGCGCCGATGCGCACCCGCGACTGGGCCGAGATCCAGGAGCGGATGCTGGTGCCGCTGTACGAAGCCGCTTACGACCGGTTGGGGGTCGGCCCCGGTACCCGCCTGCTGGGACTCGGCTGCGGCTCGGGTCTGGCGCTGCTGCTCGCGGCGGGGCGGGGGGCGCAGGTCAGCGGCGTCGATGCGGACGAGTCCCGGTTGGAGCTGGCGCGCGAGCGGCTCACGGCGGACGGCTCACCGGAGCACACCCGGGTGGTCAGCGGCGGACTGGAGGCGGCGGCGTCCGGGAACGCGGCCTTCAATGTGATCACCGCCTTCCACCCGGTGGGCTGCGTCAGCTCCGTCGAGGGGCTGACGACCTCGCTGACCGCGGCGGCCGGGCTGGCGGAGCGCGGCAGCGCGGTGGTGCTGGGCGGCTGGGGCCCGGTGGAGCGCTGTGCGACGGCCGGGGTGCTGCGGGTGGCACAGCGGCTGGCCGATCCGCTGCGTACGGCGGGCGGCTGGCGCCCGAGCGGACGGGACGACCTGGAGGAGCTGGCGGACCGGGCCGGGCTGCGGCCCGACGGTTCGGGGCGGGTGGCCTGCCCGTTCGGGTACGCGGACATGTCCAGCGCGGTGCGCGGACTGCTGTCCACGGGGCTGTTCGACGCGGCGCTGGAGGTGACCGAGCCGCGCCAGGTGGAGAAGGAGCTGGCGGAGGCGCTGCATCCGTATCAGCGGGAGGACGGGGCGGTCTGGATGTCGAACGTGTTCCGGTATCTGATCGCGCGGACCCGGTAGCGCGCGGACCCGGCATCGCTCGGCCCCGGGTGGCGGCATCGCTCGCGCGGGCCGTAGTGGCGGGGCAGCGGCCCGGGACTCGGCCCCCTACCCGCCGCCCACCCGCTGCCTATTGGTTTTTCCCCGCCGCCCACCCCCCTTACGGGGGGTGGGCGGGTGTAGTGAGCGGGGTGGTGATGCGAAACGCCCGAGCCCCCGGCCGCACCATGGTGGCCAGGGGCTCGTGAGCCGGGGTGATGGGGCGGCTCAGCCCATGAACTTCTTGAATTCCTCGGGCAGTTCGAAGTCCTGCGGGCTCTGGGCGCCGCCCTGCGGCAGACCCAGGGGGTTGCCGGACTGGGCGGCCTCGCGGCGGGCCGCCGCGGCCTCCTCCTCGGCCTTGCGCTTCATCGGGTTGCCGCTCTTGCGCTTGCCCTTGGCCTGCTTGACCTGCTTCTTCTTCCGGGCGGCGCCGCCACCCATGCCCGGCATGCCCGGCATCCCGGGCATGCCGCCGCCCTGGGCCATCTTCGACATCATCTTGCGGGCGTCGAAGAACCGCTCGACGAGGCCCTTGACGGTGCTGACGTCGACGCCGGAGCCCTTGGCGATACGGGCGCGCCGCGAGCCGTTGATGATCGTCGGGTCCTGGCGCTCGCCCGGGGTCATCGACTTGATGATGGCGGCGGTGCGGTCGACCTCGCGCTCGTCGAGGTTGTTGATCTGGTCCTTCATCTGGCCCATGCCGGGCAGCATGCCGAGCAGCTTGGAGATGGAGCCCATCTTGCGGACCTGCTCCATCTGGGCCAGGAAGTCGTCGAGGGTGAACTCCTTGGGGCCCTTCGCCAGCTTGGCCGCCATCTTCTCGGCCTCTTGCTGGCTGAAGGTCTGCTCGGCCTTCTCGATCAGGCTGAGCATGTCGCCCATGCCGAGGATGCGGGACGCCATGCGGTCCGGGTGGAACGCGTCGAAGTCGTCCAGCTTCTCGCCGTTGGAGGCGAACATGATCTGCTTGCCGGTGACGTGCGCGATGGAGAGCGCGGCACCACCGCGGGCGTCGCCGTCCAGCTTGGACAGCACGACTCCGTCGAAGCCGACGCCGTCGCGGAAGGCCTCGGCGGTGTTGACCGCGTCCTGACCGATCATCGCGTCGACGACGAAGAGGACCTCGTCGGGGCTGACCGCGTCCCGGATGTCCGCGGCCTGCTGCATCATCTCGGCGTCGATGCCGAGGCGGCCGGCGGTGTCGACGATGACGACGTCGTACTGCTTGGTCCGCGCGTGCTCGATCGAGTCCTTGGCCACCTGGACGGGGTCACCGACGCCGTTGCCCGGCTGCGGGCCGTAGAAGGCGACGCCCGCGCGCTCGGAGACGACCTGGAGCTGGTTGACGGCGTTGGGGCGCTGGAGGTCGCAGGCGACCAGCAGCGGGGCGTGGCCCTGCGTCTTGAGCCAGCGGCCGAGCTTTCCGGCGAGGGTGGTCTTACCGGCACCCTGGAGGCCCGCGAGCATGATCACGCTCGGCGGCTGCTTGGCGAAGCGCAGCCGGCGGGTCTCGCCGCCGAGGATGCCGACGAGCTCCTCGTTGACGATCTTGATGACCTGCTGGGCGGGGTTCAGCGCCTGGGAGACCTCGGAGCCGGTGGCCCGCTCCTTGACCTGCTTGATGAAGGCCCGGACGACGGGGAGGGCGACATCGGCCTCGAGCAGCGCGATGCGGATCTCGCGCGCCGTGGCGTCGATGTCCGCCTCGCTCAGGCGGCCCTTGCCCCGGAGGTTTTTGAAAGTACTCGCCAAGCGGTCGGAAAGCGTATCGAACACGGCGGTCGTCGATCCTCGGGGTCGGGGGCGGGGTCCAGTCGGCTTCTAGGGTATCCGTCCTGGCAAGCGAACCGTTCCGGGCCGGTTATCCGCGGCGCCGGGGCGGCGCACCGGCCCGCCCGCGCCCGTAGGGCCGACGCCGTTCCGTAGGGCTACCGGAGCGCGGACTCCACGGCCGATGCGACCTTCTGGGCGGCCCCGTCCGCGAGCGGCGCCCCGTCCGTCCCCGTGACGTAGAACGCGTCCACCGCGTTCGCCCCCAGCGTGCTGATGTGCGCGCTGCGGACGGCGACGCCGGCGGTCTCCAGGGCGCGGCCGATGCGGTGCAGCAGGCCGTGTGCGTCCTGGGCGCGGACCTCGATGACGGTGGCGGTACGGGAGCTGCCGGCGGCGACGGTGACCCGGGGCGGCGGGGCGAGCACGGTGCGGGAGCGGCGGGCGTAGGCGCGTTCGCGCTCGGCGAGGCGGGCGGGGATGTCGAGGGAGCCGTCCAGGGCGCGGACCAGGTCGACGCGGAGCCGGTCGGCCTCCGGCAGCGACCCGTATTCGGCCGCCACCCGCCAGCTCAGCACCAGGACCGGGCCCTGGCCGATGGGGTCGAGGAAGAGCAGGTCGGCGGCGCGCACCGTGAGGCGGTGCAGGGCCAGTACGCCGGCCGCGGCGGGCAGTACCCCCGGCTGGTCGGGTACGGCCATCAGCAGTTCGACGCCGACCGGCTCCTGTGCGGGCGCCTCGTCCGCGGCCCCGGTGGGCGGCTCGGCGCGGGTGCGCAGGGACAGGACGGGGCCACCGGTGCGTCCGGCCTCTATGGCCAGCCGCTCCTGCTCCGCGGTCGGCTCGTCCGCGCCGCGCACGTCCGGCTCGGGCTCCCCCGCGATTCGGGCGGCGACCCGCTTGACCAGGTCGGCGACGAGTCCGCCGCGCCAGGCGCTCCAGGCGGCGGGGCCGGTGGCCAGTGCGTCGGCCTCGGTCAGGGCGTGCAGCAGTTCGAGGGTCCGGGTGCCGCGGACCGCGTCGGCGACCGCCCCGACGGTCTCCGGGTCGTCGAGGTCGCGCCGGGTGGCGGTCTCGACGAGCAGCAGATGGTGCCGTACGAGGGTGGCGATCACCGCGGTGTCGCGGGCGTCGAAGCCGAGCCGGGTGGCCACGTCGCGGGCGATGGTCTCGCCGGCCACCGAGTGGTCGCCGGGCCAGCCCTTGCCGATGTCGTGCAGCAGCGCGGCGACCAGCAGCAGGTCGGGGCGGTCCACCCGGCGGGTCAGCGCGGAGGCCCGTACGGCGGTCTCGACCAGATGGCGGTCCACGGTCCAGGTGTGGACGGGGTTGCGCTGCGGGCGGCAGCGGACCCGCTCCCAGTCCGGCAGCAGCCGGGTGACGATGCCCTCGGCCTCCAGGGCCTCCCATACGGGCACGGTGTGGGCGCCGGCCCCCAGGAGGGTGACCAGCTGCTCGCGGGCCTCGGCGGGCCACGGTACGGGCAGCGGATGGGCGGCGATCGCCGTGGCGCAGCGGCGGATGGCGTGGGTGGCCAGCGGCAGCCCGGCCTGGGCGGCCGCGGCGGCGGCGCGCAGCACCAGCACCGGGTCCCGCTCGGGGCGGGCGGCGCGGGCCAGCACCGCTTCGCCGTCGAGCTCGACCACGCCCTCGGCGAGCGGCGTGCGCTCCCCCTTGCCGGCGCCGCGGCCCGGCAGCAGGCCGCGCAGCACGGGTTTGACGGAGCGGGCGCGCAGCACCCGGCCGACCTCGCGCCAGGTCACGTCGGCCGCGTAGGAGATGGTGCGGGCGGATTCGTAGGTCTGCCGCAGCAGGGCGTCGGAGTCCAGCATGCCGAGGGCCTCGGCGACCTGGTCGTGCTCCTGGAGGGAGAGCCGGTCGGTGGCCCGCCCGGTGGTCAGGTGCAGTGCGTCGCGGGTGTCGAGCAGGCGGGTGCGGGCGGCTTCCAGGCCGCCGCGCGGGGCGTCGGCGAGCCAGGATGCGGCCACCGCCCGCAGCGCGGTGGCGTCCCGCAGTCCGCCCCTGGCCTCCTTGAGGTCCGGTTCGAGGAGGTACTGCAGCTCGCCCTGCCGCTCGGCGCGCTCCTGGCACAGGGCGTGCAGCTCCGGCAGCCGCTTGGGGGCGCTCTCGCGCCAGTCGGCGTACGCCGCGGTGCGCAGTCCGGCGCTCAGCTCCGGGTCGCCGGCCAGGTGGCGGGCGTCGAGCAGGCCCAGCTGCACCTTGAGATCCTCGCGGGCCGCCTTGCGGGCCTCGGCGGGGGTGCGTACGGAGTGGTCGAGGGCGAGGCCGAGGTCCCAGACGGGGTACCAGAGGTGGTCGGCGAGCGCGGCGAGGGCGCCGGGGTCGGCGCGGCCGTCGTGCAGCAGGAGCAGGTCCAGGTCGCTGCGCGGGGAGAGTTCGCCGCGCCCGTAGCCGCCGACGGCGACCAGGGCGGTACCGGAGAGGCCTGCGGCGGTGGCGTGCCGGGTCAGTAGGCCGGCCAGCCATGTGTCGGTCAGTCGGGCGAGGGCGGCGCGGCGCTCGGGGCCGGTGGGCTCCTTGGCCTGGAGGAGGCGCAGTCTGGCCGCGGGGTAGCCGCCTTCGGGGGCGGGCCCGCTCCCCGTGGGCGCTCCGGCCGGTCCTGCCGTTTCCTCGACGCTCTCCGTCAACTCCCGCGCTCCTTGGTCGTGTTGTCCCCCGCGGTCATCCGGCGTCCCCCTGCGGCCGGTCCGGTACGGGCCGGTCGCCGCCGTCTTGTCACCGGCCCCCGGCGCGCGTGTCCGCCGTCCCCGCACGGCCAGTCTGGTCCGCCTCGGGGCGAGCGGCTATCCGCCGCATGGGGGTCCGGCTCCGGCCCCGGCGGCGGATGCCGCCGCCGGGGCACGGAACCGGAGTACGAGCCGGTTACAGGGCGTCCGGCCCTCGTTCGCCGGTGCGCACCCGCACCGCGTCGTCGACGGGGACGGTCCACACCTTCCCGTCGCCGATCTTGCCGGTGCGGGCCGCCTTGACGACGATGTCCACCAGTTCCTCGGCGTCCGCGTCCTCGACCAGCACCTCGATGCGGATCTTCGGCACCAGGTCGACGGTGTACTCGGCGCCCCGGTACACCTCCGTGTGCCCGCGCTGTCTGCCGTAGCCGCTGGCCTCGGTGACGGTCAGGCCGTGCACACCGAAGGCGTGCAGGGCGTTCTTCACCTCGTCCAGCCGGTGCGGCTTGATTACTGCCGTGATGAGCTTCACGCGTCCACCTTCTTGTTCAGTGCCTGGCCGAGTGCGGGTCCGGTGCGGGGCGCGGAGCCACCGCCGGCGCCGGCGAAGTCGTACGCCGTCTCGGCGTGCTCGGCCTGGTCGACACCGGCGATCTCCTCGTCCTCGTCGACCCGGAAGCCCATCACCAGGTCGATGACCTTGGCAAGGACGTAGGAGACGACCAGCGAGTACAGCAGCACGCAGACCACACCGACGGTCTGCTTGCCGAGCTGCTCGAAGCCGCCGCCGTAGAACAGGCCCTTGGCCTTGCTCTGCACACCGCCGGTGGCGAACAGGCCGATCAGCAGCGATCCGGCGATGCCGCCGACCAGGTGGACGCCGATCACGTCGAGGGAGTCGTCGTAGCCGAGCTTGTACTTGAGGTTGACGGCCATGGCGCACAGCACACCGGCGATCACACCGATGGCGATGGCGCCCAGCGGGCTGACCGAACCGCACGCCGGGGTGATCGCGACGAGTCCGGCGACCGCGCCGGAGGCCGCGCCGAGCGTGGTGAACGAGCCGTGCCGGAGCTTTTCGTACGCCAGCCAGCCGAGCATCGCGGCGGCGGTGGCGACCTGGGTGTTGACGAAGGCGACCGCGCCGATGCCGTCGTCGTTGCCGAGCCAGGAGCCGGCGTTGAAGCCGAACCAGCCGAACCACAGCAGGCCGGCGCCGAGCATCACCAGGGGCAGGCTGTGCGGCCGCATCGGGTCCTTCTTGAAGCCGATGCGCTTGCCGACGACGAGGATCGCGCCGAGCGCCGCGGCGCCGGCGTTGATGTGCACGGCCGTGCCGCCCGCGAAGTCGATGACGCCCAGGTCGAACAGCCAGCCGCCCTCGGCCCACACCCAGTGGGCGACGGGGAAGTAGACGACGGTGACCCACAGGACGATGAACAGGGACCAGGCGGTGAACTTGACCCGGTCCGCGAGGGCACCGCTGATCAGGGCGGGCGTGATGATCGCGAACATCAGCTGGAACACCGCGAAGACATAGACCGGGATGGTGGTCGTGCCCCACAGCTCGGTCAGTCCGATGCCGCTCAGGCCCGCGAAGTCGCCGTCCCAGCCGATGAGGCTGCCCTTGTCGGTGCCGAAGGCGAGTCCGAAGCCGTACAGGACCCAAAGGATGGTGACGATGCCCAGGCTGATGAAGCTCATCATCAGCATGTTGAGCACGCTCTTGACCCGGACCATGCCTCCGTAGAAGAAGGCGAGTCCGGGGGTCATGACCATCACCAGTGCGGAGCAGATCAGCATGAAGCCGGTGTTCGCCGGGCTCAGTGTCACCTTGTCTGCTGCGAGCGTCAGGATGCCTGGGGGCATCGGCGTCTCCTCGTCGTCGATGCGGCCCGTGCGGGCGTGTTTCTGGTGGGCCGACTTCGCGATGAGGTTGTCGCAGGGTGGTTTCGGCCAAACCTTGTGGGTGTTTCGCCACCGTGACGAAGGCGGCGTCTGTGTTACGCCCCGATGAACTCCGCGATCAGCGCCGGTAAGTCCCGATTCACCCGTTCGCCGGCAGAATTGTTCACCCAGGTCATCCCCTTCCCCACCCAAGCCATCAATTGAGCCACCCCAACGGCGACCAGCCACCTACGCGAGAGCGACGCCGGTTTAGGCGCAAAGGAAAGACCGGCCGCGGACGCCGCCCGTATGACTGGCAGGGGGGAGCCGAGTCGGGCTGTACGGGGCGGCGGCCGCGGCCGGAGTGGTGGGGGATGCCGTCAGCCGACGGCTTCCGCGGTTTCCGGGAGCTGGCGGGCGAGCTCGTCGGTGAGCTGGATGACCTCGGCGACGCCACCGAACTCGCGGGCGGCGGTGTCCACGGTCTTGCGCAGCCGGGTGTTGACCCGCTCCGAGCGGACCTGCCTGGCGAACGGGATGGCCCGCTGCGCCATCTCCGCGCAGGCCACCGGCTCCTTCTGCAGCAGCCGGACGGTGGCCATGCCGATCAGGTTGAGCGCATACGAACGCTGATGCTCGGCGTCCTTGCCGAACAGTTCGACGGCCCGCTCCATGACGGGCTCGGCGAGCGAGGCGTACGTGGGGCTGCGCCCGGCCACATAGGCCAGATCGCGGTAGGAGTGGGCGTTCTCGGCATTGAGCTCGGCCTCGGAGAAGAAGCGGATCCAGTCCGGCTCGGGCTCGCCGGGCAGGACGTCGGAGAAGGTGTCCTCGGCCATCCGGACGGCCCGCTTGACCTTGCTGGGCTGGCCCATGCCGGCGTAGGCGCGGGCCTCCATCGCATACAACATCGCCTGGGTGCGCGGGGTAGCCGTCTCCCGGCTGCCGTACTGGGCGAGGTGGATCAGCTCCAGCGCGTCGTCGGGCCGGCCGAGGTGGATCATCTGCCGGCTCATGCTGGAGAGGATGTACGAGCCCAGGGGGCGGTCGCCGGCCTCCTTGGAGGCGTGCAGCGCCAGCACGAAGTACTTCTGCGCGGTCGGCTGGAGCCCGATGTCGTAGCTCATCCAGCCGGCCAGCTCGGCGAGCTCGGCGGCGACCTTGAAGAGCCGTTTGGCGACCGGTGCCGGCTGCGGCTCCTGGAGGAGGTCGGTGACCTCGTGGAGCTGGCCGACGACCGCCTTGCGCCGCAGCCCGCCGCCGCACTGCGCGTCCCATTGGCGGAACATCGCGGTGGTCGACTCCAGGAGGTCCAGCTCCGGCTTGGACAGCCGCGCGGGCCGCCTGGCCCGGTCGGGCTCCTCGGGGCCGGCCTGGCTCGCGGGGACGGGCACCAGCCAGCGCTGCATCGGCTCGATGAGGCTGGGGCCGGCGGCGAGCGCCAGGGAGGTGCCGAGGAAGCCGCGGCGCGCCAGCATCAGGTCGCTGCGGGAGAACTCGCTGATGAGGCCGACCGTTTGGGCGCCGGCCCAGGGCAGGTCCACGCCCGAGACGGAGGGGGACTGGTGCGCGGAGCGCAGCCCCAGCTCCTCGACGCCGACGACGCAGCCGAAGCGTTCGGAGAACAGCTCGGACAGGATCCGGGGAATGGGCTCGCGCGGCTGCTCGCCGTCGAGCCAGCGGCGCACCCGCGAGGTGTCGGTGCTGATGTGATGGGCGCCCATCTGGCGCGCCCGGCGGTTGACCTGTCGCGCCAACTCGCCCTTGGACCAGCCGCTGCGCATGAACCACGAACCCAACTGCGCGTTGGGCTGTTTGACGGCGTCGGTGCCGCCCGTGCCGCCGTTGCCGCCCACTGGAAGCCCCTCCCGATAGCTGCCTTGGTGCCCGGTGCCTTGGTACTTGGTACCTGGTGCGTGCCTGGTGCTCACTGCGAACCACCCGCAGGCCGCCGCCCGTTGCGACGCCTGTCCGGGGTACATCTACCCGATCACGGATTCCGGCCACACCTTTTGGCCTGCGCTCAACCGGTGCGTTGCCACCGGCATACCCGTGCGAATGATGCCTCTCGGGGGTTCGTGCACTGAAAGTAATCCTACGATCACGCCCCCCGCGAGGGCGATCGCGGAAACGCCACCATTCGCCACCCCTTCGAATGAACTCCCCGGCCAGCTCTCACGATTGACTTGACACAGGTCGCGTACGGCGGGCGGAAGGGAGCACGCAAGGGCTCGCAGCTCACCCCGCACCACCCGGCGCGCCACGTCACGCCACCGCCACTTCGGGCCGTCGACGGAGCGTGCACGGCGCCCCGACGTCAACCCGCCGACTCGTAACCACTGACACGCACCACCCGTTGGAGGAGGCATGGGCTTCACGATCGGCGGCATCCGGGAGATTCGTTCCGCCTCCCGGCGCCGCGTCCGCTCGACCGAGATCACCGCGGTGGCGGAGTACACCGGGCTGTGGGGCTGGGACGTCGCCCCCGGTGCCCGTGCGGTCCGCGCCGGAGGCGGCCGTACGGACTGTTCGTGCGGCGTCGCCGAATGCCCCTCCCCCGGCGCCCATCCGCTGGCCCTGGGCGAGGAGCTGGCGGCGGGCGCCACCCTGGAGAAGGCCGCGGCGGCGTGGGCGGAGACGCCGGGCGCCGCCATCCTCCTCCCGGTGGGCCGCTCGTTCGACATCCTCGACGTGCCGGAGGTCGCGGGCCGCGTCACACTGGCGCGCCTGGAGCGGATGGGCCTGCCGCTCGGCCCGGTGGCCGCGACCCCGACCGGCCGTGCGCTGTTCTTCGTCGCACCGGGCGCGGCCGCCGAACTCCCCGATCTGCTCTACCGGATGGGCTGGGACGACGCGGCCCTCGACCTGCGCCCGCTGGGCCTCGGCGACCACATCACCGCTCCCCCGTCCGACCACGGCGGCCATGGCCCGATGCGCTGGCTGCGCCCGCCGGCCCTGGACACCGCGGACCGTCCGCCGCAGGCGCGACTGCTCCTGGGCACGCTGGCGTACGTCTGCGCCCGCCTGTGCGCGTGAGCCGGCGCTGCTCCCGCGCACCGCGGGGAGCGACCGGACGCCGCGGGCCCCGGCGGCGCCTCACCGTCGCAGAGGGAGCCGGCCGGCGAACCACGGGTCGGCGACCTCGTCCGCCCTGCAAGCCGGGCCCCCATACGTAACGTCATGATCCAAGAGCGCCGGGCCGCCCGGAGACGACATCGGCCCCCGTCCCCGCCGGGTGCGGGTACGGAGGCCGAGGGCAGCCGGGGATGACGCCCCGGAGGCGAGCTCAGTCGATAAGGGCGTCAACGAACGCCTTCGGCTCGAACGGCGCCAGGTCGTCCGCGCCCTCGCCCAGCCCGACGAGCTTGACCGGGACGCCCAGCTCGCGCTGGACGGCGACGATGATGCCGCCCTTGGCGGTGCCGTCGAGCTTGGTGAGCACCACGCCGGTGATGTCCACGACCTCGGCGAACACCCGCGCCTGCACCAGGCCGTTCTGGCCGGTGGTGGCGTCCAGGACGAGGAGTACCTCACCGACCGGGCCGTGCTTCTCGACGACCCGCTTGACCTTGCCCAGCTCGTCCATCAGACCGGTCTTGGTGTGCAGCCGGCCCGCGGTGTCGATCAGGACGACGTCGGCGGACTCGGCGATGCCTTCCTTCACCGCGTCGAAGGCGATCGAGGCCGGGTCGCCGCCCTCGGGCCCGCGGACCGTGCGGGCGCCGACCCGCTCGCCCCAGGTCTGCAGCTGGTCGGCGGCCGCGGCACGGAAGGTGTCGGCGGCGCCGAGGACGACGGACTTGCCGTCGGCGACAAGGACTCGGGCGAGCTTGCCGGTGGTGGTGGTCTTGCCGGTGCCGTTGACGCCGACGACCAAGACGACGCCGGGGATCTCGTCGCCGCCGTTGCCGATGCCGTTGGCGGTGTGCACGGTGCGGTCGAAGTCGGGCCCGATGAGGGTGAGCAGCTCCTCGCGCAGCAGGGCGCGCAGGTCGTCGGGGGTGCGGGTGCCGAGGACCTTGACCCGCTCGCGCAGCCGGTCGACCAGCTCCTGAGTGGGGGCGACGCCGACGTCGGCGGTGAGGAGGGTGTCCTCGATCTCCTCCCAGGTCTCCTCGTCGAGGTGCTCGCGGGACAGCAGGGTCAGCAGGCCCTTGCCCAGGGTGTTCTGGGAGCGGGAGAGCCGGGCCCGCAGCCGGACCAGCCGCCCGGCGGTGGGCTCGGGCACCTCGATCTCGGGCGCGGCGGGCGCCTCGGGCTCGGCGGCCGGCGCCTCGACCTCGGCCTCGGGGGCCTCGGCGGTGGGCAGCGCGACTTCTTCGATGGTGCGACGGTCTTCGTCGCGGGGGGTCTCGGCCTCCTCGCCGACATGCGGTTCGGCGGGGGGCGCGGTGACGGAGGGCTTGGGGGCAGCCGGCGGGGGCGGCGGCAGCTGCTTCTTCTTGCGGCCGCTGACGACGAGCCCGCTGATCGCGCCGAGCACGACCACGGCGATGACTACAGCAAGGATGACGAATTCCATAACCCCTCCAGTATCAGTCACGCCCCGCCGAGGGGGACCGCACGCGCCGAACCTGGATTCTGGATATCCGGATTGAATCGGGATGTGTAGCATCCAGATTCAATCCCCGGGACCGCCCCGCGGAGCGATGGGAGGGGAATCCGGATGTTTGATGTCCTGGTTTTGGGCGGCGGTTTCGCCGGGCTGTGGAGCGCCGCCGCGGCGACCAGGCTGCTGGGCGCGCACGGCACCGGGCCCGCGGCGCGCACCGTGGCACTGCTCACCCCGGACCCGGACCTGGTGCTGCGGCCGCGCCTCTACCAGGCCGATCCGGCCCGGATGCGGGTACCGCTGGACCGGGTGCTGGGCCCGGTCGGGGTGCGGCGGATCGCCGCCCGGGCCACCGCGGTCGACACCGGCCGGCGCCGGGTGTCCGCCGTCGCGGCCGACGGCGGCCGCACCGAGGTGGCCTACCGGCGCCTGGTCCTCGCCACCGGGAGCGCTCTGGTCCGGCCCGAGCTGCCCGGCGCCGCGCTGCTGCACGACATCGACACGCTCCCGGCGGCCGTACGGCTGGCGGAGCATCTGCGGGCGCTGCCCGAGGCGCCGGACGGGCCGGGCCGCTGGACCGCGGTGGTCGTCGGCGCCGGCTTCACCGGGCTGGAGCTCGCCACCGAGCTCGTCGGCCGGCTGCGCGCACTGGCGGCGCCCCACGACGCGGCGGATCAGGTGCGGGTGGTGCTGGTCGAGCGCGCCGCGGTGGTCGGCGAGGGGCTGGGCGCCGCGGCCCGGCCGGTGATCACCCGGGCACTGGACGAGCTGGGCGTCGAGCGCCGCCTCGGCATCACGGTCACCGGCCTGGACGCGTGCTCGGTGCGCCTGTCGGACGGCAGCACCCTGCCGGCCCGTACGGCCGTGTGGACGGCGGGGATGCGGGCGAGCGCGCTGACCGCGCAGATCCCCGCGCCCCGGGACGCGCTGGGACGACTCACCGTGGACGGCGCGCTGCGGGTGCGCGGCGTCGCGGGCGTCTACGCGGCCGGGGACACCGCGGCGGCCACCGACCAGGGCGGCCACCCGCTGCCGCAGAGCTGCCAGCACGCCACCCCGCTCGGCAAGGTGGCCGGCCATAACGCCGCGGCCGATCTGCTCGGCCTGCCTCCGGCGGACTTCGCCCCCGACCCGTACGCGACCTGCCTGGACCTCGGCGAGGCCGGCGCGGTGGCCACCAGCGGCTGGGACCGGACACTGCGCGAGGGGCCCGAGGGCTTCGCCAAGGACCTCAAGCGCGCCATCAACGAGTCATGGATCTCACCGCCGGTCGATGACGCGGGGGAGCTGCTGCGGCGGGCGGACCACCGGGTCGGCCAACGTCGGGCCGTCCCGGCCTCCGGCTGATCAAACCTGGTCAAAGCGGTAGGACTGGACCCTTTGACGAGCATGGGTCACACTCGTCCTCGTCAACGGGTCCAACAGTGCACAGTGGCAGAAGTTGGATCAAAGTACGATGGTGGACGGCCGCGCAACGCGCGTAGAGTCCTGGCAATCGCATTCTGGCCGGGCATCACAGCCGCTGCCTGCACCTCCCGCTCCGGGGGTGCCCCAGATCCCCGCACGGAGATACCTGCACTCATGGACACCAGCACCACGTCCGCGCCCACTCCCGAGACCGAAGGCGCCGTCGAGACCCGCGGCATCGAGCCGGTTCCCGACCACGAGCGCCGGGGCCGGGTCCGCGAGCTCTTCCCCACCTGGGTCGCCGCCAACATCAGCGTGTTGCTGCTCACCATGGGCGCCTCCCTGGTGATCAACAACGGCCTGAACTTCTGGCAGGTCCTGATCGTGGCCGCCATCGCCTCCGCCGTCTCCTTCGGCATGGTCGGCCTACTGTCGGTCTCCGGCAAGTGGGGCGGCGCCCCGGGCGCGATGCTCTCCCGTGCCGCCTTCGGCGTGCGGGGCAACTACTTCCCGGGCGCGATCCTTTGGGTCGCCCGCTTCGGCTGGGAGACGATCAACGCGGTCACCGGCGCGTACGCCATCCTGACCGTGCTGAACCTGGTGTTCGGCATCAAGCCGAACAACGTCCTGATCGTCGTCACGCTGCTCGGCTTCGTCGCCTGCACCTTCCTGGTGAGCGGTCTGGGCCGCAAGGCGCTGAACCTGTGCAACAAGTACTCGACGTACCTGTTCAGCGCGATCAGCGTGGTCGTCCTGGTCCATCTGATCGTCAAGATGCCGTGGAGCGACATCCTCTCCAAGTCGCCGGGCAGCGCCACCCTGATGATCGCGGGCATCGGCACCATCGCCGCCGGCGGCATCAGCTGGGTCCCCACCGGCCCGGACTTCGCGCGCTACCTGCCGCACTCCGCCTCCGGCAAGAAGATCGTCGGCACCACCATCTCCGGCGCGGCCCTGGTGCTGATCCCGATGGTGATCATGGGTGGCGTGATGGCCGTCGGCAACCCGTCGCTGGCCAACCAGAACACCGACCCGATGTCGTTCCTCGGCCAGGTCCTGCCGCGTGAGATCGCGATTCCGTACCTGATCACCGCGCTGATCGGCATGATGCTGATCAACAGCCTGTCGATGTACTCCGCGGGCTTCACCGCCCAGACCATGGGCGTCAAGCTGCCGCGCGCCATGGCGGTCAGCATCAACGCCGCCATCAGCCTGGTCGGCGGCCTGTTCATGATGCTGGTGGCCAAGGACTTCATCGGCCAGTTCATCGCCTTCCTGACGCTGCTCGCGGTCTCCTTCTCCGCCTGGATCGGCGTCTACGGCATCGACATGGCGCGGCGCCGCAAGCTGGCGGTGCGCTATGACGCCGAGAGCCTGATGAACACCGGCCGCACCAGCCGCTACTGGTACGTCGGCGGCTTCTGCTGGCAGGCCATGACCGCCTGGTCGGTCGCGCTCGTCGCGGGCCTGTGCTTCACCAAGGTCCAGTGGTTCACCGGCCCGCTGGCCGGCACCTGGATCGGCGAGAACGGCCTGGGCTGGGCGGCCACGATCGCCATCGCCGCGCTGGTCTTCGCCGTACTGCCCGCGCCCAGGGAGAACGTCCCGGCGGCCGCCGACGCTTCGCGCGCCGAGGCCCGCCGGACGGCCGAGGTGGGCTGACCCCCGCCGCCCCCGGCCGACGCGGCGGCCGGATCACGCCCCTAGTGAACTGACGCCACGTCAGCTAACGTCCCCTTCGCCAACCGTTCTTGGCGAAGGGGACGTTTGCCATGTCAGCCCTGCCCGTCACGGTCGTCCGCTTCAACCTCGTCGACCCCTCCCCCACGCCCGCCGCGCTGACCGCGCGCTACCGCGCCGCCGTCGAGATGGCGGCCTTCGCCGACGACCGCGGTCTGTCGATGGTCCAGACCGAGGAGCACCACGCCACCACCAACGGCTGGATGCCCTCGCCGCTCACCTTCGCCGGCGCCGTCTTCGGCGCCACCCGCCGCATCGGCGTCACCGTCTCCGCACTGATCACCCCGCTGCACGACCCGCTGCGGCTGGCCGAGGACCTCGCCTCGCTCGACCTGCTCAGCGGCGGCCGGCTGACCACCGTCGCCGGCCTCGGCTACCGGCCCGAGGAGTACGCGGCGCACGGCAAGGACTGGCGGCGCCGGGGCGCACTCCAGGACGAGGTGCTGGCGACGCTGCTGTCCGCCTGGACCGGCGAACCCTTCACCTATCAGGGGCGTACGGTCCGGGTGACCCCGCGCCCCTATACCCGGCCGCATCCGCCGCTGCTGATCGGCGGTAGCTCCCGCGCCGCGGCCCGGCGCGCCGCCCGCCTGGGGCTGCCGCTCTTCCCCAGCGCCCACCTCCCGGAGCTGGCGGCCTACTACCACGAGCAGCGCGCGGCCTTCGGCACCGACGGCTGGGTGCTGCAGCCGCCGGACCGGACCTCGCTGCTGCACCTGTCCGAGGACCCGGACCGTACGTGGGCCGAGTACGGCGGCCATCTGCTGCACGAGGCGCGGACGTACGCCTCCTGGCAGTCGGCCGGCACCCGCTCCGCGGTGCGCTCGAGCGCGCGGGACGCCGAAGGGCTGCGCCGGGAGGGCGTCTACCGCGTCCTCACCCCGGACGAGTGCGTGAAGCTGGCCCAGGAGACGGGCGCCCAGGGCTCGTTGATCCTGCACCCGCTGTGCGGCGGGATGCCCGTCGACGAGGGCTGGCGTTCGCTGCACCTGTTCGCCGAGCGGGTGCTGCCCCGCCTCGGGGACTGACGCCCGACGCGGCGCGGCCCTGAGGCGGGGCGGCCGCTCAGCCCTCCGGGTAGAAGACGAACAGGCGGCACCCCGTCGCCGACCGCGGTATGTGCCAGGACCCGGCCGGTGCGTGGAGGAAGGACCCCGCCGGGTGGTCCGCCGGCGGGCGCGGTCGTCGAGTGGTTCGTCGCTCATGCCTCCACCCTGGCCGGTCGGGGCGCACTCCCCCAGCGTCAGGAGACCGATCTGACCGTCGAGGCGATCGCGCTGCGGGTCGGCCTGTCCTCGGCGACCAACCTCCGCCGCCGCTTCCAGCAGGCCCTGCACACCACGCCGGCGGCGTACAGCAGGGCGTTTTGGACGACCGCGGCCGGCCGGCGCCAGGCCCCCGGTGCCGATACAAAGACTGCTGCCCCGGGTCGCCTTGGGACCCGGGGCAGCAGCCAGTACTGAGGAGAAGGACTGGCGGGGGGTTAGCCCATCTCCTCCAACGCCTTGCCCTTCGTCTCCTTCACGAACTTGAGCACGAAGGGGATCGAGAGCAGGGCGAAGAATGTGTAGATCACGTACGTACCCGACAGGTTCCAGTCGGCCAGGCTCGGGAAGCTGGCGGTGATGGCCCAGTTGGCGATCCACTGCGCGGAGGCGGCGACGCCCAGCGCGGCGGCGCGGATCTTGTTCGGGAACATCTCGCCGAGGAAGACCCAGACCACGACGCCCCAGGAGAGCGCGAAGAAGAGCACGAAGACGTGGGCGGCGATCAGGGCCACGGTGCCTTCGGCGGCCGGCAGCGTACCGGCGGCGGTCTTGGCGGAGAAGGCCCAGGCCTCCAGCGCGAGCGAGACGGCCATACCGGCCGAGCCGATCAGCGCCAGCGGACGGCGGCCGATCTTGTCGACGAAGATCATCGCGATGACGGTGCCGACGATGTTGATGATCGACGTGGTGAAGCTGTAGAAGAACGAGCTCTCGGGGTTGATGCCGACGGACTGCCACAGCGTCGAGGAGTAGTAGAACGCGACGTTGATGCCGACCAGCTGCTGGAAGACCGAGAGGCCGATGCCGACCCAGACGATCGGCAGGAAGCCCATCTTGCCGCCGAGCAGGTCCTTGAACGTGGACTTGTGCTCGCTGCGCATCGCCTGGTCGATCTCGGCGACCCGGGTGTCGAGGTTCACGCTGTGGCCCTCGACCTCGGCCAGCACCTCCTTGGCGCGGTCGAGCTTGCCGACGGAGATCAGGTAGCGCGGCGACTCGGGGATCGCGAAGGAGAGCAGACCGTAGAGCACCGCCGGGACGACCATCACGCCGAGCATCCACTGCCAGGCCTCGAGACCGGCGAGCGTGCCGCGCTGCTTGCCGTCGGCGAGGTTGAGGATGCCCCAGTTGACGAGCTGGGAGATGGCGATGCCGACGACGATCGCGGCCTGCTGGAACGAGCCGAGCCGGCCACGGTAGGCGGACGGCGAGACCTCGGCGATGTAGGCCGGGCCGATGACCGAGGCCATACCGATCGCGAAGCCGCCGATGACCCGCCAGAAGGCGAGGTCCCAGAGGGAGAAGGGCAGGGCCGAACCGACGGCGCTGATGGTGAAGAGCACCGAGGCGATCTGCATCACACGGATGCGGCCTATCCGGTCCGCGATCCGGCCGGCGGTGGCGGCGCCGATGGCGCAGCCGATCAGCGCGACGGCGATCACCTGGGCGAGTACGGCGGACCCGACGTCATAGCGGCTGCGGATCGCCTCGACGGCACCGTTGATGACGGAACTGTCGTAGCCGAAGAGAAAGCCGCCCATCGCGGCAGCCGCGGTGATGAAGATGACATGGCCGAGGTGCTCGGGATGGGCCTTGCGGCCTTCCGGGACCGTCGGCTGCGCGGTGCTGGTCAACGTGAACTCCAGTGGCCCGGCTGCGCTGCCGGGCGTAGGGGGCTGGCCCTTCTAGTGGTGCATAGGTTGGGGGTACCCACCACTTGAAGGTAAAAGCAACGTTGCAGAGACTATGCCTTCAAGTTTCGAAGTCAATACCGCGTAATGATTTTGTTTCTTGGTCACCCGAGACGGCATTCGTTCAAGTTGTGAACTGACGGAGCGTCGGACACTCCGCGCGATCAACGATAGGGACAAAGAGGGGAATAGCGGACACTCCCGTCCGTGGTCAGTGCAGCCGCTGGCTGATGACCTTCGATACGCCGTCCCCTTGCATCGATACCCCGTAGAGCGCGTCCGCGACCTCCATCGTCCGCTTCTGATGCGTGATCACGATCAGCTGGGAACTCTCCTGCAGCTCCTCCATGATCCGGATCAACCGCTGCAGATTGGTGTCGTCCAGCGCCGCCTCGACCTCGTCCATCACATAGAACGGGCTGGGCCGGGCCTTGAAGATCGACACCAGCAGCGCCACCGCGGTCAGCGACCGCTCCCCGCCCGACAGCAGCGACAGCCGCTTGACCTTCTTGCCCGGAGGGCGCGCCTCGACCTCCACCCCGGTCGCCAGCATGTCGTCGGGATCGGTCAGCACCAGCCGTCCCTCACCACCCGGGAAGAGCCGGGAGAAGACGCCCTCGAACTCCCGCGCGGTGTCGTGGTACGCCTCGGTGAAGACCTGCTCCACCCGCTCGTCGACCTCCTTGATCACCTGCAGCAGGTCGGCCCGGGTCTTCTTCAAGTCTTCAAGCTGTTCGCTCAGGAACTGGTGCCGCTCCTCCAGCGCCGCGAACTCCTCCAGTGCCAGCGGGTTCACCTTCCCGAGCTGCTGATACGCCCGCTCAGCCGCCTTGAGCCGCTTCTCCTGCTCGGCCCGTACGAAGGCCACCGGCTGGTTGCGGGGATCCTCGGGGTCCTCCGGCAGCACCTCGCCCTCGGCCGGCGGCGACGGCGGTACGGGCTGCTCGGGGCCGTACTCCGACACCAGCGCGGCCGGCTCCACCCCCAGCTCCTCCAGCGACCTGTTCTCCAGCTGCTCGATCCGCAGCCGCTTCTCCGCGCCCAGCACCTCGCCGCGGTGCACCGAGTCCGTCAGCTTGTCCAGCTCGCCCTTCAGCTCCCGGGCGGTGTTGCGCTCGGCCACCAGCGCCTGCTCCCGCTCGGCCTTGGCCCGCTCCGCGGCGCCCCGCTCGCCGTCGGCCCGTACGACCGACACCTCGACGTGCGCCAGCAGCTGCCGGGCTCCGGAGGCGACCGCCCCGGCCACCTCCGCCTCGTGGCGCAGCCGGGCGCGCCGCCGTTCGGCCCGCGCCCGCGCCTCGCGCTCGGCGCGCGCCCCCCGGTCCAGCGCATCCGCCCGTCCGGCCAGCGCCTTGACCCGCTCCTCGTGCGTACGCGCCTGCAGCCGGGCCTCCATCTCGGTCTGCCGCGCATTGGCCCCGTCGGCCGCCAGCCGGTCCCGTACGGAGGTGTCGGGCTCCTCGTCGCCGGCGCCCGGCTCCTCCTCGGCCACCGCCAGCCGCTCGGCCAGCTCCTCGGCCTCCTCGGTGGCCCGCGCCAGCGCCTCCTCGGCCCTGGCGGCCGCCGCGGCGGAGCGCTCGGCCTCGCCCGCGGCGGCCCGCGCCTGCCCGCCGAGCCGTCCCAGGTCCCCGGCGACCTTCGACTTCTCCCGGTCCGCCGCCCGCCGCCGTTCGACCAACTCCTCGACCAGCGCGGCGCACTCCGTACGGCGCTCCGCCGCCGCCCGCTGCGCCTCGGCCAGCTCCTCGCAGCGCGCCGCCAGCTCCTCCAGCTCGGCCGCCGCCTCGTCGACGGAGGCCTGCACCTCCAGCAGACTCGGCGCGCCGGCGGAGCCGCCCTGCGCGAAGTGCGCCCCGAGCAGATCGCCCTCACCGGTCACCGCCACCAGCTCCGGCCGCGCGGCCACCAGGTCCTCGGCGTCCTCCAGCGTCCCGACGACCACGACATCCCGCAGCAGCCGGGCCACCGCGGCGGTCAACTCCGACGGCCCCTGGATCAGTTCACCGGCCGGTACGGGCGCGGAGCGGGGGCCCGGGACACGATGCACAGCGGTCTCAGCGGCATCACCAGCACCACCAGCACCATGCACCCCACCAGTCCCAGCACTCCCGGCCCTCGCCGACACCGCAACGGCCTCCACGGCCTCCGCGGTCGCCGCCTCCTCCACGGCCCGCGCGGGCCCGGGCACCAGCCCGGTGGCACTGCCGCCGCGGCTCCGGCCGTCCCCCAGCAGCATCGCCGCGCGCCCCGCGTCCTGCTTGCGCAGCAGCCGGATGGCGTCGGCGGCGGTGGCCGGCCCGTTGACGGCGACGGCGTCCGCCGCCGCTCCGAGGGCGGCCGCGACCGGGACCTCGAAGCCGGGGGTGACGGCCAGCAGCTCCGCGGCCGGGCCGAGCAGCCCGGCGAGGTGGTCGGCCGCCGCCAGCAGGGCCCCCGTACCGTCCTTGCGGCGCAGCCCGAGCGCCAGTGCGTCGTGCCGGGCGGCGGTCGCGGCGCGCCTGCGCTCGGCCGCGGTCAGCGCCTCCCGCGCTGCGCTCAGCGCGGCCTCCGCCTCCGCCAGCTCCCGACGGGCCGCGTCATGCGCCGCCGCGCTCTCCTCGTCGTCGGCGTCCAGGCCCTCGACCTCGGCCTTGAGCTGCTCGTACTCCTCCTGGGCGGCGGCCGCCCGCTGGCGGGCGCCGTCCCGGGCCTCGGCCAGCCGCCCGATCTCCGCCTGCGCGGAGGCGGCCCGGCCGCGGGCGGCGGTGACCTGTCCGCTCAGCCGGGCCAGGCCCTCGCGCCGGTCGGCGATGGCCCGCGCCGCGTCCCGCAGCCGCCGCTCCTCGTCCGCCAACTGCCGCTCCAGCCCGGCACGGTGTTCGACGGTGTCCTCCAGTGCCCGGCTCGCGGCCTCCAGCGCGGCCGCCAACTCCGCCTCCTGCTCGCGGATCCGGGCCGCCTCGCGCTCCATGTCCTCGGGGTCGCGCCCGCGCCGCTCCTCCGGCGGGGCCGCCGTGGCGCTCTTGACCCGCGCCTCGGCCAGCGAGATCGTGCCGCGCACCCGCTCGGCGAGCTGCGACAGCTCGTACCAGGTCTGCTGCGCCCGCTGCACCCGCGGGCTGAGCGTACGGACCTCCTCCTCCAGCGCCGACTCCCGCTGCTGGGCGGTGCGCAGTCGCTCCTCGGCAGCCTGCTTGCGCTCCTTGAGGGCCGCCTCGTCCGCGATCTCGGCGCGCAGCGCCCGGCGCAGGGCGACCAGGTCGTCGGCGAGCAGCCGCAGCCGGGCGTCGCGCAGATCGGCCTGGATGACGGCGGCGCGCCGGGCCACCGCGGCCTGCCGACCCAGCGGTTTGAGCTGGCGGCGCAGCTCGTCGGTCAGGTCCTGGACGCGGGCGAGGTTGGCCTTCATCGCGTCCAGCTTCCGCAGCGCCTTCTCCTTGCGCTTGCGGTGCTTGAGGACGCCGGCCGCCTCCTCGATGAATGCCCGCCGGCCCATCGGATCGGCGTGCAGCACCGAATCCAGCTGCCCCTGTCCGACGATGACGTGCATCTCCCGGCCGATACCGGAATCGGAGAGCAATTCCTGGATATCGAGCAGCCGGCAGGTGTCCCCGTTGATCTGGTACTCGCTGCCGCCATTGCGGAACATGATCCGGGTGATGGTGACTTCGGCGTACTCGATCGGCAGCGCACCGTCGGAGTTGTCGATGGTCAGCGAGACCTCCGCGCGGCCGAGCGGCGGCCGCCCGGTCGTCCCGGCGAAGATGACGTCCTCCATCTTCCCGCCGCGCAGCGACTTGGCTCCCTGCTCGCCCATGACCCAGGACAGCGCGTCCACGACGTTGGACTTGCCGGAACCGTTGGGGCCCACGACGCAGGTGATCCCCGGCTCGAACCGGAGCGTCGTGGCGGAGGCGAAGGACTTGAAGCCTCGCAGGGTCAGACTCTTGAGATGCACGCCGTTGGACTCTACCGGCCCCCTCTCGGCGGGCGGCCCCAACATTCCGGGTGCGGTCGCCGACGCCGTACGTCCCCCGGGTATCCGCGCCGTTCATTTTCGGTTTCACCAAGGAAAGCGCAGGGCACATCATGCGGTAAGGGAGGGGCGGCACGGCCGAAATGGCCGCTGGGTACGCGATCGAAGTGCCGGAAGAGACGGGCGGGGAAACGACGAAGGGACGCCGAAGCGTCCCTTGCAGATCTTGAAGAGAGCGGTGCCTCAAGCGGCTGGCGAGCAGCCCTACCGGCCCTGGGGTTGGGGTCAGGTGAGCGCGGGCTCCGCCTGGGGTACGTCGATGTCGAGCATCGAGTCGTCGCGACGTGCGGCAGCGGACAGCATGTCGTTCTCGGCCTGCATCCGGATAAGCTCGGATTCGAGGTCTTGAACGCGCTGCTGAAGCCGTCGCATCTCGGAGAGGACTCGGGGGTCGGAGCCGCCGACGTAACCGAGAAGCGCCTTTGCCATGATGGATGGTCCTCCACAATGAGTGACCGACCGAAGCGGTGTGGGTCGTGAGGGATTCGCACCCGCGGTGCTTGTCATTCTCTGGTGTACTCAATGCCAAACAGCTAAGGTGCGCGGGGATTCCAGAGTCTCACCAAACGGTTTGACGGTCAACACGATCACGCCCCGTATCCTCGGGCACCTGAGAGTGCGCGGCCGCGAGGGCTCTGCGCCGACTCCCCAGAAAGGTCCCGCGGGGGCGTGGAGATCATCCGTACAGCGGCAGCCTTGCACGGGTCGGCCGAGTTGGCAACCACCAGGCCTTATCTCCCGTAAGCAGCTGACAAAGACACACCGGCAAGATCGCCTGCGATGGCCTTACGGAGGCCCGCGGCGGGCCGTGTCAGCGGATCTCGAAGCCGTCGTAGCCGCCCCTGGGCGTGTCCCAGATCTCAGTGACTCCGTCGACCCGCCCGGGCGTGTCTCCGGTCCGCAGCCACTCCAGCAACTGATCGCAGTGGTCCTTCGGCCCCTCGGCGACCACCTGGACGCGGCCGTCGCCGAGATTGACCGCGAATCCGGCGAGTTCGCCGATGCGAAGAGCGTTGGCGCGGGTGAACCAGCGGAAGCCGACGCCTTGGACCTGACCACGCACCCACGCGGTCACACGGACATCTTCGTTCATGTGTGCACGTTAACCGGCCAATTGCTCGGCGGGCACGTCGCCCCCTTGCGCCATGGCGTACAGTCCCCCGTCAGCGAGACTCACCCGTTTGGGTGAGTCGCCTTGACGCCGAGGAAAGCTGCGCGGCGGCAGCCGCTCCAGTGGAACCGGTGCTTGCACCGGGGGAAGGACGACAGCGGATGGGCCGCCACCGACGCTCTGCTCCCCATACGCCCGAAGCCCCGAGTGCGGAGACTTTTGACGCACCGACAGCTGTCCGGCACGGCGCACCGACCCCGGCGGCACGGCACCGCTCGCACCGCGCGGCGCGCGACCGAGGCCTGGCACCCGTACGCACCGGACTGCTCGGCGCCTCCGCCGCGGTGGCGATGGGAGCGGTGGCGGTCGCTTCCGGACTGATCCCCGGCGGCGGGCAGTTCGACGGCGAGGGCGGTGACGGCCGGGGCGACCGGGTCCGCGCCGGTGCCCTGCCGGAGACCACCGGGCCGATGGGCGGCCTCTCGCAGACCCCGACCGACCGCGCGACCGACACGGCGAGCCGCGGCGGCGGCCGCCCCACCGCCCCGCGCAGCGAACGCCCGTCCTCCCCCATGACGCCGTCCACGTCCCCCTCCCCGCACCGGCCGACCAAAACTCCCACCCGGGAGACCGGTTCGCGGCCCTCCGCCGAGCCCACCGAGCGCCCGTCCGCCAGCGCGCCCCAGCGCACCGCGGCCCCGTCGAAGACCCCCGACGCGAAGACGTCCGCCGAGGCCCAGGTCCTGGCGATGGTCAACCAGGAACGCGCCCAGGCGGGCTGCTCGCCGGTGACCGCGGACAAGGAATTGGCCGGACTCGCACAGCGGTTCAGTGACGACATGGCCGAGCGCGGTTTCTTCGACCACACCGACCCGGACGGCCACACGCCCTGGGACCGTGCCCGTGCGGAGGGCATCACCGACCTCGGCGGCGAGAACATAGCCCGCGGCCAGGCCAACGCCCAGTCCGTCATGGACTCCTGGATGGACAGCCCCGGCCACCGCGCCAACATCCTCAACTGCGAGTACAAGACCCTCGGCGTCGGCGTCCACTTCGGCCCGGGCGGCCCGTGGTGGACCCAGGACTTCGGCTTTTGAGATAAGCGCAGGTCAACGACGTACGAACCACTCTGGGCCGGGTCGGGGCCGTCATCCGTAGCCCCTTCATCCCCGAAGACCGGGCCTTGCTGCTCTCCCCCGCCTCCAGGAATACGGACGCGCGAGAGCGAAGGCGTTCGGCTCGGGCAGCGGTACGTCCCTCTCCTTGCCACCCTTGGGCGGGGCGAAGACCGGACGGTTGCACAGCAGCTTCACCTGACGGACCACGTGCACGACACCACCCAAGAAGTCGACGTCTGCATCGAACGTGGACCGCCACAACCAACCGCAGGCAGGTCGGCGCATACTGGGGGCAATGACAAAGCCCGCTGCACCGAAGCGTCATCTGCCCACCAGCCCCTTCAAGGCCCCGGTTACGCCGGCGCCCAAGCACTTCGCCATGGGCGACCAGGTCACACACGACATGCACGGCCTCGGCCGGGTGATCGGCATCGAGGATGGAATCGCGGTGCTCGTGGACTTCGGCTCGGCTCAAATGCGGATCTTGAGCCCGTACGCCAAGATGACCAAGCTCTAGGACCACTGTGCCCGATCACGGCATGCCAGGCCCCTTCAGGGACCTGTTAACGAAAGGGAGATCTCTCATCGATCTGACGTCGCTGTTCTCCGCCCCGGAAGGGCAACCCAGCCGTTCCACCGCAGCATCGCCGCCTCCGGCGACAAACCCCTTCCAGGCCCCGGACTTCGGGGAAGACGAGACCCTCCCGCTCGAGGAGGTAAAGGGGCCCGCCTCGTAATGCCTGGGGCGGCCTGCTGCGCTGTAAAGCGGCGAAGTACAGCAACCGCGACGGCTTCAAGCGACTGTCGTCTCAGCGACCTTCGTGCCGGTAGTCGGCAACGAGCAGCATCCAGCACCCCCGTCCGGGCCGTCTCTGGGCCGTGCGGGGGTGCTCAGCGTTGACCGACAATGACCCTCGACCACGGCTCAGCCGTTGGTCAGCGAACCGACGCGGCACTTCGTCGGCTTTTTGATCCCGGCGTCCACACGCGTCGCCGGCCGCCTCACCCCTGGCGCCGTGCTCCTGCGCCGCTCGGCCGGAGTGTCCCTCGAACGGCCGTGCCGGTGGGTAAGGGCGCGGGCAACAGCTTGATCATCGGGTGCTTCCCCGGCTCAGGGCTGCGGCTGGTCGATCGGCCAGCCGCGCTTCGCGGACAGCCGGGATACCCGTTCGGCCAGTCCTTTTGGTATGTCCACGCCCATCCGGCGCGCGGCGCCGAGGCGGTGTCGGACGAGCCCGAGGATCCAGTCCAGCTGGTCATCGCTGCGCGATGCGTACTCCTCAAGCGCCTCCTGCATGAGCTGCTGCCGGTCGATGCTCGCGGCGTCCTCTGTCATGGGCGCTGAACTTACCCGGCCCCCTCCGCCGCGGTACATCCGCGGCGGGCAGGAGTTATCCGACTGCTACGTTCAGCCGGTCCGCGGCGGGCGCTGGCAGCGGGGGCAGAAGTAGCTGGAGCGGTTCATCCAGGCGCGGCGGCGGATGGGGGTGCCACAGCGGCGGCAGGGCTCGTCCTCGCGGCCGTAGGCGTCCAGGGAGCGGTCGAAGTACCCGGACTCGCCGTTGACGTTCACATAGAGGCTGTCGAAGCTGGTGCCGCCCACGGCGAGCGCGGCGTTCATCACGTCCCGTACGTGGCCGAGCAGCTCGGCGGTGCGCGGGCGGGTGAAGGTGGCGGTCGGCCGGTCGTAGTGGAGCCGGCTGCGCCACAGCGCCTCGTCGGCGTAGATGTTGCCGACGCCGCTGATCAGGGTCTGGTCGAGCAGGGCCCGCTTGATGGTGGTCCGGCGGCGGCGCAGCGCATCGTGGAAGGCGGCGTCGTCGAAGGCCGGGTCGAGCGGGTCGCGGGCGATGTGGGCGATGGCGTCGGGGAGCTGCTCGGCGTCGCCGGGGACGGTGTCGTGCAGCGAGAGGCCGCCGAAGGTGCGCTGGTCGACGAAGCGGAGCTCGGTGCCGAGGTCGTCGGCGAAGCGGACGCGGATGCGCAGATGCTTCTCGTCGGGGGCGTCGTGCGGCTGGACCAGCAGCTGGCCGCTCATACCGAGGTGGGCGAGGATCGCCAGGCCGTGGGTGACGGACGGCGTGACGAGGGGCGCGAGGCCTTCGGCGGCGGACTGCGCGGCCGGGCCGCCGCCGGTCACCGGGAGCCAGAGGTACTTGCCGCGCCGGCGGGCCGTGCCTATGCGCAGCCCCTCCAGCCGGGCCGCGAAGTCGGCCGCACCGGCCGTGTGCCGGCGGATCGCGCGGGGGTGGCGCACCTCGACGGCGTCGATCGTGCGGCCGCTGACCCAGCGCTCCAGTCCACGGCGGACGACCTCGACCTCGGGCAGCTCGGGCACGGTGGCTCCTTGGGAAAGACTTCTGACCCCGTCCGGGGCGGCGCTCGGCCGCCCCGGACGGGGTCAGAAACGGTGGTTCAGTGTGCCGACGACGAGCCGTCGCCGGCCTCCTGCGACGCGTCGTCACCGGAAGCCGCCGCCTTGGCCGCCTCGTCCGCCGCGGCGCGGATCGCGCGCCATGCGGACTCGGCCGCCTGCTGCTCGGCCTCCTTCTTGCTGCGGCCGGTGCCGGTGCCGTACGAGACACCACCGACGCGGGCGGCAGCAGTAAAGGTCTTCTCGTGGTCCGGGCCGGTCTCGGTGACCAGGTACTCCGGGACGCCGAGACCTTCGGTCGCGGTGAGTTCCTGGAGGCTGGTCTTCCAGTCCAGGCCCGCGCCCAGGCTGGAGGACTTCTCGATGAGCGGGTCGAAGAGCCGGTGCACCAGCTCGCCGGCCGCGTCGAGGCCCTGGTCGAGATAGACCGCGCCGATCACCGCTTCGAGGGTGTCGGCGAGGATGGATGCCTTGTCCCTGCCGCCCGTGCCCTCTTCGCCCCGGCCGAGGCGGATGAAGGCGCCGAGGTCGAGGCCGCGGCCCACCTCGGCGAGCGCACGCGAGTTGACCACCGCGGCCCGGAGCTTGGCCAGCTGGCCCTCCGGCAGGTCGGGGTGGATGCGGTACAGCGTGTCGGTGACCACCAGGCCGAGCACCGAGTCCCCGAGGAACTCGAGCCGCTCGTTGGTGGGCAGACCGCCGTTCTCGTATGCGTACGAGCGGTGCGTCAGCGCACGCACCAGAAGGGCGGACTCGAGCTTGTACCCGAGCCGCCCTTCCAGAAGCGTGTGAGACGAGGCCGTGTCCGCCGGAGTCGGTTCATCCCCGCGTGAGCGGGAAGTCGATGTGGCGTCTGACATAGAGCCTGTCACCAGCCGCTCAGACCTCGAGGACCTGGCGCTTGTTGTAGGTGCCGCAAGCGGGGCACGCGATGTGCTGCAGCTTGGGCTCGTGGCAGCGCTCACACGCCACCAGGGTGGGGACCGCAGCCTTCCACTGCGACCGGCGGTGGCGCGTGTTGCTGCGCGACATCTTCCGCTTCGGAACAGCCACGGCTACTTCTCCTGCTTCTCGTCGACGCCCGCTTCGGCGCCGCCCATGTTGTCCTTCTCGCCGTCCTTGACGGTCCCGGCGAGTCCCTGCAGTGCCGCCCAACGGATGTCGACGGCGTCGTGGTGGTGGTCCGGGTCGTCCGCCAGCCGGGCTCCGCAGTCGGAGCACAGGCCCGGGCAGTCGTCCTGGCACACCGGCTGCATCGGCAGTGCAAGCACCACCGCGTCCCGCAGCACGGATTCGAGGTCGAACAGGTCGTCCTCGAGGAAGAGGGTGTCCTCCTCATCCTCGGCGTCGTCGCCGGCGTCCTTGTCGTGGACCCTGGCATCGGCGTCGGGGTAGGCGAACAACTCCTGGAAGTCGCTGTCGAGCTCTCGCTCCAGCGGCTCCAGACACCTTACGCACTCCCCCTTGAGGGTTGCACGGGCGGTACCTGTGACAAGCACCCCGTCCATGACCGACTCCAGGCGGAGGTCGAGCTCGACCGGTGCGCCCTGGGGCACGCCGATCACCTCGTTACCGAGGTCCCGGGGGGCCTCGACGGAGCGGGAGACCCTCTTGAGCGCACCGGGACGCCGACCCAGCTCACGTGTGTCGAACACGAGAGGGGAGCGGTGATCGAGGCGGGCGTTGATGGCTTCCTGCTTTCTCCGGGGTTTTCACACCGCCCGCATTCCATCGTGGAAATTCGGGCAGCCGAGATCGCGGACATACGCGCGACCGAAGAGCCAGGATACTGGACGGGCCCCGATAGGCCCAATCCGCTCCCGGCCGGACCGGTCCGGTAGCGGGGTCGCCTACTGGCGCCCCTCCTCGTACTGCCGCAGCTGATCGAGGTTGATCATGCTGGTGTCGAAGAGGCTGGTCTCGTCCAGGGCGCCGGGCTGTGCGGTCTGGACGTGCGGGGCGTGCTGGGGCTGCGCGGGCACCTGCTGCTGGAGGTAGGCGTTCGGGTCGTAGCCCTGCTGCTGCCAGTCGTAGCCGTAGGCGTTCTGGTGCTGGGCGTCCTGGGAGTACGCGACGTCGTGGGGCTGCTGATAGCCGTAGACGTCCTGCTGCTGGTAGGCCGCCGGGTCCGGGTAGTAGCCCTGCTGCTGGGGCTGGAGCGGCTGCTGGTGCTCCTGGGGCTGGTGCTGTGGCAGCTGGTGCTCCTGGGGCTGCTGCTGTGGCAGCTGGGGCGCCTGGGGCTGCTGCTGTGGCAGCTGGGGCGCCTGCGGGTCCTGGTCGGCGCCGATGCCCGCCAGGCCGGCCAGGTACTCGGCATCGGCCTGTTGCGGCCGGGCGGAGTGCGGGTCGTCGCTCTGCGCCGCCAGGTGTGCGCCCAGTTCGTCGACCGCCCGGGCGCCCTGGAGCTTGTCGCGGCCCCGGCCCACCGCCTCCAGCGTCTTGCTCAGTACGGCCTGGAACGCCCCGAACTTGGCGTCCACGTACACGTCGGCGCGCTGCCTGAGGGTCTCCGGGTCGGCGCTGCGCTCGGGGGCCTCGGTGCCGTCCTCGTCCGGATACCCCTGGTCGTCCAGGCCGTTGCCGAGGCCGAGCAGCTTCTCGCGGCCGCGGTCGACCGAGCCGATGGTCTTGGTGAGTACGACCTCGAAGTTGGCGAGCTTGCTGTCGACGTAGTCGTCGGCCTCGGCGCGGATCTCCTCCGCCTCCCGGCGGGCCTCGGTCAGGATCCGGTCCGCCTCGTCCTGGGACTGCCGGGCGACCTCGGTGTCGGAGATCAGCGAACCGCGCTGGGCGTGCGCCGACTCGATGATCCGCTCCGCCTCGGCGCGCGCCTGCTCGACCATCTGCTCGCGCCCGCCGAGCAGCTCCTGGGCCTGCGCGAGGGAGCCGGGCAGTGCCGCGCGCACCTCCTCCAGCAGGGCGAGCAGCTCGGCGCGGTTGACCACGCACGATGCCGACATGGGCATGGACCGGGCGCCGGCGACGGTCGCGACGATGTCGTCGAGCTTCTTCTGCACGTCCACCTTGGACTCGCCACTCTCTGGGGTGTTGGAACGACGGAACGGGTCGACTGTACGTCCACGGGCCCCGCACCCGACACCAACTGACGGTCCGTCAGTCAAGCGTCGCGGCAGGTGCGCCGGGGGCGGGGTCAGTCCTTGTTGCGCAGCCGCTCGGTGAGGGCTTCGAGGACGAACGGCGGGACCAGGTGGGAGACGTCACCGCCCCAGGCGGCGACCTCCTTGACCAGGCTGGAGGACAGGAAGCTGTAGGTGGGGTTGGTGGGCACGAAGAGGGTCTCCACGCCCGACAGACCGTTGTTCATCTGGGCCATCTGCAGCTCGTAGTCGAAGTCGCTGACGGCGCGCAGTCCCTTGACGATCGCGGGGATGTCGCGCTGCTTGCAGAAGTCGACCAGCAGGCCGTGGAAGGACTCGACCTCGACGTTGCCGTACTCGGCGGTGGCCCGGCGGATCAGGTCGATCCGCTCGTCGACCGTGAACAGCCCCTTCTTGGACTGGTTGATCATCACGGCGACATGGACGACGTCGTACAGCTTGGAGGCACGGGCGATGATGTCCAGGTGCCCGTTGGTGATGGGGTCGAACGACCCCGGACAGACGGCGCGGCGCAACTCGGGTTCCTCGCTCTCCGATCCGGTCATGACACGCTTGTTGACGTCGATTCGGCAGACGTCGAAGCGGCGCGACCGTACCAAAGCGTCCCCTCGCCGTAGCGACGGGCCTTGATCGCTTCAAATCCGTCCGGCCATGGGAACGTGCCGCCTCGGGTGCTGCGTTCCACGGTGACGAGTGCCTGCTCCGTCAGCCACCCCTGACCACGGAGTGTGAGCAGGATCTCGCGCAGTTCCTGGTCGGTGACCGCGTAGGGCGGGTCCAGGAAGACGATGTCGTACGGGTCGCCCGGGGCCGGCGCGGCGGCGGTCTGCTCGGCCTTGCCGGCCCGGACCTCGACGCCCGGGAGGCCGACCGTGCGGACGTTGTCGCGGATGGTGCGCACGGCACGGGCGTCGGCCTCGACCAGCAGGACGTGTGCGGCGCCGCGGGAGAGCGCCTCCAGCCCGACCGCGCCGGAACCGCCGTAGAGATCGAGCACCCGGGCGCCGGCCAGCGGCCCGTCGAGCGACTCCCAGGTGGAGAACATGCCCTCGCGCGCCCGGTCGGAGGTCGGGCGGGTGCCGTTGCCGGGGGGTACGGCCAGGCGGCGGCCGCCGGCCGTACCGGCGATCACGCGGGTCATGGGCCCGTCCTTACGTTGCGCGTGGTCGGTGTGGAGTGTGGGTGGGAGCCGCTCGGGCTCCGCTCCTCCACGATATTCCGTCGACCGGCGGCGAGCGGCCGTCCAGGGCGCCGTGCGAGCGCCCCGGCCAGTGATCGATCTCACGGCAGAACGGCGCGGAAGGCCCCCGTCCGCGCCCGGCACTCCCCCGCTCGTCGCGTCCCCCCTCAGCCCTTGTCCAGATACTGCTCCCGCTCCTCGTCCAGCAGGGCGGACAGCGCGATCCGCAGCTCCGGATAGCCGGTCAGCTCCGGATCGTCGGTGACCAGCGCCGTGGCCTCCTCGCGGGCGGACGCGATGATCTCCTCGTCGTCGATGACCGTGAGCATCCGCAGCGAGGAGCGGACGCCGGACTGCGCCTGTCCGAGGACATCGCCCTCGCGCCGCTGTTCGAGGTCGATACGGGAGAGCTCGAAGCCGTCGAGGGTGCCGGCCACGGCGGCCAGCCGGGCCCGGGCGGGGCTGGCCTCGGGCATCTCGCTGACCAGCAGGCACAGGCCGGGCGCCGAGCCGCGGCCGACCCGGCCGCGCAGCTGGTGCAGCTGGGAGACGCCGAAGCGGTCCGCGTCCATGATCACCATGGCGGTGGCGTTCGGGACGTTCACCCCGACCTCGATGACCGTCGTCGCGACCAGCACGTCCAGCTCGCCGGCGGCGAAGGACCGCATCACCTCGTCCTTGTCGTCCGGCGCCATCCGGCCGTGCAGCACCGCTACCCGCAGGCCGGCGAGCGGCCCCCCGGCGAGCTGTTCGGCGATGTCGAGCACCGCGAGCGGCGGGCGCTTCTCCTCCGCGTCCTCCGGCGAACGCTCCTCGGCGGCGGCCCCCTTGGCGCCGGATGCGCCCTTCTTGCCGCCCTTGGGCGCCTCGTCCTCGTCGTCGCCGATCCGCGGGCACACCACATAGCCCTGGTGCCCGGCGGCCACCTCCTCGCGGACCCGCTCCCAGGCGCGGGCCAGGAAGTGCGGCTTGTCCTTGGCGGGCACCACATGGCTGGCGATCGGCGAGCGCCCGGCGGGGAGTTGGTCCAGTACGGAGGTCTCCAGATCGCCGAAGACGGTCATGGCGACCGTGCGCGGGATGGGGGTCGCCGTCATGACCAGCAGATGCGGCGGCTGCTTGCCCTTGCCGCGCAGTGCGTCGCGCTGCTCGACGCCGAAGCGGTGCTGTTCGTCGACGACCACCAGCCCCAGGTCGTGGAACTGCACCTTGTCCTCGATCAGGGCATGGGTGCCGACGACGATGCCGGCCTCGCCGGTGACCAGATCGAGCAGCGCCTGGCGGCGGGCCGCGGCCCCCATGGAGCCGGTCAGCAGCACCACCTTCGTCCCCTGTTCGGCCCCGCCCAGCATGCCGCCCTCGGCCAGCTCGCCCATCATCTCGGTGATGGAGCGGTGGTGCTGCTGGGCCAGCACCTCGGTCGGCGCGAGCATCGCGGCCTGGCCGCCGCTGTCGACCACGCCGAGCATGGCACGCAGCGCGACCATGGTGTTGTGCGTGACGGTGAAGTGGTCGGTCACATAGGCGTGGTCGGGGTGCGCGACGCTGATGCACTGGACGGGCTTGCGGCCGATGTGCTCGACGGCGTGGACGGCGCGGCGGAAGCCGGTGTTGTCGATGCCGCCGGTGGACGCCGTGTCCGGCAGCGCCACGTGAACGGAGTACGCACCGTCCTGCCCGGGGCGGAGCTGGGCACAGCCGCCCAGCGACCGCACCAGCCACGCGAGGTCGGCGGCCAGGTGGGCGGGCACGCCGCGGCAGACCGTCTGGGCCCCTGCGGGCCGGCCCCCAACGTCCAGCAGCCCGCGCACCACGGCCAGCCGGTCCTTGACGGACGCGTGGCGATAGGCGTCCGGTACGCGGTCCTCCGGGCTGCCGCCGTCGCCCCCGAGCCTTTGGCCCACCAGATACGGATCCAGCGGCCGGTCCCCACCGTCGTCGAGGTCGACCGGCACAGCCGCCGCGATGGACCACTTGGGCTGCCCGTCGGCGCGCAGCAGATCGCCGCGCAGCTCGCGGGTCGTCAGCACCCGATCCCCCGTGCCGCGGGTCCCGACGATCCACAGATGCTCGTCGTCGCACTCCACGGCGCTGCCGTCCGACAGCACCAGCCGCCACACCTCCCGCTCCCCCTGCGGGAAGACGCCGTCCACCACGGCCGTCTCGCCGCTCGGTACGACCACCTCCGTGCCGACGGCCATCTCCCCCATGGGCCGGAAGCCGCGTGGCGTCAGCACCAGGGCGTCCAGCGGCTGCGCCTTGCCGGAGCCCACCTCGCCCTGGAGGAGGCGATGCATGGGGTGTTCGGTCGCCAGGTCGTCGAAGATCTCCCGGCTGACCTTCTGCTGGCCGTCGGTGAGGGTGAAGGGCAGCTTGGCGTCGAAGGCATCGAGGATGCCTTGCTTGATCAACTTGCGGGCCACGGCGGGGAGTTGGTTGTCGGCGAGGCGGCGGCGGGCCAGGGCGACCTGCATCACGAACGCCTCGTCCCACTTCAGCCGGGCCCGCGCGTCGGCGATATCGGCCTTGCTCCCCGGCCGGTGGATCTTGAGCAGCGCCTCGGTGAGCGGGACCAGCGCGCGCCCCTCGCGCAGCGCCTCGGGCAGCGGATCGACGGCGTCCTGCGCGCTGGGCAGCACCGCGTCGACCGCCTTGGCGATCTTCCAGGACGCCATCTGCTGGCAGGCCGGGTAGATCGGCATCAGCTGATGGGCGAACGCGCTGGCCGCGTCCGCCCCGTCGCCGGCGTCGCGGTCGAGGAGCTCGTACTCGGGGTGGGCGAGCTGCAGTTTGCGGTTGAAGACCGACACCTTGCCGGCGAACATCGCCCGCCGCCCCGGCAGCAGCTCCTTGTGCGGCTTGTGAATGCCCTTGCCGAAGAAGACCAGCTGGAGCCGGCCGCTGCCGTCCGTGAGCGTCACTTCCAGGCGCTGCCCCCGGCCGGCGTTGAACTTCAGCACCCGGGAGTCCGCGACCTGCGCGACGACCGTGACATGTTCGTCCAGCGGCAGATCCGCGAGGCGGGTCAGCTCACCGCGCTCGGCATAGCGGCGCGGGTAGTGGTGCAACAGGTCGCCGACCGTGTGCAGGTCGAGCTGCTCGGCCAGCACCTTCGCGGTGGTACCGCCGAGGATCTTCTTCAGGGGTTCGTCGAGCGCAGCCACGCGTCTATTGCACACCACACCTCTGACAATCGCGGCTCACCCATCGGCACGGTGCGCTCACTCCACGCCGATGAGCAGCGGCGCGGCGTGCTGGCCGCCCTCGTAGACGACGGTGTCCACGGCCAGATGCCGCTCGCGCACATGCCGCTCCAGCCGCTCGGCGAGGGAGTCGGGCGCGTCGGCGCCCAGGACCAGGGTGACCAGTTCCCCGCCCGCCGACAGCATCCGGTCCAGGACCGTCGTCGCGGTGCGGGTGAGGTCCGAGCCGATCACCGCGACATCGCCGTCGATCAGTCCCAGGACGTCGCCGGCCTGGCAGACCCCGGCCATCGTCCACGACTGCCGCTCGGCGACCGCCAACTCGGCGTAGCGCGTGGCGCCCGCGGCCGAGGTCATCGCGACCACGTCCTCGTCGAAGCTGCGGTCCGGCTCGTGCACGGCCAGCGCCGCGAGGCCCTGGACGGCGGCGCGGGTGGGGATCAGCGCGACCCGTACGCCTTCGGTGCGGGCCTGTTCGGCGGCGGCCGCCGCGGTGTGCCGCAGTTCGGGGTCGTTGGGCAGCAGCATCACCTCGCGGGCGTGCGCCTGCCGGATCGCCTGCACCAGTTCACCGCTGGCGGGCGGCTCCCCGGGACGTACGGAGACCGGCGTGGCGCCGGCCTGCGCGCACAGTCCGGCGAGCCCGTCGCCCGGCACCACCGACACCACGGCCCGGGCCGCCATCGCCGGCTCCCTGGCGCGGCCGGCACCGCCGAAGTGGGTGATGCGGATCCGGTACGGCCGGCCCGCCTCGATGCCGGCCTCCACGGCCGCGCCCGCGTCGTCGACGTGGACATGGACGTTCCACAGGCCGTCCCCGCCGACCACCACCAGTGAGTCGCCGAGGCCGTCGAGCCGGGTGCGCAGCCGCGCCACGGCCGCGTCGCCGGCCTCCAGCAGGTAGATCACCTCGAAGGCCGGCCCGTCCGGGTCCCCGCAGCCCTCCGCGGCCGTCCGGGCGGCGACCTCGCAGCCGGCCGCCTCGGGCAGCGGGGCGTCGGCCCGTACCGCGACCGGGGTCACCGAGACCTTCCCGCCGAGCGCGTCGGCGAGCGCGCCCAGCAGGGCGACGAGTCCGCAGCCGCCGGCGTCCACGACGCCGGCCCGGCCCAGGACCGCGAGCTGCCCGGGGGTCGCCCGCAGGGCGCTGCGGGCGCCCTCGTGGGCGGCGTGGGCGACCTCGGCGGCGCCGCCGCTCCCGCCGGCGGCCCGCTCCGCGGCGTCGGCGGCCGCGGTCGCGACGGTCAGGACGGTGCCCTCCACGGGGTGCGCGACGGCCTCGTAGGTCGCGGAGGCGGCCCGGCGCAACGATCTGCGCAGCGCGTCCGCTCCGCCGTCGTCTCCGCCGTCCGCGGCCGCCAGCACCTCGGTCATCCCGCGCAGCAGCTGCGCCACGATCGTGCCGGAGTTCCCGCGCGCCCCTATGAGGGCGCCGTGCGCCATGGCGCCGATGGCGTCGGCCAGACCAGGCGCGGTACCGGCCGAGGCGTGCCCTTCGAAGGCCGCCTCGACCGCGCGGGCGGCCGATTCGAGCGTCAGGTACAGGTTGGTGCCGGTGTCGCCGTCGGCCACCGGGTAGACGTTGATCGCGTCGATCCGCTCGCGTTCCCGGCCGAGCGCCTCCAGAGCCAGCCCGCACCAGGAGCGGACCGCGGCGGCGTCGAGCGGGTACGGCACGTCGTCCTCCTGGGTCACGGGATGCACCGCACAGTAGCCGCGACCGGGCGGAGGGGCCGGGGCGGGGGCCCTGGGGTGCGTGATAGTTTCGTTCTACGGGAGCGGTCGTTGTATGCTGCTCCGGTTGCCCGATGCGAATCGGGCCATTTCTCTCCTGACGACGCCGGCCGGTCAATGCACTCGGCTCGTCGGGATTTCACCGTAAGTGCATCTGAAGTCTTTGGAGTGACCCGTGGCTGCCAACTGCGACGTCTGCGGCAAGGGGCCGGGCTTCGGCAAGAGTGTCTCGCACTCGCATCGCCGCACCAACCGTCGTTGGAACCCCAACATCCAGACGGTGCGTGCAGTGATCGGGCGCACGCCGAAGAAGCTGAACGCCTGCACCTCGTGCATCAAGGCCGGCAAGGTCTCGCGCTGACGCCTTAGCCGTAGCGCAGCCCGACCGGTTGCTTAGGAAGCCGGTCCACCTCCGTGGTGGACCGGCTTCTGCCGTTCCCGGGGCCGTGCTCGGTGCGCATCGGGCTCGGTGCGCGCCGGGCTCACTGCGCGTCGCGCAGCCGCCAGCCGTGGTCCACGGGGCCGATGCCCGCGCCCAGCCGGAAGCCGGCCGCGATCGCGCCGGTGACGTACTCCTTGGCGGCCGCGGCGGCCTGCGGGACGGTGTCCCCCCTGGCCAGCCGTGCGGCCAGGGCGCTGGCGAGAGTGCAGCCGGTGCCGTGGGTGTGCCGGTTGTCGTGGCGGGGGGCGCGCAGCCAGTGCTCCTCGGTGCCGTCGGTGAGCAGATCGACGGCCGTCTCCCCGGCGCCGCCGGACCCGCCGTCCTCAGCGGCCGGCAGATGGCCGCCCTTGATGAGCGCCCAGCGCGGCCCGAACTCCAGGACGGCGGCGGCCGCCCGGCGCATATCGGCCTCCTCCTGGACGCGTACGCCGGTGAGCTGGGTGACCTCGTCCAGGTTGGGGGTGGCGACGGTGGCCGTCGGCAGCAGCTTGCCGCGCACCGCGTCCAGTGCGGAGGCGGCCAGCAGCGCATCGCCGTGCTTGGACACCCCGACGGGGTCGACGACAACCGGGACCGTGAGTTCGGCGAGCAGCTCCGCGACGGTTTCGACCAGCTCCGCCGAGGAGAGCATCCCGGTCTTGACCGCCTGGACGCCGATGTCGTCGACGACGCTGCGGAACTGGGCCCGGACGGCCTCGGCGGGCAGCTCCCACGCGCCCTGGACGCCCAGGGAGTTCTGGGCGGTGACGGCGGTCAGCACGCTCATGCCGTGGGTGCCGAGCGCCAGCATCGTCTTCAGGTCGGCCTGGATGCCCGCGCCGCCGCCGGAGTCGGACCCGGCGACGGTCAGGACGCGTGGAGGTATGCGCATGCCGCCGAATCTACTCGGCGTCCCCGTTGTCCCCGAAGTGGTCCCAGCCGGCCTTCGCCCAGGGGGCGCCGTCCACCGTCACCTGCGGCAGCGCGGACGGGTTGAGCACCTCGCCGATGACCTTCCACCGGGCGGGCAGCTTCACGTCCGGCGGGAAGGTGGCCACGATCGCGTGGTCCTCACCACCGTTGAGCACCCACTGCATCGGGTCCACGCCGACCGCCGTGCCGATGTCGGACATCTGCGAGGGGATGTCGATCGCGGCGGACCGCAGATCGATCCGGACCTTGCTGGCCTCGGCGATATGCCCCAGGTCGGCGACGAGCCCGTCGCTGACGTCGGTCATGGCGGTGGCGCCGAGTCCGGCGGCCGCCGGGCCCGCGTGGTACGGCGGCTCGGGACGGCGGTGCGCCTCGACGAAGGCCCGCGGTGAGCGGAAGCCGCGGGTCAGGACGGCGTGCCCGGCGGCGGACCAGCCCAGCCAGCCGGTCACCGCGACCACGTCACCGGGCTGGGCGCCGGCGCGGGTCACCGGCTCCTGGTTGCGCAGGTCGCCGAGCGCGGTGATGGCGACGGTGATGGTGTCGCCGCGCACGACGTCGCCGCCGACGACCGCGGCCCCGGCCACCTGGCACTCGTCCCGCAGGCCGTCCATCAGCTCGGTCGGCCAGGTCGCGGGGAGCTCGGCGGGGACGACCAGGCCGAGCAGGATCGCGGTGGGCACCGCGCCCATCGCCGCGATGTCGGCGAGGTTCTGTGCGGCGGCCTTGCGGCCGACGTCGTAGGCGGTGGACCAGTCGCGCCTAAAGTGCCGGCCCTCCAGCAGGATGTCGGTGCTGGCGACCACCCTGCGGTCCGGCGCGGTGACGACCGCGGCGTCGTCGCCCGGCCCGATCCGTACCGCCGGAGTGGAGGTGAGCCGGGAGGTGAGCTCCCTGATCAGCCCGAACTCCCCCAGCTCCCCCACGGTGCCCTTCATGCTGTTGCCCTTCCCATGTGTACGGACGGTCCGTACGTGGCTGACGGCTGCGCCCCACTTCTCCTGTTCACCGCGCGGGTCTCCCCGCTCCGCACGGTGACGCGGTACCGTGGCGTCCCTTCTTCCCACATGATCCTCGTAGCCGCCCTGGAGGTTCCGTGGTACAGGCCTACATCCTGATCCAGACCGAGGTCGGCAAGGCCTCGGCGGTAGCAGAGGTGATCTCGAAGATCTCCGGTGTGCTGCAGGCCGAGGACGTGACCGGCCCTTATGACGTCATCGTGCGCGCCCAGGCCGACACCGTCGACGAACTGGGTCGGATGGTGGTCGCCAAGGTCCAGCAGGTGGAGGGCATCACCCGCACCCTTACCTGTCCGGTCGTTCATCTGTAGCTCCCCCGTATGCTCGGCCGGGTGATCTGTGCACGTCGCCGGTACCTGGCCCTGCCGTTGCTCACCGTGCTGGTCGGCGCGGTGAGCTGTTCGTCTTCCGAGGACGTGGCCGTCCCCTCACCCCCCGGTGAGGCGGCACGGCACTGCCGGGCGCTCCACAAGGAACTGCCGCGGACCGTGGACGGGCTGGCGCGTCGTACCGCCGAGCCCGTTTCCGACTTCACTGCCATATGGGGCGATCCTGCCGTGAAACTGCGCTGCGGGGTGCCGAAGCCCGACGTCCTGACGTACGGGAGTGAACATTACAACCCCAAGGCCGACGCGGCGGAAGTCAATGGCGTCGAATGGCTCTTCGAGAAGCAGGACGACGGCTACCGCTTCACGACCGTGCTGCGCAAGGCCTATGTCGAGGTGACCGTCCCGGGGAAGTACGCCCCCGAGGTCGATGCGCTCACCGACCTCGCGGGCGCCGTGCGCAAGACCGTGCCCAAGGGCGTCTAGCGCAGCCCCGTCGAGCGCCGCAGCGCGGCCTGGAGCAGCCGGTCGATCAGCTCCGGGTAGCTCACACCGCTCTCCTGCCACATCCGCGGATACATGGAGATGGGCGTGAACCCGGGGAGCGTGTTGATCTCGTTGATCACGAACTCGCCGTTCTCCTGCAGGAAGAAGTCCGCCCGCACCAGGCCCTCGCAGGAGGCCGCCTCGAAGGCCTCGACGGCCAGTTCCTGGACCTTGGCGGTCTGCTCGGCGGTCAGCGGCGCCGGCACGATCCCGGTGGCCGAGTCGATGTACTTGGCCTCGAAGTCGTAGAAGTCGTGCGCGGTCACCGGCGGGATCTCGGCCGGGACACTGGCTCGCGGACCGTCCTCGAACTCCAGCACCCCGCACTCGATCTCGCGGCCGCGCAGCAGCGACTCCACGAGGATCTTGGGGTCGTGCCGACGGGCCTCCTCGATGGCCTCGTCCAGGCCGGCGAGGTCGTCGACCTTGCTGATGCCCATGGAGGAGCCGGCCCGGGCGGGCTTCACGAAGAGCGGCCAGCCGTGTTCCGCGGCGAAGTCCACGATCTTCTTGCGGGCGGCGGCGCCCTTTTCTCCGTTCGGAGCGGCCTGGTCCCACTCCCGCGGGCGGATGACCTCGTACGGGCCGACCGGCAGCCCGAAGGAGGTGAACACCCGCTTCATGTAGTCCTTGTCCTGGCCGACGGCTGAGGCGAGCACGCCCGAGCCGACGTAGGGCACGCCGGAGAGCTCCAGCAGTCCCTGGAGGGTGCCGTCCTCGCCGTAGGGGCCGTGCAGGACGGGGAAGACCACGTCGACCTCGCCGAGCGCCTTGGGCACCGAGCCCGGTTCGCTGTAGACGACCTCGCGGTTGGTCGGGTCGACGGGGAGCACCACGGCGCCGTCGGTGGACTCGGCGAGCGCGGCCACGCTGGGCAGCTGCCGGTCGGCGATGGCCATCCGGTCGGGGTCGTCGGCGGTCAGCGCCCAGCGGCCGTCGGTGGTGATGCCGATGGGCAGCACGTCGTACTTCTCGCGGTCGATGGCGCGCAGCACGGCTCCGGCGGTGAGTACGGAGATGGCGTGCTCGGAGCTGCGTCCGCCGAACACGACGGCGACGCGGGGCTTGTGGGAGGAGGTCTGGCTGCTCATATCGCGTTGAGGGTACCTGCTGGTAGGGCGTGCGTCAGTGTTGCGGCGCCGGATAGTACCGCCGCAACCGGCAACGGCCCCCGCCCCGGCCCACCACGCCGCGGGGTGCTAGTGCCGCTCGGACTTCGCGGTGCGCGACATCAGTTCCTTGAGGGCCACCATCGGCGGCTTGCCCTCGTGGACGATGTCCACGACCGTCTCGGTGAGCGGCATGTCGACGCCGTGCCGGCGGGCCAGATCCAGTACGGATTCGCAGGACTTGACGCCCTCGGCGGTCTGCTTGGTGACCGCGATGGTCTCCTGAAGCGTCATCCCGCGGCCGAGGTTGGTGCCGAAGGTGTTGTTGCGCGACAGCGGCGAGGAGCAGGTGGCGACGAGGTCGCCCATACCGGCCAGGCCCGCGAAGGTGTGCGCGTCGGCGCCCATGGCCAGGCCGAGCCGGGTGGTCTCGGCGAGGCCCCGGGTGATCAGGGAGGCCTTGGCGTTGTCGCCCAGGCCCATGCCGGTGGCGATGCCGACGGCGAGCGCGATCACGTTCTTGACCGCGCCGCCCAGCTCGCAGCCCACCACGTCGGTGTTGGTGTACGGGCGGAAGTACGAGGTGTGGCAGGCGGTCTGCAGCCGCCGGGCGACCGACTCGTCGGTGCAGGCGATGACCGCGGCGGCGGGCTGCCGGGCGGCGACCTCCTTGGCGAGGTTGGGGCCGGTCAGCACGGCGACGCGCTCCGCGGGGGCCTTGGCGACCTCCTCGATGACCTCGCTCATGCGCTTGGCCGTACCCAGTTCGACGCCCTTCATCAGGGAGACCAGGATCGTGTCGGAGGGCAGCAGGGGTGCCCACTCGGCGAGATTGCCGCGCAGCGTCTGGGAAGGGACGGCCAGGACGGTGAACTCCGCGTCCCGTGCCGCCTGTGCGGGGTCGGTGGTGGCCCGTACGGACGCGGGGAGCTCGACTCCCGGCAGGTAGTCGGGGTTGGTGCGGCCGTTGTTGATGGCGTCGACGAGGCCGGCGCGGCGCCCCCACAGGGTCACCTCGCATCCCGCGTCGGCCAGCACCATCGCGAATGCGGTGCCCCAGGACCCCGTGCCGTAGACGGCGCAGCGCGTCACTTGCCTTCATCCTCCTGTGCCTGCTGGGTGCTTCGGGCCTGCTGCGGGGCGGCGGCGCCCTCGGTGGCGGCGGCCGGTTCGGCGGCCCGGTCCGTCACGGCGGTCCGGCCGGTCTTGGCGGCCTCCCGGGCGGCGCGGCGCTCCTGGGCGATCGCCTTGCGCCAGTCGTACGGTTCGGCCGGCGCCGGCTCGCCGCGGAGCTCGGCGAGCTGCTCGGTGATCGCGGCCATGATGCGGTCGGTGACGGCCCGCAGCACCTCGGCGGTCGGCTCCTGGTCGTAGTACGCGCTCAGGTCGACCGGCGGTCCCGCCTGGACCTTCAGGGTCTTGCGCGGGAGCAGCTGGAGCTTGTTCTCCTTGGCGTACGGCGGCATCGCGTCGTTGGCGCCCCACTGCGCGACGGGGATGACCGGCGCCTTCGTCAGCAAGGCCACCCGCGCGGCACCGGTCTTGCCCTGCATGGGCCACAGCTCGGGGTCGCGGGTGAGGGTGCCCTCGGGGTAGAAGGCGACGCATTCGCCCTTGTGGATGGCGCTGACGGCGGCGCGGAACGCGGTGGCGGCGTCGGTGGTTTCCCGGTAGACGGGGATCTGGCCGGTGCCGCGCATCATCAGACCGACAAAGCCGCTCTTGAAGAGCCCGGCCTTGGCGAGGAATCGGGGGACCCGCCCGGTGTTGTACTGATAGTGCGCATACGAGAGCGGGTCGAGATACGAGTTGTGGTTGACCGCGGTGATAAAACCGCCGTCGGCTGGAATGTGTTCCATTCCCCGCCAGTCCCGCTTGAACAGAACCAAGAGCGGCGGTTTGCAGATGACCGCGGCCAAGCGGTACCAGAAGCCGATTCTGCGGCGGGACACTGGGACACCCTCCTTGTGGGACCTGTGATGCTGCTGCGGGCCGGCAGCCGCACAAGTGTCGCCCCAGGTACCCGCTATGTCGAGGACACCGTAACCCCGGCGCTCCCGGAGAGCGGCGGCAGCGGGTGAGAATGGCGCCGATGCGAAGAGACGGAGCGGATGTGGGCTGGAGCCTGGTCGTGCCGCTGAAGCCCCTGGTGCGGGCCAAGAGCAGGCTCTCGGGGGCGGCCGGTGAGGAGTTTCGGCCCCGATTGGCCCTCGCGTTCGCACTGGACACCGTGACAGCGGCGCTGGCCTGCGAAGACGTGCGGGATGTGGTGGTTGTCACGGATGATCCGCTCGCCGGGGAGCGTCTTTCGGCCCTGGGAGCGCGGATCGTGCCCGACACACCGGGGCGAGGGCTCAACGCGGCACTGGCCCATGGGGCGAGCGCGGTGCGGGCGCACCGCCCTGGCGCGCCGGTCGCCGCGTTGAACGCCGACCTTCCGGCACTGCGCCCGGCGGAACTGGAACTGGTGCTCCATTCCGCTTCGCTATTTCCCCGTGCATTTCTCGCGGATGCGGCGGATATCGGGACAACACTTCTGACCGCGACTTCCGGAGTGGAATTGGCACCCGCATTCGGCGGCGCCTCGCGGGCCCGTCACCTGGCGTCCGGAGCGCGGGAGATCACCACGCCGGACGTGGTGTCGGTACGCCGGGACGTGGACACCGGAGAGGACCTGCTGGCCGCGCTGGCGCTGGGCGTGGGCCCGCACACGGCCCGCCAGGCGCCGCGGCTGCCGCCGCCGGTCAGAGCGTCTGGAGCGTGATCAGGTCGATATGCCGGGCGTCGCCCTCGCCGGTGACCTCGATCCGGACCCGCTGACCGGGCCGCAGCAGCAGCAGACCGCCGGCGTCGAAGGCCGCGGCGCCGAAGGGCAGCGGGGTGCCGTCGTCCAGCAGCACACTGCCGGAGCGGGTGTCGGAGTCGTACGTGTACGCGGTGGCCTGCATGGCACAGAGCCTAGACGGCGCCCGAACGCACCGCGGGCCGGGCTCCCCGGAGGGAGACCGGCCCGACGCATGGCGTCGCCGCTGCTGGTTACCGCTTGCGGGCGGTGGCCTTCTTCGCGGTGGTCTTGCGGGCGGTGGCCTTCTTGGCGGGGGCCTTCTTCGCCGTCGCCTTCTTGGCGGGGGCGGTCTTCTTCGCCGTGGCCTTCTTCGCCGTGGCGGCCTTCTTGGCCGTGGTGGCCTTCTTGGCGGTGGTCGCCTTCTTGGCGGTGGTCTTCTTCGCCGTCGTCTTCTTGGCGGTGACCTTCTTCGCCGTGGTGGTCTTCTTCGCCGCGGCCTTCTTGGCGGTGGTCGCCTTCTTCGCGGCGGCCTTCTTGGCGGTGGCCTTCTTGGCGGCGGCCTTCTTGATGGCCGTACCGCCGGTCAGGCTGCCCTTGGGGGCCTTCTTGACGGCGACCTCGCCGCCCTTGGGGAGCTTCTTCGAGCCGCTCACCAGGTCCTTGAAGCCCTGACCGGCGCGGAAACGCGGCACCGAGGTCTTCTTGACCCGCACGCGCTCACCCGTCTGCGGGTTACGGGCGTAACGGGCCGGACGGTCGACCTTCTCGAACGAGCCGAATCCGGTGACCGAAACACGGTCGCCGGTGACAACTGCACGGACGACTGCGTCCAGTACCGCGTCGACCGCGTCCGCGGCGTTCTGGCGGCCGCCGAGCTTGTCGGCAATGGCTTCTACGAGCTGCGCCTTGTTCACGTCTTCCCCTTCGGAGACATTGCTGGAACGAAAGTTTCCAAGCTTTTTCGCACGTTAGGCAGATATATACCGCAAATCAAACACGAAACGGGCTAATCACCCTTGTGCCGCAACGAACTCGACCTTCACGGACTTCCGTCGGCGTGCACATCTTCGGGATAACGACCTTCGTCGAGGTCTTCCATGAACCACTCCAGACGCCTTGCCGCGTCCGCAAGATCGTGTTTAGCCGCGGCCGTGATGACGAGCAGCTTCCGGTTCAGCGCCATCCGTACGCCCTCCGGGACTTGCAGTGTCCGCACTCTTGCGTGTGCGTCCTTGAGACGGTCGGCGACGAGACCGTAGAGCTTGAGTTGGTCGTCGCGTTCCATGCGCTAATTGTGCCATCTGCGGCGAGTTGTCGCTTCACGGGGCCTCAACGGCAGCCTGAACAAGCAGATGCGCCCCCTGCCAACTGCACAGGGGGCGCATCGTACGCAATATGGCTTTGAGCCATAAAACCCGAGGTCAGACCTCCATCGTACGCGGCTTGAACGACGGCCGGTTCGCCTCGTACGCCACGATGGAGGGCTCCTCCCGAAGGGTGAGGCTGATGTCGTCCAGCCCCTCCAGCAGACGCCAACGGGCGTTCTCGTCCAGCTCGAAGTCGGCGGTCACGCCCTGCGCGCGGACCTGCCGGTCGACCAGGTCGACGGTCACCTCGGCGGTCGGGTCGGCCTCGACCAGCTGCTGCAGCCGGTCCACGGTCTCCTGCGGCAGGACCACCGTCAGCAGGCCGTTCTTGAGGGAGTTGCCGCGGAAGATGTCCGCGAACCGCGAGGAGATGACGGCCTTGAAGCCGTAGTTCTGCAGCGCCCAGACGGCGTGCTCACGTGAGGAGCCGGTGCCGAAGTCGGGGCCGGCGACCAGCACCGTGGCGCCCTTGTACCGCTCCTGGTTGAGGACGAACTCCGGGTCCTTGCGCCAGGCCTCGAACAGCCCGTCCTCGAAGCCGTCGCGGGTGACCTTCTTCAGCCAGTGGGCCGGGATGATCTGGTCGGTGTCGACGTTGCTGCGGCGCAGCGGGACGGCCCGGCCGGTGTGGGTGGTGAAAGCTTCCATGGTTCAGACTCCCGCGGGCGTGGCGACGGCGACGTCGGACAGGTCGGCCGGTGAGGCCAGATGGCCGAGAACCGCCGTCGCGGCGGCGACCTGCGGCGAGACCAGGTGGGTACGGCCACCCTTGCCCTGGCGCCCCTCGAAGTTGCGGTTGGAGGTGGACGCGGAGCGCTCACCGGGCGCCAGCTGGTCGGGGTTCATGCCCAGGCACATCGAGCAGCCCGCGTGCCGCCATTCGGCGCCGGCCGCGGTGAACACCTTGTCCAGGCCCTCGGCGACGGCCTCCAGGGAGACCCGCACCGAGCCGGGAACGATCAGCATCCGTACGCCGTCGGCGACCTTGCGGCCCTGAAGGATCGCGGCCGCGGAGCGCAGGTCCTCGATGCGGCCGTTGGTGCACGAACCTACGAAGACGGTGTCCACGGTGATCTCGCGCAGCGGCTGACCCGCCGTCAACCCCATGTACTCCAGGGCCTTTTCGGCGGCCAGCCGCTCCGAGGCGTCCTCGTACGAAGCCGGGTCGGGGACGCTCGCCGAAAGCGGCGCGCCCTGGCCGGGGTTGGTGCCCCAGGTGACGAACGGCGACAGCGAGGCGGCGTCGATGCGCACCTCGGCGTCGAAGACCGCGTCGTCGTCGGTGCGCAGCGTCTTCCAGTACGCGACCGCGGCGTCCCAGTCCTCGCCCTGGGGCGCGTGGTCGCGGCCCTGCAGGTAGTCGAAGGTGGTCGGGTCGGGGGCGATCATGCCGGCCCGCGCACCCGCCTCGATCGACATGTTGCAGATGGTCATCCGGGCTTCCATCGACAGCTTCTCGATGGCCGAGCCGCGGTATTCCAGGACGTAGCCCTGGCCGCCGCCGGTGCCGATCTTGGCGATGATCGCCAGGATCAGGTCCTTGGCGGTGACGCCCTCGGGCAACTCGCCGTCGACGGTGATCGCCATGGTCTTGAAGGGGGCCAGCGGCAGCGTCTGGGTGGCCAGGACGTGCTCGACCTGGCTGGTGCCGATGCCGAACGCCAGGGCGCCGAAGGCTCCGTGGGTGGAGGTGTGGCTGTCACCGCAGACCACCGTGGTGCCGGGCTGGGTCAGGCCCAACTGCGGTCCCACGACGTGGACGACGCCCTGCTCGACATCGCCCAGCGGGTGCAGCCGGACGCCGAACTCCGCGCAGTTCTTGCGCAGCGTCTCCAGCTGCGTGCGCGAGACCGGGTCGGCGATCGGCTTGTCGATGTCGAGGGTCGGGGTGTTGTGATCCTCGGTGGCGATGGTCAGGTCCGTCCGGCGCACCTGGCGGCCGGCCTTGCGGAGGCCGTCGAACGCCTGCGGGCTGGTGACCTCGTGCAGCAGGTGCAGATCAATGAAGAGGAGGTCGGGCTCGCCTTCCGCGCGCCGGACGACATGGTCGTCCCAGACCTTCTCCGCGAGTGTCCGTCCCATCGCTTTCCCTCCGGCCGGCCGCTTTGCCGGCCTTGCTCGTCCATGCGCGGGTGCCCGCAGAAATCCCCCTGCCGGGCCTTACGCCGGGCCCTGGTCGAGGGCCACACCTACAGATTGACGACTTCCCTGGAAAATTGAACTTGCGTTTCACAGTGTGAGACGCGAGTATCGTTGCATGGACAACTCTAGCGGCGTCGGCGTTCTCGACAAGGCAGCTCTGGTTTTGAGCGCCCTGGAGTCCGGTCCGGCCACCCTCGCCGGGCTGGTCGCGGCGACAGGGCTTGCACGACCCACGGCCCACAGGCTGGCCGTGGCTCTGGAACACCACCGGATGGTGGCGAGGGACATGCAGGGCCGGTTCATCCTGGGTCCACGGCTCTCCGAGCTGGCCGCGGCGGCCGGCGAGGACCGCCTGCTGGCCACGGCCGGACCGGTGCTCACCCACCTGCGCGATGTGACGGGCGAAAGCGCCCAGCTCTATCGGCGGCAGGGCGATATGCGGATCTGTGTGGCGGCGGCCGAGCGGCTGTCCGGACTGCGGGACACCGTCCCGGTCGGCTCCACGCTCCCGATGAAGGCGGGCTCGGCCGCCCAGATCCTGATGGCCTGGGAGGAGCCGGAGCGGCTGCACCGCGGCCTGCAGGGCGCACGCTTCACGGCCACCGCCCTGTCCGGCGTACGGCGCCGCGGCTGGGCCCAGTCGATCGGTGAGCGCGAGCCGGGCGTGGCCTCCGTCTCCGCCCCCGTGCGCGGCCCCTCCAACCGCGTGGTGGCCGCCGTCTCGGTCTCCGGACCGATCGAGCGGCTGACCCGCCACCCGGGCCGGATGCACGCCCAGGCGGTCATCGACGCGGCGGCCCGCCTCTCCGAGGGCCTGCGGCGCACCGGCTGAGCGCCCCGTGGCGGGGTGGGGCGGGGCAGCAGCCGTCGCCGGCTGCGGTCACAGCGCCGAAAAGGGGCGGTCCCCTGCGGATGATCCGCACGGGGCCGCCCCTTTCGGCGCTGTCGCCGCGTCTCAGTCCCCCAGGCGCTGCGCCGCCCGCTCCCCGCGGCGGCCCACCGGCACCAGGCCGCGGGCCCGCCCCAGCCCATGCGGCGGCATATCGCCGTAGATGGTCTCGTACGAGCCGGCCGGCACGACATAGGTCTCGTGCCAGATGCCGACCGCACCCCCGCCCGCGCGCGCCCGCCGGTTGAAGGCGGCCCAGGCCGGCCGGTGCTCACCGTTCTGGTCGCTCGCGTACGCCAGCAGCTTCTCCTTGGACTCCCAGTACTGCAGGACCGAGAAGTTCCGCAGCCCCGGCATGGCGCGGATGCCGAGCAGTCCCCGCGCCGGATCCTGCGCCAGCTCCTCGATCATGCGCGGCATCGCCCGGAACACCGGCAGCCAACTGCGCAACGCCCGCCACTTGTTGACCCGCATCCCGATGAGGAAGATCACCACCCCGTCGGTACCGTCCGCCGTCATCCGCCCCTGCACCGGCTTACCACCCATGACAACCCCCTTCGTCACGCCGCTCGGCGTTGGATAGCGTCGCTATCCATGATTGGATAGTGCCACTCTCCAACGAAGGGTGCAAGGGTTATGCGACTGGCAGAGCTCAGCGGGCGCAGCGGGGTGTCCACCGCCACGATCAAGTACTACCTGCGCGAGGGACTGCTGCCTCCGGGCCGCCGGATCACCGCCACCCAGTCCGAGTACGACGAGGAGCATCTGCGGCGGCTGCGGCTCGTCCGGGCCCTGATCCAGATCGGCCGGGTGCCGGTGAGCACCGCCCGCGACGTGGTGGCCGCCGTCGAGGACGACTCCCGCGACCAGCTCTCCCGCCTGGCAACGGCCGTCGAGGCCCTCCCGCACATCCCGGGCACCGAGCGCGATCCCGCGACGGACCTGGCCCGGCGCACCGCCACCGAACTGCTGGAACACGTCGGCTGGCGCTTCGGGCTGGCGATCGCCGGCCACGCCCGGGCCTTCGAGACGCTGGTCGCGGCCATCGCCGCGCTGCACCGCCTCGGCTACCCGTGCGACCTCGCGGATCTGCTGCCCTACGCCCACGCGGCGGCCGAGCTCGCGGTGAGCGAGCTGGACCTGGTCGAGGAGCACGGGACCCCGGCGGAGCGGGTGGAGGCGGCGGTGGCGCTGACCGTGCTCTACGAACCGGTGCTGCTCAGCCTGCGCCGGCTGGCGGAGGCCGAGGAGTCCAACAAGCGCTTCGGCGACGGCCCTTGATGCGGAAAGGCCCCCCGCATGACGCGGAGGGCCTTCCTCTTCTGTACCCCCGACCGGATTCGAACCGGCGCTACCGCCTTGAGAGGGCGGCGTGCTAGGCCGCTACACAACGGGGGCAAGTTTTCCTACAGTTGAGCCTGCCCCAAGGACAGGCTGCGCTGGGCTACCAGGACTCGAACCTAGACTAAATGAACCAGAATCACTCGTGCTGCCAATTACACCATAGCCCATGGTGGTTTAGACCAGTACCCCCGACCGGATTCGAACCGGCGCTACCGCCTTGAGAGGGCGGCGTGCTAGGCCGCTACACAACGGGGGCCCTAGCGATCCTGCATGAGTGACAGTGAGTGCGACCCGGACTGTCTCCCTGGGAAGGATCTGTACCCCCGACCGGATTCGAACCGGCGCTACTGCCTTGAGAGGGCAGCGTGCTAGGCCGCTACACAACGGGGGCTTTGCAGATGAGCTCTGCGAGCTGGCCTACCAGGACTCGAACCTAGACTAACTGAACCAGAATCAGTCGTGCTGCCAATTACACCATAGGCCATCAAAGCGCAACCCCCCTCGGGGGGTCTGATTTGATCTGCGCCTCCCGGCCGGACCTTTCGGCCCTCTCGGGCGGCGCAGGAAGAACATTACCTGATCGTGGACGGGGCTCCAAAACCGATAACTCCGCGCAACAGCTCGGGGAGCTCCGCCAGGCTCGCGATGCGCCGGATGCCGGGTGGCAGTTCCTCGCCGATCTCCGTCCGGTCCAGCCATACGGCGGCCAGTCCGGCGTCCCGGGCGCCGAGCGCGTCGATGTCGAGCCGGTCGCCGATGTAGAGCACCTCCTCGGCCGGGAGGCCGAGCGCCTCGCAGGCGCCCGTGAAGGCCTCGGGGGCGGGCTTGGCGTGCCCCAGCTCGTCGGCGCACAGCACGGCCTCGAAACGGGAACGGATCCCCAGGGCGGCCAGCTTGCGCTCCTGGTTGGCGGTGGAGGAATTGGACAGCACCGCCTGGCGGACCAGCGGCGCGAGCGCCTCCAGGGCGGGCGCGGAGTCCGGGAAGAGCACCCAGGACTCTTCGTAGTGCGCGACGTACCGGGCGAACCAGGCGTCCGCCTCGTCGTCGCTCAGCTCCGTGCCCAAGAACGTCCGGGCGCGCCCTCTGCGGTGGTCGAGGAACCCCACCTCACCTGCGAGGAAGCGGGCGAACTCGGTCTCCATGGCGGCGCGCCAGCGCGCCAGCGCCGCCTCCTCGCCGCCGTACGCGGCCAGCAGCCCCTCCGCCCTCAGATGGCGCAGCGCGCCGGCGCGGTCCGACCCGGTGTAGTCGAAGAGGGTGTCGTCGATGTCCCACAGGACGGCGCGGATGGGCATACCGGCAATCTAGCCGAGCGGTCCGGGTACGCCTCGGGCCCGGAAGCCGTGCGGCGTCCGGGCCCGAGGGCTGTCTGCGAGGTCAGCCGGCCAGCTTGGCCAGGGCCGCGTCGATGCGCTGGAGGGTGCGCTCCTTGCCGAGGACCTCCAGGGACTCGAAGAGGGGCAGGCCGACCGTGCGGCCGGTGACGGCCACCCGAACGGGGGCCTGGGCCTTGCCGAGCTTGAGCCCGTGCTCCTCGCCGGCGGCCAGGACGGCCTCCTTGAGGGGCTCGGGGCCCGCGGTCCAGTCGGCTGCGTCGAGCTTGGCGCGGGCCGTGGTGAGCAGCGCGACCGGGTCGCCCTTCATCGCCTTGGCCCAGGACGCCTCGTCCTCGACCGGCTCCTTGAGGAAGAGGAAGTCGACGTTGGCGGTGATGTCGGAGAGCACCGTGAGGCGGGTCTGGGCGTGCGGGGCGATGGCCTGCCAGGCGGCCTCGTCGAAGTCCTCCGGGGCCCAGTTGGCGAACGGGGCCTTCAGCCAGGGCTCGCAAGCCTTGATGAAGTCCTTCACGTCCAGCTGCCGGATGTGGTCGGCGTTGATCGCCTCGGCCTTCTTCAGGTCGAAGCGGGCCGGGTTGGCGTTGACGTCCGCGATGTCGAACTTCTCGATCAGCTCCGGCACCGAGAAGATGTCCTGGTCGGCGGAGAAGGACCAGCCGAGCAGCGCAAGGTAGTTCAGCAGGCCCTCGGGCAGGAAGCCGCGGTCGCGGTAGAGGTTGAGGGAGGCCTGCGGGTCGCGCTTGGAGAGCTTCTTGTTGCCCTCGCCCATGACGTAGGGCAGGTGGCCGAAGGCCGGGACCTCCTTGGCCACGCCCAGCTCGATCAGGGCCCGGTAGAGGGCGATCTGGCGGGGGGTGGAGGAGAGCAGGTCCTCGCCGCGCAGGACGTGGGTGATCCCCATCAGGGCGTCGTCGAGGGGGTTGACCAGGGTGTACAGCGGGGCGCCGTTGGCGCGCACGATGCCGTAGTCCGGGACGTTCTCCGGGGTGAAGGTCAGCTCGCCGCGCACCAGGTCGGTGAAGGTGATCGGCCCGTCGGGCATCCGGAAGCGGATGATCGAGGTGCGACCCTCGGCCTCGTACGCGGCCTTCTGCTCGGCGCTCACCTCGCGGCACTTGCCGTCGTAGCCCGAGGGCTTGCCGGCCTTGCGGGCGGCGTCGCGGCGCTCGTCGAGCTCCTCGGTGGTGCAGTAGCAGTGGTAGGCGTGGCCGGCGGCCAGGAGCCGCTCGACGATGTCCCGGTAGATGTCCATCCGCTGGGACTGGCGGTACGGCGCGTGCGGGCCGCCGACCTCGGGGCCCTCGTCCCAGTCGAAGCCGAGCCAGTGGAAGGAGTCCAGCAGCTGGTTGTAGGACTCCTCGGAGTCGCGGGACGCGTCGGTGTCCTCGATCCGGAAGACCAGGGTGCCCTTGTTGTGCCGTGCGTAGGCCCAGTTGAACAGGGCCGTACGGATCAGGCCGACATGGGGGTTGCCGGTCGGGGAGGGACTGAAACGGACGCGGACGGGGGTCGCGTTAGCCACGCTTGATCACCTTGTTGGTGAGAGTGCCGATGCCTTCGATGGTGACGGCGACCTCGTCGCCGACGTTGAGGGGGCCGACCCCGGCCGGGGTGCCCGTGAGGATGACGTCGCCGGGGAGCAGGGTCATCGCCTCGGTGATGTGGACGATGAGGTCCTCGATCGGGCAGACCATGTCACTGGTGCGGCCCAGCTGGCGCTGGTCGCCGTTGACGGTGCACTGGATCGCCAGGCCCGCCGCGACGTCGGCCGGGGTGAGCTCGGTCTCGACCCAGGGGCCGAGCGGGCAGGAGCTGTCGAAGCCCTTGGCCCGGGCCCACTGCTTCTCGCGCCGCTGGACATCGCGCGCGGTGACGTCGTTGGCGCAGGTGTAGCCGAGGATGACGTCCTTGACGCGCTCGCGGGGCACCTCGCGGCACATCCGGCCGATGACGACGGCGAGCTCCGCTTCGTGGTGCACCTCCTCGGAGAACGAGGGGTACGCGATGGGGTCGCCGGGGCCGACCACCGAGGTGGAGGGCTTGAAGAAGGTGACCGGCACGTCCGGGACGTCGTTGCCCAGCTCGACGGCGTGCTCGGCGTAGTTGCGGCCTACGCCCACGACCTTGTTGGGCAGGACGGGCGGCAGCAGCCGGACCTTGTCAAGCGGGACCTTCTGGCCCGAGCGCTCGAATTCCGCGAAGGGATGCCCCTTGATGACGTCGAGTTCGTCGCCTTCGACGACGCCGAAGCCGACGTTGCCGTCGATGGAGAATCTGGCGATGCGCACGGGTTGCCGCTGCCCCTCATTGATCACTGGCCGGAGTTGACACTCCAGGCTATCGCGGGGCCGCGGCCCGTCCGCAGCGCGATTACGCCGGGACGCCCTGCTCCGGCGCGTCCATCAGGACCGTGCGGCGGGGGTTGGCGGTCTGCTGGGGCAGCTCGACGGTGTGCTCCGGCACCTCGGGGGCGGTGGCGCCGAGCTCGTCGGCGTCGGTGAGGTGGGCCAGGGTGGTGCGCCGCGGGTTGGCTATGTTGCGGAACATCATCGTCGTCTTCACTGCTGCATGCCTCGCGAATGTCAAGGGGTCGGAAAGGGGTTGCGGAAAGCCCTCTTGTCGTTTCCGGCAACCGTGTAAAGCGTCAGGCTATGCGGGCTATTCCCTGTGAAGTGATGGAGAACTCGACGATCTTCCTGTGAGTTTGCTCACGAACTGTGTGACAAATGCCGCATTTCCCTTGATCAACATCCCTGGGCGAATCGGACAATGGCGGATTGAAGCGCACGTTCCGCTCCCGATCACCGCACCTGGGACAGCAGGTGAGGGGGGTCGGATCGCGGGCAAAAGTCCGTTATCTACCGCAGAAACCTCTACAAGTCGTGACGTGGTCCATACATTGCGTCACCCATGTCACAGCGGACGCCTCCGCTCTTGTTGGAGATCCTGCACTGTGCTGGAATTCCACGGACCGCCGCATGTTTCAGCCGGCGCGCAGGGCGCAAAGTGGCGCCGCGCGGTGGTGCCGCTCTCTCGGCCAGAGAGGGAAGCCCGCCGGTCACTCACGACCGCCTTGGGGGACTTAAGCGGTCCCCTATTACGACTCGACACCGTCCCGCCGAGGTGGGACGCCTGGTCCAGAGGTTGCGACGCTAGTGCAGGGACGTTTCAAGAGGGATGGCAGCGCTGCGGCGGACCCGGAGCTGCGCGGCGGGACCGACCGCGGCTCCTCGCCCCAGCGCGCCCAGAGCAACGGATCCGCCGGGGGCACGCTGCCCGTCGACGCGGGCAGCCAGGCGCCGAGCGGCGACGCCGCGGAGAGCGGCAAGCGCTCCGCCTCGAAGGGCTCCAGCGGGCCCGGCTCGCGAATAGCGCTGCGCAACTGGCGCATCAGTACCCGCCTGGTCTCCCTGCTCGCGCTTCCCGTCGTCGCCGCGACCACGCTGGGCGGCATGCGCATCGGCACCCAGCTGGAGAACATCGACCAGCTGGACAAGATGCAGCTGCTCACCGAGATGACCCGTCAGGCGACCGAGCTCGCCGACGCGTTGCAGGTCGAGCGGGACAAGTCGGCCGGTCCGCTGGCCGGCAGCGGCAACGTCAAGGACGACGCGAACGTCGTCGCGCCCCGCGAGGCGACCGACCGCGCCAAGCTGTCGTTCAACCAGGCCACCGACGACATCCGGGGCCAGGACGCCACGATGGCCGGTGTCCGGGCGACCGTCCTGGAGATCACCCGCCAGCTCAACACCCTCAACGAGATCCGCGCCAACGCCTACAAGGACGAGGGCAACGCGGCGCGGACCGTCACCAGCTACAACCAGCTGATCAACTCGCTGCTGTCGCTCTCCCAGGACATGGCGCAGGCGACCAGCAACCCGGAGATGATCCGCTCGACCCGTGCGCTGGCGGCGTTCTCGTCCGCCAAGGAGTACGCGTCGATCCAGCGCGCCCTGGTCAGCGCCGGCCTCGCCCACGACGGCGGCCCGGAGCTGTCCTCCAACGACCGGCTGGCCGGCCGTAACGCCGAGGACAGCGAGAAGGCGGCGCGCGACCGCTTCCAGCAGATCTACTCCAACAACGCCGGTGCGCTCACCCGCGGTCTCGACGGCAACAACGACGAGATCAAGGCCGCGGTCGCCTTCGCGCACCGCGCCTTCGCCAGCGGCTCCGGGATCCGCAGCCAGGACTACCGCTACCTCGACTGGTACGACTCCGACACCGTCAAGATCGACGAGATGTCGCGGATCGAGACCACGCTGCTGTCCGAGATGGAGCAGAAGTCCCGCGAGCTGCGCAACGAGGCCACGCAGGACGCGATCATCAACGGTGCGGTGATCCTGCTCGTCCTCGGCGTCTCGCTGGTGGGCGCGTTCGTCGTGGCCCGGTCCATGGTCCGCTCGCTGCGCCGGCTGCAGGACACCGCGCAGAAGGTCGCCCAGGACCGGCTGCCCGAGCTGGTCAAGCAGCTGTCGGAGTCCGACCCGCAGGACGTGGACACCTCCGTCGAGTCGGTCGGTGTGCACAGCCGGGACGAGATCGGCCGGGTGGCCGCGGCCTTCGACGACGTGCACCGCGAGGCGGTCCGCCTCGCCTCCGAGCAGGCGCTGCTGCGAGGCAACGTCAACGCGATGTTCACCAACCTCTCGCGCCGCAGCCAGGGCCTGATCCAGCGCCAGCTCTCGCTGATCTCCGAGCTGGAGTCCCGCGAGGCCGACCCGGATCAGCTGTCCTCGCTGTTCAAGCTCGACCACCTCGCTACCCGTATGCGCCGTAACGGTGAGAACCTCCTGGTCCTCGCGGGTGAGGAGCCGGGACGCCGGTGGACGCGACCGGTTCCGCTGGTCGACGTGCTGCGCGCCGCCGCCTCCGAGGTGGAGCAGTACGAGCGGATCGAGCTCAACGCCGTTCCGCAGACCGAGGTCGCCGGCCGGGTCGTCAACGACCTCGTGCACCTGCTCGCCGAGCTGCTGGAGAACGCCACCTCGTTCTCCTCCCCGCAGACCAAGGTCAAGGTCACCGGTCACGCGCTGCCCGACGGCCGGGTGCTGGTCGAGATCCACGACACCGGTATCGGCCTGTCCCCGGAGGACCTGTCGGCGATCAACGAGCGGCTGGCCAGCCCGCCGACCGTGGACGTCTCGGTGTCCCGGCGCATGGGTCTGTTCGTGGTCGGCCGCCTGTCGCTGCGGCACGGCATCCGCATCCAGCTGCGCCCCTCCGACTCCGGCGGCACCACCGCCCTGGTCATGCTGCCGGTCGACGTCGCCCAGGGCGGCAAGAAGCCGGCGCCCAGCAACGCCAAGAGCGGTTCCGGCGAGGCCGGCGGCGCGCCCTCCGGCCGACTCGCGGGGCTCCAGCCGCGCGGTCAGGTCGGTGCGGGTCCGGCGCCCGGCCAGCGCCCCGCGCTGCCCGCTCGCGGGGGTCCCGGCGGCGCACCCGGCGCGTTCGGTTCCCCGGCGCCCGGGGGCCGCCCCGGTGGTCCCGGCGCGGGCGCCCCGAACGCCTCCGCGCCGACCGGTGCCCGCCCCGGTGGCGCGCGCCCGCTGCCCAATCGCGGTGCCGACGGCGGCCCGGCGGCCACCGTGGCGCCGCCGACCGGCGCACCGCGCCGCGAGGAGCGTCCGCAGCTGCCGCCGCGCAGCGCCGCGGCCGAGCTGCCGGGCGCCACGCCGGCCGGCGGCCAGGACGGCCAGGACGGCCGCGGCGGTCAGCAGCCCGGCGGTACGAGCTGGGGTGCGCGCCGTGAGCGCGGCGGCTCCGACGACTGGCCGCTGGCGCCCCGCGAGACGCAGGACCAGCCGCGCGGCCACGAGGAGCCGGAGCGCACCGGCAGCTTCGAGCGGCCCGCACCGAGCGGCGGCCCCGGCGACACCGCCGCGTTCGCCCGCCCCGACTTCTCCGGCCCGCCGCCGGCTGCCAACGCCCCGCAGGGCGGTCGCCCGGCCGGCCGTGGCGCGACCGCGGACGGCTCCGGTGACACCGGCCAGTTCGCGCGTCCGGACAGCGACACGGGCCAGTACGCGCGCCCCGACAGCGACACCGGCCAGTACGCGACCGGTGAGTTCCCACAGCTCGCCGAGCCCGATCCGTACGAGACCGGACAGCTCGACGCCCGCCAGTTCCAGCAGCAGTCGGACGCCGGGCCCGCCCCGTACGCCGACGAGCGGCAGAACACCGGCCAGTTCCAGCAGCCGCGGCAGCCGCAGGACCGCGGTGCGCTGGACGGCGATGTGCTGGGCGGCGCGGACGCCGGCCCCGGGGACGGCCGTACGCCGATCTTCGACACCATCGAGTCCAACTGGTTCAGCCACCCTGCGGCCGCCGCCGCGGGTGTGCCGCCGCAGGGCACCGACACCGCCGACGCGGCGCCGCTGCCGCGCCGCGGGTCCGCACAGGACGCCGGCGCCCGCCGTGAGGCACCGGCCGACACCTCGCGCAACGAGGCGCCGGCCGACCCCACCACGCAGTGGCGCAGCTCGCCGAACGACGAGACCTGGCGGCAGGCGGAGCAGATCCGCCAGCCGGCCGCGGGTGGGATCACCACCTCCGGGCTGCCCCGGCGGGTCCCGCGTGCGAACCTCGTCGCGGGCACCGCACAGCAGCAGCAGTCCCACCAGAGCGGTCCTCAGGTCTCGCGCTCGCCCAGCGACGTGCGCGGCCGGCTGACCAATCTGCGTCGGGGTATTCAGCAGGGCCGGCAGGCCGGGACGTCGACCACCGGCACCCACGGCACCGTCGATCCCACTCACCAGCAGGAGCGTTAGTTGAGTCCGATGAGCCAGGCGGCGCAGAATCTGAACTGGTTGATCACCAACTTCGTGGACAACACCCCCGGGGTGTCGCACACGGTGGTGGTCTCCGCGGACGGGCTGCTCCTCGCGATGTCCGAGGGCTTCCCGCGCGACCGCGCCGATCAACTCGCGGCGGTGGCCTCCGGGCTGACCTCGCTGACCTCCGGCGCCTCCCGCATCTTCGAGGGCGGGACGGTGAACCAGACCGTGGTGGAGATGGAGCGGGGGTTCCTCTTCATCATGTCCGTCTCCGACGGATCGTCGCTGGCCGTGCTCGCGCACCCCGAGTGCGACATCGGCCTGGTCGGCTACGAGATGGCCCTGCTGGTCGACCGCGCGGGAACGGTGCTGACGCCGGACCTGCGCGCCGAACTTCAAGGCAGCCTGCTGCACTGAGGCGCCCGCAGCGCCGTACCGTCCAGCACCCCACCATCCATTCACGCCGCAACCCCCCACCGGCCCAACCCGACGACAGACACCCTGTCCCGTCCGGAGGACCCATGACCCCGCCACCTGCCACTTCCGGCCCGTACGGCGCCTACAGCCAGGCGCCGTACGGGAGCGAAGGTGATCAGCCGCTGGTGCGCCCGTACGCCATGACCGGAGGCCGGACCAGGCCGCGCTACCAGCTCGCCATAGAGGCGCTGGTCAGCACGACCGCCGACCCCTCCCAGCTGCCCGGGCTGCTGCCCGAGCACCAGCGCATCTGCCACCTGTGCCGCGAGGTGAAGTCGGTCGCCGAGGTCTCGGCACTGCTGCACATCCCGCTGGGTGTGGCGCGGATTCTGGTCGCGGACCTGGCGGAGGCCGGGATGGTGGCGATCCACCAGCCCGGCGGCAGCGGTGAGGCCGGCGGCACGCCGGACGTGACCTTGCTGGAGAGGGTGCTCAGTGGACTTCGCAAGCTCTGACAGCGGCGGCTACTCCGGAAGCCAGGCGCGCGCCACCACCTCCGCGAAGATCGTGGTGGCGGGCGGCTTCGGCGTGGGCAAGACCACGTTCGTCGGCGCGGTCTCGGAGATCAATCCGCTGCGTACCGAAGCGGTGATGACGTCCGCTTCGGCGGGGATCGACGATCTCAGCCACGTCCAGGACAAGACCACGACGACCGTGGCGATGGACTTCGGCCGGATCACCCTGGACCAGGACCTGATCCTGTACCTCTTCGGTACGCCCGGTCAGGACCGCTTCTGGTTCATGTGGGACGACCTGGTACGTGGCGCCATCGGCGCGGTGGTCCTCGTCGACACCCGCCGGCTCGCCGACTGCTTCCCGGCCGTCGACTACTTCGAGAACAGCGGTCTGCCGTTCGTCGTCGCCCTCAACGGCTTCGAGGGCCACCAGCCGTACACGCCCGACGAGGTCCGTGAGGCGCTCCAGATCGGCCCCGGGACCCCGATCATCACCACCGATGCCCGGCACCGCAGCGAGGCCAAGAGCGCGCTCATCACGCTGGTCGAGCACGCGCTGATGGCCCGCCTGCGGTAGGGCCGCCCCCAGGGCCCGCGCCTCATCAGGCGCGGGCCGTGCGGAAGTTGGCTTCCGTTGGCCCGATGCGGTGCGCCGGGCCGGTTCCCGGCATGCGCGAATGGATCTGTGTCCTTCGACACGCCGACAAATTTGCTTCATAACGTTTCGACAGTGAATCGTCGACGTTTCGACACCCCATGCGCATGCCTGGCTTCGCTGCGCGCACGGAGCGCCTTCATTTTGACGCACCTCGCCCTTAACGCCCCTTTTATCTGAGGCGCTTCCGGGCCTTCCCCGGCTTTGTCCAGTGTTTGGAACGCACCGCCCTGACGTGCTGAAATTCGCTGAACTCCGGAGTAGGAACGCCCAGAAGAAACGGCACAGCAGGTAGTGCCGGCGCCGAGAGGTTGTTGGTCGAGTGAGGCGAAGCAAGTCGAGCCCCGAGCCGCAGGAGCCGCGGCGGGGCAACTTCACCCCGCCACCCAGAGGTGGCGTACCGGCTGCCGACGCGTCCGATAACACGGTCGCCAAGCCTCCGGTCAGCGGCGGTAAGTACTCCCCGCGCAACTGGCGCGTGGCGACCCGCCTGAACGCCATTCTGCTGATCCCGGTGCTGGTCGCCCTGGTCCTGGGTGGCCTGCGGGTGGACAGTTCGCTCACCACCTGGCGGGACGCGCAGGACGCGGAGAACACCGCGAAGCTCGTTCGCGCCGCGCTTTCCTACAGCAACGCCCTGATCGACGAGCGGGACCGCACCGCGGCGCCGCTGCTCCAGGGCAAGAAGGACGACCCGGTCGTGCAGCAGGCGCGGGACGCCACCGACGCCGCCGCCGCCGCGTTCCGCCAGGCCGCCAAGGCCATGCCGGACAAGCCGGGCCTCAACCGCCGGCTCGCCTCGTTCGACAAGACCGAGCCCAAGCTCCAGCAGCTGCGCGCGGCCGCCTTCACCTCCAAGCTGCGCGGTGCGCAGACCGAAGAGGGCTACGTCGAGGTCCAGCACCCGCTGATGGAGTTCGCCAACGAACTCGGCCTGGGCACCGGCAACATCACCTCCTACGGCCGTACCGTCTACGCCGTCGCGCTGGCCAAGGCCGCCGTGTCGCTGCAGCGGTCCATCGGCACCCACCTCCTGGTCGACCCGGCGTCCCCGCAGGGCGGCAAGGAGCACAAGCTCCAGCTGACCGCCTTCGCGTCGTACCGGTACCTGGAGGGCATCGCCATCGGCGAGTACACCTCCGGCGGTACGCCCGAGGACGTCGCGCGGCTCAAGACGGACGCGGCGGCGCTCAAGCAGGCCGCCCAGCAGAAGATCGCACGCGCAAAGGAGCAGGCGCAGGCCGCCAACCAGCCCTTCCGCACCCCGCCGTCGATCGACCAGATGGGCACCTGGATCGGCACCGGCGCGGCACCGGAGGCGCTGAGCCCCAAGGGCGTCACCTCCGACGCCTACTTCACGGCCGCGACCGCCAAGTTCAACATGTACCGGTCCATCGAGAAGGACCTGGCGAACAAGGCCGTGGACGAGGCGGCGCAGATCTCCGCCGACGCCCGCCAGTCCACCTTCGTCGACTCCGCGATCGTGCTGGCCGCCCTGATCATCGCGTTCGTCGTGGCCGGGCTGATGGCCCGCCGGATGAGCCGCAACATGCGCCAGCTGCGCAACGCCGCCTTCGGCGTCGCCGAGCAGCGGCTGCCGATGCTGGTCGACCAGCTCTCGCGGACCGACCCCGGCCGGGTCGACACCCGCGTCACGCCCATCCCGATCGCCACCACCGACGAGATCGGCGAGGTCGCCCGCGCCTTCGACCAGGTGCACCGCGAGGCCGTCCGGCTCGCCGCCGAGCAGGCGCTGCTGCGGGGCAACGTCAACGCGATCTTCACCAACCTCTCCAGCCGCAACCAGGGCCTGATCGAGCGCCAGCTGGAGCTGATCACCGACCTGGAGAACAACGAGGCGGACCCGGACCAGCTGGAGAGCCTCTTCCGGCTGGACCACCTCGCGACGCGTATGCGCCGCAACGGCGAGAACCTCCTGATCCTCGCGGGCGAGGAGCCCGGCCGCCGCTGGAACCAGCCGGTTCCGCTGGTGGACGTGCTGCGCGCGGCGATCAGTGAGGTCGAGTCCTACGAGCGAATAGACCTCACCGGCGTCCCCGAGAGCGAGATCCACGGCACCGCCGTGACCGACCTCGTGCACCTGCTGTCCGAGCTGCTGGAGAACGCCACCACGTTCTCCTCCCCGCAGACCAAGGTGCGGGTGGCCGCGACCCGGCTGCCCGACGGCCGGGTGATGATCGAGATCCACGACAAGGGCATCGGGCTGACCCCCGAGGACTTCGCGGACATCAATCACAAGCTGGCGAACCCGCCGAGCGTGGACGCCGCGATCTCGCAGCGCATGGGCCTGTTCGTGGTCGGCCGGCTGGCCGACCGGCACGGGATCCGGGTGCAGCTGCGCCCCTCCGGCGAGCAGGCGGGCACCACGTCCCTGGTCATGCTGCCCGAGGCGATCACCCACGGCGGTGGCGGCGAGGAGCACTTCGAGGACGACTTCACGGTCTCCCGGATCGTGCCCGAGCACCAGCACGCGTCGTACGACAGCCATCAGCGCACCGCCGCCGAGCTGGGCTTCGACGACAGCCGCTACGGCCGGCCGGACGGCACCGACCTGGACATGGTGGGCCGCTCGCTGATGCGCGAGGAGCGCCGGGCGGCCCTGGAGGCCCAGGCGGGCGGCGAGCAGCCGGCCGACGGCCAGGGCGTGGGCAACCCGCTCTTCCGCGACCAGGTACCCTCCACCACCGGCTACCAGGATTTCCCGTCCCAGGACTTCCCGTCCCAGGACTTCGCCCCCCAGGCGTATGCGGAAGCCGATCAACCGCTCTACGACGACCGGTCGCACGGCAACCAGGCATTCGGCGATCCGCACCCCTCTGAGACCACCGGCCAGCAGCCATACGTCTCGCACGAAGCGGCACAGTCGGACGAATGGGCCGAACGTCCCGCATTCGAGGGCTACTTCGGGACCGAAGCGGAATCTGACCGGAATACAACTGCCGCTCCCGCTGACGCCCCCGAGCGCGTACCATTCGAGCGTCCAGGCCCCACACCGAGCGACGCCCCCTCGCTGACGGACGTCGGCCTTCCGCGCCGCGGAGGCCGCGATCAGCAGGTACCGCAGGTTCAGCAGCAACGGGGCACGCCGGAGACCGGCCAGGACGGCTCGGACTGGCGCAGCTCCAACGACGAGCGCTGGGAGCGGGCGGAGCGGCTGCGCGAGCCGAAGGCGGGCGGAGTCACAGCCTCCGGCCTCCCCCGGCGGGTGCCCAAGGCCAACCTGGTCGAAGGCGCCGCGGAGCAGACCCCACAGGGCGGCCCCCAGGTCTCCCGCGCCCCGGAGGACGTCCGCGGCAGGCTGAGCAACCTGCGCCGCGGTGTCCAGCAGGGACGCAGCGTCGGCACGGACCCCTCCGGGGTCCCCCAGAATGACCAACAGGGCTTCGGCCCCGGCAGCACCTACGATCAGGAGCGTTAGTGTGAGCCCGATGAGCCAGGCGGCGCAGAATCTGAACTGGTTGATCACCAACTTCGTGGACAACACCCCTGGGGTGTCGCACACGGTCGTGGTCTCCGCGGACGGTCTCCTCCTTGCCATGTCCGAGGGATTCCCTCGGGACAGAGCCGATCAGTTGGCGGCGGTGGCCTCCGGGCTGACCTCGCTGACTGCCGGCGCCTCCCGCATCTTCGAGGGCGGGAGCGTGAACCAGACCGTGGTGGAGATGGAGCGCGGCTTCCTCTTCATCATGTCCGTCTCGGACGGATCGTCGCTGGCCGTGCTCGCGCACCCCGAGTGCGACATCGGCCTCGTCGGTTACGAGATGGCCCTGCTGGTCGACCGCGCGGGCACCGTTCTCACGCCCGATCTCCGCGCCGAACTGCAAGGCAGCCTTCTCAACTAACAGACAGGCAGTGCGTTTCCCGCCACCGCGCCTTATGGTTCGGTGGCGCGACCGGCGTCAGATTGGCAAGTTGGAGGAGGAGACGTGGCAACGCCCCCAAGCGGATACCCGTACGGTTCCGGGCAGGAGTCCGGACCTGTGGGCGAGACCCATAACAACCGCTTCAACTTCCCGTCTGCGCCGAGCCGCCGGCCGCAGCGGTCCGAACCGCCGCGGCCGCCGCAGCACCAGCAGCAGCCGCAGCGGCCGTACGACTCCCAGCCGTACGAGCCGTCGCCGTACGACCAGCCGCAGGCGCCCCGCATCCAGCCGGTGCAGCCGCAGCGGCGGGCGCCCGAGCCGTCCCCCACCGGGGGCACGCACAATCCGCTCGTGCGCCCGTACGCGATGACCGGAGGACGGACCCGGCCGCGCTACCAGCTCGCCATCGAGGCGCTGGTCAGCACGACCGCCGACCCCTCACGGCTGCACGGCCAGCTGCCGGAGCACCAGCGCATCTGCCACCTCTGCCGCGAGATCAAGTCAGTTGCCGAGATCTCCGCGCTTCTCTCCATCCCCCTCGGCGTCGCCCGGATCCTCGTCGCCGACCTGGCGGAGGCCGGACTCGTCGCCATCCATCAGCCCGGCGGGGACGAGACCGCCGGCGGACAGCCAGATGTGACACTGCTCGAAAGGGTGCTCAGTGGACTTCGCAAGCTCTAGCGGTGCAGCCCGCTCCACCACCTCCGCGAAGATCGTGGTGGCGGGCGGCTTCGGCGTGGGCAAGACCACGTTCGTCGGGGCCGTCTCAGAGATCAATCCGCTGCGTACCGAAGCCGTGATGACCTCCGCCTCCGCGGGGATCGACGACCTCACGCACGCGCCGGACAAGACGACCACGACCGTGGCGATGGACTTCGGCCGGATCACGCTGGACCAGGACCTGATCCTGTACCTCTTCGGTACGCCCGGTCAGGACCGCTTCTGGTTCATGTGGGACGACCTGGTACGCGGCGCGATCGGCGCGGTGGTCCTGGTGGACACCCGCCGCCTGGCCGACTGCTTCCCGGCCGTCGACTACTTCGAGAACAGCGGCCTGCCGTTCGTCATCGCCCTCAACGGCTTCGACGGGCACCAGCCGTACACGCCCGACGAGGTCCGTGAGGCGCTCCAGATCGGCCCGGACGCGCCGATCATCATCACCGACGCCCGGCACCGCAGCGAGGCCAAGAGCGCGCTCATCACGCTCGTGGAGCACGCGCTGATGGCCCGCCTGCGCTAGTCGAGGCCGTCCCTGGGCCCAGGGACACCGCAGCGCCGCGTCCGGGCTCCCCGTGCCCGCTCGCGCCGTACGAAAGGCCCCCACACCTTCTGGGTGCGGGGGCCTTCGTCGTACCCGTCCGGGCCCGTCCGCGGCCGCATACGGGCCCGGACCTCAGCGCGGCGTCACCGGCGCGCGGGGCACTGCTTCCAGGCGAAGTGGTACAGGGTGTTGATGCTGCCGTCGGTGGAGTCCATGGCCATGAAGCTGGTGGCCCTGGGGTCCGCGGACTTGCCGTCCACCCGTAGCTCGGTGTTGATGTTGAAGTAGCGCTCCTCGCCGCAGGGCGCGTACACGAGGGCGTCGATGTCGGTCTCGTCCGACGTCTGCCAGTTGTTGTCGTAGGGGCCGGCGAAGGAGTGGCTCTTGCGGGCCGTCTCCTGCTGGCCCTGGAAGTAGTAGTTCGCCTGCTCCATTCCCTTGGCGCCGGGGGCCAGAGAGGCATAACCGCGGTAGTCGGCCCGGGCGATGGCGTAGGTGAAGCCCTGCGGGACATGGACGTTCAGGGCGATCTGGCAGTTCTTGCGGGCGTCGGTGGGCTTGCTGGAGCCGCCCGCCTGGGCGAGGTACTCGCTGTAGGTGACGGTGAAGGCGGTGTTGTCGGGGGCGATGGCCACCGCGGCGCTGCCGGGTCTGCAGCCCGATCCGTTGACCGTGGCGACGGTTATGGTGATCTTTCCGGTGGGCGGTTCATCACCGAGGCGTGCCGGCGTGGTGGGGGATGCCGATCCGGCGAGGAGCAGGGATGCCACTGCGGCACCAGCACCGAGCGTGCTGAGCATGGGCACTTCCTTCCGGTCGTCCTAGGGCCCGCGGCGCGGGAGCACCAGGAGTGGGATGACGAGCGCATGCCAGCACGGGGAGCTCGGCTTGAACAGCTCTGCTCCCGATGATTGGGGCGAACCTACGCCTTGATTCGGACGCCTACTGCCGAACCGGAACACCGCGGCCGATAGGCGACGGAGCCGCACATCGCGGCGGTACGGGTGCGGTTCGCATCCGCCCGGGAAACGCCGAGGGGCCCCGCGGTGGTGCGGGGCCCCTCGGTCACTTCCGGGTCGTTCAGCGCTGCCAGCTGGTGGCGCCGTGGAAGCCGCTCTGGCGCTCCAGGCGGCGCCAGCGGGCGGCGGTGGCGCGCGGGCCGGCCGGGGCGGCCGGCCGGTGGGCGGCGCGGGCCAGGAGGACGGCGGTCAGGGCGGCCAGCTCTTCCTCGCTGGCCTGGCCCTTCTCCACACGGATGGAGTCGGTGCGATGGGCAGGGTTCACGGTGTCTTCTCCGTCGTCGCGGTGGGCGTGGTGCCGGGTGCGGTGCGGGATGTGGCTACTGGGGCGGGTTGCCGTGCTTACGGGCCGGCAGGTCCGCGTGCTTGGTGCGCAGCATGTCGAGGGCGCGGATGAGGGTGTGGCGGGTGTCGGCGGGGTCGATGACGTCGTCGACCAGACCGCGCTCGGCCGCGTAGTACGGGTGCATCAGCTCGGACTTGTACTCCTTGACCATGCGGGTGCGCATGGCCTCGGAGTCGTCCGCCTCGGCGATCTGCTTGCGGAAGATGACGTTGGCGGCGCCCTCGGCGCCCATCACCGCGATCTCGTTGGTCGGCCAGGCGTAGGTCAGGTCGGCGCCGATGGACTGCGAGTCCATGACGATGTACGCACCGCCGTAGGCCTTGCGCAGCACGATCGAGATCCGCGGGACGGTGGCGTTGCAGTAGGCGTAGAGCAGCTTGGCGCCGTGCCGGATGATGCCGCCGTGCTCCTGGTCGACGCCGGGCAGGAAGCCCGGGACGTCCAGGAGGGTGATGATCGGGATGTTGAAGGCGTCGCACATCTGGACGAAGCGGGCGGCCTTCTCGGAGGCCTCGATGTCCAGCACACCGGCCAGCGACTGCGGCTGGTTGGCGACGATGCCCACGACCTTGCCGTCGAGCCGGCTCAGCGCGCAGATGATGTTGGTCGCCCAGCGCTCGTGGACTTCCAGGTACTCGCCGTCGTCGACGATCTCCTCGATGACCTTGCGCATGTCGTACGGGCGGTTGCCGTCGGCCGGGACCAGGTCCAGCAGCGCGTCACCGGAGCGGTCGGCGGGGTCCTCGCAGGCGACCGTCGGAGGGTTCTCGCGGTTGTTGGCCGGCAGCAGGGAGAGGAGGTAGCGGACCTCCTCCAGGCAGGTCGTCTCGTCGTCGTAGGCGAAGTGCGCCACGCCGGAGGTCTCGGCGTGCACATCGGCGCCGCCCAGGCCGTTCTGGGTGATCTCCTCGCCGGTCACCGCGCGCACCACGTCGGGGCCGGTGATGAACATCTGCGAGGTCTCGCGGACCATGAAGACGAAGTCGGTCAGGGCGGGGCTGTAGGCCGCGCCGCCCGCGCACGGGCCGAGCATGACCGAGATCTGCGGGATGACCCCGCTCGCCTTGGTGTTGCGCTGGAAGATGCCGCCGTAGCCGGCCAGGGCGGAGACGCCCTCCTGGATGCGGGCGCCGGCGCCGTCGTTGAGGGAGACCAGCGGGGCACCGGCCTGGATGGCCATGTCCATGATCTTGTGGATCTTGGTGGCGTGCGCCTCGCCGAGCGCGCCGCCGAAGATCCGGAAGTCGTGTGCGTAGGTGAACACGGTCCGGCCGTGGACGGTGCCCCAGCCGGTGATCACGCCGTCGGTGTAGGGCTTCTTGGCCTCCAGGCCGAAGCCCGTCGCCCGGTGCCGCCGCAGCGGCTCGACCTCGTTGAACGAACCCTCGTCCAGCAGCAGCTCGATCCGCTCGCGTGCCGTCAGCTTGCCCTTGGCACGCTGCGCTTCGGTCGCCCGCTCGCTGGGTCCTCGCCGGACCTGCTCACGGATGGCGTGCAGCTCGGCGACACGCCCGCGGGCGTCGGTGGCGCCGGCGGGCAGATCTTCGACAGTGGTCATGTATCGACGGTACGTGTGCGAGGCGCCGCACACCGATGTCGGTTTCGTACAACGTCCCACGCGTTTTGGTGGGCAGGCAGTACAGAACCGTCCTGTACCCGGCCTGCGTCCCGGCGTCCGTTCGGGTGGCGGGAGCGCTCCTGCGCTGTATGGGCCCGACAAACGACGACGGAGTGACGTTGTCGTGACCGGCGCGGGGAGGGAGCGCGACGGACCGGGTCAGCGCAACCGCACCGTGCAGCCGTGGGTGGCGCAGCTCCGGCCGGGGGCCAGCCGCAGCCGCAGGGACGGCCCCGTGGCCAGCACCTCGATCGCCGGATCGTGGCCCAGCACCTCGCGCACCGGCCGTGACCAGGTGATCGCCAGCGTATCGCCGGAGCGGTCCGGGGCGGCGACGCAGAGCCGGGCCGTCCGCCCTCGTGCCATGGACCGCCGCTCGCGCACCAGCACGCTCGCCGGACCGCTGCTTTCGAGCGGCCCCGCCCGACCGGCGCGCCAGAAGTTCGCCGCCGTTACGCCGAGCGGGTGGACCGCGATGGCCTGTCGGCCGGCGTCGTTGGCGAGCACGGTCAGCCAGCGCCGGTCGGCGGCGCGCCGTGCGACGGCACCGGCGGTGGCGCCCGGCATCAGGAGGTAGGCGTAGCGGGCGTCGGTCGGGTCGATGCCGTGGTCGTGCCAGAGGGTGAGGTAGCGGCGGGTGAACGGCTCCCGGGAGGAGGTGGCGTTGATGTCGTGCCAGGAGCCGGTACGGGCCTCGCGCAGCGTGTTCAGGGCGGCGCCGCCGGGGGATCCGGGAAAGACCCAGCCGCCGTGCCCGGCGAGGTGGGCCCAGCGCGCGCGGCGGAAGGAGGCGCGGTGGCCGAGCGCGGCGGGCTGGGCCGCGCCGTCGACGGTGAGCATGTGGGTGCCGTACTCCCCCAGGCGACGGTTGTCGACGACGGTCTCGACGGGCGCACCGTCGCCGGAGGTGATGCCGGCGCCCAGGCAGACGACGCAGTCCGCCAGCGCGAACCAGGACTTCTGCGCGGTCAGCGTCGAGGACAGGCCGCGCAGGTCCTGGCCGATCGCGGCGAACTCGCCGTCGGTGGTGCCGCCGACCCAGCGCGCGGTGGGCTTGGGTTCGCCCCAGCCGCCGCCCTCGTTGTCGGCGAGCCGCTTGGTGGACACGGTGGTTCCGGGCAGCCGGTAGGGGTCGACGGTGGGCCAGAAGGCGTCCGTGTACTGGTCGCCCCCGAAGTCGGCGCCCCACCAATAGAGCATCCCGGCGCCGGTGTGCCAGCCCCGCGGGTTCTCGCCGTTGCCGTTCTCGTAGTACGTGATGCGGTCCGAGGCCATGGCCAGGCCCGCGGCCCAGCCGGGGCGGCGGTGCACGGCGCGGTCCATGGCCGGGAAGAGGCGGTGCCCCACGGGCTCGGGGGTCGCGGCCACCGGACCGTCGGCGATCTTGTGCAGGCGGGCGAGGTCGGCGACGCCGTACTGCCGGTCGGTACGGACCGGCAGCGTGGTGTCGCGGGCGATCCAGCCCTTGATCATGCCGTGCCAGCGCGCCCGTTCGGCGCCGCCGGCGGCCTCGGCGAGCAGCGCGACGGCGGCGATCAGCGCATGCCCGTGGTAGTGGTCGCTGCGCAGCACCCGCCGCTCGTCGCCCTGGAGATAGCCGCGGCTGACGGCGCGCCCGTTGACGCTGTCCATCATCAGGCCGTTGTGGAGCAGCGGGGCGTATGCGCGCTCGACGCTGTCGAAGACGATCTGCCGGGCCGGGTCGGTGATCGGCCAGGGCGAGTCGCCGAGCAGGGTGAACAGCCGGCCCAGGCCGTCGAGCAGGACATAGCCGTAGGTGCCGGAGTAGGCGACCCAGGAGTGTTGGACGAAGGAGCCGTCGGCGTAGAGGCCGTCGCCCTCGGTGACGTAGGGGAAGACCGGGGAGAGGGCGTCCCGGGCCAGTGCGATCTTGGCGGGGGCGCGGCCGAGGACGCCGCGCAGCGCGACCACCCGGCACAGGTCGACGCGGTTGGCGCCGGTGCTGGTGCCGGCGTAGTCGCCGAGCATGGCGTCGGGGACGAAGTGGTCGACGGCGGCCAGGCAGCGGTCGCGCAGCTCGCCGGGCGGCCCGTCGCCGGGCAGGCGGTCGGCGAGGATCGCGAGGGTGTCGAGGAGGAGTCTGGGGCTGCCGATCTGCCACTCCCACCAGTTGCCGTAGCGGGTGGTGCCGGCGTGGTAGACGGTGGCTTCGAGGTGGTCCAGGCCGGTGAGCAGGCAGTCGGCGAGCCCGGGGTCGCCGGTGCGGCCGGTGCCGGGCTGGGCGTAGGCGTGGGCCATGGTGCACAGCCGGTTGTAGCTCCGGGTGATGCCGGACGGCGGATCGTAGGGGCAGTCGTCCCAGAGCGAGTGGGCCGCCGGCCGCATCGCAGACCGATAGGCCGCGGCGAGGTCGCCGGTCTCCTTGAGCACGGCGGCGTACGGCGGCGCGCCGGGGTCGAAGCCGGTGCCGAGCGCCAGCCCGCACCAGCGGGCCCGGAGGACGTCGTACGGATCGGCCGGAGCGGCGGCCGCGGGGCGGGCGGCGGCGAGGCCGAGGGCACTCGCGGCGGCGAGAAATCCTCTGCGTGACCAGACGGGCGTGGCGGGGTCGAGCGACACGGTCGGTCCTCTCCATGGCGTCAACTGGGATGTGGCGCTGCGCACTTGGGAGTTCCCGCTGGTCTAGCACGGGCCCGCACGCGGCGGCAATGACCAGGCGGCACCCTCCTCCCCGGCCACCCGTCCGGCCGAGCCGGCCGTCCCCGCACGTCGACACATCCCCACGAGAGGTTGAATGTTGAACTAAACCGCGCTACGGTGGCGGACATCTCGTTGAACCTTAAACAAAATGCTGCCCGCAGCATCCGTCCCGGAGGAGGAGCCATGGCTCTGTTCAACCGCAAGCGCACCACCGCCCCCGCCGCCGTCCTCGACGCGGACCCCGCGCTGGCCGCACTGACCGGCGACTACACCATCGACCCGGCCCACAGCAGCATCGGCTTCACGGTCCGGCACGCCATGGTCACCAACGTCCGCGGCAGCTTCGGCGACTACGCGGGCACGCTCGGCCTCGACGGCAGCGACCCGTCCCGGTCCACCGCGTCGCTCGACATCAAGATCGCCAGCATCGACAGCGGGATCGCCGACCGCGACGCCCACCTGCGCAGCGCCGACTTCTTCGACGCCGAGACCTTCCCCCTGATGACCTTCCGCAGCACCGCCGCCGAGCACTTGGGCGGCGACCGCTACCGCATCACCGGCGACCTCACCCTGCGGGACGTCACCAAGCCGCTCACCATCGACCTGACGTTCAACGGCTCGGCCACCGACGTCTACGGCTCCGAGCGGGTCGGCTTCGAGGGCAACGCCGAGATCCTGCGCTCCGACTGGGGCCTGACGTGGAACGCGGCGCTGGAGGCCGGCGGGGTGATGGTCAGCGACAAGGCCAAGCTCACCTTCGACATCTCCGCGGTCAAGGCGGCCCCGCAGGCCTGACCCCGGGCCTGACCGCCCCCCAAGCGCCGCGGCCCCGCGCCGGCTCCTCCCCCGAGGGCCGTGCGGGGCCGCGGTCATACCGCGTCGGCGCCGCTCACTCCTGCGGCTCGACCCCGGCGCGCAGCAGCCCGTAGGCGTAGGCGTCGTCCAGCGCCTGCCAGGACGCGGCGATCACGTTCTCCGCGACGCCGACCGTGGACCACTCGCCGCGGCCGTCGCCGGTGGAGACCAGGACCCGGGTGATCGAGCCGGTGCCCAGGGCGCCTTCGAGGATGCGGACCTTGTAGTCGACCAGCTCCATGTGCGCCAGCTGCGGATAGATCCGCTCCAGGCCCACCCGCAGCGCCCGGTCCAGCGCGTTGACCGGGCCGTTGCCCTCGGCGGTGGAGACGATCCGCTCGCCCTTGGCCCACAGCTTCACGGTCGCCTCGTTGGCGTGTGTGCCGTCGGGGCGGTCCTCGACGATCGCGCGCCAGGACTCCACCTCGAAGTAGCGCAGCGCCTTGCCCCGGACCTCCTCCCGCAGCAGCAGCTCGAAGGAGGCGTCGGCGGCCTCGTAGGTGTAGCCCGCCAGTTCGCGCTCCTTGACCCGTGCGACGACCCGGCCGACCAGATCGCGGTCGCCGCTCAGGTCGAAGCCCAGCTCCTTGCCCTTGAGCTCGATGGAGGCCCGGCCGGCCATGTCGGAGACCAGCATCCGCATGGTGTTGCCGACCAGCGCCGGGTCGATGTGCTGGTAGAGGTCCGGGTCGACCTTGATGGCGGAGGCGTGCAGCCCGGCCTTGTGGGCGAAGGCGGAGACGCCGACGTAGGGCTGGTGGGTGGAGGGGGTGAGGTTGACGACCTCGGCGATGGCGTGCGAGATCCGGGTGGTCTCGGCGAGCTTGCCCTCCGGCAGCACCCGGCGCCCGTACTTCAGCTCCAGGGCCGCGACGACCGGGAAGAGGTTGGAGTTGCCGACCCGCTCGCCGTAGCCGTTGGCGGTGCACTGGACGTGGGTGGCGCCGGCGTCCACCGCCGCCAGCGTGTTGGCCACCGCGCAGCCGGTGTCGTCCTGGGCGTGGATGCCCAGCCGCGCGCCGGTGTCCGCGAGGACGGTCCGGACGACCGCGGTGATCTGCGCCGGCAGCATGCCGCCGTTGGTGTCGCAGAGCACCACGACATCGGCGCCGGCCTCGCTCGCGGTGCGGACCACCTGCTTGGCGTAGACCGCGTCCAGCGCATAGCCGTCGAAGAAGTGCTCGCAGTCGAGGAAGACCCGGCGGCCCTGGGCCCGCAGGTGGGCGACGGTGTCCCGCACCATCGCGAGGTTCTCCTCCGGCGTGGTGCGCAGCGCCAGCTCCACGTGCCCGACATGGGACTTGGCGACCAGCGTGATGATCGGCGCTCCGGACGCGAGGAGCGCGGCGACCTGCGGATCGTCCTCGACCCGGACGCCGGCCTTGCGGGTCGCGCCGAAGGCCACCAGCTGGGCGTGCCGGAAGTCGATCTCCTCGCGGGCGCGCTGGAAGAACTCGGTGTCGCGGGGGTTGGCGCCGGGCCAGCCGCCCTCGATGAAGCCGACGCCGAAGTCGTCGAGGTGCCGGGCGATGGTCAGCTTGTCCGCGACGGTGAGGTTGATGCCCTCGCGCTGCGCGCCGTCGCGGAGCGTGGTGTCGAAGACATGGAAGTCGTCGGACACCGCGCCGGCGGGCCGGGGGGCGGGCGCCGGAGAGGCTGCGGGTGCGTCCGTCATGCTGGTCTGGCTCCTGTCGGGGTCTCGGTCTACCGGAATAACCGGTTCCACCGTCCCTCCATGCTCCCTCGCGCTCCGCATCCGGTGAGTGGTGGGCCGGAAACGAAAAAACCCCTCGCGGGTGCGAGAGGTCTGCGCGCGGGTCTGGGACGACGGTGGCCGCGCCGTACTCGGGTCGTACGGGGCGGTCACTGCGGACCGGCGCGCCTGCTGCCAATAATCATGGCGAACGAGAGCACGGTCCGCAGTGTGCCATATCGGACGCACGGTGCACCTGGCGGTCTCACTATGCGGTCGGAGTGTCCACCCCGGCCCAGCGGCGGAGCGTCGCGGTGGCCCGCTCCCGGTCCCCCGGCGACAGCTTGTCGAGGCTCATGTGGTGGCCTGTGTGCGGGGCCACGTAGACGTGGGTGTCACGGCTGCCGGGGCCGGTACGGAACGGCTGGGCCCGGACGGGGTCGTTCCCGCCGTAGACGAACATCAGCTCACTGCCGTGGTGGCGCACCCAGCGGTCGATGTCGGGCATGGCCGCCGGCTGGAAGCGCATCGGGATGTGCCGCGGCACGAGGGTGCGGATCCGCTGGATCCCGGGGTGGCGCAGCATTCCGGCCAGCTGCGGGGCGGCCCGCTCGCCCATGCCGAGTTGGGTGCCCAGCTGGTAGAAGGACGCGGTGACCGTGGAGACGTAGAGGTCGGTGTAGCCCCAGAGGCTCATCAGCCCGTCGAACCAGGCGTAGAGCGCCGCGCCGGTCGCGGAGCGCCCGGGGATACCACCGCAGCCTTCCTCTCCCTGCGCCATCCAGAAGCGCTCCGGCAGCATCAGCGTGGCGAATTCCAGCAGCCGGTCGGCGCTGCCGACGATGTGCAGGGTGTCGCCGTGGGCGGCGGCCGCGTGGGCGATACGGCCCGCCATCTCCGTCCTGCGGGCTCCCAGCAGCTCGCGCTGGACCGCGGTGAGCGCATGGCGGCAGGCGGGGCTGCCGACCCGCTCCAGGAAGCGGTCCTCGGCGGTGCCGTCCCGGTTGCCGATGTTGTTGAGCGCCGAGTACGCCACGGAGCCGGCCACGTCGTGCGGGTAGAAACGCCGGTGGTAGACCGTCGCCATCCCGCCCTTGCTGCCGCCGGTGGAGATCCAGGGGGCGCGGTAGATCGTCCGCAGCGCCCGCACGATCCGGTGGTGGTCGGTGGCCGCCTGCCAGATGTCGAGCTTGGTCCAGTCGGTGGGATGGGGAGTGGAGCTGCCGAAGTACCGCTGCTCGACGCTGATCTGATTGCTCTTCAGGATCTCGGTCGGCTCGGCGCGCAGGGCGGGGTCCTGGTAGTCGAGGCCGTAGCCGTTGGTGTTGAGCACCATCGGCCGGTCGGTGGCGCGGTGCAGCAGGAACAGCCGCTGCTCGAAGGTGCCACGGTCGGGGTGCCGGTGGTCGACGGGCTGGCGGTAGCGCAGTTCGAGCCCGCGGTAGCCGGCCGGGGCGTGGTTCTCCTTGACGATCCGCATGCCGGGGATGGCCGAGAGTCGGGCGGAGAGGTCGTCGGCGGCCGGGCGGGCGGCTGCCTCGTGGGCGGCGGCTCGGCCCTCGGCGGGCCGGGCCGCCGCCGCGGACGGGACCGCGGCGCCCGAGGCCAGCAGCGCCGTCAGCAGCAGCGGCAGGAGTAAGTGTCTGGCGTTCTTCATGCCACCCAGCCAAGCCGCCGGGGGCCGGCCGCGGATCCCCCGGTGACGGGAACGGCCTCCCCCGGGCAGGGGAGGCCGTTTTCGGCCGGGAGCCGCCTCAGTCGGCGGCGGGCGCGCCCACGGGCGAGCGGTCGGCGCCCGCGCCCGTGGCCGGCTTGCCGACCCGGTGCAGATCGATGGTGCGGGTCTCGCGCATCGTGATGTAGACGATCAGCGAGACGGCGGCGCAGCCGGCGACGTACCAGTAGTAGCCGGACTCGGTGCCGCCGTTCTTGAACCACAGGGCGACGTACTCCGCGGTGCCGCCGAACAGCGCGTTGGCGATGGCGTACGGCAGCGCCACGCCCAGCGCCCGCACTCCGGTCGGGAACAGCTCGGCCTTCACACAGGCGTTGATCGAGGTGTAGCCGGTGACCACGACCAGCGCCAGCAGCGAGAGCCCGAGGGCCGGCCAGAAGCTGCCCGCGTGCTTGAGCAGCGTCATGATCGGCACGGTCAGGAACGTCGAACCGACCGCGAAGGTGATCAGCAGCGGCCGCCGCCCGATCCGGTCGGAGAGCTTGCCCGCCAGCGGCTGCAGGCACATGAACAGGAACAGCGCGCAGAAGCTGACCAGTGAGGCGGTCGGCTTGTCCATCCCCACGCTGCCCGAGAGGTACTTGGTGAGGTAGGTCGTGTACGTGTAGTACGCGACCGTGCCGCCCATGGTGAGCGCGATGACCAAGAACGCCTCCCGCTTGTGGGCCAGCAGCGCCTTGAGGGTGCCGCGCGCGGGGTCGGCGTTGGCGCTGTCGTCCGCGGCGTAGACCTCGGTCTCCAGCATGTTGCGCCGCAGATAGAAGACGATCCCGGCGCCCAGGGCACCGACGATGAACGGGATCCGCCAGGCCCAGCTGTGCAGCGCCTCCTCGGACATCGTGCGCTGCAGCACGATCTGCAGGCCGAGGCCGACCAACTGGCCCGCGGTCATCGACACGTACTGGAAGCTGGAGGCGAAGCCGCGCTGCCCCGGAGCGGAGGCCTCGGTGAGATAGGTGGCGCTGGCCGCGTACTCCCCGCCGACCGAAAGCCCCTGCAGCATCCGGGCGATGAGCAGTACGGCCACTCCGCCATAGCCGGCGACGGCGTATGTCGGTGCGATGGCGATCAGCACCGCCGAGGCGGACATCAGCGTGACGGTCAGCGTGAGTGCGGCCTTGCGTCCCTTGCGGTCGCCGATCCGGCCGAGCAGCCAGCCGCCCACCGGTCGCATGAAGAATCCGACGGCGAAAATCCCCATGGTGTTCATGAGGTTCGCGGTGTCGTTCCCCTTGGGGAAGAACGAATCCGCGAAGTAGACCGCGAAACTGGCGTAGACGAACCAGTCGAACCACTCGACCATGTTGCCGGCCGAGCCGACCCAGATCTTCTTCCATTGCTCTCGTCCCATAGCCGATCACGGTCGCGGACCGACGGTCCGTCGGCAAGAGCCGGGGCGGCAACGATCCCGCGTACTTGAGTGCGTTGTGTTCACGGGGGCGGTGCAGGGCGGAGGGGCGACGGGGGCACCACGCGGCGCCTCGTCCTTTTCCGGCTTCCGCGAGCCGACCAGCACCGGCCTGCCCTGTTCGAGCCTTTGCCGGAGATCGGCCATGAGGTGCTCCCGGGTTGCGTCGGCTCCGCCCCCAACACTTCGTGCTCCAGGGGGCCTTCGGAGAACCTTCAGAGGTGATACTCGCGGCCGTCGAAACGGCCACCAGAAGGCCGGACACCGTGCCGTAGTGTCGAGGCTGCCGGGACCGCGCCGCACCCCGCCCCGTGCCGGGACCGGCTCCACGCGAGAGACGAGAGAGAATCGGCATGTCCGAACCGCAGCCGCAAGAGGGACGACGGCCCATTCCCACCAGCGCCGACGAAGCGCTGGGAATCGGGCGGAATCACTTTCCGAGTGTCTGGCCGGACGGGGTGCAACCGACGCTCCATGTCCATGAATTCGACATCGGTTATCTGGTGTATCCGGTGTTTCCACCGCGGGAGGACCCGACCGCCTATCCGCGTGATCCGGGCGGCTCCCACATCGTGATCTCCAAGGCGGACGGCGCGGTCGGCGCACTGCCCAACTACCCGCCGGAGCAGGCGGTCGAGATGTACCGCCGGCACTTCCTCCCGGGGGCGTGACCGACAGCGCGGTCATACGTGTCGAGACCGCGTCACGACCGGTCTCGCCACGACCGAGCGCGCCGCCCCGCACCCCTCGCAGGGGTGCCACACCTCCGCAGAGCCCGTCGTAGAGCCACCCTCACGGCGTGAGCGACTCGTCCAGGAACTCGTGTATGTGCTCGCGGACCTGGGCCCGGTCCGTGCCGGGGAGGCCTACGACGAGGTGGGTGCCGAAGCCGTCGAGGAGGGCGCGGATCCGGGTGGCGAGGCGTTCGGCGTCGACGGAGCGGAACTCGCCCTTCGAGGCGCCCTCGACGAGCAGGGCGACCAGGTCGCGGTGCCAGGCGAGTTCCAGTTCGAGCTGGCGCTCGCGGGTCTCGTCGTCGGCGTTCTGGGAGCGGTTCCAGACCTCCAGCCACAGCGTCCAGCGCGGGTCGCGGTGGCCGTCGGGCAGGTAGAGGTCGATCAGCGCGTCCAGGCGTTCGCGGGCGGGGACGCGGCGGGAGAGGGCGGCCCGGCGCTCGGCGCCGAGCTGCTCCTCGCTCCACTGGAGGGTCTGCAGCAGCAGCTCGTCCTTCGTACCGAAGTAGTAGAGGATGTGGCCGCTGCTCATGCCGACCTCGCGGCCCAGTCCGGCCATGGTCAGCCGGTCCAGGCCCTCCGCGGCGATGGTGGCCATCGCCGCGGCCAGGACCTGCTCGCGGGGCTGGTTGAGCCGGCGCCGGGGACGGCGCACGGGACCGGGCACGGGGACCTCCGGGTCGGCTGGGCGGGCCTGCGGATCAGGCCTCGGGCTGCTGCTGGGTGATGCAGTGGATACCGCCACCCGCTGCGAAGATCGTACGGGCGTCGACGAGGGTCACCGTCCGGTCGGGGAAGAGCCGGCGGAAGATGGCGGCCGCCTCCTCGTCGCGCGGGTCGTCGAAGGCGCACAGCACCACGCCATCGTTGCAGAGGTAGTGGTTGATGTAGGAGTAGTCGACCAGCTCGCCGTGCTCCTCGATGACGGTCGGCGCGGGCACCTCGACGACCTCCAGCTGCCGGCCCTTGGCGTCGGTGGCGGAGCTGAGCAGCTTGACGATCTCGTTGCAGATCGCGTGGTCGGGGTGGTCGGGGTCGGGCTGGGTGTGCACGAGCACGGTGCCGGGGCGGGCGAAGGCGGCGACGATGTCGACATGGCCGCGGGTGCCGAACTGCCCGTAGTCCGCGGCCAGGCCGCGCGGCAGCCAGATCGCCTTGGTGGTGCCGAGGTGGGCGTGGATCTCGGCCTCGACCTCCTGGGCGGTGCGGCCGGGGTTGCGGCCCGGGTCGAGCTGGACGGTCTCGGTGAGCAGGACGGTGCCCTCGCCGTCGATGTGGATACCGCCGCCCTCGTTGACCAGGGGGGTGGCGTAGCGGCGGGCGCCGGCCAGTGCCGAGACCTGCTCGGCGATCTTCTCGTCGAGGTCCCAGCGGGCCCACTCCTGGGCGCCCCAGCCGTTGAACACCCAGTCGGCGGCGGCCAGCGAGCCCTTGCCGTCGGTGAGGAAGGTGGGGCCGATGTCGCGCATCCAGGCGTCGTTCAGCGGGCGCTCGACGATCTCGATGTCCGCCCCGAGGAGGGCTCGGGCGCCCTCGGCCTGGCCGGGGCCGGCGACGACGGTGACCGGCTCGAAGCGGCGGACCGCGCGGGCGACGCCGGCCCAGGCGCGGCGGGCCGCGGCCAGCGTCTCGCCGCCCTCCTCGCCGAAGGTGAAGTTGGGGCCGGGCCAGGCCATCCAGGTGCGCTCGTGGCGGGCCCACTCCGGGGGCATGCGGAAACCGTCGGCGGCAGGGGTGCTCATGCGGGGGTCCTCAGGGTCTGTGGCGGTGGTGCCGGCGGATGGGCGCCGGCGGTGGGGTGCACCGGCGGTGCGGTTCACAGGAAGTAGAGCCGGGACAGCGAGACGGTGTCGGCCGGCTCGGAGCGCATCGGGTCGCCGTCGAGGGTGACCAGTCCGCTGCGCCCGTCGACCTGGACCTGTCCGACCCGGGAGTTGTGGACGAGGTCGCCGGGGCCGATGCCTCGGGTGCCGCGGACGGCGACCCGCCGGCGGCGGGTGGGCAGGTGGTCGCCGCCCTGCTCGACCGCGGCGGCCGCGACGAAGGCGACCGAGATCTCGGCGGGGGTCGCGCCGTGGGCCCCGAACTGCGGCCCGAGCACCAGGGGTTCGCAGGTGTCGGTGGCGGCGTTCGGGTCGCCGGTGACGCCGTAGGCGGGGAAACCGGACTTCAGCACCAGCTGCGGTTTGGCGCCGAAGAACTGCGGCTTCCACAGCACGATGTCGGCCATCTTGCCGACCTCGATCGACCCGATCTCGTGCGAGAGGCCGTGGGCGATGGCGGGGTTGATGGTGAGCTTGGCGATGTAGCGCAGCACGCGGGCGTTGTCGTCGTGGGCGCCGTCGCCCTCCATGGGGCCCAGCTCGGCCTTCATCTTGCCGGCCATGGCGAAGGTCCGGCGCACGGTCTCGCCGGCCCGGCCCATGCCCTGGGCGTCGGAGGAGGTGATGCCGATCGCCCCGAGGTCGTGCAGTACGTCCTCGGCGCCCATCGTCCCGGCCCGGATGCGGTCGCGGGCCATCGCGGCGTCGCCCGGCAGGTCGGTCTTCAGGTCGTGGACCGAGACGATCATGCCGTAGTGCTCGGCGACCGCGTCCCGCCCGAAGGGGAGGGTGGGGTTGGTGGAGGAGCCGATGACGTTGGGGACACCGGCCATCTTCAGGACGTTGGGGACGTGTCCGCCGCCGCAGCCCTCGATGTGGAAGGCGTGGATGGTACGGCCGTCCAGGACACGCAGGGTGTCCTCGACGCTGAGGCACTCGTTGAGGCCGTCGCTGTGCAGCGCGACCTGGACGTCGTGGTCCTCGGCGACGCGCAGCGCGGTGTCCAGGGCCCGGGCGTGCGCGCCCATGTCCTCGTGCACCTTGAAGCCGCAGGCGCCGCCCTCGGCGAGCGCCTCGACCAGCGGGGCGTCGCCCGAGGAGGAGCCGCGGCCGAGGAAGCCGATGTTGACCGGCCAGGCGTCGAAGGCGCCGAAGGCGTGGCCGAGCGCCCACGGGGAGTTGACGCCCACACCCCAGACCGGGCCGAACTCCTGGCCGATGATCGTGGTCACGCCGGAGGCCAGCGAGGCCTCCATGACGCGCGGCGAGAGCAGATGGACATGGGTGTCGACGGCGCCGGCGGTGGCGATCATGCCTTCGCCGGAGACGATCGAGGTGCCGGTGCCGACGACGACGTCGACGCCGTCGAGGGTGTCGGGGTTGCCGGCCCGCCCGATGGCGTGGATCCGGCCCTGGCGGATGCCGATGGACACCTTGCGGATGCCCTGTACGGCGTCGATGACCAGCACGTTGCTGATCACGACGTCGCAGGTCTCGCGGACCGCGGCCGCCTTGAGCAGCAGCCCGTCGCGGGCGGTCTTGCCGAAGCCGGCCAGGAACTCGTCGCCGGGCTTCTGGGCGTCGGACTCGACCCGGACGACCAGGCCCGAGTCGCCGAGGACGACCCGGTCACCGGCCCGCGGGCCGTGTACCGACGCGTACTCGTGGGGGTCGATGGTCATGCCTGCTCCTCCGCTCCCAGGTAGCCGCAGGCGGCGGCCCGCCGCAGCGCTTCCGTCTTCGCGCCCGGTGCGTCCAGCGGGCCGTCCACGAGACCGGCGAAGCCGATCGCGATCCGGGCGCCGCCGATCGGGACCAGACCGACCTCCGAGGCACCGCCCGGGTCGAACCGCACGGACGAGCCGGCCGGGACGCACAGCCGCATGCCGTACGCGGCACCGCGGTCGAAGTCCAGCCGGGGGTTGGCCTCGAAGAAGTGGAAGTGCGAGGTGACGCTGATGGGCACCGTCGCGGTGTTGCGCACGGTCAGCACCACCGCGGGCTCGGGCTCCGGGTCGGCCGGGCCGGGGAGCACGGCGCCGGGCGCGGACGTCGGGTCGCTCTCCCCGGCCACCGGGCCGGCGCCGATCGGGTCGCTGACCACCGCGAGCCGGGAGCCGTCGTCGAAGACGGCCTCCACATGCACCTCGGTGACCACGTCGGCCACGCCCGGCAGCACATCGTCCGGACCGAGCACGCTGCGTGCCGCCTCGATGGCTTGAGCGAGGCGGCGCCCGTCCCGCGCCGCCTCGCAGACTGTGTCCGCGATCAACGCGGTCGCCTCGGGCACATTCAGCTTCAGTCCGCGGGCCCGGCGCGTCCGCGCCAGCTCGGCCGCGCCGAACAGCAGCAGCCGGTCGCGTTCCGTGGGGGTCAGCCGCATCCCGTCACACCTCCAGCTCGATTAGAGCATCACTCTAACCATGAAACTAGTCAACGGGGAAGCATTGACCTACCCCGCAGTGATGAGTCACATTGAGCGCTGTTCTAAATAAGCGGTGAATAGAGTACTGCTCAAAACGATCTCGCACCGCTGGTCCGGCGCTGCGGGACCCGCTCACATCGAGCACTTCCACCTCACGGAGCACTGCACGCAGAGCACTGCTCAGACACTGTTGTCCGGCCTCTCAGGGGAGCCCTCATGCCGATCGAACAACGCGGAGTCGACACCATCCCGGACGAGGAGCGCACCAGCGGTCCGCGCGACCTCGTCTCGATCCTGCTCGGATCGAACCTCGCCCTCGGCGTGGTGATCTTCGGTTGGCTACCGGTCTCCTTCGGGCTCGGTTTCTGGCCCTCGGTGACCTCCCTGGTGGCGGGCACGCTCGTCGGCACCCTGCTGACCGCCCCGCTCGCGCTGGTCTCGCTGCGCAGCGCCACCAACCTCTCCACCAGCAGCGGCGCCCACTTCGGCGTACGCGGCCGGCTCATCGGCTCGGTGATCGGGCTGCTGCTCTCGCTCGGCTACACCGCACTGACCCTGTGGGTCGGCGGCGACGCGGTCGTCGGCTGCCTGCACCGCCTGACCGGGCTGCCGACCGGCGGCGGGACCTACGCCCTGGTCTACGCCCTGCTCGCCGGCGCCACCGCCGTCGGCGCGGTCTACGGCTACCGGGTGCTGCTGCGGCTGAGCAAGGTGCTCGCCGTCGGCCTGACCCTGCTGCTGGCCGTCGGCATCGTGGCGTACTCCGCCACCTTCACCACCGCCGCGCCGCACGGCAGCTCGTATCTGCTGGGCGGCTTCTGGCAGACCTGGCTGCTGGCCGCCGTCTCCGCGGGCCTGAGCGGCCCGATCGCGTTCATCACCCTGCTCGGCGACTACAGCCGCTACATCTCCCCGCGCCGGCACAGCTCGAAGAAGGTCTTCGGCGCCACCTGCCTGGGCCTGGTCGTCGGTCTCCTGGTGCCGCAGCTGTTCGGCACGTTCACCGCCCTCGCGGTCGGTGCGGGCGAGGACTACGCGGGCCCGCTGGTGGCCGGCGCCCCGTTCTGGTACCTGGCGCTGCTGCTGCTCAACGCCTCGGCCGGCTCGGTCGGCAACTCCGGGCTGATGCTCTACAGCATGGGCCTGGACCTGGACGCCATCCTGCCGCGCGCGACCCGCACCCAGGCCACCTACGTCGTCGCCGCGCTCGCGACCGCGCTGGTCTACGCCGGCCACTTCCTGTGGGCCGCGCAGGACGCGATGACCTCCTTCGTCCTGCTGATGACCGCGGTCGGCACGCCCTGGGCGGTGATCACGGTGATCGGTTTCATCCGCTGCCGCGGCGCATACGACGCGGAGTCCCTCCAGGTCTACAACCGCGGCACACGCGGCGGCCGGTACTGGTTCACCGGCGGCTGGAGCGTCCGGGCGGCCGTCGCCTGGGCGCTGGGCTCGGTGGTCGGCCTGATGGCGGTGGCCACGCCGCTGTACGAGGGCCCGCTGCTGGCCTACACGGGCGGCATCGACGTCAGCTTCCTGCTCGCGGCCGCGGTGGCCGGTGCGGCCTACCTCGCCCTCACCGCCCGCGATCCGCGCCCGGTCCCGGCGCTGCGCCCTCGTCCCCCCGCCTCCCCCGCGGAAGCGTCCGCGGAGGTCGGCTGAGCCGATGTGAGCACGGCCGAGGCCGCCCCCGACCCGATGGTCGGCGGCGGCCTCGGTCGTGTCCGGGGAGGCGCCCCGGAGCGGCGGATCAGCCCAGCTGGTGCATCCAGCCGTGCTTGTCGTCGGCGACGCCCCGCTGGATGTCCAGCAGCGCCTCGCGCAGCTTCAGCGTGACCTTGCCCGGCTCGCCGTCGGACTGCGTCCACTCGCCGCCCGCGCTCTTGACCGTGCCGACCGGGGTGATCACGGCGGCGGTACCGCAGGCGAAGACCTCGGTGAGGGTGCCGTTCTCGGTGTCGGCCCGCCACCGGTCGATCGAGACCCGGGCCTCCTCGGACTCGAAGCCCAGGTCGCGGGCGACGGACAGCAGCGAGTCACGGGTGACACCGGCCAGCAGGGAGCCGGTCAGCGTGGGGGTGACGATCTTGTCGCCGTACACGAAGTACAGGTTCATGCCGCCGAGCTCCTCGACCCACTTGTGCTCCACGGCGTCGAGGTAGGCGACCTGGTCGCAGCCGTGCACCGCGGCCTCGGCCTGGGCGAGCAGCGACGCGGCGTAGTTGCCGCCGGTCTTGGCGTCGCCCATGCCGCCCGGCACGGCGCGCACCCGGTCCTCGGACAGCCAGATGGAGACCGGCTTGACGCCGCCGGCGAAGTACGCGCCCGCGGGCGAGGCGATCACGACGAAGAGGTACTCGTTGGCGGGCTTCACGCCCAGCCCGACCTCCGTTGCGATCATGAAAGGCCGCAGGTAGAGCGACTCCTCGCCGCCGTGTGCGGGCACCCACTTCTTGTCCTGCTCGACCAGCAGGTCGCAGGCCTCGATGAAGGTCTCGACGGGCAGCTCGGGCATGGCCAGACGGCGGGCCGAGGCCTGGAAGCGCCGGGCGTTGGCGTCGGGGCGGAACATGGCGACGGAGCCGTCGGGCTGGCGGTAGGCCTTGAGCCCCTCGAAGATCTCCTGCGCGTAGTGCAGGACGTTGGTCGCCGGGTCGAGGGAGAGCGGCCCGTACGGCACGAGCTGTCCGTCGTGCCAGCCGCGGCCCTCGGTCCACCTGATCGTCACCATGTGGTCGGTGAAGTGGCGGCCGAAGCCGGGGGCGGCCAGGATCTGCTCCCGCTCCGCGTCGGACAGCGGGTGCGAGGAGGGCTTGAGCTCGATCGTGGGCGTCGTCATGAATGCATGTCCTTCACTGCGTGATCCGATACCGCGGGTATCCGGCCCAGCCCTCCGGCCGGGGGTGAGTGGGGTCGGCCCCCACCGTGCGGCACCGGTGCGGTTTGTGGCGGCCGCGCGCACCGGGATCTTGAACGTACCGGTCGTTACTGGGACGTCCGAGTTTTCCGCGGGCGGCGACGCCACGTCCGATTATCGCTCGTGGGTCTCCGCCGCCGGAACCGGTGTGCGCGGTCCGGGTCCGATGGTCGCACCCAACCGGGCGGTAGCCCAGAGTGGGTCAACGCGGACAGCGCCGGTGCCTGGACGGTGTGTCCTGGCCCGGCGCTGTCGTGGGGTGCTGGTATTGCGCTGCGGGCCTCAGCCCGCTACTCGCGCGGCGAGGGCGTCGCCGATCTCGTCCGTGCTGCGGGCCGCGCCGTCCCTGGCCTCCAGGTCGGCGGCGACGGCCTCCTCGATGCGGGCGGCCTGCGGCTCGAAGCCGAGGTGGCGCAGGAGCAGGGCGACCGAGAGGATCGTCGCCGTCGGGTCGGCCTTGCCGGTGCCCGCGATGTCCGGCGCGGAGCCGTGCACCGGCTCGAACATCGAGGGGAACTGACCGGTCGGGTTGATGTTCCCCGAGGCGGCCAGGCCGATGCCGCCGGTGACGGCCGCCGCGAGGTCGGTGAGGATGTCGCCGAAGAGGTTGTCGGTGACGATCACGTCGAACCGCTCGGGCTGGGTGACGAAGAAGATCGTCGCCGCGTCGACGTGCAGATAGTCGGTGGTGACCTCGGGGTACTCCTGGCCGACCTTGTCGAAGATGTTCTTCCACATGTGGCCCGCGTAGACCAGGACGTTGTTCTTGTGAACCAGCGTCAGCTTCTTGCGGGGGCGGGCGTTGGCGCGCTCGTACGCGTCGCGGACCACGCGCTCGACACCGTAGGCGGTGTTGACGCTGACCTCGGTGGCGACCTCGGCCGGCGTGCCGGTGCGCAGGGAGCCGCCGTTGCCCGTGTACGGGCCCTCGGTGCCCTCGCGCACCACGACGAAGTCGATGTCGGGGCGGCCGGCCAGCGGGGTGGCGGTGTTCGGGAAGAGCTTCGACGGGCGCAGGTTGACGAAGTGGTCGAAGGCGAAGCGGAGCTTGAGCAGCAGCCCGCGCTCCAGCACACCGGACGGGACGGACGGGTCCCCGATGGCGCCGAGCAGGATCGCGTCGTGCTGCTTGAGCGACTCCAGCTCCGCGTCCGGCAGGGTCTCGCCGGTCGCGTGCCAGCGCTTGGCACCAAGGTCGTACTCCTTGGTTTCCAGCTTGACGTCCTGCGGGAGGACCGCGGTCAGGACCTTCAGGCCCTGGGCCACGACTTCCTGGCCGATACCGTCACCGGGGATCACTGCGAGGCGAATGCTGCGAGACATGTTTGGACCTTACGCCCCGTCCCATCGCTTGACACGTAACGTCCGCCATACGGACACATGGGGAGCCGGTAAACCTCCGTTCACCGCGATACCCCGCAACGGTCGGGTGATGCTGCGACATTCGCTGCCATGACTGGAAATCCCCGGGGGGACGCTCCCCTGCCCTCGCACACCCCGCGCGTCGGTGTCCCGGAGCGGCTCGCGGCCCGGATGAGCATGCCCGAGCAGCACGACTACCTCCGCACGAAGCTGACCCGCCGGGGACTGCTGCGCACCTCGGCCGCCACCGCGGGAGTGATCGCGGGCTCCGGTCTGCTGACCGGTTCGGCCACGGCCGCCTCGCCCACCCTGTCGGCCTCGCCCGCCACCGTCGCCGTCGACGGCTCCCTCGTCGCCCCGTTCGGCCGCCACCTCGCCTTCGGCGCCGACCCCAAGAGCCAGATGCGGGTGAGCTGGCAGGTGCCGCTCGCGGTCCGGCGGCCGTACATCCGGGTGGGCCAGAAGCCCTGGGACCTCGGGCTGAAGATCGAGGCCGAGGTGCGCGCGCTGCACACCCCCTCGCTCTCCTCGAAGCTGCCCGCCGTCGAGCAGTACTACCTGCACGCGGCCCTCGACGGCCTGCGGCCGGGCACCACGTACTACTACGGCGTCGGGCACGACGGTTTCGACCCGGCCGACGCGCGCCACTTCCCCACGGTCGGCACCTTCCGCACCGCCCCGGCCCGCGCCGAGACGTTCGTCTTCACCGCCTTCGGCGACCAGGGCGTCAGCTACCACGCGCTCGCCAACGACCAGCTGATCCTGGGCCAGAACCCGTCCTTCCACCTGCACGCGGGCGACATCTGCTACGCGGACACCGACGGGCAGGGCTCCGACCACGACGCCTACGACGCGCGAGTGTGGGACCAGTTCCTCGCCCAGACCGAGTCGGTGGCCAAGTCCGTGCCGTGGATGGTGACCACCGGCAACCACGACATGGAGGCCTGGTACTCACCCAACGGCTACGGCGGCCAGAGCGCCCGCTGGTCGCTGCCCGGCAACGGCCCGGACGCCGACCGCGCCCCCGGCGTGTACTCCTTCACCTACGGCAACGTCGCGGTCGTCGCCCTGGACGCCAACGACGTCTCGTACGAGATCCCCGCCAACCAGGGCTACACCGGTGGCGAGCAGACCCGCTGGCTCGACCGCCGCCTGGCACAGCTGCGCGCCGCCGAGGACATCGACTTCATCGTGGTCTTCTTCCACCACTGCGCCTTCTCCACCACCAACGCGCACGCCTCCGAGGGCGGGGTGCGCGACGCCTGGCTGCCGCTGTTCGACAAGCACCGGGTGGACCTGGTCATCAACGGGCACAACCACGTCTACGAGCGGACCGACGCCCTCAGGGGCGGCCGGGTCGCCAAGAAGATGCCGATCGGCGAGCGCGTCGACAGCGCACGCGAGGGCATCGTCTACGTCACCGCCGGCGGCGCGGGCAGGGCCCTCTACGACTTCCCCGTGCCCGACAGCTACGAGGGCCACGTCAAGGACCTCGACCACGTCGAGACCTTCCACTGGTCCAAGGGCCAGGTGAAGACCAAGGACACCGTGGAGTGGTCCCGGGTCCGCTACACCGGCTACTCCTTCATCGCCGTCGAGGTCTCCCCGGGCCACCGCCCGCGGATGAAGGTCACCGCCCTCGCCGAATCCGGCGAGCGCATCGACCACTTCGAGGTGACCCGCTAGAGGCGGCTGTGGGGGCGCCCGGGATCCGGGCGCCCCTGGCACTCAGGAGAGGAAGAGCCACCGGGCCACGGACAGCCGGATCCGCCAGCAGCAGCGGCAGGGCACCGACGCCGGCCTCGACAGCACCCGCCCGGGTCGCGCGCGCAGCATCTCAGTGCCCGGTCGAGCCGCCGTTGTCACGGCGGTCGAGGGCGCGCTGGAGGGCTGCCGCGGCGTTCCGCCGGTCGGCTTCATTGGTCGTACGGACGGAGTGACGGGTCCTGCGGACGGCGGTCTCGGCCATGATTCACGTCTCCAATGCCAAAGCCCCGAGAACAAATGGGATGCGTCGATCCAGAAGCGGCCGGAAGGGGCGGGGGCCACGGCACGGCAGGGGTCACCTGCGCTCGCGCACCGGGCCGCATCCGCCTTCGCTCGATCGAGCGAGACGTTCGGCTCCTACAAACGTAGGGCAGCTCGGCCGTGATGTCTGCACAATTACTTGGGCTTCCTACTATCTGAGACGGCGGCCGCGTGCTCGAACGAGTGATCCTCGGATATGTGCAGGTCGGAGGGCTTGAGGCGTGCCTGGCGTCGCGGTGTCGCTCGTGGCACCAGGCCGAGCCCGCCCCCACTTAGGAGGAGGTGCTACACCATGACCGCAACTTCTCCGGTATCTCGACAGTGAGTCGAGGCCGTACATCGTCAACAAAGCGACCTACGCGGTCGAGAACCGCGTGCACCTCGGCACCGATGTAGCCGTTCCAGAAGGCCCCGCCAAGGGCTTCGTCATCGGCGAGGCGATCACCGGGCCTCCGCGCAACGCCTGACGCAACGCCGACGGCCCGGCACCCCTGGAAAGGGGGCCGGGCCGTCGTCGTTCCCGTGGGCGTCAGCCCATGTGCGGGTAGCGGTAGTCCGTCGGCGGGACCAGCGTCTCCTTGATGGAGCGGGTGGAGGTCCAGCGCATCAGGTTCTGCTTGGCGCCGGCCTTGTCGTTGGTGCCGGACGCGCGGCCGCCGCCGAAGGGCTGCTGGCCGACGACGGCGCCGGTCGGCTTGTCGTTGATGTAGAAGTTGCCGGCCGCGAAGCGCAGCAGCTCGCAGGTGCGGGCGGCCTCGGCACGGTCCTGGGCGATGACGCAACCGGTCAGGCCGTAGGCCGAGGCGGACTCCATCTGGGTGAGCATCGCGTCGTAGTCGGCGTCGTCGTAGACGTACACACCCAGGATCGGGCCGAAGTACTCGTCCTTGAAGATCTCGTTCTCCGGGTCGGTGGAGACCAGGACCGTCGGGCGGACGAAGTAGCCCTCGCTGTCGTCGTACGTGCCGCCGGCCACGACCTCGACCGTCGGGTCGGCCTTGGCACGGTCGATCGCCGCCTTGTTCTTGGCGAACGAGCGCTCGTCGATGACGGCGGACATGAAGTTCGACAGGTCCGAGACGTCGCCCATGGACAGGGCGTCGACCTCGGCCGCGAACTCCTCCTTGAGGCCGCTGTTCCACAGCGAGGCCGGGACGTACGCGCGGGACGCCGCGGAGCACTTCTGGCCCTGGAACTCGAAGGCGCCACGGGTCATGGCGGTCTTCAGCACGGCGCGGTCGGCCGTGGGGTGGGCGACGATGAAGTCCTTGCCGCCGGTCTCGCCGACCAGTCGCGGGTAGGTCTTGTAGTTCTCGATGTTGTTGCCGACCGTCTTCCACAGGTACTGGAAGGTCTTGGTCGAGCCGGTGAAGTGGATGCCCGCCAGCTCGGGGTGGTTCAGCGCCACCTCGGAGACGTCCTTGCCGTCACCGGTGACGAGGTTGATCACGCCCTTGGGCAGACCGGCCTCCTCCAGCAGCTGCATCAGCAGCACGGCGGCGAAGGTCTGGGTCGGGGACGGCTTCCAGACGACCACGTTGCCCATGAGGGCGGGGGCGGTCGGGAGGTTGCCGGCGATCGCGGTGAAGTTGAACGGCGTGATCGCGTAGACGAAGCCTTCGAGGGGGCGGTGGTCCGAGCGGTTCCACACGCCCGGGGAGTTCGCCGGGGGCTGCTCGGCGAGGATCTGGCGCGCGAAGTGCACATTGAAGCGCCAGAAGTCGATCAGCTCGCAGGGGGTGTCGATCTCGGCCTGCTGAGCCGTCTTGGACTGGCCGAGCATGGTGGCGGCGGCCATCGTCTCGCGCCACGGGCCGGAGAGCAGCTCCGCGGCCCGCAGGATGATCGCGGCGCGGTCGTCGAAGGACATCGCGCGCCAGGCCGGGGCGGCGGCCAGCGCGGCGTCCACCGCGTCCTGGGCGTCCTCGACCGTGGCGTTGGCGTACGTGCCGAGTCGGGCCGAGTGGTTGTGCGGCTGTACGACGTCGAAGCGCTCGCCGCCACCCATCCGCCGCTCCCCGCCGATGGTCATCGGCAGCTCGATCGGGTTGCCGGCGAGCTCCTTGAGCCTGGCCTCCAGACGGGAGCGCTCGGGGCTGCCGGGGGCGTAGGTGTGGACCGGCTCGTTCACCGGCACGGGGACCTGGGTCACAGCGTCCATGGCCGTTCTCCTTCGATCGTCGGTTCGTACGTACTGCGGTCTGCTGGGGTGTCCGTCATCCTCGTGTCGCGAGCGACCTCAAGAAGAAGCCGAGGTTCGCGGGGCGCTCGGCGAGCCGGCGCATGAAGTATCCGTACCAATCAGTGCCATAGGGGATGTACACCCGCATGCGGTTCCCCTCGGCGACCAGCCGCTGCTGCTCCGCCTCGCGGATGCCGAACAGCATCTGGAACTCGTAGTCGGTCGGCTTGCGCCCGTTGCGGTGGGCCAGCTCCTGGGCGATGGCGACCATCCGGGGATCGTGCGACCCGATCATGGGGTAGCCCTGCCCGGCCATCAGGATCTTCAAGCAGCGCACATAGGCCTTGTCGACCTCCCGCTTGTCCTGGAAGGCGACGGTCGCGGGCTCCTTGTACGCCCCCTTGACCAGTCGCACCCGGGAGCCTTCCCCGGCCAGCGCATGGCAGTCGTCCTCGGTGCGGAAGAGGTAGGACTGCACCACCGCGCCCGTCTGGGGGAAGCGCTCGCGCAGCTCGGCGAGGATCGCGAGGGTGGAGTCGACCGTGGTGTGGTCCTCCATGTCGAGGGTCACCGTCGTGCCGGCCGCGGCGGCGGCCTCGACCACCGGAGTGACGTTCTTCAGCGCCAGCTCGTGCCCGCCGGCCAGCGCCTGGCCGAATGCCGACAGCTTCACCGACATCTCGGCCTTGACGCCGAGCCCCTGCTCCTTGAGGGCCTCGGCCAGCTGGAGGTAGGCGTCGCGGTTGCGCAGCGCCTCGGCCGGGTCGGTGATGTCCTCGCCGAGGTGGTCGAGGGTGACCTCCATGCCGCGTGCGGCCAGGGACCGTACGGCCGCCATGGACTCGTCCAGATGCTCGCCGGCGACGAACCGGTCCACCACGGGGCGGGTGACCGGAGCGGCCGCGACGATACGGCGGATGCTGTCGCTGCGCGCTGCGGCGAGGAGCACGGGACCCAGCATGGGCACCTCCACGATTCAGGATGACAAATGTCATGCGAACGCCGGACGAGGCGAATGCCCCGGCACGAATGAGCCACCTGAAATTTAAGGATCGCGCCACTTCCCGGCCATCGACAGCTGTCACGCCTTCGTGGTCGGGATCTCAGACAGATGTATGAGAATGGTGGGGGGCAACCACTGCGACAGGAGAGGGCCGGCAAGGGATGCGGGGCGACTACCAGCAGCTCGTGGACGAGATCTCGGCGGCGCTCGGCGCACCGGCGACGCTGGAGGACCGGGATTTCGGGCTGATCGCGTTCGGCGCGCACGAGGGCGAGGACGACGAGGTCATGGACCCGGTGCGGACCCGTTCGATCCTGCAGCGGCGCTCGTCGGCGGCGGTACGGGCCTGGTTCGAGGCGTTCGGGATCGCCCGGGCCACGACGGCGCTGCGCATTCCGCCGGACCCGGCGGCGGGCGTCTTCCGCGGCCGGATCTGTCTGCCCGTACGCCATCAGGGCATCGCGCACGGTTATGTCTGGCTGCTGGACGACGGCCATCTGAGCGACCTCGCCCTGGGCGGTCACGGCACACCGCCCGACCCGCGGATCGCCCAGGCCATGGAGACCGCCGCCCGGATCGGCGCGCTGCTGGCCGCCGAGGCCCGCGCCGGCACCGAACTCGGCGATCTGCTGCGGGAGTTGCTGCTCGTCGAGCCCGCCGGGCGGCCGGCCGCCGCGGCCGCGCTGCGCGACGCCCTGCGGGACACCCTGCGCTTCACCTCCGGGGTGCCACTCACCCTGGTCGCGGTGGCCCCCTGGGACACCTCGGACACCGGCGCGGCGCCGCTGCCGACCCTGCCGGGGCTGCTCGCGGTGTGTGCGCTGCGCGCCGGCGAGCTTCCGGGGTCCGCGGCGGCCGGGCCCGCCCTGGCCGCCCTGGTGCGGCTGCGCTCGACCGGTGCGCTCACCCCCGCCCATACGGTGGCCGAACATCTGCTGCGCTCACCGCGCGCGAGCGCCGCACCGGTCGCCGGGCACCAGCCCCCGCGGCCCGGTCCGGGCGCCGCCGGGATCGGCATCGGCGTACGGGAGCTGACCGACCTCCCGGCCGCCTGGCGGGAGGCCCTGGACGCCGCCCGCGCGGCCCGCGCCGAGCCCCGGCTGGGGCCGATCGTCCAGTGGGACGCCATCGGCTCGTACCGCATGCTGACCGCGCTGCCCACCACCGACCCCGACCCCGCGATCGGCCCGCTGCTCACCCCCGCACACGCCGAACTCGCCCGCACCGCCGAGGTGTTCCTCGACTGCGCGGGCCAGGCCGGCCGCACCGCCCAGGCCCTGGGCATCCACCGCCAGACCCTCTACTACCGGCTCGGCCGGGTGGAGAAGCTGACCGGCCTCGACCTGGACGACGGCGAGCACCGGCTGCTGCTGCACATGGCCCTCAAGGCGGCGCGCCTGTAAGGGCGTTGAGGTCCACGACTCCGGCGCTGTGTTACGGTGCGAGTCGACTTCTCACCGTCGGGCTTCACGCCTCGCCAACCAGCTTCACCCGGGTCCCGATGACCCGGGGAAGGTGGAAGTCACTCATCACACCTGACAAGGGTGTTCTGTGATGGTGACGACGTGCGTCAGCCCTTCCGGTCCTTTCCGAGGCCCCGGGGAACTGCCGGGGACCGTGTTCCGGCGTGAGCACCGTTCCGGCATCAGCGGCTCGGCCCGCAACAGCGGCCTGGTCCGCGTCATCGCCAGCACAGCCGGTTCCCTCAGGGAGGTTTCCGGAGTGCCGGAAGTCCAATCCGCCCCCCACCAGGCCACGCGGCGTCCGTGGCGGGTACTCGCGATCATGTGCATCGGCTTCTTCATGTCGTTGCTCGACGGATCCATCATCAACGTCGCCGTCCCCACGCTGATCCACAGCCTGAACGCCTCCTACGACCAGGTGCTGTGGGTCATCGACGGCTATCTGCTGGTCTTCTCGGTGCTGCTGATCAGCACCGGACGGCTGGGCGACATCTTCGGATACCGCCGGCTGTACGTGATCGGCATCCTCACCTTCACCGTCGCCTCGGCGCTGTGCGGGCTGGCCGGTTCGCCGGCCTGGTTGCTGGCCGCGCGGGCGCTGCAAGGGCTCGGCGGGGCGCTGCTGTTTCCGCAGGTCATCTCGTCGATTCTGACGATCTTCCCGCCGCGGCTGCGCGGGCGCGCGTTCGGCCTGTTCGGCGCGATCGTCGGTTTCGCCCCGATCGTCGGCGGTTTCCTGCTCGCCCACCTCGGCTGGCGCTGGATCTTCTTCCTCAACGTCCCGATCGGGATCGTCACCGCCGTGCTGGCACTGACCTGCGTGCCGCCCCTGCGCTCGGACCGCGCCCACCGGCTCGACCTGGTCGGTGTCGCGCTGGCCACCGCCGGGCTGAGCGGCATCGTGTTCGGCCTGATCGAGGGAGAGCGCTACGACTGGGGCACCGTCACCGGGCCGATCAGCATCGCCTCGGTCATCGTCGCGGGCGTCGTGCTGCTGGCGGTGTTCGTCGGCTGGCAGCACCGGCAGCGGGGTGAGCCCCTGATGCCCCTGGCTCTGTTCGGCACGCGCAACTTCGCGGTCGGCAACGGGGTCGGGTTCGTCTTCCAGCTCGGCATGATCGGCATCATGTTCGTGCTGGTGCTGTACCTGCAGACGGCCCGCGGGTACTCGGCGTGGGAGACCGGTCTGGCGGTGCTGCCGAACGCCGTGCTCACCGCGGTCGGCTCGGCGTACGCCGGGCGGCTGTCGGACAGGTTCGGCGGCAAGTACCTCCTGATGGCCGGGATGACGCTGCTCGCCGTCGGACTGCTGGTGCTGCTCTGCATGGCCGGGCCCACCAGCAGTGCGTGGAGCATGCTGCCGGGTCTGCTCCTCATCGGGATCGCCAGCGGCGCCACGTTCGCACCGCTGCAGCAGGCCACGACGGACGGCGTGGACCCGCGGCTGGCCGGGGCGGCCTCCGGCGTCTCCAGCACCACCCGGCAGATCGGCGGCGTCCTCGGCACCGCCGTGCTGGGCGCCCTGCTGTCGGCCCGCCTCTCCTCGACCCTGCGCGACGCGGCCGAGAAGCACGCCGGCCGGCTACCGGAGGAGCTGCGCGCCCGGTTCATCGGCGACAGTGCCGCCGCCGCGCAGAACTACAGTCCGCCCGCTCCGCCCGGCGGCCTGAACCCGGCCACGGCCGGCCTGTACGAACGCGTCACCGCCGACACGTTCGCCACCGGCTTCGTCGACGCCATGCAGACCGTCCTCGTGGCATGCGCGGTGGTCCTGTTGGCCGCCGTAGCGCTCTGCTTCCTGTTCAGCCCGCACAGGAAGCCGACGGCCGAGCCGGCCCGGCAGCGGCATATCGAAACCGCACCGCAGGACTGACCCGGCCATGACGTGGCCGCGGCCTGATGGTCGCGGCCACCGTCGGGCTCCCGACCAGACGGTCACGGCTTCCGCAGCACCTCGCCCGCGGTGACCCGTCGCAGCGCGGCCGCCAGGTCCTCCCCGGAGGGCAGCGCGTCGGGGGTGACCAGCGACTGCACCATCAGGCCGGTGAGCAGGGCCTGGTAGAAGGAGCCGACGACGCGGGCCGCCTCCGCGTCGACCTCGGTGTCCGGCACCCCTTCGAAGATCGCGACGAGCCCCTCGTTGCCCTCCGGCAGCACCTCGCCGATCGCCTCGCGCAGCCCCTCGTCGCGCGGCAGCAGCCCCAGCACCTCGACCTGCGCGGCGATGAACTCCCGTTCCGTGGCGATCCGCCGCAGGACGTTGTCCCAGACCGCGGCGAACCGCTCCAACGGGTCCGCGTCCGCCGCCCGCGCGTCGCTTCCGGCGGACGGCACCTCGGCCACGCTCGCGCCCCACTCCTCGCTGGACGCGATGACCGCCTGGCGCATCAGGGCGTCCTTGGAGCCGTAGTGGTATCCGATGGAGGCGAGGTTGGCGCCGGAGGCGGCCACGATGTCGCGCGCGGTGGTGCGCGCGTACCCCTTCTCCAGCAGGCAGCGCTTGGCGCCTTCCAGCAGATCTTCACGGTGTCCCATGCCGGCAGCCTAGCTCTGCGCATACGCTCGTACCAGACAGGCGTCTTAAACGTACGTATACGTTCTGACGGTAACCCCCGGTCACCGGGGGCGTTCCGGTCCGGGGTCCTTGCGCGGCCCCGTGCCGTCGTCGATCTCGACCTCTTCCCGGTGGATCTCGGTGGTGATCTCCTTCTGCTCGGTCACCCGCTCCGTCTCCAGCCACACCCGCTCGACCGGCACCATCTTCTTGCTGATCGTGGGCTGCTCCTCGTGGAGGACGACCTCGGATCGGCCCTGACCGGTCCGCGGCGCCGCCCGGCCCGCCCGCCGGTCCTCCTCGGTGATCTCCTCGCGGACCACCCGGACCTCCTCGTGCGTGACCGGGACGGTGCGGTGCACCTCCTCGGTGACCACGTGCTTGCTCAGGTGGACCCGCCCGGTCACCCGCTCCTCGGTGCCGATCTCCAGCCGCTCCTCGGAGAGCACGATCTCGGTGACGGGCTCACCGCCGGGCCGGGTGTCCGCCCCGTCGCGACCGCGCGTGGCCGCGCCCGCCCCGGCCGGCTGGTCGAAGAGCTTGTTGCGCTCACCGCGCGCCGGGGTGTGGGCCGTGGTGTCCGCCGTGGCCCGGGGCCCGGCACCGGCACCGGCACCGGCCGCGCCCGCCGCGGGCCGCGGACCGAGGCCGGACGCCACGACGGTGTCGGCGCGGGCACGGTCGTCGGCGATGCCTTCGAGCTCACCGGGGTCGGCCGCACCATCCGGCCGCATCAGCCCGTAGTGGCGGTAGAGCCGGGCCTCCTCGGACGGGTCGAGATGGCCGTCGGCGTCGATCCGCGGCGCCTCCTTGATGGTCTCCTTGGTGTGCGGAACGCGCAGCTCACCGCCGGTCCGGCGGGCCCCGGCGAGCGGAATGAAGGTCTCCTTCATCCCGAACAGACCGGTACGCACGGTGATCCACTCGGGGTCGTTGGTCGCGTCGTCCCGGTAGACCTGCTGGACCGTACCCACCTTCACGCCGTCCGCATCGACCACCCGCAGGCCGGTCAGGCTCTGCGGGGAGTCGCCCACAGGTGCATTCATGGCGTGTCCTCCTTCCGGCACGCGCCGGCGGGGGCGTGCACGCTTCCCCGTGCACTCCTCCCATTGCGCGCCGCCGGGCGGAGCCACGCAAGCGCTGACGCCAACGGGCCCGGACTCCGCCGAAGCGGGGCCCGGGCCCGTTGACCTGCGAGATCGTACGATCAGTCGCCGAGGTTCACCGCGCGCACGGAGGTCGCGCCGATCTCCTCGGAGATCTCGCTCAGCACGCTCGCCGGAATCGTGTCGTCGACGGTCAGCGCGACCAGCGCCTCGCCACCGACATCGGCCCGGGAAACCTGCATCCCGCCGATGTTGATGCCCGCCTCGCCCAGGATCCGGCCGACGGTGCCGACGACACCGGGGCGGTCGCTGTAGCGCATGAACGCCATGTGGTTCGCGAGCGACAGATCGATCGAGTGGTCACCGACCGCCACGATCTTCTGGATGTTCTTGTGGCCGGCGAGCGTGCCGGAGATCGACACCTCGTCGCCGCCCGCGAGGGTGCCGCGCACGGTCACCACATTGCGGTGCTCGGGCGACTCGCTGCTGGTCGTCAGCCGCACCTCCACCCCGCGCTCCTGCGCGAACAGCGGGGCGTTGACGTACGACACGGTCTCGTCCACGACGTCCTCGAACACGCCCTTGAGCGCGGAGAGTTCGAGCACCTTGACGTCGTGCTGGGTGATCTCGCCGTACACCTCCACGTCGAGGCGCATGGCCACCTCGCCGGCCAGGGCGGTGAAGATCCGGCCCAGCCGCTCGGCCAGCGGCAGCCCCGGCTTGACGTCCTCGGCGATCACGCCGCCCTGGACGTTGACCGCGTCCGGCACCAGCTCGCCGGCGAGCGCCAGGCGCACCGACCTGGCGACCGCGATACCGGCCTTCTCCTGCGCCTCACCCGTCGAGGCGCCCAGGTGCGGGGTGGCGACGACCTGGTCGAACTCGAAGAGCGGGGAGTCCGTGCACGGCTCGACGGCGTAGACGTCCAGCCCCGCGCCGGCCACCCGGCCCTCCTTCAGCGCGCTGGCCAGCGCCACCTCGTCGACGATCCCGCCGCGCGCGGCGTTGACGATCCGGACCGACGGCTTGACCTTGCGCAGCGCCTCGTCGCCGATGAGGCCGACGGTCTCGGGCGTCTTGGGGAGGTGGACGGTGATGAAGTCCGCGACCTCCAGCAGCTCGTCGAGGGTCAGCAGCTTGACGCCCATCTGGGCGGCACGGGCCGGCTGGACGTAGGGGTCGTAGGCGACGACCTTCATGCCGAACGCCGACATCCGCTGGGCGACCAGGACGCCGATCCGACCGAGGCCGACCACGCCGAGGGTCTTCTCGCTGAGCTCGACGCCGGTGTACTTGCTGCGCTTCCACTCGCCGTTCTTCAGAGCGGTGTTGGCCTGCGGGATGTTGCGGGCCGTGGCGACCAGCAGACCGCAGGCGAGCTCGGCGGCGGTGACGATGTTGGAGGTCGGCGCGTTGACGACCATCACGCCGGCCTTGGTGGCGGCGGAGACGTCGACGTTGTCCAGGCCCACGCCCGCACGGGCGACGACCTTCAGCTTCTTGGCGGCGGCGATGGCCTCGGCGTCCACCTTCGTCGCGCTGCGCACGAGGATGGCGTCGACATCGACGATCGCGGGGAGCAGCTCGGCGCGGTCCGCGCCGTTGCAGTGCCGGATCTCGAAGTCCGGGCCGAGGGCGTCGACGGTGGCGGGCGACAGCTCTTCGGCGATCAGTACGACAGGTTTCGAGCTCACGTGGTCTTCAGTCCTCACTAGTCCTTCGCGGACGGCCGTCCCGACGGCCGAAGGCGGTGAAGGGGGAAAGCCGCGTGGAAGACGCACGACGTTGTGGGCCTGAACGCGCTTGTGATGGGCAGTGTAGTGGCGGTGGAGGGCGCGTCCTGCGCCGATGCGGAAGGATCACCCGTGCGTGGTTCTACGCGGTGGACAAGGCACCTGGTCGGCGCCCGGCCGGGCACATGGACGAGGGGGCCGCGAGCTGCTTCGCGACCCCCTGTCCGTCGGGCTTACGCCTCGTCGTCCACCCAGCTCATCAGCTTGCGCAGCTGCTTGCCGGTGGTCTCCAGGAGGTGGCCCTCGTCGGCCTTCTTGTACTCGTTGTACTTGGGCAGACCGGCGTTGTACTCCGCCATCCAGTTGTTGGCGAAGGTGCCGTCCTGGATCTCGGTGAGGACCTTCTTCATCTCCGCCTTGGTGGCGTCGGTGATGACGCGCGGGCCGGTGACGTAGTCGCCCCATTCGGCGGTCTCGGAGACCGACCAGCGCATCTTCTCCAGGCCGCCCTCGTACATCAGGTCCACGATCAGCTTCAGCTCGTGGAGGCACTCGAAGTACGCGATCTCCGGCTGGTAGCCCGCCTCGACCAGCGTCTCGAAGCCGGCCTTGACCAGCGCCGAGGCGCCACCGCACAGGACCGCCTGCTCACCGAACAGGTCGGTCTCGGTCTCCTCGGTGAAGGTGGTCTTGATGACGCCGGCGCGGGTGCCACCGATGGCCTTGGCGTACGAGAGCGCCAGCGCGAAGGCGCTGCCCGAGGCGTCCTGCTCGACGGCGGCGATCGCCGGGACGCCACGGCCCTCTTCGTACTGACGGCGGACCAGGTGGCCCGGACCCTTGGGGGCGACCAGCGCGACGTCCACGCCGGCCGGGACCTTGATGAAGCCGAAGCGGATGTTGAAGCCGTGCGCGAAGAACAGCGCGTCGCCGTCCTTGAGGTTGTCCTTGATGGACTCCTCGTAGACCTTCGCCTGGATCGGGTCCGGGATGAGGATCATGATGACGTCGGCCTCGGCGGCCGCCTCGGCCGGGGTCACCACGCGCAGGCCCTGCTCCTCGGCCTTGGCCTTGGACTTGGAGCCCTCGTGCAGACCGACGCGCACGTCGACGCCCGAGTCGCGCAGGGACAGCGCGTGGGCGTGGCCCTGGCTTCCGTAGCCGATCACCGCGACCTTGCGGTTCTGGATGATGGACAGGTCGGCGTCGTCGTCGTAGAACAGCTCGGCCACTTCGGGTATCTCCTTGGATCTAGCGGGGTGCCCACACAGTACGTCGGGCGGGGTCGGGAAAGTCGGTGGGTCTCGCCATACGGTCCGGTCGGGCCGCGGCGGACTCGGTAGATCAGGCCGAACGGTCCAGCGCGCGCAGCGAGCGGTCCGTGATGGACCGGGCGCCACGGCCTATGGCGATCGTGCCGGACTGCACCAGTTCCTTGATGCCGAACGGCTCCAGCATCTTGAGCATGGCCTCCAGCTTCTCGCTGGATCCGGTGGCCTCGATGGTGACCGCCTCCGGGGAGACGTCCACGGTCTTGGCGCGGAAGAGCTGGACGATCTCGACGATCTGCGAGCGGGTCTCGTTGTCCGCGCGGACCTTGACCAGGACCAGTTCGCGCTGGATCGCGGCGGCCGGCTCCAGCTCGACGATCTTCAGGACGTTGACGAGCTTGTTGAGCTGCTTGGTGACCTGCTCCAGCGGCAGCGACTCGACGCTGACCACGATGGTGATGCGGGAGATGTCGGGGTGCTCGGTCACCCCGACCGCGAGCGAGTCGATGTTGAAGCCGCGGCGGGAGAACAGCGCGGCGATCCGGGCGAGGATGCCGGGGGTGTTCTCCACCAGGACGGAGAGCGTGTGCTTGGACATGGTCTTCTCTCTTCTTCCGTGCGTCCGTGTCGTCCTGGGCTCTAGTCGTCTTCGCTGTCGCCGAAGTCGGGACGCACGCCCCGGGCGGCCATGACCTCGTCGTTGGAGGTGCCGGCGGCGACCATCGGCCACACCTGGGCGTCCTCGTGGACGATGAAGTCCACCACGACCGGGCGGTCGTTGATGGCATTGGCCTTGGCGATGACCGCGTCCAGTTCCGCCGGGTCCTCACAGCGCATCGCCACACAGCCCATCGCCTCGGACAGCTTCACGAAGTCCGGGATGCGGGTGCCGGCGCTCGGCTGCTTGCCGTCCGCCTCCGGGCCGCTGTGCAGCACGGTGTTGGAGTAGCGCTGGTTGTAGAACAGGGTCTGCCACTGGCGGACCATGCCCAGCGCGCCGTTGTTGATGATCGCGACCTTGATCGGGATGTTGTTCAGCGCGCAGGTGACCAGCTCCTGGTTGGTCATCTGGAAGCAGCCGTCGCCGTCGATGGCCCAGACCGTGCGGCCGGGCTCCCCGGCCTTGGCGCCCATGGCGGCGGGCACGGCGTAGCCCATCGTGCCGGCGCCGCCGGAGTTCAGCCAGGTGGCGGGCTGCTCGTAGTCGATGAAGTGGGCGGCCCACATCTGGTGCTGGCCGACGCCCGCGGCGTAGATGGTGTCGGCCGGGGCGAGCTGGCCGATCCGCTGGATGACCTGCTGCGGGGACAGGCTGCCGTCGTCCGGCAGGTCGTAGCCCAGCGGGTAGGTCTCGCGCCAGCGGTTGAGGTCCTTCCACCAGGCGCTGTAGTCGCCCTTGTGGCCGGCCTCGTGCTCGGCCTGGACGGCGACGATCAGGTCGGCGATGACCTCGCGGGCGTCACCGACGATCGGCACGTCCGCGGCGCGGTTCTTGCCGATCTCCGCCGGGTCGATGTCCGCGTGGACGACCTTGGCGTACGGCGCGAAGGAGTCCAGCTTGCCGGTGACCCGGTCGTCGAAGCGGGCGCCGAGGGTGATCAGCAGGTCCGACTTCTGCAGCGCGGTGACGGCGGTGACCGCGCCGTGCATGCCGGGCATGCCGACGTGCTGGGGGTGGCTGTCGGGGAACGCGCCCAGCGCCATCAGCGTGGTGGTGACCGGCGCGCCGGTCAGCTCCGCGAGCACCTTCAGCTCGGCGGTGGCGCCGGCCTTGAGCACCCCGCCGCCGACGTAGAGCACCGGGCGCTTGGCCTCGGCGATCAGCCGGGCCGCCTCGCGGATCTGCTTGGCGTGCGGCTTGGTGACCGGGCGGTAGCCGGGCAGCTCGGTGTGCGGCGGCCAGGCGAAGGTGGTCTGCGCCTGGAGGGCGTCCTTGGCGATGTCGACCAGGACCGGGCCGGGGCGGCCGGTGGAGGCGATGTGGAACGCCTCGGCGATCGTCCGGGGGATCTCGGCGGGGTCGGTGACCAGGAAGTTGTGCTTGGTGATCGGCATCGTGATGCCGCAGATGTCCGCCTCCTGGAAGGCGTCCGTGCCGATCGCCTTGGAGGCGACCTGGCCGGTGATCGCGACCAGCGGGACGGAGTCCATGTGCGCGTCGGCGATCGGGGTGACGAGGTTGGTGGCACCGGGACCGGAGGTCGCCATGCACACCCCGACCTTGCCGGTGGCCTGGGCGTACCCCGTGGCGGCGTGCCCGGCGCCCTGCTCGTGGCGGACCAGGATGTGCCGGACCTTCGAGGAGTCCATCATCGGGTCGTACGCAGGCAGGATCGCACCGCCGGGAATGCCGAACACGGTGTCGGCCCCGACCTCCTCCAGCGAACGGATGAGGGACTGCGCGCCCGTGACGTGCTCGACGGTCGCGGGCTGCTGCGGTCCGCCGGAGTTACGGGCCCGCGGCTGCGGATGGTGGGCCCCGGAGGCCTGCTCGGTCATCTGCGTCTCTTCTCGAAGCTGAGGGTTTTGGCGGGATTTGTGAGGTTGCTATGCAACAAAAAACCCCTCGTGCCGTGAGGCAAGCGAGGGGAGCGCGTCGGTGCGGTCAGCTGGGTTTCATCAGGGCCCAGCTTCAGCCGACGCGCTTTCCAAGTACGAGAATTCGGGTGCGCATGGCACTGACCCTCCCCCCGTCGTGCACCGAGTGTCAAGTGGGTGGGACGGAGGTCTCACTATTTGAGCGCAATGGCGGATGCACGAGCGAATCCGGGCCCGCCAGCCCGCCGCGCCGCACGGGCAGTCCGCTTCCGCTGAGCACCACCGCACGGCTCTGTCCGGCCAGGTCCGGGACGGGGTAGCCGGAGTGCGTCAGCGTGCGCCGCAGCCGGTGCTCGTCGAGCGGTCCGGAGAACGCCACGCCCATGCCGTGCGTGCAGCCCATGGAGCGCAGCGCGAGGACCTGCTCGGGCAGATCGACGCCGTCCGCGACGGACTGCATGCCCAGGTCGCCGGCGATCCGCAGCAGTCCGGCGGTGATCTTGTGCAGCCGGGAGGACTCCACCAACCCGTCGACCAGTCCGCGGTCCAGCCGCAGCACGTCGATGGGGAGCCGGCGCAGCGCGCTGATCGCGGCGTACCCGCTGCCGAAGCCGTCCAGGGCGATCCGCACGCCGATGCGGCGCAGCGCGACCAGCCGGCGTTCAAGATCGTCCAGCGGGAGCCGGGGGTCACTTTCGGACAATTCCAGGACGAGCGCGCGCGAGGGCAGGCCATGCCGGGTGAGCAGCGACTCGATGCCCTTGGGGGACAGCGAGCGGTCCAGCAGCCGCCGGGCCGAGAGCCGGACCGCGACCGGGATCTGATGGCCGGCGCGATGGCGCGCCGCGGCCTGCTCGACCGCCTCCTGCAGCTGCCAGCGGTCCAGCTCCGTGGCGCGGTCGCCGTCCTCGGTGTACCGGCCGCGGTCGCCGACCCGCAGGAATTCGGCCGGGGTGAAGAGGATGCCCTGGGCGGAGCGCCAGCGGGCGTGTGCCGCGACCGCGGTGACCCGTCCGCTGGCGAGCTCGACCACCGGCTGGTGCAGCAGCGCGAACTCGCCGTCCTGGAGGGCCGAACGCAGCTTCGTGGCGAGCTCGGCGCGGTGCGCCACCTCGTCCTGCATCTGCGGGGCGTACAACTCCACCCGGCCCTTGCCGGCCTGCTTGGCGCGGTACATCGCCAGGTCGGCGTTGCGCAGCAGCCCCGCGGGGGTGACGCCGGGCTCGGCGAAGGCGACGCCGATGCTGGCGGCGACCCGTACGTCCCGGCCGTCGATGCGGTACGGCTCGGAGAGCTTGATGCGCAGGCGGTCGGCGATCTCGTGGATCCGGAACTCACGGGCGGCGCGGTCGCGGGTGCCGTCGCCCGTGATCAGCGCGGCGAACTCGTCGCCGCCCAGCCGCGCCGCTATGTCCCCGGAGCGCACCGAGTCGCCGAGCCGGCGGGCGGCCTGCACCAGCAGTTCGTCGCCCGCCTGATGCCCGATGGTGTCGTTGACCTGCTTGAAGCCGTCGAGGTCGATGTAGAGCACGGCGGTGTCGTGGTCGCTGGCCCGGCGGCCGGTGACCGCCTTCGTGACGCGTTCGGTGAACAGCGCGCGGTTGGGCAGGTCGGTGAGCGCGTCGTGCGAGGCGTTGTGCTGGAGCTGGGCCTGCAGCCGGACCCGCTCCGTGACGTCACGGGAGTTGAAGATCAGGCCGCCGTGGTGGCGGTTGACCGTGGACTCGACGTTCAGCCAGCCGTCGCCGCCCGAGCGCCGGGCGCCGGCACGGAAGCGGCATTCGATCCGGGTGGTCGGCTCGTCCTCGGGGTCGGCGGCGAGGAACCTGCGGACCTCGTGGACGACCCGGCCGAGGTCCTCCGGGTGGATCAGCGACGCCAGTTCGGAGCCGACCAGCTCCTCCGCGTCCCGCCCGTAGACGCCGGCCGCGGCCGGGCTGACGTAGCGCAGCACACCGGACGGGGCGGCGATCATGATGACGTCGCTGGAGCCCTGCACCAGGGAGCGGAAGTGGTTCTCCTTCTGGGCCAGTTCCTGGGTGAGGGTGATGTTGTCGAGCAGCATGATGCCCTGGCGGACGACCAGCGCGAGGACGACCGTGCAGCCGGTGAAGAGCACCACCCGGTCGATCCGCCGCCCGCCCAGGACGTTGGTGAGGATGCCCAGGGTGCACACCGCGGCGGCGAGATACGGGGTGAGCGCGGCGAGCGAGCCGGCGATGGGGCGGCTGCCGTTCGGCTGCGGGCGGCGGGCGGGCTCGGCCTCCTCGGGCTCCTCCTCGCCCGCGCGGCGGGCGACCCAGGGCGCGTACGCGAGAAGTATCGAGCCGGCGAACCATCCGGCGTCCAGGATCTGGCCGGAGCGGTAGTGCTCGCGCAGCAGCGGCGAGCTGAACAGGGCATCGCACAGCACCGTCAACGCCAGTGCCGCGACGGCGGTGTTGATGGCGGAGCGGTGTACGGACGAGCGCCGGAAGTGCAGCGCGAGCACCATGCTCACCAGCACGATGTCCAGCAGCGGATAGGCCAGCGACAGTGCGCTCTGCGCCACGCTGCGGCCCTGGAAGTGGGCGGTGTGCGCGAGCGCGAGGCTCCAGGAGAGCGTGAGCAGCGACCCGGCGATCAGCCAGGAGTCCAGCCCCAGGCAGACCCAGCCGGCCCGGGTGACCGGCCGCTTGGCGAGCACCAGCAGGCCGACGATGGCCGGCGGCGCGAACAGCAGGAAGCAGAAGTCGGCCAGCGAGGGGCTGGGCACGGTGGTCTGCTCGACGACCTCGTACCATCCCCATACGCCGTTGCCGATGCCCGCCATCCCCGAGGAGGCGGCGAAAAGCATCCAGGCCGGGCGGAACCGGCTGCGGTGCCGGCGCGCGTACAGACCGCAGGAGACCGCAGCCACCAGGGCCGCGAAGCTGAGGCCGAAGTCGCCCATGAACATGGCGACTTGGCGGGAGCCCCAGCCGAAGGCGGCACCGACGGCGTAGCCGCCGCAGACCACGGCCAGGACGACCTGCGGCACCGCGCTCGGCGGACCGCCGACCGGCGCGGTCGACCTGGAGAGCATCGCCCCGGGGGCAGTCACCGTGCTCTCCCGCTGTCCCGCGCGGGGCTTCGTCGCGAACGCTGCGCCCGGGGGCCTCGCCGCGTTCCCGCGGGCGCTCGTGGATCACGCATCTCGCGGATCGTCGATCGGCCATACATCGCCCGTCGCCCCCCTCGCGTTCCGGATCTTTCCCATCGCGCCGCATTCGTCCGGCGCCGTCCCCGATCGGGACGATACACCAGTTCCGTCACTCAGGGACATAGCACCTCTACGGAGCGTGACTGGTAGCGCGATTTGAACACCCCTTGCAGTCGTACGGCCTCGTAGCGCTACGCGCAACCGCTTTCACCGGCGGTGGCGACCACGTTGCGCAGGGGCTCGCCGGCCGCGAAAAGCGTCAACTGCTCCCGCAGCAGCCGCTTCGCACGAGGCAGGAAGGCAGAGCTGGGGCCACCGACGTGTGGAGTGATGAGCACGCCGGGAGCGTGCCACAGCGGGTGTCCGGCGGGCAGGGGTTCCGGATCGGTGACGTCGAGCGCCGCACGAAGCCGCCCGGACTCCAGTTCGCCGAGCAGCGCCTGGGTGTCCACGATCGGGCCGCGCGCGATGTTCACCAGCAGTGCGCCGTCCTTCATCCGCGCCAGGAAATCGCCTCCGACCAGGCCACGGGTGCCTTCGGTGAGCGGAGCGGCGAGCACGACGACGTCCGCCGTGGGCAGGAGGGCGGACAGGTCGGAGAGTGGATGCACAGGGCCGCGCACAGTGTCACGCGCGGTGCGTGCGACGCGCACCACCCGCGCACATTCAAAAGGCGTGAGCCGGTCTTCGATGGCACTGCCGATCGAACCATAGCCCACAATGAGGACCGACTTGTCGGCGAGCGCGGGACGGAAGTCCGGCCGCCACTCCCCCGCGTCCTGACTCCGCACGAAGCCGGGGATGTCGCGCAGCGCCGCCAGGATCAGGGTGAGCGCCAGCTCCGCGGTGCTGGCGTCGTGCAGGCCGCGGGCGTTGCACAGTTGGGCACCGGGCGGCATCTGCGACAGCCCGGGCAGCATGTGCTCGATACCGGCGGTGAGGGTCTGCACGACCCGTACCCGGCTCATCCGGGGCAGCGGGCGCAGGCTCGCCTCCGCGCCCTTCATGTAGGGGACGACGTAGAACGCGCACCGGGCGGGATCGGCCGGGAAGTCGGGGCCGGCGTCCCAGTGGCGGTAGCGGAATCCGTCGGGCAGGCCCTCGATCTCGCCGGGCGGGAACGGGAGCCAGACGTCGTTCGCGTCGGTGCGCTGCTCTGCGGTTGCCATGGCCAGAGGCTATGCGAAGAGATGTTCTGCTCAGACGTTAGTTTGGTCTGGCCCTTGATCGGGGGCGAGGGGACGGAGGCACAACCAGGTGGAGCGCAGGACGATCGGCGCGGCGGCCCTCGAAGTGGGAGCCATCGGGCTCGGCTGCATGCCGATGAGCTGGGGGTACACCGAGTCGCAGCGCAACAAGGAGGGGTCGCTGCGGGCCGTGCACACCGCGCTGGACCGGGGCTCCAGCCTGCTGGACACCGCCGATATGTACGGGCCGTTCACCAACGAACTGCTGGTGGGGCGGGTGCTCAAGGAGCGGCGGGCGGAGGCGTTCGTATCGACCAAGTGTGGGCTGCTGGTCGGCGAGCAGCACATCGTCGCCAACGGGCGGCCCGGGTACGTCAAGCGGGCCTGCGACGCCTCGCTGCGCCGGCTGCAGACCGACCGCATCGACCTCTACCAATTGCACCGGGCCGATCCGGAGGTGCCCATCGAGGAGACCTGGGGGGCGATGGCGGAGCTGGTGGCGGCCGGGAAGGTGCGGTCGCTGGGGCTGTGCGCGGTGGGCGCGCGGGCGGTACGGCAGGCACGGCCGCCGCTCACCGCCCGTACGCAGCGGCGGACGGTGCCTCCGGCGGCGCACCCCCGCTCCCGGATGCACGACGGCACGTTGGCCCAACTGGAGCGCATCCAGCAGGTGTTCCCGGTCAGCAGCGTGCAGGCCGAACTGTCGGTGTGGTCCCCGGAGGCGCTGGAGGAGCTGCTGCCCTGGTGCGCGTCGCGGGGCATCGGATTCCTGGCGGCGATGCCGCTGGGCAACGGCTATCTGACCGGCACCCTCACCCCGGGGCAGGGCTTCGAACCGGCGGACATACGGGCCCGCCACCCGCGCTTCACCGCCGAGATGATGGCCTCGAACCAGCCGGTGGTGGCCGGACTGCGGCGGGTCGGCGACCGGCACGGCGCGAGCCCGGGGCAGGTGGCGCTGGCCTGGGTACTGGCCCAGGGCCGCCATGTCGTCCCCGTACCGGGCACGAAGAAGGACCGGTGGGCCGCGCAGAACGCCGCGGCGGCGGATCTGGTGCTCACCCGCGAGGACCTGGCGGAGATCGCGGCACTGCCGCCGGCGCTGCAGTCCTGGTAGCCGTACGGGTGCCGGTGGCCGCACTGCGGATGCCGACGGCGCGGACGGGCCGAGTGAGCACGTTCGGCGGCCCGATGTGGTGTTCTTGTGCACGCCCCGCCGACGAGAGGACCCACTTCCGTGCAACGCCGTTCCCAGACCGCCGTGTTGGCTGCCGCTTCGCTGCTCCTGGCAGCGGGCTGCTCGTCCGGTGGCGGCAAGCCCCAGGACGGCGGGCGTGCCACCGCTCCGGCGAAGAGCCCCGGTGCCTCGGCGGGCGCCGGCTCGCCGGCCGCCACGCCGTCCTCGACCGCGCCGCCCGCCAAGGGCTCGGTGAAGGTGACCGCCACGCTGACCACCGACCTGAAGTCCCCGTGGGGCGTGGCGGTGCTGCCGGGCGGGGACCTGCTGGTCGCCTCCCGCGACACCGGCAAGATCGTCCGGGTGGCCGCGGACGGCGGGAAGACCACCGAGCTGGGCTCGGTGCCGGGCGTGGACCCCGGGGGCGAGGGCGGACTGCTGGGCATCGCGGTGTCCTCGACGTTCGGCGCGGACCACCAGGTGTACGCGTACTTCACCACCGCCTCCGACAACCGCATCGCGCGGATGATCTACGACGAGAAGCGCCCCCAGGGCGATCAGCTCGGCGCGCCCGACATGATCCTCAGGGGGATCCCCAAGGGGCAGATCCACAACGGCGGGCGGATCGCGTTCGGCCCGGACAAGATGCTCTACGCCGGCACCGGCGAGACCGGCGACGGCCAACTGGCCCAGGACAAGAAGTCGCTCGCCGGCAAGATCCTGCGGATGACCCCGGACGGCGAGCCGGCGCACGGCAATCCCTCGGCCGATTCCGTGGTCTACGACTACGGCCACCGCAATGTGCAGGGCCTGGCCTGGGACGGCGACCACCGGCTGTGGGCCTCGGAGTTCGGGCAGGACACCTGGGACGAGCTCAATCCGATCGAGCCGGGCAGGAACTACGGCTGGCCGGAGGTCGAGGGCAAGCCCAAGGTCGGGCAGGCCGGCGCCGGTTACGTCGACCCGGTCGAGGTGTGGAAGCCCGCGGACGCCTCGCCCAGCGGCATCGCCTACGCCAAGGGCTCGATCTGGATGGCCTCGCTGCGCGGCGAACGGCTGTGGCGGATCGCGCTGAACGGGACGAAGCCGGTGGCGGCGCCGCAGGCCTTCCTGAAGGGCACCTACGGGCGGCTGCGGACCGTCGTGGCGACCGGCGACGGCGGGTTGTGGCTGGTCACCAGCAACACGGACGGCCGGGGCACCCCGCACAAGGGCGATGACCGGATTCTCCGGCTCAAGGTGAGCTGACCCCTTCTGCCCCCTCTTTCGCCTCTGCTGCCTACACTCGGGGCCAGGGGACGGGTGCGCGTCACGCCGAAGAGGGGGCAGGCACCATGTTCAACATCGCCGAGGAGTTGTTCGCACCGGGCCGTCGGCACACCGACGAGGAACGGCAGAAGATGTCGCTCGTCGTCGATGACGTGGGCGACGGCGATCCCGGGACGGGCCCGATAGACCTCTCCTCCGGAGTCGTCGTCATACGGGCGGGACGGGGCACTGCCCCGGACGCCCGAGGTGCGTGCCCGCGGGACCGATCCGCGCGGCCGCGAGGTGCCGGCTGCGGGCCGCGGTGACCGCGCCGACGAACGGCATGGCGAGCAGCGCCAGGAGGATCGGCCCGTAGCCGCCGTCGCTGGACACCGCCATCACCACCACCTCGCCGAAGGCCAGCGCCGTGGCGAGCACGAAGCAGGTCAGTGCCCGCAACGGCCCGGAGGAGACCAGTCGGAGCGGGGCGTAGGCCAGCACCAGGCCGACGACCGCGCCGATCGACGCGCCGGCTGCCAGCGACCCCAGCACCGCGACCGCGGCCAGCACCGGGTCTTCCAGCGTGCTGCCGCCCGGGCCGTTGACATACCGCGTCACCATGACGATCAGCCACAGCACGGCGCACGCACCCGCCGGGATCGCCCCGGCCCGCAGACCGAACACCAGCCCCCGCCGCAGCACGGCGCGCGACTTCCCCATCTCGTCCCCGCATCCCGAAGGCGCCGCCGACGGCCGGCGTCCGCGTCGGCAGTATCCCAGCAGCTCACCGCCCGGTTACGGCGGGCTCGGGCGCGGCCTCGGTCGGGTCAGGAGGCGGCCGGCTCGCCGAACAGGCGCAGCCGGTGGGCCACCGCGCCCGCCTCGCCGCGGCCGGAGACGCCGAGCTTGGCGAGGATGTTGGAGACATGGACGCTGGCGGTCTTCGGGGAGATGAACAGCGTGTCGGCTATCTGGCGGTTGCTGCGGCCCTCGGCGACCAGGCGGAGCACGTCCCGTTCGCGCGGCGTCAGACCGAGCGCCTCGGCGGGGGCGGGGTCGGCGGGGGAACCGTCCCCGGTGGCGCGGCGGGTGGCACCGGCGGTCCTGGTGGCCGCGGGGTCCGGTATCAGCCCGGTCAGCGGGATCCGGGCCCGCTGGGCGAGGAGGGTGAGGTCTTCGGCGAGCGGGCGGGCGCCCATGGCCGTGGCGGCGGTGTGCGCCTGGGTGAGCAGGAGTGCGGCGGCCTCGCGCGGGGTGCGGCCGTCCAGCCCGGCGGTGGCCCGCTCGCCGCCGTGCAGCAGGGACTCGGCCCAGCGGTAGCAGGCCCGGGCGAGCTCGTGCGGGCGCTCCAGGGGCCTGAAGGCGGCGACCACCTCGGCCCAGGCGTCGGGGGTCTCGCGGCCCTCGGCGCGACGGAGTTCGGCGTCGACGGCGAGGGCGTGCGCCTCCCAGACGGGGGCGAGTTGGGGCAGCTTCTTGGCGGTGTCCCGCACGCGGGCCAGGACCGCGGCCCGGCCGGGCTCGGCGGCGGGCAGTCCGCGGGCGTCCGCCTCGGCGGCGGCCGCCGACCACAGCAGCGGCCAGGCGTAGCGCTGGGTACCGGGCGGGCAGCCGGCGTGCAGGACCTGTTCGAGGATGGCGCGGGCGTCGAGGATCCGGTTCTGGTGCACGGCGATGCGCAGGGCGTGCCGCGCGAGCGGGAGGGCGTGCTGCGGCTGGGGGTCGTGGGTGCCGTAGTGCTCACGGGCGACGGCCAGTTCGCGCTCGGCGGCGGCGAGGTCGCCCCGGTCCAGGGCGAGGTCGGTGAGGCGGTTCGCCGCCAGGGCGATCGAGAGGGGGCTCTGGGCGAGCCGGCGGCAGTCGGCGGCGGCCCGGCTCGCCTCCTCCCAGCGGCCCAGCGACTGGAGCGATTCGGCGCGATTCGCCATCACCCAGCAGGTCTTGTCCTTGAGGCCGTAGCGGGTGGTGAGTTCGATGCCCTGCTCGGTGACCTCGGCGGCCTCCCGGGAGCGGCCCACGCCCTCCAGGAAGGACGGGAGGTTGACATGGCCACGCCCGATGGCGGAGAAGTAGCCGCGCTCGACGGCGCGGTCGACGGCCCCGCGGAGATCGGCCAGGCCCTCGTCGACCGCGCCGGAGTCGACCCGCAGACCCGCCAGCGTCAGCCGGGAGTTCAGCTCGGCCTCCTCGTCGCCCACCAACTGGGCCAGCTCCACCGCGCGTTCGGACGTGGCGAAGGTCTCCGGGCCCGGCTCGTGCAGCACCGCCCAGCTGGCGACGGCGGCCAGCACCTCGGCGTGCACGGAGGACGGCGGCAGGCCGCGCACCAGCTCCTGCGCCCTGCCGAGGTCCTCCCAGCCGTTGCCCCGGCCGGTGCCCTGGCAGAGCCGGGAGCGCTGCACCAGGAACCAGGCCGTGCGCAGGGGGTCGTTCTCCTCGCGCAGGGACCGCAGGGCACGCTTGGTGATCGTGAAGGCCCGCTCGCCGTCGCCGGACAGCCGGGCGGCCACCGCGATCTCGGCGAGCAGATCGAGGAAGCGCAGCGCCTCGTCGTCACACCCGCGGGCCGGATAGGCCTCGGTGTAGTCCACCGGGCGGACCCCTTGGCGTACCTCCGGGGGCGCGTCGTCCCACAGCTCCAGGGCGCGGTCCAGCAGCCGCAGCTGCTCGGCGTAGGCATGGCGGCGGCGGGCCTGGACGGAGGCGGCGAGGACGGCGGGCAGCGCCTTGGCCGCGTCATGGGCCTTGTACCAGTAGCTGGCCAGCCGGGCGGCGCAGGCATCGGCGCGCACCAGGGAGGGGTCGGCCTCCAGGGCCTCGGCGTAGCGGCGGTTGAGGCGGGTGCGCTCGCCGGGCAGCAGGTCGTCGACGACGGCCTCGCGTACGAGGGCGTGCCGGAAGCGGTAGCCCGTGCCGTCCTGGGTGGGCACGAGGGTGTTGCTGCCGACGGCGGAGCGCAGCGCCTCGATGAGGTCGTCCTCGGGCATCCGACAGACGGCGGAGAGGAGTTCGTGCTCGATGGTGGAGCCGCCCTCCGAGGCGATCCGCACCACCCGCTGGGCGTCCTCGGGGAGCGCCTCGACGCGCACCAGCAGCAGATCGCGCAACGGGTCGCTGAGCCCGTGCAGACAGCCGTCGGCGAGGCTGCGGGCCAGCTCCTCGACGAAGAAGGCGTTGCCCTCGGAGCGCTTGAAGACCCGGTCGACGGTGGCCTCTTCGGGATCGCTGCCGTTGATCCCCGCTATCTGGGAGCGGACCTCGTCCCTGTTGAAGCGGGCCAGCTCGACCCGTCGGACGGTCCGCATCCGGTCGATCTCGGCGAGGAAGGGGCGCAGCGGATGGCGGCGATGGATGTCGTCGGAGCGGTACGTCGCCACCAGCAGGACGCCGGCGTCGTGCAGCGCCCTCAGGAGGTAGGCGAACAGCTCGCGGGTGGAGCGGTCGGCCCAGTGGAGGTCCTCGATGACGATGACGAGGGTGCGGTCGGCGGCGAGTCGCTCCAGGAGCCGGGCGGTCAGCTCGAAGAGGCGGGCGCGGCCGATCTCCTCGTCGTGCGCCTCGCCCGGCGTCTCCCCCAATTCGGGCAGGATGCGGGCCAGTTCGCCCTCCTGGCCGGCGACGGCGGCGGCGAGCTCGTCGCGCAGATGCCAGTTGAGGGTGTGCAGGATCGCGGAGAACGGGGCGAAGGGCAGGCCCTCGGAGCCGATCTCGATGCAGCCGCCGAGCGCGACCAGCGCGCCCCGGGCACGCGCGGCCTCGCTGAACTCCTCGATGAGGCGGGTCTTGCCGACCCCGGCCTCGCCCCCGATGAGCAGGGCCTGCGGCTCACCGGAGGCCGCGATACGGGCGAGCGCGTCGCCCAGCGCGGCGAGTTCGGCCGCGCGGCCGACGAACACGGGACTGACGGACCTGTTCTCCACGCTGCCGAGCATCGCACAGGCCTCTGACAATCCGGCAGGGGGTTTCGACACGGCGGGGTTTCCCGGTCCTCGGGACCCGGGGAGGGTCAGGCGGCGGCGCGGCGTACGCGCCACCGCCGGCCCCGCCCGCTGCTCACCCGCCCTTCGGGTTCGTTCTCCCCGGAGCGGGCGGCGGCGCCGCGCCCGGCGCGCACGGCGCCGGTCGCCTCGCGGACCAGGCGCTGCCGGTCGGCCTCGCGGCGCAGCTCTTCGTAGCGGACCCGCATTTCCAGTTCGGAGGTGTACACGGTGGTTCTCCCTTGAGGCGTGGGCTTCTTGATGTGCTCAAGCCTCGTCGCCAAGGGGGGTAAGCCGCATCGGGAGGGTTCCCGATCTTTCCCTACGGGGGGTGCTTAGAAACCCGACCACGCGTGCCTCCTACACCGGTTCCTGCCTTAGGCGCCCGGCCCGGCGCCCTTAGGGATGCTGGGCAGGCTCCCGAACAGGTCGAGGTACATACCGGCGGAGATCAGGATCCCCAGTACGGCGAGCGCCAGTCCGGCCCAGGCGACGGCGCGCACCCAGGGTGCGCGGGGGCGGCTCAGCACCACCGCGGCGACGATCGCGGCGAGCACCGCGAAGACGCCGTTGACCAGGGCGGTGGTGTGCCACGGGGTGCCGTACACGGTGGCGATCTGGTCGGTGGCCTTGCCCGTCTGGAGCTTGATCTGGCCCAGCAGCGTCTGCCGCTCGGCCATCAGCGTGCCGAGCCAGGTGCCGGTGACGGACGCCAGGCCGAGCCCGGCGGCGACGACGGCACCGGCGCCGGCGGCGACCCCGGTGGCGGGCGGTGCGGGGGCGGTGCCCTCACCGTCGTCGCCGAGGCCGTCCTCGCCGTTGTCGTCGTCCTGCCCGGCGGCGCCCGCCTCCTTGGCGGCCTCGGGCTCCGCGCTCTCGGCCTCGGCGCCCGCGGTCTCCGCGCCCTCCGCCTTCTCTTCCTCCGCGGCGGCGGCCTGCGCCGGCACGGTCTCGTCGTCGGTTCGCTTCTCGGTCGTCCTGGTCGTTCCCATGGGCGCGACCGTAGGTGCCGCGTCTGAGAGCGAGATGAGAACGCGGTGAGAGGCCGGCGCGTCCGGTGGCCGGGAGGCGGCTGCGGGCCGGACAAAGGCCCCGCGGCACGCCCTACGCGCGCACCAGCGGCCGTTCTCCGCCCGGCTCCGGCGCGCCGTCGTCGTCCGACTCCGGCGCGGTCTCGTCCGGCGACGGCGGCGGCTCGATGCTGATCCGGGGCAGCAGGCGGCCGAGCCAGGACGGCAGCCACCAGTTGGCACCGCCCAGCATGTGCATCAGGGCCGGGACCAGCAGCGTACGGAGGACGAAGGCGTCCAGCGCGACGGCGGAGGCCAGGCCGATGCCGAACATCGCGATGGTCCGGTCGCCGCTGAGGACGAAGGCCGCGAACACCGCGATCATGATGACAGCCGCCGAGTTGATCACCCGGCTGGTCTCGGCGAGCCCGACCCGTACCGCCCGGCGGTTGTCGCGCGTGAGCTGCCACTCCTCGTACATCCGCGACACCAGGAACACCTGGTAGTCCATGGACAGCCCGAACAGCACCGACACCATGATCACCGGCAGGAACGGCTCGATCGGCCCGGCGCTGCCCAGCCCCAGCAGCTCGCTCCCCCACCCCCACTGGAAGATCGCGACGACGATCCCGAAGGACGAGGCGACGGCCGCGACGTTCATCAAGGCGGCCTTGAGAGGTATGCCGATGCTCCGGAAGGCGAGCAGCAACAGGAGCGAGCCGAGCGCCACGACCACGCCGATGAACAGCGGCAGCTTGCCGACGATGACGGACGCGAAGTCGTCATAGCTCGCGGTGATACCGCCGACCCGCACCTGCATCGTGGTCCCGTCGGCGGCCTTGGGGAGCACGTCCGTGCGCAACCGCTCCACCAGGTCGGAGGTCTGCCGGGACTGCGGTGAGCTGTCCGGTACGACGGTGATCAGCCCCGTGCTCCGGCTCCCGTCGAACTGCGGGCGGCTGACCTCGGCGACGCCGGGCGTGGTGCGCAGCCGGTGCGGCAACTCGTCGAAGGCGATCCGGTCCTTGGGGCCGTCGAGGGCGCCGACGAGGGTCAGCGGGCCGTTGAACCCGGGCCCGAAGCCGCTGCCGGGGCCGTCCCCGGGCCCGCCTCGCGCCAGCAGGTCGTAGGCCTTGCGGGTGGTGGACGTGGCCGGGTTGTTGCCCTGGTCCGAGGTGCCCAGGTGGAGCCCGAAGGCGGGCAGTGCGAGGGCGAGCATCACGGTGGCCGCGGTCACGCCGAGCAGCTTGGGGTGCCGCTCGACGAAGCCGGCCCAGCGGGCGGCGATGCCGGCGCGCCGCTCGGGCCGCGGCCCCTCCTCGGCGAGCCTGCGCCGCTCCCGCCGGCCGAGCACCCGCATCCCGATCAGCCCGAGCAGCGCCGGCAGCAGCGTCACGGACGCGGCCACGGTCAGGACGACGGTGAGCGAGGCGGCCAGCGCGACGCCGTTGAGGAAGTTCAGCCGCAGCATCAGCATGCCGAGCAGCGCGATGCACACCGTGGCCCCGGCGAAGACGACCGCGCGCCCGGATACACAGACGGCGCGCTCGGCGGCCTGTTGGACCGACATCCCCGCCCGCAGGCCCTTCCGGTGCCGGGTGACGATGAACAGCGCGTAGTCGATGCCCACGCCGAGGCCGATCAGGCTGCCGAGCATCGGCGCGAAGTCGGCGACGGTCATGGCGTGGCTGAGCAGGCTGATACCGGCCGAGGCGGTGCCGACGGCGGCCACCGCGGTGACGATCGGCAGGAACGTCGCGGCGAGCGAGCCGAAGGCGAGGAAGAGCACCACGGCCGCGGCGCCGATCCCGATGATCTCCGGGAGCTGGGCCCGCGGGGCTTCGGTGAGCGCGATGCCCGCGCCGCCCAGCTCGACCTGGAGGCCGTCGCCGGCCGCGGCCTGCGCGGTGTCGACGACCCGCTGGACCTCGGCCGCCTCCAGTTCGTCGGCGGGCCGGTCGAAGACCAGGGAGGCGTAGGCGGTGTGTCCGTCCTCGCTGATCCGCCGCGCGCCGTGCGCACCGTCGCCACGGCCGCCGTAGGGGTCCCGCACCTCCGAGACACGGGGCAGCTCGGCGACCTTCTCCAGGGTCTGCCGCATGGTCTTCTCGACCGCGCCGGAGCGCACCGTTCCGCGGTCGGTGTGCCACACGATGGTGTCGCTGTCCCCGGACTGCCGCGGAAACGCCTTCGCCATCAGGGCACTCGCCCGCCCGGATTCGGTCCCCGGCACCTCATAGTCGTTCGAGTACGCGGACCCGGTGACGCCCGCGGCGACGGCGGCGCCCGCGAAGGCTGCGAGCCAGAGAACGATCACCACGATGCGGCGCCTGAGACACCACCGAGCAAGAGCGGTCACGGACCTCGACTGCTTCCCGGGTTGATGCGTCGATAACTCCCGGGTACGGGTGGTGCCGAGCGCGGATGTACGGGGACGGGCGGACGGACCGCCAACCGGTCGGGCGAGCGGCGGGTCCTGACAGGGCAGAGTGACACCCCGCAGAGATCCTTTGCGTGCTTTGTGGAATTCCCCACAAAGCACCGGGATGCGGGGACTCGTCCCGCGCCGCTCCCGCGCCGTGCGCGCCCCCCGCCGTCGAACCTCTTGACCACCCCATTGGTCTGAACCATTCTGAGCCACAGGGCCGGCCGAGCCGGCCCTGGCGTCGGTGGCCACCGTCTCGCACAGTTCCCCGGGTTTCCCCTTCGGCACTGGAGACAGCCATGCCTGGCACCGCGCGCACCAGACCGTCCCGCCACAGACGCCTGCTCACCACGCTCCTCGCGGTCGCGGCCGCCGCCGCGGCGAGCACGACCGCCTCGGCCGCCCCCGCGCCCTCCCCCACCACGTCCGCCGCCGACGTCAACGTCGCCAAGAACGCCGGCTACGAATCCGGCCTCAGCAACTGGACCTGTTCGGCGGGCGGCGGCAGCACGGTGACCTCCCCCGTCCACAGCGGCACCGCCGCCCTCAAGGCCACCCCCACCACCTCGGACAACGCCCGCTGCTCGCAGACCGTCGCCGTCAAGCCCAACGCGACATACCGGCTCAGCGCATACGTCCAGGGTTCCTACGTCTACCTGGGAGCCTCGGGCACCGGTACCACGGACGTCTCCACCTGGACCCCGTCCGCCACCGGGTGGCAGGAACTTTCCACCACCTTCACCACCGGCCCCAGCACCACCTCCGTCACCGTCTACACCCACGGGTGGTACGGACAACCCGCCTACCACGCCGATGACTTCAGTGTCCTGGGACCCGACGGCGGAGGCGGGACCGACCCCGGCCCCGAGGTTCCGGCCGCTCCCGGCGGGCTGGCGGCCGGTGCGGTGACCTCGTCGACGGTCGCCCTGTCCTGGAACCCGGTCCCCGGCGCGACCGGCTACACGGTCTACCGTGACGGCGCCAAGGACCGTACGGCGAGCGGCACTTCGGCGACGGTCACCGGGCTGAGCCCCTCGACCGCCTACCGCTTCCAGGTCTCCGCCACCAACGCCGCCGGCGAATCGGCCCGCTCCGTGGAGGTCAGGGCCACCACCGCGCCCTCCGGCGGCGGCACCGACCCCACCGTCCCCAAGCACGCGGTCACCGGCTACTGGCAGAACTTCGACAACGGCGCCACGGTCCAGAAGATCGGCGACGTCCCCGGCCAGTACGACATCATCGCGGTCGCCTTCGCCGACACCACCACCACGCCCGGCGCCGTCACCTTCCACCTCGACTCCGCGGGCCTGGGCGGCTACACCGTCGACCAGTTCAAGGCCGACATCAAGGCCAAGCAGGCGGCCGGCAAGTCGGTGATCATCTCCGTCGGCGGGGAGAAGGGCACGGTGTCCGTCAACGACGCGGCCTCGGCGGCCAACTTCGCCGACAGCGTCCACGCGCTGATGCAGCAGTACGGCTTCGACGGCGTCGACATCGACCTGGAGAACGGCCTCAACCCGACCTATATGACACAGGCGCTGCGCTCGCTCTCCCAGAAGGCGGGCGGCAAACTCGTCCTCACCATGGCGCCGCAGACCATCGACATGCAGTCCACGTCGGGCGGCTACTTCCAGACCGCACTGAACGTCAAGGACATCCTCACGGTCGTCAACATGCAGTACTACAACAGCGGTTCGATGCTCGGCTGCGACGGCAAGGTCTACTCCCAGGGCAGCGTCGACTTCCTCACGGCGCTCGCCTGCATCCAACTCGAAGGCGGGCTGGACCCGTCGCAGGTGGGCCTGGGGCTGCCCGCCTCCACCCGCGGCGCCGGCAGCGGCCATGTCGCCCCGAGCGTCGTGAACGCCGCCCTGGACTGCCTCGCCAAGGGCACGAACTGCGGCGCCTACAAGCCCGCGCGGACCTACCCCGGCCTACGGGGCGCCATGACCTGGTCCACCAACTGGGACGCGGCGAACGGCAACGCCTGGTCGTCGGCGGTCGGTCCGCACGTCCACGGCCTGCCGTAGGCGCACGCCGACGGGCTTTGTCATAGGCCGGCCGGAGGCCTATGACAAAGCCCCGGCGTAACCCCGCTGCCGACGCGGGATTCCCCTGCCCGCCGACGACGCTCATTCCCGCCGCGAGCCACCTGCAAAATGCAGATCTTTGTCGGACTTAAACCCCATGGGCGAAATATGGAGAGTGACATTCGGCTTGCCACGACCGGAGTCCATACATACGATCGCGGCGAGTTTTCACCTGACCAGTGAAGACTCATCGGACCAGCAAAAAATGACCCAGGGGGATTTGTGTCCAAAATGCGCCGCGCAGGGGCAGGGGCTCTCGCACTTGCCGCAATTTCCGGTGGCATGATATTCGGTTCGGCCGTACCGGCTTCCGCAGCAGGCGGCTGCCAGACGTTTTCCCAGACCTACTACCCGTCCGAGGGTGAGGTTTCCCTGCGCCTTGGACATGTGAGGCTGCGGATTCAGATCTGCGAGAACGCGAAGGGCGACATCACCGACAGCCGGGCCTGGGGCGAGGACTCCACCACCGCCCCCGCGAAGCTCACCGGCTGGGAGCTGAAGCTCAACGGGCCCTACCAGTCCATCAAGAGCAAGACCGTAGCCACGTGGACGGCCACCGGAAAGGCGCAGACCTGTCTGGCGGGCAAGATTCCGGTCTGCAGTTACGGGGAAGACTTCAAGATCAGCGGGACCTGGTACAGCTCCAGCTTTGTCGGCCCGGTGGCCGGCGGAAAGGGAAAGGTACACTGGAAGCCCAAGTGCACGAACAAGCACTGCAAGCTGAAGTTCAATAAGACGATGTAAGGCACCGGGGAAGGGGAGAAAATGCCGCAGGACGGAGCAGGGCACCGACGCATCCGCACGCGACGCTGGGCCCCTATTACGGTTCTCTTCATCACCTGGGTGTTTTCCGCCATCGGCTGGGACCAAAACGGTGGCGCGCCGAGCATCCCATGGGCCTTGGGCGGCCTTGTTGCCGGCGTGTGCATTGCCACCGCCATTCACCAGCTCCGGAAACACTGAGACTCCTGCGCACGGCACGTGGAGCACGCACGACACGCGGATCACGCAGCTCGCGCGCATGACGCATACGGAGAGGCCCGACAGGAACCTGTCGGGCCTCTCCCGTGCACGCCGAACGGCGGCGCACCGCCCGCCACGCCGAGCTAAGGGCTGTCCCGTAATCCCTGGCGGGCGCACGACGACAGCTACGGCACCTCGCCGCGTTGTCGGAACGTCCGGATACGCCCAGTATCCGGACGTCCCTCCGCCTTGCGATGCAGCTCGGCATCCGTCGACTCGATCAGAGCCGAGACGGAGCGAGCGCAGCGAGTGCAGTGCATCTGACGCCGTGCGCTGATCCACCAGGGATTACGGGACAGCCCTTAGCCGGAGGCCAGCAGCACCGGGGCCAGTTCCCGGAGTTGCTCCAGGCCCAGGCCGCGGTGGGCGGCGACGGGCTGGACGGCGACATGGTCGGCGCCCGCGTCGAGGTGTTCCCGTACGCGGCGCAGCACGGCGTCCTCGTCGCCCCACGCCACGATCGCGTCGACCAGCCGGTCGCTGCCGCCCTCGGCGAAGTCCGCGTCGTCGAAGCCCAGGCGGCGCAGATTGCCGGTGTAGTTGGGCAGCTGGAGGTAGAAGCGGGTGTGGTGCTCACGGGCCAGGGCGCGGGCCTTCGCCGGGTCGGTCTCCAGCAGGACGGCCTGCTCGGGGGCGAGCAGCGGATCCGTACCGAGGATCTCGCGGGCGCGGGCGGTGTGCTCGGGCGTGACGAAGTACGGGTGGGCGCCGGCAGTCCGGTCCCGGGCCAGCTCCAGCATCTTCGGGCCGAGTGCCGCCAGCACCCGGCCCGGGGCGGGGTCGGCCACCGGACCGTCATACGGGGCGGCGTCCATCGCGTCGAGGTAGGCGCGCATCGCGGCCAGCGGCTTGGTGTAGGTGTGTCCGCGCTGGCCGATGATCGGGGCGTGGCTGGCGCCCAGGCCGAGGAGGAAGCGGCCGTCGTACGCCTCGGCGAGGGTCTGCGCGGCGGCGTACGCGGCGGAGGCGTCGCGCACCCAGATGTTGGCGATGCCGGTGGCGACCGTGATGCGCTCGGTGGCGGCCAGCAGGACGCCGGCCAGGCTGGCCGACTCGGTCGTGGGGTTCTCGCCGAACCACAGGGCGCCATAGCCGAGTTGCTCGATCTCGGCGGCCGCCTTACGGGCGGTTGCCGCCGGGACGAGGCCGAGCCCGCCGTGCCAGACACCGATCCGGCCGATCTTCGAGGCCAGCGCGCGCTGCTGCATCGTTCCGTTCCTCCACTGCCCGGGGTCGCGATCCGTACCTTCCGGAACCCCGACCGTTCCAAGATCCGTACCCTGCACAGCATCCGGGAGGCGCCGGGCATTCCCCGCCGACACAACCGAAGCGGCCGCCCTTCCGCAGAAGGACGGCCGCTCGGCGGTACCGGATCAGCGGTGCGTCAGCCCTCGACGCCCAGCTTCTCCAGGATCAGTTCGCGCACCCGGGCCGCGTCGGCCTGGCCGCGCGTGGCCTTCATGACCGCGCCGACCAGAGCGCCGGCCGCGGCCACCTTGCCGCCGCGGATCTTGTCGGCGATGGCGGCGTTGGCGGCGATCGCCTCGTCGACGGCGGTGCCCAGGGCGCCCTCGTCGGAGACGACCTTCAGGCCGCGCTTGTCGACGACCTCGTCCGGGGTGCCCTCGCCCGCGAGGACGCCCTCGATGACCTGACGGGCCAGCTTGTCGTTGAGGTCTCCCTTGGCGACCAGCTCGGCGACCCGGGCGACCTGCTCGGGGGTGATCGCCAGGGCGGCCGGCTCGACGCCGTCCTCGTTGGCGCGGCGGGCCAGCTCGCCCATCCACCACTTGCGGGCCGCGGCGGCGTCCGCGCCGGCCTCGACGGTGGCGACGATCAGATCGACCGCGCCCGCGTTGAGGATCGACTGCATGTCGTGCTCGCTGATGCCCCACTCCTCGCGGAGGCGGTTGCGGCGCAACCGGGGCAGCTCGGGCAGCCGGCCGCGCAGCTCCTCGACCCACTCGCGGGAGGGGGCCACCGGTACCAGGTCCGGCTCGGGGAAGTAGCGGTAGTCCTCGGCCTCTTCCTTGATCCGGCCGGAGGTCGTGGAGCCGTCCTCCTCGTGGAAGTGCCGGGTCTCCTGGACGATCGTGCCGCCGCCGCTCAGCACGGCCGCGTGCCGCTGGATCTCGAAGCGGGCCGCGCGCTCCACGGAGCGCAGGGAGTTGACGTTCTTGGTCTCCGAGCGGGTACCGAACTTCTGCGTGCCGTTGGGGCGCAGCGAGAGGTTCACGTCGCAGCGCATCTGGCCCTGCTCCATACGGGCTTCGGAGACGCCCAGCGCCTTGATGAGCTCGCGCAGCTCGGCGACGTACGCCTTGGCGACCTCGGGGGCCCGCTCGCCCGCGCCCTCGATGGGCTTGGTGACGATCTCGATGAGCGGGATGCCGGCACGGTTGTAGTCCAGGAGGGAGTGCCGGGCGCCGTGGATGCGGCCGGTGGCACCGCCGACGTGCGTCGACTTGCCGGTGTCCTCCTCCATGTGCGCGCGCTCGATCTCCACGCGGAAGACCTCGCCGTCCTCCAGCTGCACGTCGAGGTAGCCGTCGAAGGCGATCGGCTCGTCGTACTGGGAGGTCTGGAAGTTCTTCGGCATGTCCGGATAGAAGTAGTTCTTCCGGGCGAAGCGGCACCACTCGGCGATGGAGCAGTTCAGGGCCAGGCCGATCTTGATGGCGGACTCGACGCCGATCGCGTTGACGACCGGCAGCGAGCCGGGCAGGCCCAGGCACGTGGGGCAGGTCTGCGAGTTGGGCTCCGCGCCCAGGGTGGTGGAGCACCCGCAGAACATCTTGGTCTTGGTGCCGAGTTCGACGTGTACCTCGAGCCCCATGACGGGGTCGTAGGCGGCCAGCGCGTCCTCGTACGACACCAGGTCGGTGACAGTCACGGTGAAACTAACCTCTCAGGTCCGGCGCCGGGTCAGTCCGCGAGGACGTCGTCGTCGCCAAGACGGCGCAGTTCGCGGATGAGCAGGGCGACGCCGGTGACGATGGCGGCGGCGGAGACGACGGCGTCGATCATCTGGAGCGTGTCCTGCTCCGTCTTTGCCTTCTTCGCCTGCTTGACGACGCTCACCGCGCCGAACAGCGTGGTGCCGATGGACAGATACGTACCGGGCTTGGACTTCTTGAAGCCCTTGGCCTTGGCGAGCTTTCCACTCACAGTGCGGGTGCCTCCTCAAGCAGCGGGTGGCCCCAGCGCCCGGTGAACGCGGCCTCGACCGCGGCACCGACCTTGTAGAGCCGGTCGTCCTTCATGGCAGGGGCGATGATCTGGAGACCCACCGGCAGCCCGTCCTCGGGGGCCAGACCGCAGGGCAGCGACATGGCCGCGTTGCCCGCGAGGTTGGTGGGGATCGTGCACAGGTCGGCGAGGTACATCGCCATCGGGTCGTCGGCCCGCTCGCCGATCGGGAAGGCGGTGGTCGGCGTCGTCGGCGAGACGATCACGTCGACCTGCTCGAAGGCCTTCTCGAAGTCGCGGGTGATCAGCGTCCGCACCTTCTGGGCGGAGCCGTAGTACGCGTCGTAGTAGCCGGAGCTGAGCGCGTACGTACCGAGCATGATCCGACGCTTGACCTCGGGGCCGAATCCGGCCTCACGGGTCAGCGCGGTGACCTCCTCGGCCGACTTCGTGCCGTCGTCGCCGACCCGCAGGCCGTAGCGCATGGCGTCGAAGCGGGCCAGGTTGGAGGAGCACTCGGACGGCGCGATCAGGTAGTACGCCGACAGCGCGAGGTCGAAGGACGGGCAGTCCAGCTCGACGATCTCGGCGCCCAGCTCCTTGAGCAGCTCGACCGACTCGTCGAACCGCTGGATGACGCCGGCCTGGTAGCCCTCGCCACGGAACTGCTTGACGACGCCGACCCGCATGCCCTCGACGCTGCCGTTGCGCGCGGCCTCGACGACCGGCGGCACGGGCGCGTCGATGGACGTGGAGTCGAGCGGGTCGTGGCCCGCGATGGCCTCGTGGAGCAGCGCGGCATCCAGGACCGTACGGGCGCACGGGCCGCCCTGGTCCAGGGAGGAGGAGAAGGCGACCATGCCGTAGCGGGAGACGCCGCCGTAGGTGGGCTTGACGCCGACCGTGCCGGTGACGGCGGCGGGCTGGCGGATGGAGCCGCCGGTGTCCGTGCCGATGGCCAGCGGGGCCTGGAAGGAGGCGAGCGCGGCGGAGGAGCCGCCGCCGGAGCCGCCGGGGATCTTGGTCAGGTCCCAGGGGTTGCCGGTCGGTCCGTAGGCGCTGTTCTCGGTCGAGGACCCCATGGCGAACTCGTCCATGTTGGTCTTGCCGAGGATGACGACGTCGGCGGCCTTGAGCTTCTTGGTGAGCGTCGCGTCGTACGGCGGGAGCCAGCCCTCAAGGATCTTGGAACCGACGGTCGTGGGCATGCCCTCCGTCGTGAAGATGTCCTTGAGCGCGAGCGGGACGCCGGCCAGCGGGCCGAGCTTCTCGCCGCGGGCGCGCTTCGCGTCCACGGCGCGGGCCTGGGCGAGCGCGCCCTCGCGGTCGACGTGCAGGAAGGCGTTCACCTTCTCGTCGACGGCCTCGATGCGCGCCAGGTGGGCCTCGGTCACCTCGACGGCGGTGAGCTCGCCGGCGGCGATCTTCGCCGCGATCTCGGCGGCGGTGAGCTTGATCAGGTCTGCCATGTCGGTCACTCCTCCCCCAGGATCTGCGGCACCTTGAAACGCTGCTGCTCCTGGGCCGGGGCGCCGGAGAGCGCCTGCTCGGGAGCCAGCGACGGACGGACCTCGTCCTGCCGCATGACATTGGTCAGGGGCAGCGGGTGGGAGGTCGGCGGTACGTCTTGGTCGGCGACCTCGGAGACGCGGGCGACCGCGCCGATGATGTCGTCGAGCTGTCCGGCGAAGTGGTCGAGCTCTTCGTCCTGCAGCTCCAGACGTGCCAGCCGGGCGAGGTGAGCGACCTCCTCGCGCGTGATGCCAGGCATGCAGCGATCCTCTGGTGTTCTTGGCGGAGTGTTCCGGGCGGAGTGTTCCGGTGGAGTCTTCTGGGCGAATGCTCCGGTGAACTTTCCGGCCCAATCCTATGGCGTACGGCGGAGCTGCCGCGAAACCCTTTCGCCGGGGCGCCGCCCATGAGGCGGGCGCGCCCCGTCGTCGCACCGTTTACGGGGCTTCGGAGGCCGGGGGGCGAGGGCCTCCGGGCGCGTCACCTCCGTCGCCTTCGTCGCCCTCTGCGGGCTCTGCGGGCTCTGCGGGCTCTGCGGGCTCTGCGGGCTCTGCGGGCTCTGCGGGCTCTGCGGGCTGGTCACGTTCGGCGGGGGTTTCACCGGCGTCGTGAGCGTCGGCGCCGTCGTCCGCGTCGTGCCGGTCGTTCTGATCGTCGTCGGGCTGGTCGCTGTGATCATTGTCGGAGCGGGGACACGGGACGGCCGGTGGCCGGGTCAGTTCAAGACCTGTCCCGAAGGGCGCTCGGCTGCCTTCTCCGCCGCCAGGGCGGCCGTCTCCGACTCGCGGTGCCAACCGCGCTCACCGCGGGCCCTCAGCCAGGCCGTGGTCTCGTCCGGTGGCATCGCCGCCGCCACCAGCCAGCCCTGTACGGCGTCGCAGCCGAGATCCCGCAGGCGCTCCCAGGTCTCGTCGTCCTCGACGCCCTCGGCGACGACCAGGAGGCCGAGGGAGTGGGCGAGGTCCAGGGTGCAGCGGACGATCTCGGCGTCCTCCGTGTCGACGGCGAGCCGGGCCACGAAGGAGCGGTCGATCTTCAGTTCGCTGACCGGGAGGCGTCGCAGGTGGACCAGCGAGGAGTAGCCGGTGCCGAAGTCGTCGAGGGACATCTTCACCCCGTGGGCGGTGAGCCCGGCGAGGGTGTCGGCGGCCCGCTGCGGGTCCTCCAGGAGGACATGCTCGGTTATCTCCAGTTGGAGGGCGCCTGGTGGGACCCGATGTCGGGCGAGCCGGGCGGCGACCGCGCCGGCGAAGCCCGGGGAGTGCACATCGCGGGGGGAGACGTTGACCGCGACCGGCACCTCCAAGCCCATCGCGCGCCAGCGCGCCACCTGGGCGAGCGCGGTCTCCAGGACGTACTCCGTCAGCCTGGGCATCAGCCCGGAGGACTCGGCGATGGCGATGAACTCGTCCGGTGGGACCCGGCCGCGGTCCGGGTGGACCCAGCGGACCAACGCCTCCAGCCCGGCGACATGCCCGTCGAATCCGACCTTGGGCTGGTAGTGCAGCTCGACGTCGCCGGCGTCCAGGGCGCGGCGCAGATCGCCCAGCAGGCCGAGCCGGTCGGGGGTGTTCCCGTCGCGCTTGGCCTCGTAGAGCTCGACGCCGCTGCGGTCGCGCTTGGCCTGGTACATCGCCACGTCGGCGCGGCGCAGCAGCCCCTCGGCGTCCAGGGCGTGGTCGGGGAAGACGGCGACCCCCGCGCTGGCTTCGAGCACGAGGGTCAGTCCGTCGAGGTCCAGCGGCGACCCGAGGGCGGCGACGAGGTTGCGGGCCACCCGCTGGGAGCTGGTGAGGGAGTCGGTGGTGGGCAGCAGGACGGCGAACTCGTCGCCGCCGAGCCGGGCCGCCTCGGCGCCGCGCGGGAGGGCGTGCCGCAGCCGGTCGGCGATCTGCAGCAGCAGGCGGTCGCCGGCGAGGTGGCCGAGGGTGTCGTTGACCGACCGGAAACGGTCCAGGTCGATCAGGACCAGGGCCGAGCGGACGTCGACGCGCTCGGCCTCGTCCAGCGCGGTCCAGGTGCGCTCCAGCAGCCACTGGCGGTTGGGCAGGCCCGTGAGCGGGTCGCGCAGCTGCTCCTCGGCGCGGGCCCGAGCTATCCAGAGGGTGGAGTCCAGCGCGATGAGCGGGACCGCGAACAGCGGCAGCAGCAGGGGCGCGTGGATGGCGCAGACGGCGATCAGCGGGGAGATGCCCAGGAGCGCGATGCCGACGAGTGCCTGGCGTACGACGGCCGTTCGGGGGATCGCCGGCAGCGTTCCGCTGCGGGGGGCGAGGCTGATCCACAACAGGGCGCGGCTGACGAGCAGATAGCCGGCGGCGGTGACGAGGACTTCGGGCAGGACGGTCAGGTCCCAGGCCTTGGGGCTCCAGGGCTGGCGGACGCTGGAGACCACGCCGAAGGCGGCGAGGCCGAGGGCCGCGGCGCCGATGCCGAGGATGTCCACGGCACCGTGCACCACGGCCTGTCGCCAGCGGTGCCGTCGGGCGGCGCCGACGAGGACGACGACGGAGAGGCTGACGAGGGTGGCCGGCACCCAGCCGTACAGCAGCAGGACGGCGAGGGCGAGCGCGGCGCCGGATCCCGTGCCGCCCCACCAGCGGTCCCGGCCGAGCGCGACCAGATGGCCGACGATGACGCCCGTGAGGATCGCCAGCGACCAGCCCACCGAGCCGGCCGGGAACAGCGCGTCACCTTGGCCGAGAGTCCAGATCACGCCCGTGGCGAGCGCGAGGCCCGCCACGATGACGATGGTCCCGGGCAGCGCGGGCACGACGAGCCGCCGGAGCCGCGACGCCGGAGCGGCGCTGTCGGTCGGTTTCATTCCGATCCCTCTCACAGCCGGCTGAGCCCGCGCCACGGCAGGCGCACCCCACCAGGTTAGGCCGCGGAAGGCCGCCGCGGGCAGCGATCGGCGACGGTTGCCCGAATGCGACCCGGCGTCCGGGATCAATCTGGTATGCGCTGATGGGGTGACACCTCACTCCTCCTCAGGCGGAGTGACGGCTACCGCTCGTGCCGCGTCGGGACCCTGTTCCAGCAGCACCGCAAAGCCGTCATCGTCCAGTACCGGGACCTTCAATTGCATGGCCTTGTCGTACTTCGAGCCGGGGTTGTCGCCCACCACTACGAAACCGGTCTTCTTCGAAACGGAACCGGTCACCTTCGCTCCGAGGTTCTGGAGGGCCTCTTTCGCGCCATCTCTGGTGTGTGACTGGAGTGTGCCCGTTACGACGACGGTGACGCCTTCCAGCGGGCGCGGACCCTCCTCACCCGTCTGCTCCTCCTCCATCCGGACGCCGGCGGCCCGCCACTTCTCGATGATCTGCTGGTGCCAGTCATCGGCGAACCACTGCTTCAGCGAGGCGGCGATCGTGGCCCCGACGCCGTCGACCGCGGCCAGCTCCGTCTCGTCCGCCTCCCGGATGCGGTCGATGGAGCGGAACTCGCGCGCCAGCGCCTCGGCCGCCACCGGACCCACGTGCCGGATCGACAGGCCGGTCAGGATGCGGGCCAGCGGGCGCTGCTTGGCGGCCTGGATGTTCTCCAGCATGGCCAGGGCGTTCTTCTTCGGCTCGCCCTTTTGGTTGGCGAAGAACGTGACGACCTTCTCCTCGCCGGTCTTCGGGTCGCGCTTGGGCAGACCGGAGTCGGGGTCGAGGACATGGGACTTGATGGGCAGCAGCTGCTCGATGGAAAGGCCGAAAAGGTCGCCCTCGTCCTTCAGCGGCGGCTCCGCGGGCTCCAGCGGCTGGCTGAGCGCCGTGGCCGCGACATAGCCGAAGTTCTCGATGTCCAGGCACTTGCGGCCGGCCAGATAGAACAGCCGCTCGCGGATCTGCGCGGGGCAGGCACGGGCGTTGGGGCAGCGCAGGTCGATATCGCCTTCCTTGGCGGGCTGCAGTGCCGTCCCGCACTCGGGGCACTCGGCCGGCATCACGAACTCCCGCTCGCTGCCGTCCCGCAGATCGACGACCGGCCCGAGGATCTCGGGGATGACGTCGCCGGCCTTGCGGATCACGACGGTGTCCCCGATCAGCACGCCCTTGGCCTTGACCACGTCCTGGTTGTGCAGGGTCGCGAACTCCACCTCGGATCCGGCCACCGTCACCGGCGCGACCACCGCGTACGGCGTGACCCGGCCCGTACGGCCGACGCCGACGCGGACGTCGACCAGCTTGGTGTTGACCTCCTCCGGCGGGTACTTCCAGGCGATCGCCCAGCGCGGCGCCCGGGAGGTGGAGCCCAGCCTGCCCTGGAGGCGGATCTCGTCCAGCTTGACGACCACACCGTCGATCTCGTGCTCTACGGCCGTACGGCGGGTCTCGGGGTCGCCGTAGTGGGCGATGAACTCGCGGACCTCGGCCAGCGATTCCACGACCCTGTTGTGGGTGGCCGTCGGCAGGCCCCACTCCTTGAGCAGGTCGTACGCCTCCGACAGGCGGTCGATCTCCAGACCGTCGCGGGCACCGAGGCCGTGGACGACCATGTGCAGCGGCCGGCCGGCCGTGACCTTGGGGTCCTTCTGGCGCAGCGAACCGGCCGCGGCGTTACGGGGGTTGGCGAACGGGGGCTTGCCGTCGGCCACCAACCGCTCGTTGAGTTCGAGGAACTTCTCCATCGGGAAGTAGACCTCGCCGCGCACCTCGACCAGATCGGGGATCCGGTCGCCCTTGAGGCGGTGCGGGATCTCGGCGATCGTCCGGACGTTGGGGGTGATGTCCTCGCCCGTACGGCCGTCGCCCCGGGTGGCGGCCCGGGTCAGCCGGCCGTGCTCGTAGGTGAGGTTGACCGCGAGGCCGTCGACCTTCAGCTCGCACAGGAAGTGGTACCCGGCGCTCTTGGGGTCACCGCCCAGTTCGCCGGCGAGGCGCTCGGCCCAGGCCGCCAACTCCTCGTCGTCGAAGGCGTTGTCGAGCGAGAGCATCCGCTCGCGGTGCTCGACCTCGGTGAACTCCGTGGCATACGCGCCGGCGACCTTCTGGGTCGGGGAATCCGGGGTGCGCAGCTCCGGGTACTCGTCCTCCAGGGCCTGGAGGGAGCGCAGCAGCGTGTCGAACTCCGCATCGCTGACGATCGGGGCGTCCTTCACGTAATACCGGAAGCGATGCTCCTCGATCTGCTCAGCGAGCTGCGCGTGCTTCTCCCGCGCCGCTGCGGGCACCTTGGACTCCGCTGCGTGCTGTTCGCCAGCCACTGTCTTGTCCTCCCGTGGTCCTTGAGTGCGGTCACTCAGGGTTGTCTGCGAGTGATCTCGCCGCCCGGACGCAGTGGGCGAGGGCCGAACGGGCATAAGCGGGCGAAGCGCCCGCGAGTCCGCACGACGGGGTGACGACCACGGACTCGCCGAGAATCCCTGGTGCCAGCCCCAGCCTGCGCCACAGCGTCCTGACACCCATGACGCTACCGGCAGGGTCTGACAATCGGCCGTCCACGCCCGGCACCACGCCTGCGAACAGCGTCGTCCCGCCCTCGACGGCCTCGCCGATCGCCTCCTCCTCACGCTCGGTGAGCAGTGCGAAATCGAACGAGATGCCCGTGGCACCCGCCCGCCGCAGCAGCCCGAACGGCACCTCGGGCGCACAGGAGTGGACGACCACGGGCCCGCCTTCCGCGACCGCGACAAGATCGCGCAGCGCATCCTCGACGACCGCCCGGTCCACGGCCCGGTGGGTGCGGTAGCCGCTCGCGCTCTTCACCCGCCCCTGGAGCACGGCCGTCAGCGACGGCTCGTCGAGCTGCAGCACCAGGTGCGCACCCGGCACCCGCCGCCGGACGTCCGCGAGATGGCCGCGCAGCCCCTCGGCCAGCGACGCCGCGAGGTCGCGGCAGGCGCCGGGGTCGCTCAGGGCCGCCTCGCCGTTGCGCAGCTCCAAGGCGGTGGCCAGTGTCCAGGGCCCGACCGCCGAGACCTTCAACGGCCCCTGGTACCCCTGGGTGAACTCCTCCAGGGCGTCGAGGTCCTCACCGAGCCAGGAGCGGGCGCGCCGGGTGTCGCGGCCCGGCCGGTCGCTGATCCGCCAGCCGCTGGGCTCCACATGGCCGTAGACCTCGACGAGCAGCCCGAGGGTCCGCCCGATCATGTCGGCGCCGGGCCCCCGCGCCGGGAGCTCCGGCAGATACGGGAAGGCCTCCAGCGAACCGGTGACCGTCTTCGCCGCCTCGCGCGCGTCCCCGCCCGGCATCGACCCGATCCCGGTCGCCGCGCCCGCGGCCCACTTCTGCGTGCTGTTCTCGCTCACCCAGGAAGGGTATGCGGCGGGGAGGAGGGCGGCACGGGTGGGAGCGCGCCCGGCGGCCACCGGGCCACGTCCGGGACGCTTGGCCCCCGGGACGATCCGCGCCCGCCTCGTCACCCCCGGCCGCGGATCCCCAGCCGGCCGGCCACCGCCGCGACCGCCAGCGCGACCGCCGCCAGGGCGAAGGCGTAGGTCGCGCCCTGGTAGCCGGCGCCCGCCCCGGTCAGCACCGCGCCCATCCCGGCGATGCCGACCAGGGAGCCGATCTGCCGGTTGGCGTTGAGGGTCGCGCTGCCGATGTCGGCGTGCTCGCGGCCCGCGGCGGCCATCAGGACACCGGTCATCGCCGGGGAGCTGACCCCGCTGCCGATGTTGGCGACGGCGAGGAGCAGCGCGATCGCCCCGTACGGCAGGCCGGGCGCGAGGAGCAGGAAGAGCAGCAGATAGCCCGCGGCGGAGAGCGCCAGGGAAGCGGTGAGCGCGGTCCGGTCGCCGATGCGCGGCCCGATCCGGGCATAGAGCATGTTGCCGAACGGGATGACCAATACGGCCGGCAGCATCTGCAGCCCCGCCGCCACCGAGCTCGCACCGCGCGCCGTCTGGAGGAAGAGCCCGAGGACGAACAGCGCCCCGTAGAAGGCGAAGTTGAACAGGAAGCCGACCAGGTTGGCCGTGGCGAAGCCGCTGTCCGCGAAGAGCGAGACCGGCAGGATCGGCGTACGGGCGGTCCGTTCCCGGACCAGGAAACCGGCCGCCGCCAGCGCCGCCACCGCGAACGCCGCCAGGACGAAGGGTGCGGACCAGCCGATGTCGGGGCCCTCGATGAGCGCGTAGCTCAACGATCCGAGGGCGAGCAGGCCCAGCACGTGGCCGCTGCCGCCGAGCGCCGAGCCGCGGCTCGGGACCGCCGCGACGACCCACCGGGTGAGCAGCAGGCCGGCGATGCCGATGGGGAGGTTGACCAGGAAGATCGAGCGCCAGCCGAGGGTCCCCACCAGGAGGCCGCCGATGGTCGGCGCGAGCCCTACGGACGTGGAGACGATCGCGGACCAGAGGCCGAGGATCTTCGCCCGGCGCGCCGGCTCGGGGAAGGCGTTCATCAGCAGCGACAGCGAGCTGGGCATGAACAGGGCCGCGCCCACTCCCTGCGCGAAGCGGGCCGCCACCAGGACGGTGCCGTTCGGTGCGACCGCCCCCAGGAGGGACGCGACGGTGAACACGGCGAGCCCGAGGAGGTAGATCCGGCGGGCGCCGAACCGCTTCGCCAGCGAGCCCGCGAGCAGCAGCAGCGACGCGAAGGCCAGGACGTAGCCGTCGACGACCCAGGTGAGACCGGACATGCTCAGCCCGAGCCGGGCCCGCAGGTCGCTCGCCGCGACGTTCATGATGCCGGTGTCCAGGCTGGCCATCACGAACCCGAGGGCCAGGACGAGGAGTTGGAGCCCGCCGCCGGGCCGCCGTCGGGCCCGGTCGGGGGTCGGTGCGGCCGGCACCTCGTGTGCGGCGCGGCGCGCGGCCGCCTTCTGAACGATCATGTATTTAGTTAAAGCTGTAGCTATTAGCGGGGCAATGATTACAGCTATAACTTTACTGAATGCATACGGAACCACGGACAGCGCACCGCGGGCGGCCGGTCCGCAGCACTCGGGACGCAGGGACTCAGTCGCCCCGCCCCCAGAGGCCCTCAGCCCCGCTCCAGACCCCTCAGCCCCGCCCCAGGGCCTTCAGCAGGTCGTCGCGCAGCGCGGCCCGCTCCTCGTGCGAGAGATGGTCCAGCGGCGACGCGGTCCCCATCCTCCGCAGCAGATCGAGCCGCAACTCCCGCCCCGCCTCGGTCAGTACGAGCTGCTTGGCCCGCCCGTCCAACGGGTGCGGCTGCCGGACGACCATGCCCTGCTTCTCCAGTTTGGAGATGACATAGGTGACGTTGGGCGGCTCGCAGCACAGCACCCCGGCCAGCTCACGCGCGGTCTTCGGCTCGCCGAGCTCCTCCAGCGCCTTGGCCTGCGTCGGCGTCAGGTCCAGCTCGGCGATCCGGCTGCGCTGATGGGCGTCCAGGCGGCGGCCCAGCTCCGTGACGAGCCCCCGGATCTCCCGGAACCCGCACCCCGCCGCCGCAGTCGACTTCGCTTCAGTGGTCACTCATGCAGCGTACGTCGCCGCGGCCGAGACCACGGGGCGCCCGCGGCGTCCCGTCGGCGCGGAGCAGGAGCGCCCCCGTGGTCGGTACGGCGTACGAGCCACTCCGGGGCGGTCAGCGCCCCGGCCGCACCGACACATCGTTGATCTCCGCGTCCCGCGGCAGATCGATGGCGGTGAGGATCGCCGTGGCGACCGACTCCGGGTCGATCCAGCGGGACGGGTCGTAGTCCTTGCCCTCCTGCCGGTGGGTGCTCTCCTGCATCGGCGTGGCCGTACGCCCCGGGTAGACCGAGGTCACCCGTACGCCGTTGCCGTGCTCCTCGGCCCGCAACGAGTCGGCCAGCGCCTTCAGGCCGTGCTTGCTCGCGGCGTACGCGCTCCAGTTGGCGTGCGCGTTCAGCCCCGCACCGGAGTTGACGAAGACCACATGCCCCTGGGCGACCCGCACCAGCGGCAGCAGCAGCCGGGTCAGCTCGGCGGGCGCGACGAGGTTGGCGGAGAGCTGCCGCTGCCAGGCCTTGGCCGGCAGATCGCCGACCGCGCCCAGCTCGATGACGCCCGCGATGTGCTGAAGGGAGTCGATGCGGTCCGGCAGCGGCTGCTGCCCGAAGGCCCAGGACAGCTTCTCGGGGGTGGCGAGGTCACCCACGATCGTGCGGGCGCCGGGGAACTGCGCGGCCAGCTCCTTCGCCCGGACCGCGTTGCGTGCCAGCAGCCACAGGTCCTCCCCGCGCTCGGCGAGCCGCCGTGCGACCGCCGCTCCGATGCCCGACCCTGCGCCCGTGATCAAGTGCGTACCCATGACGCCGATCCTAACGAGCGGTCGGCCGGGGGACGGGGCACCGGGCGGCGGGGCACGACCGGCGGCCCGCCGGGCCGGTGCGGCGCCTCAGCCCTGAATGCCCGCCCGCTCCTCCAGATACGCCAGCGCACCGACGCCGTCCGACGCGAAGAAGACCAGGTCGGTCAGCGGCAGCGGCAGGAACCCCTCCGACTCCATCCGCTGGAACTGCTCCTTCAACCCGTCGTAGAAACCGGCGGTGTTCAGCAGCACCACCGGCTTGGTGTGCATCCCGTGCTTGCGCAGCTCCAGGATCTCGGTCGCCTCGTCCAGCGTGCCGGTGCCGCCGACCATGATCACAATGGCGTCGGCGCGCGTCAGCATCTGCGCCTTGCGCTCGGCGAGGTCCTTGGTGACGACCATCTCATCGGCGTTCGCGCGCGCCTTGTGCGCCAGGAACTCCACGGAGACGCCGATCAGCTTCCCGCCGGCCTCCTGCACCCCGTCGGCCATGACCTTCATCAGCCCGGTGTCCGAACCGCCCCAGACCAGCGCATGCCCGCCCTTGCCGATCAGCTCGGCGAACTGGCGGGCAGGGATGACATAGCGGTCGTCGAGGTCGTTGGCGGAGCAGAAGACACAGATATTCATGCGACTCACCTTACGAGCCGGGGCCGGAGCACGGAGGGGTTACCGCCACCGCCCTGCGGCGACGCTCACGCTCCGTACCCCGGCCCCGGGCCCCCTAGGGCCGCCCGGTCAGATCAGCCCCTGGTCCAGCATCGCGTCCGCCACCCGCTCGAAGCCGGCGATGTTGGCCCCCGCGACATAGTCGCCCGGCAGGCCGAAGCGCTCGGCGGTCTCGTAGCAGGTGCGGTGGATGCCGCGCATGATCGCCGCCAGTTCGCCCTCCGTACGGTCGAAGGACCACGCCTCGCGCGAGGAGTTCTGCCGCATCTCCAGCGCGCTGGTGGCGACCCCGCCCGCGTTGGCCGCCTTGCCGGGGCCGAAGGCCACACCGGCCTCCTTGAGCAGCGTCACCGCCTCCGGCGTGGTCGGCATGTTCGCGCCCTCGGAGACCGCCTTGACGCCGTTGCGGACCAGGATCCGGGCGGCGTCCGCGTCCAGTTCGTTCTGGGTCGCCGACGGCAGCGCCACATCGCAGGCGACATCCCACACCCGGCCACCGGGGACGTAGGTCGCCGAACCCCCGCGCCGCTCGGCGTACGCGCTGATCCGGCCGCGCTCGACCTCCTTGATCTGCCGCAGCAGCGTCAGATCGATGCCCTTCTCGTCGACGACATAGCCGCCCGAGTCCGAACACGTCAGTACGTGCGCGCCGAGCGCCTGGGCCTTCTCGATGCTGTAGATCGCGACATTGCCGGAACCGGAGACCACGACCTGCTGCCCGTCCAGCTCCTCCCCGCGCTGCTTGAGCATCTCCTGGGTGAAGAGCACATTGCCGTAGCCGGTGGCCTCCGTACGAGCCTTGGAGCCACCCCAGGCCAGGCCCTTGCCGGTGAGCACACCGGCCTCCCAGCGGTTGGTGATCCGCCGGTACTGGCCGAAGAGATAGCCGATCTCGCGGCCGCCGACGCCGATGTCGCCCGCCGGCACGTCCGTGTGCTCGCCGAGATGGCGGTGCAGCTCCGTCATGAACGACTGGCAGAACCGCATCACTTCGGCGTCCGACCTGCCGTGCGGATCGAAGTCGCTGCCGCCCTTGCCGCCACCGATGTTCAGCCCGGTCAGGGAGTTCTTGAAGATCTGCTCGAAGCCGAGGAACTTCACGATGCCCAGATTCACGGAGGCGTGGAAGCGCAGACCGCCCTTGTACGGGCCGAGCGCGCTGTTGAACTCCACCCGGAAGCCGCGGTTGACGTGAATCGCCCCGGAATCGTCCTGCCAGGGGACCCGGAACATGATCTGCCGCTCCGGCTCGCAGATCCGCTCCAGGATCCTCGCCTCGGCGAACTCGGGACGGGCTGCCAGCACCGGGGCCAGCGTCTCCAGCACCTCAAGAGCCGCCTGGTGGAACTCGGGCTCCCCAGGATTGCGCCGGACCAGCTCGGCGTACAGGGATGCCGGTCCGGCCCGATGATCGCCGGGCTTGACCTCAGTGTGCACAGTCGACATGACTTCCGTTCCCTTCGTGGCCGAGGAAAGGGCTGCCCGCAGTCCGGACCGAGACGCCCCCTCACAGGGCGTTCAACTCCGCGCGAGCCCTTGGCGTCACCAGTCCCCGGCTCAGCGGTCTGTGGCGTCCATCGCTGCGCCGACACTATGTGTCGCTGCGGGCCGCCGACTGTGGGATGGGTTACGCCTCGCTGACGTATGCGGTCCCGCCAGCTCCGCCGCCTCCCCCCGCCGCCCCTCCCCCGCGCCGTATGTCCGCAGGTCAGCGCACCGCCACCGACGCTGGGTGGCACACCCTCCCGGCGCGCCCTGTGCGCCACCTCACAACAGGGCCGACGTCGGCTCCGTGCACCATGGCGCTACGACGTCACGCGTTACGGAGTTACGGCGCTATTGCCGCAACTTCTCCCGTTTCGGCATGAACTGTCGCCGCGTCGCGCTCGATCTCGGCCTTGACCATCTTCTCCATCGGGTCGGCACAGCCGCCCCCGGCGATGAGCATCGCCAGCAGGATGGCCACCACAGTGAGCACGGTGCCCAGCCAGACCATCGTGTGCACCGGCAGGGTGTACGCGCCGACGACCTTCAGCACACACTCGGTCAGCAGCGCGGTCCCCCATATCGCGGAGAACCTCCGCTCGGCCCGCCGGAAGGCCTCCGAGCCGGCCATCAGCCGCTCCCAGGCGGCGTTGCCCGCCTCGCTGCCCTTGGTGACCCACGGCTTGAGCCCCGCGGTCATCAGCGGCCGCTTCGTCCGCACCGAGAGCAGGACCGCGATACCGACGACACTGCTGACGGCGCTGTCCTTGGCCAGCATCAGCCGGGGGTCGCCGGCCACCGCGCTCATCGCCAGTCCGACAACGTTGACGATCAGTATCAGCAGGGCGAGACCGTTGACCCCGCGGCCGCCGACCAGCCCCCACGCCGTGCGCAGTGCGGGCACCACACTGCTCCAGCCCAGCGCGGCCACCGTACTCAGCCCGAATCCGTCGCTGAGGAGGTAGAAGGAGGCCACCGGAATCCCCGCGTCGACGATCAGTGGCGCAAGGCTCTGCAGGAGCGGGTTACCCGGCTTGCTCTTCGCGCCTGACTGTTTCCGACTCACGGCGTACTCCCCCACGTTGGACTGCGCACTGCTGCTGGTGTCGTCGCTCTCGCGACGCTTTCAGCTTCGTGCACAGCCCGAGCCGCCGACAGTTCCATCTGTCCTGCGTTCGGTATGACATTTGTCAGTGCCTTCGGGGACCGGGTGCCGCGGTCAGTTCCGGGCGACGCGCAGCGCATCGTCGAGCGCCTCGGAGAGCCGCCGCGAGAGAAAGCGGAACTCGCGGTCCGGCACCTTCGGATCGGCGTGCATCGCCCGCGCGTGACGCAGCAGTTCGTCGCCGATGGCGAGCTGCATCTCCTCGATGCTGTCGGCGAGGTCGGACACCGGGCCGCCCGCACCGTCAGTGAGGAGAAAGCAGGGCCGGTCGTCCGGAGTACTCCACGGCAAAAGCCTCATCCGCGGCGGCACGGAGCGTGCGGAAAGCGCGGAAAGTTCGGATCCTGGCGGTTCGTTCATCATGCGGACAAGCGTCTCCGCCCGCGCCTAGCCTGGCCACACGAACGACGCAACCGTGCGTCACCACGCCGCAACTGTGCGAGGTGTGCGATGCCCCACAACGACGAACCCCCCGTCAGCCTCAGGATCTTCGGGAAGCAGTCCCGATTCCTGCGCGAACAACGAGGGATGACGCGCCGCGAACTGGCCGCGCTCGTCCCGTACTCCGAGTCCCTGATCGCGATGGTCGAACGCGGCGAGCGGCCGCCGAAGCCGGGTTACGTCGACGCGGTGGACGCCGCCCTCGACGCGGGCGGCGTGCTGCGCGTACTGATCCCCGATGTCGCGGAGAAGCATCATCCGGTGTGGGCGGAGGAGTACGTCAGCCTCCAGGCTCAGGCGCTGGCCCTGCACAGTTACTCCACGCACCTGATGCATGGCCTGTTGCAGACCGAGTCATACGCCCGCGCGGTCTTCCGCTCCCTGCGCCCCAGCCTGGAGGACGAGGAGATTGATAAGTCCGTCCAGGCGAGGCTGGCCACGCAGAACCTCCTCCTCCGTAGGCCTTCTTGCCGGATGACCTTCGTCCTGGAGGAACTCACCCTTCTGCGAAAGATCGGCGGACAGGCGATATGGGAAGACGAGTTGCGGAACCTCCTCAAGATCTCCGAGCTGCATAACGTCCAGCTGCAGGTCATGCCGATCAGCAGGGAGACCCACGCCGGCCTGGATGGTCCGCTCACCCTGCTGGAGACTCCGGCCCACCACACCATCGGCTACGTAGAGGGCCAACGGGGGAGCTACTTCCTGACAGATCCGGACGACGTCAGCGTGCTGAGCCACCGGTACGGGACAATCCGATCGCAGGCCCATGACGCAGAAGCGTCACGAGCCCACATTCAGCGTCTGCTGGCAGGAGAGGCATGAACACCGAACTGACGTGGTTCAAAAGCAGCTACAGCGGCGGCCAGGACGAAGCATGCATCGAAGTCGCCGTCGCCTGGCGGAAGTCCAGCTACAGCGGCAGCGAGGGCGAAGCCTGCGTCGAGGTGGCCGCCTACCCCGACACCATCCACATCCGCGACTCCAAGGACACCTCGCTCGCGTCCATAGCGGTCACCCCCGCCTCCTGGGCGTCCTTCATCGCGTATGCGCAGGTCGCACCGGAAGCCGTCTGAGCGGACACCGGCGGGGCGGTACCAGGTGCCGTCCCGCCGTCCGGCGGTGAGACGGCCGACTACCTAAGAACCCGGGGGAAAGAACCCACCTACCTACCGCCGCCCCAACTCCTCACCCCATCGGGTGACTTGGGCGCGGAGGCGTCCGGAATGCGGTTACGCTCGCCGCAGTCAGACCACCACAACAACCGCACATGGAACGGCCCTCGGCGGGACGGCAATCCCAACCCGAGGGCCTGATCACCAGGAAGAAGAGACCTTCCCGATGACTTCAGCGCAGTCTAACGCGCCTTCATCCGCGCCCTCGCGCGCCTCCAGCGGCGTGATTCACATCCGTACGCGCCAGACCTCCCACTTCACGGTCCTCGCCAACCGCCTTGCGCAGCGCGCCGGTAGCGCGGTCACGGTCGGCGTCGCCGCCTACATCCTGTCCCTCCCCGATGGTGCGCCCATCACCATCGCCGCTCTCTGTGCGCACTTCGCCGAGGGCAAGAAGGCCATCGCCGAGGCGTTACGCGAGCTGGAGGACGAGGGCTGGCTGGAGCGCCGTATCGAGCGGGGGCCACGCGGCCGGATCATCACCCGGACCTTTGCGTACGACCTGCCGGGGGCGGTACCGCAAGAGCCGACCGCTCCCCAGGAGGCCGCCCCGGAACCCTCGCCGGAGCCCGCCGTGCCCGCGTCCCCCACCCCGGAAGGCGCCGCGGAAGCCACCCCCGAGGCCCTCGGCCTCCTGACCCGCCTCCACCAGCGCGACCACCGGCTGCTCCTCTCCGAGCGGGAGATCACGACACTCGCACCGGCCGTCACGGAATGGCTCGACCGCGGCGCACCTCCGCAGGAGATCACCGCCGCCCTGACCGACAGCCTCCCCGCCCGGTTCAACCGCCGCCCGGCCCGCCTCCTCGCCCACCGGCTCACCGCCCTGCGACCACCGACCCGTACGGCCCCTCCCCCGCAGCCCGACCGGCCGCCCGTCGTCCCCCTCCAGAACTGCGACGGCTGCGACCGCGCCTTCCGCGCCGAACGTCCCGGGCGCTGCCTGAGCTGCCGAACCCCGGAAAGGAGTCACCTTGCTGCATAAGCCCAACCACGCCCGACCGCACCTCGACTGCGTGCGGGTGCGTTCACACAGAGCTACGCTGGCGCGAGCCAGGACCCGAGGGGAGGGCACACCATGACGGCGCAAATGGAGAGCCCAGTGCAGACCGAAGAGATGCGGCGCTTCGAGGAATTGGACGCGGCGTTCCCGGACTATCACGCCGAAATGATCGATGGAGAGGTCTACCTCAGCACTGTGGTTACCAGCGCTCATGGCCAGATGGTGATCGCCATCGCCGCACAGCTCAGCGCCCAGTGGTGCGTCATGACAGAGGTCGACACCGTCTACGACGGGTGGCATGGCAAGACACTCCTGCGGCCCGATGTCTCGGTTGCGGACCCTTCTTACCGCGGCACCCAACTGAAGCAGTTCCCCGCCGACGAAGTCGTCCTCACCGTCGAGGTCGTCTCCGAATCCAACCCCGAGAACGACACCGACAAGAAGGTGAAGAAGTACGCCCAGGCGGGAATCCCGTACTACCTCATCGTCAACCCCGTAGAGGGCAAGTGCCTGCTCTACTCGCTTCCCGAAGGGGAGCACTACCGCGCGTCGCTGGAGACCGACTTCGGCAAACCGGTGCCGATCGGTGAACCGTTCGCCCTCGCCCTCGACACGACGGCGCTCTACACCTACTGAGCGGCTGCCTGCGCCCCCGCCGTCGTTCGCCGCTCCGTCGTCGCGATCGTCGCCGAGCCGACCACCCGGGTGCCGTCGTACAGGACGATCGCCTGGCCGGGGGCCACGCCGCGGACGGGCTCGGTGAACGTGACCTGGAGCTCCGTGCCGTCGATCAGCTCCGCCGTGACCTCGGTCTCGCCGCCGTGGGCGCGCAGCTGCGCCGTGTACGTGGCGGGGCCGGCGGCCGGGGGAAGGCCGCACCAGCGGGGGCGGATGGCGGTGAGGGCCGTGACGTCGAGGGCCTCGGCGGGGCCGACGGTGACGGTGTTGTCCACCGGGGAGATGTCCAGGACGTAGCGCGGCTTGCCGTCGGGGGCGGGGTGGCCGATGCGCAGGCCCTTGCGCTGGCCGATGGTGAAGCCGTACGCGCCCTCATGGGTGCCGAGGCGGTTGCCGGACTCGTCGACGATGTCACCCGTCGCCGCGCCGAGCCGCTTGGCGAGGAAGCCCTGGGTGTCGCCGTCGGCGATGAAGCAGATGTCGTGGCTGTCGGGCTTCTTCGCCACGAACAGGCCGCGGCGGGCCGCCTCCTCGCGGATCTCGGCCTTGGTCGTGAGGGTGTCGCCCAGCGGGAACATCGCGTGCGCCAGCTGGCGGTCGTCGAGGACGCCGAGGACGTAGGACTGGTCCTTGGCCATGTCCGAGGCGCGGTGCAGCTCGCGGCTGCCGTCCTCGTTCAGCACCACCGTCGCGTAGTGGCCGGTGCACACCGCGTCGAAGCCGAGGGCGAGGGCCTTGTCCAGGAGGGCGGCGAACTTGATCTTCTCGTTGCAGCGCAGACACGGGTTCGGGGTGCGCCCGGCCTCGTACTCGGCGATGAAGTCGTCGACGACGTCCGCGCGGAAGCGCTCGGCGAGGTCCCAGACGTAGAAGGGGATGCCGATGACATCGGCGGCGCGGCGGGCGTCGTGCGAGTCCTCGATCGTGCAGCAGCCGCGGGCGCCCGTACGGAAGGACTTCGGGTTCTCGGAGAGCGCGAGATGCACGCCGGTCACATCATGGCCGGCCTCGGCGGCGCGGGCCGCGGCGACGGCGGAGTCGACGCCGCCGGACATGGCGGCGAGTACGCGGAGGCGGCGGGGGGCGTCATCAGTCATAGCCCGTCCAGAGTAGACGGAACCGCCGACAGTGCGGAAAGCGTTATGCAGCGCATGGGGCACAGGGCTGGGGAAACGGGCGGCGAGAGCGGCGGCGAAGGCAGAGGTGAGAGCAGCGGCGAGAGCGGCCCGCCCGGGGTCACACGGCGGCGGGCGCTGTGGATCGGGGGCGGCGGGGCGCTGGCCGCCGGGGCGGTGGCGTTCGCGGCGCGGGACGAGCTGCGGCACTGGTGGTGGCAGCTGCCGTGGAACGACAAGCCGCGGAAGCCGGGAGAGGTCGACTACAGGGGCGCGCGCTGGGTGGCGGCGTCCTCGTGGAACTACCGGCTCGCGGACCGGCCCTCGGACTACGACATCGACCGGGTGGTCATCCACGTCGTACAGGGCAGCTTCGCGACCGCGCTGAAGGTGTTCCGCAACCCGCTGCACGAGGCCGCCGCCCACTACGTCGTACGCAAGGACGGGCAGGTCGCCCAGGCGGTACGTGAACTGGACGTGGCGTTCCATGCGGGGAACCGCGGCTACAACGAGCGCAGCATCGGCATCGAGCACGAGGGGTTCGTGGACCGGCCGGAGTCGTTCACCGCCGCCATGTACGCGTCGTCGGCGCGGCTGACCGCGGGGATCTGCCGCCGCTACGGGTTCCCGGCCGACCGGGAGCACATCGTGGGCCATGTGGAGGTGCCGGGCACGGATCACACCGACCCGGGGCCGCACTGGGACTGGGACCGCTATCTGGGACTCGTCCGCGCGGAGCTGCGCAAGGGCCGGGCGGTGGCCCGCAAGGACCAGGGTCTGTCCGACCCTGACCCATCGGACAGACCCTAGGGACCTCCGCCGGCGCCGGCTAGCTCAGGCCCGCGCTGCGGGCGCGTTCCACCACCGGGCCGATGGCCTGGGCCAGTGCTGCCACGTCCTCTGCGGTCGAGGTGTGCCCCAGGGAGAAGCGCAGGGTGCCCCGGGCGAGGTCCGGTGACATGCCCGTCGCCAGCAGGACGTGGCTGGGCTGGGCCACACCGGCGGTGCAGGCCGAGCCCGTGGAGCAGGCGATGCCCTGGGCGTCCAGGAGGAGCAGCAGGGAGTCGCCCTCGCAGCCGGGGAAGGAGAAGTGGGCGTTGGCGGGGAGGCGACCCGCGGGGTCCGGGTCGCCGCCGAGGACGGCGTCCGGGGCGGCGGCGCGGACGGCCTTGATCAGGTCGTCGCGCAGTGCGCCGATGTCGCGGGCGAAGTCCTCGCGGTGCGCGGCGGCGTACCGGCCGGCGGTGGCGAAGGCGGCGATGGCGGGGGTGTCGAGGGTGCCGGAGCGCACCTGCCGCTCCTGGCCGCCGCCGTGGAGCACCGGCACCGGGGCGTACGCACGGCCCAGCAGCAGGGCGCCGATGCCGTACGGGCCGCCGATCTTGTGGCCGGAAACCGTCATCGCGGCGAGCCCGGAGGCGGCGAAGTCGACCTCCAGCTGACCGAACGCCTGCACCGCGTCGGCATGCAGCGGGACCTCGAACTCCCCGGCCACCGCGGCGAGTTCGGCGACCGGCTGGATGGTGCCGATCTCGTTGTTGGCCCACATGACGGTGGCCAGCGCGACATCGGCGGGGTTGCGGGCGATGGCCTCGCGCAGCGCGTCGGCGTGCACCCGCCCGTAGGCGTCGACCGGCAGCCACTCGACGTGGGCGCCTTCGTGCTCGGCGAGCCACTCCACGGCGTCCAGGACGGCGTGGTGCTCGACGGGGCTGGCGAGCACGCGGATGCGGGCCGGATCGGCCGCCCTGCGCGCCCAGTACAGGCCCTTGACCGCGAGGTTGTCGGCCTCCGTGCCGCCCGCGGTGAAGACGATCTCGCTGGGGCGCGCGCCGAGCGAGTCGGCGAGGGATTCCCGCGCCTCCTCGACGGTGCGCCGGGCCCGCCGGCCGTCGGCGTGCAGCGAGGAGGCGTTGCCGGTGACGGTCAGCTGGGCGGTCATCGCCTGCACCGCCTCCGGGAGCATCGGGGTGGTGGCGGCGTGGTCGAGGTAAACCATGGTGCGCACGATTCTACGAGCTGGCGCGGTGGGCTCCGGGGGCGCATACGCGGCGCGCGGAAGCGCCGCGCGCCGGGGGCCCGAGTCACGGACGCGGAGGCAGGGAGTCCGGATCACGGCCGTGGTACGCGGGGACCTCGACAGCGCCTGTAAGGAGTCACTACGCTTACGGTCATGACAGACTGGCTGCTGGACCGTACGTTCCGCGCCGCCGGCGGCGACGAGGTGCGATGGGCCGTCCTCGGGGAGGACGCCGCGGCGCCGCCGGTCGTCCTGCTGCACGGGACACCGTTCTCGTCGTACGTCTGGCGGGGCGCCGCCCGCGCCCTCGCCGCACGGCACCGGGTGTTCGTCTGGGACATGCCGGGCTACGGCGCCTCCGGGATGCGGGACGGGCAGGATGTCTCGCTCGGCGCGCAGGCCCGGGTGTTCGTGGAGCTGTTGGAGCACTGGGGGCTGGCCGGGGAGCGGTCGCGGCCGGCCGTGGTCGCGCACGACTTCGGCGGGTGCGTCGCCCTGCGGGCGCATCTGCTGCACGGCGCGCGGTACGCCCGGCTGGCGCTGGTCGACCCGGTGGCGCTGGCCCCCTGGGGCTCGCCCGCATACCGGCTGCTGGGCGGTCACAGCGAGGTCTTCGGGCAGCTGCCGGCCGCGCTCCACCGGGCGCTGGTGCGCGAGTACGTCTCCTCCGCGAGCCATCCGGGCCTGCCTCCCAACGTCCTCGACCGACTGGTCGAGCCCTGGTGCACGGACGAGGGACAGCCGGCGTTCTACCGGCAGATCCGGCAGAACGACCAGCGCTTCACCGACGAGATCCAGGGGCGCTACGGAGAGATCGAGCTGCCCACGCTGGTCTGCTGGGGCGCGCGGGACGACTGGATCCCGGTGGCGAAGGGGCACGAGCTGGCGTCCCGTATCCCCGGCGCGCGGCTTCGGATCATCGAGGGCGCGGGACATCTGGTGCAGGAGGACGCGCCCGCGGAACTCGCCGTGGCGCTGGCGGAGTTCCTGCGGCCGTAGGGCTCGCCCTGGGATCGGGGTCCAATGGGCCGCCATACCCATCAGGTAGGCCGCCGTACAAAGCCGACGGGGGCACCCGGACGTCTGTGTCCGGGTGCCCCCGTCAGGGATGCGACGGCATCAAGGGCCGTCCATCGGGAGCCTGAGAGCCCGTTCCGTTCAGCCGCGGGGCTGTCCGGCGTTCTCCAGCTGCTTCTCCTGGGGCGTCCCCTTGACCGCGATCTGCGGGTTGCGGGCCTTCAGGACGAACCAGCCGATCGCCAGGCACACGGCCCAGCCGGCGCCCACGTACAGCGATACGCGGCTGTCGGGGTCGATGGCGATCAGGCCGGTCACCAGGAGCAGGAACGCCACCGCGATCCAGCTGCACACCGTGCCGCCGGGCGCCGGGAAGGACGAGGCGGGCAGGCGGCCGGCGACGACCGCGCGGCGGTAGAGGATGTGGCTGACGAGGATCATCAGCCAGGTCCAGATACCGGCCGCGGTGGCCACCGAGGTGACATAGCCGAACGCCTTCTCCGGGACGACGTAGTTGAGCACCACGCCGATGCCCATGAGGACGGCGGAGAGGGTGATGCCGATGGCCGGGGTCTTGGTGGAGCTCAGCTTGCCGAGCACCTTCGGGGCCTCGGCGTTGGCCGCGAGGTCGCGGAGCATCCGCCCGGTGGAGTACATGCCCGAGTTGCAGGACGACAGGGCGGCGGTCAGGACGACGAAGTTGACGATCGCCGCACCCGCCGGGATGCCTATCTTCGCGAAGGCGGCCACGAACGGGCTGACGCCCGGCTGGAACTCCGTCCACTTGACGACCATGAGGATCACGCTCAGCGCACCGACGTAGAAGACGATGATGCGCCACGGCAGCGTGTTGATGGCCTTGGGGAGGGTCTTCTCCGGGTTCTCGGACTCACCCGCGGTGACACCGACCAGCTCGACGGCCAGGTAGGCGAACATGACGCCCTGGAGGGTCATGAGGCTGGAGCCGACGCCCATGGGGAAGATCCCGTCGTGGGCCCAGATGTTGGAGACCGCCGCGGCGTCTCCCGCCTGGCTGAAGCCGAAGGTGACGACGCCGAGACCGATCACGATCATGCCGATGAGCGCGGTGACCTTGACCATCGAGAACCAGAACTCGATCTCACCGAAGATCTTCACCGAGATCAGGTTCGCCACGTACAGCACGACCAGGAAGACCAGTGCGGTGACCCATTGCGGGATTTGTGGGAACCAGAAATGCACGTAGATCGCGGCGGCCGTCAGTTCGGCCATGCCCGTGACGACCCACATGAGCCAGTACGTCCAGCCCGTGACGAACCCGAAGAACGGGCCGAGGAACTCGCGGGCGTACTCCGCGAAGGAACCCGAAACGGGGCGGTACAGGAGCAGCTCGCCGAGCGCTCGCATGATGAAGAAGACAATCACGCCGGCGAGGGCGTACATCAGGATGAGACTGGGCCCGGCCTTCGCGATGTTCGCGCCGGCGCCCAGGAAGAGGCCGACGCCGATGGCGCCGCCGATGGCGATCATCTGGACTTGACGGCTGCCGAGACCCCGCTCGTAGCCCTCTTCCGGTGTGCTGCCCGAGGCCTCGTTGCCTTCGTCGAGGTCCGTGCCGACCTGCGTTGAGGTCATGTGTGGTGCGCCTTCCGCTCCATGCCGACCCGCGCCTTCCTCGGCGTCGGATCGGGTCTCGATCCCCCTGGATACTGATGGAGTTGCATGCCGGCGATCGGCCGACTCAAGCGCCCCCTACGCGGACATGGGTGACGTCCGGCAGGTGGTGGTCGTGAAGATTTATCACGGTCGAAATCCAGCCAGCGTGACGACCGTCACGGAGTAAATGCGACATAGCGCAAAAGCCCAGGCAAATTGCCGGCCGGTGTGACCTAATCGATATCCGGTACGGGCAACCCGTTGAGCGAACACCGATACCCCACACCCGTTACCGATGAGGCTTTGCGGTCATACCGAGGCGCAGAGCCGACTATTGCGCACAAAAAGTGACACAGTGCGATGGGTGAAGCGGAGCCGCGACCTCCGGCCGGGGCGGGATGTCGGGTCGCTGATGGCGAGATCTATACGTCCAGAGGCCGGCTGGTGGTCGGCGGGTACGCCCGGGTGGGCAGGGCCGCACCGGAAGCCGTGTCCTGTCCGGAAACCGTGTCCTATGTGGTGAGGCGGCCGCTGAGCGTGTGGACCGTGTGCGCCGCGTCGAGCGTCTCGGGGTCGCGGGCCGACTGCGGCAGGGACTCGGGCGAGGACGCCTCCGCCAGGGACGTGCGCAGGAGCGCGAAGTCGGCCCGCGGAGGGCGGCCCGTACGCGCGAAGTCGTCCGTGTGGAGGGCGAGTTCGGACTCCAGGGACGCGAGGGTGGCCAGGATCGGGCCCTGGGGGGCGGCCTTGGCCCGGAGCCGGTCGCGGAGGACACCGACGGCGGCCGTCAGGTCGCGCAGGACCGTGCCGAGGGTCGCGATGCCCGTGGTGCGCGACGCCCCGGGCCTGTGCGCGCCGCCGGCAGGCGCGGCCGGCTTGTCCCGTAGCAGCGCCCGTACACCGTCGGCCTCCGGGGCGCCGAACGCCTCGTAGACGCCGAGCGCGTCGCGCCAGTGCGCCTGGGCGCCCTGCTTGCGGCCGAGGGCGGTCTCGGCGTGCCCCAGCGTGGTCAGCGCATCGGCCCGCCACCGCTCGCCGCCCGGCACCAGCAGCCGCTTCGCGGCGTCCTGACCTGCGGCTGCCGCCTCATTGGGCCGGATCAGCGCGGCCATCTCCTGGGCCATCCGGCAGCGGGTGCGGCCCGCCCAGACGCGCTGGCCATCCTCCTCGAAGAGCGGCAGCGCCTGGAACAGCGTGCGGAGCGCCTCGGTGTGCCGGCCGGCCGACGACAGCGCCTCGGACAGCGCGTACAGGCCGTGTGCCAGGCGCGGGGAGCCGTCGCCGTCGCGGCGGTGGATGTCCACGCTGCGCTCGGCGAACAGCAGCGCGTCCTGGCTGTTGCCGACCGCGGCCCACAGCCGCGCCAGGGCGGCGAGTGCGACGGCCTCGCCCGCCTCGTCCTTGCGGTCGCGGCAGTGCACACAGGCAGTGGTGAGATACCGCCCCGCTTCGTCGTGCCGCCCCTGGTGGAGGGCGATGACACCGCGGAGGTACGGGGCACGGGCGCGGGTGAGCGCATCGCCGGAGCGGTCCGCCAGGCTTTCCGCGCGCCGCGCCTCGGGCTCGGCCTCGGCGACCTTGCCCAGGGCGAGGAAGGCCTCGGCGAGTGCGGCCCGCGCCCGGCCCTCCGCCTGGCCGTCGCCCTCCGCGGCCGCCCGCGCGGCCACGGTCCGCCCGGCCGTCTCGAACGCGGCGGAGCGCGCCCCGCAGTCCGCCGTCACCTGCGCCAGCAGCAGGAGGTCGGCGGCGGGCCGCAGGAGGGCCGGGGAGCCGGTCGCCACCTGGCGGACGAGCGCGAGGAGGTGGGGTGTCTCGTCGGCCCAGGCGGCCAGCTCCCCGGCGGCGTCCTGCGCTTTCGGGAGGGACGGGGAGGCGGCGCGGGTCAGGCGGCTCAGCCACCGCTCGCCCGGATAGCGGGTCTCGTGCAGCCGGCGGCCCATGGCCAGATACAGGTCCAGCAGCCGGGACAGCGCCTTGTCGCGCTGCTGTCGGGGCAGCTCGCGGTGGGCGATCCCCTCGGCGAAGGCGCGGAGCCGGCCGACGTGGCGGTAGCGGCCGCCGGAGGTCTTCTCCAGGGCGCCGATCGTCGTCAGCTCGTAGAGATGCGCCCGCGTCCGCTCCGGTGTCGTGGCCAGCAGGGCGGCGACGGCCGGCAGCGTCAGCCCGTCGCCGGACGGTACGGCCAGCAGCACCAGGGCGCGCCGCGCGGGCGGGCTGAGCTGTGCGTCGAGCCACTGGAGCAGCAGATGCTCGGGCAGCGCGGCATGGGCCTCGGTCGCCGGCAGCCTGGCCAGCGCGATATCGCCGGTGAGCCCGTCGAGCCGCGGGCGGTGCCGGCCGGTGATCACGACGGCGCCGGCCCAGGTGGACGGCTCCCGCAGGAGGGCGGCGAGCGCCTCCTCGTCGTCACAGACGTCGTCCAGGACGAGCAGCACCCGCCGCCGGGCCAGCAGCGCCCGGCAGTGCGCCCAGCGCTCGGGGCCGGCCTCCCGCATGTCGATGAAGAGCAGCCCGTCGGGGAAGTGCCCGGCGACCTCGTGCGCGACCCGCAGCGCCAGCGCCGTCTTGCCCGCACCGGGCGGCCCGTGGACGGCCCAGCAGGGCTTGTCGGCGTCGTGGCGCCGCAGCGCCGCCGCCAGCTCGGCGATCTCCTGCGTACGGTCGAAGAAGTGCTCGGGGACGGGCGGCAGGGCGGCGGAGTCGTCCTCGGCCAGGGGGTGGTACCGCCCGGCCAGGAGGTCGGCGCGCCAGCGTGCCAGGCGCTCGCGGGGCGCCCCGGCGAAGGCTTCCGGGAGGCCGGCGAGCGGCTCGCCCTCCCACAGGGCCAGCGCGGCATCGCACAGGCGGCGCGCCTCGGCCGGATCCGTGGCGTCGCGGGCGTGGGCCACCAGTCGCTCGGCCAGATGCAGATCGAGGTCGACGACGGCCGCCCGGCCGTCGGGGCGGCGCAGCCCGTACCCCTCGTCGGCGTCGCCGGCCACCAGGTCCCAGTCCAGCTGCCGGCCCAACCGGGCGGCGTAGACGTCCAGCAGCTCACGGGCCTCCCGGGGCGGCGCCTCGCCCCAGAGGTCGCCGACCAGCTCGTCCGCCGAGGCCGCGTAGCCGGGCCGCAGCAGCAGGCAGGCCAGCAGCGCCCGGACCTCCGGACCGGCCAGGGAGACCTCCGTCTCGCCCCGCCAGGCCCGTAGCGGGCCGAGCACCCCGAAGCGCAGCGGTGGGCCGGCCACCGGGCGGCGCGGCCGGGGCGGTGGGTCGTCCGCCGTCACCACGGGGTGCTCCGGCACGGCCCCGCCCATCCGCTCCAGTACGGGACTGGCGAGTACGGCGAAGGCCCGTGCCGACGCCTGTAGCCGCAGCTCGCCGTCCTCGTCGTCCATCAGGACCGGGAAGTCCGGCAGCCGCCCCAGATACGGCTCCAGGGACCGGCCGACCGCCTCGACGACCTCCACGGCCTGCTCGGTGCCGAGCCCGCTGAACAGCAGCTCCCGCACTCCGGGGCGGAAGTCGTAGACGGGCTGGACCAGTTGGCCCGGTGGTGCGCCCAGGGCGCGGTCCAGGGTCTGTGCGGCGGCCGTGTCCCGGACCTCGTCGGTGCGCTCCAGCAGGCCGCCGAGCAGGATCTCCGCGACATGGGTGGGGCCCGCGTCGCGCATCGTGGCGGCGCGGACCAGCTGCATCAGCGGGGTGGTCAGCGGGCGGACCGCGGAGAGGCGGACGGCGAGGCGGTAGGCCTCGGGGGAGAACGCACCGCGGAAGCGGGCCAGCAGTTCCTCGGCGGTGCCGTGCGGTTCGGGCGGCGCGGACGGCGACGGCGCCTCGGCCAGCAGCGCCGTCTCGATCAGATGCGGCACTCCGGGGCGGGTGAGCAGCCCGGCCCACTGCTGCAGCGCGGAGGCGGTCGGATGCAGGACGGGCAGCGCGAGGAAGCCCTCCGCCTCCGGATCGGGCTCGCCGCTCAGCGCGTCGCAGACGGTCAGCCGCCCTACGGGCTCGAACTCGCCCGGCGCGGCGAGGAGTCGGGGCCGGGCGTCCAGGGCGGTGCCGCGCCACAGCCGGCGGGGCAACGGGTTGAGGACGGCCACCGGGCCGCCACGGCTCCATGCGGCAAGGGCGCGGACGGCCCGCGGGCCGCGCCATCCGGGGTTCGTCCCGTCGGTGAGCAGGAAGGTCACCGACGCGCCCGCGGCCTGCCGGCACGGCAGGGGGCCACCGGGGTCCCGGGGGTCGACGGGGTGGACCTGGACGGAGCGGAAGGCGGTGCTCCGGGTGAGCAGCGCACGCAGCTCCGTGGCGAGCGAGCCCCATACCTGCATGGACGGCGAGCAGTCCACCAGCAGCACCGCCGACCAGCGCCGCTCCTGTTCCGGGCGGGCGACGACGTCCAGGAAGCCGGTCTCGGCGGCGAGGCGGACCGTGGCCTCGATGTCGGTGACGGTGCGGTGCGGGTGGTCCCGGAAGCGGCGCAGCGGGCGCAGCGCCCGGCCCAGTTGCTGGGCGTCGGGCAGTGCGCGCTGACCGGGGACCCGGGCGGGGCGCGCGCGGTCCCCGCCCGGCGAGCCGCCCTGGCTCCCCATGGCGTACAGGGCGCGGCGGGGCGGACCGGCGGGGGCCGAGGGCTCGGCGGTCTCGCAGGCGTCGGCGGGCGCGACGGGGTCGGCCGGCTCGTCGGGGTGGAGCGGGTCGGCGAGCTCCGGGTGCGCGGCGGTCCCGGCGCGATCGCCGGGGTCGACGGGCTCGGTGGCGGCCTCGCCGGGGTGCGCCGGCTCGGTGTACTCCCCCTCCCCCGGCGTCGCCGGCTCCCCCGGGCCCTCCGTCGTACGGGGCGCCGCTCCGCCCTCCATCACCCGTGCCAGCCACAGCACATCGAGGAGTTCGGTGGCCCCCAGGTCGTAGCCGGCGGCCGACATCGCCTGTCGCAAGGGGTCGATCATGGCGCCATGGGCTCGTCGAGGCGGTGCAGGACGGCGGCGAGCAGCTCTTCCTTGCTGAGGTCGGCGCCGCTGATCCGCAGATGGACGGCGGCCAGCAGCTGGTCGGTGGCCAGGGTCTGGGTCTTGGCGCGCTGGTGGAAGACCTCGATGAGGTCCTCGGCGGCGGCCACCGCCTCCGCGCCCAGATTGTGCTCGATGATCTTCCGCAGCCGGTCGCCGGTCGGCTCCGGCAGGTCCAGCCGTACGCAGCGGCGCATGAACGCGGGCGGGAAGTCCCGTTCGCCGTTGCTGGTCATGATGACGATCGGGAAGTGGGCGCAGCGCACCACTCCGCGGTGGACCGCGACCCGCTCGCGGCTTCCGCTCAGCAGGACCTGCACCTCCTGCTGGTGCTCGGGCAGCCGGGCCAGCTCCGGGATCTCGAACTCGCCCTCCTCCAGGACGACGAGAAGGTCGTTGGGCAGGTCGATATCGGCCTTGTCGAGCTCGTCGACGAGCAGCACCCGGGGGCGGTCGGCGGCCAGTGCGCTGCCCAGCGGGCCCAGGCGCAGGTACTGGCCGATGTCGCCGGCCGCGGCGGCGTGCCGGGCCCTGGGGCGGCGGCCGGAGCCGCGGGGCGCCTCGCGCTCGCGGCGCAGCGAGGCCTCGCGCAGCCGGCCCACGGCGTCGTAGCGGTAGAGAGCGTCCTGGAGGGTGGAGCGGCTGTTGACCGACCAGCGCAGTACGTCGCCCAGGCCCAGCTCGTCGGCGACGGCGCGGGCCAGTGAGCTCTTGCCGGCGCCGGGCCGGCCGGTGACGAGCAGCGGGCGGTGCAGATGCAGGGCGGCGTTGACGACGGAGATCTCGTTGCGCTCCAGGAGGTAGGGCGCCTGGGCCGCGGCGCCCCGGGTGGCCGGAAAGCGACGCCACGGGGGCGGGGCGGGCAGCTTGGAGGGGCCGCGGAAGACCCACCAGTCCTCCGGCTCCGGCACCAGGCCGTCGGGGGCGCCAACTGCGCTCTGTCCGGTCACCGCGCGTTCTCCTCGTTCGTGGCGTGCGTCCACACACAGGCGTTCATGGTTGCGCCAACACCCAGGCGTCGGGGGCGAGTTGCGGGGGCCGGTGATCCGGGGCGTCGTACAGCAGGGACAGCCGGCGGCCGTGGTGGGTGGCGCTCTCGGGCTCGGCCACGGCCTTGGCCCGCTCCAGGCGCACCGCTTCGGGGACCTCGGTGTGGTCCGTGCCGTCGACGAGGGCCAGCAGGTCCTGGGCGATGTGCTCGCCGTGTTCGGCGCGGTGCCACAGCACGGTGTGCACACCCGCCTGGACGCACTGGCGCAGCAGCGTGCCGTGGTGGTGCGGTTCGCAGCACACGATCACCGTCCCGGCGTCGCCGTGCACCTCCAGCTGTGCGCGGGCGACCTTGCGGTCGGTGTGCCGGTGGTCGAGGACCAGGCGCTTGGCGTGCGGCAGGGCCGCGGTGCGCTGTTTCCAGCCCGCGTAGCTCTCCCGGGAGCGCTCGGTGGTGCGCACCACCACCCGGCGGGTGATGCCCGGCGCGAACGGCCCGTCCTCGTCGCTGTCGGGCGACTCCCAGGAGTCGACGTCGAGGCCGAGCCAGGCGGACGGCAGGAAGTACTCCACCAGGGCGGTCTCCGGGTCCTCCCTGACCTCGGTGCGCAGCACCCGGCGGATGTCGTCGACGACCTGCTCACTGCCCGCCTCCGCGTCCCGGACCAGGGCGAGACGGTGCGCCTGGCCGTCGGCGAAGGTCCAGATCTGGTACGTGAAGCGGCGTCCCGTGGCGGTGGGCAGCAGCTCCACCTGGACGCGCGGCGGGGCGGCGGAGGGGCGTGCGCCGGAGGTCGCGGGGGCGGCCCCGGGGGTGCGCACCGGTGACCGGGTGGCCTCGACGTCGGCGCGGAACTGGCTGACCGCCGCCTCGTCCACCCCCGACCGGGCGGCCACCCGCTCGACCCAGGCGTCCAGGTCCTCGGCCGGATAGACCTCGCCGGCCGCGCGTTCCTCGACGCCGATCCGCACCACCGCCTGCAGCAGCGGCGGCACCGGCGCGCCGGTCGTGGAGCTGAAGCCCTCCAGCGCGTCCATGGTGTCGGCGAGGCCCGCGACGGCGGGGAGCTCCGGGGCGTGCGGGAGTACGCGTTCCAGCAGGGCCCGGGGGTCCGTGCGCGTGCAGTGGGCCAGCAGGCCGGAGAGGTCGCGGCGCTGGCGGGTGGTCAGATACTCGCCGGGGCGGACCGTATGGGCGGCGCGGCGCAGCCGTTCCCAGTCCTCGCGGGCGCCGTAGTGGCCGGGGCGGGCATGGGGGTCGTACGGGGCGGCGTGGGCGGGGGGTTCGTAGTCCCGTACCAGGTCGAGGAGTTCGGGGATGCCGCGGCGGACGCCCACGGCGAGGCCGACGAGCCGTTCGAGGTCGGCCGCCGGGCCCGCTGAGGGCCTGCCGAGCCGGGCGGCGAGCCGCTGCTCGCAGGCCAGGACCGCCTCGCGCCCCTTGAGGACCCGCTCCAGGGCGGTGAGCAGCTGCTGGACGCCGCGGCGGGCGGTGGGCACCGCCGAGGGCGGCAGCGCGGGGAGTTCGGCCTCGATGGCGGGGACGCTGATGGCGTACATCGTCGCGGACGGCGTCCCGGGGGCGGCGGTCTCCGGCGCGCGGTGCACGGCCGCGACGAGGCCGACGACGGCCTGCCGCTCGCGGTCCCACAGCGGCCCGCCGCTGAACCCCTCGGTGACCTGGGCGCCGCCGAGCACGTCCAGCGCGATCCACGGCGGCGCCGAGACCCGGGGAACCGCGCGGAGCGTGGGCAGCGGATTGCCGCTGGCCCATAACGCGATGGTCTCGCCCGCGTAGTTGTGCTGCAGGAACGGTGCCGGCTCGGCGCCCTGGGGCGGGGCGGCCGCGAGCTCCAGTACGGCGAGGTCGCCGTGGTACGGCAACCGCCCGGGCCGCACGGGGTCGTTGCCGGCCGCCCTGGCCCTGGGCGGCACCCACATCTCCGGTACCACCCGGGCGGTCAGGTCCGTGCCGGCCGCGACATGCGGCAGCCGGAGTGTGACGGTCTCGCTCCGGCCGGGGAGGTCCTGGGTGAAACGCTCCCTGCCCAGTGCGCTGTTGACGACATGGGCGCAGGTCAGGACGAGTCGCTCGGCGACCAGTACGCCCGCGCCGACGGCCTGGTCGCCGTGGCGTACGGAGGCGAAGGACAGCTGGAGCGGGGTGTCCGGGCCCACGCCCGCGATCATGGTGTCGGCCCGCCCGGTTCGCCCGAGTCCCGGCCGAGGTTCCAGGTGGCGGAGACCGTGAAGCTCGCCTCGCCGTTGCCGGAGAACACGCCCAGGCGGAGATCGGATCCGAGGGTGACGCCGAACTCCACCGTGACCTCGTCCGGGCGGTGTTCGCCGCCGGCGATCGAGCGGTGGATCTGGCCGAGGACGCCGCCGAGCGGACGCAGGGCCTCCTCCAGGACCTCCCCGCCGCGGGTCAGCGCACGGCCCATCCGACTGTCCACGCTGACCGGCTGGGCGGAGCCGAAGGCGTCGGGAAGCTCCAGCTCGCCGTCGTCGCCGTCGTCAGGGTGCGCGGACCGGCCCGCGCCCGAAGGTTCCTTGGCGGCCGGCTCTTCGGCCCGCAGCCACACGACGGTCCCGTCATCCAACTTCAGCGCCACGTCCCCCATATCGATCAGTCTGACATGAGGCCCAGGGCCCACGCGCGCACTTTTGCGTCACACTCCGCCCTTCGACACCGGTAGCCACCTGCGAAAAGGGGGTTCCAAAGGGGGCGGCACGGCACATGGCGGGCAGGCGCGTCGCGCCTACTCCGCGAGCAGGACCCTGGCCAACTGGCGCGACTGCGCCACCAGTCGGTCCTCGGAGTCCCAGACCTCCGCGTCCTCCTCCAGGAATCCGCCGGCCATGTTGCGGGTGGTGATGGCCACCCGCAGCGGGCCGGGGGCCGGGCGCCGCCGGATGTGGGTGGTCAGCTCGACGGTGGGGACCCAGCCGGACAGGCCCATCTCGAAGGCGGTGGGCGGCAGCGCGTCGACGGTCAGCAGGAGGGAGAGCGGGTCGGGCTCGCGGCCGTCGGCGAGGCCGAACCAGGCGCGCATCTCGCCCCTGCCGGACGGGGCGCCGACGGCCCAGCCGGCGGTCGCCGGGTCCAGGCGGATGGCGAGTCGGTCGGCGATCGCGGTGCTCCCCGGGATGGCGGGGCGCTCGCCCGGGGCACTGTCGGTGCCCAGGCAGTGCTCGTACGGCGGGATGGCCGGCGGCTTGGCGGTCGTGCGGACGTCGTCGGGCAGCGCACCGAGGTCGCCGTACGAGGCCAGTACCCGCAGCCGCTCGACCTCGCTGCCGTCGTCGGCGAACTGCACGAGGGTGGCGGTGCCGGTCGACATCGTGCGGCCGGTGCGGACCACCTCGGTGCGGATGACGGCGGGGCCCGGGACGGAGGCGGTCAGGTAGTGCGCGGTGACCGAGAGCGGGTCGGGGTGCGGGAGGGCGTCGCCCAGGGCGCGGCCCATGAGGGCGAGGAGGTAGCCGCCGTTGACCGCCTGGATGATCGTCCAGCCGGCGGAGAGGTGGGCGTCATAGACGCCCGGGGCGCGGCGGGTGACCGCCGTGTCGCGGTCGAACTCGCTGTTGCCAAGGGTCACCAGAGCCATGGGTTGCACGCTACACCGGATAGTTACCGACCGGTAGTGTCAGTTTTGACGACCGCACCCGGAAGCCCGCCGCGCGGGCCTGCGATTATGACGCCATGCTTCACGTGCTCTACCTGGTCGGCGTCGCGGCCTTCGCGGCGAGCGGTGTGCTGGCCGCCTACCGCGCCAACATGGACCCCTTCGGCGGCCTGGTGCTCGCCTTCGCCGCCTCCATCTCCGGCGGGACGCTGCGCGACCTCATCCTCAACCGGCAGCCGCTGTACTGGACGCACGACTGGGTGCTGCTGACGGTGATCATCTGTGTCGGCGTCGGCACCATGGCCTATCTGCGCTTCTGGACGCTGCCGCGCAAATCGCTGCTGGTCGTCGATGCGATCGGACTCTCCGTCGTCACGGTGATCGGCGCCCGCGCGGCCATCGAGGCGGGCGCCACCCCGCTCGCCGTGATCATCCTGGCCGTGCTGACCGGCGTCGCCGGCGAGGTCATCCGCGATGTGCTGTGCGGGGAGTTCCCCCCACTGCTGCTGCGCGAGGACGTGTACGCGATCGCCGCGATGGCGGGCGCCTGCTGCCTCCTGCTGCTGCACCAGCTCGGCGTCGGGGCCACCCCCGCCGCGGCGATCTCGGCGGGGGTGGTCTTCGCCCTCCGGATGGGCGCGGTCTACCTGGGCCTGCACCTGCCTCGGCCCCAGCAGCTGCGGCCGAGGCCGGGCCAGAAGGACACCGACTGACCCGGCCCGCGGTGCCTACTTGCCGGGCAGCGCCGGCTTCTTGCCCGTGTACAGCCAGGTGTCGAAGAGATCGTCCAACTGCTGACCCGAGATCTTCTCGGCCAGCGCGATGAACTGCGAGATCTCCGCGTTGCCGTAGCGGTGCTGACGCGTCCAGGTGGGCAGCAGGTTGAAGAACGCCTTGTCGCCGATCCGCTCGCGCAGCGCCTGCAGCGTCATCGCACCGCGGTCGTAGACCGCCCCGTCGAACATGGTGTCCCGCTGCGGGTCGCCGATCTTCACCTTCCAGAAGGGGGAGTCCGCGGGGGTGTCGTGGTAGGCCTTCCGGAAGGCGTCATGGGCGCTCTCGCGGCCCTTGTGCTCCTCCCAGAGCCACTGCGCGTAGCTGGCGAAGCCCTCGTTGAGCCAGATGTTGGGCCAGGTCTTCACCGACACCGAGTCGCCGAACCACTGGTGGGCCAGCTCGTGGACGATGGTCGACTCGTCGCGGACGGCCGAGTAGACGGGCTTGGACTGCACCTCCAGCGAGAAGCCGGCCTTCGGCATGTCGTCGACGATCGCGCCGGTCTCCTCGAAGGGGTACGGGCCGAAGACCTTCGACCAGTAGTCGGTGGCCTCGGCGGTGATGCCGTAGACGTCGACCTTGCCGGCGGGCAGGGTGGGGTCGGTGGCGACGTAGATGGGGATGCCGCCGGGGGTGGTGCCGGTGCGGACGTCGAACTTCCCGATGGTGGCGGTGGCCAGGTACGTCGCCATCGGCTTGGTCTCGCGCCAGTGGAAGTACGAGCGGTCCCCCTTGACCCGCGAGGAGACCAGACGGCCGTTGGAGACGCCGGTCAGCCCCTTGGGGGCGTCGATGCGGATGTCGTAGGTGGCCTTGTCGCTCGGGTGGTCGCTGGAGGGGAACCACGTCGAGGCCGCGTTGGGCTGGCAGGCGACGAAGACGCCGTCCTTGGTCTTCATCCAGCCGTAGTCGGAGCCGAACAGGATGGGGCCGCTGAGCGGCTTCGGTATCCCGCCGTAGGTCACCGTCACGGTGAACCGCTCGCCCTTGCGCAGGCGGGCGGCGGGGGTGACGGTGATCTCGTCCCCGGACCTGGTGAAGGCGGCCTTGCGCCCGTTCACCTTGATCGCGTCGACGGTGAGCTTGTGCAGGTCCAGATCGAAGGTGCGCAGGCTCTGGGTGGCCTTGGCCTTGAGGGTGGTGCGGCCCTCCAGCAGGCCGCTCCGGGGGTCGTAGCTGACGCCGAGGTCGTAATGCAGGGCGTCGTAGCCGCCGTTGCCCAACTGGGGGAAGTACGGGTCGCCGACACCGGGGGCACCGCCCGACGCGCCGGGCGCGGCGGCCGAGACACCGGGCGCGGCGGCGAGGGTGGCGGCCGAGGCGGCCGCGATGGCGAGGGCGAGCAGGCGGGGAGTGCGACGCACGGACTGGGAGAGTGCCATGAGCCGTCCTTTCGAACACGCGAATGGAATCAATCGCGCCAACTCTGCACTCTCCCGGCCGGTTTCGCCTGGGATTTTCCCAAGCCCTCAGGTGTTAATGATCACTTGACGTCTTACCGGCCGCCGCGGCCCCGGCCGGAGCGTTCTCCGGGTGGTGGCAGGCGACTTGATGCCCCGTCCGCAGCGCGACCAACGGCGGCTCGGTGGTGGTGCACACCTCGGTCGCCTTCCAGCAGCGGGTACGGAACCGGCAGCCGGAGGGCGGGTTGATCGGCGAGGGAACGTCGCCCTTGAGCAGGATCCGGTCGCGCTGGGTGCGCCGCTTGGGGTCGGGCACCGGCACGGCGGACAGCAGCGCCTTGGTGTACGGGTGCATCGGCGTCTCGTAGAGCCCCTTGCGGTCGGCCAACTCCACGATCTTGCCGAGGTACATCACCGCGATCCGGTCCGAGACGTGCCGGATGACCGAGAGGTCGTGGGCGATGATGACGTACGTCAGGCCCAGCTCCTCCTGGAGGTCGTCCATGAGGTTGACGACCTGCGCCTGGATCGACACGTCCAGCGCGGAGACCGGCTCGTCGGCGACGACCAGCTTGGGCTTGAGCGCGAGCGCGCGGGCGATGCCGATGCGCTGGCGCTGACCGCCGGAGAACTCGTGCGGATAGCGGTTGTAGTGCTCCGGGCTCAGGCCCACCAGCTCCAGCAGCCGCTGCACCTCCTTCTTCACCCCGCCCTCGGGCTCGACGCCCTGGAGGCGGAAGGGGGTGGAGACGATCCCGCCGATGGTGTGGCGGGGGTTCAGCGACCCGTACGGGTCCTGGAAGATCATCTGCACGTCGCGGCGCATCGGGCGCAGCCTGCCCGTCGACAGATGGGTGATGTCCGTGCCCTGGAACTCGATCGAGCCGCCGGTCGGCTCGTCGAGGCGGGTGATCAGCCGGCCCATCGTCGACTTGCCGCAGCCGGACTCGCCGACGACGCCGAGCGTCTCGCCCGGACGTACGTCGAAGTCGATGCCGTCGACCGCCTGCACCGCCCCGACCTGCCGCTTGAGCAGGCCCTTGGTGATCGGGAAGTGCCGCACCAGACCGCGGACCCTGAGCAGCGGCTCGGCCTCGGCGGAGCCCTCCGCGGTCCCGGCCGGGTTCTCGGTCCCCTTCTGGAGCGGGATCTTGTTGTTCTGGTCGTCAGTCGTCTCGGTCACAGCTTCGGCGCAATCTCTTCGGTCCAGATACGCTCCCGCTCCTCCGGCGCCATGTGGCAGGCGGAGAAGTGCCCGCCGCCGGCCTCGCGCAGTTCGGGGCGGACCGTACGGGTGAGGTTGTCCTTGGGCACATCCGCGTACGGGCAGCGGGGGTTGAAGGCACAGCCGGACGGGACGTTGATCAGGCTGGGCGGGGAGCCCTTGACCGGGATCAGCCGCTCGGTCTGGTCGCGGTCGATGCGCGGCATGGAGCCGAGCAGGCCCCAGGTGTAGGGGTGCTGCGGCTCGTAGAAGACCTTCTCGGCCGGGCCGCGCTCGACGCACCGCCCGCCGTACATCACCAGCAGGTCGTCGGCCAGTTCGGCGACCACTCCGAGGTCGTGGGTGATGATGATGACCGCCGAGCCGAACTCCTTCTGCAGATCGCGGATCAGGTCCAGGATCTGCGCCTGGACGGTGACGTCCAGGGCGGTGGTCGGCTCGTCCGCGATCAGCAGCTCGGGGTTGTTGACCAGCGCCATCGCGATCATGGCGCGCTGGCGCATACCGCCGGAGAACTGGTGCGGATGGTCGTCCACGCGCTTGTCGGGCTGCGGGATGCCCACCCGGTCGAGCATCTCGATCGCCCGCTTGCGCGCGGTCTTCTTGTCGACGTCGTTGTGGACCCGGTAGGCCTCCATGATCTGCTTGCCGACCGAGTAGAAGGGGTGCAGCGCGGACAGCGGATCCTGGAAGATCATCGCCATCTCGCGGCCGCGCAGCCGGCGCACCTCGTCGGGGTCGGCGGAGACCAGCTCCTTGCCGTCCAGCCAGATCTCGCCGGACATCCGCACCCGGCTGCGCTGCTGGCGCGAGGCGCGGTGCAGGCCCATCACGGCGAGCGAGGTCACCGACTTCCCGGAGCCGGACTCGCCGACGATGCCGAGCGTCTTGCCCTTCTCCAGGCTGAAGGTCAGCCCGTCGACGGACTTCACCAGGCCGTCGTCGGTGGGGAAGTGGACCTTGAGGTCCCGCACCTGGAGGAAGGCCGCCGGCGGCGGTCCCGGCTCGGTGGCGGCCGCGGCCGGCTCGGCCGCGGCGCTCTGGGGCTTCTCTACGGTCTTGTCCTCGGAGGAGTCGGTCACGAGAGCCTCACCCGCGGGTCGACGGCGGCGTACAGAACGTCCACCACCAAGTTGCATATGACGATGAAGAACGCGGCGAGCAGGGTGACGCCGAGGATGTTCGGCAGGTCGTTGGCGTTGATCGCCTCGACCGCGAAGGCGCCGACTCCCTTGAGCGAGAAGACCTGTTCGGTGATGAGCGCACCACCGAGGAGCAGGCCCAGGTCCATGCCGAAGACCGTGATGATCGGGGTGAGCGCGGCCCGCAGACCGTGCCGTACGACCACCTTGCGCTCGCGCAGGCCCTTGGCGCGGGCCGTACGGATGTAGTCCTCGCTCAGCGTCTCCAGCATGCCGGCCCGGGTGAGCCGGGCGTAGAGCGCGGAGTAGAGGAAGGCCAGGGTGACCCAGGGCAGGACCAGGGTCCGGGCCCACAGGAACGGGTCCTCCAGCAGCGGTACGTAGTCGCTGCGTTCGAAGATCGGCCACTGGTAGGTGAACAGGGCCAGCGCCAGGGCACCGGTGAAGAACATCGGGAGGGAGACGCCGGCCAGCGCGACGCCCATCGCCATCCGGTCGAAGAACGAGCCGGGGCGCAGCGCGGAGAGCACGCCGGTGGCGACACCCGAGACGACCCACAGCACGGCCGCGCCGGCGGCCAGCGAGAGCGTCACCGGGAGCCGGGACTGGATCTCCGGCCACACCTCGATGTGGGTCTTGAAGGAGTAGCCGAAGCACGGCACATGGCACTTGGCCGCTTCCGGACCGAACTTGTAGTCGACGCCGACGAAGATGCCCTTGAGGAAGTCCCAGTACTGCTCGTACACCGGCTTGTCCAGGCCGAGGTTCTTCTTGACCGCGGCGATGTCCGCGGGCGTGGGGGCCTTTCCGATGTACTGCTGGGCAAGCTGGTCGGTGCTCTGCCCGGCCAGCTTCGGCAGCAGGAAGAAGATGCCGAAAGTGACCGCGCTGACGATCAGCAGCAGGATCACTGCGCTGATCAACCTGCGGATGATGTACGAGAACACGGGGATGCGGCCTCGGCGCCGCGGGCCGGCCGGAACCGGCCCGCGGACACCAATGCCTTCACCTGCCTTCCAGGGCTGCTACTTCTTGACGCCGATGTTGAGGTAGTCGTACTGACCGCTGAAGGCCGAGGTGGACACCAGGTTGGTGGCCTTGGGCGAGCGGTACATCAGGACCTTGAAGTAGGTGAGCGGGACCATCGCCGCCTGCTCCATCGTCTTCTTGTCGATCTCGGCGTACGCCTTCTCGCGGGCCGCCTTGTCGGTGTTGGCGATGGCGGAGTCGAGCAGCTTGTTGATCTCCGGGTCGTCCAGCTGGGACAGGTTGGTGTTACCGGACTTGCTGATCGCCTTGCCGTTGAGGATCTGCTGCAGGTAGCCGTAGCCGGTCGGGAAGTCCGAGCCCCACTGCATCATGATCAGGCCGACGTTGTTCTTCTTGTTGAACTCCGGCACACCGGCGTAGTCCGAGAAGTACTTGCTGGTCGGGTACGACTGGATCTTGGCCGTGACGCCGATCTTCTTCAGCGACTCGATGACCGAGGTGGCCGCGTCGACCTCGTCCTGGCGGTCGTTGCGGGCCAGGATCGTGGTGCTGGTCTTGCCGGCGCCGCACTTGTCCCAGTGCTTCTTGGCCTCGGTCAGGTCCAGCTTGTCGTTGTTGTACTTCTGCGGGTACAGGTCGTACTTCTGGTAGCCGTCGATGTCGGTCGGCAGGACCGTGGAGGCCAGCTCACCGCGGATCGGGCCGCCGAGCGAGGTCTGCACGGCCTTCTTGTCGATGGCGTACTCGACGGCCTTGCGGCACTCCAGGTTGTCGAACGGCTTCACCTTGGTGTTGATCGCCGTGTAGATCAGGCGCTGGCCGAGCGCGTTGTCGGTGTTGGCCTTCTCCTTGGAGTCCGTCAGGAGCTGGGCCTGCGTCTGGCCGTCCACACCGCGGCCGGCCAGGTCGACGAGGGTGTTGCCGGACTGGAGGTCCTTGTCGATGGTCGACTGGGCGACCTTCAGCTTCAGGACGATCTTGTCGGGCAGCTGCTTGCGCAGCTTGTCGGTCGTCGCCGACCACTGCGGGTTGCGCACGAGGGTGAGCTGCTTGCCCTCCTCGTAGCTCTGGAACTTGTACGAGCCGGTGGACAGCACGGACTTGGTGTAGTCCGCGCCCTTGTCCTTGGCCTGCGGGACCGGAGCCGTCTGCGGGGCGCTGACCAGGTAGTCGAACTCGGCGAACGCCTTCTTGAGGTGGAAGACGATCGTGTGGTCGTCCGGGGTCTCGATGGACTTGAGCCCTTCCTTGCTCTTGTCCTTGTAGGGCCCCTTGTAGCCGCCCTCGTTGTCCTTGAGGAACTGCTGGAAGTAGTTCGGGCCCAGCGAGAGGGTGTCGCGCGCGAAGTTGGAGCGCTCGACCGCGTACTTGACGTCCTGCGCGGTGACCGCGGAGCCGTCCTCGTACTTCACGCCCTTGCGGATCTTGTACGTCCAGGTCTTGCCGCCGTCGCTGGGCTTGCCCATCTCCTCGGCGAGGTCCGGGACCAGCTCGTTGCCCTTCGTGCCGGGGCCCGGCTTGAAGGTGGTCAGCGGGCGCGCGTAGAGCCGGCTGAAGTTGTAGATGAAGGCGTAGTAGGTGTTGCCCGGGTCGAACGACTCGGGGGCGTCGCTCATCGCGTAGTTGATCGTGCCACCCTTCGCGTCCGAGGCGTTGACCACGCCCTTGGTGGCGGCGTTCGCCTCGGACGAGCCGTCCGAGGAGCCCTTGCCTCCGCTGCAGCCGGCCAGCAAAAGGCCCGCACTGGTGATGGCCGCTATCGCCGCGACCGGAACTGACCTTCGCATGATGGTCCGTGTCCCCTTCGTTCGTCGAGAAACTTCACACTCAAAAACTTCACTGGAGGTGGAGATTTGTGGGCGCCGGCGCCCGGCGGAGCCGTCAGCGGCTGCGCGGGTCCAGCGCGTCCCTCAGGCCGTCACCGAGCAGGTTGAACGCGAGCACGGTGACGAAGATCGCGAGGCCGGGGACGATCATGTACTGGGGGTCGACCTCGTAGTACTTGACGGCCTGGTTGAGCATGCCGCCCCAGGACGCCTGGGGCGGCTGGATGCCGACGCCCAGGAAGCTCAGGGCCGCCTCGAAGAGGATGTTGGAGGGGATCAGCAGCGTCGAGTAGACGATGATCGGACCCACCAGGTTGGGCAGCAACTCCCGGAAGAGGATGAAAGGCCCGCGCGCACCCATACCGCGGGCGGCGTCCACGAATTCGCGCTCGCGCAGCGACAGCGTCTGCGCGCGCACGATCCGCCCCATATACGGCCAGTTGAAAAAGCCGATCACGAAGATCAGCACCGAGATGTGCAGCGGCAGGCCCTCCAGGCCGAAGGCGCCGCCCTGCAGCGAGGCGGAGATCGCGATGGCGAACAGCAGCAGCGGGAAGGCCAGGAAGACGTCCATCATCCGGCTGATGAAGGCGTCCACCCGTCCGCGGTAGAAGCCGGCGACCACACCCAGCACGGTGCCGATGGCGACCGACAGCAGCGTCGCGCCGAACGCCACGATCAGCGACACCCAGGAGCCCTCCAGGATCCGGGCGAGCAGATCGCGGCCGAACTTCGGGTCCACGCCGAGCGGGTGGTCCCCGCTCATCCCGCCGAACTCCCCCTTGGGAAGCGTGGTGTTGGGGTCGATCAGCGACTGGTTGGGGGAGTTGGGGTCCAGGCCGAGCAGGGCCTGGAGGGGGCGGGAGAGCGCGGCGACGACGACGAGCAGGATGACAACGATGGCACCCGCCACCGCGACCTTGTCCCGCCGGAAACGCAGCCATGCGATCTGGCCGAGCGAGCGCCCTTCGATGCGCTTGCCCTCCACGCCTTTCAGCACCGCTTCCGGCTGCGCCTCGGCAGCCGCCCCGGTGGTCTCGATCGGTGCGGTCACGGTGACCTTGACCCCTCTCGGCCGACGGTTCGGCCGGCCCCTGCCCGCCGCAAGAGCGGCCTGATTCACATCACTGGTGCACTTCGGTGCAAGTACTGCGGGTATCGCGGAAGTTCAGACAGTGGAACTCGGAGATTCACTCGACGCCGTACGGGATGACACTCGATGACGCTCGCACAAAGGGCCGAGGCCCTCGGTGTTTTCCGGAAGCTTCATCCGCTTCACGATCAGTCACCAGCCCTGACCGGGAAAGGATGCGCAACTGTGATGTGCTCCACGACATTCCGTTATACGGACTCACGTTCGGGCTGAGCGGAGTGAATATCCACGAAAGTGGGCCCCAACCGTGGGGAATACGGGGCGAATTCACCCCGGAAGAGACGCCTCGGCGACACGCTCCGTCACCGGAGGGTGTCGCCGAGGGAGTGCGTTCCGGCCAGCCGGCGGGCGGGTCAGTAGGGGCGCGGGTAGCCGTAGCCGTACGAGGGCGCGGGGGCCGGCTGGCCCGGCGGCTGGGCGTAGCCGTCGCGGTCGAAGAAGGGCCGCGCACTGGCCCGCATCCACATCGCGACCGGGTCGTAGTCGTCGTTCATCGCGACCGTGGAGACCGGCAAACCGTCCGGAACCGCGCCGATCGACTGCTGGATCATCAACCGGGCCGAATCCACCGCTTGTTGGCCGGTGTCGTACAGATCCAGCCCGACCGCCAGATACGGGGCACCGAGCGCGGGCTGCACCCAGGCCCGACGCAACGACCGCACGGCGGGGGTACGGTGGGCGTTCTGGGCCAGCAGGGCGTAGAACTGCGGGATGTCGATGACCGGCTCGGAGATCCGCAGCGGTCCGGCCGGCAGCCGGTCGAGGCCACCGGCGATGCGGCGCAGGTCCAGCCAGGGGATGCCGACACCGCCACCGGGGGCGTGCGGGTTCAACCACAGGCCCCAGCGGTCCGGGAAGAGCGCGCCGGCGATCTCCAGGCCGCCGACGACCTCGTGGTCGCGGTTCCAGCCGGAGGCGGCGAGTTCGGGTGCCGAGGTCACGCACGGCGCGTAGCCGAGGCCGTCGACCTCCATGTTCCCGTACTGCGCGTCGGGGGAGCCGGCCCGGCCGTGCCACAGCAGCATCCAGACCTGGCCCGCGGCGAGCGCCTGCAGCAGCGCCTCATAGGCGTCGTAACGGCCGGGCGAGACCTGCTGGAGCAGCTGCTCCAGCGCTCCGGCCGCCGGCGGCCCCTGATGCGCACCCGCGCTCACGTGGTCCGTCCCTTCATCTCGGCAGGGCACGTGTGGGTGCGCCCGCGCGTCATCCAACCAGCTTACGAGTGGTCGCGAGAGTAGAAGGGCCGCACGCGCTCCAGCATCCAGTCGGCGACCGGGTCGCCGTGGGCGAGATCGAGCATCACCAGCTGCACCGGCCAGGGCACCGGGACCGTGCCGAGCGCACGTCCCAGGGCCGACAGGGCCATCTCGCGGGCGGTGCCGTCGTGCAGCGCGGCGGGGTCCACCGCGATCTGAACACCGACGAACAGTGTGGGCGTGTCGCCCTCGACACTAGCCAGGGCACGCCGGGCAGTCAGGACAATTCCGGCACCGGAGAACTCCAGTCCGGCGGCGGCCAGGAAGTCCACCGGCTCCTCCTGCCAGTCCGGCTCGAAGAGCCGCACCCGCCCGCCGCTCGGCAGCCCCTCGGCCTCATGGCGCCCCATCCGGCACAGCTGGGCCACGGCGGGCGGCGGCAGCGGCACACCGACCACGCCGTCCGGATTGACCGCGATCCCGATCCGCGGCGGCAGCCCGCGGGCGAACTCCCCGGCCGGCGCGACGGTGAAGGACATATGCGAGCCGACCACCCGCAGGAACTCCTGCTCGGAGCTGTAGACCGGGACATGGGGCAGCCCGCCGATCTCGACGGTGGGCAGGTCCAGGCCGCGGGTGCCCAGGCCCGCGCTGTCCGGGCCGCCACCGTTGGGCAGCGGCACCCACACCCGGCTGCGGCCCAGGACCTCGACGATCCGGCCGCCGGCGCCCGGATGCCCGACCGACGCGGCGAGCACCTCTTCGAGCTCGTTCGCCGGCCACGCCAGCTGCGGTATCCCCTGCTCCGGAAGACTCATCTGTTCCCACCCGTTCCGACCACGCACATCGACCAACGACACTAGGGTCTGTTCGATGGGCCAGGGCCGGGCCCATCGAACAGACCCTAGACGAGAAAAACCGGAGACGGTTCATACGGGGGCGGGGTACGGCACACCCGGAAGCGGCAGTCCGCTCAGTGGAAACCGACCGTCTTCAGTGCGCTCGCCGCCCGCCGGTCCAGCAGCACCACCGAGCTGAACCCCTTCGGCGGCCCGGCCGCCTCCGCCGCGCCGACCAGCCGGCCCACCGCCCTGCGGTGCCGCGCGAAGGCGTACCCCGACACCCCGCGCCCGCGCGCCTCCTGGCCGGACCGCGCCACCTCCGGCGGCACGTCGAGCAGCACCAGATGCAGCCCGCGTCCGCCGCGCACCGCCGACCGGGCGACCCAGCGCCGCACCCACGCCAGCGTCCCGCAGTCGTGCACCACCACGCTGTCGCCCGACCGCAGCGCCCGGCCCAGCGCCAGATAGTGCGCGGCCCGCACCAGCGGGCGGTACAGGCCGTACGGCAGCCGGCGCAGCCTGCCGCGCTCCCAGCGCTCTCGGACGTCCTGCGAATCGATGCGGTGCACCACGGGGCCGCGGCCGCCCGGCGGCGGCAGCACCCGATGCATCAGGGTGCTCTTGCCGCTGCCCGGCAGCCCGGAGACCACCACCAGGTCACCGGCGGCGAACCGCAGCTCGGCGGTGCCGCGGGCCCGCCTCCGGCCGCGCAGGTCCCGCACCCGCGCACCGCGCCCCGGCCGGACGACGGACCGCGCCGCGCGCCGGGCCGGCGACGCGGCGGATGCCGCCACCGGCGCGCCCGGGGGCACGACCCCTGAAGTGGCCGCGAATGCCGCTTCCCTCTGCACCGTGATCGCCCTCCCCGTCCAGTTCCGGTCCGAGTCCGTCCCTTACCCGCAGAGTGTCAAGAAAAGGTAATGCCCATCAAGGCGATTGTCCGATCTGTCGGCGTGGCGGGCCCGGTCCTGGACGGGGCGGCGACCAGGGCTCCTCGATCCGGCGATCCCGTGTAATGATGTGGCCGCCACGTGCACGGCTCAGCTCATCCGTGCACCGCCAACTCCATACCGGCCGCTTGAATCCGCGCGGGAGAGTCCCCGGCCGCCACGGCGGGGCGCCGAAGGAGCAAGTCCTCCCTTGAATCTCTCAGGCCCCTATACCGCGCGGGCGAGGCAGATCTGAAAAGCGAGCCACTGCCCGGTTGCCGGGGCGGCTCCACCCAAGGTGCAAACCGGGTCCGTTCGCGGGATCCCGGTGAACCTCTCAGGTTCCGATGACAGATGGGGAGAACGTCTTGTCACCCATGCCTGGGAGCCCAGAACCATGACAGATGCCCCCCGCCGCACCGCGCTGGACGCCACCCATCGCGCGCTCGGCGCGACCATGACCGACTTCGCCGGCTGGGACATGCCGCTGCGCTACGGCAGCGAGCGCGACGAACACGTCGCCGTCCGCACCCGCGCCGGTCTCTTCGACCTCTCCCACATGGGCGAGATCACCGTCACCGGCCCGCAGGCCGCCGACCTCCTCGACTACGCGCTGGTCGGCAACATCGGCGGCGTCAAGCCCGGCCGCGCCCGCTACACCATGATCTGCGAGGACGGCGGCGGCATCCTGGACGACCTGATCGTCTACCGGCTCGAAGACCAGGGGTCCCAGAAGTTCCTCGTCGTCGCCAACGCCTCCAACGCCCAGGTGGTGCTGGACGCGCTGACCGCGCGGGCGGGCGGCTTCGACGCCGCGATCCGCGACGACCGGGACGCCTACGCGCTGCTCGCCGTGCAGGGACCGGAGTCCCCGGGGATCCTCAAGTCGCTGACCGACGCCGATCTGGACGGTCTGAAGTACTACGCCGGTCTGCCCGGCACGGTCGCCGGCGTCGACGCGCTGATCGCCCGTACGGGATACACCGGCGAGGACGGCTTCGAGCTGTTCGTGCGGCCGGCGGACGCGGTGGCCCTGTGGGAGGCGCTGGCCGCGGCCGGCAAGGACGCCGGCCTGGTGCCCTGCGGTCTGTCCTGCCGGGACACGCTGCGCCTGGAGGCGGGCATGCCGCTGTACGGGCACGAGCTGACCACCGCCACCACGCCGTTCGACGCGGGCCTGGGCCGGGTCGTGAAGTTCGAGAAGACCACCAACGACGGCGACTTCGTGGGCCGCGCCGCGCTGGCGGCGGCCGCCGAGCGCGCCGAGACCGACCCGCCGCGCAAGCTGGTCGGCCTGATCGCCGAGGGCCGCCGGGTGCCGCGCGCCGGATACCCCGTCGTCGCGGCCGACGGCACGGTCATCGGCGAGGTCACCTCTGGGGCCCCCTCCCCCACCCTCGGCAAGCCGATCGCCATCGCCTACGTCGACGCGGCCTACGCCACCCCGGGCACCGAGGGTGTCCGCGTGGACATCCGTGGAAGCCATGAGCCGTACGAGGTCACCGCGCTGCCGTTCTACAAGCGGCAGAAGTAACGGTTCGCCGGCGGCAGCCCCGGAAGTGGGGCGCGCCCGCGTGTCTCACTGTGCAAGACGCCCCCCGGACTTCGCCGTCCGGTAGGCGCCCCCATTCACGATCACACCCTCGCGTACAGGAGAATCGAGCCATGGACAACCCCCAGCAGCTGCGTTACAGCAAGGAGCACGAGTGGCTGACGGACGCCGTGGAGGGCGTCTCGACGGTCGGTATCACCGAGCACGCGGCCAACGCGCTCGGCGATGTGGTCTTCGTGGAGCTTCCCGCGGTCGGCTCGACGGTCACGGCGGGCGAGTCCTGCGGTGAGCTGGAGTCGACCAAGTCCGTCAGCGATCTCTACTCGCCCGTGGACGGCGAGATCGTCGAGATCAACGAGGATGTCGTCGGCGACCCCTCGCTGGTGAACTCCGCCCCGTTCGAGGGCGGTTGGCTGTTCAAGGTGAAGGTCGGCGGTGAGCCCGAGGACCTGCTCTCGGCCGACGAGTACACCGCCTTCGCCGCCGGCTGATCCCGGACCCCTCTCCCCAGGAAGACTCATGTCGCTTCTCAACAGCTCCCTGCACGAGCTCGACCCCGACGTCGCCGCCGCCGTCGACGCCGAGCTGCACCGCCAGCAGTCCACCCTCGAAATGATCGCCTCGGAGAACTTCGCCCCCGTCGCCGTCATGGAGGCCCAGGGCTCCGTCCTCACCAACAAGTACGCCGAGGGCTACCCCGGCCGCCGCTACTACGGCGGCTGCGAACACGTCGACGTCGTCGAGCAGATCGCCATCGACCGCATCAAGGCGCTCTTCGGCGCCGAGGCCGCCAACGTCCAGCCGCACTCCGGCGCACAGGCCAACGCCGCCGCCATGTTCGCCCTGATCAAGCCGGGCGACACCATCCTGGGCCTCAACCTCGCCCACGGCGGTCACCTGACCCACGGCATGAAGATCAACTTCAGCGGCAAGCTCTACAACGTGGTGCCCTACCACGTCGACGAGAAGACCAACCTCGTCGACATGGAAGAGGTCGAGCGCCTCGCCAAGGAGCACCGCCCCAAGCTGATCGTCGCCGGCTGGTCGGCCTACCCCCGCCAGCTCGACTTCGCCGCCTTCCGCCGGATCGCCGACGAGGTCGGCGCCTACCTCATGGTCGACATGGCGCACTTCGCCGGCCTGGTCGCCGCCGGACTGCACCCCAACCCGGTCCCGCACGCCCACGTCGTGACCACCACCACCCACAAGACCCTCGGCGGCCCCCGCGGCGGCGTCATCCTGTCCACCCAGGAACTCGCCAAGAAGATCAACTCCGCGGTCTTCCCCGGCCAGCAGGGCGGCCCGCTGGAGCACGTCATCGCGGCCAAGGCGGTCTCCTTCAAGGTCGCCGCCTCCGAGGACTTCAAGGAGCGCCAGCAGCGCACCCTCGAAGGCGCCAAGATCCTCGCCGAGCGCCTCGTCCAGGACGACGTCGCCCAGCACGGCGTCTCCGTCCTGTCCGGCGGCACCGACGTCCACCTCGTCCTGGTCGACCTGCGTGACTCCGAGCTCGACGGGCAGCAGGCCGAGGACCGCCTCCACGAGGTCGGCATCACCGTCAACCGCAACGCGATCCCGAACGACCCCCGCCCGCCGATGGTCACCTCCGGCCTGCGCATCGGCACCCCGGCCCTGGCCACCCGCGGCTTTACGGCGGAGGACTTCCGCGAGGTCGCCGACATCATCGCCGAGGCCCTCAAGCCCGCCTACGACGCCGAAGCCCTCAAGGCCCGGGTCACGGCGCTCGCCGACAAGTACCCGCTGTACCCGTCGCTGTGACGCGTCTCATGCGGTGATCCTCCGCCCGCCGGTCACCGGCGGGGCGGAGGCCGAACGGGCCGTGAGCCCGGGGCCGTTGGTCCCGGGCTCACCGTCTGAGTACCGGTTCTCCTCCCCCCTTTCGCGAAATCACGAGGAAAATCCGGTGATTGGCGAGAAATAAGGTGGCCCCCGGCAAATGGCAGGGCCCCTCGACCGTGAAGGGGGCACTTCTCGACGGCAGGACGGACGACACATCCCATGGACATGAGCGCGGGCGAGCGCAAGGGGCTCAGTCTCTTCGCCCTCATCATGATCGGCATAGGCTCGATCTTCGGCTCCGGCTGGCTCTTCGGCGCCGGTGCCGCCGCCCAGGTGGCGGGCCCCGCGGCACTGGTCGCATGGGTGATCGGCGCCGTCTTCATCGGCATGATCGCGATGTCCTACGCGGAGGTCGGCTCGGCCTACCCGATCCCCGGCGGGATGGCCCGCTACGGCCATCTCTCCCACGGGCCGGCGCTCGGCTTCCTCACCGGCTGGGCCGTGTGGATCGCGGTCGCCTCGCTCATCCCGATCGAGTCGATCGCCGCCACCCAGTACATGACGTCCTGGGGCTTCGAGTGGGCGAAGGGGCTGGTCGACCCGGACACCCACCAGCTCACCCTCTCCGGCATCTGCACGGCGCTGGCCCTGACCGTCGCCCTCTGGCTGACCTGCTTCTGGTCGGTCCAGCTGCTGGCCCGCGCCAACACCGTGCTCACCCTGGTCAAGTTCGCCATCCCGGTGCTCGCCGTCCTGGCCCTGATCGGCTCGGGCTTCCACACCTCGAACTTCACCTCGCAGGGCGGGTTCGCCCCGTACGGCTGGCCGGCCGTGCTCACCGCCGTCACCACCTGCGGCGTGATCTTCGCCTTCAACGGCTTCCAGGCCGTGGTCAACCTCGGCGGGGCCGCCAAGAACCCGGGCCGGGCCATCCCGATCGCCCTGGTCGGCGCGCTCACGCTGGGCCTGGTGATCTATCTGGCGCTGCAGACCGCCTACCTCGGCTCCGTACCGCCCGAGCAGCTTCAGCGGGCCGGCGGCTGGCAGGGCGTGAACCTCAACTCGCCGTTCGCCGACCTCGCCAAGCTGCTGATGCTGCACTGGGTGGTCACGCTGCTGCAGTTCGGCGCCTTCATCTCGCCGGCCGGCTCCAACATCGCCAATGTCGCCTCGGCCGCGTACATGGTCACCAATCTCGCCGAGACCGGCTTCTTCCCCAGGAAGCTGGCGGCCGTGCACCCGCGCTACGGCACCGCGCGCCCCGCGATGTGGCTCAACCTCGGCTTCTCCGTCCTGCTGCTGCTCACCGTCGGCCGCAGCTGGCAGGCGCTGGCCGGAGTGGTCTCGGCGGCCATGGTCATCTCGTATCTCATCGGCCCGATCGCGGTGGGCGTGCTGCGGCGGACCCAGCCGGACCTGCCGCGCCCCTTCCGGCTCCCCGCCGCCGGGTTCCTGTGCCCGCTCACCTTCACCTTCGCCGCCTGCGCCCTGTACTGGTCGAAGTGGCCGAACACCGGCAAGGTCGCCGTGCTGACGCTGGTGTCCGTGCCGATCGCGGTGCTGGTGCTGCGGCGCAAGGGCGACGTCGAGAGGGGCCGCGAAGCGTCGACCAAGGGTGGTGGCGGGCGAGGGACCGGCCTGGTCCGGCAGTTCGCCCCGGCCTGGTGGATGATCGTCTTCCTGGTCTGGACGGCCGCGCTGTCGGCGCTGGGCAGCCCGGACTTCGGCGGCCATGGCATCATCCCCGGCGGGCTGGACATCGCCCTGGTCGCGCTCTCGGCCCCGGCCTTCTATTTCTGGGCCGTACGCGCCGGAGTCGACGCGCGGAGGGCGGGCCTGACCGGCTCGCACTCCGGCTCCGTATCCGTTCCGAAACCCACTGTTACGCCCGAGGACGAACGCCCGATGGTCTCCGTCTGACGGCACCGCGCCGGGTCCGGGTTACGCTCGACAAACGGCGCAGAAACGTACCTCCTGCCCCATTGCTCCACCGTCCACCACGAGCAGACAAGGGAGTCCGCCACCGTGGCCATCTCCGTCTTCGACCTCTTCTCCATCGGCATCGGCCCCTCCAGCTCCCACACCGTCGGCCCCATGCGCGCCGCCCGGATGTTCGTCGGACGCCTCAAGAAGGACGGTCTGCTCGCCCAGACGGTCAAGGTACGCGCCGAACTCTTCGGCTCCCTGGGCGCCACCGGCCACGGCCACGGCACCCCCAAAGCCGTCCTCCTCGGCCTGGAGGGCCACTCCCCCCGCAGCGTGGATGTGGAGAGTGCCGACGACGAGGTGGAGCGCATCCGCACCACCAAGCGGCTGCGGCTGCTGGGCGCCGAGATAGGCACCGCCCACGAGATCGACTTCGACGAGTCGACCGAACTGATCCTGCACCGCCGCCGGGCCCTGCCGTACCACGCCAACGGCATGACCCTCTTCGCCTACGACAACGCCGGCACCCCCCTGCTGGAGAAGACGTACTACTCCGTCGGCGGCGGCTTCGTCGTGGACGAGGACGCGGTCGGCGAGGACCGCATCAAGCTCGACGACACCGTGCTGAAGTACCCCTTCCGCACCGGCGACGAACTCCTGCGCCTGTCCCAGGAGACCGGCCTGTCCATCTCCGCGCTGATGCTGGAGAACGAGAAGGCCTGGCGCACCGAGGAAGAGATCCGCACCGGACTGCTGGAGATCTGGCAGGTCATGCAGGCCTGCGTGACCCGCGGCATGTCCCGCGAAGGCATCCTGCCCGGCGGCCTGAAGGTCCGCCGCCGCGCCGCCACCGCCGCCCGCGCCCTGCGCGCCGAAGGCGACGCCCCGGCCCACGCCATGGAGTGGGTCACCCTCTACGCCATGGCCGTCAACGAGGAGAACGCCGCCGGCGGCCGGGTCGTGACCGCCCCCACCAACGGCGCCGCCGGCATCATCCCCGCCGTCCTGCACTACTACCTCAACTTCGTCCCCGGCGCCGACGAGGACGGCATCGTCCGCTTCCTGCTCGCCGCCGGCGCCATCGGCATGCTCTTCAAGGAGAACGCCTCCATCTCCGGCGCCGAGGTCGGCTGCCAGGGCGAGGTCGGCTCCGCCTGCTCCATGGCCGCCGGCGGCCTCGCCGAGGTCCTCGGCGGCTCGGTGGAACAGGTGGAGAACGCCGCCGAGATCGGCATGGAACACAACCTCGGCCTGACCTGCGACCCCGTCGGCGGCCTCGTCCAGATCCCCTGCATCGAGCGCAACGGCATGGCCTCGGTCAAGGCCGTCACCGCCGCCCGCATGGCCCTGCGAGGCGACGGCCGCCACCACGTCTCCCTCGACAAGGTCATCAAGACCATGAAGGACACCGGCGCCGACATGAGCGTCAAGTACAAGGAGACGGCGCGGGGCGGGCTGGCGGTGAACATCATCGAGTGCTGAGGTTGTCGGCCCTGACCAGCGCGTTTGCTTCTTTCGGCGCTGGTCAGGGCCTTATGTGGCCGATGCCTGCACGGAGGCCGGGCACGGATAGCGATCACTCAATAACAAGAGTTTTGTTAAAGTAGGCCCATGGCCACCTCCTCCGCTCCCGGCGAAGGCCCCGTCCGTCCGGTCTCCGTCTCCCTCCACGAAGGCACCATCGCCGCCCTCAAGGCACGTACCGGCAAGCGAGGCATGTCCGCCTACGTCGAAGCTCTCATCCAGCGCCAGCTGGAGCGGGACCGGCTGCGCGAACTCATCGAAGACGCCGAAGCCGAACACGGCCCGGTGGACCAGGCAGCGGTCGAGACCAAGCGGGCCATCCTGCGCGGTGAAACGGCCGGCTCGGCGGACGACGCGTGAGCGGGACGCTCGTCCTGGACTGCGAGGGGTTGTCCAAACTCGTACGACGCTCCCCTGAACTCACCGAGTGGCTGGCTGCGGCCGAGTCCGAGGACATCCGCGTGGCCACCAGTTCCGTCACGCTGGTCGAAGCACGCGATCCCAAGACCAACCAGGCCCGCTTCGACTACGCCGTTTCCCGCGTGAACATCGTCCCGCCCACCGAAGCCATCGCCCGCCACGCCAGCAAACTCCTCGCCGCTGCCGGCCTGCACGGCCACAAGTACGCCCTCGACGCCGTCGTGGCCGCCACCGCACTCGCCTCGCCCGCCCCCGTGACCGTCCTGACGTCGGACCCCGAGGACCTCCTCATGCTGTGCGCCGCCGGCGTCCGCATCATCAAGGTCTGACCCTGCGAGGCTGCGGCTCGACGGAACGCGGGCCCTGCGTGTGGAGCGCGCCGCGCACAGCCCGCAGCCCGTCTTCGTCCCACCCTTCGGCCACGGCCCAGACGGTAGCGCGCCACCGAGGACGTACGACGCCGGGACCCATCGGCTTCCCGCCGCCCGACTCCGTACGCAGGCGCCGGCCTCACCCGGCGCCTGCGGGGTGGACTGTCGTTCCGCTCAGCGGCGCCGCTTGCGGCCGCTCTTGCCTGCGGGGCGCCTGGGCTTCCGGGCGCGGCCGAGGCGTGCGCCAGGGGGCTGCCGCAGCTCGAAGCACGCGTCGAAGGCGCGCCGTTCCCGGGGCGTCGCCGGACAACGCCGAGGGAGTGCCGAGCGGGTCCACCCCGACGAGGCGGCGGACCCGCTCGCCGTAGACGGCGCCGACCGCGTCGGTCAGGGCGCCGCCACCGTCCGGTGCTACGTCGACCGGCGCGACTGGTGGGAGCCGCTCAGGACACCCCGCACCGACGCCGCGGCGTAAGCGGCTACAGCATGCTCGATCGCGAGCACGAGGCCGTACTCGACGCCTGTGAGGCGGCGGGCATCGCCTTCCTGCCCTGGCGGCCGGTCCACCCCTCGACGACCTCGGCGGCCGGCGAGATCGCCGCCGTGGCGGCCGAACTCGGCGCCACGGCGGCACAGGTCTCGCTCGCCTGGCTGCTAGACCGCTCGCCGGTCGTGCTGCCGATCCCCGGCACCGGCTCGATCGCCCACCTGGAGGAGAACACCGCCGCCGCGGACCTGGGGATGACCAAGGATCAGTGGCAGCGGCTCGACCGGCTCCAGGAGAGCTGAGGGACCAGTTGTATTGATCACGAGCGTGGCTCACTGCCGCGACTCTTGATCATGGCGAAGACCTCCGGTGTGGTGGAGGTGTCTGGGCTCCACACCGCACAACGGAGGCCTTCGCGTCCGATCGCGATGCCCGGCCGACCGTGTTCGGCAGGCGGCTGCTGGTCGAACGTGTCCGTTCGGGATGTCCGGTGGCCCAGGTGGCCGCGGAGGTGGGTGTCTCTCGGTCACAGCTCACAAGTGGGTCCGACGCCGGCGACACGAGCGCGAGGCCGGACCGCATGACCGCTCCGGCTGGCCGGCCGGCCGCTGACGGCGCCGCACCGGACACCGGCCGGTGTTGAGGCCCGGGTGCGTCGACTGCGGCAGGACCGCAAGCTCGGCGAGATCCATCAGCCGAGTCGACTCATGTGCGGCGGGGTGCCACACGCCACCCCCTCCAACATCGCCTTTGGACCTCTAGGGATAACCAGGTACTGTGCAATGCATGGAACCTGACATTGCAGGTAAGCCTGTCGCGAGTAAAGCGGCGAGCCAGCTCCGCAAGGGGGTGCTGGAGTACTGCGTGCTAGCGATCTTGCGGGACGGCCCACGCTACGGCGTCGAGCTGCTCGAAACCCTCGGCGCGGTCAATGTCATGGTCACGAGCCAAGGGACCATCTACCCCCTGCTGTCGCGGCTGCGCCGTGACGGACTGGTGGAGACCCGCTGGCAGGAGTCACCCAGCGGACCGCCCCGGCGCTACTACGAGCTGACGCCGTCGGGGCATGCGGCGCTGAAGGAGTTCACCGCGATCTGGCCGCACTTCCGTGACGCGGTCGACCACTTCATCACCGACTGAGGAGACCGACATGACGATCACCGACCACCCTCTGGTGAAGAAGTACCTGGCCGCCGTGGCGCGTGAATCGGCCGGCCTGAGCCCGGAACGCCGCAACGAGCTGTTGGCCGACCTGGAGGAGCACATCGCCGTGGCCCTCGCGGAGGGGTCCGCCTTCGGTGACGACGAGATCCGCGCCGTGCTCGCACGCCTCGGCGACCCGCGCACGATCGCGGCCACCGCGCTCGGCGAGGAGCTCCCCGCTCCGCAAACGAGCCGAGGACGCACCCTCGCCCTGCTGGGACTGCTCGCGTCGACCGGCCCTCTGATGTTCTTCCCGCCCGTGCTGGTCCCCGCCCTGATCGGCGCGATCTGGTGGCTGTGGGCCGCGCCGCAGTGGCGCAGCCGGGACAAGGTGATCGGGACGGTGGCCGCCCTCGTGCCGCCGCTGTTCGTGGTGTCGCAGTGGGTCGTCCCCGCGGGCGCGGTGAACCTCGGCCTCGGAGCGTTGTTCCTCCCGTTCGCTCTGGCCGTCGTGGCACTCCCGGCCGCCGCCGGCGTCTATCTGCTGCGTACGGCGAGGCGCCCGGCATAACAGGGGCTCACCTGCTGCCGATCACCACCACCCGCCTGGTGCACCGCCCGCCCCCACCACCGGGCCCCGCACGTCCGGCCCGGCCGACGAACTCCGAGAATCCCCCCACCAGCAAGAGGCGAGAACGATGCACACGCAGCTCACACACCAGATGGCCCTTGCCCCTACGGGCGACATCATGATCGCCTGCGCAATGGGGGCCGCGGCCCTCGGCGTTCTCGCGTTGTACTTCGGCGCCCTGCTCAGCATCGTCAGGTCCGACCTCACCGGCGGGATGAAGCTGGTCTGGCTCGTCTTCGCCTTGATGGCCCCCTTCCTCGGGTGCCTGCTCTGGTTCCTCGTCGGTCGCCGCGACTCCCAGCGTCGGCCGGGCATCGCCTGAGGGGTCGTCCGACCTTGCCGGGTTGCGGCCCGGCGTCGCCGGCCCGCCCGTGTGTGACCGGACGGCGCCGACGCCGGAGGTCCGCCTACCGGCCGATCTCCCAGGCGAAAGGTGGCAGTTCGCGGGCTTTGGAGTAGATGTCCAAGGCGTGGTGCGCGGGGACGAAGGGGTGGACGCGGGCGCCTTCGAGGCCGGCCAGGAGGCGGGCGCAGTGCTGGACGCAGCCGGCTACCTCCTTTCCGTGCCGGTCGACGATGGTGGCGGCGTCGTGCGGCCCCTCGCAGGGTGCGGGATCCTTGGCGGCGGCGGCCGGGCAGCGGCGGTGGCGGAGGGCGGAGGGCGCGGCGCCCTCACCGGTCGGCGGGTACGGGATGGCGGCGTCGAACGGCTGGTTCATGCGCATGTCCCCCTGTGGTGCGGCGGTACGGACCGTGGCGGTGCCGGTGGCTCGATCGTGTCGGTCCCGGCTCCCAGGACAGTGGTGCTCGGCGCGGGGGGCGTCCATGCCGCCTTGGGGAAGACCTGGACCGATCGTCAGCTATTCATGGGAATGGCGCGCGGGTCGCGGGTCCGGGCGCCCGGCCGGGTAGGGGACGGCGTACGGCTCCAGGAGCAGGGCGAGGGCGAGCAGGGCGGCGGCCAGGAACCAGCCGGCGAGGACGTCGACGGGCCAGTGGACGCCCAGGTAGACACGGGTGAGGCCGACCCCGGCGGCCCAGACGGCGAGCACCGCGCACCAGGTGCCGGCGACCGCGGGGCGGGCCCGCCGCGCGATGCCCCAGGCCAGGATCCCGGCCACCAGCACCGCGGTGGTGGCGTGGCCCGAGGGGAAGGCGTAACCGGAGGCGTACTGGGCCCAGTCGGTGACCGGTGGGCGGGGGCGGATGAGCAGCCGCATCAGGCCGAAACGGATCGCCTGGCCGACGGCGAGGACGGCGACGGCGTACGCGACCGCGCGGATCCGGCCGCGCGTGCCCCGGCCGGCCAGCAGGCCCCCGAGCACGGCGGCCAGATACGGGATCAGGCCGGTCCCGGTGTCCGTCAGCACACGGGCCAGCGACAGTGCCGGCTCCCCGTGGTGCGCCACGGACCAGCGGACGGCGACGTGTTCGGGGGCGAAGGGAGCGCCGTGGTGGACGGAGACGGTGACGGCCGCGGCGGCGAAGAGCGTCGCGCAGACCGCGGCGACGGCGAGCAGCGGGCCGGTACGGGGCCGCGGGCCCGGTACCGGACGCGACGCCGGCTCCGTCGCCGGACTCCGTCCCGGCGACGTCACCGCGGTGCCGCCTGGGGGTGCGGCCGAGTGGCGCGGAAGACGGTGCCGGCGGGCGGATGCGGGGCGCCGGACGCCGCGGGCGGCGCGTCGGCGCCGAGGCCGCCCGCGGACCGGGCGACGCCCGTGAGCCCGCCTCTCACCTGCGCGGATGTGGCGGCTGCGGCCATGTCGGTGGCCCCTCCCATAATGGGTTGCGGGCCTGTCGAGCGGCCGGCCCGACCGACTACAGCCCCGTAGACGGTCTACGGCACTGTAGACGAATGAACCGGTGAAGGGCGTTCCATGTCGGAGACATCACCCGCGCAGCGGCGCCCCTCAGGCGAGCTGGAGGCGAGCGTGCTCGCGGCGCTCTGGGCGGCCGAGGGGCCACTGAGCCCCGCCGAGGTGCAGAGCGCGCTGGGCGGCCGGCTGGCCCGCACGACCGTGACGACGATCCTGACCCGGCTGCACGACAAGGGCGCGGTCTCCCGCTCCCGGGCCGGCCGCGGTTTCGCGTACTCGCCCATACAGGACTCCGCGGGGCTGACCGCCCGGCGGATGCGCAGCGAGCTGGACAAGCAGGACGACCGCGGCACCGCGCTCGCCCGCTTCGTCTCCCAACTGACCGATGAGGACGAGCAGTTGCTGCGCTCCCTACTGGAGGGGGCCAAGGACCCCGATCAAGCGGGAGCCACGGACACGGGTCCACAGGGGCCGGGAGCCGGGCTCCGGCCGGGCCCCGGGGGCACCCCGTGATCGTCGCCGTGTGGATTCCGCTGCTGGTGCCGCTGATCGCGGTGCCGGCCGCCCGCCGGCTGGCCGAGTCGCTGCCGCCGCGCACCGCGGCCTGGCTGCTGGCCGGCTGCTCCCTCGCCCTGGCCGGCTGCACGATCGTGGCACTGGGCCTGCTGCTGGCCGCCGGAGCGCTGCGGCTGCCCCCGGTCGCCGCCCTGGGCCATCTCTCCCTCCCGCTGCTCGGCGGCGATCCCGCCGTGTCGATCCCCGCGGCCTGCCTCGCCGGCGGACTGCTCGTTCTCTGCGCGATCGCCGTCACGGTCCGCGCCCGCCGGCATCGCGCCGAGCTGCGCACGGCCCGGCGGGCCACCGACGCCCACCCCGTCCGCGGCGACCTGTGCGTGCTCCCGGACCCCGCGCCCGATGCGTACGCCCTGCCGGGGCGGCCGGGCCGGGTGGTGGTCACCGACGGCATGCTGCGGGCGCTGGAACCCGCCGAGCGGGAGGCGCTGTTGGCCCATGAGCGCGCCCATCTCGCCGGGCGGCACCATCTCTTCCTGCTCACGGCCGCGCTCGCCGCGGCCTGCCATCCGCTGCTCCGCTCGCTGCGCTCGCCGCTCGGCTATGCGCTGGAGCGCTGGGCGGACGAGTCGGCGGCGTCCCAGGTCGGCGACCGTCGGGTCACCGCCCGCGCCATCGGTCGCGCCGCCCTCGCCGCCCGTCCGCACGCCCCGGCGCCGTACCGCCCCCGCACGGCCCTCGCCGCCACGGCCGGCCCGGTGCCGCGCAGGGTCGCCGCCCTGCTGGCCCCCGGGCGGACGCCCGGCCACCCTCCGATACGGACCGGCCTGCGCGGCCGCCGTCTGATCGCCGCCGCCCTGCTGATCTGCGTCGCCCTCTCCGCGTCCGCCGCCCTGGACGCCGCCGCCGATCTGCACGAGACGGTGGAGGTGGCCCAGGCGCAGTCGGCACAGGGGCAGTCGGCACAGGGGCAGTCGGCGGCGCGCTGAGCGGCGCGCGGGGCGCGGGCCGCCGCCCGGTCGTCTCCGGTGTCCGGCCAGGCCCCCACCCGGTCACACCCGGCTGCTGCGCGGCGCCGGCAGCGGACCGGTCCAGGGGCGCGCGCCCGCGCCGACCCCCGTGCCCGCGCCCTTCCCTCTGCCCACGGTGAAGCCCAGCACGGCACCGCCGCCCGGGCGGCGGGTGACGAAGGCGTGGCCGCCGTGGGCGGTGGCGATCTCGTGGACGATGGCCAGGCCCAGTCCGGAGCCGGGCAGGCCGCGTGCGGCCGGGGCCCGGTAGAAGCGGTCGAAGACCCGGGTGAGGTCGGCATCCGCGATGCCGGGGCCGCGGTCGAGGACCTCGATGCGGGCGCCGGTGACGGCGACCTCGATCGGCTCCGTCCCGCCCGCGTCGAACTTCGCGGCGTTCTCCAGCAGATTGCTCAGCGCCCGGTTCAGCGCGGCGGACCGCCCCTCGACCACCGCCGGACGCAGGATCCCTACGGTGATCTCGCGGCCGGTGCGGCGCCGGGCCGAGGCCGCCGCCTTCTGCGCGACCTCGGCCAGGCACACCTCGGACAGCGGATCGTCGGCGCGCTGTCCGGCCGCCAGGTCGACCAGCTCGTTGACCAGACCGCTCAGTTCCCTGGCCTCGCCCGCCAGGTCGGCGAGCAGTTCCTCGCGGGCGTCCGGCGGCAGCTCGTCGAACCGCTTGAGCAGCGAGATGTTGGTGCACAGCGAGGTCAGTGGGGTGCGCAGCTCATGGCCGGCGTCCTGGACGAGCCGCTGCTGGTCCTGCACGGCGCCGGCCAGCCGCCCGAGCATGTCGTCGAAGGCCCGCCCCAGCCGTGCCACCTCGTCGCGCCCGGCCACCGGCACCGGGACGTCCAGCCGGCCGTGCTCCGCCACGCTCTCGGCGACCGAGGTCAACCGCACCAGCCGGCCGGTGATCCGGCGCGCCAGCCACCAACCGGCCGCTCCGGACAGCGCGATGACCGCGGCCGCCAGCAGGGTGGTGCGATGCTGGAGCGCGGCGAGCAACTCCTCGGTCCCACTGGACTTCCGGGCGACCTGGACCGCCCCGCGGCCGCCGCCGAGCGCGACGGTCGCCACGTGGTACTCCCCGTCGCCGAGTTCCGCCTCGCACCCGGTGTGCGAGCCGGCCCGCTCGTCCATGGCGATCCGGCGCTCCGCGGCGCCGACCGGCAGGACCGGGCTCCCCGGCTCCACGATCCGGCCGCCGGCGCCCAGGATCTGCACCTCCGTACGGCTGGGCCGGATCAGGTCGTCGCGCGGTCCGTCGCGGTCGGGGTGGGAGCTGGCGTAATCGCCGGGCCCGTACGGCTTCTCCCGGACCTGGGTGCGCAGATCCCGTACGACCTCGGAGAACACCGACTTCTCGTCCACCCGCACCAGCCGGGCCGCCGCGTCGTAGCTCAGGCACCCGACGAGCACGCTGACCGCCGCGGCCCCGGTGGCGAACGACACCGCGAAGGCGGTGCGCAGACTGGCGGGCTCACGGGTGCGCAGCCAGCGGGCCGGGCGGCCGCGCCGCCATGATCCGGGCACCTCAGTCCGCCCGCAGGACGTAGCCGACACCGCGCACCGTGTGGATCAGCGGCCGGCTGCCCGGGACGTCGACCTTGCGCCGCAGATAGCCCACGTACACCGCGAGGTTCTTGGAGCCCGGCCCGAAGTCGTAGCCCCAGATCCGGTCGTAGATCGTCGAGTGGTCCAGGACGGTCCCGGCGTTGCGGGCGAGCAGCTCCAGCAGCTCGAACTCGGTCCGGGTCAGCTCCAACTCCCGTCCGCCGCGCCAGGCACGGCGCGAGGGCCCGTCGATCCGCAGATCGGCCGCCTCGACGACCCCGCCGCCGGCCGCCCGGGCGTCCTCCGTCCCGCCGGCCGCCGCCTCGGCGGCGCCGGCGGCCTCGGCGTCGTCGGGGGCGTCGGCGTTGTCCTCCGCCCGCTCCGCCGTCCGTCGCAGCAGCGCCCGCAGCCGGGCGAAGACCTCCTCGACCTCGAACGGCTTGACCACATAGTCGTCGGCCCCGGCGTCCAGTCCGGCGATCCGGTCCGCCGTCCCGGCCCGGGCGGTGAGCATCAGGATCGGGGTGCGGTCCCGCTCGGCCCGCAGCGCCTGGCACACCTGGAGCCCGTCGATGCCCGGCATCATCACGTCCAGCAGGATCACGTCCGGCCGCTCGCGGTGCGCGGCCGCGAGCGCCTGGATGCCGTCGGCGACGGCGGTGACCTGATACCCCTCCAGGGTCAGGGCGCGCGCCAGTGCGGTGCGGATGGGCCGGTGGTCCTCGGCGAGCAGTACGGAACGGGTCACCCGGCAAGTCTGCCAAGGGCCCGGCGGCGCGGTCCCGGCCGGTCGCGGCGCACCGTCGGTCCCCGGCCGACCGAAGCCGCCGGCGGAATTCCCAGCGCCCTCAATACGCCTACGGGGTAAGGAACTTCTCGACCACGATCTGGCGTCTTGACTGGCGAACATGTTGAACTGCTGGCACGAACTGGACGGCACGAACGGGCACAAAACCGCATCGCACGGGGCACACAGAACGTAACGCAGAGACCAGTTCGACCAGTTGGCGCTTCGAATCCGCAGGTCCGATCGGCAGGAGGCCGTTCATGCTGCACGGTGTCGATGTCAGCTCCTACAACACCTCGTATTCCACAGAGGGACTGGATTTCGTTTTCGTCAAGGCCACCGAAGGCCGGTCCTACATCAATCCGCACCAGAACGCACAGGCCGCAAAGGCCCGTAAAGCAGGCTGCGTGGTCGGTTTCTACCACTTTCTGTGGCCGGGGAATATCGCCGCCCAGGCCCGGTATTTCGTGGAGAAGTGCGCGTCGGTCCAGGGCGACATCCTGGCCTGCGACTGGGAGCGCACCGGCGAGGGCACCTATGCGAGCAATGCACAGAAGGACCAGTTCCTCGTCGAGGTGAAGAAGCTCCGTCCCACGCACCGCGTGATGCTCTACTGCAACCGCGATTTCTGGCTGAATCACGACACCACGTCCTACGCGGCCGACGGCCTGTGGATCGCCGACTACGTCTCCGCCGGGCACCCCCGGATCGAGGCGAAGTGGCGTATCCACCAGTACACCGACCGGCCGCTGGACAAGGATGTCGCGGACTTCTCCAGCAAGGCCGCCCTGAAGAAGTGGGCGCACCCGGCATAAGGTTTCCTATCGGCACGCGGATTCACGTATCCGGGAACCGCGCGTACGCACCAGGCGAACACCGAGTCACCAGGGGCGGCATCCGGCACACACCGGGTAGTGCCGCGTCACGCCCGGTGACACCGGCGGAGCCGAACAGCACCGCGTACGCGCCCAGGAACAGCGCGTGACACCAACCGCCCTACCCACATGCGACAGGCCGTGCCGCACACCGCGCGGCGCGGCGAGAGAACCAGAGGAGCAGTCGTGACCGACCCGGCGTCCAAGGCCCTGCAGCAGGAGATCGCCCGGGATCTCCAGGTGACCGCGTCCTTCGACGCCGAGCAGGAGATCGAGCGCCGGGTGGCCTTCCTCACAGAGCGGCTGACCTCCACGGGCCTGCGCTCGCTGGTCCTGGGGATCAGCGGCGGCGTGGACTCCACGACCACCGGCCGGCTCTGCCAGCTGGCCGTGGAGCGGGCCCGCGCCGCCGGCCACGAGGCGACGTTCTACGCGATGCGGCTGCCGTACGGCGTCCAGGCGGACGAGAAGGACGCCCAGCGGGCGCTGGAGTTCATCCGCGCCGACCGGGAGCTGACCGTCGACATCCGCCCGGCGAGCGACGCGGCGCTCGAGGCCGCGCTGGACGGCGGACTGACCTTCCGCGACGCCCACCACCAGGACTTCGTCCAGGGCAACATCAAGGCCCGCCAGCGCATGATCGCGCAGTACGCGGTCGCGGGTGCCCACGACGGCCTGGTCGTGGGCACCGACCACGCGGCCGAGGCGGTGTCCGGGTTCTTCACCAAGTTCGGCGACGGCGCGGCCGACGTCGTACCGCTGACGGGGCTCACCAAGCGCCGGGTGCGCGCGGTGGCGGCCGTGCTGGGCGCCCCCCGGGAGCTGGTGACGAAGGTGCCGACCGCCGATCTGGAGACGCTCGACCCGGGCAAGCCCGACGAGGACGCGCTCGGCGTGAGCTACGACCAGATCGACGACTTCCTGGAGGGTGAGCCGGTCGAGGCCGCCGCCTTCGAGGCCATCGTCCGCCGCTACCGCCTCACGGACCACAAGCGGGCCCTGCCGATCGCGCCCTGAGGCGCGGGTGCGGGCGCCTGGTGGCTCACCGGCGACGAGGCGCCCCACCCGACATGTCATGAGCCGGCAAGGGGACGGTCACCGTCCCGGTGCTAAATCATCGGCCGGGGCGGGCATGCATGCGGCCATGGGAAGCCGCGAAGTGAGATCGAAAGATCAACTGTCAGTGGGTCCGCCTACGCTCCAGGACATGGGTTACGCAAACCTGCGCGAACTCCAGACCGCGCTGACCACCGCCTCCGACCTTGCCTCCGCTCTGCAGTCCGCGCCGACCCGGCAGGGCGCGGACCAGCTCGTCGACGTCCTCCGGCAAGCGCTGACCGCCGCCAGCTCGCTGGGCGCCGAGACCGGCCCGACCGGCTGCGCCCTCCATCCGGGCGGCGCGGTCGACCCGCTGTACGGCGACCCGGAGGACCCCCTCCCGCCGGGGTACGGCAAGTGCCTGCTGTGCAACGACCGCAGGCGCCGGGCCGACGCCCACCACCCGCACATCCGGCCGCACACCCGCACACACCCGCGCTGGCGGCGGCGGCTCAGCGCCTAGGGGGTCGCCCCTGCCACCGGCGCGGCTGACCGGTGGCGGGACGGGCGGCTCGCGGCCGGGCGGGGCTACCATCCGCGCATGCGACCTGCCACATACAGCGATGAGGACCTTGAGCAGCACTCCCTGCGCCGACGGGTGCCCGACGACGGGCAGCGGTCCGGGTTCGAGCACGACGTCGACCGGATCCTGTACTCGACGCAGTGGCGGGCGCTGGCCGGCAAGAGCCAGGTCGTGGCGAGCGCCGAGCTGGGCGCGTACCACACCCGGCTGACGCACTCGATGAAGGTCGCCCAGCTCGGCCGCAGGATGGCGGAGCGGCTGGAGCGCCGGTACGGCGGCCCCAATCCGGCGCTCGTCGAGGCGGCGTGCATGGCCCATGACATCGGCCATCCGCCCTTCGGGCACGCCGGTGAAATGGCGCTGCGCACCACCATGGACGAGCTGCACTTCGCCGACGGCGTGCTGGACAGCTTCGAGGGCAACGCCCAGACCCTGCGGGTGCTGACCTTCCTCGCCGCCCACAAGTACCCGGGCCACCGCGGGCTGCATCTGACCCGGGCCTGCCTGGACGCCGCCACGAAGTACCCGTGGGAGCGGGCGCCGGTCGACCAGGATCCGGCGCGGCATGTGAAGTGGGGCGTGTACGTCGCCGACCGGGAGGCGTTCTCCTGGGTGCGGGCCGGCCGCGCGGACTGCGCCGTACCGGTCGAGGAGCAGGTCATGGACTGGGCGGACGACGTCACCTACGCCTGCCATGACGTCGAGGACTTCTACCGCACGGGCCTGATCCCGCTGGCCGCGCTCTTCCCGCCGGACGGTGCCGCGGGCGGCGAGACCGAGCGGGAGACCCGCCGCTTCCTGGACTATGTGCAGGCCAAGCGGGCGCGGTCGGGTGAGGCCTTCGACCGCGAGGCGGCACTGATGCTGATGGCGGACATCGGCAAGCGGCTGGCGGTGCCCGCCCCTTACAGCGGCGGCCAGGAGGACGCGGTCGCGGTCAACCGCCGCACCGCCGATCTGATCGCGTACTTCACCCGGGGCATCGAGCTGGAGGTGGGCGGCGCGGCGGCGATCCGCTACGGGGCGCGGCTGGTGATCCCGCCGGAGCGGCGGGCCGCCTGCGACCTGCTCAAGGAGCTGGTGTGGTGCTATGTCATCGACCGGCCCGCGCTGGCCACCCAGCAGCACGGCAAACGACGGATCGTCGGCGAGCTGCTGCGCTGGACCCATGACGCCCCCGAACTGCTGCCGCCGGACCGCGCCGAGGAACTGGCGCTGCACGGCGACCGGCTGCGCGCCGCGGCCGACCATGTCGCCTCGCTCACCGAGGACCAGGCGCTGGCCCTGCACCGGCGGCTGTCCGGTACGGGCCTGGGCTCGGTGAGCGACAACGTGTGGCGGTGAGGCGGGGCGGGGCCGGGGGCGTGGACGGACCGTCTCCGTCCGCGCCCCCGCCCCGCGGCTACTCGGCCCCGTCCCGCGGCCTGCGCTCCTGCCGTAGCGCGATCCGTCCCAGCACCCCGGCGACGACCAGCGCCCCCACCGCGATCAGCACATAGTCCGGTACGCCGTTGCCGATCCCGGTCGCCCACTCCTCGACCCGGAACTCGGTGTCCGCGTCGAGGATCCCGGGCAGCGCGCTGGTCCCGTTGAAGCGCAGGAACAGCACGCCGATGCCGATGAAGAAGACCCCGGACAGCAGCGAGGTGGTGTGCAGCCGCAGCCTGCCGAGGCTGAACTCCCGGCCGCGCAGCCAGCCCCGGGTGCCGAGCTGGAAGCGGTCCCACAGCAGTGCCAGGACGAACAGCGGCAGGGCCATGCCCAGCGCGTACACGGCGAGCATCGAGGCCCCGTACACGGCGTTTCCGCTGACCGCGGTCACCGTCAGCACCGCGCCCAGGATCGGGCCGGCGCAGAAGCCGGCCAGACCGTAGACGCAGCCGAGGAGGAAGGTGGAGACGGCGGAGCGGGGGGTGATCCTGGCCGCGGCCGCCTGGGCGCGCCGGGAGGCGAAGCCCAGGCCCAGGATCTGGGCGAGGCCCATCGCGATGACGACCCAGCCGCCGACCGCGATCAGCAGCTCGCGGTGGCCGTTGAACAGCCGGCTGGCCGCCGTACTGGCCGCGCCGAGCGGCACGAGCGTGGTGGCCAGCCCCAGATAGAAAACCCCGGTGCGGGCCAGCAGCCGGCCCGGCGTGGCGAGCGAGTAGGCGAAGAACGCCGGCAGCAGCAGCGCGCTGCACGGGCTGAGCAGGGCGAGCGCCCCGCCCAGGAACGCCGCGAGGTAGCCGATGTCGCCGGTCACCTGCCGTCCCCCGAGCCCTTCGCACCCGCCTTCGCCGCGGCGTCCTCGACGGCCTGCGCGAAGACCGCGGTGGGCTGGGCCCCGCTGATCGGCCGCCCGTTGACCAGGAAGGACGGCGTGGACTGCACACCGAGCTGGTAGCCCTCGTCCTGGTCCTTCTTCAGCGCGCGCTCGGCGCCCGCGCCGCCCAGGTCCGTACGGAACTTGTCGATGTCCGGCACACCGCTCTCGCGGGCCACCTCGACGAGCTTGTCCTCGGCCAGGTCACCGCCCTTGCGGGTCTTGGCGTACAGCGTGTCGTGCAGCTGCCAGAACTTGCCCTGCTGTCCGGCGGCCCAGGACGCGCGGGCGGCCCGCTCGGAGTCGGCGCCGAAGACGGGGAAGTTGCGGAACTCGATCCGCAGGGTGCCCGCGTCGACGTACTTCTCGACCAGCTCCGGCTGGGTCTCGCGGGTGAAGCGGCCGCAGAACGAGCACGCGTAGTCGGCGTACTCGACCAGGACCACCGGGGCGTCCTTCTCGCCGACGGCCAGCGGATCGCCGGCCGTCCGTCGGCTGGTCTTCTTGGCGAGGCCGTCGAACATCTTCTGCTGTGCGGCGTCCTCCTGGGAGCCGGTGGAGGCGGCGGCCTCCGATTCGCCGGTGCGGCCGGGGTCGCGGTCGCCCTCGACGGTCTTGCCTACGGCGATGCCGATGGCGATCACGGCCACGACGAGGGCGACGACCGCGCCTACGGCGGCGAGTTTGCGGGTGGGTGAGGCGGAGGTGGGCATGCGGAAGCTCCAGACGTACGAAGAGGATTGCGGCGGCCTTGTGCGTCGGGGCGGCCTAGATCCTCAGTACGGGCAGGAGCGCGGTGTGGTCGACGGCGGACGACCCGTCGGTCGGCGGTCGGGCGAGCGCGAACTGCGCGGGCAGGTCGACGGCGAGCGGCCCGGGGCCGGCGGTCGCGGGGGCCAGTGGCTCACCGCGGTGCGGCGCGGGCGGCGGGGCGGACTCCTCGGGGCCGGGGGCGTGCCGGTCCGAACACCTCTTGGGTGCGTCGGCCACCGGGACTTCGGCCGAACCGTCGACGGCCCGGCCCTCCTGCGCGGCGGCGTGCCACACCCGCTCGGCGCCGGCGGCCCGGACGCCCGCCCAGGCCTGGTCGCCGCCGGCCCGGCACAGCAGCGGCCCGAAGACCACCGCGAGGAGGAGCAGCAACGTCATCGCAGTCGACCGGCGTATGGCGTGCATGTCCCTCCCTCCGTACCGTCCGCGCGCATGGAACACCCATCCTACGGACCGCCACCGGATGACCGGAGCCCCGACCGGCGCACGGCCGCAGGCGTGCGAAGGCCGCCGCTCAGCGGTCGGTGACCCGCATCTCGAACCAGGTGGTCTTGCCTCGGGGCAGCAGGTCCACGCCCCAGCGGTCGGAGAGCTTGTCGACGAGGAAGAGGCCCCGTCCGCTGGTGTCCATTTCCTGGACGGGCATGAGACAGGGCAGGCCGCGGGACGGGTCGCGCACCTCGATGCGGATCCAGCCGCGGCGGCGCAGCATCCGCAGTCCGAAGGTGCGGGCGCCGGTGTGGCGTACGGCGTTGCCGACGAGCTCGGAGACGAGCAGGACGGCGTGCTCGGCGAGCTGGGGCGTCAGGGACCACTGCCGCAGGAGTACGGAGGCGGTCAGCCGGCGGGCGGTGCCGGCGGATTGCGGACGGGAGGGCAGCCGGACCTCGCCGATGGTCGGGTCGCCGACGAGGTCGAGTGCCGCGGACGCCGGGCCGCAAGGGGCCGGAGCCGGATTCCGGTCCGCACCGGGGATGTCCCACCGTGCGGCGGCCGGATCGCTCCGCGGCCGCGGCTGCTCCATACCTTCGAGGCCCGCCATGCCCCCCATCATGGCTGCTACTTGGCGGTCACGGGGGCGGAACCGGCGGAATCCATTGCCCGGAATCTCCGGTTCCAGGCCCCCTGCGGGACATATGCCAACGACATTTAAGGTTCCGGGACTTACGCCCTGACCTGCGGCGACACTCGGCCTACGCAGGCTTGGCAAGACCTGTCAACAAGGCTGCCTTAAGGCGCACTTAAGTTTTCCGCAATTCGCCCACACGAGGCATCTGGTCCCGGCCAAACCTCAATCGTCCCGCCAACACCAGCGGTTTCAGAGGAACTTGGCCTTGCCGGGCCCCTCCTCGACGAAGCTGCGCATGCCGATCTCCCGGTCGGCGGTCGCGAACAGCCCCGCGAACCAGTTGCGTTCCACCGTCAGCCCGGTGTCGATGTCCGTCTCCAGGCCCGCGTCGACGGACTCCTTCGCGGCGCGCAGGGCCAGCGCGGGACCGGCCGCCAGCCTCGCGGCCCAGGCGTGCGCCTGCGTGTAGACCTCGGCGGCCGGCACCACCCGGTCGACCAGGCCGATGGTGAGCGCCTCCTCGGCCTTCACGTGACGGCCGGTGAAGATGAGGTCCTTGGCCTTGGAGGGGCCCACGAGGCGGGCCAGCCGCTGGGTGCCGCCGGCGCCCGGGATGAGGCCGAGCAGGATCTCGGGCTGGCCGAGCTTGGCGTTGTCGGCGGCGATCCGGAAGTCGGCGCAGAGCGCCAACTCACAGCCGCCGCCGAGCGCGTAGCCGGTGACCGCGGCGACCACCGGCTTGGGGATCCGGGCCACGGCGGTGAACGAGTCCTGCAGGGCCTTGGAGCGCAGGACCATGGCCGTGTGGTCCATGGCCTGCATCTCCTTGATGTCCGCGCCGGCCGCGAACACCTTCTCGCCGCCCCAGATGACGACGGCGCGCACATCGTCGCGGCGGGTGACCTCTTCGGCCAGCTCGCGCAGCCGGTCCTGGGTGGCGATGTCCAGTGCGTTCATCGGCGGGCGGTCCAGGCGGATGGTGCCGACGCCGTCGGCGACCTCGAGATTCACAGTCATGGTGGAAGGTTAGTCCCCGTTAACGGCAGGGGGCCCGGTGCACTTGGTCACAGTGCGGGACCGGGCCCCAACGGGTGATGCGGCGCGCCCCTACGAGCCGGCCTTCCACCGCTCCCAGGACATGTTCCAGTCGCTGAAGCCGTTGTCGGGCTGGATCGTTTCATCGTGCGAGTTCTCGACCACGACGACATCGCCGACGAGGGAGTTGCGGAAGAACCAGGCCGCCGGGGTGGACCCGTCGCCGCCGCCGCGCTGGTCGAACAGGCCCACACAGCCGTGGCTGGCGTTGCGCGTGCCGAACGTCGGCCGGCCCGACCAGTAGTTGCCGTGGATGAAGGTGCCGGACGTGCTCAGGCGCATGGCGTGCGGTACGTCCTTGATGTCGTACTCGCCGCCGAAGCCGACGGTGTCGCCGTTCATCCGCGTCACCTCGTGCTTCTCGCTGATCACCATCTTGCCGTTGTACGTCTCGGTGCCCGGCCCGCCCGACGTGATCGGGATGGTCTTGATCTTCTTGCCGTCGCGGACCACGGTCATCTGCTTCGACTTGGCGTCGACCGTGCTCACCTGGCTGCGGCCGATCGAGAAGGAGATTTCCTTGGCCTGGGTTCCGTAGACGCCGGGCCGGCCCTCGACGCCGTCGAGGTCGAGCTTGAGGGTGACCTTGGTGCCCGGTGCCCAGTACTTCTCGGGGCGGAAGTCGAGCCGGTCGTTGCCGAACCAGTGGCCCTCGATCGGGACCGACGGTTTGGCGGTGACCTTGATGGCGTCCTCGACGGCCTTGGGAGAGGTGATGCCGCGGGTGAAGTGGATCGAGACCGGCATCCCGACGCCGACCCGCTGGCCGTTCTCGGGGCTGTACCGGCCGATGAAGGTGTTCTTGGGGACGAGGGTGGTGAACGTGGCGTGCTCGGCGGCCTCCCGGCCCCGGCGGTCCACCGCGACCGCGTCGACGGTGTACTCCGTCGAGGCGCCCAGATGGCCGCTCGGCCGCCACTGGGCGCCGTCGCCGGATATCTTCCCGTCGACCTCGTTGCCCTTGCCGTCCTTGACCCGGACGGAGGTGAGCCGGCCGTTCTTGGCGGTCACCTTCAGCGCGCCGCTGGTGGCGACGTCGTCCGCGCCGTCCTTGGGCGCGATCGTCACCGCGGCCCGGGAGGCGGCCCTGTCCCCGCCGGCCTTGCCGGCCGGTCCGCGGTCGTCGGTGTCGTCCCCGCCGCACGCGCTCACCAGCAGCAGCGTCGCGCCGAGCAGAAGTGTGAGCGGGCCCCGGCCCCCGCCTGGCCACCGGCGCCGGTGAGCCGGCACCCCCGGATTCGGCTGGACGTTCACGATCGGCCCCTTCCCCCTCGCACGGCCCGCGGTCGCCCGCACGCGTCTGCGCACAGCCGCGCGCGTGCCGTTAGGTAACCACACCGCGGTGACAGTGAACTCCCCGCGGATGTCACCGTTCAGTCCCAAGTACGAGGGTGGCTCGGGGGTACGCGCGGACGCGTGCGCGCGCCCATCGGACGCTCCCCGATCAGCCCGGCGCCGAACCGGCGCGCCACTGGTCCCACGGCATGTTCCAGCCACCGAGGCCGTTGTCCGGTGCGACCGTGCGCTCAGGGGAGTTGTGGACCACCACCACGTCGCCGACGATCGACTGGCCGAAGAACCAGCCCGCCGGGGTGCCGCGGCCACCGCCCTTGATGTCCCTGAGGCCCACGCAGCCATGGCTGGTGTTGCTGCCGCCGAAGACCTCGGGACGCGCCCAGTAGTTGCCGTGCAGAAAGGTGCCGGACCTGGTGAGGCGCATGGCGTGCGGTACGTCCGCGATGTCGTACTCGCTGCCGAAGCCGACGGTGCCGCCGTCCATCCGGGTCACCGAATGGCGCTCCAGAATCACCATCCGTCCGTTGTACGTGGGGTTCTCGGCGTTGCCCGCGGTGACCGGCAGCACCGCCACCACCCGGCCGTCGCGCCGCACCGTCATGGTGTGCCGCGCGGCATCGATGGTGCTGACCTGGTCCCGGCCCACCCGGTAGTGGACGGTCCGGTGCTGCATGCCGTAGGTGTCCGGCCCGGCCTTCACGCCGCGCAGCCGCAGCCGCACGGTGACCTCGGTGCCCGGCCGCCAGCGCTCGCGGGGCCGGAAGTCCAGCCGTCGGTGCCCGAACCAGTGGCCGGCGATCTGGACGGCGGGCCGGGCGCTGACCTGGACGGCCCGCTCGACGGCGGCCCGGTCGACGACCGGCCGGTTGAAGGTCATCGAGAAGATCAGGCCGGTGCCGACCGTGGTGTCGCTCGGGGGCGAGAAGCGGCCGATGACGCGCCGGGCGGGCACGGCCGTGGTGAAGGTGGTGTGGCGGGCCGCGCGGTACCCCGCGCCGTCCAGCGCCACCGCGTCGACGGTGTACTGCGCACCGGGCTGGAGCGGGCCGGGGGCCGGGCGCCAGACCGTGCCGTCCGAGGAGATCCGTCCGGCGACGGCCTGCCGTCCGGCGTCCCCGTTGCGGCTGACCGCCACCCGCTCCAGCCGGCCCTGCGGCACCCGGATCTCGAACCGCCCGTCGGACCGGACGTCGTGGGCGCCGTCGTGCGGGACGATGCGGATCAGCTCCTCCACGGTGCGCGGGGTGCCGCCGTCGAACAGCACCGAGTCCGCGCAGCCCGCCAGCGCCACCGCTCCGGCGAGCCCGGCCACGGCGGCGAGCGCGGCACGGAGCCGGCGCGTGGCCCGGGTCCCGCCCCGGCGGCCCGACCCGTCCCGCACCCGGACCGGCGTCCGCGCCCGCACACGGACACCGCCGCGGCTCGTCGCTCGGTCTCCTGCTCGGCCCTGGTGATGGACGGTCATACACCGGATTGTGACGGATGATCCCCGGGTCGGGAGGTATGCCGCGTAACGGAATGTCACGGACATCTCTCAGCGAGGCATGGACAGAACAATGAGCCGCCGCAGCGGGAAACGTGAGGCAACGCCCGGTTGCGGGAAGAACAACGGGGAGGGCGGAGACGCACGCACGGCCGGGACTCCCCCAGCTGACGCTGGGCGGCGCCCCCGGGTGGGGACCGCCCGACCGAGCCATGAGCCGCAGGAGGCCGGCACGTGTCGAGCGCACCCGAGCAGGAGGCGGTGGCGGACGAACCACTCGCCCCACCGGCGGATGTCCGCCCCGGCAGTCCGACGCCGCTGGGGGCCCGCTACCGCACCGGGCCCGACGGCGTCGCGGGCACCAACTTCGCCCTGTGGGCGGGCGGTGCCGAGGCCGTGGAGCTGTGTCTGTTCGACGAGGAGGAGCACGAGACCCGCCATCCGCTCACCGAGCTGACCCATGAGATCTGGCACGGCTTCCTGCCCGGCATCCGCCCCGGCCACCGCTACGGCTACCGGGTGCACGGCCGCTGGGACCCCTGGAGCGGCGCCCGCTGGAACCCTGCGAAGCTGCTGCTGGACCCGTATGCCAGGGCCGTGGACGGCGACTTCGGGGCGCGTACGGAGCCGGCCGGCACCGGCCTGGCACTGCCCGCCCGGCTCTACGGGCACGTCCGCGACTGGCCGCAGCAGCAGATCGCGGACACCGTGCGCGACGACCGGGACTCCGCGCCGTACGTCCCCAAGGGGGTCGTGGTCGGCGGCGACACCGGGGACGAGGGCGGCGAGGACGAGTGGCGCGACGACCGGCGCCCCAAGACGCCCTGGCCGGATTCCATCCTCTACGAGCTGCATGTGCGCGGCTTCACGATGCGCCACCCCGGTATCCCCGAGCATCTGCGGGGCACCTACGCGGGTCTGGCGCACCCGGCCGCGCTGGAGCACCTGGTCCGGCTGGGCGTCACCGCCGTCGAGCTGCTGCCGGTCCATCAGTTCGCCCACGAGGACCACCTGGTGCGCCGGGGGCTGCGCAATTACTGGGGCTACAACTCCATCGGCTACTTCGCGCCACACGCCGGCTACGCCGCCACCGGCACCCGAGGGCAGCAGGTCGGCGAGTTCAAGCGGATGGTGCGGGCGCTGCACGACGCCGGTATCGAGGTGATCCTCGACGTCGTCTACAACCACACCGCGGAGGCCGGCGAGCTGGGGCCGACGCTCTCCCTGCGGGGCATCGACAACCGCGGCTACTACCGTCTGGCGGGCGACGCCCGGCGCTACGCCGACTACACCGGCTGCGGCAACACCCTGCACGTCGTCCAGCCCCAGGTGCTGCGGCTGATCACCGATTCGCTGCGCTACTGGGTCACCGAGATGGGCGTGGACGGCTTCCGCTTCGATCTGGCGGCGGCGCTGGCCCGCTCCATGCACGACGTGGACATGCTCTCCCCGTTCCTCGCCGTGATCGCCCAGGACCCCGTACTGCGAAGGGTCAAACTGATCGCCGAACCCTGGGACGTGGGCTCCGGCGGCTACCAGGTCGGTGCCTTCCCGCCCCTGTGGACGGAGTGGAACGACCGCTACCGCGACACCGTCCGCGACTTCTGGCGCGGCGCCCAGCACGACGTGCGCGACCTGGGCTACCGGCTCTCCGGATCCAGCGACCTCTACGCCTGGGGCGGCCGCCGCCCGTACGCCTCGGTCAACTTCATCACCGCGCACGACGGCTTCACCCTGCGCGACCTGGTCAGCTACGAGCACAAGCGCAACGCCGACAACGGCGAGAACAACCGCGACGGCACCCACGACAACCGGTCGTGGAACTGCGGCGCCGAGGGCGAGACCGACGACACGGAGGTCACCGCGCTGCGCCACCGCCAGCTGCGCAACCTGCTGACCACGCTGCTGCTGTCCACCGGTGTGCCGATGCTGGTGGCCGGCGACGAGATGGGCCGCACCCAGCACGGCAACAACAACGCCTACTGCCAGGACAACCCCACCAGCTGGGTGGACTGGTCGCTCCTGGACGACCCCGGCTGGCGGCCGCTGGCCGAGCTCGCCGCCCGGCTGATCGCGCTGCGCCGCGCGCATCCCGTCCTGCGCCGCCGGGCGTTCTTCTCCGGCCGGCCGCACGGGCAGGGCGGGCTGCGCGACCTCGCCTGGTTCACCGCGGACGGCACGGAGATGACCGAACAGGACTGGTACACCCCGGGAGCCACCCTGGGCATGTACCTCTCCGGCAACGACATCTCCCAGCGCGACGACCGGGGCGTGCGCATCGTCGACGACAGCTTCCTCGCCGTCCTGCACGCCGCCGCCCACCCCCGCCGGCTCACCCTGCCCGGCCCGCCGTGGGCGCAGGCGTACGAACTCCTCGTCGACACCGCCCGCACGGACCAGCCGGGGCCGGCGTGGCCGCCGTACACGGCGGGCGGCACGATCACGCTCGCCGGGCGGTCGGTGATGCTGTTCCGGGCGGTGCCGGGCTGAGGCTGCGGAAATTCACCGGAGCGTTGTCAGTGGTGCGCCCTACGCTCGCGGGTGATGGCTGACACCGCGCTCACGACGCCCCCGACCGACCGGACCGACTTACCCCACTTACCCCAACGCTCCGCAGTGCGCACGCTGTTGCGGCTGTGGCCCTTCGTGCGCCCGGTGCGGGCGCGGCTGTTCACGGCCGCATGCGTGGCGGTGGTCGCCTCGTGTCTGAGCCTGGTCATTCCGCTGGTGCTCAAGTGGCTGGTGGACGGGCCGGTGACGGAGGGCGACGCGGGCGGGGTGTGGCTGGGCGGCGGATATCTGCTGCTGCTCGGTGTCGCGGAGGCGCTGCTGTTCGGGCTGCGGCGCTGGCTGGTGGCGCGCCCGCTGGCGGGGGTCGAGGCGGCGATGCGCGCCGCGCTCTACCGCCATCTCCAGCGGCTGCCGGTCGCCTTCCACGACCGCTGGCCGTCGGGCCAGCTGCTGTCGCGGGGCACGACCGACCTTCAGATGCTGCGCATGTTCCTCACCTTCCCCCTGACGTTCCTGCTGGTCAACGGGGTGACCATCCTGGTGGGCTGGGCGGTGCTGCTGGCCCAGCACTGGACGCTGGGGCTGGTGCTGCTGGCACCGGTGCTGCCGTTGATGGCGCTGTGCTCGGTCTTCGAGGCGAAGTACGGGCGCGCGGCCCGCCGCACCCAGGACCAGCTGGGCGATCTGACGACGGTGGTCGAGGAGTCGGTGCTCGGCATCCGCGTCATCAAGGGCTTCGGACGGCACCGCAGCCAGGCCCGCGCCTTCAAGGAGCTGACCCGCGCGCTGCGTACGTCCGAGCTGCGCAAGGCGCGGCTGCTGGCCTGCATCCTGGGGGTCAACACGGCGCTGCCGGAGATCGCGATCGGCGGTGCCCTGGTGCTCGGCACGCTCCAGGTGGCCGACGGCGCGCTGTCCACGGGCACCCTCGTCGCGTTCCTGTCGACCGCGCTGGCGCTGCGCTGGCCGGTGGAGTCGATCGGCTTCCTGCTGGCCATGAGCAGCGAGGCGGCGACGGCCACGGAGCGCTACTTCGAGGTGATGGACGAGCCGGCGGTCGCGGACGAAGGAAACGGGGACGAAGGGGACGGGGACGCGGCCGAACGGCCCCGGGGAACGAACGGAGCCGTCGGGGGCGGCGGGCGGCCCGCCGGGAGCGACGGCCACGACGGGTGCGACGGCAGCCCCACCGGCGGCCTGGCCTTCTCCGGCGTCGCGTTCCGCTACCCCGACGCGGTGCCGGACAGCCCGCCCACCCTCAAGGACGTCACGCTGCACATCCGCCCCGGCGAGACCGTGGCGCTGGTCGGGGCGACGGGCAGCGGAAAGACCACGCTCACGGCGCTGGTGCCGCGGCTGTACGACCCCACCGCCGGCCGGATCACCCTCGACGGGCGCGATCTGGCGACGATCGGCCGGGACGAGGCCCGCTCCCTGGTCGCGGTCGCCTTCGAGGACCCCACGCTCTTCTCGGCGACCGCCGGGGAGAACGTCCTGATGGGCGCGGAGCACGCCCAGGAGGCGGATCTGCGGCGGGCGTTGGAGGTGGCGCAGGCCGACGGGTTCGTCGACGCCCTCCCCGAGGGCACCGCGACCCAGGTCGGCGAGCAGGGCCTGAGCCTGTCCGGTGGACAGCGGCAGCGGCTCGCCCTGGCCCGCGCCGTCGTCGGCCGGCCCCGCTTCCTGATCCTCGACGATCCGCTCTCGGCCCTCGACGTGCGTACCGAGGCCGCGGTGGAGGCGGCACTGCGCCAGGTCCTGGCCGGCACCACGGCGCTGGTGGTCGCCCACCGCCCGTCCACGGTCCTGCTCGCCGACCGGGTCGCGCTGCTGTCCGACGGCCGGATCGCCGCCGTCGGCACCCACCACGAACTCCTCCGGGACAACCCCGAGTACGCCGCGCTGATGTCCGGCGAGGAAGAGGGCGCCCGATGACGACCACCACGACCGGCCTGCCGTCCGACGGCCCCGAGGAGCGCCCCGGACCGCACCTCCCGCACCAGCCGCCGCCACCCCAGCCCCCAGAGCCCGAGCCCGCCGACTCCTTCACGCAGGACCGGCTGCCCGCCCCCAAGGGTGCCGCCCGCTCGCTGCTCGCCTCCTTGCTGGCACCGCACCGACCCCGCGTCTGGGCGGCGGCCCTCCTGCTGCTCCTCCAGCAGGCCGCCGTGCAGGCCGGGCCGCTGCTGGTCGCCTACGCGCTGGACCACGCCGTGCCGGCCGTCCGGGCGGGCGAGTTCGGGCCGCTGATCGCCGTCGGGCTGGCGGCCGCGGTGTGCGCCGCGGCGTCCGGCGGGCTCCAGTTCGGCTTCATCCAGCTCTCCGCCCGGGTCAGCCAGGATGTGCTGCTCGCCCTGCGGGGCCGGATCTTCCGGCACGGCCAGGCGCTGAGCCTGGACTTCCACGAGCGCTATACGTCCGGGCGGCTGATCTCCCGCGCCACGACCGACGTCGAGTCGCTGCGCGAACTCCTGGAGGAGGGCCTGCAGGAGCTGATCACGATCGCCCTCGCGACGGTCCACATATCCGTGACCCTGGTCTTCCTGGACTGGGGCTTCGGAGCGGCCGCCGTGGCCTCCGGCGCGCCCCTGTACCTCCTCATCCGCTCCTACCGGCGCCGCACGCACCGGGTCTACGGCGAGAAGTCCACGGCGATGGCGGACCTCATCGTGAAGTTCGCCGAGACCCTCAACGGCATCCGGCCGGTGCAGGCGTTTCGCCGCGAGCGGCTCAACGACGACGTGTTCGCCCGGCTCAACCACCGCCACGAGCGGGTCAACGGCGACGCGCTGCTGGAGATGGCGCGCTATGTCGTCACCTCCCGGCTGGCGGCGAACACCGCGGTGGCCGCGATCGTCCTGTGGGGCGCCTACCGGGTCGCCACGGGAGATCTGGCGCTCGGCGTACTCGCCGCCGCGGTGCTGTATCTGCGCCGGCTGTACGACCCCATCGACCGGCTCGGGATCTTCCTCAACTCCTATGAGTCCGCGGCCGCTTCGCTACAGAAGATCGCCGGCCTGCTGGCCCAGCCGGCCGGCGTCCCGGAGCCGCCGGCACCGGCCGCGCTGCCGGCCCCGGCGGGCGGCCGGCCGGGGCGCGGGGTCGACTTCCGCGGTGTCCGCTTCGCCTACCGCACGGGCGGCGAGGTGCTGCCGCGCTTCGATCTGACCCTGGCGGCCGGTACGACCACCGCCGTGGTGGGCGCCACCGGCGCCGGCAAGTCCACCCTCGCCAAGCTGCTGGCCCGCTTCTACGACCCGACCGAGGGCCGGGTGCTGCTCGACGGCGTCGATCTGCGCGAGCTGTCCACCGCCGAGCTGCGCCGCGGCGTGGTGCTGGTCACCCAGGAGGCGTTCCTGTTCAGCGGGACGGTCGCCGACAACATCGCCATCGGCCGTCCGGACGCCACCCGCGAGGAGATCGAGCACACCGCGAAGGCCATCGGCGCCCATGACTTCATCACCGCCCTGCCGGACGGCTACGACACCGACGTCCGCAAGCGCGGCGGCCGTATCTCGGCCGGCCAGCGCCAACTCGTCGGCTTCGCCCGCGCCCTGCTCGCCGACCCCGCCGTCCTGATCCTCGACGAGGCGACCAGCTCCCTGGACATCCCCGGCGAGCGAGCGGTCCAGGCCGCCATGGACACCGTCCTGCGGGGCCGCACGGCCCTGGTCATCGCCCACCGCCTGTCGACCGTGGAGATAGCCGACCGGGTCCTGGTCATGTCCGACGGCGAGATCGTCGAGGACGGCCCACCGGCCCGACTCATCGCCGACCGCGGCCGGTTCGCCGAGCTGCATCGCACGTGGCGGGAGAGTGTGCGGTAGCGGCCGGCCGCGCTCCCGGCCCGTCCGCCACCCGCCACCCGCCACCCGCCACCCGCCGTGCCCGAACCGCAACGAAGGTGTCCTCAGCTGCCTGGCGTGATCGGTTTCTTGCGCCGATCACGGGGTTCTCGCAGCGGTTAGGGTCCAGGCATCGGCGGACTGTGCAGGGACGAACACGGGGGGCGGGGATGGCGGACACCTCGGCGGAGCCGGGCGCGCGAGCGCCCCGCCACCGCAGTGCCGGGCGGTATCTGTGGTGGCTGGTGACCAGTCAGCGGTGGCGGGTCGCGGCGGGCGCGTCGTACGGGAGCCTGTGGATGGTGGGGCTGATGCTGCCGCCGTATGTGCTGTCGCGGGCGATCGACGAGGGGCTGGCGCCGGGGCGGATGCCGGCGCTCGTCGGGTGGACGGCGGTGCTGCTGGGGGTCGGGGTGCTCAACGCCTGGCTGGGGATGCTGCGGCACCGCACGATGACCAGGATCCGGATGGACGCCACGTTCCGCACGGTGCGGGCCGTCGTGGCGCACACCCTGCGGCTGGGCGCGGCGCTGCCGCGGAAGGTGACGGCCGGTGAGGTCGTCACGATCGGGATCGGCGATGTCGCGGTGATCAGCCAGACGCTGACGATGACCGGGCCCGGCGTCGGCGCGGTGCTGGCGTACGGGGTCGTCGCCGTCCTGATGCTGGGCGTCTCCCCGCTGCTCGCCGCGGTGGTGCTGCTGGGCGTCCCGCTGCTCGCCCTGCTGGTCGGGCCGCTGCTGGGCCGGCTGCAGGGGGCGGAGTCGCGCTACCGCGAGCGGCAGAGCGGGCTGGCGGCGCGGCTGACGGACCTGGTCGGCGGGCTGCGGGTGCTGGGCGGCCTGGGCGGCAAGGAGGTGTTCGCCGACCGCTACCGCCGCGACTCGCGAGCGCTGCGGCGCGAGGGCTACCGGGTCGGCGCGGCCACCAGCTGGATCCAGGCGCTCGGGGTGGGCCTGCCGACGCTGTTCCTGGCCGCGGTGACCTGGCTCTCGGCGCGGATGGCGGCCCAAGGGGACATCACCGTCGGCGAGTTGGTGGCGGTCTACGGGTATGCGGCGGCGCTGGTGGTGCCGGTGTCGTTCTTCATCGAGGGCGGCTACGACCTGACGCGGGGCCTGGTCGCCGCCCGGCGGGTGGTCCGCTTCCTGCGGCGGGAGCCGGACACCGCGGACGCTCCGGACACCGGGGAGGAGACGGGGCGGACGCCCGAGGAGCCGGCCGTGCTGCGGGATCCGGAGTCCGGCGTCGAGGTGGTGCCCGGGCAGCTGACCGCGCTGGCCGCCGCCCGCCCGGCCGAGTCGGCGGCGGTGGTCGACCGGTTGGGCCGGTTCGCGGACTCCGCGGCGACCTGGGGCGCGGTGCGCCTCGACGAGCTCCCGCTGCGGCAGGTCCGCGACCGCATCCTGGTCGCGGACAACGAGGCGGACCTCTTCGCCGGGACGCTGCGCGAGGTGATCGGCGGGCGCCGGGAACCGGCCGGCGAGGCGGTCGACCGCGCCGTCCATACGGCGCTGGCCGAGGACATCGTCCGCGGTCTGGCGGACGGTCTCGACTCGCCGGTCGAGGCGCAGGGCCGCAATCTCTCCGGCGGGCAACGGCAGCGCCTGCGCCTGGTGCGGGCGCTGCTGGCCGACCCCGAGGTGCTGCTGGCCGTCGAGCCGACCTCGGCGGTCGACGCGCACACCGAGGCGGCCGTCGCGGGCCGGCTGCACGCCGCCCGCGCGGGCCGTACGACCGTCGTCACCAGCACCTCGCCGCTGCTGCTCGACCGGGCGGACACGGTGTGCTTCCTCGTCGACGGCAAGGTCGCCGCGGTCGGCAGCCACCGCCGGCTGCTCGACGAACAGCCCGCCTACCGCCGCCTGGTGGCGCGCGGCGAGGACCCCGCGCGCAGCGACGAACCAGGCGGCACCCCGGCGCCCCGGTCCGCGCCCCTGGAAGAGGAGAGCGCACGATGACGGCGACCACCACCCGGCCCGCGCGAGACGGCGACGACCTGCCCGGCGGTACGGCCCTGCCGGTCGCCGACCGCGCCACCACCCGGCGGGCCGCGCTCCGCCTGATCCGGCTGGACGGGCGGGCGTTCGCCCTGATGCTCGCGCTGAACGCGCTGGCCGCCGGCGCCGGTCTGGTCGGCCCGTGGCTGCTGGGCCGGATCGTGGACACGGTGCGCGACGGCGGCGGGGTGCCCGCGGTCGACCGGCTGGCGCTGGTCATCCTGGTGTGCGCGCTGGCGCAGCTGCTGCTGGCGCGCTACGCCCGGTACGTCGGGCACCGCTTCGGTGAGCGGACCGTGGCGCGGGTGCGCGAGCAGTTCGTCGACCGGGCGCTGGCGCTGCCGGCCGCGGCCGTGGAGCGGGCCGGCAGCGGCGATCTGACGGCCCGCGGCACGACGGACGTCACCTCGGTCGCCCGGACGCTGCGGGACGCGGCACCGGAGGTGTTCATCGCGTCGGTGCAGTCGCTGTTCCTGCTCGGTGCGGTGGTGGTGCTCGATCCCCGGCTCGGGGCGTGCGGGCTGGGTCTGCTGAGCGGTCTGCTGGCGGTGCGGTGGTATCTGCGCCGGGCCCACCGCGCGTATCTGGCCGAGGGGGCGGCGACCTCGGCGCTGGCCGAGCTGCTGGCGGCCACCGCCGCGGGCGCCAGGACCGTCGAGGCGCTGGGGCTCCAGGAGCGCCGGCGGGCGGCGAGCGAGCAGGCGATCGAGCGGTGCCGGCGTACCCGCGTCCGGACGCTGTTCCTGCGCAGCGTGCTGCTGCCCGCCGTGGAGGTCTCCTACGTCCTCCCGGTGGTCGGGGTGCTGCTGGTCGGCGGGGTGCTGCACGGCCGGGGCGGGATCAGCCTGGGGGTGGTCGTCTCCGCGGCGCTGTACCTGCGGCAGCTGGCCGAGCCGCTGGCGACGATCCTGCTGTGGATGGAGCAACTCCAGAGCAGCGGCGCCGCCTTCGCCCGCGTCGAGGGCCTGGGCCGGGCTCCGCAGGCCCCGAAGTCCGCCCCCGCGGCCGCCGTGCTCCCCGCCGACGACCGCATCGACGTCACGGCCGTCCGCTACGCCTACGCCACCAGGACCGGCGACGGCGACGGCGTTTCCGCCTCCCCCGGCCGGGACGCCCTGCACGACGTCTCGCTGACCATCCGTCCCGGCGAGCGGATAGCCCTGGTCGGCCCCTCCGGAGCCGGCAAGTCCACCCTGGGGCGGCTGCTGGCCGGCATCGAGGCGCCGAGCGGCGGCTCGGTGACCGTCGGGCGGGTGCCGATCGCCGAGCTGGACCCCGAAGTGCTGCGCCGCCAGGTGGTCCTCGTCACGCAGGAGCACCATGTGTTCCTGGGCACCGTCCGCGACAACCTGCGGATCGCCGCGCCCGGCGCCGACGACGCCGCGCTGCGCGCCGCGCTGGCGGCCGTGGGAGCCGACTGGCTCACGGAGCTGCCGGCCGGCCTGGACACCGACCTGGGCCCCGGCGGGCACCGCCCCGACGGTTCGCAGGCGCAGCAACTCGCCCTGGCCCGTGTGGTGCTGGCCGATCCGCACACCGTGATCCTGGACGAGGCGACCGCGCTGCTCGACCCGCGCACCGCCCGGCACGCCGAGCGGGCACTGGCCGCCGTCCTGGAGGGCCGTACGGTCATCGCCATCGCCCACCGGCTGCACACCGCCCACGACGCGGACCGGGTGGCCGTGCTGGAGAGCGGCCGGCTGACCGAACTGGGCACCCACGACGACCTGGTGGCCGCCGACGGCGCCTACGCGGCCCTGTGGCACTCCTGGCACGGGCGGACCGCGGCCGGCTGAGGCTGTGCGAGAACGGGCACCGATCGTCCGGAAAGCGAACGCCGATTCCGCGCAACGGACGTTTTCCGGCCAATTAGTTGATCGGAGCCTGACAACCGGCGGGCTGTGGTGGGACTCTTCCCCGCAACCGCCGCACGGCCCCCACAGCACCACGCCTCGCGACGGCCGGCTCCACCCCCGTTCCACCAGTACGTCATGCACCTTTGCGTACGTCTCCCCCCACACGCTCCATGAGTTCTGCCTCGCTCTGCCCGGACGGCCGTTCGCCGCCCGGTCCCCCTCGGCCGCACCGTCACGTAGCGGCCACCGCAGAAGGAGTCAGTGTGAGACGCACCCCCCATAGACGCGCCGTCGCGACCGGCGCGCTCGTCGCCGTCACGGCGATGCTGGCCGTCGGTGTACAGGCCGGTACCGGCACGGCGGCCGCCCCGCGGCCGGGCACCGCGCACGCCGTACCCGACCCCGGCGCACTGCCGGTCAAGCTGTCCCCGTCCCAGCGTGCGGAGCTGATACGGGAAGCCGGCGCCACCACCGCGCAGACCGCGCGGCAGCTGAAGCTCGGCGCGAAGGAGCGCCTGGTCGTCAAGGACGTCTCGAAGGACGCCGACGGCACCGTGCACACCCGCTACGAGCGCACCTACGACAAGCTGCCGGTGCTCGGCGGCGACCTCGTGGTGCACACGAGCAAGGGCGGCACGCTCCAGGGCGTCACCAAGGCCGTCCGCTCGCAGCTCAAGGTCGCGGGCACCACCGCGAAGATCGAGCCGGCCGCCGCCGAGGCGAAGGCCGTCACCTCGGCGCGGGCCCTGGGCTCGAAGAAGACCGTGGCCGCCAAGGCGCCGCGCAAGGTGGTCTGGGTCGCCGACGGCAAGCCGGTCCTGGCCTACGAGACCGTGGTCGGCGGGCTGCAGGACGACGGCACGCCCAACGAGCTGCACGTCATCACGGACGCCACCACCGGTGCCAGGATCTTCCAGTACCAGGGGATCGAACAGGGCGTCGGCAACAGCGAGTACAGCGGCAAGGTCACCATCGGGACGTCCGGCTCGGCGCCGAACTTCTCGCTGACCGACCCCACCCGCGGCAACCACAAGACGTACAACCTCAACCACGGTTCGTCGGGCACCGGTTCGCTGTTCACCGACGCCGACGACACCTGGGGCGACGGCACGCCGCAGAACGCCCAGACGGCGGGTGTCGACGCGGCCTACGGCGCGCAGGTGACCTGGGACTACTACAAGAACGTGCACGGCCGCAGCGGCATCAAGGGCGACGGCGTGGGCGCCTACTCCCGCGTCCACTACGGCAACAGCTACGTCAACGCCTTCTGGGACGACGGCTGCTTCTGCATGACCTACGGCGACGGCAGCGGCAACAGCCACCCGCTGACGTCGATCGACGTGGCCGGCCACGAGATGTCGCACGGTGTCACCTCCGCCACCGCCAACCTCACCTACAGCGGTGAGTCCGGCGGCCTCAACGAGGCGACCTCCGACATCTTCGGCACGGCGGTGGAGTTCTACGCCAACAACACCTCCGACCCCGGTGACTACCTCATCGGCGAGAAGATCGACATCAACGGCGACGGCTCCCCGCTGCGCTACATGGACAAGCCCAGCAAGGACGGCGCCTCGGCCGACTACTGGTCGAGCAACGTCGGCAACAAGGACGTGCACTACTCCTCCGGCGTCGCCAACCACTTCTTCTACCTGCTGTCCGAGGGCAGCGGCCCGAAGGACATCGGCGGCGTCCACTACGACAGCCCGACCTTCGACAACCTGCCGGTCCCGGGCATCGGCCGGGCCAACGCCGAGAAGGTGTGGTTCAAGGCGCTCAGCCAGTACATGAGCGCCAACACCAACTACGCGGGCGCCCGCACCGCCACCCTGAAGGCGGCGGCGGACCTCTTCGGCCAGGGCAGCGCGTCGTACAACACCGTGGCCAACACCTGGGCGGCGGTCAACGTCGGCGCCCGCGTCCCGGACGGCGCGGTGAGCGTCACCAACCCCGGCAACCAGACCAGCACCGTGGGCCAGGCGGCGAGCCTGCAGATCAAGGCCACCAGCGGGACGGCCGGCGCGCTGTCGTACGCGGCGAGCGGGCTGCCCGCCGGGCTGTCGATCGACGCGAACACCGGTCTGATCTCCGGTACGCCGACCACGGCCGGCACCGGCAGTGTGACGGTGACGGTCACCGACGCCGCGAAGAAGACCGGTACGACGTCCTTCACCTGGACGGTCAACCCGGTCGGCGGCGGCAACGTCTTCGAGAACGCCGACGACGTGTCGATCCCGGACGCGGGCGCGGCGGTCACCTCGCCGGTCACCGTCAGCCGCAGCGGCAACGCGCCGAGCACGCTGAAGGTCGGCGTGGACATCGTCCACACCTACCGCGGTGACCTGGTCATCGACCTGATCGCCCCGGACGGCACGGCCTACCGGCTGAAGAACTCCAGCGCGTTCGACTCCGCGGCCGACGTGAAGACGACGTACACCGTCAACGCCTCCTCGAAGGCCGCGAGCGGCACCTGGAAGCTGCGGGTCCAGGACGTCTACTCACAGGACACGGGTTACATCAACGGCTGGAAGCTGACGTTCTGACCTCGCCACGGCACTCAGGCGTCATCTTGGTATGACATAGGCGGGCAGGCGCTTCACGCCGATCCACAACTCGCCTTCCATGTAGGCACATTGGGCGTCGTCCCCGGATCTCCGGGGGCGGCGCCCGATTCCGTTATGCGAACAGCGATCACCTCTCTACGAACGATTTTCAGCCAACCTATGAACAAACTCCTGACATGCACGCGTTCGAATGGCAGTCTTCCCGACGCATGTCACACCCGCATCGCTTTGCACCCCCACCACTTGGCAAAGTTGAAGGAGCACGCGTGACCCCCCACATATCTCGTAAGACCCGTGTGACCGGTGGCGCCCTCGCGGCGGCCGCCCTGCTGGCCGCCGGCATCACCGTCGGCACCGCCGGCGCCTCGCCGGCCCCGGTCGCCAAGAAGGACGCCTCTCCCCTCCAGCTCAGCGCCTCGCACCGCGCGGAGCTGCTGCGCGACGCGAGCGCCACCAAGGCGCAGACCGCCCAGGCCCTGGGCCTGGGCTCGCAGGAGAAGCTGGTCGTCAAGGACGTCATCAAGGACGCCGACGGCACCACGCACACCCGCTACGACCGCACCTACGCCGGACTGCCGGTCCTGGGCGGCGACTTGATCGTGCACACCGCCAAGGGCGGCGCGGTCAAGTCGACCACCAAGTCGACGGACAAGACCATCAAGGTCGCCTCCACCACGGCGAAGATCGCCCCGCAGGCCGCCGCGACGTCGGCGCAGGGCACCGCGGCCAAGTCGCTCGCCGCCAAGAAGGCCGACGCGCAGACCCCGAAGAAGGTCGTCTGGGCCGCCTCCGGCACCCCCGTCCTCGCCTACGACACCATCGTCAAGGGCGTCCAGAAGGACGGCACGCCCAGCCGGATGCACGTCATCACCGACGCCAACAGCGGCAAGAAGCTGTTCCAGTACGACGAGATCCACACCGGCAAGGGCGAGAGCGAGTACAGCGGCAGCGTCGAGCTGGGCACCAAGAAGGACGGCGGCAAGTTCACGCTGACCGACGACGAGCGTGGCGGTCACAAGACCACCAACCTGGGTAACAGCGAGAACGGCGAGGGCAAGCCGTTCACGGACGACGACGACGCCTGGGGCACCGGCAAGCCCGACGACCCGCAGACCGCGGCCGTCGACGCGCACTACGGCGCGGCCGAGACCTGGGACTACTACAAGACCGTGCACGGCCGCGCCGGCATCAAGGGCGACGGCAAGGGTGCCTCCTCGCGCGTCCACTACGGCGACAGCTACGTCAACGCCTTCTGGGACGACAGCTGCTTCTGCATGACGTACGGCGACGGCGAGGGCAACAAGAAGCCGCTCACCGCCATCGACGTCGCGGCCCACGAGATGTCGCACGGTGTCACCTCCGCGACCGCCAACCTCACCTACAGCGGTGAGTCCGGCGGCCTCAACGAGGGCACCTCGGACATCTTCGGCACCTCGGTCGAGTTCTACGCCAAGAACGACAAGGACCCGGGCGACTACCTCATCGGCGAGAAGATCGACATCAACGGTGACGGCTCGCCGCTGCGCTACATGGACAAGCCCAGCAAGGACGGCCAGTCGCAGGACAACTGGGACTCCAACACCGGTGGTCTCGACCCGCACTACTCCTCGGGTGTCGCCAACCACTTCTTCTACCTGCTGTCCGAGGGCAGCGGCCCGAAGGAGATCGGTGGCGTCAAGTACGACAGCCCGACGGCGGACGGCAAGAAGGTCGAGGGCATCGGCCGGGACAAGGCCGAGAAGATCTGGTTCAAGGCCCTGACCGAGTACATGACCTCGAACACGGACTACAAGGCCGCCCGCGAGGCGACCGTCAAGGCCGCCACCGACCTGTACAAGGCCGGCAGCCCCGAGGTCAAGGGTGTCGAGGCCGCCTGGACCGGTGTCGCCGTCAAGTGACGCGATACGCCGACCGGCGATGATCGTCCCGGGGTGAGGTGACCCCGGAAGAACAGGGCGGTGCCCGGAGTCTCTCCGGGCACCGCCTTCGCGTGCGCCGGCACGGGCGGCGGGTTCCGGGCAGCGACCCCCGGGAGCCGACCGCCGGGGCCCGGCCGCCATCGGGGCCCAGACGCAACCGGGGCGACGGCCGCCACCCCTAACTCCCCTCCTCCCGCTGGGATTTGACTGCCCCCTCCGTCCGCCCCGGCACTTTGCTACCCCCGAGTCCGCCGATATGGCCGATTCCACCCCCTCATGCGCTCTTGTACGTACTCCCTCCTAGGGGGAGGCTGGCGCGACACCGGACATCCGCACACCGCAACTCCGCTGTGATCACACCGAGTTGAGGAGGCGAGCGCCGACCGTGTCAGCGCCCCTGCGCAGCCGCCCGCGAGCGGGCGGGCGCGCGTCCGCCGGGCCACGGCAGCCCCGTGGTTACGAACCGGTAGTTCACATTCCACCGGCTTTCCGCCTCCCCGCCCGAGGGAAGGCTCACCGAGTGGCCCCCGGCCGGCCGTGCCATCCGCCAGCCGAGTGAAAGCGGGCTGGAGCGCACCTGCCCACGCCCGGTCCCCCCGCCGTGGAACGGATACAAAGGACAAAACCCCGCAAAGCATAACAAGCCCAGGTGAGCCCATGATCGGTCGCATCCCTGTTCTGGACATCCGCCCGCAGATCGATTGCGGCCGCCGCCCGGCGAAGGCCGTGGTGGGCGAGACCTTCGAGGTTTCGGCCACGGTCTTCCGAGAAGGCCATGACGCGGTCGCGGCCAATGTGGTGCTGCGCAACCCCGCCGGCCGCTGCGGCCCCTGGAACCCGATGCGGGAGCGGGCGCCCGGCACCGACCGGTGGAGTACCGAGGTCACCCCGGACATCGAGGGCCGCTGGACCTTCACCGTCGAGGCCTGGTCCGACCCGCTGGCCACCTGGCGCACACACGCCTCGATCAAGATCCCGGCGGGCATCGACACCGAGCTGGTGCTCGCCGAGGGCGCCGAACTGCACGAGCGGGCGGCCGTCGACGTCCCCAAGAGTGACGGCCGGGAGGCGGTACTGGCCGCCGTGGACGCGCTGCGCGACCGGGGCCGGCCCGCCGCCACCCGTCTCACCACGGCGCTCGCCCCCGAGGTCGTCGAGGCACTGGACCGCCATCCGCTGCGCGAACTGCTCACCGTCTCGCGCCCGATGCCGCTGGTCGTCGAGCGCCGGCGGGCCCTGTACGGCTCGTGGTACGAGCTCTTCCCGCGCTCCGAGGGCGCCGTCGTCACACCGAGCGGCACGGCCGTCAGCGGCACCCTGCGCACCGCCGCCGAGCGGCTGCCGGCCGTCGCCGCGATGGGCTTCGACGTGGTCTATCTCCCGCCCGTCCACCCCATCGGCACCGCCTTCCGCAAGGGTCCCAACAACGCCCTGTCGGCCGGCCCGGACGACGTCGGTTCCCCCTGGGCCATCGGCTCGGCGGCCGGCGGCCATGACGCCCTCCACCCGGACCTGGGCACGTTCGAGGACTTCGAGTACTTCGTGCGGACCGCCCGCGACCTGCGGATGGAGGTGGCACTGGACTTCGCGCTGCAGTGCTCCCCCGACCACCCCTGGGTCACCCTGCACCCGCAGTGGTTCCACCACCGCGCGGACGGCTCGATCGCCTACGCCGAGAACCCGCCGAAGAAGTACCAGGACATCTACCCCGTCGCCTTCGACACCGACTTCCGCGGGATCGTCCGCGAGACCCAGCGGCTGCTGCGCTTCTGGATGGCCAAGGGCGTACGGATCTTCCGGGTGGACAACCCGCACACCAAGCCCGTGGCGTTCTGGGAGAGGGTGATCGGCGAGATCAACCGCACCGACCCGGACGTGCTCTTCCTCGCCGAGGCGTTCACCCGCCCGGCCATGCTGCACACCCTCGCCCAGGTCGGCTTCCAGCAGTCCTACACGTACTTCACCTGGCGCAACACCAAGCAGGAGCTGACCGACTACCTCACCGAGCTGTCCGGCGAGTCCGCCGCCTATCTGCGGCCGAACTTCTTCGTGAACACCCCGGACATCCTCAACGCCTACCTCCAGGAAGGCGGTCGCCCCGCCTTCGAGATCCGTGCCGTGCTGGCCGCCACCCTGTCCCCCACCTGGGGCGTCTACGCCGGATACGAGCTCTGCGAGTCGACGCCGGTACGCCCCGGCAGCGAGGAGTACCTCGACTCGGAGAAGTACCAACTCAGGCCGCGCGACTGGGATGCGGCGGCGAAGCAGGGGCGCACCATCGCCCCGCTGATCACCGCCCTCAACCGCATCCGCCGCCGGCACCCTGCCCTGCAGCAGCTGCGCGATCTGCGCTTCCACCAGGTCGACAACGAGGCCGTGCTGGCGTTCTCCAAGCGCGCCGGGCACGGCGAGGGGTCCGACACGGTGCTCACGGTGGTCAACCTCGACCCGCACCACACCCACGAGGCGACGGTGTCGTTGGACATGCCGGAACTCGGCCTCGGCGGGCACGAGTCCTTCCCGGTGCGCGACGAGCTCACCGGCGATACCTACCACTGGGGCAGGGACAACTATGTGCGCCTGGAGCCGGGCCGCTCACTGGCGCCCGCCCATGTGCTGTCGCTGCGACCGTCCTCACCGATCGGAGGGTCACCCAATTGATCGTCAATGAGCCAGTCCCCGACACGTTCGAGGACACCCCGGCGAAGGACCGCGATCCCGACTGGTTCAAACGGGCCGTCTTCTACGAGGTCCTGGTGCGCTCGTTCCAGGACAGCAACGGCGACGGCATCGGCGACCTCAAGGGCCTCACCGCCAAGCTCGACTATCTGCAGTGGCTGGGGGTGGACTGTCTCTGGCTCCCGCCGTTCTTCAAGTCGCCTCTGCGGGACGGCGGTTACGACGTCGCCGACTACACCGCGGTGCTCCCCGAGTTCGGCGATCTGGCGGACTTCGTGGAGTTCGTGGACGCCGCGCACCACCGCGGAATGCGGGTCATCATCGACATGGTGATGAACCACACCAGCGATCAGCACCCGTGGTTCCAGGAGTCGCGCACCGACCCGGAAGGCCCGTACGGCGACTACTACGTCTGGGCGGACGACGACAAGCAGTACGCCGACGCACGGATCATCTTCGTCGACACCGAGGCCTCCAACTGGACCTTCGACCCGGTCCGCAAGCAGTACTACTGGCACCGGTTCTTCTCCCACCAGCCGGACCTCAACTACGAGAACCCGGCGGTCCAGGAGGAGATGATCTCCGCCCTGCGGTTCTGGCTGGATCTGGGCATCGACGGCTTCCGGCTGGACGCGGTGCCGTACCTCTACGCGGAGGAGGGCACCAACTGCGAGAACCTGCCCGCCTCGCACGCCTTCCTCAAGCGGGTCCGGGCCGAGATCGACGCGCACTACCCCGACACCGTACTGCTGGCCGAGGCCAACCAGTGGCCGGAGGACGTCGTCGACTACTTCGGCGACTACGCCGTCGGCGGCGACGAGTGCCATATGGCCTTCCACTTCCCGGTCATGCCGCGCATCTTCATGGCGGTGCGCCGCGAATCGCGCTACCCGGTCTCGGAGATCCTCGCCAAGACCCCGGCGATCCCGTCCGGCTGCCAGTGGGGCGTCTTCCTGCGCAACCACGACGAGCTGACCCTCGAAATGGTCACGGACGAAGAGCGCGACTACATGTACGCGGAGTACGCCAAGGACCCGCGGATGCGCGCCAACATCGGCATCCGCCGGCGGCTGGCCCCGCTGCTCGACAACGACCGCAACCAGATCGAGCTCTTCACCGCCCTGCTGCTGTCGCTGCCGGGCTCGCCGATCCTCTACTACGGCGACGAGATCGGCATGGGCGACAACATCTGGCTCGGCGACCGCGACGCGGTGCGCACCCCGATGCAGTGGACGCCCGACCGCAACGCCGGATTCTCCTCCTGCGACCCGGGCCGGCTCTTCCTGCCGACCATCATGGACCCGGTCTACGGCTACCAGGTCACCAATGTCGAGGCGGCGATGAGTTCCCCCTCCTCGCTGCTGCACTGGACCCGCCGGATGATCGAGATCCGCAAGCAGAACCCGGCGTTCGGGCTCGGCAGCTACACCGAGCTGTCCTCCACCAATCCGGCGGTGCTGGCCTTCCTTCGGGAGTCGCCGGGCACCGACGGCGCGGACGACGACCTGGTGCTGTGCGTGCACAACTTCTCGCGGTTCGCCCAGCCGACGGAGCTGGACCTGCGCTCGTTCAGCGGCCGGCACCCGGTGGAGCTCATCGGCGGCGTCCGCTTCCCCGCCATCGGGGAGCTGCCGTACCTGCTGACGCTGGCGGGCCACGGCTTCTACTGGTTCCGGCTGCGCAAGAACTCCGCCTAGCCCCGGGGCCCTGACCGGGCACGGGCGCCGAGCATCCCGCCCGTACGCGGCCGCATGGCGCGTACGGGCGTTTTTCGACCTTTCGCTCGGGCAGTCTCCCTACTACCGCACGGCCGGGTGAACCATCGCCGGTCCCCCCGGCTCGGGAGGGTGACCGCCGCACGGCGGAAGCGCGCACGCCGAAGACACTCCCGAAGCCGCTCCCTTCGGGGGGACCCGCACCACCTCCGTACGGGGGTACCGCCACCGCGCCACCGCATAGTGAAGGCCGCATTCCGGGACACTTTGCCCTACCTGTCGTGTGCCCGGGGAAAGGACGCGACGCCATGTCGGACACCGCCCCGACCCGTGCCACCCGTGACACCCCTGACCGCCGCCCGCTCGTGACCGCCCCCGACCTGCTGTCCTCGCTGGTCCCGCTGCTCGCCGAGTGGGTACCGCACCAACGCTGGTTCGCCGGCAAGGGGCGGCCGCTGACCGGCTTCACGCTGCTCTCGGCCACCGAGCTGCTGCCGTGCACCGGCGCGGGCACCACTCCGGGGCTGCTGCAGCTGCTGGTGCGCGCCCAGCAGAGCGCCCCGCCGAGCCGCACACCGGCCGGCGGCGACTGCTACCAGCTGCTGCTGGGGGTGCATCCGGCGCCGGCTCCGCAGCTGGCACCGGCGGTGATCGGCCGGCCGGGGGGCGGCCCGCTGCGCGGCCGTACGGTCTACGACGCGCTGCTGGACAACCGGCTGTGCGGGCTGCTGCTGGAGCGGCTGCGGGTACCGGGGCGGCTCGGCGGGCTGCGGTTCTGCCGTGAGCCGCGGGTGGACATCCCCTCGGGGCTGCCGGCCCGGCCGATCGCCGTCGAGCAGTCCAACTCCTCCATCGTCTTTGGCGATTCGTTCATCCTGAAGGTCTTCCGGCGGATCGAGCCGGGCGTCAACCCGGATCTGGAGCTGCCGCGGGCGCTGGCGGACGCCAAGTGCGCGCGGGTGCCGGCGCCCGCCGCGTGGTTCGAGTCGGCGGCCGCCGACGAGAGCGGCGAGGCGACGACGCTGGGCGTGCTCCAGCCGTTCCTGCCGGGGTCGGCGGACGGCTGGCAGCTGGCCCGGGGCGCGCTGGCCGTACGCGCCGACTTCACCGGCTCGGCGCGGGCGCTCGGGCACGCCACCGCGGAGGTGCACACCGCGCTCGCCCAGACGCTGCCGACCACCGAGCTGCACCGCCCGCAGCTGGAGGCGATCGCCACCCAGATGATCGAGCGGCTGGAGGCCACCGCCCGCGCCGTGCCGGTGCTCCAGCCCTACCGCACCCAGCTGCGCACCGCCTTCGACGCGCTGACGGCGCTGGGCCGGGACGGCCGCGGCTGGGCCGCCCAGCGCATCCACGGCGATCTGCACCTGGGGCAGACCCTGCGCTCCGCCGACGAGGGCCGCTGGTCGCTGATCGACTTCGAGGGCGAACCGGCCCGCCCGCTGGCCGAGCGGCGGCGGCCGCAGCCGGCGGTGCGCGATGTCGCGGCGATGCTGCGCTCCTTCGACTACGCGGCGCGCGGCGGGCCGGCCGGCGGGGACCCCTGGTCGCTGGAGTGGGCGCGGCGCACCCGCGCCGCCTTCTGCCGGGGCTACGCCGAGGCCGGCGGGCTCGATCCGCGCTCCGCGCCCGAACTGATGCGCGCCTACGAGACCGACAAGGCCGTCTACGAGGTGCTCTACGAGGCCCGCCACCGGCCCGACTGGCTGGCCGTCCCGATGGCCGCCGTCCGACGGCTGGCGGCGGGCGGGGAGCCGGCCGTGGGGGCCCACCCGTACGACTCGCCGTGATCCGCCCGCCCGTCGCCCGCCACCACCCCGGCGGGACCGGCTCCGCCCTGCCCCCCGCATCGCCGACTTCCCGCCCCCGAGGAGGCCCACTCGTGACCGCCCGTCCGTCCCCCGCCACCGGACCGCCGCCGTCCGGCCGTACCCCTTCCGCCCCCGCGCGCGCCGAACAGGCCGCGGCCACCGGGTCCGCCACCCGCTCCCGCGCCGGTACGAAGCCGCCGGCCGGCACGCACGGGGTGCGGCCCGCCGCCCCGCTGACCGAGGAGGACCGCGCCCGGCTGCTGGGCGGCGCGCACCACGACCCGCACGCGCTGCTCGGCGCGCACCCCGTACGCGGCGGGCTGCTCGTCCGCGCCCTGCGGCCGCACGCCCGGCGCGTCACCGTCGTGGCGAAGGGTCTGCGCGCCGAGCTGCCCTCCGAGGGCGACGGACTGTTCGCCGGAGTGCTGCCGCTGCGCACCGCCCCGGAGTACGAGCTGCTGGTCGACTACGGCGAACACACCCTGACCGTCCGCGACCCCTACCGCTTTCTGCCCGCGCTCGGCGAGCTGGACCTGCACCTGTTCGGCGAGGGCCGGCATGAGCAGCTGTGGCAGGCGCTCGGCGCGCGGACCATGGACCACCAGGGCGCGACCGGCACCCGCTTCACCCTCTGGGCGCCCAACGCCCGGGGCGTCCGGGTCGTCGGCGACTTCAACTACTGGGACGGCACCGCCAGCCCGATGCGGTCGCTGGGCTCGTCCGGTATCTGGGAGCTCTTCCTGCCCGGCATCGGCGCCGGCGAGCTGTACAAGTTCGAGATCACCCGGCCGGACGGCTCCCGGACCGTGCGCGCCGACCCGATGGCCCGGCGGACCGAGTGCCCGCCCGCCACCGCCTCGGTGGTGGACGAGTCGCACTTCCGCTGGCAGGACGCCGAGTGGATGGCCGGGCGCGGCAGGCGGCCGGTGCACCAGGCGCCGTTCTCCGTCTACGAGGTCCATCTGCCCTCCTGGCGCCCCGGCCTCACCTACCGCCAGCTCGCCGCCCAACTCCCGGTGTACATCAAGGACTTGGGCTTCACCCACGTCGAGTTCATGCCGGTGGCCGAGCACCCCTTCGGCGGCTCCTGGGGCTATCAGGTGACCGGGTTCTACGCGCCGACCGCCCGGATGGGCACCCCCGACGACTTCCGGTTCCTGATCGACGCGCTGCACCGGGCCGGGATCGGCGTCCTGATGGACTGGGTGCCGGCGCACTTCCCGCGCGACGACTGGGCGCTGGCGGAGTTCGACGGCCGCCCGCTCTACGAGCACCAGGACCCCGCCCGGGCCGCGCACCCGGACTGGGGCACCCTGGAGTTCGACTACGGCCGCACCGAGGTCCGCAACTTCCTGGTCGCCAACGCCGTGTACTGGTGCGAGGAGTTCCATATCGACGGGCTGCGGGTGGACGCCGTGGCCTCGATGCTCTACCTCGACTACTCGCGCGAGGACGGCGGCTGGACGCCCAACGTCCACGGCGGCCGCGAGGACCTCGACGCGGTGGCCTTCCTCCAGGAGATGAACGCGACGGTCTACCGCCGCTGCCCCGGCGTCGTCACCATCGCCGAGGAGTCCACGGCCTGGGACGGCGTCACCCGCGCCACGCACCTCGTCGGGCCCGGCGGCTTCGGCGGTCTGGGCTTCGGCCTGAAGTGGAACATGGGCTGGATGCACGACTCGCTCGGCTATGTCTCCAAGGAGCCGGTGCACCGCAAGTACCACCACGGCGAGATGACCTTCTCCATGATCTACGCCTACTCCGAGAACTATGTGCTGCCGATCTCCCATGACGAGGTCGTGCACGGCAAGCGGGCGCTGGTGTCGAAGATGCCCGGCGACTGGTGGCAGCAGCGCGCCAACCACCGGGCCTACCTCGGCTTCATGTGGGCTCACCCGGGCAAGCAACTCCTCTTCATGGGGCAGGAGTTCGCCCAGGGTGCGGAGTGGGCGGAGAGCCACGGCCCGGACTGGTGGCTGCTCGACCCGTCCTATGAGGCGGAGCCGGACCATCGGGGCGTTCGCGATCTCGTCCGCGACCTCAACAGCCGGTACGCCGCCGCCCCCGCCCTGTGGGAACGCGACACCGATCCGGCCGGCTTCCGCTGGATCGACGGCGACGCCGGCGAGGACAACGTCTTCTCCTTCCTGCGCTTCGCCGCCGACGGCTCCCCCCTGATCTCGGTCAGCAACTTCTCCCCCGTCGTGCGCCACGCCTACCGGCTCGGGGTCCCCGACGACATCCCCGCCTGGCGCGAGATCCTCAACACCGACGACCCGCGCTACGGCGGCAGCGGCGTCGCCAACCCCGACCTCCTCAAGACCGACCCCACCCCCTGGAACGGCCGCGACTCCTCCCTCACGACCGTCCTCCCCCCACTGGCGACGATCTGGTTCGCCCCGGCCTGAGCGCCGCACCACGGACCGCGAAGGGGCGGGCGCCCTGTGCGGCGCCCGCCCCCTCTCCCCTCCTGCGTGGTGTGGCTCAGACCTTGGCGGACTCCTTCGTGTCGCCGTCGCGCGGTTCGACGATCCGCGGGGCGGGCGGCTCGGCGTGCGCGTCGTCGACCAGCGTCTTCTCGTCGAACGGGATCCGGCCGGCCAGCACCTCGGCCGCCCTGGCCTTGTCGATCTCCTTGGTCCAGGTGCCGACCAGGACGGTGGCCACCGCGTTGCCCGCGAAGTTGGTCAGGGCGCGCGCCTCGCTCATGAAGCGGTCGATGCCGACGATCAGGCCGACGCCGTCGACCAGTTCGGGGCGGTGCGACTGCAGGCCGCCGGCGAGCGTGGCCAGGCCCGCGCCGGTGACACCGGCCGCACCCTTCGACGCGATGATCATGAAGACCAGCAGCGAGATCTGCTGGCCGAGCGAGAGCGGCTTGCCCATCGCCTCGGCCACGAACAGCGAGGACATCGTCAGGTAGATGGCGGTGCCGTCGAGGTTGAAGCTGTAGCCGGTCGGGACGGTGATGCCGACCACCGGCTTGCTGACGCCCAGGTGCTCCATCTTGGCGATGAGGCGGGGCAGCGCGGACTCCGAGGAGGAGGTGGACAGGATCAGCAGGAACTCGCGGGCGAGGTACTTCAGCAGGATGAAGATGTTGATCCCGGCGACCAGCCGGAGCAGCGTGCCGAGCACCACGAGCACGAAGAGCAGACAGGTGACGTAGAAGCCGACCATGATGATGGCCAGCGACTTCAGCGCGTCCAGGCCGGTCTCACCGACCACCGCCGCGATGGCGCCGAAGGCACCCACCGGCGCCACCCACATGATCATGGCCAGCACCCGGAAGACCAGCTTCTGGACGTGCCCGACACCGCGCAGCACCGGCTCGCCCGCCGAGCCCAGCGCCTGCAGGGCGAAGCCGACCAGCAGCGCCACCAGCAGCGTCTGGAGCACCTCGCCCTGGGTGAAGGCGGAGACCATCGTCTTGGGGATCATGCCGAGCAGGAACTCGGGGAGCGACTCGCCGCCGCCCTCGGTCTGGGCATGGCCCGCGTGCCGCACGGTCTCGGTCAGATGCAGCCCGGAACCGGGCTCCAGGATGTTGCCGACGACCAGGCCGATGGCGAGCGCCACGGTGGACATCACCATGAAGTAGCCGAGGGCCAGTCCGCCCACCGCGCCGACCTTGGCGGCCTTACGCACCGAGCCGACGCCCAGCACGATGGTGCAGAAGATCACCGGCGAGATCATCATCTTGATCAGGTTCACGAAGCCGGTGCCGAGCGGCTTGAGCTGGACGGCCACACCGGGCGCGGCGAAGCCCACGATGATGCCGAGCAGCACCGCCCCGATGACGGCGATGTAGAGGAAATGGGTCCGGTCCCGCTTGGCCGGCGCTCTGTCCTCGGTGGTGCCCCCGGACGGCGGGGTCTGTGCAGCCACGGCTGTCTCCTCGTCTACGGCTCTGCGCCCGGTCTGCGGCTCCGGCGCACAACAAGTCCCGGCGACTATGCACGCCCGTGTGGCGCCCGTCACCCTTACGTGCATTTCGTTCACGCGAAAGTGACCCGGCAGACTGTTCTGTATGCGACTCCCCCGACCCCGGCCGCCCCGCCGGCTGCGCGGCCCCCGCAGCCTCGCCGGGCAGCTCTTCGCGATGCAGGTCGTGCTGGTGGCGGCGGTCGTCGTGGGCTGCGCCGTCTTCGCGTACGTCAGCGCCGGCCGGCAGGCGGAGGAGACCGCGCGGCGGCAGGCGACCGCGGCGGCCACCGCCGTCGCCGACTCCCCGGCCGTCGTCGCGGCGGCCCGCACCAAGGACCCCACCGCGGCGCTCCAGCCGTACGCCGAGCGGCTGCGGCGCGACGCCGGCGTCGACTTCGTGGTGGTGATGGCGCCGGACGGCACCCGCTGGACCCATCCGGAGCCGTCCGCGATCGGGGGGAAGTACCTGGGGCACACCGGCCCGGCGCTGCGCGGCAAGATCTTCCCCGAGACGCACATGGGCGTGCTCGGGCCGTCCGTCCGGGTCGTCGCGCCGGTGCACGACCCGCGCCGCGGCGGCCGGATCACCGCGCTGGTCAGCTCGGGGATCACCATCGAGACGATCAGCGAGCAGCTGCGCGACCAGGTCCTGGCGCTGGTCGGGGTGGCGGCCGCGGCGCTGGCGCTCGGCGGTGCGGGCACGTATGTGATCAACGCCCGCCTGCGGCGGCACACGCACGGGATGAACGCCCGGGAGCTGAGCCGGATGCACGACTACCACCAGGCCGCGCTGCACGCCGTACGCGAGGGGCTGCTGATGCTCGACGGGCAGCGCAGGGTCGCCCTGATCAATGACGGCGGACGGGAGCTGCTCGGGCTGCCGGGCGACGCGGTGGGCCGGCCGGTCACCGAGCTGGGGCTGCCGGAGCCGCTGACCGAGGCGCTGCACTCGCCCGGCCCGCGGGTCGACGAGCTGCACCTGACCGGCGAGCGGGTGCTGGTGGTCAACTCCTCCCCGGTCTCCGGCGGCGAGCAGCGCGGCAGCGTGGTGACCCTGCGCGATCACACCGAACTCCAGGCGCTGTCGGGCGAGTTGGACTCGGTACGCGGCTTCGCCGAGGCGCTGCGCTCCCAGGCGCACGAGGCGGCCAACCGGCTGCACGCGGTGGTCTCGCTGATCGAGTTGGGGCGGGCCGAGGAGGCCGTGGAGTTCGCCACCGCGGAACTGGAGCTGGCACAGGCGCTGACCGACCAGGTCGTCGGCGCGGTCGCCGAGCCGGTGCTCGCCGCGCTGCTGCTCGGCAAGGCGGCGCAGGCCAACGAGCGGGGCGTCGAGCTGGCGCTGACGCCCGACAGCCGGATCGACGACGGGCTGCTGCCGCCCGGCCTGCCGGCCCGCGATCTGGTGACGGTGTTGGGCAATCTCCTCGACAACGCCATCGACGCCGCCGCCCCGACACGGGGGCACGGCGCCGCCGCGCCGCCGCGGGTGCGGGTCACCGCGCGGGCGACCGGCGGCGAGCTGCTGCTGACGGTGGCGGACAACGGGCCGGGGGTGGCCGAGGACGACACCGAGGAGATCTTCCGGCGCGGCTGGACCACCAAGCAGCCGGCCCCCGCGCCCGACCGGGGCCCCGGGCACGGCCACGGCCTGGGACTGGCCCTGGTCCAGCAGGCGGTACGGCGCAATAGCGGCACCATCGCGCTGGACCGCGCACCGGAGGGCGGCGCGCGGTTCACCGTACGGCTGCCGCTGCGGACGGAGGCGACGGCATGAGCGAACCGACGGGTGAAGGCCGCCCGGCCGCGAGAGGATGTGCCCGGTGAGCCCCTCCGACATCCGGGTCCTGGTCGTCGAGGACGACCCGGTGGCCGCCGCCGCGCACGCCCTGTACGTGGGGCGGGTGCCCGGCTTCACCGTCTCGGGCACCGTGCACTCCATGGTCGACGCCCGCCGCCACCTCGACCAGCACGCCGTCGATCTGCTGTTGCTCGACCTGTACCTGCCCGACGGCCACGGTCTGCAGCTGGTGCGTACGCTGCGGGCGGCCGGGCACACCGCCGACATCATCGCCGTCACCTCGGCCCGCGATCTGGCCATGGTGCGCGAGGGCGTCTCGCTGGGCGTGGTGCAGTACGTGCTCAAGCCGTTCACCTTCTCCACGCTGCGCGACCGGCTCACCCGCTACGCCGAGTTCCGCGCCACGACCGGCGAGGCCAGCGGCCAGGACGAGGTGGACCGGGCGATCGCCGCGCTGCGCGCACCGCGCCCGGCCGCGCTGCCCAAGGGCCTGACCGCGGCCACCCTGCGGGCGGTCACCGATGTGCTGCGCGCCTCCGGCGGCGGGCTGACGGCGACCGAGGCGGCCGCCGACGTGGGCATCTCCCGGATCACCGCGCGCCGCTACCTCGAACACCTCGTGGAGAGCGGCCGGGCCGCCCGCGCCCCGCAGTACGGCCAGGTCGGCCGTCCCGAATTGCGCTATCGCTGGTCGGGCCATTGACCCGCTGTGATCGGTGACTTACTTTCAGCTGGCAGTACACCGTGGCCAGTTGACCGTCGCCGTTGACCGTGGTTCGTCGCTGGAGGTCGTGCCGTGCGCCCCACCGCCCCGCTGATCCTGCTCGCCGCCGCCGTCGTGGCCGCCGGTACGCTCACCGCCTGCGGCGGCGGGTCCGGGAGCGACGGCGACACCGTCAAGGTCGCCTTCATCAAGGACACCAACGCCAAGGTCACCGTCCGGGACGACTACATCCACCTGGTGGCCCGGCAGTTCGAGAAGGACAACCCCGGCAAGAAGGTCCGGCTCATCCCGATCCAGGCGTCGGAGAACGACTACTACGCCAAGATCCAGCAGATGATGCGCTCCCCGAGGACCGCCCCGGACCTGGTCTACGAGGACACCTTCCTGGTCAACTCCGATATCAAGGCGGGGCTGTTGCGGCCGCTGGACGGCTACCTCGACGGCTGGGACGACTGGCGGCAGTTCCAGCCGGCCGCGAAGGCCGCGGCCAGGGGCCAGGACGGCAGGACCTACGGCGTCCCGGACGGTACGGACACCCGCGGACTGTGGTTCAACAAGAAGATCTTCAAGCGGGCCGGCCTGCCCGCCGACTGGCGGCCGAGGAACTGGGCCGAGGTGCTGGACGCCGCCCGGACCGTCAAGCGCGAGGTCCCCGGGGTCATCCCGCTGAACGTCTTCACCGGCAAGGGCGCGGGCGAGGCCGCCGTGATGCAGGGCTTCGAGATGCTGCTGTACGGCACCGGCGAGCACCAGCTCTACGACCCGGCGAGCAAGAAGTGGGTCACCGGCACCAAGGGCTTCAAGGACAGCCTGGCCTTCATCGACACGGTCTACAAGGAGGGGCTCGGGCCCGAGGTCTCCGACGCCCTCAGCCCCAACATCCAGACGAACGTGGCCGCCGAGCTGCTGCCCGAGGAGAAGCTCGCGATCGACCTCGACGGCTCCTGGCTGGCCCAGCAGTGGCAGAAGACCGGCGGCAACCCCTGGCCCGAGTGGTCGACGACACTGGGCCAGGCGCCGTTCCCCACCCAGCACGGCGCCCCGCCCGGCAAGGTCAGTCTGGCCGGCGGCTGGACCTGGTCGGTGCCGCAGAAGTCCCAGCAGCCGGAGCTGGCCTGGAAGTTGATCAAAACCTTCCAGTCGAGGGCCAACGCGCTGGAGTGGTGCGTACGGGGCGCGCAGATCGCGGTCCGCAAGGACGTCGCGGCCGATCCGCGGTATCTGAAGTCCGTACCCGGCATCGGCTTCTTCACCGGTCTGGTCGAGATCAGCCGGTACCGGCCGGCGCTGCCCGCCTACCCCAAGGTCGCCGCGGCGATCGGTGAGGCGATGGAGGCGGTCACCGCCGACGACTCCTCGCCGGAGAAGGCCGCCGAGGACTACGACCAGGCGCTGAGGTCCATCGTGGACGACCGGACGGTCGCCAAGCCATGACGGCCGGCGCCGCCGCGCGGGCCACGGCCGCCGCCCGTACGCCTCGTGCCACCCCGGTGCGCGGCCGACTGCTGCGCTGGTCCCCGCTCGTCCCCGCCACCGTCCTGCTGCTGCTCTTCCTCGCCGGCCCGATCGGCTACTGCGTCTGGATCGCCTTCACCGACACCCAGCTGACCGGCCAGGAGTCGGCGTCCTTCGTCGGGGCGGCCAATTTCGCGCACGCGCTGGGCGATCCGGCGTTCCGCAACGCGGTGGTACTCACCCTGGTCTTCACCGTGCTCTCCTCGATCCTCGGGCAGAACACCCTCGGGCTGGCGCTGGCCGGCCTGCTGCGGCGCGCCTCGCGGCCCGTACGGTCACTGACCGGCGCGATGGTGATCACCGCCTGGGTGCTCCCGGAGATCGTCGCGGGCTTCCTGCTCTACACCTTCTTCGAGCGGCGCGGCACCCTCAACGCCCTGCTGGAGTGGCTCCATCTGCCCACCCAGAACTGGCTGTTCACGCTGCCCGTCCTCGCCGTGTCGTTCGCCAACGTCTGGCGCGGTACGGCGTTCTCGATGCTGATCTACTCCGCGGCGCTCTCCGGGATCCCGCGGGAGGTCACCGAGTCCGCCGAGGTCGACGGCGCGGGCGGGCTGCGGCGGCTGTGGCACATCACGCTGCCGATGATCCGCCGCTCCATCGGCACCAATCTGATGCTCAACACCCTGCAGACGCTCTCCGTCTTCGGCCTCATCTGGGCGATGACGCGGGGCGGTCCGGGAGGCCGCAGCCAGACGCTGCCGGTGTTCATGTACGACCAGGCGTTCATGAAGTCGCTGATCGGCTACGGCACCGCGGTGGCACTGCTGTTGCTGCTGGTGGGCGCGTTGTTCTCGGTGGTCTATCTGCGCCTGCTGCGCGAGGAGGTCTGAGCCGTGCCGCTTCCCCGCCGGGTCCGCCATCGGATCGCCGCCGACGCCGGAGCGCTGTGCGCGGCGGTGGCGTTCGCCGTACCGCTGGTCTGGCTGGTGCTGTCGTCGCTGGACGCGGAGGCGACGCTGCGGGTGCGGCTTCCCAGGTCCCCGACGACGGCGAACTTCTCGGCGGTGCTGACCGACGAGATCACCTTCACTCCGATGCTCAACAGCCTGCTGATCTGCGGCGGCGCCACGCTGCTCACGGTGGCCTGCGCGGCGCTGGCGGCCTATCCGCTGTCCCGCTACCGCTCGCGCTTCGCCCGCCCGTACCTGCTGACGATCCTGTTCGCGACCTGTCTGCCGATCACCGCGGTGATGGTTCCGGTCTACGGGCTGTTCGTGCAGGTCGACCTGATCGACACCCGCTACGGCACCGCACTGTTCCTGGCCGCCACCCAACTCCCGTTCGCCATCTGGCTGATGAAGAACTTCATGGACGGGGTCCCGAAGGCCCTGGAGGAGGCGGCGTGGACGGACGGCGCCTCCTGGCCGCAGACGCTGCTGCGGGTGATCCTGCCGCTCATGGGGCCCGGTCTCGGCGTCGTCGCGATCTACACCTTCATCATGATGTGGGGCAATTTCTTCGTGCCGTTCATGCTGCTGCTCTCCCCGGAGCAACTGCCCGCCTCGGTGAGCATCTTCAATTTCTTCGGTAATTACGGCGCCATTGCCTTCGGTGAACTCGCGGCATTTTCGATCCTTTACTCGACACCGGTCGTCCTGCTGTACATCCTTATTTCGCGGCGATTGGGCGGCGGTTTCGCACTCGGCGGGGCGGTGAAGGGCTAGTGAAGGCCGGTGAAGCATTCGTGGTCTCGATGGCGCTGGTGAGCGGCCCGATACCGGAAAAGCGTTTCCTACCGGACGGGTAAACCCGACCACTTGGTAGCTTCCTACGACATTCAACCTTGGCTGTCCGCACCATAGGTGCACAGCCATGCCGTCACTTACCGTGTGCCGGTGAACACGCACGCCGCGGAGCCGCGCAGGCCTCCCTTCAATGCCGAGGCCGCCCGCCGCTTCCGCGAGAACCTCGGCATGACCCCCGCCCATGTCGCCTACGGAATTTGGGCCGCGTTCGGAATACAGATATCGCCCGCGACGGTGGCGTCCTGGGAATGGGGGGAGGCCGCCCCCACCGAGGCGGAGCTGACCGCGCTGGCCGGCGCCCTGTGGTGCGCGCCCGGCGATCTGCTCGGCGCGCCGGGCACCCTGCGCGAGTACCGCCTCGCGCACGGCCTGTCCCCGGACGGCCTGGCGCTGGCCATCGGCATGGACCAGACCGCGTACGAGCGGCTGGAGGCCGGCGGGACCTGGCGCGGCAACGACCGGCAGGCCGCGGCGCTCGCCCGGACGCTCCAGCTGCCGCTGCCCGCGCTGCTCCGCTTCACCGGCCGCGCCGAGAAGCTGACCGAGCTGCTGACCAGCGCCGTCACCACCCGCTGGCAGGCCTACGTCCGGCCGGTCGGCAAGCTCACCACCCTCCCCAAAGAGGAAATCCAGGACGTCCTTCAGGAGCTGCACGCCGACTATCAGGCGGCGATGACGGCTACGCTCAACTGGGGCGGCGGGGACGGCACCGAGGAGTCCGGGCAGGCGGGGCACGCTTTTGTGGACGGCATCCTGGGCGAGTTCTGGAAGCGGGTCGGCCGGTAGCGGCCCCGGGGATCCGGGGCATCCCCGACGGATCCCGTCGGCCCCAGGGCGGAGAGGCGTCCCCCCAGAGAACTACGCCGGGGGCGGTGATGGCACCTCCGGCCGGTGCGACTTTCGGTCCTCGCGGCTGAGGTAGGCGCTGACCTGCGCAGAAAGAATGGGACGGTCGAATCTTCCGTCCCCTTCCCAGGAGTACCCGTGTCCCACGCGGCAGCCGTTCCCGGCTTCCCCACGTCCACCCGCGGCACCGCCGGCGTCGCCGCCCGCGCGACGGATCTGAGCAAGGTCTACGGCCAGGGGGAGACCCGTGTCGTGGCACTGGACTCCGTCTCGGTCGAGTTCGGCAAGGCCCGGTTCACCGCGATCATGGGCCCGTCCGGCTCCGGCAAGTCGACGCTGATGCACTGCATGGCGGGCCTGGACGCGATCTCCGCCGGCTCCGCCCGGATCGGCGACGTGGAGCTGGCGTCCCTCAACGACAAGCAGCTGACGCGGCTGCGCCGGGACAAGATCGGCTTCATATTCCAGGCGTTCAACCTGCTGCCGACGCTCTCCGCGCTGGAGAACATCACGCTGCCGATGGACATCGCGGGCCGCAAGCCCGACCGGGAGTGGCTCAGCGCCGTCATCGAGACCGTCGGTCTGTCCGGGCGCCTGGCCCACCGCCCGGCGCAGCTCTCCGGCGGCCAGCAGCAGCGCGTCGCGGTAGCCCGAGCACTGGCCGCCCAGCCGGAGATCATCTTCGCGGACGAGCCGACCGGCAACCTCGACTCCCGCTCCGGCGCGGAGGTGCTGGGCTTCCTGCGGGAGTCGGTGCGGGCGATGGACCAGACGGTGGTGATGGTCACCCACGACCCGGTCGCGGCCGGCTACGCGGACCGGGTGGTCTTCCTCGCGGACGGCCGGATCGTCGAGGAGCTCCACGAGCCGACCGCGGACGCCGTCCTCGACCGGATGCGGCTGTTCGACGCCAAGGGTCGGACGAGCTAGCCGAGGGCCGAACGAGCCGACACGGGCGCCGCGCGCCCCCCGCCGTGCCCCGGGCGCGGCCCTTCATCCCGAGAACCGGACCCAGGACTGACACCACCACCATGCTCCGTACTGCCCTGCGCAACGTCCTTGCGCACAAAGCCCGATTGATGATGACCGCGCTGGCGGTGCTGCTGGGCGTCGCCTTCGTCGCCGGCACCCTCATCTTCAGCGACAGCGTCGCCGAGGCCGTCAAGAACGCCTCCGCCAAGAACCTCAAGGACGTGGCCGTCTCCGTCCAGGCCACCAACAGCGACCCCGAGGCACCCGACGTCGTCGACGCGGGCAAGGACGGCAAGCGGGCCACCGCCCTCGACGACAAGCTCGCGGACCGCATCCGCACACTGCCGGGCGTCGCCTCCGTACGCGCGAACGTCACCGGCGAGGCGACCCTCGCCGGCCCCGACGACCAGCCCGTCGGCAACGGCTGGCAGAACCGCGCCGCCAACTACCAGCCGGGCAAGGACGGCAAGGACGCCCGCTATCCGCTCCTCCAGGGCCGCGGCCCGGCCAACGGCGGCGAGATCGCGCTTGCCGAGAGCACCGCGAAGGCGGCAGGCGTCAAGCTCGGCGACACCGTGCGCTTCGCCACCGACGGCCCGGTGCTGAAGAAGAAGCTGGTCGGCATCGTGGCCAGCGACGATCCGCAGGTGACCGCGGGCGGCAGCCTGGCGCTGTTCGACACCGCCACCGCACAGCGGCTGTATCTGCACCCCGGCCAGTTCGACGAGCTGATCGTGGCCGCCGCCCCGGGCACCGACGAGCGGGCGCTGACCGCGAAGGTCCGCGAGGTGCTGCCCAAGGACCGCGCCGAGGCGACCAGCGGCTCCGCCCTGGCCGCCGAGCAGTCCCGGATGATCGCCCAGCAGAACAGCGCGCTGAGCCAGACGCTGCTGACCTTCGCCGGTATCGCCCTGTTCGTCGGGGTGTTCATCATCGCCAACACCTTCACCATGCTGATCTCCCAGCGCAGCCGCGAGATCGCGCTGCTGCGCGCGGTCGGCGCCTCGCGCCGGCAGGTGGTGCGCTCGGTGCTCGCCGAGGCGGCGCTGCTCGGCCTGATCTCCTCGGTCGTCGGCTTCGGACTCGGCCTCGGGATCGCGGAGGGGCTGCGGGCGGTGCTGAACGCCAACGGCGCGGGCTTCCCGGACGGACCGGTCGTCATCAGCCCGTCGACGGTGGGCGCCGCGCTGGCGGTGGGCGTCGTGGTGACCGTACTGGCCGCCTGGCTGCCGTCCCGCAAGGCGGCGAAGATCGCGCCGGTGGAGGCGCTGAGCAGCGTCGAGGCGGCGCCGGCGATGCGCAGCCTGGTCCTGCGCAACAGCATCGGCGCGGTGATCACCGGGCTGGGCGTCGCGGTGATGCTCTATGTCTCCACCCTGAAGTCCGGTGACGATCTGCCGGTCGCCATGCTGGGCTCGGCGCTGACGCTGGTCGGCGTGATCATCCTGGCGCCGCTGCTGTCCCGTCCGCTGGTCTCGCTGGCCGGCCTGGTCACCATCCGGCTGTTCGGGATCGGCGGCAAGCTGGCCAAGGAGAACGCGCTGCGCAATCCGCGCCGTACGGCGGCGACCGGCTCCGCGCTCATGATCGGGCTCACCCTGATCACCGGGATGACGGTCGTGGGGCACTCCGCCCAGCTGGGCATGGACAAGATGGCCGCCAACGGGGTGAGCGCCGACTACCAGGTCACCACCTCGACCTACGTCGGTATGGACCCCGCGCTGTCGAAGAAGGTGGCGCACGTCCCGGGCGTCACGGCGATGGCCCCGCTGCGCGGCGCGGGCTTCAGCACCGGCGACTCCCCCGGCGACGGCGGCTTCGGCTACCTTCGCGGCACCGACCTCACCCAGATCGACAAGGTCACCCGGCTGACCTTCACCCAGGGCTCGCTGGACGCCGTCCGGGCCGGCGGGATCGCCGTCTCCGACAAGGGCCTCAAGGAGCACGGCTGGCACGTCGGCGACACGGTGACCGTCAGCTTCGACGAGAAGAAGAAGACCAAGCTGAAGGTCGCCGCCGCCTACAAGGAGAACGAGGCGCTGGGCGAGGCCTTCGCCGACGTCTCGCTGGTCGACCCGCATACGACCCGGGTCAAGAACGAGCGGCTGCTGGTGAAGACGGCCGACGGCGGCTCCCCCGCGCTGGTCAAGGACATCCGGCACGCGCTCGGCGACAGCCCGCTGCTGAAGGTCCAGAGCCGCGACGACCTGCGCAAGGAGAACGCCGGCCAGATCGACACCGTCGTGAACATGGTCTACGGGCTGCTGGGCATGGCCGTCATCATCGCGGTGGTCGGTGTCGTCAACACCCTGGCGATGTCGGTCTTCGAGCGGACCCGGGAGATCGGGATGCTGCGGGCGATCGGCCTGGCGCGCAGCGGCATCAAGCAGATGGTGCGGCTGGAGTCGGTGGTCATCTCGCTGTTCGGCGCGGTGCTCGGCATGGGCGTGGGGATCTTCCTGGCCTGGGCCGGCGGCAGCCTGGTCGGCTCGTCGTTCCCGACGTACGAGATGGTGCTCCCCTGGGGCCGACTCGGCCTCTTCCTGCTGATCGCGCTGGTCGTGGGCGTGCTGGCCGCGGTGTGGCCGGCCCGCCGGGCGGCCCGGCTGAACATGCTGGAGGCGATCGGGGCGCATTGAGGCCCCACGCGCAACGGCGGCGCGCCTTCCCTCGGTCGAGGGGAGGCGCGCCGCCGTCGTTGCGCCAGCGGTACCGGGGCGCGGCCCCGAACCACCGAACCAGCCTCAGAAGACCGACTCGGCCTCGTCCATCCGCGACCCGGGCACGGTCTTGAGCTCGGTGACCGCCTCGGCCAGCGGCACCATCGTGATGTCGGTGCCGCGCAGCGCGGTCATCTTGCCGTAGTCGCCGCGGTGCGCGGCCTCGACGGCGTGCCAGCCGAAGCGGGTGGCGAGCACCCGGTCGTAGGCGGTGGGGGTGCCGCCGCGCTGGACGTGGCCGAGGATGACCGGGCGGGCCTCCTTGCCGAGGCGCTTCTCCAGTTCGTGGGCGAGCGCGGTGCCGATGCCGGAGAACCGCTCGTGGCCGTACTGGTCGATGGCGCCCTTCTTGTAGTCCATCGTGCCGGGGGCCGGGTGCGCGCCCTCGGCGACGCAGATCACGGCGAACTTCTTGCCCCGCGCGAACCGCTCCTCGACCATCGTGACCAGGTCGTTGACGTCGAACCCGCGCTCCGGCAGGCAGATGCCGTGGGCGCCGCCGGCCATGCCGGACTCCAGCGCGATCCAGCCCGCGTGCCGGCCCATCACCTCGACGACCATCACGCGCTGGTGCGACTCGGCGGTGGTCTTGAGGCGGTCGATCGCCTCGGTGGCGACGCCGACGGCGGTGTCGAAGCCGAAGGTGCGGTCGGTGGAGGAGATGTCGTTGTCGATGGTCTTGGGCACCCCGACGACCGGCAGTCCGGCGTCCGACAGCATCCGGGCGGCGGTGAGGGTGCCCTCGCCGCCGATCGGGATCAGCACGTCGATGCCGTAGTCCTTGGAGTGGTCCTTGGCGTCCTCGCAGGCCTCGCGCAGCCGGGCCCGCTCCAGCCGGGAGGAGCCGAGGATGGTGCCGCCGCGGGCGAGGATGCCGCTGACCGCTTCGAGGTCGAGCTTGCGGAAGCGGCCGTCGAGCAGGCCCTTGAAGCCGTCCTCGAATCCGATGACCTCGTCGCCGTGGCCGGTGAGGGCGCGGTGGACCACAGACCGGATCACAGCGTTCAGGCCGGGGCAGTCGCCGCCTGCGGTGAGGACTCCGATACGCATCGTGCTGTGTCTCCTGTGCTCGCTCGTCGGTATCCCTGACCCGGTCCGATTGTTTCATGGTCCGACGGGCCCGGGCGGCACCCGCACACCTGCCCCCTACTGTCCCCGCACGGGCTCCACAGGGGAAACTGGAAGAGCGACCTAGCCAGCCTCGCAGGTATTGTCAAGAGGGGCTGGCCAACAATAACGGCTGATTTTGACCTTGCGACCAACGGAATGGATCGGAGAGCACGCGTGACGCGCAGCGTGTACGTGACCGGTATCGACCGCGGCGACGGCCGCCAGGTCATCGAGCTGGGGGTCATGGAGCTGCTGACCCGCCACGTCGACCGGGTGGGGGTCTTCCGCCCGCTGATGCACGACGACGGACCCGACCGGCTCTTCGACCTGCTGCGGGCCCGCTACCGGCTCACCCAGTCGCCCGAGAGCGTCTACGGCCTCAGCTACGACGAGGCCGCCACGCTTCAGGCCGAGCGCGGCACCGACGAGCTGGTCTCCCGGCTCGTCGACCGCTTTCACGCCGTGGCCAGGGACTACGAGTACGTCCTGGTGCTCGGCTCGGACTACGCGGGCACCAGCCTGCCGGCCGAGCTGAACCTCAACGCCCGCCTCGCCAACGAGTTCGGCGCCTCGGTGCTGGCCGTCGTCGGCGGCCAGGGCCAGGAGGCCGAGTCGGTGCGCGCCGAGGCCCGCAACGCCTACCGCGCCTACCACTCGCTGGGCTGCGACGTGGTGGCCATGATCGTCAACCGGGTGGCCCCCGAACTGCGCCAGGCGATCGTCGAGCGGCTCTCCGCCCGCCTTCCCGTCCCCTGCTACGCACTGCCCGAGGACGGCTCGCTCTCCGCCCCGACCGTCGGCCAGATCGTGCACGCCCTCGGCGCCGAGGTGCTGCTCGGCGACGACTCCGGGCTCGCCAGGGACGCGCGCGACTTCGTCTTCGGTGGCGCCATGCTGCCGACCTTCCTCAAGGCGCTCACCCCCGGCTGCCTCGTGGTGACCCCCGGGGACCGGGCCGACCTGGTCATCGGCTCGCTGGCCGCGCACAGCGCCGGTGCGCCGCCGATCGCCGGGGTGCTGCTCACCCTCGACGAGCGGCCCGGCCCGGACATCATGGCGCTGGCGAACCGGCTCGCCCCCGGGACCCCGGTCGTCTCCGTACCCGGCGGCTCCTTCCCGACCGCCGCCGAGCTGTTCGCGATCGAGGGCAAGCTCAACGCCGCCTCGCCGCGCAAGGCGGAGACCGCGCTCGGGCTGTTCGAGCGGCATGTGGACACCGCGGAGCTGACGAACCGGATCTCCGTCGCCCGCTCCGGCCGGGTCACACCGATGATGTTCGAGCACGAACTGATCGAGCGCTCCCGCTCCGGCCGCCGCCGCGTCGTCCTGCCGGAGGGCTCCGAGGAGCGGGTGCTGCGCGCCGCCGACGTCCTGCTGCGCCGCGACGTGTGCGATCTGACGCTGCTGGGCGAGGAGGAGGCGATCCGCAAGCGCGCCGCCGACCTGGCCATCGACCTGGCGGACGCGCAGATCATCGACCCGCAGACCTCCGAGCTGCGCGAGCGGTTCGCCGAGCTGTACGCCAAGCTGCGGGCCCACAAGGGCGTCAGCTACGAGCTGGCCTACGACGTGGTCGCCGACGTCTCCTACTTCGGCACCCTGATGGTGCAGGAGGGCCTCGCCGACGGCATGGTCTCGGGTGCGGTGCACTCCACCGCGGCCACCATCCGGCCCGCCTTCGAGATCATCAAGACGAAGCCGAACGCCCAGATCGTCTCCTCGGTGTTCTTCATGTGCCTGGCCGACCGCGTGCTGGTCTACGGCGACTGCGCGGTCAACCCGGACCCGAACGCCGAGCAGCTGGCGGACATCGCCATCCAGTCGGCCACCACCGCCGCCCAGTTCGGTGTCGAGCCCAGGATCGCGATGCTGTCGTACTCCACCGGCACCTCCGGCTCCGGCGCGGACGTCGACAAGGTCCGCAAGGCCACCGAGATCGTCCGCGAGCTCCGCCCCGACCTGCTGGTCGAGGGTCCGATCCAGTACGACGCGGCGGTGGACGCCTCGGTCGCCGAGACCAAGCTCCCCGGCTCCGACGTGGCCGGCAAGGCCACCGTGCTGATCTTCCCGGACCTCAACACCGGCAACAACACCTACAAGGCCGTGCAGCGCTCGGCCGGTGCGGTCGCCGTCGGCCCGGTCCTGCAGGGTCTGCGCAAGCCGGTCAACGACCTCTCCCGCGGCGCCCTGGTCCAGGACATCGTCAACACCGTGGCCATCACCGCCATCCAGGCGCAGGGCGCCCAGCCCGGCGCCGGCCACACCGCCTGAATTCCCCAGCCCTCCCCCCACCCCATCGGAAAGCGCTACATGACTGCCAACGCCACCCGCGTCCTCGTCCTCAACTCCGGCTCCTCGTCGTTGAAGTACCAGCTGCTCGACATGCACGACACGCAGTCGAGCAGCGGCTCCGCCGCGGGTCGGCTGGCCGTCGGCCTGGTCGAGCGGATCGGTGAGGAGAACTCGCGCCTGGTGCACACCCCGCTGGCCACCGGCGGCGAGCGGCGCGAGACCGAGGGCGCGATAGCCGACCACACGGCCGCACTGAAGGCCGTCGCCGCGGAGCTGGCCGCCGACGGCCTGGGGCTCGACTCCCCGGAGCTGGCCGCGATCGGGCACCGGGTGGTGCACGGCGGGCTGAAGTTCACCGCGCCGACCGTGATCGACGACGCGGTGCTGGCGGAGATCGAGCGGCTGGTGCCGGTCGCGCCGCTGCACAACCCGGCGAACATCACCGGCATCAAAACGGCCCAGGCGCTGCGCCCCGACCTGCCGCAGGTGGCGGTCTTCGACACCGCCTTCCACACCACGATGCCGGAGTACGCGGCCCGCTACGCCATCGACGTGGAGACCGCCGACGCGCACCGCATCCGCCGCTACGGCTTCCACGGCACCTCGCACGCGTACGTCTCCCGCAAGACGGCCGAGCTGCTGGACAAGGACCCCGCCGAGGTCAACGTCATCGTGCTGCACCTGGGCAACGGCGCGTCCGCCTCGGCGGTGGCCGGCGGCCGCTGCGTGGACACCTCGATGGGGCTGACCCCGCTGGAGGGCCTGGTCATGGGCACCCGCTCCGGTGACATCGACCCGGCGGTGACCTTCCACCTCAAGCGGGTGGCGGGGATGTCGGAGGACGACGTCGACGTACTGCTCAACAAGAAGAGCGGGCTGATCGGGCTGTGCGGCGACAACGACATGCGGGAGATCCGGCGCCGGATCGACGAGGGCGACGAGCGGGCCCGGCTCGCCTTCGACATCTACATCCACCGGCTGAAGAAGTACATCGGCGCCTACAGCGCGGTGCTCGGCCGGGTCGACGCGGTGGCCTTCACCGCCGGTGTCGGGGAGAACGCCGCCCCGGTGCGGGAGGCCGCCATCGCCGGGCTGGAGGAGATGGGCATGGCCGTGGACGCCTCGCTGAACGCCGTACGGTCCGGCGAGCCGCGGTTGATCTCCCCGGAGTACGCCCGGGTCGCGGTCGCCGTCGTGCCCACCGATGAGGAACTGGAGATCGCCCAGCAGACATACGCCCTGGTCAACGCCTAGACATTGGTGTTTCCACCTACCGGAATATTCCGCTCTGAAACAAACCGATAGGATTCCGCCATGCGCCGTTCCAAAATCGTCTGCACCCTGGGCCCCGCCGTCGACTCCTACGACCAGCTGAAGACGCTGATCGAGGCCGGCATGAACGTGGCCCGATTCAACATGAGCCACGGGACCCAGCCGGAGCACGAGGAGCGGTACCACCGCCTCCGCAAGGCCTCCGAGGAGACCGGTCGCGCCGTCGGAGTCCTGGCCGACCTGCAGGGCCCCAAGATCCGCCTGGAGACCTTCGCCGACGGCCCCGTGGAGCTGGTGCGCGGCGACGAGTTCGTCATCACCACCGAGGACGTGCCCGGCGACAAGACCATCTGCGGTACGACCTACAAGGGCCTGCCCGGCGACGTCTCCAAGGGCGACCCGGTCCTGATCAACGACGGCAACGTCGCGCTCCAGGTCGTCGAGGTCGACGGCCCGCGAGTGCGCACCATCGTCATCGAGGGCGGGGTCATCTCCGACCACAAGGGCATCAACCTGCCCGGTGCCGCGGTGAACGTCCCCGCGCTGTCCGAGAAGGACATCGAGGACCTCAAGTTCGCCCTGAAGATGGGCTGCGACATGGTCGCGCTGTCCTTCGTCCGCGACGCCAAGGACGTCCAGGACGTGCACCGCGTCATGGACGAGGTGGGCCGGCGGGTCCCGGTCATCGCCAAGGTGGAGAAGCCGCAGGCGGTGGCCAACATGCAGGAGGTCGTGATGGCCTTCGACGCGATCATGGTCGCCCGCGGCGACCTGGCGGTGGAGTACCCGCTGGAGAAGGTCCCGATGGTGCAGAAGCGCCTGGTGGAGATGTGCCGCCGGAACGCCAAGCCGGTGATCGTCGCGACCCAGATGATGGAGTCGATGATCACCAACTCCCGGCCGACCCGCGCCGAGGCCTCCGACGTCGCCAACGCCATCCTCGACGGCGCCGACGCGGTGATGCTCTCCGCGGAGTCGTCGGTCGGCCAGTACCCGATCGAGACCGTCAAGACGATGTCGAAGATCGTCGAGGCGGCCGAGGAGGAGCTGCTCTCCAAGGGCCTGCAGCCGCTGGTGCCCGGCAAGAAGCCGCGTACGCAGGGCGGCGCGGTGGCCCGTGCGGCCTGCGAGATGGCCGACTTCCTGGACGGCAAGGCGCTGGTGGCCTTCACCAAGTCCGGTGACACCGCCCGCCGGCTCTCCCGCTACCGCGCGGCCCAGCCGATCCTGGCCTTCACCACCGACGTCACCACCCGCAACCAGCTCACGCTGAGCTGGGGCGTGGACGCCTTCCTCGTCCCGCACGTCGACAACACCGACGCGATGGTCGACCTGGTGGACGCCGAGCTGCTCAAGCTCAAGCGCTACAGCGAGGGCGACACCATGCTGATCACCGCCGGCTCGCCCCCCGGCGTGCCCGGCACCACCAACATGGTCCGGGTGCACCACCTGGGTGGCCCGCGCGCCTGACGCGCCCGGCAGCGAGAACGGCGGTGGGCCGCCCCCTTGAGAAGGGGGCGGCCCACCGCCGTTTTCCGCGGCTCCCGGAAAGGCCTTCGGCCGGGTCAGTCCTCGATGGTCACATGCATACCGGGGACATGGAGATTGCCGCCGAACTGGCCCGCCTGGTCCAGCTTCACCTTGCTGAAATAGGCGTACGGGACATTGAGCGGCGGCGGGTGCTCGGGGTCGAACACGATCGGGATCAGACCGAAGAGATTGCCCTGCAGCCGCTCGGTGTACAGCGTCACCTTGCCGCCGCGGATGGTCGAGGTGGACCCCGGCGTCGACCGGACGTGGTACTTCTTCCCGGACGACGGGTCGTCGACGATCTGGTGGAGATCGCCGATGTCGATGCTGTCGGCGGTGAACTTCAGGGCCTGCTTGGTACGGCCGCCCTGCGTCGTGACGTTGACGACTCCCACGTAGTCCAGACCGCGCAGGGTGAGACCGCTGGACTCCAGGTGCCAGGGGTCGTCGGGCAGGGTGGCGGGCGTCTGCTCGTCCTTGCCCTTCTGCTTGTTCTCGACGACGCAGGGGTACGCCTCCTTGCCGTCGGCGTCCTTGCCGTCCACACCGCCGCCGGGCAGGGCGTTGTCCGCCGCACCCACCGCGCCGTGGACGGTGTCGTTGACCGTCTTCGATCCGTCCTTGACGGGCCCGGTGACCTTGTCGGCACCGTCCTTGACCCCGTCGAGGGTCTTGGTGACCGGCTCGGTGACCTTGTCGGCCACGGAGTCCTTGGCCGCGGTGTCCGCGGGCTCCGGGGCCTTGGACTCCGACGCGGACGGCGAGGGTGTCGCCGAGGCACTGGGCTCCTCGGACTTGTCCCCGCCCAGGAGACCGCCGAGCGCATCGCCGATGCCGCCCAGCAGACCCCCGTCGTCCTCCTTCTCCTCGGAGGCCGAGGGCGAGGGCGAGGGCGTCGCGGAACTCGACGGCTCATCGGTCTTGGCGGAGGAGGACGGTGCGGGCTCGGGAGCCTTGTCCGCCTCCTTGCCGGCGGAGGGCGAGGGCGTGGCCGAGGGCGTGGCGGACGGCTGGGCGGTGGCCTTGTCGTCCTTCGCCTCGTCCTTGGACTTGGCGTCCTGGCCCTCCACCTTGTCCGGAGCGGTGACGCAGGGGCCGTCCTTGAACGGGCTCTGGGGCGGCGTCGGCTTGGCGATCGCCATCTGGGGCGTCAGCCCCATCCCCATGAGCACGGCGGACGGCATGGCGGCGATGGCTATCGCCTTGCCCGCGGGCACGTGCAGCCGAGTCAGCAGCGGCTTCTTGGGCGCCGCGTGCCTCGGTCTGTTCCCCACGCCTGAACGGCGCGGGGAGTTCTTGGTCGCCCCGGCGGCTGCGTTCTCCTCATGCAGCTCGTCACCCGGCACGGTGCCTCCCGTCGTTGGTCGGGCTCGTTCCTGACAGGTCGTCCAGTCCGTTGCCCAACCCGGGTCCGGCCGGCGCGGGGTTGGCGGCGACCACCGGTCCGGCGACGGTGCGGGCCGGTTCGTCGGCGTCGTCGCCGCTCCGTTCGGCCCTGCCCGGCGCCCAGGCGACACCTAGCGCACCGCCGATCAGCCCCATCAGGAAGCCGACCAAAAAGGCGCCGAAGTTCGAGACGACCAGGGAGACCAGGGAGAGCAGGATCCCCGCCACGCCCGCGAAGACCCGCGAGGCCGGCTGGAACCACATGGTCAGACCGAGCACGACCAGCAGTACGCCGATGATCAGCGAGCCGGCACCGGCGGTGGTCGCCATGCGGACGGTCAGGGAACCGATCGTGAGGTTCGCGTAAGGGATGTACATGATCGGGATACCGGCCAGCAGTGTCAGCAATCCGCCCCAGAACGGGCGTTGTCCGCGCCACTCCCGGAACGAAGTCCGCTTCCGGCCGATGCCCTCGATCAGCCGTGGTCGCGTTTCGGCGCTCATGTCGTACAGCTCCTCGGGACTGGCAAATCGGTGGTTCTGAGCTGGAGTGTCGTGCTTGGCGCTACCCGGCGTACGGGTGCGGGAAGCGGCTGGTGGCGCCGCGGACAAAGGCCCCGCACCCGTACGCTCAGAGCGTCAGAAGCACTCGCTCTTGCCCTTGGCGACGCTCATCTTCAGGCCGCTGAGCTTGAACGTGCCGGCCGTCGTGGCCCACGCCGTCTGCTTGACGTGGGTCAGCGTGGCCGAGTCGGCCTGCTGGGCGAACGAGCCCGGGTCGGCCTTGTCGCCCTTGTGCATGCCCGGACCCTTGGTCGTCGAGCCCGCAGCAACACCGATGTCGATGTTGTTGAAGGTCGCGTCCGCGTCCAGCTGGTCGAGGTCGATGTAGAGGTTCTTCGCCTCGACGGGCGTGTCACCGCCACCGGCCGACAGCTTCATCGACACATCGCCGAAGACCGGGACCGGCACCACTACCGACTGGCACAGGTTCCTGATCTTGGCGTTGGAGAATCCCGAAACCGCCACCGGGATCTGCTTACCGCCCTTTTGGGCGTCGATCGCTCCGTACTGAACGAAGCCGGTGCCGTCCAGCCGGTCGGTAGCGACCTTGAACTGCTGGCCGGACACGCTGAACGACGCCGCGAGCGCACCCTGCGAGAGGGCGACGCCGATCGCGGCGGTCGCCGCCACGCTCGGCACCATGACAACGGCGAACCGCTTCCATCTGGTCCCGCCACGAGCCAGGGACTCCATGACTTTCCTCCTTCTCGGACGTACATCTCCGGTACCGACCGCCGTAGGACGGACGGCGGTACCTGGGATGGGAGAAGTGCTACGTCCTCGGGAAGGAGAGCGCCCGTCCTCGGAGGCACATCGTGTTCCGAATACCGGCGATCACCCCCGAGCGACAACCACTGGCCACGCTCTCGCGCAACCTCTCTGGACAGGCCCTGCCGGATGGGGCAGAGACCCCCCTGTCCACGGCCGGCATGCACTGCCGCCGGCCACTCGGTGGGGACCCAAGTGCCCCGCTGCGCCGACCGGATGCCGGGCTGCGGGAATGGACCGAGCGTCGCCGATCGTGGTCCATTCACGCTCTGGACACAAGAGGCTCGTTACTTGCGGGTAACGGCCTGATAACCAAGGTTCGACGGACCGGGATCGGCCAGGTACACAGGGTCGTCGCTGACCGCGCACAGACACGCGGCAATTGCGGACAAAGCGCCGCAAGGGGGTGGATGAGTCTTACTCCAAGTAACAGCGGCCACGTTTACCAAGTTTTGGTAAAACGTGGCCGCTGCTTCGTTTGTTTGGTCAACCCGTGGCGGCCGTACTGGTCAGAAGCGGACGCCCGGTACAACAGCGGGTCAGAACAGCACCCGGGCAAGCGCCGTACGCGCCGCCGTCACCCGCGGATCCTCGGTCCCGATCACCTCGAACAGCTCCAGAAGCCGCACCCGGGCGGCATCCCGGTCGTCGCCGGCCGTCCGCTTCACCGCGTCGATCAGCCGTCCGAAGGCGTCCTCGACATGGCCGCCGACCAGGTCCAGGTCCGCGGCCCGGATCTGCGCCGGAACGTCGGCCGGGCGCTCCGCGGCCTCCTTGCGCACCGCCTGCGGATCGAGGTCCTGCACCCGGTGCAGGAGTTCGGCCTGCGCGAGGCCGAACTTGGCCTCCGGGTTGGCCGGGTCGTCGGCGAGGACGTTCTTGTACGCCTGGATGGCGCCGCCCAGATCGCCGGTGTCCAGCGCCTGGCTCGCGGCCTCCAGCAGCGCGTCGTACGGACCGGCCGGCACCGGCGCCTCGGCCGCCGCCTGCTCGTCCGCGCCCTCCGCGGAGACCGGAGCCCCGACGATGCCGAACTGCTGCTCGGCGGCCTGCACCAGCTGGTCGAGGACCTGCCGGATCTGCGCCTCCGGGGCCGCGCCCTGGAACAGCGGGATCGGCTGGCCGGCGACCACCGCGAAGACCGCCGGGATGCCCTGCACCCCGAACTGCTGGAACAGCATCTGGTTGCTGTCGACGTCGATCTTGGCCAGCACGAACTTGCCGGCGTACTCCCCCGCGAGACGCTCCAGCAGCGGACCCAGCTGCTTGCACGGCTCGCACCACTCGGCCCAGAAATCGATGACGACCGGGACCTCGGTGGAGCGCTGCAGGACGTCCTGCTGGAACCCTGCCTCGTCGACGTCGAACACCAGGCTGGCACCGCTCGCCGGCACCTGACCCGTGCGGGCGGCCTCGGCGCGGGCCTGCTCCGCCTTCTGCTTCGCTTCACCCGCCGCCTTCACCGCTGCGAGGTCGACGACTCCACTCATGGACATATTGCGTGGCTGCATGGGTCCATCCTCCCCCCTGGGCGGTCCGTTCCGAAAAGCGATCCGGAAAAGCGATGTGGCCGGCGACGCGGTATGTGTGGTGTTCGGTACTGCGATCGGCCTGAGCGGGGCCGGGGTGTGCGGCCATGGGTCCCCACCCACGGCCAGTGGTCATCACTCTTACGCTACGGGTCGTAGCGTAACTCGCCGCCACCCCCGCGCGACACCGGGCCCCGCGCCATGCCGGGTGATCTCCCTCACGGCCGCCGCTCGACTACCGGCCGGTATGGTCGCCCGCATGCACGACTCCGCCAGCCCCCGGAAGGGCCGCACGGGCCGCCCGCGCAGCGCCGAGGCCGATCACGCGATCCTCCGCGCCACCCGTGCCGCGCTCGTCGACCTGGGCTGGGGGCGGCTGACCATGAGCGATGTGGCGGCCCGCGCCGGCGTCGCCAAGACCACCCTCTACCGGCGCTGGGCCAACAAGAACGAGCTGGTCGTGGACGCGGTGGCGGTCCTCTTCGACGAACTCGAACTCCCCGACCGGGGCTCCCTGCGGGCCGACATCGAAGGCGTGGTGCTCCAGTTCGGCGCGCTGCTCGCGCGGCCCGAGACCAAGACGGCGCTGATGGCCGTGGTCGCCGAGTCCACCACCGACGAGGCGCTGCGCGAACGGATCCGCTCGGCGATCGTCGACCGCCAGAAGCGGCTGGTACTGCTGGGGCGCGCACGGGCCCAGGACCGCGGCGAACTGCCGCCGGACACCCCCGGCGAGGACGGTGCCCGGGCGGCCGCCCGCAACATGGACCTGATCTTCGATGTGATCGCCGGTGCGGTCGTGCACCGCACCCTGGTCAGCGGCGAACCCGTGGACGCGGAGTGGGGGCGCGACTTCGCCGCGCTCTTCCTCGGCGGTCTGGCGGGGCTGGGGGACCCCGGTGAGGGCCCGGGCACCGCGGTACCCGGGCCCGGGGGTCACACCTGATAGCGGTCCGCGGCGAACAGGTGCAGATGCTCCGCGACCCACTCCGAGGTCCGCTTCAAGCCGTCCGCCAGGGAGACCTCCGGCTGCCACGAAGCCCACTGCCGCGCCCGGGAATTGTCCGAAAGCAGTCGCTCGACCTCACTGCCCGAGGGCCGCAGCCGGGCCGGATCGACGACGACCTCCGCCTCCCGGCCGGAGGCCGCGATCAGCGCCTCGGCGAGTGCCCCGATCGATATCTCCCGCCCGCTACCGAGGTTGACGACCTGTCCCAGCGCCCGGTCGCAGTCCGCCATCGCCAGGAACCCGGCCGCGGTGTCCGTGACGTAGGTGAAGTCCCGGGTCGGGGTCAGCGACCCGAGCTTGATCTGCCGGGCGCCGGCGTGGAGTTGGGCCAGGATCGTGGGGATCACCGCACGGGCGGACTGCCGGGGCCCGTAGGTGTTGAAGGGCCGCACCACCGTCACCGGCAGCTCGAAGGCGTGCCAGTGCGACAGCGCCATCATGTCCGCGCCGATCTTCGAGGCGGAGTACGGCGACTGCGGCTGCAGCGGGTGGTCCTCGCCGATCGGCGCGGTCAGCGCGGTGCCGTAGACCTCGCTGGTGGAGGTGTGCACCAGCCGCCGCACGGCGTGCCGCCGGCAGGCCTCCGCGACGTTCTCGGTACCCACCACGTTCGTCTGCACATAGGCGCCCGGTGAGTCGTAGCTGTACGGGATGCCGATCAGCGCGGCCAGATGGAAGACGGTGTCGCAGCCCGCGACCGCGTCCATCACCCGGCCCGCGTCCCGGACGTCCCCCGCGATCATCTCGACCGGACTGCCCGGCTTCAGATAGCGCGCCAGACTGCCCTTCTCCGCGTACGGCTTGTAGTGCACCAGGGCACGTACGTCGGCTCCCGCCTCGACGAGCAGGTCGACCAGGGTCGAGCCGATGAACCCCTCGGCCCCGGTGACCAGGACCGTGCGGCCCGCCCACTGCTGTGTATGGCTGCTGCTCATGCTGACTCCTTCAGGTTGGTGCTCGGTTGGGGTGTGTGGGGGTGCCCGGCCAGGGCCAGCGCCTTGGCGGCGAGCAGATCGGCGGCCCAGGCATGGGTGCCGGGGTCGGCGGCCGCGCCCATCGCGGCGAGCTGGTCGGGGTCGTCGAGGAGCGGGGTGACCAGCGCGTCCAGCCGCTCGGCCGAGGTCTGCGGGTCGGGCAGCAGCAGCGCCGCCCCGACGTCGGAGAGCACCCGCGCGTTATGGGTCTGGTGGTCGCCCGGTGCGTGCGGGTAGGGCACGAGCACGGCCGGCATCCCGACCGTGGCCAGCTCGGCGACGGTCGCCGAACCGGCCCGGCAGACCACGAGGTCGGCGGCCGCGTACGCCAGGTCCATCCGGTCCAGATACGGCACGGCCTCGGCGACCGCGTCCCCGCCGTTGGCCGCCAGCAGGGCCCGGGTCTCCTCCAGGGCCGCGGGCCCGGTCTTGATCAGCAGCCGCAGGTCGGTGCGCGACCGGTAGCGGCCGGCCAGTCCCACCGCCGCCTCGGTCAGCCGGGCCGCGCCCAGGCTCCCGCCGTTGACCAGCAGCAGCCGGGCTGCGTCCGGGATGCCCAGGGCCCGCCGGGCGGCCGGCCGCAGCGCCGTGCGGTCCAGCGTGGCCAGCGGTCCGACCAGCGGCATCCCCACCGTCTCGGCCCCCTCGCCGCCGGCCAGATGGGGGCGGCTGCGGTCGAAGGCGAGGGCGAGGTGCGGGGTGAGCCGGGCGGCGAACTTGTTGGCCCGGCCGGGCACCGCGTTGGACTCGTGGATCAGGCTCGGCAGCCCCGCCAGCCGCGCCCCGACGATCACAGGGGCGCTCGGATAGCCGCCCATACCGACCGCGACCTGGGCTTTCTGCTCCTTGAGGATCGCCCGGCACTGGGCGCCCGACTTAAGGAGCGCGGCCGGCAGCAGATAGCGTCGGGCACCGAGCGAGGGGTCGAAGGGAATCATGTCGACGGTGTGCAGCCGGTACCCGGCCTGCGGGATCAGCCGCGTCTCCAGCCCGCGTTCGGTACCGACGAAGGAGATCACCGCATCGGGGACGGCCCGGCGGAGTGCGTCGGCGAGGGCGAGGCCGGGATAGATATGGCCGCCGGTGCCGCCCGCACCGATCACGACCGAGAGTGGTGTGCGCATGGCCGCCACGCTCGCGACGCGCCCTAAGAACGTTCTAAGAGAGGTGTTTGGCAGCCTATGTCCATGCCTTTGCCCCCGCCCCCGCCGCCCGGGAACACCGCGGCCGTCAAGATCCTGGTCGTCGACGACGAACCGGAGGTGCGCGCCGCCGTGACGGACGGCCTCGCCGTGGAGGGCTATGCGGTACGCGGCGCCGCCGACGGCCTGGCCGCCCTCTCGGAGGTCGCGGCCTGGCAGCCGGACGCCCTCGTGCTGGACGTGATGATGCCGGTCCTGGACGGCCTGGCCGTCTGCCGCCGGCTGCGCGCGCTCGACGACCGTACGCCCATCCTCGTGCTGACCGCCCTGGACTCGGTCAGCGACCGGGTCGACGGGCTCGACGCGGGCGCCGACGACTACCTCGTCAAACCGTTCGCGCTGGACGAGTTGGTGGCCCGGGTCCGGGCGCTGCTGCGCCGCGCCTCGCTCAGCGCGGTCGAGGACACCCGGCTCACCTTCGACGATCTGGTCGTCGACCCGGTGACCCGCAGCGGCCACCGGGCGGGCCGCCCCCTGGAGTTCAGCCGCACCGAATGGGCGCTGCTGGAACTGCTGCTGCTGCACCCGGGCCAGGTGCTGCCGCGCGAGACGATCCTGGAGCGGGTCTGGGGCCGCGACTTCGGGCCGGACTCCAACTCCCTGGCCGTGTACATCGGTTATCTGCGCCGCAAGCTGGAGGCGGGCGGCGAGCCGCGGCTGGTCCACACCGTGCACGGCATCGGCTACCGCCTGGACCACGCGGAGGACCGGTGACCGGCACCCGCGGCCTGGGCGCACGCTGGCGGCGCCGCCGGCCGCTGCGCACCCGCCTCGCACTGGCCGCCACCGCCGCGGTGGCGCTGGTGGCCGTGGGCGTCTGCGCCGCGGCGTTCGTCATCATCAATTACCAGATGACCCGTCAGCTCAAGCTGAATCTGGCCCAGGTGGCGACCCAGTACGCCCAGCAGACCCGCAGCTGGGCGCCGACGGTGGGCGAAACGACCTGCCGCTACCCGGCCTCGCCCTGCATCCAGATCGTCCCCGCCGACCGGGCCAAGGACCCGCGCCAGCCCTACGCCCTCCCCGTCACCGACGACACCCGCGCGGTCGCGTCCGGCCACCAGGAGGCGTACTACAGCAAGTTCACCGTCGCCGGCCACCCGGTCAGCGTCTACACCACCCGCCACCCCGGCAAGGGCCTGGCACTCCAGGTCGCGCTGCGCTCCGACACCGTCGACCGCGGCGTACAGCAGGCCGCCGCGGCACTGCTGGCGGTCGGCAGCGCCGGTGTCCTGCTCGCCGCCGCCCTCGGCTACTGGGTCTCCCGTACGGGCCTGGCCCCGGTCGCCCGCCTCACCGCCACCGCGGAGCGCATCGCCAGCACCCGCGACGCCCGCCACCGCATCGACATCCCGGCCGGCCCGCCCGACCGCGGGGACGAGATCACCCGCCTCGCCGCGAGCTTCAACACCATGCTCGGTGAGCTGGAGCAGTCCGTCGCCGCGCAGCGCCGGCTGGTCGCCGACGCCTCCCACGAGCTGCGCACCCCGCTGACCGCGCTGCGCACCAACGCCGAACTCCTCGCCCGCGCCGACCGTTTGACGGATGCCCAGCGCGACCGCGCCTCGTCCGCCCTGGGCCGTCAGCTGCGCGAGGTCACCACCCTCGTCAACGATCTGATCGAGCTGGCCCGCGACGAGGAGCCGCAGCCCCTGGTCGAGCAGGTGCGTCCGGCCGCCCTCCTGGAGCACGCGGTGGCCGTCGCCCGCGAGCACTGGCCGGAGGTCGCCTTCACGGCCGACATCGCACCGGCCGCCACCGAGGTGGCCGTCCCCGGCGTGCCCGCCCGCCTGACCCGGCTGCTGTCCAACCTCCTCGACAACGCCGCGAAGTTCTCCCCGCCCGGCGGCCCGGTGGACACCTCGCTCACCGCCGAACCGGGCGCGCTGGAGCTGACCATCAGGGACCACGGCCCCGGGATCGCCGCCGAGGACCTCCCCCATGTCTTCGACCGCTTCTACCGCGCCGAGTCCGCCCGCGCCCTGCCCGGCTCGGGCCTGGGGCTGGCCATGGCCCGCCAGATCGCCCGCGCCCACGACGCCGAGCTCACCGCGGCGCAGGCGCCGGGGGGCGGGGCGCTGTTCCGGCTGCGGATGCCGACCGGGAAGCCGTAGCGGACGGGCTTCCCGGCGCGGCCGGGCCGTTCAACGAGGCCGGTACGCGGCGCCGACACCGTCGGCCGCCGCCTCCTCGGCCTTCTCCTCGACCTTCGTCCGCAGCGCCTGCCGATCCTGCGGGGACATCGACCGCCAGCTCTCCCGCATCCCGGCGAGACCGTCGGTGAGGACCCGGTACCCGGCCGGGTCGTCGAGGACGTCCTTCATCTCCAGCCGCCCGCCCAGCATCTTGCGCGCGAGGTCCTGAAGGGCGGGCGGTGCGGAGCGGTTGTCCCGTACGGCACGCAGGGACGTCGTCAGATGCTCGTTCTGCTCCTCGGAGAGGTCCCGCTCCTCGACGGGGTAGTCGCGGTCGCCGGGCGAGGTGAAGGCGCTGTGGGTGCTCATGGGTTGTGGGGTGTTCCTCTCCGTCGGTGCCGGCCGGTGTGTCAGCCGAAGGCGTTGCGGACGCGCGCGGCCTCGCCGTCGCTCTCGCCGTCCTGGTCGGCGGCTTCGGTGTCGGGAATGCCGTCCGCGAGCCGGGACCTCGTCCCGCCCGCCGGGGCGGCCGCCGACCCGTCGGAGCCGCCGCCCGAGGAGGACGAACCGCCGGAGCCGCCGTCGGACGACGCTCCCGACGAACCCCCGGAACCCGAGCCGCCCTCGGACGACGAGCCCGACGAACCCCCGGAGCCCGAATCGCCGTCGGACGACGAGCCGCTGTCCGTACCGTCACCCTCGGCCGACGTCTCCCCCTTCTTCTTGTAGGCGATGTCGTAGACGCTCTTGGCGCCGTCGGCGGTCTCCTGCTGCCCCTTGAGGAAGTCCTTACCGCCCTTGGCGAAGTCGCCCTCCGCCATCTCGCCGACGCCCTCGGCCATGTGGTACGCGCCGGTACCGACCTTGCCGACGTCCTTGGCCTTCTCCACCAGGGGGTTGGCCGCCGCCTTCGCCGCGTCCTTGACGTCGAACCCGTCCTGCGCCCCGAAGTAGTTCTTGATGCCCTGCGACGCGAGGTTCCCCCCGAGCTTCTTGGCCGCGTCCTTGGCGAGGTCCATGCCCAGGTCCTTGAGCATGTCCTTCCACTTCTTCCGCAGCTCCTTCGCGAGGGCCTCCTTGACGGCCTCCACGATCTTCGTCTTCGCCTCGTCGAAGATCTTGCGGACGATCGTCCGGGTGGTCGCCGTGGCCGCGGCCGCCCCGGCCTCGGAGGCGCCCAGCGTGACCGGCGCGGCGGCCTGGGCCATCGCCAGCTCGATCGCCAGCGCGATGAGCTGCACGATCACCGCGATCTTCATCACCATGACGATCGTGGCCACCACCTGGAGCACGATGGCGATCGCCTCGGCGGCGTCGGCGGCGTCGTCGAGGAACCCGGCGTCGCCCGCGAACTTGTTCCAGTGGTTGTTGAACCCCTCCACGGCCTCACCGGAGTTGGCGCCGCGCACGGTGTTCGCGGCGGTGGCGCCGTCCGATGCCGCCTGCCGGCAGGCGTCGGCGAAGTGGCTCCAGGCCTCGGCCGCCTCCCGCATCTTGTCTTCGTCGACATTGGGCCACTGGAAGCCCAGGAGGTCGAGGATCCAGTCGACCTCTGTCGGAAGCATGATGGTGGCCACGGTGAGTCACTCCCCCGGAAGCGCGTGATCGTTGGAACGTCGGTGCGGTGGGCACGGATGGGGCGGGCCGAGCGAATGCCGCGTCAGCCCGTGATGTCGGGACGGCTCGCCGCGTACTTGTCGAGGTGTTGCTGCTGGTCGTGCTCGGTGGCGGTGTACTGCGCGCCCATCGCCGCCAGCTTTTCGCCGATCTTGGAGATTTCCTCACCGAGATGCGGCATCGAATCGACGATGCCCTCGCTCACCGGCTTGTAGAAGTCATTGAAGATCGTGACGAACTCGTCGCTGCCCCACTCCTCGGCATCCTTGAGAGTCGCCTTCAACTTCTTTGCGGCCGCACTGAATTCGGAGCCGATATCACCGAATACGCCGCCCTGCGCCTTGAGGACGGCCGGATCGACGTCGTACCCGGAGCCTGCCATGAGTCCCCCTCCACCTGCGGCGTAAGGATCGGATAAATCGCATGGCGTACGGTATCCGATGCCCGCCGCGGCGGAAGTGACCGAGCCGTGAAGATCCTTTTCACATTCGACGCACCACCTCCGCCCGACGCGCCACCGAAAACGGACTTCACCCTCGTCAGCGACCAGGAAAGGGAACAATCCGCCATGCCCACGCCCCGCCGCATGTCCGGAAAAACCTCATTCAGGATGCGATGGATCGGATGGGGGCTCCTCGTCGTCGTTCTGCTGGCGAGCGCCGTGTTTGTCATGAAAGGACTGACCGCGGCGGGCCTCACGGGCACGCACGGAACATTCACGGTCAGGGAGTGCACGAAGGAATCCGCCACCAGGCATTCGAATAGACCGACGAGTGAATTCGAATGCGCCGGAGTCTTCCGCGCGGACGGCGGGAGCACCGTCGACGACAGGGCGTCCCTGGACATCTTCAACAAGGACTACGACGCGGGCACCCGCCTGTCGGTCCAGCACAACGACGCCGGCGTTCTCGGGCTCCTGACGTCGGGGTACCTCCTCGCCGACGGCGCGGAGGTCTCGGCGAACTTCCTGTGCGCCTTCGGAGTCCTGCTCTACATCCCCGTGGCGCTCTTCGTCCGGCTCACCGGATTCGGCTCGGACGGCGTGACCGTCCGCCGGTTCCGGGAGACCTGGCAGGCGACCAGGGGTACGCGCACCCGCACCATCGTGCTCAGCAGTACGACGGTGATCCTCGTCGGCATGTTCGTCGTCAGCACGGTCCTGGGCCACGTGCTGCCCGGACTCGGCTGAGCGGGCCTGCCGGCGCCCCGCATGGGCGACGCCCCGGGGCGGTACCCCCGGGGCGTCGCACACGGTGAGGGCGCGTCAGAACCCCGCCGGCTCGGTGTAGATGCCCCACTCGTCCCGCAGGACCCCGCAGATCTCGCCCAGCGTCGCCTCGGCCCGTACCGCCTCCAGCATCGGCTCGATCATGTTGCCGCCGTCCCGCGCCGCGGAGAGCATCGCCTTCAGCGCGGTCTCGACCCGGGCGTCGTCACGGGCCGCCTTGCGCTCGGCGAGGACCCGCACCTGCTCCCGTTCGACCTCGTGGCTGACCCGGAGGATCTCCAGATCGCCGGTGACCGAACCGTGGTGGCAGTTGACGCCGACGACCCGCTTGTCGCCCTTCTCCAGCGCCTGCTGATAGCGGAAGGCCGACTCGGCGATCTCGCCGGTGAACCAGCCGTCCTCGATCCCCCGCAGAATGCCGGAGGTCATCGGCCCGATCGGGTGCTGCCCGTCCGGCACCGTCCGCGCACCGCGTTCCCTTATCTGCTCGAAGATCTTCTCCGCGTCCGCCTCGATGCGGTCCGTCAGCTGCTCGACGAACCACGAACCGCCCAGCGGGTCGGCGACGTTGGCGACGCCGGTCTCCTCCATCAGGACCTGCTGGGTGCGCAGCGCGATCTCCGCGGCCTGCTCACTGGGCAGGGCGAGGGTCTCGTCCAGGGCGTTGGTGTGCAGCGAGTTGGTGCCGCCCAGCACCGCCGCCAGCGCCTCGACCGCGGTCCGCACCACGTTGTTGTACGGCTGCTGAGCGGTCAGCGAGACACCGGCCGTCTGCGTGTGGAACCGCAGCCACTGCGCCTTCTCGCTGGTCGCGCCGTAGACATCGCGCATCCAGCGGGCCCAGATCCTACGGGCCGCCCGGAACTTGGCGATCTCCTCGAAGAAGTCGACATGCGCGTCGAAGAAGAAGGACAAACCGGGGGCGAAGGTGTTGACGTCCAGGCCGCGGCTGAGCCCCAGCTCCACATAGCCGAAGCCGTCCGCCAGGGTGTAGGCCAGCTCCTGCGCGGCCGTGGCTCCGGCCTCGCGGATGTGGTAGCCGGACACCGACAGCGGCTTGTACGCGGGAATGCCGCGCGCGCAGTGCTCCATCAGATCACCGATCAGCCGCAGATGCGGCTCCGGCTGGAACAGCCACTCCTTCTGCGCGATGTACTCCTTGAAGATGTCCGTCTGCAGCGTGCCGTTGAGGACGGCGGGGTCGACGCCCTGCCGCTCGGCGGCCACCAGGTACATGCAGAAGACGGGCACGGCCGGCCCGGAGATCGTCATGGAGGTCGTGACATCGCCCAGCGGGATGTCCTTGAAGAGCACCTCCATGTCGGCCGCCGAGTCGATGGCGACGCCGCAGTGCCCGACCTCGCCCAGCGAACGCGGGTCGTCGGAGTCGCGGCCCATCAGGGTCGGCATGTCGAAGGCGACGGAGAGGCCGCCCCCGCCCGCCTTGAGGATCATCTTGTAGCGCTCGTTGGTCTGCTCGGCGTTGCCGAAGCCGGCGAACTGGCGGATCGTCCAGGTCCGCCCCCGGTAGCCCGTCGGGTACAGCCCCCGTGTGAAGGGGTACTCGCCCGGCCAGCCGATCCGCTCGAACCCCTCGACCGTGTCGCCGGGCCGGGGCCCGTACGCCGGCTCGACGGGATCACCCGAGAGCGTGGTGAAGTCCGCGTCCCGCTTCCGGGCAGCGTCGTACCGAGCCTGCCAGCGACGGCGGCCTTCATCGATCGCGTCAGCGTCCATACCTTCGAATTTACTAGGACGTCCTAGTAATTGTCGACGGCAGGAGGGTGACAAGTCGGGGTGGATCACTGTGCGTAACCGACGCGGAGCGCCCGGGAAACGCAAACACGCCCGTCCGCTAAGGGGGACGGGCGCGTGAAGAGCGTGCGGTTTCGGGCCGCCGTCAGACCTTGACCGGCTCCGGAGCGTCACCGGCGAGCAGCGGCTCGACCTCCCGCACGACCTTGCGCTCGACGAAGAACGCGGCGGTGGGGATCGTGCCCGAGATCAGCACCCACAGCAGCTTGCCGAACGGCCACTTGGCCTTGGAGCCCAGGTCGAAGGCGAAGATCAGGTAGATGATGTAGAGCACGCCGTGGACCTGCGAGACGACGAGGGTGAGGTCCTTGCCCATCCCGAAGCCGTACTTGAAGATCATGCACGTGCAGAGCACCAGCAGCATCACGGCGGTGATGTAGGCCATCGCCCGGTAACGGGTCAGGACGCTTCGCTTCATGCCCCGAGCGTAACCACCCGTTCCGGGGCGATCTTCACCGCCCCCTGGGTGACCCGGGCGCCTCTCACTCGTCCTTGAAGTCGTCCGCCGCGACCCGCAGCGGCCGCAGCATCGCGAAGATCTCCGCGCACTCCTCGGCGTCGTACGCCCCCAGCCCGAAGTCCATCGCCATCAGATCCCGGGTCGCCGCGTCGCAGACCTCGCGTCCCTTGTCCGTGATCGAGGCCAGCGTTCCGCGCCCGTCGTTCGGATTGGGCCGCTTGGCGACCAGACCGGACTTCACCAGCCGGTCGACGGTGTTGGTCACCGAGGTCGGATGCACCATCAGCCGCTCGCCGATCTTCGACATCGGCAGCTCACCGGCCTTGGAGAAGGTCAGCAGCACCAGCGCCTCATAGCGCGCGAAGGTCAGCCCGTAGGGCTTGACCACCGCGTCCACCTCGGACAGCAGGATCTGATGGGCGCGCATGATCGAGGTGATCGCGGCCATCGACGGCACGGCACCCCATCGCTGCTGCCACAGTTCGTCGGCACGCGCGATGGGATCGAAAGCAAGGCTGAGCGGCTTCGACACGCTTCCGACCCTACCCGGCGGTCATATTGTGGTCAGCCTTGTCTCAGTTTTCGGTCTCCCGAAGACCGCCGGGCGCTCGGGGACCGGGCCGCGTACGGCGGACCTCGGCGATCACCGCCAGTACGCACACCAGGCCGACCACCCCCGCCGCCGGCATCACCACCCGCAGCGGGGCGTACTCCGCCGCGAGGCCGGCCGCGCCCATCGCCAGGCCCATGACCGTCATCCGCCCCGCCTGCGTCAGCGTCATCGCCTGCCCCAGCAGCTTCTCGGGGACCGCGGCGACGAACCAGCGGTCGACGCCGAAGTTGTACGAGATCCCGGTACCGGTCAGCACCAGCAGCAGCACCGCCCACCCCAGCGAGGGCTGCGCCGCGAAGCCGAGCGAGGGCAGTACGGCGAAGACTCCCATGGGGAAGGTGAGCCGGCTGCGCGCCCGGGGGCCGAGGAGCGAGCCGGCCAGGCTCTCGGCGAGCACCGCGCCGACGGGCATGCCGCACATCAGCAGGCCCGCGGCGGCCGGGCCGGCGCCGAGCCGGTCGGCGTAGGGGATCAGCAGCGCCTCCGGAACGACCACGAACGCCGGCGGAAGCCACATCAGCAGCAGCAGCGCCCGGATCCGGCGGTCGGCCAGCAGCCGGCGCAGACCGCCCAGCGAGGCCCCCAGCAGCGTCCCGCGACCGGCGCCCCGGTCCCGGTCGCGCGGCGGGCGGGCGCGGGTCCCCAGCCGCAGCAGCAGCGCCGAGCCGGCGAAGGCCCCGGCGGTGAACGCCAGCACCGCCCCGGGGGACGCCACCGCCAGCAGCAGGCCCCCGGCCCCGAACCCGGCGAGCTGCGCGCTCTGGTTGACGATGCGGATGACCGAGCGCCCCAGTACGAACAGTTCGCCCTCGCCGAGGATCTCCCCCAGCGTCGCGGCGCGGGTACCGGCGAAGACCGGTGCGATGGCGGCGATCACGCAGCGCAGCGCGAGCAGCACCCCGACCGGCGTGCCCGGCGGCACCATGCCCGCCGCGGCCAGTGCGCACAGCACATCGCAGCCCACCAGCACCCGGCGGGCCGGATACCGGTCGGCGACGGCCGACAGCAGCGTGCCGCCGACGACGTACGGCAGCAGCCCCAGCGCGAAGGTCAGGGCGCTCAGCAGCGGCGAACCGGTGAGCCGGAAGACCAGCACCGACAGCGCGATCTCGCAGACGACCACGCCGAGGGAGGACAGCAGGTGCGCGGCGAAGACCCGGCGGAACTCGGGGACGGCGAAGACGGCGCGGTACCCGGGCGAGCGGTCCGGCCCGGCGTCGGCGGCCCGACCGTCTACGGGGCAAGGAGGAGTGCGGCCCGGCGGTACGGGCCCCGTGGTCGCGGACATGACGTCAGCCTGCCGGGGGCGGGCCGGGCCCCCTAGTCTTTCGGCTACAGCCGAATCCTGGGGAGGGGGGCCGGCGCCATGCCGCTGCATCTGCATTTCGGCGCCGACGACCTGCTCCGTATCCGTTTCGCCGTCTCGCCGCTGTGCGAGACGCACGAGGCCGTACGGACCCTGCGGCGCGCCGACCGGCACGGCTACCACACGCCGTGGCTGCGCCGGATGCGCCGGGCACTGGCGGGGCTGGACCTGACGCCGCTGTGGCTGTTCATGCCGTCGCCGCCGCCCGGCTACACACCGGACTTCCTGGGCCGCCCGCCGGAGACCCCGATGGCCTCCTTCGACGAGGAGCTGGCGCGGCTGCGGGCCACCGATCCGGCACTCGCCCGCGCCGAGATGGCCAAGTCGCTGGCCTGTACGCCGGGTGCCCTGGAGTCGGCGCGGGGCCGTGCCGCGCTCGCTGATCCGGCGGCGGCGATCCAGGAGTTGGCCGAGGTCACCGAGCAGGCCTGGCATGCGCTGCTCGCCCCGGACTGGCCGCGACTGCGGGCGCTGCTGGAGGCCGAGATCGCCTACCGGTCGCACCAGTTGGCCGGCGGCGGCCTGCAGCGGCTGTTCGCCGATCTGCATCCGCTGGTGTCCTGGTCGGGCGACACCCTCACGGTCCGCACCCGGATCGACTTCGTCCAGATGCAGGACCTCCAGGGCCGCGGCGTACTGCTGCTGCCGAGCGTCTTCGTATGGCCGGACGTGGTCAGCGGCTTCGACCCGCCGTGGCAGCCGACCGTCATCTATCCGGCGCGCGGCATCGGCGGCCTGTGGAGCGAACCGGAGACGGGGCCGGCACTGGCCCGCCTGCTGGGCGCGAACCGCGCCGCGGTCCTGGCCGCGCTCGACGTCCCCGCGACGACGACCGCCCTGGCCCACCGCCTGGGCCTGGCGCCCTCATCGGTCTCGGCCCAGCTGTCCGTACTACGCGACGCGGGTCTGCTGACGTCTCGCCGACGGGGCCACCAGGTGCTGTACGAGCGCACGCCGCTGGGCATAGCGCTTGCACGCGGCTGATGCTGCGCTTGGCCCGCATCCCACGTTGTCGGCTGCGGCGCCGTGGTGGTTTCTCGCCGTTTCGCCTGGCGGCGGGCGTTTGTTTGTCGGGTGCGGTGACAGCCCTACGGACTCCGTCCTACGGTCTGTCCCCTCCCGTGGGTGGGAGTGGGAAGGCCCGGTGGGGGCGGGCCTGATCCGTCGACTGTCGGCACACGAAAGCTGACGTCCACCCCCACCGTTCTTCTCCCACCCTCAACGGGAGGGGGCGGGTCGGAGGGGTTGGGTGTCCGGACGTAAAGCGCAGCAGTCCGGACACCCAACCCCTCCGACCCGTCACCGGCAGCCGAACAGCCCCGCGCAGCGGCACCGCCCGCCGCAGGCGCCACGGCGAGAAACCAGCACGGCGCCGCAGACAACAACGTGGGAGACGGGCCAAGCGCAGCGGATCGCCTACCCCTCGGAGAGATACCGCTCCACCGTCGCCACCTTCGACGTCAGGCCGTCCGTCACGCCCGGCCGGATGTCGGCCTTGAGGACCAGGGAGACGCGTCCGCAGCGCGCCTCGACGGCCGCGACCGCTCGCTTGACGACGTCCATGACCTCGTCCCACTCGCCCTCGACGGAGGTGAACATCGCGTCCGTACGGTGGGGCAGACCCGAATCGCGGACGACCCTGACCGCGTCGGCGACGTACTCGCCGACGTCCTCGCCGACGCCCAGCGGGCTCACGGAGAAGGCGACGATCATGCGTTGACGACGCCTTCCTTGCGGGCCCGGGCGGCGATCACGCCGGCCTCCTCCTCGCGCCGAAGGACCCGGTCGCCGTAGAGGCCGCCGAACGGCACGATCGCCAACAGGAAGAAGAACGCGACCCGCTTGAAGGGCCACTTGGTGCGGTTCCACACGTCCAGCAGCAGCACCACGTACGTGATGAAGAGCAGGCCGTGGATCAGGCCGAGCGGCATCACCAGGGCGTCGTAGTCGAAGGTCAGACGGAAGCCGGTGCCGAAGATCAGCAGCGCCGGGAAGGAGATCGCCTCCGGGATGGAGGCCAGGCGCAGGCGGTGCAGGGCGGCGGCGGTCTTGATGTCCACAACAACCTCGTTCGGGTGGCAGATGGGCGGTCGGCGCGCAGTGCCGTCTTCTGGGGGGGTGGAGGTCGAGCGACGGGCGGGCGCATGCTTGTGCAAGGGTTCACAAGCGCGTCCCATTGTTACAGCCGCCCCGGTGATCACCGCGCGCGGGGCCGTCGCTGCACCCCGGGTCACGGGGTCCGGGAGATCTCAGGGCGGTGTCAGGGGCATGGGACCTGCCCTGCACGGCCCGGGCCGACTACCGTCTGACGCGTGGCTCAGTTTCGGCTCCAGGGGAGCAAGGTGCTCGCCGTCGATATGACGGGCGACGCCGTCAAGGCGAAAAACGGTGCGATGGTCGCGTACGACGGCCAGATGTCGTTCAAGAAGATGACCGGCGGCGGCGAGGGCCTGCGCGGCATGGTCACCCGGCGGCTGACGGGTGAGCAGATGGCCGTGATGGAGGTGAAGGGCCACGGCACGTGCTACTTCGCCGATCGCGCGAGCGAGATCAGCCTGGTGCAGCTGCGGGGCGAGAAGCTGTACGTGGAGGCCAGCAACCTGCTCTGCACGGAGGCCTCGCTGCATACGGGCACGACGTTCACGGGCCTGCGCGGCGCCTCGCAGGGCCACGGCCTGTTCACCACGACGGTCGAGGGCAGCGGCCAGGCGGCGCTCACGTCCCACGGCCCGGCGGTGGTGCTGCGGGTCACCAAGCAGTATCCGCTCCAGGTCGACCCGGGCGCGTATGTCGCGCACACCGGCGAGCTCAAGCAGCACTTCCAGTCCGGGGTGAATTTCCGCAGCTTCATAGGGGAGGGCTCCGGCGAGGCCTTCCAGATCCGCTTCGAGGGTGAGGGCCTGGTGTACGTGCAGCCCAGCGAGCGCAACACCGTGGGCGGTGAGGTCTGATGCCGTTCACGGCGCTCAACTCCCGCATGGTGGAGGCCAGGATCGGTCCGGGCCAGCGGATGTTCAGCCAGCGCGGGGCGATGCTCGCCTACCGCGGCGAGGTCAGCTTCACCCCGAACATCCAGGGCGGCCAGGGCGGCGTCGGATCGATGATCGGCCGCCGGATCGCCGGTGAGGCCACGCCCCTGATGACGGTGGAGGGCAGCGGCACGATCATGTTCGGGCACGGCGGCCACCACGTCCAGGTCGTCGACCTGACCGGCGAGACGCTGTACGTCGAGGCCGACCGGCTGCTGGCCTTCGACGGCTCGCTCCAGCAGGGCACGATGTTCATGGGCTCGCAGGGCGGGGTGATGGGCATGGTGCGCGGCCAGGTCACCGGCCAGGGCCTGTTCACCACCACCCTCAAGGGCGTCGGCTCGGCCGCGGTGATGGCGCACGGCGGTGTCATCGAGCTGCCGATCACGCCCCAGCACCCGGTCCATGTCGACCCGCAGGCCTACGTCGCCCACCGCGGCGACGTCCGCAACAAGCTGTCCACGGCGCTCGGCTGGCGCGACATGGTCGGCCGCGGCTCGGGCGAGGCCTTCCAACTGGAGCTGTCGGGCCAGGGCACCGTCTACGTCCAGGCGTCGGAGGAGAAGCTGTGACCGGTCCCGTCGTCCACGACGTCTACTCGCTCCCCACCGACGACAACGTCAATCCGTACGCCTTCAGCGTCGATCTGAACGGCCAGTGGTTCCTGCAGAAGGGGAAGATGATCGCCTACTACGGGCAGATCGACTTCCACGGCATCGGGCACGGCCGGCTGGACCGGCTCATCGCCGGAAGTTTTCATTCGCCACTGCACGCCGCGGACTGGGTCGTCGCCGAGGGGCAGGGAAAGATGCTGCTCGCGGACCGTTCGTTCGACGTGAATTCCTTCGATCTGGATGAGGGCAACCTCACTATTCGCTCGGGCAACTTGCTCGCGTTTCAGCCATCTCTGTCGCTGAAGCAGTCGATCATCCCGGGCTTCCTCACCCTCATCGGCACGGGCAAGTTCGTGGCCGCCTCCAACGGCCCGGTGGTGTTCATGGAGCCACCGCTCCGGGTGGACCCGCAGGCGCTCGTCGGCTGGGCGGACTGCCCCTCCCCCTGCCACCACTACGACCACCAGTACCTGCGGGGATTCCTGGGCGGGCTGCGGGCGCACACCGGCATCGGCGGGGCGTCGGGCGAGGAGCACCAGTTCGAGTTCGTCGGCGCCGGCACGGTCCTGCTGCAGTCGACGGAGCAGCTGATGCCGGAGCTGGCGACCGGCGAGGTCCCCGCGGAGGCGGGTGTTCCGGGCGGCGGCGGGCAGGGCTCCCACGGCGGCGGACACCCCCCACAAAGTGGCTCACAACTGCCCCAACTACCCGGGAACCTCGGGAGCCTCCAACGCCGCTTCGGGCTGTGAGCGGTAGTCTGCGGACGGTGACATCGAACGAATGACCAACGTCCGACCCCGGCCGATCGGCGCCGCCACCCCGGCCCGATTAATTAATTATTCAACTTTTACGGATAGAATTCATCCATGACGACCGACAGCGACACCCCCTGGCTGACCGACCAGGAGCAGCGTGCCTGGCGCACTCATCTGGACGTCAGCCGGCTGCTGATGCACCAACTGGAGCGCGATCTGCAGCCGTTCGGCCTGACGAACAACGACTACGAGATCCTGGTCAACCTCTCCGAGGCCGAGGACCACCGGCTCCGGATGAGCGACCTGGCGGCCAGCACCCTGCAGTCCAAGAGCCGTCTGTCCCACCAGATCACCCGGATGGAGAACGCCGGTCTGGTGCGCCGCGAGAGCTGCGAATCGGACCGTCGAGGCCTCTACGCCGTGCTGACGGAGGAGGGCTGGGACACCATGCGCCGGGTCGCCCCGCACCATGTCGCATCGGTCCGCAAGCACTTCATCGACCTGTTCGCCCCCGACGCCCTCGAAGCGCTGCGCAGCTCGCTCACTCCGGTGGCCGAACACCTCCGCACGCATCGCGGCGGCCTCTGACCCGGCCCCGCGGCCCCGCCCCGGGGCCGCGGCGCCTGATCAACCGGCCACCGGAAGCCGCAGCTCGAACACCGCGCCCTCGCGGACGGCCAGCGTGCCGCCGTGCCGCACCGCGACATCGCGCGCGATGGCCAGCCCCAGCCCGGCCCCGCCGTCGTCCCGCGCCCGCGCGTCGTCGAGCCGTACGAACCGCTCGAAGATCCGCTCCCGCTCCGCCTCCGGGACCCCCGGCCCGTCGTCCTCGACCCGCAGCACCGCCCACTCCCCCGCGCGCACCACGTCCACCCGCACCGACGAGGCCGCATGGCGCTGCGCGTTGTCCAGCAGATTGCCCAGCACCCGCCCCAACTGGCTCCGGGACCCGGCCACTTCCACGCTCGCCGACTCCCCCACCCGCACCGGGATCCGGTCCCCGACCCACTGCGAGCTCTCCTCGCGCACCATCGCCGCCAGGTCGACGCGGGCGTCCGCCGGCCGCTCCCCCGCGTCCAGCCGGGCCAGCAGCAGCAGATCCGCCGCCAGCCGCTGCAGCCGTACGGTGTCGGCCACCGCACCCGGCACATCCAGCAACTCCGGGTGCGCCACCGCCACTTCCAGCTGGGTGCGCAGACTCGCGATCGGGCTGCGCAGCTCGTGCGAGGCGTCCGCCACGAAGCGCCGCTGCCGCTCGACGCTCGCCTCCAGCGCGGCGAGCGTCTCGTTGGTCGTCCGCGCCAGCCGGGCGATCTCGTCCCGCGCGGCCGGCTCCGGCACCCGCCGCGACAGGTCCGTGCTCGCCGTGATCGCCGCCATCTCCGCGCGGATGCCCTCCACCGGCCGCAGCGCCCGCCGGGTCACCAGCCAGGTCACCCCCGCCACCACCACGAGCAGCAGCGGCAGCCCGATCAGCATGGCGTCGCGCACCGACCCGACGGCGTCCCGCTCCGGTGCCAGCGCCGAGCCCGCCCGCACCGTGGCCTTCTCCCCCCGGCTGTCCTTGGCCCCGACCACCGCGAAGCGGTAGTCGCCGACCGTGCCGTCGACATCCGCGGTCCCGTCCAGATAGCGGACGTCGTCGTCGACCTCACCGGGCCTGAGCCCGGTCGCGTCGTCGTCATCGTCGCCGTCGTCGTCATCCGGCGGCGGGGCGTGCTCCGCGCCGCCCTGCTGCCCGCCCGTCACGCGCTTGCCGTCGACCGCCCGTACGTCCTCGCCCACCGCCAGCACCCGGCCGTCCTCGTCGGTGACCACCACCGGGTGATCGTCGCCGTCCGGCAGATCCAGCTTCGGGTACGCGGTGCCGGTGGCGATCTGCGCGGCGACCTCGCGCGCGGCGACCTCGGACCGCAGCCCGGCCTGCTGCTGCAGATTGCCGCGCAGCACCAGCAGCACCGCGGTGCCCGCCGCGATCAGCGCCAGCGCCACCACCGCGGTCGCGCCGGCCGCCGCCCTGGCCCGTACGGAACCCGGCGCCCTAGTCACCGGCCACCAGCCGGTACCCCGCGCCGCGCACCGTCGCGATATGCCCGGCGCCGAGCTTGCGCCGCAGCGCGCTGACGTAGACCTCGATGATGTTGACATCGCCCTCGTAGGCGAAGTCCCAGACGTGCTCCAGGATCTCCGCCTTGGAGACGACGTCGCCCGGCCGCACCGCCAGCTGCTCCAGTACGGCGAACTCCTTCGCGGTCAGCGCCACTTCCGCGCCGTCCCGCTCGACCCGGCGCGCCCCCTGGTCGATGGCGAGCGATCCCACCCGCAACACGGGCTGCGCACCGGGCCCGCGCCGCCGCAGCAGCGCCTTGACCCGTGCCACCAGCACCACGTACGAGAACGGCTTGGTCAGGTAGTCGTCGGCGCCGGTGTCCAGCCCCTCGGCCTCGTCGTACTCGCCGTCCTTGGCGGTCAGCATCAGGATCGGCACCTCGCTGCCGGCCGCGCGCAGCGCCCCGCAGACGTGGTAGCCGTTCATGCCCGGCAGCATGATGTCCAGCACGATCAGGTCGTAGCCGCCCTCACCCGCCCGGTGCAGTCCCTCCCGGCCGTCGTGCACCACGTCGACCGCGTACCCCTCGGCCCGCAGGCCCTTGGCCAGCGACAGGGCCAGCCGCTTCTCGTCCTCCACGATCAACAGTCGAAAGGGGCGGCGCGCGGCGCCTCGGTCAGGGTGGTGGTGGCTGACGGGAGGGCGCATACAGCTACCTTGCCAGGCCGAACCTGAAGACCCCTTCAGGCGCCTTCAGCTCCCCTTCAGCTTCGCCCGGCCATGGTGTTGGCACAGCGATCGCACCACCGATCTCGACAGCGTTCGCACAGCCGACTCAGGGGAGAGACACATGAAGCGCCACCTCGTCATCGCCACCGCCGCCGCGGCCGCCCTGGTCGCCGGGGGCACGGTCACCGCCGTCGCGGTCAACAACGACAGCGGTCCCGGCAGCGCCCGGTCCGGCGCGCAGGCCTCGGCGCAGCCGGCCGAGCGGTCCAGCATCCAGGTGCGGGACGCCGACGACCACGGCCAGGAGGAGGTCCGCGAGGCCGGCGCCGCCAAGGTGACCGCTCCCGAGGCCGCGGCCGCCGCCCTCAAGGCCGTCCCCGGCACCGTCACCGGCCTCGACCTGGACACCGACCGGCCCGGCCTGGTCTGGGACGCGGACGTCCTGGGCAAGGACGGCACGTGGCACGAGCTCACGCTGGACGCGGGCACCGCACGGGTGCTGAACCAGCACGTCGAGCACGGCGACGACGACGATCACGCCCGCGCGCAGGCCGCGCTCAAGGGCGCCCGCACCGACGCCGCGGCCGCCGCCCGCAGCGCCGCGTCGCACGGCACGGTGACCTCCGTCGAGCTGGACGGGGACCACCGGTCGAAGGCCGTCTGGGAGGTCGAGACCGTCACCAAGGACGGCAAGGAGCACAAGCTGCTGGTCGACCCGCGGTCCGGCAAGCTGAGCGCCGCCCCCGCGCACGACGCGGACGACGACAACGACGGCGCGGACGACTGAGAACGAGTCCGCGCCAGGGCCGGATCGCGCCAAGGCCGGGGCACCGCGGTGCCCCGGCCCTCAGGCCTGTCCGACGAGTCGGCCCCCGGGGGGTCAGCCCCCGTTCGTCAGCCCGTCCACCAGCTCGTCCGCCGCCCGGTAGGGATCCGTCTCGCCGGCGACGATCCGCTCGGCCAGGGCGTCCAGGCGGCGGTCGCCGCTCAGGTCCCCGATCCGTTCGCGCAGCGCGGTGACCGCGATCGCCTCGACCTCGTGGGCGGCCCGGGCACGGCGGCGCTCGGAGAGCACGCCGTGCTCCTCCATCCAGGCGCGGTGCTTCTCCAGCGCCTCGACGACCTCGTCGACGCCCTCGGCGCGCGCCGCGACCGTCTTGACGATCGGGGGGCGCCAGTCCCCCGGCGCCCGGGATTCGCCCAGCCCCAGCATGTGGTTGAGCTCGCGGGCGGTGGCGTCCGCGCCGTCCCGGTCCGCCTTGTTGACGACGTAGACGTCGCCGATCTCCAGGATCCCGGCCTTCGCGGCCTGGATCCCGTCGCCCATGCCGGGCGCGAGCAGCACCACGCTGGTGTCGGCCTGCGAGGCGATCTCCACCTCGGACTGGCCGACGCCGACCGTCTCCACGAGGATCACCTCGCAGCCGGCACCGTCCAGGACCCGGATCGCCTGCGGCGCGGCCCAGGCCAGGCCGCCCAGATGGCCACGGGTGGCCATCGAGCGGATGTACACGCCGGGGTCGGAGGCGTGCTCGCTCATCCGGACCCGGTCGCCGAGGAGCGCGCCACCGGAGAACGGCGAGGACGGGTCGACGGCGAGCACGCCGACCCGCTTGCCCGCCTTGCGGTAGGCCGTCACCAGGGCGGAGGTGGTGGTGGACTTCCCCACTCCGGGGGAGCCGGTCAGCCCGACGACATAGGCGTTGCCGGTGAGCGGCGCCAGCGCCGCCATCACCTCGCGCAGCTCCGGTGACGCCCCCTCCACGAGGGAGATCAACCGGGCCACGGCCCGGGGCCGGCCCTGCCGTGCCTGCTCCACCAGCTGGGGGACGTCCACCATCGCTGCCCGTCTCCTTCGGCTCGCTCGTCCGCGTCCGGCCCGCCCGTACGCGCTTACTTACCCGGTACGCGAATGATCAGCGCGTCGCCCTGGCCACCGCCACCGCACAGCGCGGCGGCTCCCACGCCACCGCCCCGCCGGCGCAGCTCCAGCGCGAGGTGCAGCACGATGCGGGCGCCCGACATGCCGATCGGGTGGCCCAGGGCGATCGCGCCGCCGTTGACATTCACCTTTTCCGGGGATACCCCGAGATCCTTCATTGACTGCACGGCGACGGCCGCGAACGCCTCGTTGATCTCGATCAGGTCAAGATCGTCGACGGTGAGGCCGTCCTTGGCAAGGGCGTGGTTGATGGCGTTGGACGGCTGGGACTGCAGCGAGTTGTCCGGGCCCGCGACATTGCCGTGCGCGCCGATCTCCGCGATCCACTCCAGGCCCAGCTCCTGGGCCTTGGCCTTGCTCATCACGACGACGGCGGCCGCGCCGTCGGAGATCTGCGAGGACGTGCCGGCGGTGATCGTGCCGTCCTTGGCGAACGCCGGGCGCAGCTTGCCCAGCGACTCCGCCGTGGTCTCGGCGCGGATGCCCTCGTCCTTGCTGAAGACGACCGGCTCGCCCTTGCGCTGGGGGATCTCCACGGGGGTGATCTCGGCCTCGAAGAGCCCGTTCTTCTGGGCGGCGGCGGCCCGCTGGTGGGAGCGCGCGGCGATCTCGTCCTGCTCCGGCCGGGCGATGCCCAGCCGGGTGTTGTGCTTCTCGGTCGACTCGCCCATCGCGATGCCCTCGAAGGAGTCGGTCAGGCCGTCGTGGGCCATCGCGTCGAGCATCTCCACGGCGCCGTACTTGAAGCCCTCACGGGACTTGGACAGCAGGTGGGGGGCGTTGGTCATGGACTCCTGGCCGCCGGCGACGACGACGTCGAACTCGCCGGCGCGGATGAGCTGGTCGGCCAGCGCGATGGCGTCCAGGCCCGAGAGGCAGACCTTGTTGACGGTCAGCGCGGGGACGTTCATGGGGATGCCGGCCTTGACCGCGGCCTGGCGTGCCGGGATCTGCCCCGCCCCGGCCTGCAGCACCTGGCCCATGATCACGTACTGGACCTGGTCACCACCGATGCCCGCCCGGTCCAGGGCCGCCTTGATGGCGACCCCGCCCAGATCGGCGCCCGAGAAGGTCCGCAGGGATCCCAGGAGCCGCCCCATCGGGGTACGTGCTCCCGCCACGATGACTGAGGTGGTGCCGTTCGTTGCAGACATGCGATGCGGCCTTCCTTTGCAGGGAAGTTAACGAGGGTTCCCGTCAATGTACTGAGCGGTACCCGCCGGGTCACCGGCAAGCGGGTGTGATCGCGCGCACGTTGCGTAACCAGCCGTGAGAGGGGTGCACTGGAGCCATGCTGACGCGAATCGACCACATCGGGATCGCCTGTTTCGACCTCGACAAGACTGTCGAGTTCTACCGTGCCACGTACGGCTTCGAGGTGTTCCACTCCGAGGTCAACGAGGAGCAGGGCGTGCGGGAGGCCATGCTCAAGATCAACGAGACCTCGGACGGCGGGGCCTCCTACCTCCAGCTGCTGGAGCCCACCCGCGAGGACTCCGCGGTCGGCAAATGGCTGGCCAAGAACGGTGAGGGCGTACACCACATCGCCTTCGGCACCGCGGACGTCGACGCCGACGCCGACGCCATCCGCGACAAGGGCGTCCGGGTGCTCTACGACGAGCCCAGGACGGGTTCGATGGGGTCGCGGATCACCTTCCTGCACCCCAAGGACTGCCACGGTGTGCTGACCGAACTCGTCACCGCCGCGCCCCCCGCCGCGACGGACCACTGACCTTCGCGTTCCCCGGCCGGTAGAGTGCAGCCTCGGCCGGGGTACGGGAATGGGGCTCGATCCATACTCTGCCGATGATCTGACACCATTTCTTCGGAAGGGTCGGCTCCAACGGGTGTGAGTCCGGTACGACGTGACGTGTACGGGACGACCACTGCAGGACCGGAGCCGGCCGCCACCATGACCAGGGGACGGATGGGACCGCGCAGTGCGGGGCAACGACCGCTACGAGGCTGACGACCACCTCTCGCAGTTCGAAGCCGAGATGGAGCGGCTGAAGACCGAGCGGGACAAGGCCGTCCAGCACGCCGACGACCTCGGCTACCAGGTCGAGGTGCTGCGCGCCAAGCTGCATGAGGCGCGCCGCAACCTCGCGACCCGCCCTGCCTACGACAACATCAGTCACCAGGCCGAACAGCTGCTGCGCAATGCGCAGATCCAGGCCGACCAGCTGCGTTCGGACGCCGAGCGCGAGCTGCGCGAGACGCGGGCGCAGACCCAGCGGCTGCTGCAGGAGCAGGCCGAGCGGCAGTCCCGGCTGGAGGCCGAGCTGCACGCCGAGGCGGTCGGCCGCCGCCAGCGCCTCGACGAGGAGCTCAACGAGCGCCGGCAGACCGTCGAATCGCACGTCAACGAGAACGTCGCCTGGGCCGAACAGCTCCGCGCCCGTACGGAGTCGCAGGCCCGCCGCCTGATGGAGGAGTCCCGGGCGGAGTCCGAGCAGGCACTGGCGTCCGCGCGGGCCGAGGCGCAGCGGCTGGTCGAGCGGGCCCGTGAGCGGCTCGGCACCGAGGCCGAAGAGGCCCGCACCGAAGCGGAATCCATCCTGCGCCGGGCGCGTGCGGACGCCGAGCGGCTGCTGACCGCCGCCTCCAACCAGGCCCAGGAGGCCACCGACCAGGCCGAGCAGCTGCGCACCAGCGCCGGCACCGACGCGGAGGAGTCCCGCCGGCAGGCCACGGAGCTGACCCGCACCGCCGAGTCCCGCATCCAGGAGGCGGACACCGCGCTGCGCGAGGCGCGTGCCGAGGCGGAGAAGCTGGTCGAGGAGGCGCAGCAGAGCGCCACCAAGCGGCTGTCGGCCGCCGAGTCGGAGAACGAGCAGCGCACCCGTACGGCCAAGGCGGAGATCGCCCGGCTGGTCGGTGAGGCCACCAAGGAGGCCGAGGCCCTCAAGGCGGAGGCCGAGCAGCTGCGCGCCGACGCCCGTACGGAGGCCGAGCGGCTGGTCTCCGAGGCGCAGGAGTCCGCGCGGTCGAGGGTGGCCGAGGACTCCGCGGCGCAGCTGGCGAAGGCCGCGCGTACGGCCGAGGAGGTGCTGACCAAGGCCTCGGAGGACGCCAAGGCCACCACCAAGGCCGCCGCCGAGGAGGCCGAACGGCTGCGCAGGGAGGCCGAGTCCGAGGCGGACCGGCTGCGCGAAGAGGCCCATGACACCGCGGCGCAGCTCAAGGGCGCGGCGAAGGACGACACCAAGGAGTACCGCGCCAAGACCGTCGAGCTCCAGGAGGAGGCGCGGCGGCTGCGCGGCGAGGCGGAGCAGCTGCGCGCCGACGCGGTCGCCGAGGGCGAGCGGATCCGCAGCGAGGCCCGCCGGGAGGCGGTCCAGCAGATCGAGGAGGCGGCCGGTACCGCCGAGGACCTGCTGGCCAAGGCCAAGGCCGATGCCGAGGAGACCCGTTCGGGCGCCGTCACGGAGAGCGAGCGGGTACGGACCGAGGCCATCGAGCGCGCCACGGCGCTGCGCCGGCAGGCCGAGGACGCGCTGGAGCGGGCCCGTGCCGAGGCCGAGCAGCTGCTGACCGAGGGCGCCGAGGCCGCGGAGCTGGTGACCGACGAGGCCGAGGCGGCCGCGGCGCGGCTGCGCGCGGAGGCCGAGGCGGCCGCGGAGGAGCGGCGCACCGAGGCGCAGGCGGAGTTGGACCGGCTGCGCAACGAGGCGGACGACAGGCTCACTGCCGCCGAGGAGTCGCTGCGCGAGGCCCGCGCGGAGGCCGAGCGCCTGCGCCGGGAGACCCAGGAGGAGGCGGCCCGGCTCAAGTCGGAGGCCGCGGAGCGGCGGCGGACGCTGCAGCAGGAGGCCGAGGACGAGGCCGAGCGGCTGCGCACGGAGGCCGCCTCGGACGCCTCGGCGGCGCGCGCCGAGAGCGAGTCGGTCGCCTCGCGGCTGCGCAGCGAGGCGTCGGCCGAGGCGGAGCGGCTGAAGGCGGAGGCCCAGGAGACCGCGGACCGGGTGCGCGCGGAGGCGGCGGCCGCCGCCGAGCGCACGGGCACGGAGGCCGCGCAGGCGCTGGCCGAGGCGCAGGAGGAGGCCGCGCGGCGGCGCCGGGAGGCCGAGCAGCTGCTGGGCGAGGCCCGCGAGGAGGCCCATCAGGAGCGCACCGCCGCCCGCGAGCAGAGCGAGGAGCTGCTGGCGTCGGCCCGTACGCGGGTGAGCGAGGCCCAGGAGGAGGCCGCGCGGCTGGTCGAGGAGGCCGACCGGCGCGCCGCCGAGCTGGTGGCGACGGCCGAGCAGACCGCCCAGCAGGTGCGGGATGCGGTCGCGGGGCTGCACGAGCAGGCCGCCGAGGAGATCGCCGGTCTGCGGTCGGCGGCCGAGCACGCGGCCGACCGCACCAAGACGGAGGCGCAACAGGAGGCGGACCGGGTCCGCACCGACGCCTACGAGGAGCGGGAGCGCGCCTCGCAGGACGCGGCGCGGATCCGGAGCGAGGCGCAGGCGGCGTCGGACGCCGCGAAGTCGCTGGCCGAGCGGTCGGTCGCGGAGGCGATCGAGGAGGCCGAGCGGCTGCGCACCGAGGCGGCCGGGGTGCTGGACGAGGCGCGCCGGGACGCCGACACGGCGCGGACGCAGGCCGGCGAGCAGGCCGACCGGCTGGTGTCGGAGGCCACCGCGCAGGCCGGGAAGCTGGTCTCGGACGCCTCGGCGAAGGCCCAGCAGCTGCGTACGGACGCCTCGGACGCGCTGGCGTCCGGCGAGCAGGACGCGGCGCGGGCTCGCGCGGAGGCGCGGGACGACGCCAACCGGATGCGCTCGGACGCCGCGGAGCAGGCCGACCGGCTGATCACCGAGGCCCGTACGGAGGCCGAACGGATCGTCACCGAGGCCACCGAGCTGACGTCTTCGGCACAGGACGACGCCGACCGCACCCTCGCCGAGGGCCGCGAGGCCGCCGAAAGGGTGCGCGCGGAGGGCGAGCAGCAGGCGCGGTCCCTGGTGGCGGAGGCCACCGAGACGGCCCAGCGGCTGCGCGCCGAGGCGGCCGAGGTGCTGGAGGGCGCGCGCAAGGACGCCGAGCAGACCGGCGACGAGGCGCGCAAGGCGGCCAACAAGACGCGTTCGGACGCCGCGGAGCAGGCCGACGAGCTGATGTCACAGGCCGCGACCGAGGCGGAGCGGCTGCGCAACGAGGCGGCCAAGACCACCGCGGACGCCGAGCGGGACGCGGACCGCACCCGGGCCGACGCCCGCGAGCAGGCCGACCGCATGGTCGCGACGGCGACGGCGGAGGCCGACCGGCTCCGGTCGGAGGCGGCCGAGACGGTCACCGCCGCCCAGGAGCACGCCACCCGCACCCGCGGGGAGTCCGCGAGGGTCAAGGAGGACGCGGAGGCGGCGGCCGAGCGGATGCGCGCCGAGGCGCAGCAGGAGGCGGAGCAGCTGCTCGACGAGGCCCGCAAGGACGCCGCCAAGCGCCGCGGGGACGCCGCCGAGCAGGCCGACCAGCTCATCGCCAAGGCGCAGGAGGAGGCGCTGAAGGCGGCCACCGCCGCCGAGGAGCAGGCCGACACGATGGTCGGGGCGGCCCGCAAGGAGGCCGAGCGGATCGTCGCGGAGGCGACCTCCGACGGCAACGCGCGGGTCGAGAAGTCCCGTACGGACGCCAACTCGCTGCTGGAGGAGGCCCGCGGGGACGCCACGGCCATCAGGGAGCGCGCCGACGAGCTGCGTCAGCGCATCGAGTCCGAGGTCGAGGAGCTGCACGAGCGGGCCCGCCGGGAGTCGGCCGAGACGATGAAGAACGCCGGCGAACGGGTCGACAAGCTCATCGCGCAGGCCACCGCCCAGCAGGTGGAGGCCGAGGAGAAGGCCGACCGGATGATGGCGGACGCGAACAGCGAGGCGAGCAAGGTCCGGATCGCGGCGGTGAAGAAGGCCGAGGGCCTGATCAAGGAGGCCGAGAACAAGAAGGGCGAGGCGGTGCGCGACGCGGAGCGGATGCGCAGCGAGGCCAAGGCGGAGGCCGACCGCATCGTGGACGAGGGCAAGCGGGAGCTGGAGGTCCTGGTGCGCCGGCGGGAGGACATCAACGCCGAAATCTCCCGTGTTCAGGACGTTCTGGAAGCCCTGGAGTCGTTCGAGGCACCCGGCGGAGGCGGCGACAACAAGGGCAACGGGGTGAAAGCGGGCGCGGGCGCCGGCGCAACTCGTTCGAGTGGCAAGCAGTCTGAAGGGTAGCCACTCAAATGAGGGGTCATTCTCCAGATCAAACGGGCAATGACTCGATGACACGCCGTTGTGACCCCTAGGATTCTCCTTATCACCTCACCGGTCTCTTCGACAGGAACCCCATGAGCGACACTTCCTCCCCCTTCGGCTTCGAGCTCGTGCGGCGTGGGTACGACCGCGGTCAGGTGGATGACCGCATCACGAAGCTCGTCGCCGACCGCGACAGCGCGCTGGCCCGCATCACGTCGCTGGAAAAGCGGATCGAGGAGCTGCACCTCGAAACGCAGAACGCCCAGGCGCAGGTCAATGACGCCGAACCGTCCTACGCGGGCCTCGGAGCGCGCGTGGAGAAGATCCTTCGTCTTGCCGAGGAGGAGGCGAAGGATCTGCGCGAGGAGGCCCGCCGGGCCGCCGAGCAGCACCGCGAGCTCGCCGAGTCGGCCGCCCAGCAGGTCCGCAACGACGCCGAGTCGTTCGCCGCCGAGCGCAAGGCGAAGGCCGAGGACGAGGGCGCGCGGATCGTCGAGAAGGCCAAGGGCGAGGCGTCCACGCTGCGTGCCGAGGCGCAGAAGGACGCGCAGTCCAAGCGCGAGGAGGCGGACTCCCTCTTCGAGGAGACCCGCGCCAAGGCCGCCCAGGCCGCCGCGGACTTCGAGACCAACCTCGCCAAGCGCCGCGAGCAGTCCGAGCGCGACCTGGCCTCGCGACAGGCCAAGGCCGAGAAGCGGCTCGCGGAGATCGAGCACCGCGCCGAGCAGCTCCGCCTGGAGGCCGAGAAGCTGCGTACGGACGCCGAGCGCCGGGCCCGCCAGACGGTGGAGACCGCGCAGCGCCAGGCCGAGGACATCGTGGCGGACGCCAACGCCAAGGCGGACCGCATCCGCAGCGAATCCGAGCGCGAGCTGGCGGCGCTGACCAACCGCCGCGACTCGATCAACGCGCAGCTGACCAACGTCCGCGAGATGCTGGCGACGCTGACCGGCGCGGCGGTGGCCGCGGCCGGCGCCCCCGGCGACGAGGAGGCCATCTCCCGCGGCGTCCCGGCCCAGCAGACCCGCTGAGCCGTCGGAAGGTTTCACCACTCCCCCGTACGACCGCGCCCCCGTATTTCCGCCCACCGAGGCGGCTACGGGGGCGCTGTCGTAGGGGTCGACCGGGCGGCCGCGCCCCGGTGGCAGGGCCCGTGAGCCGCCCCTAGCGTGCTGTACATGATCGAGCTCGACGGGCTGACCAAGCATTACGGCGACACGGTCGCCGTCGACGACCTCACCTTCACGGTCCGGCCCGGCATCGTCACCGGCTTCCTCGGCCCCAACGGCGCGGGCAAGTCGACGACCATGCGGATGATGCTCGATCTGGACAACCCCACCTCCGGTACGGTCCGCATAGACGGCCGGCACTACCGACAGCTGCAGGATCCGCTGACGTACATAGGCGCGCTGCTGGAGGCGAAGGCGGTACACGGCGGCCGCAGCGCCGCCAACCATCTGCTGTGCCTGGCGCAGAGCAACGGCATCCCGCGCAGCCGGGTCGCCGAGGTGCTCGACACGGTGGGCCTGAGCTCCGTGGCGAAGAAGCGCGTCAAGGGCTTCTCCCTCGGCATGAACCAGCGGCTCGGCATCGCCGCCGCTCTCCTGGGCGACCCCCAGGTGCTGCTCTTCGACGAACCGGTCAACGGCCTGGACCCCGAGGGCATCCACTGGATCCGCAACCTGATGAAGAACCTCGCGGCCCAGGGCCGTACGGTCTTCGTCTCCTCCCACCTGATGAGCGAGATGGCGCTGACCGCCGACCACTTGGTGGTCATCGGGCAGGGCCGGCTGATGGCGGACACGTCCATGAAGGACTTCATCCACCAGAACTCGCGGTCGTACGTCCGGATGCGGTCCCCGGAGCGGGAGCGGCTGCTCGGTGTGCTGCGCGACGCGGGCATCCACGCGGTGGCGGTCGGCGACGGCTCACTGGAGATCGACGGGGTGCCCGCCGAACGGCTCGGCGAACTGGCCACCGCCCACAACCTCGTCCTGCACGAGCTGAGCCCCCAGCAGGCGTCCCTGGAGGAGGCGTTCATGCGGCTGACGGCCGGGTCGGTGGAGTACCACGCGCACGACGGCGAACCGCACGCCGCACCGGGTCGGCCGCCGTGGCCCTCGCAACCCCAGCAGCCCCCGCAGCCGGCGCAGTCCCCGGGGCCGGCCGTCGCGGGGCCCGATACGCCCCGGGCGGCCGGCTGGGGTGCCGACTGGCGCGAGAAGAGGAGCTGACCGATGGCGGTGGTCGAACAGGTCATCCGTTCGGAGTGGACCAAGATCAGGACGGTGCGGTCCACGGTGTGGACGCTGGGCACCGCCGTCGTGGTCACCATCGCGCTCGGCGTGCTGATCTGCACGCTGGTCGGCAACGACTTCGCCGCCGTGCCGGCCCGGGAGCGGCTGTCGTTCGACGCCACCAACCTGAGCTTCGCCGGGATGGGGCTGGGCCAGCTCGCGATGATCGTCTTCGGGGTGCTGGTGGTCTCGAACGAGTACAGCACCGGCATGATCCGCGCCTCGCTCGCGGCCGTACCGCAGCGCGGCACCTTCCTGTTCTGCAAGCTGCTGGTGGCCACCGCGCTGGTCTTCGTCGTGGGCCTGGCGACCAGCTTCGTCGCGTTCTTCGCCGGGCAGGCGGCGCTGGGCGAGGTCCTGCGCGCGCACCTCGGTGATCCGGGGGTGCTGCGCGCGGTGATCGGCGGCGGCCTCTATATGACCCTGATCGCGCTGTTCTCGATGGCGGTCGCCACGATGCTGCGCAGCGCGATGCTCTCGCTGGGCATCCTGATGCCGTTCTTCTTCCTGATCTCGCAGATCCTGGGCAACGTCTCCGCGACCCGCAAGGTCGGCCGCTTCCTCCCGGACCAGGCGGGCCGGAAGATCATGGAGGTGGTGCCCCCCGCCGGCAGCGATGTGCCCTACGGCCCGTGGGGCGGACTCGGCATCATGATCGCCTGGACCGCGGCCGCCCTGATCGGCGGCTACGTACTCCTGAAGAGACGGGACGCATAACCGCTCGCGCCCGCCCCCGCACGGGCTTCGCGCACCCCGTGACGAAATTGACGGGAACCGTCAACGGCCGGATAGCCTCCTAACCCTCACGGGGGTACGAGAGCACCTCTGCCCCGACCATCTCGCGAGGGGCGGAGAATGATCGAGGCAGTCGGCCTGACGAAGCGCTACGGCGCCAAGACGGCCGTGTACAACCTGTCGTTCCAGGTACGGCCGGGTGCGGTGACCGGCTTCCTGGGGCCCAACGGCTCCGGCAAGTCGACGACCATGCGCATGATCCTGGGCCTGGACGCACCGACCTCGGGGCACGCCACCATCACCGGCCGCCCGTTCCGCAGTCTCCCCAACGCCCCGCGCCAGGTGGGCGCGCTGCTCGACGCCAAGGCCGTGCACGGCGGCCGCAGCGCGCGCCAGCACCTGCTCTCGCTCGCCCAGCTGTCCGGTATCCCCGCCCGCCGGGTCGACGAAGTGCTCGGCGTGGTCGGTCTCCAGGACGTCGCGGGCCGGCGCTCCAAGGGCTTCTCGCTCGGCATGGGGCAGCGCCTGGGCATCGCCGCGGCGCTGCTCGGCGATCCGCAGGTGCTGCTCTTCGACGAGCCGGTCAACGGCCTGGACCCCGAGGGCATCCTGTGGGTGCGCAACCTGATGAAGCAGCTGGCGGCCGAGGGCCGTACGGTCTTCGTCTCCTCCCACCTGATGAGCGAGATGGCGCTGACCGCCGACCACTTGATCGTGATCGGCCGCGGACAGCTGCTGGCGGACATGTCGGTCAAGGACTTCATCTCGGCCAACTCCGCCGATTTCGCCCGGGTTCGCACTCCGGACACCGAGCCGGAGCAGCGCGAGAAGCTGACCGCCGCGATCGGTGAGGCGGGCGGCCAGGCGGCGTCGGAGCCGGACGGCGCGCTGCGGGTGACCGGGCTGCCGCTGCCCCGGATCAGCGATCTGGCGCACGAGGCCGATGTCCGCCTCTGGGAGCTGTCGCCGCACCAGGCGTCCCTGGAAGAGGCGTACATGCGGATGACGCAGGCCGCCGTGGACTACCGCTCGACCAACGATCCGCGGGCCGGTCTGCAGCAGGCCGCCGCCGGGTACGCCCCGCAGGGCGGCGTCCCGGGGTACGCGGGTGGCCGGCCCCCGATGCCCGGCCAGGAACAGCCCAATCCGTACGCCCAGCAGGTTCCGTACGGCCAGGTGCCCGCCGCCGCCCCGGGGGCGGGCTATCCGCCGCCGGCACAGGGTCACCCGTACGGGGCACCCGCGTCGTACGGCGCGCCCCACCCTTACGGGCAGCAGCCTGCCGCCCCCATGCCGCCGACCGCCGCCGGCGCCCCGCCCGCGCACCCCGCCCCCGCCGCCGGACACCCCGCGCCGGCCGGTGCCCCCGCCCCCCTGCCCACGCCGCAGAACGAGGACGCCCGATGACCAGCCCTCAGCAGCCGCAGCCCCAGCCGCAGCCTGAGCGCGGACCGCACGACGCCGGCGCACCGCAGCAGCCGATGCCGGCCTCCCCCACGCTCGACTCCGCTCGCGCGGGGGGACCCCCACCGCCGATGCCGCCCACCGCACCGCCGGCCGCACCGCCCCAGCCGCAGGGCCCGCCGGAGCAGCCGGCCGACCAGCAGCCCGCGCCCGCCAAAGAGGCCGGCACGATGATGCTCCAGGACCAGCCGGCGCCCGGCCAGCCCGCCCCCGCCAAGGAAGCGGGCACGATGATGCTCCAGGCGCAGCCGATGCCCGAGCAGCCCGCGCCCGGTCAGCCCGCCCCGGCCGGGCAGGCCGGCACGATGATGCTGCAGGCCCAGCCGATGCCCGAGCCCCGGCCGCTCGCCGCACACGGTCCGGGCAAGGACGCGGGCACGATGATGCTCCAGGCCCAGCCCCCGGCCGCCGCCCAGCCCCCGGCCCAGGGCCCCGCCCCGGCAGCGCAGCCGCCGGCCCCGCACCAGCCCCGGACCCAGCCCGGTTACGCCGGCGCGGGCGTCGGCGGATACACCTCGCCGATCCCGGTACGCCCGACCCACCTCGGCCATGCGCTCGCCTCCGAGTGGACGAAGATCCGCTCGGTGCGCTCGACGATCTGGACGCTGGGCGTGATGCTGCTGCTGATCGTCGGCATCGGTCTGCTGGGGAGCATCGCGGCGGGCTCCGACCGCGAGATGGACCCGCTGCTCGGCGTCGGCTTCGTCGGCGTGCTGCTCGGCAGCCTGTGCGTGATCACCCTCGGTGTGCTGTCGATCTCCTCGGAGTACAGCACCGGCATGATCCGTACGACGCTGACCGCCTGCCCCAGCCGCATGCGGGTGCTGACCGCGAAGGCACTGGTCTTCTTCACGCTGGCGCTGGTGATCACGACGGTCGCCACCTCCCTGGTGGCGCTGTTGGACTCCGCGATGCTCAACGGCCCCGCGCCGACCGCCGACCAGTGGCTGCGCGCCACCGTCGGCGCCGGGCTGTACGTGGCGCTGCTCGGTCTGCTGGCGCTGGCCGTCGGCACGCTGCTGCGGCACTCCGCCGGCGCCATCAGCACCATGATGGGAATGGTGCTGCTGCCGATGCTGCTGGCACTGTTCCTGCAGGGTGAGAGCGTCAAGGAGATCCAGCGGGCACTGATCGAGTACTCGGTGCCGAGCGCCCTGGCCACGCTCTACGACATCCCGTTCCTGAGCACCGGCCCGTCCGGCTGGACTCCCCTGTGGATCCTCGCCGGGGTGACCGCGGTGGTACTGGGCGGCGCCTACGCCGCCCTCGCCCAGCGCGACGTCTGACGCCGCACCACGCGCTCGGTACTCAGTATCGGGGCGCGTTCCGGGACCGCTGGAGCCGCGCGCTCCGGCGGTCCCGTGCGTTCCAGCACGCCTTGTGCCAGTGCCGGCGGTCGTCGACGTCGCCGTGCCGCGGCCAGGCGACGACATGCGGGACCCCGGGCGGGATCTCCTGGTCGCAGCCGGGGCAGCGGTAGTGCTTGGCCGCGCCGCCGCCCCCGACCTGCCGCACGACCCAGTCCTCGCCGCGCCACTCCTCGGTCTGCTCCAGGCCGTAGCGGTCACCGCCCGTGCGGTCGATGGGCTTCGCACCGCCGTGCTGGCGGTTTCGACGCGGGGACACAGAACACCTCGGGATGCGTACGGGGTCACGGGCTGTCACCAGCGTACGCGGCGGCTTCGGGGGTAGGCGCCGCGCGGCGGGATTCTGCGATCATCGGGAAATTCCGCGCCAGGCCGTGCCCTTGGCACGTGTCAGCCGTTGTTGCCTGTAAGGGGGGAGTCGCGTCGGCTGCGAGGAGGCAGAGAGCGATGCGCGTTGGGGCTTTCATCCTGGCCGCTCAATTCCCCGGTCAGGGACAGGGGGAGGCACTGCACCGCGCGGTGCGTTCCGCGGAGGTCGCCGAGGAGACCGGGCTCGATGACGTCTGGCTGGCCGAACACCACTTCGTGCCGTACGGCGTCTGCCCGAGTGCGGTGACCCTGGCCGCGCTGCTGCTGGGCCGCACCCGCAGGATCGGCGTCGGGACGGCGGTGAGCGTGCTGCCCACCCAGCATCCCGTGGCGCTCGGCGAGCAGGCCGCGCTGCTGCACCTCACCTCCGACGGCCGTTTCACGCTCGGTGTCGGCCGCGGCGGCCCCTGGGTCGATCTGGAGGTCTTCGGCGCCGGGCTCGCGGCGTACGAGCACGGCTTCCCCGAATCGCTCGATCTGCTGATGCGCTGGCTGCGCGAGCCCAGGGTCGACGCGCAGGGCGAGCGCTACGCCTTCCGGGAGGTGGCGGTGGTGCCGCGGCCGGATCAGGCGCTGGGCGATCCGGACGATCCGTGCGCGGTACCCCCGGGACCGCCGGTGGTGGTGGCCTGCACCTCCCCCTCGTCGGTGCGGATGGCCGCCGAGCGCGGGCTGCCGATGCTGCTGGGCATGCACTGCGGCGACGAGGAGAAGGCGGAGATGGTCGCGCTGTGGCGGACCGTCGCGCGGGAGGCCGGCCGGGACGGCGACGAGATCGCCGCGGCCGGGCATGTCTCGGCGGGCGTGGTGCAGGTCGGGGACGGCCGCGCGGGGGCGACCGAGGCCCTGACGAAGGCGATGCCCGGCTGGCTGCGGCAGGGACTGGGCGCGCATGTGACGGTCGACGGCCGCTATCGCGCGATGCGCGATCCGCTGGCCTATACGGAGTTGCTGTGCCGGCTGCATCCCGTGGGCCCGCCCCGCCTGTGCGCGGACCGCCTGGCGGCGTCCTCGGAGCGTACGGGCATCACCCGCTTCGCGCTGCTGGTCGAGGGCTCCGGTGATCTCGCGGCGACGGAGGAGAACGTCCGCCGGTTGGGCACGGAGGTCATGCCGCAGCTGGGGTGAGCCCGCCCGATGCGGCGCGGTCGGTGGCGCGACGGCGCCGTGCCGTGAAGGTGTCATCGTCCGGCCTCGCGGTGGTGCTGCCGCTGGCACAGCGTTTCGGAGCGCGCCCAGCTCCTCGTACGCAGCGGCAGCAACTCCGATCAGCAGTCGCGGAGTTCAGGCGACTGGTTCAGCAGCTGGCCCCGGATCGAGGTGAATCGGCCCAGGCGGTCGTCCACCGCCGAGTCGAGCGGGAAGACCGCGACCCGGTGGCAGTTCTGGAAGGCGAGCCGCACACCGAAGTGGCGCTCGAGCGAACCACGGATGGCGTCACTCGCCAGTGCACGCAGCAGTTGGCCGCGCGCCTGCTCGTCCGGCGGGGGCGTCTGGTTGTCGGCGAACTCTCCGCCGTCCACCTTCAGCTGGGCCACCAGAGAGCTGATCATCCCCCATGCGTAAGGCAGGGATTTCCGGACGCAGTCGACAAATGCGGCTTCGTCGACCTCGCCTCGCTCGGCCTGTTCGAGGAGGGCCGGTGAGACGTCGAGCGACATGAGGTTCTCCTCTCGCGGCCCCGCCGGGACGGACGGGGCCTAGGGACGGGACTAGGGGTTCCGCGACGGAGCGTGTTCGCCTCACAACCCCCCGCTTCAACGGTATGCCGCGCAAGAGGCCCGCACCAGGAGATTGCACATACAACCGGCCAATGGCGAACGCCGGGGGTGCGGGGATTTCCCCCGTAAAGGCACCGTGGTCCAGGGCGAATCGCGTAGCGGGCCTCCGGTCGAGTAGCGTGACGCCCCATGCGTCTCGTCATCGCCCGCTGCTCCGTGGACTACGCGGGCCGGCTCACCGCCCATCTCCCCTCCGCCCCTCGCCTCATCCTGGTGAAGGCGGACGGCTCGGTCTCCATTCACGCGGACGACCGCGCCTACAAACCCCTTAACTGGATGTCCCCGCCCTGCACTCTCAAGGAGGGCGACGGCAGCGTGTGGACGGTGGAGAACAAGGGTGGCGAGAAGCTCATCATCACCCTTGAGGAGGTCATGCACGACTCCTCCCACGAGCTGGGCGTCGACCCGGGGCTCATCAAGGACGGCGTGGAGGCGCACCTCCAGGAGCTCCTCGCGGACCGCATCGAGACCCTCGGCGAGGGCTACTCTCTGATTCGGCGTGAATACCCCACTGCCATTGGCCCGGTGGATATCTTGTGCCGGGACGCTGATAACCAGACCGTGGCGGTCGAGATCAAGCGGCGCGGTGAGATCGACGGCGTCGAGCAGCTCACCCGCTATCTCGAACTCCTCAACCGCGACCCGCACTTGGCGCCCGTGAAGGGCGTCTTCGCAGCTCAGGAGATCAAGCCGCAGGCCCGTGTGCTGGCCACCGACCGCGGAATCGGCTGCGTCGTACTGGACTACGACGCGCTGCGCGGCATCGAGGACGACAAGCTCCGGCTGTTCTGACCCCGCCGCTCCCGCGGCACGGACACAGCGCAACGGCCCGGTACACGCGTACCGGGCCGTTGCGCTGTCCGTACGGGCCGTCAGGCGGCCGGCGCGCTCTCCGTGCCGGCGGAGCCGTCCGCGCCGCCGGGCGAGCTGCTCCCGGCGGACGAGCCGCTCGCCGTCGGGCTGCCGATCGAGGACGCGGCGGAGCTCTGCGACGGAGGCTCCGACGACGGGTCGGTCGGGGTGGGCTCCGTCGGCTCGCCGGTGGGCTCGGTCGGCGTCGGGTCGGTCGGCTCGCCGGTCGGCGGATCGGTGGGCGGGGTCGGCCGGCCGGTGGGCCGGGTGGGCCGTGCGGTCGGCTCGGTCGGGCCGGTGGTGGGGCCCGCCGTCTCGGTGCCGGGATCGGTCGGCGAGCCGCTGGTGGCCGGGCCGCTGGACGAGGGGGACGGGCTGCCGGAGCCGGAGGCGCCGCCGGGCCGGGAGGTGCCCGGCCTGGCGGAGGGCCGGTCGGAGCCGGTCGCGGGTTCCTCCGCCGGCAGGTCCGGGGTGCTGTCGTCCGTGGTCTGCTCGGTGCTGACCTTGTCGTCGGGGGCGCCGTCGCCGCCGGAGGTCGCGCCGAGGGTGACGAGGGTGCCGAGGACGGCCACCAGCAGCGCACCGGCGCCCGCGGCCACGAGGTTGCGGCGGGCCCCGCCGAACAGCTTGGCGCCCTTGCCGGCGCTCGTGCCACTGCCGCTGCCACCGCCGCTGACGGTGGCGGCCGGGACGACCTCGGTGGCGGCGGTCTGCGCGGCGCTCCGGGCGGCGAGCGGGGACGCGGCCGCCCCCACTGCGGGCCGGCGCAGCTTGGCGGTCGAGACGGCGTCGGACGGTCCGGTGGCCGCTTCCTTGGACGCGGCCGACCGCGGGTCGCCGGCGGCGGCCGCGGTGACCTGCGGGACGACCGCGGTCGCCGCCGAGGCGGCCCGCGCACGGTCGGTGACCAGCGCCAGCGCCCGCCGCCCGGCCACCGCGCCGTTGCGGTCGGAGAGCACCCCGCGCAGCCCGATGGCCGCCTCCAGCTCGGCGCGCGCCCGGTCGACGCTGCCGCTGCACAGCGCCAGCACGCCCAGTTCGTGGTGGAAGTAGGCCTCTTCGGCGACCTCGCCGGCCAGCCGCGCGGCCTCCTGGCCGTGCCGCAGGGCGCGCTCCCAGGCGCTCCAGTGCAGCGCCGCGGCGAACGCGGGGGCGGCCGTACGGGCCAGCAGCACGGCGGCGCTGGCGTGGCCGCTCTCCCGGCTCCCGGTCAGCACGCCCATCGCGGCGAGCGCCACATCGGCCTCGGCGGCGGCCCGTTCGGGGGTGACCGAGGGGTGCCCGGCCCACCAGGCGTAGTGCTGGGCGACGGTGTGGGCCCGGGCGGCGGAGCCCTCGGCGTAGCCGGCCGCGGACAGCTGGTCCGAGACGGTCGCGGCGAGCCGGTAGTGGCCGCCCACGGGGCTGATCAGTCCGCAGGCCAGCAGCTCGCCGAGAGAGGCGTCGGCGTGGGTGTCCTGGGTGAGGGCCGGCAGATGCGCCGGGTGCGGCAGCTCGCCGCCGAGCGCGATGGCGAAGCGCAGCGTCTCCTGGGCGGCGGCGCTCAGCCGGGAGGCGAGCAGCGGGGCGGGGGCGGCGGCCTCACCGAGCGACGGCAGCGGCACCTCGGGGCGCTCCCCGGACCCGGCGTCCTCGTCCGACCCGCGGTCCTCCTCGGGGAACAGCCCGTAGCCGTCGTCGAGGGCGCCGGGGCGGCTCTGCAGCCGGTCGCGCCGCCGCAGCAGTGCGGCGGCCTGCACGAACCGCAGCGGCAGCCCCTCGGACTCGAACCAGAGGTCGGCGGCCCAGGCCGTCTCGTCCTCGCTGAGCGAGCGGTCCAGCGCGCGCTCCAGCAGGCGTACGCAGCCGGCGCGGCCGATACCGCCGAGGAAGACCTCTTCGAGGTGCGAGCCGGCGCTGGGGGCCGCGACGTCGGGGGTGGCGGCGATCAGGAAGGCGCACTCGGGGGTGGCGTCGAGCAGCTCGTCGAGTGCGGCACCGCCGAACTCCAGGTCGTCCAGGACGACGATCGCGCCGATCTCGGCGACCATCCGCAGCATCTCGGGCCGGTCCGGGCGGTGCGCGGGCGCGCGGTGCACGGCGGCGAACAGCGCGTAGAGCACGTCGGTGGCGTTGCGGTGGTAACCGGAGAGCCGGACCACGCCGTCGGGCGCGAGGCTGGCGCAGGCGGTGGCTGCGGCGTCCAGCAGCCGGGTGCGGCCCGATCCGGAGGGGCCGGTGACGCGGACGGAGCGGCCGCGGGAGAGCAGCCGGACCAGGCGCTCGACGTCCTCGGTGCGCTCTTCGAGTGGGGCGTCGTGCCCGGCGACTCCGGGCGGGCCCGGGGGCGGCGGGGGCGCGGCAGCGCGGTCGGCCGCGGCGCGCTCCTCCTCGTCGAGCTTGCCGGGTGCCGCGGGCCGCTCCCCCGGCGGGCAGGGTTCTATCTCACTGCCGTCGACGGGGTTGACGGTGACGAGGTAGGGGCCCGAGACGAGCCGGACGACGCGGGAGAGCCCGCCGGAGCCGCCCTGCGCGCCGCCGAACGCGGGGGCCGGCGGCTCGGCAGGGGTGTCCTGCTCGCCGTACTCCTCGGGGCCCCGGTGGGTGTTCGGGTCCATGCTGCAAGCTCCCAGATGCTTCGTTCCACTCCGCCGGCTCCGACAGGTCGTTCTCGGTGTCGCGTCCGGTCCGGTGCCCGCCGCGGGTGATGACACACGGGCGGGAACCGAACCTTAGACCTGGAGAGCGGAACGTTGCACCGCCGGGGGCGGCTCCTGACCGGAACTTCCTGGATTAGTCGGTATCACGTGGTATACGACATTTCTGCCGTTCGATGGTTCACGCTTCACAGCGCTTTGTGCGATCTCGCTCTCCCGGGGACGCCCGGCCCCGGGCGCGGCCTGAGGGGCGGCCGCGGCCCGCCCCTCACACCCGGGGTAGCGATTCCGCTTCGATGCCGCCCTCGATGGCGAGGATGCGGTGGAGCCGGGTGGCGACCAGCAGGCGCTGCATCTGAGGGGGCACTCCGCGCAGTACCAGCCTGCGGTTGACCCGGCCGGCCCGACGGTGCGCGCCCATGATCACGCCGAGGCCGGTGGCGTCCCAGGAATCCAGCTCGGTCAGGTCCAGCACCAGGTCGCCCCGACCGGAGTCGACGGCGGCGTGCAGGGCCGTACGGGCGTCCGCCGCGCTGCGGACGTCGAGGCGGCCCCCGACGACCAGCTCGGCGTGGTCGCCCCTGATGTGCATATGCGCTCCCCTATGTCATGGGTTCGTGCATGGACGTCTACAGATCTGACTGCCTCTCATACGGCCAAGTTGCCGCCTGTAAGCGAACCGATACCGATTTTCACCCCATGGGGTGACCCCGTCAGGTCCATCGACCTGACGCGGCATCAGTGCTCGTAGAAGCCCTGCCCACTCTTACGGCCGATATCGCCCGCATCGACCATCCGCCGCATGAGCTCCGGCGGCGCGAACTTCTCGTCCTGGGACTCGGTGTAGATGTTGTCGGTGGCGTGCATCAGGATGTCGATGCCCGTCAGGTCGGCGGTGGCCAGCGGCCCCATCGCGTGACCGAAGCCCAACTTGCAGGCGGTGTCGATGTCCTCGGCGCTGGCCACGCCGGATTCGTAGAGCTTGGTGGCCTCGACGACCAGTGCGGCGATCAGCCGGGTGGTCACGAAGCCGGCCACGTCGCGGTTGACGACGACGCAGGTCTTGCCGACCGACTCGGCGAACGCCCGGGCCGTGGCGAGGGTTTCGTCACTGGTCTTGTAGCCGCGGACCAGCTCGCACAGCTGCATCATCGGCACCGGCGAGAAGAAGTGCGTGCCCACGACCCGCTCGGGGCGGGAGGTGGCCGCCGCGATCTTGGTGATCGGGATCGCGGAGGTGTTGGAGGCCAGCACGGCCTCGTCCTTGACCAGCTTGTCCAGCGTCTGGAAGATCTCCCGCTTGACGTCGATCCGCTCGAAGACGGCCTCGACGACGATGTCGGCGTCGGCGGCGGCCTCCAGGTCGGTCGTCGTGGTGATGCGGGCCAGCGCCTGCTCGGCGTCGGCCGCCGCCAGCTTCCCCTTGGCGACGAACTTCTCGTACGAGGCCTCGATGCCGCCCTTGCCGCGGGCCAGCGCCTCGTCCGTCACATCGCGCAGGACGACGTCCCAGCCGGCCTGGGCGGACACCTGCGCGATACCGGAACCCATCAGTCCGGCGCCGATGACGGCGAGCTTCTTTGCCACTGCTGTCCCCTCACACCCTGTGCATTTGAAAGCCTGTCGGTCTTTGGGTGACGTTAGCGGTCGTTGGCGATCCTTTGGTGGGTTAGAGATGCGCGTCACGCCCACCCGTCACCCGACCACCGCCCCGCAACGAGGCCCTTCGGGCCGCTTCGGCCATTTTCTATTGCGGACATCACACCGGCGGGAGCCGGTCCCGGTCAGCCGTCCGCCCGTACGGCGTAGTTGAGGACCCGCTCGCTCAGCAGCTCCTCGATCTCGTCGAGCAGGGCGAGGGCCTCGCGGGAGACCTCGGCGGGCTTACGGCCGGCGAGCATCTCCTGGACGATGGCGGTCATCAAGGTCTGGTGCACCCAGCCGATCTGGCCGGCCATCAGGCCGGGCATCGGGTCGCCGTCCGGGGCGCCGGTCTCCTGCCGGAGCGTGACCTCCAGGTCCTCGTACTGCTCCCGCTGGAGATGCCACAGGCGGGCCTGGAGGGTCGCCGAACCGTGGACGACCTTCATGAAGCGGTCATACCCCTCGATCAGCCCGACCTTGGGCGAGACGCTCACCACCTCCTCGCGCAGCTCCCGCAGCACCGCGGCGGCGGCCGACTCCCCCGCGGCACGCGCCCGCACGAAGCGCGACAGCCGGTCGACCAGGCCCTTGCCCCGGTCGAGGAAGAGGTCCTCCTTGGCCGGGAAGTAGTTGTAGACGGTGTTGACGGAGACCTCGGCGGCCTCGGCGATCTCCGCGATGGTCACCGCGTCGAAGCCGCGCTCCATGAACAGACCGGTCGCCACGTCCGAGATGTACTGGCGGGTCTGCCGCTTCTTGCGCTCCCTGAGTCCCTCTGCCATGGCCTGATCCTACTCATCGATGGACCCTCTGAAATTTTGGTGACGTTGCAATTTTTAAGTCTCTCTGTTTTTCTGTGGCCATGGCAGTCATCAGCACGTCCGGGCTCGCCCGGACCTTCACCACCAAACAGGGCACCGTCGAAGCCGTCCGGGGCATCGACCTCACCGTCGAGCGCGGCGAGATCCTGGGCTTCCTCGGCCCCAACGGCGCCGGCAAGACCACCACCCTGCGGATGCTCACGACCCTGCTGGCACCCACCGGCGGCAGCGCCACCGTCGCCGGCTGCGACCTGGCCGGCGACCCGGCGGGGGTGCGCCGGGCGTCGGGGTACGTCGCCCAGTCCGGCGGCGTCGACCCGAACGTCTCGGTCCGCGAGGAGCTGTTCACCCAGGCCCGCCTCTACCGCCTCGGCAGGGCCGAGGCCCTGGCCCGGACCGAGGAGTTGGCCGCGGAACTGGGCCTCGACGAGCTGCTCGACCGCAAGACCTCCGCACTGTCGGGCGGCCAGCGGCGCCGGCTGGACATCGCGATGGGTCTCACCCACCGCCCCCAGGTGCTGTTCCTGGACGAGCCGACCACCGGACTCGACCCGGGCAGCCGCGCCGACCTGTGGGATCTGGTCCGCCGCATCCGCGCCGAGCACGGCACCACCGTCTTCCTGACCACCCACTACCTCGACGAGGCCGACGCGCTCGCCGACCGGCTGGTGATCGTCGACAAGGGCGTGGTGGTCGCCGAGGGCACACCGGACGCCCTCAAGCGCACCCACGCCGGCTCCTCCGACGCGTCCCTGCAGGACGCCTTCCTCGCCATCACCGGGCGCGGCCGCACCCCCGCCCAGGACACCGCCCCGATCGCCGCCTAGGAGCACCCATGCCGTCCCTGCTGTCCGACATCGCGCTGATCTTCGGGCGCTACGCCCGCCAGACCCTGCGCTCCAAGCTCCAGATGCTCTTCGGCGTGCTGATGCCGCTGCTGTACCTGCTCTTCTTCGGCCCGCTGCTGACCGATCTGCCGCTGACCTCCTCCGGCAGCTCCTGGCAGGTGCTGGTGCCCGGCCTGCTGCTCCAACTCGCCCTGTTCGGCGCCTCGTTCTGCGGCTTCGGCCTGATCGTCGAGAAGCAGTACGGGGTGGTGGAGCGGATGCGGGTGACGCCGGTGAGCCGGCTGGCGCTGCTGCTGGGGCGGGTGCTGCGGGATGCCGCGCTGTTCGTCCTCCAGGCCGCCCTGCTGGTCCTGGCCGCGCTCGCCATGGGGCTGCGGGCACCGCTGCCCGGCATCCTCATCGGCTTCGGCTTCGTCGCCGTGCTGACTGTGGCGCTCGCCTCGCTGTCGTACGCGCTGGCGCTGAAGGTGGCCACCCCGCAGGCGTTCGGGCCGGTCGTCAACGCCCTCACGATGCCGTCGATGCTGCTGTCCGGGCTGATGCTGCCGATGTCGCTGGGGCCCAAGTGGCTCGATGTGCTCTCGCACTTCATGCCGTTCCGCTATCTCGTGGACGCGGTACGGGCCGGGTTCGTCGGCGCGTACGCCTCCTCGGCCCTGGTCTACGGCGTCCTGGTGGCGCTCGGCTTCGCCGCGCTGTCCGTGACCCTGTGCACCCGGGCCTTCCGCAGGGCCGCGGCGTAGGCTCGCCCACATGGTGAATCTGACGCGCATCTACACCCGCACCGGCGACAAGGGCACCACCGCCCTCGGCGATATGAGCCGTACCGCCAAGACCGATTCGCGGATCGCGGCCTACGCGGACGCCAACGAGGCCAATGCGGCGATCGGCGTGGCCCTGGCGCTCGGTTCGCTGCCGGAGGAGGTCGTCACCGTGCTGCTGCAGGTGCAGAACGACCTCTTCGACGTCGGGGCCGATCTGTCGACCCCGGTGGTGGAACACCCCGAGTTCCCGCCGCTGCGCGTCGAGCAGAGGTACATCGACCGACTGGAGGCCGAGTGCGACCGCTTCCTGGCGGACCTGGAGAAGCTGCGCAGCTTCATCCTCCCCGGCGGTACGGCCGGCGCGGCCCTGCTGCACCAGGCCTGCACGGTCGTCCGCCGCGCCGAGCGCTCCACCTGGGCGGCCATGGACGAGCACGGCGACATCATGAACCCGCTGACCGCCACCTACCTCAACCGCCTCTCCGACCTGCTGTTCATCCTGGCCCGTACGGCCAACAAGGAGGTCGGGGACGTGCTGTGGGTACCGGGCGGCGAGCGCTGACGGCGCCGGCGCGAAGGAGTGCGGGGGGTGCCCGGCGGTGACCGTCCGGGCACCCCTCAGCGCAGCGTCTTGTGCTCCGGCCGGTCCGCTTCCTGCGCGGCGGCGGCCGGGCGGGGGTCCTTCTTCTGCCAGACGAGGTAGGAGACCGCGATCACCCCGTGGATGATCAGGATCCGCATCGAGGTGCCCTGCCAGTCGCGCAGCGAGGCGATGTCGCCGTCGTCGCCGACATACCAGATGGCGATCTGCAGCAGTGCGACCGCGACGGCCACCCACAGCACCGTACGCAGCCAGAGCATCCCCTCGTGCCGGGCGCGGGCCAGGCCGTACTGCGGCGGCTTGACCGGCGGCGGGCCGCCCGCGAAGCGGTGCAGGAAGTGCCCGTCGACCCACTTGATCGTGTAGTGGCCGTAGGCGACGGTGTAGCCGATGTAGAGGGCGGCCAGGCCGTGCTTCCAGTCGGCGGACGCGCCGTTCTTCAGGTCGATCGCGGTGACGATCAGCAGCACCAGCTCCAGCACCGGCTCCATCAGCAGCACCGCCGCCCCGGTGCGCGGCATCTTCGCCAGATAGCGCAGCGCCAACCCGGCCGCCAGCAGCACCCAGAAGCCGACCTCACACGCGATGATCAGCGTGACGACCACGGCTGTCTCCCTTCCCGCCCCTCCGTCGAACACCTCAAGCCTCCCAGCGCCCGCCGCCCGGAACGTCGTCGCACACGACGATCCGCGACTGCATCTTTCGATGTAGCGCGCGATGTGCGGGGATGACCCGGACGTGGAGGCAGCGGGCCCCGGCGCCGTGTTTGATGGAGGGGTGACCGCCAGCTCCCCCGCCGCCGTCGGACGGCCGCACCGCCTCGATGTGCTCATCGCGGGCGGCGGGCTGCTCGGCGGGCTGCTGCTGTGGGCGATGGATCTGCACGGCGGCCCCCCGCGCCTGGGGCTGCCGCCCGCGCTCACCCTGGTCGCGCTCACCGCGATGTCGGCGGCCGAGCTGATGCGCCGTACCGCCCCGATGACCGCGCTGGCCGTCGCGGTGCCGGCGCTGGCACTGGACATCTGCGCCGGCACGCTGGTCGCCACCGTCCTGATGTTCACGGACGTGGTCTACGCGGCGGTGCTCTACGGCCCGCCGGCCGCGGCCCGCCGGATTCCGCTGCACTCGGTCCTGGTGACGGTGCTGGCGGCGATCGCCCTGACCGCCCTGTGGCACAGCCCGCAGGTCGTGATGGCCGTCATCGCCGCCGCGCTGATCACCATCGCCCCGGCCTGGACCGGCGTCATCACCCGCGACCACCGCGACGCCGCCCAGTCCGCCCGCCTGCGCGCCGAGCAGATGGCGCTGCTGGCCGAGATGGACCGGACCCAGGCGGTGGCGGGCGAGCGCGCGAAAATGGCCCGGGAGCTGCACGACATGGTCGCCAACCACCTGTCGGCCATCGCGATCCACGCCACCGCCGCGCAGTCCATCGACGACCCGTCGTCGACCCGCGAGGCGCTCGGGGTGATCCGTGAGAACAGCGTGCAGGGTCTGGCCGAAATGCGCCGCCTGATCGGCCTGTTGCGGGACCCCGAGGCGACCGGGCAGGCGGAGGAGCCCGCCGCGACCCCCACCCTCGACGGCCTGGACGCGCTGCTCGCCCAGGCCCGCGCGAACGGCGCGAGCAGCGGGCTGACCTTCGTGCTGGACGACGCCCGCGGTCCGGACGGCCTACCGGGCGGGCCGCGGCCGACGGCGCCGGCCGAGCTGGCCGCGTACCGCATCGTCCAGGAGTCCCTGACCAACGCGCTCAAGCACGCCGCGCCCGGTGAGGTGCGGGTACGCATCGCCCACGAGCGCGGTGGGGCGCTCACCGTCACCGTCCGCAGCCCGTTCGCCGACCGGCCCGGTCCCCGCGCGCCGGGCTCCGGCACCGGCCTGGTCGGGATGCGGGAGCGGATCGCCCTGCTGGGCGGGGCATTCGAGGCCGGCCCGGAGAGCGGGCCGGCCGGCAGAGTCTGGCTGGTGCGGGCAGCGCTGCCCGCCGCCGAGGAGGAAGAGCAACGATGACAGGCGCCGACGCGCAGCCGATCCGGGTTCTCGTCGCCGAGGACCAGTCCGCCGTACGGGCCGGGCTGGTCCTCATCCTGCGCTCCGCCCCCGACATCGAGGTCGTCGGGGAGGCGGAGGACGGCGAGGAGGCGGTACGGCTCGCCCGCGAGCTGCGCCCCACCCTCGTCCTCATGGACATCCAGATGCCCCGCCTCGACGGGGTCTCCGCCACCCGCCAGGTGGTCGCCGAGCAGCTGTCGGACGTGCTGGTGCTGACCACCTTCGACCTGGACGAATACGTCTTCGGGGCGCTGCGGGCGGGGGCCGCCGGCTTTCTGCTCAAGGACAGCGACGCGGCCGCGCTGCTGACCGCGGTGCGCACGGTGGCGTCCGGCGAGGGGTTGATCGCGCCGGCGGTGACCCGGCGCCTGATCGCGGAGTTCGCCAGCCCCCGCACGGCGTCCCGGCCGGCCCGGGACGGTGCGGCGCCGGATCCGGCGGTGCTCGACGCGCTGACGCCGCGCGAGCGGGAGGTGCTGGGGTGCCTGGGGCGGGGGCTGTCGAACGCCGATATCGCCCTGCGGCTGGCGATGGCGGAGGCCACCGTGAAGACCCATGTCAGCCGGCTGCTGGCCAAGCTCGATCTGCGCAGCCGGGTACAAGCCGCCGTACTGGCACAGGAGTTAGGGGTCGACGGGCCGTAGTCGGATGCCGCGTCGGGGGCTGTGGCCGGGGGCCGTAGCGGGATGCCGCGCCGGACTCCTCGCGAGCTCGGGGAACACCGTCCCCCACCCCCCGCGTTGGGCCCCGCAGGGGGCCCTCGTATCCCCTACGGGATCTGTTCGCCCCTCCCCTACAGGCCGTCGCCCCTCAGGTACCGGCCGCCCGTCAGGCCACGTTCACCCGCTGGCCGGGCGGCGCCGCCTCCAGCCACGCCAGGAAGCCGGTGAGCGCGTCCTCGCTCATCGCCAGCTCCAGGCGGGTGCCGCGGTGCCCGCAGGCCAGCACGATGGAGTCGGAGAGCAGCGCCAGCTCCTCTTCCCCCTGGGGGGTACGGCGCTGCAGGACCTCGATGGCGGAGCGCTCCAGGAGGCGGCGGGGCCGGGGCGCGTACGAGAACACACGGAACCACTCGATCCGGTCACCGTTGTAGCGCGCCACACCGTAGATCCAGCCCTTGCCGCTGGGCTCGTCCTCCGGCACGTCCCAGCGCAGGCTGCAGTCGAAGGTGCCTCCGGACCGCTGGATGAGCCGCCGCCTCAGTCCGAAGACGAACAGCCCCACCAGCACCAGCACCACGACCGCGCCGCTCACAAGCAGAGCGAGGACCATCTCGACCGACCTCCTCGCCTCGTTGGGGGTGCCCCCGCGCCGTCGAAGCGTGGGGGAGGGAAACGCACCTGCATTGCCTCAGCCGCGAGCCGCTCCGGAGCATTCCCGGGCAGCCCGCGGCTGAGGATCGATCTCGTCGGTGGCGGGGCTCAGTGAACGCCCGTCACCGCACGCAGCCGGACATCGGCGCGACGCTCGGCGGCCGCGTCAGCGTCCGACTTCGCTCGCTCCAGGGCCCGCTCCGCGCGCTGGACATCGATCTCGTCCGACAGCTCGGCGATCTCCGCGAGCAGAGACAGCTTGTTGTCGGCGAACGAGATGAAGCCGCCGTGCACGGCGGCGACGACGGTGCCGTCCCCGCTCTCGCCGGTCGTACGAATCGTCACCGGGCCCGACTGCAGCACGCCGAGCAGCGGCTGATGTCCGGGCATGACGCCGATGTCGCCCGACGAGGTGCGCGCGACGACCAGGCTGGCCTCGCCGGACCAGACCTGACGGTCCGCGGCGACCAACTCGACGTGCAGCTCAGCCACGATGGCTCCTCGGGTCTCCACCTGCCTGGTTCGGCAGATGTTGGGTCAAATACTAGTGGTCGTACGGACCGGGGGCGGCCAGGGCCGCCCCCGATACCGCTCCGGGGTCAGGAGACGCCCAGCTCCTTGGCATTGGCCTTGAGGTCCTCGATGCCACCGCACATGAAGAACGCCTGCTCGGGGAAGTGGTCGTAGTCACCGTCCGCGATCGCGTTGAACGCGGTGATCGACTCGTCGAGCGAGACGTCCGAGCCGTCGACACCGGTGAACTGCTTCGCCACGTGGGTGTTCTGCGACAGGAACCGCTCGATACGACGGGCGCGGTGGACGGTGAGCTTGTCCTCCTCGCCCAGCTCGTCGATACCCAGAATCGCGATGATGTCCTGGAGGTCCTTGTACTTCTGCAGGATCGTCTTGACGCGCGAGGCGCAGTTGTAGTGGTCCTGCGAGATGTAGCGGGGGTCCAGGATCCGGGACGTCGAGTCCAGCGGGTCCACCGCCGGGTAGATGCCCTTCTCCGAGATCGGGCGCGACAGAACGGTGGTCGCGTCCAGGTGGGCGAAGGTGGTGGCCGGCGCCGGGTCGGTCAGGTCGTCCGCGGGGACATAGATCGCCTGCATCGAGGTGATCGAGTGACCGCGGGTCGAGGTGATGCGCTCCTGCAGCAGACCCATCTCGTCCGCCAGGTTCGGCTGGTAACCCACCGCGGACGGCATACGGCCGAGCAGCGTGGAGACCTCGGAACCCGCCTGGGTGTAGCGGAAGATGTTGTCGATGAAGAAGAGCACGTCCTGCTTCTGCACATCGCGGAAGTACTCCGCCATGGTCAGACCGGCCAGGGCGACGCGCAGACGGGTGCCCGGCGGCTCGTCCATCTGACCGAAGACCAGTGCGGTCTTGTCGATGACGCCGGAGTCCGTCATTTCCTCGATGAGGTCGTTGCCCTCACGGGTGCGCTCGCCGACACCGGCGAACACCGACACACCGTCGTGGTTGTTCGCCACGCGGTAGATCATTTCCTGGATCAGAACGGTCTTGCCGACACCGGCACCACCGAACAGACCGATCTTGCCGCCCTTGACGTACGGGGTCAGCAGGTCGATGACCTTGACGCCCGTCTCGAACATCTCGGTCTTGGACTCGAGCTGGTCGAAGGTCGGGGCCTTGCGGTGGATCGCCCAGCGCTCGGTGACCTCGGACGCGGCCTCCGGCTTGTTCAGGATCTCACCGAGGGTGTTGAACACCTTGCCCTTGGTGATGTCGCCGACCGGGACGGTGATCCCGGCGCCGGTGTTGGTCACCGCGGCCTGGCGGACCAGACCGTCGGTGGGCTGCATGGAGATGGCACGGACCAGGCCCTCGCCCAGGTGCTGGGCGACCTCGAGGGTCAGGACCTTGAGCGCTCCGGCCTGGGCCGGGTCGGCGACCTCGACGGTCAGCGCGTTGTAGATCTCCGGCATCGCGTCGACGGGGAACTCCACGTCGACGACCGGGCCGATGACCCGGGCGACGCGGCCCGTTGCCGTGGCCGTTTCAACAGTGGTGGTCATAGTGGTCAGTCACTCCCCGCGGTCGCGTCGGCCAGAGCACTGGCGCCACCGACGATCTCGCTGATTTCCTGGGTGATTTCGGCCTGTCGGGCCGCGTTGGCAAGCCGCGAGAGCGACTTGATGAGCTCTTCCGCGTTGTCGGTCGCCGACTTCATCGCACGACGCGTGGCGGCGTGCTTGGAGGCGGCGGCCTGCAGAAGCGCGTTGTAGATCCGCGACTCGACGTACCGCGGAAGCAGGGCGTCGAGGACGTCCTCGGCCGACGGCTCGAAGTCGAAGAGCGGAAGGATCTCGCCCTTGGACGACTCCGCCGACTCCGCGGCCGCCTTGTCGAGGGACAGCGGCAGCAGCCGGTCGTCGAGCGCCGTCTGCGTCATCATCGAGACGAACTCGGTGAAGACGATGTGGAGTTCGTCCACGCCGCCCTCGGCGGTGTCCTTCTGGACGGCCTCGATCAGCGGCGCGGCGATCGCCTTGGCGTCCGCGTACGACGGGCTGTCGGTGAAGCCGGTCCACGACTCCACGACCTTGCGCTCGCGGAAGCTGTAGTACGACACCCCCTTGCGCCCGACGATGTACGCGTCGACCTCCTTGCCCTCGGCCTTGAGCCGCTCGGTGAGCTGCTCCGCGGCCTTGATGACGTTGGAGGAGTAGCCGCCGGCCAGACCGCGGTCGCTCGTGATGAGCAGCAGCGCGGCCCGCGACGGCTTCTCCGCCTCGGTCGTCAGCGGGTGCTGGGTGTTCGAGCCCGTGGCAACCGCCGTCACCGCGCGGGTCAGTTCACTCGCGTACGGCGTCGACGCCGCCACCTGGCGCTGCGCCTTGACGACGCGCGAGGCGGCGATCATCTCCATCGCCTTGGTGATCTTCTTGGTCGCGGTGACGGAGCGGATGCGACGCTTGTAGACCCGGAGCTTGGCTCCCATGGATCAGGTCCCTTCCGTCGTCACTTGCTCGTGCCGGCCTGGGCGTCCTCGCCGAGCAGCTTGCCGTCCGAGGTCTCGAACTGCTGCTTGAAGCCCTCGACGGCCTCGGCGATCGCACCGATGGTGTCGTCGGACATCTTGGCGCCCTCGCGGATGCTGGTCAGCAGGTCCTTCTTCTCCCGGTGGAGGTGGTCCAGGAGCTCCCGCTCGAAGCGGCGGATGTCCTCGACCGGCACGTCGTCCATCTTGCCGTTGGTGCCGGCCCAGATGGAGACGACCTGGTCCTCGGTCGCGTACGGGGAGTACTGAGGCTGCTTGAGCAGCTCGGTCATGCGCTTACCGCGCTCCAGCTGCGCCTTGGAGGCCGCGTCCAGGTCGGAACCGAAGGCGGCGAACGCCTCCAGCTCGCGGTACTGGGCGAGGTCCACGCGGAGCCGGCCGGAGACCTGGCGCATGGCCTTGTGCTGGGCGGAACCACCGACACGGGAGACGGAGATACCGACGTTCAGCGCCGGACGCTGGTTGGCGTTGAAGAGGTCCGACTCCAGGAAGCACTGGCCGTCGGTGATGGAGATGACGTTGGTCGGGATGAACGCCGACACGTCGTTCGCCTTGGTCTCGACGATCGGGAGGCCGGTCATCGAGCCGGCGCCCATCTCGTCGGAGAGCTTGGCGCAGCGCTCCAGCAGACGCGAGTGCAGGTAGAAGACGTCGCCCGGGTAGGCCTCACGGCCCGGCGGACGGCGCAGCAGCAGGGACACGGCGCGGTAGGCGTCGGCCTGCTTCGAGAGGTCGTCGAAGATGATCAGGACGTGCTTGCCCTGGTACATCCAGTGCTGGCCGATGGCCGAGCCGGTGTAGGGCGCCAGGTACTTGAAGCCCGCCGGGTCGGACGCCGGGGCGGCGACGATGGTGGTGTACTCCAGGGCGCCGGCCTCCTCCAGCGCACCGCGCACGGACGCGATGGTGGAGCCCTTCTGGCCGATGGCGACGTAGATGCAGCGGACCTGCTTCTTCGGGTCGCCCGAGCGCCAGTTGTCGCGCTGGTTGATGATCGTGTCGACGGCCAGGGCGGTCTTGCCGGTCTGGCGGTCACCAATGATCAGCTGACGCTGGCCGCGGCCGATCGGCACCATCGAGTCGACGGCCTTGTAGCCGGTCTCCATGGGCTCGTGGACCGACTTACGGACCATGACGCCCGGAGCCTGCAGCTCCAGGGCGCGGCGGTCCTCGGACTCGATCTCGCCGAGGCCGTCGATCGGGTTGCCCAGCGGGTCGACGACGCGGCCGAGGTAGCCCTCGCCCACGGCGACCGAGAGCACCTCACCGGTGCGCTGCACCGGCTGGCCCTCCTCGATACCGCTGAACTCGCCGAGGACAACCGCACCGATCTCGCGCTCTTCCAGGTTCAGCGCAAGACCGAGCGTGCCGTCCTCGAACTTCAGCAGCTCGTTCGCCATCGCCGAGGGAAGGCCCTCGACCTTCGCGATGCCGTCTCCGGCCTCGCTTACCGTGCCGACCTCCTCGCGCGAGGCCGCGTCCGGCTTGTACGCCTGGACGAAGTTCTCCAGCGCGTCCCGGATCTCCTCCGGCCGGATCGTGAGCTCCGCCATCTGGGTTCCCTGCTCTCCTTGTTGGGCCCGAAGTTACTTGCGGGGGTCTGGGGGATGTCCCCAGGGGGTTTCCGCCTACGGCCCAACTCGGGCCGCCGTCATGCTTGTGCTGGTCTCCGGGGCTTCTTCCGGACCGCAGCCGGACCTCTCGGTCCGGCCGGCTGGCCCGGCGCCTGGCCGCCGGTTGTGCAGCTCTTGAGTTGGTGGCTGGGTCAGCCGGCCATCCGCCGGGCCGCCTCGTCGAGGCGCTCCGCGATGGTCCCGTTGATGACCTCGTCGCCGATCCGTACCTGCACGCCGCCGAGGACCTCGGGGTCCACGTCGAGGTTCAGGTGGATCTGCCGTCCGTACAGCGAGGACAGGGAGGCGTTCAGCCGCTCCCGCTGCCCGTCGCTGAGGGGCACCGCGGAGGTGACCACCGCGACCATGCGGTCCCGGCGGCTCGCCGCCAGCTTGGAGAGGGCGTCGAGCCCCGCTTCCAGGCTACGGCCCCGCGGCTGTGCGACAAGACGGATCACGATCCGCTCGGTGACCGGGTTGGCCCGGCCGCCCAGCAGCGAATGCAGCAGCTCCGTCTTGGCCGCGACCGTCGCGTTCGGGTCGGTCAGCGCACGACGCAGCTCGCCGTTGGAGCCGACGATCCGGCCGAACCGGAACAGCTCGTCCTCGACGTCGTCGAGCCCGCCGGCCCGCTGGGCCGCGACGAGGTCGGCGCTGAAGGCCAGCTCCTCGAGCGCGTCCGTCAGGTCGCGCGAGCGCGACCAGCGGGAGCGGACCATGCCGGCGACCAGGTCGAGAGCCGGTCCGCCGATCTGGCCGCGGAGCAGCCGTGCGGCCAGTTCGGCCCGCGCCTCGCCGGCCTGCGCCGGGTCGGTCAGGACCCGACGCAGCGACACCTCGCGGTCGAGCAGAGCGGTGACGGCAGCCAGCTCCTCGGCGAGCTTCGCCGCGTCGACGGCAGCGTCGTCCGTCAGCGCGTTGAGCTGCTCGCGTGCGGAGGCGAGTGCCTCGCGGCTCGCTCCGTTCATCGGCCGGCCTCAGCCTTCGTCGTGTCCGTCGCCGCCTGGGCCTCGAGCTCGTCGAGGAAGCGGTCGATGGTCCGGCTCTGCCGGGCGTGGTCCTCGAGGGACTCGCCGACGAGCTTGCCGGCCAGCTCGGTGGCGAGCGTGCCCACGTCCTGACGCAGTGCCTGCGCGGCCGCCTTACGGTCCGCCTCGATCTGGGCGTGACCGGCAGCGATGATCTCCTCACGCTGCCGCTGGCCCTCGGCGCGCATCTCAGCAATGAGAGTCGCACCCTGCTCCTGCGCCTCCTGGCGCAGGCGCGCGGCCTCGTGGCGGGCGTCGGCCAGCTGGGCCCGGTAGTCCGCGAGCACCTGCTGGGCCTCGGCCTGAATCGCCTCGGCGTCATCGATCCGGCCTTCGATCAGCTTCCGACGCTCGTCCAGAACCTTGTTGATGGTCGGGAGGAGCTTCTTGGCCAGGATGCCGAAGACGATGAAGAACGCGATCAGGCCGATGACCAGCTCCGGAATCGGCGGGACCAGGGGGTTCTCGGGAACCTCCGCCGCCATGTTCACCAGGGGCTTCACATCAGTGCCTTCCGTCTAAATGGGTGTCGATGGTTCGTTTACTTGAAAACGAAGCCCATGACGATGCCGATGAGGGCGAGCGCCTCACAGAAGGCGAAACCCATGATCTGGTTGGTGCGGATCAGGCCGGCGGCCTCGGGCTGACGAGCCAGGGCCTGGGTGCCGTTACCGAAGATGATGCCGACGCCGACGCCGGGACCGATCGCGGCGAGGCCGTAGCCGATGGCGCTGGCGCTGCCGGTGAAGGCGGTCGCGGAGGCGAGGTTGACAGTCTCGAGAGCAGCGGACATGCCGTTACTTCCTTCTCATTTCACGGACCGGTGGGGGTTGGCCACCGGACAGCTGTTGGGGCTGGGAGGCGGGGTGCTCAGTGGTGCTCGGCGAGCGCGCCCTGGACGTAGTTGCAGGCCAGGAGGACGAAGACGTACGCCTGGACAGCCTGGATGAAGAGCTCGAAGGCCGTCATCGCGAGGGTCATGGCGAACGAGGCGCCGGCGTAGACGATGCCGATGCCGTTCAGCAGGTACCAGCTGGCGATGGTGAACATCAGGATCAGCAGGTGGCCGGCGAACATGTTCGCGAAGAGCCGGACCGCGTGGGTGAAGGGCCGGATGATCATGTTCGACAGGAACTCGATGACGACGATCAGCGGCAGCACCCAGCCGAGCGACTTGTCATAGCCCGTGATGTTCTTCAGGCCGCCGACGAACCCGTGCTTCTTGAAGGTCAGGTAGACCCACAGGATGTAGACGATCGCGGCGAGGCCGATGGGGAAGGCGATGACCGACGTCACCGGGAACGCCATGACCGGGATGATCGACCACAGGTTCATGATCCACACGAAGAAGAACAGCGAGACCATCAGGGGGACGTACTTCTCGCCCTCCTTCTTGCCCAGCGCGTCATAGACCAGACCGCGGCGCACGAAGTCGTAGCCCGCCTCGCCGATCATCTGGAGCTTTCCGGGCACGACCTTGGCCTTGCCGAATGCGGCCCAGAAGAACCACACCACGACGACCGTGCTGAGCAGAGCCAGCAGCATCGGCTTGTTGAACTCGAAGCCGCCGATCGTGAAGAGGGGTTCGAATACGAACGAATGAAGACCCGGGGCCTCGAAGCCACACCCCGGAATGAGGAGGTGGCACTCCGTGTTGAAGGCGAGCATCGTTTCAGCACTCACCGCGGGCTCCTTCAGCGTGGCGCATGGGTACGGCAACCTCGTTGTGTCGGCGCGGCGTTGAGCCACGGAGCGGCACTGGACTGGTCTTACGGATTTGGGGGCGGCCGGCCGGCGCTGGGCCGGGCCGGATCACAGGCATCGGCCGCGAGAACTGCCCGTTTCCTCGAGTGGAACTCGGGAGCTCAGCCGCCTGCGCCATCTGTGCCGCAGTTGGCACCGGACGATAGCAGGCCCGCATGAGGGCATTTATTTCGGCCCTACGTGTCACGTCGGCGACCCCGCCGTCTCCGCCTTCTTCGTGTCGGCAGAGTCGGGATCCACGTAAAGAACTTTCGCCTTCATATGGCCGCGGGTCTGCGCCGCGATCCACACGAGGGTCGTGCCGAGCAGGGTGAACGCAAATGCCTTGGTGTCGAAGAGGGTTGTGTCCTTGAAGGCGATCAGGAAGACCAGCACGAACAGGATCTGCGTCGTGTAGAGCAGCAGGCCCATCATCTGGAACAGCTGCGGGAGGTTCTTCGCGGTCTTCTGCAGGACAACCAGACCCGCTCCCATGACGAGCATCACCAGCGCGGTGCCGACGACGGCGCCGATCGCTCCCTGCGCGCCTGCGACCACAGCGCTCACGACAATGGCGAGGACGCCGATGGCGAGCGTGGGCACAACGGCGTGAAGGAGTAGTCGGGCGTCATTCGACTGCATGGCGGCGCTCCGGCAAGGGGTGGGGGTGTGTCGTCAGGGACGAGCGTAGACCCGGCCTGAGGCGGAACCTGAGGCCCAAGGACAGTCGCACTACGGTCCTTCGGCTCTGTCGCCGGGTTTCGTGAACGGTATCACAAACTATTTGATGAGGTCTTTACCTGGTTCGTGTGGACCCTGTCACACCTGAGCGTGAACCTGCGCGTTGGTGCACTGACGGCCGGCTTTTTGTCTGGTATGGGGTCAACCGCCCCGGTTTCCGATGCCCGTTCGGGCGACCGGACCGCCGTATCAGCGATGACTCCCCGCCCTCCGGCGGTCCACGAAGCGTGACCGGTCGCCGATCGCGGTGGCCCCGTGGATGCCCGCCGGGACCGGCTCGCGCTCCTCCTCCGGCGCGTCGGCGCTCCCGCCGTCCGCCGCCGCCATCGCCGGTACCGCCGCCGTACGGGTGACCCTGCGGTAGCGGGGCGGAACCATCCACTCCGCCCAGCGCGGCGCCCGCGGGGTGAAGCGCGGCAGCAGAAGCAGCACCAGGCCGACCGCGCTCAGCAGCACGATGCCCAGCACGATCCACATGCTGGCGTTGTTCGCCGAGTACGCGACCGCGCCGAACGCGATCAGCGCCGACCAGAAGTACATGATCAGCACCGCCCGGCTGTGCGAGTGCCCGATCTCCAGCAGCCGGTGGTGCAGATGCCCGCGGTCGGCGGCGAACGGCGACTGGCCCTTCCACGTACGGCGCACGATCGCCAGGATCAGGTCGGCGACCGGCACCGCGATGATCGTCAGCGGCAGCAGCAGCGGGATGTAGACCGGCACCATCGCGTGGGTGGCCTCGCGCAGACCGCCCGCCTTCAGGTTGAGCAGATCCGGGTCGACCTGGCCGGTCACCGAGACCGCGCCGGCCGCCATCACCAGGCCGATCAGCATCGACCCCGAGTCGCCCATGAAGATCCGCGCCGGGTGCATGTTGTGCGGCAGAAAGCCCAGGCACATACCCATCAGAACGACCGAGAACAGCGTTGCGGGCGCGGCCGCCTCGATGCCGTAGCCGAACCACATCCGGTACGCGTACATGAAGAACGCCGCGGCGGCGATGCACACCATGCCCGAGGCCAGGCCGTCCAGGCCGTCCACGAAGTTCACCGCGTTGATGGTGATCACGACCAGCGCGACGGTCAGCAGCGTGCCCTGCATCGGGGTCAGCGAGACCGTGCCGACACCGGGGATCGGGATCCACAGGATCGTCAGACCCTGCAGGACCATCACACCCGCGGCGATCATCTGGCCGCCGAGCTTGACCAGCGCGTCGACGCCCCACTTGTCGTCCAGCACGCCGAGGATCCAGATCAGCGCGGCGCCCGACAGCAGCGCCCGCGGCTCGTTGGAGTTCTCGAAGACGCTCTTGAGGTTGGTCAGGTGCGAGGCGACCAGCAGGCCGGCGCACAGCCCGCCGAACATCGCGATACCGCCGAGCCGCGGTGTCGGCTCGCGGTGCACATCACGCGCGCGGATCTCCGGCATCGCACCGGCCGCGATCGCGAACTTCCGCACCGGCCCGGTCAGCAGGTAGGTCACCGCGGCCGTGACGCACAGCGTCAGCAGGTATTCACGCACGGGCTGCCCCATTGGTATAGCTGGCCATCACAGCCCCACACCTTATGCGTGTCCGCCCCCTGGCCGTGAATACAGGAGAAGACGTCACGCGTCAGCGGACGGTTCCCGCCATCATCCGTGATCCGGATATGGCGGAAAGGCGTGGACCAATGCGACGGTCCCGGAGCGGACCTCGCCGTCCTCCCGCAGCGCCCCCACGATCAGCTCCGCGACCCGCCGCATCTCGGCCTCGCCCATCCCCTGGGTCGTCACCGCGGCGGTGCCCAGCCGCAGCCCGGTCCGGCGTGTCGCGGTCCGGTCGGCGCAGGGCAGCGCGCAGGTGTCCAGCACGATCCCGGCGGCCGCCAGCCGGCCGCGTGCGGTGCGGGCGTCCAGGTCGAGGGGCGTGGTGTCGGCGGTGATCAGATGGGTGTCGGTGCCGCCGGTGGTGATCGCCAGGCCCTGCTCGGCCAGTGCCCCGGCGAGCGCCCGGGCATTGGCGACGACCTGGCGGGCGTACCCGGCGAAGGCGGGCGTGGCGGCCTCCGCGAAGGCGACGGCCTTGGCGGCGATCGCGTTCATCTGCGCACCCCCTTGAGTGAAGGGGAACACCGCGCGGTCGATCCGTTCGGCCAGTTTCGCCCCGCACAGGATCAGCCCGCCGCGCGGCCCGCGCAGCACCTTGTGCGTGGTGCCGCACACCACATGCGCGTACGGGACGGGGCTGGGCGCCGCTCCCCCGGCGATCAGCCCGAGCGGGTGCGCGACATCGGCGATCAGATACGCGCCGGTCTCGTCGGCGATATCGCGGAAGGCGGCGTAGTCGATGTGCCGGGGGTAGGAGATCGAGCCGCAGACGATCGCCTTGGGGCGGCGGGCGCGGGCCAGCTCGCGGATCACGTCGTAGTCCAGCAGCCCGGTCTCCTCGTCGACGCCGTACCCCGCGAAGTCGAACCAGCGGCCGGAGAAGTTGGCCGGCGATCCGTGAGTGAGGTGTCCGCCGTGCGGCAGGGACAGGGCCAGGACGGTGTCTCCCGGGCGCAGCAGGGCGGCGTAGGCGGCCAATACGGCCGAAGACCCGGAGTGTGCCTGGACGTTGGCGTGTTCGGCGCCGAAAAGGGCCTTGGCGCGCTCCACCGCGATCCGCTCGGCGAGGTCGACGATCTCGCAGCCGCCGTGGTGCCGGGCGCCCGGATAGCCCTCGGCGTACTTGTTGCCCAGCGGGGAGCCGAGGGCGGCGAGGACGGCGGGTGAGGTGAAGTTCTCCGCGGCGATCAGCTGCAGCCCGTCGCTCTGCCGGGCGCTCTCGCCGAGCAGTACGCCGGCGATCTCGGGGTCCTGGCTCAGCAGCGCGGCGAAGTCCGGCGCACCGGCCGGGTGGGTGACCCCCTCACGGGCGGCGGCCCGGGCCCGTTCCTCGGCCGCCTCGGCCCCGCCGGCACCGGGGCCGGCTGCGGGCTCGGCGGCCGGCGCACGACCGGCCGGGGACTCGCTGCGGGGTGACGCGGTGGTAGCGGGCATCGCTGGCTCCGGGCCTCGTACGGGGACGTAGTCCCAATGTAGGCGCGGCGCGGCGATCGGGCGCGGTGTGCGGTCCTGTCGGGGAGACCGGGGATCCGGCACCCGCGCCCAGGGCCCTGCTACGCCCGTGCGGGGAGTCCCGTGAGGGCGGTGACGACCGGGTCCAGCGCCTGGTTGATCTCGTCGCCGATGGAGCGGAAGAAGGTGATGGGGGCCCCGTAGGGGTCGTAGACCTCGTCGGACTCCGGGTTGGGCGCCAGCAGCCAGCCGCGCAGCGCGGCGGCGGCACCGACCAGCGCACGGGCCCGCTCGACCAGCCCGCCGTCCGGCAGGTCCGGGTCGGGTTCGGGCAGTGTGGCGGGGTCTATGGCCCGCACCAGCCGGTTGAACTCCTTGAGCGTGAAGGTGCGCAGTCCCGCGGAGTGGCCCATCGAGATCACCTGCGCGCGGTGGTCGCGGGTGGCGGTGAGCACCAGGTCGGCGCGGATGACGTGCTCGTCGAGCAGCTCTCGGCCGATGAAGTCGGCCGGGTCCGCGCCGTAGTCCGACAGCACCGTGGCGGCGTGCGCCTCCATGGGGGCGCCTTCATGCCCCCAGGTGCCGGCGCTCTCGACGACCAGCCCGCCGCAGTGGGGACCGCCCAGGCGCAGTTCCAGGGCATGGCGGTGCAGCCGCTCGGTGATCGGCGAGCGGCAGACGTTGCCGGTGCTGACGTGGAGGATCCGGAAGAGGGGTGCGGGGGGTACCGGGGGATGGGTGTCGCCGCCTGGTCCCGCTATGCCACGCCCCAGGGGCGCCATCAATTGGCCACCTCGAGCTCGGGTACCACCTTGCGCAGCTCGTCCGCGCTGATCGCGCCCTCGCGCAGCAGCACCGGGACCTTGCCGGTGACATCGACGATCGAGGACGGTACGGCGGCGGGCGTGGGGCCGCCGTCGAGGTAGACGGAGACCGAGTCGCCCAGCATCTCCTGTGCGGCGTCGCAGTCCTGCGGGGACGGGTGGCCGGTGAGGTTGGCGCTGGAGACGGCCATCGGGCCGAATTCGGTGAGCAGCTCGATCGCGACGGGGTGCAGCGGCATCCGCACCGCGACCGTGCCCCGGGTCTCGCCCAGGTCCCAGGTCAGCGACGGCTGGTGCCGGGCGACGAGGGTGAGCGCGCCGGGCCAGAAGGCGTCGACCAGCTCCCAGGCCTGCTCGGAGAAGTCGGTGACCAGCCCGTGCAGGGTGTTGGGGGACCCGACGAGGACCGGGGAGGGCATTCCGCGGCCGCGGCCCTTGGCCTCCAGCAGGTCGCCGACGGCCTCCGCGCTGAAGGCGTCCGCGCCGACCCCGTACACGGTGTCGGTCGGCAGCACGACCAGCTCACCGCGGCGGACGGCCGAGGCGGCTTCGCGCAGACCGGTCGCGCGGTCCGTGGCGTCGCTGCAGTCGTATCGCCGTGCCATTACGGGACCTCCTCGTGCGGAACGAATACATCGGATGCATCGGCTGCATCGGGCGTCAAGGCGGGATGCGTCATGGCGTCGCCCGGCGTGCGGTGGCGAAGCGGGGCCTGTTGTTGAGATCGGGGTGGTCGGCCGCGTCCGCCCACCCCTTCTCCTCGGTGAAGATCCACGGCACTTGTCCGCCCTGGGTGTCGGCGTGCTCGATGACGACCAGGCCACCGGGCCGCAGCAGGCGGTGTGCGGTCCGCTCGATGCCACGGATGGTGTCCAGGCCGTCCTGGCCCGAGAACAGCGCCAGCTCCGGGTCGTGGTCGCGGGCCTCGGGGGCGACGTACTCCCACTCGGTCAGCGGGATGTACGGCGGGTTGGAGACGACCAGGTCGACCTGCCCGTCCAGTTCGGGAAGCGCGGTCAGCGCGTCACCGTGATGGAGAACGACGCGGGACCCCTCGACGTTCTTGCGGGCGTACTCCAGGGCCTCTTCGGACAGCTCCACGGCGTGCACCCGCGAGCGCGGCACCTCCTGCGCCAGCGCCAGGGCGATCGCCCCGGAGCCGGTGCACAGGTCGACGATGAGCGGCTCGACGACGTCCATGGCCCGTACGGCGTCTATCGCCCAGCCGACCACCGACTCGGTCTCCGGCCGGGGCACGAACACCCCCGGCCCGACGTGGAGTTCGAGGTAGCGGAAGAAGGCCCGGCCGGTGATGTGCTGGAGCGGCTCACGCGCCTCGCGGCGGGCGATCGCCTCCCAGTAGCGGGCGTCGAAGTCCGCGTCGGGGACGGTGTGCAGCTGGCTCCGCTTGACGCCGTGCACATGCGCGGCGAGCTCCTCGGCGTCGAAGCGCGGCGAGGGCACGCCGGCGTCGGCCAGCCGCTGGGTGGCCTGCGCCACCTCTGCGAGCAGCAGAGACCGGGGGCTCGGCCCGCGGCGGGGCCGCTGGGGGTCGCTGTGCCCCCCGGGGGATTGCTGCACTGGGGTCCTCCAGCCGGTTCGTGCAGGGTCTTACGGGTCGTGCCGCCTTACTGGGCGGCGGCGAGCTTGGCAGCCGAGTCGGCGTCGACGCACGCCTGGATGACCGGGTCGAGTTCGCCGTCGAGCACCTGGTCCAAGTTGTACGCCTTGAAGCCGACGCGGTGGTCCGAGATGCGGTTTTCCGGGAAGTTGTACGTGCGGATGCGCTCGGAGCGGTCGACCGTGCGGACCTGGCTGCGCCGGGCGTCGGACGCCTCGCGCTCGGCCTCTTCCTGGGCGGCGGCCAGCAGCCGGGAGCGCAGGATGCGCATCGCCTGCTCCTTGTTCTGCAGCTGGCTCTTCTCGTTCTGGCAGGAGACGACGATGCCGGTGGGCAGGTGGGTGATGCGCACCGCGGAGTCGGTGGTGTTGACGGACTGGCCGCCGGGGCCCGAGGAGCGGTAGACGTCGATCCGCAGGTCATTGGCGACGATCTCGACCTCGACCTCCTCGGCCTCGGGCGTGACCAGCACGCCGGCGGCGGAGGTGTGGATCCGGCCCTGCGACTCGGTGGCGGGCACCCGCTGGACGCGGTGCACCCCGCCCTCGTACTTCAGCCGCGCCCAGACGCCCTGTCCGGGCTCGGTGGCACCGCCGCCGCCCTTGGTCTTCACGGCGACCTGGACGTCCTTGTAGCCGCCGAGGTCGGACTCGTTGGCGTCGAGGATCTCGGTCTTCCAGCCGACCCGCTCGGCGTAGCGCAGGTACATCCGCAGCAGGTCGCCGGCGAACAGCGCGGACTCCTCGCCGCCCTCGCCCGCCTTGACCTCGAGGATGACGTCCTTGTCGTCGCTGGGGTCGCGCGGGACGAGCAGCAGCCGCAGCTTCTCGGTCAGCTCCTCGCGCCGGGCGTCGAGCTCCTTGACCTCGTCGGCGAAGTCCGGGTCTTCCGCGGCGAGTTCGCGCGCGGTGTCGATGTCCTCGCCGGTCTGCTTCCAGTCGCGGTACGTCGCGATGATCGGGGTGAGTTCGGCGTAGCGCTTGTTGAGCCGCATGGCCTCGCGCTGGTCGGCGTGGACCGCGGGGTCGGCCAGCCGCTTTTCGAGATCGGCGTGCTCACCGATCAGTTCTTCGACCGCCTCGAACATCGTGGGTTCCTCTGCTGGCTGGTGGCTGTGTCTCCCGGGGACTGCTTCTGCGGCTTCGCCGCGCCGCCCCGGACCCCCGGCCGGACGGCTGGGACGACGAAACAAAGACGCCGGTCCGGTCACCCCAGGACAGGGGCGACCGGAAACCGGCGCCTTGTGAGTCGCTACTTCTTGGCAGCGGCGGCCTTGCCGAAGCGGGCCTCGAAGCGGGCCACGCGACCGCCCGTGTCCATGATCTTCTGCTTGCCGGTGTAGAACGGGTGGCACTCGGAGCAGACGTCGGCGCGGATGCTGCCGCCGCCAACGGTGCTACGGGTGGTGAAGGACGCGCCACAGGTGCAGCTGACCTGGGTCTCGACGTACTCCGGGTGGATGTCGCGCTTCAAGGGATTCTCCTAGGTTCGGGAGTGCACCGGGTCGTGTCGCGGATTACGTCACGTGAACCGGGGCCGACGGTCCAGTCTGCCAGGACTAGCCGTATCTCCCAAAACCGGGGTACGTGCCCGGCTATTCCCCGGCCGGTTCCCGGGCCCGGCGGACCCCCGCGACGGGCTCGTGCGGCTACTTCACGTAGCTGTCCGTGCCGCCCTTGTCGCCGGCCGAGCCCTTGATCGCGGACTTGGGGATGTCCCGGTCCAGCCGCAGCGCGTCCCAGACCTGCTTGCCCTGCTTGGTCAGCGGCACCACGCGGTCGGGGTTGGCGGTGTCGTACGTGACCGGCAGCGTCACCATGTCGATGCTCTGCGACCCGATGGCGCCCAGGCTCTTGGCCAGCCCGGTCAGCTCGCCGACGGAGTTGAGGTCGGTGTCGGTGGTGATGGCCTTGGTGGCCGTGTCGGCGACGTCGTAGAGCTTGGCGGGGTTGGTGAGCAGGCCGACGCTCTTGACCTGGTTCATCAGGGCCTTGATGAACGTCTGCTGCAGCTGGATGCGGCCCAGGTCGCTGCCGTCGCCGCCGGGCACGCCGTGCCGGGTGCGGACCAGGCCGAGCGACTGCTCGCCGTCGAGTGTGTGCTTGCCGGGCTTCAGATGCAGATGGCTGTTGCCGTCGTCGATCGCCTTGCTGGTGGTGATGTCCACCCCACCCAGCGCGTCGATGAGCTTCTTGAAGCCGGTGAAGTCGACCTCGATGAAGTGGTCCATCCGGATCCCGCTGATCGACTCGACGGTCTTGACGGCGCAGGCCGGGCCGCCGACCTCGAACGCGGTGTTGAACATCGCCCGCTGCTCGCCGGGGACGGTCTTGCCGTCCTTGGTACTGCACTGGGGCCGCTCGATCAGGGTGTCGCGGGGGATGCTGACGACGCTGGCCTTCTTGTGGCCCTTGTAGACGTGCACGACCATCGCGGTGTCGGAGCGGGCGCCGCCCTCGTCCCGGCCGTAGTCGCCGTTCTCGCCGGCCCGTGAGTCGGACCCCATGACGAGGATGTCCATCGATCCGTCGTCGACGTTCTTGGGCCGGTCGTGGCCCAGGGCGGCGTTGATGTCGACGCCCTTGAGGTTGCCGTTGAGCTTGAAGTAGACGTATCCGAGTCCGGCGCCACCGAGCAGTACGGCGCTGACCACCGCGCACAGCGAGATGGTCAGTACCCGGCGGCGCCGGCTGGGCGCCTTGCGCCGGCGGCCCGTGGCACGTATGCCGCGAGCTCGGCTTTCGGCCGTCGCGGTCCCGCTGCTGTCCGCCATCTGCTCCTCAGTCCTTGGTCGCTCGGCTACCCCTCGCCGCCGCCGTGCTGCGTGCTGTCACGGCCCGTTGCTCCTTGTCAGACGGGAGGTCGACGGGAAGGGTTGCACAGCGTTCGGTGAGCGATTTCTTAGAAATTCGCCGAGGTGCTCATGGACGGGGCGCGCGGGCCGCCCCTCTCACCTGGCCTTTCGTCCTGTTTTCGGCCATGGCTGAAACGTTGCCTCGGAAGCGGATCTGTGCCGAAGGTCTCAGATGGGGCCTTCGCCCGGACCTCCGGAAGCGGCGCGGCTCACAGATCACCGGCTCCGGCGCACGCCGTACGGGGCACTCAGCACACAGCCCCCCTCACCCGTACGGGCGAGGGGGGCTGTGGCGCAGGCGCCAGGGCGTCAGTCGTTGCCGTTGCCCGCGGTCGGCGTCGTCTTCTGGATCTGCAGCAGGAACTCCGCGTTGGACTTGGTCTGCTTCATCTTGTCCAGCAGCAGCTCGATCGCCTGCTGCTGGTCCAGGGCGTGCAGCACCCGGCGCAGCTTCCAGACGATGGCCAGCTCGTCGCTGCCCATCAGGATCTCTTCCTTACGGGTACCGGACGCGTCCACGTCCACCGCCGGGAAGATCCGCTTGTCGGCGAGCTTGCGGTCGAGCTTGAGCTCCAGGTTGCCGGTGCCCTTGAACTCCTCGAAGATCACCTCGTCCATCCGCGAGCCGGTGTCGACCAGCGCGGTGGCCAGGATGGTCAGCGAACCGCCGTCTTCGATGTTGCGCGCGGCACCGAAGAAGCGCTTCGGCGGGTAGAGCGCGGTCGAGTCGACACCACCGGACAGGATGCGGCCGGAGGCCGGGGCGGCGAGGTTGTACGCACGGCCCAGACGGGTGATCGAGTCCAGCAGCACGACCACGTCGTGACCCAGCTCCACCAGACGCTTGGCACGCTCGATGGCGAGCTCGGCGACGGTGGTGTGGTCCTCGGCCGGGCGGTCGAAGGTCGAGGAGATGACCTCGCCCTTGACCGACCGCTGCATGTCGGTGACCTCTTCGGGACGCTCGTCGACGAGGACGACCATCAGGTGGCACTCGGGGTTGTTGCGGGTGATCGCATTCGCAATCGCCTGCATGATCATGGTCTTGCCGGTCTTCGGCGGCGCCACGATCAGACCGCGCTGGCCCTTGCCGATCGGCGAGACCAGATCGATGATCCGGGTCGTCAGCGCGCCGGCCTCACCCTCCAGGCGCAGTCGCTCCTGCGGGTAAAGGGGCGTCAGCTTCCCGAACTCCGGCCGCCCACGGCCCTGTTCGGGCGCCACGCTGTTGACCGTGTCGAGCCGGACCAGCGCGTTGAACTTCTCGCGCCGCTCGCCGTCCTTGGGCTGGCGGACCGCGCCGGTGACGTGGTCGCCCTTGCGCAGGCCGTTCTTGCGGACCTGGGCGAGCGAGACGTAGACGTCGTTCGGGCCGGGGAGGTAGCCGGAGGTCCGGATGAACGCGTAGTTGTCGAGGATGTCCAGGATGCCCGCGACCGGGATCAGGACGTCGTCCTCGGCCACCTGCGGCTCGTTGCCGAAGTCCTCGCGGCCACCACGGCGGCCACGGCGGTCGCGGTAGCGGCCGCGACGGCCACGGCGGCCGCCCTCGAAGTCGTCGTCGTCATCCCGGCGGTCCCGCTGGCGCTGGGCGCCCTGACCGCCCTGGCCGCCGTCGCCGGCGTCGCCCTTGCGGCCGCGGTCGCCACGGTCGCCCCGGTCGCCCCGGTCGCTACGGTCGCCGCGGTCGCTACGGTCGCCGCGGTCGCGCTGGCGCCGCTCGCCGCGCTCGCCCTTCTGCCCGCGCTCCTGGCGGTCGCCCTTGCCGGGCCGGCCCTCGCCGGTCTCCTGCGGGGCCACCGCGGTCTCGGTCTTGGCGTCCGCCTTGAGCTCGGTCTTCACCTCGACCTTGGTGTCGGTCTTGACGTCGCCCGTGGTCTCCGGGCTGCCCGCGGCGGCGGTCGCCCGGCGCCGGCGGCGCTCACCGGCCGGCTGCTCGTCGCTGACCGGCTGGCCCGGGATGTCGATCTGCTGCTGGGCGCCGGCCTTGTCCGCGGCCTTGTCGGCCTTGGCGCCCCGCTCGGCCTTGTCCGCCTTGGCGGCGGGCTCCGCGCCGTCGTCGCCGGTGCGGGCCTTGGAGGTCGTACGGCGCTTGGGCTTGGTCTCGGTGTCGGCAGGTGCGTCGGCCTTGGCAGCGGTGCCCGAGCCCGAGGCCTGCCTCTCCTTGATGACCTCGATCAGCTGGCTCTTGCGCATCCGCGCGGTGCCCTTGATACCGAGGCCGGAGGCGACCTGCTGCAGCTCTGCCAGGACCATGCCGTCAAGGCCGGTGCCGGAACGGCGGCGCCGCGTGGTGGCAGGCGCGGCGGGAGCGTCCGTGGCGGGCGTGGTGGCACTGCCATCGGTGCGCGCGCCCATCAGATCGGTGGTGTCGCTCACGAAGGGTCCTTCCCTGGAGCGGGCGTCGGCCTGTCTGGCTCGGCGACCGGTTGTGCTGTCCGGCTGGGTCCTTGGTCTTGTGGACTGGGCCGGGGCGGTGGTCCCGCCGGAAGTGGCGGAGAAATCAATTCACTGGTTCCGGCGCGATGAGATGCAGAGTGACTCATGTCGTCACGCCGATTCCGGAGCATGCTCGCTTCTGCTCAGGCAACTGCTCCAAGCAGTTTGGGAGGCTCCCGGAAGAAAGGTGGTCCCGAATGGGGACACGAAGCACAGCGCCACTGCGGCGTCTCGTACTCACTTGAGGTTAACACTACCGGATCCAACAAACATTCCCCCTCTCAAAGACCGGCAATCGTCGATCACCCGTGTGATCACCCGGCGAGCGGCAGCACACAGGCCCCTGCCGCATCGAGGGCCAGCCGGTTGGCCGCCCACCCCTCACCCGCCAGCGCCGCGACCTTCTCGGCCGCCGCGGCCTCGACCAGCGCGAGCACCGTGGGGCCCGCACCGGACACGACTGCAGGGACGCCGTCCGCGCGCAGTCGGTTCACCAGGGCCACGCTCTCCGGCATCGCGGGGGCGCGGTACTCCTGGTGGAGTCGGTCCTCGGTCGCGGCCAGCAGCAGCTCGGGGCGCCTGGTCAGGGCCTCGACGAGCAGTGCGGCGCGGCCGGCGTTCGCCGCGGCGTCCACATGCGGGACGGTGCGCGGCAGCAGTCCGCGGGCGGTCTCGGTGAGCACCGGTTTCCCGGGCACGAAGACCACCGGAACGATGGAATCGACGGGATCCATCCGGATCGCCCGCGCGGTTCCGGTGTCCATCCAGGCGAGCGTGAAGCCGCCCAGCAGGCATGCGGCGACGTTGTCGGGGTGGCCCTCGATCTCGGTGGCCAGCTCCAGCAGCGCGGTGTCGTCGAGCTTCTGCTCGCCGCCTATGGTCACCGCGCGGGCGGCGACGATGCCCGCGCAGATGGCGGCCGAGGAGGAGCCCAGGCCGCGGCCGTGCGGGATGCGGTTGGCGCAGACGATTTCCAGGCCGCGCGGCTGGCCGCCGAGCAGCTCGAAGGCGGTGCGCATCGACCGTACGAGCAGGTGGCTCTCGTCACGCGGCAGGGTGTCGGCGCCCTCACCTGCGATGTCGATGTGCAGCCCGGAGTCGGCCACCCGCACCACGACATCGTCGTACAGGCCCAGGGAAAGACCCAGGGCATCGAAGCCGGGACCGAGATTGGCGCTGGTAGCGGGGGTGCGCACCCGGACGGCGGCGGCGCGGAACGCGGGACCGGCCATCGCTCGATGACTCTCCTTGATTGATGCTGCGGTACTGCCCCGGAGCGCCGCGGCACCGAGGTGCCCGGCCGGCTCGTGGGGTCTGTTCTGACCTGCCCTGAACACCACTGCGTTATGCCGTGGGGAGGGGAGTTGGCTGCCAGCCTATCGAAGGAAGGTTCTGTCGCGACATAGGGCGCACAGGAGGCGCACGATGCGTGTCGCGCGCCTTCCTGCGCCCCGGCACGGCCTTCACCGGACTTTGCAGCCTTTGCACAATTTGCAGTGTGCGGGGTGACGGGACGCCGAGCGCCCCGTCACCGGGTGCCGTATGCGCAGGTCGGCGCCGTACGGCGGGAGGTACTACGCGAGGCCGAGCCGCTCGGCCGCGGCGTCCGCGTCGATCGGGACCGTGACCGGCTGCGGCGCTCCGGCCACCGCCCAGTCCGGGTCCTTGAGGCCGTTGCCGGTCACCGTGCAGACGATGCGCTGGCCGGGGTCGACCTTGCCCTCCTCGGCGGCCTTGAGCAGGCCGGCGACGGACGCGGCCGAGGCGGGCTCCACGAAGACGCCCTCCTGAGCGGCCAACAGGCGGTAGGCGGCCAGGATTTGACGGTCGGTCACATCGTCGATGAAGCCGCCGGACTCGTCCCGGGCGCGCTCGGCGTTCGCCCACGAGGCGGGGTTGCCGATGCGGATCGCGGTGGCGATGGTGTGCGGGTCCTTGACGACCTCACCGCGCACGATCGGCGCACTGCCGGAGGCCTGGAAGCCCCACATGCGCGGGGTGTGGCTGGCGATGCCGTCCGCCGCGTACTCCTGGTAGCCCTTCCAGTACGCCGTGATGTTGCCGGCGTTGCCGACGGGCAGCACATGGATGTCGGGCGCGTCGTCGAGCATGTCGACGATTTCGAAGGCAGCGGTCTTCTGCCCCTCGATGCGCACCGGGTTGACGGAGTTCACAAGTGCGACCGGGTAGTTGTCGGACAGGCTCCGGGCAAGCGTCAGGCAGTCGTCGAAATTCCCGTCGATCTGCAGGATCTTCGCGCCGTGCACCAGCGCCTGGCCCATCTTGCCGAGCGCGATCTTGCCCTGCGGGACGAGCACCGCGCAGACCATCCCGGCCCGGACCGCGTAGGCGGCGGCCGAGGCGGAGGTGTTGCCGGTGGAGGCGCAGATGACGGCCTTGGCGCCCTCCTCCTTGGCGCGCGTGATGGCCATCGTCATGCCCCGGTCCTTGAAGGAGCCGGTGGGGTTGGCACCCTCGACCTTGAGGTGGACCTCACAGCCCGTGCGCTCGGAGAGCACCTGGGCCGGTACGAGGGGCGTGCCGCCCTCCCGGAGGGTGACGACCTCGGTCGTGTCGCTGACCGGAAGCCGGTCACGGTATTCCTCGATGATTCCGCGCCACTGACGGCTCGCGGTGGAATTGGCAGACATGGGTTCCTTTACTCCCCTTCGACCCGCATGATGCTGGCGACACCGCGGACGGTGTCCAGCTCGCGCAGTGCCCCGACGGTCGACGACAGGGCCGCGTCGGCCGCTCGGTGGGTGACGACGACGAGGGAGGCCTCGCCGTCCTTGCCCTGCTGACGGACCGTATCGATCGATACGCCGTGTTCGGCGAAGACCGTCGCGACCTGCGCAAGAACGCCGGGCTTGTCGGCCACGTCGAGACTGATGTGGTACCTCGTGACGACCTCGCCCATGGGGCTGACCGGCAGCGCGGTGTAGGCGGATTCGCCCGGTCCGGTGGCCCCGGCGAGCTTGTTGCGACAGACCGCGACGAGGTCTCCGAGCACCGCGGAGGCGGTCGGCGAACCGCCCGCACCCGGCCCGTAGAACATCAGCTGACCGGCCGCGTCGGCCTCGACGAAGACCGCGTTGTACGCCTCGCGGACGGAGGCGAGCGGATGGGTCAGCGGAATCATGGCGGGGTGCACCCGCGCGGTGACCGAGCCGCCGTCGGCGGCCCGCTCGCAGATGGCCAGCAGCTTGACCGTGCAGCCCATCCGCTTGGCGGAGGCGATATCGGCCGCGGTGACCTCCGTCAGCCCCTCGCGGTGCACATCGTCGATGGTCACCCGCGTGTGGAAGGCGATACCGGCCAGGATCGCGGCCTTGGCGGCGGCGTCGAAGCCCTCGACGTCGGCGGTCGGGTCGGCCTCGGCGTACCCCAGGGCGGTCGCCTCGTCCAGCGCCTCGCTGTAGCCGGACCCCGTCGAGTCCATCTTGTCGAGGATGAAGTTGGTGGTGCCGTTGACGATGCCGAGGACCCGGTTGACCTTGTCGCCGGCCAGCGACTCGCGCAGCGGCCGCACCAGCGGGATCGCGCCCGCGACGGCGGCCTCGTAGTACAGGTCCGCGCCGTTGGCCTCCGCCGCCGCGTGCAGCGCCGCGCCGTCGGCCGCGACCAGCGCCTTGTTGGCGGACACCACGCTCGCGCCGTGCTCGAAGGCGGTGGTGATCAGCGACCGCGCGGGCTCGATCCCGCCGATGACCTCGATGACCACGTCGATGTCGCCGCGTTTGACCAGCGCGGTCGCGTCGGTGGTGACCAGCTCGGCCGGCACGCCGGCGCGCACCTTGTCCGGCCGGCGCACCGCGATCCCCGCGAGTTCCACGGGCGCGCCGATGCGGGCCGTGAGGTCGTCCGCGTGCGTCGTCATGATGCGCGCCACCTCTGAGCCGACAACACCACAGCCCAGGAGCGCCACCTTCAGCGGACGCGTACGCATCATTCGACCTCTGCTTCTCATCGATTTTCGGCTTGCTCATTCACCGGCAGCCGGCCTGCTCATGCACCAGTCTCACGCACCGGACGGCAGATTCCGCCCGTCGTCCGGATGCCGAGACATTTATTTCATCCGGGGCCGGGCCCCGGCGATCCGGCCCTACCCGACATCCAACCGCAGGAGATCTTCCTCCGTCTCGCGCCGGACGATCACCCTGGCCTCGCCGTCCTTGACCGCCACGACCGGCGGCCGCAGCGCGTGGTTGTAGTTGCTCGCCATGGACCGGCAGTACGCGCCGGTGGCCGGCACCGCGAGCAGGTCACCCGGCGCCACGTCGGCCGGCAGGAAGGCGTCGCGCACGACGATGTCGCCGCTCTCGCAGTGCTTGCCGACCACCCGCGACAGCATCGGCTCGGCGTCGGACGTGCGCGACACCAGGGCCACGCTGTACTCCGCGTCGTACAGGGCGGTGCGGATGTTGTCCGACATCCCGCCGTCCACGGACACATACGTCCGCAGGCCTTCCAGCTCCTTGACCGTGCCGACCTCGTAGAGCGTGAAGGCCGTCGGCCCCACGATCGCGCGACCCGGCTCGACCGACAGCCGCGGCACGCCCAGCCCCGCCGCCGCGCACTCCTTGCGCACGATCTCGCTCAGCGCCTTGGCGATCTCGTGCGGCTCGCGCGGATCGTCGTCCGAGGTGTAGGCGATGCCGAGCCCGCCGCCGAGGTCGATCTCGGGCAGTTCGATGCCGTGCTCGTCGCGCACCTCGGTCAGCAGCTGCACCACGCGGCGGGCGGACACCTCGAATCCCGCCATGTCGAAGATCTGCGAGCCAATGTGGCTGTGGATGCCGATGAGTTCCAGACCGTCGAGCTTCAGCGCGCGGCGGACGGCCTCCGCGGCCTGCCCGCCCGCCAGCGCGATCCCGAACTTCTGGTCCTCGTGGGCGGTCGCGATGAACTCGTGCGTGTGCGCCTCGACACCGACCGTGACCCGGATCTGCACGCGCTGGCGCTTGCCGAGCCGCTCGGCGATATGCGCGACCCGCACCATCTCCTGGAAGGAGTCGAGCACGATCCGCCCGACGCCGGCCTCGACGGCCCGGGTGATCTCCTCGGTGCTCTTGTTGTTGCCGTGCAGCGCGATCCGCTCGGCGGGCATCCCCGCCGCCAGCGCCGTCGCCAGCTCGCCGCCGGAGCAGACGTCGAGGTTGAGCCCCTCCTCGTGCAGCCACCGCACGATGGCCCGGGAGAGGAACGCCTTGCCGGCGTAGAAGACGTCGGCGTCCGGCCCGAAGGCGTCCTTCCAGGCCCGGCAGCGCACCCGGAAGTCGTCCTCGTCCAGGAAGTACGCCGGCGTGCCGAACTCCTCGGCGAGCGCGGCCACGTCCAGCCCGCCGACGGTCACCACACCGTCGGCGTTGCGCCGGACCGTACGGGACCAGACACGCGGGTCAAGGGTGTTGAGATCGGCGGGCGGCCCGGCGTAGTGCCCCTCGGGCAGCACATCGGCGTGCCGGGGCCCTGCGGGATGCGCGGAACGGCTCATGGCGTGGAGATCCCCTCAAAATTCGTTCATCAGAGGTGTTCGGGAGCGGAGATGCCGAGCAGGCGCAGGCCGTTGGCGAGCACCGTTCCGCCGGCCTCGGCAAGGGCCAGGCGGGCACGGTGCACGGCCAAGGGTTTCTCGTCCCCGACGGGCAACGGCGCAAAGGCGTCGTGCCACCGGAAGAAGGCGTCCGCCGTCGCCTCCAGATGCCGCACCACGCGGTCCGGCGCCCGCAGCCGCGCGGCGGTCTCGATGACCGAGGGATAGGTGGCGAGGAGGGTGTGCAGGGACTGCAGGCAGTGGTCGGCGGGCCCGTCCGCGGCGCTGACGGCCGCCGGAGCGCCCACGTCTCCCGGCTCGCCCGTGAACCCCAGCTCGCGCGCGCCGCGCACCAGCGCCCGGGTCCGCGCATGGGCGTACTGCACCCGGAACCGCGGATTGCTCTCCCGCTGCACCAGGCGCTCGGGCACCCGCACCGGATCATGGGCGGCGGGCCGCAGCAGCACCCAGCGGGCCTCGTCGGAACCCAGCCGGCCGATGAGGGCGGCCAGCTCCTCGGGGGCGGCGGTCCGCGCATCGCCGTCGACGCGGCCGGCCGGACCCTGCGGCCGGCGTCCCGCCGCCACCTCGATCCGCGCCAGCGCCTCGGCCACCACGACCTCGCGCGCACCGGAGCCGGCCGCGAGGTCCTCACGTGCGCCGGAGCCGACCGCAGGACCGGTGTCGCAAACGCCGGCGACCGGACCGTCCCCCGCACCGCGGTCCCCGTACCGCTCCCTCTGCGCCAGCACGTCCCGGACGAGCGCGGCCTGCGCCCCCTCGCCCAGCGTGAAGTTCAAAAAGCCCGGCCCGGCGATCTCGACCCGGGCGATTCCGGCGCTCCCGGCCAGCCGCTTCTGCAGAATCTCGGCGACCTCCCGGGCCGGCCGCCCCGCCGGTTTGGCGAGCTGCAGCGCGACGTTGGAGGCGTAGTCCCCACATCCCGGCCGCGGCGGCGGCTGCACAACGATCCGCGCCGGCACGGGCACGGAGAGCTCCTGCTCCTCCACGGCACCGCGCACGGAGCGCAGGACGGTACGGGAGAGCTCAGCAGGGGTCACGGGACAAGCGTATGGGAGAACAGGGGCATCCACGCGACCCGGTTTCGCCTTGTGGACACTCTGCGGGCCACCTGGCCCCGCCCACCGGGCGTACGGGGCTCAGCCGGGCAATGGCTCGGGCTCACCAGGGCCCAGCCCGGGCATGAGCGGGCTCACCCAGGCCCGATCGGTCCTAGCCGCGCCTAGCCACCGGGGCAGACCACCGGCCCCGATTCGCCGCCGCCCGCATCCACCATCCCCACCCGGCCCCGATCGCTCTCCCCGTCCTCGCCCCCGCCGCTGTCGTCCTTGCCCACCCCGCCCTCGGGCCCGCGCTCCCGCTGCCGGCCCTCGCGAACCAGCTTCCCCACGGTCCGCACCAGCTCGGTCGGCTCGAACGGCTTGGCCAGAAAGGCGTCCACCCCGACCGACTCACCGTTGTTCACCTCGCCCAGCGTGCACGCGCTGACGATGGCGATCGGGATGTCCCATGTCCGGGGATCGGAGCGCAGCTGCGCCGCGGTACGCAGACCGTTGAGCCGCGGCATCACCACGTCGAGGGTCACGACATCGGGTCTTACGTGGTGCACGACGTCCAGACATTCGGCACCATCAGCCGCGGTCACGACCTCGAAGCCCTCCAGCTCGAGATTGACCCTGATCAACTGCCGGATCACCTTGTTGTCGTCGACAACCAGGATCCGACCGGACAAGCCAGGCACAACCATGAGACTAGGGGCCCACCTGCGGCACCGTCCCGGTTTTGCCCACTTCCGCCCCCATGCGAGGGACCTTTCCCCGACCCCCACCGACACGCCCCGCACATGCGCTAGGGCCCCACCCAACGGACGGCCCGTACCCCTCCCCCGCCTCCCGCAAATCCTGTTCATGAACACCCCATCAGAGCTGGTAGGGTTCTACCCGTCGCCGCACGAACAGCGGCAACGCCCCCGTAGCTCAGGGGATAGAGCAACGGCCTCCGGAGCCGTGTGCGCAGGTTCGAATCCTGCCGGGGGCACTCGCCACATCACCTACGAAAATTCGTATGTGGTCAGGGCGGATGCCGACAGAAGAGGGCGGGAGTCAGTCTCACTGACTCCCGCCCTCTTTCGTTTTCCGGTCGAACAAGAGGATCGGCTGCTGGGGTTTTCCCGACTGGCGATTAATGGGGCGGGATTCCCAGACCATTTACACGAGAGCCATTCGATAACAGGTCGAATTACCACCTGCCACCCCTTAAGCAGGAGAAATACCACTTCTTCGAGGCTGAAATCGAGCCGGTGGGAGTCAGTCGTAAGCCTGCATCACGGATGACCTCGACATCCTGCGCCTTGACCCTGGTGAGCGCTGTCGGCTGAAGGGAGAAGCGGGTGCCCTTGCCCTCCCAGGTCGATGCGCGAACGCAAGAGACGAGAAATGGCCACATCGATTTCAGGCTGCCGTTGGAGTTCGGCAAAGTTGTAGACGCTGGTGTCGATATAGCCCGCGTAGCGATGGTGGTGAATGGGCTCTGGCGAGTCGTGGGAAGGTGCTCAGCCGTCGATTTCCGTCAGCCGCCTTTCCAGGCGGGAGCGTAGGGATTCGGCTCGGGGGTCGGTGTACGGCGTCAGGTGGGTCAGGGACTCGGCCCAGTGGGCGCGGGCTGCGTCGGGGGCTTGTGGGTGGAGGGTGGCGGCCAGGTGGTCGAGCTCCACGGCGAGTTCCCACTCGGCCCGGAGGTCGCGGTGGACAGCTGCGGCCTGGCGGTGGAAGGCGGCGGCCTCGCCGTGGCGGTCCATAGCGGCGTATGTCCGTCCCGTGCCGCGCCAGGCCAGGGCTTCGCGGCTGCGGTCTCCAAGGCGCCGGTGGAGCATGGCCGATCGCCGGTAGGAGGCCAGAGCATCACCATGCTGCCCGTCGACGCGCTGGATGTCGCCGAGGCTGAGCAGCCAGAAGCCCTCCAGACCGCGATTGCGCAGGCTCAGCGCGATCTTGAGGGCCTCGTCGATGGCTTCACGGGCCGCCTCGATCTCGCCTCGCTCGCGATGGAGTTCCGCCGTGAGCCATAGGGCGTTGCCGACGCTCTGCCGGCTGTCCAGGGCACGGTGAGCGGCTAGGGCGGCTTGGATCGCGGCTTCCGCTTCCCGGAGGCATCCTGCTTCCAGGTGGGCTCCGGCCAAGTTGGACAGGGCGGAGGCGGCCCAGCGGTCGCCGCTCACTTCGCGGAAGATGCCGATGGACTGTGCGAAGTGTGCGGCGGCAGCTTCGAGTCGGCGAGTGCGCAGATGGATGAGGCCCAAGAGGTTGAGGGCGTGCGCCTCCTCCGTACGGTTCCCGGCAGTGCGGGCAAGAGTGAGGGCGCGGCCCAAGTAGTCGGCCGCCTGGTCGAGTTGGTCAACCGATCGGTGGGACATGCCGAGCTGGTTGAGCAGCAGGAGCTGCCCGTTCGTGTCGTTCATGTGCTCGGCGGAGGCCAGGCCGGCGGGCGCGAAGTCGAGCCAGTCCGCAAATGCGGCGGAAGCGGACAGCGCGCTCCACAGGGTGGCGGTCAGTTGCCAGGCGTGCTGGTGCAGACCGGCCGCGGCGGCGGCTCGTACGAGGTGCGTACGGCGTCAGCGGCTCCTCGACGACGCGCACGCGGTGGAACGACGAACCGCGGGCCTCTTCGTCCGCCTGGATGCCGCGCAGGGTGTCGCGGCCCTCCTCGAACAGGCGCAGCGCCGTGGCCCAGTCACCGCGTCGCAGTGCGTCGCGGGACGGACTGCCCACCTCCTCGAAGTGTTGCAACCGTTCGAGTTTCCATGAGGTGCCGTTGCGGATGGCGGCGTCCCGGGCGCGGAAATCGCGGAGATACTCCTCGTTGGCGAGTCGTTGGCCACGAGTCGCGGGGAGTGCCGGAATGTGAACGTCAGACATCGGGGATGTCCGGCTTCGCGGCGGTGAGCATGTTTCCGGGGATGACGACGAGTCGTTCGTCAGAGCCGATTGTCACGCCTTCGGGCAGGCGCGGACTGTAGTGGTCGGTCATATCGCGGCCTATGACGGCGATATCGCCGTTGCTGAGCTGCCAGATGTCCGGGCACTGTTCCCTACCCTGGGAATTGCCCAGTTCTTCCGCCGACTTCCCCAGGCGTCTGACGAATAACGCCGACGGGTCGGATTCCCAGGCTCGGGCCACGTCGTGCCACCTCCAGGTTCCCGCTGTAACGGAATGCCACCGGAACGATACCGTGCGAGACGGGGGGTGGGGAGTCCGTATTCGCGCCGTCCGCGGACGGACAGCCGGGGGCGGGGGAGGATGCGCAGCCCCGGCCGCCCGGAGCGCGACTGTGGTCCCGGGCCGGTCCGGCCCGGGTTGCGGGGGTGGGCCCGGGAGCGTCAGCCGTCCAGGCGGACCGGGAGGGACTCGATGCCGTAGACGATCGACAGCTTGCGGAAGGCCAGGTCCTCCGGCTTGGCGACGAGGCGCATGTGCGGGAAGCGGCGGACCAGGGCGGGGTAGGCGGCGCGGAGTTCCATCCGGGCGAGTTCGGCGCCCACGCAGCGGTGGATTCCGTAGCCGAAGGCCAGATGGGACGGGACGTTGCGCGAGGGGTCGAACTGCTCCATGTCCGGACCCAGTTTGCCGTCCCGGTCGGCGCCGCTCAGGGAGCACAGCACCACGTCCCCCGCGGCGATCTGCACACCGCCGATCTCCAGGTCCTCGCGGGCGAAGCGCGGGAAGGCGACCTGCACGACGGTCAGGTAGCGCAGCAACTCCTCGACATAGCGGTCGACGACCTCATCGCCGTCATGGAGGGCCGCGAAGTGCTTCGGGTCCTGGAGGAGGACCAGGGCGCCGAGCGCCAGCATGCTGGCGGTGGTCTCGAAGCCCCCGGTCAGTACGCCGTCGGCCAGGCCCGCCAGCTCCTCGTCGCTGACCGAGTCGCCGTGCTCCTTGACAATCATGCCCAGCAGGCCGTCACCCGGATTCTCCCGCTGCTTCTTGACGATGTCCCGGAAATAGGAGAGCGATTCGGATATGGCGCCGAAGGACGCGTTCGCACCGCTGAAAAGGTCGAAGCGGGCGGCGCTGAGGCGTTCGAAGTCGTCGCGGTCCTCGTAGGGGACGCCGAGGAGTTCGCAAATGACGAGGGAGGGGATGGGCAGGGCGAAAGAGTGGACGATGTCGACCGGGTCGCCGTTTTTACCCGCCTCTTCCATGGCGTCGAGGCGCTCCTCGACGATCTCGTGGATGCGCGGTGTGAGCCGGCCGAGGCGGCGCATGGTGAATTCGGGGGTCAGGAGCCGGCGGAGCCGGGTGTGCACCGGCGGGTCGGCGAATCCGAGGCCGCCGGGGTTCTGTTCGGCGCCGGCACCGGCCTTGCCGACGAGGTTGGTGAAGTCCGAGCTGAAGGCATTGGCCTTTCCCAGCACCGCCTTGACCTCGTCGTATCCGGTGACCAGCCAGACGTTGGCGGCTATCGGCACCGGAAGCTTGCTGATCGGCTCCTGCTCCCGGACAGCCGCCAAATCACCCACGGGGTCGAGCCCCTCGCGACGCAAGGGCATCAGGACAGACTCGGGCAAGAAAGACATTCGAGACAGGTCGAAGCCTTTCTTCTGTGTTCTCGCCAGATACATACGGCCGGCCCAGGCGATGATCCGGGAACGGAGAGTCGTCATGACGCTCATACTGCCTTTCGTCGAGGGGGACGGTCACCCGCACTCGGCGCCCCAAGGCGGCCGGGACAGCACGGGACCCACTCGGCGCGGACGGGTGTGTCGTACGCCATAGCCCCTCGCTTGCGGTGGTCATGGCGCGGGTCCATGCCATCAACCGGTGCCTTAGGTCGTCCGCATCAGCGTGACGAGTTCGGCCTTCTTCTATTCGGTCGGGAAGAGTTTACAAACTGCCATTGGCCGCGTTCACGGAACAACCCGGGTCGCCCCTGGGAGACCCCTGAGTCGACCCTGATTCCCCCCTTGGGTATGCCCGCCGCGGGGCGGGCGGCGGGGCGGGACGCGCCGGTTGCGAGCAGTGATCGCCGCTCGCGTGCGGCGGGCGCAGGCGCGGGGGCGAGTGCGGGGGCAAGTGCGAGAGCAGGTGTACGTGCCGGACGGCGCTCCCGACGGTGGAGCGGACGGCGATCCGGACCGCGACCCGGCCGTCGGACCGGGCCGCCGTTCCCGCGTTCAGCGCGGCGGGAGAGAGGTGGCGGGAGGGAGTTATGTGAGGGCTGAACAACACCTCCGACAGCCCGACGCACACCGGCCCGGACCCGTCAACCGGGCGTTCGTAGGGGCGGGTTGGCGCCGGGGACGAGGGTGCTACCCCCGAGTGCGACTGCTACGTACCGTGACAAGTTGCGGACCCTTCGGAGCCTCTTTAGCGTGAGATGAGTGCGAGGTAGGCGACAGGACGCGGCGCGCGACAGCGGTCCGCAGGTGCCGATCCGTCCGTCCCGTTGACGCCCGGTAAACCCCACTCGTTTTCGACTCCCCCTTTTCGCAGGACTCTCCCTTTCGCAGGAGGAAGCGCATGTTTCCGAAGCGCATGATTTTGCGGTCGAAGTCCGGCAGCTTCGCTCTGTGTGCCCTTTCCGGGGCGCTGGCCGCCGCCCTGACGGCAGGACCGGCACTGGCGGCGGGCGCCGACGGGGGTGACGGCGAGGACTCCACCCTCCCCATGCGCATGGGCCGGGTCGTCGCCAAGCAAGGCCTCGTGGTGCGTACCGGCCCGAGCACCCATTACCGCGTCATCGGCTCGAAACGGTACGGGTCGGTGGTGGAGATCGCCTGCCGGGTCAACGGGCAGCGCGTCAAGGGCAACCCCGTCTGGTACAAGCTCGGCGACCACTCGTATGCCTGGTCCTCGGAGCGCGACATCGTGCATGACGGGGACGAGCCCCGCTGGTGCTGAAGCGGGGCGGCCCGACGCCGACGCCCCGAACGCCGTATCCGGCATAACGGAAATAGCGGCCGCCGCTTGCTACGTTGCCAGACATGACGGCAACGGCAAGGGCGGCCGCCACCGCGCGCCCGGCGGACACTCCCCCACCCTTGCCGCCACCGCCCGGCCGGCGGGGAATCGAACTGGCCCTCCTCGTAGGCGCCGTGCTGATCAGCGTCTGCGGCTACCTCGCGGTGGGGCTGGCCAAGGGGCACGCCCTCCCGGGCGGTGCGCTCCGCTACGGCGCCGGGCTCGGCGGTCTCGCGCTGCTCGCGCACCTCGCGGTACGCCTGCGCGCCCCGTACGCCGACCCGCTGCTGCTGCCCACCGCCGTGCTCCTCAACGGGCTCGGGCTGGTGCTGATCTTCCGGCTCGATCTGGACACCCCGGCCGACCACGCCGCGCCCACCCAGCTGATGTGGTCGACGGTGGGAGTCCTGTTGTTCATGGCGGTGGTGGTGTTGCTGCGCGACCACCGCACGCTGCAGCGCTACGCCTACCACTGCGCGGCGCTGGCACTGCTCCTGATGGTCGCGCCGATCGCGTTTCCCGCCGTCAACGGGGCGAAGATCTGGATCCGGGTCGACGGATTCTCGATTCAGCCCGGCGAGTTCGCGAAGGTGCTGATCACGGTCTTCTTCGCGGCCTATCTCGCCGCCAACCGCGGTGCGCTGGCGCGCGCCGGCCAACGGGTGGCCAGGCTCCAGCTTCCCGCCGGCCGGGTGCTCGGGCCGATCGTCGCGATCTGGCTGATCAGCGTGGCCGTGCTGGTCCTGGAGCGCGATCTGGGCACCTCGCTGCTGTTCTTCGGGATCTTCGTGGTGCTGCTGTACGTGGCGACCGGGCGGACCGGCTGGATCGCGGTGGGGCTGCTGCTGGCCGGGATCGGGGCCGCCGCCGTCGGCACGCTGGAGCCGCATGTGCACGGCCGGGTCGAGGACTGGCAGCACCCGTTCGCCGGTATCGCGGCGGGCGAGGGGCCCGGGCAGCTCGCCCAGTCGCTCTTCGCCTTCGCCGCGGGCGGGGTGCTCGGCACGGGACTGGGCCAGGGCCACTCGTCCCTGATCGGCTTCGCCATGAAGTCCGACTTCATCCTCGCGACCTTCGGCGAGGAGCTGGGGCTGGCCGGGCTCACCACTCTGTTCCTGCTGTACGCCCTGGTGGTGGCGTGCGGCTACCGGGCCGCGCTGGGGCTGGGCGACGCGTTCGGCAGCCTGCTGGCCGTCGGGCTCGCGGCGCTGCCGGCCCTGCAGGTGTTCGTCATCGCGGGCGGGGTGATGGGGCTGATCCCGCTGACCGGGATGGCCATGCCGTTCCTCGCACAGGGCGGGTCGTCCGTCGTCACGAACTGGATCATCGTCGCGCTGCTGCTGCGGATCAGCGACCGGGCGCGGGCGCCCCGGCCGGAGGGGAGCGAGGTGGCGGGCGGCAGCGGGAACTGGGAGGCCGTCCGTTGAACCGCTGCATCCGGCACACCGCCGCGTTCTGCCTGCTGCTCCTGGTCGCCCTGCTGGTCAACGCCGCACGGGTGCAGATCGTCGAGGCGGAGCACTACGGCGCCAGCCCGGCCAACCGGCGGGTCCCGATCGCCCGTTACGAGGAGCCGCGCGGTGAACTGCTCGTCGACGGCAGTCCCGTCACCGGGTCCCGGGACAGCAGGGGTCGGCTGCGCTACGAGCGCACCTACACCGACGGCCCGCTCTACGCCCCGGTCACCGGCTACTCCTCGCAGACCTACGGGACCTCGCTGCTGGAGCGGGCCGAGGACGGCATCCTCTCCGGCGCCGACGCACGGCTCGCCGCCTTTCCCTGGTGGGACCAGCTGACCCGCGCCCGCCACCGGGGCGGCGATGTGCACACCACCATCAACCCCCGGATGCAACGCGCCGCGTACGCCGGGCTGGGCGGCAAGAAGGGCGCGGTGGCCGCGATCGAACCGCGTACGGGGCGGATCCTGGCGCTGGTCAGTACGCCGTCGTACGAGCCGGGTGAGCTGTCCGGCAACGGCGCGCCGGTCGGCGACGCCTGGCGCCGGCTGAACGCCGCCGCCGAGCGGCCGATGCTCAACCGGGCGCTGCAGCAGACCTACCCGCCCGGCTCCACCTTCAAGGTCGTCACCGCGGCGGCCGCGCTGGAGAGCGGCCTGGTCACCGACATCGACGCCCCTACGGACTCCCCCGACCCCTATCCGCTGCCCGGCAGCTCCACCCTGCTCGGCAACGCCGCCGAGGGCTGCGAGGACGCCCCCCTCACCTACGCCTTCCGGGCCTCGTGCAACACCGTCTTCGCGCGGCTGGGGAACGCGGTCGGGCTGCGCGGCATGGCGGCGACGGCCCACCGGTTCGGCTTCAACGACCGGCGGCTGCGCATCCCCTCGCCGGTCGCGCCGAGCACCTTCGACACGCGGATGGATCCCGCACAGGTCGCGCTCTCCGCCATCGGGCAGTACGACACCGCCGCCACCCCGCTCCAGATGGCGATGGTCGCGGCGGTGGTCGCCAACGGGGGGCAGCTGACGCCCCCGTACCTCGTCGACAAGGTGACCGACCCCGGCGGTGTCATGATCGCGGCCGGTTCGCAGCGGCCCACCCGCCAGGTGGTCGGCCCGGCCACCGCGCAGCAGCTCCAGGAGATGATGATCGACGTCGTCGAGCACGGCAGCGGCCGGCAGGCCGCCGTCGACGGCCTGACGGTCGGCGGCAAGACGGGCACCGCCCAGCACGGTGCGCACAACGCGGGCACGCCGTATGCCTGGTTCATCTCCTGGGCGCGCGAGCGGGACAGCTACGAGCCGACGGTGGCGGTGGCGGTGGTCGTCGAGGACGCGGCCGCCGATCGCGCGGACATCAGCGGCGGGGGGAGCGCGGCACCGATCGCCCGGGCGGTGATGGCGGCGGCGCGATGAGGTACGGCACGGGCTCGGGGCGGCCGCGGTGCGATGAGGTACGGACCCGGCTACGGCGCGACCGCCGTACCCGCGTCACAATGGCCGTATGGCCGACGCTCCCCCGCCCACCTCCTCCGCCGCCGCACCGGACCCCGCCGAGCCGCTGTCCCTGGCCGAAGTGGAGGCGCTGGCCCGGCGGGCGCACTCGGGGCAGACCGACAAGGCCGGGCGCCCGTACACCGAGCATCTGGCGGCGGTCGCGGCGGGCGTGCGGGCACGGGGCGGCAGCGACGAGCAGATCGCCGCGGCCTGGCTGCACGACGCGGTCGAGGACGGTGCGCTGAGCCGGGAGTGGCTGGCCGGCGCGGCGCTCGGCGCGGCGACCAAGGCGATGGTGCTGGCGGTCACCAAGCGGGCGGGTGAGCCGGTCGAGGCCTACACCGCGCGGATTCTGGCCACGCCCGGCGCGCTGCTGGTCAAGGAGTCCGATCTCGCGCACAACGCCGATCCGGCCCGGCTGGCCGTACTGGACGCACCGACGCGGGAGCGGCTGACGGCGAAGTACGCGCGGGTACGGGGCCTGTTGGGACTTCGCTGAGCCCGCCCTCCCCCGGGCCGCGGGTCCGCACAGCGGACGGCCGCCCGGAAGCCCACCGTCGGTACCGTCGAGGTGCTCGGCCACCGGCTCGGCTCGGTGGACGTCCGCGAGCTGCTCGCCGAACTCGACTGCAAGGAGCGGGCGGACCGCCCCTACGGGGTGCGCTCGGGCGGCCAGCGGGCCAGGCCGGAAACCGGGGCGTCGGGACGGAGGCGGAGCGCAGGAGGGTCGCGCCCCGGCCCCGGCCGGTCAGTCCTCCGCCTCTCCCCGCGCGATCGCCTCCGCGACCTCCGCCGTGCGGGCCGCCTCCTCGGCGGCGAAGCGTTCCGCGTCCAGTTTGTCGGCGAGTTCCTCATCCTGGGCCATCAGCAGGTCGAGGTTGGCGTCGCCCAGGTCGAAGACGCCCAGGTCCACATAGGCGCGCTGGAGGCGTTCGCCCCACAGTCCGATGTCCTTCACGCAGGGCACGATGCGGCTGAAGAGCAGCTTCCGGAAGAGGTGCAGGAATTCGGAGCGCTCGGTGAATTCCGCGGCCTCCTTGGGGGGAATGCCGAAGTTCGCGAGGACTTCCAGGCCACGCAGCCGGTCGCGCATCAAATAGCAGCCCTCGATGACGAATTCCTCGCGTTCGCGGAGTTCGGCGTCGGTGAGCTGCTTGTAGTAGTCGCGCAGGGCCATCCGGCCGAAGGCGACATGGCGGGCCTCGTCCTGCATGACGTAGGCGAGGATCTGCTTCGGCAGCGGCTTGTCGGTGGTGTCGCGGATCATTCCGAAGGCGGCCAGCGCGAGGCCCTCGATCAGCACCTGCATGCCGAGGTACGGCATGTCCCAGCGGGAGTCCTTGAGGGTGTCGGCGAGCAGCGTCTGGAGGCTGTCGTTGACCGGGTAGAGCATCCCGATCTTCTCCTGGAGGAAGCGGCTGTAGATCTCGGCGTGCCGTGCCTCGTCCATGGTCTGGGTGGCGGAGTAGAACTTCGCGTCGAGGTCCGGGACGGATTCCACGATCCGCGCCGCGCAGACCATGGCGCCCTGCTCACCGTGCAGAAACTGGCTGAACTGCCAGGCGGTGTAGTGCCGGCGCAGCTCGCCCCGGTCCTTCTCGGTCATTTTGCCCCAGTACTTGGTGCCGTACAGGGACATGGACTCATCGGGCGTACCGAGCGGATCCTTGGGGTCCACTTCCAGGTCCCAGTCGATCCGCAGCGTGGCGTCCCACTGCTTGTCCTTGCCCTTCTGGTACAGCGCGAGCAGCCGGTCGCGACCCTCGTCGTACTCCCAGCTGAAGCGGGCCGCACCGGAGGCGGGCACCTGCCACAGCGGGTCGCCGGGGTCCTGCACATAGAGCTCTCGGGTCGACACGGACGCCTCCTCGGCTCGCCAAACGCCTTGCCCTGGACGATGGTTGGCAGGCTCACACGTTTCTTACTCGCGGGTCAATAACTCGCGCACGGGGGATTGACGAGCTTACTGACAAGCAGTCTCATAAGAGCTGACCGCCGGTAACCCACTAGCGAGGTAGCCAGATGACGAGCGCGCCCACCGCCATGACCGTGACGGACACCGAAGTCCTGCGGGACGCCCTCGGCCTGCTCAAGGACCGGGAACAGGTCGCCGAGCGGCTGCTCGACTCCTCCGCCAAGCACTCCTTCGACCCCGACACCGAACTCGACTGGGAGGCTCCGCTCGAAGAGGGCAAGTGGTTCTGGCCGCCGGAGCTGGTCTCGCTCTACGACACCCCGCTGTGGCAGAAGATGTCGCTGGAGCAGCGGCAGGACCTCTCCCGGCACGAGGCCGCCTCACTCGCCTCGTTGGGCATCTGGTTCGAGATCATCCTGATGCAGCTGCTCGTGCGGCACATCTACGACAAGCCGGTCACCAGCGCACATGTCCGCTACGCGCTCACCGAGATCGCCGACGAGTGCCGGCACTCCAAGATGTTCGCCCGCATGATCCAGCGGGGCGGCGCGCCCACGTACCCCGTCTCGCGCCTCAACCACAACCTCGCCCGGATCCTCAAGACGGTCTCCACCACCCCGGGCTCGTTCGCCTGCACCCTGCTCGGCGAGGAGATCCTGGACTGGATGCAGCGGCTGACCTTCCCCGACGAGCGGGTGCAGACCCTCGTGCGCGGGGTGACCCGGATCCATGTCGTCGAAGAGGCCCGCCACGTCCGCTACGCACGCGAGGAGCTGCGCCGCCAGATGGTCACCGCGCCGCGCTGGGAGCGGGAGTTGACCCGGATCAGCTCCGGCGAGGCGGCCCGGGTCTTCTCCGTCGCCTTCGTCAACCCGGACGTCTACGCCAATGTCGGGCTGGACAAGCGGGAGGCCGTCGCCCAGGTGAAGGCCAGCGGCCACCGCCGCGAGGTGATGCAGTCCGGGGCCCGGCGGCTGACCGACTTCCTCGACGAGATCGGTGTGCTGCGCGGTGTGGGCCGCAGGTTGTGGCGCAGCTCGGGGCTGCTGGCCTGAAGCGCTCGGCATGCCCCGTCCGCGACCCGAGCACCTGTACGAGCCGACATCCGGGCCGGTTACGCTGCTGTTCATGAACGGCAGCGGCACCGCCCCAGCAGTACCCCGACCCGCCTATCGCAGGCTCAGCGTCGAGCAGCGCCGCAGCCAACTGCTCGCCGCCGCGCTCGGGCTGTTCGCCCAGCGCGCGCCCGAGGACGTCTCGTTGGACGATGTCGCCACCGCCGCCGAGGTCTCCCGACCGCTGGTCTACCGCTACTTCCCCGGTGGCAAGCAGCAGTTGTACGAGGCCGCGCTGCGCAGCGCCGCCGACATCCTGGAGCGCTGCTTCGCCGAGCCCGAGACCGGCCCGCTCACCCGGCGGCTGTCGCGTGCGCTCGACCGCTATCTGGCGTTCGTCGACGAGCACGACGCCGGCTTCAGCGCGCTGCTCCAGGGCGGCAGCGTCGTGGAGACCTCCCGCACGTCCGCGATCGTGGACGAGGTACGGCGCGCCGCGGCCGACCAGATCCTGCGGCATCTGGGCGAGCCGGAGCCGGGCGTCCGGCTGCGGATGACCGTGCGGATGTGGATCACCGCCGTCGAGGGCGCCTCGCTGATCTGGCTCGACGAGGACAAGCAGCCCGCCCTCGACGAGCTGCGGGACTGGCTGGTGGACCACTTCATCGCGTTGCTGACCGCGACCGCGGCCCGCGATCCGCAGACCGCGCGGGTGACCCGGGCGGCGCTGAAGCTGGAGACCGCCGACGGCCCGGTCGGCGATCTGTCCCGGCGCATCCTGCCCGTCGTCAGCGACGCCGCGCACCTACTGTGACCAGCGGCTGCGATCCGGTGGTGAAAGACTGAGGGCGTGCGAAGCGAGAACACGCCCTTCGTCGGCGGCCCCCTGGACGGCCGGGTGCTGCCGGTGCTGGTCGGCATGACCGGCCAGCCGCCGAAGACCTATGAGATCCCGGTGCCCAACGACGACGGGCGGCCGCCGACGCTGCACGTCTACCGGCGCGTTCCGGCCCGCGTGAGCCGCCTGGGCCTGCCGAGCGGCTGGAAGTACGAGTACGTCCCGGAGGAGCAGCGGGAGGTCCAGGGCCGCCGGAAGTGGCCCTGGACCAAGTGACCCGCCCAGGTCACCCGTGCGACGCGAGGTACGCCCGTGCGGCGTCCGGGTCGTAGAAGAAGTTCTCGAAGTCGGACGGATCGTCGAAGCCGTTGGCGAAGCGGTCGGCGACGGGCTGGAACCGGCCGCCCGCGCCGAGGATGTCCAGTACGTGCTCCGGCGGCGGGGCCAGCATCGCGTTGGTCCACTTGGTGACGTGCCGGGCGGTGTCCCAGTAGCGGTCGAAGGTGGCGCGCATCCAGTCCTCGTCGAACGGCTCCTCGCCGCGCTCCACGATGGCGGCGAGGTAGGACGCGGCACACTTGGAGGCCGAGTTGGAGCCCTGGCCGGTGATCGGGTCGTTGGCCACGACCACGTCGGCGACGCCGAGGACCAGGCCGCCGGAGGGGAGCCGGCCGATGGGGTTGCGCACGGTCGGGGCGTAGCGGCCGGCCAGGGTGCCGTTGGCGTCGGTCAGTTCGACCTTGGTGGCGCGGGCGTACTCCCAGGGCAGGAACTTCTCCATCAGCTCCAGCGTCGTGGCCAGGTGCTCGTCGGGGTCCTTGACCGACTGGAAGACGTCCAGCGGGCCGCCGGGGATGCCCTCCCAGAAGAGGATGTCGGCGCGGCCGGAGGTGGTGAGCGTCGGCATGACGAAGAGCTCGCCGACGCCGGGGACGACGTTGCAGCGCACGGCGTCGAAGTGGGGGTGCTCGGGACGCGGGCCGAGGCCGTGGACGTAAGCGACGGCCAGTGCGCGCTGCGGGGCGTCGTAGGGGGAACGCGCCGCGTCCCGGCCGAACATGGACACCAGCTCGCCCTTGCCGGCCGAGACCAGCGTCAGGTCGTAGCGGCCGGCGAAGAAGTCCAGGTCGGAGACGGCCGCGCCGTGGATGACGAGTTGGCCGCCGCGCTGTGCGAAGGTCTCCATCCAGCCGGCCATCTTGACCCGCTGGTCGACGGACTGGGCGTAGCCCTCCAGCGTGCCGACCCAGTCGATGGCACGCTGCGAGCCGCCGGGCTCGGCGTGGCTGCCGGGCGCGGCGACCGATACACCGAGGCCCTCGATGCGCGGCGCCTGGCTCTCCCAGAAGTTGACCGCCAGGTCGCGCTCGTGCTGCAGGGCGGTGTCGAACATGCACTGGGTCGACATGACCCGGCCGGAGCGGATCTCGTCGGCGGTGCGGTTGGACATCAGGGTGACGGCGTAGCCCTGGGACTGGAGGCCGAGGGCGAGCTGGAGCCCGGACTGGCCGGCTCCGACGATGAGTACTTTCCGCATGGCGGCACTCTTCTCTGTTACTGCGGTGTTCGGGGTGAGGCGTGGGGGGTGGAGCGCGGCCCCTGGGGGCGGGTCCGCGGGCGGGCCCGGTTACTCCGGCGCTTCCGCGAGCGCGTGGCCGACCAGCGTGAGCAGCGAGGTGACCACCGTGGGCCGCCGGCGCGCGTCCATGATCACGACGGGCACCCGGGGCGGTACGGTCAGCGCCTCGCGGACGTCCTCGACGGCGTACTCCTCGGTGCCCTCGAAGTGGTTGACCGCGACGATGTACGGCAGTTGGCAGCTCTCGAAGTAGTCCAGCGCCGGGAAGCAGTCCTCCAGGCGCCGGGTGTCGGCCATCACGATCGCACCGATCGCGCCGCGCACCAGGTCGTCCCACATGAACCAGAACCGCTGCTGTCCGGGCGTGCCGAACAGATACAGCACCAGGTCCTGGTCGAGGGTGATCCGGCCGAAGTCCATCGCGACCGTGGTCGTGGTCTTCTCCGGAGTGGCGGTCAGGTCGTCGGTGTCCTCGCTGGCCCGGGTCATCATCGCCTCGGTCTGCAGCGGGGTGATCTCCGAGACCGAGCCGACGAAGGTGGTCTTGCCGACACCGAAGCCGCCGGCCACCACGATCTTGGTGGCGATCGGCGCCCGCGAGCGGTCGGTCTGCCAGCTCTGCAGCCCCGCCTCGTCGGCCGTGGCCGCGGGCTCGGCCGGGCCCGTCGCCGGGGCCGTCGCCGTCGATCCGGCCGATGTCGTGTCAGAGGCTGTGAAGTCCACCCAGCACCCTCTCCAGCAGCGCGCGGTCGGGCCGGCCGGAGGGGTGCCCGGTGCCGTAGACGCGAATCCTTCCCTGGTCGGCGAGGTCGCTGAGCAGGACCCGGACGACGCCCAGCGGCATCTTCAGCAGCGCCGAGATCTCGGCCACCGAGCGCATCCGGCGGCACAGCTCGACGATCGCCCGCATCTCCGGCATCACCCGCTCGGCCCAGCCGCCACCGGTCAGCTCACGCCGCTCCTCGGGGGCCTCCAGCGCGGCCACGAACGTCTCGACGAGCAGCACATGGCCGAAGCGGGTCCGCCCGCCGGTGAGCGAATAGGGCCGCACCCGCGCGGGTTTGCGGTCCCCGCCGCGTATCGGGAGTTTGGGGTTGCTCACTGGGCGCCCTCCATCGACATGCGCAGTTCGCTGCGGAGTTCGGGGGTGAGGACATGGCCGGCCCGGCCGACGAACAGCGCCATGTGGTAGGCGACGACGTTCATGTCGCAGTCCGGGGCGGCGTGCACACCGAGCAGCGAACCGTCGCTGATCGACATGACGAACACGCTGCCCTCGTCCATGGTGATCATCGTCTGCTTGACGTCCCCACCGTCCATCAGCTTCGCGGCGCCGTGGGTGAGGCTGCCGAGCCCGGACACGATGGTGGCCAGGTCCGCACTGGACCCTTTGGGCCCGTCATCGCCGTCCGGCCGCGCCGTGGCCGCCGTCCGGTCCGGGTCGGAGCTGAGCAGCAGCAGGCCGTCGGAGGAGACCACAGCGACCGAGCGGATGCCCGGCACCTCGTCGACCAGGTTCGTCAGCAGCCAGTGCAGGTTCTGTGCCTGGCTGCTCAGTCCTTTTCCGTGAGTGGTGGGCGCTTGCGCCATCAATCGCGTGCCTCCTCGGCAATCCGGCTCTCTCCCGGGGCCCCCGCTCCGTCGGTGTCGGTCTGTGGGATGGTCTGGTCCCCTGTGCGCTCAGCGATCTCGGTCTCGACCTCGCGCCGGCCGTCCTGCGCCCCCTGCTGGAATCCGCCCAGCCGGCGCCGCAGCGCCTCGGCACCGGCCGTACCGCTCTTGCGCGGGGCCGCGGGCGCCGGGCGCTGCGCCACGATGTGCGGCGTGCGCTTGGGCAGCCCCTTGGTCGTCCGCCGCTTCTCCGGTGTCGCGGCGGGGGCCGGGTCGGTGGCCTCGGCCGCGTCGACGGCGCGCTCGGCGGCGGCGACGAACGGGTCGGTGTCCGGGGCGGGGTCGAGGTCGGCAGTGGGCGCGGCCGCCGCCTCGTCCTCCTGCGCGTCCTGGGCGGGTGCCGGGTCGGCCGCGGGTGCCGGGCTCTGGGCCGGGGCCGAGGCGTCGGCCTCGTCGGCCGCCGCCGGGTCCGTCCGCGGCACCCTCGTCTGCAGGGTGTTGGAGTTCGCCTCGGCGACCGAGCCGGGCAGCGCGGGGGTGTGCACCGCCTCCCGCGGCGCCGTCGTGGAGGGTGACGTAGCCGGGCGGGTGGCCAGTATCGAGCCGGGCAGTACGACCACGGCCGTGACGCCGCCCTGCTTGGCGTCGCGCAGCTGGACCCGGACGCCGTGCCGGGCGGCCAGCCGCACCACCACGTACAGGCCCAGTCCCAGGGCCTCGTCGACGGTCTCGGAGGACGAGGCGGCCTCGACGTCCGCCAGCCGCTCGTTGAGCTCGGCCAGCCGCTCCCCGGTCATCCCTATGCCCTCGTCCTGGACCGAGAGCATCAGCTCGCCGCTCTCCATCAGCCAGCCGGACAGCTCGACATGGGCGTCCGGCGGCGAGAACGCGGTGGCGTTCTCCAGGAGTTCGGCGACCAGATGGCTGAGGTCGTCCGCGGCGAACCCGGCGACCTGCGCGTGCGGCGGCAGCGACTCGATACGTACCCGGTCGTAGCGCTCGATCTCGCTGACCGCGGCGCGCAGCACGTCCAGCAGCGGTACCGGGCCCTGGTGGCCATTGCCGTGCTGCTCCGCGCCCGCCAGCACCAGGAGGTTCTCGCTGTTGCGGCGCATCCGCGCGGCGAAGTGGTCCAGTTTGAACAGCGTCTGAAGCCGCTCCGGGTCCCCCTCGCCCTCCTCCAGCGACTCGATGACGGCGAGCTGGCGCTCCACGAGGCCGAGGGTGCGCAGCGAGAGGTTGACGAACCGGCCGTGCACACCGGTCTGCGCGGTGGCCAGCCGCTCGGTGAGATCGGCGACCTCCTCCTTGAGCGTCGCGCTCTGCTCCTGGAGCACCTCGCGCTCGGCGACCAGCCGCTGCCGGCCGCCGACCAGCCGCTTGCGCTCGCCCTCCAGCTCGGCGGTGCGCCGCGCCGACTCGGCCACCAGGGCGTGCAGTGCGTTGACGGACCCGACGACGGCGGCGAACTCGTCGTTGCGGCCCTTGTAGCTGATCGACTCCTCCTGCGCGGGGTCGCCGGCCACCCGCTTGGCGCCGATCCGCAGCGCCGCCAGGGGCTGGGTCAGGGTGCGGGCGGCCCAGACGCCGGCGCCGACGGCCAGCAGCAGGCAGAGCGCCTCCAGGCCGATGCGGATCTCCAGCTCGGTCACGTCGTCGTCGCGCAGGGCACCGAGCCGCTCGATGTCGGCGGTGGCCATGGCCGACTCCACGCCCCGCATCAGCCCGATGCGGGTGGTGAGGGTTTCGGCCACCTTCTGGCGGCCCAGCCTCCGGTCCGCGGCGTCCAGGCGGGGCTGGTCGGTCAGCCGGGTCAGATAGCGCTCGGCGGCGGTGATGTCGGCGCCGGTGACGGTGCGTTCGTAGCGGTCCCGGGCGCCCTGACCGGCGATCTGCCGGAAGTCGCCCAGCGCGCCCTGGGCGCGGATGTGCGCGACCTGGGCGAGGGTGGTCAGCCGGGGCTGGCCGCCGCCCGCGTCGAGCCCGGCGAGCAGCAGGGCCCGGGTGCCGGCGGCCTGGTCGGTGAGGCGGCCGAGGGCGGGCAGCGCGTGGGTGTCGGCGTCGGCTGCGTCCGCGCGGGCGGGGAGGTGGCGGGCGATGGTGTCGCCGATCGCGCCGAGCGCCTGGATGACCTCGGTATAGGCGTGGTAGACCTGCTCGGCCGAATCGGTACCGGACAGCGCCCTTTGACGGGTTTGCGGGAGGTCGGACAGGAGCTTGGCGGCGGCCGCGTAGACCTTGGTGTCGCCCGAGGCGTCCTGGGCCTCGGCGCGCAGCTCGCCGATCTGCCGGTCGACGCGGACACGCTGGGGCTCGGAGGCGGCGGAGGCGTCGGCGGATACGGCGGCGTCGGCTGCGGCGGTGTGGGCAGTAGTGGCGTCGGCTGCGGCGGCGTGGGGAGCAGTCGCGCCGTTGCCGGTTCCGTTGGCTCCCGTGCCGTTGGCTCCGGTGGCGTTGGTCGCCGCTCCGTTGGTCCCCGTGCGGCCGGTCCGCGCGCCGTCGGCCCTGCCGGTGCGGCTGCCGTCGGCGCCGGATGCGCCGGGCTTGGCACCCTTGCGGCCGGCCGGTGCGGCGGCGTGTGCGGTCAGCGCGTCGCGCTCGTCGGCGAGGGAGTGCGCGAGGGCGATCGCCCGGGCGTTCAACTCGGCGAGGTCGACCAGCCGCTGGCTGTCATGGGCGTTGTCGGCCGTGGTGGCGAGGCCGGGGGCACCGGCGCCGAGGACCGCGGCGGCCACCACGGCCACCGCTCCGACGAGCCGGTTGCGCACCCGCGCCGGACGCCGCCCCGAGAGGTCGTCCCCGCCCGCCGTGCCCGACCCGTCGCCCGGTCCCGAGACCGAACCGGCCGGTGAACCCGGCTTCCCTGCGCCGCCCCGAAGCCGCATCTTCCGCACCGCTGCTCGCATTCCTGTCTCGCCTGCCCACGCCGTATGGCGTCGCGGACCCGGTTCGCTCGCCGCTCGCGGGGCGGACCTGCGCGCACACCGCAGCAGCACACACTTCCGCGAGGGTAAACAGTCCGGCTCTGCGCGTCGCGATGAACGTCCTGGTCCCGCCCTTGACCGGGCAACGACCCTTCCACCGGCGTCGCGCAGTGGCCCGGCAACACATGCCTGGCCACCTGAACGAGTGAACATCACTTGGAGTTTGACCATCAACTTCCCGGCGCCGCCGATTTCCGCGGCAGACCGGCCCGCGGCCCGGACGGGTTTGGAGATGCGTGCCGGTCCTGGAAGGATGCCCGCCCGCACGCCGCCGGCTCAGTGGTCCATACCTTCCGTACCCCGCTGACCTGCCTGTACGCCGACGCCGCCGGGAGCGCCCGGTAAGCGGGGCGGCAGCACGGCCTCCGGCAGACTTGCGGCCATGCGCATCGAACTCGCCACCGAGCCGGGTGATCCCCAACACCCAAACGAGGACTACGCGTCGGTCGCCCTGCCTGCCTTTGGCCAGGGCGGAGTCCTGGTCCTTCTGGACGGTGTGACACCGCCCGCCGAGGACTACGGATGCGTGCACACGGTGCCGTGGTTCACCGCGCGGCTCGGCGGCGCCCTGCTCGAACTGTCGGTTTCACGCCGGGATATGACACTCCCTGAGGTGTTGGCCGCCGCCCTCTCCCGGACGGCCGAAGACCATCGCGACTCCTGTGACCTTTCTCACGTCCGTACTCCGCAGGCAACCGTGGTGGCCGCGCGGTGGTCCGAGGACACCGTCGAGCATCTGGTCCTGTCCGATTCGGTGCTCCTGTTGGAGCGGGTGGACGGCTCGGTGCACCCGGTGCTGGACCCGCGGCTGGACGAGTTGCCGCCCGCGGTCCGCGCCCGGCGCGCCGCCGTGCGGGCGCTGCCCCGCGGCTCGGCGGAGCGGGCCGCGGCGGGGCGCGCGTACGGCCGCGCGGTCGAGGCGCTGCGCAACGCCGAGGGCGGCTTCTACACCGCGGCCGCCGATCCGTCGGTGGCCGCCCGCGCGGTGACCGGCAGCACCCCGCGCGCCGAGGTCCGCTCGCTGACCGCGCTCACCGACGGCGCGGGCCGCTGGGTCGAGGTCTTCCGGCAGGGCTCCTGGAAGGACTGCGTCGACCTGGTGGCCGAGCAGGGCCCGCAGTCCCTCATCGACCGGGTCCGGGCGGCGGAGGCGGCGGACCCGGAATGCGAGACCCACCCGCGCGGCAAGGCCCGTGACGACGCGGCGGTGATCTATGTGGCGCCCTGAACAATGTCCGGGAATATCCCCCGCCGCCACCACGTTGTGGCCCCGCAGGGGGCGCTCGCATCCCCTACGGAATGCGTTCGACCACCCCTACCCCCTCGCCCCTCGTCCCGCCCCTACCCCTCCTCGCCCTCCTGCTCCGTGTTCAAGCGATGCAGCAGACGCGCCAGTTCGGCCACCTCCGCGCGGTCCCACGAGGCGAGCCGGCGCGCGTACTGGGCGCGGCGCCCGTTGCGGACGCGGGTGAAGCGGGCGAGGCCTTCCTCCGTGATGCGGACGAGGACGGCGCGGCCGTCGGCCGGGTCCGGCTCGCGGGCGACCAGCCCCAACTTCTCCAGGGCGTGCAGCTGGCGGCTCATCGTGGCCTTGCCGACGCCGAAGAAGCCGGCGAGGTCGGTGGCGCGCTGCGCGCCGGCGTCGGCCAGCCGGAGCAGGAGCCCGTACGCGGACGGCTCCAGATCGGGATGCACCTCGCGGGCCAGTTCGCCGGACGAGGCCCGGGCACGGCGGAGGAATACCGCCAATTCCCTTTCCAAGGCGAGAAATACGTGGTCCTCACCAGTCGGCTCGCAGTCCGCCGCGGTACCGCCGGCTCCGGTGTTGTGCACGTCAGCGCCCATTCCCGCTTTCCTCATCTGAAAGTTTCCGCCCTCGGCGGCCGAAGCCGCAGCTCGGCCAGTATTTCGCAGGATTAGACCAACGGCAGCCCGGCAACCCTCTTTTGCCCCGTCGGTCTACGCGCGTATCGTGATATCTGGCATGACCACACCAAGCGGCCGGTCGGCGTCGAAGGTTCCGCCGCGCGTCATGCACACCGCACCTCCGTGTCATCGCGTCTGCGTCATGCCGTCAGATCATCCCCCCTCAGGTCACCCCACCGAGATCTCCGGAGACACGTATGACCGTGCTCAGATCCGGCTTCCCCCACCGCCCCGCACGCTCCCTCGCGACCGTGGCCGGGGCCCTTCTCGCGATCCTCTCCCTCCTCCTCGGCCTGCCGTCCGCCGCCGGCGCCCAGACCCCGCGGCGCGCACCGGAACCGGCCCACCCCGGGCAGGACTGGGCCGGCTCGCAGATCGCCAAGCACGAGGGCACCGCGGTCGGCACCGCCCCGCCGACGTCCGGGCTCGCGGCGTCCGTCGAGGGCGTGGACGTCAGCAGCCACAACGGCAACGTCGCCTGGTCGACGCTCTGGAACAGCGGCGTCCGCTTCGCCTACGTCAAGGCGACGGAGTCCACCAGCTACACCAACCCGTACTTCGCGCAGCAGTACAACGGCTCCTACAACGTGGGCATGATCCGCGGCGCGTACCACTTCGCCACGCCCAACACCTCCAGCGGCGCCGCCCAGGCCAACTACTTCGTCGACCACGGCGGCGGCTGGTCCAAGGACGGCAGGACGCTGCCCGGCGCGCTCGACATGGAGTACAACCCCTACGGCGCGACCTGCTACGGGCTGAGCGCGGCCGGCCTGGTCAACTGGATGAAGGACTGGTTCGCCACCTACAAGGCGCGCACCGGCCGGGACGCGGTCGTCTACACCTCCACCGGCTGGTGGAAGCAGTGCACCGGCAATTCGTCCGCCTTCGGGGCCGTCAACCCGCTGTGGATTCCGCGCTACGGCTCCTCGGCCGGCGAACTCCCGGCCGGCTGGGGTTTCCACACCATCTGGCAGTACACCTCGAGCGGCCCGACGGTCGGTGACCACAACCGCTTCAACGGCGCCTACGACCGGCTCCAGGCGCTGGCCAACGGCTGAGCGCACCGGGCCGAAGGCCCTGGGCCGCCCTCCGGACGAACGACGCGAGTTCGACGACAGGCCCTCGCTCGTGCGTACGGCCCCAGCCACGCCCGGGCCGTACGCGCCGACGGGCCCCCGCCGCACAGCCCGTGCGGCAGGGGCCCGTCCCGTCTCCCGGCGCGCGGTCTCAGGCCGCGACGGGGATTTCGGGCACGGCACCGTTGGACGCCGGCGTCAGCGCCAGCTCCAGCACCTGGCGGACATCCGCGACCGGGTGGACCTCCAGGGAGTCGAGGATCTCGGCCGGGACGTCGTCCAGATCCGGCTCGTTCCGCTTGGGGATGATCACCGTCGTGATCCCGGCCCGGTGCGCCGCGAGCAGCTTCTGCTTGACGCCCCCGATCGGCAGCACCCGCCCGGTCAGCGAGATCTCACCGGTCATCGCCACATCCGGCCGGACCTGCCGGCCCGACAGCAGCGAGGCCAGCGCCGTCGTCATCGTCACGCCCGCGCTCGGCCCGTCCTTGGGGACGGCACCGGCCGGTACGTGCAGATGCACTCCGCGCTCCTTGAGGTCGGCGACCGGCAGCTCCAGCTCCGCGCCGTGCGAGCGCAGGAACGACAGCGCGATATGCGCGGACTCCTTCATCACGTCGCCGAGCTGGCCGGTCAGCTGGAGCCCGGACGCACCGGTTTCCGGATCGGCGAGCGAGGCCTCCACGTAGAGCACGTCGCCGCCGGCGCCGGTGACCGCGAGGCCGGTGACCACACCGGGGACGGCCGTCCGCCGCTCGGCCGGGTCCTGAGCGGACTCGGGCGTGTGGTGCGGCCGCCCGAGCAGCGGGCGCAGCTGCTCCACGCCGACCGTGAACGGCAGCTCCCGCTCGCCGAGTTCGTGCTGGGCGGCGACCTTGCGCAGCAGCCGGGCGATGGCCCGCTCCAGATTCCGTACGCCCGCCTCGCGGGTGTACTCGCCCGCCAGCTTGCGCAGCGCGTCGTCCTCCAGCGCCACCTCGTCCCGCTCCAGGCCGGCCCGCTCCAGCTGGCGCGGCAGCAGGTGGTCCCGGGCGATGACGACCTTCTCGTCCTCGGTGTAGCCGTCGAGCCGGACCAGCTCCATCCGGTCCAGCAGCGGCTCGGGGATGGCTTCGAGGACGTTGGCGGTGGCCAGGAAGACCACATCGCTGAGGTCGAGTTCGACCTCCAGGTAGTGGTCGCGGAAGGTGTGGTTCTGCGCCGGGTCCAGCACCTCCAGGAGGGCGGCGGCCGGGTCGCCCCGGAAGTCGGATCCCACCTTGTCGATCTCGTCGAGGAGGACGACCGGGTTCATCGAGCCGGCCTCCTTGATGGCGCGGACGATCCGGCCGGGCAGCGCGCCGACGTACGTACGGCGGTGGCCGCGGATCTCCGCCTCGTCGCGGACGCCGCCGAGCGCGACCCGGACGAACGAGCGGCCCATGGCGCGGGCGACGGACTCGCCGAGCGAGGTCTTGCCCACACCGGGCGGGCCGACGAGGGCGAGCACGGCGCCGCCCGCCCGTCGTCCACCGCCGCCCTTGCCGGAATCGCCGTGCGAGGCCCCCTTCGCCCCGCCGCCGACGAGCCCCAGGCCGCGCTCGGCCCGTCGCTTCCTGACGGCCAGGTACTCGGTGATCCGCTCCTTGACCTCCTCCAGGCCGGCGTGGTCGGCGTCCAGCACCCGCTTGGCGCCGGGGATGTCGTAGGCGTCCTCGCTCCGTTCGTTCCACGGCAGTTCGAGGACGGTGTCCAGCCAGGTGCGGATCCACGATCCCTCGGGGCTCTGGTCGCTGGCCCGCTCCAGCTTGTCGACCTCCTTGAGGGCGGCCTTGCGGACGTCCTCGGGCAGATCGGCGGCCTCGACCCGGGCGCGGTAGTCGTCGCTCTCGTCCTCGGGGTCGCCGTTCAGCTCGGCGAGTTCCTTGCGTACCGCCTCCAGCTGCCGCCGCAGCAGGAACTCGCGCTGCTGCTTGTCGACCCCCTCCTGGACGTCCTTGGCGATGGACTCGGCGACGTCCTGTTCGGCGAGGTGGTCGCGCAGCGCCTCGGTGGCGAACTTCAGGCGGGCGACCGGGTCGGTGGTCTCCAGCAGCCGGACCTTCTGCTCGGTGGTCAGGAAGGGCGAGTAGCCGGAGTTGTCGGCCAGCGCCGACACGTCCTCGATCTGCTGGACACGGTCGACGACCTGCCAGGCGCCGCGCTTGCGCAGCCAGCTGGTGGCCAGCGCCTTGTACTCCGTGACGAGTTCGGCGACGGCATCCGGATAGGGGCCTCCCCTGCTCGAACGGAGTGGAGAGCTCGGGGAAGGATCGGGGACCTCTTCGTCGACGGTCGTGCCCTCCACCCACAGTGCGGCGCCGGGGCCGGTCGTGCCGGAACCGATCCGCACCCGGCCCAGGCCCCGGATCAGCGCTCCGGGGTCGCCGTCGGACAGCCGCCCGACCTGCTCGATCCGCCCGAGCGTGCCGATTCCCGCGTACGTGCCGTCGATGCGGGGCACAAGCAGCACCCGCGGCTTGTTACCCGAGGTGGCGGCGGCCTGTGCGGCCTCCACCGCGGCGCGGACGTCCGCGTCGGACAGGTCCAGCGGCACCACCATGCCGGGGAGCACGACCTCGTCGTCGAGCGGCAGCACGGGCAGGGTGAGCGATGTGGACGTCGAAGCCATGATCTCCCCTTCGGCAATCAAGTTGAGCTTTACCCACTCAATGCAGAGGGGTGGGGAGTTGTTCCCCCGCGCGCGTTCGCTGTGAGCGATCGCGTGCGGGGCAGGCGTCGGGGAGCGCCCGACCTACCGGTGCGCGGGACGAGTGCCGGGGCGCCCGGCTTACCAGTGCGCGGGTTGAGCGCCCGACTACCAGTGCGCGGGACGGGTCAGCGTCTCGGGCAGCTTGGTGGCGGCATTGCCCCGGGCCGCGTTCAGCTGGGACTGGGTCAGGAAGAGGGCGCCGGTGAGATCGGCACCGCTCAGGTCGGCGTCGCGCAGATCGGCGCCGATCACATCGGCCCGGCGCAGATCGGCGCCCTTGAGGTCGGCGGCGATGAGGTACGCGCCGCGGAGGTTGGCGCCCTGGAGGTCGGCGCCCTTGAGGCGAGCGCCCATGAGGTCGGCGCCCCGCCGCTCCTTCTTGCGGCCCGGGACCTTGGCCCGTACGAGCTCGCTGGTACGCAGCAGCAGGGCGTTGACCTCGCCCCGGTGGGCCGGCACGTCCAGCGCGGCGAGTTCCTCGGCGCTGCCGCGGGTGAGGCGTTCGGTCTTCTCCAGCGCGGCCCGCAGGTCGGCGTGCAGGGGGCGGGCGGCCCGCAGGGTGAGCGCCTCGGCCAGGTACCAGAGCAGTTCGTGCAGCTGCCGCATGACGGGGAACACGTCGAACATCTGCCGGGCGGTGCCCGGTGCCTGCCGCCAGTCCCGTCCGCCGAAGGTGACCTGGGAGACCTTCTGCCCGGCGCCGAAGCAGTCGAAGACGGTGCAGCCGGAGAAGCCGCGCTCGCGCAGATCGGTGTGGACACCGCAACGGAAGTCGGTCTGCAGGTTGGGGCAGGGCCGGCCGGCCTCCTTGTCGAGGGCGAAGTCCGCGGAGGCCGCGAACGGCAGCGCGACGCAGCACAGCCCGAAACAGCTGCCGCAGTCGGACTGCAGGCCCAGCTCGACAGTGTCCGGATGTGATTGCTTGCGCTCGGGCGCGCGGTCTGGGGACAAGGTGCGGATACTCCTGTGGCCGGCGTGCGCCGCAGGGGCGGCGCCTGGAAGGGACGTCCATTCTCCCAGGCCCGGACGGGTGGCGCGGTTGGCCGGTTTCGCTCGCCGCGGGGCGCCGGCGGTTCGCCAACGCGGCGCCGGCGGCCGGGCGTTGTCAGTGGTCGCCCCTAGCCTCGGGTCCATGAGCATGATCGGACAGTTCGCACGTGTCACCCCCACCGAATTCGACCGCGCCCTCGACGACCCCGAGTGGGCGTACAAGCTGGTCGTCGGGCGGATGGAAGCGGAAGCCGGACGGCCCGCGGAGCCGGCCGCGGCCCGCTGCCTGGACGTCGACAAGGCCTGGGACGCCCTCGGGTTCCTGCTGCGCCGGGCGGCCTTCCCGGTGGAGATCGTGTACGGCGAGGAGGACGTCCCGGCGGCCGACGACTGGGGCTACGGACCGCCTCGTTACCTGACCGCCGAGCGGGTGCGGGTCGCCGCCGAGGCGCTCGCGGAGATATCCGGCGCGGATCTGACGGCCGGCGTCGGCCCGGAGGACCTCGCCTTGGCGGCGGTGTATCCGTCGATCGTGTGGGAGCGCGGCGAGTCCCTGGACTATGTGCGCGAGCACTACGACGCGCTGCGTCCGTTCTTCCGTGCGGCGGCGGACCAGGGGGACGCCGTGCTCGTCTGGCTCGGTTAGGAGGAGGCGCGGGCGGGTGCCGGTGGATCGCCCCGGGTCTGATCCGGGGCCGATCCACCGGCGACGGCCGGGGCCCGGCGCACCGGGTCAGTAGGTCCGCACGCCCCGCAGCGCCGGATGCCCCAGGTCGCCGAGGAGCGGCCGGGGACCGGCGCGGCCGGCGCGCCAGCGGCGCAGCAGAGGCCAGCAGGCCATGCCCACGGCGAGGGACATCAGATGCCCCCAGTCGGTCATCGGGTCCAGGTAGGCGAGCAGATCGGTCAGCGCCAGGTAGCCCACGCCGGCCAGGAGGGGCCAGCGCGCCCAGGCCGGCAGCAGGCCCGCGAGGGCTCCGGTGCAGGTCATCACGCCGAAGCTGATGCCGTAGTCGAGGCGGTGCAGGGAGCTCTCCGGCAACTGCCCGGCGGCGACGGAGAAGGCCACCGGCACCTCGGTGGCGAGGGTGGCCAGGGCATGGCCGCCGAAGAAGACCGCGGCGCTGCGCAGCCCGCCGATCCGCCGCTCCAGGGCCGTCAGGACGAGGAGGAAGGCGAGGGCGTAGGCGGAGGCCAGTCCGCCGGCTATCCACAGGGCGCTGGCGGCCAGCACCAGCAGTGGGGCCTTGGTCAGGTGGACGACGTCCGTGCTGGAGCCCCGCAGCAGTTCGGAGACCAGGTGGGGGTCGGCGTGTTCGGCGAAGAGGGAGGTGGCGGCGAGCAGGACGGCGTAACCGAAGGTGAAGGGGGTGCCGGTGGGGGTGGGCAGGAGCCGCCACACCCGTCGGCGCAGCCGCTCGGCGGCGGGCCCGGTGCTCGCCCGGCGCAGTCGCTCGGCGGCCGGCCCGGCGCCGGCTCCCGCAGTGTCGCCCGGGGCTCTATCGGCCCGTGTCCCTCCGGCGGTTCCCAGCCAGCTCACGTGGCGGTCCCTCCCGTCCATGGCTCATCCGGTGAGCCACGCCCCATCTCCCCCCGGGCGGTGCGTGCTCGTTCTGCTGTGCACAACGTCGCGGACCACCCTGCCTGCTCAACCCATGAGGAAGTTGTGAGAGTGATATGCCTCACATCAGGCAACTGCCGTCGCGGCGCCCGCGTCAGGGTGTCGGCGGCCCGCTCGCCCCGAATCGCGTTGCCCGGCGCGACCCGTGTTGGCCACCATGGGCGCCATGGCTTCCGTTACTCCGTCGCAGACGCCCGGCCCCGCAGCAGCCCCCCGCACGATCGACCGCCGCGAGGGCCCGTACGGCGAGGTGGTGCTGCGATTGCGGGCCGGATCCCCCGCCGGACCGGAAGGGCCGGAAGGACCGGCGGCCCCGGTGGTCTACGAGATCATCGCCAACGGCTGCTTCCTGATGGACACCTCCGACGGCCGGTCCGAGCGGCTGCTGATCGACGCCGCGCTGGACGCACTCCCCGCCGACCGCGAGCGGCCCTCGGTACTGATCGGCGGCCTGGGCGTCGGCTTCTCCCTGGCCAGGGCGGCCGAGCAGCCGAGGTGGGGCCGGATCACCGTCGTCGAGCGCGAGGAGGCGGTCATCGACTGGCACCGCGGCGGCCCGCTGTCGGCCGTCTCGGCGGCCGCGCTGGCCGATCCGCGCTGCGCGGTCCTGCACACCGACCTCGTCGCCCATCTGCGCGGCGAGACCGGCCCCCGGACCACCTATGACGCACTGTGCCTGGACATCGACAACGGCCCCGACTGGACCGTCACCGAGGACAACGGCAGCCTCTACTCCCCCACCGGACTCGCCGCCTGCCGCGACCGCCTCTCGCCCGGCGGAGTGCTCGCCGTATGGTCCGCGCAGCCCTCGCCGGCCTTCGAAGAGGCCCTGCGAAATGCCGGATTCAGCGAGGTACGTACGGAAGAGATCCCCGTTGTCCGAGGCGTCCCCGACGTGGTCCACCTCGCGCGCAAGGGCGCGTAGCCGACAGTCACACCATGCCCGTACGCTGCTGCCCAGCTAGTACGCGACCACGCAGGGACATGCAGGGGCGGGCGATGGACCAGACTCAGACAACGCAGGGCGGCGCCGCCGCCACGCCGGGCGCCCAGCGCCGGGTACTGGTCGTGGAGGACGACCCGACGATCGTCGACGCCATCGCGGCCCGGCTGCGCGCCGAGGGCTTCCAGGTGCAGACGGCCACGGACGGCCCGGCCGCCGTGGACACCGCCGAGGCCTGGCAGCCCGATCTGCTGGTCCTCGATGTGATGCTGCCGGGCTTCGACGGCCTGGAGGTGTGCCGCCGCGTCCAGGCGCAGCGCCCGGTGCCGGTGATGATGCTCACGGCCCGGGACGACGAGACCGACATGCTGGTCGGCCTCGGCGTCGGCGCCGACGACTACATGACCAAGCCGTTCTCGATGCGCGAGCTGGCCGCCCGGGTGCACGTCCTGCTGCGCCGGGTCGAGCGCGCCGCGCTGGCCGCCCACACCCCCCGCAGCGGCATCCTGCGGCTGGGCGAGCTGGAGATCGACCACGCCCAGCGCCGGGTGCGGGTGCGCGGTGCGGACGTCCATCTGACGCCCACCGAGTTCGATCTGCTGGTCTGCCTGGCGAACACGCCGCGCGCGGTGCTCTCCCGTGAGCAGCTGCTGGCCGAGGTGTGGGACTGGGCGGACGCCTCCGGGACCCGTACGGTCGACAGCCACATCAAGGCGCTGCGCCGCAAGATCGGCGCCGAGCGCATCCGCACGGTCCACGGGGTCGGCTACGCCCTGGAGACTCCGGCCGCATGAAGCGGTGGCAGCAGCGCCTGCGCGAGCTGTGGCAGCAGGTCTGGGACGCGCTGCGCCCGCTGGACCCGTACCGCTCCGTCAAGGCGGCGCTCGGTGCGCTGGTCAGCGTTTCGGTGATCATTACCACCCTGCTGGTGTTCGTCGCGATGCACTCGGCCACCGAGCTGCGGGTGATCACGATCTTCTCGATCATCGCCTCGCTGCTGCTCACCCAGTTCGTGGCGAACAGCCTGACCGCCCCGCTGGGGGAGATGACGGACGTCACCCGCTCGATGGCGCACGGTGACTACAGCCGCCGGGTGCGCTCGGCCCGCCGCGACGAGTTCGGCGACCTGGCGAACGCCTTCAACCGGATGGCCGCCGACCTGGAGGCGGTGGACACCCACCGCAAGGAGCTGGTCGCCAACGTCTCGCACGAGCTGCGCACCCCCATCGCCGCGCTGCGCGCCGTCCTGGAGAACGTCGTCGACGGGGTCAGCGAGCCCGATCCGGAGACGATGCGCACGGCGCTGCGGCAGACCGAGCGGCTGGGCCGCCTGGTCGAGCACCTCCTGGACCTGTCCCGGCTGGACAACGGCGTGGTGCCGCTGCACGCCCGGCGCTTCGAGGTCTGGCCGTATCTGTCCGGGGTGCTCAAGGAGGCCAATATGAGCCGCGGCGCCTCCACGCTGTCCGGACTGGCCGGCTCCGGCACCCACACCCGTACGGACGTCCACCTCCACCTCGACGTCTCGCCGCCGGAGCTGACCGCGCACGCCGACGCCGAGCGGCTCCACCAGGTCGTGGCGAATCTCATCGACAACGCGATCAAGCACAGCCCGCGCCACGGCCGGGTCACGGTGCACGCCCGGCGCGGCGAGGGCCCGGAGAGCCTGGAGCTGGAGGTGCAGGACGAGGGGCCCGGCATCCCCGAGTCGGAGCGCTACCGGGTCTTCGAGCGGTTCAACCGCGGCGGCCCGGCCCCCTCGGGTCCCGGCAGCGACGGCGGCACGGGCCTGGGCCTGGCGATCGCCCGCTGGGCGGTGGATCTGCACGGCGGACGGATCGGCGTGGCCGAATCCGCTCGGGGTTGCCGGATCCGGGTCACTCTTCCGGGGCTGGAGTCGACGCGTAGCTGACGTCCACGTTGACGTTCGGTGACGTAGGGTCGGTGGTAGGAGCACTCATCCCATGGGTGCGACGGCGGTGAGTCCTACCCGCACACGGGCAAACCCCGTGTGTTTCCCGCCAAGTCATGCCCCGAAACCCCTTCGGGAATGTGACGTGCGCGACGAGTGGCCCTCCCGGACTGCACCAATGGTCACAAGAGGCGTAGCCTTTATTCCCGCTGTCCACCACCTTAGGAAGCGGAAGAGGGCGGTTGCCGCCGTGTCGCTACAGTCCCCCAACAGCTCGAGCATCTCGACCGACCAAGAGGGGCAGGGCAAGAGCCCTGCCGCCGCGTTCGGTCCCAATGAGTGGCTCGTCGACGAGATCTACCAGCAGTACCTCCAGGACCCGAACTCGGTAGACCGAGCCTGGTGGGACTTCTTCGCCGACTACAAGCCGGGCGGCGCCACCGCGCCGAGCAAGCCCGCGGAGGGCGCAGCCCCCGCGCAGGCCGCCCCGGCGCCGTCTGCCCCGGTCACGCCGCCGGCCCCTGCCGCGGCCCAGCCGGCCACCCCGGCGAAGCCGGCCGCGAGCGCTCCGGCCCCCGTCAAGCCGGCCCCGGCCAAGGCGGCGCCCGCCAAGGCCGTCGCGAAGCCGGCCGCCAAGCAGGCCGCCGACGGCGAGGCCCCGGCCGGGCCCGAGTACGTCCAGCTGCGCGGCCCGTCGGCCGCCGTCGCGAAGAACATGAACGCCTCCCTGGAGCTGCCGACGGCCACGTCCGTCCGCGCCGTCCCGGTGAAGCTGCTGTTCGACAACCGCATCGTCATCAACAACCACCTCAAGCGCGCCCGGGGCGGGAAGGTCTCCTTCACCCACCTGATCGGGTACGCGATGGTGCAGGCCCTCAAGGCCATGCCGTCGATGAACAACTCCTTCGCGGAGAAGGACGGCAAGCCGACGCTGGTCAAGCCGCCGCACATCAACCTCGGTCTGGCCATCGACCTGGTGAAGCCGAGCGGTGAGCGCCAGCTCGTCGTCGCCGCCATCAAGAAGGCCGAGACGCTCTCGTTCTTCGAGTTCTGGCAGGCCTACGAGGACATCGTCCGCCGGGCCCGCGACAACAAGCTGACGATGGACGACTTCACCGGAGTCACCGCGTCGCTGACGAACCCCGGCGGCATCGGCACCGTCCACTCGGTGCCCCGTCTGATGCCCGGCCAGTCCATGATCATGGGCGTCGGCGCGATGGACTACCCCGCGGAGTTCCAGGGCACCTCCCAGGACGCCCTGAACAAGCTGGGCGTCTCCAAGGTCATGACGCTGACCAGCACCTACGACCACCGGGTGATCCAGGGCGCCGCCTCCGGCGAGTTCCTGCGCGTCATGAGCCAGCTGCTGCTCGGCGAGAACGAGTTCTTCGACGACATCTTCAAGTCGCTGCGGATCCCCTACGAGCCGGTCCGCTGGCTGCGGGACATCGACGCCTCGCACGACGACGACGTCACCAAGGCCGCCCGGGTCTTCGAGCTGATCCACTCCTACCGGGTCCGCGGCCACGTCATGGCCGACACCGACCCGCTGGAGTACCACCAGCGCAAGCACCCCGACCTCGACATCACCGAGCACGGGCTCACCCTGTGGGACCTGGAGCGCGAGTTCGCGGTCGGCGGCTTCTCCGGCCGGTCCATGATGAAGCTGCGCGACATCCTGGGCGTGCTGCGCGACTCGTACTGCCGCACCACCGGCATCGAGTTCATGCACATCCAGGACCCCAAGCAGCGCCAGTGGATCCAGGACCGCGTCGAGCGCTCGCACAAGTCGCCGGAGCGCGACGAGCAGCTGCGCATCCTGCGCCGGCTGAACTCCGCCGAGGCGTTCGAGACGTTCCTGCAGACCAAGTACGTCGGTCAGAAGCGCTTCTCGCTGGAGGGCGGCGAGTCCGTCATCCCGCTGCTGGACGCGGTCATCGACTCCGCGGCCGAGTCGCGCCTGGACGAGGTCGTCATCGGCATGGCCCACCGCGGCCGCCTCAACGTCCTCGCCAACATCGTCGGCAAGTCCTACGCGCAGATCTTCCGCGAGTTCGAGGGCAACCTCGACCCGAAGTCGATGCACGGCTCCGGCGACGTGAAGTACCACCTGGGCGCCGAGGGCACCTTCACCGGCCTGGACGGCGAGCAGATCAAGGTCTCGCTCACCGCCAACCCCTCCCACCTGGAGGCCGTGGACCCGGTCGTCGAGGGTGTCTCCCGCGCCAAGCAGGACATCATCAACAAGGGCGGCACGGACTTCACCGTCCTGCCGATCCAGCTGCACGGCGACGCCGCGTTCGCCGGCCAGGGCGTGGTCGCCGAGACGCTGAACATGTCCCAGCTGCGCGGCTACCGCACCGGCGGCACGGTGCACGTCGTGATCAACAACCAGGTCGGCTTCACCGCCGCCCCGGAGTCGTCGCGTTCGTCCATGTACGCCACCGACGTGGCCCGCATGATCGAGGCGCCGATCTTCCACGTCAACGGCGACGACCCCGAGGCCGTCGTCCGTGTCGCCCGGCTGGCCTTCGAGTTCCGCCAGGCGTTCAACAAGGACGTGGTCATCGACCTGATCTGCTACCGCCGCCGCGGTCACAACGAGTCGGACAACCCGGCCTTCACCCAGCCGCTGATGTACGACCTGATCGACAAGAAGCGCTCGGTGCGCAAGCTCTACACCGAGTCCCTCATCGGTCGCGGCGACATCACGCTGGAAGAGGCCGAGCAGGCGCTCCAGGACTTCCAGGGCCAGCTGGAGAAGGTCTTCACGGAGGTCCGCGACGCCACGACGGCCCCGGCCGTCCCCGAGGTGCCGCAGCCCAAGGCCGAGTTCCCGGTCTTCGTGGACACCGCGATCTCCCAGGAGGTCGTCAAGCGGATCGCCGAGTCCCAGGTCAACATCCCCGACCACATCACGGTCCACCCGCGTCTGCTGCCCCAGCTGCAGCGCCGCGCGGCCCAGGTCGAGGACAACACCATCGACTGGGGCATGGGCGAGACCCTCGCCGTCGGCTCGCTGCTGATGGAGGGCACCCCGGTCCGGCTCGCCGGCCAGGACTCCCGCCGCGGCACGTTCGGCCAGCGCCACGCGGTCCTCATCGACCGCGAGACGGGCGAGGACTACACCCCGCTGCTCTACCTCTCCGAGGACCAGGCCCGCTTCAACGTCTACGACTCGCTGCTGAGCGAGTACGCGGCGATGGGCTTCGAGTACGGCTACTCGCTGGCCCGCCCGGAGGCGCTGGTCATGTGGGAGGCCCAGTTCGGTGACTTCGTCAACGGCGCCCAGACGGTCGTCGACGAGTTCATCTCCTCGGCGGAGCAGAAGTGGGGCCAGACCTCCGGCGTCACCCTGCTCCTCCCGCACGGCTACGAGGGCCAGGGCCCGGACCACTCCTCGGCCCGGATCGAGCGCTTCCTGCAGCTGTGCGCGCAGAACAACATGACCGTCGCCATGCCGACGCTCCCCTCCAACTACTTCCACCTGCTGCGCTGGCAGGTGCACAACCCGCACCACAAGCCGCTGGTCGTCTTCACCCCGAAGTCGATGCTGCGTCTGAAGGCCGCGGCGTCGAAGACGGAGGAGTTCACCACGGGCGGCTTCCGCCCCGTCATCGGCGACACCCAGGTCGCCTCCGGCGCGGTGGACGCGAGCGCCATCCGCAAGGTGATCTTCTGCTCCGGCAAGGTCTACTACGACCTGGAGGCCGAGCGCGCCAAGCGCGGTGCGAACGACACCGCGATCGTCCGCATCGAGCGCCTCTACCCGCTTCCCGGCAAGGAGCTCCAGGCGGAGATCGCCAAGTTCCCGAACGCCGAGAAGTACCTGTGGACGCAGGAGGAGCCGGCGAACCAGGGTGCCTGGCCGTTCCTCGGCCTCAACCTGATCGACCACCTCGATCTGGCCGTCGGCGCCGACGTCCCGCACGGCGAGCGCCTGCGCCGCATCTCGCGGCCGCACTCCTCGTCCCCGGCCGTCGGCTCCGCCAAGCGCCACCAGGCGGAGCAGGCACAGCTGGTCGCTGAGGCGTTCGACGCGTAAGCGTCGGGGCCGCCCGGTGGACCGCTAGCGACCGGTCGCCGCAGCCCATGGTGAAGGGCCCGTTCCCCTTGAGGGGGACGGGCCCTTCACCATATGCGGGGCAGCGGGTGGGGCCGGGGCCCGGTGGAGCCGGCCCCGCGCCCGCTAGACGGGCTGCGGTTCGAAGTCCCAGTACGGGCGGCGCCGGCGCCGGGCCGAAAGGGTGTGCGGGTGCTCGGCGCCCAGCGTCTCGGAGAGCTGCTGGATCGCCTCCTGCTCCAGCTTCGCCGCCTCCTGGCCGCGGCGGCGCAGCGCGCGCAGGTCCTCGGCCAGCGCCGTCTTCGCGGAGAGGGTCATCGGGTGGGCGTCGCCCAGCGTCGCCTTGGCCCGCTCCAGGGTGTCGCGGCCCAACTCCACCGCACCGTCCTCGTCGTCGACCCGGCTGCGGGCGGCGCCCGCGTTCAGCGCGCAGCCCAGCGTCCAGGGGTGGTCGGGGCCCATCGCCCGGGTCATGCCGTGCAGCGCCCGTTCGGCGATGTCCAGCGCCTCCGCCGTCTCCCCGAACTCCCCGCGGACCAGCCCGACGTTCCCGAAGGTGCCGACGGTGTACGGGTGCCGCTCGCCGGCCAGGGTCTGATAGCGCTCGGCGACCTCCTCGGCCAGGTCCCGGGCCTGGCCGAGGTCGCCGTGCTCGCGCAGGAAGGTGGCGTGGTCGGCGCGGACCATCAGCGTCTCGGGGTGGCGCGGGCCCTGCACCCGGCGGGAGCGTTCGACGAGGTCGGCCAGCAGGGCGCCGGCCCGGGCGACCTCGCCGGTGCGCCGCAGGCACAGCGCGAGATTGTGCTCGGCGCGCAGCGTCTGCGGGGTGTGTGCGCCCATCACCTGCAGATGCAGCCTGGCGTTGAGCTCCTGGCTGGAGGTGGCGTCGCGGTAGCGGCCCAGCAGGCGCAGCGTGCGGGCGTGTGCGGTGCCGGCGTTGAGGGTGAGGTGGTGCCGTGCGCGCAGCTCGCGTTCCCGGAAGGCGAGCACCTCGCGGTGGGTGACCAGCGCCTCCTCGTAGCGGCCGAGCAGCGCGAGGACGTTTCCGAGGTTGTGCCGCGAGGAGAGCGTGCGGGGCGCCTCGGGGCCGAGCAGGGCGGTGTAGGCCCGCCAGACGGCGTCGAAGAGCTCGTGGGCCTGCTCGTACGAGCCCAGCGCGATCAGCGTGCCGGCGAGGCCGTCCTGGGCGCGCAGCAGGTCGGCGTCGGAGGCGTCCCGCTCGGCGGCGAGCTGGTCGACGACGGCGCCGCCGACCGCCTCGGCCTCGCGGTAGCGGCCGAGCCGGCGCAGCATGTTGGCGTGCTGGTGGGTGAGCACGAGCATGGTGCGCTGGGTGGGTTCGAGGCGGGTGCGCCAGCGGGACATGAACTGCTCGCACAGCCGCAGGCCGATGCGGTACTCGCCGCGGACCCTCAGGTACTCGATGCAGTTGAGCAGCAGCTGCTGGACGGCCGCGTCGGGGCTGTCGAGGACGCCGGCCGGCTCCAGATGTGGGATGAGTTCGGCGTAGCGCTCCCAGTAGCGGGTGTCGGAGGGGTTCTGCGGATCGGCGGTGACCAGCACCCGGCAGGCCGTCGCCGCCATCAGGTCGCGCTCGTCCTCGGTCATGTCGCTGCGCAGGAACCGGTGGTAGAGCCGGTGCATCTGCGCGGTCTCCACGGCCGGGTCGGAGTCCTGGGAGACCTGGTAGTCCAGGCGTACGGCGGTGGACTCGGTCAGCCGGCGCAGCGCGGTGTTCCAGCTGATCGGCTCGGCGGCCAGATCGGCGAGGTGCTCGGGCAGGTCGCCGCGGCGTGCCTTGGCGAGCATCGGGACGGGGATGGCGTCCGGGGCGAAGAAGGCGAACAGCTTGAGGAGTTCGACGGCCGCGGGGCTGCGCTCGCGCAGGGTGTTGAGAGTTATGGCCCAACTCGTCTGGAAGGCCATGGGGTAGTCGGAGGAGATCCGGATGCCGACGAGGCTGGGCTCGCCGCGCCGGATCAGTTCGATGTACTCCTTGGGGGACATCGGGTTGGCGTCGAGCCAGGCGGCGGTCTGGGCCAGCAGCAGCGGCAGGTCCTGGACGGCCTCGGAGAGCATGTCGGCCTCGACCGGCGTGAGCCGGGGTGCGCGGCGCCGGGCGTAGGCGACGGACTCGACGCGGGTGAAGGGCAGCACCTCGATCTCCTGGGCGCTGCCGGACCCCGACCAGTCGCGGGTGAGGGTGGTGATCAGGACGTGGCCGCGGCCGTCGGGGATCAGGTCCTCGATCTGCTCCATGTCGTCGGCGCTGTCGAAGATCAGCAGCCAGCGGCGGTAGGGGCGGCCGACGCGCAGCGCTTCGTGGACGGCGCGGATGCGGTCGCCCAGCTCCCGGCCGACGGGCAGGCCGAGCCGGGTGGCGAGTTCGGCGAGCTGTTCGCGGGCGGCGCCGCGGTTGGTGGCGCTGATCCACCACACCACGTCGTAGTCGTTGCCGAAGCGGTGGGCGTACTCGGCGGCGATCTGGCTCTTGCCGACGCCGGAGGTGCCGTAGAGCGCGATCCGGGTCTCCAGCGGCGGGGCCGAGCCGACTCCGGGGCCGGCGAGCTTGCCGTGCAGCTCTTCGAAGACGTGGTCGCGGCCGGTGAAGCGGTTGTTGCGGCGGGGGATGTTCCAGACCTCGGGCGGGTTGTTCGGGAAGCGGGGCTCGCCGGGGGCTTCCTCGTCCAGGGTCCGGGCCGGGGCGGCGATGCCCAGCCGGTGCAGTACCCGGCGGTTGGCCTCGCGGGCGTCCAGGTCGCGCAGGTCGGCGGGGCGCAGCAGGGAAGCCGTGGCCGGCAGGCTCTGCGTGGCCACGCTCACCGCGGCGAACCGGTCGGCGTGCGGGGGCACCACCTCCCGCAGTGCGGCCGTCCACTCCTCCTGCGTCTTGGGGCCCAGCCGGAAGTACCAGTCGTCGAGCACGATCAGCAGCCGGCCCTCGGCCTCCAGCAGGCCCGACAGCTCGGCGGCCAGCGCCGTGTCCACCTGGGGGTCCCAGCGGAGCAGGGTCGTGCCGTGGCCCTGCTGCTCCAGTTGGTGGGAGATCCACGCGGCCCACGGCCGGGCGAAGCCCGCATAGCTGATGGTGACGTGCTCGCGGGAGCCGGCGAGGCCGGACCGGCCGGCAGAACCAGAAGAACCAGAAGAACCAGAAGAAATGGACTGATCGACCATGCGACCGTCTCCCTGAGATGCGATGGTGCGCGCGTGCGGAGGCTGATTCATCGGGCACGCCCTGGCTCTTTCGCACGATAGCCCAAGTATCGCTCCAGATGACGACAGTGCGTCAGGTCATGTCCGTGGCACGTCAGTTGCGTGAAACGGCGGCGTCCAGGCGGGCGGCGATATGGCGTATCAGGCGTTCCAGGTCGGCGCAGTAGACGGACGGGTTGGCGAATCCGCCGGTGTCCGCGCGATAGCGGTGGGCGTAGTTGCCGCCGCCGCAGACCTCCACCAGGGCGCAGGCCCGGCACGGGGCGGCGAGCCCGTCCCGGCCCCGCTGGCGGGCGGCCATGCCGGGGTGCGCCAGGGCCTGGTCGAAGGTGTGGTGGAAGACGTCGAGGCCGGTCGCGGCGGCGCCCTCGTAGGTGGACTTGAGCGAGTCGACCTGCTCGATGGCGCCGTCGGTGTCGACGACCAGGGCGACGACCGGTGAGAGGCCGACCGCCTCGCTGGAGCTGGGGCGGCCCAGCAGCAGGCCCAGGATCTCGGTGAACACCCGCACCCGGGGTCCGGGCCCGCCGTCCCACCACAGGTCGAAGACCGCGCACAGCCAGTCGCCGTACGGGGTGCGGCCGGCGGGGCCCAGGGGGGCGGGCGGCGGGCTGGACCAGTTGGCGTGTGGCAGCAGGAAGTCGAGCATCGGCGGGTCCAGTGCCCGCAGCGAGCCGTAGACCTCGGCGGGGTCGGCGGTGATGTCGATGGTGCACAGGATGCCGGCGAAGACGTCGGGCCGGTCGTGGAGCAGCCGCACGGCCCGGGAGACCGCGGGCCAGGAGGGCCGTCCGGCGTGGTCGAGGCGGCGGCGGTTGAGGCCGGGGGTGCCGCCGTCGAGGCTGAGGCCGAGCCGGAAGCCCGCGGCGCCGAGCGTGTCGACGGTGTTCGGGGTGAGCAGGGTGCCGTTGGTCTGCACGCCGAACTCGGCGGTGCAGCCGGCGGGCAGCACGGCACGCAGCGCGGCGGCCTGGGCCAGGAGCGGGCCGGGGCCGGTGAGCAGCGGCTCCCCGCCGTGCAGATCGATGCGCACCTCGCGCAGCCGGTGGGTGCGGGCGTGCTCGGCGATGCGCAGGGCGGTCTGCCGGACGGTGGCGTCGGCGACGGTCGGGGGGCGCTCGCGCCAGCTGTGGTCGGGGCCGGCGTAGAGGTAGCAGTAGGTGCAGGCGAGGTTGCAGCGGCTGTGGACCTTCAGGACGAACTGCCGGAAGGGCACGGCAGCGCTACGGCCGGTCTGCTCCCCCGCCACGGCGTCGCCTCCCTGCCCCCGTCGGCCTTCGTCGAGGTGCGGTCGGCGGCTTCTGATCGTCCGCTTCCGCCCGTTGTCTGGTTACTTGGCTCCGCCATCGATCAAAGAATCGAAATGCGCCGACAACTGGCCGGTTTCCTTGCGCGTTTGCCCAAAAACCATCTGCCCCACGTCGGAACGGCGCGGGGATGCCCGCTGCCCGTCACCGCAGGAGCGCGCCCGGTCCGTCCTCGTAGTAGGCCACGGCGTCCTCCCCCGTCGGCCAGTTGCGCAGCAGCAGCGCCGCCACGTCCCCCAGCACCGCATGGTCCGTCCGGGTCGCCAGGGCGCCCACATCGACCCCGGAGAAATCCGGCAGCGGCTCGGCCGACGGCTCGAACGGGGCGGCCGCAGCCGGTTCGGTGCGGGGGGTAGTCGCCACGCTGCTCTCCTCAGGCCGGCTGGACGGTGGTGTTCCCGAACTGCTGTCCACAGAAACACGTCGGACGGTGGACGGCCAGACGGCCGGCCGGGGTGGCGCCACCGGGCGCTCAGGCCGGGTCTGCGAGGGCACGCATCCGGGCGCGGGTGCGCTGGGCCTCGGGGCCGGTGGACTCGGCGGCGCGCTGCCACTGCTCCCAGCTCTCGCGGTAGGCGTGCAGCGCGGAGCGGGGGCCCGCGGTGACCTCCAGGACCTCGCCGCGGCGGTGGTGGGCGCGGGCGGCCAGCAGGGCGCTGCCGGCCCGGCCGGCGGCCGCGGCGGCGCGGCGGTAGCAAGCGGCGGCCCGGTCGTGCCGTTCGCGGGAGTCGAAGCGGCGGTCCAACAGCAGCTGGACATCGCCCACTTCGAGCCAGGCCTCGGCGCAGACCGCGTCCGGCACGTCCGCGCCCCGGGCGGCCAGCTCCAGGATCCAGTCGGCCTCGTGCAGATCGGCGAGCGAGGGCTGGCGTTCGTAGCGCAGCCGCAGGGCGCGGCCGAACAGCAGCCGGTGACTGCCGAGGTCGGGGTCCTGCGGCGCGACCCTGGCCAGCGCCTCGCGCAGCACGTGGACCGCCTCGTTGGCCAGCCGCTTGCCCGGCTCGTCGGAGGGCTCCAGCCGGGCGCGCAGCAGCAGCGCCGCGCCGCGTTCGGCGAGCAGCGCGCTGTGCTCGGGCGAATCGGGGGCGGTCAGACGGAGCGCGGCCGCCAGCGCGGCGATCGCGGAGTCCAGGGCGGCCGGCGCGCCGGTACGGGTGTGGACGGCGCGCTGGGCGGCGGCCGTCCGGCGCAGGCTGTCGGCCTCCAGGGCCTCGTCGCCCAGCGCGTGGGCCATCTCCCGGGCGCGTTCGAGGGTGGGCAGCACGGACGGCAGGCCCGCGCGGCCGTTCATCTGGCGGGCCGCCGCCAGGTCGAGCAGGGTCTCGCAGACCAGCCGGTCGGCCCCGTCGCCGCGGCGGCGGAGCAGGACGGTGGCGGTGTCGAGGTCGTCGGCGGCGCGGACGGCGAGCGCGTCGGCGGGGCGGGCCCCGTCGGGCACGTCGGCGGCCCGGCGGGCCTGGTCGAGCAGCACCCCGCCGCGGGCGGCGTAGACCTCGCCGGGGACCTGCTCGCCGCTGGGCCACTGGTCCAGCAGCGTGGTCAGGGAGCGTTCCGCCTCGTCGAGGGGGTCGTCGGACACCGGCTCCGCCTCGTCCACCGGGGTGGCGGGGACCTCGGGCAGCGCGGCCAGCCGGCGCAGGACTTCGGTGCGCAGCACCATGCTCTCCAGGACGCGGGGGTCGAGCAGGCTCATCAGCCCGCAGGCGGTGTGCAGTCGGCGGGCGGCGTCGGTGAGCGCGGTGCGTTCCCCTCCCGGGTCGTCGGCCAGGCGGCGTTCCCGGGCGCGGGCATGGGCGACCCGGCCGAGCACGATCAGCGCCCGGGTGCGCTCGGCCTCCCCGGCGTCGTCGCCGTCGCCCGCCCCTTCCGCCGCCCGGGCCACCCGCTCGGCCTCCTCCAGGGCGTCCGGCTGGCGCCACTTCGCCCAGGCGTGCAGCAGGGCGCGGGCGAGGTCGGTGCCGGCCTGCGGCCGACGTTCGGCGGCGGCGCGCAGCAGGCGGACGGCCTCGACCAGATCGCGGACGGCGCGGTCGTGTTCGTAGCGCTCCAGGAGGGCCGCGCCCTCCGCGGCCGGGCCGTCGGGGACGTACGTCCGCCGGTCGGGCGGGCGCAGCGCGGGTTCGAAGCGGCGCAGTACGCGTTCGGAGACCCGGGCGAAGGGTTCGGGCACGGCGCGCTGGCCGGTCTCCGGCTCGCGGCCGCTGCCGGAGAGCATGGCGACCGCGACGGCCGGGAAGTTGCGGGCGCTGCGGCCGAAGGTGCGCTCGATGTAGAGCGAGCAGTGCTTGAGGACCAGGGCGGCCTCGCCCGCGCTGAGCCGGCCGAGCAGCTCGTCGCGCACGCCCGGCACGAAGTCGTACCACGGGCCGCCGACGGCCTGCTCCCCCGACGGCAGCTGCTCCGGGGCGAGTTGTGCCACCAGGCCGCTGAGCAGCACCTCCGCCAGCTCCGCCGGTCCGGTCTGCGGCAGCATCGCGCGCTGGACGAGCTGGATGACGGGCAGCGCCAGCGGTACGGCCGAGAGGTGGACGGCCAGCAGCCGGGCGGCCGGCGAGGCCTGCCGTTCGAACTCGCCGACCATACGGGAGGGCGCGCCAGGCCCGGGTGCCGGCGGCGGTCCGGCCGGGGGCTCGGCGCCGTGGTCGGCTCGGACGACACAGGCCGCGCCGCGCAGCGACAGACCGGCGTCGGCGGCGGCGAGCCGGGCCCAGGAGCCGAGGGCGGAGGGGGTGGCGGACAGCACGGGGACGGCGCGTTCGCGGGGCGCCCCGGGCGGTGTGCCCGGTGCGGCGGCGGGCCGTCGGCGCCGTCGGGCGGGGGTGAAGTCGAGTGCCTGGTAGGGGCCTTGGCGGCGGATGAGGGTCCCGGCGACGGCGGGCAGCAGCGTCCGCGCCCACATCCGCTGGGGCAGCGGCTGGACGACGGCGAGCGGGGCGTCGGCCGCCCAGCGGTAGAGCAGCCGCTGCATCCGGCCGTCGCGCCACAGGGGGCCGGCGCAGTCGCTGAGGACGAGGGTGAGGTGGTGGCCCGTGGGGTCGTGCAGCTCGTCGGCGGGGCGCAGCCGCCGGCCGGGTCCGGGGGCCGCGGCGACGCCCACGTCCGGGCCGTGCGGGTGGAGGTAGTGCACCGTGACGTCCCGGAAGGCGCCGACCCGTTCGCAGACCTGGCGCAGGTCGTGCAGCATCTGCTCCCAGACGGCCATCGAGGAGGAGCCGTCCATCAGCAGCCGCAGGGCGGCCGTGCGGCGGTGCACCCCGCGCAGCACCGGGATGATCATTTCGGCGTGGGCGGAGAGCTCGGCGGTGGCGGGCTCGTCGAGCCTGCTGCGCAGGGGGGCGGCCGGCGGGCGGTAGCGCTGGACGGGCCGCAGTGCGCGCTGGAGGGGCAGCAGCCCGGGGAAGGCGGAGGCGATCGGGACGGCGACCTCGCCGAGGCGCCGGCGGTCCGGGTCCGGCGGGCTCCCCCACTGCCCCGGGGACATGGGAGGTTCCCCCGTGTCCAGGGGAGGCCGCAGCTCCGCGACGCGCTGCCGGGCGCGTTCGCGGCCCGCGTCCCCGGTCGGGGCCGGGAGACCGTCCGCCGACGAGGGCACGCCGCCGTCCGCCGCGTGGTGCCCGGATCCGGCCGGTCCCACCCGGAAAGTGGCCGGATCTATGCGGCCGGGGTGATCGGTGCGACCGGCGCCGGCATCGGTCCGGCCCTCGGTCGACGGCTCGTCCGGGGTGATCCACTGGGCGAGCCAGAGCGCGTCGGCCATCTGGCGGGCATCGGCCGGCAGCCCCGCCGCGGTCAGCCGGGCGACGAGCTCGTCGAGGGGACCTGGGCCGGGCTCCCCGAGGGGCACCGCACTCACCTCGTCCGATCGAGAGGCCGCATCAGCTCCGCCGTCAGGCGCCGTCGGGTCTCCTCCTCGTCCTGGTCCGTCCAGCCGGCCTGCTGTGTGAGGTGGATGGCGTTGAAGAGCTGGTCGACGGCGCGGACGTCGCCGGGCTCGCGGTCCAGGAAGCGGTCGATCACTGCTTCATAGCGCTCGGCGGCGCCCTCGCCGAAGTGGGCCCGCACCATGGCGGCGAGCCGCTCCTTGTCGGGGACCGGGATGTGGAGGTGGATGCAGCGGCGCAGCAGGGGTGCGGGGAAGTCCCGTTCGCCGTTGCTGGTGAGGACGATGAACGGGAAGGCGCGGCAGCGCACCCGCCCGTCGCGCACCGTCACCCGCGCGCCGTCGTCGCTGAGCACCTGCACCTCGGGGGCGGATCCGGCCAGCCGCTCCAGCTCCGGGATCCTGAACTCCCCTTCCTCCAGGACGTTCAGGAGGTCGTTGGGCAGATCGATATCGCTCTTGTCGAGTTCGTCGACGAGCAGGACGCGGGGCCGGTCGGCGGGCAGCAGGGCCGTGCCCAGCGGGCCGAGGCGGATATAGCGGCCGATACCACCGCCGGGTTCGTCGTCGACGGCAGCCGACAGCGCCTCCGGCTCGGCCGCGGTCTGCCGGGCTATCTGGAGGTCCTGCAGGCGGCCGATGGCGTCGTAGTCGTACAGGCCGTCGCGGAGCGTGCTGCGGCTGACCACCGGCCAGCTGAGCACCCGGCCGAGGCCGAGTTCGTAGGCGACCGAATGGGCCAGGGTGCTCTTGCCGCTGCCCGGCGCGCCGGTCACCAGCAGCGGCCTGCGCAGATAGAGCGCGGCGTTGACCAGCTCGCGCTCGGTCTCGCCGGGGCGGTGGTGGCTGGCTTCCCGGTGCTGTACGCCCAGCCTGCGCTCGGAAGCGGGGTCGAGGGGCGCGGGCGGCGCCACCGGAGGGCCGCCGTCGAAATCACGCCAGGGGGGTGGTGGCGGAAGGTGCTCAATTCCGTCGTGCGGTGCCCCCGCGCCACGGTAGATGAGCCAGTCGCTCACGTCGGAACTCCTCGTCGCCGGCCCGGCATCGGTCAGGAGCGAGGGTCAGGGAGGACCTCCGGAGACGTCGGCATCCGCCCCGGCCTTACCCCGCGTCCGCCACGCACACTCACGCCATCACGTCTTCACGAACAAGTCTTCCACGACGCTATGACAGTACCCCTCCGTACGGAAGCGCACGGGGCGGTTTCCGGTCTCACGCTGGTGCGTCGGGGGGCGCCAAGTGCCACGTACGGGGCGGGACTTGCGGCCACCGACGCCGACTCGGCCGACGCGCGGCGACGCGAGCGGGGGCGCCGGGGGCGGACGCCGGGCGCGTGCGCGGCGCACACGCCGCACGGAGCGCCGCGGCGCGGCCCGGGGCGGCTCCGGGCGGCTCGGCACCGGCTCATCGCGGCGACGTCTGGGGCCGGTCGGTGAACAGTTGCGGTATCGGGTCCTCCGGGTCGTCGTAGAGGAGCACCAGGTCGCGGGCCCAGTGCGCGCCCTCCTCGGCGGCCTCGGCGGCCTTCGCGCGCAGCTGCCGGACGAGCTCGGGGAGGCGGGCCACACCGCCCGAGCCCTGGAGCAACTCCCTTACCCCGCGGTGGAATTCCTCGCAGGAGGCATCGCACTCCCGCTCCTGTCCGTGGCCGCGGGCCGGCCACAGCCCGGCCGGGAAGCCGGTGTCCAGGGCGACGCCGACCGCTTCCCGCCCGAACCCGTCGGCGACCGTGTGGCACAGCGCGGGCAGCGCGCCGTCGTCCGCGGTCTCCAGCAGCCGCCAGACCGCCTCGGCGGAGCCGGCACCGGGGCGCGCGCCGGCGCCCGTGTGCGGTGGGATGCGCAGCGCCCGCAGTTCGGGGGCGGCGGTGATGCCCTGCCAACGGCGCAGCCAGGCCGGGTCGACCTGCTCACGCCGCCCCTGGTCGCGCAGGACGACCGCACGCCCGGGGCCGACCGGTCGCAGTCGGGCGGTGCGCCGGGTGGAGGCGGCGACCTCCCACTGGCCGGCGGCGGTGTGCCAGCGCCCCTCGGGGACGGCGACCTCCAGGCGTACGCGGGCGCCCGGCCCGGCGTCGCCGTCGGCGCGCAGCAGCCGCCCGCCGAGCCGGCGCAGCACCTGCTCCCGGGCCTGCTCGAAGGGCACTCCGCCGGCCGACTCCTGCACGTCCACGCGCAGCCACTGCCCCTGGCCGTAGCCCTCGCTGACCGACCAGTTGTACAGCTCGCGGCCGCCCTCGTCGTAGAAGAGCGGCTCGAACTCGACGAGTACGGAGCGCGGGCGGCGGCGCACCGGCCCGATCCGCCGGCGGTCCTGCGGCTGCAGCACCACCGCCTTGGCCTGGACGAACTCCGCGAGCCTGGCGGCCTCTTCGCGCACCGCGGCGGCCTGCTCGCCCGGAGCCTCGCGCACCTCGTCGGCGGTCAGCTGGGCCACGATCCGCAGATAGTGCACGAAGGCGCGCAGCTCCGTGTACGGGTCGCTGCCCTGGTAGAGCGCGCCGTGGCCGTCCCGCCAGGTACGCAGCGACCAGGCGCCGGGCCGTTCGCCGCGCTCCAGTACCTCGCCGACCGCGGCCTCCACGACCAGCGGGTCGCGCGGTGCGGGCAGCCGGGCGAGCAGGTCCAGCGCCTGCAGCCGCTCCTGCACGCCCCACAGCCGGCCGCGGCCCGCCATGATCGCGTGCTGGGCGTCGAACCAGGTGGGCCCCGCGCCGGCCCGGCCGAGGTCCTGGCCGGCCCAGTGCCAGCGGTCGTGCAGGCCCATCAGCGCGTGGTAGGGGTCGGGGCCCAGACCCTCGGCGCCCGGGGCCAGATGCTCACCGCCCAGCCCGCGCAGGGCGGTGACCGGCACCGCGAGCCCGACGTGGTCGTGCTGATGGCGGCCCTTGACGATGCCGACGACCTCGCCGCGGTCGCAGTCGAGCAGCGGCCCGCCGGAGGCCCCGGGGGTGACTCGGACGTCACTGCCGAACTGCAGGCCGCGGGCGTCGCGGGCCCCGAAGCGGACGGCGATGAAGGGGTCCACGGAGCCGGCCGCGGCGGGGGCGCCCCGGGGGCCGGCCGCCCCGTCGGCGCCGGACCCGCCGCCCGACTCGCGTACTACGCGTTCGCCGGTCGGGCCCGGGCCCGACTGCTCGTGCCCGCGGAAGATGTACGCGTCCTCCAGGAGCGTCGCCGGCTGATCGCTCAACCAGGCGCAGGGGTGCTCGGCCTCGCCCTCCAGGAGCCGGACCAGGGCGAGGTCGGCGCGGGCCGCGGCGGGTCCGGCCGCCGGGTCGGGCCGACTCATGTCGTACACCAGGCGCGCGGGCGCCACCCGGCCGCCGAACGCGACGCCGAAGACGCCGTCCGGTCCCGTCTCGCGGCGCCGGCCGTCGTCGGTCGCGAGCACATGCGCGCAGGTCAGCACCCATCCCGGCGCGATCAGCACCCCGCTGCCCCACAGCCGGGCCGCGCTCGCACCGGGCGCGGCGCGCAGCCCGACGGTGGTGCGTCCGGCGTGGTCGAGGAGTGGGGCGTAGCGGGCGCGGTCACCGCGGCCGCCGGCCGGTGGCTCGGGGGGCGCCATCAGCGGCCCGAATCGTCCGGCTCCCGGCGGTCGGCCGCCTGCGTTCGATGCCGCTGCCGCGGTGACGACCCCCCGCCGTCGTGCCGCCAGGTGAGGGTGACGGAGAGGTTGGCCTTGGCCTCGCCGTCCGCGAGCAGGGCGATGGCCTTGCCGGGCTTGGCCGACAGCTCCACACCGAAGGTCACGCTGGTCTCGTCCGGCGCGACCCGCTCGGCGGCCTGGCGGACGCTGCCGGCGACCCCGCCGATCACCTCGCGCAGCCCCTCGACCCGGGCGCCGAGCGCGTCCCAGGCGCCGACGTCCTCGAAATCCTCGTCCACGGCGTCGTCCAGGCCGTCGAGCCCTGGTTCGTCCAGCCGGGAGACCCGGGCCCAGACCTCCGTGCCGTCGGGCAGTTCGATGCGCTGTGCGCGATCTTGCATCACGGCCTCCTGCTCCCCCTGGACGGCAATTCCCCAATTGCCGCAGGACCGTTGACAGGTGATCAGGCTAGCCCTCGGTCGCCTGTGGCGCGAGAGGTCCGTGGGCCTGCCTATCCTGGCCGGGAATGTCCCATGACCCCTGGTGGAGAGCGCGTGTATTTCACTGACCGTGGCATCGAGGAGCTGGAGAACCGGCGCGGCGAGGAGGAGGTCACCCTCGGCTGGGTGGCCGAGCAGCTGCGCACGTTCGTCGATCTGAACCCGGACTTCGAGGTGCCGGTGGAGCGGCTGGCCACCTGGCTGGCACGGCTGGACGACGAAGAGGACGAGTAGGGCGAGTAGCCGACGGGAGGGCCACGCGGGGCCGCACCTAGGGGCGACACCCAGGGGACGCGACGCGTCATATCGGGGTGACGTCAGGGTCGGCACTGCTTGACTTCCCCATGCCGCGATATATCGTGTCTGGTGAGGACGCGATATGTTGCGTTGCACGGCTATCCAGGGGAGGCCAGGAATGTCAGCCCGGACCGAGTGGTCGCAGAATCCGATGCAGGTGGCCGAACCACGCACGCTGGAGATCGCCGAGCCCGTCGACGCGCTCAGCGTGCGCGTGGTCGGCGGCGCGGTCAACGTGGTCGGCACCTCCGACGGCAGCCCCGCCCGCCTGGAGGTCAGCGAGCTGCACGGCCCGCCGCTGACCGTCTCCTACGACAACGGCACCCTGTCCATCGCGTACGAGGACCTCCCCTGGAAGGGCTTCTTGAAGTTCCTGGAGCGCAAGGGGTGGAACCGCCGCGCGGTGGTGTCGGTGACGGTGCCGTCCGGCACCCGCGTCGAGGTCGGCGTGGTCGGCGCCGACGCGGTGGTCTCCGGCATCTCGGCGCGTACGGACGTGCGCGGCGTCTCCGGCCGCAGCACGCTCGTCGGGCTCTCCGGCGAGGTGCGGGCCGACACCGTCTCGGGCAAGGTCGAGGCGCAGTCGCTCACCGGCGATCTGCGGTTCAACTCCGTCTCGGGCGATCTGACGGTCATCGACGGCGCGGGCGGCGGGGTGCACGCCGACTCCGTCAGCGGCGACATGGTCCTCGATCTGGACCCCGTCAAGGGCGCCGACATCCGCCTGACGACCGTCTCCGGCGAGGTCGCCATCCGGCTGCCCGACCCGGCCGACGCCAGGGTGGAGGCGAACACCACCTCGGGCACGGTCTCCAACGCCTTCGACGATCTGCGGGTCAGCGGCCAGTGGGGCGCGAAGAAGATCACCGGCTCGCTGGGCGAGGGCACCGGCAGGCTCAAGGTCACCACCGTCTCCGGTGGACTGGCCCTGCTGCGCCGCCCCGCCTTCGAGGACTCCCCCACCGACCCGCCCGCAAGCAAGGAGGCACGCTGAGATGCCCCCCGTCTTCGCCCACGGCCGCCTGCGGCTCTACCTCCTCAAGCTGCTCGACGAGGCGCCCCGGCACGGCTACGAGATCATCCGCCTGTTGGAGGAGCGCTTCCAGGGCCTGTACGCCCCCTCCGCCGGCACGGTCTACCCCCGACTGGCCAAGCTGGAGACCGAGGGCCTGGTGACCCATGCGACCGAGGGCGGCCGCAAGGTCTACTCGATCACCGACGCCGGCCGGGCCGAACTCGCCGACCGCGGTGGCGAGCTGGCCGATCTGGAGCTGGAGATCAGGGAGTCGGTCGCCTCGCTCGCCTCGGACATCCGCGAGGACGTGAGCGGTTCGGCGCGGGATCTGCGCCGCGAGGTCCGGGCGGCCGCCCAGCAGGCCCGTGCGGAGGCCGGCGCGGCCGGGAAGTCCGGGCGCAACGGCGGCGGCAAGGGCTCCGCGGGCGGCGGCGCCGGCCGGCCGTTCCCGGAGGCCGCCGACTACTTCGACGGCGCGTTCGGCGACAAGGACGCCTGGCGGCAGGCGAAGGAGGAGTTCCGGCGGGCCAAGGAGGAGTGGAAGGAGCAGGCGCGGCGGGCCAAGGAGGAGAGCAAGCGCGCCAAGCAGGACGCCCAGCGGGCCCGTAAGCAGGCCAGGGACGCGCAGGTGTCCGCACAGGAGGAGGTCCAGCGGGTCATCCGGCGCGTACAGGACCAGGCTCAGGAGGCGGTGCGGTCCGGTGACTGGTCAGGCGCGGTGCGCGAGGCGCTGGCCGAGGTGTCCCGCGAGGTCGGCCGCTTCACCGGCGACCGGTCCGGTGAGCACGGCGGCACCGGCCCCGGCGGCGGCGCGGACGAGACGACCCGGGTGACGGTCGAGCGCGTCGACCTGGCCAAGGAGGACGGCGGGCAGGCCCCGCCCGCCGAGGCACCGCCGGCCCCGGTATGGGCGAAGGAGCCGACCAGCGGCGACCCGGCCCGCGACTTCGACCGGCTGCTGGACCGCTTCCGCGACGATCTGCGGGACGCGGCGCGCGATCACGGCATCACTGCCGAGCAGCTCGGGGAGTCCCGCCGACGGCTGGGCACGGCCGCCGCGCACATCGGCGCGCTGCTGCGCCACCCCGAGCAGAAGGCGTCGTCCCGTACGGACCCGGACGCGTAGGTCCGGTGGATCACGGCCGAGGCCGCGGCATCCGGCGCGGGCCGGCCCGGCCCGCACGCCCGGCCCGTTAGGCGCCGGCTCGCACGCCCGGCCCCCTCTAAGCCCCTTCCGGCATGCCCGGCCCCGTAGGCCCCGGCCCGCGGAGGCCGGGCGGCGGTGACGCTGTGCGCAGGGGGCGCCCGCGCCGTACGGCACGCCCCCGTCCCACCGGCCCGGACGGGCGGCCGAAACCCACTCCGCCTGCCACGAGACCCCAACGGGCCAGTAATTACACAGAGTTGCCATCTTCCCGATGGATTCACGCGGCGTAATCGGGGAAGGCAGTATTTCGCACGGCTTTTCGTCCGGCACCGGGTTCCAGGGAGCCCCAGCTGCCCGATTCCGCGGACCGACGGACGTGTTTCCGGACTACGACCCCCTCTCCCCGTCTGCACACGCATCGTGAAGGCCATGAGGTGAAGCGATGTCGGAATACCACGCGGTCGCCCGCCGTATGTGGCATCAGCTGGAGCCACTGCACGCCGCGCTGTACTTCGCCCCCGAGGCCCGCCAGGTCGCCGCCGACCTCGGCTATGACGTCGGTTCCCGCTGGCCCAGCTACTTCGCCTGGCGTGCCGCCCCGCTGGGCGCGGCCGGGCCCGAGCTGGTGGCCGCGACGTTCTACACCTTCAGCCCGCGCATGATCGCGCGGTATGTCCCGCAGATCTGGACCGTCGCGGAGCCGGCCAAGGTGCTCGACGCACGGCTGCTGGCCGTGGACCGCGCGCTGACCGCCCTCATCGGCCGTCGGCTGAGCGGCGCCCAGCTCGCCGAGGCGGCCCGGCTCGCGCGTCAGGCCGCCGAGAACGCCGGGCCGGCCGCCCGGCCGCTGGCCGCCGCCAACCGCGATCTGCCCTGGCCGGACGCCCCCCATCTCACGCTCTGGCAGGCCGCGACGGTGCTGCGCGAGCACCGCGGCGACGGCCACCTGGCGGCGCTGCTGACCTTCGGCCTCGATCCGTGCGAGGCCCTGGTGTCGTTCGCCGCGATCGGTGCCGCACCGACCGCGGACTTCGCCGGGCGCGGCTGGAGCGGCCAGGAGTGGAGCGAGGCCCGTGGCCGCCTCACCGCCCGCGGCTGGATCGGCCCGGACGGCGGCGCCACCGAGCGCGCCCGCGAGGAGCGCGAGGCGATCGAGCGGATGACGGACCGTCTGGCGGCAGGCCCCTGGCGGGCGCTGGGCCGCCCGCGTGCCGAGCGGCTGGCGCAGCTGCTCAACCCCGTACTCGGCGCGATCTTCGAGGCCGGCTATCTGCCGCGCCACAACACCCTGGGCATCGGCGCGCTGAAGATGGCCTACCTGTAGGGCGTGTCCGCGGCGTCCCGCCCGAGGCTTCCCCGGTGGCCGCCCGGAGCGGGTGGCGAAGGACCACCACTCGCCCAACTCGGTCCCTCCGCAAGACCGCTGGGCCGCGCCCGGGTGCGGACGGCCCTCCGGGCGCACCCCGAAACACCTCGACAGGCCGCGGCCCAGCGGTTTCTGACGCCGTATGCAGTATCCGGACGTGCGGGGCGCGCGGATGCGGGGTGCGATCGAGAGGTACCCGTGAGCCCCACCCGATGGGAGATCATCATGCGTGTCCGTACCCTCGCCGCGGCAGTGACGCTGGCCGGCGTGGCCGTTCTGGGCGGCGCCCCCCTCGCCGCCGCCGACGGCGAATCCCCCCGCGACCCCTTCAGCGCGATCCGAGGGCACCAGTCCCCTCCGGCCGAGACCTGCCTGGCCGACATCTCGTTCCTCGTCGACCCCGGGGCCCTTCGCTGCGCCCAGCAGTGAGACATGCCGCCGCCCCGGCCCCGCCTCGGGGCACCGGGGCGGCGCCCGCTTTCAGTGCACCGCCTCAGGACACCGCCCCGCCGCCGGACAGCGAGATCACCGCAGCCATCCCGTCCGTCCGCAGCTCGACCGTCCGCAGCCCGACCGGTATCTGAGCATCCGTCAGTGACTCCGGGGGCAGCAGAGCGGCATCGAAGCGCTCCAGGCGCACCACGGGGTCGTTGCGCCCTTCGGTGCACACTTCTGTGCACCCCTCCAGCGCGACCACCATGACGGCCTGATCACCACCGTCGCCACCGTCACCGTCACCGTCGCCGCCGTGAGCCGGCGACCGGCCCGTTGCCACCGTCCGGCTTCCGCGCACCGTCTCCACCGTCGCCGCCGCGCGCCCTTCCCGGAGCATCACATTGAGGTTGACGACCGGGCCGGACAGCAGCCGGCAGTCGGTGTCGGCCCCGCCGGGGAAGGGGAACGGGCGGTAGCGGCCCGGAAGGAGGTGGGCGGTGCCGTCCACCGTCAGCTCCAGGCCGGCGCCGTCGACGACGGTCAGGATCCGCCGGACCCCGGGCAGCGGTGAGTACGGGCCGTCCCGGGTGACATCGGCCAGGCTGACCCGCCAGGCGAAGGCGTCCCAGCCGGCGCCGGGCGGGTGGGCGGCTACCTCGCGGGTCACCCCGCCGCCGTTCGCCCACGGCGCGGCGGCACGCTCCCGCGCCCGCAGGATCCGCACGTCGGTCGGCAACGGTCAGACCGTCAGCACGATCTTGCCGAACAGATCGCCCTGGGCCATCTTCGCGAAGCCCTCGCGCGCCCGGTCCAGCGGCAGCGTCGAGTCGATGACCGGGCGGATGCCCTTGGCGGCGCAGAAACTGAGCAGCCCGGCCAGCTCCTCCTTGGTGCCCATCGTGGAGCCGACGACCTTCAGCTCCAGGAAGAAGATCCGGTTGAGCTCCCCGTTCTTGGGGGTGAAGCCGCTGGTGGCGCCCGAGATGACCAGGGTGCCTCCGGGCCTGAGCGACTTGACCGAGTGCGACCAGGTGGCCGCGCCGACGGTCTCGATCACCGCGTCCACCCGCTGCGGCAGCCGCTCCCCGCTGGCGAACACCGCCTCGGCTCCCAGCTCCAGCGCACGCTTGCGCTTGGCCTCGTCCCGGCTGGTGGCGAAGACCCGCAGGCCCGCGGCGGCACCGAGCACGATGGCCGCGGTCGCGACACCGCCGCCGGCGCCCTGCACCAGGACGCTGTCCCCGGGCCGTACGCCCCCGTTGGTGAACAGCATCCGGTACGCGGTCAGCCAGGCGGTCGGCAGGCAGGCGGCCTCCGCGAAGGACAGCTCCTTCGGCTTGGGCAGGACGTTCCAGGCGGGGACGGTGACCTGCTCGGCGAAGGTGCCCTGGTAGCGCTCGGTGAGGATGGAGGGCTTCTCCTTGGGGCCGACGCCGTGACCGGTCTGGCCGATGACGGAGTGCAGGACGACCTCGTTGCCGTCCTCGTCGATCCCGGCGGCGTCGCAGCCGAGGATCATCGGCAGCGACTCCTCGCTGATGCCGACCCCGCGCAGCGACCACAGGTCGTGGTGGTTGAGGGTGGCGGCCTTGACGTTGACGGTCGTCCAGCCGGGGCGTACGTCGGGGGCCGGGCGCTCCCCCAATTCGAGGCCGTTGAGCGGCTGGTCACGGTCGATGCGGGCGGCATAGGCGGCAAACATGATCCCAACGTAGGCCGCGGCCGCGCGCCGCGGTACCACGTACGGGTGTGACACGCACCGCGCCGAGGCGGCGGCGCACCACCGCCGTCACCCCGGCGCCACCACCGCAACGGGCCGGGCCCGCACCCTCTCAGGTACGAGCCCGGCCCGTTGGCGTACGGCGGAAGCGCTCAGCGGCGCGCCACGCCCTCGGCGCGGGCCGCGGCCGCGACGGCGGCGGTGACGGCCGGGGCGACCCGCTCGTCGAACGGCGAGGGGATGACGCGGTCGGCGCTGAGTTCGTCGGCGACGACGGCGGCCAGCGCCTCGGCGGCGGCCAGCTTCATGCCCTCCGTGATCCGCGAGGCCCGCACCTGCATGGCGCCCGCGAAGATGCCGGGGAAGGCCAGCACGTTGTTGATCTGGTTGGGGAAGTCGCTGCGCCCGGTGGCGACCACGGCCGCGTACTTGTGCGCGACGTCGGGGTGGATCTCCGGGGTGGGGTTGGCCATCGCGAAGATCAGCGAGTTCTTCGCCATCTTCGCCACCGCCTCCTCGGGCACCGTGCCGCCGGAGACCCCGATGAAGACGTCGGCGCCGTCCAGCGCCTGCTCCAGCGAACCGGTCAGCTGCGCCTTGTTGGTGAAGCCGGCCACCTCGCGCTTGACGTCCGTGAGGTCGCCGCGGTCGGTGGAGACCACGCCCTTGCGGTCGCAGACCGCGACATCGCCGATGCCCGCCTCGATGAGGATCTTGGCGATGGCGACACCGGCCGCACCGGCACCGGAGATGACCGCCCGCAGCTGGCCCAGCGAGCGGTCGGTGAGCTTGGCGGCGTTGCGCAGCGCGGCCAGCGTGACCACGGCCGTGCCGTGCTGGTCGTCGTGGAAGACCGGGATGTCCAGCGCCTCCTGGAGGCGGCGCTCGATCTCGAAGCACCGGGGCGCCGAGATGTCCTCCAGGTTGACGCCGCCGAAGGACGGCGCGAGCCGGACGACGGTCTCCACGATCTCGTCGGTGTCGGTGGTGGCGAGCGCGAGCGGCACCGCGTCCACACCGCCGAACTGCTTGAAGAGGATGGCCTTGCCCTCCATCACGGGGAGGGAGGCCTCCGGGCCGATGTCGCCCAGGCCCAGCACCGCGGTGCCGTCCGTGACGACGGCGACGACCTGGGACTTCCATGTGTAGTCGTGCACGAGCTCGGGCTGCTCGGCGATGGCGCTGCACACCTTGGCGACGCCCGGCGTGTACGCGAGGGACAGGTCGTCCTTGTCGCGGACCGGGACGGTCGCCTGGATGGCCATCTTGCCGCCGCGATGCAGCGCGAAGGCGGGATCGAAGGTCCCGTCGGGCGCCGTGCCCGTGCCTTCGTCCGCGCCCGTATTTCCGTCGCTGCGAGGATTGACGATCTCCGCTGCCACTTGTCTTACCCCTTTATTCGTAAATCTGCTGAGGGTGGCCACTCCCTGGTTGAGGAGTGGGCGGGCACCGCGTCCGCGCCCTGTGTGGGCGGATGGCCGCCCCGCAGGGGGAGGTACGGACGCCGGGCGCGCCGCACACGCGCCCTGAGCCCCGGATGAGGGGTGTAACGAACATTTCTACCGGACGGGCGCGGGCCCCGACGAGTCAGATTCATTACCCTCGGATCCAAGGTTCCGACAATAACGGCGAAATAGTTGAAAACCGCCGAAGGGCTCTCGTCCCGCTGTCCGGAATCCGAGACGTCCGGAGTGCGCCGATCGTCCCCCGCACCCCGTAGGAGGCGGCTTCCCCTTGCGACACAAGGGCGCCACCTCCCCTTCCCCGTCCGTTATCCGATTTTGACCTGAACGGCAGTCCGAATACCGGAGTCCGGATGGCAGGATTCCGTCACCAACCGAGGTCGCGGCGCTCGAAGGGGTGTCCCCCGGCCCTTTGTCACGTCTCCGCCACGTCGGCTTCTCCATCCGCAGGAGGAACAGCATGACCGCAAGCACCACCCGTCGCAGGGCCGCCGGCAGGTCGCGTACGGCCGTGGCCGCCGCGGCCGCGGTCGCCGCCTCGCTGATGCTCCTCAGCGCCTGCGGCGACCAGACGGACGCGGCCGTCGCCAAGCGAGAGGCGAAGAAGAACCGGAACGTCCACGCGCCGCTGTTCAAGCTGCTGCCCAAGGACGTGCAGGAGATCGGCCTGCTCCAGGTCGGCTCGGACATCACGTACAAGCCGGTGGAGTTCCGTTCGAACGGCAAGGTCACCGGCATCGACCCGGACCTCGCGGTGGCGATGGAGAAGGCCCTGGGCGTCAAGCTCAACTTCAACAACGCCACCTTCGACACCCTCATGGGCGGCCTGAAGTCCCAGCGCTACGACATCGCGATGTCGGCGATGACGGACACCAAGGAGCGCCAGGAGGGCATCGACAGCAGCACCGGCAAGAAGATCGGCCAGGGTGTCGACTTCATCGACTACCTCAACGTCGGCGTCTCGCTCTACACCCAGAAGGGCAAGGCCAACGGCATCGACGGCTGGGAAACGCTGTGCGGCAAGAAGATCGCGGTACAGCGCGGCACCGTCTCGCACGACCTGGCCAAGGACAAGTCGAAGGCCTGCGAGAAGGACGACGAGGAGCCGATCGCCATCGAGGCGTTCGACAACGACTCCGAGGCCCAGACCCGGCTGCGGACCGGCGGTGTGGACGCCGTCTCCAGCGACTACCCGGTCGCGGCGTACGCGGTGAAGGTCTCCGGAGGCGGCAAGGACTTCCAGATGGTCGGCGGCGCCCCGCTCAAGGCGGCCCCGTACGGCATCGCGGTCCCCAAGGGCCAGGAGAAGCTGCGTGACGCCCTCAAGGCCGCGGTGGAACTCACGATCAAGAACGGCTCGTACGCCAAGGTCCTGGACAAGTGGGACGTCAAGGACGCGGCGGTCAAGGAAGTGAAGCTCAACAGCGGCAGCTGAGCCGCCGACAGCCGTCCCGTCCCCTCCGGCCACCCCGCCGAATGCTGAAAGGCAACATCCGTGTCAGTTGACGTCGACAAGTCGGCCCAGCCGCCGGCAGACACTCCGCCGCCCCAGCCCGAGCCCATCAAAGCCATCCCGGTCCGCCATTACGGCCGCTGGGTCGCGGCGATCGTCGTCATCGCCCTGGTCGTCCTGCTCTGGAGGGCCTTCGCCTCCGGGAACGTCAACTGGGGCGCCGTCCCCCAGTACATGTTCAACTCGGACATCCTCAAGGGCCTGCGCAATACCCTGCTGATCACCGTGCTCTCGATGATCATCGGCGTCGTGGGCGGCGTGGTCCTGGCCGTGATGCGCCAGTCCAAGAACCCGGTGACCTCGTCCGTCGCATGGTTCTACGTGTGGTTCTTCCGCGGTACGCCGGTCTATGTCCAGCTGTTCCTGTGGTTCAACCTGGGCCTCGTCTTCCAGTACATCGACATCATGCCGATCTACAAGGACGAGTGGTCGGACTTCATGACCCCGTTCCTGTGCGCGCTGCTGGGCCTCGGCCTCAATGAGGCGGCGTACATGGCGGAGATCTGCCGGGCCGGCCTGAACGCCGTCGACGAGGGCCAGACCGAGGCGGCACACGCGCTGGGCATGAGCCATGCCAAGACGCTGCGCCGGATCATCATCCCGCAGGCGATGCGGGTGATCGTGCCGCCGACCGGCAACGAAGTCATCAACATGCTGAAGACCTCGTCCCTGGTCGCCGCCGTCCAGTACTACGACCTGCTGCAGGCCGCCCAGAACATCGGCCGGGACTCCGGTGTGGTGGTCGAGATGCTGATCCTCGCCGCCGCCTGGTACCTGATCGCCACTACGGTGCTGAGCATCGGGCAGTACTACCTTGAGCGCTACTACGCCCGCGGCTCCAGCCGCCAGCTCCCGCCCACTCCGCTCCAGCGCGTCAAGGCGAAGCTGGCCGGCGGCTTCAACCGCTCCGCCGGAGGTGTCGGATGACCAGCAAGATCACCACTGACAAGGCCGCGGGCACCAGCGGTGGCCCCATGGTCCTGGCCGAGGGCGTCCACAAGTCCTACGGAGCGGCCCACATCCTCAAGGGCATCGACCTGGAGGTCGCGCCCCGGGAGGTCTTCTGCCTGATCGGCCCGTCCGGCTCCGGCAAGTCGACCTTCCTGCGCTGCATCAACCACCTGGAGAAGGTCAACGCCGGCCGGCTGTCCGTCGACGGCGAACTGGTCGGCTACCGCGAGCACAACGGCAAGCTCTACGAGCTGCGCGACCGCGAGGTCGCCGCCCGCCGCCGCGACATCGGCATGGTCTTCCAGCGCTTCAACCTCTTCCCGCACATGACCGCGGTGGAGAACATCATGGAGGCGCCGATCCAGGTCAAGGGCGAGTCCAAGGCGAACGCCCGCGAGCGCGCGACCAAGCTGCTGGACCGCGTCGGCCTGGCCGACAAGGCGGGGAACTACCCCTCGCAGCTCTCCGGCGGCCAGCAGCAGCGCGTCGCCATCGCCCGTGCGCTGGCGATGGAGCCCAAGCTGATGCTCTTCGACGAGCCGACCTCGGCCCTCGACCCGGAGCTGGTCGGTGACGTCCTGGACGTCATGAAGGACCTGGCCGCGGACGGTATGACGATGATCGTCGTGACCCATGAGATGGGCTTCGCCCGCGAGGTCGGCGACTCGCTGGTCTTCATGGACAACGGTGTGGTGGTCGAATCCGGCCACCCGCGCGACGTGCTCGGCAACCCGCAGCACGAGCGGACGAAGTCGTTCCTGTCGAAGGTGCTGTAGCGGGTCCTGCACGGTGCCCGCCGTCGCGGCGGAAGTCTTCGCCGCGACGGCGGGCATCGCTGTCTTCCGGCCCGCTGCCACGACTTCCGGGCCGGTTCCACGGTTTCCGGGCCTGCTCCGAGGCTGCCCGGCCGGTTCCGCCGTCCGGCTACTTCAGGCCCAGGACCAGGGCGTCCGTGGGCGAGGCCCACACCGCACGGGCCTCCGCGAAGCCCGACTCGCGCAGCACCTGGGCGTGCCAGGCCACCGACGGCGTGTCCCCGTCCGCGTGCTCGCCGTAGATCGCGAAGCGCTCGGCGGTCGGCTCGGCCAGCCGCGGGTCGGCGGCGGCCAGCTTCCACCACTCGGCCCAGTCGACCGCGCCGGCCGCCTTCGCCGCGTCCATCCGCGCATGCCGGAAGGCCCGCTCGGCGGCGTTGATCCGCGGGGTGGACTCCTCGGGCATGTGGTCGGCGTTCATGAACACCCCGCCGTCCCGTACGAGCCTGCCGAGCTGCCCGTACAGCCCGCGCAGGTCCTCGGTGTGCAGCCAGTGCAGCGCGGTGGCGGTCAGTACCGCGTCATAGCCGTCGTGCGGCAGCTTCGCCGTCCAGTGCGGGTCCTTCAGATCGGCTCGTACGAAGCGGACCCGGGGCTCGCCCTCGAAGTACCCTTCCGCGATGGCCAGCAGCGCGGGATCCAGATCGACGCCCACACTCTCGGCCTTCGGGAACCGCTTCAGCAGCCGGTCGGAGATACTGCCCGTACCGCACGCCAGGTCCAGGACCCGGGGCTCGGGACCCACCAGCGCCTCGACCATGTCCAGCATCACCCGGAACCGCTCCTCGCGATCGGGGAGGTACCACTCCTGCTGGCGGTCCCAACTGTTCTGCCACGCCTGCCAATCGGCGCCGGCAACGGTCTCGGTCATCGCTTCCCCTCCAGGCCGTAATACCCTCGTAGTATCAGCGCCCATTACAACGAGCGAGTACCCGCACCCTAACCCCCGCCCGTAAGGACTACAAGTGGAACTGGCCTATTACTCGGACTACGCCGTGCGACTGGTCAACAGCGAGCAGCCCGAGCGCGGCGGCGACAGCCTCACCTCGGTGGAGGCCGTACGCGAGCTCTTCGGCCCGGCCCAGCAGTCCGCCCGGCGCGCGACCGACAGCGACGTCACCCGGCTGCGCACGGTCCGCGCCCGCCTGCGCGCCGTCTTCGAGGCCGCCGACGCCGGCGACGAGGTCCTGGCCGTGGACCTGCTCAACGCCCTGATGATGGAGTTCCCGGTCAGCCCGCAGATCTCCGGCCACGAGTACCGGGACGACGGGGGCCGCCCCAAGTGGCACATGCACATCGCCGACCACGCGGCCAACGCCACGGCCGGCTTCACCGCGACCGCCTGCATGGGCCTGGCCTTCCACCTCACCGAGCTGGGCGTGGACCGGCTGGGCGTCTGCGAGGCGCGGCCCTGCCGCAACGTCTACGTGGACACCTCGACCAACCGCTCGCGGCGCTACTGCTCCGACCGCTGCGCCACCCGCGCCAACGTCGCCGCCTACCGCGCCCGCAAGCGCCTGGAGAGCGAGCGCTCGGCCCTTACGGGACGGACCGCCGAGACCGCCCAGGACAGCACTCCGGCGACCGACCGCTGAATCCCCCGCGGCGGCCGGAGGCGCACCCAGGCGCGGGCGATGACCAGTTCGTCCGGGACCGCACCGAATTCCCGGCTGTCGTTCTCGACGAACGGATTGTCCCCCTGGACCCACCAGCCGCCGTCGCACCGCCGCACGGCGCGCTTGACGATCAGCAGATCCTGCCGGAACGGGTGCCGCAGCACGACCACGTCGCCGGGCCGCACCGCCGCCCCGTACTGCACCACCAGCTGGTCACCGGGCAGCAGCGACGGCACCATTGACGGGTTGTAGACCTCGGCCAGGCCGAACGCCCGCAGCAGCCCGCCCCGCTCGTGCCCCGGATCCGCACCCTCGCCCTGCTCCGGGCCGCGCTCGTGCACCCGCTCCGGCATCCCGTACCTCCCGGTCCGACCGCTCACCGGTCCATCCTCCATCAGTCCCAGCGTGACACTGGACTTTTGCCCTAAGACCCCCGGGCCACCCGAGAAAAGCCTTCCCGCACCGAGTAATCTCGCACCTGAGAAGACGATCACGAGGAAGGACTGAACATGCTTTCCCGCCTGTTCGCCCCCAAGGTCAAGGTCAGCGCCCACTGCGACCTGCCCTGCGGCGTGTACGACCCGGCCCAGGCCCGCATCGAGGCCGAGTCGGTCAAGGCCGTCCAGGAGAAGTACCAGGCCAACGAGGACGCGGACTTCCGCACCCGCGCCGTCCTGATCAAGGAGCAGCGCGCGGAGCTGGCCAAGCACCACGTCTCGGTGCTGTGGAGCGACTACTTCAAGCCCCCGCACTTCGAGAAGTACCCGGACCTGCACCAGCTGGTCAACGACACCCTCAAGGCCCTCAGCGCCGCCAAGGGTTCCAACGACCCGGCCACCGGCCAGAAGGCGCTGGACTACATCGCCCAGATCGACAAGATCTTCTGGGAGACCAAGAAGGCCTGATCTTGGCCGGTTTGCCCTACAGGGCACCTTGCCGACTCGTCCGCACCCGGTCCGCGGGACGTCCACCACGGCGTCCATGACGGATCGGGTGCGGTCGTTTTTTCCCGTCCGGCTCGTCAGTCGTCCGGCTCATCAGTCGTCGAGGGGCAAGGTCGTGCCCCGCACCCGGCGGCGGGCGTGGTCGACGAGGTGGCGGGCGGCGGTGGGGCCGCGGCCGACGAGGGGGGCGATGTCGTCGAGCGGCAGGGCGAACAGGTCGTGCAGGACGAAGGCGAGGCGCTCGGCCGGGGTGAGGGTCTCCAGGGCCGCGAGGAGGGCCAGGCCGACGGAGTCGGCCAGCCGGACCTGCCGCTCGGGGCCGTCGGGCGGATGCGGCCCCGGCGGATGCGCGCGCCGCCAAGGCCGGTGCGGCTCGAACCGCGCCGTCGGGAAATCGTGTTCGTCCATCGGTCGCACTCCTCCGTCACCTGGTGTCAGAGCAATGACTCGCGAGGCCGGGCCGATGTGACGGACGGGGAGCGGGGCGTGCCGGAAGAGAAGTCAAAAAAACTTCCGTGATGGGTGTCGATTCCGGCGACGGGTGTTCGTCGCGTGAGTGTAGGGGGCGGGTCCGGGCCACGGATTCCGCTCCGGAACACTCGGACGCCCAGCGGAGGAGACCGCCATGCGCTTCATGATGCTGCTCAAGATCGACGAGAACGACGTTCCGGACGGCGGGCCGAGCCCGGAGCTGATGGAGGAGATGGGCAAGCTGCTCGACGAGATGACCAAGGCCGGGGTGCTGCTGGACACCGCCGGGCTGGCGCCGACCGCGCAGAGCACACGGCTGCATCTGTCGGGCGGGAAGATCACCGCGACGGACGGGCCGTTCACCGAGGCCAAGGAGGTCATCGGCGGGTACGCGCTCATCCAGGCCGCGTCGAAGGAGGAGGCGGTCGAATGGGCGACGCGGTTCCTGCGGGTGCACGGGGACGAGTGGACGCTGACGTCCGAGATCCGGCAGGTGGAGGAGCCGCCGGAGGCCGGTGCCTGAGCGACCCCCGCAGCCGGTCCGCCCGTGCCCCGGAGCCCGCGGATTGCCGCGCCGGGGCCCGGGTGCTGGGATGGGTGCCTGTGACGACCAGGCAGACGGCGGGTGAGGCGCAGCGCGCGATCGAGGCGGTGTTCAGGATCGAGTCCGCACGGCTGATCGCAGGGCTGACGCGGATCGTGGGCGACGTCGGGCTCGCCGAGGAACTGGCGCAGGACGCCATGGTGGCGGCGCTGGAGCGGTGGCCGGAAACCGGTGTCCCGGAGAATCCCGGTGCCTGGCTGATGGCCACCGCGAAGAACCGCGCGATCGATCTGCTGCGCCGCCGGGAGCGGCTGGCCCGGAAGGTGGCCGCCCTGGGGCGCGATGCGCAGATCGAGCCGAGCTGGGCCGAGGCCGATTTCGCGCGGGTGGTGGACAGCGCGGAGATCGAGGACGACCTCCTGCGGTTGGTCTTCATCGCCTGTCACCCCGTGCTGTCCACCCAGGCCCGGGTCACGCTGACCCTGCGGCTGGTGGGCGGGCTGCGGACCGACGAGATCGCGCGCGCCTTCCTGGTGTCGGAGCCGACGGTGCAGCAGCGGATCGTCCGGGCCAAGAAGCGGCTGGCCGAGGCGCGGGTGCCGTTCGAGGTGCCGGGACGCGAGGAGCTGACCGAGCGGCTGTCGTCCGTGCTGGAGGTCGTCTACCTGGTCTTCAACGAGGGCTATGCGGCCACGGCCGGGGACGACTGGATGCGGCCGGCGCTGTGCGAGGAGGCGCTGCGGCTGGGGCGGATGGTGGCCGGGCTGCTGCCGCGGGAGCCGGAGGCGCACGGGCTGGTGGCGCTGATGGAGATCCAGGCGTCGCGGTCGGCCGCCCGGACCGGGCCGCACGGTGAGCCGGTGCTGCTGCTGGAGCAGAACCGGTCGCGCTGGGACCGGCTGCTGATCCGGCGCGGTCTGGCCGCGCTCGCCCGCGCCGAGGAACTGGGCGGGACGATCGGCCCGTACGCCCTGCAGGCCGCGATCGCCGCCTGCCACGCCCGGGCGGGCACCGCCGCACAGACCGACTGGCCGCGGATCGCGCTGCTGTACGAGGCGCTGGCGCGGGTCGCGCCGTCACCGGTCGTGGAGCTGAACCGGGCGGTGGCTGTGGGCATGGCGTTCGGGGCCGAGGAGGGGCTGGCCGCCGTGGACGAGCTGGCGGCGGAGCCGGCACTGGCCGGATATCACCTGCTGCCGAGCGTACGGGGCGATCTGCTGGCCCGCTTGGGGCGGGCGGCGGAGGCCCGCCAGGAGTTCCTGCGGGCGGCGTCGCTGACCCGCAACGCCCGCGAGCGGGCCCTGCTGGAGGACCGGGCGGCGCGGCTGCGGCCTCCCGGCTCCTAGGTCGCCACCGGCAGCGGCCCGTCATGGCGTACCAGCCAGGCCCGGTACGCCTCGCTCGCCCAGGCGATCTCCATGTACGCGGCGGTCAGGTCGGCGAACAGCTCGTCCGGGGAGGCGGCCGGGGTGCCGTCCTGGCGGCAGGCCATGAAGAGGCGGACGGCCAGCGGGTCGCCGTACAGCGGGCGGATGGCCATGCCGTGCCGGGAGCGGGCGGTCGGCTGGCAGGGGGTGACCACCTCGCCGGCCGTGACCAGGTCGACCGTGGTGTGGTAGTCGCCGTGGACGACCCGGGGGTTGACGCCGGCCGCGGCCCAGATGCGCCGCAGGCCGGCCCATTCGCCGTCCACGGTCGGGTCCACCATCCACTGGCAGTCGGCGAGGTCCGCGACCCGGACGATCTCCTTGGCGGCGGCCGGGTGGGAGTCCGCCAGCGCGATGAACTGCGGCTCCCTGGCGATGAGTTCGTGTTCGACCAGGCCGTCGGGGACGCGCAGCGGCGCGCCCTCGACCTCGTGCACGAAGGCGGCGTCGAGCTGCCCCATGGCGACCATGTGCAGAAGGGAGTTGGCGGACACATCGGTACGTATCGTCGTGTCCGCCTCCGGCAGTCGCACCCGCAGCCGGCGCAGCCAGCCGGCGACCGCGGGGCTGTTGGTGCTGCCGATGTTCAGCCGTGCGCCCCGTTCGCGGTGGGAGGTCGAGGCGACCTCATCGACAAGGGCCTGCATTTCGGCCACTATCGGTCTCGCCCGGCACAGCACCGAATGCCCCAGCGGCGTCGGTCGGCTGCCGGTCGACTCCCGGAAGAAGAGCTGGCCTCCCAAGGCGTTCTCGATGCGGTGGAGCTGGGTCGTCAAGGAAGGCTGGGTCATGCCCAGCTGCCGCGCCGCCTTGCGTACGCTTCCTGAGTCGGCGATGGCGCACAGCGCGCGAAGATGTCTTACCTCAAGCTCCACGTCGGGAGCATAACGACCACGGCATCCGTCACACCAGACTCTCAAACCCGCCGGAACGCGCCTTTTTTCCCAAGTCCCTTGGCAGGGGTATAGGGCAGTGCTATCGCCACCTGGCATCTCCGTCTTCCGGGTGAACTCCGTCCAGACTCAACGGCACCAAGAAATCCGCAGGGCCCCGGTCGCCGCCCCACACGGCGACCGTACGGCCCTCGGAAATTAAGGAGCCCCCCACATGAGATCTCCTAAGACGGCGCTGTCGGCGGCGCTCGGTCTGGGCCTCGCCGCCACCCTCGCGATCGCCGCGCCGGTGTCGGCAACCTCCTCCTCCCCCGCCAAGACCGCCCGCAGCACCGCCGCCTCGATCGCGGCGTACAACGGGTCGGCGGTGGAGAAGGCCGACACCAAGGCGTTCTTCGAGGCCGTGATGAAGTCGGCCAGGGCCAAGATGAAGGCCAACCCGCACGCGGCCTCGGTCACCGTGACCTACGACGCCAGCGCGGCGCCGACGTTCAAGGGCCAGATAGCCGAGAGCACCTCGATCTGGAACAGCGCCGTGAAGAACGTGCAGCTGCAGGAAGGCAGCGGCGGCGACTTCCAGTACCGCGAGGGCAACGACCCGCGTGGTTCGTACGCCAGCACCGACGGCCACGGCAAGGGCTTTGTCTTCCTGGACTACCAGCAGAACCAGGAGTACAACTCCACCCGCGTCACCGCGCACGAGACCGGCCATGTGCTGGGTCTGCCGGACCACTACGAGGGTCCGTGCAGCGAGCTGATGTCCGGTGGCGGCCCCGGCACGTCCTGCCAGAACACCCAGCCGGACGACAACGAGCGCTCCCAGGTGGAGCAGCTGTGGGCCAACGGCCTGGCGGGCGTCCACTTCGGCAAGGCGTCCTGACCCGACGCCCGGCCTGAATCTCACCACACCTTCTGCACCAAAAAGCAAGTTCGCGCACCACGAGTTCGGCGGTGGTCCGCGGTCCGGACCGTACTGACGGTGGGCGGTCCGGCCCCCGGCCTAGGGCTGACGAGTGCCGGAACCTGGCGGCCGGCCCTCGTACCCCCACCAGTCCTCGCAGTTCCTGCGCCGCCCAGGGCGGTGGGGCTCCTCCAAGAGCCCCACCGCTTTCGTGCGTGTGCCGCCGGGTGCCAGGGGGTCGGCAGCGGGCTCGCCGGGCCCTCAGCCCCACAGGGCTCGCGCGGCGGCCGCACCGGTGAACGCGGCCGCCAGCGCGGCCAGCACGCTCGCCGCGACGTTGAGCGCGGCGTAGCCCCGCGCCCCGTCCGCCGCCAGCCGGAACGTCTCGTAGGAGAAGGTCGAGTACGTCGTCAGGGCGCCGCACAGGCCGGTGCCCACCAGCAGCTGGACGTGCGAGGAGGCCGCGCCGGCGGCGGCCGCACCGGTGAGCAGCCCGAGGATCAGCGAGCCGACGGTGTTGACGACGAAGGTCCCCCACGGGAAGACCGTGTCGTGCCGTGCCTGGACCCAGCGGTCGGTGAGGAAACGCAGCGGCGCCCCGACCATCGCGCCGGCCATCACCAGCAGCCAGTTCACCCGCGCCCGCTCCCGTCCGGGCGGGCGCCGTCGGTGTCCGCGGCCGGGTAGGCGATCATCTCGCACGCGTCGAGGGTCACCAGGCCGCCGCCGGCGAGGAGTTCGTCGAGCTGCGCGAGGAAGGCCCGTACCGGCTCCTGCGCGTCGACGACGACGATCGTGACCGGCAGCTCCTCGCTCAGCGACAGCAGTCGCTGGGTGTGGATGACCGAGGTGGCGCCGAAGCCCTCGATACCGCGGAAGACGCTGGCGCCGGCCAGTCCGGCCGCGCGGGCGCGGTGCACGATCTCCGCGTAGAGGGGCTTGTGGTGCCAGAGGTCCTGTTCGCCGACCAGGACCGTGAGCCGCAGCGCGGGGACGCTGCCGGGGTGTGCCGCTCCGTGGGTCATACCGTCCGCCGCCTCAGTGCGAAGAGTGCGCGGGTGCCGACGACCGCGCCCCACACCGCGGCGAGCGCGGCGAGCAGGGTGCCCGCGAGGCAGGTCAGGGCGAGCAGCGGCTCCCGGGCGTCGGTCAGCCGCTGGATGTCGACCGCGTAGGTGGAGAAGGTGGTGAAGCCGCCGAGGACGCCGGTGCCCAGGAAGGGGCGCAGCAGCCGGTGGGCCGACCAGACCTCGGTGATCAGCACCATCAGCACGCCCATCAGCGCACAGCCCACGACGTTGACGGTCAGCGTCGTCCAGGGGAAGGCGGCGGTTCCGGTGGGCCACAGCAGCGCGGCGCCGTACCGGGCCGTGGCACCGGCCGCGCCGCCCACGGCCACCGCGCCGATCACCGGCCACTGGCCCTCCCAGGGCGCCGCACGGCGGGCTCGCTCGTTCATACGTCTCCCGGGATCTTCGGCGTCCTCAGGCTATCGCCGCCTATTTGACACCGCCAAACATGGGATGTTCCCATCACCGGTGGAATCACGACGGAGGACGCCCATGCCACTGCGCAGCACCACCCGCACCAACCTGGTGGACCTGGTCATCGAGCAGATGGAGGGCCTGATCGCCGACGGCGAGTGGCAGGTCGGGGCGAAGATCCCCGCCGAGCCCGCGCTGGTCGAGCAGCTCGACGTGGGCCGCAACACCGTCCGGGAGGCCGTGCGCGCACTGGTGCACACCGGACTGCTGGAGCCGCGCCAGGGCGACGGCACCTATGTCCGCGCCAGCAGCGGCTTCGGCGCCGCCGTGCAGCGCAGGCTGCGGCGGGCCGGTGACCTGGAGGCGTTCGAGGTGCGCGCCTGCCTGGAGCGCGATGCCGCGCGCTACGCCGCACAGCGCCGCACCGACGAGGACCTCGCCGCGCTGCGCGCCACCCTCGCCGACCGCGACCGTGCCTGGAAGAGCGGCGATCTGGCCGCCTTCATCGACGCGGACGTGGAGTTCCACCGCACCATCGCCGCCGCGGCCCACAACAGCGTCCTCGCCGAGCTGTACGAGCACCTCAGCGACGCCCTGCGCGCGACGCTCCAGTCGGTCATCGGCGCCCCCGTCCCCGATTCCGTACGCAACCAGTACGACGCGCACGAGGCCATCGTCGACGCCATCGAGGCGCGGGACGCCGAGGGCGCCGAGCGCGCCGCGCTGGCGCACCTCGCCCAGGGCATGGCGGCCCTGCGCGAGAACGCCGGCGACGGCGCGGAGTCCGACCGCCCGAAGGGAATGCAGCAGTGACCCGGGACCAGACCAGCGCGCCCGCGCACGCCCCGGCGCCGGCCGCGCCGCCGGCGGCCCCGCCCGGCGCCACCGGCCGCCGCGCCCTCCACCTCGGCATCGGCGTCGTCCTGCTGGCCTTGAACCTTCGCCCGGCGCTGGTCGCGGTCTCCCCGCTGGCCGGCACCATCCGCGACGACAGCGGGATGTCGGCCGCCGCGACGAGTCTGCTCACCGCGCTGCCGCTGCTCTGCTTCGGCCTGCTGGCGCCGTTCGCGCCGCGGCTGGGGCGTCGGCTGGGCATGGAGCGGTCGCTGCTCGGCACGATGGCGCTGATCTGCCTGGGCACCGCGCTGCGCCTGCTGGACTCGGTGGTGGCGCTGTTCGCCGGGACGATCGTGATCGGCGCCGGGATAGCCGTCGCCAACGTCCTGCTACCCGGCCTGATCAAGCGCGACTTCCCCTCCCGGGCGGGCCTGATGACCGGCCTGTACTCCATGTCGCTCTTCGGCGGCGCGGCGCTCGCGGCCGGCGTCACCGTCCCCGTCCAGCAGGCCGCCGGTCTGAACTGGCAGGCGACGCTGGCCTGTTGGGGCGCGCTGGCGGTACTGGCACTGGTCTGCTGGCTGCCGCAGGTCCGCAGCCGTACACGGGTGCCGCGGGACGCGGCCCGCGAGGCGGCACACCCGGTGCGCGGCCTGTGGCGCGACCCCCTGGCCTGGCAGGTCACCGGCTACATGGGCCTGCAGTCGCTGAGCTACTACGCGGCCGCGGCATGGCTGCCGACGATGCTCACCGACGCCGGGATGGGCGCGGGCGACGCCGGCTGGATGCTGTCCTTCTCGTCGCTGCTGGGCATCGCGGGCTCGTTCCTCGCCCCCGTCGTCGTCGGCCGCCGGCTGCCCGCCGGTGTGCTGGCAGCGGTCTCTGCGGTCCTGTGCGCGGCCGCCTTCACCGGCGTGCTGATCGCGCCGGTCGGCGGCGGCTACGTCTGGATGGTGCTGCTCGGCCTGGGCCAGGGCGCGGCGATCAGCCTGGCGCTGCTGTTCATCGTCCAGCGCGCCCCGGACGCCCGGCACACCGCCCAACTGTCCAGTATGGCCCAGTGTTTCGGCTATGTCCTCGCCGCCACCGGCCCGGCCGTCCTGGGCGCCGTGCACGACGCCTCCGCCAGCTGGACGGTGCCGCTGGCGCTCCTGCTGACGCTGCTGCTCCCGCAGATCGCGGTGGGCCTGGGCGCGGCACGACCGCGGCAGGTGGCGGGCCGGTAGCCGCGCGGGGGCGGCCATGGCCCACTGGGGCGGCCCCCTAGAGCCAGCCGTTGCGCTTGAAGCCGCGGTGGATGACCCAGCAGGCGACCGCGATCAGCGCCATCACCAGCGGATAGCCGAACGTCCAGTGCTTCTCCGGCATGTACTCGAAGTTCATCCCGTACACACCGCAGACCATGGTCGGCACCGCGAGGATCGCCACCCAGGCGCTGATCTTGCGCATGTCCTCGTTCTGGGCGACGGTGACCTGGGCGAGATGGGCCTGGAGTATGGAGTTGAGCAGTTCGTCGAAGGCGTTGATCTGCTCGGTGACGCGGTCGAGGTGGTCGGCGACGTCCCGGAAGTACGTCATGATCCGGGGGTCGACCTGCCGCATCGACCGGGTCGCCAGCTCCCGCATCGGCCGGTCCAACGGGGCCACCGCGCGCTTGAGTTCCAGCAGTTCGCGCTTGAGCTGGTAGATCCGCCCGGCCCCGGCGCCGCCGCGGACCGAGAACACCTCGCTCTCGACGTCGTCGATGTCGTCCTGGACGGTGGCCGTGACGTCCAGATAGTCGTCCACCACGAGGTCGGCGATGGCGTGCAGGACGGCGGACGGCCCGAGCGCCAACTGCTCGGGGACCCGCTCCAGATGCTCGCGCAGCGGACCCAGTGAGCCGTGCCCGCCGTGCCGCACCGTGATCACGAAGTCGGTGCCGGTGAACACCATGATCTCGCCGGTCTCCACCACTTCGCTGGTGTCTGTGAGCCGGTCGTGCTCGACATAGCGGACGGTCTTGAAGACGGTGAACAGCGAGTCGTCGTAGTTCTCCAGCTTGGGCCGCTGGTGGGCGAGGACCGCGTCCTCGACGGCGAGCGGATGCAGCCCGAACAGCTCGACGATTCCGGAGAATTCCTTCTCGGACGGCTCATGCAGCCCGATCCAGACAAATCCCCGGCCGGACCTGCGGACCCGCCGTATCGCCACGTCGGCCGGGTGGTTGCCGTCCTGCCGTACGCCGTCCACGTACACCGCGCAGTTGACCACGGCGGTGCCGAGCGGGGAACGCGCCGGATGGCTGAGGTCGACACCCCGGGTACGCGGCTGCGGCAGCCGGACGGCCTTGCGGAGGTTGCTGATCATCGACACCCGGCAAGTATGGACCGCGTGGGGCCGTGAAGGGTATGGCAAAGCGGCTGTTTTTGCGCGGGCACGGGCCGCCCCGGCGACGGGATGCCCGTGCGCCGGGGTGCCGGGGACCCGTTCGCCGGGGCGGTGCGGCGGCGGCCCTCAGGAGGCCAGGGCCGGCTGCTGCTCCGCCTCGGCGCCGGCCGCCGCGGCCTCCTGTGCCACGGCCTGCTCCCCCGCCGCATGCTGCGCACCGGCCCGCCGCGGCAGCAGGAACAGCAGGCCGAGGACGACGACCAGACCGCCGGAGACCCACCACAGGGCGTTGGTGGTGGCGTCGATGAACCCGGCGCCCGGCGCGGCCGCACCGCCCCGCTCCCCCGCGGCGTCGGCGACCTGGAAGAACGCCACCGACGACAGCCCCAGGCCGAGGGCCATGCCCAGCTGACCGGTGGTGTTGAAGATGCCGGACGCCGAACCGGAGTGCTCGGGCGGCACCTCGGAGATCGCCGCATCGGTGATCGGGGCGACGATCAGGCCCATCCCGCCGCCCATCAGCAGCATCGCCGGCACCATCTGCCAGGACGTGAGGGCGCTTCCGTAGTGTCCGGCCTGCCAGATGTACAGCAGCGCGCCCGACAGCATGATCAGCGCACCGGCCTGCAGGACCTTGCGTCCGAAGCGCGGCACCAGCTTCTGTACGGACATCCCGGCCGCGACCGAGCAGGCCAGCGAGAACGGCAGCCCGGTGAGCCCGGCGTGCAGCGGGCTCCACCCCAGGCCCAGCTGCATGTGGAGCGTCCAGATCAGGAAGAACAGGCCGGTGACCACGCCGAACGTCAGCTGAACGCCGGAGCCCGCGGCGAACGTCGTGACCCTGAAGAGGGAGAGCTCGACCAGCGGTGAGCCGTCCTTGCGGGCCTTGGCGCGCTCGTAGCGGACGAAGAGCGCCAGCACCAGCGGGCTCGCGGCCATCGAGACGAAGCCCCACAGCGGCCAGCCGTCCTCGCGGCCCTGGGTGAGCGGGTAGAGCAGCATCAGCAGCCCGACGGTGGCCAGCGCGGTGCCGACGAGGTCCAGGCGCAGGGCGTCGGGGGACCGGGACTCGGTGATGAAGCGGCGGCCGAGCAGGATGCCGGCGATCCCGACCGGGAGGTTGATCAGGAAGATCGGGCGCCACTCCAGACCGAAGAGGTCGCCCTCGGTGAGCAGCGCGCCTATCAGCGGGCCGCAGACCGCGCCGAGGCCGATCACCGCGCCGAACATCCCGAAGACCTTGCCGCGTTCGTGCGCGGGGAAGGTGACGTGGATGATCGCCAGCACCTGCGGCACCATCAGCGCGGCCATCGCGCCCTGCAGCACCCGGGCGCCGACCAGCATCCCCGGGGTCGCGGCCAGGCCGCACAGCGCGGAGGCCACGGTGAAGCCGCCGATGCCGAGCAGGAAGAGCTTCTTTCGGCCGTAGATGTCGCCGAGCCGACCGCCGGTGATCAGTCCGAGGGCGAAGGCGAGGGCGTAGCCGGCGGTGACCCACTGCAGGGCGCTGAAGGAGGCGCCAGTGTCCCGCTGGATGCTGGGGATGGCGATATTGACGATGGTCGCGTCGACCAGGTCCATGAAGCTGGCCGTGAGGACGACGGCGAGCGCCGTCCAGCGTCTGCGGTCGGCCGTCGGGGGGACGGTCGTGGTCATGGCGTATCTCCAGTGATCGGCTCGTTCGACGTCGTCGACACTAAGGGTCGTCTAGGACAGCACCGGTCCTACTTGGACGGGCATCATCGGTCCCATGAGTGAGACGTCGGCACGACTGCTGAATCTGCTGTCCCTCCTGCAGACCCCGCGCGAATGGCCCGGCAGCGAGCTGGCCGGGCGGCTGCGGGTCACCACCCGCACGATCCGCCGCGACATCGAGCGGCTGCGCGAGCTGGGCTACCCGGTGCACGCCACGATGGGCGCGGAGGGCGGCTACCGGCTGGCCGCGGGTACCGCGATGCCGCCGCTGCTGCTGGACGACGAGGAGGCGGTGGCCATCGCGGTCGGCCTGCGCTCGGCGGCCGGCCACACCATCGAGGGCATCGAGGAGGCGTCCGTACGGGCGCTGGCCAAGCTCGAACAGGTGCTGCCGGCCCGGCTGCGGCGCCGGGTGGGCACGCTCGGCACGGCCACCGTCCCGATGCCGGCCGGCAACGGGCCGACCGTCGACCCGGAGCATCTGACGGTGCTGGCCGCGGCCATCGCCAACCACGAGCGGCTGCGCTTCGCCTATCGGGCGGGCGCCGGCGCCCGCAGCAAGCGCCTGGTGGAGCCGCACCGGCTGGTCGCGGCGGGGCGGCGCTGGTACCTCGTCGCCTACGACAACGACCGCGAGGACTGGCGGATCTTCCGGGTGGACCGGCTGAGCGAGCCGTTCCCCACCGGCGTGCGGACCCCGCCGCGCGAGCTGCCCGCCGCCGACGCGGGCGCGTATGTGCGCGAGCGGATGCAGGGGATGGCCCCGACCCACCGGGCCGTGGCGACGGTCCGGGCACCGGCCGCCGAGGTGTCGGCCCGGCTGGGCGGACCGGCCGCGGGCGAGATCACCGCGCTCGACGAGGGGTCCTGCCGCTGGCGCAGCGCCCCCGAATCCCTGGAGTGGCTGGCGGTGCGGCTGGCCATGCTGGGGCGCGAGTTCACCGTGCACGAGCCGCCGGAGCTGGCCGCGCATCTGCGGGAGATGGCGGGACGGATGAGCCGGGCGACCGGGCCGGCGGAGGAGGAGGTGGCGGAAACCACCTCCTGACAGAATACCCCTAGGGGGTATATGGTTGCCACAGTGGAGGGGCACACTCGCATCCAGACCGAGGAGCACGCATGACCACCGTGACCGGAGAGCGCGACGTCGAGCTGCGGATCGGCGGGATGACCTGTGCCTCGTGCGCGGCCCGTGTCGAGAAGAAGCTCAACCGCATGGAGGGCGTCACCGCCACCGTCAACTACGCCACCGAGAAGGCGCAGGTGGCCTACGAGGGTGACGTCTCGGTCGCGGACCTCATCGCCACGGTGGAGCGGACCGGCTACACCGCCGCCGTCCCCGAGCCGCCGGCCGCCGCACCGGCCCCTGCCGAGGCCGCCGGCGACGCGGCGGGCGACGCCCTCACCCCACTGCGGCAGCGCCTGCTGATCTCCCTCGTGCTGACCGTCCCGGTGGTCCTGATGGCGATGGTGCCGCCACTGCAGTTCACGTACTGGCAGTGGTTGTCGCTGACCCTCGCCGCCCCGGTGGTGGCGTACGGCGCCTGGCCTTTCCACAAGGCCGCCTGGACGAATCTGCGGCACGGCGCCGCCACGATGGACACCCTCATCTCGATGGGCACCCTCGCGGCGCTGGGCTGGTCGCTGTGGGCGCTCTTCCTCGGCCACGCGGGCGTGCCCGGGATGACGCACCCCTTCGAGCCGACCATCGCCCGCACCGACGGCAGCAGCTCCATCTATCTGGAGGCCGCGGCCGGCGTCACCACCTTCATCCTGGCCGGGCGCTACTTCGAGGCGCGCGCCAAGCGGAAGGCCGGCGCGGCGCTGCGCGCGCTGCTGGAGCTGGGCGCCAAGGACGTCGCCGTGCTGCGCGCGGGCCGCGAAGTGCGCATCCCCACCAACGAGCTGCGGGTCGGCGACCACTTCGTCGTACGCCCCGGGGAGAAGATCGCCACCGACGGCACGGTCCTGGACGGCGCCTCCGCCGTGGACGCGTCGATGCTCACCGGCGAGTCGGTCCCGGTCGAGGTCTCCCCCGGTGACACGGTCACCGGCGCCACCGTCAACGCGGGCGGCCGGCTGGTCGTGGAGGCCACCAGGGTCGGTGCGGACACCCAGCTGGCCCGGATGGCGCGGCTGGTGGAGGAGGCCCAGAACGGCAAGGCCGCGGCGCAGCGGCTGGCCGACCGGATCTCCGCGGTGTTCGTCCCGGCCGTGATCGTGCTCGCCCTGGGCACCCTGGGCTACTGGCTCGCCACGGGCGCCGGCGCGGTGGCCGCCTTCACCGCGGCCGTCGCCGTCCTGATCATCGCCTGCCCGTGCGCCCTCGGGCTGGCCACCCCGACCGCCCTGATGGTCGGCACGGGACGCGGCGCCCAGCTGGGCATCCTGCTCAAGGGGCCGGAGGTGCTGGAGTCCACCCGCAAGGTCGACACCATCGTCCTGGACAAGACCGGCACGGTCACCACGGGCGAGATGACGCTGAGCGGGATCCATCTCGCCGCGGGCGTCGACGAGGCCCAGGCGCTGCGGCTGGCCGGCGCCCTGGAGCACGCCTCCGAGCACCCCGTGGCCCGCGCCGTCGCCGGCGGCGCCGAGTCCCGCATCGGCGCGCTGCCCGTCCCCGAGGACTTCGGATCCGTCCCCGGCCTGGGCGTCCACGGAGTCGTCGAGGGGCACACCGTCCTGGTGGGCCGCGAGCGGCTGCTCGCCGACCGGGGCCTGGTCCTGCCGGCCGAGCTGGCCGCCGCCAAGGCGGCCGCCGAGGCCGAGGGCGCCACCGCGGTCACCGTCGGCTGGGACGGCGCGGCGCGCGCGGTCCTGGTGGTCTCCGACGCGGTCAAGCCCACCAGCGCCGAGGCGGTCCGGCTGCTGCGCGGCCTGGGGCTGACGCCGGTGCTGCTGACCGGCGACAACAAGGCGGTGGCCGAGGCCGTGGCGGCCGAGGTCGGCATCGACGAGGTGATCGCCGAGGTCCTCCCGGAGGACAAGGTGGCGGTCGTGGCCCGGCTGCAGTCCGAGGGACGCTCGGTCGCCATGGTCGGCGACGGTGTCAACGACGCGGCCGCGCTGGCCCGCGCCGACCTGGGGCTGGCGATGGGCACCGGCACCGACGCCGCCATCGAGGCCGGCGACCTCACCCTGGTGCGGGGCGATCTGCGGGTGGCGGCGGACGCCATCCGGCTGGCCCGGGCCACCCTCGGCACCATCCGGACGAACCTGTTCTGGGCGTTCGGCTACAACGTCGCCGCGCTGCCGCTGGCCGCGGCCGGACTGCTCAACCCGATGATCGCCGGTGCCGCGATGGCCTTCTCCTCGGTCTTCGTCGTCGGCAACAGCCTGCGGCTGCGCCGCTTCCGGCCGCTGGTCCGCACGAGCGCCGACGGCTAGGCCGTCTCTTTCGGATCTTGCCGGTTAAGCCCGTGGCGTCTGGCGCGGTGCATCGCAAGACGGAGGGTCGCCCGCGTACTGGACGTACTCGGGCGACCCGACAACGCGGCGAGGTGCCGTGTCAGACGCCACGGGTCAGGCAAGATCCGGAAGAGACGGCCTAGGGCCGTTGCGGTTCTGGTGCCTGTCTCCAGTTCTGGGGCCGGAACATTGGTCGATCGCTCACCCGTCCGCCGCGGCCGGCGGGTGAGACTGGTCAGGCATCGACCGTCCACGTACAGGGGAAATCATGACCGGGTCACGCGTCCTGGCTCTCGGCCATTACCAGCCCTCCGGCGTGCTCACCAACGACGACCTCGCCAAGATCGTCGAAACCGACGACGCCTGGATCCGCAGCCGGGTCGGCATCCGCACCCGCCATGTCGCGGCGGCCGACGAGACCGTGGACTCGATGGCGGCCGCCGCCGCGGCCAAGGCCCTGGCCGGCAGCGGCCTCGCCCCGCACGACATCGACCTGGTCCTGGTCGCCACCTGCACGGCCACCGACCGCAGCCCGAACGCCGCCGCCCGGGTCGCCGCCAAGCTCGGGCTGAACGCGCCGGCCACGATGGACATCAACGTCGTCTGCTCCGGCTTCACCCACGCGCTGGCCGTCGCCGACCACGCCATCCGGGCCGGATCGGCGACGAACGCGCTGGTCATCGGCGCGGAGAAGTTCACCGACGTGGTCGACTGGACGGACCGTACGACCTGTGTGCTGGTCGGCGACGGGGCGGGCGCCGCGGTGGTCACCGCCGCACCCGAGCCGGGGATCGGCCCGGTGCTGTGGGGCTCGGTTCCCCAGATGGGCGACGCGGTCCGCATCGAGGGCGAGCCGGCCCGGTTCGCCCAGGAGGGCCAGACCGTCTACCGCTGGGCGACGACCCGACTGCCGGCGATCGCCCGCCAGGTCTGCGAGCGCTCCGGGATCACCCCCGCGGACCTCGCGGGAGTGGTGCTGCACCAGGCCAATCTGCGGATCATCGAGCCGGTCGCGGAGCGGCTCGGCGCGGTCAACGCGGTGGTCGCCAAGGACGTCGTCGACTCCGGGAACACCTCCGCCGCCTCGGTGCCGCTGGCGCTGTCCAAGCTGGTCGAGCGCCGGGAGATCGCCTCCGGCGACCCGGTCCTGCTCTTCGCCTTCGGCGGCAACCTCTCCTACGCGGGGCAGGTCATCCGCTGCCCGTGAGGCACGGGGGCACGGCCCGGCGCGCGGCCGGCCCTCCCCGGGCCCGTCCGATTCGTTCAAGACCGTGGCGCGGCGGGCTGCCTACGCTCCCACCATGACCACCACCCCACGGGATGCGCACCCGTTCCCCCGGTTCGCCGCCATCGGCGTCGTCGTCTCAGACATGGCCGCGTCCCTCACCTTCTACCGCCGCCTGGGCCTCGACGTCCCCGCCGGGTCGGAGGCCGCCCCGCACGCCGAGGCACAGCTCCCCGGCGGTCTGCGCCTGATGTGGGACTCGTACGCGACCGCCCGCGCCATCGACCCGGACTGGACGCCTCCACCGGCCGGAACCCCTACGGGGCTGGCGTTCGAGTGCGACGGCCCCGCCGGGGTCGACAAGGTCTACGCGGAGCTCACCGGCGCCGGCTATACGGGCGAGAAGCCGCCGTGGGACGCGTTCTGGGGACAGCGCTACGCGGTCGTACAGGACCCGGACGGCCATGGGGTGGACCTGTTCGCGCCGCTGCCCTGAGCCCGTCTGCCCGGGGTACTCGCCGGGAGGGGTGACGGGGCGAGACCCCCTAGCTGCTCGCCGGATGCTCCCCCAGGTAGAGCACGCCACACTGGCGGCAGAACGGCTGGGCGCCGGCTTCTCCCCAGGCATCGGCCGACTGGGTGGCGGCGGCCGGCGCGAGGTCCCGCCCACACATGGCCGTAGTGGTGCCCACCCGTGTCATGTGCCAGAGCTTTACCGGGGTGTCCTCGTGCGGCAGGACACCTTCGTCGTACTCGGCGCGAATCTCGTGCTCCATGGCGGTGCACCTCCTACCCATACGATGCGCCAGCGGATGGGGGGCCACAACGCCAGGCGACCGCCGGTCGGCGGGGTCAGAACACCGACCATCCCGTCAGCGTCGTGAAGTGGTCGAGCGCCGCCGCGCCCGCGACCGAGTTGCCGCGGGCGTCGAGTCCGGGGCTCCACACGCACAGCGTGCAGCGGCCGGGGATGACGGCGATGATCCCGCCGCCGACGCCGCTCTTGGCGGGCAGCCCCACGCGGTAGGCGAACTCCCCGGCCGCGTCGTACGTCCCGCAGGTCAGCATCACCGCGTTGATCCGCTTGGCCTCGCGGGCCTCCAGCAGCCGGGTGCCGTCGGCGCGCAGCCCGTGGCGGGCCAGGAAGCCGCCGGCCACGGCCAGATCGCGGCAGCTCATCTCGATCGAGCACTGCCAGAAGTAGTGCTCGATGACGCTGGGGACGGGGTTCTCCAGGTTGCCGAAGGACGCCATGAAGTGCGCGAGGGCGGCGTTGCGGTCGCCGTGTGCGGCCTCCGAGTCGGCCACCGCCTGGTCGAAGGCGAGGTCGGGGTTGCCGCTCTCCTCGCGCAGGAAGTGCAGCATCGAGGTGCTGGCGTCGCCGGTGAGGGTCTGCAGCCGGTCGGTGACCACCAGCGCGCCCGCGTTGATGAACGGGTTGCGCGGGATGCCGTTCTCCGCCTCCAGCTGGACCAGCGAGTTGAACGGCGTACCGGACGGCTCGCGGCCGACCCGTCGCCAGATGTCGTCGTCACCGCCGGGGCCGCCGTGGCTCTGCGACATCACCAGCGCCAGCGAGAACGTCTTGGAGATCGACTGGACCGAGAACGGCACCTCCCAGTCGCCGACCCCGTACACCGCGCCGTGTATGTCGGCGACCGCGATCCCGAAACGGTCCGTCGACACCCGCTCCAGCGCCGGTATGTAGTCGGCGACCCGCCCATGTCGCACCAGCGGCCTGGCGTAGGCCGCTACCTCCTCGAGAACGGCCTGGTAGTCCATGACCGACACGCTAACCCGGGGCGAGCAGCACCCCCATGGGAGCCCCCGCCAGCGACTTCACCTCGCGCGCGAGGTGCGCCTGGTCCGCGTATCCGGCGCGCAGGGCGACCTCGGCGTAGGGCGTCCCGCGGCGCGCCAGATCGAGCGCGCGGACGAGCCGGAGCACTCGGGTGAGGGTCTTGGGGCCGTAGCCGAAGGCGTCCAGGCTCAGGCGGTGCAGCTGGCGTTCGCTCAGCGCCACGGCGCGGGCGACCTCGGCGACGGGGCGGCCGCGGGCCAGCGCCGCGGCGACGGCGGCGGTCCGGCCGTCCGGTGCGGCCGCCTCCCTCAGACGGGCCGCGGCGGCCTCCTCCAGCACCCGGGCGACCGGCCCGGGCTCCCCGGCCGCCGCCGTCCGCTCGGTCAGCTCCCGTACCGCGCCGGCGGGCCACAGGTCGGCCAACGGCACCCGCAGGTCGCGCAGTTCACGGGCCGGTACTCCGAGGACGGACGGGGCCTGGCCCGGCGCGAAGCGCACGCCGACGTAGCGGGTGCCGGGCGGGACGCCTTCGGGGCGGTACGGCCCGGTGTCCGGACCGGCCACCAGCAGCCGGCCCTCGCTCCAGATCAGGTCCATGCAGCCGTCGGGCAGCACCGGCCGCGCCGACGGCGTCGTGGTGGTGGTCCACAGCGCCGCGCCGGCCAGCCGGGCCGCCCGCTCCCGATACCCGCCCGCTACGCCGGTCGGCCCACCCGTGTCGCGCTCTTGGCCCATATCCCTCAGCCTGGCACGGGAACCCCACGGCCGTCGGCGCCGTTGATCCCTTACGACACGGACCTCACGGAGGTGGCACATGTCAGGGTTTCTCGACCGCGCCAAGGAGCAGGCCCAAAAGGGACTGGCGCAGGGCAAGCAGAAGGTCGACGAGGTGCAGCAGCACCGGCACGGCAACGAGCTGCTGAAGAAGCTGGGCGCCGCGTACTACGCCGAGCATCGGGGCAGCGGTTCGGCCCAGAGCACGCAGGAGGCGCTCAACACACTGGAGGCGCACATCAGCGCACACGGGGACGGGTTCTTGCACGCATAGGCAGGGGCCCCCGACCGGTCGGGGCCGGGCGCCGCGGCGGCGGCCGAAACCACTCGTACAGGCCCCGAACGACCGATCCGTTTTATTCCGTTCCGCTCCATCGGTGCCGGACCGTCCCGTACAAGCGAGGCAGGAGGCGGTGCGCGGCCGGCAGCCGCCGCGCACGCATCGGAGTGGGGCCATGTCCCGACCGCTGTCCGCCGAACAGTTCCTCGAGGCGCTGAAGTCCGAGGGGCTGCGGGTCGTCGAGACCGACGGCTGGAGGACGCACAACCGCGACGGCAAGGGGGCCTGGGGCCCGGTGCACGGCGTGATGGTGCACCACACCGGCACGTCCGGCGCCGAGCGCACCGTCCGGCTCTGCCGCGACGGCCGGCCGGATCTGCCCGGCCCGCTGTGCCACGGCGTGATCACCAAGGACGGCACGGTGCATCTGGTCGGCTGCGGCCGCGCCAATCACGCGGGGCTCGGCGACGGCGACGTACTGCGCGCGGTGATCGCCGAGAAGCGGCTGCCGCCGGACAACGAGGCCGACACCGACGGCAATCGCGTCTTCTACGGCTTCGAGTGCGAGAACCTCGGCGACGGTCAGGACCCCTGGCCCGAGGCGCAGCTGGCGGCGCTGGAGAAGGCCGCGGCGGCGGTCTGCCAGGCGCACGGCTGGGGCGAGCGCTCGGTGCTCGGCCATCTGGAGTGGCAGCCGGGCAAGGTCGACCCGCGCGGCTTCACGATGGACGCGCTGCGCGAGCGGATCGGCGCGCTGCTGAAGTGAGCGGGCGGACCGCTCGCCCAAGGCGGGCGGCGAGCCGGCGCCGCCCCGCGCGACAATGGGCCGCGTGACCCGCACCGCCCCCGATCCGCCGCCCGACCTCCGCGCGCTGCGCCCCCGGCTGCCCTCGCCCCTCCAGGAGATCGAGGACGAGCCCTTCGCGCGCCGCGGCGTACGGCTGCTGCTCAAGCGGGACGATCTGATCCATCCGGACCTGCCGGGCAACAAGTGGCGCAAGCTGGCGCCCAATCTGCGGGCCGCGGCCGCCGCGGGCGAGCGCGCGCTGCTGACCTTCGGCGGCGCGTACTCCAACCATCTGCGGGCCACCGCGGCGGCCGGCCGGCTGCTCGGCTTCGCCACCATCGGCGTGGTCCGCGGCGACGAACTGGCCGGCGCACCGCTCAACCGGTCGCTGGCCCGCTGCGCCGCCGACGGGATGCGGCTGCACTTCATCGACCGGGCCGCCTACCGCCGCAAGACCGAGGCGGACGTGCTCGCCGCGCTGCACGACCGCTTCGGCGCGTTCCGCGTCATACCGGAGGGCGGCAGCAACGCCCTCGCCGCACAGGGCTGCGCGGAACTGGGCCGGGAGCTGCGCGGCGCCGCGGACACGGTCGCGGTGGCCTGCGGTACGGGCGGCACGCTGGCCGGTCTGGCCGCCGGACTGGCCCCCGGCCAGCGGGCCCTCGGCGTCCCCGTCCTCAAGGGCGGCACCCCGCACTTCCTCCAGAAGACCGTCGAGGAGCTGCAGCGCGCGGCATTCGGGGCACCGCGCGGCGACTGGCGGCTGGAGACCCGCTTCCACTGCGGCGGTTACGCCCGCAGCACCCCGCAGCTCGACGCGTTCGCCGACGCCTTCGCCGCGCGGCACGGGCTGCCCCTGGAGCGGGTCTACGTCGCCAAGCTGCTCCACGGGCTGACCACGCTGGTCGAGGAGGGCGCCTTCCCACCGGGCAGCACGGTCGCCGCGGTCGTCACCGGCACACCGTGAGGTGCCGCCTCCGGGGCACCCCGCCGGGCTACTCGGCGCCCTCCCGGTACGCCGCCGCCTCCTCCAGGTCCAGCCTGCGCAGCAGCGTGCGCATCATCTCGTCGTCGATGCGCCGGGCGTCGCGCAGGCGGACGAAGACCCGCCGCTCGGTGTCGATCATCTCCCGGGCCAGCCGGCGGTAGGTCTCGTCGGCGGACTCCCCGGTGACCTCGTTGACCGCGCCCAGCCGCTCCCACACGGAGTTGCGGCGCCGCTCCATGACGGTGCGCAGCCGGTCGGCGAGCGGGCCGGGCAGCGCGTTGCGCTCGTCCTGGAGCAGTGCGTCCAGGCGCTCCTCGGCGGCCCGCGAGGCCTCGCTCTGGGCCTGGGCCTCGGCGAGCGTCTCGGCCCGGGCGTCCCGGCCGGGCAGCCGCAGCGCGCGGATCAGCGGCGGCAGGGTGAGGCCCTGGACGACGAGGGTGGCGATGACGGTGGTGAAGGTCAGGAAGAGCACGAGGTTGCGGGCGGGGAAGGGACCGCCGCCCTGCACCGCGGCCGGGATGGAGAACGCGATGGCCAGCGACACCACCCCGCGCATCCCGGCCCAGCCGACGATGACCGGCGCGGTCCAGGTCGTATCGGGCTCGCGGGTGCGGATCCGGGCCGAGAGCAGGCGCGGCAGATAGGTCGCCGGAAAGACCCAGACGAAGCGGGCCACGACCACGACGAGGAACACCACGACCGCGTACCAGAGGGCCTGGGCCCCGCTGAACTCCCCCAGGCCGCGCAGTACGACCGGCAGCTGCAGCCCGATCAGCGCGAAGACCGCCGACTCCAGCAGGAAGGAGATCACCTTCCAGACGGCCTCCTCCTGGAGCCGGGTCTCGAAGTCGACCTGCCAGGAGCGGTGCCCCAGATAGAGGGCGACCACGACGACGGCGAGCACCCCGGAGGCACCGACCTGCTCGGCCGCCGCGTAGGCGACGAACGGGATGAGCAGCGACAGGGTGTTCTCCAGCAGCGCCGACTCGCGCAGCCGGACGCGCAGCCAGTGCAGCGGCACCATCAGCACGACGCCGATGCCGATACCGCCCACGGACGCCAGGGCGAACTCCTCGATCCCGCCGCCCCAGGTGGCACCGACCCCGACGGCGGCGGCCACCGCCACCTTGTAGGCGGTGATCGCGGTGGCGTCGTTGACCAGCGACTCGCCCTGCAGGATCGTCGTGATCCGGTGCGGCAGCCCGAGCCGGCGGGCGATGGCGGTGGCCGCGACGGCGTCCGGCGGGGCGACGACGGCGCCCAGGACGAGGGCCGCGGTCAGCGGCAGATCCGGGATGAGCAGATAGGCCGCATAGCCGACCGCCAGCGTCGCGAACAGCACATAGCCCACCGACAGCAGCGCGACCGGCCGCAGATTGGCCCGCAGGTCCAGGTAGGAGCTGTCCAGGGCGGCGGTGTGCAGCAGAGGGGGCAGCACCAGCGGCAGCACGATGTGCGGATCGAGCGGGTAGTGCGGGACACCGGGGATGGCGGACGCCGCGAGCCCGGCGGCCACCAGCAGCAGCGGCGCCGGCACCGGTGTCCGGCGCGCCAGCCCGGCCACCGCCGCGCTCCCCGCGACCAGCAAAAACAGCGGCATCACAGCCATCGGCCCGTCCCGTCCCCGTACCCGTCGCCATCCATCCCGGCGATCTAACCTGGCCATCATGAGCGAGTGCAGCGAGCGAATCACAAGAAGATGCGTGCCGTGCGCATGCGAGGCCGGGCGGAGCGGGGGATCGGCATGAGCGAGTGCACGCACACTGCCGACCTGCCGGGCACCGAACCGGCCCCGCTGAGCGCCACCTGCCTGGAGTGCCTGGCCGTCGGCAGCCACCCCGTACAGCTGCGCCTGTGCCTGGCCTGCGGCCATGTCGGCTGCTGCGACTCCTCGCCGTACCGGCACGCGACGGGGCACTTCGAGGAGACCGGCCACCCCCTGATGCGGACGTTCGAGCCGGGTGACTCCTGGCGCTGGTGCTTCGTCGACCAGCAACTGGTGTGACCGGGAGCCGGCGCGCGCAAGACGGAGTGGCCGGGAGCCGGTGCACCCAAAACAGCCGAGCCGCATTCAGCGGAGTCCGTTTACCCTTCACCTATGATCCGCGAAGCGACCCCGGACGACGTCCCCGTCATTCTCGCCATGATCGGCGAGCTGGCCGCGTACGAGCGCGCCCCCGAGGCGGCGCAGGCCACCGAGCCGCAGCTGAAGGAGGCCCTCTTCGGCGCGCAGCCGGCCGCCTTCGCACTGATCGCCGAGGCGGACGGTGCCCCGGTGGGCTTTGCCCTGTGGTTCCGGAACTTCTCCACCTGGACGGGCACGCACGGTGTCTATCTGGAGGACCTCTACGTCCGCCCCGAGGCCCGCGGCGGCGGCCACGGCAAGGCGCTGCTCGCGGCCCTCGCGAAGATCTGCGTGGACCGCGGATACGAGCGTTTCGAGTGGTCAGTCCTGGATTGGAATGAACCGTCCATCGGTTTTTACCGGTCGATCGGTGCACAGCCCATGGACGAATGGACCGTCTTCCGGCTCACTGGAGAGGCACTGCACGACCTGGCAGCCGGCCCACGCGTCAACGGAGCGTAATCGGCCTCGATTTGGCGGTGCACACCCCTAGCCACTGTCCGTACCCACAGTTTTACAATCAGTGACAGCTAAGGTATGCGGCGGCCTCGGGGCGGATGCCGCCCGGAGGCGGCCGTGCCTCTTCCGGGCGACACCGGCCCGCAGATCGCGATAGCGTCACAGCCGAACCATGTGCCGCGCCGGATCGTTCTCCTTTCGTCCGACAGGAGAAAGCGCCGGAGCGAAATATCCCGAACAACGCGAATATCGCGCATTCCAGCTCAACCAGCTTGTGCCACCTTGGAGGTGAGGGTGTCCCAGATCGCAGGCGAGCCCGGGACTCAGGACTTCGTGGAAGTCCGTCTGCCCGCTGCGGGTGCCTACCTGTCCGTGCTGCGTACGGCCACGGCCGGGCTCGCAGCCCGCTTGGACTTCACCCTCGACGAGATCGAGGATCTGCGCATCGCGGTCGACGAGGCCTGCGCGATCCTGCTGCAACAGGCCGTCCCCGGCAGTGTGCTGAGCTGCGTCTTCCGCTTGATCGACGACGCACTGCAGGTGACCGTGTCCGCCCCGACGACCGACGGCCGTGCCCCGGAGCGGGACACCTTCGCCTGGACGGTGCTCTCCGCACTCGCCGGCAAGGTCGATTCCACCGTCGCCGAGGACCGTACGGTCACCATCAGTCTGTACAAGGAGCGCGGCGCCGGTCCCGGACCGTCATGACCGAACAGGGGGCCCCGTGAAAGATCTCGAACGCGGCGGGCGGATGGCGTCGAGTGCGACCATCCCCGAGCAGCAGGCCCGGCCGCATCCGGTGGGAGTGGACGACCACGGCGGCCATTTGGACGCGGCGGAGCAGGCGGAGCGGGCAGACCACATGGACCACAGCGAGCAGCAGGGTCAGCAGGCGCATCGGCAGGACGCGCCCGCTCCCGACGACAAGCTGCACAACCAGCAGCATTCCCAGGAGCCGCAGGACCGCAGCGGCGCCCGGGCGATGTTCTACGAGCTGCGCAAGCTGCCCGAGGGCTCCCCGGAGCGGGCGGAGCTGCGCAACACTCTTGTCCGCATGCACCTCCCGCTCGTCGAGCATCTGGCCCGGCGCTTCCGCAACCGCGGCGAGCCGCTGGACGATCTGACCCAGGTCGCCACCATCGGCCTGATCAAGTCGGTGGACCGCTTCGACCCGGAGCGCGGCGTGGAGTTCTCCACGTACGCCACCCCCACCGTCGTCGGCGAGATCAAGCGGCACTTCCGCGACAAGGGCTGGGCGGTCCGCGTCCCGCGTCGTCTCCAGGAGCTGCGGCTGTCGCTGACGACGGCGACCGCCGAGCTCTCCCAGCGGCACGGCCGGGCGCCGACCGTCCATGAGCTGGCCGAGCATCTGGCGATCTCCGAGGAGGAGGTCCTGGAGGGCCTGGAGTCCGCCAACGCGTACAGCACGCTCTCCCTGGACGTGCCCGACACGGACGACGAGTCCCCGGCCGTCGCCGACACCCTCGGCGCCGAGGACGAGGCGCTGGAGGGCGTGGAGTACCGCGAGTCCCTCAAGCCGCTGCTGGAGGACCTCCCGCCGCGCGAGAAGAAGATCCTGCTGCTGCGCTTCTTCGGCAACATGACCCAGTCGCAGATCGCCCAGGAGGTCGGGATCTCCCAGATGCACGTCTCCCGTCTGCTGGCCCGCACCCTCGCCCAGCTCCGCGACAAACTGCTCGTGGAGGAGTAACGAACGACCCGCGGGACGGGGCGGGGCCCGGCCGTCACGACGATCATGGCGATCGCGTGAATGCCACCTTTGCCCCGCCTGGGGACTCTGTCCCGGTCCTGCCCCTGTCGTCCCCTCCTGGCCACTCTCCCCGGGGAACGTCGGCCCGCCCTCCCGGTGGGCACCGCCCCGTCCCCGCCCCGAGGGGGAAAGCCACCCCACCGCGCCCAGCCGCAGCCACGGCCCCGAAGGCAGTACGGCCCCAGCCTCGCCCGACCACAGTGCGGAATACCGCCCCGATCGCGCCCGGCTTCAGCCCCGCCCGACCCCGTGCGGAATACCGCCCCAGCCACGCCCTGTTGTGGCCCGTAGGGGGCCCTCGCACCCCCTACGGGATCCGTTCGCCCCTCCCCTACGGGCTCCTCGCGTCACGGCGCCGCTCGCCGCTTACGAGTTCGCGCGTCGCCTAGGCCGTCTCTTTCGGATCTTGCCGGTTAAGCCCGTGGCGTCTGGCGCGGTGCATCGCAAGGCGGAGGGTCGCCCGCGTACTGGACGTACTCGGGCGACCCGACAACGCGGCGAGGTGCCGTGTCAGACGCCACGGGTCAGGCAAGATCCGGAAGAGACGGCCTAGCCGCCCACGGGCTCTCGCGATCTTGCGTCGCCTACGGGTTCTCCCGCGGCCCGATGCCCAGGGCCTCGGTGGCCGTCGGGTTGACCAGCAGGACGAGCACGACGAGCGCGGCGACGGCCAGCGCGATACCGGCGGCGATCAGCGCACCGCCGCCGTTGACCAGCGTCCAGGCCACCGGCAGCGCGACGATCTGCGTGATCAGCGAGGGGCCCCGGCTCCAGCGGCGGCGCAGCCACAGCCCCCGGGCCGCGACCAGCGGCAGCGCGGCGAGCGCGAGCACGGTCAGCCCGCCCATCTCCGCCTGCCGCGCACTGTCCGGCGAACCGGCCAGCCCCATGATCAGCATGTACGCACCGAGCGCCGCGAGCGCGATCCCCTCGACCGCGGTGAGCGCCGCCGCGGCGCTCAGCCGGGCAGGTCGCGGCCCGGACGGCTCGTTCGGCGCGGCCGCGGCGGGGGCGCCGGCCGCTCGCCGCGCGGACTGTTTCTGCTGACTGCTCACCCCAGCAGGGTAGCGCCGGCCCTCGCGGAGCCGGGGATGCCCCGGATCCGGACGGGGCGTGAGGCCGGTAACAGCAGGTAGGTACGCTGCTGCACATGCGCGCACTCCTCGTGGTCAATCCTGCTGCAACCACCACCAGTGCCCGCACCCGTGAGGTACTCGCCCACGCACTCGCCAGCGACCTCAAGCTGGAGGTCGCCGAGACCCGCTACCGCGGGCACGCCCGCGATCTCGCCCGGCAGGCCACCGAGGGCGGGGAGACCGAGCTGGTCGTGGCGCTCGGCGGCGACGGCACGGTCAACGAGGTCGTCAACGGTCTGCTGGCGAACGGCCCCGACCCGGATTCGCACCCCCGGCTGGCCGTCGTCCCCGGTGGCTCCACCAATGTCTTCGCCCGCGCGCTGGGGCTGCCCAACGACGTCGTGGAGGCGACCGGCGCCCTGCTGGACGCACTGCGCGACGGCAGCGAGCGCACGATCGGCCTGGGCCTGGCCGCCGGCACCCCGGGCACCGAGGACGAGGGCGTGCCCGAACGCTGGTTCACCTTCTGTGCGGGCTTCGGCTTCGACGCCGGCGTCGTCGGCCGGGTCGAGCAGCAGCGGGAACGCGGCAAGCGTTCGACCCACGCCCTGTACGTGCGACAGGTCGTACGGCAGTTCCTGGGCGAGGCGAACCGCCGCCAGGGCGTCATCACCCTCGAACGTCCGGGCGGGGACGACGGCGCCGCGAAGCTCGTCGAGAACCTGGCGCTGGCCATAATCTGCAACACCGCTCCGTGGTCCTACCTGGGCAATCGGCCGATCTACCCGTCCCCGGACGCGTCGTTCGACACCGGGCTGGACCTGTTCGCACTGAGCAAGCTCTCGTCCCCCGCGGTGGCCCGTTATGTCACCCAGCTGCTGACGTCAACACCCGAGCGCGGCCCCCATGGCAAGCACGCACTCTCACTTCACGACCTCACGAACTTCACCTTGCATTCGCAGGTGCCGCTGCCCTTCCAGATGGACGGTGACCACCTGGGCCTGCGTACGAGTGTGACGTTCACAGGCGTTCGCCGTGCACTGCGTGTGATTGTGTGAGCAGTAGGGCCTAAAGTCCTTTCACTCGAACGTTTAGGCTGGTTCCCACCCCCTGGAATGACGGCTGTGACCGAGGCGACACCAAGGAATCAAAAAAAAGTTTCCGGAAGGGGTTGTATCCGCAGCCGAGGTTTGCGAGTCTCTTCATGGCGATCGGGACGGCCGCTTTAACGGCCCCCTTGAGAGCCCGAATCCTCCTCCTCATTCCACAGGACCGCACCAGTTCACAGCTGGATTTCGGCCCTTCCCTTGTGGAGGGATTCGTGAAAGCGTTCACATTCACAAGCAACGATCCCGTCACACGAGGAGATGGAGCAGCCATGGACTGGCGTCACCGCGCCGTTTGCCGCGAAGAAGACCCCGAGCTCTTCTTCCCTATCGGCAACACCGGTCCTGCGCTGCTGCAGATCGAGGAAGCCAAGGCCGTCTGCCGCCGCTGCCCCGTCATGGAGCAGTGCCTGCAGTGGGCGCTCGAGTCCGGCCAGGACTCCGGCGTCTGGGGTGGTCTGAGCGAGGACGAGCGCCGCGCGATGAAGCGCCGTGCAGCTCGCAACCGGGCGCGCAACGCCAGCGCCTGAGCCAGCCGCCCCGTGGCCCCCGAGCCGCAGCGCGCAGTACACCCGATGCACCATCGGCGCTGAAAAGCCCGGTCGTTATCGCATCGCAATAGCTTTGAGCCCCGGACCATATGGTCCGGGGCTTGTTGCTGTTCGGGCCGGGTCCCATTCCCTTGCCGGAGCGGATATCGGTTCCGCCTCGGTACGGTCTCGAAACCGCTTCGCCCCTACTGCCCGCCATATCGCTTGCCCGTAACGCTTTCCGCGCAGGTTGGCCGTACCGCTCCCCCGTCCCGATGTGCGGCCCCGGGTCTCAGTGCTGCTTCTCGGGGCGCACGGGCACGTCGAGGACGACCTGGGTGCCGCGGCCGGCCGCCCGCACCATGTCGAACTTTCCGCCCAACTCGCCTTCCACCAGGGTCCGTACGATCTGCAGCCCCAGGTTTCCGGCGCGGTGCGGGTCGAATCCCTCGGGCAGCCCGCGGCCGTTGTCCTGGACGGTGACCAGCAGCCGCGGCTCGGTACGGCTGCCGCCGCGTACCGCGCCGACCTCGACGATGCCGTGTTCGGCCTGGTCGAAGGCGTGCTCCAGGGCGTTCTGCAGGACCTCGGTGAGCACCATCGACAGCGGCGTGGCCACCTCCGCGTCCAGGATGCCGAAGCGGCCGGTGCGGCGGGTGATCACCTTGCCCGGGGAGATCTCCGCGACCATGGCCAGCACCCGGTCCGCGATCTCGTCGAACTCGACCCGCTCGTCGAGGTTCTGGGACAGCGTCTCGTGCACGATCGCGATCGAACCGACCCTGCGTACGGCCTCGTTGAGGGCCTCCCGGCCCTGCTCGGAGTCCATCCGGCGGGACTGCAGCCGCAACAGTGCGGCGACCGTCTGCAGGTTGTTCTTCACCCGGTGGTGGATCTCCCGGATGGTGGCGTCCTTGGTGATCAGCTCCCGCTCGCGGCGTCGCAGCTCGGTGACATCGCGCAGCAGCACCAGCGAACCGATGTGCGTGCCCTTCGGCTTGAGCGGGATGGCGCGCAACTGGATCACGCCGTCGTTGCCCTCTACCTCGAACTCCCTGGGGGCCCAGCCGCTGGCGAGCTTGACCAGGGCCTCGTCCACCGGGCCGCGGGCGGGTGCCAGTTCGGCGGTGGCCTGGCCCAGGTGGTGGCCCACCAGGTCGGCGGCGAGGCCGAGCCGGTGGTAGGCGGAGAGCGCATTGGGGCTGGCGTACTGGACGACGCCGTCCGCGTCGAGCCGGATCAGTCCGTCGCCGGCGCGCGGCGAGGCGTCCATGTCGACCTGCTGCCCGGGGAAAGGAAACGTTCCGGCAGCGATCATCTGGGCGAGGTCGGACGCGCTCTGGAGGTAGGTGAGCTCCAGCCGGCTGGGGGTGCGCACGGTCAGCAGGTTGGTGTTGCGGGCGATCACGCCGAGCACCCGCCCCTCGCGGCGCACCGGAATGGACTCAACCCGGACCGGAACTTCCTCTCGCCACTCAGGGTCGCCCTCGCGTACGATGCGGCCCTCATCCAAGGCGGAGTCCAGCATCGGACGGCGCCCCCGGGGAACGAGATGGCCCACCATGTCGTCCTGGTAGGAGGTGGGCCCGGTGTTGGGGCGCATCTGGGCGACGGAGACGTAACGGGTGCCGTCGAGGGTGGGGACCCACAGCACGAGATCGGCGAAGGAGAGGTCGGAGAGCAGCTGCCACTCCGAGACCAGCAGATGGAGCCACTCGAGGTCGGAGTCGCTCAGAGCGGTGTGCTGGCGGACGAGATCGTTCATGGAGGGCACGTCTTGGAGCCTACCGGCGTACGGTGTATGTGTTGTGCCTGCACGGGCATGGACAAGTAAGAATGGTCTAGTCCAGAATTCAGCAAAGACCTCCGTTCTCCCCGCACAGGAGAGCGGAACGAGGCCGACGGCGCTCTCTGCCCTGACTGCGCCAAGGCCTCCGATCGACCGGCCCCAGGACGGGGTGGCGCCCCCACCGCACATGGGGACACCCTCCCGCCCGCAAGGCGGGGCCGGCCGATGTCAGCTCCGGGCTGCGGTGCCGGACAGGTTGAGGGTCCTGTCCCGGCGCCGCGGCCCGCGGGTGTTTTCGGGGAACCTCAGGCCGTCGCCCCGCTCGCCGTCCGCGGCCAGGCCGCCATCGCCAGCTCGGCGATCGACGCCAGCTCCGCCTCCTCCGCGCCGTCCCGCGCCTGCTGGGACATGCCCTGGATGACGGCTCCCACGAAGCCGGCCAGCGCACCGGCGTCCGTATCGGCCGGGAGCTCCCCCGCGGCGATGTCCGCCCGGATGGCGCTCGCGATCTCCCGGATGTTCGACAGCCTCATCTCCCGCAGGAAATCGGCGACTTCGGCGGACGCGGGCGAGATGTTCAGCGCGGCGCTGATGACCAGGCAGCCGCGCGGGCGGTCGGGCAGGGTGTACTCGACCGCAGCCTCGCGCAGTGCGCGTCCGACGCCGCGGCGGGCGGTCGGCTCCTCGGCCAGGGCGCGGGAGATGAAGCCTCCGTAGAGCCGCCCGTACTCGGCGACGACCTCGTCGAACAGCGCCCGCTTGTCGCCGAAGGCGGCATAGAGGCTGGGGGCGCTGATGCCCATGGCGCGGGTGAGGTCGGCGATGGACGTGGCCTCGTAGCCCTGCTCCCAGAAGGACCGGACCGCCCGCTCCAGCGCCGTCTCGCGGTCGAAGGACCGGGGCCGGCCGCGCTGCTTCGTTTCCTTGGTCACCATGGGAGGAATTCTATAGCGGTCGGTACGGAACGCGTGCTACGGTTTTTATGTAGCGAGCGATACAGAATTACGGGATCGCTCGGCAGGTGGGAGCTGCCCGCGATCCGGCACGGACGCGCGCACGCACGAACAGGGAGGGGCACGGCCATGGGCACGCTCAGCGGCAGGACGGCACTGGTCACGGGCGGCAGCAGGGGGATCGGCCGGGCGATCTCGGAGCGACTGGGGAGGGACGGCGCGCGGATCGGCGTGCATTACGGCCGCGACGAGACCGCGGCCAAGGAGACGGTCTCGGCGATCGAGGCCGCGGGGGGCCGGGCCTTCGCGGTCCGGGCGGAGCTGGGCGCGCCGGGAGACGCCGAGGCACTGTGGACCGCGTTCGACGAGCAGGCCGAGGGGCTGGACATCCTGGTCAACAACGCCGGGATCAACAAGGCCGTGGACGGGACGCTCAAGCCGATCGGCGAGGTGACGGCGGAGGACTTCGACCACCTCTTCGCGGTCAACACCAAAGCGCCGTTCTTCATCGTCCAGCAGGGGCTGTCCCGCCTGCTGGACGGCGGGCGGATCATCAACACCTCGACGGGGCTGACCCGGGGCGCGGCCAAGCCCGAGCTGATCGCCTACGCCATGACCAAGGGCGCGCTCGACGTGTTCACCTCGACGCTCGCCAAGGACCTGGGGCCGCGCGGGATCACGGTGAACGCGGTGGCCCCCGGGGCGGTGAACACCGATATGAACGCCGGCTGGCTCAGGGGCGAGGCCAATACCGAAGCGCAGCGGCGACTGGCGGGGATGTCCCCGCTGGGCCGAATAGCGCAGGCCGAAGACATCGGCGACGTCGTGGCCTTCCTGGCCTCGGACGACAGCCGCTGGGTGACGGGCCAGTGGATCGACGCGACGGGAGGCGCCCTGCTCTGACGGAAGACGCCCGGCCTCGGGGGCTCGCGGCCTGGACGCCTTCCGGGCCGCCCCCTCCCCCTCACCCTCCCGGCGGCACCCGTTCCGGTGGTCTTCCGGTGGCCCTCCCGTCGCCGGAACGACGGGGAAGCGTGTCACATCGTTCGCAGGCGCCGTCGGGACCGGATGCCCACCCTCTGATAGATTGGTCTATACCACATGACCATATGAGTCCACTCTCCAGAACGGCAGGCCAAAGCGTGGAAGTTGTCATCGTTCCGGACGCCAGGGCGGGCGGCGAGCTGATCGCGGAGGCCATCGCGGCCCTGGTGCGCCGCAAGCCCGACGCGCTGCTCGGTGTGGCCACCGGCTCGACCCCGCTGCCCATCTACGAGGCGCTGGCGGCGAAGGTCCGGGCCGGCGCCGTGGACGCCTCGCGAGCCCGTATCTGCCAGCTCGACGAGTATGTGGGCCTGCCGGCCGGGCACCCCGAGTCCTACCGTTCGGTGGTGCTGCGCGAGGTGGTCGAGCCGCTCGGTCTTGGCGAGGACTCCTTCCTGGGCCCCGACGGCACGGCCCAGGACGTGCCGGCCGCCTGCGAGGCGTACGACCGTGCGCTGGGCGAGGCCGGCGGGGTGGACCTCCAGCTGCTCGGCATCGGCACCGACGGGCACATCGGCTTCAACGAGCCCTGCTCGTCGCTGGCTTCCCGCACCCGCATCAAGACGCTGACCCAGCAGACCCGGGAGGACAACGCCCGGTTCTTCGACAGCCTCGACGAGGTCCCCCACCACGTCATCACCCAGGGCATCGGCACCATCCTGGAGGCCCGACACCTGGTGCTGCTCGCCACGGGCGAGGGCAAGGCGGACGCCGTGGCGCACGCCGTCGAGGGCCCGGTCGCCGCACTGGTCCCGGCCTCGGCGCTCCAGCTCCACCCGCACGCCACGGTCGTCGTCGACGAGGCCGCGGCCGCCAAACTGAAGCTCGCCGACTACTTCCGCGCCACCTACGCCGCCAAGCCGGAGTGGCAGGGGCTGTAGGGCCCAACTCTCCAGTTTCCACGCCCCCGGCCACGGCGTATCAGGGCGGCCGGGGCCGGGGCGAGCAACTCGACACCTCTCGCGAGGGAGCGGCTCGGCCGGTGTGTCCGGCCGAGCGGCGATTCCCTGCTTACTGCCGGTTTATGACCTCTTTGAGCAGGATGGGTGAGGCGCGGCAACTGTCGTGCGCCGTGAGGTGTCTGAGGAAGGATCAGCCGTGCGCTCACCCGTCGTCGAGGATTCCGTCGCCGTACCCGCTGCGCCGGGGCGTCGGGGCTGAGCGCCGTGGCAGCCTCTGCCCGGCAGCCCGCGTCGTCGACCGTGCCCCCGAAACCCACCCGTAGTCCGAAACCCACAGGGATTCCGGAGCCCACGAGGAGCCCGGAGCCCACAGGGAGTCCGAGGCCCACGGGGAGTCCTGAGGCGCCCCGGAGCTCTGGGGTCGCCGGGAGTGCTGAGCCGGGCCGGCGGCCGGCGCCGTGGTTGCGGCCGACCATCCGGATACGGCTGACGCTGCTGTACGGCGGCATGTTCCTGATGGCGGGGATCGTGCTGCTGACGATCATCTACTTCCTGGCGGCCGACACCCTCAAGGACGGCACCCCCGAGTTCAGGATCTTCGGCGACAACGTCAGGGTGGGCAATATCGGCTGTCCCGACCTGCCGTCGGTCGGCACGGCCGGCGAGATCAACGCGGCGATCGGCGAGTGCCTCCATGACCAGCGCACACTGGCGCTGAACACCTTCCTGCACCGCTCGCTGATCGCTCTGGTGGGGCTGGCCGTGGTGGCGTTCGCGTTCGGTTATGCGATGGCGGGGCGGGTGTTGGCGCCGTTGGGGCGGATCACGCGGACGGCGCAGCGGGTGGCGGGTTCGGATCTGCATCGGCGGATCGAGTTGGGTGGGCCGGACGATGAGCTCAAGGAGCTCGCGGACACCTTCGATGAGATGTTGGACCGGTTGGATCGGGCGTTTGAGTCGCAGCGTCGGTTCGTGGCGAATGCTTCGCATGAGTTGCGGACGCCGTTGGCGATCAATCGGACGTTGTTGGAGGTGCAGCTGGCCGATCCGGGGGCGTCGCCGGAGTTGGCGCAGTTGGGCAAGACGCTGTTGGCGACCAATGAGCGTAGTGAGCAGTTGGTGGAGGGGCTGCTGTTGCTGGCGCGTAGTGAGAACAAGGTGGTGGACAAGCGGCCGGTGGATCTGTCGGAGGTGGCCGCGCAGGCGGTGGAGCAGATGCGGGGCGAGGCGCAGGCCAAGGGGGTCGAGCTGCGTGGGGTGCGGCAGCAGGTCTTCGTGCAGGGCAATGGTGTGCTGCTGGAGCGGATCGCGCTGAATCTGGTGCAGAACGCGGTGCGCTACAACGTCGCCGTTCAAGGGCGCGGAGCGCTTCCGGTTGAGGGTGGCGGCGGGCGACGGGTGGGCGGGTGGGTGGAGGTCAGCACCGAGCCTCGGCCCGGTTGTGCGGTGCTGGTGGTGGCCAACACCGGGCCGGTGGTCCCGGCCTATGAGGTGGAGAACCTCTTCGAGCCCTTCAGACGGCTGCGTACCGAGCGCACCGGCAGCGACAAGGGTGTGGGGCTGGGCCTGTCCATCGTGCGCTCGGTGGTCCGCGCCCACGACGGGAGCATCACCGCCGAGCCCCGCGAGGGCGGCGGCCTGACCATGCGCGTCGTCCTACCGCAGTAGGCGCCCGAGCCGCCGCCGAGCGGTCTTCAGGTGCCGTGCCCCGGGGTGCGGCCGGTGAGGGTTTCGGCGGCGGCCTGGCCGCAGACGCGGGCGGCGCCGTGGGTGGCGATGTGCAGGGCGCCTCGGGGCGGGGCCTGGGGGACGCCCATTTCGACGACGGCGGTGTCGGGGCGGGCGGTGAGCAGGGCGTCCAGGGCGTCGGCCATCCAGGGGTGGCGGTGGACGTCGCGGACGACGGCGACGACGCGTCGGTCGCCGGCCGCGGTGAGCAGGCCGTCGATCAGGGCCCGGGTCCCGGCGCGGGCGGCGGATTCGGCGCTGTAGGCGGCGGTTTCGGTGCCGGGCACGAGCCGGGCCAGCTCGGCGCCGACGCCCCAGGGGGTGTCGTCGCCCACGGCGATGTTGGCCAGCGGTGTGAAGGCGGCGACGTGGGCGGGGCCGGTCAGCGGCTCGTACGGGCGGCCGGCGGTGGTGGTGACGCGCAGGGCCCGCCGGGCCGCGGTCAGGCCGATCCCGGGTGCGGGCGCGGCCCCCTCCCCCGCGCCCGCACTCCGGGTCCAGCGCGCCAGGGCACGCACCCGTGCCGCGGCGTCGGCGAGCCGCTTCTCCGACAGCTCGCCGTCGCGCACCGCCCTCACCAGGGCGTCCCGCAGCCTCAGCACGGTGTCCTCGTCGGCCAGTCCGCCGCCCACGCAGATCGCGTCGGCGCCGGCCCCGATGGCCAGCACGCTGCCGCGCTCGATGCCGAAGGTGGCGGAGATGGCCTGCATCTCCATTCCGTCGGTGACGATCAGCCCGTCGAAGCCCAGCCCGCCCTCGTCGGCGGGAGCGCGCAGCAGGCCGTGCAGGGCGGCGGGGCTGAGCGTGGCCGGGCGGGAGTCGTCCAGGGCGGGCAGCAGGATGTGCGCGCTCATCACGGCCCGGGTGCCGGCGGCGACGGCGGCGCGGAACGGCACCAGTTCGCGTTCCTGGAGGGTGGGCAGGTCGGCGGCGATGCGCGGCAGGTCGTGGTGGGAGTCGACCGCGGTGTCGCCGTGGCCGGGGAAGTGCTTGGTGCAGGCGGCGACGCCCGCCGACTGCAGCCCCTCGACGTAGGCGGCGGTGTGCCGGGCGACCAGCCGCGGGTCGGCGCCGAAGGAGCGGACGCCGATGACCGGGTTGGCGGGGTTGGAGTTGACGTCGGCGGAGGGCGCCCAGTTGAGGTTGACACCGCAGTCGGCCAGCCGGCGGCCGAGCTCGCGGGCGACGCCGCGGGTCAGGGCGGTGTCGTCGACGGCGCCCAGCGCGTGGTTGCCGGGGAAGGAGGAGCCGCCGCGCACTTCGAGGCGGGTGACGTCGCCGCCCTCCTCGTCGATGGCGACCAGGACGTCCTCGCGTGCACCGCGCAACTGACCGGTGAGGGCGGCCAGTTGCGCGGGATCGGTGATGTTGCGGCCGAAGAGGCCGACGGCGGCCAGGCCCTCGTCGAGCCGGCGCAGCAGCCAGTCGGGGGCGGTGGTGCCGGTGAAGCCGGGCTGGAGGACGGCGAGCGCGTCGCGGGTGAGGGTGTCGGTGGCGCGTACCGAGCGTGCGGAGCCTACGGGACTCATGGACTGTGTTATCCCTTCACTGCGCCGGAGGTGAGACCGCCGACCGCCTTGCGTTGCAGGAACAGGAAGAGGACCAGGATCGGGACGGCGAAGATCGAGGCGGCGGCCATGGTGGCTCCCCAGTCGTCCCCGAACTGGCTCTGGAACTGCGAGAGCCACAGCGGCAGGGTGCCCGTGGCCGGCTCCTTGTTGAGGACCAGCACGAGCGGGAATTCGTTCCACGCGGTGATGAAGCCGAAGAGGGAGGTGGCCATCAGGCCGGGCGCCAGCAGCGGGAAGACGACCTTGAGGAAGGCCTGGCGGCGGGAGCAGCCGTCGACCATCGCGGACTCCTCCAGTTCCCTGGGCACCGCGGCGACATAGCCCCGCAGGGTCAGCAGGGTGAAGGGCAGCACCATCAGCAGGTAGAAGCAGGTGAGCGGCAGCAGGCTGTTGAGCATGTCGGCGTCCCGGACGATCAGGTAGATCGAGATCACCATGACCTCCCAGGGGGCCATCTGGGCGACCATGAAGGTCAGCAGGATGCCGCGGCGGCCCTTGAAGCGCATCCGGGTGAGCGCGAACGCCCCGCACAGCGCGATGACCAGCGACAGCCCGACGGCGAGCACGGTCACGATGACCGAGTTCCCGGCCAGGGCCCAGAAGTTCGGGGCGTGCACGGCGGTCGCGAAGTGCTCCAGGGTGCCGTGGAAGGGGAGCCACACGGGGTCTTCGCTGATGATGTCCCGGGTCGGCTTGAAGGCCGTGTTGAACATCCAGTAGACCGGGAAGACGAAGCCGGCGGCGAGCGCGATCGCCGTGGCGTTGGGCCAGATGCGGCCGGCGAGGGAGGGCTTCACCGCTCGTTCTCCTCTTGCTGTTCCTGCTTGAGCGTCAGACGCAGGTAGTACGCGGTCATGGCCAGCAGCACCACGATGGTCAGCAGCGAGATCGCGGCGCCCATACCGAAGTGGAGGTTGCCGACGCCCTCGGTGAAGGCGTAGATCGGCAGCGTTTCGGTGGACCGGTCGGGGCCGCCCTCGTTGATCGCGAAGATCTGCGGGAACGCCTTGAAGACCCAGATCACTTCGAGGAACGTCGTGGCGAGGAAGAAGGGCCGCAGGAACGGGAAGGTGACCGAGGTGAAGACCTGCCAGGTGCCGGCGCCGTCCATCCGGGCCGCCTCGTAGAGCTCCTTGGGGATGGTCGTGGTGGCCGCGTAGAGGTTGAGCGCCACGAACGGCAGCGACTGCCAGACGATCAGCACGGTGATCACGAAGAAGGTCGACAGCTGGGTGCCGACCCAGTCGTAGTGCGCCATCGCATGCCACCCGAGCCGGTCCAGCACCCAGTTGACCACGCCGTAGCGGGAGTCGAAGAGCCACTGGAAGACCGTGGTGGCGGCGATCACCGGCATGGCCCAGGCCAGCACCAGCGCGAGGGAGAGCACCAGTCGCATCTTCTTGCCGAGCCGGGCCAGCAGCAGTCCGATCAGTACGCCCAGGACCATGATCAGGATGACGTTGACCGCGGTGAAGACGATGGTGCGGCCGGTGACCCGCCAGAACTGCTCGCTGCCCAGGACCTCCTGGTAGTTGCCGATCCCCCGCCAGTCGGTCAGGTGCTGGATCAGCTCCTTCATGTTGAGGTTCTGGAAGGAGAGCAGCAGATTGCGGACCATGGGCCAGCCCAGGAAGACCGCGGTGGCGGCCAGGGCGGGCAGCAGCAACAGGTACGGGGTGCGGCGGGCGGGGGGACCGGAAGCGCCGCGGGCGTCCCGCCGGCCTCCTGCGCCGCGCCGGGCGGGCGGATCGCCGCCCTTGCCAGTCCGCGGCACGGTCTTGGCCGCCGCGTCGTCGAGCTGCACTGCCATGGGTCGCTGCTCCCCCTTGTTGCCGTGGGACCTCGGTGCGCCGCCGGCGGGCGTACGGGGCCGGGTCCGGCCCGCCCCGTACGCGGCCGGTTCCTACTGCTTGGCGAGCCGCGCGTTGACCTCGGACTCGATGTCCTTGGCGGCGTCGGCCGGGGACGTGCCGTTCAAAACGGCCGTCATATAGCTCTTGATGGGGTTCGGTACGTTCTCCACCGCGGCCCACTGCGCGATCAGCGGGGTGGTACCGCCGGACTTCTGCGCCGCGGGGGCGGCGGCAGCGGCCGCCGGATTCTCCTTGGCGGCGCCGGCCAGGTCCGGGGACTTGGGGGTCCAGCCGGACTCCTTGACCATCTGCCCGTCGTTCTCCTTCGACAGGGCGATCTTCAGGAATTCCTTGGCGAGTTCCTGGTTCTTGCCCATACCGGCGACCGCGAAGTTGGAGCCGCCGAGGAATACCCCCTCGGGCTTGGCCGCGGCCTCACCGGGAATGGTGAAGAATCCGATGTCGTTCTTGATTTTCGGATTGGCCTTGACGGCGGTGGCGGCCTCATAGCCCATGGCGATGACGGCGCCGGTCTTCCCCTTGGCGAAGACCTCGGCCTGCTGCGGGGTGGCCTCGTCCTTGTTCTTCGGGGCGGTGCTGAAGGCCTGGTACTGCTTGTAGATGTCCATGGCCTTGGCGACCTTGGAGTCGCCGAGGTTGGAGACCCACTTGCCGCCCTGCTTCTTCACCAGGTCGGCGCCGGTGCCGATGGTCAGCCCGTCGAAGAAGTACCAGTTCTGACCGGGGAGGTACAGCGGCTCGGCGTCGGTCTTCCGCTTGATCGCGTCCAGCGCCTTGAACAGCTGGTTGCGGGTCTGGGGGAGCTCCTTGAGCCCCGCCTCGGCCCAGATCCTCTTGTTGTACATCACCACGCGGTTTCCGGCGTACCACGGCAGCGCGTACTGCTTTCCGTCCACGAGCGAGGCCTTGTTGAAAGCCTCGTTCCAGCCGGCGCCGATCTCCTTCTTCAGATCGCCGAGGTCGGCCAGGGCGCCGGCCTTCGCGTACGCGGCGGTCTGGGTGTTGCCGATTTCGACGACGTCCGGCGGGGTGTCCTCGGAGAGTGCGGTGCTCAGCTTCTGCTGAATGCCGTTCCACTGCTGGACCTTGAACTCGACGGTGGCCCCGGTCTTCTTCTTGAACTGCTCGGAGACCTGCTTGCTCCACTGCTCCGGGTTCGAACCGCTCATCACCCAAACGGTCAGCTTCTGGCCCTTGAAGCCATTCGCGCCCGCCTTGTTGCCGTCGCTGGACCCACAGGCAGCGACACTCACCAGCATTCCCGCGACCGCCGTCGCTGCTATGAGCCCACGCTTCATTGCGCTCTCCCCTAAAGGCCGGGTGTGGTCTTTAATGGTTTAGACCAGTGCCCGCAGCTTGGCCTAGACCTTTTGGGGTGTCAAGGGTGTATAAGAGTCGCTGTCAGGTCCGTTACCGGACCGACATCCGGCACGCCGGGACCTGCGAGGGAGCACAACGAACCCGCGCGTGCCACGATGTGAGCCGCTACGTACGGAGGAGCCGGTGACGGCAGCACGACAGGCGTCGGAGAGGCGGGCCATGGAGACCGACGGGGGCAGCGCGGAGAGCGGCGGCGGCACGCGGACCGCACGGGTGCCCAAGTACTACCGCCTCAAGCGGCACTTGCTGGAGATCACCGAGACCCTGCCGCCCGGCACCCCGGTACCGCCCGAGCGCACCCTCGCCGCGGAGTTCGACACCTCCCGCACGACGGTGCGCCAGGCGCTGCAGGAGCTGGTCGTCGAGGGCCGGCTGGAGCGCATCCAGGGCAAGGGCACCTTCGTGGCCAAGCCCAAGGTCTCCCAGGCGCTGCAACTGACGTCCTACACGGAGGACATGCGGGCCCAGGGCCTGGAGCCGACCTCCCAGCTGCTGGACATCGGCTACGTCACCGCCGACGACCGGCTGGCCGGCCTGCTGGACATCACCCCCGGCGGCAGGGTGCTGCGCATCGAGCGGCTGCGGCTGGCCAGCGGCGAGCCGATGGCCATCGAGACCACCCACCTGTCGGCGAAGCGCTTCCCCGCGCTGCGCCGCAACCTGGTCAAGTACACGTCCCTGTACACCGCGCTGGCCGAGGTCTACGACGTCCGCCTCGCGGAGGCCGAGGAGACCATCGAGACCTCGCTCGCCACCCCGCGCGAGGCCGGTCTGCTGGGCACCGACGTCGGCCTGCCGATGCTGATGCTCTCGCGGCACTCGCTCGACGCCCAGGGCCGGCCGGTGGAGTGGGTGCGCTCGGTCTACCGCGGCGACCGCTACAAGTTCGTGGCCAGGCTGCAGCGCCCCACGGAGTGAACTCCGCCCGCCGACCGCCCTCCCCGCCCGGATTCTTCGTACCGATATGCGGACAGCTAGTGACGCGTGCCACGGCCCTGCCATAGATTTTCAGCCGATTGCACAGGAGTTCGCCGCCACGGACGGAGCCACGCGATGCCAGAGCCAGCCGAATCCCCCAGCAGCAGACAGATCGTCACACCGACGCGTGTGGTGGTCGGGCTGTGCCTGCTCGCTCCGTTCGTGGCGATGCTGTGGGTGAGTTCGTACGCCCGGATGGAGCCCACGCTCGTCGGGATCCCGTTCTTCTACTGGTACCAGATGCTGTGGGTGCCGATCTCGACGGCGCTGACGATGGTGGCGTACAAGCTCGTGCAGCGTGAGCAGCGCGCCCGCAAGGGTGGTGCGGACCAGTGACCGACGCGATGTCCGCAGCGGGCGCCTCCACCGCGCTCGCGGCCTCCTCGACCCGGGGCGTCAACGGCGTGGCGCTCGCCGTGTTCGTCTTCTTCTTCCTGGCCGTGACGGTCATGGGATTCCTGGCGGCCCGTTGGCGCAAGGCCGAGCAGTCCGCCAACCTCGACGAATGGGGCCTGGGCGGGCGGAGCTTCGGCACCTGGGTGACCTGGTTCCTGCTGGGCGGCGACCTCTACACCGCGTACACCTTCGTGGCCGTACCGGCGGCGATCTACGCGGCGGGCGCGGCCGGCTTCTTCGCCGTCCCGTACACCATCCTGGTCTACCCCCTCATCTTCACCTTCCTGCCCCGCCTGTGGTCGGTCTCGCACAAGCACGGCTACGTCACCACCTCCGACTTCGTCCGGGGACGCTTCGGCTCCAAGGGCCTGTCGCTGGCCGTGGCGCTCACCGGCATCCTCGCCACGATGCCGTACATCGCGCTCCAACTCGTCGGCATCCAGGCCGTCCTGGACGTGATCGGCATCGGCGGCGGTGAGCACACCAACTGGTTCGTCAAGGACCTGCCGCTGCTGATCGCCTTCGCGGTGCTGGCCGCGTACACCTACTCCTCCGGCCTGCGCGCGCCCGCCCTGATCGCCTTCGTCAAGGACGGGCTGATCTACCTGGTCATCATCGTGGCGATCGTCTACATCCCGATCAAACTGGGTGGTTTCGACCAGATCTTCCACGCCGCCGGCAAGGCGTTCGCCGAGCCCGGCGCCGTCCCCGGCAAACCGCGCGGCGAGCTGACCAGCGGGCCCAACGCGCAGTGGGCGTACGCGACCCTGGCGCTCGGCTCCGCGCTGGCGCTCTTCATGTACCCGCACTCGATCACCGCCACGCTCTCCTCGCGCAGCCGCAACGTGATCCGCCGCAACACCACGATCCTGCCGCTGTACTCCCTGATGCTGGGCCTCCTGGCGCTGCTCGGCTTCATGGCCATCAAGGCCGGTACGGACATCCAGGGCAACCCCCAGCTGGCCGTCCCGCAGCTGTTCGAGGACATGTTCCCCAGCTGGTTCGCCGGCGTCGCGTTCGCCGCGATCGGGATCGGCGCACTGGTACCGGCGGCCATCATGTCCATCGCCGCGGCCAACCTGTTCACCCGCAACGTCTACAAGGACTTCCTCAAGCCCGCCGCCACGCCCGAGCAGGAGCACAAGGTCGCCAAGCTCGTCTCCCTGCTGGTCAAGGTCGGCGCGCTGGTCTTCGTCCTCACCATGGACAAGACCGTCGCCATCAACTTCCAGCTGCTGGGCGGCATCTGGATCCTGCAGACCCTGCCGGCCCTGGTCGGCGGCCTGTTCACCCGCTGGTTCCACCGCTGGGCGCTGCTGACCGGCTGGGCGGTCGGCATGCTCTACGGCACGCTCGCGGCATACGGTGTCGCGAGCCCCACCCAGGCTCACTTCGGCGGCTCCAGCAAGGAGATCCCCGGGATCGGCGAGATCGGCTACATCGGCCTGACCGCCCTCGTCCTGAACCTCGTGGTGACGGTCGTCCTGACGTTCGTCCTGAAGGCCATGAAGGCCCCTGAGGGCGTCGACGAGACCAGCCCCGGCGACTACACCGCGGACATCGGCGACGAGGGCGTCTCGGCGGAGCTGCCGTCGGCTACGGCGGGGGCACCGGCGGGGCACTGAGGCGTCGGCGTTGACCCGAAATGGGCCGCCGCAACCCCTCGGGGTTGCGGCGGCCCATTTCGCAGAGGTGGGAGGGGCTAGTTCACCCAGTCCTTGAGCGGCTCGGTTTCGAGGGTGATGCCGACGGGGTCCGGCAGGTGGATCGTCTTGCCGTACGGCACAGTGTGGATGTTCTCGTAGCAGACGCCGTCGGGCTCGCTGTAGACCACGACCTGGCAGGCCTGCCGATCGATCAACAGATAGATCGGGATACCGGTCTCCGCATACGCACTGCGCTTCTCGACCCTGTCGCGCTTGTCGGTGTCGGAGTCGTGGGAAGTGACTTCGACGACCATCAGTACCGGGCCAGGGTCTGCCCACTCGCCTTGGCCAACGAAGGCATCAGCGGGTGCGAGCGAGCCATCTGGACGGGCGCGGCCGTTTCGGTACGCCTGCGCCTTCAGCCCCTGGGTTGGATCGAGGAAAAGCTCGGGCCGGTGCTGCATGCAGATGCGAAGCAACCACTGGATGATCCGCCCGTGATCCCCATCCGGCATCGGCTTGCTCCTGACCTTCCCGTCGATGAGTTCCAACCGCGCGCCTTCTTCCAGGCGGGCGAGTATCCGGGCGGCCTCTTCGAAGTGCTCGGTATCCATAATGTGTGGCCGGTCAGCGAGCGCGGTCATGAGACCTCTCCTTCTTCCACTGGACGGAGCAGGGAACGTAAAACCGACGATAGCCGAGGCCGCCGACAACCACCCCGCCATCAGCCCCACCCTCACACTGGCCCCATGGACATCACGATCAGGCCCGTGCGCCAGGCGGAGTTCGGTGCGGTCGGGGAGTTGCTGGTGGCGGTCTATCTGACCGATGGGCTGCTGGTGGCCGGTGCGGGAGACAGGTACGCGGCGAGGCTGCGGAAGGTGGCCGAGCGGGCGGAGCAGGCGGAGGTGCTGGTGGCCGTGGAGGGGCCGGACGAGCGGGTGGTGGGGACGGTCACCTTCTCCGCGTACGGGAGTCCGTACGCGGAGCTGGCGCGGCCCGGGGAGGGGGAGTTCCGGATGCTCGCGGTGCGGCCCGAGGGGCGCGGACGAGGCGTCGGGGAGGCGTTGGTGGCGGCGTGTCTGGAGCGGGCGCGGGCGCTCGGGCTGAGCGGCATGGTGCTGTCCACGCCACGGCATGTGCTGCCCGCGCACCGGCTCTACCGCCGGCTGGGATTCGTGCGCGCCGAGGAACGGGACTGGGAGCCGGTACCGGGGATCACGCTCTGGGCGTTCGCGCGGGATATGGCCTGAAAGGCGCCCCAGGCCGGGCCTGAGAGCCGTGCCGAGCGCTCCCCCCGCCCCCTGACGCTTCGCACACCTGTCGGAGTGGTATGAGGTGGCGACACAAGATGTGGGGGTGCGTGCGGGGGACAGCACAAGATGTATGCTCGTCCTCGCTGTCGCCGCAGGGGAATCCGGTGGGAATCCGGAACTGTCCCGCAACGGTGTAAGAGCGCGCCCAGTGGCCTGACTAGGGCCCTGCCGCGCGCCCGTGAAGTCCGAGGACCTGCCGACGGTACGCCCGCACCGCCATCGGTGCGGACGTCGATACGTCCGGGCCCCGAGGGTTGGGCCGGTGGACGCCGCGCGGTGTGCCCGCGCACCCCTGACCGTCACGGGGTGCGGCATGCGCGCGTGCGACCGTCGCGCCCCTCCCTCCCGGCCCCCGCCGAGTGAGGGAGAGCATCACGTGACCATCGCGCCAACGGAGCCCGCGTCAGACGCCGAGGTCGTGCAGCCTGCGGTGACCGCGCCTGCCGCCCCCGCCGACGGCGGTCCGGGCGAGGACGGGCGGGACGGTCCAGGCGTTGCGCTGCTGCGCACCCTGACGAAGCTGACCGAGGACCTGACCGCGACCGACCCCGGCAAGGTGGCCGCCGCCGCCCTGCGCGGCCGGTACGAGGGCGCGGGCGAGTCCGAACTGCGGTCGCTGGCCATCGAGGCCGCGGCCGGGCTGATCGGTGACGAGCCGCAGTACTCCAAGCTCGCCGCGCGGCTGCTCACCCTCTCGATCTCGGAGGAGGCGGCCGAACAGGGGGCGGTCGCCTTCTCCGCCTCCGTCGAGGTCGGCCACCGCGAGGGCCTGATCGCCGATGAGACCGCGCAGTTCGTCGCGACCCACGCCGCCCGGCTGAACGCCCTGGTCGACCGGGCGCTCGCCGACGGGGCCGACGACCGGTTCGGGTACTTCGGGCTGCGCACCCTGCACTCGCGCTACCTGCTGCGCCACCCGACCACCCGCCAGGTCATCGAGACCCCCCAGCACTTCCTGCTGCGGGTGGCCTGCGGCCTCGCCGAAGACCACAGCGAGCGCGCCCTGGACGACGTCGCCGAGCTGTACCGCCTCACCAGCTCGCTGTCGTACCTGCCCTCCTCCCCCACCCTGTTCAACTCCGGCACCCGCCACCCGCAGATGTCGTCCTGCTACCTGCTGGACTCCCCGCTGGACGAGCTGGACTCGATCTACGACCGCTACCACCAGGTGGCGCGGCTGTCGAAGCACGCCGGCGGCATCGGCCTGTCGTACTCCCGCATCCGCGCCCGCGGTTCGCTGATCCGCGGCACCAACGGGCACTCCAACGGCATCGTGCCGTTCCTGCGCACCCTGGACGCCTCGGTCGCGGCCGTGAACCAGGGCGGCCGGCGCAAGGGCGCCGCCTGTGTCTACCTGGAGACCTGGCACGCCGACATCGAGGAGTTCCTGGAGCTGCGCGACAACACCGGTGAGGAGGCCCGCCGCACCCACAACCTGAACATCGCGCACTGGATCCCGGACGAGTTCATGCGCCGGGTGGAGGCGGACGCCGACTGGTCGCTGTTCTCCCCCTCGGACGCCCCGGAGCTGGTGGACCTGTGGGGCGAGGAGTTCGACGCCGCGTACCGCAGGGCCGAGGCCGAGGGCCGGGCGCTCAAGCAGATCCCGGCGCGGGTGCTGTACTCCCGCATGATGCGCACCCTGGCGCAGACCGGCAACGGCTGGATGACGTTCAAGGACGCCGCCAACCGCACCGCCAACCAGACCGCCGAGCCCGGCCAGGTCGTGCACTCCTCCAACCTGTGCACGGAGATCCTGGAGGTGACCGACGACGGCGAGACCGCGGTCTGCAACCTGGGGTCGGTCAACCTCGCCGCCCACCTGGGCGACGAGGCCGCCGGCTGGGAGGAGGCGATGGACTGGGAGAAGCTGGACGCCACGGTCCGTACCGCCGTCACCTTCCTCGACCGCGTCGTGGACATCAACTTCTACCCGACCGATCAGGCCGGGGCCTCCAACTCCCGCTGGCGCCCGGTGGGTCTGGGCCTGATGGGCCTGCAGGACGTCTTCTTCCGGCTGCGGCTGCCCTTCGACTCGGCCCAGGCGCAGGAGCTGTCGACCCGGATCTCCGAGCGGATCATGCTCGCCGCGTACGAGGCGTCCGCGGACCTCGCCGAGCGGCACGGCCCGCACCCGGCCTGGTCGGCGACCCGCACCGCCCGCGGTGTGCTGCACCCGGACCACTACCCGAACGCCGAGCCCCGCTGGGCGGACCGCTGGGCGGCGCTGCGCACCCGGATCGCCGCGACCGGGATGCGCAACTCGCTGCTGCTGGCGATCGCGCCGACCGCGACCATCGCCTCGATCGCGGGCGTGTACGAGTGCATCGAGCCGCAGGTCTCCAACCTCTTCAAGCGCGAGACGCTGTCGGGTGAGTTCCTCCAGGTCAACGCGTATCTGATCGAGGAGCTCAAGGCCCTGGGGCTGTGGGACGCGCGGACCCGTGACGCGCTGCGCGAGGCGAACGGCTCGGTGCAGGACGTCGGTTGGATCCCCGAGGAGGTCCGGGCGCTGTACCGCACCGCGTGGGAGATCCCGCAGCGCGCCCTGATCGACATGGCCGCGGCCCGTACGCCGTTCATCGACCAGAGCCAGTCGCTGAACCTCTTCATGGCGTCGCCGACCATCGGCAAGCTCAGCTCGATGTACGCCTACGCCTGGAAGCGCGGCATCAAGACGACGTACTACCTGCGTTCGCGGCCGGCGACCCGGATCGCCCAGTCGGCCCGCGGCACCGCGGCCGCCGGCGCCCCCGTCCCCGTCCCCGTCCCGCAGCAGGCCACCGACCCCGAGGCGGTCGCCTGCTCCCTGGAAAACCCCGAGTCCTGCGAGGCCTGCCAGTAATGACCACCGCACCCGAGAAGAACACCGCCGCGGCCAACCACACCACGACCACCGGCGCCAAGAACCTCCTCGACCCGGGCTTCGAGCTGACCCTGCGGCCCATGCGGTACCCGGAGTTCTACGACCGCTACCGCGACGCGATCAAGAACACCTGGACCGTGGAGGAGGTCGACCTCCACTCCGACGTCGCCGACCTCGCCAAACTCTCGCCGGGCGAGCAGCACATGATCGGCCGGCTGGTGGCGTTCTTCGCGACCGGCGACTCGATCGTCGCCAACAACCTCGTGCTGACGCTCTACAAGCACATCAACTCCCCCGAGGCGCGGCTGTACCTGAGCCGTCAGCTCTTCGAGGAGGCGGTGCACGTCCAGTTCTATCTGACGCTGCTGGACACCTACCTCCCCGACCCGGACGACCGCGCCGCCGCCTTCGCGGCCGTGGAGAGCATCCCCTCCATCCGGGAGAAGGCCGAGTTCTGCTTCAAGTGGATGGACTCGGTCGAGAGCATCGACCGGCTGGAGTCCAAGGCCGACCGGCGCCGCTTCCTGCTGAACCTGATCTGCTTCGCGGCCTGCATCGAGGGGCTGTTCTTCTACGGCGCCTTCGCGTACGTCTACTGGTTCCGCTCGCGCGGTCTGCTGCACGGGCTGGCCACCGGCACCAACTGGGTCTTCCGCGACGAGTCCATGCACATGGACTTCGCGTTCTCGGTGGTGGACACGGTGCGCCAGGAGGAGCCCGACCTCTTCGACGACAAGCTGGAGCAGCAGGTCACCGAGATGCTCAAGGAGGCCGTCGAGGCCGAGCTGCAGTTCGGCCGCGACCTGTGCGGTGACGGCCTGCCGGGCATGAACACCGAGTCGATGCGCGAGTACCTCCAGTGCGTCGCCGACCAGCGGCTGCAGCGTCTGGGATTTGCTCCCGTGTACGGCTCGGAGAACCCGTTCTCCTTCATGGAGCTGCAGAACGTCCAGGAGCTGACCAACTTCTTCGAACGCCGGGCCTCGGCCTACCAGGTCGCCGTCGAGGGTTCGGTCTCCTTCGACGACGACTTCTAGGCCCGGGGAACCGAGGACCTGCGACGCCCCTTCAGCCCTGGTCACGCGCCAATGTGAGCGTTCTGTTACCTCGGCAACCGGAGCCGTGGCCGCCACATCCTTGTGGATATGAAGGCCACGAAGGGGCGTCGTCGGTTCATCGACTATCCGCGCCAGGGACGTGAGGGTCCGCGCCGCTGGCTGCCGTCATGGCGGCTGTGGCTCGGCACCCTCTCGTTCGGGATCCTCTGCCTGGCGGGGCTGTTCACCGTCGTGTACGCGACGATCGACATTCCGAACGAGAACGAGATCGCCGGGCAGGAGGCCACCGTCTACTACTGGGCGGACGGCAGCCAGATGGTGAGCGTGGGCGCCGTCAACCGGCAGAACGTCACCCTCGACAAGGTGCCCGACTCCGTCGAGAACTCCGTGATCGCCGCGGAGAACGCCACCTTCTACAGCGACCCCGGCGTCTCCCTCCAGGGCATCGCCCGCGCCGTGGTCAACATGGTCTCCGGCGAGGAGACCCAGGGCGGCTCCACCATCACCCAGCAGTATGTGAAGAACACCTATCTCTCGCAGGACCAGACGATCACCCGCAAGGTGCGGGAGTTCATCCTCTCGCTGAAGGTGAGCAACCAGAAGTCCAAGCCGGAGATCCTGCGCGGCTACCTCAACACCAGCTGGTTCGGCCGCGGTTCGTACGGAATCCAGGCGGCCGCCCACGCCTACTACGGCATCGACGCCAAGAACCTCAACCCCAGCCAGGGCGCGCTGCTGGCCGCCCTGCTGAAGGGGTCGGAGCAGTTCGATCCGGGGCTGAGCAAGGCCAACCACCAGCGGGCCGTGGAACGCTGGAAGTGGATACTCGACCGGCAGGTCGCCACCGGCAAGATGAGCCGACAGGAGCGGGCGAAGTACCGTAGGTTCCCCGAGCCGCGCACGCTGTCGAAGCCCACCAGCCAGGCCGGCCAGATCGGCTATCTCGTCGATGTGGCCAACAAGTTCGTCAAGGCCGGCACCGGTCTGACCGACAAGGACCTGGCACGCGGCGGCTACCGCATACACACCACCTTCGACAAGCAGCGCACCCGCCGCCTGGAGAAGGCCGTGAGCGACGTCCGCCGCGAGAACCTCGATCCGAAGGAGCGCACCGCCGACGCCTTCGTGGAGTTCGGCGCGGCCTCCGTACGTCCCAAGGACGGCGCGATCGTCGCCCTGTACGGCGGCACGGACGCCACCCGGCACTTCAGCAACAACGCGGACACCTCGGCCGTCCCGGCCGGCTCCGCCTTCAAGCCGTTCGTACTGGCGACCGCGCTCCAGCAGCAGGTCGACGGGCCCGACGAGGACGCCGACCGGTTCGACGACGCCGACGACATGAGTCCGGTGGACTGGCAGAACCAGGTCGGGGATCTGCGCGGCGCGCTGATCAAGGCCCAGAGCCCGCCGTTCGTACGGGCCGGGCAGCGCCTCGGGCTGGAGCGGATCCGGGATCTGGCGGTGGACGCGGGGCTGCGCGAGGAGAGCATGGCGCCCCTGGAGCAGACCTTCCCGCTGGGCACCTCGGCACCCAGCGCGATCCGGATGGCGAGCGCCTACACCACCTTCGCCAACGGCGGACTGCACGCCGACCCCTACGCGGTGACGTCGATGACCTACGACGGCAAGAAGATCCGCGGCTTCGACCGCGCCAAGCCGCAGCAGGTCGTCGACGCCGGGGTCGCCCAGCAGGTCTCCGCGACCCTGGAGGGGCTGGGCTGGCGCACTTTGGGGGTGCCGGACGACGCGGCGGCCGGGCAGCCGGTCGCGGCCGGCCGCACCGAGCCGGGCGACCGGATGAAGTCGGCGTGGTTCATCGGCAGCCCGACGTCCACCGGCCCGGAATTCGGCGCCGGCTCCGGCCCCGGCACGGGCACGGAGGACTGGGGCGGCATCCGCCCCGACCGCGCGCCCGGCGCGGACGCCGACGCCGAGCCGACCACGGCCGTCACCATGTTCCGCAACAAGCCGGGCGCGCCCGAGCTGCTGCCGATGCAGGGTGTCGGCGGCGACGACAGGGGGCTGGGCACCGCCCTCCCCCCGAAGGTCTGGAGCGCCTACCAGAAGGCGCCCTGACGGGTCTGGGCGCCCGGCCCCGGGACCGGGCGCCCGACCGCCTCAGTCGTTGGGGACGACGGGGTAGCGCGGCTCCAGCTCGGCCATCTGCTTCAGCGCGGCCTTGCGGTCCCGCTTGCTGAGCCGGTCGATGTAGAGGTAGCCGTTGAGGTGGTCGGTCTCGTGCTGCAGGCAGCGCGCGAAGTAGCCGGTGCCCCGGACCGCGATCGGCTCGCCCTTGGCGTTCTGGCCGCGGCACACGGCGTAGTCGGGACGGGCCAGCTCGGCGTACGCGCCCGGGACGGACAGGCAGCCCTCGTTGGAGTCGTCCAGCACCCGGCGCTCGGCCGGCAGCTCGTCCAGCACCGGGTTGCAGATCGCGCCGACGTGCCGGACGCCCTCGTCGTCCAGGCAGTCGTAGACGAAGACCTTCAGGTCCACGCCGATCTGGTTGGCGGCCAGGCCCACCCCCTCGGCGGTGCGCTGGCTGGCGAACATGTCGTCGATGAGCCCGGCGAGCTCGTCGTCGAAGTCCGTGACGTCCTTGCACTCCTTGTGGAGCACCGGATTGCCGACGACCGTGATCGGCCGCGAGGTGCCGCGCTCGCGGTGGGCGGTCTCCCGCTCCTCGGCGTCCGTGACGTCGTCGAGGAACTCGTCGTCCACCCGCTCGTCACCATCTTGATCAAACACAGGCTGCTGGGCCATCTCCGCCGTACGCCTTCCTGAAAACCCTGTTAGTCGCCCTACAGCCTACGGTGGCGCGGGCGGCCGCTCAGCAGACCTCTTCGAGGTCGCGCCATTCCCGGGTGTCCGGGCTGTCCGCGACCCAGCCGTCGAGCAGCCCGCGGACCAGGCCCGACGGCGCGGCGATACCGCATTCGCGCTCGGGCACCCACAGCGAACCCGAGCCGGCGGTGCGGTGCCCGAGCGGGCCCGGGTGGCCCGGCTCACTGTGGTCGTGCGGGTCCAGATGCTCGCCGTCGCCCTCGTCGCTGGGCATCCGGCTCTCCGAGCACGTACGGCACAGCAGCCGGACGGAGGAGGACCAGTCCTCGGCGGCGAAGCCGGCGTCGGCCGCCAGCTGCTCCAGGGCGTCCCGGTCGGCCTCGGTGGCGGCCTCCAGGAGTACGACCCAGGTGGGCACCGGGGAGGGCGCCCACAGCTCGATCTCGTCGAAGACCGGAAAGGCCCTGGTGGCCCCGTCGGCGTCGACGGTGGTCCGCTCGCCGTGCGGGACACCGTCGTGCAGCACCACCTCGCCCCAGCGCCGCCCGGAGGACGGCAGCGGGATCGACAGCACCTCGATACGGGCCGGGTCCAGCCGGCGGCCCCAGACCACCTCGGCCTCGCCCTCCGGGGAGAGCCGGACGGCGGCGCTGCCCAGGGCCATACCGTGCGGTTCGCCGGACGGCGAGCCCTCGCCGGGCACCTTGAGGCCGTACGCCTGCCAGGCGCGGCGGGCCAGCGGCCAGTCCTGCAGGGCGGTGGCGGCGATGCCGACGTTCCACCAGTCGGGCGCCCCGGTCTCGCGGTCCAGCAGGGCGACCGCGCGCAAGCCGGCGGCGCGGGCCTGCTCCCAGTCGTGCCGGAACTTGTGCAGCAGGGCGAGGTTGAACCAGGACTCCGACAGCCACGGCTCCATGTCCGCGGCGCGGGTCAGCAGCGCCCCCGCGTCGTCGTAACGGCCGTCGCCGATCAGCGTGAAAGCGCGGTCGGTCGCCTGCCGCCACGAGGCGGAGGGCCGGTGCCGTACCTTGCCGAAGATCCTCACGATTCCCGCCTGCTGGTTGCTCTCGATGCCGCTCCGGAGGTGTCCCGGACGGCGCCCGGGGCCCTTCTGAGGGCCTACTCGACAACCTGCCACAGATTGCCGTCGGGCTCAGCCTGGTTTGCTGTGCCCCTCTGCGGCTCCTTGCCTTCGCCCGACCCCCTGAATCCCCCTGCGGGGGGCTTCCTTCGCATCCAACCATGCCCATCTCGAAGGGCGCTCATTACCCATGGGTTCCCTCCCGCCGGGCGCCGACGACGGCTCAACCACGGGGTTTCGGGGCGTTAGGGGGGGTTCCCGGAGCATGCCGGACCCCCCGGCCCGTGAGGGAGCCGCTCGCGACCCTTCCCGGGTCATTTCCGACCTTACCGGCGGATAGCCATCCGTGAAGGGGTTCCGCAGGATGGATCGGGCGGGCAGGCCCGTGACCCGCGCGCCCCACAAGGTCACTCATGTCACACCGGTCGGCCGCCGCGCCCCAGGACCCGGGCCAGCGCCTCGACGACCAGGGGTTCATGCTCCCGCGCGGTGGCCAGCCGCAGCCGCTCCAGGGCGCGCAGCGCGCCGCCGGTCCCCGCGGCCCCGCCCGACAGGTCGTCGTAGGCGTTGACGGTGCGCACGATACGGGCCGTGACCGGCTGGTCCCGGTACGGATCGGCCTGTCGCTCGACGATCACCGCCACCTCCGCGGGGACGCCGGTCTGCCGGACAACGGCGCCGCCCAGCAGGGCGATCCGGCGCTGCTCGGCGGGCGGCAGCGGCGCGGTCGCCCCGTCCGGTACCGGGTCCAGCAGCGAGAGCTGGCCGATGTCGTGCATCAGAGCGGCGTGTTCCAGTACGTCCAAGTCCGGTTCGCTCAGCCCCAGTTCGCGCCCCACCGCGCGGCTGAGCGCGGCCACCCGGCGGGCGTGGCCGTGCGGGGTGTAGCCGGCGATCTCGGTGGACCGGGCCAGCGAGGCGATGGTCTGGCGGTAGGTGGCGCGGACGGCCGCGAACCGGCGCAGGGCGAACTGGGTCAGCAGCAGCGGCAGGCAGAACACCGGCAGCGCCCACAGTCCGGCGACCGCCGTGGCCAGCGAGATCACCACCCCGGTGGCGCAGATCGCGGTGCCGGTGCCGAGCAGCGCCCGCAACTCGTCGCGCAGCAGCGGCCCGTACGGCCAGCCCGTACGGGCCCGGGCGAGCGCCGCCGCCAGCACCGCGTCGCACAGCGCGGTCAGCGCCAGCAGCCCGATCAGCAGGAGCGGGCGGAGGGGCCCGGCGGCCGCCCAGCCGCCCAACGCCCCGATGGTGTGCAGGGGGTGGAAGCAGGTGGCGGCGAAGCCGACGGTCAGCACCCGGCGCGCGAGCGGGTCGAGCGCCGGCCGCCGGCCGTGCGCGAGCCGCGGGACGAGTCCCACCAGGCCGGCCGCCAGGACGACGGCCACGGTCTGCGAGACGCCGTGGGCGGTGGGCGCTCCGCCGGCCTCGCCGAGCAGCGCATACGCGAGCGCACCGGCCGCACCGAGCGGTGCGGCCTCCCGCTCCCCCGGCTCCGGCCGGTCCCCGCTCGCCGGCGCCGGGCCCCACCCGACCAGCTCGCCGACCGCGATCAGCACCCCGAAGGCCAGTGCGACCCCCGGCCGGTCCAGCCCGTCCCACAGCGTCCGGCCGAGCGACCAGCAGGCCAGGGCCGCGGCCGGGGCGTAGACGGCGGCGACGACGGCGCTGCCGGGGGCGGCCGGCCGACGGAGGCGCGGGGGCCGGGCGGCGCGGTCGCGGCGGCCGTGGCGGTCGCGGCCGCCGGGGCGCCAGGTGCCCGGGGGCTCCTCGGGGGCAGTCATCGCACGCCGCCCTGCCGGGGCTCCGCGGCCCGTTCCGTCCGTGCGGGCCGTTCCGCCCCTCCGGACCGTCCCGGCACCGCGGCCGCGGGCACGGTGCGGCCGTCCGGCCCGCCCGCCCCCTCAGGCGTGACGTTTCCTCTACCGCCCCGCGCAGAAGGCGGCTCCGCGTCCGCCGCCGTCACCAGGTCCGGGTGCCAGCCGTACCGGTCGAGCGACGCGGCCAGCGCCCGGACCATCCGCGGGTCGAACTGCGTGCCGGCGCACTTGCGCAGCTCCGCGACCGCCACCGGCACCGGGCGGGCCCGGCTGTAGGAGCGGGTCGAGGTCATCGCGTCGAAGGCGTCGGCGACCGCCACCACCCGGGCGAACTCCGGGATGTGGCGCCCTTTCAGGCCGTAGGGGTAGCCCCGGCCGTCCAGCCGCTCGTGGTGGTGCAGGATGGCCGACCGCGCCTCCCCCAGGAAGCCGATGCCGCGCACGATCTCGTGCCCGTACTCCGGATGCAGCTCGATGACCCGGCGTTCCTCCGGGGTCAGCGGCCCGTCCTTGCGCAACAGCCGGGTGGGGACGCCGAGTTTGCCGACGTCGTGCAGGATGCCGGCGAACCGGAGCACCTCCACCCGGTCCTCCGCCATGCCCAGTTCCCGGGCGATCATCACCGAGGCGCGGCCGACCCGCTCACTGTGCCCGCGGGTGTAGCGGTCCTTGATGTCCACGGCCTGGACCAGGGCGCGGAGGGTGGCCTGATGGGCGGCGCGTTCGCGGTGGTAGCGGTCGAAGACCCAGTAGGACAGATGCATCGGCAGCAGCACCAGCAGCGCCGCCGGCGGCCCGTAGGCGCTGCGCCACAGCACGGCCATCATCAGCCCGGCCAGGCCGTGCACCAGGTGCGGGCCCAGCGAGCGGGTCAGCAGCCCGCGCCAGGCGGTGCGTACGGGGTGGCGTTCGGCGGTGACCAGCACCCCGCCCTCCAGCGCGGCCGGCACCGCGCAGAAGGCCACCGCGGCGGCCGCGGCGGGCAGCAGCAGGGCGGGGAACCGCGGTGCGGACAGCGAGTGGTGGCCGAACGCCCGGAAGACCTCGGCGGCCGCACAGCAGGCCAGGGCCGGCACGGCGGCGCGCCAGAGCCGGCGGGCGGCGGCCGAACGGGCGGCGGCCGGTGCGAGCAGCGCTCCGGGGACGGCGGTCAGCGCGGCCAGTGGGGGCGGCAGCAGGAAGGCCCCGGCGAGCAGGACGGGGGCGGCCCAGCCGGGACCGGCGTACGACGGCGTCCCGTACGGCGCCCGGCCGCCGGGCGGCGGTCCGCGGCGGACCTGTTCGCACAGTGCGTGGAGAGTGGCCAGGGCCAGGGCACCGGCCCAGGGGGCGGCGGCGCCGAGCCGTATCGCGGGGGCGGTGCACAGTGCCGCGGCCAGCGCGACGCATCCGATGTATCCCCGCGCGGCCGCCGGCAGTCCCCGCATCGCGCCCTCCTCAGCATGCCCACCGCTCGCCCCCGGCTCTTGTGGAGCGGGGGAACCCGCGCGGCCACGGTGCGCTCGCGTCGCCTCCGCGGTGCGCCGGGGTTCGGTGAGAATAGAAGGGGCCGGGGCGCCGGGGAGGGCGCATCGGCGGATCGGGCGGCTCTGACGGCCTGCCCTCACCCCTTCGGGTGATGTGCCGCCTTATTCGGCGCGCGTGGCCTTCGTCCGTGCATCGGCGGAGCCGGCCGCCTCGGACGGGCCGGCGGCCTCGCCCGCACCGGCCGCCGCGTCCGCCTGCTCCCGCTGCGCCTGCTCGTGCTTGGCCTGTTCGAGCACGCTCACCTCGGGCACGGCCTCGCCGGCCCGGATCAGATCGATCCGCCCCATGACCTTGGAGCGCAGATCGCTGGGGACGTCGTCATGGCCGCAGCAGCGCTTGACGAGCTTCTTGACGGCCTGCTCCAGGCCGTACTTCTCCAGGCACGGCGAGCATTCGTCGAGATGCACCTGGAACTCCGCGCACTCCCCGGCGGGCATCTCTCGGTCGAGATACTCGTAGAGGTGGTCAAGGACCTCTGAGCAGTCCTTCTCGTGCGGCTCTCCGCAGCTCATGATCCCGAGCCTTTCCGGTCGTGCGACTCCGACGTGCGCGCGGCCTGCGGGTCCGCGGCCGCCGCCCCCGCCGGAACCAGCCCGCGCTCACGGGCGTAATCCTCCAGCATGCCGCGCAGCTGGCGCCGACCGCGGTGCAGTCGGGACATCACCGTGCCGATGGGTGTCCCCATGATGTCCGCGATCTCCTTGTACGCAAACCCCTCGACGTCCGCGAGGTATACCGCGATGCGGAACTCCTCGGGGATCGCCTGGAGCGCGGCCTTCACGTCCGAGTCCGGCAGGTGGTCGAGCGCCTGGGACTCGGCGGAGCGCAGGCCCGTCGACATATGCGACTCGGCGCGCGCCAGCTGCCAGTCCTCGATCTCGTCGGCGGCGCTGCGCTGGGGCTCGCGCTGCTTCTTGCGGTAGGAGTTGATGAAGGTGTTCGTGAGGATGCGGTACAGCCAGGCCTTGAGGTTGGTGCCCTCCCGGAACTGGTGGAAGGACGCGTACGCCTTGGCGTAGGTCTCCTGCACCAGGTCCTCCGCATCGGCCGGATTGCGCGTCATGCGCAGCGCGGCGGAGTACATCTGGTCCAGGAAGGTGAGCGCGTCCCGCTCGAAGCGCGCATTGCGCTCGGCCGCGCTCTCCTGCCGGCGCGCGGACGGCTCCTCGGCCGTGCCGTCGGTCCCTGCGTCGGTACCGGTGACCGGACCCACCTCCTCCAACACCGTCACGGATCCGGAAGCGGACCCACTCGAATCGGAGAATAGACGACGATCAGGTGCCGCCGCCGCTCCAGCCAGGGCGGGCTGCGTCACCTGCATCTGCGACCACGGCAGGTCTGCGGCCGGGCGGGCCGGGCAAGCGATTCCCATGCGGCGGACTCCCATTCCTCATGCTTCGCCGGACGTACTCGACTACCTACGACAGCCACAACAGCCGCATACGCCGGCTCATTCCCGCTCCGCGCACCGATCTTCGCCACGAGTTGACAAACCGCGTTGCCCCTTCGGCAATAGAGGGGTGGACGATACAGCGCGGGACGACACGAACGGCACGGGCGGCAGCGCCTACGAGCGGGTGCTCAGCGAGGTGGGCCCGCGGCTGCGGCGGCTGCGCCAGGAGCGCGGGGTGACGCTCGCCGCGCTGTCCGAGGTGACCGGTATCTCGGTGAGCACCCTCTCGCGCCTGGAGTCCGGCGGCCGCCGGGCCACCCTCGAACTGCTCCTGCCGCTGGCGCAGGCGCACCAGGTACCGCTGGACGAGCTGGTGGGTGCGCCGGAGGTGGGCGATCCGCGGGTGCGCGCGGTGCCGGTGCGGCGCGGGGACCGCACCGTGGTGCCGCTGACCCGCCAGCCGGGCGCCCTGCAGGCGTTCAAGCTGGTCATCGACCCCGGCGGCGAGCCACCCGAGCAGCGTACGCACGAGGGGTACGAGTGGTTCTACGTCCTGTCCGGGCGGCTGCGGCTGCTGCTCGCCGACCGCGACGTGGAGCTGCGGGCCGGCGAGGCCGCGGAGTTCGACACCCGGCTGCCGCACTGGTTCGGCCCCGCGGGCGACGAGCCGGTGGAGCTGCTGAGCCTCTTCGGCCGACAGGGCGAGCGGATGCACGTACGGGCCCGGCCGCGCGGGCAGGGGTGAGCGGCGGCCGGGCCGGCGGCGGGGTCAGCCGAACATCGTGTCGAGCCAGACCGCCACGGCCTCCGTGATCACCGCCATCGACTCCGCCTCGCCGACGCCCGCCTTCTTCGGCACCGCGAAGCCGTGGTCGCCGTGCGCGACCTCGGTGATCCGCGTCCCCGGCGGGAACTCCTCCGGCCGGCCGAACGGGTCGCGGCCGCCCTGGACGACCAGGGTCGGCACCCCGGCGCCGGTCAGCTCCTCCGCCCGGGACTTCTCCGGCCGCCCCGGAGGGTGCAGCGGGAAACTGAGCGCCAGTACCGCCTCGGCGCCCAGCTCGCGCGCCGTACGGCAGGCCACCCGGGCCCCCGCGCTCCGGCCGCCGGCGACCACCGGCAGGCCCGGCTTCTCCAACGCCGGCCACAGCGCGGTCCACCCGGTGTCCAGGGTCTTCGGCGCGGGCGCCACCTTCTTGCCGGCCACCCGCCACGGCTGCTCGACCAGCGCCACGGTGTAGCCGCGGGCCGGCAGCGCGGCCGCCAGGGCCCGCAGATCGCGCGCCTCGATGCCGCCGCCGGCGCCGTGGCCGAGGGCCACCACTGCCCGGGCCGGCGTCGCGTCGCGGTACCAGGTGATCCGGGCGTCGCCCGCCGGTGTCGCGACCGTCTCGGTCTCCTTCGCCCCTGTACTCATACGCCCCATCCTGCCCCGCCCCGGCGCGGGAAGGGGCACCGCGGCCCGCCGGTGCCCGCGCCGGGCCGCCGTCAGAACAGGGTGCCGACCTCCGGCCCGTCGAGCTCGGTGAGCAGCTCGGGACCGTTGTTGCGGACGTTGCTGACCTCGGTGGGGACGGGGTAGGCGCGCATCAGGCCGGGCGGCGGGGGCGAGAGCAGCCCGCGCAGCGCGTCGGGGTCCGTACGGGCCGGGTCGAGCCAGGCGTCCCAGCGGTCCGGGGTCAACGCCAGCGGCATCCTGGGGTGGATCTCGGCCAGCGACTGCGGTCCCTCGCCGCCGTCCGCCCCGGCAAGCGGGGTGGTCTCGGCCTCGGTGGTGACGACCGTGCAGGTCACCCACCAGGCCAGCGGGTGGTCGCCGGGCAGCGTCCGGTCCCGCCAGAACTCGTAGAGCCCGGCCATGGCCATCACCGAGCCGTCCGCGGGCGTGACGAAGTACGGCTGCTTGCGGGACCGCTTCTTGCGGCCCTGCTCCTCCAGCTGCCGCTCGGCGGCGTCGGTGACCCACTCGAAGTAGCCGTCCCCGGGGAGCAGGCAGCGGCGGGTGGCGAACGCCTGCCGGAAGGACGGCTTCTCGTGCACCGTCTCGGACCGCGCGTTGATCATCCGCGCGGCGCCCTCGGGTGATTTCGACCACGACGGGACCAGGCCCCACTTCAGCGTCCGCAGCTGGCGCACCGGGCCCGGCGGGAACGCGGCGGCCGCCTCGCCCTTGAGGGGGCGCTCCAGCACCACGTGCACCGGGTCCGTCGGCGCCACGTTCCAACTGGGCGCCAGGGTCTCCTTCGGCTCCCACTGCCGCACGCCGAAGAGCCCCGCCACGTCCTCGGCCCGTCGACTCGCCGCATACCTACCGCACATGCATGCCACACTGCCATGCCACACGAAGGGGAGACATGGACACCGACCACCTCACCGACATATGGAGCCGCGTCTTCGGGACCCAGCCCGCTCCTTCGCTCTGGCTGGTGATCGTCACCGCGGTGCTCGCGCTGGGCGCCGTCGTCCCGAGGACCGCCTGGCGGCTGTCGCGCAACGCCGTCACCATCGCCCACGAGGGCGGGCACGGGCTGATCGCGCTGGTCACCGGCCGCCGCCTGGACGGCATCCGGCTGCACTCGGACACCTCGGGTCTGACCGTTTCGCGTGGCAAGCCGACCGGTCTCGGCATGGTGCTGACCGCGGCGGCCGGATACATCGCGCCGTCCCTGCTGGGCCTGGCCGGCGCCGCGCTGCTCGCCGCGGGGCACATCACGGCACTGCTGTGGGGCGCGACCGCCCTGCTGCTGGCGATGCTGGTCATGATCCGCAATGCCTACGGCGTGCTCACGGTCGTACTGGCCGGCGCCGCGTTCGTGCTGGTGTCCTGGCTGACCACGGCCGAGGTGCAGGCGGCGTTCGCTTACGCGGCGGTGTGGTTCCTGCTGCTGGGCGGGGTGCGGCCGCCCTTCGAACTGCAGGGAAAGCGGCGCCGGGGCGGGGCCGAGGACTCCGATCCGGACCAGCTGGCGCGGCTGACCAACGTCCCGGCGGCCCTCTGGCTCGGCCTGTTCCACGTGGTGACGCTGTGCTCCCTGATCGGCGGCGGACGCTGGCTGCTCGGCCTCTGAGGCCGCCGGCGGCCGCCCTCCCGTACCACCGCGCCCCCGGTTGCGCGCGTCTGTAACGCGAGCTCACTACCAGTGCCGTGTTTCGGTGAGGTTGCGCCACTTTTGATCAAGATCGGCACCCTTGCCCAGCCATTAAAGTAAGGGCATGACCGAGAGTCCCGCACACCCCGCCCTGTGGCCCGCCCCCCTCGCCTCCGGGGCCGTCGATGCAACCGTCACCGTGCCCGGCTCCAAATCGGTCACCAACCGCGGCCTGGTGCTGGCCGCCCTCTCCTCCGAGCCCGGCTGGCTGCGCCGCCCGCTGCGCTCCCGCGACACGCTGCTGATGGCCGAGGCGCTGCGCACGATGGGCGTCGGCATCGAGGAGACCGCCTCCTCCAGCTCCGCCGGCGCGGCGGGGCAGCCCGGCGGCGGTGAGGCCTGGCGGATCATCCCGGCGGGGCTGCACGGCCCGGCCACCATCGACGTCGGCAACGCCGGAACGGTCATGCGCTTCCTGCCGCCGGTCGCCGCCCTCGCCGACGGCCCGATCCGCTTCGACGGCGACCCGCGCTCCTACGAGCGCCCGCTCGGCGGCGTCATCGACGCGCTGCGCGCCCTGGGCGCCCGGATCGACGACGACCACCGCGGCGCGCTCCCGATGACCGTCTTCGGCGGCGGCGCCCTGGACGGCGGCCCGGTCGAGATCGACGCCTCCTCCTCCTCCCAGTTCGTCAGCGCCCTGCTGCTGTCCGCGCCGCGCTTCAACCAGGGCGTCGAGGTCCGGCACGTGGGCGCGGCGCTGCCGTCGATGCCGCACATCCGGATGACCGTCGACATGCTGCGCAGCGTCGGCGCGCAGGTGGACACCCCCGAGGCGGGCGGTGAGCCGAACGTCTGGCGGGTCACGCCGGGCGCGCTGCTCGGCCGCGACCTGGTCGTCGAGCCGGACCTGTCCAACGCCCAGCCGTTCCTGGCCGCGGCGCTGGTCACCGGCGGCCGGGTCACCATTCCGGACTGGCCCGAGCACACCACCCAACCCGGTGACGCGCTGCGCGAGATCTTCACCACCATGGGCGGCTCCTGCGAGCTGACCGAACACGGCCTGACCTTCACCGGCAGCGGCCGGATCCACGGCATCGACGTCGACCTGAGCGAGGTCGGCGAGCTGACCCCCGGCATCGCCGCGGTCGCCGCGCTGGCCGACTCCCCGTCCACGCTGCGCGGCGTGGCGCACCTCCGGCTGCACGAGACCGACCGGCTGGCCGCGCTCACCAAGGAGCTCAACGAACTCGGCGGCGATGTCACCGAGACCGCGGACGGGCTGCACATCCGGCCGCGCCCGCTGCACGGCGGGATCTTCCACACCTACGAGGACCACCGCCTGGCGACCGCCGCCGCGGTGATCGGACTCGCGGTCGAGGGCGTAGAGGTGGAGAACGTCGCCACCACCGCCAAGACCCTGCCGGACTTCCCCGCGCTGTGGCGGGACATGCTCGACCCGGCGGCCGCCCCCGCCCGGAGAGCCTGAGGGGTACCGCCGCCATGCGCCGCTACGGCAAGAACCCCGACGAGGACGACATCCGCGTCCGCCCCAACCCCAAGGGCAACCGCCCCCGCACCAACATCCGCCCCAAGCACGAGGACGCCGGCGCGGGCCTGGTCCTGACCGTCGACCGCGGCCGGCTGACCTGCCTCATCGAGGGCCGTACGGTCACCGCGATGAAGGCCCGCGAACTGGGTCGCAAGAGCGCGGTGGTCGGTGACCAGGTCGCCGTCGTCGGCGATCTGAGCGGCGCCAAGGACACCCTCGCCCGGATCGTCCGGGTCGAGCCGCGCACCTCGACGCTGCGCCGTACGGCCGATGACGACGACCCCTTCGAGCGGGTCGTCGTCGCCAACGCCGACCAGCTCGCGATCGTCACCGCGCTCGCCGACCCCGAGCCGCGCCCCCGGCTCATCGACCGCTGCCTGGTCGCCGCCTACGACGCGGGCCTGGACCCGCTGCTGGTGCTGACCAAGTCCGATCTGGCGTCCGCGGACGACCTGTTGGAGTCCTACGGCGCGCTCGGTGTCCCGTATGTCGTCACCAACCGCGACGAACTCACCGACGGCAGCGCCGCCGAGCGGGTGCGGGAACAGCTGACGGGCCGTATGACGGCGTTCGTCGGGCACTCCGGTGTCGGCAAGACGACCCTGGTCAACGCCCTGGTCCCGGAGCGCCGTCGGGCCACCGGACATGTCAACGCGGTCACCGGCCGCGGCCGGCACACCACCACCTCCGCGCTGGCGCTGCCGCTGCCCGGTGGCTCGGGCTGGGTCATCGACACCCCGGGCGTACGGTCCTTCGGACTGCACCACGTCGACCCGTCCCGGGTGATCCATGCCTTCCCCGACCTGGAGCCGGGCACCGCCGGCTGCCCGCGCGCCTGCAGCCACGACGAGCAGGACTGCGCACTGGACGAGTGGGTCAGCGACGGTCACGCCGAACCGGCCCGCCTCTATTCGCTGCGCCGCCTGCTGGCCACCCGCGAGCGACGCGAGGGCGACTGACCGCCGGCGTTCCCCTGCCGCCCGCCCTGAGTGAAGGCATAATCACACAAGGCCGGCGAACGGGTAACGGGGCCCCGGCCGCCCGATCGGGGCTCCAGATGGGTGCGGGTGAAGTCCTGCCGCCGCTCATCCAGCTGACGGAGGCAATGGGTCATGGCGTGGCTGCTGGTGGTGGTGGCGGGGCTGCTGGAGACCGGCTTCGCGGTCTGTCTGAAGCTCTCGCACGGCTTCACCCGTCTGTACCCGACCATCGCCTTCGCCATCTTCGCCCTGGGCAGCTTCGGCCTGCTGACGCTGGCGCTGCGCAAGCTGGACGTCGGCCCGGCGTACGCGGTGTGGACCGGCATCGGCGCGGCGGGCACCGCGATCTACGGCATGGCCTTCCTCGGCGATCTGGTCTCCACGCTGAAGATCGTCTCCATCTCGATGGTCATCGCGGGCGTGATCGGGCTGCAGTTGTCGGGCTCCGCGCACTGAGGTCCGGGCCGGCGCCACCGGCGCACCGGGCGTCGCCCGCCGGCCGCCGTACGCCCGCCACCACGGTGACGCTCCGTCAGTGCCGGGCGCCCGACTCCACGCCGTCCGGTAGCCGCGCGAAGGCCCCCCGTACGAGCCGCGACACCGCCTCCGTCTCCGCCTCCCGCCGCGTCCGCCGCGCCGGCAGGCGTCCCGGCGCCGGCCCCGCGCCCGCCGCCGGGGCGACCACACAGGACAGCGTCAGCCGCGCCGCGGTCTCGCAGGCGGCGCCCAGGGCGGCCCGCTCCTCCTCGGGCCAGCCCGGCTCCAGCACGGCGACGGCCTGATCGCGGAGCCGGCCGACGAGCTCGGCGGGCTCGGGCGGCGGCCCCTCGGCGGCCGGCGCCCTGCGCTGCGCGGGGACGCCCGACCGTGCCGTTCCGGCCGGCACCGGGTCCGCCGCCGGGGCCGGCAGCCGGTCTCCCCAGCAGCCGGTCAGCGCGGCCCTGACCAGGGGGTTGACGCGCGCGGTCCGCAGCGTCCAGGTGGCCGCGGCCGCCATCCGGGCCGCCGCGTCGGCCCGCGTCCCGGCGTCCGGGGGGCCGCCGCGGGCCAGCACCCGGGCGACCCCGGCGAGATAGCCGTCGGTCTCCCGGCGCACCAGGGCCCGGGCGAGGCCCTCCTTGCTGCCGAACTCGTTGTAGAGCGTCTGCCGGGAGACGCCGGCGGCGGCCGCGACATCGACCATCCGTACCGCCGTCCAGGCTCGGGCCAGCAATGCCGTATAGGCGGCATCCAGCAGGGATTCACGCGCTGCGGACATCCATCGCCTCCCTGGACGCCGGCCCAGGTGGCCGGTTTTCGCACAGAATTGACGTGGCATCAGGGGCTGTCAAGGGGCGTGACGGCCCGATCGCCGCGCGCCGCCCGCGCACACCGCGCTCCGGCGCCGCCCCCCGGCCGGAGCACGCCACACGCCGTGCGGACCGCGGCCGTGTGGCTCCGGCGTATACCAATGGATACTGTTCGCACATGCCCGACTATCACGATGATCTTCGCCTCGGCCATGTCCTCGCCGACGCCGCGGACGCCGCCACCATGGAGCGCTTCAAGGCGCTCGACCTCAAGGTCGAGACCAAACCGGACATGACGCCGGTGAGTGAGGCGGACAAGAGCGCCGAGGAGCTGATCCGCGGCCAGCTCCAGCGGGCCCGGCCGCGGGACGCGGTGCTGGGCGAGGAGTTCGGCAGCGAGGGCGCGGGGCCGCGCCGCTGGATCATCGACCCGATCGACGGCACGAAGAACTACGTTCGCGGCGTGCCGGTCTGGGCGACGCTGATCGCGCTGATGGAGCGCGGCGAGGGCGGCGACCGCCCGGTGGTCGGCATCGTCTCCGCGCCGGCGCTCAACCGCCGCTGGTGGGCCGCGGAGGGCCTGGGAGCCTTCACCGGCCGCAGCCTGACCTCCGCGACCCGGCTACAGGTGTCCAAGGTCGGCCGCATCCAGGACGCGTCGTTCGCGTACTCCTCACTGACCGGCTGGGAGGAGCGCGGCAATCTGGCGGGCTTCCTCGACCTGAGCCGGGATTGCTGGCGCACCCGGGCCTACGGCGACTTCTGGCCGTACATGATGGTCGCCGAGGGCTCGGTGGACATCTGCGCGGAGCCGGAGCTCTCGCTGTGGGACATGGCGGCCTGCGCGGTGGTGGTGAAGGAAGCGGGGGGTCAGTTCTCCGGCCTGGACGGCAAGCCCGGCCCGCACAGCGGCAACGCGGCGGCCTCCAACGGCCTGCTGCACGAGGATCTGCTGAGCTACCTCGGCGACGACAAGCGCTGACCTGCGCCAACGCGGTTGAGGGGGCGGGTAATCGGACTGACGTCCCACACTCGCCCCTTGTTGCATCGACGACGGCATGTGAACATGAGAATCCCCCACTTTGTGAACTTGTGAATTCCTTCGCAAGCACATTCACCAAGGAGGTGGCTCCGCTCCATGCCCATGTACGTCAAAGACGCCATGAGCACGGTGGTCCTCACCATCGGGCCCGCTCACACCCTCCGCCAGGCGGCGCAGCTGATGGCGGCTCGCCGCATCGGCTCGGCCGTGGTCCTCGACAACGACAACAGCGGCATCGGCATCCTCACCGAGCGCGACATCCTCAACTCGCTGGGCGCGGGCGAGAACCCCGACCGGGAGACCGCCCAGACCCACACCACCCCCGACGTGGTCTTCGCCGCCCCGGACTGGACCCTGGACGACGCCGCGGACGCCATGGTGCGCGGCGGCTTCCGCCATCTGATCGTGCTGGACGGGCATGAGCCGGTCGGCGTCGTGTCCGTGCGCGACATCATCCGCTGCTGGTCACCCGCCGCCGCACGAGCGGGTGCCGTACCGGCCTGACACCGGGCCGGATACGCGAAGAGGCCGGAGCCCATCGGCATCCGGCCTCTTCGGTTGTTACGGCAAGCGGCAGTCGGGCAACCCCCACGGCGAGCCACCGCATCCGCGAGAGCGGTGGCAGCCCGGCCGCACAGGGCCCTTGTCAGCCGCGCAGGGCCTGGACCGCGGCTTCCAGCCGCTTGCCGTAGTCCGCGTCCGCCTTGCGGAAGTTCTCGATCGCCCGCTGGGCGATGTCGTCGCGGGAGACCTGGGCGATGAAGCCCGCCAGGTTGTCGATCAGGCGCTCCCTCTCGTCCTCCGACATCAGGCGGTAGAGGTTGCCGGCCTGGACGAAGTCGGTGTCCTCGGCGTGCGAGGGCGCGGCCTGCTCGCCCGTGGCGCCGGTGACGGGGGCCGACTGCCACAGCGGCCGGTCGGTCTGGACGGGGCCGCCGAAGCTGTTGGGCTCGTAGTTCTTCTGGCCCGCGTGACGGCCGTCGTAGAGCACGCCGTCCCGGCCGTGGGTGCGCGCCTCGGTGGCGTGCGGGCGGTTGACCGGCAGGTGGTCGGCGTTGATGCCGACGCGGTAGCGGTGCGCGTCGCCGTACGCGAAGAGACGGCCCTGCAGCATCTTGTCGGGGGACGGGCCGATACCCGGCACGAAGTGGTGCGGGGAGAAGATCGACTGCTCGACCTCGGCGAAGATGTTCTGCGGGTTGCGGTTGAGCTCCAGCTTGCCGATCTCGATCGGCGGGTAGTCCTCGTGCGGCCAGACCTTGGTCAGGTCGAACGGGTTGAAGCGGTAGTTCGCCGCCTCGGCCGCGGGCATGATCTGCACCTGCACGGTCCAGGTCGGGAAGTCGCCCCGCTCGATGGCCGTGCGCAGGTCGCGCTGGTGGCTGTCCGGGTCCTCACCGGCGAGCTTGTTGGCCTCGTCCTGGGTGAGGCTCTCGATGCCCTGGTCGGTCTTGAAGTGGTACTTGACCCAGAAGACCTCGCCCGCCTCGTTGTTCCACTGGAAGGTGTGCGAGCCGTAGCCGTTCATGTGGCGGTACGAAGCCGGGATGCCGCGGTCACCGAACAGCCAGGTCACCTGGTGGGTGGACTCGGGCGACAGACCCCAGAAGTCCCAGACGTTGTCGGCCTCCTGCGAGCCGGTGTACGGATCGCGCTTCTGGGTGTGGATGAAGTCCGGGAACTTGATGGCGTCCTTGATGAAGAACACCGGGGTGTTGTTGCCGACGAGGTCGTAATTGCCCTCCTCGGTGTAGAACTTCAGCGCGAAGCCGCGCGGGTCGCGCACCGCGTCGGCGGCACCGAGGTTGCCCGCGACCGTGGAGAAGCGCAGGAAGGTCTCGGTCTGCTTGCCGACCTCGGAGAGGAACTTGGCGCGGGTGTACTTGGTCACGTCCGCGGTCACGGTGAACGTGCCGTACGCACCGGCGCCGCGGGCGTGCACGATGCGCTCCGGGATGCGCTCGCGGTTGAAGTGCGCCAGCTTCTCGATCAGGAGCTGGTCCTGGATGAGGCCGGGTCCGCCGATGCCGGCCGTCTCGCTGTTCTGGTTGTCCGCGACCGGAGCCCCGGTCTCCGTGGTCAGCGGTCCGGTGCTGCTCTCTACCGACACGTGCGCCTCCTGAAGTCTTCTACACCTGCCCTTGGCTTGCGCCGAACCCGATCCTACATTGGACAATGTCTAAGTCAAGAAGGACCCGAAAGCCGTACACAATCCGGTGATGGACCGGCCACTGCTACCCTGGCTCTATCTGACTGATAGGTGATTGGCATGAGTGACCTGCTGGAACGGCTCCGAGGACGCGGCTGGCGGCTGACCGCGCAGCGACGCGTCGTCGCCGAGGTCCTCGACGGGGACCACGTCCACTACACCGCCGACGAGGTGCACGCGCTGGCATCCGACCGACTCCCGGAGATCTCCCGCGCCACCGTCTACAACACCCTGGGCGAGCTGGTCTCGCTCGGCGAGGTGATCGAGGTGAGCACGGACGGCCGCGCCAAGCGCTACGACCCCAACGCCCATCACGACCACCAGCACCTCATCTGCTCACAGTGCGGCACGATCCGCGATGTGCACGTCCAGGGCGACCCGCTGTCCGCCCTCCCCGAGCCGGAGCGCTACGGCTTCCAGGTCTCCGAGGTCACCGTGACCTACCGGGGCATCTGCCCCCACTGCAGCAGCACGTCCTGACGCAGGGCCGCGCCTGCCCCGTTCCGGCAGGCCGCGCCGCACTCCGCCCGAGAGCCCGCGCCCATCCGGCCGCGGGCTCCTTCGCGCGCCCCGGGCCCTTCACCCGCCGGCGGGCCCGTCGACCGTAACGACCCGCCGCAGACACGACGAAGGCCCGGATCCCATGGAATCCGGGCCTTGGCCTGTGAGTAGCGGGGACAGGATTTGAACCTGCGACCTCTGGGTTATGAGCCCAGCGAGCTACCGAGCTGCTCCACCCCGCGTCGTTGTGGGTTTACTCTAACCCCGGCCCGACGACCAGCGCAAATCCCTTTCCCGCCGCCCGGGGTCCGGCCCGCGGCCCCGGGGCTTGTGGGCCCACCCCGCCCCGCCTGCCGCGCGTACATGCCTTCCCGGACCGAGCCCGATCCGGGAAGGCGCGCACTACGCGCTGAGCTCGTCCTGGAGCGCCGCACGCAGCCGAGCCGCGCGCTCCGCCACCTCTGGCGGCCCCAGCTCGACGGCGCGCGCACACCAGGCCTGCGCCTCCGCGAGCGCGCCGCGCCGGGCGGCGATCAGCGCCAGCCGCAGGGCGGCCCGGCCGTGCCCGGCCTCGGCGGCCCGCTGCCACCACAGAGCCGCCTCGGGAAGGCTGCCCTCCCGGGCCAGCAGCAGCCCGAGGTTGAAGGCGCCGTTGCGGCTGCCGGACTCGGCCGCCGTGCGGTACCAGTCCGCGGCCTCGGCCAGCTCGCCACGAGCCGCCGCGAACATGCCAACCCGTACCTGGGCGCGGCGATGGCCCTGCCGGGCGGCACGCTCGTACCACTGCATGCTCTCGTCGTCCGCCGCCCGCTCACTGTCGGCCAGCCCCTCACCCGCCGCCGCGGCCCTGCGGTCCAGCAGGTCCGCGAGCCGGAAGGCCGCCTCGGCACTGCCGCCGCCAGCCGCACAGCGCAGATTGCGCTCCGCGCGCTGGAGCTCGCCGTCCCGCAGCTGCACGATGGCGACCTGCAGCGCCGCCTCCGTGTGCCCGGCCGCGGCCGCCCGCTCGTACCAGGTGTGCGCCATCCGCTCCTCGCCGCGCCCGGCGAAGAGGATGCCGAGGTTGAACGCGGCATCCACACTGCCCGCCTCGGCCGCCTTGGAGAACCACGGCTCGGCCCCCGAGGCGTCGCCGCGCTGCAGCAGCAGGATGGCCAGCGCGTTGGCGGCCTCGCGGTGCCCGGCGTAGGCGGCGCGGCGGTACCACTGCTCGCCGCGCCCGGCCCGGCCCTGCCGGGCGCACAACAAGCCGATGTTGTACGCCCCGTTGACGTCCCCGGCGTCCAGCGCGACGCGGTACCAGCGCTCGGCGCTCTGCAGCTCACCGCGCTCGGCGTGCAGCGCGCCCAGCGCGTTGGCGGCGTTGCCGTCGCCGTCCTGGGCGGCGCGCCGCCACCACTCCGCGGCGCTCTCCTCGTCGCCGGCGTCGCGCAGCAGGTAGCCCAGCGCACAGGCCGCGCGCGCCTCGCCGTCCTTGGCGGCGGACAGGTACCAGCGGCCCGCCTCCTGGACGTCGCCGCGGTCCTCCAGGAGTGCGCCCAGCTGCAGCGCCGCCCTGCGGTGGCCGCGCGCGGCGGCCTGGCGGTACCACTGCTCGGCCTCCTCCTGCTGGTTCAGCTCGCCGTAGGCGGTGGCCGCCCGGCGGTCGTCGCGGCCGTCCTCGATCAGCCGGGCGAGGCGGTAGGCGGCCTCGCGGTGGCCGCGCTCGGCGGCCGCCCGGAACCAGCGCTCGGCGCCGATGTCGCCGCGGTGCTCCAGCAGGTCGGCGAGGGCGTACGCGCCCAGGCAGTGGCCCGACTCGGCGGACTGGCGCAGCCAGTACTCGGCGGCCGGCTCGTCGCCGCGCTCGCGGTAGTGCCGCCCCAGGGCGTGCGCGGCGGCGGCGGATCCGGCGACGGCGGCGATCCGCCACCAGCCGGCCGCCTCGTCCCCGTAGCCGCGCTGGTGCAGCAGTACGCCGAGGTTGTTGGCCGCGGCGCGGTCCCCGGCGGCGGCCGCGGAGCGCAGATGCGGCTCGGCGCCGTCGAGGTCACCGCGGCGCAGCAGCACCGCGCCGAGTGCGCTCATCGCGGCGGTGTCGCCCGCCTCGGCCGCCCGGCGGTAGCCGGTCTCGGTCACGGCATCGGAGGCTTCGGCGGCCTCCATCGCGTCCATCTGCAGCTCGGATTCGCGCCCGTCGTCGGGCGCATGCACAAACCGGTCCGTCTCCAACAACCTTGCCTTGTCCCCCATAAGACCCATCGTCGCATCACCTGTAACCCGCGTACACCTGGTATACCGCAGCCAGTGAGGTCACTTCAGCGGTTTGTCGACTTCCCGACACGGCGACTTGTCAAACTCAAGCACACAGGTTCCCTACATAGGCCGCGCGACCCGGCCTTCCTCAGGATCGACCCGAACGCATGACGAAGGCCCGGATCCGTTCGGATCCAGGCCTTCGGCTTTCCGTAGCGGGGACAGGATTTGAACCTGCGACCTCTGGGTTATGAGCCCAGCGAGCTACCGAGCTGCTCCACCCCGCGTCGTTGTGCCATCAATCTATCACGGCACAGGGCCGGCCCCCGCAGTGGCGCGGCCCCGTGGCCGCCGGTTGCACACCGGCGGCCACGGGGCCCAGAGACCACCGCCGGCGACTCAGTCGCCCGACTTGCCGCCCTTCTCGGACGCCTTCGCGGCCCGGTCCAGCGCCGCCTTGAGCTTCTTCTGGGCCTCGCCGTAAGCGCCCCAGTCGCCCGCCACGCGCGCCTTCTCGCCTTCCTCATAGGCCTTCTGGGCGTCGGACAGGGCCTGCTGCACCGTCTGGTTCGAGGGCGGCTGCTGGCCGGTGTCACCGCCGCCCGGCGGCTTCTCCGTGCCCGAACTGGGCGCCTTCTTCCCGAAGACCACGTCCAGCGCGTCCTTGAGGGAGTCCTCCAGGACCGGCTTGTTGTCGCCGTAGCTCACCAACACCTTCTTCAGCAGGGGGTAGTTGGTGTTGGCGCCGCGCAGGTACACCGGTTCGACGTAGAGCAGTCCGCCGTCCAGTGGAACGGTCAGCAGATTGCCGTACTCGATCTCCGAATCGCCGAACTTCTTGAGGATGTTGAGCTCGTTGGCGATGACCGGATCGGAGTTGAACTTCGACTGCACCAGCTGCGGACCGGGGACCGGGGTCTGCGCGGGCAGTTTCAGCAGCCTGATCTTGCCGTAGTCGCCGCTGGTCGCATTGGCGTCGACGGCCATGAAGGCGCCGAGGTTGTCCTTCTTGTTCGGCGTGAAGGTCGTCGTCAGCGAGAAGGTCTGATCCTTCTGATCCGGCATCTTCATGCTCAGGTAGTACGGCGGTACCGCGTTGCCCGACTTGGTCGTCGGGTCGCTGGGGATCTGCCAGCGCTCGGAGCCGGTGTAGAAGGTCCCCGGGTCCGTGACGTGGTACGTGGTCAGCAGCTGGCGCTGCACCTTGAAGAGGTCCTGCGGGTAGCGCAGGTGCTCCTTGAGCGCCGGGCTGATGGCGCTCTTCTTCTCGACCGTGCCAGGGAAGGCGTTCATCCAGGTCTTGAGGACCGGGTCCTTCTCGTCCCACTGGTAGAGCTTGACCGAGCCGTCGTAGGCGTCGACCGTCGCCTTGACGGAGTTGCGGATGTAGTTGACCTGGTTCTGCTGGGCCACCACCGCCCGCTGCCCGTCGGTGAGCGAGTCGGCCGTGGTGTCCCCGAGCGTGGTGCGCGAGGCGTACGGATAGCCGTCGCTGGTGGTGTAGGCGTCCACGATCCACTTGATCCGGCCGTCGATGACCGCCGGATAGGCGTCGCCGTCGATGGTCAGCCAGGGGGCGACGGACTCGACGCGCTCCTTGGGCGTGCGGTTGTACAGGATCCGCGAGCCGTCGCCGATCGCGCCGGAGTAGAGGATCTGCGGCTCCCCGAACGCCACCGCGTACGCGGCGCGATTGATCGGGTTGGCGAGGTTGACCCCGCTGTCGCCCTGGTAGCTGTAGCTCTTCTCGCCCCTGTCGTCGGAGTAGTCCAGCTCCTTTTGCGGACCGCCGACGATGGAGTACTGCGTGGTCTTCTCGCCGTAGTACACCCGCTGCTCGTGCTTGGGGAGCTGCCCCTTGGCGGGCAGATCCGACTCGGTGTACTTCGGACCGCCGCCGTCGGCGGCCTCGGTGCCCTTGGCGGCGACCGCGCCGTAGCCGTGGGTGTACTTGAAGTGGTCGTTGATCCAGTTGCGCTCGGGGATGCCGGCGATGTTCAGCTCGCGCAGACCGATGACGGTGTCCTGCTCGGCGCCGTCCTGGTCCTTGTACCGGTCGACGTCGAGGGTGGACGGGAACTGGTAGTACGCCCGCACCTGCTGCTGTTGCTGGAAGGCCGGCGAGACCACGTTCGGGTCCAGCAGCCGCATGCTGGCGGTGGTGTCGGCGTTGTCACGCAGCCGCTGGCCGTCCTCCTTGCTGGTGGGCTTGTAGTCGCCCTTGTACGGCGTGACCTCGGCGTCCTGGATGTCGTACGCGTCCCGGGTCGCCTTGATGTTCTGCTTGATGTACGGCGCTTCCTTGGCCTGCTCGTTCGGCTGGACCTGGAACTTCTGCACGATGGCCGGATACAGCCCGCCGATCAGGATCGCCGAGAGCACCATCAGGCCGAAGCCGATCACCGGCAGCTGCCAGGTACGCCGCCAGAGCGTCGCGAAGAACAGCACCGCGCAGATCGCCGCGATGAAGAACAGGATGGTCTTCGCCGGGAGGTAGGCGTTGGCGTCCACATAGCGCAGGCCCGCCCAGTTCTCGGCCGACTTCAGGCCGCTGGACTTCACCGCGAGTCCGTACCGGTCGAGCCAGTACGCGACCGCCTTGAGCGAGACGAAGAGGCCCAGCAGCACCGACAGATGGCCGGTGGCCGCGGCCGTCGCCCGCGAACCGGGGCTGGTCAACCGCAGTCCGCCGTAGAGGTAGTGCGTCAGCGCGGCGGCCACCAGGCACAGCACCGCGCAGGCGAAGCCGAAGCTCAGCAGGAAGCGGTACCAGGGCAGGTCGAACGCGTAGAACGAGACGTCCATGCCGAACTGCGGGTCCGTCTTGCCGAACGGGACGCCGTTGACCCACTGCAGCCACGTGCGCCACTCACCGGACGCGGAGGCGCCGGCGATCAGACCGACCACCGCCGTGATGGCGATCAGCGCCCACTTCTTGAAGGGCGCGATGCTCATCCGATAGCGGTCCAGGCTCTGCTGCTCCATGGACATCGCGCTCAGCGGCGGCCGCAGGCGGTGCGCCAGCCAGACGTTGAAGCCGACGGCCACGGCCATCAGGACGCCGAAGACGGCGAAGAGGCCGATCTTCGTCGTCAGGGTGGTGGTGAAGACCGAGGAGTACTTGACCGAGCGATACCACAGCCAATCGGTCCAAAACCCCGCAAACATCACGAAGAGCATGGCCAGTACGGCCAGCACACCCAATGTCATGAGCAGGGTCCGGATCCGCCGCGATGGTCGGCCGACTCTGATCCGTGGCCCTGTGGGGCCTCCGCCGCGGTCCGGCATCTGGAAAGCCAAGGTGCGCACCTCGAAGTTCGCTGTCGTGTGGAGCAGGCCCGGCGATAGTAGGACCCACTGATGCAACTTACGAAGGCTTTACTCGGTTCCCGATTTCCGGGGTGGACAAGGCACGATGTTGAGCATGACCAACCTCCCCGTTGACGGCACCCCGCTCGCCGCCGACCCGCTGACCCGCGCGGTACTCGAAATCGATGAGTACAGCGCCGGGCTCGGCTGGGATCAGCCCGCCCGACTGTTCGCCCTCGTCGACACCGCCAAGCTGCGTGCGCAGGAGCCCTCGCTCGCCGCCCAGCTCGGCATCGACGACTCCACCACCGCTTCCCTGACCCCCGTGGAACAGGACGAGATCCCGGCCGGTGTGCCGCTCGACGAGTTCCTGGGCACCATCGCCTGGCCGGACGCCGTCACCGGCTGTGCGCTGACCGTGGAGCGGCTGATGCTGCCGCCGTCCGCCGAGGACTCCGAGCCCGAGGGCATGGACGAGGCGCAGCTCGCCAAGTGGGTCGCCAAGCACCCGGACCGCCAGGAGGTCCGGATGACGGTGGCCGTGCTGCGCGACGGCTCCCGCGAATCGGCGCTGCGCCTGCGCGAGAAGGACTCCACCGCCGAGGTCCTCACCGGCTCGGCGCTCGTACCGGGCCTCGCCGACGCGCTCTCCGCGACCTTCGAGGCCTGACGCGACGCCGCGTAACGGCCCTGGGGGCGTCTTCCTCGGGCGCGCCCTGAGGAAGTCCTCCCTGGGGAAGGCTTCCTAGGACCGGCCTGCCGGGCTGCAGCTCGGCAGGCCGGCGAGGTCGCCCTTGCGGATCTTCTCCAGCGCCTTGACGGCGTCGCCTATCGTGTCGACCTTCACCAGGCGCAGCCCGCTCGGGGTGCCCTTGGCGGCGGTGGCGCAGTTGTCCTTCGGTGTCAGGAAGAACTCCGCACCCTTGTCGCGCGCGCCGACCGTCTTCATCGAAATGCCGCCGATCGGGCCGACCTTGCCCTTGTCGTCGATCGTGCCCGTACCGGCCACGAACCTGCCGCCGGTCATGTTCCCGGGCGTGAGCTTGTCGACGATGCCGAGCGCGAACATCAGCCCGGCGCTCGGGCCGCCGACGTCGGCCAGCTTGATGTCGATGGGGAACGGGAAGATGTGGTCCACGTCGGCCTGGATGCCCACGATGGCGCGGCCGTCGTCCGCCTTCTGGGTCGTGATCGAGATCTGCTGCGCGCCGGTCTCGGGCCGCTTGCCCCGCTTCTCGGCCGCGGCCGCCACCTTGGCCGGGATGATCGTGAAGACGACCTTCTCACCGGGCTTGTGCTTGGTGACGAGCTTGGCGACATCGCCCGCCTGCTCGACCTCCGTGCCGTCCACCGCCTTGATCACATCGCCCGCGTGCAGCCGCCCGTCGGCCGGCTTGTCCTTGACGACGGAACCGACGACGGTCTGCGTGCCGACCGGCACGTTCAGCTGCTTGAGGGCGGAGACCTTGGCGCTCTCCTGGGACTGGCTGAACTCCTCGGCGTTCTCCTGATCGGCCTGCTCGGCCGTCTGCCCCTCGGGGTAGAGCGTCTTGTGCGGCACCACGGCGCTGTCGTGGTCGAGCCAACCGTAGAGCGCCTCGAAGAGGTTCATGGTGTAGTCGGGGCCCGTGACCCGGACGGTGGTCATGTTCAGATGACCGGTCGTCGGATAGGTCTTGCGCTCGGAGATCTGCAGCACCGGCTCGCCGTCGTGATCGCCGAGAGTGTTCACCGTCGGCCCCGGAGACATCTCCGCGTACGGCACGGGGAACAGCACCCCCGCGCAGAGCAGCGCGATCAGCATCAGGAACGAGGCGAGCAGCGTCGCGGTGCGGCGTGGCATGGAACGACAGTACGGGACGGGTATGACAACCGGCCCGCGGGGCCGTCCGTCCGGGGTCGAACACCCGACCGCACGCCGACGCGGGCACGCGCCCCGGATTGCTACTGCGTATGGATGACGGCGCTCAGACCGAGTCGGAGCCGGCCGGGGCGGGCTCGGAAGCGGAATGCTCTCTCTCCATCGCGTCACGGAACCGGGCGTAGCCCGCCAGCTCCGCCACATCGCCGGATTTGCGGTGACGCAGGGCCCAGCTGCTCCAGAGTGCGGCGACCAGCCCGGCACCAACCGGAATCAGCAACCACAGGAGCGCACCCATCAGCGACCTCCCAACCCCTTGCACGACCGCAATCGACGAATAAGCAGATTAACCATCTGCCCGGTCAACGCTCACGCCAGGGGGCGGGTTACGCAACCGGAACGCGCGACACCGGTTCGGCCCCGCGTTCGAGCACTGTCGCCTCGGAGCCAAGGGCCGCCGCCCCCGTACTTAGGAGGCTCCTACCCACTCCTCGGTTCCATCCACGAACATCTGGTGCTTCCAGATCGGAACCTCGTGCTTGAGGTCGTCGATCAGCTTGCGGCAGGCCTCGAACGCCTCGCCCCGGTGGGGGCAGGACACCGCCGCGACCACTGCCAGGTCGCCGATGCTCAGGTCGCCCACCCGGTGGACGGCGGCCAGTGCCCGCACCGGGTACTCGGCGACGACCTTCTCGGCGATCCGGCGCATCTCCGCCACGGCCGTCGGGTGCGCGGAGTACCCCAGGCGATCGACGTCGGCACCGTTGTCGTGCGAGCGGACCGTGCCGACGAACAGGGCCGTGCCGCCGGCGGCCGCGTCCCCCACGGCCGTGAAGACCTCGTCCAGCGACAGCGCGGTGTCGCGGATATCCAGGAGCCGGATCGGGTCCGCGGCGGCCCGCTCACCGGGGTGGTCGCGGCCGGGCGTCGAAGAGAAGGGCGTGCCAGACATACCTCCATCGTGCCGTAACCGCGGGGACGCTGGGAATGGCGGTTTCCGCCGGTCGTCCCAGCCGTCGTATGGAGACTCCTCCAGGCCGGCCGGCGCTGCCGCTCAGATCCGCCGGCGGGCCTTGCGGGCGCGCCGCACCAGCGCGGCCGTTCCCAGGAGCGCGACGGTGGCGCCGGCGGCACCCGCGGCGGTGGCGTCCTTGCGGCCCAGCCGGCGGCCGGCGACGGTGTGCCGTCCGGCGACCTCCTCCAGCAGCTCGGCGAGCACCTCCTCGTTCGTCCACCGGGGCCGCCAGCCCGCGTCGTGCAGCCGGCTGCCGCTGACCACCCAGGGGTGCATCGTGTAGGCGAGGTCCCCCGCGGGCGACGGCGTCAGGCCGATGCGGTGCAGCCGGGCGGCGGCGCCCAGGGCCACCGAGGACGGCAGCTCCATCCGCCGGATGCCGGACAGCTCCTCGATCTCCTCCTGCTCCAGCCAGCCGTCGCAGCCCACCGCCAGCTCGCCGTCGACCTTCTCCAGGGCCGCGTACTCCAGGGCGCTGACCAGGTCGTCGACATGGCAGAACTGCCAGGCGGGACGGGATCCGGCGACGACCAGGAGACGGGGGGACTCGAAGTAGCGGGTCAGCGCGGTGTCGGTGCCGCCCACCAGGACGGTGGGGCGCAGCACGGTGACGTTCAGGCCCGGGTGCGCCCGGGGCGCGCGGCGCGCCAGGTGCTCGATCTCCAGGAGGTCGCCGACGCCGGTGGCGTCCGCGGTGGCCCGCAGCTCGGCGTCCTCGGCCAGCGGAACATCGTTGTCGGGCAGCGCCCCGTAGACCATGGCGGAGGTGCACAGCACCACCCGGTGGACGCCGGCGGCCGCGGCGGCGGTGAGCACGGTCTGGGTGCCGCGCACGTTGTAGGCGGTGCGCGCGGTGTCGTCGGTCCCCAGGTCGAGGTCGAGCGCCAGGTGGACCACGACGTCCGCGCCGCGCAGCTTGTCGGCGATCGCGGGGTCGCGCACGTCCAGGACGTGCCAGTGCGCCTCGGCGACGTCGCCGCGCCGCTCGTCGATGGCCACCACCTGCTTGACCTCGTCGGAGGCGACCAGGGCACGGGTGAGCTGCGCGCCGACTCCGGAGGCGGCTCCGGTGACGGCGACGACGGGCCGGCGCAGCGGCCGGTCGGGGGCGCCGCCTGCGGTGTCGCCTGCCTTCTCGGTCTGGGCCGCAGCGTTTCGCGCTGCGCGAACGGTCGGATCTGGGGAACTCACCGGGCGTCTCCAGCGGTTGTCTTCAGTGCGGACGCGTGCTGACGCGTCCGCACCAGGTGGCTCCATCCTGCCGCAGCCACCGGGACAGCGAAGCACCGAGCCCCGAAGCGGTCCTGGTGTCTACGCTGGAGGTGATGTCGGGCAGCCGCCGTCGGCCACCTGGTCGGCGGCCCTACGAGCCGAGGAAACCCGTGAGTGACACCCCATTTGGATTCGGCCTTCCGCCGGAGGAGCCGGAGGACGGCGACAACGGCAAGAAGAAGGGCGGCCAGGGAGGTAGCCAGGGCCCCGCGGACCCGTTCGGGTTCGGCGGCGGGAGCGGCGGCGCGGACAATCCGTTCGCGGCGCTCTTCGGCGGCATGGGCGGCCCTGGTGGCGAAATGAACCCTGGCGATCTGGGAGCCGCCTTCCAGAAGCTCGGCCAGATGCTCTCGTACGAGGGCGGCCCGGTGAACTGGGACATGGCCAAGGACATCGCGCGACAGACCGTCGCGCAGGGCGCCGAGAACGGCAGCAAGGACGCGAGCCTGTCGCCGGGCGAGCGCACAGCCGTGGAGGAGGCCGTGCGGCTGGCGGATCTGTGGCTGGACGGTGTCACGTCGCTGCCGTCGGGCTCCGGCTCGGTGGTGGCCTGGAGCCGCGCCGAGTGGGTCGAGGAGACCCTGCCGGTGTGGAAGGACCTGGTCAATCCGCTCGCCGAGCGCGTCGGGTCGGCCATGGGCGATGTGCTGCCCGGGGAGATGCAGGCCATGGCGGGCCCGCTGCTCGGGATGATGCGCTCCATGGGCGGCGCGATGTTCGGCACCCAGATCGGCCAGGCGCTGGGCGTCCTGGCCGGCGAGGTCGTCGGATCGACGGACATCGGGCTGCCGCTCGGACCGGCCGGCAAGGCCGCGCTGCTCCCGGTGAACATCGCCACGTTCGGCGAGGGCCTGGGTGTGCCGGCGGAGGAGGTGCGGCTGTATCTGGCCCTGCGCGAGGCCGCCCACCAGCGGCTCTTCGCCCATGTGCCGTGGCTGCGCTCGCATCTGTTCGGTGCCGTCGAGGGCTATGCGCGCGGCATCAAGGTCGACACGACCAAGCTGGAGGACGTGGTCGGCCAGATCGACCCGCAGCATCCGGAGGAGCTGCAGAACGCACTCCAGCAGGGCATGTTCCAGCCCGAGGACACCCCGGAGCAGAAGGCCGCGCTGGCCCGGCTGGAGACCGCACTGGCGCTCGTCGAGGGCTGGGTGGACGCGGTGGTGCACGCCGCCGCCAAGCCGCATCTGCCCTCGGCGGACAAGCTGCGGGAGACCCTGCGGCGGCGCCGGGCCAGCGGTGGCCCCGCCGAGCAGACCTTCTCGACCCTGATCGGTCTCCAGCTGCGTCCGCGGCGGCTGCGGGACGCCTCGCGGCTGTGGGCGTCGCTCACGGACGCGCGGGGCCTGGAGGGCCGCGACGGCCTGTGGGAGCACCCGGACATGCTGCCGACGGCGGCCGATCTGGACGATCCGGACGGATTTGTGCACCACGAGCAGCCGGACTTCTCCGAGCTCGACAAGATGCTCGGCGAGGCCGCGAGCGGCGGCCGGCCGGATCTGGGCAAGCCCGCCCAGGAGGGCGACGGCCCCGATGCGGCACCGGGCGAGAGCAAGGGTGACGACGGCAAGTGAGTCTGCACGCGGATGCGGCGCGGGTGCTCAAGGAGTGGCCCGCGCCGTCGCCCGATCAGGAGCGGCTGCGGCTGGCGTATCTGGATCACCTCGCCGCCTATCAGGACGGCATGTGGAAGCCCTGCAAGGACGGGCATCTCACGGCGAGCGCGCTGGTGATCGACCCGGCCGGCGGCCGGGTGCTGCTCACCCTGCACCGCAAGCTGGAGATGTGGCTGCAGATGGGCGGCCACTGCGAGCCCGAGGACGCCTCGCTGGCGGACGCGGCGCTGCGTGAGGCGCGCGAGGAGTCGGGCATCGCCCAGGGGCTGACACTGCTGCCCGGAGGCCCGGTGCGGCTGGATCGCCATCAGACGCCCTGCGCGGTGCATCTGGACGTCCAGTACGCGGCGCTGGCGCCCGAGGGGGCGGTGGCGGCGATCAGCGAGGAGTCGCTGGACCTGCGCTGGTTCGGCTACGACGAGGTGCCCGGCGTCGCCGATGCGTCGGTGGCGCGCCTGGTGGAGCGCGCCCGGGCGCTGCTGTAGACGACCGGCGACCGTATCCGGCGCCCACCCGCTGCGAGGCGGGCGGGCGCCGGACGGGCGCCGGCGGCGGGTCAGTTGGTGAAGATGTTGCCCTGGTTCTGTCCCCGGGCGCCCTGCTGGCCCATGCCGAACTGGGCCGCCATACCGGAGCCGATGACGGCGTTCTGCGGCGGCAGCAGCTCGCTGGGCTGGACCAGCACATAGCCCTGGCCCAGGAAGCTCAGCTCCCAGCCCTCGCCGGTGTTGCCGCGTCGCCGCCACACGCCGGAGGAGTGGGTCTGCGCCTGCATCTGCACCCGCAGCGAGGCGGACCAGGCGACCACGGCGTCGGCGTCGGCGTTGACGTACTTGTCCGGCGTGACCTGCAGCATCAGCGGCTCGCCCGAGGTCATCAGGGCGACCTTGCCCTGCCCGGAGATGTTGAGCTGGTACTTGCCGGTGCCGGAGATGCCGTACTGGCTGTCGACGGAGACGGCCTCCCAGTGGAGGCCGGAGTCCAGCGCCAGGACATAGCTGCTGTCAACCGTCAGACCGTCGTGGTCGACGTCGACGACATGCACGTACTGGGCGAGGTTGGCCAGATAGACCGTGCCCTGCCCGGAGACGCGCATCAGGTCGAGGCCCTCGCCGGAGTAGGCGCGGGTGCGCTGCTGCCCGGGCGTCTGGTAGGTGCCGTCGAATTCGAGCAGTCCCTGGTAGGCGACCATCGACCCCTTGCGGGCCAGGACGTCCTCGTGGCCCTGGAGGGCGACGCGCAGCAGCTGGCTGTTCTGCAGGGCGTAGCGGTCCTGGGTCTGTGCCTCGGTGAAGGCGAAAAGCGGACTCTGCATGGCGTGTTCGGTCCTCCCCCTCAGCCCCGGGCCCGGAGCCGGTCGGTGCTGTCCTCGCTGGGCTGGACGACGACGAACCCCTGGCCGGAGAAGCCGAGTTGGTACGCCTCGCCGCTGCCGCGCCCGATCATCGAGGACGCCTTGAAGCTGCGCTTGCCCTTCATCTTCAGGTGGGTCGACCAGGCGACCAGGGCGTCCGGGTCGACATACGTCTCGTCCTCACCGCGGCCGCAGTCGACGACGATGGGCGTGCCCCGGGAGGTCAGCGCGACCCAGCCGGTGCCGGAGATCCCGACGTTGAAGAGTCCCTGGCCGGCGAACTTCGCCATGCCCTTGACGCGCTGCACGCCCCACTGGAGGTGCGCGTCGAAGGCGAGGAGGTTGGTGCCGTTGACGGAGAGCGAATCGCCGTTGAGGTTGATGCAGACCACGTCGGCGCCGTAGTCGGCCAGATAGAGCAGGCCGTCGCCGGAGCACTTCATCAGGGGCGCGCCCTCGCCCGTGAGCCACTGGGAGGCCATCTGGCGGACGGCGGGTGGGTTCGGCTCGTACTGGACGAAGCCCTCGTAGGCGACCATCGAACCGGTGCGTGCGAAGACGTCCTGGCCGCTCTGCATGGCGATCTTCACCATGGCGCTGCCGTGGTTCTCCATACGGGCGGCGGGCGGGGTCGGGACGTAGCCCGACAGCTGCTGTTGGTTCATGAGTTACGGGCTCCCTCAGACCTCGTAGGGCTGGACGACGATGAAGTTGCCGGGCGCACCGCGGAACTGGAGGTTCACGGTCTCCCCGGAGTGGCCCGGATAGGCGTGCCGGCGCAGGCTCACCTGGCTGGAGATGATCACCTGTGAGGCGGCGGACCAGGCCACGATGGCGTTGGAGTCGGCGAAGGTGGTCGGCGTGACCGGCAGCACGACCGGGGTGCCCTGGGTCTTGACGACGACGGTGCCGGTCCCCTGGAACTGCATGGTGAACAGGGCGCCACCGGGGATGCCGTGGCCCTCGATCCGGCGGACCTCGTGCTGCAGCGACTCGTCGAAGGCGAGGACGGACTCGGCCGACACGCAGATGGCGTCGCCCTGCAGCTCGATGGGGTGCACATGGGCGCCGTTCTCCGCGAAGAAGACCTGGCCCTGGCCGGTGCAGCGCATCAGCTGCATCTCCTGGCCGGTGGCGTTGCCGACGATCCGGCCGCGGAAGCCGGCGCCCTTGTAGCCGAAGTCGACCTTGCCCTGGTAGAGCACCATGCTGCCCTGGCGGGCGAGCACCGGCTGGCCGTCGACACCGAGGTCGACGCGGATCAGCTTGCTGTTCTGCGGCGCCCAGCGCTGGCCCGTGGGGGCTTCCTTGTACTTGTCCAGTACGACGCCGAGGCCGGGGCCGCCGCCCTGGGGGACCGCGGCCTGGCCGCCGGGGTAGGGGACACCCGGAGGCTGCTGTCCCGGCTGGCCGTACGGGGCGGGCTGGCCCGGGAACTGGGGCTGGCCGTACGGGGGTGCCTGCGGGACCTGCTGGCCGGGGAAGCCGCCGGGCGCGGGCTGCGGCTGGCCGTACGGCTCCTGACCGGGCGCCGGATGGCCGTAGGGGGCGGTCGGCTGCTGCCCGGGCGGCGCCACCGGGCCGGGGGGCGGGGCGAGCGGCGCGGCGATCGTGGGCGCGCTGTGCACCTGCGGGGCGGCGGGCGGCGGGGCCTGCGGCGCGGGGGCCTGCGGGGGCGCAGCCTGCGGGGCGCCCGGCGGCGGGCCGAACTCCGGTGCGGGCTGCGGCGGTGCGGGCGCGGCGGCGGGCGCCGCGAAGGAGGGGGCGGGGGCGGCCTGCCCGGGCGGCGGCGCGAAGCCGGGCACGCCCTGGGCCGGGGCGGGCGGCTCGGGCTGCGCCTCGGCCTCCTCGGCGACCTCGCCGCCGAAGTTCTTCAGCAGCGCCTCCAGACCGCCGTCGAACCCCTGGCCGACCGCGGCGAACCGCCAGACGTCCTTGAGGTAGAAGTCGCCGAGCATCACGGCGCGTTCCGTGCTGAACTCGCTGCCGGTGAAGGAGTAGCGGGCGACCTCTTCGCCGCCGGCCACGATCCGGATGTAGCCGGGGCCGATCTGCGAGACCTGGCCCGCGCCGTCCAGCGCGGCGGTGAAGGAGAGCTTCTGGATGTGCGGCGGGATCTTGTCGAGGGTGACCCGGAAGGACTCGCTGTCGCCGGCCTGCGCGCCGAGCAGCTGTACCGACTCCTCGGGCGACTTGGGCTGGTTGAAGAAGATGAAGTACCGGTCGTCGGAGAGTCGCTCGTCGGCGTCCAGTCCGAAGCAGCTGATGTCGAAGGTCAGGCCGGGTCCGGTGATCTGCACGCCGACGTACAGATCCGTTCCCGCCGTCAGATCACCGATCTTGGCCTTGTGGCCCCGCTGGAATTCCCTGGCCATACGTAACGCCCGTCCCCCGCTCCCGCTGTGAGTTCGTCTGCGTCGCCAGGCTATCCGCTGGCACCGACACCGAGCGATGCCGGGGCGCACCGGATATTCCGCGGGCCGCCACTATTCGGTGCGGGCGGCGGGCAGATGGGGCAGCCGGTCGGCCGCGACCACTCCTTCCAGGTAGCCGCGGGCCCGCTCGGTACGGGGGTAGGACTCCAGCAGGCGCCAGAACCGGGGGCCGTGGCCGGGGACGAGCAGATGGGCGAGCTCGTGCAGCAGGACGTAGTCGATGACGTACTCCGGCATGCCCTGGAGGCGGTGCGAGAGGCGGATGCTGCCCTCTGCCGGGGTGCACGATCCCCAGCGGGTGTTCTGGTTGGTGACCCAGCGCACCGACGCGGGCCTAGCCCGGCCGTCGAGGAACTGCTCCGACAGCCGCTCGGCGCGTTCGGCCAGCTCGCCGTCGCCGAGCATCCGCTTGCTCTCCTGGGCGGCGAGCTTGTCGAGCATGACGGTCACCCAGCGCTGCTCCTCGGCCTCGGACATACGGGCCGGAATCAGGACGACCGTGCGGTCTCCCTCGCGGTACGCGGAGACCGTTCGGCGGCGCCGCGAGCTGCGGCGCACCTCGACCGCGCTCGTGCCCGACCCGCGGGCCTTCGGGCTCGGAGCAGCCCTGCGCGATGTGTCGGCGGCGCGGCGCAGGGGTGTCTCCCCTGAACCGTGAACGGGAGGGTCGGCGGGCACGCGCCCGACGTTACCCGCTGGCCCTGCGGGAAGTCCCGCCCCGCGAGTGGTTCGCCGATGAACCACTCCATGCGCGGACCGTTTGTACGACTAATACCTCCGCTGCCTGTGGATAACTTCGGCCCCGATCCGCCGCAGGGCGCATGCTGAAGGCCGGACGACGAAGGACGGGGGCGGATGGCGTGCATCCGATGCTCAAGCCCGCGCTGCGGCGCGGGTGGCAGAACAGGGAGACGGTGCGGTTCGGGGTGGCGCCGGCCCATGCGATGGTGCTCGGTCCGCTCGACATGGCGACCGGCAGCTTCCTGTCGCTGATCGACGGCACCCGCACCATGCGGCAACTGGTCGCGGAGGCCGCGTTACTGGACCTGCCGCCCGAGCACGCGCGGGGGGTGGTGGACCGGCTCGGCGCCGCCGGTTTGCTGGAGGCATCCACCGCGGGCGGCCCGGCGGCCGCTGCCGTACGGGCCGACCACCCCGCCTTCGAGCAGCTCCGGCCCGACCTGGCCTCCCTCTCGGTGCAGCACCGGGAACCGGCCGGCGCGCTGGGCCGGATGGGAGCGCGCCGGGCGGTCCGGGCCCGGGTCAAAGGCGCGGGGCGGGTGGGCGCGGCGGTCGCGGCGCTGCTCTCGGCCTCCGGGATCGGCCGGGTGGAGGTGTTCGACGGCGGGAAGGTCACGCCCGGGGACGTGGCGCCCGGCGGGCTGCCGGCCGAGCGGATCGGCGAGCAGCGCAAGGAGGCCGCCGAGCGGTTGGTCCAGCAGTCCTCCCCCTGGAGCCGCCGGCCCCGGCCCAGGGTCCCGGTCAGCGAATCCGGCGAGCCCGGACTGTCCCTGGTGGTGCTCGCCCCGCGCGACGGACTCGGCGCGTACGCCCCCGACCCGGTGCTGTCCGAACCGCTGCTCACCGCCGGAATCCCGCATCTTTACGCGGGCGTGATCGAGGGCACGGGTGTGGTGGGTCCGTTGGTGCTGCCCGGTGGTTCGGCCTGCGCCGGCTGCGACGAACTGCGCCGCACGGACGCGGAGCCGGCCTGGCCGCGGCTGCTGGCGCAGTGGCGGTCGGGGCGCGCCTCGCCCGCGGTGCCGGCCTGCGACGCGGCGCTGGCGTCCGCGGTCGCGGGGCTGGCCGCCGTCCAGGCGCTGACCTTCCTCGACGGTGAACTCCCGCCGTGCACAGGGGCGCGGATGGAGCTCGCGCTGCCGTGTGCGAGCGTGCGTACGGTGCGGATCGAGGCACATCCGGAGTGCGGGTGCGGCGCCGCCGCTTCGCTGACTGCGGCGGGCACCTCGGATCCTCGGCCATGACACGCCACAATGACGGAGTAACCCCGGTTGGGGGACAGTGTGAGTTGGAGGGGCGCATGTCTGATCTTCCCCGCAAGGCGGTCACCCGCACCGCCAAGCTGGCCGCGCTGCCACTGGGGTTCGCCGGCCGGGCCACCTGGGGCCTGGGCAAACGCATCGGCGGCAGATCCGCCGAGATCGTCGGCCGCGAGCTCCAACAGCGCACCGCGGAACAGCTCTTCAAGGTGCTCGGTGAGCTCAAGGGCGGAGCGATGAAGTTCGGGCAGGCGCTGTCCGTCTTCGAGTCGGCGCTGCCGGAGGAGATCGCCGGTCCGTACCGCGCCGCCCTGACGAAACTTCAGGAGGCGGCGCCGCCGATGCCGACGAGCACGGTGCACTCCGTCCTCGCGGAGCGGCTCGGCGAGGACTGGCGGGAGCTGTTCGAGGAGTTCGAGGACAAGCCGGCCGCGGCGGCCTCGATCGGGCAGGTGCACCGGGCGGTCTGGCACGACGGCCGCGAGGTGGCGGTCAAGGTGCAGTATCCGGGGGCCGGTCAGGCGCTGCTGTCGGATCTCGCGCAGCTGAGCCGCTTCGCCCGGCTGCTGGGGCCGCTGATCCCCGGTATGGACCTCAAGCCGCTGATCACCGAGCTGCGCGACCGGGTCTCGGAGGAGCTCGACTACTCCCTGGAGGCGCAGGCCCAGCAGACACACGCCGAGGAGTTCGCCGACGATCCGGACGTGGTGGTGCCGGCCGTGGTGCACCAGTGCGACCAGGTGCTGGTGACGGAGTGGATGGACGGGGTGCCGCTGTCCGAGGTGATCTCGGACGGCACCGAAGAGCAGCGGGACCGGGCCGGTCAGCTCCTGGCCCGCTTCCTGTTCTCCGGCCCGGCGCGCACCGGCCTGCTGCACGCCGACCCGCATCCGGGCAACTTCCGGCTGCTGGCCGGGGACTTCCCGGACGGGCCCGCCGAGCAGTGGCGGCTGGGCGTGCTGGACTTCGGCACCGTCGACCGGCTGCCCGACGGGCTGCCGCCGACGATCGGCGCCTCACTGCGGATGACGCTGGACGGCGAGGCGGACGCGGTCTATCAGCAGCTGTGCCAGGAGGGCTTCGTCAAGGAGTCCATCGAGCTGGATCCGGACGCGGTACTGGAGTATCTGCTGCCGATCATCGAGCCCGCCCAGGCGGACGAGTTCACCTTCACCCGGAGCTGGATGCGCCAGCAGGCGGCCCGGGTCGGCGATCCCCGCTCCCCCGCACACCAGTTGGGCAAGCGGCTCAATCTGCCACCCGCGTATCTGCTGATCCACCGAGTCACCCTGAGCACGATCGGGGTGCTGTGCCAGCTGGGCGCGACGGTACGGCTGCGCGACGAGCTGGAGGCGTGGATGCCCGGCTTCGTGGAGGAGGAACCGCCGGCGCCGGACGTCACCGAGGAGGCCGTCGAGGAGACCCCGGCCTGAGCCCGCCGGGCGGATCTCACCACCAGCTCGAATCCAGGCGTCCCTCGATCGCCCGGATGTGCTCCCGTGCGCACTTGTCGCAGAAGTAGCGGCGCTCGCCGTTCTCCACGGAGCAGGTCCAGGTCGGCGGAGCGCCCTCGGCGACCGCGCCACAGCCGGCGCACACCGTGTGCCCGTCGGCCAACTCCGCCTGTTCATGCGTCTTCCGGTCCACCATCCGACGATATCCCCGCCAACCCCGCGAAGCCGGATGCAACGCACCGCGGGGCCCGCCCTCTCGGACGAGCCCCGCGGCGGAGGGGGGCGGTGTCAGGGCACCGCCCTACTGCATCACGGCCATGGCCAGGGCACGGCGGGCCCGGAGCGACGCGCGCTCGGCCCGCCGCTGCATGCGCCGCGCGGCGGCGAGCCGATGAGCCCTGCGTTCGGACTCGGCTTCCCGCAGCCTTTCATGCATATGCGCACGGGCCAGGGCTTCTGGGATGAGTTGCATGGCGTGGTTCCTGTTCTGACGCGACTCGATCACGTCGGCGTTCGCGGGGACGGGGGTGTCGGTGAAGGTGGGGTTCATCGTGGGGTCCTGCTTCTTGGGATCCCGTGTGACGGGACGGTCGATCGTTCCTGTTCCGATGGTGTTCATGCCGCGACCGGGTTCTTGCGCGGACGGCCACGCGGACGCTTCCGGGGCACCACGACGCCCTGGACGAAGAGTTCGCCGCCCCAGACGCCCCACGGCTCACGACGGTCCTTGGCACCGGCGAGGCAGGCCTCACGGACCGGACAGGTCTGGCAGAGCGTCTTGGCGTACTCCACGTCGGCCGGGGACTCGGCGAAGAAGACCTCGGGGTCATAGGTGCGGCACGGGACGGCAGCGCCGAGGCGGTCGATCTCGTCGTCGAGCTCGGTGAGGGGCAGCAAGGGGTTCTCCTGGAGGTCGGGCGGAGGGATCAGGTCGGTGGCTACGGACGGGGTGTGCGTCTGCAGTTGCACGGTGTGTGTTCCTCGTCTGTTTTGGCCCGGCTGGTGGCGGGCGCAATGGGCAAACAAAAGGGCCGCGGATCCCGGTGTGGGTTCCGCGGCCCTGGAAGGTGCCGACCTGATCTGCCGATCAGGCTGGATCTCTCCAGGGTTCGAGGCCGCGGTAGGCCCACATTTCATGCTGCGTCTGGTACTGCTTCCGGGATTCGGCACCATTGGCCGCCGCGATGGCAAAGGCATTCGCCTCAGCCGCCACTGCTACTGCCGCAGGTGCCTCGGTCGGTCGCGCGGTGCGCTCACTGTGCGTCAGCACGGCGAGGGACTCGGGGCGCGCGACCTCGGTACCGGACAGGCGGCCGAAGCCGGACAGACCGGTGCCACGGAGCGAGGAGCCGAGCGTGCAGGTGGCGACGACCGAGAGATCGGTCATTTTGTTGGTCTCGATGAAGCTGATCACTGGGCTCGCCTCCTCTCGGCGTCTCGGTGGAACGGGAGGTCCCGTTCCAGGGTGTTCAAGTACAGCACGGATCCATCGGATCTCGGAAAAGTTTCCGTTGTCTCCGTTGCTTCCGAAGGCTATGGGGATGCGCTCCGCGTGCGCAAACTATTTTTCCGACGAGTTTTCCGCGGGTCCCTCGGACGGGTCTCCCGAGGCTCCCATGAGCTCCTCGCCGGCGCAGATAGCCAGCACATCGCTGCCGTAGCGGTCGAACTTGCGCCGCCCCACTCCTGAGATGACCGCAAGCTCCGATTCGGTTCCCGGAACGGCCTCCGCGATCGCCATCAGGGTCTTGTCGGTGAAGACGCAGTAGGCGGGCTGCCGCGAACGAGCGGCCTGCTCGGCCCGCCACTCGCACAGCCGCTCGTACAGCGCCTCGTCGAGCTCCGAGGGGCAGTCCTCACACCGCATCAGCTTCATCTCGCCGGCGTCCGTCAGCGTTCTGTTGCAGACCCGGCAGCGGGCCGGGCGGCGGTGCGCGGGGCGCTTGGCCACCGCCGCCGCCCCGTCGCCGCGCTCCACGCCGCCCGTGCCAGCGCCGGGCCTGCGGCGCCCCGCGACCGCCCCCGAACCGGGGCGCAGGCCCCGCAGGAAGCGGCTGGCGCTGCGCGAGGCCCGCCCGCCGGGAGAGCGCGCCAGCGACCAGGACAGCCCCAGATGCTGACGGGCGCGGGTCACGCCGACGTACAGGAGGCGGCGCTCCTCCTCGATCTGCTCATCGGTCCTGGCGTAGGTGATCGGCATCATGCCGTCGGTGAGGCCCACCAGAAACACGGCGTCCCACTCCAGGCCCTTGGCGGCGTGCAGGGAGGCGAGCGTCACGCCTTCCACCGTCGGGGCGTGCTGGGTGTTGGCCCGCTCGTCCAGCTCGGCGACCAGGTCGGCGAGCGAGGCGCCGGGCCGGGCCCCGGCGAAGTCCTCGGCGAGCCGTACGAGGGCCGCCAGGGACTCCCAGCGGTCCCGAGCCGCCCCCGAGCCGGCCGGCGGCTCGCCGGTCCAGCCCATGTCGCTGAGCACCGCCCGCACCTCGGACGGCAGATCCACCGCGTCGTCCAGCAGTGTGTCGTTGGCCCCGAAGCGGGCGGCGCCGCGCAGCTTGATGCCGGCCTCGCGCACCTCGGGCCGTTCGAAGAACCGCTCCGCTCCCCGCAGCTGATACGGCACTCCGGCATCGGCCAGCGCCTGCTCGTAGACCTCGGACTGGGCGTTGACGCGGAAGAGCACCGCTATCTCGCTGGCCGGCACACCGGAGGCGATCAGGTCCCGGATGCGGCGGGCGGTGCCCTCCGCCTCGGCCGGCTCGTCGGCGTACTCCGTGTACACCGGCTCGGGTCCGGCCGCGCGCTGCGAGACCAGCTCCAGGCGGTGCTCGGCGGCGCGCCCCTTGGCCTGGGAGAGCAGACCGTTGGCGAGGTGCACGACCTGCGGGCTGGAGCGGTAGTCACGGACGAGCTTGACGACCGTGGCGTTCGGATGGCGGGTGCGGAAGTTGAGGAGGTGGTCGGGGGTGGCGCCGGTGAAGCTGTAGATCGTCTGGCTGGCGTCGCCGACCACACAGAGGCTGTCGCGGTCCCCCAGCCACAGCTCCAGCAGCCGCTGCTGGAGCGGGCTGACGTCCTGGTACTCGTCGACGACGAAGTGCTGGTACTGGGCGCGGACCTGTTCGGCGATGTCGTGCCGGTCCTGCAGCACGCCGACGGTGAGCAGCAGCACGTCCTCGAAGTCGATGGCGCCCCGGTCGCGCTTGAGCTGCTCGTACGTGCCGTAGATCTGCCCGATCTCGGCCGGGTCGCGAGGGGCCTCGCGGGCGGCCTTGGCGACCGCGGCCGGGTAGTCGGCCGGCACGGTCTGGGTGACCTTGGACCATTCGATCTCGGCGGTGACATCGCGCAGCTCGTTGCGGTCGAGCCGGACGCGGCAGCGGGCGGCGGCCTCGGACACGAGCTGGACCTTGCGCTCCAGCAGCCGCGGGACCTCGCCGCCGACCGCCTTCGGCCAGAAGAACTGCAGCTGCCGCAGGGCCGCGGAGTGGAACGTCCGGGCCTGGACCCCGCCGGCGCCGAGCTGGCGCAGTCGGCCGCGCATCTCGCCGGCCGCGCGGGCCGTGAACGTGACCGCGAGCACACTCGCGGGCTGCAGGATCCCGGCCCGCACGCCGTACGCGATCCGGTGGGTGATCGCCCGCGTCTTGCCCGTGCCGGCGCCGGCCAGCACACACACCGGACCGTGCAGAGCCGTCGCGACCTCGCGCTGCTCGGGGTCGAGCCCGTCGAGCACCCCGTCGGCCGAATCAGGCACCGGCGGGAAGAGAGAGGAGTCCGTTGCTGCTGTCACCCCGCCATGCTGCCAGGTCCGCTGAGGCGCCCGGGACGCCTGTCCACAGCCGCAGGGACGCGGTCGTACCGGACGTGGCCGCTGTGGACGGCCGGCGACGTGCGCCGGCGGTATGCCGGAGACTGGGTGCGTCGGCGGTTCCGCGAGGACGGGAATTGCCGGGGCCCGATGTGCGTTGTGCTCCTTGGCCGCGCCGAGTGGGCGGTATGGATCACGACTTACTAAGGAGCGCGGGGCGCATGGCGGGCACTGTGACGATGTACAGCACGACCTGGTGCGGTTACTGCCGTCGGCTGAAGGGCCAGATGGACCGTGAGGGAATCGCGTACACCGAGATCAACATCGAGCAGGACCCGGAGTCCGCGGCGTTCGTGGAGAAGGCCAACGGCGGCAACCAGACGGTGCCGACCGTGCTCTTCGCCGATGGTTCGACGCTGACCAACCCGTCCCTGGCGCAGGTCAAGCAGAAGGTGGGCGCGGCCTGAGGGCCGAGCGCGGCATGGCCGGACACACCGCGTAAGGACACGAACCGGGCGCCCTCGGCGGGAGCCCGGCCGGCCCGGTGTGAGTTCACGCACAGGGCCGTCGGCCGGTCCCGGTGAGGGAGCCGGCCGGCGGCCTTCGCTCACGGCTTCGGCAGCGGCTTGCCGTACCAGAGCTCGATCAGGCGGGCGGCGATGGAGATGCCGTACGGCGGGAGGACCTCGCCGGATTCGAAGGCGGCGCGCAGGTCCTCGCGGGAGAACCAGCGGGCCTCCTCGATCTCCTCACCGTCGACCTGGATCTCGCAGGACGTGGCGCGGGCCATGAAGCCCAGCATGAGGCTGGAGGGGAAGGGCCAGGGCTGGCTGGCGACGTACTCGACGTCGCCGATGACGACGCCCGCCTCCTCGAAGACCTCGCGGGCCACGGACTGCTCGATGGACTCGCCCGGCTCGACGAAGCCCGCGAGGGTGGAGAAGCGCCCTTCGGGCCAGTGCACCTGGCGTCCCAGGAGCGCGCGGTCCTCCTCGTCGGTGACCAGCATGATCACGGCCGGGTCGGTGCGCGGGTAGTGCTCGGCGCCGCAGGCCGGGCAGCGGCGGATGTGACCCGCGGCCGCGATGACGGTGCGCTCGCCGCAGCGCGAGCAGAAGCGGTGCAGACGCTGCCAGTTCTCCAGGGCGACGGCGTGGACGAGCAGGCCGGCGTCCCTCGGGGACAGCAGCAGCCCGGCCTCGCGCAGGCCCGCCGGGCGCGCGGACTGGTCCATGCGGCCGGGCAGCGCGTCCTTCTGGAGGGCGAAGTAGCTGACCCCGTCGTCGTCGGTGCCGAGGTAGTAGCGGTGCGCCTCGGTCAGCGGCGCCTCGAAGGACGGCGTCATGATCAGTTCGGTGCGGCCGTCGGGAGTGTCGTCGATCAGCGCCTGGCCTCCGGACACCACGAAGACACGGGTCGTCGGGTGGCTCCAGGCCGCCGCCAGCCAGGCCTCGTCCAAACGGTGGTGGGCGGAACGGTCGATCCCGCTCGGCGCGCTGAAGGTGAGCGGCCGGTCGGTGGTGTGGTCGGTCCAGGTGGTGGTCACTGCTGTTTCCAACTCCCCCTATGGCGTGGGTGATTGCTGCGTACGGTCGCGGAGCGGTGCGGCGATGGGGGTACCTCCCGTGCCCTCAAGGCTACGGGGGGCCGGCGCGATCAAGCCGTGCGCCAGTTCTCCGCCAGGTCCCCCCACAGGTGGGCGGCGGTCTCGACGCCCTTCATCAGCAGGTCGAGCTCGACCTTCTCGTTCGGCGCGTGCCAGCCGTCGGAGGGGACGGAGATACCGAGGAAGAGGACCGGGGCACCCAGGACGTCCTGGAGGTCGGCGGCCGGCCCGGAGCCGCCCTCGCGGGTGAAGCGGATCTTCTGCCCGAAGGCGCGTCCCATGGCGCGGACGACGGACTGGAGCGCGGGGTGGTCGAGCGGGGTGAGGCAGGGGCGGGTGGCACCCCAGAAGGTGATCTCGTGGCGGATGCCGGGCGGGAGCCGGTCGGCGACCCAGTCGCGTACGGACTGCTGGACGGCGGCGGCGTCCTGGCCCGCGACCAGCCGGAAGGAGAGCTTCAGCTGGGCGGAGGACGGGACGATGGTCTTGCCGCCGGGGCCCTGATAGCCGCCGCCGATGCCGTTGACCTCGGCGGTGGGGCGGGCCCAGATGCGCTCCAGGGTCGTACTGCCGGCCTCGCCGAGCGCGGCGTGGGAGTGCGCGGTGCGCAGCCACTCCGCCTCGTCGAAGGGCAGCTCGGCGAAGAGCTCGCGCTCGCGGTCGGTGAGCTCGATCACGCCGTCGTAGAAGCCGGGAACGGCGACACGGCGGTCGTCGTCGTGCAGCGCCGCGGCCAGCCGGGCGGCCTCGGTGGCGGGGTTGGGCACGGCGCCGCCGAACGAGCCGGAGTGGATGTCCTGGTCCGGGCCGTGGAGATCGATCTGGCAGTCCGTCAGCCCGCGCATGCCGGTGCAGACCGTGGGGGTGTCCCTGGACCACATGCCGGTGTCGGAGACGACCACCGCGTCGCAGGCGAGGCGGTCGGCGTGCTTGTCGATCAGGGCCGGGAAGTTCGGTGAGCCGGACTCCTCCTCCCCCTCGATCAGCAGCTTGAGGTTGACGGCGGGGGCGGTACGGCCGGTCGCGGCCAGATGCGCGCGCACGCCCAGGGTGTGGAAGAACACCTGGCCCTTGTCGTCGGCGGCGCCGCGGGCGTAGAGCTTGCCGTCGACGGTCTGCGGCGCGAAGGGGTCGGTGTGCCAGCCGTCCTCGCGGGCGGCGGGCTGGACGTCGTGGTGGCCGTAGACGAGCACGGTCGGCGCGGCGGGGTCGCCGGAGGGCCACTCGGCGAAGACCGCGGGCAGGCCGTCGGTCTCCCAGATCTCGGTGGTCGGGAAGCCGGTGTCGGTGAGCTTCGCGGCGAGCCATTCGGCGCTGCGGCGCACATCGCCGGCGCGCTCCGGGTCGGCGGACACCGAGGGGATGCGCAGCCAGTCGGCGAGGTCGTCGAGGAAGGCCTCGCGATGGTCGGTGATGTACGCGCGGACGGCGTTGTCCGGGGTTGTGCTCATACGACCGAGCCTATCGGCCTTCCGGGGGAGGCCGGTCGGCGGTCTCGCCGAGCAGGATCCGTTCGAGACCGGCCCGGCCGGGCAGGCGGGCGGGTCTGACCAGCTCGCCGCTGCGGACGTAGAGGAAGGCGGCACCGACGGCGGACGGGGGCAGGCCGTAGCGCTCGGCCCAGGCGAGGCGGTAGACGGCCAGCTGGAGGGGGTCGGCGGTCCGGTCGCGGCCGGTCTTCCAGTCGATGATCTCGAAGCGGTCGCCGTCGGGGCCGCGTTCCTTGTAGACCGCGTCGATGCGGCCGCGGATCACTCGTCCGGCGAGCGTCAGCTGGAAAGGGGCCTCGATACGGAACGGCGTGCGGTGGGCGTACGGGCTGCGGGCGAAGGCCTCCTTCAGGCTTTCGAGGTCGCGTTCGTCGGCGATCGGGGATTCCTCGCCCTCCTCGGCACCGGGGAGTTCCTCGGGGCCTAGCAGCGGCAGGGTCAGCTCCTCGAAACGGGACTCGACCCAGGCGTGGAAGCGGGTACCGCGGCGGGCACCGGGCTGGGGTGGGCGCGGCATGGGGCGGGCCAGCTCGCGGGCGAAGCCGTCCGGGTCGGCGGCGAGGCGGAGCAGCTGGGTGGCGCTGAGCGCGGCGGGCAGCGGGACCTCGCGGACGGTGGCGCGCGAGCGGCGCAGCTCGGCGGCGAGCGCGTCCAGATCGCGGTCCCAGGAGCCGAGGATGCGGCGCTCCTCGGGGAGGAGGGTGTGCGGCGAAGCGCCGCCGCGGCCGGGGGCGGGGACGCCGGGTCCGATGGGGGCGGGCCCGTCGGGATCGGTCTCCGCGAGGCCGCGCGGACCGGTGAGATCGGGCTCGGCGGAGCGTGGGGCGACGATGCGGGGGCGGGGCGGGGCGGCATCGGTGCCGGGGGCGTCGAACGGCGGAGCCCCGTCGAACGGGTCCGCTTCGAGGGTCTCGCCGAACGGGTCGGCGTCGAGCGCCTCGTCGTACGGGTCGGCGTCGTACGGGTCGGCGTCGGGACCCTCGCCGTACGGCGGAAGGTCGTCGAACGGGTCGGGCTCGGGCAGGTCGTCGTACGGGTCGCCGCTCTCCTCCGCCACGTCGTGAGCCGGTGGCGGCGGCCACTCCGGGTCGTGCGCGGCGAGCGGAGCGGGCGTCGAGGCGGGGGCGGGCGCCGGCGAGCCTGTGCGGCGCGCCAGATGGGCGCGGACCCTGGCCGCGGCGTCACGGCGGCGGGCCATGGCGGTGGGGTCGAGGGGCAGCGGCCAGGCCTGTTCCGCGGCGGCCTCGGCGAGGGCGGGGTTCTCGGCGCCGTCCTCGGGCGGCTCGGCCCAGAACTCGATCTCGCCGTGCCCCGCTTCGCAGTGCTCGCGCAGCGCCTCCAGGAACGCCGACGGGCCGCGGGGGCGCTTCTGATGGGGGCCCCACCAGTGACCGGAGCCGAGCAGCAGGGAGCGGGGGCGGGTGAAGGTGACATAGCCGAGGCGGAGTTCCTCGGTCTCCTGGTGGTGCTTCATCGCCTCCTTGAAGTCCTTCAGGCCACGGGCGTCCCACTCTTCGACGTCCGGGAGAGTGGCGGCGTCGCCCCGCAGGGCGTGCGGCAGGACCTTGGTGCGGGCGGTCCAGGACTCGCGGGCCTGTTCGCTGGGGAACTGCTTGGCCACCAGGCCGGGGACGGCGACCACGTCCCACTCCAGGCCCTTGGACTTGTGGGCGGTGAGCACCTTGACGGTGTTGTCGCCTCCGGGGAGGGAGCTGTCCAGGCCCTTCTCGTACTGGACGGCGGTGCGCAGGAAGCCGAGGAAGGCCAGGAGGGAGGCGTCGCCGTCGAGGGATTCGCCGCCCTGCTTGGCGGCGAAGCCCGCGGCGATGTCGAGGAAGGTGCCGAGCGTCTCGCGGCGGCGGGCGGCGAGGGCGTGCGGGGACGCGGAGAGCTCGACCTCCAGGCCGGTGACGGCGAGGATCCGATGGAGGACGTCCATGAGCGGATCACCCAGGGAGCGCCGCAGGTCGCGCAGCTCGGTGGCGAGGTAGGCGAAGCGCACCCGCGCCTCGGCGGAGAACGGGAGGCCGTCGGCGGGCCCGTCGGCCTCCAGGAAGGTGTCGAGGGCGTCGGCGAGCGAGATCGTCTCGGCCGGGTCGACGCCCTCGACGGCCTCGGCGAGGCGCTGTGCGGGATCGTCGGAGGGGCCGCCGTGGTGGACGAGCGCGCGGGCGCGGCGGCCGAGCAGGGCCAGGTCGCGGGGGCCGATCCGCCAGCGCGGGCCGGTCAGCAGCCGGACCAGGGCGGCGTTGGCGGTGGGGTCCTGGAGGACCTCGCAGACGGCGACGAGGTCGGCGATCTCGGGCAGATGCAGCAGCCCGGAGAGGCCGACGACCTCCACGGGGATGTCCCGGGCGACCAGTTCGCCCTGGATGCGGGCGAAGTCGGCGGCGGTCCGGCACAGTACGGCGATCTCGCCGGGCGGGGTGCCGGTGCGGACGAGATGGGCCAGGGAGTCGGCGAGCCACCCGAGCTCCTCGGCGTGGGTGGGCAGCAGGGCGCAGCGCACGATGCCGTCGCGCTCGGCCCCGGGGGCGGGGCGCAGCGCCTCGACGCCCTCGTGCATCCCGCGCAGGGGCGCGGCGAGGCCGTTGGCGAGCGCGAGGAGGCGGCCGCCGCTGCGGCGGTTCTCGCTCAGGGCGTACCGGCGGGCGGGCGTGCCGTCCTCGAAGGGGAAGTGGGCGGGGAAGTCGTCCAGGTTGGCGACGGAGGCGCCGCGCCAGCCGTAGATGGCCTGGCAGGGGTCGCCGACGGCGGTCACCGCATGGCCGGTGCCGGAACCGAACAGGCCGGACAGCAGCAGCCGTTGGGCGACGGAGGTGTCCTGGTACTCGTCGAGCAGGACGACCCGGAAGGCGTCGCGCAGGATCCGGCCCACCTCGGGGCGGGTCGTCGCGAGGGTCGCCGAGGAGGCGATCTGGTCGCCGAAGTCGAGCAGATCGCGGCGGCGCTTCTCGCCGCGGTAGGCGGCGACGAGGTCGAGCAGCTCCAGGCGGCCGCGGGCGGTCTCGGGGACCTTGCGCAGGTCGGCGTTGCTGAGCTTGACCCCGTCGAGGGCGGCCAGGAGGGCGGTGTCGTACGCGCGCAGGCGGGCCGGGTCGACGAGGTGCTCGGCGAGCTCGGCGTCCAGGGCGAGGAGGTCCTCCACGAGGGAGGGCAGGGAGGTCGTAAGGGACGGATAGGGGCCGGGGGCGGCCCGCAGGGTGCGCGCGGCGAGCTGGAAGCGGGTGGCGTCGGCGAGCAGCCGGGCGCTGGGCTCCAGGCCGATGCGCAGGCCGTGGTCGGTCAGGAGCTGGCCGGCGAAGGCGTGGTACGTGGAGATCCGGGGCTCTCCGGGGGGCTGGTCGGCGGGGGCGGCGCCGTCCTGCGGGAGGGCGTCGGGGTCGGTGACGCCGGCGGCCAGCAGCGCGGCCCGCACCCGCTCGGCGAGCTCGCCGGCCGCCTTGTTCGTGAACGTCAGCCCGAGGACCTGCTCGGGGGCGACCTGGCCGGTGCCCACCAGCCACACCACCCGCGCGGCCATGACCGTGGTCTTTCCGGAACCGGCTCCGGCCACGATGACCTGCGGGGCGGGCGGGGCGGTGATGCACGCCGTCTGCTCCGGTGTGAACGGGATGCCCAGCAGCTCCTTGAGCTGCTCGGGGTCGGTGATGCGGGCTGACACAGCGAAAACCGTAACGGGCGGCACTGACAATCGCCGCCGGCGGTGGCGTCCGCGCAGGTCACAGCCCGCTCCCCGGCAGCCGCGGCCGGCTCACTCCACCACGTGGCGGCCCTCCGGCTGCGCGCTGCACGAGGCCCGGAAGGTGCAGTGGGCGCAGTGCGTCCCGGTCGTGGGCGTGAACCGCTCCTCCAGTACGCGACCCGCCGCGGTGGCGAGCAGCTCACCGACCCACTCGCCGTTCCCGCCGCTCTCGCCGTGCTCACCGCTCCCGCCGTCCAGCGGCGGCTGCGCCTGTACGGCCGGCAGTGCCTCGCCGCCCTCCTTCCGGGGCGCGCCGAGTCGCAGATGCACCAGCTCGGCGCCGCCCGCCTCGGGGGTGCGCCCGTCGAAGACCTCGTCGACGGCGCCCTCCCGCACCGCGAGCTGGTAGACGGCGAGCTGGGGGTGGCGGGCGACCTCCGGTCCGGTCGGCTTCTGCTTGCCGGTCTTGAAGTCGACGACGTACGCCCTGCCCTGCGCGTCCCGGGAGACGTGGTCCATGCTGCCGCGGATACGGACCTCGTAGGCGCCGGCCCGCAGGGCGACGTCGAAGCCGTGCTCGGTGGCGACGGTGTCGCGGCCGTGGGTCTCGCGCTCCATGACGTGCCAGCGCAGGAACCGCTCCAGGGCGGCACGGGCGTTGTCCTTCTCCTGGCGGGACTTCCAGGGGGCGTCGAAGGCCAGCGCGTCCCATACGGAGTCCAGCCGCTCCATCAGGACGCCCAGATCGGCCGGTGTGCGGCCGGAGGCGACCTCGTCGGCGAGCACATGCACGACGTTGCCGAAGCCCTGGGCGGCGGTGGCGGGGGTGTCCGCCTTGACCTCGCGGCCCAGGAACCACTGCAGGGAGCAGGTGTTGGCGAGCTGGTCGAGGGCGCTGCCGGACAGGACCACGGGCCGGTCGCGGTCGCGCAGCGGCACGGTGCTGCGGGTCGGCTCGGCAAGGCCCCACCAGCTGTCGGGGTGGGCGGCCGGCACCAGGGGCCGGTGGTCGTCGTCGTGCAGGGCGGCCAGCTTGGCGAGCCGCTCGGCGGCCGCCTCGCGCAGCGCGGGGCCGGCGGCCGGGTCGACGGTGGTGGCGCGCAGCTCGGCGACGAGCGCGGCGACGGCCAGAGGGCGGCGCGGGCGGCCGGTGACGTCCTGGGGGGCGACGCCCAGCTCGGTGAGGAACCGGGAGGGCTGGTCGCCGTCGTCGGCGGCGGCCTTCACGGCGGTCACCACCAGGCGCTCGCGGGCCCGGGTGGCCGCCACGTAGAACAGCCGGCGTTCCTCGGCGAGCAGCGCGCCCGGGGTGAGCGGCTCGGCGAGGCCGTCGCGGCCGATCCGGTCGGCCTCCAGGAGCGAGCCGCGGCGGCGCAGGTCCGGCCAGAGCCCCTCCTGGACGCCGGCGACGACGACGAGCCGCCACTCCAGGCCCTTGGCGCGGTGTGCGGTCATCAGCCGTACCGCGTCGGGCCGCACCGTGCGGCGGGTGAGGGTGTCGGCGGCGATGTCCTGGGCGTCGAGCTCCTCCAGGAAGTTCAGGGCGCCGCGGCCGCCGGTGCGTTCCTCGGCGCGGGCCGCGGTCTCGAAGAGGGCGACCACCGCGTCGAGGTCCCGGTCGGCGTTGCGCCCGGCGGCGCCGCCGCGCCGGGCGGTCCGCTCCAGGCGCTGCGGCCAGGGGGTGCCGTCCCACAGCTCCCACAGCGCCTGCTCCGCGGTGCCGCCGCCGACGAGCAGCTCGACGGCCTTGCGCAGCAGCAGGCCGAGCCGTTGGGCGCCACGGGCGTACGCGGGGTCGTGGGCCACCAGGCGCTCGGGTTCGGCGAGCGCCCGGGCGATCAGCTCGTCGGAGGGGCGCGGCAGCGGCTGCCCGGCGGCGCGCTCCTCCTCGCGCAGGGCGCGGCCCAGGCGGCGCAGGTCGGTGGCGTCCATCCCGCCGAGGGGGGAGGTCAGCAGGTCGAGGGCGGTTTCGGCGTCGAGCCGGCGGGGGGCGGCGGCCTCTTCGGCGGCCCCGTCCACCACGTCCCGCGCCGCCGCGTCCCCGGTGGTGCCGGACCCCGCGGCGACGGTCCCCAGCGCCGCCCGCGCCGCGGCCCGCAGCGCCGTCAGCAGCGGGGCGACGGCCGGTTCGTGGCGCAGCGGCAGATCGTCGCCGTCGATGTCGAGCGGCACCCCGGCGGAGCTGAGCGCACGGCGCACCGCGGGGATCGAGCGCCCCCCGGCGCGTACGAGGACGGCCATCTCGCCCCAGGGCACGCCGTCCTCCAGGTGGGCGCGGCGCAGGATGTCGGCGACGTTGTCCAGTTCGGCGCCGGGCGTCGGGTACGTGAACACCTCCACCCGGCCGCCGTCGCGCACGGCTGCCGGCTCGCGGTGGGCGCGTACCTGCCGGGCCGGGAGGCGGGTGAGCGGCATCCGGCGGGTCAGCGACCGGGTGGCCGCGAGCAGCTCGGCGCCCGAACGCCGGGAGGTGCCCAGGACCGCCACCGGGGCGGGGGTGCCGTCGCCGCGGCGGAAGGTCTCGGGGAAGTCGAGGATGCCGTTGACGTCCGCACCCCGGAAGGCGTAGATCGACTGGTCGGGGTCGCCGAAGGCGATCAGCGTGCGGCCCGGGGAACCCGGCCGCCCGGCCGCTCCGTGGTTGCCGGCGAGCGCCCTCAGCAGCCGTACCTGGGCGACGTCGGTGTCCTGGTACTCGTCGACGTAGACGGCGTCGTAGGCGGCGGCCAGCTCGGCCGCGACCTCGGTGCGCCCGGCGAGCAGGACCGCGCGGTGCACCAGCTCGGCGTAGTCCAGGACGCCCTGGCCGTCCAGGACGTCGAGGTACTCGGCGAGGAAGCCCGCCGCGGCGCTCCAGTCGGGGCGTCCGGTGCGCCGGGCGAAGTCGCCCAGGGCGTCCGGGCCCAGGCCCAGTTCGCGGCTGCGGGCGAGCACCGCGCGGACCTCGTCGGCGAAGCCGCGGGTGGTCAGGCAGGCCCGCAGCTCGTCCGGCCAGCCGATCCGGCCGCGGCCGGCGCCGGCCAGCTCCGCCTGCCCTTCGAGCAGCTCGCGCACGACCAGGTCCTGCTCGGGTCCGGACAGCAGCCGCAGGGGATCGGCGAACAGGTCGGCGTCCTGATGGGCGCGGACCAGGGCGTAGCAGAACGAGTGAAAGGTCGTGGCCTGCGGGACGCCCGCCCGTCGCCCGCCACCACCCTTCCCCGGAAGCCCTTCGGGCTGCCCCTCCAGATCGCACAGCCGTGCCGCGAGCCGGTCGCGGAGCGCCACGGCGGCCTTGCGGCTGAAGGTCAGGACGAGGATGCGCTCGGGGTCACCGCCGGCCCGCACCCGGCGCACCACCGACTCCACCAGCGTCGTGGTCTTGCCGGTGCCCGGCCCGGCCAGCACCAGCAGCGGCCCCCGACGGTGGTCAACCACAGCGCGCTGGTCTGCGTCCAAGGCAGGAGGATCCACCCGCTCCGGAGGCGTACGCACCAGTCGGTACGCGCCGGAGGCATCCCGCCGCTGCGCCCGGTAGGGCTGCGTCGGCGGGACGGCCGAGAAGGAGGAACTCACGTGGATCGCCGGTCCTGAGGAGGGTGCTGGTCGTGGTGCGGATGCGGTGCGGGGCGCGCCGCGGTGCGGGGAGCCGGCCGTTCGGCCGGTCCGGCCCGGTGCCGTACGGCGGGGCGGCGGGGGCGGCCCGTGCCGTGGCGGCAGTGCCCGACGCTACGCCAGAAGCCGGGCGGGCCGAAGTCCGTCCCCCGGCTCCCCGCGCGCTGCCGCCGGGGCTACGGTTCCCCGGCGCCGTCCCGCCCGTCCCAGCGGGCGCGTCGGAGGTCGAGCCTCGGTATGTGGTCGTCGGCGGACCCGGGGGCCTGGCGCAGCGGCGTGCCCTCGTCCCGGTAGTGCGCGAGCGCGCGCAGTTCGCTGCCGGGCAGCAGCCGGCCGTCCGCGCGCACGACGCGCCACCATGGCACCGCGCCGCCGTAGAGCGCCATCACCCTGCCGACCTGCCGCGGTCCGCCCACCCGTCGCCCACCGCCGCCCTTCGCCGGAAGCGCTTCGGGCTGCCCCTCTTCATGGAGCCACTCCGCGACATCGCCGTACGTCATCACCCGGCCCGCCGGGATCAGCTCGGCGACGGCCAGGACCCGCTCCGCGTACTCGGGCAGCTCACCCGCCGCCCCATCTCCGGTCCCACTCATTCGGTCCATCCTGCCGCACGGCACCGACAATGGGACCGGACACACGGTCCCGCACCACCCTGGAGGCCGGCGGCACGGTGCCGCCCGCCGCGGCACGGGCGGGGTGACACCCGCTCCCGGACGGCAGCGGGGGACGAGGTTCCGCTTCCCGTACCCCCGAAATGCACCCTGATGCCCTCCTCCACCGGTCGGTCGTGCCACCATCTTCCGGACGGTGACTGGTGATACGAGATCAAGAAGAGACGGCCGAGCAGGGTGCAGCGCCTCCACGGGAGGCGGGCGCCCCTGACGCTCTGCCCGTCGACGCCACCGACACCGCCCCCGACCCGGCCGCACCGACCGAGCGGCCGCAGCGGCGGCAGGTGGCACCAAAGGGGAAGCACCAACGGAGGCCGGTCACGGCTTCCGCTACCGAAAAGGCGAGCACGATCAAGAAGGCCGAACGACCCGGGGCGTCTGAGAGGCCACAAGGGCCCGTGGAGCCCGAACCACCCGAGGGGCACGAGGAGGAGCGGGACACCGAGCAGCGAGCCGACCAGGACGAGCGGGTCGAGCACGGCAAGGGCGCCGAGCCGGTGTCCGGCACGGCCCGGGCCAGGGCCCGTACGGGCTCGCACCGCGCCGATCTGAGCGCCGACGAGCACGGCGAGTTCCACGTCGACCGGGTCTCCGGCGACGAACCGCTGCTGCCCGCCCGGGTGCACCGGCCCGCCGACCTGCTGCGGCTGCTGCTCGGCATCGCCGGGATCGCCCTGGTCCTCGGGCTCGCCACCTTCGCCCACGGCACGACCGCGGGCCTGGCGCGGGACATCGGCACCGGCGCGAAGGCGGCGCCGCCGCTGCTGATCAACCTCGCCGGGCTGACCTCCAGCGTCCTGGTGCTGATCGTGCCGGTGGCGTTCGCCGTCGAGCGGCTGATCAAGCGGGACGGGCTGCGGATCGCGGACGGGGTGCTCGCCGCCGTCCTCGCCCACGGGGTGTCGCTCGCCACCGACCTGTGGGTGGCCGAGTCCGCCCCCGCCTCCATCCGGGTCGCGCTGACCCAGCCGCTGGCGAACGGTTCGCTCTCCGCCCCGGTGCACAGCTATCTGGCGCCGGTGATCGCCTATATGACGGCGGTGGGGATGTCGCGGCGGCCGCGCTGGCGCGTCGCGATGTGGGTCGTGGTGCTGCTGGACGTCGTCGCGGTACTGGTCGGCCGCTACACCACCCCGTTCGCGATCATCACGACGGTGCTGATCGGCTGGACCGTCGCCTACGGCACCCTCTACGCCGTCGGCTCCCCCAACGTCCGCCCCACCGGCCAGAACCTCCTCGCCGGGCTGCGCCGGGTCGGCTTCCACCCGGTCAGCGCGATGCGGGCGGAGGACGCCCAGCACGCCGACCAGACCGAGCAGAGCGACCGCGGCCGCCGCTACATCGTCACCCTGGAGGACGGCCCGCCGATCGACGTCACCGTCGTCGACCGCGAGCAGCAGGCCCAGGGGTTCTTCTACCGGGTCTGGCGGCGGCTGTCGCTGCGCGGCATCAACCAGCGCCGCAGCCTGCAGTCGCTGCGCCAGGCGCTGGAGCAGGAGGCGCTGCTGGCGTACGCGGCCATCGCGGCCGGCGCCAACGCGCCCAAGCTGATCGCCACCTCCGAACTCGGCCCGGACGCGGTGATGCTGGTCTACGAGCACATCGGGGGCCGCACCTTCGACTCGCTGGCCGACGACGAGATCACCGACGCGCTGATGCACAGCGCCTGGCGGCAGGTCGAGGCGCTGCAGTCGCGGCGGATCGCGCACCGCCGGCTGGTCGGCGACGCCCTGCTGGTGGATCGTTCCGGCAACATCGTGCTGACCGAGCTGCGCGGCGGGGAGATCGCGGCCGGCGATCTCGTCCTGCGGATGGACATCGCCCAGCTGCTGGCCACCTGCGGGCTGCGGGTGGGCGCCGAGCGCGCGGTGGCCGCGGCCGTCGAGGTGCTCGGACCGGACGCGGTCGCCGACAGCCTGCCGCTGCTGCAGCCGATCGCGCTCAGCCGCACCACCCGCGCCACCCTGCGCCAGCTGGCCCGGGAGCGCTCCAAGCGGGAGCGGGAGGCGGTGCTGGCCGCGTCGCAGGCCGCCAAGGAGGCGCGGGAGGCACGCGAGGCGGAGGGCCCGAAGGACCGCAAGGCGATACGGGCCGAACGGCACGCGGAGAAGAACGCCGAGAAGCGGGCCCTGGACGAGGCCTCCGAGGAGGCCCGCGAGGAGGACCTGCTCGCCCAGATCCGCCGGCAGGTACTGCTGATCCGGCCCACCGCGGTGATCGAACCGGCGAAGCTGGAACGGCTCAGCCCGCGGATCCTGATCAGTTGGATCGCCGGGGCGTTCGCCGCGTACCTGCTGCTGTCGCAGCTGACGCACTTCAACCTCGACGACGTCATCAGCAAGGCCCAGTGGTGGTGGGTGCTGGTGGCGATGTTCTTCTCGGCGCTGACGTACATCGCGGCGGCGATGAGCCTGCTGGGCTTCGTCACCGAGAAGGTCGGCTTCGTCAAGACCGTCGTCGCGCAGATCGCGGGCAACTTCGTGAAACTGGTGGCGCCCGCGGCGATCGGCGGCGTCGCGCTCAACACCCGCTTCCTGCAGCGCGCCGGGGTCCGGCCGGGCCTGGCGGTGGCGAGCGTGGGCGCCTCCCAGCTGTTCGGCCTGGGCAGCCACATCCTGCTGCTGCTGACCTTCGGCTATCTGACCGGCATGCAGAGCAGACAGGACCAGTTGTCGCCGTCCCGTACGGTCATCGCCGGTCTGCTGACGGTGGCGGTGCTGGTGCTGGTGGTGACGGCGGTGCCGGTGCTGCGGAAGTTCGTGGTGACGCGACTGCGGTCGCTGTTTGCCGGTGTGGTGCCGCGGATGCTGGACATCCTGCAGCGCCCGCGGAAGCTGATCACCGGCATCGGCGGGATGCTGCTGCTGACGGCCGCGAACGTGATGTGCCTGGACGCCTCGATCCGCGCGTTCGGCGGCGGCGACCAGCTCAGTTACGCCAGCATCGCGGTGGCCTTCCTCGCCGGCAACGCGCTGGGGTCGGCGGCGCCGACACCGGGCGGTCTGGGCGCGGTGGAGAGTGCGCTCATCACGGCGCTGACGCTGGGGGGCCTGGGCGGCGACATCGCCTTCCCCGCGGTGCTGCTGTTCCGCCTGATGACGTTCTGGCTGCCGGTCCTGCCGGGCTGGCTGGCCTTCACCCACCTGACGCGCAAGGGCGAGATCTGAGCGGGCCGCGGGCGGCGGGCCCCGCGCACCACGAAGGCGCCGGTCCGTACCGCACGGACCGGCGCCTCGATGCTTGCGCGGCAGTGGCCTAGTAGACCGGCTTCTCCGGCTCGACCGTGTTGACCCAGCCGATGACGCCGCCGCCGACGTGCACCGCGTCGGCGAAGCCCGCGGACTTCAGCACGGCCAGCACCTCGGCGGAGCGGACGCCGGTCTTGCAGTGCAGGACGATCTTCTTGTCCTGCGGGAGGTCCTGGAGGGCGGTGCCCATCAGGAACTCGTTCTTCGGGATCAGGCGCGCGCCGGGGATGGAGACGATCTCGAACTCGTTCGGCTCGCGGACGTCGATGATGTCGATCTTCTCGTCGGCGTCGATCCACTCCTTGAGCTGCAAGGGAGTGATCGTCGAGCCGGCCGCCGCCTCCTGGGCCTCCTCGGACACGACGCCGCAGAACGCCTCGTAGTCGATGAGCTCGGTGACGGTCGGGTTCTCCCCGCAGACCGCGCAGTCGGGGTCCTTGCGGACCTTGACCTGACGGTAGGTCATCTCCAGCGCGTCATAGATCATCAGACGGCCGACCAGCGGATCACCGATGCCGGCGAGCAGCTTGATGGCCTCGTTGACCTGGATGGAGCCGATGGAGGCGCACAGCACGCCCAGGACACCGCCCTCGGCGCAGGAGGGCACCATGCCCGGCGGCGGGGGCTCGGGGTACAGGCAGCGGTAGCAGGGGCCGTGCTCGGACCAGAAGACCGAGGCCTGGCCGTCGAAGCGGTAGATCGAGCCCCAGACGTACGGCTTGTTCAGCAGCACGCAGGCGTCGTTGACCAGATAGCGGGTGGCGAAGTTGTCCGTGCCGTCCACGATCAGGTCGTACTGGCTGAAGATGTCCATCACGTTGTCGGCTTCGAGCCGCTCCTCGTGAAGGACCACGTTCACGTACGGGTTGATGCCCTTGACGCTGTCGCGCGCGGACTCGGCCTTGGAGCGGCCGATGTCCGACTGGCTGTGGATGATCTGGCGCTGGAGGTTCGACTCGTCGACCTCGTCGAACTCCACGATGCCGAGCGTCCCCACGCCCGCCGCGGCCAGGTACATCAGCGCGGGCGAGCCCAGGCCGCCGGCGCCGACACACAGCACCTTGGCGTTCTTCAGCCGCTTCTGCCCGTCCATCCCGACATCGGGGATGATCAGGTGGCGGGAGTACCTGCGGACCTCGTCGACGGTGAGCTCCGAAGCGGGCTCGACCAGGGGTGGCAGCGACACGGATGACCTCAACAAGGGGGTTGGTCGGTATCTGAGGACTGAACTTGTCTCCCCGTAACACTGCCACGCCCCTGTTCATTCCGAGACACCCGGTCCGATGCGCGAGACGATTTCGTCCCAGTAGCCGGGCAGCGACGCCCAGGCGTCCGCGGCCTCACCGGCCCCCGCGGCGGCCCGGCGGTCGGTGAAGCAGACCGTGCCCGCCCCCTGCCAGCGGGCGATCCGCAGCGCCTCGTCCAGGTGCGTGCGCGGCACACCGTGGACGAGGTGGCAGAACCGCTCCGGAGCGTAGTCGGCCGTCCATTCGGCCACCTGCGACCAGCGGTAGTCGGCCCAGCGGCCGGCGAAGGTGACGAGCTGGTCGGCGGACTCGGCGTAGCCGGGGTGGGGGTGGGTGCCGTGCCCGAAGACGAGGTGACCGCCGTCGCACAGGGTGCGCAGGGCCCCGGCGAGCCGCCGGGTGGCGGGCAGCAGCGCCCGGTCGGTGGGGCAGTTCGCCAGCCAGAAGCCGTCGGTGCGGTACCACTCCAGATAGCGGTGCGCGTCGGAGATCAGCTCGGCGAAGGGGCGCGCACCCAGGCGCAGGTCCAGGTGTCCCAGCACTCGGACACCTGTCTCACGCAGCCGGGCGGCGGCCGGCAGGCAGTGCGGGTCGGGACGGGTCCCGGGGCCGTGGGACACATCGAGCACCGCCCAGTGCACCCGCCCCGGGGGGCAGCGCAGCAGCCCGGCCCATTCGGTGGGCGCCAGCAGCGGATGGGCCAGGCCCGGCACGCCGACGCCGAGCGGCGCGGGCCCGGTCGGGGCGCGGGTGGCCCCGACCGGAGTGATCAGATACGACATGCGGCCTCCATCCAGATGTCGGCGAGGGACTCCTCCAGACCGATCCGGGGGCGCCAGCCGAGCCGGTCTCGGGCGGTGCGCACGTCCGCCTGCTGCCAGGTGCCGCAGCCGTCCGGGTAGGGGTAGGTGGCGGGCGGCGAGCCGGCCGGGTGCTCGGCGGTCGGCGCGGGGATGACCAGCCGGGCCGGCGGGGAGTCCAGTTCGTGCAGCGCTCCGCCGAAACCGGCGACCCGGGCGAGCACGGAGGCGGCCTCGCGCAGCCGTACGGCGCGGCCGGTGCCGATGTTGACCACGCCCTGCGCGGCCGACAACGAGGCGGCGTGCACGGCTCGGGCGACGTCCCGGACGTCGACGAAGTCCCGCTGTACCCCGAGCCCGCCGAGCTTGAGTTCGCTGTCCCCGGACTGCATGGCACGGCGCATCGCCTCGGCGAGCCGGCCGAGCGGCGAGCCGGCCGGGGTGCCGGGGCCGACCGGGGAGAAGACCCGCAGGACGACCGCGTCGAGCCCGGAGCCCAGGACCAGTTCGGTGGCGGCCAGTTTGCTGACGCCGTACGGCCCCCCGGGGCGCGGCACCGCGTCCTCGGCGGTCGAGGAGCCGGGCTGGGAGGGCCCGTATTCGGAGGCGCAGCCCAGGTGGACGAGCCGGGCCCCGCAGCCGCTGCGGCGCAGCGATTCGCAGATGGTGGCGACCGCGACGGTGTTGTGCCGGGTCAGCTCGCGGGCGCCGCCGCGGGTGGCACCGGCGCAGTTGACGACCACCCCGGGGTGCACCGCGTCCAGGAAGCGGGTGAGCGCCCCCGGGCTGCCGGTGGCGAGGTCGAAGCGGACGTCCGCGTCGTCGCCCCGCCCGAGGGCGGTGAGCTGGACGGCGGGGTCGGCGAGCAGGCGGTCGGCGACATAGCGGCCCAGGTAGCCGTTGGCACCGATGAGCAGCACCCTCATCGTGCGACCCCCCGGTCCGCGGTACGTGTGGTCGGGTGGACGTTCATGTGTCGCGCTCCTAAAGCGGATCGAGGGAAGTGCGTCGACTTCGGCCGCGGGGACGGCCTCCGCCCCGGGGGCGGCGGCCACGTGGGGGGAGGGGTCCGCGGCGAAGCGTCCGAAGGGGCCGTTTCGGGGTGCCTCTTCGGGGGTGGTGCGTGGGTGGGATGCCCGTGTGGGGGTGCGGGACGGTGGGCGCCCGACGTGGGCCGAAGAGTCACGGCCGAGGTGGCCTTGCCGGTCCGGCGGGGCCGGGCGAGTGCGCGCAGGCTCCGGTGAGCGCCCGCAGCCCGTAGGCGAGGAGGCCCAGGGCGGCGGCAGTACAGGCCACGGCGGGTACCGCGGCCGGTCCCGCGGGGGCGGTCAGCGCCTCCACCGGGACGACGAGCGGTGCCAGGCCGGGCAGGCGGGCGCTCAGCACCAGCGCCAGGGCGAGCGCCTCCAGGGCGGCGGCCGAGGCCAAGCCGGCGGCGGCCGCCTCGGGGAAGCCGTGGACGGCGAGCAGCCGGGCGAGGAAGAGCAGCACTCCCAGCGCGGCCGCCGCGGCCACCGCCGCCGCCCCGCCGCTCGCGAAGACCGCTCCGGCGCCCAGCAGCAGCGCCACCAGCGCGCCCAGGAAGAGCGCCGTGGCGGCGAGCAGCAACGGACGGGTGCGGGCGGCGAGTTCCCCCAGGCCGCGGCTGGCGGCCAGACCGCGCCGCCCGCGTACCGCGAACCAGCGGGCGCAGCCGGCCGCGGGCAGGACGGCGCAGGAGAGCGCCACGGCGGCGGCGACGGCGGGCCGCGGGTGCGCGTACGGCAGGTCGGGGCCGCCGGCCAGCAGCTCCGCCAGCAGCCGGTCGCCGAACACCGCGTACCCGACCGTCCAGCAGACCCACAGGCCCGCGGTGCGCGATCCGGCGCCCTGGTGGCGCGCCCGCAGCGGCCCGGACCGTACGGCCAGGCGGACGGCGAGGGCCAGCAGGACGACGCCGGCGGCGGCGACGGCCATACGGGAGGCGGGGGCCGCCGTCTCCCCCACCGAGGCCAGCGCGGCGACGGTCGCGCCGCAGACGGCGCCGGGGAGCAGCTGCAGTACGGCGCCGCAGCGTCCGCCCCACCCCCGGCCCCACCCTCCGCCCGCCTCCGGCGTGTCCTGCTCCGCGCGCGGCACCCGGGCGTAGAGCTCCTCGGCGAGCGAGAAGACGTCGCGGTGCCGGAAGCGGGCGGCGGTGCGGTCGGTGACACCGTGCGCCTCCAGACCGGCGGCGATCTCCAGCGCGTCGACGGCGTGTGCGCACAGCTTCTGGTGGCGGTGCATCAGGGCGCGTACGGGGTCGGCGGGGCCGCGGCGGGCGGGGCGGGCGGCGGCCCGCTCGCCCGTGGCGGGGCGGTGCTCCCCCGTGGTTGCGGGGGCGCGGGTGGTGCCCCCCTCGGGCGCGGTCATGCTCCGTCCCCCTTTGCCGGCTGCGTACAGACGCCCTGTTCGGGGCGGGGATGACCGGCGGGCTCCCGGGGCGGGCGGCCGGGGGCGGCCGCGGCGGTGCGCTCCTGCGCGTAAGCCGGGCGGCCGGGGCGGCCGCGGCGCCGGAGCCCGTCACGGTTGCCGGCGTGCGCCACATCGGCCATGCCGGTGACCAGTGCCACGCCCACCACACCCATCGCACACATCACGTCCAGCACACCCGTCACCACTGCCATCTCCCTCACGCTGACCTCGCCTGCCTCATCGCCCTTCCCTCCCTGTCCCACCGGCCGTCTCATGTCTCGGACATCACCGGAACACCGGCCGACCGCTTCCCCTCCGGCACCGCCCAGCTCGGCGTACGGCCGGCCGGCGCGTCCGCCTTGGCGGTGGTGGTCGCGGCCCAGCGGCCGGGGACATGGGACTCGGCGGGGCGGGCGAAGGGCTGCGGTGCACCCTGGGCGTCCAGCGCGCGGTGGTCGGCCGGGCGGGCCGGGGTGCGCGAGATCAGCTCCAGGTAGATGCCGCGGAACGCCGCGATGTTCTGCTCCACCGTGAACAGTTCGAGCGCCCGCGCCCGAGCCGCCGCGCCCAGCCGGGCCCTGCGGTCCGGGTCGCCGAGCAGCGCCCGGCACGCCTCGGCGAGGGCGCGGGGGTTGCGCGGCGGGACGACCAGGCCGGTGCCGCCGATGACTTCGCACACCGCGCCGGCATCGGTCGACACCGTGGCCCGGCCGCAGAACATCGCCTCCACCAGGGAGCGCGGAAAGCCCTCGATGACGCTGGAGAGCACCACCACCGCCCCCGAGGCATAGGCGTCCGCCGGGCTCGGGACCTCGGGGCTACCGATCTCCTCGAAGCTGACCGGGTTCTCGCCGACGGTCCGGGCGTCGGCCGCCTCGTCGGGGAAGAGCTGGGCGGCCAGCGCCCGGCACTGCGCGAGGTAGCCGGACGCCTGAGGATCGCGGCCCACCCCGCCGATGATCCGGAGCGTCGCCTCCGGCTCGGCCCTGCGGACCTCGGCGAACGCGTGCAGCAGTCCCACCAGGTCCTTCGCGGGCTCGACGGCGCCGACCCACACCAGCGCCTTGGAGTCGTCGGCCGGGGCGTCGGCCACCGCGGCGAAGGGGGCGGCGTCCATGCCCGGGTAGACCGTGCGCAGCCGGGCCCGGTCGGCGCCGCAGTGCTCCTGCCAGCGGCGGACGTGGGTGTTGCCGGGCGTGATCAGGGCGGCCTGGGCGTAGGTCTCGGCGGCCAGCGCGCCCTGGAAGGCGGCGAGCAGCGCGCGCACCGGAGCGCTCAACGGCGCCGCGGCACGGGCCAGGTAGTGCTCGCGCAGCCGTACGCCGCACTCGGTGACCAGCAGCGGAGTACCGAAGAAGCGTTTAGCCAACAGCCCGGGGAGGGCCGCCGCACCGCCGGAGGTGGCGTGGCAGAGGTCCACCCCGTCGAGGCCGGGGGTGTCCCGGTCTCCGTACCAGTCCAACGACAGCGGGCGCAGCGCGAGTTCGAGCTGTGCGGCGACCGCCAGCAGATCGTTGACCTGCGCGCCGTGGACGGCCGGCAGCGCGCGCGGGCCGTGGCAGGCGGCTTCCAGGGTGCGTACGGCGTCCTCGGAGCGGAGCAGGGCGGGCAGTCCGCCGTGCTCCCGGGCGCGTTCGGCGAGGCCGTAGAGACCACTGGCGAAACGGTCCGCCTTACTGGTCAGAGAGTTCTCGGGGGTGCCCTCGGAGTGCGATGGCCGGTCACCGGACGGGGCCGTGACGAAGGCCGTCACCAGATCGCCGAAGTGCTCGGCGAAGCGGCGCCGTTCGCGCCGGCCGGGCGCGCGGCCCCGGCGCTCGTCCGCGCCCCGGAGGTGCTCGGTGGGGAAGTCGCCCCACAGGGGCGCACCGCGCACCAGCCGTACGTGATCCGGAAGGGCGGGTCTCTCCCCCGCCTCCTGCCGCGCCTGCGTACTCAGGGCGTAGACCTCGAAGTCATGGCCGGTGAGCCCGCGCACGAGCCGGTCGCACCACGCGTGCGATCCACCGGACGCATACGGATAGCCACCCTCGGTGAGCAGTCCAATGCGCACGACTGCACCCCCGTCCTCCCATATCGACGACCCCGGCGCGACGGCAGGGCCGTCACCTGGCAGGAAGAAGCTATGCAAAAGCGCCGGTGGCGCGATGGACGGTTGTCCGTCGCGCCACCGGAAGGGGTGAAAGCACGTAACTTTCCCCACACAAGGGCGTTTCGCCGCGCTATGTGATCGCTACGCCACAGCCCGTAGCGCACGGGCTGTGGCGCGGGACCTCGGTCCGGTCAGCGCTGGGTGGGAAACGGCCAGGAGTTGGGGCGGCAGGTCGCGCCGTCCGTCGTCAGGAACTTCGTCTGCTGCATCATCACCGGAGCCAGCGCGCCCTGCCGGGAGCAGGCCTCGTGGTTGTGGCCGAGCCGGTGGCCGACCTCGTGGTTGATCAGCATCTGGCGGTAGGCGAGCATCTTGTCGGGCCCGTAGGTCTTGGCGCCCTGCGCCCAGCGGTAGGCGTTGATCATGACGCGGTCGGTCGCCGCCGAGTCGCAGGAGACATTGTCCTCGGTGGTGTCGAGACCGGACTTGGCACACCACTTCGCGGTGGTCCCCGGGCTCGCCAGCGTGATCACGAAGTCGGCGGTGCCGGACGCCACCCGCTGGAAGGTCCGCTGCCCGCCGTGTGCCCAACTGCGGTCGTCGTTGAGGGTCTTGTGCACCGCGTCGGCGAACAGCCCGCCGTCCAGCGGCAGTCCCTCCTCGACGTCGACGCGGTAGCGCAGCACCTTGCCGTGGCCCGGCGCCTCGGCGTCGCCGCCGGTCGGCTTGAACCGTCCGCTGCCCGTCAGGTCCGCGGCCAGCGGGAAGACCTGCGTCATCTTCTCGTCGTAACTGGCCGGTTTGGCGTCCTGGGTGGGCCTGGTCTGCGACCGGGAGGCCTCGTCGCCGACGCCTTCGGTGCGGTCGTTGCCGCTGCTGGCCTGCGGGTCGCCGCCGTCCTTGTGCTGTTCGGCGACCTGGCCGGCGATGACGACGGCGAGCACGGTGGTCACCGCCGCTGCGGCGGCGCCGGTGAACGTCCGGCCCTTGCCGCCCTTCCTGGCACCGTCCGGCTCCCGCGCCTCGGAGGCGTCGTCGAACTCCCCGTCCGGGTCCGGGCCGTCGGGGCCGTCGGGCGCGGCGCCCTGCGCGCCCACCGTGTCGATCCCGTCGCGCTCGAAGACCACCGAGCGCCCGGTGAACCGGCCGCCGGGCGGCACCCCGCGCCCGCCGGGCGCTCCCGCCAGGAACACGTCGTCGTCGGCCTCGTACGACGGGCCCTGCGCGTCGAAGGCGTCCAGATACTCGCGGCGCGGGGCCGCGGCGCCGCCCGGTACGGCCATCGGCTGCGTACCGGACATCTCCGCGCGCGGCCGGGGAATCCTGGGCGCGGCCGCTCCGGGCGCCATCGGGGAGGCCGGTGCGGTGGGGAACGCGCCCCAGCCGCCGCCCGGCTCGCGCTGCTCGGGGTGCCCGCCGCGCACCATGTCGCCCTCGATCGGCTCGCGCCTGCGGCGGCCTGAGCCCGGCGGGGGCGTCCGGCCGCCACCGGGCGGCGCGGCCGTCGGCGAAGGGGCTTCGGTCTGCGGCCGGCTACGGCGGCTATGGCGTCCCACGGGGCGTGTCAGCTCCTGCCCGCTTCGGCGGTCACATCGGTCACTTCACAGTCGAGCAGGTCGCGGACGGCCCGCGCGACCGCCTCCGGGTACTCCATCATCGCCACATGCCCCGCCTCCGGAAGCGTCAGCAGTCGCGAATCGCGGAACGCCGCGGCCGCCCGCCGCGCCATCCGGAAGGACACCAGGCGGTCGCGTCCACCGTAGACGAGAAGCGTCGGGGCGAGCACCCGCTCTGCCTGACGCCACAAATTGTGCTGCCCGCCGAGCGTGTAGGAGTTCACCAGAGCCCGCGCCGATCGCTCCATCACCTCCCAGATGTAAGGGAGTTCGAGCCGCCGGGCATATTCGTCGACCGCGGAGTTGAACCCCTCCGGGCTGACCCGTCCGGGGTCGCCGTAGCAGAGCGCCAGCACCTCGCGGGTGCGGCGCTCGGGGGTCCAGTCCCGGGTGAGCCGGCCGAAGAGCCGGCCGGTGCCGGGGACGGCGAGCAGCGCCGTGGGCACCGCGGCCAGCTGCGGGCGCAGCTCGGGCAGCGCCGGCGAGATCAGCGTCAGGGTGCGGACCAGGTCCGGGCGCGCCGCCGCCACACGGGTCGCCACGGCGCCGCCCATGGAGTTGCCGATGAGGTGTACGGGGCCGCGCCCGGCCGCGTCGAGGTAGCGGATGACCACCCGCGCCTGCGCGGAGACGGAGTAGTTGCCGTCGGCGGGCGGCGGCGACTGCCCGAATCCGGGCAGATCGATCGCCTCGCCGTCGACCCGGTCGGCGAGCAGCGGCATCAGACCGGACCAGTTGAGGGAGGAGCCGCCGAGGCCGTGGACGAACAGCGCCGGCTCGCGGCCGGGCCCGGCACCGTCCTCGCCGGCGTCGTCCGCGTCGCCGCCCCGTCCCGCGGGCCGTCCGACCGGCGCCCGCACGGTCAGCGTCAGGCCCGTCAGGGTCACGGTGCGCACCGTCTCCGCCGCGTCGCGCCGACCGGGGCCGGCCGGGGGCACCGGGAGGGCTGCGGTCGCGGTGTCCGGCGACTCGGTCGAAGACATGGAGTCGATGTTACGAGACGATCACGCCCCCGATTGTGTGTTCGCGGTCACACACCGCATCGCGCTGCCGCGGCGCCTCTCCTAGGCTCGTAGGCAAGGGCAGTCGCCCCGAGGCCCTGCTGTCACGCCCGGCACGGGCCGACGAAGCGAGTCCACGAGGAAGTCCGCGAGAAAGGGAGCCACCATGCGCGTCGACCCGACAGACCCGGACACTTTCGAGGACGAGGAAGCCGCCACCGAAATTGACGTGGAGGCTCCGGAAGCGGACGCCGCGGAGCAGTACACCGACCTCTCGCCGCACCGCGACGAGCCGCTGACCGGCGCCGACCCGGACGCGGCGAACGAGGCGGACCGCGCCGAACAGGCCCGCGTGGTGGAACTCAACGAAGACGAATACCGATGACCTGGGGCGTTATGTCGGGTTACGGAAGCCGTACCGGACAGAAATTCTCACCCCGGACCGCGCACAGCCGGGTTACCCAAAAGTACGATGGCGGGCGCGGTGCACCACCTTGTACGGACCGCGTACGGAACGATTTCTGGGAGGCAGCGTGAGCGCCATCGAGCAGACCGAGGCGGCGCGCCCGCGGGGCACACGCCTGCCACGCCGAGCCCGACGCAACCAGCTTCTGGGCGCGGCTCAGGAGGTGTTCGTCGCCCAGGGCTACCACGCGGCCGCCATGGACGACATCGCCGAGCGGGCGGGCGTCAGCAAGCCGGTGCTCTACCAGCACTTCCCGGGCAAGCTGGACCTGTACCTGGCGCTGCTGGACCAGCACTGCGAGGCGCTGCTGCAGTCGGTGCGCTCGGCGCTGGCCTCGACGACCGACAACAAGCAGCGCGTGGCGGCCACGATGGACGCCTACTTCGCGTACGTGGAGGACCCGGGCGGCGCCTTCCGGCTGGTCTTCGAGTCGGACCTGACCAACGAGCCGGCCGTGCGCGAGCGGGTGGACAAGGTGTCCCTGGAGTGCGCGGAGGCCATAAGCGCGGTGATCGCCGAGGACACCGGCCTCTCGCAGGACGAGTCGATGCTGCTCGCCGTGGGACTGGGCGGGGTCTCCCAGGTGGTGGCGCGCTACTGGCTCTCCTCCGGCAGCCAGGTTCCGCGGGACACCGCGGTGCAGCTGCTGACCTCGCTCGCCTGGAAGGGCATCGCGGGCTTCCCCCTGCACGGCAGCGACACGCACTGACCGTGTTCGCTGCTGGCGTGGTCCAGGGCGTCCTGCGCGTCCCCGTACCGGGCTAATGTGTGCTGGGTACAGCGCGGTTTGCCGCGCATCCTCCCCCAGCTGACGCTGGGGACCCCCAGACCGTCGGAGGGACAAAAGCCGTGGAGGTCAAGATCGGCGTGCAGCACGCGCCCCGCGAGATCGTTCTGGAGAGCGGGCAGTCTGCCGAAGAGGTCGAGCGTGCGGTGTCCGACGCGCTGGCCGGCAAGTCGGAGCTGCTGAAGCTGGTGGACGAACACGGCCGCAAGGTCCTGGTCCCGGCGGACCGGCTGGCCTATGTGGAGCTCGGCGAGCCGGCCGGCCGCAAGGTCGGGTTCGGCGCGCTCTGACCCGCGGGGCGCCGGCAGCGGCGTCCGTGAGCGAAGAGACAACAGGGGGCGGTGGCCCGGAGGTTCTCCGGGCGCCGTCCCCTTCTCCGTTTGGGTTCCAGACCGGTTCCGTTTCCGGTTCCGGTTCCGGATTTCCGCAGATCAGGCCGTTCGGGGCGACCCGGCTGCGCTGATCAGGCAGGGGACCCGCGACGGGAGGGTTGCTGTCGCCGCCCCCTGGGTACGACCGCCTACGACCGATTTGTTCGTCCGATCGGCACCGCGCCCACGAGTGTGGGCACGCGGGCATACCGGCACGCGGGAGGGAACAGCATGATCTGGGAAGCGCTCGGAGCCGTGTTCATCGGCCTGGCCATCGCCCTGTCCGCCGTGCGCTGGCTGCCCGACCGCTTCCCCGCGCGCACCCTCACGCTGGCGACGGGCCCGGTGGCGGCGCTGCTCGGCGCCCTGCTGACCCGCTCGATCCTCGGCCCCGGGTACCCCGTGCAGGTGCTCCTCGCCGCGGTCGCGGTGGGTGCGGCGCTGCTCTCGGTCGTGGCGCGTCCGCCGCGCCACCGTCTTCGGCGGCCGGCCGCGCCGCTGAAGGGGCACCGGACGGCCTGAGCCGCCCGGCGCCGCCGTCGGCGGGTCTAAGGCACGCGAGCCCACGGAGATCCGAAAGAAGCGCCCTGGGTCAGGCCGCGAGCCCCAGCGCCGCCATCCGCTTGGTGTGCGCCTCGGTGATCCGGGAGAACATCCGGCCCACCTCGGCCAGGTCGAAGCCGTCGGCCACCCCGCCCACCAGCATCGTCGAGAGCGAGTCGCGGTCCGCGACGACCCGCTGCGCCTGCGAGAGCGCCTCGCCCATCAGCCGCCGCGCCCACAGCGCCAGCCGCCCGCCGACCCGCGGTTCGGCCTCGATGGCCGCGCGCACCTTCTCGACGGCGAAGGACGCGTGCCCGGTGTCGTCCAATACGGCCAGCACCAGATCGCGGGTGTCGGAGTCGAGCCTCGCCGCGACCTCGCGGTAGAAGTCACTGGCGATCGAATCGCCGACGTACGCCTTGACCAGGCCCTCCAGCCAGTCCGACGGCGCCGTCTGGCGGTGGAACTCGTCCAGGGCGGCGGCGAACGGCTCCATGGCCTCGTTCGGCTCCGCCTCGATCTGCGCGAGCCGCTCCCGCAGCCGCTCGAAGTGGTGGAACTCGGCCGAGGCCATCTTGGCCAGTTCGGCCTTGTCGTCCATCGTCGGCGCGAGCTTGGCGTCCTCCGCCAGGCGCTCGAAGGCGGACAGCTCGCCGTATGCGAGCGCGCCGAGCAGGTCGATCACGGCGGCCCGGTACTGCGGGTCGGCGGATGCCTGCACCCAGTTCTGGGCGGCGATCCCGGTGAGTTCTTGCGCGTCAGCGGCGGCGTTGTCAGGCGTTCCCATGACCGGCACAATAGCCCGCCGGACGGCCGGGGGAAGGCCCCTGGTCAGCCACTTCCGTCCGGCCGTGGAAACGTCGTGCGGGCCGCGGGCGAGCACCGCGCCCCGACGTGATGTATTCCTCACTCATACAAGCCTTCGGATGGGTACGCGCTATCCGGGGTACAGTGGTATTGGACCTGCCGGTAACCGGTGGGTCGTTCCACGAAGCGGATGCCCGGTCGGTGGCCCGATCGGCTCCAAACCGACCGCCCTCCCCGCGGCGCGTACGAGAGATACGCACAGCAGGAGGGACACCGCTCGCGGCAGGAGTGCCTGAGCGTTGGCAGTGGTCCCGCCCCATCGGCCGTCATCAGGTCGACCCGTACGAACCCGTACGACGGAGCGGTACGACCCCCTTCGCCGCCTCACGCCGCGTCTCACAGAAGAGGCAAGATTCTGTCTACGTTCCGAGACCTCGGGATTTTCCCCGAGACGGCCGAGGCCCTGGAGGCCGTCGGCATCATCTCCCCCTTTCCCATCCAGGAGCTGACGCTCCCCGTCGCCCTCTCCGGCAACGACGTCATCGGCCAGGCCAAGACCGGCACGGGCAAGACCCTGGGCTTCGGCCTGCCGCTCATCGAGCGCGTCACGGTCCCCGCGGACGTCGAGGCGGGCCGCTCGCGGCCCGAGCAGCTGACCGAGGCGCCGCAGGCCCTCGTCGTCGTCCCGACGCGCGAGCTGTGCCAGCAGGTCACCAACGACCTGCTCACCGCCGGCAAGGTCCGTAATGTCCGGGTCCTGGCGATCTACGGCGGCCGGGCCTACGAGCCGCAGGTCGAGGCGCTGAAGAAGGGCGTCGACGTGGTCGTCGGCACGCCCGGCCGGCTGCTGGACCTCGCGGGCCAGAAGAAGCTGGACCTCTCGCAGGTGCGCACCCTCGTCCTGGACGAGGCCGACGAGATGCTCGACCTGGGCTTCCTGCCCGACGTCGAGAAGATCATCCAGCTGCTGCCGGCCAAGCGGCAGACCATGCTGTTCTCCGCGACCATGCCCGGCCAGGTCATCTCCCTGGCCCGCCGCTACATGTCGCAGCCCACGCACATCCGCGCCACCGCGCCGGACGACGAGGGCCAGACGGTCGCCAACATCTCCCAGCACATCTTCCGCGCGCACTCCATGGACAAGCCGGAGATGGTCTCGCGGATACTGCAGGCCGAGGGCCGTGGTCTGGCGATGGTCTTCTGCCGTACGAAGCGGACCGCCGCCGACATCGCCGACCAGCTCTCCCGGCGCGGCTTCGCGTCCGGTGCGGTGCACGGCGACCTCGGCCAGGGCGCCCGCGAGCAGGCGCTGCGCGCCTTCCGCAACGGCAAGGTCGACGTCCTGGTCTGCACCGACGTCGCCGCCCGCGGCATCGACGTCGAGGGTGTGACGCATGTCATCAACTACCAGTCCCCCGAGGACGAGAAGACCTACCTGCACCGCATCGGTCGCACCGGCCGCGCGGGCAACAAGGGCACCGCGATCACCCTCGTCGACTGGGACGACATCCCGCGCTGGAAGCTGATCAACAAGGCGCTGGACCTGCCGTTCGACGAGCCGGAGGAGACCTACTCCACCTCGCCGCACCTGTACGAGCAGCTGCACATCCCCCAGGGCACCAAGGGTGTGCTGCCGCGCGCCGAGCGCACCCGGGCCGGGCTCGCGGCCGAAGAGGTCGAGGACCTGGGCGAGACCGGCGGCCGCGGCCGCGGCTCCCGCCGGGGCGGTGCCGTGACGGAGGAGCGCCCGCCGCGCACCCGTACACCGCGTCAGCGTCGCCGCACCCGCGGCGGCGCAGAGCTGGACGGCCCGGCCACCCCTGAGGCGCAGGGAACCGGGTCGCCGGCCGCCGAGGACGCCCCGGCCGCCGAGGGACCGCGTCAGCCGCGTCGTCGTCGGCGTACGCGCTCGGGTCAGTCCGCCGCGGCGGCGACCCCGGTCGCGGTGGTCACCGAGGCTGCGGAAGCCGCCGCCGTGGTGACCGAGGCTCCGGCCGAGCCCGCCAAGCCGCGTCGGCGCCGTACCCGGGCCGCCCGTCCGGTGGCCACGGAGACCTTCCAGACCGTCGAGACCGCAGCGATCGCGCTCGCCGCGGCGCAGGCCTCGGCGGTCGCCGCCGAGACCGCCGTGGTGACGGAGGCCGTCGAGGCACCCGCCGCACCGCGCCGCCGCACCCGCAGCACCGCCAAGGCCGCCGCCGAGACGGCACCGGTCGTGGTGGCGGAGACCGCGGACGCCGTGGTGGACGCGGCACCGGCCAAGCCGAAGCGGACCCGCAAGACGGCCGCCGCCAAGGCCGCCGAGGCCGCGGTGGACACCGCCGAGGCACCGGCGAAGCCCAAGCGGACCCGCAAGGCCGCCGCGGCCGAGCCCGCCACCGAGGCCGCTGCGGACACCGTCGAGGCACCCGCCAAGCCCAAGCGCACCCGGAAGACTGCTGCCGCCAAGGCCGCCGAGGCCGCGGTGGACACCGCCGAGGCACCGGCGAAGCCCAAGCGGACCCGCAAGGCCGCCGCGGCCGAGCCCGCCGCCGAGGCCGCTGCGGACACCGCCGAGGCCAAGCCGGTCCGCCGCCGGACCCGTGCCAAGGCGGCCGCCGCCGAGGCGACGCCCGAGAGCTGACGCTCGATTCCCCCCGACGACCCGGCCCCGCTCCCCGCGGGTGCCGGGTCGTCGGCGTCCCGCCCCGGTTTCGCGGCCCGGCCCGGATAACCTCGTGGCATGAGCAGGCCGCCGACCCTCACGCTGCCCCCGTGCGCCCACGCATACCGACTCGACACCGAGCGCGGGGCGTTCGCCGTACACGACGCCCGCCCCGACGGCGCACCGATCGGGACGGCCTTGCTGGTGCCCGGGTTCACCGGCAGCAAGGAGGACTTCATCGCCCTGCTGGCGCCGCTGGCCGCGGCGGGGTTCCGGGCGGTCGCGGTGGACGGCCGCGGCCAGCACGAGTCCCCCGGACCGCGCGAGGAACAGGCTTATGTGCAAAGGGAGTTGGCCCTTGACGTGCTGGCCCAGGCGCGGGCCGTGCACGGTCCCGGAAGCGGCCCGCTGCATCTGCTGGGGCACTCGCTGGGCGGGCTGATCACCCGGGCCGCCGTGCTCCTGGACGCCGCCCCGTTCCGCTCGCTGACCGTGCTCAGCTCCGGGCCCGCGGCCATCGAGGCCGCCCAGCAGGCCCGGGTGCGGCTGTTGATCCAGGCGCTGGGCTCGCTCGACATGGAGAGCGTCTGGCGGGCGATGCGCGAGCTGGATCCTCCGGAGGCGGCGGACTCCGCCACGCCCCCGGAGATCGGCGCGTTCCTGCACCGCCGCTGGCTGAACACCGTCCCCGAGCAGCTGATCGCGACCGGCCGTCAGATGCTGGAGGAGCCCGACCGGGTGGCGGAGCTGGCCGGTACGGGGCTGGCCACGCATGTGGTCTCCGGGTCCGTCGACTACGCCTGGCCGGTGCCGTGGATGGACGCGATGGCCGAGCGGCTCGCCGCTCACCGCAGCGTCATCGAGGGCGCGGAGCACTCCCCCAACGCCGAGCGCCCGGAGAAGACGGCCGAGGCGCTGACGGGGTTCTGGAGCGGAGTGGGCTGAGGGGCCGGGGCGGACCCGCCCTATCCCGTCGGCCCGGCCGCGGGTCCGGGGTTGGCGGACGGCGCCGCCGCGCCCGGCCCGCGGACGCCGGCCAGCAGCGCCTGCCCCTGTTTGTCGACGAACTGCGTGAAGACCTGCTGCGAATACCCGAAGACGATGGCCCAGGCGATGATCTGGGCCGACGAGTCCAGGGCGGTCAGACCGGGGACGAACCCGCCGCGCATCAGCAGCAGCCCGAGCACCGCCGTCAGCGCACCGGTCGGCAGCTTCAGCCACGCCAGGGCCACGGGCACGTTGTAGGGGGTGGCGGTGCCGCTGATGCGGCGCAGCGCCGAGGCGGCGGCGATGGCGGCGGCCAGCAGCCCGACGATCTCCAGGACCAGGTAGTTGGCCTCGATCGCGGGCAGCTCCGCGATGCTGCCGGGCACCTCGGCGGCCTTGAGGCCACCGCTGCTGGACACCGGGCAGACGGTGGTGAACGTACGGCCTCTGCCGCCCGCACCGGCCGGTGTCTCCGGCGTGAAGCACGGGGGCACCACGGTCGGGAAGAAGAAGCCGAGCACGCCGACGAGCACCGCGAGGAACCCCAGCGCGGCGGACACGTGCTTCACGATGCGCACGAAGCTGCCGACGCGCAGCCGGTCACGCAGCGCCAGGAGCCGGGCGACGTTCACCGCGTCGATGATCGCCTCGACGTCCGCCTGGGTCGGGGGGCGCTTGGCCGTCTCCTTCCCGATGTCCTCGACCTTCATCCGCCGGGGATCCTTCACCTGCAACTGCTCCCGGACGAGCGCGATCAGCCCCGGCAGGAGCGGGGTGACCTCTTCCGGTTCGATCATGCGCAGGAGCAGGTCGCGGGCTCCGTCGAGATGGATCTGCGCCACACTCAGATGCGCTCCGACCAGGTGGCCGGGGTGCTGCGCGTGGCTGAGCTTCTCCCGCGCCTCGTCGAGTTCGGCGCGGACGTCGTCGGCGAGCCGCGCCTTGTCGGGCTGGAGCGGCTTGGTCTCCAGCAGCGCTTCGAGCTCGTTGATACCGGCGCGGATCACCTCGCGCAGCTCCCACGAGCCCTCCTCCCACTTCATCTCGCGGCAGCGCCGCCGCCGGCCGCGCCACCACTCGACGGGATGCCGGAAGAGGGAGACCCCGGAATCGAAGCGGGGTGCGGGCGGCTGCCGATCGCTCATGCAGACGACCGTCGCAGCTGCCGGCGCGGCGCGCGCGGCAGGGATGCGCCGTCCGGACTAGAACGTGTCGTGGGCGCGGGCCGGTTCGGCGAGCATCGCAGAAGGCGGGCGGCCACCGGCGCCCGGCCGGCACCGGCTTCGTACGAAGGGCCCGACCATGACCGACACTTCCGGGGACGACCCGCACGGCATCGCGCTCAACCGGACCTTCGACGCCCGGCGCGAGCTGGTCTTCGAGGCCTGGACGCGGCCCGAGCACTTCGCGTACTGGTTCGGCGGGGACGTGCCGGTGCCGGCCGACCGGGTGGCGATGGATGTCCGGCCGGGCGGGACCTGGAGTCTGGTGATGCGCACTCCGGACGGCGGTGAGCTGCCGTTCTCCGGTGTGTACCGCGAGGTCGTGCCGCCCGAGCGGCTGGAGTTCACGATCGCGGACGAGTCCGCGCCGCGCGGCGCCGAGGGCGAACTCGTACGGGTGACCCTGACCGAGACCGGCGACCGTACGGAGATGGCCTTCCGGCAGCTCGGCGGCAACCTCACCAGCGAGCAGTACCAGCAGGCCGAGGCGGGCTGGTCGGGCTTCTTCGACCGGCTGGCCGAGCTCCTCGCCAGGAGCTGAGCGGCCTGGCGCCGGGGCCGGGCCGGTCCCGGCGGTGTCCGGCTAGAACTGCGCCTGGACGTGCTCCCAGAAGCCGTCCCGCAGCACCCGGCGCAGATCGGCGTGGCCGCGCAGGGAGTGCCGCAGCAGCGCCTCCGCGGCGGTCAGCAGCTCCTGGTCGACGGTGCCGGGCAGATACGGGTGGCCGGGCAGGAGTTCGGCCACCCGGTCGCGGCCCCGCTCCGACAGCCACTGCGCGGCGACCCGGGCCCCGACGAAGCGGACCTCCTCGCGGCTGGGCGCCGGCCCCTCGGCCGCGGTCTGCTCCAGATATTCGGCGCCGGTCCGGCGGGTGACGTACGGCTTGCAGAAGTCCAGGTCGAAGATGCGCGCGCTGTCGACCTCCCACAGCAGCGGCTCGGCCTGGTTGCGGCCGCCCGGCGCCTCGATCCCCCACAGGTGCACCCGCGCGCCGTAGCCCTGCGCCGCCTCGACCGCGGAGACCAGGTCCTCGTCGCCGCCGATGAGCACCGCGTCGCTGATCGCGCGATGCCGGGCCAGCGACTCCAGGTCGGAGCGGATCAGCGAGTCGACGCCCTTCTGCTGGTTGTTGGCGTTGAGGTTGCCGAGCCTGACCTTGACGTCGGGCAGCTCGGCGATGCGCTGCTGGTCCTGGGTGTGCAGCCGGCGGCGGGCGCCGTCGTACCAGTAGACACGCAGCAGCCGGCTGTCCGGGAAGATCGTCCGGGCCTTGTCGATGAACGCCTCGATGATCCCCTCGGCGTCCAGCTCGAAGCCCTTGCGGTCCTCCGTGCCGGCCACCAGCTTGCCCACCGCGGCGTAGACATAGCCGGCGTCCACGAAGGCGGCGTGGGTCGACGGCGTGGTGGCGGTGGCCTGGGCGAGCACCCGGGTGAGCAGCTCGTTGGTGCGCTCGATCCCTGCGGCGAGCGCGGCGAGGTCGGTGGGGCCCGTGGGCCGGACGTCGTTCATACGGGACCCATTGTCCGGGCGGCCGGACGGCGGGCACAAGCGCGCTTCGCACCAGTACTTAGACCGTCAAAATTTTTCTTTAGCGTAGGGAATGATTGCAGGGTGCGGGTCGTTGTACCCATACGGAACGCCTGGCAGCGAAGCCGTGCGATCCACACCATTCAGTTCTCCGCAGGAGGATCAGACGAAGGGAGAAGCCGTATGCGCTTCGAGATCATGCGCCTGGACGATGTCGACGGCACCGCCGTGGACAGCACCGTCGTGGACGCCGCCTCCGTCAACCGGATCGTGCAGCAGGCCGCCGCCATAGGCCAGCGCATCTACATCCGCCCGGCCGACACCGCCGCCCGTTAACACCGACGCCCGCTGATACACACACGGCGGCGCCCCCGTACGAACACGTCGTACGGGGGCGCCGCCGCGTCCGAAGGGGCCCGGGGGGTCAGGCGCCCTCGATGACCTGCAGCACGCCGTTGATGATCTGCTGCACGGCGAGCGCGGAGAGCATCATGCCCGCCAGCCGGGTCACCAGGACCACCCCGCCGTCCTTGATCACACGGATGATCACCAGCGAGAACCGCATCACCAGATACAGCACGACGTGGATCGCCGCGATCGCCGCCCACACGGAGAGCTGCGCCGCGAAACCGTGCGCATGCTGCACCGCGAGGATCACCGACACGATCGCGCCGGGCCCGGCCAGCAGCGGCATGCCCAGCGGCACCAGCGCCACATTGACGTCCTTGGTCTGGGTCGGCTCCTCCGACTTGCCGGTCAGCAGGTCCAGGGCGACCAGCAGGAGCAGCAGCCCGCCCGCGATCATCAGCGCGGGCGTCGAGATGTGCAGCCGGCCCAGGATCTGGCGGCCGAAGAGTCCGAAGACGGCGATGACGCAGAAGGCGACGGTCGCCGCCTGCCAGGCCATCCGGCGCTGCACCTTGGCCGGTCGGCCGGAGGTCAGGGCCAGGAAGATCGGGGTGATCCCCGGAGGGTCCATGATCACAAAAAGCGTGACAAAGAGGGTACTGAAGACAGCGATGTCGAACACGTTGAAGGCCTTGCGGAAGGTGGTACGGACGAGCGGACAGCGGGCCGGCGCGGCGCGCACGGGCCCACGAGGGAAGGCGCGCACGGGCCCGTAGGGGAAGGGAGCGGGCCGCCCTCAGCCGCCCGTGCCGGGAACGGGGAAGGCGCCGGTCGCACGGCGCACGATCTCGCCGTAGATCTCCGGGTCGGTGGTGCAGTCGCCCAGGCCGCAGGTCTTGCGGCTGCCGTGGTAGTCGCTGGAGCCGGTGGTCAGCAGACCCAGGTCGGCGCCGATCGCGCGCAGTCGCGCCCGGGTCGGCTCGTCGTGCTCCATGTGATCGACCTCGATGCCGTCGAGGCCGGCCGCGGCCAGCTCGGCTATCGCGCCCTCGGGGACGCAGTGGCCGCGCTTGACGGCCAGCGGGTGCGCGAAGACGGTGACCCCGCCCGCGGCCTTGACCAGCCGGATCGCGTCGAACGGGTCGAGCTCGTGCTTCTCCACGTACGCCCGGCCGTCGTTGGCGAGCCACTGCGGGGTGAAGGCGTCGGAGACGGAGCCGACGACGCCGAGGTCGACGAGGGCGGTGGCGATGTGCGGCCGCCCCACGGCGCCGTCCCCGGCGATCCGCGCGACCTGCTCCCAGGTGATCGGCACGCCGAGGTCGCGCAGCTTGGCGACCATGCCCTGGGCGCGCGGCACCCGGTCGTCGCGCACCAGCTCCCGCTCGCGGGCGAGTTCCGGCTCCTCGGGGTCGAAGAGGTAGGCGAGCATGTGCAGGCTCACCCCGTCGAGCCGGCAGGAGAGTTCCGCGCCGGTGACCAGCGTCAGCCCGGCGGGCAGCGCCGCCCGCGCCGCGGCGTGGCCGGCGACGGTGTCGTGATCGGTCAGCGCGACGACGTCCAGTCCGGCGGCGGCCGCGTTGCGCACCAGCTCGGCGGGGGTGTCCGTACCGTCGGAGGCCGTGGAGTGGGTGTGCAGATCGATGCGCACGACGCGGACTCCAGACTGCTGCGGGACGGACGCGGGGCCGTGGCCCGGGAGGAACACCGGACGCGAGGACACCGCAGGGGACCTCAGAAGGATAACCGGGCGGCCGGACGGCTCCGGCGCCCGAGCACCGGCGGGGCGACTCGGCGGGGCCGCGCCCTCAGCCCAGAATCCGCGGCGACAGCGCCCCGCACGGCAGCAGGTCCACCTCGGCGCCCGCCTCGCGCAGATCGGTCAGCACCAGCTCGTCGTACATCAGCATCCCGGCCTGCTCGGGCCAGGCGATCGCCCACAGCCACAGCCCGCGCGCCTCGCCGGCGAAGACCGCACGGTCCGCCGGCGCACCGTCGACGTGCCACAGCGGCGTCGGGCGGCCGGCCGCGAGCACCTTGCCGTGCGGCGATTGATCCACGCGCATATGGGGGCCGGGGTCCGGGCCGTCGATACCGGCGTAGCGCGCCCCCAGGCCGACGCCCAGTTCCTCGGCGATCAAAAGGAGTTCACCGGGGCCGCCCAGCGGTCCGGGGCCCGTGCAGGCCACCGCGGTCGCCCTGCCTCCGCTGCGGTCGTCGCCCGCGCACGCCACGCCGGTGAACAGCCAGCCCACCGGCAGCGGCCAGGGCATCCACACGGGCACCTGCGCGCGGTGCACGACAACGCCGAGCGCCTCGACGCTCGGCGGGACGACCGGCTGGAGCGGATGCACGGTGCCGTGTGCGGAGCACTGCCAGGTGTCGGAGAAGAGACCGGGCGCCCGCACCCGGCCTCCGCACTTCGGGCAACTGGGTTCGCCCCTCATAAGGACCAACGGTCCTCCTGGCCCGCCGTCGCGTCAAGGACGATCACTCGACCGGTGTGCCCCGAATCACGTACCCAGCCCCGCAATTGACCGCATCGTGAGACCCGCCCGCCCCACCGGAAAAGTAGTTGCGCCTTGCACTCTTTAGCTGGACTAACTTAATATGTGTAAACGTCAACGATCTCGGCACGGCCGCCCGCCGGCCGCCGCGGACCGGGGACCGGGGACGGACAACCGGCGACGGAGAGGGGAACCGCGGCATGAGCGGCACGAAGAGCGGCGGCCACGGCGGCGGCGCGGACGATCCGTTCCAGGAGGGCACCCCGTCCCTGCTGCGCCAGCCGAAGGCCGTATGGGCCACGGCGGGCGCCTCGGTCGTGGCCTTCATGGGCATCGGCCTCGTCGACCCGATCCTGCCCTCGATCGCCCGGGGCCTGCGGGCCACCCCCAGCCAGGTCTCCCTCCTGTTCACCTCCTACTTCCTGATCACCGCGGTCGCGATGCTGATCACCGGCTTCGTCTCCAGCCGCATCGGCGGCCGCCGGACGCTGCTCGCCGGCCTGGCGCTGGTGGTGGTCTTCGCGGCGCTCTCCGGGATGTCCGGGTCGGTGGGCGAACTGGTCGGCTTCCGGGCCGGCTGGGGCCTGGGCAACGCCCTGTTCGTCTCCACGTCGCTGGCGGTCATCGTGGGCGCGGCGACGGGCGGATCCACCGCGGCGATCCTGCTGTACGAGTCCGCCCTCGGCCTCGGTATGGCCTGCGGGCCGCTGCTCGGCGCGGTCCTCGGCGACCTGAAGTGGCGCTACCCGTTCTTCGGCACCGCGGCCCTGATGGCCGTCGGCTTCCTCGCCGTCACGGCCTTCCTCAAGGAGCAGCCCGGGCCGGCCCGGAAGACCGGGCTCCTCGACCCCGTGCGGGCGCTCGGCCACGGCGGCCTGGCCTCCGCCGCCGCCTCGGCCTTCTTCTACAACTACGCCTTCTTCACGGTGCTGGCCTTCACCCCGTTCGTGCTCGACATGTCCCCCTACGGGTCGGGGGGCGTCTTCTTCGCCTGGGGTGCGCTGCTCGCGGTGTTCTCGGTGCTCGTGGCACCCCGGCTGCAGCACCGCTTCGGCTCGCTGAAGGTGCTGGGCGCCTCGCTGGTCCTGTTCGCCGTCGACCTGATCGTGCTGGGCTACGGCGACCACACCACCGCCATCGTCTGCACGGTCCTGTCCGGTGCCCTCATCGGCCTGAACAACACCGTGTTCACCGAACTGGCACTGGGCGTCTCGCCCGTGCCGCGCCCGGTGGCCGGCGCCGGCTACAACTTCGTGCGGTGGTTCGCCGCGGCGGCCGCGCCGTTCCTCGCGCCCAAGATCGAGGAGTGGACCGACGTCCACCTCCCCTTCGTGATCGCGGCCGCCGCGGCGCTGACCGGCGCCGGCATCGTCGCCGTCCGCCGACGGGCGCTGACGATCGGGGCCGAGGAGCCCCGGCCCCGGCACACCGCGCAGGACGGGGCCACGGTCGTCGCCGGCTGAGAAGGGCCGGGCCATCGGACGGCCTGACGAAGGGAACTGACGCCCCGTCCGCGTCCGGCGGACCGACGGGGCGACGGGACGGCCGCCGCGCCGCCGCCCGCCGGTTCAGTCGAGCGGTACGCCGCTGCGCAGCGGATCCCGCAGGTCCGTGCCGTGCCTCAGCCAGCGCTCCCGGAGGGCCTCGGCACCGTGCACCCGCTTCCAGGCGGCCTCGTTGGGCGTCATCGGCAGCAGCGGGAGGAAGCGGACCGGCTCCATCGGCTCGTCCAGCTCCAGGTCCTCGATCAGACCGCCGGGCTCCGCCACCAGCACCGAGGTGAACGCCGCGCCCGGCCACAGCGGCTCCCCCACGTCCAGCGAGGCACCCGGCGCCACGACCACCCCTTCGACCTGCGGGGACGCGGCCAGCACGGCGAGCGGCCGGAGCACCTTGTCGGTGTCCGCGCGGCCGCCCCGTACGGACAGGACGAGTTCGGCGCGCGGGCCGCGCAGCGGGTCGGCCAGCACGACCGTGGGGTCGGCCATCGGCTGGGCGGACATCCCGAGCGTGGCGTACCTCACCACCCCGTCGTCCGCGAAGCGGAGCACCTCGATGCGGTCGGTCCCCAGGAACGTGACCGCGGCGCGCGCGTCCGGCTCGCCCAGGCTCGTACGCAACCGGGCTTCGACCAGCTCAAGAACGTCAGACATGTCGCGAGCATAGGGCCGGCCCCTCGCCCGGCCCGCGCCGCGCCCCTGCACTCCGTTGGCGCAGGGGAGAGTCCGATACCCACCGAAAGGTGGCCGCGCCGCGGCTCAACGGTTCGTATCGAACAGGCAAAACGGCGCCGGAACGCTTCAGGCGGCTGATAGCCTGGCCGTCTGGTCAGGGAATGACGTCGTCCCCCAACGGGGACCGGCCGGAGGAGGTGGGGCTGCGGTGGATCCGAGTCGACCGTGCAGTACCGATAGTTCTCCCGTCATCCCCTCGCGCAGCGCATCTCCTGATCCGAGAGCTTCCGTACCCCGCCGCTGAGCGGCGAAACCCAGGAAGCGCCTTTGCGCCGGATGTAGATGACGGAAGAGCGCCTTCGACTCTTTGTTCCGTGTCTCTGCGAACTGCCGTCACTGTTCCGCACGGAGCGCCGCCCGCTTTGCGGACGTACGACCAATGGAGTCTCGTACGTCCACGTTCCGGGCAGCGTTGCGCCCCGCGCCCCCAGTTGACGGCCGGCCCGTGAAGGAGCCTGCCATGTCGATGATCCGCGACCTGCGCGCCGCCGTACGCCCGTCCCGGCGCCGCGATGACTCCCCCTACCACTACGAGAACTCCACCCCGGCCTGTGCGAACAGCGCCATCGTCGACTGCGGTGTCTACCGCGAGGGACGCCGGGTGAGCGAGCACGTCAGCCCGGCCGAGGCGATGGCCGGGGCGCGGGCCGACGGCGGCTTCGCCTGGATCGGGCTGCACGAGCCCACCGAGGCCGAATTCGCCGGTATCGCCAAGGAGTTCGGGCTGCACCCGCTCGCCGTCGAGGACGCCGTGCACGCCCACCAGCGGCCCAAGCTGGAGCGCTACGACGAGACCCTGTTCACCGTCTTCAAGACGGTCCACTACGTCGAGCACGCCGAGCTGACCGCCACCAGCGAGGTGGTGGAGACCGGCGAGGTGATGTGCTTCACCGGACGGGACTTCATCGTGACCGTGCGGCACGGCGGTCAGGGCTCGCTGCGCGCCCTGCGGCACCGGCTGCAGGACGACCCGGAGCTGCTGGCCAAGGGCCCGTCCGCGGTGCTGCACGCCATCGCCGACCAGGTGGTCGACGGCTACATGGCGGTGGCCGGCGCGGTGCAGGACGACATCGACGAGGTGGAGATCGACGTCTTCAGCTCGGGCACCAACGGCAAGGGCTCCGGCGGCAAGGCGGGCTCCGCCAGGGGCGGCGACGCCGGGCGGATCTACCAACTCAAGCGCGAGGTACTGGAGTTCAAGCGCGCGGTGTCGCCGCTGCTGCGGCCGATGCAGCTGCTGAGCGAGCGGCCCATGCGGCAGGTCGACTCCGACATCCAGAAGTACTTCCGCGACGTCGCCGACCACCTGGCACGGGTCAACGAGCAGGTGCTGTCCTTCGACGATCTGCTCAACTCCATCCTGCAGGCCAACCTCGCCCAGGCGGCCGTCGCGCAGAACGAGGACATGCGCAAGATCACGGCCTGGGCGGCGATCTTCGCCGTACCGACGATGATCGCCGGGATCTACGGCATGAACTTCGACTTCATGCCGGAGACCCACTGGGAGTACGGCTATCCGGCGGTGCTGGTGGTGACGGCCGTGATCTGTTTCGGCATCCACCGCGGCTTCAAGCGCAACGGCTGGCTGTGACCGGGGCGGCGGCGCGGCGCGGGGCGGCCCGTCTCAGGCCCTGGGCGGGCCCGGGCGCCCGCGTCGGGGCCCATTAGGCTGAGCCGTATGACGGAGACCGTGTCGCAGGCCCTGCAGGATCGGGCGCTCATCGAAGAGGCCACGAAGAAGTCGGGCCTCATCTGGGTGCGGGGGACGGCGGGTCCCTCCCGTGCGCTGTGGCACGTGTGGCACGACGGTGCCGCCTGCCTCGTCGGCGGCGGCACCGGTGAGCAGCCGCTGGCCGACCTCGGGCTCGCCGACGGCGCCACGGCCACGGTCACCGTACGCAGCAAGGACAAGGGCGGCCGGCTGGTCGCCTGGCAGGCCCGCGTCGTCGAGCCGGCCCCGCGCAGCGAGGCCTGGCTGGCCGCGGTCGAGGAGCTCAAGGGCAAGCGGCTCAACGCGCCGGACGCGGAGCGGATCACCGAGCGCTGGGCCGACGAGTGCCGGGTGCTGCGGCTGGAGCCGACCGGTCAGGAGGCGCAGCAGCGGCCCGGCACGATGCCGGACGTCTCGCACGCCGCGCCGCCGCTGGCCTCCGCCGCGATCACCCGGCGGCCCATCCCGGCCGCGCTGCCCAAGCTGCTGCGCCGCGGCCGCAAGGGCTGAGGGTGAAGCCCCGAGGGCTCAGCCCTTGCCGGAGATCTGCGTGCCGTAGTCCACGACCTGGTCCTTGGGCGGCGCCTTGAGGTCCACGCTCTTGCCCCAGTCGGCGAGCCGGACCACGCCCGCATCGCCGGCGCGCCGCAGCCGCAGCGGGTAGGGCGTGCCCTCCAGCGACACGTCCAAAGTGCCGCCGGAGCCCGCGGCGGCGGACAGCCGGATGGTACGGACGCCGTCGACGTCGCCGCGGTCGCCGGCCGTCAGCTTGCCGTGCAGCCCGAGCAGGCCGGCCAGCAGGGTGTCCTTGTCGGTGAAGCCGCTGAAGCGCTTGTGGACCGGGTCGGCGGCGGGCACCTTGACGTACTTGCCGCCGAGCTTGCGCGCCGCGGCCTGGTCGGGCGCACCGGACGAGCCGCTCTTCTCGCCGGCCCAGAACGCCGCGTCCGCCTTCAGGTAGAGCGCCTTGCCGACCCGCAGCAGCTGGAAGGCGGCCGCGTTGGTGGTCAGCTCGCCCTTGGCGCCGTTCTTCGCCAGGCTCATGTTGAGCTTGTACGTACGGCCGTGGCTGACGACGCTGCCGGACAGGCGCACCGTGTCGGCCTGCTGGGCCGCGGCCAGCGCCTTGGACTCGATCTTGGCGGGCGGCAGCTTCCCCACACCGTTGGTGCCGGCGTCCGGGTCCTCCCCGGCGCAGCCCGCCAGCGTCGCGGCCAGTGCCACGCAGGCCGCCCCCGCGAGCGCGGTCCGGCCCGTGCGGCGGGCCCCTCCGGCCAGGGGTCGGGGGCCGGCCCCCCGGGGGATTGCGCTCACGTCGGCTCTGCCTCCTGATGCGGGTGACCTCGACAGCCAGTACGGCAGCGTACCTGGGCCACAGGGGCTCGTCGGCGGGGTGCGTGGCGGTCACCCTACGGCCTCGCTCACCAGGGCGGCGCGGGTCCGGGCGCGTTAGCCTGAACCCGAATTCTTGCCTTATTTCTGGCTTAACGGGAGAAAGGGAGGCGCTCTGCATGGCAGTGGTGACCCCCCGGGTCTTCGTCTCCCATCTCTCCGGCATCGCCGTCTTCGACCCCAACGGCGACCAGGTCGGCCGGCTGCGGGACCTCGTCGCGCTGCTGCGGGTCGGCAAGCGCCCGCCGCGGCTGCTCGGGCTGGTCGTCGAGGTGATCAGCCGGCGTCGGATCTTCCTGCCGATGACCCGGGTGACCGGTGTGGAGTCGGGCCAGATCATCACCACCGGCGTCGTGAACATGCGCCGCTTCGAGCAGCGGACGTCCGAGACGTTGGTCTTCGGCGAGCTGCTGGACCGCCGGGTGCGGCTGGTGGAGACCGGCGAGGAGGTCACCGTCCTGGACATCGGCATCAGCCAGCTGCCGGCCCGCCGCGACTGGGAGATCGACAAGGTCTTCGTGCGCAAGGGCAAGGGCGGGGCGCTGCGCCGCAAGGGCGAGACCCTGACGGTGGAGTGGTCGGCGGTGACCGGCTTCTCCCTGGAGGAGCACGGGCAGGGCGCCGAGAGCCTGCTGGCCACGTTCGAGCAGCTGCGCCCGGCCGACCTCGCCGGTGTGCTGCACCACCTCTCCCCCAAGCGCCGAGCGGAGGTCGCCGCGGCGCTCGACGACGACCGGCTCGCCGACGTGATGGAGGAGCTGCCGGAGGACGACCAGATCGAGATCATCAGCAAGCTGAAGGAGGAGCGGGCCGCGGACGTCCTGGAGGCGATGGACCCCGACGACGCCGCCGACCTGCTCGGCGAGCTGCCGGAGGAGGAGGTGGAGCGGCTGCTGGAGCTGATGCGGCCGGAGGAGGCCGCCGATGTGCGGCGGCTGATGTCCTACGAGGAGCGCACCGCGGGCGGCCTGATGACCACCGACCCGATCGTGCTGCGCCCGGACGCCACCGTCGCCTATGCGCTGGCCCGGGTGCGCGACCCGGACCTCTCCCCCGCGCTGGCCGCCCAGGTCTACGTCTGCCGGCCGCCGGACGAGACGCCCACCGGGAAGTACCTGGGCCTGGTGCACTTCCAACGGCTGCTGCGGGACCCGCCGTTCACCCTCGTCAGCTCGATCGCCGACACCGACCTGCCCCCGCTGCCACCGGACACCCCGCTGCCGGAGGTGACCAGCTATCTGGCCGCGTACAACATGGTGGCCGCGCCGGTCGTGGACGAGAGCGGCGCGCTGCTGGGCGCGGTCACCGTCGACGACGTACTGGACCATCTGCTGCCGGAGGACTGGCGGGAGGCCGAGCTGCACGGCGAGGGGGCGGCCGGGCTGACCGGCGCCGGGCGCCTGGGGAAGGCCGCGGATGGGAGCTGAGGAACGGGAGGGCAGGGAGCGCTCGCGGGCGAACGGCGCCTCGGCGGTGCGGCGGGGCGCCGAGCGGCCCCGGGTGCGCCTGGACGTGCCGCGCGCACCGCGCCGTACGTTCCTGCCGGAGTACGACCCGGAGGCCTTCGGGCGGCTGTCGGAGAAGATCGCCCGGTTCCTGGGGACCGGCCGCTTCATCGTCTGGATGACGGTCATCGTCATCGTGTGGATCAGCTGGAACGTCGCCGCGCCCAGCGGCCTGAAGTTCGACCAGTACCCGTTCATCTTCCTGACCCTGGCGCTGTCGCTGCAGGCCTCGTACGCGGCGCCGCTGATCCTGCTGGCGCAGAACCGCCAGGCCGACCGCGACCGGGTCACCCACGAACAGGACCGCAAGCAGAACGAGCGCTCCATCGCCGACACCGAGTACCTGACCCGGGAGATCGCGGCGCTGCGGATGGGTCTGGGCGAGGTCGCCACCCGCGACTGGATCCGCGATGAGCTGCAGGACCTGCTGCGGGACCTGGAGCTGCGGCGGATGGTCGAGGCGGAGAGTGACGAACACGACCGCTGACAGCCTTTCCGGAGGCCGCCTCACGCGCCGTACCATCGGGGCATGGCTACCGAGACGTCACCAGGCGCCGCCCCGAGCGAGGACGCGATCCGCGCCGCGCTCGCGACGGTCAACGACCCCGAGATCCACCGCCCCATCACCGAGCTGGGGATGGTCAAATCGGTGGACATCGCGGCGGACGGCGCGGTGGCGGTCGTGGTCTACCTCACCGTCTCCGGCTGCCCGATGCGCGAGACGATCACCAACAACGTGCGCGACGCGGTCGCCGGGGTCGAGGGCGTGACCGGCGTCCGGGTCGATCTGGAGGTGATGAGCGACGAGCAGCGCAAGGAGCTGGCGTCGTCGCTGCGCGGCGGCACCGCCGAGCGCGAGGTGCCCTTCGCCCAGCCCGGCTCGCTGACCCGGGTCTACGCCGTCGCCTCCGGCAAGGGCGGTGTCGGCAAGTCGTCGGTGACGGTCAACCTCGCTGCGGCGATGGCGGCCGACGGCCTGAAGGTCGGTGTCGTGGACGCCGACATCTACGGCCACTCCGTGCCCCGGATGCTGGGCGCCTACGGCAAGCCCACCCAGGTCGAGAACATGATCATGCCGCCGTCGGCCAACGGCGTGAAGGTCATCTCGATCGGCATGTTCACTCCCGGCAACGCACCGGTCGTCTGGCGCGGCCCGATGCTGCACCGCGCGCTGCAGCAGTTCCTCGCCGACGTCTACTGGGGCGACCTGGACGTGCTGCTGCTGGACCTGCCCCCGGGCACCGGCGACATCGCGATCTCGGTGGCGCAGCTGGTGCCGAACGCCGAGATCCTGGTGGTCACCACCCCGCAGCAGGCCGCCGCCGAGGTCGCCGAGCGGGCCGGTTCGATCGCCGTGCAGACCCACCAGAAGATCGTCGGCGTGGTCGAGAACATGTCCGGGCTGCCCTGCCCGCACTGCGACGAGCTGGTCGACGTCTTCGGCACCGGCGGCGGCGAGCGGGTCGCCGAGGGCCTGACGAAGACCACCGGCGCGCAGGTGCCGGTGCTCGGCGCCATCCCGATCGACGTGCGCCTGCGCGAGGGCGGCGACGAGGGCAAGCCGGTCGTGCTGACCGACCCGGACTCCCCCGCCGGCTCCGCCATCCGCGCGATCGCGGGCAAGCTGGGCGGCCGGCAGCGCGGTCTGTCGGGGATGTCGCTGGGGATCACCCCGCGCAACAAGTTCTGAGGGCGTGCGCCCGCGGCGGCAGGGATGCCCGAAGGGCTCGTTGAGGCCGGTTGAGGCGAAGAGGGGGCGGGCCCTGTGAGGCCCGCCCCTTTTGCCTGCGCCGGCGCGCTCGGTCCCGCCGTGCGCCCGGGTTCTCGATCACCGAGAAGAGCCCGGATGCCCACGGCCACCGGCCCCTGGGCGGCGGCCGTCGGCGCCGCTCATCCCTCGTACGAGGCGATGTCCTTGACGACCGAGAAGCCCAGGCCGTAGGCGCTCATCCCGCGTCCGTAGGCGCCGATGTGCACCCCGTCGGGGTCCTCGCTCGCCGAGCCCGCCAGCACCCAGCCGTACTCCGACTCGCGGTAGGCGAACGAGGTCGGCACCCCGTCCACCGGCAGCATCAGCTCGCTCCAGGCGCCACCGCCGAGGTCGTCGGCCAGCTCCCAGGCGAGCGTCGTCTGCTGGTCCAGCCAGTCCTGGCGCAGCGTGCGGTCCATCTGGGTCGGCCAGGTGTGGGCCAGCAGGCCCGAGCCGGCGAGCCAGGCGGCCGTGGAGACCGAGGTGGCCTCCAGTACGCCGGTGCCGTCGGCGCTGCGCCGTACGGGGCGGCTGGCGACCGTCACCACGACCGCGAACCGCTCGTCCTGCGGCGACTCCGCCTTGATGGTGGGCCCCTCCCCATGGCCGGTGGCACCGTGCTCGACGGTGCCGTCCGCGGCCGCCCCGACCTGCATCAGCCAGCGCGGACCGGTGAACGCCTCGTCGAGGCCGTACCACGGGAACGCGGCCAGCAGATATCCGTCCACCTTCCGGCCGACCCCGGCCGACGCCTGTTGTTCCGCTGTCCGACTCGTCGTCTCCATCTGCGCGGAAGCCTCCTCGTTGCCCTGCGTCGTGGGCGGCCCGCCCCCCTCAGGCGACCAAACCCCGGACACCCGGAGCATAGCTATAGGGGTCAACACAGCCCGGGCATACCGGAGTGTGTCAGGTGGCGTCGGCGTCGAACGGCGGACGCTCGCCCGGCTCCGCGACTCCGGTCTTCTTGACCAGGTCAGGACCGCCGGAGGCGGCCGGGGACTCCTTGGACAGGCTAAGGCCTGAGCCGTTCGAGGGCATGGCGGAGGAGGCGCTCTCGCGGCCGTGCACGGCGTCGGTGACCTCTGCCATCTCCTGCTTCAGATCGAAGCCGTTACGGATCTCCTGGAGGTCCTTGAGGCCGTACTCGTCCTTCTCCAGGACGTGCTTGCGCACGAAGTTCTTGGGCTTGAGGTCCTCGAACTCGAAGTCCTTGAACTCCGGCCCCAGCTCGCTGCGGATGTCCTCCTTGGCGCTGTCGGAGAACTCCCGGATCTTCCGGACGACGCCCATGACGTCCTGGATGACCTTGGGAAGCTTGTCCGGCCCGAAGACGAGTACGGCAAGGACGACGATCGCTACCAGCTCGAGGGGTCCTATGTCGAAGAACACCTAGCAGCTCCTTGGGTCATCCGCGGCCTTCGTCGGCCCATGGGCCAGGCCGACTATCACGGTACCTGGCCCCGTAGGTCGGGCGGGAGTCGCCCGTGCCAACACGATGCAAACGATCAACCAGCCGTGGAGGAACCCAGCCTGAGCCGTATGGACCGCTCCTTGCCCTCCCTTTGGAGGGTCAGCATCAGCGTGTCGCCGGGCCGGTGGCTGCGGATCTTCACGATCAGCTCCTCGCCGCTGTGCACCGGCGCGCCGTCCACCTTGGTGATCACATCGCCCGGCTTGATCCCGGCCTTGGCGCCGGGCCCGCCCGGGATGACCGCCGGCTTGCCGTCCTTGGTGTGGTCGCCCACTCGGGCGCCGTCGCCGGCGTACTCCATCTCCAGCGTGACGCCGATCACCGGGTGCGTCGCCCGGCCGGTGTTGATCAGCTCCTCGGCCACCCGCCTGGCCTGATTGATCGGTATGGCGAAGCCCAGCCCTATGCTGCCGCCCTGGCCGCCGCCGTCCAGGCCGCTGCCGCTGTCGGCCGCGCGGATGGCGCTGTTGATGCCGATCACCCGCGCCTTGGCGTCCACCAGCGGGCCGCCGGAGTTGCCCGGGTTGATGGGCGCGTCGGTCTGCAGCGCGTCCACGTACGAGACGTCGCTGCCGTCGCCCTTCTCGCCGCCCGCGGTGATCGGGCGCTGCTTGGCGCTGATGATCCCGGAGGTGACGGTGTTGGCGAGGTCGTAGGGCGCGCCGATCGCGACGACGGGGTCGCCGACCCGTACGGAGTCGGAGTTGCCGAGCGTGAGCGGCCGCAGGCCCGTGACGCCCTCGACCTGCACCACGGCGAGGTCGTAGCCGCCGTCCCGGCCGATGACCTTGGCCTTGGCCGTCTGGCCGCCGCTGAAGGTCACCGATATCTCGCCGCCGGCGCCGGCCGGATCGACGACGTGGTTGTTGGTGAGGATGTGGCCCTGCCGGTCGAGGACGAAGCCGGTGCCGGTGCCCTGCTCGGCGTTGCCCCGTACGTGGAGGGTGACCACCCCGGGCAGCGCGGTCTGCGCGATCCCGGCGACGCTGTCGGGCTCGCGTCCGCCCGCGTCGCCGGCCGCCTGCGGCAGCTTGATGTCGTTGATCCCGCCGTACCGCTCGACATAGGCGCCGATGCCGCCCCCGACGCCGCCGGCCAGCAGCGCCAGCGCCACCGCGCCGACGACCAGCGCGCCGCGGCGGCTGCGCCCGGAGCCCGGCGGGGGCACGGCGACCGGCCCGCCCTGCAGGGGCGCGCTCCAGGGGTCGTACTGGTGCCAGGCGCCGTGCGGAGCGGGCGCGTGGTCGTGGGTCGGGGCGGGGCCGTGCGGCCCGCCGGGCGGCGCCGGTGCGGGGTGCGGCTGCGCCTGGGGTGCGTCGGCCGGGCTCCCCGGCTGCTGGGGGCCGGGCTTGTGGAGTACCGGCCGCGCGGGCCCGCCGGGCTCGGTGGCGGCCCTGGCGTGCGCGGCCTCGTCCGTACGCTCCGGGGGCCGCTGATCAGCGCCGGGTGCGGCCGGCGCGCGGTCCTCGGCGGCCGGCGACGGGGCGGCCGGCGGCCGGGCGGGCGGCGCGGCGGGGCCGCTGCCGTGCGCCGCCTGCGGTGCGGTCGGCGGCGACTGCGGGGGTCCGGCGTAGCCCGCCGCCTGGGCCGGCGCTCCGTACGGCGGCAGCGGCCCGGCGGACGGCGGCAGGGCGGTGCCCTGCGCGGGAGTCGCTCCGGGGTGTCCGGGGGCCCAGCCCATCGCGGTGGGACGGGGCTCCGGCCGCTGCACGGGCGGCGCCGGGGCCCACGGTCCGGGGCCGCCGTACGGAGGGGTGCCGTACGGGTCCTCGGGGTGCAGCGGCCGCGGCGGTGCGGCGGGTGCCTCGGCGGATGTCGCCGCGGTCGCGGTGGGCGGCGCGGGCGGCTCGGCGCCGGTGCGCTCCGCCGAGCCGGCCGCCGCGACCGCCAACTCCTCGCCGACGCCGGATATTTCACCGGAGCCGGGCAGCTCGCCCGCCATGGCCGCTTCCCGCGCCGCGATGGCGTCGGTCGCCTCCGGGGCGGCGGCCGGCGCCGCGCTCCGCTGCGGCGGACGCACGATCCAGTCCCCCGACTCCTCCGCGTCGGGCACACCGGATATGCCGGACGCGTCGGTCACCGGCGTCTCCGCCGGGCCGTCGGCGGGGCGCACCACCTGCGGACCGGCCTCGGCGGACGGCTGCGTGCCCGGGGGGCGTCCCGGGCGGCTCCACCACTTCAGCTTCGACCCGGCGGCCTTACCGTCGTCCATGCTCTCCCCAGAATTCGCCCGCGCTCATGCGGGCCACCACCACCTCGCGGTCCGCGCCCGGTGAAAGGTGCGCCGCCTGGCAGCGATTCAACCAGTTCCGCGCGGGGATGCGCAGGGGACGGTCAGCGCGGGGCGGTGGGCGCGCCCTGGGAGGCGGGGCCGGCCGCGGCCGCGGAGCCGATCAGCGGGCGCTTGGGCTCCAGGGGCGGGAGCGCGGGCGGATGCTGGCGCACCGGGGTGTTGCCGGTCGCGACGGCGAGCGGCGAGAGGTGGTACGCGGATGCCGGACCGGTCGCGGCTATCAGCGGCGAGAGGCCGAAGCGGCCGGCCGGGGCGGCGGGCGGGGCCGAAGCGGACGGGGCGCCGGGGCCCTGCAGAGCCATCGCGCTGGGGGCCGGAGCCAGGGTCGGGCCGCCCGACTCGGGCCAGGCGCCTGGCTGGGAGTTCCCGGCCGAAAGGAACTGCCCCGTGCGCAGCAGGGAGCCGCTGTCGGCGGCGGGGCTGGCGCTGAGCGGGGTGGCGGCCGTGCCGCCGCCGTCCGTGCGCGGGCCGGTCACGTCGACGGCCGCCTCCAGCGGGAGGGCGCCGCCGAGCGCGAAGGCCGCGAGCGAGACCGCACCGGCCGCCGCGAAGGCGAACCGGCGCCGCTGTGCGGGCCGCACGGCCTCCTGCGCGCGAAAGCCGCGACCGCGGGACTGGGCGGGCATCGCCGCCATCGCATGGCCGGAGTGGTCGCCGGTGGGGACATAGCGGAACGCGCCGCCGCCCCGGGCGAACTCACCGGAGCCGAGGCCACCGCCGCCGAGCCGGCTGCCGGGACCGCCGGCGTCGCCGCCGGGCAGCTGCTGCAGGCGCGCCAGCAGCCCCGCGGACGGGCCGGGGGGCGCCGCCTCGGCGAACACGCTCTTGAGCCGACGCTGGGCGTCGGCCTCCGCCTTGCACTTCGCGCAGGTCGCGAGATGCGCGAGCACCCGCTCGCGCGCGTCATGGCCCAACTCGCCGTCGACCAGGGCCGCGAGGCGGTCGCCGAGATGCTGCTCGGCGGGGGACGGACCGCCACTGAGGCTCACGCGATCCCTACCTCCCCCGTGGGCACCACGGCCAGCGAACGGCGCCGCTCGCGCTCCTCGCCACGCGTGGCCGGAGCGCGGTGCTTGAGCGCCTTGCGCAGATGGGAGCGGCCGCGGTGGATCCGGCTGCGGACCGTGCCGAGCTTGACGCCGAGCGTCGCGGCGATCTCCTCGTACGACAGGCCCTCGATGTCGCACAGGACCACGGCGGCGCGGAACTCCGGCGCGAGGGTGTCCAGCGCATGCTGCACATCGGCGTCGAAGTGGGTGTCGTCGAAGTGCTGCTGCGGCGCGGGCTCCCGGCTGGGCAGCTTCTCGGCCGCGTCGTCACCGAGCGCGTCGAAGCGAATACGCTGCCGACGGCGGACCATGTCCAGGAAGAGGTTGGTGGTGATGCGGTGCAGCCAGCCCTCGAAGGTGCCGGGGGTGTACGTCGACAGCGAGCGGAAGACGCGGACGAACACCTCCTGGGTGAGGTCCTCGGCGTCGTGCTGATTGCCGGTGAGGCGATAGGCGAGGCGGTAGACCCGGGCGCTGTGCGTGCTGACGATCTCCTCCCAGGTGGGCGGAGTCCACGCCTGGACATCCGCGTCCGCGGCGAAGGTCGCGCTGGGTGCGGAGTCGGCGTTGGCGGTCCCCCCGCTCGAACGAAGTCGAGAGTGGGGGAGGAAACGGTCAGCGGTGTTTGTCACGGATTTCGGCTCGGCGAACGACCTCTTCAAGCGCCTCAGCACTCCTCGGTCACCCGCCGCAGCCGCACCTCCCCTGGTGGCTCTGGTGGTGTCCAGTAGAGCCCCTACCATATCCACCTCGCCCGTTAGCTCCGGATAAGCAGATTTGACCTGCATTTGGTCCTGCTTCTGGCCTTGACTCGATTCTCGCGCGGTCTTCACCACTGCGTCCCCCCGTCTTCCCCCTCCCCCTCCATAACGCCCGGTCCCATCTGCGGGTTCCCGCACACAGCGGATACAGTCACGGTTGCGTCAACTACGGGGACAGGAGAGGGCCATTACCGGCAACCGGCAGACGAGCTTGGCATTCGCCGAGGCGTACGGCGCCGGGACCATCGACGACAGCGCCGAGGCCGCCCTGCGCTGGTCCCGCGACCGCGCCCGGGAAGCCGGCATCCGTACGGTGACGACCGGCACCGGCGCGGCCCTGCGCATGCTCGCCGCCACCGCCGACGCCAAGGCCGTCGCCGAGATCGGCACCGGCACGGGCGTGTCGGGCATCTACCTCCTGCACGGCATGCGGCCCGACGGCGTGCTGACCACCGTGGATCCCGAGCCCGAGCGGCAGACCTTCGCCAAGCAGGCGTTCCGTTCGGCCGGCTTCGCCGGGAACCGCGCCCGCTTCATCCCCGGCCGGGCGCTGGACGTCCTCCCCCGGCTCGCGGACGGCGGATACGACCTCGTCTTCTGCGACGGCGACTTGATGGAGTGCCTGGAGTACCTCGCTGAATCGTTGCGTCTGCTGCGCCCGGGCGGCCTGGTGTGCTTCGAGGGCGTCTTCGCGGACGGCCGTACGGTCGATTCGGCGGTGCAGCCCGCGGAGGTACTGCGACTGCGGGAGCTGCTGCGGGCCATCCGGGAGAGCACCTCGCTGGTGCCGTCCCTGCTGCCGGTCGGCGACGGGCTGCTCTGCGCGGTCAAGCGCGGCTGAGCCGCCCCGTCACGGCCGCCCGGGCGGCATGTTCCGCGGACCAGAACGGCCCCGGCACGCGGCGCGCCTGTCATGCGCGCCGCGTGCCGGGGCCGGGGTAATGTCGGCTGGTGGTACCGGGTCAGCCCCGGGAATCCGCCGGTTTCTCCGCCCTTGTCAGACGGTGACCTTCTCCAGGGCCTCACCCAGGGCCTTGGCTTCGTCGGGGGTCAGCTCGACGACGAGCCGCCCGCCGCCTTCGAGCGGAACGCGCATGACGATGCCCCGCCCCTCCTTGGTCACCTCGAGCGGGCCGTCACCCGTCCGCGGCTTCATGGCCGCCATGCTCGTTCCCCTTCCTGAAACCAGCTCATCTCAGCCGACGGCCCGAATAGGCTCGTGTCACCGGCATCGAACACATTGCTTCCAGGCCATTATCCCGCATCGAACGACCCGATGACCAACATCGGGGAGCATCCCTTCGGCAACGCGCTCTCTCAAACCCACCCAATTCGGGGAGGGGGCTGCGATACTCCTCCACCCGCCGCTGTCCGACGCGCCCGCTTTCTTTGATGTACGTCACATGCGCACCGCCGTTGATCTCCGGCATCCTGAGCGCTGACTGCCGCTGCCGAGCAGTCCGAGCCGCGACGGAGGGGACTCCCAACTATGGCCGACACCGTGCTCTACGACGTGACCGACGGACTCGCGACGATCACGCTCAACCGCCCCGACGCGATGAACGCGCTGAACATCGAGGCGAAGGTCCTGCTGCGGGACACCGTGCAGGAGGCCGCCGCCGACCCCGCCGTACGGGCCGTGCTGCTCACCGCCACCGGGCGGGCCTTCTGCGTCGGCCAGGACCTCAAGGAGCACATCGGCCTGCTGATGCAGGACCACGCCGACGGTACCGGCGGCACCATGAACACCGTGCGTGAGCACTACAACCCGATCGTGACGGCGCTGACCGAGATGCCCAAGCCCGTGGTCGCGGGCGTCAACGGGGTCGCCGCGGGCGCCGGCGCGGGCTTCGCGCTGGCCGCCGACTACCGCGTCGTCGCCGACTCCGCGTCCTTCAACACCTCCTTCGCCGGCGTCGCGCTGACCGCCGACTCCGGGATGTCCTGGACGCTGCCCCGGCTGATCGGCCATGGCAGGGCCGCCGATCTGCTGCTCTTCCCGCGCAGCATCAGCGCCCAGGAGGCGCACGAACTGGGCATCGCCAACAAGGTCGTACCGGCCGACGAGCTGGCGCAGGAGGCCGCGGCCGTCGCCCGCCGGCTGGCCCAGGGGCCGACCGCCGCCTACGCCGCGCTCAAGGAGTCGCTGGCGTACGGCGCCGGGCACTCGCTCGCCGAGACCCTCGGCAAGGAGGACGAACTCCAGGTCCGGGCCGGCGCGTCGGAGGACCACCGGATCGCGGTCGAGGCGTTTGTGAAGAAGGAGAAGCCGGTCTACCTGGGCCGCTGAGCCCGGCGGCCGATCCGGCCGGCTGACGCGGGTCGGCCGGCCGGCCCCGGGGTCAGCCGGCCGCCGCCTCCACGGCCCGGCGCACATGGCAGGCCGCCAGATGGTCGTTGACCAGGCCGCACGCCTGCATCATCGCGTAGGCGGTGGTCGGTCCGACGAAGCGGAAGCCGCGCTTCTTGAGCTCCTTGGCGAGCGCCTTCGACTCCGGGGTCACCGGCTCGACGTCCGCGAGGGTGCGTGGCACGGGCCGGCCGGCCCGGTCGGGGGCGTAGGACCAGATCAGCTCGTCCAGTTCGCCGCCGGACAGCTCGGCGGCGACCTGGGCGTTGTTGATCGTCGCGGCGATCTTGGCGCGGTTGCGGATGATGCCGGGGTCGGCGAGCAGCCGCTCGGCGTCCGCTTCGGTGAACCGCGCCACCTCGGCGATCCGGAAGCCGGCGAACGCGGCGCGGAAGCCGGGGCGGCGGCGCAGGATCGTGATCCAGGAGAGCCCGGACTGGAAGGCCTCCAGGGTCATCCGCTCGAAGAGCGCGTCATCGCCGTGGACCGGCAGGCCCCACTCCGTGTCGTGGTACGCGCGGTAGTCGGCCATCTTCTCCGACGCCATGCCCCAGGGGCAGCGCGCCAGGCCGTCCGGTTCGGTCACCACACCGCTCATGCCTGCTCCTCGCCTTCCGTACGCCAGGGCGCCTCGGGGGCGCCGGCGGTCTCCGGGCCGCCGGCCCCGGGCCGCGACTGCGGACCCGTCCCACCCGGCTGCCCGGCGTCCTCGATGAGCCCCGGGGCGCCCATCGCCGCCGCATGTGCGCCGGCCAGGGCCGCCTCCAGCTCGGCGATCCGGGCGTCGCGCTCGGCCAGCTCGGCGCCCAGACGGTCCAGGACGTCGTCGACGTCGTTCATCCGATAGCCGCGGACGGTCACCGCGATCCGCACGGCGTCCACATCGGCGCGGCCGACCGGGCGGTCCGCGGGCAGCGGGTCGTACAGCCGGTCCGGCTCGGAATCCCGCAGCCCACCGCCGTCACCGCCGCCGACGACCACGAGCGTGACCGCGGCCACCACCACGACCATCGCGATCAGCAAGAACCAGAACACGACCAACTCCCCGGACTATGTGCCTGCCTCGATCGTGCCATGCGGGTCCGACAGTTAGGGTCGCTCCCGGACCACGGAGAGGAAGTCAGGGAATGCTGCGGCTGGGGAAACGCGAGTTCGAGGCGCATGAGCCGGTGATCATGGCCATCGTCAACAGGACCCCGGACTCGTTCTACGACCAGGGCGCCACCTTCCATGACGAGCCGGCGCTCGCCCGCGTGGAGCAGGCGGTGGCCGACGGCGCCGCGATCATCGACATCGGCGGCGTCAAGGCCGGCCCCGGCGAGGACGTCGACGCCGAGGAGGAGGCCCGCCGCACGGTCGGCTTCGTCGCCGAGGTCCGCAGGCGCTTCCCCGACGTGGTGATCAGCGTGGACACCTGGCGGCACGAGGTCGGCGAGGCGGTCTGCGAGGCCGGCGCGGACCTGCTCAACGACGCCTGGGGCGGCGTCGATCCGCGGCTCGCCGAGGTCGCGGCGCGGTACGACGTCGGCCTGGTGTGCACCCACGCCGGCGGCGTCGAGCCGCGCACCCGCCCGCATCGGGTGACGTACGACGACGTGATGGCGGACATCCTGCGGGTGACGCTCGGACTGGCGGAGCGGGCCGCGGAGTTGGGCGTCCGGCGCGACGCGATCCTGATCGATCCGGGGCACGACTTCGGCAAGAACACCCGGCACAGCCTGGAGGCGACCCGGCGGCTGGGCGAGATGGCCGACACCGGCTGGCCGGTGCTGGTCTCGCTGTCCAACAAGGACTTCGTCGGCGAGACGCTCGACAAGCCGGTCAAGGAGCGGGTGCTGGGCACGCTGGCGACCACCGCCGTGTCGGCCTGGCTGGGCGCCCAGGTCTACCGCGTCCACGAGGTCGCCGAGACCCGGCAGGTGCTGGAGATGGTGGCCTCCATCGCCGGCCACCGGCCCCCGGCGGTCGCCCGCCGGGGACTGGCCTGAGCCGCCGGCACCGGCCCCGGGCCGCCTGGGGCGGCTCAGGGCCACCGGGCCCTCAGATCCCGACCTCCTTGGTCACCAGCGCGATCGCCTCGTCCACGTCGTCGCTGAGGTGGAACAGCTCCAGATCGTGCATCGAGGCCTTGCCCTCGGCGATGACGGTGTCGCGCAGCCAGTCGATCAGGCCGCTCCAGTAGGCCGTGCCGAACAGCACGATCGGGAAGCGGGTGACCTTGCGGGTCTGGACGAGGGTGAGCGCCTCGAAGAGCTCGTCGAGCGTGCCGAGGCCCCCGGGGAGCACCACGAACCCCCGGGCGTACTTCACAAAACACGTCTTGCGGACGAAGAAGTACCGGAAGTCGACGCCGAGGTTCACATAGTCGTTCATGCCCTGCTCGAAGGGCAGCTCGATGCCCAGCCCGACCGAGATCCCGCCCGCCTCGTTGGCGCCCTTGTTGGCGGCCTCCATGGCGCCGGGGCCGCCACCGGTGATCACCGCGAACCCGGCGTCGACCAGTGCACGCCCGATCCGCACACCGGCGTCGTACTCCTTGGAGTCGCGCGGCGTACGGGCCGAGCCGAAGACGCTGACGGCCGGCCCCAGCTCGGCCAGCGCACCGAAGCCCTCGACGAACTCGGACTGGATGCGCATCACGCGCCAGGGATCGGTGTGCACCCACTCGGAGGGGCCTTCGGAGTCCAGCAGCCGCTGGTCCGTGGTGCCCGCCTGCACCTGGTCGTGACGGCGCAGAACGGGACCCAGCCGCTGCTCCTCGGGGACCGGCGCTCCCTCGGGATTGGCCATGACGTACTCCCTCCGCAGACAGATCGTTTGCCGTTTCAGCCTAGATCCGCCGACGTGCACAGCAAGGGAATTCGGCTCGTACGAAGTCGGTCGGCGGCCGGTCCCCGGGGCGCCGGGCGGGCGATCAGGCCGTCAGCCAGGTGCGCAGCCGCTCCTCGCAGTGCAGGATGCGCTCGACCTCGACCCGCTCGTCCTTCTTGTGCGCGAGCAGGGGGGCACCGGGACCGTAGTTGACGGCCGGGACGCCCAGGGCGCTGAAACGGGACACATCGGTCCAGCCGAACTTGGGCATCGCCCGGCCGCCGACGGACTCCATGAACGCCTTGGCGGCCGGGTGGGAGAGCCCCGGCAGCGCGCCCGGCGAGTGGTCGTCGACGAGGAACTCGTCCACCGGGCAGTCCGCGAAGACCTCGCGGACGTGCGCGATCGCCTCGTCGGGGGTGCGGTCGGGCGCGTAGCGGAAGTTGACGGTGACCGTGCAGGCGTCGGGGATGACGTTGTTGGCCACGCCGGCCTCGACGCGTACGGCGTTGAGGCCCTCGCGGTATTCGAGGCCGTCGATCACGGGGCGGCGCGGCTCGTACGCGGCGAGCTTCGCCAGGATCGGGGCGGCCGCGTGGATCGCGTTGGCGCCCATCCAGCTGCGGGCGGAGTGCGCGCGCTCCCCGGTGGTGCGCAGCAGGACCCGTAGGGTGCCCTGGCAGCCGCCCTCCACCTGGCCGTCGGACGGCTCCAGGAGGACGGCGAAGTCCCCGGCGAGCCAGTCGGGGTGCGCCTCGGCGACCTTGCCGAGGCCGTTGAGGTGCGCGGCGACCTCTTCGTTGTCGTAGAAGACGAAGGTCAGGTCGCGGTTGGGCGCGGGGACCGTGGCGGCCATCCGCAGCTGGACGGCGACGCCGGACTTCATGTCGCAGGTGCCGCAGCCCCACAGGACGCCGTCCGCGTCGAGCCGGGAAGGGACATTAGGGGGGTTGTCCGCGATCGGGACGGTGTCGAGGTGTCCGGCGAGCACCACCCGCTCGGCGCGGCCCAGCTGCGTACGGGCCACGACGTTGTTGCCGTAGCGGTCGACGGTCAGATGCGGCAGTGCGCGCAGGGCGTTCTCGACGGCGTCGGCCAGGTCCGCTTCCTCGCCGCTGACGGAGGGGAAGTCGACGAGCTGCGCGGTGAGCTGCGCGGCGTCCAGCGACAGGTCGAGGGCGGGGTGGTGTGTGGAGCGCTCCATGGGCCGACCCTATCCGCAGCACTCCAGTACGGTGGGCTCGTGTCCGCCCAGCCCGCAGCCCCCCAGCGCCGCAAGCGCCTCTGGCGTACCGCCGCCGCCTTCGCCGTCCTGCTCGGACTGGCCTGCTACCTGGTGGTGCAGTACGTGACCGGCGGACCGGGCGCGCCGCGCTGCACGGTGCGCGCCCAGGGCGACGAGAAGGACTACGAGCTCTCCCCCGAGCAGGCCGCCAACGCCGCGACCATCTCGGCGGTGGCGTCCTCGCGCGGGCTGCCGGAGCGGGCGGTGACCATCGCGCTGGCGACCGCGATGCAGGAGTCGGGGCTGCGCAACATCGACTTCGGCGACCGGGACTCGGTCGGGCTCTTCCAGCAGCGGCCGTCCCAGGACTGGGGCACCGTGAAGCAGATCATGGACCCGGTGTACTCGGCCGGGGAGTTCTACCGGCATCTGGCGAAGGTCCCCGGCTACTCCCGGCTGCCGCTGACCGTCGCCGCGCAGAAGGTGCAGCGCAGCGGCTATCCGCAGGCGTACGCGAAGCACGAGGCGAACGCCGCACGGCTGACCGGGGCGCTGACCGGCCGCGACGGGGGTGCGATGACCTGCACCGAGAGCCGGCCGGTGGACAGCAAGGCGGGCGGCGCCGCCAAGGTGCGCGAGAAGCTGGTGCGGGAGTTCGGGCCCGAGGTGCTGCCGCGGACGGAGAGCGCGGCCGGGCGCGGTGCGGGCGGCGAGCGCGGCCTGACGGTGCCGGTGCGGCCGGTCGGACCGGTGGCGGCGGGCGACGCCTCGCGACGCGGCTGGGAGCTGGCCGTGTGGGCGATGGCGCACTCCGCGGAGCTGCGCATCGAACAGATCTCTTATGCCGGCCGGACGTGGTCGGCGGCCGATTCGGACAAGGGCTGGCAGCACAAGCCGGCCGGTTCGACCAAGAACGAGCGCGACGTTCGTATTATCACCGCGCAATAGTCCGCCGGGGCGCCCTTGAGTGCGCCGCCGATCGGACGGCGGTAATTCCCCTCGCGGTAAGGGGAATTGAGATCACAAAGGCCCGCGCTGCCGCCAATTCCCTTGCGGCATAAGGGCGGTGGCGTTTCCGCCCCTCGCGCCGCGCACGCATATCGCCCGCCTTCCGTCGCGGCCGAATATGTGTCGCGTTACCAATTCTTTACCTTAATTCACCGCAACCTTCGGGGGTCTGAAGCGGTAGTCAGTGCGTCCGCCCGGCGGACATGGCACATCTGTCAGAAGTACGAGTCCTTCTCCGTAAAAGGAGCACCATGTCCCTCCCCGTTACGCGTCGGATCGCCCGAGCCGCCCTGCTCGTCGCAGCAGGTGCCGCTCCCGTGGTCGGTGCGGCCGGCTCCGCCAGCGCCGCGGCACTGCCCGACAAGGCGCCCGACCTGGGCGGGCTGACCGCGCCCCTGGACTCCCGCAACACCAACAAGGCGCTCGACCACGCCGCGCACGACGGCGCCGGCGTGCTGAACGCGACCGGCAAGAAGGCGGTGACCAAGCTCGCCCCGGCGCTCGTCGAGACCGCGGCCCCCGCCGTCAAGAAGGTCCTGCCGGTCACCCAGGGTGCCGCGCAGCAGGCCGAGGGCACGGCCCGCCCGTTCACCAAGGACGGCATCACGACCAACAAGCTGCCGGTCGACGCGGCCATGGGCCTCGCCGGCCAGGCCCTGCTCGGCGGACTCCCGCTCGGCGGCTGACCGCCCCACCGGCGTACGCGTGCGCGGGGGCCCGGGGAGTTCGCTCTCCCCGGGCCCCCGCGCATGTGTGTGCCGTCCTACTCCGCCGGCTACTCCGCCAGGCGGCGCACCGCGGCGTCGACCCGCTCGTCGGTGGCGGTGAAGGCGATCCGTACGAACCGCTCCCCCGCCGGGCCGTAGAACTCGCCGGGGGCGACGAGGATGCCGCGCTTGGCGAGCTCGCCGACGGTGTCCCAGCAGGGCTCGTCGCGGGTCGCCCACAGGTAGAGCGACGCCTCGCTGTGCTCGATGCGGAAGCCCGCGGCCTCGAAGGCGCCGCGCAGCGCGGCGCGGCGGCGGGCGTAGCGCGCACGCTGCTCGGCGACATGGGCGGTGTCCCCGAGCGCGGCGACGGTGGCGGCCTGGACGGGCGCCGCGATCATCATGCCGCCGTGCTTGCGGATCTGCAGCAGGTCGCCGAGGACCGCGGCGTCGCCGACGAGGAAGGCGGAGCGGTAGCCGGCGAGGTTGGAGCGCTTGGACAGGGAGTGGACGGCGACGATGCCGTCCGGCGAGCCGCCGCAGACGTCCGGGTGGAGCACGGAGACCGGGTCGGCCTCCCAGCCCAGTTCGAGGTAGCACTCGTCGCTGAAGAGCAGCACCCCGTGCTCGCGCGCCCAGGCGACCGTGCGGCGCAGCTCGTCGGCGCTCAGCACCCGGCCGGTGGGGTTGGACGGCGAGTTCAGCCAGAGCAGCCGCAGGCCCTCGGGGTCCAGGTCCCAGGGGGCGTCGTAGACGACCGGCTCGGCGCCGGCCAGGCGGGCGCCGACCTCGTACGTCGGGTAGGCCAGGCGCGGGTAGCCGACCTTGTCGCCGGCGCCCAGGCCCAGCTGGGTCGGCAGCCAGGCCACCAGTTCCTTGGAGCCGACGATCGGCAGCACGTTGGCGTGCGCCAGTCCCCGGGCGCCCAGGCGGTCGGCGGCCCAGCCGGTGAGCGCGTCGCGCAGCTCGGCCGTCCCCCACACCGTCGGGTAGCCGGGGCTGTCGGCCGCCGCGGTCAGCGCCTGCTGGACCACGGCGGGGACCGGGTCGACCGGGGTGCCGACGGACAGGTCGACGATCCCGTCGGCGTGCGCGGCGGCGGTGGTCTTGTACGGCTCCAGCCGGTCCCACGGGAAGACGGGAAGCCGGTCGCGGAGCGACTCCCGGGAGGATTCGGGCTGGGGGGTGGAGGCTGCGCCCACGGTGCTCTCTTTCTCGGTGGTGCCGGGACCCTCGGCGCATACGCCTCGGTCCCGTACGGCGGAAGGCCGTACGGGACCGAGGCGGGTCGAAGCCGTACGGCCGGGGCCGTACGGGTCCGGGGCGGCGCCGTGCGACCGCTGACGACGTCGGAGGCCGGAAGGGAGCGGCACGGCTCCCTCCTGGGCCCTCCGGTCGTTACTGGTTCTGCGGCGGCAGCCCCGCGATGAAGGGGTGGTCGCGCTCGATCAGACCGAGCTTGCTGGCGCCACCGGGCGAGCCGAGCTCGTCGAAGAACTCCACATTCGCCTTGTAGTAGTCCTTCCACTCCTCCGGGGTGTCGTCCTCGTAGAAGATCGCCTCGACCGGGCAGACCGGCTCACAGGCACCACAGTCGACGCATTCGTCCGGGTGGATGTACAAGGACCGGGAGCCCTCGTAGATGCAGTCGACCGGGCACTCCTCGATGCACGCCTTGTCCTTGACGTCGACACAAGGCTGCGCGATGACGTAGGTCACGCTGTCGTTCCTCCTCGGTAGGGCCGGCGGGACCGATTGGCGGTACCGCCGCTGGGCGCGCGGGAGCGCGGCGTCGTCGATGCCCACCACCTAGTATCTCCGTTCCCGGGCACGAGACGAACAAGAGGGGCGGTTTGAGCGATGGAATTCCTGGCCGGCGGTCGCGCGGAGGTCCGTATCACCCGTGCTGACGTGGGCAAAAGGGTATCCGTCCGGCGCCGGACGGGGGGAGGGCCCGGGGAGGCGGCGTTCACGGACGCGGTCGGCGTTCTCACATCGTGGGACCAGGGTGTGCTGAGCATCACACGGCGCAGCGGCGAGTGTGTGCGGATCGAGGAATCCTCACTGGTCGCGGCCAAGGTCGTGCCCGCCGCACCGGCCCGCAGAAAGGTGCCCTCGGCCGGCGCCCGGGAGCTCCAGCAGGTCGCGGCCCGCGGCTGGCCGGCTGTCGAGACCGAACGTCTCGGGGAGTGGACGCTGCGCGCCTCCGGCGGCTTCACCCGCCGGGCCAACTCCGTACTGCCCCTCGGGGACCCCGGCGTCCCGCTGGACGAGGCCCTTCGGCGGATCGAGCGGTGGTACGGCGACCGCGGGCTGCCGGCGGTGATCACGGTGGCCACCGGGCGGGCGGACACCGACGACGAGCTGGCCGCGGAGCTGGCCGGGCGCGGCTGGCGCGACGAGGCGCACACCAGGGTCCTGATCTCGGCGCTGGCGCCGCTCGCGGACACCGCGGCCGACACCACCCGCGTCACGCTGTCGCGCGAGGCGGGCCCGGAGTGGCTGGCCCTGTACAACCGGACCGGCGACGGCGGCGATCCCACCGACGCGGCAAGGGCGGTGCTGACCGGCGGCCCCTCGGTGTGGTTCGCCACGGTGCGCGGCGCCGACGGCCAGACGGCGGCGATCGGCCGCCTGGTCGTCGACGGGCGCTGGGCGGGGTTCGCCGCGCTGGAGGTGGACTTGGACCTGCGGCGGCAGGGGCTGGCCACACTGGTGACGGCGGCGCTCGCCGAGCGGGCCCTGGACGAGGGGGCCTCCGCGGCGTATCTGCAGGTCGAGGCGGACAACGCGGGTGCCCTGGCGTGCTACCACCGGCTCGGCTTCAGCGACCACCACGGCTACCACTACCGGCGTGCCCTGCCGGGCGGCCGCGACTGACGGAGTATCGCTCGTATGCCCCAGGAACCCGAGCCGGAACAGGTCGCCCGTGCCGCGCGGCGGCGGCTGTTCGCCGAGGCCGCGCGCGCCGACGCGCCCGACCTGGCGCTGCTGTGCCTGCTGATCGGCGCCGAGGCCGACCCCGGGCTGGACGAGCGGGGCATCGACGACGTCCAGATCGAACTGGACCGCCTGGCCGGGCTGCTGCCGTACGCCCCGACCGGCGGGCCGGGCGCCTGGGCCCGCAACCTCGCCGAGCTGCTCGGCACCCGCTGCGGCTTCGGCGGCTCCCCGGCCGACTACCGGCGGCTGGAGTCCTCGCTGCTGCACGAGGTGGTGCGGCGCCGCCGGGGCCTGCCGATCCTGCTGTCGGTGGTGTGGATGGAGGTCGCCCGGCGGGCCGGCGCACCCGTGTACGGGGTGGCGCTGCCGGGGCACTTCGTCGTCGGCTTCGGCGACCCGTACGGGGCGCACGTACTGGCCGATCCGTTCGGGGGCGGGCGGCCGCTCACCGACGACGACGCGGCGCTGCTGGTCGCGGGGGCGACCGGGGGGCGGCTGACCGAGCAGATGATCGAGCCCGCCGGCACGCTGGACGTCGTGCTGCGGATGCTCAACAACATCCGAGCCTGGGCGCAGGCCCACCCGGAGCACAGCGCGGTGCAGCTGTGGGCGCTGGACCTGTCGCTGCTGCTGCCGAGCCATCCGGCGCGGCTGCGCCATGAGCGGGCCCGGCTGCTCGTCCAGCGGGGCGAGTTCCTCGCCGGGGCGGCCGAGCTGGAGGAGTACGCGCGGGTGGTGGAGGCCGTCGAGCCGACCGGTGCGGACGCGATCCGCCGCGAGGCCGCCGCGGCCCGCGCCATGCTCAACTGAGCGGCGGCGCCACGCCCGGCGTCAGCTGGGGAAGCTCCGTGCCGGAGGCCCCGGCCGCGAGTCCCGTAAGCGGGGTACGGCGCCGGACGACCAGTACGGTCGCATCGTCCAGCAGCTGGCCGCCGGTGAAGGACTCCAGGTCGGCGCGGAGGGTGCGGGCCAGCTCGGCCGGTTCCAGACCGGTCCAGCCGGCCAGGCGCTGGGCCAGCGGGTAGAACTCGCCGTCCTCGCCGCGTGCCTCGGTGACGCCGTCCGTGCACAGCACGATCCAGTCGTCCGGCTCCGGCAGGACCCGTACGGCGCGGCGCGGTTCGGCGCTGAGCGGGCCCAGGCCCAGCGGCAGCCCGCCCTCGCCGTCCCGGCGCTCGTGCACCGTGCCGTCGCGCACCAGGTAGTACGGGATGTGCCCGCAGGACAGCACCTGGCCCCGGGGCCGGGTGGCGGTGTCGCGCATCTCCATCAGCAGCGCCGTGACGAAGCGCTCGTCGGTGCCCTGCTCGACGGAGCGGGCGTGGTAACGGGTCAGCGCACTCTCCATGCGCTCGGCCACCGACTCCAGGGAGTCCTGGTACTGCGCGGCCTCCCGGAACGACGCCAGCACCTCCAGACCGGCGCCGATCGCCGGCATGCCCTTGCCCTGTACGTCGCCGATCATCAGCCGCAGCCCGTGGGGCGTGTCGATGGCCTCGTAGATGTCGCCGCCGACCCGGGCGCCCTCCTGGGCGGAGACATAGAAGCCGTACGCCTCGACCGGCCCGGCGCGCAGTGGGAGCTCGCGCAGCATCGCCCGCTGCACCGTGTCGGCCACCAGGCTCGTGCGGGCGTGCAGCGCCTCGCGCTGGATCCGGGTGCGGCACAGCACCAGGGAGAAGACCGCCACCAGGACCGCGCCGAAGATGCCCACGACCCGGCTGGCCGGGGCCCAGTCCGGCACCGTGAAGATGTCGACGTAGGTCAGGCACACCACGAAGACGGCGGCCACCAGGCGGGTGTGGCGGTAGGAGCAGCGCAGCGCCGCGTACAGCGGGGCGATGCCCATGAAGGCCGAGATGTGCAGCTCCGGGCCGGTCGTCGCGTCCAGGACGGTGACGACGAGGATCGCGAGGATCAGCAGCGCGGTGGCGCGGCGATCGCTCGTTGTGCCTCGGTTGGCGGCCGTCACACCTCCAGCCTGCGCGAAGCCACCCGGCACCGCACAGGGACGAAGGTCCCGCGCCCGGCGGGGCGACCGGCCGGGGCGGGGTGGGAGAGCCCCTAGAGCCAGCCCTTGTCGCGTGCCGTGCGGACCGCCTCGGCGCGGTTGCGGGCGCCGGTCTTCTGGATGGCGGTGGAGAGGTAGTTGCGGACCGTGCCCTGGGACAGATGCAGGGCGTGGGCGATCTCGGCGTTGGTGGAGCCGTCGGCGGCCGTGCGCAGCACCTGCCGTTCGCGCCCGGTCAGCGGGCTGGCGCCGTCGGCGAGCGCGGCCGCCGCCAGGGCCGGGTCGATGACCCGCTCACCGCGCAGCACGCGGCGTACCGCGTCCGCGAGCCGGGCCGCCGGGGCGTCCTTGACCAGGAAGGCGTCGGCGCCGGACTCCATGGCGCGCCGCAGATAGCCGGGGCGGCCGAAGGTGGTGAGGATGACGATCTTCACGTCGGGCAGCTCGGCGCGCAGCGCTGCCGCCGCGTCCAGCCCGCTGATGCCGGGCATCTCGATGTCCAGCAACGCCACATCGACGTCCTGCGCCCGCGCCGCCGGGAGCACCTCGTCCCCGCGGGCCGCCTGTGCGACGACCTCCAGGTCCTCCTCCAACGACAGCAGCGCGGCCAGCGCCTCCCGGACCATCGACTGGTCCTCGGCCAGCAGCACTCTGATCATGGCGGCCAGCTTAGGCCCTGTCCGATGGGTCAGGGCCGGGTCCGCGGCCCATGGCTTCGCCCGTGCCCCGTATCTCCTCGGGGGCCGAGGCCGCGGACGCCGAAGGGGCGGGGGCGGCCAAGGGGACGTAGGCGCGCAGGGCGAAGCCGCGGCCGCGGGGGGCGGGGCCGGTCTCCAGGCGGCCGGCGGCCAGGACCAGGCGCTCCCGCAGGCCGCTGAGGCCGTTGCCGTCGTGCTGGGCGCGGGGCGGGCCGGCGCCGTCGTCGAGGACCGCCAGGCAGCAGAAACGCCGCTCGTCGGCCTCCCACTCCTCGGTGAGCAGCAGCTCGCAGCGGCGGGCTCCGCTGTGCCGTATGACGTTGGTGACGGCCTCGCGCAGCGCCCAGGCCAGCGCGCTCTCCTCGTCGGCCGCGAGCCCGCGGTGTTCGCCGTCCAGCGCGGGGTCGACGGTGAGCTCGACGCCGGCGGTGCGCAGTGCGGCCCGCGCGCCCGCCAGCTCGACGGCGAGCCGGGGGCGGCGGTAGCCGGTGACCGCCTCGCGGACATCGACCAGCGCCTGTCTGCCGACCCGTTCGATGTCGGCGACCTGCTGGGCCGCTTCGGCCGGCTTGTCCGGCAGCATCCGCCCCGCCAGCTCGCTCTTGAGCGTGATCAGGGAGAGCGAGTGGCCGAGGAGGTCGTGCAGATCGCGGGCGAGGCGCAGCCGCTCGTCGTTGGCGGCCAGCCGGGCGACCTCCTCCCGGGCTTCGCGCAGCTGCGCGGTCGTACGGATCAGGTGCTGGACGCCGACCATGGCGAAACCGCTCAGGAGGCAGGGCAGCGCATAGGCGAAGAGGTAGATCCGGGTGTGCTCGTAGCGCATGCCGATCGCCACGAGGGCGGCCGTCAGCGCCGGTATGGCCCAGCGCGACATCCGGAACGGCAGCGTCACGGCACAGGCCACGCAGACGAAGGTGAACAGCACCAGCCAGTTGGGACCCAGGGTCCACGACAGCAGCCCGGCGAGCACCGCGAGGAAGGCCACCATCGCCCGCACCACGGTCCCGCCCAGCGGGGCGTGGGTCATGTGCCGGAAGACCACGGCGAAGTAGACGGCGATGAAGACCGACAGGCCCGTCCACCCCAGCGCCTCGCCCCGCGCCGACAGCTCGCCTTCGATCAGCTGGCCGACGGGCCCGGACAGGTACAGGAACCAGATGACGATCCACAGCGACTTGATCATCGCCTGCCGGCGGTTGCGCGGCGGGGACCCGATCATGACGGGGTTGCGCTCGGTCCCCGCCTCAGTCATCGCCCATCCGGCCTGCTCCCCGCACCGTCGACTCATCCGTGATCACGCCGCGCGGGCGTCCCTGCGGTACAGCCAGGCCGCGCCGCCGGCGAAGAGAACAAGGTAACCGAGGAGGATGGCGATGTCCTTGCCATGGGGGGCGCCGCCGGCCTCCACCGCCGTGCCGAGCGCGGCGTAGGCGTGGGTGGGCAGCCACTCGGCGATGTTCTGCACCCACTGCGGCAGGATCGTCAGCGGCATCCACAGGCCGCCGAGGAAGGCCAGCGCGAAGTAGACCAGCATCGATATCGGGCGGACCGCGTCGCCGGTGGCGAGGTAGCCGATGGCGACGCCGAGCGCGGCGAAGACGAAGCTGCCGAGCCAGGTGCCGAGCACGATCGCCGCCCACTGCCAGGCTTCGAGCCGGACGCCCTTGACCGCCGCACCGGCGATCATGACCAGCACGATGGAGGGCAGGCTGACCGTCGCCGCCGCGGCTATCTTCGCCGCGACATAGCCGCGGCCGGGCAGCGCCGTCAGCCGCAGCTGCCGTACCCAGCCCTTCTCGCGCTCCTTGGCGATGCGTTCGCTGTTGCCCAGCAGCACGGCGGTCATGGCGCCGAACGCCGCCATGGAGACCATGAAGTAGAGCCCCATGTCCAGCTTCATGCCGGGGATCGGCTTGCTGTCCGCGCCGCCGGCGATGATCAGATACAGCGCCGGCGGATAGATCACCGAGAAGAACATGAACTTCTTGTTCCGCAGCGCGCGGATGATCTCCAGCTTGATCAGGGTGGTCATCGGGCCGCCTCCTCGGCGGTGGTGGGCGTCTGGTCGGACGCCGTGGTGAGGGCGAGGAAGGCCTGCTCCAGGCCGAGGCCGGAGACCTCCAGATGCCGCGGGTAGAGGCCGAGGGCGTACAGGGCGTGGACGGTGGCGTCGGCGTCCTGGGACTGCAGGCGGACCGTCCGCCGGCCGGAGCCCGCGGCCGAGCCGCTGTCGGACACCGTCAGGGAGGTCAGGAACGGCAGGCCGGAGAGGGCGTCGGCGTCGACCGGCTCGTCGAGGTCGAAGGTGACCCGGCGGGCGCCGGCCCTGGCCTTGATCTCGGCGGCGCTGCCGTCGGCCAGCACCCGGCCGCGGTGCAGCACGATCACTCGGTCGGCGATCTCGTCGGCCTCTTCGAGGTAGTGCGTCGCGAAGAGGACCGTACGGCCCTGTCGGGCCTGCCGGCGCATCGCGCCCCAGAACGTCTGCCGGGCCGAGACGTCCATGCCGGTGGTCGGCTCGTCCAGCACGATCAGGTCGTTGGCGCCGGCGGTGGCGAGGGCGAAGCGCACCCGCTGCTCCTGGCCGCCGGAGAGCTTGTCGACCATGCGGTCGGCGATGTCGGTGATGCCGGCGGTGGCCAAGATCTCGTCGAGGGGGTAGCCGCGCGGATGCAGATCGCGGGCCAGCCGGACCAGCTCCCTGACCTTGACGCCCTCCATCAGGCCGCCGCTCTGCAGCATCGCGCCGACCCTGCCCTGCTCTATGGCGCGCTGCGGGCTCGTGCCGAACAGGGTCACGCTGCCGGCGTCGGCGGTGCGCAGTCCGAGGAGCAGGTCGAGGGTCGAGGACTTGCCGGCGCCGTTCGGGCCGAGGAGGGCGACGGTCTCGCCCGGATACAGCTCCAGATTCAGGTCGGCCACCGCGCGCACCGCGCCGTAACTCCGGCTGACCTGACGGAAGCTGACCACGGGCGCCCGGCCCGCCTCCTCGGCGGTGGTGGCTGTGGTGGTCGCTGCGGTCGTCATGCTGTTCAGCTTCCGGGATCCGCCCGGCGCGCGGCAGTGCCGATTGTCCGCACTCCCCCATGACATCTGTCATGGGGAAAGCCCCCTAGGGGTCTTCTCGGGGTGCTGCCGAGAAAACCCCCAGGGGGCCTGTTCACCTGCGGTTTCGCTCCGTAGGGCGGTCGGCCGGCGGACGGCCGTCGGCCGGTGTGCGGCCTCCCGTCGGCCGGTGTGCGGCCGCCCGTCAGCCCGCGTCCGCTCCGAGGGTCTGGATCCGCTCGGCCGAGGTGGTGCCCTGCAGCGCCTTGCCGACCGCGCTGGCCACCTCCTCGACGGAGACCGGCTTCTTGGAACCGTCGCCCTTGGTCAGCAGCACACCGTTGAAGGTGTCGCCGTAGAGCGCCTTGAGGGCCGACCGGTCGTAGTACGGCACCAGCTCGCCATTGCTGCCGATCTTGAAGGACAGGAACTTCGGGATCGACTTCTGCGGGCTGAAGGAGACCGCGTGCACCGCGTCCGTACGGACCGTCACCAGGCCCCGCATCGCGGGCTCGGCGTACTGCTTCATCGCCTTGTCCACCGCGGCCTTGCTGACCTGCGGCTGCTGGGTGCTGGCCGCGAGCACGACCGGTGTGTCGGTGCCGGTCTCGATGCGGCTGCGATAGGCGTCGGCGATCTTCTGCTTGGACGCCTTGACGTCGACCGCCTTGTGGGGCGCGCCGTAGTGCGGCACCGCCTTGCCGTTCTCGAAGGTGATCCCGCCGTCCTCGGCGGCACCCCCGGGACCGGCGGCGTTCGCCAGCGCGACCTGCAGCTTCTCGTCGTCGACGATCATCGCCGGCTTGGCCGTGCGGTCGACGCCGAACAGCGACCCGATGACGGAGACCGGGTTGTAGTCCCGGCCGGCCGCGTTGCGGACCGTGGCCTGCGTGTCGACGTCCAGGCCCGCCTTGGCCGGCTGGAGGGTGACGGCCTTGCCGTCGACGGTGAGCTTCAGTGGCGCGGTGCGGCTGTTCTTGAGTGCCTCGTCCAGCTTCTTGACGGCCTCTTCCTTGGTGGTGCCGCCGATGTCGACGCCGAGCGCGGTGGTGCCGTTGGGCACGTCGGCGTGGTCGAGCAGCAGACCGGCGCCGTAGGCCACACCGGCCAGGACCACGACCGCGACACCCGCGAGGACGAGCTTGTTGCGGCCCTTCTTGGGCGGGTTGATGGGCTCGGGGATCTTGGGCCGCGGCTTCGGTGCGGCGCTGTCGGCCTCACCGGCCGGGGTGGCCGCGAACGGCGAACGGGACGACGGTCCGTCGGCCCCGGGGGTCGCCGGGATGCCGCTGACGAGGGTGTCGCCGGACACCCGGCCGGCCGGGGCGCCGCCCTGCGGGCCGCCCGCGGGGGCGTTCTTCGCCCCGCGCCTGCCCTTCGGGCCACCGGGCGCGGCGGTGCCCTGCCCGCCGGGCAGCCCGCCCGAGATGCCGCCGCCGGGGCCGAGGCCGCTGCCGGGCCCGGCGAGCGGCGCGGGCGGCTGCGGGGTCAGCTCCGCGGTGTCGCCGATTCCGGGCGCGTTGCCGGTGCCGGCCAGCGGATCGCTGAAGCCGGGCGGGAGGTTGAGCGCGGAGTTGCCGCGGGCCGGTCCGGTCGTCGGGCCGCTGGGGCCCGCCGGCGCGTCGAACGGGCTGTGGTCGCGCGCGAGTCCGGAGGGGGCGTCGAACGCCGGCCCGCCGTCGGGGCCCGCGCCGTCGAACGGCGAGCCACCCCGCGGGCCGCCGTGCCCGACGCCGTCGAACGGCGAGGAGGCCTCGCGCGGACCGCCGTCGAAGGGCGACGCACCGCTCGGCCCGGGACCGCCGTCGAACGGTGCCGCGCCGCCCTGCGGGGCCGGGGCATCGGAGAAGTACGGCAGGTCGGGGCGCTGCGGAGACGTGGCGCCCGGGGTGCCGTGCGGCGGGGTGGCACCACCCGGGGCGGTCGGCGCCGCATGGGACCCGGTGGTCGAGGACGAACCGGACGGACCGCCCTGCGCCTTGCGCGGTGCGAACCAGTCGCTGGTCTTCTCGGGCGAGCCGCCCGCGGTGGCCTCGTCCGCCGGGGCGTCGGGCCGGGGCGTGTTCGCCGTGCGCTCCGCACCGCGCTCGGCGCCGCGCACGGGGCGGGTCGCGCCGCGGGGCGCGGCGGAACCACCGGCGGCGGCCGGTCCGTTCTTGCCGGACTCCTCGCCGACCGGCTTGCGCACGACGACCGGCGGGATGGGGCGCGAACCCGGAATGTTGATCTTGATCCGCGTCGTCAACGTGGTCTCGGTCTTGGGCTCCTCCGGGCGCGCCGCGGCACCGGGCGCCAGCGCCTCGTCGGCATCTCCCCTGGGCGAGCCGTACGGCGGCGTCCCTGACGGGTACGCGGCTGCGCCACGACCCTGAGGGCCGGAGGACGAACTGTCAGATTCACGACTCAAAGCAGGTTCTCCCGGTTGGCTCCGCCGCTCGTCAGAGATGTTCCCCGGCCCGAGGCCGAGGGGTGCCCCCAGGGCGGCGCGACGGCGCGCACCACCATACTGTCCGCCGCGGGCGGACACCCGGGGAGCGTACGAAGACCGCCGCCACGGGCGATACCCCCGCGCGCGGGCCGCTCACCCGCACCGGCATGGCATTCGTCCCGGTATGGGCCACGTCATCCGCCAACTCCGCCGTGCCGCAGGCCCGTAGCGCGCACCTGGGCGGCGGTGGCGCAGATCACAGCGGCAAGGATGCCGCCCAGCAGGAAGATGTACGAACCGGCCCCCGGGCTGAACAGGAAGTCGCCTTCCGGCCGCACCTCGCCGAGCAGCAGGAACACGGTCACCAACCAGGCCGCGCCGGGCGCCAGCACACCGGCCGGGGTTCCGGTCGCCCTGGCTCCCCCGTAGAACAGGCCGCCGACACCGGCCAGCGCCAGCACCAGCCCACCCGGGAACCAGGCCGCCTGCACCAGCGTTCCGGCGATCGCGACCAGCACGCCCGCGACCAGAAGCAGCACATACAGGCCGATTCGACCGGGTGTCAGCGGTGCGGTCGCGGCGGAACCGGCGGTCGGCGCCACGGGGCCGCCGGACCGCGCCCGCGGCCGAGCGCCGGACGCACCGCCCGAACCCGCCCGGGACCGCTGCCCCTTGCCCGCGGACCCGCCGACGCCCCTCTTGCCGGCGGACGCGCCACCGTCGCCGCCCTTGGCCGTGCTCATTCCGCCACCTCCTCAATCCGGGCACTCTCCTGCATACCCACCATTTCGCCGATACCCGCGAAGAGATCGTCCTCCCTCGCGCCGGCCGGGGCGCCCGGAGCGCCGTGCACCAGCCGATAGTGCTCCGTGGCGAACAGCGGCTGCCCCAGGTCGTTGGAGAGTGCGAAGAACGGCCCGTCGACCGCGATCTGGGTGTAGTGCGCCCGCATCGCCGCGGTCTTCGCGGCCACCTGCGCCGGGTCGCCGGCGATCGACGCGGTGACCTCCGCGTCCGGCACCACACCGGGCACATCGTCGACGGCGGCGATCCCCGGGAAGCCGCGACCGGCCGCCCGCAGCAGCTCGAAGCCCTCCTCGACCACGGAACGGGGGTTGCAGTTCCAGTAGATCTTCCCGATCTCGTGCGCGGCGCCCAGCTCCGGCCGGAAGTCCGCCCGCGCGGCGAGCTCCGCACCGCGCATGGCGACGCGGTGCGCCTGGATGTGATCGGGGTGCCCGTATCCGCCATTCGGGTCATAGGTGACCAGAACCTGCGGGCGGACCTCGCGGACGACGGCCACCAGGTCGGCGGCGGCCTCGTCGAGCGGGGCCTGCCAGAAGGAGTCCGGCCGCTCGTTCTGGGGGGCGCCCATCATCCCGGAGTCGCGGTAACGGCCCGGCCCGCCGAGGAAGCGGTGGTCGCCGACGCCCAGGGCCGCCATCGCGGCGGCCAGCTCGTCCTCGCGGTACGGGCCGAGGGCGTCGTCGCGGTCCGGCGCGAGCGCGGCCAGCTCGGACGGGATGACCTCGCCCTCCTCGCCGCGCGTGCAGGTCACGAGGGTGACCAGCGCGCCCTCGGCCGCGTACTTGGCCATGGTCACGCCGTTGTTGATCGACTCGTCGTCCGGGTGGGCGTGGACGAGCAGGAGACGGCGGGCGGGAACGTCGTCGCGAGGCGCGGCGTCCCCGCCGGAGGCGGTGAGAGGCGACGGGGCGGTCATGCCGACAGCCTACGAGCCGACCGGCCCGCCCTCACCATGCGATCCCGCTCGCCCGCCCGGCGGCCGGGCGGAGAGCGGGCGCGGTGGAGGCGGGCCGGTCCGAGGACGGCTCAGAACTTGATGCCGCCGATCATGCTGGCGACATTCGTCGTCAGCGACTTGACCGTCGGCGCGACGGACGAGCTGGCCAGGTAGAAGCCCAGCAGCATGCAGACAAAGGCATGCGCGGCCTTCAGTCCGGACTTCTTGACAAGCAAGAAGACGATGATCGCCAGCAGCACCACCGCCGAAATCGAGAGTGCCACGGCGGCTCACCTCCAAGTACTCACGGTCCGGTCAGAGTTGATGGTGCACGGACCGCTTCCACGGACCCGCCCACCGGGGTATGCCAAGGGCTCTTTACCCCGTACCCACTACGCGCAAGGGATCATAACTTTCCGCGCTAGCGCATAAGTCGGGGCACGGGAGCAGAGTGGGGGCGCACACGATCTTCACGAGCGCGACCTCGGTGAGCCCCGGCATCTCGCTGCCGGTCCGGCCCCGATCGGCCGCACAGGCTCTATAGGCTCGGCCCATGACCGGACAGCCTTCGTTTCCGCGGCAGTATGCCCGTACGCAGTGCTTCACCTTGGGCGCACCGCGCGGCTACAGCGTCTCCCCCGACGGCACGCGCGTCGCCTTCCTCCGTTCCGCTTCGGGCACCGACCGCAGCCAGCGGTTGTGGGTGCTCGACCTGGAGGAGGGGCGGGAGTTCACGGCCGCCGACCCGCGGGCCCTGCTGGCCGGCGCACGGGAGAAGCTCCCCCCGCAGGAGCGCGCCCGCCGCGAGCGCAGCCGGGAGAGTTCGGCCGGCATCGTCGGCTATGCGGCGGACTCCGCCGTGGAGTTGGCGGCGTTCTCGCTGTCCGGCCGACTGTTCGTCTCCGAGCTGCGCGCCGGGACCACCCGCGAACTCCCGGTCCAGGGACCGGTGGTGGACCCCCGCCCCTCCCCGGACGGACGGCATGTCGCCTTCGTGGCCGAGGGCCGGTTGCGGGTGGTCGCCGTGGACGGCACCGCGACGTCGGACGACGACGGGGCGGCCCGCGGCCCGCGGGCGGACCGGGTGCTGGCCGAACCCGACGGCCCCGAGGTGACCTGGGGCCTCGCGGAGTTCATCGCGGCCGAGGAGATGGGCCGCTACCGGGGCTTTTGGTGGTCGCCGCAGAGCGACGCGGTGCTGGCCGCACGGGTCGACGAGGCGCCGGTGCGGCGCTGGTGGATCTCCGATCCGGCCCATCCGGACCGTGAGCCCGCGCAGGTCGCCTACCCGGCGGCGGGCACCCCCAACGCCGAGGTCTCCCTCGCGTTCTTCGGCCTGGACGGCTCGCGCACGGACGTCACCTGGGACACCGGGCGCTACCCGTATCTGGCGCGCGTGCACTGGTCCGCGGCCGGTCCGCCGGTGCTGCTGGTCCAGGCCCGCGACCAGCGCGACCAGCGTTATCTGACCGTCGACACCGCGACCGGCGCGACCCGCACGGTGCACGAGGACGAGGACGAGGCCTGGGTCGAGCCCTTCCCCGGCGTACCGGCCTGGACGCCGGACGGCCGGCTGGTGCGGATCGCGGACGAGGGCGGCGCGCGCAAGCTGTTCGTCGGCGATCGGCCGCTGACCGGGGCGCCGCTGCATGTGCGGGCCGTACTGGACATCGGCGAGGACGACGTCCTGTTCTCCGCGAGCGGCACCGACATGCACGACATCGGCGTCTATCGCGCCTGGTTCCGCGGCAGCGGCGACCAGGGCGGCTGGGAGCGGGTGGGCGAGCGCCCGTATCCGACGGTGTCCTCCGCGGTGCGCGGCGGCGCGCTGACCGTGCTGTCGCAGACCTCGCTGGAGCGCCCGGGCACCCAGGTGGACGTGGTCCGGCTGGATCCCGACGGCGGGGAGAAGACCCTCGCCACGATCGGTTCGTACGCCGAGGAGCCGGCGCTGACCGCCCGGCCCCGCCTCGTCCTGGCCGGGGAGCGGGAGATTCCGTGCGCGGTGCTGCTGCCGGGCGGGTATGCGGAGGGCGACGGTCCGCTGCCGGTCCTGCTGGACCCGTACGGCGGTCCGCACGGTCAGCGGGTGGTCGCCTCCCACAACGCCCATCTGACCTCCCAGTGGTTCGCCGACCAGGGGTTCGCGGTGATCGTCGCGGACGGCCGGGGCACCCCGGGCCGCTCCCCCGCCTGGGAGAAGTCGGTCTCCCGGCGCATCGCTCAGTGCGCGCTGGACGACCAGGTCCACGCCCTGCAGGCGCTGGCCGGATCCTTCCCCCTCGACCTGGACCGGGTGGCGATCCGCGGCTGGTCCTTCGGCGGCTACCTCGCCGGGCTCGCCGCGCTGCGCCGGCCCGATGTCTTCCACGCGGCGGTGGTCGGCGCTCCGGTGACCGACCTCCGCCTGTACGACACCCACTACCAGGAGCGGTACCTCGGCCACCCGGACGAGGAACCGGCGGTCTATGCGGAGAATTCGCTGATCACGGACGAGGGACTGTCCGGAGCTGTGGAGCCGCACCGTCCGATGTTGATCGTGCACGGCCTCGCGGACGACAACGTGGTCGTGGCGCATTCGCTGCGGCTGTCCTCGGCATTGCTGGCGGCGGGCCACCCACACGAAGTACTGCCGCTGTCCGGGGTGACACATATGACACCCCAGGAACAGGTGGCCGAAAACCTGCTGCTGCTCCAGGTCGAATTCCTGAAGCGGTCGTTGGGGATGCGCGCCTGATAGCGGGGATATAGGTGAGGGCGATAACCCTGGACGTATGCCGGGGATATAGGTGAGGGCGATAGCCTTGATCGAATACCGGGGATTCCCTTGTCACGGACATCGAGTCGCCCATGTGTCCTATACGGCGAATGCCCGTCCGGCGTCACCAGCCGGGCGGGAGGGTGGACGGCGGGGGCGGGGCGTGCGGAGGCCGCGCCGCATCGGGCGCGGAGCCGTAGGCCCGTACCGCGTCCGGGTCTTCGGTGGCGTCCGGGGCGCCGGGGCGGGCCGCCGCGATCAGCGCGGTCAGCCCGGCGGCCGTCACGAACGCCGCGGTGGCCAGCTCCAGCCTGGCCACGCCGGGCAGCACGGCCAGGCGGCCGAACTGCCCGGTGCGCCCGGCGAAGGCGAGCGCCGTGGCGCCGTGCACGGCCAGCAGGGCGGCGGCGGTGAGCGCCGCGGGCCGGGCCCAGGACGCCTGGCGCAGCGCGGCGGCCGCGGCCCCCAGGGCCAGCAGCGCGAGCGCCAGCGCATGCCAGTGCACCGGGGGCGCCAGCAGGGCCCCGAAGACCGACGCGTCGCCGAGCAGCCCCTTGCGGTAGACGTCCCCGCCGATCCGCACCCACCAGTGGACCTCCCATCCGGCGACGGCGGCCCCGGCGGCCCCCAGGAGGACGGCGGCGACGGTGGCCGCCCCCTTGTACGGCCGCCCCGGCGGCCCCGCGTCGGCTCCGTGGGGCGCCGTGTGCACGACCCCGTACGCCGACGAGGCCACCGCCGCCAGCCCGCGCGCCGGGCGCCTCGTATGGCGGCCGGCCCGCCCGCCCCGTCGGCGGTCCGCCGCGACCACCACGAGCAGTGCGACGGCCAGCGCGAGTTGGACGAGGGCGCTCGCCCGCGCCTGCGCCGTCAGCCCGCCGTCCGGCCCCGGCAGCCGGCCCGCGCCCAACGTCCAGGTCAGAGGGGTGCGCAGCAGGGCGGTGGCGAGGGCGAGGGAGAGCAGCGCGCCGGCGGCCACGGGCGAGGAGACGGCGCTGCGCCGCACCGCGACCGCGGTGGCGAGCGCGCCGAGCACCAGCAGCGGGTCGAGCGGCGAGGTGGCCCAGGCGGTGGACTCCCGCGGCCGGCGGGCGTCCCCGAGCCAGGTCCACCACACGTCCGCGGAGTGCCGCGCGACGGCGAGGTCCCGGACGATCCAGCCCGCGCTGAGCAGTGCGAGCAGCAGGCAGACCAGCGCGCCGGCGCGGCGCGCGCCGCGGGTGAGATCGCGATCCCGCACTGTGGACACGGCCCGCCCCCCGTCCGTGTCGAAGTACCAGGGTGGCCCACGGCGCCCCGGTATACGAGGCGTCCACCGCAGGTCTACTCGACTCCCGGCGCCGGGACAACAGCCCCGAACGGAGCAGTGAGCGAAGGGGTGCAAAACGGCGACCGGTCGGGGCGCCCAGTGGCATCCCCGACCGGTCTACGGCACCCGCACGGCCGTACGGTGTTCATCATGGCGCGTCCGTATATCGGTGTTGCGACAGTGAAGTTGCCTTCATGTTAAAGCGGTTGGTGGCTATATGTCCCCCATGCCGCATATCCCACCCACCTGTCAAGCACGCCCTGGCGTCGATCTGCGCAATCTTCGCTCAAGAAGTAGACGACCTGTTCGCAAGCACACCCGATCCCCTTGACTCCGCAGTAATTCACTTGCGAAAGTCCGCTCATCCAGCGGTGCGATTCGGCGCCGCTTCACGTTCCAAGAGAACTCGGCGCGGGGGCACTTCGCGATGACTAGTCCATCCCAGACCGCGGTTACCAAGTCCGATACCCCGGGACTTGGACCCAAGGGTCTGAAGAAGGAAAAGAAGAGCAAGGGCGGTGAGCTCGTCGGCCGATCCCCCGGCCAATTGATGTGGATGCGCTTCAAGCGCGACCGCACGGGCATGATCTGCGCGATCGTCGTACTGGCTTTCTTCGTCATCGCGGCACTGGCCCCGGTGATCGGCTCGCTGTACGGGAAGGACCCGTACACGTTCTACGGCAGCGAAGATCCCAACCTGCTCGACGAGTTCGGCTACCCGGCCGGGGCGAACGGGGGCATTTCGCCCGAGCACTGGTTCGGCATCGAGCCGCAGCTGGGCCGGGATGTGTTCATGCAGCTGATCTACGGCATCCGGATGTCGCTGGGCATCTCCGTCGCGGTGACCATCCTGACCGTGCTCACCGGCATCCTCATCGGCGTGACGGCCGGCTACGTCGGCGGCAAGGCCGACTTCTTCATCAGCCGGGTGATCGACTTCCTGCTGGCCTTCCCGAGCCAGCTGACCTTCGTGGCCTTCATGCCGGTCGTGGTGGCCCTCTTCGTGGACCCGGGTGACGAGACGCCCACGTACGTACGTGTCTGTGCGCTGATCATCGTCCAATGGTTCCTGGGCTGGATGGGTCTGGCGCGACTGCTGCGAGGACAGGTGCTCTCCCTGCGCGAGCGGGAGTTCGTGGAGGCCGCCAAGATCACCGGCGCCTCGCCCTGGCGGATCATCCGCAAGGAACTGCTGCCGAACGTGGTCACGCCGGTGCTGGTGCAGAGCACCTACATGCTGCCGCTCTTCGTCACCGCGGAGGCGGGCCTGTCCTTCCTGGGCGTCGGCATCGTCGAGCCGACCCCCGACTGGGGACGGCTGTTCCAGTCGGGCGCCCGCTTCTACGAGAACGACCCCACCTTCTTGCTCTTCCCCGCCGCGGCCATGCTGATCTTCGTGCTCTGCTTCAACCTGCTCGGAGACTCGGTCCGCGACGCCTTCGACCCCAAGTCCGGTCGCTGACCGTCCACTTGCGGGGGGCTCGCTGTCACCCCCACCACCCGGGCCTGCCCCGGTTGCTTCGGACAGCACATCTGGACCCCAACTGACAGGCAGGTGCTTGGAACTCATGAACGCACTTTCTACGCGCAGAGCACGCGCGGTGATCGTGGCCCTAGCGGCCGGTTCACTCGCGCTGACCGGTTGCAGCGGCGGCAGCGGCTCCAACAAGGACAAGGCGCAGACGGACGCGGACGCCGCGGCGCAGGCCAAGGCGATCCCGATGGGCACCGCGGCCGACTCCACCGGCCCGGCCGTTGCCGTCAAGGGTGCACACAAGGGCGGCACCATCCGCGTGTACCAGCGTGACAGCTTCAACCACCTGGACCCGGGCCAGATGTACGTCAGCGACATGAAGGCCCTGTCGCAGCTGATCTTCCGCGGGCTGACCGCGTTCAAGCAGGACGACAAGGGCAACGCCAAGGTGGTCGGTGACCTCGCCACCGACGCCGGCCAGATGTCCGACGGCGGCAAGACCTGGAAGTACACGCTCAAGGACGGCATCAAGTTCGAGGACGGCAAGCCGATCACCTCGAAGGACATCCGCCACTCCATAGAGCGCCTGTACGCCACGTTCATCACCGACGGCCCGACCTACATCCAGACCTGGCTGTCGGGCGCCGGCACGACCTACCGCAAGGCGCTGCCGGACGGCCCCTACAAGGGCGACCACCTGCCCAAGAGCGTCCTGGACACCCCGGACGAGAAGACCGTCATCTTCCACTTCGACAAGCCGCAGTCGCAGCTGCCCTACGCGCTGACGATGCCCGGCTACAGCGTGGTCCCGGACAGCGCCAAGGACACCAAGGACGCCTACGACGTCAAGCCGGTGACCTCGGGCCCGTACAAGATCGCGTCGTTCAAGTCCGGCAAGTCCATGCAGCTGGTGCGCAACAAGAACTGGGACCCGAAGACGGACCCGATGCGCACCGCGTACCCGGACGGCTACAACTTCACCTTCAACCACCAGGCGTCGGACTCCACCAAGCGTCTGATGGCCGACCAGGGTGAGGCGAAGAACGCGGTGAGCCTCACCAACTCGGTGGAGCCCACGCTGACCAAGAACGTGCTGGACAACCCGAGCGCGAGCAAGCGCCTGGTGCAGGGCTACCAGCCCTACGTCTGGCAGATGAACTTCAACATGGACCGCCTCAAGGACAAGAAGATCCGCGACGCGATCACCTACGCGCTGCCGAGCCAGCAGATCGTCCGGCTCAACGGCGGCAGCTACGGCGGTGAGATCGCCGGCGGCCTGCTCGCCCCGACCGTCGCCGGCTACAAGAAGGGCTACGACCCCTACGGCAAGCTGACGCACCCCAACGGCGAGCCGGAGAAGGCCAAGAAGCTCCTCAAGGAGGCGGGCAAGACGGGCATGAAGCTCGTGTACGCCTACTCCAACACCGAGTCGCGCCAGAAGGAAGCCGTCGCCATCGAGGACGCGCTGACCAAGGCCGGGTTCAACGTGCAGAAGAAGGAGGTCGACGCGGCCTCCTGGTACGAGCAGATGGGCAAGGTCGACAACGGCTTCGACATCTACATGACCGGCTGGGGCCAGGACTGGCCGGACGCCTCGACCGTGATCCCGCCGTCGTACGACGGCACCACGATCCAGGACGGCGCCTCGAACTACTCCCACGTCAACGACAAGCACGTGAACTCCGAGATCGCCCGCATCTCCGGGATCACCGACGTCGCCAAGGCGACCGCGGAGTGGGAGAAGCTGCACCAGTACATCGTGGAGAAGGTCAACCCGGCCGCGCCGGTCTTCTACACCAAGGTGCTCCAGCTGTACGGCTCGAACGTCGGCGGCGCCCGGTACAACCTGGACGTCAGCTACCTCGACCCGAACACGCTGTACCTGAAGAAGTAGCGGTAGCCGCTCAGGCGACCACCTGACGAAGGCACTCCGGACGGCGCGCACACGGCGGAACGCGCGCCCTCCGGGGCCCTTTGTCCTCCCACCCCTCACGCCCACTGCCGCCGCCGTCCTGAGAGCAGCGAACTGCCATGCTTCAATTCCTACTTCGCCGGACGTTCGGCGCCGTTGTCATCCTTCTTCTGCTCAGTGCCTTCACGTTCTTCGTGTTCTTCGGTGCCGGTGACCCGGCCGCGATGTCCTGCGGAAAGAACTGCACCGCGGACAACATCGCGCTGATCCACCAGAACCTCGGCCTCGACAAGCCGCTGCCGACGCAGTTCTGGGACTGGCTCGTCGGCATCTTCGCCGGCCGCGACTACTCCATCGGCCACTGCGACGCCCCGTGCTTCGGCTACTCCTTCGCCACCAAGCAGGACGTCTGGGCGACGCTGATCGACCGGCTGCCCACCACCGCCTCGCTGGCCGTCGGCGGCGCCGCGGTGTTCCTGACCGTGGGCCTGGGCACCGGCCTGCTCGCCGCCTACAAGCGCGGCACGTTCCTGGACAAGATCCTCACCTCGGTCTCGATGGTGCTGAGCTCCGCGCAGATCTACATCCTCGGCCCGATCGCCCTGGGTCTGTTCGTCTACAGCGGCCTCATGGACTCCCCCAAGTACGTGGAGCTGACCTCGGACCCCGTGGGCTGGTTCATGGGGCTGCTGCTGCCCTGGCTCGTCATGGCCACGATCTTCACCGCGCAGTACACCCGTATGTCCCGCTCGACGATGATCGAGCAGCTGCAGGAAGAGCACGTCCGGACCGCCAAGGCCAAGGGCCTGTCCCGCTCGTACGTCTTCCTGCGCTACGCCTGGCGCGGCTCGCTGATCCCCATCGTCACGATCCTCGGCATGGACCTCAGCTCGCTGTTCGGCGGCGCGATGATCACCGAGTTCACCTTCCAACTGGCGGGCGTCGGACGGCTCGCGATCGACTCCGTCCTCACCCTGGATCTGCCCATGGTCATGGGCGTGCTGGTCTTCAGCGCCGCCCTGATCCTGGTGTTCAACATCATCGTGGATGCGACGTACGCCTTCATCGACCCGCGCGTGCGCCTGTCCTAGGAGAGCCTGAAGTGACCACACTCACCAAGACCGAGGGCGCCACCACGCCGTCCGGGTCCGACCCCTTCCTGTCCGTTCGTGACCTGCAGGTGCGGTTCTCCACCGAGGACGGCATCGTCAAGGCGGTCGACGGTCTCTCCTTCGATCTGGAACGCGGCCAGACGCTCGGCATCGTCGGCGAGTCGGGCTCCGGCAAGTCGGTGACCAACCTCTCGATCCTGGGGCTGCACAACCCCACGACCACCGAGATCTCCGGCGACATCACGCTGGACGGCCAGGAGTTGACCGGAGCCAGGGAGAAGACCCTGGAGAAGCTCCGCGGCAACAAGATGGCCATGATCTTCCAGGACGCGCTGACCGCCCTGTCGCCGTACTACACCGTCGGCCGGCAGATCGCCGAGCCGTTCATCAAGCACACCGGCGCCAGCAAGCGCGAGGGCCGGCAGCGCGCCATCGAGATGCTGACCAAGGTCGGCATCCCGCAGCCGACCCTGCGGGTGGACGACTATCCGCACCAGTTCTCCGGCGGTATGCGCCAGCGCGCCATGATCGCCATGGCGCTGGTCTGCAACCCCCAGCTGCTGATCGCCGACGAGCCGACCACCGCCCTCGACGTCACCGTCCAGGCGCAGATCCTCGACCTGCTCAAGGACCTCCAGCAGGAGTTCGGCTCCGCGATCATCCTGATCACCCACGACCTCGGCGTGGTCGCCAACACGGCGGACGACGTGCTGGTGATGTACGCGGGCCGGGCCGTGGAGCGGGGCTCCGTCAAGGAGATCCTCACGCAGCCCCGGCACCCGTACACCTGGGGCCTGCTGAGCTCCATGCCGCGGCTCTCCTCGGACGTCAGCGAGGCGCTGCACCCGATCCCGGGCAGCCCGCCGAGCCTGCTCAACCCGCCGTCGGGCTGCGCGTTCAACCCGCGCTGCGGCTTCGCCGGCGAGGTCGGCGGCACCCGGTGCACCGACGAGCGGCCGGTGCTGGAGCTGGGGCGGGCCGCGGCCTGCCACCTGAGCGCCGAGCAGAAGCAGACCCTCTTCACCGAGCAGATCAAGCCCCGGCTGGGCTAGGGAGCGACCACCATGGCAGACAACGTCACCCTCCCGGCGCCCCGCGGCGCCGCGCCCGCACCGGGCGAGCCGCTGCTCACCGCCGAGGGCCTCACCAAGCACTTCCCGATCTACGGCGGCTTTCCGTTCAAGCGGAAGGTCGGCGCCGTCCAAGCGGTCGACGGCGTCGACCTGACCGTGCACGCCGGCGAGAGCTTCGGCCTGGTCGGCGAGTCGGGCTGCGGCAAGTCCACCACCGGGCGGCTGCTCACCCGGCTCATGGAGCCGACCTCCGGCAAGATCACGTACGCGGGTCAGGACATCACCCACGCCAACCGCAAGCAGCTGGCGCCGTTCCGCTCCGAGATCCAGATGATCTTCCAGGACCCGTACGCCTCGCTCAACCCGCGGCAGACGGTCGGCACCATCATCGGCGGCCCGATGGAGATCAACGGGATCAACCCGCCCGGTGGGCGGGAGAAGCGGATCCGTGAACTCCTGGAGACCGTGGGTCTGAACCCGGAGCACTACAACCGCTTCCCGCACGAGTTCTCCGGCGGCCAGCGACAGCGCATCGGCGTGGCCCGGGCGCTGGCCCTGGAGCCGAAGCTGATCATCGCCGACGAGCCGGTCTCGGCCCTGGACGTCTCCATCCAGGCGCAGGTCGTCAACCTGCTCCAGGACCTCCAGCGCGAGCTGGGCATCGCGTTCCTGTTCATCGCCCACGACCTGGCGATCGTGCGGCACTTCAGCGAGCGGGTCGCGGTGATGTACCTCGGCAAGGTCGTCGAGGTGGGCTCCCGCGACGAGATCTACAACCGGCCGCGCCACCCGTACACCCACGCGCTGCTCTCGGCGGTGCCGGAGGCCAAGCTGGTGGAGGGCGAGGAGGACGAGCGCGAGCGCATCCGGCTCGCCGGCGACGTGCCCTCCCCCGTCAACCCGCCGTCCGGCTGCCGCTTCCGTACCCGCTGCTGGAAGGCGCAGGACAAGTGCGCCACGGAGCAGCCGCCGCTGATCCAGCTCTCCGGCAGCGACGCGAGCCACCTGACAGCCTGCCACTTCCCGGAGGAGCCGACGACCGCGGCCCGCGACGAGGACATCATCCTCGACCCGGCACTGGCCGCGATCGAGGACGCGGGGGCCGACTCCGACAAGTAGCGACCAGGCACTGCCGACTGCCGCCGTGGCGGGAACTTCTCCCGTCACGGCGGTGTTGTCGTTCGGGGAGGGGGTGACGCCGATGCGGATCGGAGAGCTGTCGGCGCGTACGGGCACGCCGCGGCGGTTGCTGCGTTACTACGAGGAGCAGGGGCTGATCGTCGCCGAGCGCTGTGCCAACGGCTATCGCGCGTATGACGAGTTCTGCGTCGACCGGGTGCTGCAGATCCGAGGGCTGCTCGACGCCGGGCTGCCGACCCGGATCATCAAGCAGATCCTGCCCTGTCTGAACAAGCCCCGGGCCATCCACTTCCCCGACGCGACACCGGAGATGCTCGCCACGCTGGAGGGCGAGCGCGACCGGATGACCGAGCGCATCGAGACGCTGATGCGCAACCGGGACGCCATCGGGGCGTACCTGGAGGTGGTGCGCGGCACGGTCGGCGGCGGGAGGGGCGCGGCGCAGGAGGCGGCGCGGGGGGTGGCCTAGCGAAGTGCCCAGGCGCCCCTGGTGAAGCGGCCGGGAGGCGGCCTAGCGATGGGCCACCGGGCCCGGCTCCGGGCCGTCCGGCAGCCGCTCCTCGCCGTCCTCTCCGCCGGGGAGGCGTTCCTCGCCGTCCGCTCCGTCCTCTCCGTCGGGGAGGCGGTCCTCGTCCCGTACCACCTGGCGCTCGTGTGCGAAGTGGCAGGCCGAGGGGTGCCGGGCCGGGCCGGTCGACTCGCGGAAGGGCGGGGGGACTTCGAGCGGGGGGACGACCTCGGCACACAGGTCCCGGGCCTTCCAGCAGCGGGTACGGAAGCGGCAGCCGGACGGCGGGCTGGCGGGCGAGGGGACGTCGCCGGTGAGCAGGATGCGGTCGCGGGAGGCGCGGGAGTCGGGGTCCGGTACGGGCACGGCGGAGAGCAGGGCCTGGGTGTAGGGGTGGGTGGGGTGGTCGTAGATCTGCTCCTCGGTGCCGATCTCGGCGAGCCGCCCCAGGTACATCACCGCGATCCGGTCGGAGATATGCCGGACGACGGACAGGTCGTGGGCGATGAAGACATAGGAGAGATCGAACTCGTCCTGCAACTGCTCCAGGAGGTTGACCACCTGGGCCTGGACGGAGACGTCCAGCGCGGAGACCGGCTCGTCCGCGACGATGATCTCCGGACGCAGGGCCAGGCCGCGGGCGATGCCGATGCGCTGGCGCTGGCCGCCGGAGAACTGGTGCGGATAGCGGTTGATGTACTCGGGGTTGAGCCCCACCACGTCCAGGAGTTCCTGGACCTTGCGGCGGCGGTCTCCCTTGGGGGCCACCTCGGGGTGGATCTCGTAGGGCTCGCCGACGATGTCGCCGACCGTCATCCGGGGGTTCAGGGACGTGTAGGGATCCTGGAAGACCATCTGGATGTTGCGGCGCACCGCCTTCATCGCCCGGCCCGACAGCCGGGTGATGTCCTCGCCGCGGTAGCGGATCTGACCCGCCGTCGGGCGCTCCAGTCCCACCAGCAGCTTGGCGACCGTGGACTTGCCGCAGCCCGACTCCCCGACGATCCCCAGGGTCTCGCCCTTGCGGAGGTCGAAGGAGACCCCGTCGACGGCCTTGACGGCGCCGATCTGCTTCTTGAAGAGCACCCCCCGGGTGAGGGGGAAGTGCTTGACCAGATCGCGGATCTCCAGGAGGGGCTCGCCGGGCGCCGGTCCGGCGCCGGCCGCGGCTCCGCTTGCCTCATCGCGCGCCACCGAGGGTCTCCTTCCAGAAGTGGCAGGCACTGGCCCGGCCGGGGCCGGCCTCGTACAGCGGCGGCAGGTCCGTGCGGCAGATGTCCTGTGCCAGCGGGCAGCGCGGGTTGAAGGGGCAGCCCGGCGGGATGGCCGTCAGATTGGGCGGCAGGCCCTTGATCGCGTACAGCCGCTGCCCCTTCTGGTCCAGCCGGGGGATGGAGTCCAGCAGCCCTCGGGTGTACGGGTGGGCGGGCGCGCGGTAGAGCTGGTGGACGGGTGCGGTCTCCACGATCCGTCCGGCGTACATCACCGCGATGGTGTCGGCGACGTCGGCGACCACGCCCAGGTCATGGGTGATCAGGATCAGCCCCATGGTGAACTCGCGCTGCAGCTCCGCGAGCAGGTCCATGACCTGCGCCTGGACGGTGACGTCCAGCGCGGTGGTCGGCTCGTCGGCGATGATCAGGTCGGGGCCCAGGGCCAGCGCCATCGCGATCATGATGCGCTGGCGCATCCCGCCGGAGAACTGGTGCGGATAGTCCCCCACCCGCGCCCTGGCCGCGGGGATGCCCACCCGCTCCATCAGCTCCACCGCCCGGCCGCGGGCCTCCTTGCGGGACATCCCCTGATGGACCTGGAACATCTCCCCCAGCTGCGCCCCGACGCTGAGCACCGGGTTCAGCGAGGACAGCGCGTCCTGGAAGATCATCGCCATCTTGGCGCCGCGGACCCTGCGCCGCTCGTCCTTGCGCAGCGTCAGCAGATCGCGGCCCTGGAAGACGATCTCGCCGCCGGTCACGAAGCCGGGCGGCGAGTCCAGGATGCCCATCACGGCCTGCGCGGTGACGGACTTGCCGGAGCCGGATTCGCCGAGCACCGCCAGCGTCTGGCCCGGCGCGACGCTGAAGCTGACACCGTTGACGGCCTTCGCGATCCCGTCGCGGGTACGGAACTCCACCCTCAGGTCCCGCACGTCGAGCAGGGCGGTGTCGGTGACCGTACCCGTGCCACCGCCCCCGGCCTCACCGGCACTGTTCGTCATCTGCCGCCTCCTCAGCGCAACTTGGGGTCGAGGGCGTCGCGCACCGCGTCGCCGAGCATGATGAACGCCAGCACCGTGATGCTCAGCGCGCCCGCCGGCCACAGCAGCATGTGCGGCGCGCTGCGGATGTAGGTGGAGGCCGCGGAGATGTCGATGCCCCAGGAGACGGTGGGCGGCTTCAGGCCCGCCCCCAGGTAGGACAGCGTCGCCTCCAGCGCGATGTAGGTACCGAGCGCGATGGTGGCGACGACGATGACCGGCGCCACGGCGTTCGGCGCGATATGCCGCAGCAGCATCCGCCCGTTGCCGGCGCCCAGCGCGCGGGCGGCCTGGACGTAGTCGTGCTGCTTGGCGGTGACGACGGAGCCACGGGCGATCCGGGAGATTTGCGGCCAGCCCAGCAGCACGATGAAGCCGACCACCGGCCAGACCGTGGTGCTGGTGACGACGGAGAGGAAGACCAGCCCGCCGAGGATCACCGGGATGCCGAAGAAGATGTCGGCGGTCCGGGAGAGCAGGGTGTCCGACCAGCCGCCGAAGAAGCCGGCCAGCCCGCCCATCAGGCTGCCCAGCAGCGCGGCGCCGGCGGTGGCGCAGACGCCGACGGTGATGGAGGCGCGGGCCCCGTAGACCACGCGGGTGTAGACGTCCCGGCCCTGGGTGTCGAAGCCGAAGGGGTGCCCGGGCTGGGAGCCCTGCTGTGCCTTGGCCAGGTCGGCGCGGTAGGGGTTGCCGGTGGCGATCAGCTGCGGCCAGATCGCGATGACCACCAGGAAGACGATGACCAGCGCGGAGAGCACGAAGACCGGGTTGCGGCGCAGATCGTGCCAGGCGTCGCTCCACAGGCTGCGCGGCTTGCCCAGGGGCACGGGCGCGGGTGGCCCGGCACCGGGCGGCGCGGCGCCGGGTCTGCGCTCCAGCGACTCGGCCTCGCCGATGGCCAGCGCGGCGGAGCCGCCGTCGCCGTGGCCGATGGCTTCCTTGGGGACGTAGGAGTCAGGCATAGCGGATCCTCGGGTCGAGGACGGCGTAGAGCAGGTCGACGAGGAGGTTCGCGACGAGGAAGACCAGCACCAGGATCGTCACGAAGCCCACGACGGTCGGCGAGTTCTGCCGCAGGATTCCCTGGTAGAGCTGGAATCCGACGCCGTGGATGTTGAAGATGCGCTCGGTGACGATCGCGCCGCCCATCAGGGCACCGATATCGGTACCGATGAAGGTGACGACCGGGATCAGCGAATTGCGCAGCAGATGGCGGGTGATGACGCGGTGCCGGGGCAGGCCCTTGGCGACGGCCGTACGGACGTAGTCGGCGCGGGCGTTCTCCGCGATCGAGGTGCGGGTCAACCGGGTCACATACGCCAGCGAGACCAGCGCCAGCACCAGGCCCGGCAGCAGCATCTCGTTCAGCGGCGCTTCCGGGGAGACGGACGGCGCGGCCCAGCCCCACCGCACGCCGAAGACGAACTGCAGCAGATAGCCGCTCACGAACGTCGGGATGGACACCACGACGAGTGAGAGCAGCAGCACGGTGGTGTCGATGCCCCGGCCCCGCCGCAGACCGCTGAACACCCCCAGCACCACGCCCACGATCATCTCGATCACGATGGCGATCACCGTCAGCCGCAGTGTGACGGGAAAGGCGGAGGCCATCAGCTCGGTGACCGACTGGCCGTTGAAGGCGGTGCCGAAGTCCCCCCGGAAGATCTGCCCCATGTAGTGCAGGTACTGCTGCCACAGCGGCTGGTCGAGGTAGAGGTCGCGGCGGATCTGGGCGGCGGTGGCGGGGTCCGGCGCCCGGTCGCCGAACATCGCCGCCACGGGGTCGCCCAGCGCGTACACCATGAAGAAGATCAGGAAGGTGCTGCCGACGAACACCGGGACCATCTGCAGCAGCCGCCGGATCACATAGCGTCCCACCGGCCCCAACCTCCCTCATCGCACGGACAGTACGGACGGCGCGGGCGGCAACAGGGCCCGCGGCGCGCTCAGTTGACCTTGATCTCGTTGTAGACCGGCACGCTGAACGGATTCAGCGACACATTGCTGATCCGGTCCGAATAGCCGCCGCTGCCGTTCTGGTACCACAGCGGGATCGCCGGCATCTGGCGGGCGAGTATCCGCTCCGCGGCCTGGAACTTCTCGACGGCCTCCTTGCTGTCCGTCGCCGCGTTCGCCGCATTCACCAGCTTGTCGAATCCGGCGTTGCTGAACTTCCCGTCGTTGGCGGAGGAGTTGGTGTAGTACAGCGGCTGGAGAAAGTTCTGGATCAGCGGATAGTCCATCTGCCAGCCGTTGCGGAACGGTCCGGGCATGCCCTTCGCCGCGATCTTGTTCCGGAAATCGGCGAACGTGCCGATCGGATTGCCCACACAGGCGTTGTCGTCCCGCAGCGACTTGTTGATGCTGTTGCAGATCGCGTCGACCCAGTCCTTGTGCGAGCCGGTGTCCGCGTTGTACGTGATCGTCATCCGGCCGCCGGGCAGCCCGCCGCCTTCCTTGATCAGCGCCCTGGCCTTCGCCGGGTCGAACGCGCAGACCTCACCGCACAGCCCCGCCTTGTACCCCCCGTCCGTCCCGAGCACCGGTGAGGTCCAGTCCGTCGCGGGCGTCCGAGTCCGCTGGAAGATCTCGCCGGTGATCTGCTGCCGGTCGATCGCCATCGACAGTCCGCGGCGCACCTTGTCCTTGCCCGGCTCGCCCCATCCCTTGAGGTACATGGGGAAGGCGAGGGTCTGGATGATCCCGGCCGGCTGATTGATGTACCGCTTTCCCAGATCGGCGTGGACGCTCTTGAGCTGGGCGGCCGGGACGTCGTCGACCAGATCGAGGTTCCCGGCCTGCAGATCGGTGTAGGCGGTGTTGCTGTCCGTGTAGACCCGCAGGTCGATCCCGGCGTTCCGGGCCGGATCGTCGCCCGGGTACTTCGCCCATTTCCGCAGGCGCAGCGCGGACCCCTTCTCATAGGAGTCCACGATGTACGGGCCGTTGCCGATGGGCCGCTCCAGCCATGCGTCATGGTCGGTGAAGAACGCCCGCGGCAGCGGCATGAAGGCCGCATAGCCCAGCGTGTCCGGCCAGCTGGAGAACTTCTGACGGAGTTTCACGGTGAAGGTCCGGTCGTTCTTCACCGCCAGCCCCGAAAGGGTCCGGGCGGTGGCCACACCATTGTCCGGATGCACCCGGTCGAAGCCGTCGATGTACTGGAAGAACGGCGCGTTCTTCTGCTTGTTGTCCAGCAACGCCCCGTAGTTCCAGGCGTCCACGAACGACGCGGCGGTGACCTTCTCCCCGTTGCTGAAGGACCAGCCGGGCTTCAGCGTCACCGTGAAGTTCTGTGAGTCCTTGGTCTCGATGCGCTCGGCGATGACGTTCTGCGCGGCCCCGGTCCTCGGGTTGTAGCGCTTGAGCCCCCGGAACAGCATCTCCAGGACCTTGCCGCCCTGGACCTCGTTGGTGTTCGCCGGCTCCAGGGGGTTCTGCGGATCCCCCCACGAGGCGCTGACCACCCCGGCACGGGCCGCGTTCCCTCCGCCGCAAGCCGTGGCCACGAGGGCCACCGCGACGGCGCACGCGCCCCACTTCGCGCGCGTGGCTCCACCCATGGTGCCTCCTCAGCTCCGCGATCGGGCCCAAGCCCAGCGATCATGCTTAGCCCACATAAGATCGCAAAGCGGGAGGTATCGCATGCGGGGGGTGCTCCATTTGCCGGTCCGCTGCGCTTGGGGCTGCTTCCCACGTTGTCGGCTGTCCCGCCGTGGGGGTTTCGCGTGGTTCGCCTGCGGCGGGCCCGTCCGCTGCGCTTTGCTGCGGCCGACGTGTTCGACTTACTCGCCGTGACGCCTGCGGCGGGCGGGGTCCGCTGCGCGGGGCTGTTCGGCTGCCGGTGACGGGCCGGAGGGGTAGGGGTGTGGGACTGCTGCGCTTTACGTCCCACACCCCTACCCCTCCGGCCCGCCCCCTCCCGTTGAGGGTGGGAGAAGAACGGTGGGGGTGGACGGCAGCCTTCGTGTGCGCGCAGTCGAGGGAGTGGGCCTGCCCCCACCGGCCTGTCTTCCCCCCACCCACGGGAGGGGACAGACCGTAGGACGAAGTCCGTAGGGCTGTCACCGCACCCGACAAACAAACGCCCGCCGCAGGCGCGACGGCGAGCAACACGCACGGCGCCGCAGCCGACAACGTGGGAAGCAGCAAAGCGCAGCGAAAGGGTGAAGGGGCGCCTCCCGTGCAAGAGAGACGCCCCTACAACCTGAGCCCGAATAACGGCCCAGCGCCCAGCGTTACCGCTTGGCGCGCGACGCGGTGCGGCCGCGCTCCTTCTGGTCCAGGACGACCTTGCGGATGCGCACGGCCTCCGGGGTCACCTCGACGCACTCGTCGTCGCGGCAGAACTCCAGGGACTGCTCCAGGGAGAGCTTGCGCGGCGGGACGATCGCCTCGAAGGAGTCGGCCGAGGCCGACCGCATGTTGGTGAGCTTCTTCTCCTTGGTGATGTTCACGTCCATGTCGTCGGCGCGCGAGTTCTCGCCGACGATCATGCCCTCGTACACCTCGGTGCCGGGGTCGGTGAACAGCACGCCGCGCTCCTGGAGGTTGGTCATCGCGAAGGCGGTGACCGCGCCGGCACGGTCGGCGACGAGCGAGCCGTTGTTACGGGTCGCCAGCGTGCCGAACCACGGCTCGTGGCCCTCGTGGATCGAGTGGGCGATGCCCGTGCCACGGGTGTTGGTCAGGAACTCCGTACGGAAGCCGATGAGGCCGCGGGACGGGACGACGAACTCCATGCGGACCCAGCCGGAGCCGTGGTTGGACATGTTGTCCATCCGGCCCTTGCGGACGCCCATGAGCTGCGTGACGGCGCCCATGTGCTCCTCGGGGACGTCGATGGTCATGCGCTCGACCGGCTCGTACGTCTTGCCGTCGATCTCCTGCGTGACGACCTGCGGCTTGCCGATGGTCAGCTCGAAGCCCTCACGGCGCATCTGCTCGACCAGGATCGCGAGGGCCAGCTCACCGCGGCCCTGCACCTCCCAGGCGTCGGGGCGCTCGGTGTCCAGGACCCGGAGGCTGACGTTACCGATCAGCTCGCGGTCCAGCCGGTCCTTGACCTGGCGGGCGGTGACCTTGCGGTCCTTGACCGCGGCCTTGGCGTCCGCGCCCTTGCCGGTGCCGCCACGGCCGACGAGCGGCGAGGTGTTGGTGCCGATGGTCATCGAGATGGCCGGCTCGTCCACCGTGATCAGCGGCAGCGCGATCGGGTTCTCCGGGTCGGCCAGGGTCTCGCCGATCATGATGTCCGGGATACCGGCCACGGCGCAGATGTCACCGGGGCCCGCGACCTCGGCGGGCTTGCGGGTGAGCGCCTCGGTCATCATCAGCTCGGTGATGCGGACGTTGGCGACCGAGCCGTCGCGCTTGATCCAGGCCACGGTCTGGCCCTTGCGCAGCTCGCCCTGCTCGACGCGGAGCAGCGCGATACGGCCGAGGAAGTTGTCCGCGTCGAGGTTGGTGACGTGGGCCTGCAGCGGCGCCGTCTCGTCGTACTCGGGGGCCGGGACGTGCTCCAGGATCGTGGAGAAGAACGGCTCCAGGTTGGTGGAGTCCGCCGGGACCGTGCCGTCCTCCGGCTTGGTCAGCGAGGCGATGCCGTCACGGCCGCAGGCGTAGACGATCGGGAACTCGATCTGGTCCTCGTCCGCGTCCAGGTCCAGGAAGAGGTCGTACGTCTCGTTGACGACCTCGTCGATCCGGGAGTCCGGGCGGTCCGTCTTGTTGATGCACAGGATGACGGGCAGACGCTGCTGGAGGGCCTTGCGCAGCACGAAGCGGGTCTGCGGGAGCGGGCCCTCGGAGGCGTCGACCAGCAGGACGACCGCGTCCACCATCGACAGACCGCGCTCGACCTCGCCACCGAAGTCGGCGTGGCCGGGGGTGTCGATGATGTTGATCGTGATGACGTCGCCGCCGTCCTTGGGGTGATACTTCACCGCCGTGTTCTTGGCGAGGATCGTGATGCCCTTCTCACGCTCCAGATCGTTCGAGTCCATCATGCGGTCGTCGAGGGACTCGGCGGCGTGCGCGGCGAAGGAGCCGGCCTGCTTGAGCATGGCGTCGACGATGGTCGTCTTGCCGTGGTCGACGTGGGCGACGATGGCGACGTTACGAATGTCGTGGCGGGTGGGCATACTGGCGGCGCTTCTCCCGGAATCGTGGATGGCGACACGTCCATCCGGTACGCGCGCCTGCCGGGCATGACACGCCACGGCCTCACCCCATGGTACGTGGCTGCGGCGGTTATGGCCGCCGCAGCCCAGGTCTACACCCTCTGACCTGCGGTTTTTTACCGATTGTTAGCTTTGGGGTGGCCCTTACTTCTTGTAGCCGATGTCCTGGAAGCGCGGGGTGGCGAACCCGAAGGCGCCCACGTTGGCGAGCGACTCCTTGGTGGCCACCAGCTCGGGCCGCTGGTAGAGCGGGATCGACCCGGCGGCCGCCCAGATCCGGGCGTCGGCCTGCTCCACCAGCGTGCGCGCGGCGGCCTCGTCCAGCTCGGAGGCGGCCTGGTCGAAGAGCTGGTCGATGTGGTCGGTGCCGACCCGGCTGTAGTTCTGCTCGACGGTCAGCGAGCCGTCGGGCGCCGGCTGTGGCTTGGCGTAGATCGGGCGGGCGTCGGTCGCCGGGTAGGCGGTGCCGGGCCAGGAGTACAGCGCCAGGTCGAAGTCGCCGGAGGCGATGTGGTCCTGGAAGTAGCTGGCGTCGGAGACCCGCTGCAGGGAGGTCTGCACGCCGATCTTGGAGAGCATCGTGGCGATCCGCCGGGCGACGGTGCGCAGCGGCTCGGCGGCCGCGCCGTCGGGCAGGACGAAGCGCAGCGTGAGCGGCTTGCCGTTCTTCCTGACCGTGGTGGTGCGGGCCGCCGCCTTGCCGCCGGCCGGGTCCCGGTCGGCACGGGCGACGGCCGCGCCGTGGACGTGCCCCGCGACGACGTGGCGGGCGCCGGGGTGGCCGCCGGACGCCGGCAGGTCCACCTGCCGGCCGGTCTCGACCAGCTCGGCGGCGCTCAGCGTCTGCGCCGCGCGCCTGCGGTACCGCTTGTACCTGGCGTACGCGGCCGAGTCGCGGTCGCCGTCCGCCTCCTGCTTCTGCCGGGCGGCCGCGTCCTTGTAGATCGCGGCGCTCTGCCGCAGCAGGGCGGCCCGCTGGATCTCGGAGCCGACCGCGCCGGTGAAGGACAGCGGCGCCTCGGCGGCGGCGGGCCGGGCGCCCGGCTCCTGGGCGCCGCGGGCGGGCGGGCCGGCGTGGCCGGGAGCGGGGCGGCCGGGGTTGCGGCCGTCGTTCGCGCCGTCGGCGTCCTCGTCGTAGGCGTCGGCCCCGCCGTCCCGGTCGTCCTCGTCCTCGTAGCCGTCACGCCCGGGGCCGCCCTCCACCCGGTGGCGGGAGGCCGCCTCGTCGTCCCCGGGGCCGTCCGCGCCGTGCCAGGCGCCGGGCGCGGGTGCGGCCGCCTTCCCGCCGGCCTGCTGCCCCTCGCCGTCGGTCTTCCAGCCGGCGTCGGCGAGCAGCGCCTTGGCCGCCCCGGTGTCCTGGTCGCCGAGCGCGTCGCTGTGGTCCTCGTAGCCGCGCTGCCCGGCCATCAGCAGATGGCTGCCCAGCGGCTCGGACGGCAGGTCCAGCGGCTTGAGGACGACGTCGGCGAGGGTCTGCCGGTCGATGGCGCGGGCCACCGCCCGGCGCACCCGGTCGTCGGCCAGCGGACCGCTGCTGCCGTTGAGGGCGAGCTGGGTGTAGGCCGGCTCCAGGGCCTTGTGGAGGGTGTAGCCGCTCAGTGCCGCGCGCTCGGCGGTGTTCTTGGCGCCGTGCCGGTCCTGGGCCCGGCCGCCGTCGCCCTGGGGGCCCGCGTTGCCGGCCGCGGGCTTGCGCAGGAAGCCCGCGGCGGGGCCCCGGGCGGAGGCGACCCGCTTCGCGGCGGTCTGGTCGACCGCGGCGACGTCGATGGACCCGGCGGCCAGCGCCGCGGACCGCTTGTCCCCGGGCAGCGCCTCCAGCACGATCTTGTCGAGCTTGGCGGTCGCGCCCCACCACGACGGGTTGCGTACCAGGACCACCCGCCCCTTGGCCGCGTCCCGCTTCTGGACCAGGAACGGGCCCGCGCCGACCGCGAGCCGCTCGCGCGCGGAGTCGTTGAAGGCGTTGGCGTCGCCCATCACGCTCTTGGGGTAGAGCGGGGTGAACAGCGACCGCCAGTCGGCGTAGGGCCGGGCGAAGGTGACCTTGACCTCGCGGCTGCCCGCGCCCTGCTCGACCCTGCCGATCCGGTCGTAGCCGGCGTTGCGGGCGGTCCAGTACGCGTTGTCCTTGCCGCGCAGCGCCGTCCACTGGGCGATGAAGTCCGCGGCGGTGATCGCGGTGCCGTCGCTCCACCGCGCCTTGGGGTTGATCTTGTAGGTGACGACCTGCTTGGGGTCGCGGGCGCTGATGTCCGCGGAGTCGAGGTAGTCGGCGTTGCGCTGCGGCGCACCGCCGGCGTCGACGGTGAACATGCTGGGCAGCACCGCACCGGCGATCCGGCTGGTGGTCGCGTCGGCGTCGGCCTGGAAGGCGTTGAGGGTGCCGGGCACCGCGTCGACCGCCCAGCGCAGGGTGCCGCCGTCCTTGACCTCGTCGCGGGGCGCCGGTGCGATGTCCTGGGACGCCGGGGCGGACGACTGCCCGCCCTCCCCGCTGCATCCGGAGAGGGCCGGCAGCGGGAGCAGCACACCCGCCGCGGCCAGTGCGGCGATGCGGCGTCCACGGGCCGCGCGGGCCGAGGGGTTGTGGTGGTGGGTCATGACCGTTACCTCCGGGCTCGCCCGCGCGGCGGCGCCGGCGGTCTGGCTCCGGCACACCACGTTCGGCCGACTTTGCGGCTCATCACATCTATGAGCCCCTACTGAAAGCGACCGTTCGACGCCCGGCCACCCGACACGTCCAACCCCGTACGAAGGCCACCCGCCCGGCGCAATACGACCGGGCTGACAGGGGGTCAGCAGGCGTGCGTACGACCGGATTCACCGCCCCCGCCCGTATCGGCGTTCGATCTCCGCCGTCGCACCCGGTAGCCGAAACGCACCGGTTCGAGTCGTAATCGCGTTGGACCCCTTCCCAACGCCTACTGTGACGCGCGACACTCTCGGGCGCATGAGATCGCCCACCACACCTTCAAAGTGAGGGCACGTTATATGTCCCATCAGGACGAACTGACGGCGGTTGAACGCAGCCTGGACGACCTGGTCCGGTCGGTGGGAAGGCTGGAGGCGCGACTCGGCGCCGGCCTGGACGTGCGCCGGGTGCGCAGCGACACGGACCACTTGCGCGAGAGCCTCGACCTGCTCAAGCAGAGCGCGGCGGCCGGACCCTCCCGCCGGGGCGGCGCTCCCCCCGGCGTCGAGATGGTGACGATCTCCGACGCCCCCTACGACGCAGCGCTGTGGGCGGGCGCCGAGGACGAGGGACTCGGCTGCCGCAACGGCCATGCGCCCTAGGGGGAGACCCCTGGTGGATGTCCCTTAGGGGGTGTCCTCGCCCCACTCAGACCCCTACCCCGTTGCCGCCCCGACGGAAAGCGTTTGCGAAGCAGCATTCCGGACGGAGCGCCCTTCACGGAGACCGACGTTGGCCACTGGCACCGAACCCTCATCGCAAACGGGCGCGAGCGGTGTGCACACTGCCTCGCGCGCCGCCATTCCCGCCCGCCATCTGCGCACCGACCGCTGGTGGCTGGCACCGGCCGGCACCGCCGCCGGACTGCTCGCGTTCATCGTCTACTCGACCTGGCGGGCGTTCGCGAACGCCGACTACTACGCCGCACCCTACGTCTCGCCGTTCTACTCGCCGTGCCTGGCGCAGAACTGCCACACCATGCGCGGCGGGCCCAACTGGGAGATCGTCGGCAGCTGGTGGGGCCTGTCCCCGGCGCTGCTCATCCTGATCTTCCCGCTGGGCTTCCGGCTGACCTGCTACTACTACCGCAAGGCCTACTACCGCGGCTTCTGGGCCTCGCCGCCGGCCTGCGCGGTCGCCGAACCGCACCAGAAGTACACCGGTGAGACCCGCTTCCCGCTGATCCTGCAGAACCTCCACCGCTACTTCTTCTACTTCGCGGTGCTGGTCGCCGGGGTGCTGACCTACGACACCGCGCTGACCTTCCGCGACGCGCACTACGAGTGGGGCCACATGGGGCTGGGCACCCTGGTCTTCCTCGCCAACATCGTGCTGATCTGGGCGTACACCGTCTCCTGCCACTCCTGCCGGCACATCATCGGCGGCCGGCTGCGGCACTTCTCCAAGCACCCGGTGCGCTACCGGATGTGGGGCTGGGTCGGCAGGCTCAACGAGCGGCACATGCTGCTCGCCTGGTCCTCCCTGATCAGCGTGGCCCTGGCGGACTTCTACGTCTTCCTGCTGGCCAGCGGGGCCATCTCCGACCTCCGCTTCTTCTGACCGACTTCTGCGACGGCGGCTGCCCCCACGGCGGCCGTCCCGACGGCAGCTTCTCCAAGGAAAGGTGTGCCCCCGATGGCGCATGTGGACCGGCAGGCATGGGACGTGGTCGTGGTGGGCGCGGGCGGCGCCGGGCTGCGCGCCGCCATCGAGGCCCGCGAGGCCGGTATGCGGACGGCCGTGATCTGCAAGTCCCTGTTCGGCAAGGCCCATACGGTGATGGCCGAGGGCGGTATCGCGGCCAGCATGGGCAACGTCAACGCGCACGACAACTGGCAGGTCCACTTCTGTGACACCCTGCGCGGCGGGAAGTTCCTCAACAACTGGCGGATGGCCGAGCTGCTCGCCCGTGAAGCACCCGACCGCGTATGGGAGTTGGAGACCTGGGGCGCGCTCTTCGACCGCACGCCCGACGGCCGGATCTCCCAGCGCAACTTCGGCGGCCACGAGTACCCGCGCCTGGCGCACGTCGGCGACCGTACGGGCCTGGAGCTGATCCGCACCCTCCAGCAGAAGATCGTCTCGCTGCAGCAGGAGGACGAGAAGGAGTTCGGCGCCCACGACGCCCGGCTGAAGGTCTTCCAGGAGTGCACCGTCACCCGCATCCTCAAGGAGCGCGGCTCGGAGGCGAACGGCCGGGTCACCGGGGCCTTCTGCTACGAGCGGGAGTCCGGCCGCTTCTTCGTCCTGGAGGCCCCTGCGGTGGTGCTGGCCACCGGCGGCATTGGCAAGTCCTTCAAGGTGACGTCGAACTCCTGGGAGTACACCGGCGACGGGCACGCGCTGGCGCTGCTCGCCGGGGCACCGCTGATCAACATGGAGATGGTGCAGTTCCACCCCACCGGCATGGTCTGGCCGCCGTCGGTCAAGGGCATCCTCGTCACCGAGTCCGTACGCGGCGACGGCGGGGTGCTGCGCAACAGCGACGGCCGGCGCTTCATGTTCGACTACATCCCCGACGTCTTCAAGGAGAAGTACGCCGAGACCGAGGAGGAGGGCGACCGCTGGTACGAGGACCCGGAGACCAACCGCCGCCCGCCCGAGCTGCTGCCCCGCGACGAGGTCGCCCGCGCCATCAACGCCGAGGTCAAGGAGGGGCGCGGCTCCCCGCACGGCGGGGTCTATCTGGACGTCTCGACCCGGATGCCGGCCGAGGTGATCAAGCGCCGGCTGCCGTCGATGCACCACCAGTTCCTGGAGCTGGCGGATGTGGACATCACCGCCGAGCCGATGGAGGTCGGGCCGACCTGCCACTACGTGATGGGCGGGGTCGATGTGGACCCGGACACCGCGGCGGCGACCGGCGTACCGGGCCTGTTCGCGGCCGGTGAGGTCGCCGGCGGGATGCACGGCTCCAACCGGCTGGGCGGCAACTCCCTGTCCGACCTGCTGGTCTTCGGCCGCCGGGCGGGGCTGCACGCGGCCGAGTACGCGGCGGCGCTGACCGAGCGGCCCACCGTCGACCCGCTGCAGATCGACGCCGCCGAGGCGGAGGCGCTGCGCCCCTTCAGCGCCGAGGGCGGCGAGGACGCGGACGGCACCGGGCACGACAGGGGCCCGGCGGAGAACCCGTACACCCTCCACCAGGAGCTCCAGCGGGCGATGAACGACCTGGTGGGCATCATCCGCAAGGAGGGCGAGATGTACGAGGCCCTCAAACGGCTCGCGGATCTGCGGGTAAGGGCCCGGCGGGCCGGCGTCGAGGGCCACCGGCAGTACAACCCGGGCTGGCATCTCTCCCTGGACCTGCGGAACATGCTGCTGGTCAGCGAGTGTGTGGCCCGGGCCGCGCTGGAGCGCGAGGAGAGCCGGGGCGGGCACACCCGCGACGACCACCCGGCGATGGACCGCAGCTGGCGCAACATCAATCTGGTCTGCCGGCTCGCGGACCCGCAGGGCGACTCCCGGGCCGCGGACCCGGCGCTGGGGCAGATCCGGCTCTCCCGCCGGGAGATGCCGCCGATCCGCCGCGATCTGCTGGAGCTGTTCGAGAAGGACGAGCTGGCGAAGTACCTGACGGACGAGGAGCTGAGCCGGTGAGCGAGCAGCAGACGGTATCCAACGCGGCCGAGGGGTCCGGGAAGTCCGGCGCCTACCAGGCGCACTTCCGGGTGTGGCGGGGCGAGACCGGCACCGGAGGCCTGGAGGACTACACGGTCGAGGTGCACGACGGCGAGGTGGTGCTGGACATCATCCACCGCCTGCAGGCGACCCAGGCGCCGGATCTCGCGGTGCGCTGGAACTGCAAGGCGGGCAAGTGCGGTTCGTGCAGCGCGGAGATCAACGGCCGGCCGCGGCTGATGTGCATGACCCGGATGTCGGTGTTCGACCGTACGGAGACGATCACGGTCACGCCGATGCGGGCCTTCCCGGTCGTCCGCGACCTGGTCACCGACGTGTCCTTCAACTACACCAAGGCCCGCGAGATCCCCTCGTTCGTACCGCCCGCGGAGCTGGCGCCCGGCGAGTACCGCATGCAGCAGGAGGACGTGGGCCGCTCGCAGGAGTTCCGCAAGTGCATCGAGTGCTTCCTGTGCCAGGACACCTGCCATGTGGTTCGGGACCACGAGGAGAACAAGGCGGCGTTCGCCGGCCCGCGCTTCCTGATGCGGATCGCCGAACTCGACATGCATCCGCTCGACGCGGCGCCGGCGTCCGGCATCGACCGCAAGAGCACCGCGCAGGACGAGCACGGGCTGGGCTACTGCAACATCACCAAGTGCTGCACGGAGGTCTGCCCCGAGCACATCAAGATCACCGACAATGCGCTGATCCCGCTGAAGGAGCGCGCCGCGGACCGTAAGTACGACCCGCTGGTGTGGCTCGGGAACAAGATCCGGCGCCGTACGGAATGACCTCCCCGCGGATCGGACGGCGCGCGGTGCTCGCGGGCATCGGCGGCCTTCCGCTCGCCGCGGCGGCCGGCGTGCCCGAGTCCGACGGCCGGGCCGCGGGCGCCGCCGCGGCCCCGGACGGCGCGGCGCCGACCCTGCTGCGCGGCGCCGATCTGGTGCTCACCATGGACCCCGGTATCGGCGAGGGCCCCCTGGGCGCGCTGGAGGACGGCGTCGACCTGCTGCTGCGCGACGGCACGATCGCCGCCGTCGGACGGCGTCTGGAGGCGCCGCCGGGCGCCCGGGTGCGGGAGATCGGCGGCACGATCGTGCTGCCGGGGTTCGTGGATCTGCACAACCACCTGTGGCAGTCCAGCATCCGGGGCGGCTGCGCGGACCGGGACCTCATGGGCTGGCTGTCCGGCTGCAACGGACACGTGCTGTCGAAGATCGGCCCCCGGGACATGTACCGCTTCGTGCGGCTGGCCGCGCTCGACGCCCTCGGCGCGGGCGTCACCACCGTCGTCGACTGGGTGCACCCCGTCCCGTACGACACCGCCGGGGCCTACATCCGGGCGCTGGACGACGCCGGGGTGCGGTTCGTCTACGCGGCCGCCCAGCACGCGGCCGCCCGGGAGCTGATCCCCCGGGTCAAGAAGGACTTCCTGGATCCGCTGCCGCTGGCCTCCGCCCAGGTGTCGGCGCAGGCCGGGATGTCCGTCCGCGCCGAGCTGCGGCAGTTCCACGCACTCGCGCGCGAGCTGGGCGTGATGCTCAACTGCCATGTGCTGGAGTGCCGCCAGGACCGCGCGGACGATCCGGTCCGCGCGCTGCGCGAGGTCGGCGCCTTCGGCCCGGACCTGCTGATGAACCACGCCGTGCACCTCGACGACCGGGAGATCGCGCTGACCGGCGAGCACGACGTCCGGGTGGCGCACTGCCCGCTCAGCAACATGCGGCTGGCCTCGGGCATCGCGCCGCTGCCCGCGCTGCACCGGCACGGCGTGCGCGCCGGGCTCGGCCACGACGGCGGGACCAACGACACCTCGGACATGTTCAACCTGATGAAGGCGGCGGTGGGCCTGCAGCGGGCCCGGCACGAGGACGCCGGGGTCCATCCGACGATCCCGGCGGTGCTGCGGATGGCCACCCTGGGCGGTGCGGAGTGTCTGGGCATGGCCGACCGGATCGGGTCGCTGACCCCGGGCAAGCGCGCCGACGTCGTCGTCCTGGACCCCGGCACCCTCAACTTCGCCCCGCGCTTCGACTGGACCAGCCAGATCGTGCTCAACGGGCAGCCGCCGAACGTCAGCGAGGTCTTCGTCGACGGCCGGCCGCGCAAGGCACGCGGTGAGCTGGTGGGGGTGGACACCGCGCGGGTGGTCCGCGAGGCGGAGCGGGCGGCGGCGAACCTGCGCGCCGCCGCCTGACGCCGCCCTCAGAACAGACTCAGCAGCGCTTCCGTCGGGTCCATGCCCGTCGACTCCCCGTCGGGCAGGGCGAGTTCGAACCAGACGGTCTTGCCGCGCGGGGTGCGGCGGCTGCCCCAGCCCTCGCTGAGCAGGCCGACCAACTGCAGTCCCCGGCCGCCCTCGTCGGTGTCACGGGCGCGGCGGCGGCGCGGCTGGGCGAGATCGGCGTCCCAGACCTCGCAGACCAGCGTGCGGTCCAGTAGCAGCCGCACCCGGATCTCGCCGTGGCCGTGCCGCAGCGCGTTCGTCACCAGCTCGCTGACCAGCAGCTCCGCGGTGTCGACCAGCCCCTGCAGACCCCAGTCCGTGAGCTGGTCGCGGGCCAGCTCACGGGCGCGGGCCACCGAACGGGCCTCCGGCGCGAGGCTCCAGTCGCCCACCGAGTCCTTGGGCAGCCCGTGCACCCGGGCCATCAGCAGCGCGATGTCGTCCTCGCCGTGCGAGGTGTCCAGGGCGCTCAGGACGTGGTCGCAGGCGTCCTCCAGCTGGCGGTCGGCGTCCGACAGCGCCGCCCGGAACGCCTGCAGCCCCTCGTCGAGGGGGTGGTCGCGGGACTCCACCAGCCCGTCGGTGTACAGGGCCAGCAGCGCGCCGTCCGGCAGCTCCACCTCGATCTCCTCGAACGGCTCGCCGCCGACGCCCAGCGGCATCCCCGGCGGCACGTCGAGCAGCAGCGCGTCCTCGCCCTCCTCGACCAGGACCGGCGGCAGATGACCGGCGTTGGCGAACGTCGCGCGCCGGGTGACCGGGTCGTAGACGGCGTAGACGCAGGTGGCGAGGTAGACCTCGGAGAGGTCGGCGGTACGGGCGGAGCGGCCCGGCTCCTGCGCGCCGGACCGGCCGCGGGACGCGCGCCCGGCGGACCGGCCGTCGCCGCTGCCGCCGAGCCCGCGGGCGATCTCGTCCAGCGCCGAGAGCACCTCGGCCGGTTCCAGGTCCAGCAGCGCCAGCGTCCTTACGGCGGTGCGCAGTTCGCCCATCGCCACGGCGGCGCGCAGGCCGCGGCCCATGACGTCGCCGACGACCAGCGCCGTGCGGTGGCCGGGGAGTTCGATGACGTCGAACCAGTCGCCGCCGACCTCGGTCGCGGTGGTGCCGGGCAGATAGCGGCAGGCGATGTCGAGGCCGGCCGCCTCCGGATCGCCGGGCGGCAGCAGACTGCGCTGGAGGATCAGCGCGCGTTCGTGCTCACGGCGGTAGAGGCGGGCGTTGTCGATGCAGACCGCGGCGCGCGCCGCGAGCTCCACGGCCAGGGCGGTGTCGCGCTCCCCGAAGGGCTCGCTGCCCTTCGCGCGGGAGAACTGCACCAGCCCGACGACGGTGTCCCTGGCGACCATGGGCACGACGAGCGTGGAGTGCACCACGGCACCCAGCTCCGGCCCGTCGTCGCTCTCCCGGCCCGGGATGATCTGCGCCTGGGCGGTGCGCAGGGCGGCCGCGCACGGGGAGTTGAAGGGGTAGCGGTGGACCGCGCCGACGGCGACCGGCGGGTCCTGGGGCGCGCCGCCGGAGGCACTGGCGAACGGGGCGTCGGAGACGGCGCTGGCGAACGCGACCCGGCGCAGCTCGGCGCTGCCGTCGCTCATACCGGGCGGCGCCTCGTCGCCGGACAGCAGGCCCTGGTAGAGGTCCACCGACGCCAGATCACAGAACTGCGGGACGGCGACGTCCAACAGGGTGCGGGCGGTGGTCTCCAGGTCGAGGGAGTTGCCTATCCGGGCGCCGGCCTCGTTGAGCAGGGCGAGGTTGCGGCGGGCGCTGGCGGCCTCGCGCTCGGCCCGGCGCCGGCCGGTGACGTCGGCGGCGAGCGCCGCGACGCCGATGGGGCGGCCGCTGGCGCCGTGCAGCCGGTAGAGCGACACCGACCAGCGGCGGCGCTCCTCCTCGCCGGGCACCGAGCCCACCAGCTGCATCTCGGCGACCGGCTCGCCGGTCTCCAGGACGCGGCGCAGCGCGGCGGTCATCCGCTCGGCCTCGGGGCGCGGCAGGAAGTCGTGCGGGGTGCGGCCGCGGTACTTGTTGGCGGGGCCGCCGAAGACCGCGGCGAAGCGCTCGTTGACCCGCAGCAGCTTCAAGTCCGTGCCGAACAGGGTGAAGCCCATGGGGGATTGACCGAAAACGGCCTGTGAGGCGGCGAGGTCGGTCTCGATGCCGCGCAGCGCCCGGACGTCGACGACGACGCAGACCGCGGCGCGCTGCCCGGCCTCGTCGTGCGAGGGCATCACATAGATCTCGGCGAGCCCGTCGGCCGGTCCGCCCTCGGCCCTGCGGTAGGGCACCAGGCCGGTCCACTCGCGGCCGTCGAGTATCTCCGACACCTTGCGGCGCCCGGTCTCGCGGAACTCGCTGGGAACGAACGCCTCGATGGGGTCCTTGCCGATGGCGTAGCGGGCGGGGATGCCGAGCATCTGCTCGGCCCGCTCGCTCCACTGGACGATCCGCCCGTCGGGGCCGAGCGAGAAGGAGGCCACTCTGATGTAGTCGTAGATCGATCCGGGCCGGCTGCTCTGCCATACGGGCGGACCTTGCAGGTCGTGGGCGTACGAACGCCCACCTGGGTCACCGGGGGCGTCCACACCACCCCGACCACCGGCCTGTGCGGGTTCTGCCCCGCCAGATGACATCTCGCTCACGAGCCCCGTCCCCTCCAGCTCATCGTGCCCGGACCGGACCAGCCTGAGTATCCAGCACCTCGGCTATCCGGAACACGGTCTTCACGATCACAGCACAGTCTCGATCGCAGGCCATCTACAAAATGTCGATGAAATGGCAACGATCAGGACTCCACATGTCTCCTAACCAGCCACCGACAGCTCGAACCACACTGTCTTGCCACTCTTTCCACGTCGGGTCCCCCAGCGTCGCGAACTGCACGCGACCAGCTGCAATCCGCGGCCGCCCTCGTCGTCCGGAGCGGCTGCGCGCTCCTGCGGCGGATCGGGCAGCGGATCGGAGACCTCGACGAGCAGCCCGCCGGAGCTCAGCAGCACCATGCGGACTCCGATCGGTCCGCTGGCGTAGCGAAGGGAGTTGGTGACGAGCTCGCTGACGAGTAGTACGGCCACATCGGTGGCGCCGTTCAGCCCCCAGTCGTCCAGCACCCGGCGGACCATCGTCCGGGCGGTGCGCACCGCGCCGGGGTCGGCCGGAAAACTCCATTCGGCGATCGGTGAGCCGGTGGCCCTGCCGCGCTTGCGGACACTACTGGAGCCGTATTCCGGGACCCCTGCCGCTGCGCTGTCGCTCACGCCGATCACATCCCAACCCCGATGGCATCCCCGTCGGATTGCCCACATTGAGGGGGTCAATCTGGACATACCCGATATCGAGGCTGAAGTATCGCCGCCAACGGTGCGCTGTGACACAAATGGCGCATATGGGAACGGTGGGGCCGCGCAGGCGCGGCGGGCGGTCACGCGTGCGCGGTGAACGAGCCAAGGCACACGGTGCGCGAGCCAGGGCGGGCGGACGGCCGCGCGCGCTCAAGCGGACCGCACGCCCGGGATCCCGGCCGTCGCGACCAGCCTGCGCATCGCCTCGGCGACCGCCGGGCGGTCCTGATCCAGCCAGTCGACCTGCGGCTCCTCGCCGGGCAGCAGCCAGCGCAGCTCGTCGTGGTCCTGCAGCGGCTGCGGCTCGCCGGACACCAGCCGGGCCGTCCACACCTGCAGGACGTAGCCGGGCCGCAGCACCCACTCCCCCGGGATGCGCTCGCCGACCACCACCTCGACGCCCAGCTCCTCGCGCAGTTCGCGCGCCAGCGCCCGTTCGGGCGTCTCACCGTCCTCCACCTTGCCGCCGGGCAGCTCCCAGCGGCCGGCCAGCGCGGGCGGTGCGCTGCGGCGTGCGGCCAGCAGCCGCCCGCCCTGGCACACCGCTCCGCCCACCACTACGCGCTCCGTCGTCATGCGCGGCAGCCTACGTCCCCCGCCCCCGTCCCGCTTCTTCTCGCCCGCCGCCCCTCAGGTCGCCGCGTGGTCGACCTTCTCGACCACGTAGAGCTGCCGCTGGCCCGGTGAATCGAGCCGGTCGGCCACCCGCTCCGCCTCCGCCCGGGTGGCGTAGCGGCCGACGCGATACTGGTTGCCCCCTTCGTCCTGGCGGATGACGAGCCAGGGGAGCACCGTCCCACCCTCAGTCATTGCGCCCCTCCGTCCGCCGCGCAGCGCGTCATGTCGCACCCCTCGTCTGCTGATGCCGAAATCGCAATCCGCATATGCCCGAGCGTACGCCCGACCTTTACGCACCGGATATGGATTTACACAAAGAGGTACCGAACCGGCCACCCGCGGGCCCCGGAGTACCGGAAGCGGCCTGCGAGTGGCCGGTTTTGCCCGAAGGATCGGGTCTCTGCACGAAACTGCGCGGCGGCGGCGCCAGGCTGACTCAGGCCCCGACGGGCGCCTTGGCCCCTTCGGCCTCCCCGGCCGCGTCCGCCGCAGCGGCCTCTTCCTCCGCACGGATCTCGGCCTCGACCTGGACCAGCGACGGGTTGCGCCACGAGCTGCGCACGCCCCAGTAGTAGAAGGCCAGTCCGATCGCGGCGACCACGACGATGTCCCAGCCCGCGGGCAGATAGCCCTTACCGCCGAACTCCTTACCGCCCGCGTACGACACGGCGGCCATGACCAGCAGGTACGCCACCATCCAGGCACCGGCCTTGAGGTGCGGGCGCAGCCCGGCCCACGGCTTGCGGCCCTGGGTCAGCGGCTTGCCGATCTCGTACCAGGCCCAGACCGGCAGTCCGACGGCCATGATCAGGATGACCTTGCCGGTCAGCGGCCAGCGGCCCCAGTACAGGACCAGCGAGCCGAAGACCATCGCGACCGGCGCGATGATCGGCATCACCCGGAGCTTGACCGGGCGGTTGAGGTCCGGCGAGATGCGGCGCAGCGACATCACGGCGACCGGGCCGGTGATGTACGAGATGACGGTGGCGACCGAGACGATCTCGGCGAGCGAGCCCCAGCCGCGGAAGACCGCGAGGAAGAGGAACGCGATCACGAGGTTGAGCAGCAGCGCCGGACGCGGCACACCGGTCTTCTTGTCCACCTTGCCGAAGACGCCGGGCAGATGGCCGTTCTCCTGCACGCCGTGGATCATGCGCGAGGTGGTGGCGGCGTAGATCATGCCGGTGCCGGACGGCGAGACGAAGGCGTCCGCGTACAGCAGCAGCGCCAGCCAGTTCAGGCCCCAGGCCACCGCGAGGTCGGCGAGCGGCGAGTTGTAGCCGAGGCCGGCCCAGCCACTGGCGCCCAGCTTGTCGGCGGGCACCGCCATCAGGAACGCGACCTGCAGCGCGACATAGATGACCAGCGCGATCAGGATCGACCAGATGACGGCCTTGGGCAGCGACTTGCCCGGGTTGCGGGCCTCACCGGCGAGATTCAGCGGCGACTGGAAGCCGTTGTAGGCCCAGACGATGCCGGAGACGGCGACGGCGGTGAAGACCGAGCTCCAACCGTTGGGGGTGAAGCCGCCGTTGCCGGAGATGTTGTCCGTGTCGAAGTGCGCCAGCATCAGCGCGCTGGCGGTCAGCACCGGCACCACGACCTTGAAGACCGTGATCGCGGTGTTGGTCTTCGCGAACAGCGAGATGGCGAACCAGTTGAGGAAGAAGTAGAAGATCAGCAGGATGCTGGCGAGCCCGACACCGGTGCCCGTCAGCTCCTTGCCGTCGTAGAGCGCCTTCGCCCAGCCGAAGTCCCAGGAACTCATGTACTGGACCGAGGCGGTGGCTTCACCGGGGATGACCGAGACGATCGCGATCCAGTTGGCCCAGGCGGCGAGGTAGCCGGCGAGCGAGCCGTGCGAGTACTGGCCGTAGCGGACCATGCCGCCGGCCTTCGGGAACATCGCGCCCAGCTCGCTGTAGGTGAGCGCGATGGTGAGAGCGACCAGCGCGCCGATGACCCAGGCCAGGATCGCGGCCGGACCGGCGATGGCGGCGGCCCGCTCTGCGCCGAAGAGCCAGCCGGAGCCGATGATGGACCCGAGGCCCGTCGCGGTCAGAGCGATGGTCCCGAGGGACCGCCGGTAATTCGAATGCGAACCCTGCTCCGCACCCTGGGTTTTCGTCGTGCTCACGTGCTGGTCTCCTGGTCTTCCCCCGTGCCGTGCACAAACTTCGCCATCGTAAGAGCGAATCCGAAGATCGGCTTCCCGCTGCTGGCCAAAACTCCCGCCCAGCTGAGGGTCTGTGAGGTTTCCAACACCAAGATCCAGCCAACATTTACGGGCATGTCACCGCAAAATGGACATCGGACTGGAGACTGAAAGCCGCCACGGATCCAGTACGGGGCCGCGAGGAGGGCGGATACCCGGGGGAAGGGGATACGGGGGAGCCGGGAGCGAGGGCGTGGGGAGACAGGAAAGCCGGGAAGCGGAGACGACAGGGGACGGCCTCGCGGGCCGCCCGGCCGCTCCACCGTCAGGCGGGCCGCCCGGCTACTTCACCGGCAGGTGGTACGCCACCCGATACCGGTCCGCGAGCGTGACGACATCGGCCGTCTCGACCGGCCGGCGGCCCGCGAAGTACGTCCGCGAGACGACCAGAACCGCATGCCCCGGCACCCCGCCCAGCGTCATGGCCTCCTCGGCCAGCGCGGCCCGCGCTCCGACCTCCTCGACGACGTTGTCCACCACCACGTCGATGGCCGCCATCCGCTCGACCACCCCGCGCCCCGCCAACGGCCCCTCCTCCGGCAGCATCACGGGCGTCCGCCCCGTCACGTCCAGGGGCTCCCAGGACGTCGAGAGCATCGCCGGCTCGCCCTCCGCCCGGAACACATAGCGGGTGCGCATCACCCTGGCCCCCGGTGGCACGCGCAGCCGGGAGGCGACCGCCGAACTGGCCGCCTCCTGCTCACTGTTGGACTCCCAGGTGCCGCGCACCCGCTCGTCCGTCTGCTCCTGCCGGAAGGGCGTACAGCCGCCGACCGCATGGAATCCGGCCCGGGCGATACGACGCGGAACGGGCTGCTCTCGCACGTATGTACCCGACCCCGAGCGACCCTCGACCAGCCCCTCGGCCATGAGGACCTTGCGCGCCTCCAGGGCGACGGTGTCCGAGACGCCGTACTCCTCGCGGATACGGGCCTGGGAGGGCAGGCGGGTGTGCGGCGGCAGCACCCCGTCGACGATCTTCTGGCGCAGGTCGCCGGCGACGCGGAGGTACGCGGGCTGCTCACCGAAAGGCACGTGCCCCTCCCAACAGCTTGACAGTCAGCAACAGCGTGGCAACGGCGCGTTGCCTACCGCAACCTTGGGCCAGATATTCACCTGATGTGATGAAACCCAGCTCAGCCCCCTGGGGAGCCCGCACGGACCCCACCAGCCCCATATCCCCCACCTCACCCACACCCCACGCCCCACCTCCCGGTGAGCGCCGCCCGCGCATGTCACGATCGACCGGGACCAGCCCGCGACGGGACCGCCCGGCAGCGGGACCCGCTCCACCACACGGACCGGTCACCACAAGGAACCGGCCCGCAAGCAGGTTCACCGGAAGGGAAGGAAGGCGCCCATGCCCGCCGAACCCCGTCTCTCCCCCATGCCCAAGGAGTGGCAGCGCGCCCTCGCCGTCGTCGCCCACCCCGACGACCTGGAGTACGGCGCCGCGGCCGCCATCGCCGAATGGACCGCCGCCGGACGCGAGGTCAGCTACCTCCTGGTGACCCGCGGCGAGGCCGGCATCGACGGACTGGCACCCGCGGACTGCGGGGGCATCCGCGAGGCCGAGCAGCGGGCCGGCGCCGCGCTCGTCGGCGTGCACACCGTCGAGTTCCTCGAAGACCACCGCGACGGCGTCATCGAGGCCGGTACGGCGCTGCGCCGCGACCTCTCCGCGGCCATCCGGCGCCACCGCCCCGAACTCCTGATCACCCTCAACCACCACGACACCTGGGGCGGGGTGCAGTGGAACACCCCGGACCACCGGGTGGTCGGCCGCGCCGTCCTGGACGCGGCGGGCGACGCCGGCAACCGCTGGATCTTCCCCGAGCTGGCCGACGCGCGCGGCCTGGCGCCCTGGAACGGCGTCCGCTGGGTCGCCGTGGCCGGCTCCCCGCACCCCACCCACGCCGCCGAGGTCGGCCCCGGCATCGACCGCGCGGTCGCCTCGCTGGCGGCGCACGCCACGTACATCAGGGGCCTCAGCGGCCCCAACCAGGACCCGCACGACTACGCCCGCACCTTCATCGAACAGACCCTGCGCAGCGGCGGCGAAAGCTACCGGGGCCGCCCGGCGACGCTCTTCCAGGTCTTTCCGCGGTAGGGGTGCGACCCGCGCCCAGTCCTCCAACGTCCGCCCCGCCCCATGCAACATGGGACCGCCCCGTATCCGCGGGCCCCTGTTGGCGGGTCCCGTCGCTGCCGGGCTGGGTGGTCTATCCGTACGAGGAGAGCAGCCGCCCGACGACCGAGCCGAGGAAGTGGGCCGCCAGCCCCGCCCTCCGACGCCGCCAGGCCTCATCCGTTGACCCCGCACCCTCCACGGCATCCCCATATCGGCGCCGGCGGATGTCCGCCACGAGCTCCTCGGGGGCATCGAGTTCGGCGCGGAGCACGTCGAGGGCCTCGCGTTTGCCGATCAGTCGACCGTCCCGCAGGGTGATGTGCATCCGGGCCACGGTGAGCACGGCGTAGTCCAACCAGCCGTCCTGGAGCAGCAGTTCGGCACGCGACGCGGCGAGGCCGGAGAGGCTCTCCCGCAACTCACCGACGATGAATTCAGTGAGCTGACGATCCGACACCGGGGGCAGCAATCCCTCGATGGGCCGACCGCGCAGGACCCGCCCGAAGGCATGCAGTTCCCGCCTGGCGACCGGGCTGACCGGGCGGGCGTAGTACTCCTGGTGGGCCCATACCGGATGCTCCCGGTCCGGATCGTCCAGTCCGTTGGCGGGGAGGTACGAGCAGTGCAGCCCCCGCGCGAGCGGCAGCTCCCGCGCCAGCCGCTCATGGACCCCGATCAGCCGCCGCTCCTCCTCGGTGGTGCAGGGCCGGTCGAGTACGGCGACCAGATCGAGGTCACTGCGACCGGGACGGTAGTCGGTGCCCTCGGCGATCGACCCGTGCACCCAGAGCGCGGCGAGCGGCACGAAGGGCGGGCCGAGGGCCTCGGCGAAACGTGCGAGGAGGTCGTCGGTGGCCGGGTCGCCGGACATAACCGGCGCGGCTCCGGCGGGGCAGGCGGGGACGGATACGGATGCGGAAGGTCGTCCGGCGACGGGTTCACCGGAAGCCTCATCGGCGCTGGTCGTCATGACGAACCAGTCTGCAGCGGCGGGCACACGGCGGGGACCTCCCTTACACAGCCGGGCCGCACACCTGCAGGATCGTCGCCTTGCCCCCGGGCTGAGCACTCTCGTGCAGGGTGATGTCCCCCTCGGCGGGGCCGCCCCGTCGGGCACCGACAGGGAGGCGGCTTCGAGTATCCCGGCGATCTCCACAGACCGACTCTGCCGCCGGTCCGGCACTCCTGAGCCGTTCATGCACTCCTGACGGGGTCGGACTTCTTGGAGATCCACATCGGCACAGATCAGCACCGGCGGCAGATCCCGGCCCTCAGGACAGCTGGAGGAACGGTCGCCCCGTTGACGATCTCGTGGCCCGCGCCTCGTCGAATCGCTACGGTTGAGCCATGACCGCACTGCCCGACTGGATGCGCCCGCCGCGCGCGGAAGGCTGGTTCGCGGAGGACCTGGACCATCTCCCCGAGGCACCCCGCCACACCGAGCTGATCGACGGAGCCCTCGTCTTCATGATGTCGCCGCAGAGGTGGTGGCACGGCCACCTCGTCACCATGCTTACCGTCGCCCTCATGGAGCAGGCACCCGCCGGCGCCCGGGTCGGCCGAGAGATGACGATCAAACTCGATCAACGCAACCGGCCCGAGCCGGATCTATTGGTGACGAGTGCCGACTACGACAGTGACCGCACCTGGTTCACCCCGGACGAAGTGCAATTGGCCGTCGAGGTTGTCTCCCCCGAATCCGCGCACCGCGACCGCACGGTCAAGCTCCGCAAATACGCGGAGGCCGGAATCCCGCACTACTGGTGCATCGAGGACGAGGCCGGGGCTCCCGTCGTCCACGTCTACGAACTCGACGAACCCACCCACGCCTACGCGCCCGCCGGCATCTTCCGTGGCACTCTGAAGCGCCCTGTGCCTTTCGAGATCAACCTGGATCTCGACAAGCTCACCCCGCCGCGGAGCAGCTAGGAGTCAGTGCCTAGGCAGCACGGGAACACAGAGGGGGTCGGGCTCGTCGGAGCCCGACCCCCTCTGAACTGCACATTCGTCCGCTCAGCGACGTGGCGTCACGTCACCCGCTCACACGTTGAACCGGAACTCCACCACATCCCCGTCCTGCATCACGTACTCCTTGCCCTCCATGCGGGCCTTGCCGGCGGCGCGGGCGTCGGCGACGGAGCCGGTTTCGACGAGGTCGGCGAAGGAGATGACCTCGGCCTTGATGAAGCCCTTTTGGAAGTCGGTGTGGATGACGCCGGCGGCCTCGGGGGCGGTGGCGCCCTTCTTGATGGTCCAGGCGCGGGTTTCCTTGGGGCCGGCCGTCAGGTACGTCTGCAGGCCGAGGGTGTCGAAGCCGACGTGGGCGAGGGTGGCCAGGCCCGGCTCTTCCTGGCCGACGGACTGGAGGAGTTCGAGGGCCTCGTCCTCGTCGAGTTCGGCGAGGTCGGCCTCGAGCTTGGCGTTGAGGAAGATCGCCTCGGCGGGGGCGACCAGGGCGCGCTGCTCGTTCTTGAAGTCCTCGTCGGTCAGCTCGTCCTCGTCGACGTTGAAGACGTAGAGGAAGGGCTTGGTGGTGAGGAGGTGCAGGTCGTGCAGGAGTTCCTCGTTGCCGCTGCCCTGGACGATGCCCGCGGAGAAGAGCGTGTCGCCCTTCTCCAGGATCGCCTTCGCCTCTTCGACGGCCTTGACCTTCGGCGCCACGTCCTTCTTGATCCGGGACTCCTTGACCAGGCGCGGCAGCACCTTCTCGATGGTCTGGAGGTCGGCCAGGATCAGCTCGGTGTTGATGGTCTCGATGTCGTCCTTGGGCGAGACCTTGCCGTCGACGTGGACGACGTTCTCGTCCTTGAAGGCGCGGATGACCTGGCAGATCGCGTCGGACTCGCGGATGTTCGCGAGGAACTTGTTGCCCAGGCCCTCGCCCTCCGAGGCGCCGCGGACGATGCCCGCGATGTCGACGAAGTCGACCGTGGCCGGGAGGATCTTCTGCGAGGCGAAGATCTCGGCGAGCTTGGCGAGGCGGGGGTCGGGGACGCCGACGACGCCGACGTTCGGCTCGATGGTGGCGAACGGGTAGTTGGCCGCCAGCACGTCGTTCTTGGTCAGGGCGTTGAACATGGTCGACTTGCCGACATTGGGCAGACCGACGATTCCGATCGTGAGCGACACTGTGGCGACTCGACTTCCGCAGGCAGAGGTGGTGGGGTGGGCCGACCGCTCCGGGTCCGGGTGCCCGATCCGGGAGGGGCCGATCAACCAGTCTACGGGGCGGCCGGGCGCGAGCGGCCGCCACCGGGACCGCGCCCGCGCCCGGCCCCGTCCGGAGCCGCGGCCGGCGTCCGGTACCCCGCGCCGGGCCCGCGGCGAACGAAGTCCCAAGGTCGGCACAAAGCGCGTGTCCTGCAACCGGTTAATCCCACTTAGCGGCCTACCGTTGGCGAGTGGAGCAACACGAAGCGCGCACGCCCCAGCACGGACCGTCATGGTCCGCACGCCCGGCCACCGACACGGGCACCCGGCTCCCGCGCCCCGCGGAGGCCGTGGCCGCCGACCCCGACGACGCCTTTCTCTCCGCGATGCGGGCCTCCGGGTTCGCGTCCGTACCGGCTTCCGCCCCGCTGCCGCTACGGGGCCCGGCACAGGCCGGGGCCGCCCGCGGCCCCACCCGGGCGGCCCCGACACCCCGGGCGCCCGAGCGCGCACCCGCGCCAGTGGAGGGCGCCGAATCCTCGACCGTCTACCGGGCCCGGCCCCGCCCCGCCGCCGCCCCGCCCGCGCTCCTGCCGCACCGGATGCCGGCCGCCAAACTCACCGGCCTGGGGTGCTGGCTGCTGGCGACGCTGACCCTGCTGACGTTCGCGTACCTCGACCGGCTGCTCCTGGGCGGCGCGCAGACCCCGTACGGCTTCTTCTTCCTGCTGGTGAGCGTGGCGGCGGCGTTCTGGGTCAGGCCCTACGACCTGATCTGCGCGCCGGTCACCGTGCCGATCGCCTTCGCGGTCGGGGCGCTGCCGATCCAGCACGGCGGGGAGGGGGTCGGCGGGGTGGTGACGGGGGTGTTCACGGTCCTCGCGCTGAACGCCGGCTGGCTCTACGCCGGCACGGCCGTCTGCGCGCTGATCGCCATGGTCCGCCGCGCGCTGGTCATCGCGCGGCGTCGGGCCAGCCGACGGGCGAATCGACCGCGGAACGGGCGGTACGGGCCGCTGGAGCGGCCGGCCACACGGGCTGCGGAGCGGGGAAGGCCGCGGCCGGGGAGCCGTCCGCGGCGGGTGTCGCGTCAGCCCGAGCGGCATACGCAGCCATCGCGGCACCCACGATCCCCGCGTTGTTCTGAAGCTGAGCCGGCACGATCTCGGCCCTGACGCCCTCGATCAGCGGCAGGAACTTCTCCGCCTTGCGGCTCACCCCGCCGCCGATCACGAACAGCTCGGGCGAGAAGAGCATCTCCAGATGGGCCAGGTACTTGCGCACCCTGCGTGCCCAGTGCTGCCAGCTCAGCTCCTCGTCCTCCTTGGCCTTGGTCGAGGCGCGTTTCTCGGCCTCGTGGCCGTGCAGCTCCAGATGGCCCAGCTCGGTGTTGGGCACGAGGCGACCGTCGGTGAAGACGGCGCTGCCGATGCCGGTGCCGAGGGTGAGGACGATGACCGTGCCGGCCCGGCCGCGGCCCGCGCCGAAGCGCATCTCCGCCAGGCCGGCCGCGTCCGCGTCGTTGAGGACGGTGACGGGGCAGCCGCCGGACTCGCCGCCCAGCCGGCCGGTGAGCAGCGCGCCGGCGTCGGTGCCGATCCAGCGCTTGTCGACGTTGGCGGCGGTACGGGTCGTACCGCCGGTGACCACACCGGGGAAGGTCGCACCGACCGGCCCCGACCACCCGAAGTGCGCCACGACCTGTCCGACGCACTCCACGACCGCATCCGGGGTGGCCGGCTGCGGGGTCAGCACCTTGTAGCGCGCGTCGACGAGCTCCCCACGCTCCAGATCCACCGGAGCGCCCTTGATGCCCGATCCGCCGATGTCCACACCGAAGACCCTCATGGGCAAAAGGCTAGGCGCCGACGGGGCCGCCCGCCCGGGGGACTGCGGATCCGGTCGTATCAGCCCTCGGAGGCAGCCTTGGCCTCGGCGCGCAGGTCGCGGCGCAGCTCCTTGGGCAGCGAGAAGGCGATGGACTCCTCTGCGGCGGTGATGGTCTCGACGTCCTCGTAGCCGCGCTGGGCGAGCCAGTCCAAAACGCCGTGGACGAGGATCTCGGGGACCGAGGCGCCGGAGGTGACGCCGACCGTGCTCACGCCCTCCAGCCACGCCTCGTCGATCTCCTCGGCGTAGTCGACCAGGTGCGCGTCGCGGGCGCCGGCGCCCAGCGCCACCTCGACCAGGCGGACCGAGTTCGAGGAGTTCTTCGAGCCGACGACGATGACCAGGTCGGCCTCGGCGCCCATCTGCTTCACCGCGGTCTGGCGGTTCTGCGTGGCGTAGCAGATGTCGTCGCTGGGCGGGGAGAGCAGGTTGGGGTAGCGGCCCTTGAGGGCGTCGACGGTCTCCATGGTCTCGTCGACCGAGAGCGTGGTCTGGGAGAGCCAGACGACCTTGTCCGGGTCGCGGACCTCGACGTTGGCGACGTCGTCGGGGCCGTCGACCAGGGTGATGTGCTCGGGCGCCTCGCCGCTGGTGCCGATGACCTCTTCGTGACCCTCGTGGCCGATCAGGAGGATGTCGTAGTCCTCCTTGGCGTAGCGGATCGCTTCCTTGTGCACCTTGGTCACCAGGGGGCAGGTCGCGTCGATGGTGGCGAGCTTGCCGCGCTCGGCCTCTTCGTGGACGACCGGTGCGACACCGTGGGCCGAGAAGATGACGATGTTGCCCTCGGGTACCTCTTCGGTCTCCTCGACGAAGATCGCACCCTTCTTCTCCAGGGTCTTCACGACGTACTTGTTGTGGACGATCTCGTGGCGTACGTAGACGGGGGCGCCGTACTGCTCGAGGGCCTTCTCGACGGCGATCACGGCGCGGTCCACCCCCGCGCAGTAGCCACGGGGGGCGGCGAGCAGGACCTTGCGGCTGGCGGGCGTAGCAGTCATGCCGTCCATCGTAAGGCCGCGCCCCCGCCCCTGAAGATCGCGCCCGTGTCCCAGACTGAGGGCCGGACTTCGTGAGGAGGCATCGATGGCGTCGCTGCGGCGGACCGGGGAGACGGGGACGGGATCGCTGCGGCGGACGCTGACGTTCCGGGACCTGATCGTCTACGGGCTGCTGTTCATCGCCCCGATGGCTCCGGTCGGCATCTTCGGCACGCTGCAGGCCAAGTCGCACGGGGCGATCGCCGTGGTCTACGCGGTGGCGACCCTGGCGATGGCGTTCACGGCGTACTCCTACGCCCTGATGGTGCAGGTCGCCCCGCAGGCCGGTTCCGTCTACACCTACGCCCGGGTGGGGCTGGGCGAGGGCGCGGGGTTCGTCGCCGGGTGGATGGCGATGCTGGACTACCTGCTGATCCCGGCGGTGGCGTATCTGTTCTCCGGGATCGCGCTGCACGCGCTGGTGCCGTCGGTGCACCAGTGGGTGTGGACGGCGCTCGCGGTGGTGGTGACGACGCTGCTGAACCTGTGGGGCGTACGGGTGGCCGCCCGGGTGGGCTTCGCGGTGCTGGTGATGGAGATCGCGGTGCTGGTGGTGTTCGTCGTCGCGGCCGGGTACGCGCTGATCGCCCACGGGGCGCAGCGGAGCTGGACGGCGCCGTTCACCGGTGAGGGCGCCTTCTCGACGGGCGCGGTGCTGTCGGCGGTGTCGGTCGCGGTGCTGTCCTATCTGGGCTTCGACGCCATCGCGTCGTTCGCGGAGGAGTCCGCGGGAGGCGCGCGGCGGGTGGCGCGGGCGGTGCTGACGTGCCTGGTGGTGGCGGGGGTGCTCTTCGCCGTGCAGACGTATCTGGCGGCGCTGCTCGCCCCGATGCCGGCGGCCGAGCTGGCGGCCGATCCGGGGCGGCAGGGGGACGCCTTCTATGTGACGGCCGACGCGGCCGCGGGCGAGTGGCTGCAGAAGCTGGTGGCGGCCAGCAAGGCGGTCGGGGCGGCGTTCGCGGCGCTGGCGGGGCAGGCGGCGGCCGGGCGCCTGCTGTTCGCGATGGGCCGGGACCGGCGGCTGCCGGGGGCGATGTCGAAGGTGGACGCGGGCAGCGGGGTGCCGCGCCGGGCGCTGCTGGGGGCGGCGGCGGTGACGCTGGTGGCGGCGGTGTGGGCGGCCCGCCGGGACGACGGTCTCGACCAGCTGTCGTCGATCGTCAATGTGGGCGCGCTGACCGCGTTCGGGCTGCTGCACGCGTCGGTGATCGGCTGGTTCCGGATCCGCGAGGGGGCCGAGGAGTCGAGCGTGCCGCGGCATGTGGTGGTGCCGCTGCTGGGGCTCGCGGTGGTGGTCGCGGTGATCGTGGCGGCGTCACCGACGGCGCAGATCGTGGGCGGGGTCTGGATGGCGGTGGGGCTGGTGGTGCTGGCGGTGCAGTACGGGACACGGGCGCGGGCCGGCGGCGGAGCGGAATGAGGGCGAGGCGGCGGCCACTGTCGGTGGGCGCCGCTAGTCTCGCTCGTATGGCTGTCTCCACGTCCCCGGAAACGCCGATCCCGGTCGGCGAGGTGTCCCGGCTCATCGGCGGGTGGATCGACCGCCTCGGCGCGGTGTGGGTCGAGGGGCAGATCACCCAGCTCTCGCGGCGGCCGGGCGCGGGGGTCGTCTTTCTGACGCTGCGCGATCCGTCGTACGACATCTCGCTGAGCGTGACGTGCTACCGCCAGGTCTTCGACAAGGTCGCCGACGTGATCAGCGAGGGCGCCCGGGTGGTGGTGCACGCCAAGCCGGAGTGGTACGCCCCGCGCGGCCAGCTGTCGCTGCGGGCCGCCGAGATCCGGCCGGTCGGCGTGGGCGAACTTCTCGCGCGGCTGGAGCAGTTGAAGAAGACGCTGGCGGCGGAGGGGCTCTTCGCGGCGGACCGCAAGAAGCCGCTGCCGTTCCTGCCGCAGCTGATCGGGCTGGTCTGCGGCCGGGCGAGCGCCGCGGAGCGCGACGTGCTGGAGAACGCCCGGCACCGCTGGCCCGCCGTCCGCTTCGAGGTGCGCAACGTCCCCGTACAGGGCGTGCATGCGGTGCCGCAGGTGATCGCGGCGGTCCAGGAGCTGGACGCGCTGCCCGAGGTGGACGTGATCATCGTGGCGCGCGGGGGCGGCAGCGTGGAGGATCTGCTGCCGTTCTCCGACGAGCAGCTCGTACGTGCCGTGGGCGCGGCGGCGACACCGGTCGTCTCGGCGATCGGCCATGAGCCGGACACACCGCTGCTGGACCTGGTCGCCGATCTGCGCGCCTCGACGCCGACGGACGCGGCGAAGCGGGTGGTACCGGACGTCGGCGAGGAGCTGACCCGCATCCGGCAGCTGCGGGAGCGGGCCTTCCGGGCGGTCGACGGCTTTGTGCAGCGCGAGGAGCGGGGGCTGGCCGCGACGCTGCACCGGCCCTGCATACAGCGGCCGCAGCGGATGGTCGAGGAGCGCGAGGAGCAGATCACGGCCCTGCTGGAGCGCGGCCGGCGCACGCTGGGGCATCTGCTGGACCGCGCCGACTCCGAGCTGGCGCACACTCTCGCGCGGGTGGTCGCGCTCTCCCCCAAGGCGACGCTGGAGCGCGGCTACGCGGTGCTGCAGAAGGCGGACGGCGCGGCGGTGCGCTCCCCCCAAGAGGTCGGTGCGGACGAGGAGTTGCGGGCCCGGGTGGCCGAGGGCGAATTCAGGGTGCGGGTGGGCGGCGCCGAGGGCGCTGTCACACCTGGCGCATAGGGTGGGAGACATGGCGAAAGCGAAGACGGACGGCGCGGTGGACGCGGGACAAGGCGCCTCGGCCGGCGCATCGGCGCAGGTGGCGCCGGTGGACTCCACGCTCGGCTATGAGCAGGCGCGGGACGAGCTGATCGAGGTCGTCCGCAGTCTGGAGGCGGGCGGTACGACGCTGGAGGAGTCGCTGGCGCTGTGGGAGCGCGGCGAGGCGCTGGCGAAGGTCTGCCGCCGCTGGCTGGACGGCGCGCGGGCCCGGCTGGACGCCGCACTGGCGGAGTCGCCGGACGGAGCGGAGGCGGGGGCGGAGCGCCCGTAGGCACCGCCGCCCGGGGCCGCCGCCCGGGGCCATGCCGTCGCCGACGCGGCGGGGAAGACCCGGCCAGTCCCGCCAGTCCCGCCAGTCCCTCCAGACCCTCCGGGCTCCCCAAAGTCTCCACCTTCCGGAAAGTCGCTTCCGAATCACGGAAGCCCGCTATCCTCTCGCGTGAACCAAATCACAATCACCCCGGATTTAGTTGAAGTTTCACCTATCCGGATTAGAGTGGTTTTGAACCTGACCCCACCGACTCACCGAGGTGCTCTTATGTCTCTCGCCCTTGACGCCGCCGCCCAGGACCTCCTCTTCCGCGAGGCCCAGACCGCCAACACGTTCACGGACGAGCCGGTGACGGACGAGCAGGTCCAGGCGATCTACGACCTGGTGAAGTTCGGCCCGACCGCCTTCAACCAGTCCTCGCTGCGGATAACCCTGGTCCGTTCGCAGGAGGCCCGCGAGCGCCTGGTCCAGCACGCCATGGGCGCCAACGGCCCGAAGACCCTCAGCGCGCCGCTGACCGCGATCCTCTCGGTCGACCTGGACTTCCACGAGCACCTGCCGCGGCTCTTCCCGGCCCTCCCGGACATCAAGGACACCTTCTTCGCCGAGGCCGCCGCCCGCGAGGTCGCCGGCACCCAGAACGCCACCCTCCAGGCCGGCTACTTCATCGTCGGCATCCGCGCCGCCGGCCTGGCCGCCGGCCCGATGACCGGCTTCGACTTCACCGGCGTCGACAAGGAGTTCTTCGGCGACGGCAAGCAGAAGTCGTTCCTGGTCATCAACATCGGCAAGCCCGGCGCCGACGCGTTCTTCCCGCGCTCGCCGCGCCTCGGCTTCGACGAGGCCGTCACCAGCGTCTGAGCCACCGGGCCACGATCGCCGGCGTCCCAGCACGCCGGACAGCGCCCCGGACGACGACGAGGCCGCCGCACCGAAGGGGTGCGGCGGCCTCGTCGTGCATCGGGCGGCCTGCTCGTCCATCGGGGCCGGCTCGCCGCCGTCGGCGCCCACCCGGCCCCTCGCGCCGCTCAGCCCTTCTTCGCCACCAGCGCGGCCGCCAGGTCCGCGAGCCGCCCGTAGGGCGCGGTACCGGTGACGACCGTGGTCACCCCGGACTCCTCACGGACCAGCGCGCGGTACTTCTCGCCCTGGTAGCGGTCCCACTTCTTGCTGCCGACGGCCTGCTTGCCCGCGACCTTCGTGGCACCGAGGGTGACGTCCTTGATGAAGTCCTTCGCGGTCGCGTCGCTCTGCTCGATGGACGCGTACTGCCGCTCGGGGTCGAGCATGCCCAGATGCCAGGCGCCGCCCTTGCCGTCGTCGGACGCCTTGTACGAGACCGAGGTGGCCCGCCAGGTCTTGGGCAGCCCCTCGGGCGCCGCGACCGGGTAGGGCGCCGCCCTACGGGCCGTGATGAGCTCGACGCGGTAGTCGACCCGCTTGACCGCGCCCATCTCCGCGTCGGAGCTGTCGTCGTGCGGGATGAAGAAGTAGATCGCCCCGACCAGGACGCCGATCACCGCCAGCGACAGGACCATGTCCCGCACCGTTTGCCTGCCTCGCATACCTGCCACGCACCTATGGTCCCCCATGCCCGGCGCGGCGCCGACAGGCCCCCTGGTGACGGCCGTCACCTGCGCAAACGCCCGGGCCCCCGGCTCCCTCGAGGCTGCTCATGCGATGGGCCCCCTGCTCAATTTGGCGGCCTGGAGATAAGGTCGTACCTACCCTCATCCTTCGCGGCCGTCGCCGTACAGAAAGGTGCGCTCGATGACCGAGCATCATCTCCCGTCCCAACTCGAGGTCAGCCCCGAGGCCCCGGATCGCAACCTCGCCCTGGAACTCGTACGGGTCACCGAGGCCGGTGCCATGGCGTCGGGCCGCTGGGTGGGCCGGGGCGACAAGAACGGTGCGGACGGTGCGGCGGTCAAGGCCATGCGCGCCCTGATCCACACCGTCTCGATGAACGGCGTCGTGGTCATCGGGGAGGGCGAGAAGGACAACGCCCCGATGCTCTACAACGGCGAGCGCGTGGGCGACGGGACCGGCCCGGAGTGCGACGTCGCCGTCGACCCGGTGGACGGTACGACGCTGACCGCCAAGGGCATGGCGAACGCGGTCTCCGTGATGGCGGTCGCCGAGCGCGGCTCGATGTTCGACCCGTCCGCGGTCTTCTACATGGACAAGCTGGCGACCGGCCCGGAAGCGGCGGACTTCGTCGACATCACGGCCCCGGTGGCGGTGAACATCAAGCGGATCGCCAAGGCGAAGAAGTCCGCGGTCGAGGACGTCACCGTGGTCATCCTGGACCGGCCCCGCCACGAGGGCCTGGTCAAGGAGGTCCGGGAGGCCGGGGCCCGGATCAAGTTCATCGCCGACGGCGATGTCGCCGGCGCGATCATGGCGGCCCGCGAGGGCACCGGCGTCGACCTGCTGCTGGGCATCGGCGGTACGCCCGAGGGGATCATCGCGGCCTGTGCGCTGAAGTGTCTGGGCGGCTCCTTCCAGGGCAAGTTGTGGCCCAAGGACGACGAGGAGCGCGAGCGCGCGCTGGCGGCCGGGCACGACCTGGACAAGGTGCTCCAGATCGAGGACCTGGTCCAGGGCGACAACGTCTTCTTCGTCGCCACCGGCATCACCGACGGTGAGCTGCTGCGCGGCGTCCGCTACCGCGCCGAGAACGCCTACACCCAGTCCCTGGTGATGCGGTCCAAGTCCGGCACCATCCGGCAGATCGACTCGCAGCACCGGCTGTCCAAGCTGCGCGCGTACAGCTCGGTGGACTTCGAGCGCCCCAGCTGACGACGCCGCCGCGGCACGTAGTTCCGGCGACACGCACTTCGCCCCCGTCGGAGAGGCTCCGGCGGGGGCGAAGTGGCCCATACGGTCCCGGCGTTCAGCCTGCCGCGGGGATATGGGCCGTGCGCTGCAGCTCGGACTCGCGGCGGCGCCGCCGGGTCAGCACGACCCGGCGTTCGGCAGCGGTCAGACCGCCCCACACGCCGTACGGTTCGGGCTGGAGCAGCGCGTGCTCCCGGCACTCGACCATCACCGGACAGCGGGCACAGACCCGCTTCGCGGCTTCTTCCCTGGCCAGCCGCGCGGCGGTCGGCTCCTTGGACGGGGCGAAGAACAGCCCGGCTTCGTCCCGGCGGCACACCGCCTCCGAATGCCAGGGGCCGGCCTCGTCGCGCGCAGGCACTAGCGGGGACGGAACGACAGCGGCATCCTGCAGGGGCTGATGCGGTAGCAGCACGGTCTACTCCTGACGACGGCTTCGGCGAGAGAAATCACCCTTGCCCGTCTCGCTGCGCACGGCCTTTTTCCGCACCCCGCAGCCGTACGAGAGACGATGCACCAGCCCTACCCGCTGTGCGCACGCTTATGCACACCGTGGCGATCGTGCGGAAACGCGACATCGCGAAAACGAGAAAATAGCCCGTCGCCCGTCGCCCGGCCCCCGTTGGGGAGCCGTTCGCCACCCGGCTCCTTTCACGGCCGTCAGCCGCCGTCCGTCAGCCGCCCAGTCCCTTGCGGAAGCGGTCCCGGCGCTCACGCCGGTCGGCGTGCATCCGCGTGTGCCGCTCCCACTGCTCCTCGCGCAGCCGCTGATGGCGCTCGCGGTGCTCCTCGCGCAACTGCCGGCGCCCCTCGCGCAGCCGGTCGCGCAGATCGCTGACCCAGGCGCCGCGCTTCGGCCTGGCCTCCACATTGCCCAGCACGGCATAGCCGTTGACCAGGAGCTGCGGGGCGTCGGCGTCCTCCGCCTCGTTCGTGTGGATCTCGAAGTTCCCCAGCACGCCGGATCCGCTGCTGCGCAGCGTGACGTTCTCCGGGACCCGGATCTCCACATTGCCGAAGATCGACGTGACGTTGATCTGGACCTGCTGCTGCGGGAAGACCGCCTCGGTCAGATCGATCTCCACGCTGCCGAAGATCGCGACCACGTTGATCCGCGCGGGGACCTGCCAGCGTCCCTTGCGGACCGAGGCGCTGAAGATCGCGACGAGGTTCTGGTCCGGGGCCGGGGCGCCGGGCTCGTAGGCATACGCCCCCGTGCCCACCGGCTTCGTACCGGCGCCGCCCGCCGCGGGCAGGTCCCGGATGACGGGCTCGAGCTCGCCCATGGTCTTGGCGCGGTAGACCGTGTCGATCCGCTCGGCGTGCTCCTCCGGGTCCAGCCGGCCCTCCGCCAGCGCCTCGCGCAGGATCTCGGCGATCCGGTCGCGGTCCGCGTCGGACGCCCGCATATCGGCCTCGGCGACCGGCGCGGCCGCCGGCTTGGTCAGCTTCACCGCCTGCCGGTCCGGCCGCTGCTCCGGCCGCGGGTCCTGCTCCTGAAGCGGTCCGGGCGGGGTCTCGGGGCCCGGTCGTCCCCCGTTGTCTGCGTCCACCACCCCAGCGTATCGAAACGCGATAGATCGCGACTAGGGTCTGCCCGATGTGTCCACGGCACGGGTCCGTCGCGATCGGGGATCCGCTCGCCTCGGCGGCGGCCGGACGCGACCGCTGCGCGCCCGGATCGGCCACCGACTGAGCCTTACCTCACAGCGGCGTCCGCCCGCCGGGGTTCTACGCTGTTCAGGCGCTGCCGTAGATGCCAGCCGGACCCCTCCGAGTAAGGAATGACCTTCGATGCCGGAATTCGCCTACACCGACCTTCTCCCCGTAGGTGAGGACAACACCCCGTACCGACTCGTCACCTCGGAGGGCGTGAGCACCTTCGAGGCCGACGGCCGTACGTTCCTCAAGGTGGAGCCGGAGGCGCTGCGCAAGCTGGCCGCCGAGGCGATGCACGACATCTCGCACTACCTGCGCCCGGCCCACCTCGCCCAGCTCCGCAAGATCCTGGACGACCCCGAGGCCAGCGCCAACGACCGCTTCGTCGCGCTCGACCTGCTCAAGAACGCCAACATCGCGGCGGCCGGCGTGCTGCCCATGTGCCAGGACACCGGCACCGCGATCGTGATGGGCAAGCGCGGCCAGCACGTCCTCACCGAGGGTGGCGACGAGGAAGCCCTCTCCCGGGGCATCTACGACGCCTACACCCAGCTGAACCTGCGCTACTCGCAGATGGCCCCGCTGACGATGTGGGACGAGAAGAACACCGGCTCCAACCTCCCCGCGCAGATCGAGCTGTACGCGACCGACGGCGGCGCCTACAAGTTCCTCTTCATGGCCAAGGGCGGCGGCAGCGCCAACAAGTCCTTCCTCTTCCAGGAGACCAAGGCGGTCCTCAACGAGGCCTCCATGATGAAGTTCCTGGAGCAGAAGATCCGTTCGCTGGGCACGGCCGCCTGCCCGCCGTACCACCTCGCCATCGTCGTCGGCGGCACCAGCGCCGAGTACGCCATGAAGACCGCCAAGTACGCCTCCGCGCACTACCTGGACGAGCTGCCCGCCGAGGGCTCCCCCACCGGCCACGGCTTCCGGGACAAGGAGCTGGAGGAGAAGGTCTTCGAGCTGACCCAGAAGATCGGCATCGGCGCGCAGTTCGGCGGCAAGTACTTCTGCCACGACGTCCGCGTGGTCCGCCTGCCCCGCCACGGCGCGTCCTGCCCGGTCGCCATCGCCGTCTCCTGCTCCGCCGACCGCCAGGCCGTCGCGAAGATCACCGCCGAGGGCGTCTTCCTGGAGCAGCTGGAGACCGACCCGGCCCGCTTCCTGCCCGACACCACCGACGCCGAACTGACCGAGGGCGCGGGTCCCGACCTCGACGCGATCGCGGTCGACCTCAACCGCCCGATGGACGAGGTCCTGGCCGAGCTGACCAAGCACCCGGTCAAGACCCGCCTGTCGCTCACCGGCACGCTGGTCGTCGCCCGCGACATCGCCCACGCCAAGATCAAGGAACGCCTGGACGCCGGCGAGGAGATGCCGGAGTACCTCAAGAACCACCCCGTCTACTACGCGGGCCCGGCCAAGACCCCCGAGGGCTACGCCTCCGGCTCCTTCGGCCCGACGACGGCGGGCCGTATGGACGCCTACGTCGAGCAGTTCCAGGCGGCCGGCGGCTCCAAGGTCATGCTGGCCAAGGGCAACCGCTCCCAGCAGGTCACCGACGCCTGCGCCGCGCACGGCGGCTTCTACCTCGGCTCCATCGGCGGCCCGGCCGCCCGCCTGGCCCAGGACTGCATCAAGAAGGTCGAGGCCCTGGAGTACGAGGAGCTCGGCATGGAGGCCGTCTGGAAGATCGAGGTCGAGGACTTCCCCGCCTTCATCGTCGTCGACGACAAGGGCAACGACTTCTTCCAGGACCCGGCCCCCGCGCCGACGTTCACGTCGATCCCGGTGCGCCCGGCCAACTGACCCACCGCGGCGCTCCACGGCACGAACGGCCACCATCCACACCGAGTGGGTGGTGGCCGTTCGGCTGCCGACGGCCTCCGCTCAGGGGCGGCGGCTCGCCAGGACGCAGAACTCGTTCCCCTCCGGGTCGGCGAGGGTGACCCAGCTCGCCTCGCCGGTCCGGCCGACGTCGATGTGCCGCGCACCCAGGTCGAGCAGGCGGCGGACCTCCTCGTCCTGCTCCCTGTCGGTGGGGTTGACGTCGATGTGGAGCCGGTTCTTGACGCTCTTGCCCTCGGGCACGCGCGCGAACGTCAACGCCGGTGGCATCGGGCCGGGGCGGTCCCTGCCGTCGGGCACCGCGGGGGAGCCGATGGTGACGAGTTCGTCGTCTTCGTCCCGCACCTCGTAGCCCAGGACCGCGCACCAGAACCGGGCGAGACCGTGGGGATCGGCACAGTCGATCGCCAGCTCGGTGAACTTACTGGCCATGTCGGGACCTCCCAGTCCGATGGCGGCGCGGTGGGGAGGAAAGTCTGCCGCACACCGGACTCCCGAATCGGCAAACCGTTCGAACTGATGAGGTGTGTCGTCGTGTGGTCCGACCTGTGACGCATCGTCATCACCGGGCCCGGCGACCCTGGGGGCGGGCCCTCCCCTGCGTCCGTGCGCCGTTAGGTGAGCGGATTTCGGGATCCGGGAACAGATCGGGGGGCTCGGGTACTGAAACAGATATGAGCGAAAACGACTTCGGCAGCGTCGGCGACCTCGGCGGCGGCTCCGGTGCCGCCCCCGGCCCCGGCGGTTCCCCCGCCTTCCGGATCGAGCACGACTCCATGGGCGAGGTGCGGGTGCCCGCGCACGCCAAGTGGCGGGCGCAGACGCAGCGCGCGGTGGAGAACTTCCCGATCTCCGGGCAGCGGCTGGAGCGGGCGCACATCGAGGCGCTGGCCCGTATCAAGGGGGCGGCCGCCAAGGTCAACGGCGAGCTGGGGGTGCTGGCCAAGGACATCGCGGAGGCCGTCCAGGAGGCCGCCGCCGCTGTCGCGGAGGGCGAGTGGGACGAGCACTTCCCGATCGATGTGTTCCAGACGGGATCCGGGACGTCGTCGAACATGAACACCAACGAGGTCATCGCGACACTGGCGAGCGAGCGGCTGGGGCGGGACGTCCATCCGAACGACCACGTCAATGCGAGTCAGTCGTCCAATGACGTCTTCCCGTCGTCGATCCATATCGCGGCGACTTCCGCCGTGCTGAACGACCTCATTCCGGCGCTGGAGCATCTGGCGGCGGCCTTCGAGCGGAAGGCGGCGGAATTCGCGCAGGTCGTGAAGTCCGGGCGGACGCATTTGATGGATGCGACGCCGGTGACGCTGGGGCAGGAATTCGGGGGGTATGCGGCCCAGGTCCGGTACGGCGTGGAGCGGCTGCGGGCCTCGTTGCCGCGGCTGGCGGAACTGCCGCTGGGCGGTACGGCGGTGGGGACCGGGATCAACACCCCGCCCGGGTTCTCGGCGGCGGTGATCGCCGAGGTGGCGCGGGTGACGGGGCTGCCGCTGACGGAGGCGCGCGATCACTTCGAGGCGCAGGGCGCGCGCGACGGCATCGTGGAGACCAGCGGCCAGCTGCGGACCGTCGGCGTGGGGCTGACGAAGATCGCCAATGATCTGCGGTGGATGGCGTCGGGGCCGCGGACCGGGCTCGCGGAGATCGCGCTGCCGGATCTGCAGCCGGGCTCGTCGATCATGCCGGGGAAGGTCAATCCGGTGATTCCCGAGGCGGTGCTGATGGTGGCGGCGCAGGTCACCGGAAACGACGCGACGGTGGCCGCGGCCGGGGCGGCAGGCAATTTCGAGCTGAATGTGATGCTGCCGGTCATCGCCAGGAATGTACTGGAATCCATTCGGCTGATCGCGAATGTGGCGCGGCTGCTGGCGGACCGCACGGTCGACGGGATCACGGCGAACGTCGAACGGGCCCGGGAGTACGCGGAGTCGTCGCCGTCGGTCGTCACTCCGCTCAACAAGTACATCGGGTACGAGGAGGCCGCGAAGGTCGCGAAGAGGTCGCTGGCCGAGCGGAAGACCATTCGCCAGGTGGTCATCGAGGGCGGGTACGTCGAGCGCGGGCTGCTGACCGAGGAGCAGTTGGACGAGGCGCTGGACGTACTGCGGATGACCCGCCCGTAACGCTCGTAGCGCGCGTTCGCAGCCCGCCTTCGCCGCACCGGGTAGTGCGCGGCCGCGGCGCACCCCGTAGCGCGCGTCTCCGGCGCCCGTTCGTAACGGCGCACGGGGCGCGCGTTACCGCGCTCGTAACGCCCGGTGCGGCTCAAGTCACGGCGCCCTTAATCCCACGCCTCTAAGATCTGCGCATGACAGCGGACATGGTGGACACGACGGAAGGCGAGACGGCCGGCGGACACACAGCGGCCGGGGCGGCGCGCGCGGCGGACGGCGCGGCGGCGGGGCGCTGGGCGCCGGGGGACCACATCCTGTGGCGCTATCGCGACAACGCCCATCCCGAGCAGTTCCACATCTGCCGTCCGATGACCGTGGTGCGCGACACCCAGGAGCTGTTCGCGGCGTGGATGGCGCCCGGCACCCCCTGCGTCAAGCCGGTGCTCGCCGACGGCACGCCCGTGCACCGCGAACCGCTGTCGACCCGCTACACCAAGCCCCGCCGGACCGTCCGCGACCAGTGGTTCGGCACGGGCGTGCTGAAGCTGGCGCGGCCCGGCGACCCCTGGTCGGTATGGCTGTTCTGGGAACGCGGCTGGCAGTTCAAGAACTGGTACGTCAACCTGGAGGAGCCCCGGCGCCGTTGGGCCGACGGGATTGACTCCGAGGACCACTTCCTCGATATCTGTGTCTACCCCGACCGGCACTGGGAGTGGCGGGACGAGGACGAGTTCGCGCAGGCGCAGCGGGACGGGCTGGTGACGCCCGCACGGGCCGCCGAGGTCAGATCGGCCGGGCGGGCGGCGATCGCACAGATCTCGGCCTGGCGCGGGCCGTTCGCGGACGGGTGGGAGGACTGGCGGCCCGATCCGGCCTGGAGCGTCCCTCGGCTGCCGGAGGACTGGGACCGCGCGCCGGAACGTTTGCGGTCGTGAGGGTGTGAAGCGAATCGACGGGAGTGAAGGGGGCGAACCGTGGAAAGGTGCGCCTATGGGCAAAGCTGTTTCCCGCCCGGCGAGAAGCGGTGCCGATCCCCCTTGCTGCGCCCTGGGGCTTCAAACGTAGGATCGTCCTCCGCAAGACTGCACAGGCGCAACTCCAGAACTGGAAAACGAACTTGACCGCGGTCACAGGAGGGGCGGGGTCGTGAGCGCGAAGAGCTACGACGGGTACGAGGGTCTGAACCGGTTAGCACTGGACCGGGCGGGTCAGGCCGAGGCGTTCGATGCGATCGGTGACCGGTATGACGACGCTTTCCCCCACAAGGAGGGCCAGCTCGCCTCGGGCGCCTGGCTGGCCGGTGCGCTGCCCGCCGGCTCGCGGATCCTTGACCTCGGCTGCGGGACGGGCCTGCCGACCGCCCGTCAGTTGTCAGAGGCCGGGCACCGCGTCGTCGGGATCGACCTCTCCCCCTCGATGGTCAAACTGGCCCGGGACAACGTGCCGGACGCGGAGTTCCATCGGCTGGACATCGCCGATCTGCGCGGCGGCCGGCTCGGCGGTGCCGGTTCTTTCGACGGAATCGCCGCTTATTTCTCCCTGCTGATGCTGCCTCGTGCCGAAATCCCTTACGCACTGGGCATGCTGCATGATCTGCTACGCCCGGAGGGGCTGCTCGCCCTGTCGATGGTCGAGGCGGATGTGGACGACTTCACGATTCCGTTCCTGGGCAACTCGATCCGGGTATCGGGTTACCTGCGGGACGACCTGCGCCGGGTCGTGCACGACGCGGGTTTCGACGTCGTCGGGGAGGATGCCTACGCATACGCCCCGGCGAGTACGGACGTACCACCCGAGATCCAGCTCTTTCTGCACCTGCGAAGCGCCTGAGACGCAGCGCGTCGAGCGCGCAGCCCCGGACGGATGGAATCCCACGCGTGACGGAGCACCCCACCTCCCACGAATCGCGACGGTCGGCCTCGACCGCCGCGCCCTCGGCGTCCCCTGCGCGGGGGCCGGGCGGGACGGCGCCGCTCGGCGCGGTCCCCGACCCGCGCAGCGCCCTGCAGCAGCCCGCCGCGACCGGGGTCAGCCCGGTGCCGGGCAGCGGCTTCGCGGTGCGCGGCGGTGACGACCTCGGCCTGTCCGGTGCCGCCGTCACGGCCTCGGCGGGTCCGCCGGCCGGCCGTGCCGGGAACTTCGGCCACGCCGACGACGAGCCGGTCGCGGACCATGGTGCGGCGCGGGACGGCGCCGCCATTCCGTACGGGGAGGCGTACGGAGACTCATACGGGGAGGTGGCCATGCCGGCGAGCGGGCGGGAAAGCGGCGCGCCGGACGCGGGCCGGGAGACGGCCCGGGCCGGGCGGCGGACGCAGGGCGCGGTGAACCGCGCCGGGGCGCCCGAGCCGGGCGAGGAGCCGCACCACGGGCAGCGTCCTCGTGAGAAGGGCGTCGGGCGGCCCCGCGAGGGCGGCGGCCGGTCGCGGCCGCGGAGCGGCGATCCGGTGCGGGCGGCGGCCGGGGACGCCTCCGGGCCCCAGGTGCCGGCTCCGGCGGGCCCGCCGGAGAGCCTGCCGCCCGCTCCGCTGCCCCCGGCTCCCCCGGCGCGCTCGGCGCACCCGGGCGAGAGCGGCGAGGTGGCGGCGGCCCGGCAGGCGGGCGGCGACCGGCTGCGGTTCATCGGGGCGGCGACGCGGCGGATCGCCCGCGGCATAGACCTCGACGAGATCGTGCTCGGCCTGTGCCGGGCGACGGTGCCGACGTTCGCCGACGCGATCCTGGTCTATCTGCGCGATCCGCTGCCGGTGGGCGACGAGCGCCCGACCGGCCCGGTGGTGCTGCGGCTGCGGCGTACCGACCGGATCCCGGAGGAGCCGGACACCAACGGCGCCCGGCTGCCGGTGCTGCCCGCGCAGCCCGATCTGGGGCCGGCGATGGGCGGCAGCGCCGCGGAGCTGGCGGAGGTGCGGCCCGGCGGTCCGCTGGCCGAGGTGCTGCGGGGTGTACGGCCGCTGTTCGGCGAGGCGCAGGCGGCGCGTACGGCGCTGCCCGAGCTGCTGGGGCCCGATCCGCGGCTGCCCGGCGGGCACCGGGTGATCCTGGCGCCGCTGCGCGGGCGGCGGCGGGTGATCGGCGCGGCGGTGTTCCTGCGGCGCCCGGACCGGCCGGCGTTCGATCCGGACGATCTGCTGGTGGCGGCGCAGCTGGCGACGCACACCGCGCTGGGCGTGGACAAGGCGGTGCTCTACGGCCGCGAGGCGTATATCGCCGACGCGCTGCAGCGCACGATGCTGCCCGATTCGCTGCCGCAGCCGACCGGGGTCCGGCTGGCCAGCCGCTATCTGCCGGCGGCCGAGACGGCCCGGGTGGGCGGCGACTGGTACGACGCGATCCCGCTGCCGGGCAGCCGGGTGGCGCTGGTGGTCGGCGATGTCATGGGGCACTCGATGACCTCGGCCGCGATCATGGGTCAGCTGCGGACCACCGCGCAGACCCTGGCGGGGTTGGACCTGCCGCCGCAGGAGGTGCTGCACCACCTCGACGAGCAGGCCCAGCGGCTGGGCACGGACCGGATGGCGACCTGCATGTACGCGGTCTACGACCCGGTGGCGCACCGGATCACCATCGCCAACGCGGGTCACCCGCCGCCGGTGATGCTGCACCGCGGCGGGCGTGCCGAGGTGCTGCGGGTGCCGTCGGGCGCGCCGATCGGCGTCGGCGGGGTGGACTTCGAGGCGGTGGAGCTGGACGCCCCGGCCGGCGCCACGCTGGTGCTGTACACCGACGGCCTGGTCGAGTCGCGGATCCGTGACGTGTGGACCGGTATCGAGCAGCTGCGGGAGCGGCTGGCGGAGACGGCGCGGCTGACGGGTCCCCATCCGCCGCCGCTGGAGCCGCTGTGCGACGAGGTGCTGGACATGCTGGGGCCCGGCGACCGCGATGACGACATCGCGCTGCTGGCGGCCCGGTTCGACGGGATCGCGCCGAGCGATGTCGCGTACTGGTATCTGGATCCGAAGGCGCAGACGGCGGGGCAGGCGCGCCGGCTGGCCCGGCGGGCGCTGGCGCGCTGGGGTCTGGAGGAGCTGACCGATCAGCTGGAGCTGCTGGTCAGCGAGGTGGTGACGAACGCGGTGCGGTACGCGGAGCGGCCGATCACGCTGCGGTTGCTGCGAACGGACGTACTGCGCTGTGAGGTCGGGGACGATGTCCCGCAGCTGCCGCGGCTGCGCCAGGCCCGGCCGTCGGACGAGGGCGGGCGGGGCCTGTACCTCGTCAACCGGATGGCGCGGCGCTGGGGCGCGACCCGTCTGAGCATGGGGAAGGTCGTCTGGTTCGAGCTGTCGATGCCGCCGGGGGCGGTGCGCCGCTGACGTCGGGCGGGCGCCCGGCCCGCGTCCCACATATCGGACCCCGTCTGAGACCGGACGGGGTCCAACTCTTGCCGACATGCCGTCGAAGGCGTTGACTGCTTGGGTGGGCAAAAGGGGCCTACTGCACCTATTGCCCCGACACCCCCGTCGAATGGGAGGCATCCCACCCATGACCAGCTCCGCTCGCGACGTCCCGCGCACGACGACCAACGCCGGGGTCCCGGTGGAGAGCGACGAGCACTCGCTCACCGTCGGACGCGACGGCCCGATCCTGCTGCACGACCACTACCTGATCGAGAAGATGGCCCAGTTCAACCGCGAGCGGGTCCCCGAGCGGGTGGTGCACGCCAAGGGCTCGGGCGCCTACGGCACCTTCGAGGTCACCAACGACGTCAGCCAGTTCACCAAGGCGATCGTCTTCCAGCCCGGCAAGAAGACCGAGATGCTGGCCCGCTTCTCCACGGTGGCCGGCGAACAGGGCAGCCCGGACACCTGGCGCGACCCGCGTGGCTTCGCGCTGAAGTTCTATACGGAGGACGGCAACTACGACCTGGTCGGCAACAACACGCCGGTCTTCTTCGTCCGCGACACGATCAAGTTCCAGGACTTCATCCGCTCCCAGAAGCGGCGGCCGGACAGCGGCCTGCGCGACAACGACATGCAGTGGGACTTCTGGACGCTCTCCCCGGAGTCCGCCCACATGGTCACCTGGCTGATGGGCGACCGCGGCATCCCCAAGACCTACCGCCACATGAACGGCTACGGCTCCCACACCTACATGTGGATCAACGACAGCGGCCAGCGGTTCTGGATCAAGTACCACTTCAAGACCGACCAGGGCATCGAGTTCCTCACCCAGGAAAAGGCCGACCGCCTCGCCGGATCGGACCCCGACGCGCACCGGCGCGATCTGCACGAGGCGATCGAGGGCGGCAACCACCCCTCGTGGACGCTGTATGTGCAGGTCATGCCGTTCGAGGACGCGGCGGACTACCGCTTCAACCCGTTCGATCTGACCAAGGTGTGGCCGCACGGCGACTACCCGCTGATCGAGGTCGGCCGGATGACCCTCGACAGGAACCCGGACGACTTCTTCATCCACATCGAGCAGGCCGCGTTCGAGCCCAGCAATCTGATCCCCGGCATCAGCGTCTCGCCCGACAAGATGCTGCTCGGCCGGATCTTCTCCTACCCCGACACCCACCGGTACCGCATCGGCCCCAACTACACCCAGCTGCCGCCGAACCGGCCGCATGTCCCGGTGCACTCCTACGCCAAGGACGGCCCGATGCGCTTCGACCCCGCCCGGGTGAGCGCGCCGTACGCACCGAACTCCAAGGGCGGGCCGGCCGCCGACCCCGAGCGCTTCGACCGGGCCGCCGGCTGGGAGACCGCCGGCGAGATGGTCCGCAACGCCTACTCGCTGCGCGCGGACGACGACGACTTCGGCCAGCCGGGCACGATGGTCCGCGAGGTGCTGGACGACGCGGCCCGCGCTCGCCTCGTCGACAACGTCTCCGGCCATCTGCGCAACGGCGTCAGCACTCCGGTGCTGGAGCGCGCGGTTCAGTACTGGCGCAACATCGACAAGAACGTGGGCGACCGGATCGCCAAGAAGGTGAACGGGGGCTAGCGACCTGAGCGCCCGCACACGCACCGCGGCCCCGCCCATCGAGGCGGGGCCGCGGTGTGTGCGCGTACGGCGTGCGGGGTCCGGCGTCAGTGGAAGTTGGGCAGGCTGTTGGGCTCGGTCCCGCCGGTGTCCTCCCCGGTGCCGCCGTCCGTCGTCCCGCCGTCGGTGGTGTCACCGCCGGTCGTGCCGCCGGTCGGCGGGCCCGATGAGGAGTCGCTCGGCGAGGGACGGCCGGACGGCCGGCCGGACTCGGACTGCGACGGGCTGCTGGTCGGCGTCCGGGTCGGCGTCGGCGTACCGCTGGGTGTGCCGGACGGCGTCGGGGTCGACGAGGGGGTGTTGCTCGGTGTCGGCGTGCTGGTCGGGGGCACCCCGGCGCCGAGGTCGGTGTCGAGGTCGAAGTCCGCGCCGGTGTCGCCGCCGAGCACGGTCTCGTTGTACGCCGCCCACACCTGGGCCGGGTAGCCGCCGCCGTTGACCCGGCCGCCGCCTCCGGTGCCCTTGAGGGTGACCTGGGCGCCGCCCTTGGGGGACTCGCCGAACATGCCCACCGCGGTGACCAGCTTGGGCGTGTAGCCCACGAACCAGGCCGACTTGTTGTCGTCGGAGGTGCCGGTCTTGCCGACCGCGTGGTAGGCGGTGTTCTTCACGGCGCTGGTGGCCGTACCGTCGTTGACCACGCCCGCCAGTACGGAGGTGATGGTGTCGGCGGTCTTGCGGCTGAGCACCTGTTCGCCGATCGGGTCCTTCAGCTGCTGCTCGGTGTCGACGCCGTCGACGGGGTGCACGGCCTTGGTCACCAGCGTCGGGGTGACCTTCTTGCCGTGGTTGTCGAGGGTGGCGTAGGCCCCGGCCATCTGCAGCGGGCTGGCGCCCATGGAGCCCAGGGTCATGGCGGGCCGGGCCTCCATCTTGGAGCCGTCCATGCCCAGGCTCACCGCGGTCTTCTTGACCCTCTCCAGGCCGACGTCCTGGCCCATCTGCGCGAAGACCGCGTTGACGGAGTTGTTGGTCGCCGTCTGGACGCTGATCTTGCCGTACTCGTGCTCGTCCTCGTTGGGCGGCGCGAAGGGGATGGTCCCGCCCACGACCGGGCGGCGGTTGCGGCCGTCGTAGATCGTGTTCGGGGTGATCGGCAGATTGTCCTGGGTGACCGCGTTGTGCTCCATCGCCGAGGCGAGGATCAGCGGCTTGAACGTGGAGGCGGGCTGGTAGTCGGAGCGCGTGGCGTTGTTCCGATAGTGCTTCGGGTAGCCCGCGCCGCCGTAGATCGCCACGATGTGGCCGGTCTTGGGGTCCACCGAGGCAGCGCCGAGCTGGGCGTCCTGGTCGACCTTGCGGATCTTGGGCTTGAGGTCTTCGGTCAACTTCTGCTTGACCGACTGCTCCAGCGCCTTCTGCTTCTTCTTGTCGATGCCGAGGGTGATCGTCCAGCCGCCGAGCTCGAACTTGTCCTCGTCCACGCCCTGCGCGAAGAGCTCGCGCTTGGCCTCGTCGACGAGGTAGCTCGTCTGGCCGGTCAGACCGGGCAGCGGCTTGGGGGTCTGGGGGACCTTGAACCGCTGCTTGGCGCGGTCCTCCTTGGAGAGCCAGTGCATCTCGACCATGTTGTCGAGGGTGTAGGCCCAGCGCTCCTGGACCCGCTTCCGGCCGTCCTTGGTCGCCCGCGTCCAGTCGTACTGGTTCGGCGCCTGGAGCAGCGAGGCGAGGTAGGCGCCCTGCGAGACGGTGAGCTTCTCGACGTCCACGCCGTAGTAGGCCTGGGCGGCGGCCTGGATGCCGTACGCGCCGCGACCGTAGTAGCTGGTGTTGATGTAGCCGGCGAGGATCTTGTCCTTGCCCAGCTTGTTGTCCACCTTGAGCGAGATGACGATCTCCTGGAGCTTGCGGCTGACCGTCTGCTCCTGGCTCAGGTAGTAGTTCTTGACGTACTGCTGGGTGATCGTCGAGCCGCCCTGCTTGCCGCGGCCCAGCAGGGTGTTGAGGATGCCGCGTGCGGTGCCCTTCAGGTCGACGCCGGAGTCGTCGAAGAAGGTCTTGTTCTCCGCGGCGACGAAGGCGTACTGGACGTCCTTGGGTATCCGGTCCAGCGGCACGCTCTCGCGGTTGACCGTCCCGGACCGCGCCATGATCGAACCGTCGGAGTACTTGTAGACGTTGCTCTGCAGTCGGGCGTCCTTGTTGCCGTACGCCGGCACGTCCACGTACAGGTACAGGCCGATGAAGCCGAGGATGCCCAGCAGGCACACCCCGAGGAAGGTTCCGAGGATCTTCTTCCAGGTGAAGAGGCGGCGTATACCGGACTTCCCCTGTTTCGGTTTGGTCCGGCGGGCGCTCCCCTGTCGCGCCCTTCTCGCTTCCGCTCGGCCCATCGCTTCGACAACTCCAGTCGTTCCGCCCCCAGCTAACTCAGCTGTTGAAGCTAACACCGCATCTGTCAACAAATACTCATCGATCAAGGCTTTTCCTGGCGTGACAAACAGCACCCACGCCGACGGAACCTGAAGGTGGGTGTTCTGCGTCGCCCCGGCCTCACCTGCGGACTTACCGTCGGCCGGCCCTCTGCACACCGGTGGACACCCCGACCGTCCGGGCGTTAAAGTGATAGCACTTTGCTAGACCAGCGACATCACCGATTGCGGCGGACATCACGTGCCGCATCTGGAGAAACGGGGACTTCATGACCGACCAGACAACGACCGAGCCCAGCGGCGACCCCCACGGCGAGCTCGCGGTGGACGCTCCCGAGATGCCGCGCCCGCAGGTCCGCGAGACCCCGGCGCACAGCATCCCGGGCGGCCTCGCCCTGCTGCTGACCGTGCTCGGGGTGGGGCTCGGCATCGCCGCGATCATCTCCGGCGGCGTCCTCGGCAACGCCGGCCACAACGCGGTCGGCATCCCGCTGTTCATCGCCGGCGTCCTGCTGCTGCTCGGCTCCTTCTTCTGCATGACCGGCGTGAAGATGGTCGCGCCGGGCGAGGCTCGGGTCATCCAGCTCTTCGGCCGGTACGTCGGCACGATCCGCACCGACGGCCTGCGCTGGGTCAACCCGCTGACCACCGCCCGCAAGATCTCCACCCGGGTGCGCAACCACGAGACCGCGGTGCTGAAGGTCAACGACGCCTACGGCAACCCGATCGAGCTGGCCTCGATCGTCGTCTGGCAGGTCGAGGACACCGCCCAGGCGCTGTTCGAGGTCGACGACTTCCTGGAGTTCGTCGCCACCCAGACCGAGGCGGCCGTCCGGCACATCGCGATCGAGTACCCCTATGACGCGCACGACGAGGACGCCCTGTCGCTGCGCGGCAACGCCGAGGAGATCACCGAGAAGCTCGCCCTGGAGCTGACCGCCCGGGTCCAGGCCGCCGGCGTACGGATCATCGAGTCCCGCTTCAGCCACCTCGCCTACGCCCCCGAGATCGCCTCCGCGATGCTCCAGCGCCAGCAGGCCGGCGCGGTGGTCGCGGCCCGCCAGCAGATCGTCGAGGGCGCGGTCGGCATGGTCGAGATGGCACTGGACCGGATCAGCGAGCAGGACATCGTCGAGCTGGACGAGGAGCGCAAGGCGGCCATGGTCAGCAATCTGATGGTGGTGCTCTGCGGCGACCGGGCCGCCCAGCCGGTCCTGAACACGGGCTCGCTCTACCAGTGAGCGAGCGCAGCGAGCGCACCATCGACAGGTGCGCGCCGAGCGAATGCGAGGCCGAGCGAAGCGAGGCTTCGGCATGAGCGCCGAGACCCCGGAGGGGCCCGGCGCCGAGGGCGAGCGGCCCCCCACGCGGCGGCCGCAGCGGCGCAAGCAGGTGCTGCTGCGGCTGGACCCGCTGATCCATGACGCGCTGGCGCGCTGGGCCGACGACGAACTGCGCAGCGCCAACGCGCAGATCGAGTTCCTGCTGCGCAAGGCGCTGTCGGAGGCGGGGCGGCTGCCCCGGGGCGCGGGGGCGATCCCGCGCCGCGGGCGGCCGCCCAAGGCGCCGGAGCCGGAGTCGCCCCAGGGCTGATCCGGCTCCGGCGCACCCGGCGACCGCATCCCTCACCGAGGGCCGCACCCGCCACTGAACACCGCGTCTATACATCGCGCGTATACACCTCATGTAGAGTGCTCGGCATGCCCACAGGACACACAGGGCGATGCCCCCTGCCCGCACTCCCGGAGGCTCGCGGATGACCCCGGCCGGTTCCCTGCTCGACGCCCGCGCACTGCACAAGGCGTACGGCCCCACGCCCGCTCTCGACGGCGCGGACTTCTCCATCCACCCCGGCGAGGTCGTCGCCGTCATGGGCCCCTCCGGCTCCGGCAAGTCGACCCTGCTGCACTGCCTGGCCGGCATCATCGGCCCGGACTCCGGCACCGTCCGCTACGGCGACCACGAACTGACCGCCATGAGCGACGCCCGACGCAGCGCCCTGCGCCGCACCGACTTCGGCTTCGTCTTCCAATTCGGCCAACTCGTACCCGAGTTGACCGCCCTGGAGAACGTCGCCCTACCCCTGCGCCTGAACGGCACCAAACGCAAGGACGCCGAACGAAAGGCCCGCACCTGGCTGGAGCGCCTGGAGGTCGACGACGTCCGGGACAAGCGGCCCGGCGAGGTCTCCGGCGGACAGGGCCAGCGGGTCGCCGTCGCCCGGGCCCTGGCCGGCACCCCCCGGGTGGTCTTCGCCGACGAGCCCACCGGTGCCCTGGACTCGCTCAACGGTGAGCGGGTGATGACCCTGCTGACCGAGGCCGCCCGCGACACCCGGGCCGCCGTCGTCCTGGTCACCCACGAGGCCCGGGTCGCCGCCTACTCCGACCGGGAGATCGTCGTCCGCGACGGCGTGGCCCGGGAGACGGCGGGCGCGGCATGAGGGCCCGCAGCCTTGCCATGGGCGTACGCTTCGCGGCCGGCGGCGGCCGCGAGGGCTGGGTCCGTACGGTCCTGACGGCCATCGGAGTGGGGCTGGGGGTGATGCTGCTGCTCGGCGCCGCCTCGATCCCGCACATCCTCGACGCCCGGCAGCAGCGCGGCGACGCCCGGGCGGCCGTCGCCGGCGAGCAGCCGGTCAAGCGCTCCGAGTCCACCCTGCTGTACGCCGAGGCCGGAACCTCCTTCCGCGGCCAGTCCGTCAAGGGCGCGCTGCTGCGCCCCGACGGCCCCCGCGCCCCCGCCCCGCCCGGTGTAGGCGAACTGCCGCGCAACGGCGAGATGGTGGTCTCCCCCGCGCTCGCGGAGCTGCTCTCGGCGCCGGAGGGCAGGCTGCTGCGCGAGCGGCTGCACTTCACACCCGCCGGCACCATTACCGAGCCGGGCCTGGCCGGGCCGGGCGAGCTGGCGTACTACGCGGTCAGCGACGCCCGCGGCACCGAGCACGGCGCCTTCCGCATCGACGGTTTCGGCAGCCGGACCGAGCCCCGGCCGATGGATCCGGTGCTGCTGGTGCTGATCATCGTGGCCTGTGTGGTGCTGCTGATGCCGGTGGCCATCTTCATCGCCACCGCGGTCCGCTTCGGCGGCGAGCGGCGCGACCGGCGGCTGGCGGCGCTGCGGCTGATCGGCGCCGACACCCGGACGGTGCGCTGGACGGCCGCCGGGGAGGCGCTGTTCGGCGCGCTCTGCGGGCTGCTGCTGGGCACCGCGATGTTCCTGGCCGTACGGCAGGCGGCCGGCTCGGTCACCGTCTGGGACGTCAACGCCTTCCCCGGCGATCTGACGCCGGCCCCGGCTCTGGCGGCGCTGGTCGCCCTCGCCGTCCCGCTCTGCGCCGTCGGCGTCACGCTCTTCGCGCTGCGCGGGGTGGCCATCGAACCGCTGGGCGTGGTGCGCAACAGCGCCGGGCGGCGGCGCCGGCTGTGGTGGCGGCTGCCGGTGCCGCTCGTGGGCGTCGCCCTGCTGCTGGCCAACGGGCCGGTCGGCGGCGACGACGGACCGGTCAACCCGTATCTGATCGCGGGCGGCGCGGTGCTGATGCTGTTCGGCATCACGCTGCTGCTGCCGTGGGTCGTCGAGGCGGCGGTGGGGCGCCTCACCGGCGGCCCGGTGCCCTGGCAGCTGGCCACCCGCCGGCTCCAGCTGGGCAGCGGGGCCGCGGCCCGCGCGGTCAGCGGCATCACCGTCGCGGTCGCCGGGGCCATCGCCCTGCAGCTGTTCTTCTCCGCGATCCAGCAGGACTTCATGAAGGTCACCGGGCAGGATCCCGACCGGGCGCAGCTGAGTGTGACCCTGCCGTCCCACGACGTCGCCACGATCCGGAAGATGATCGGCGAGTTCCGCCGCACCGAGGGCGTACGCGGCGTCATCGCGACCATCGAGGCCTCCGCCTCCCGGCCCGGCCCGGTGCGCAAGGGCGAGGACTTCGCCCCGACCACCCAGCTCACCGTCGGCGACTGCCCCACCCTGCGCGAGCTGGCGCACACCGGCTCCTGCAAGGACGGCGACGCCTTCGTCGTCAAGGACAGCAACGGCATGGTGGACAGCGACTACATCTTCCAAACCGCACGGCCCGGCGCCCGGGTGCTGCTGAACCGGGACGTGACCACCGGCGAACCCGGCCGCGAGCCGCGGCTGTGGACCATCCCGAGGTCCGCCCGCGTCGTCGACTCCCGCAAGGACCCCTCGGGCCAGATGGCCTTCGGTGTCTTCGCGACCCCGGGCGCCTTGAACACCGCCGCGCTGGACGACCCGACGGCCCGCGCGATGGTGAAGACCGATCCGCTGGTCGGCGACGCCGCCGAGTACGTCCGCAACACCGCCGCCCGGATCGACCCGCTGATGAGCGTCGGCACGCTGCAGAGTCTGGAGCGCGACAAGCAGTTCTCCAGTGTGCGCACCGGGCTGCTGGTCGCCGCCACCGCGACGCTGGCGCTGATCGCCGCCAGCATGCTGGTGACGACGCTGGAGCAACTGCGCGAGCGGCGCCGGCTGCTGTCGGTGCTGGTGGCGTTCGGCACCCGGCGGGCGACGCTCGGCTGGTCGGTGCTGTGGCAGACCGCGGTCCCCGTCGCCCTGGGGCTCGCCCTGGCGCTGGCGGGCGGTGCCGGGCTGGGTGTGGCGCTCTTGAGGATGGCGGGCAAGTCGACCTTCGACTGGTCGGTGGTCTGGCCGCTGCCCGCGGCCGGCGCCGCACTCGTCGTGCTGGTCACCCTCTTCAGCCTGCCGCCGCTGTGGCGGATGATGCGCCCCGACGGGCTGCGGACGGAGTGACCGGCGTCCCGGGGCCCGGGTACAAGGGCTCCGGGACCGCCTCTATACAGCGTGCGTATACACCAGCGATACACCCACGAGTAAGGTGGTCGGCATGTCAATCGGTCATACGCTGCTGGGCCTCCTGGAGTCCGGTCCCCGCCATGGCTACGACCTCAAGCGGGCCTTCGACGAACACTTCGGCCAGGACCGCCCGCTGCACTACGGGCAGGTCTACTCCACGATGTCCCGGCTGCTGAAGAACGGCCTGGTGGAGGTCGACGGCGTGGAGGCCGGCGCCGGCCCGGAGCGCAAGCGGTACGCGATCACCGACGCCGGTATCACCGACGTCGCCCAGTGGCTGGCCCGTCCCGAGAAGCCCGAGCCGTATCTGCAGTCGACGCTCTACACCAAGGTCGTCCTGGCGCTGCTGACCGACCGCGACGCCGCCGAGCTGCTGGACACCCAGCGCGCCGAGCATCTGCGGCTGATGCGCGGACTGACCGAGCGCAAGCGCGGCGGCGACCTCGCCGACCAGCTGATCTGCGACCACGCGCTGTTCCATCTGGAGGCCGATCTGCGCTGGCTGGAGCTGACCGCCGCTCGGCTCGGCAAGCTGGCGGAGGCGGTCCGCGCATGACGCCGGAGGGATCCCTGCTCGCGGCGGAGGGGCTGTGCAAGGCGTACGGCCCCACGCCCGCGCTGGACGGCGTGGAGTTCTCCATCCACCCCGGCGAGGTCGTCGCCGTCATGGGCCCCTCCGGCTCCGGCAAGTCGACCCTGCTGCACTGCCTGGCCGGCATCATCGGCCCGGACTCCGGCACCGTCCGCTACGGCGACCACGAACTGACCGCCATGAGCGACGCCCAGCGCAGCGCCCTGCGCCGCACCGACTTCGGCTTCGTCTTCCAATTCGGCCAACTCGTACCCGAGTTGACCGCCCTGGAGAACGTCGCCCTACCCCTGCGCCTGAACGGCACCAAACGCAAGGACGCCGAACGACGGGCCCGCGAGTGGCTGGAGCGCCTGGAGGTCGACTCCGTGCACGGCCGGCGGCCCGGCGAACTCTCCGGCGGACAGGGCCAGCGGATCGCGGTCGCCCGCGCGCTGGTCGGCCGCCCCCGAGTGATCTTCGCCGACGAGCCCACCGGCGCCCTGGACTCGCTCAACGGCGAACGCGTACTGACCCTGCTGACCGACGCCGCCCGCGACACCAGTGCCGCGGTCGTCCTGGTGACCCATGAATCCCGGGTCGCCGCCTACTCCGACCGGGAGATCGTCGTCCGCGACGGCAAAGTGAAGGACATGCTGGCGGGCTTGATATGAGCCTGCTGCGCTCCCCCGCCGGCACCGGCGGCGGGCGCGGCGGCGAGCGCGTGCCCGCCTCGTCCGAGCCGCCCGCCGCCCCGCGCGGCGGCCCCGGCGTCTGGGCCCGCGACCTCCTCATGGGCATGCGGTTCGCGGCCGGCGGCGGCCGCGAGGGCTGGATCCGTACGGCGCTGACCGCGGCCGGCGTCGCCCTGGGCGTGGCCGTGCTGCTGCTCGGCTCGTCCGTCCCGGCCATGATGGACTCCTGGCACGGCCGGGAGCAGGACCGCGAGAACCTCGGCCAGCGCCATGAGCCCGGACCCACCGACAACACCCTGCGCTACACCTCGGTCGACACGACCTTCCGCGGTACGCCGGTCCGCGGCCGGCTGGTGCGCCCCGACGGCGCGCATCCGCCGCTGCCGCCCGGCGTGCGGCAACTGCCCGGTCCGGGCCGGATGCTGGTCTCCCCCGCGCTCAAGGAGCTGCTGGACTCCCCCGAGGGCGCCCTGCTGCGCGACCGGCTGCACTACGAGACCGCCGGCACCATCGGCGACCGGGGCCTGCTCGGCCCGCAGGAGCTGACCTTCTTCGCGCAGAGCGCCACCCTGGCCGCGCCCGACGGCTACCGCATCGACCACTTCGGCAAGAGCTGGGAGCCGACGCCGATGCAGGCGCCCGCCGTGCTGCTGGTGATCATGACGTGTGTGGCGCTGCTGACGCCGGTGATGGTCTTCATCGGGACGTCCGTACGGTTCGGCAACGAGCGCCGCGAACGCCGGCTGGCCGCGCTGCGCCTGGTCGGCGCCGATGTCCGCACCACCCGCCGGATCGCCTCCGGCGAGGCGTTGTTCGGGGCGCTGCTGGGGCTCGTCGGGGGCACCGCGCTGTTCCTGGGCGGCCGCCGGTTCGCCTCGGTGATCACGCTCTGGGACATCAACGTCTTCCCCTCGGACCTGACACCGGGCCCGCTGGCCGCGGCCCTGATCGCGCTGCTGGTCCCGGCGGCGGCGGTCCTGGTGACCCTGTTCGCCCAACGCGCCGTCACCGTCGAGCCGCTGGGCGTCGTCCGCGACCGCCCGCCCGTGCGACGCCGGCTGTGGTGGCGGCTCGCACTGCCCGTGGTGGGGGCCGCGCTGCTGGTCCCGCTGATCTGGGAGCGGCCCTGGGCCGGCACCCCGCTGGCCACCTTCCGGCTCGCGGCCGGTGCGATGCTGCTGCTGTTCGGTGTCACCGCCCTGCTGCCCTGGCTGGTGGACGCGGTGGTCGGTCGGCTGCACGGCGGCCCGGTCCCCTGGCAACTGGCCGTCCGCCGCCTGCAGCTGAGCAGCGGCTCGGCCACCCGCGCGGTCAGCGGGATCACCGTCGCGGTGGCCGGCGCGATCGCGATCCACATGCTGATGACGGGGATGCAGGCCGGCTACGCGCACGCCTACGCCGAGTCCGGCAAGGTCCCGCGGATCGGCCTGTGGGGCAACGCCAAGGACTGGCAGCGGACCGAGCGGGCGCTGACCGCGCTGCGCGCCACCCCCGGGGTGACCGCGGTCCGCGGCACCGTCGACGCACTCGCCGGCCGGATGCCGACCGCCGGCCACCCGCCCGCGTCCGACGCACCGCCCACCACTCTCGCCGTCGGCAGCTGCGCCGAACTGCGCAAACTGGCCCGCCTGGGCTCCTGCCGGGACGGCGACGTCTACCTCACCGACGCCCCGCACCGCGACGCCGCCACGCGGCCCGGCGCGACCCTCGACCTCAACGCCCCGCTCGGCGAGGACGACCCGGTGGCGCCGCGCCCCTGGAAGATCCCCGGCACCGCCCGCCCCGCCCGGCTGCTCTCGCCCGAGCCCGGCTCCGACCGCCTCATGTACGACCTGCTGGTCACCCCGTCCGCGATCGACCCGGCCCGGCTCGACGGCGCCACCATGGAACTGAAGGTCGACTTCGACCGCGCCACCCCGGACGCGGTGGAGCACATCCGCAACACCGCGGCCCGGATCGCCCCGGCGATGAACGAGTTCTCCGCGGTCGACAACCCGCACGACGAGCAGTACACCAGCGTCCGCAACGGCCTGTTCGTCGGCGCCGTGATCACCCTGCTGCTGATCGGCGCGGGCCTGATCATCTCCACCGTCGAGCAGCTCTACGAGCGGCGGCGCCTGCTGTCCACCCTCGACGCGTACGGCACCCGCCGCGCCACCCTGGGCTGGTCGGTGCTGTGGCAGACGGCCATCCCGGTGGTGCTCGGCCTGGGCCTGGCGCTGGGCTGCGGGCTGGCGCTGGGCGCGCTGCTGCTGTCGATCATCGACAGCGCGGTGGTCGTGGACTGGCTGGTGGTCGGCGCGATGACCGGAATCGGCGGCGGGGTGATCTTCTTCGTGACGGCGCTGAGCCTGCCGCCGCTGTGGCGGATGATGCGGCCGGAGGGGCTGCGGACGGAGTGAGCACGCCGATGCCGCCGGACCGGTCCGGGCCGGACCGGGGGCGGGGGCGGGGCGCGGGCCCCCGCCGCCGGTGCACCGACCTCGCCCTGGGCGCCCGCTTCGCGCTCACCGGCGGCCGCGAAGGGCTGCTGCGCACCGCCCTGACGGCGCTCGGCGTCGGCCTGGGCGTCTTCGTCCTGCTTCTGGCGGCCGCCATACCCCAGGTGCTGCACGCCGCCGTCGACCGCAAGGCGGCCCGCACCGTCGTGCCCGCCGCGGAGGGCACCGGCCCCTCGGACCGCACCCTGCTGACCGCCGATCTGCGCGGCGCCTTCCACGACCGGGCCCTCGGCGGCCGCCTCGTACAGCCCGAAGGCATCCGCGCCCCCGTCCCGCCCGGCCTGTCCCGCCTCCCCGGCCCCGGTGAACTGGCCGTCTCCCCCGCCCTCGCCGAGCTGCTCGCCTCCCCCGACGGGGCGCTGCTCAAGGAGCGCTTCGCGCATCTGCGGGTGACGGGCCGGATCGGCGACGCGGGCCTGACCCACCCCGCCGAACTGAGCTACTACCAAGGCAGCGACAGCCTGCGGGGGCCCGGCGCGGGGGTCGAGCGGATCACCGCGTTCGGCGACCGGGGCACCCCCTTCCAGGCCAGTCCCCCGGTGGTGCTGGCCATCACCGCGGGCTGTGTCGCGCTGCTCGCCCCCGTCGCCGTCTTCATCGCCACCGCCGTACGCTTCGGCGGCGACCGCCGCGACCGCCGGCTCGCGGCGCTCCGCCTGGTCGGCGCCGATGTCCGCACCACCCGCCGGATCGCCGCCGGCGAGACCCTCACCAGCGCCCTGCTGGGCCTGCTGGGCGGCGCCGCACTCCTTCTCGCCGTCCGCGTCCCGCTGTCCTCCCTCACCCTCTTCGGCCTCGGCGTCTTCCCCTCCGACGTGGTCCCCGACCCGGTACTGGCCGCCGTCATCGCACTCGCCGTCCCCCTGTGCGCGGTCGCCGTCACCCTGCTGACCCTGCGTCGGGTCACCGTCGAGCCGCTGGGCGTGTCCCGTACGGCGCCGCCGCTGCGCCGCCGGCTGTGGTGGCGGGCGCTGCTGCCCGCCACCGGAGTGGCACTGCTGCTCCCGCAGGCGACCGGCGGGCTGCGCTCCGGCGACGCCGCCAGTGCCCAGCTGATCCTCGGCACCGCTCTGCTCCTGCTGGGCATCGCGGCGCTGCTGCCCTGGCTGCTGGACGCCACGGTGGCCCGTCTGGGCCGTGCCGGGTTCGGCGGCCAGGCCTGGCAACTGGCCGTCCGCCGCCTGCAGTTGACCTCCGCCGCGGCCAGCCGTTCGGTCAGCGGCATCACCGTCGCGGTGGCCGGCGCCATCGCCGTCCAACTGCTCCTGGCCGGCGTGTGGACCGGCCTCGGCGAGACCTCCGCCACCACCCCCTGGACCGAGGTCACCACGCGGGACGGCACGCTGCCGGCCGACCGGGCTCCCGGGATGTCCGCCCTGCTGAACGCCACCCCGGGCGTCCTCGCCACCCGCACGCTCGCCACCGGCTACGCGGACACCTACCGCCCGCAGCACCAGCGGTCGGACGCCGACACCTCCGCCGCCTCCGAGCCCTATCCGTTCACCGTCGCCGACTGCCCCACGCTGCGCGAGCAGGCCCATATCGGCGCCTGCTCCGACGGGGACGTCTTCCTGGCCGGGGGTCCCGAGGGCGGCGGCCCCCGCCCCGGCGAACGCCTGACCCTGGAGCCGGCGCTCGGCCCGACGGACCCTCGGGCGCCCGCCGTCTGGACCGTGCCGTCCACCGCCCGCCGCACCACCGTCGCGGACCGCGGCACGCCCCTCGGGCTGCCCACACCCACCGTCCTGGCCACCCCCAAGGCCCTGCCGCCCACCCTGCTGCACCGGCCCACCCTCACGGTCCTGGCGCGGCTTGCCCCCGGCGATCCCGACGCCCTCGAACACCTCCGCAACACCGCCGCCCGGATCGACGCCCGGGCGGAGGTCAGCGTCTACCGCAGCGCCGCCCCCGACGAGACCCTCGGCCTCACCCGCCGCGCGCTGACCGCCGGCGCGGTGGCCGTCCTGCTGCTCATCGGCTGCGGCCTGCTCATCACCGCCGTCGAGCAACTCCGCGAACGCGCCCGCCTGTTGTCCGCCCTGGACGCCCTGGGCACCCCTCGCGGCGTACTGGCGCGCTCGCTGCTGTGGCAGACCGCCCTGCCGGTCGCCCTCGGCCTCGCCCTGGCCCTCACCTGCGGCCTGGCGCTGGGCTCGCTGCTGCTGCGCATGGCCGACCGGCCCCTGCTGCCCGACTGGTGGGGCATCCTCACCCTCACCGCCACCGCCGGGGCCGTCATCCTCACCGTCACCGCGCTCTCCCTCCCGCTGCTGTGGCGCCTGATGCGCCCCGAGGGCCTCCGGACGGAATGATCATGGGAGATCATGTCCCCACACCGGCGCCGCCTCGGCGCCGATCGACACCCGGGGGCTCCTCATGCGCGCACCGCGCCGACTCGTCTACTGCATCGCGTCCACCCTCGACGGCTTCATCGCCGGCCCGGACGGCGCCGACCCCACCGGCCCGGACGGCTTCTGGCCGATCGCCGAGGACTACCTGGAGCACCTGATCGCCGAACTCCCCGAGATCCTGCCCGTGCAGGCCCGCTCGGCCCTCGGCGTCACCGCGGAGGGCACCCGTTTCGACACCGTCCTCGAAGGCCGCCGCACCTACGAGATCGGCCTCCGCGCCGGCCTCACCGACGCCTACCCCCACCTGCGCCACCTCGTCTTCTCCCGCACCCTCGCCCAGAGCCCGGATCCGGCCGTGGAACTGGTCGCCACCGACCCGGTCGCCAAGGTGCGCGAGCTGAAGGCCGAGGAGGGCAAGGACATCTGGCTGATGGGCGGCAGCGAACTCGCCGGCGTCCTCTACCCGGAGATCGACCAGCTCCTGATCAAGCTGGGCCCCCTCACCATCGGAAACGGCATCCCCCTCTTCTCCCGTGACACCGCCTTCGACCCGCGCACCTGGGACCTGACCGACCACACGGTCCTCAAGAGCGGCGCCGCCTTCCTGACCTACACCCGCGCGACGACCGAGGCGTAGGACGACCCCTGGGGCGCCCGCTTGCTCGAACGGGTGAACGCTGTCGTGCAAGACGCGTGCGGGCGCCCGTGCCTACGATGATGGCCTCGGCACCAGCCAACGGGAGGCATGCAATGTCCGCAGCAGCTGTCGAGGGTCCTTACACGCCAGGCCACAGGTCACTGACGCTCCTCGAACAGGCCGACCAGCTCATGGAGCAGCTCCCCGGCTACCGCGTCGAGATCCTCGGAGGCGTTCTCACCGTGACCCCACCCCCGGACTTTGCCCACGCGAAGGGGCTGTCCAGCCTGCGGGACACCTTTGCCGCGGCGGGACTGAACCGCGGTGAGACTCTGGTCCTCGAAGGTGTCGGCCTGTGGCTGCCGGACGGCCGGGAGAACTTCGCCATGCCCGACCTTTCCGTGGTGGACGCCGATGCCGAGGAACACATCGTCGAGTACGAGTGCGTCGACCCGGCATCGTTCCGGATGGTCCTTGAGATCACATCCGGGAACTACGCCAACGACCTGCGCAAGAAGGTCGCGGCTTACGGAGCAGCGAGGGTACCTGTCTATGTGATCGTTGATCGCAAGCACGATCGACTCCATGTCCTCACCGAACCCATTGAGGACGGCTACGCCGTACACCACATCCATATGGCCAGGGAGAAGGTCACCCTGCCCGAATCGATCGGCGCCGAGGTCACCTTGGACGTCGCGCAGGTGCTGGAAGACGCTAGGCGCCGCAACCCACGCGAAGCCTGACTCCTCACCCCTTCACCATCCGCACCGGCAGCCCCCGCAGCGCCCCCCGCAGTGCCTGGGCGAACTGCTCGAACTCCTCCTGCCGGGCGGCGCCCGCGCGCATGGCCAGGGCGATCCGCCGGGACGGGGCCGGGTCGGCGAAGTAGCCGGTCGTGAGCTGGTCGTTGCGGGCGGTCTCCACGCGGAGCGCGGTGCGCGGGAGCAGGGTCACGCCCAGCCCGCCGGCCACCAGTTGCACCAGCGTGGACAGGCCCGCCGCACTCGTCGTCACGGGGGTCTTCTCGTCCCGCCCCGCCTCGCGGCAGATGTCCAGGGCCTGGTCGCGCAGGCAGTGGCCCTCGTCGAGCAGCAGCAGGTCCAGTTCCCGCAGGGCCTGGCGGGGGATGTCGCCGCGGCCGCCGAGCCAGTGCTCCTTGGGGGCGACCAGGACGAAGTCCTCGTCGAAGAGCGGGAGTTCGGTGACCTGGGGGACGCCGAGGGGAACGGCCAGCAGGAGCAGATCGAGGCGGCCGTGGGCCAGGCCGTCCAGGAGGGAGGCGGTCTGCTCCTCGTGCACCTGGAGGTCCAGGTCGGGGTAGGCGTCGTGGACCAGGCGCAGTACGGCCGGCAGGAGGTACGGCGCGACGGTCGGGATGACGCCGAGGCGCAGCACTCCCGTGAAGGGGGCGCGGGCCGCCTCCGCCTCCTCCATCAGATCGCCGACGGCCTCCAGGACCGCTCGGGCACGGGCCGCCACCCGCTCCCCCGCCGGCGAGAGCAGCACCTTGCGGGTCGTACGCTCCAGGAGCTGCACGCCGAGCGCCTCCTCCAGGGCCGAGACGGCACCGGACAGCGCGGGCTGGCTCATTCCGATCTCGGACGCCGCCTCACGGAAGTGCAGATGCTCGGCCACCGCGGCGAACGCCCGCAGCTGCGCCAGGCTGGGCTGGCGGGGCCGGCCGCCCTGACTCGCCGGTGAAGCCACTGATAACCACCTCCGATCAACATCAACCAGTCTAGCTATTTCCCTGATCAATGCCAGCTGTGCCAGGGTGTCAACCGTCCAAGCCTCAAGGAAAAGACCGAAAGACCCCACAAGGGACTTTCTGTGCAACAAGGAGAGCCTGTGCTCACTGTCGGTGACAAGTTCCCCGAGTTCGACCTCACTGCCTGCGTCTCGCTGGAGAAGGGCAAGGAGTTCGAGCAGATCGACCACAAGACCTACGAGGGCAAGTGGAAGATCGTCTTCGCATGGCCCAAGGACTTCACCTTCGTGTGCCCGACCGAGATCGCGGCCTTCGGCAAGCTGAACGACGAGTTCGCCGACCGTGACGCCCAGATCCTCGGCTTCTCCGGCGACTCCGAGTTCGTGCACCACGCCTGGCGCAAGGACCACCCGGACCTGACCGACCTGCCCTTCCCGATGCTCGCCGACTCCAAGCACGAGCTGATGCGCGACCTGGGCATCGAGGGCGAGGACGGCTTCGCGCAGCGCGCCGTCTTCATCGTCGACCAGAACAACGAGATCCAGTTCACGATGGTGACCGCCGGCTCCGTCGGCCGTAACCCCAAGGAGGTCCTGCGGGTCCTCGACGCCCTCCAGACGGACGAGCTGTGCCCGTGCAACTGGAGCAAGGGCGAGGACACCCTCGACGCGGTCTCCCTGCTGGCCGGTGAGTGACACCCATGGCTCTCGATGACCTGAAGTCCGCTGTTCCGGACTACGCCAAGGACCTGAAGCTGAACCTCGGTTCGGTGATCGGCAACAGCGACCTGCCGCAGCAGCAGCTGTGGGGCACGGTGCTCGCCTGCGCGATCGCCTCGCGCTCGCCGAAGGTGCTGCGCGAGCTGGAGCCCGAGGCGAAGGCGAACCTCTCCGCCGAGGCGTACACCGCCGCCAAGTCGGCCGCCGCCATCATGGCGATGAACAACGTCTTCTACCGGACCCGGCACCTGCTGTCGGACCCGGAGTACGGCACCCTGCGCGCCGGCCTGCGGATGAACGTCATCGGCAACCCGGGCGTGGACAAGGTCGACTTCGAGCTGTGGTCGCTGGCCGTCTCGGCCATCAACGGCTGCGGTATGTGCCTGGACTCGCACGAGCAGGTGCTGCGCAAGGCCGGTGTGGACCGCGAGACGATCCAGGAGGCCGTGAAGATCGCGTCCGTCCTGCAGGCCGTCGGCGCCACGCTGGACGCCGAGGCCGCGCTCGCCGAGTAATCGGCAACGCAACGCTCATACGAAACCCCGCGGGACACGGTGTGTCCCGCGGGGTTTCGCGTGTGTGGACCTCCCTGCACCTGCCGGGCACCCGGCAGGCTCCGGTGGCTCAGCCGCCGGACTCCTCGGGCGCGCGCTTCACCGGGGGCGGCGTCGGGGCCACACCGATCGCGGTGGCTCCGCGGGGCGCCACCGACATCCGCACCGCCTGCTCCCGCGAGTACGACCGCAGATAGCCGACGACGGTGTTGGTGACCGCCACCAGGGGGACGGCGACGACCGCGCCGCCGATGCCCGCGACCAGTCCGCCCGCGGCGACCGAGAGGATCACCGCCAGCGGATGGACCCGCACCGCCCGGCCCAGGATGAACGGCTGCAGGACGTGGCCCTCGATCTGCTGGACCGCCAGGACCACCGCCAGCACCATCAGGGCCTGGAAGACGCCCTGGGTCACCAGCGCGACGACGCACGCCAGCGCGCCCGAGACCACCGCACCGATCAGCGGGATGAAGGCGAACAGGAAGATGAACACGGCGAGCGGAACGGCCAGCGGCACATTGAGGAAGTACAGGCCGATGCCGATGAAGATGGCGTCGATGAGCGCCACGATGACCGTGCCGCGCACATAGGCCGTCAGGGTCCGCCAGGCCCGCGGCCCGGCGCCCGCCACACCCTCGCGGGCCGCGCCCGGCACCAGCTTGAGCACCCACTCCCAGATCCGCCGCCCGTCGTAGAGCAGGAAGAGCGTGGTGAACATCGCCAGCAGAATGCCGGTGAACACCTCGAGGACGACGGTGACGCCCTCCAGTCCGGCCGTGGTGATCGCCTCGGTGTTGGCGCCGATCGCGTCCTGCAGGTTCTTGGCGATGCTGTTGATCTGACCCTCGGTCACATGGAACGGGCTCTTCAGCAGCCAGCCCTTGAGCTCGGTGATGCCCTCCTGGATACGGCTGGACACCGAGTCGATGTTGTCCTGGACCTGCCACACGACGAACCAGCCGACCAGGCCCATGATGACGAAGCCGCCGATGAAGGTCAGCGCGGTCGCCGGCCCGCGCGGCAGCCCGCGCCCGCGCAGCCAGCCCACCGTCGGCTGCAGCAGCGCGGTGATCAGCATCGCCGCGACGAACGACAGCACGACCAGTTCGATGCTGGTGATGACGCGCGCCAGCACCCACAGCGTGGCCGCAAGCACCAGCAGCCGCCAGCCGACCTCGGCGGCGACCCGTACGCCCCACGGCACGGCGGCCACCGGGTCGGGGCGGGCCGCGACGGCCGGGGCGTAGGCGGGCGGCGCGGGCACGGACTCCGGCGGACGCGGGGCGGCCGCCGGCGGCTCGGGCTCGGCGCCGGGGTGCGGCACCCCGTCCGCCGGCTCCGGTACCCGCCGCGCCGGGCGGGTGGCGATGAACGTACCCACCGGGCCGTCACCGGCTGGTGAACCGTTGGCCGGTGAACCATTGGCCGGCGAACCGTTGGCCGGGCGCGCCTCAGCGCGCTCGGCACGCCTCAGCTCCTCCGGGTCCCCGGCCGCCGCCGCGGCCTCCGCGCGGCGGCGCTGGTCCTCCAGCCGCTGCGAGAGCCGCGTCAGACCGGCGCCGAGGCCACCGACCCACTGAGGCAATCTGGACATGTCCCTTCCTCTTCCCCTCCCACGCACCACACACTGACGGCACGACGTTACCTGTGCGGGATGCGCGAAACCCCCGACGCGGTCGCGTTCGGGGGTTTCGGATGTGCCGTGGTGCGGCCGGCGGGCCTAGTACCAGTTGTTGGCCTGCCAGAACGACCAGGCGCCGCAGGGGCTGCCGTAGCGGTCGTTCATGTAGTTCAGGCCCCACTTGATCTGGGTTGCCGGGTTCGTCTGCCAGTCGGAGCCGGCCGAGGCCATCTTGGAGCCGGGCAGCGCCTGCACGAGCCCGTAGGCGCCCGAGGAGGCGTTGGTGGCCTGGTAGTTCCAGCCGGACTCGTGGTCCACTATGTTGCTGAAGCACTGGAACTGGTCGCCCGCCACCATCTGACGTGCGATGGCCTGCGTGTCGGCGATGGAGTACGAGCTCTTGCCGACCAGGTCGCCCAGGTCGTCGCGCGCGTCGGAGCGGGACGCGGCCAGCTCCTTCTTCTTGCGCGCCTCGGCGTCCTTCTTGGCCTTCGCCTCGTCCGCGGCGTCCTTCTTGCTCTGTGCGGTCTCCGCGGCTGCCTTGCGGGCGGCTTCCTGTGCGGACTTGAGGGCTGCCGCGTCCGCCTGGGTGGACTGGTCGTCCGCCTGCTGCGTCAGGGAAGCCGTCTGCACCTGCGCCTGAGCGCCCGCGGGGATGTCGGCGATCGTCGCATCGGCAGCGGCGGCCTCGGCGTTGCCGACCGAGGCGGGCTGTCCTGCGGCGACGCCGACTACGGCGCCGACGGTGGTGACCGCGGTGGCGGATGCCACGGCGAATCCCCGGACCGAGATCCGGCTCACACGTTTTCCTTCCAGCATCGCCCGCTTAGGTGACCTCGCGGACGCAATCGTGCCCCTGACGCTGGCCTCCCCTTGTTCCGGTCCCTGTTGAGCGGGCGGGACCGACTGGTCACGGGAGGCACTGGCCCGGTACGTCCCCCTCGGGGTCCGCGTGGTGCTTTCGGGCGGCATACGACGACTCGCTATGAAGTTCGTGGATTTACACCTCCCCCGGTCTCACGTTCGCTCGACCGGAGGCACCCCGAGGGGTGTGTGTGCCGTATGCGGGGCCTGACAGGACCCAGACTCTGCCCGAACGACACACCGGGAATCAATTCCCGGCCGGGTGTGAAAGCTCACACCTTGTTTGCCTCCAAGGATTTCCGGATATCCGCACGCAGCAGAACGCCGCCCGGCTAAGCTCCTTCGCCTCACCGGGCGGCGCGACCCCACAGAGGGTCAGATTCGGACAATCGGTCAGATCCGGCCGTCCTCCAGCATTTCGGTCACCAGTGCCGCAATCGGCGACCGCTCCGAGCGGTTCAGCGTGACATGCGCGAAGAGCGGGTGCCCCTTCAGCTTCTCGACGACCGCGACGACACCGTCGTGCCGGCCGACCCGGAGGTTGTCGCGCTGGGCCACGTCATGCGTCAGCACCACCCGGGAGTTGGCCCCGATCCGGGACAGAACCGTCAAAAGCACATTCCGCTCAAGGGACTGGGCCTCGTCCACGATGACGAACGCGTCGTGCAGCGACCGCCCCCGGATATGGGTCAGCGGCAGCACCTCCAGCATGCCGCGCCCCACCACCTCTTCGATGACGTCCTTCGTGGTCACCGCGGACAGCGTGTCGAAGACGGCCTGCGCCCAGGGGCTCATCTTCTCCGCCTCGCTGCCCGGCAGATAGCCCAGCTCCTGCCCGCCGACGGCGTACAGCGGGCGGAACACCATCACCTTGCGGTGCTGCCGGCGCTCCAACACGGCCTCCAGGCCCGCGCACAGCGCCAGCGCCGACTTGCCCGTACCGGCCCGGCCACCCATCGAGACGATGCCGACCTCGGGGTCGAGCAGCAGGTCCAGCGCGATCCGCTGTTCGGCGCTGCGGCCGTGGATGCCGAACGCCTCCCGGTCGCCGCGCACCAGCCGGACCGCGCCCTCCGCGGTGACCCGGCCGAGCGCCCGGCCGCGCTCGGACTGGAGCACGAGTCCGGTATGCACCGGAAGTTCGGAGGCTCCCGGTACGTACGCGGTCTCGTCGGCGAACAGGTCGTCCACCTGGTCCGCGGGGACGGTCAGCTCGGCCATGCCCGTCCAGCCGGAGTCGGTGATCGCCAGCTCGGCGCGGTACTCCTCGGCCAGCAGGCCCACCGAGGACGCCTTGATGCGCATCGGCAGGTCCTTGGAGACGACCGTGACGTCGAACCCCTCGGCCTGGAGGTTGCGGGCGACGGCGAGGATCCGCGAGTCGTTGTCGCCGTAGCGGTGGCCGTTGAGGAAGGCCGCCGGCAGGATCCCGGGGTCGGAGTGGTTCAGTTCGACCCGGAGCGTTCCGCCGAGCTCCCCGATGGGGATGGGCGCGTCCAGCCGCCCGAACTGGACTCGGTACTCGTCCAGCAGCCGCAGCGCCTGCCGTGCGAAGTAGCCGAGCTCGGGATGGTGCCGCTTGGCCTCCAACTCCGTGACCACCACGACCGGCAGCACGACCTCGTGCTCGTCGAAGCGGGCCATGGCGCCTGGATCCGCCAGCAGCACACTGGTGTCGAGGACATAAGTGCGCCGGTCGTTCACACGGCGCTGCTTGCTGTTCACCACGGGTGGACGAACCCCCTCGGATGAGGTTGGGGTGCGACGGCGTCGCGGGGCGGTGTGCTCCCGGAGGGCGAAGCCCCCGGGACCCCCGGCCATCTTGTGACCGGACCGGGCTCAGGCCACGACGTGCGGGCCGAGCGCCGGCCCCTCGCGTCGCCCGTGCGGTGCGCACGGCTCTCCGTGATGTGCAAAGGGCCTCCCGGGCGGACGGCCCCATGCCGTCCGCTGAGATGCGGCGCCCGATGGCTTGTTCCGGACGCCGACCTGGAAGGGATATTCCCTCGAACCCCCGCCCCCATGCCACGGCATATGACGCACGGGCGATGAACCTTTGGTTACGCCTGATCACGAGGGAAAGCGGAGCCCACCGGGGTGACCGCCGGGAGAGGGTGCGTCAGAAACGCACCCGCCGCGGGTCCGTGGCGGTCCCGCGGCCGGACGGCCCGGAGCCGCCTCACGCGGCGCCGGGCGTTCGAGCCGTACGTCCTGGAACGAGCGGGTACGCCCCGGGACGAGCCGTACGCCCTAGAAGCCGTAGCGGCGGTGCCGGGCCGCGTAGTCGCGCAGCGCGCGCAGGAAGTCGACCTTCCGGAAGGCCGGCCAGAAGACCTCGCAGAAGTAGTACTCCGAATGGGCGCTCTGCCACAGCATGAAGCCCGACAGCCGCTGCTCGCCGCTGGTACGGATCACCAGGTCCGGGTCCGGCTGACCGCGGGTGTAGAGGTGCTCGGAGATCAGGTCGATGTCGACGATCTCGGCCAGCTCCTCGAAGGAGGTGCCGCGCTCGGCGTGGTCCAGCAGCAGCGACCGCACCGCGTCCGCGATCTCCTGCCGGCCGCCGTAGCCCACGGCCACGTTCACCAGAATGCCGCTGTTGTCGACGGTGGCCTGCTCGGACTCCTTGAGCACCTTCTGGGTGGCCTCGGGGAGGAGGTCCCGGTTGCCCACGTGGTGCACCCGCCAGCGGCCGTCGGCGGCCAGATCGCGCACGGTGTTCTCGATGATGCCCAGCAGCGGGGTCAGCTCGGCCTCGGGCCGGTCGAGGTTGTCCGTCGACAGCAGCCACAGCGTGACGACCTCGACCTCGGTCTCCTCGCACCAGCCCAGCAGTTCACCGATCTTGGCGGCACCCGCCTGGTGGCCCTGCTCGGCGGTCCGCCCGTCGGCCCGCGCCCAGCGGCGGTTGCCGTCCAGGATGACGCCGATGTGCTTGGGCACCTGGGCGTGGTCCAGGCGGCCCTCCACCCGTCGCGCGTACAGCCGGTAGACCAGATTGCGCAGTGCAGGCGGATACGGGATGCGCACCCCGGAAGTTCGCAGCATGTGTGGTCCAGCCCCTCCGTGCCGAATGGCGGTCGCCCCGTCGCCTCAAGTGGGCAACTTTACTTCTCGGCTGTCACAACAGCCCAATCAGGTATGTCACAGGTACGTGATAGGGAGATGAGCATGACTGGCACCGACTACCGCGCCGCGGATTCCCGCTACGACTCGATGAAGTATCGGCGAACGGGCCGCAGCGGACTCAAACTCCCCGCGGTCTCCCTTGGACTCTGGCACAACTTCGGGGACGACCGCACCCTGAGCTCCCAGCGCGCCATCCTGCGCCGGGCCTTCGACCTGGGCGTCACCCACTTCGATCTGGCCAACAACTACGGTCCGCCACCCGGGTCGGCCGAGCTGAACTTCGGAAAGATCTTCGCGCAGGACTTCCGCGGCTACCGCGACGAGATGATTCTCTCGACGAAGGCCGGATATCTGATGCACCCGGGCCCCTACGGCGAATGGGGTTCGCGGAAATATCTGCTCTCGTCACTGGATGCGTCGCTGAAGCGGATGGGTGTCGATTACGTCGATATCTTCTACTCGCACCGTTTCGATCCGGACACTCCGCTGGAGGAGACGATGGGCGCGCTGGCGTCCGCGGTCCAGCAGGGCAAGGCGCTGTACGCCGGGGTCTCGTCCTACAACGCCGAGCAGACCCGTACGGCGGCCGGCATCCTGCGCGACATGGGTGTCCCCGCGCTGATCCACCAGCCCTCGTACTCGATGATCAACCGCTGGATCGAGGACGACCTGCTGCTGGACACCCTCGAGGACGAGGGCATGGGCTGCATCTCCTTCGCTCCACTGGCGCAGGGCATGCTCACCGACAAGTACCTGCACGGCATCCCCGAGGGCTCCCGGGCCTCCCTGGGCAAGTCCCTGGACCCGAACCTGCTCTCCGACGAGGTCGTACGGCGCCTGCGCGGCCTGAACGACATCGCCGCCCGTCGCGGCCAGTCCCTGGCCCAGCTCGCCCTCGGCTGGGTGCTGCGCGACGACCGGATGACCTCCGCCCTCATCGGCGCCAGCAGCGTCGCCCAGTTGGAGGCCAATATCGCCGCCCTCGACGCTCCCAGGATCACGGACGCCGAACTGGCCGAGATCGACGAGTTCGCGAAGACGACGGACGGCGTGAACATCTGGGCCCGGCGCTAGGCCGGCCGCGGAAACAAAAGCGGGCCGGTCCGTGGGGGGGATACGGACCGGCCCGAGGGGGGGTTTCCACCATAACCCCGCGAAGGGTGTGCTGCGTGCACCGGCGCGCGCCACGGCGTGGCCCAGATCACTCCGGCGGGTGCGGGCGGCTTCGCGCGGGACGGGAGCGGGGGTGGGTCAGTCGGCCGCGGCGGCGCCCAGCAGCAGCCCGCCGAACGCCCCAATGATCATGAATGGCCCGAGTGGCATGGCCGTTTTGCGGGCGCCGGGCCGGACGAGCAGCAGCCCCGCCCCGTAGAGCGCGCCGAGCAGCACCCCCGCCGCGCCTCCGGTGACGAGGGTGCGCCAGCCGTACCACCCAAGGGCGACCCCCAGTCCGGCCGCCAGCTTGACGTCCCCCAGCCCGATGCCCGACGGGTTGACCACGTAGAGCAGGAGGTAGGCCGCGGCGAGGAGCAGACCGCCGAGCAGCGCCCGCCGCCAGGCCCCGGTCTCCCCCGTCAGCAGGCCGACCAGCCCCAGCGCCCCCGCCAGGATCAGCACGAGCGGCAGCGTCAGCGCGTCCGGGAGGCGCCGCACCCGCCAGTCGACGATCGTCATCAGCACCGCGACCGGCGCCATCACCAGCCAGGCGGCGAGTTCCGGCCGGGGCCCGGTGACCACCGCCAGGGCCGCGCAGACCGCGGCGGTGGCCGTCGCCGTCGGCAGCGCCCCCGGCCCGTACGCGCCGCACCGCGCACAGCGCCCCCGCCCCAGCCAGCCGCGTGCCGCCCCCGTGATCGGATGCCCGCCGGGACAGACCGCGCGCCACTGCTCCTCGGGCTCGACGGCCATCCGGTGGGCGGGTCGCGGTATGAGCAGCCCGGCCGCGGCCCCGTAGGCGGCGGCGAGAACCATCAGCATCAGTGCCACCCGCCGACCCTAGAGCGTGTCCGGTGGCCCCGCGCCCCTCAAGGGTGGGCCGGGCACCAGGGGAGCTGATAGAACGCTGCGCATGGCGCGTTGGGAGAACGGACCGGGGATGCTGCACGGCGCGGACACCGCCATTCCGGTGGAGATCGCGGCGTCCTATCGCGCCCGCACCCGCGGCCTGCTGGGCCGCGACGGCATCGAGGGGGCGCTGCTGCTGACCCCTGCGAGCGGTGTGCACACCTTCCGGATGCGGTTCGCGATCGATGTCGCCTATCTGGGACGGGACTTCACGGTGCTGGCCGTACGCACCATGCGGCCGGGCCGGCTGGGCCGCCCCCGCCTGCGCGCCCGGCACGTGCTGGAGGCGGAGGCCGGCGCGATGTCGCGGTGGGGCCTGCGCCCCGGCCTGCGCCTTACCGTCGAGGCGGCCGGCTCGCGCTGACCGCCGCGCCGCGCGCTCACTCCCGCCAGTCGGCGACCAGGGCCAGCAGGCCGGGGAACCGGGCCTGGAGATCGTCGACCCGGACATGGCTGCGCCGCTCCAGCCCGTACTGCCGCTGACGGATCAGACCGGCCTCCCGCAGGGCCCGGAAGTGGTGGGTGAGCGAGGACTTGGGCCGGTCGAGGCCGAACCAGCCGCAGGTGTGGTCGAAGGCCTCCGACTCCAGCAGCAGCGTGCGCACGATGCGCAGCCGCAGCGGATCGCTCAGCGCGCCCATGACGGATTCCAGCCGCAGGGCCTCGCGCGCCGGCTCCGGCAGCGGATCGGGCGCGTCGGGCGGGACGGGCCGCTGGAGCGCGGCGATATCGAGCCGCGCCGCGCCGCTCTCCTCCACCTCTTCGGTCCGTGCCGCTGTCCTGGACGACATCCGGCGCTCCTCCCTCTCGACCACCGACCGCTAGTACGACTTGCATCGTACTGCTACTGCCTGTACGAATCTCCTCGTACCGCTTGTACGAATCATCTCGTACTTGCTGGATGAGGAGGGGACCCCCATGCCCGAAACCCGCACCGCGCCGCCGGCCCGGACCGCGACACCACCCGCACCGGAACCCGCACCCGCACCGCCGCCCGTCCGCGAGATCTGGTTCGCCGCCTGGCCGGTGGTCGCGATCTTCACTCTGTCGAACGCGGCGATGCCGCTGTACGGGGTGTGGCAGCGCCGACTCGGCTTCGGATCCGGCACCCTGACGCTGATCTACGCCGCCTACGTGGTCGGGCTGCTCGGCGCGCTGCTGGTGGCGGGCGTGGCCTCGGACCGCCTCGGCCGCAAGCCGGTGCTGATCCCCGCGCTCCTGCTGGCCGTCACCGCCTGCCTCGGCTACGCCACCGCGCCCTCGGTGGCCGCGCTGGCCATCGCCCGGCTGCTGACCGGTGCCGCCACCGGCGCCGCCGTCTCCGCCGGGATGGCCGCGGTCACCGACATCGCGGCGGGCCGCCGGATCGGTCCGCTGCTGGCCTCCACCGCGATGGTGCTGGGCGCCGGGATCGGCCCCGTACTGGCCGGGGTGCTGTCGCAGACCGCGCCCGCGCCGACCGTCACCGTCTTCGCCGTCGAAGCGGCCCTGCTGGCCACGGCGTTGGCGGTGGTGGCCAGGATGCCGCTGCCGCGACGACGGCCGGGGACCGGCACCGGGGCCGCCCGCCCGCGGTCCTGGGTGCGGCTGCCGGCGGTCCCGCGCGACAACCGCCGCCATCTCGCCCTGGGACTCGCGGCGTTCGCCCCGGGGATCAGCGCCACCGCCTTCGTCCTGTCACTCGGACCGTCCCTGCTGGCCGGACTCCTCGGTACGGCGAACCGCGCACTGGCGGGCGGACTGGCGCTGGTGATGTTCCTGGCGGCCGCCGGTGTGCAGTTCGCGGTGCGGCATCTGACGGTCCGTACGGTGCTGCTGACGTCCGGCGCGGCCACCGTCGCCGGCACCCTGGCCCTGGTCGCCGCCGTGCACACCGCCACGCTCCCGCCGCTGGTCGCCGCGGTGGTCCTGGCCGGCGCGGGCCAGGGCGCGGGCCAGCTGGGCGGCCTGACCCTGCTCAGCCGCGAGGTCCCGGCGACCCGCCGCGCGGAGGCCAACGCGGGTCTGAACGCCGGGGGTTACCTCCTCGCCGGCGTCCTCCCGGTAGCCGACGGCTACCTCAGCGACGCCATCGGCCTCCCGGCGGCCGCCACCGTCTTCGGCCTCGTGGTGGCCGCACTCGCCGCGGCGGGCGCGCTCCTGGTGACCGTACGGGGTGCGGACGCCGGGTGAAGGGGGTACGGCGCGGGCCGGCCCGCTCAGATCGCGGTCAGCGCCGCGTCCGCGACGCTCTGGAGCGCCGACCGGTCGACCCCGGCACGGGCCGAGACCCGCAGCCCGCCGATCGCGGCGATGACCAGGTGCGCGAGGGTGCGGGGGTCCTTGTCGCGCGCGATGTCGCCGTCGCGCTGGCCGGACTCGATCACGGCGCGGATCGCCTCCAGCCGTACGCCGTAGTCCCGCTCCAGCGAGGCCGCGACCGACGGATCGTGGGCCGACACCTCGACGCAGGTGTTGACGACCAGGCAGCCGCGGCCGTCCGCGTACGCGGCCTCGTCGTCGATCACCCGCTGGAGCAGCGCGCGGAGCTTCGGTCGCGCGGGCAGCTCGCCCTCCAGCAGCTCGAACAGCTCGCCGTTCTTGAACTCCATATAGCGGGCCAGGGCCCGCTCGAAGAGGTCGTGCTTGCTCTTGAAGGTGTTGTAGATGCTGCTGCGACCCAGGCCTGTGGCGTCGCACAGGTCCTGGGTGGAGGTCGCCTCATAGCCGGCGGCCCAGAACGCGTCCATCGCGGCGTCGACGGCCCGCGCCTCGTCGAACTTCCTGGGTCGCGCCATGGCGCGCATTTTAGCAGTTATTGGATCGGGCAGTCCAAATAGCCGCTGTGCGCTTGGGGCTGCTTCCCACGTTTTCGGCTGTCCCGCCGTGGGGGTTTCTCGCCGTTGCGCCTGCGGCGGGCTGTTGCCGCTGCGCGGGGCTGTTCGGCTGCCGGTGACGGGCCGGAGGGGTAGGGGTGTGGGACTGCTGCGCTTTACGTCCCACACCCCTACCCCTCCGGCCCGCCCCCTCCCGTTGGGGGTGGGAGAAGAACGGTGGGGGTGGACGTCAGCCTTCGTGTGCCGACAGTCGACGGATCAGGCCCGCCCCCACCGGGCCTTCCCACTCCCACCCACGGGAGGGGACAGACCGTAGGACGGAGTCCGTAGGGCTGTCACCGCACCCGACAAACCCACGCCCGCCGCCAGGCGCAACGGCGAACAACCACCACGGCGCCGCAGCCGACAACGTGGGATCAGCCAGGCCCACCGGCCCGAGGGAAGCTGACCTCCACCCGCCGGTTCTTCTTGCGGCCTTCCTCCGTGCCGTTGTCCGCGATCGGGTACTGCTCGCCGTAGCCGCGGATCTGGAAGGCGACGGACGAGCCGAGGTCCTTGGCCAATTCCTGCTGGACGGCGTTGGCGCGCTTGCGGGACAGCGTCAGGCCGTGGCTCGCCGAGCCGAGGTTGTCGGTGAAGCCGAAGACCCGCAGGCTGGTGGCGTGCTGCCGCTTGATCTCGGCGGCGATGGTGGCGATCCGCGACAGCGCGTCCGGCGACAGCTCGGCGCTGTCCTTGCCGAAGAGGACCTCGGCCTGGAGCGCGAAGGTCACGTTGTCGTTGGTGTCCTGCCGGCGCTCGGAGCCGTCGTCGGTCTCGACGATGGACTTGATGTTGAGGACTTTGGACGGGGCGAGCTTGGCCCCCTGGACCATCCGCAGGTCGGGGTCGCCGGGGTCGATGCGGACCGGAGGGTTGGAGTCCTCGGTCACGCCCGGCGGGTCGGCGTGGGCGGCGGGGGCCGTGAGCACCACGGTCAGCAGCAGGGCGACGGCGGCGGTGACGGCGGTACGGGCGCGGGGCGCACGCGGGGTCCGGGGCAGCTGGGTCACGGTCATCGGCGCGGCCCGCTCAGTCCGTGATCTGCACGCTGGCCGGCGGCATGGTCGGCAGCTGGAAGTCGACCTCGGTCACCTTGGCGGGCGGCGCCGGGAACTGCGCGAATATCGGGCGGCTGGCGCCCGGCATCAGGCCGCTCAGCCCGGTCGTGCACAGGCACTCGCCGTTGGTGTCGCGCAGCACCAGATATCGCTTCTTGCCCGCCTTGTCGACGAGGGTGGCTCCGGAGATGGAGGAGCGGGAGCGCAGCTCGGTCTCGTTGGAGCGCCAGTCGATGGCGTTGAAGGCGCGGCTGCCGTGGTTGGTGACCGTGCCGTTGACGGTGACGAAGCCGCCGGAGTCCCGGACGACGGAGCTGAGCGTGACCACCACGCCGTCGGGGCCCTTCATCTCGCCGATCACCTTGGCGGAGTCGGCCGCGGGCGTGCCGGGACCGCTGTCCTTGGGGGCGTGGCTGCGGGCCGGCGGCTTCTTGTCGTCACTCGCCCGCGAACCGCCGTCACCGCCGCCACCACAGCCGGCCACGACGAGCGCCAGGCCGACAGCGCTCGCCATGGCGACCGCTCCCCTGGCGGTCTTCGTGGTGCGCCGAATGCTCATGGTTGCGATTCCTTCGATCGTCGTGTGGTCGGTCGGGTCGGTGCGGTGGCGGTCGGGGTGGTGCGGGGCCGGCTCAGCGGGCCAGGCGTACGGAGAACAGGTCGGAGGCGTCGGGGAGATCCTGGAGGCTCTCGGGGTCGAGCGTCCACCCCTTGCCATCGCAGGTGATCTTGATGGCGGCGGGCTCGGGGGCGTCCTTGCCTTCCTTGCCGTCGTTGCCCTTCCCTCCTGGGTCGTCGGCTCCCTTGCCCGGCTTGCCGGGTGTGCCGCCGTCGTCCTCGGCCGGGTCGAGGGCGCAGCGCGGCCTGACGACCGAGGTCGCCCCGGCCGACGCGTGCTTGCTCTCGGTGCCGGGGATGACCGAACGGCCCACGGTGTCGCTGGTCTTGATGGTGACGGCGAACGAGGTGGGCCAGGAGTCCGGGGTGCAGGAGGCGACCTCGGCGTCGTTGCGGCCGGCGAACCAGTCCGCGCTCGCACAGGCCCCCTCGGACGGGGCGCCACGCCCGTTCAGCAGGTCCTCCCAGGCGGCCCGGTCGCTGTCGTACCGCCCGTCGCGGAGACCGTCGAGCACGCCCTTGGCAAGCAGTTCGCGGTACTTCTGGCCGGCGGCGAGCGCGGCCGCGTCGGCGGCGGTCTGCGCGCCGTTGCGGGTCGCCGCCGCCTGGCCCACGGCGAAGAACGCGAGCGCGAGAAAGAGCAGGCCCCCGACCGCGACAATGTACAGCGGAAAGGCCTGCCCGGCGTCGCGCCGGCTGCGGCGCGTGATCGTGGCCGTCACGGCGGCGGTGGAAGAGCCTAGATACCGACGACGTCGGAGATCTTGTTGGCGATGGCGTTGGCGATCTGACTGCCGAAGTCCGTGGTCGACAGGACCAGGACGATCGCCACGACCACCGCGATGATGCCGAGGTACTCGATCGAGGTCTGTCCCCGGTCGTTCCCCAAAATCCGCTTCGCCATCGAATTCCCCTCCATGGGCGGCCGTACCGCTCTGGTCCGGCTGGTCTGCCCCCGTGGTGTCGGCGCGTTCGTCCGCGCTCGTGACACGAGAAAAGTACGCCGGAACAGCGTTCCCGGAACAGGGATTCCGAACCCCTTCCTCTTCAAAGGGCACGGGCAAAGGACACAACGGCGCGATTTGGCGACTCAGCCACACCCTGTCCACCCCCGCTCCCCCTTCGGGACGCTGCCCCGCTCCGATGCCCATACGGGCCGGCGGGCCGCGGCGCACCGCGGTGCGGACCCGGCCGCCGGCCCACCCACTGTGGCACAACTCGTTGCTCCTGCGAAGGCGTTGTCGAGAAGCGCACGGCGAACCGTACGCATCCGGCCGGGTACGGGGCGCTGCCGCCGGGCGCACCCGCCGCGTTCGGCCCGTGGCGGGTGCGGCACGGTCAGTCGCCCATCAGGGAGCCGAAGTTGGTGCCCGAGCCGAGGAAGAAACCGGCGATGAGCAGGATCATCGTGGCCGGGACCATGAAGGTGGTGACGACCATGGTGGCCTTGGGGACCGCGCGGGCGGCCCGCCGCCGGGCGTTCTGGGCGTCGGTGCGCCGCATGTCGTTCGCGATCTGGATCAGGGTCTCGACGATGGGCGAGCCCAGCTCCTCGCCCTGCTGCAGGGCGGTGACGAACTGGGCGACCTGTTCCGAGTCGTTGCGTTTGCGCAGTTCCTCGAAGGCGGCACGGCGGCTGACGCCCATGTCCATCTGCCGGAGCGTGATGCGGAGTTCATCGGCCCAGGGCCCCTCGTACTTCTCCGCGACGCGGTCCAGTGCCTGGCGGAAGCTCAGGCCGGCGCTGACGACGACGGCGAGCACATCCAGAAAGTCCGGAAGAGTGCGTTCGATGGTGTCCTTGCGCTGGCGGATCGCGGCCCAGATACCGACCTCGTTCCAGAAGAGGCCGAAGAGCACCATCAGGACGCCGAGAACCGGCTGGCCGCGCAGGAACATCACCAGCGCGCCGAAGAAGCCGAGGGCGCCGTAGACGGCGCGGCGGGCGGCGTAGCGGTCGACGGTCAGCCCGCCCGGGTTGCCCGCCAGGTCGATGCGGCGGCGGATGCGGGCGGTGCGCCTGTCGCCCATCAGGCGCAGCACGAGCGGCGCGTAGCGCATACCGGCCCGGTCCACGGCCGAGCCGACCGCCGTCGTACGGGTCGAGCCGACCTCCAGCGACAGCGCCAGATCGGGCGGCAGCCGGGCCTCGCGGCGGTAGAGGGCGATACCGCAGCAGATGCCGACGACCGAGAGCGCCAGGGCCGCGGCCAGCACAATTCCGATTCCCATACCGGCTTTCCGTTCCCGTTAGACGTCGATCTTGGACAGGCGGCGGATGAAGAAGAAGCCGAACCCGTAGAGGGCGAAGGCCACCACGACCGCGAGCTGGCCGAGGAACGACGAGGTCATCCGGTCGATGGCGCCGGGGGCGATCCGGTTCATCAGCAGCAGGGTGCCGATGCCGAGCAGCGGGACCACATAGGCGGTGACGACCACCTGGGAGAGCTGGGTGCGGACCTCACGGCGGGTCTCCTTGCGCTCCTCCAGGGTCTTGGTGAGGTTGCGCAGCGAGCCGACGACCGTGCCGCCGGCGCGGTTGGCGAGCACCAAGGTGGTGACCAGGACGACGAGTTCGCGGGAGGGGAGGCGTTCGGCCAGCTCGCCGAGCGCCTCGTCGATGGAGTGGCCGACGGAGAGCTTGTCGGAGACCTTGGCCAGCTCCTCGCCGGCCGGTGCCTCCAGTTCCTCGGCCGCCATGCCCAGCGCCGTGCGCAGCGCCAGCCCGGCCTGGGTGGCGTTGGCGAGGATCCGGGAGAGCTCGGGCAGCTGGTTGATGAACTTCTCGATGCGCTTCTGGCGCTGCCAGTTGAGGAACGCGAACGCCGCCCAGACCGCGACGAGTGCGGCGATCGGGCCGAAGAAGGGGGCGAGTACGGCCTGGGCGATCAGCCACAGGGCGAGGACGGCGGCGAGCATGCCGACGAAGAACTCGCCGGGGGTGACGTCCAGGCCGGTGGCGGCCAGCCTCAGTTCGAGGCGCCGGCCGAAGCGGGTGCCGCGCAGCGTGCGGTCCACGGACGGGAAGCGGCGCCGCCGTCCGGCCACCGGCAGCCCGTGGTCGTCGTCGAGCCGGTCGACGACGGCCTGCCGCTGGGCGCGGCCGGCCGCGTAGGTGCGGACGCCGGCGATCGCGAGCAGCCCGCACAGCAGCGTGGCCCCGATGGTGAGCTGGGAGAGGTGCGTCCCGGTGGCCGTGATCGGCCCCTCGGCGGCAGTGGTCAGGGCCCAGCCGGTCATGAGGTGGCCTTCCGGGTGGCGAGTTGGTCGTCGGTGGCCGCGACGCCGAAGGCGGGCGGGGTGGGCTCGCTCGCCATGAAGAGGCGTTCGGCGACCCGGCGGGGCAGCGGGAAGTAGCGGAAGCGGCCGTGCACGACGCGGTCGGCGCCCATCGGCTGGGCCTCGAAGCGGCAGACGGTGGTGATCCGGTAGTCCTCGTGGCCGCGTGAGCCGAGGATGGCGATCTCGCTGATCCGGCGGGAGCCGTCGGCGTGCCGGGTGAGCTGGACCAGGCAGTCGACGGCGCTGTTGATCTGGTCCCGTAGCGCCTCGAAGGGGATCTTGACGTCCGACATGGAAGCCAGCGTCTGCAGCCGCATCAGGGCGTCCTCGGCGCTGTTGGCGTGGACGGTGGCGAGCGAGCCGTCGTGGCCGGTGGACATCGCCTGGAGCATGTCGAGGGTCTCGCCGCCGCGCACCTCGCCGACGATGATGCGGTCGGGGCGCATGCGCAGGGAGTTGCGCACCAGGTCGCGGATGGTGATCCGGCCCTTGCCCTCCACGTTGGGCGGCCGGGACTCCAGCCGGATGACATGGGACTGCTGGAGCTGGAGTTCGGCGGCGTCCTCGACGGTGATGATCCGCTCCCCGTCGGGGATCAGTCCGGAGAGCGCGTTGAGCAGGGTGGTCTTGCCGGCGCCGGTCGCGCCGGAGACCACTACGTTGAACTTGGCGCGGACCAGCCCGGCCAGCAGCATCAGCATCTGCTCGTCGAGCGTGCCCATGCCGATGAGTTCGGCCAGGGTGTAGGCGCGCGGGAAGCGGCGGATGGTGAGCGTGGCGCCGTTCAGGGCGAGCGGCGGGATGATGACGTTGACCCGCTCGCCGGACGGCAGCCGGGCGTCGACCATCGGATTGGACTCGTCCACGCGGCGGTTGACGGTGGAGACGATCCGCTCGATGGTCTGCATCAGCTGCTCGTGGGAGGCGAACCGCACGGGGACCAGCTCGACCCGTCCGGAGCGCTCGACGTAGACCTGGTCCGGGCCGTTGACCATGATCTCGGTGATCGAGGCGTCCTCCAGCAGCGGCTCCAGGACCCCGAGGCCGAGCGCCTCGTCGACCACCCGGCGGATGAGCTGGGCGCGTTCGGCCGTCGAAAGCACCGGGCCCTCGCGGCTGATGATGTGGCCCAGCACCCGCTCCAGCCGCGAGCGGCGCTCGGCCGCGGCCAGCGAGGACATCTCGGCGAGGTCGATCTCCTCCAGCAGCTTGGCCCGGTAGACGGCGACCAAATTGCTGTCCTGACGCGCCTCACCGGCCGGCTCGGGTGCGACGATCCGGGCTTTCAGACTCATCGCAGGGGTGCTCCTAGTGCTCCTTGTACTTTTGCTGCGGCCGGCACTCCGGGTGCTCCTAGTGCTCCTTGTGCTTTTGCTGCGGCCGGCACTCCGGGTGCTCCTAGTGCTCCTTGTGCTTTTGGTGCGGCCGGCACTCCTGAAGCTCCTTCGTGCATACGCGCTGCGCTGGGTGTCTCGGTGCGGGGCATGGTGGCGCTGCGGCTGGCGGAGCCGAAGTCGACGCCGGGGATGAGGGAGGGGATTTGTACCGTCGCGGTCGCCCGGACCGCGCCGCCCCCGCCGCCCACGGTGATCGACGCGCCGTCGGCGACCCAGCCGGTCATCGCGGCCCGGCCCGCGGTCTGCGGATCGCTCTCGCGGTCGGCCCGGTCCATCGAGGCGGTACGGGCCGCGGCGCGCGCTCCGGTGCCGGCCTGCTGCACGGCGTACGCCGCCAGGCCCAACTGGACCACGGCCAGCGCGACCAACAGCAGGATCGGCAGGAAGCCGAGGAACTCGATGGACGCCTGGCCCCGGTCGCGGCCGTGGCCGCGCAGCCGGGCGGGGACGCGCGGACGGCGGCGGGGGGTGCCGGGGCGGCCGGGCGGGCGTGCGGCGCTCATCCTCGGTCCTCCTTCGCGGCGCCGGCCGTGCCGGTGACCGTCCACGGGAAGTCGCCGGCGCCGGGGAAGAGCACCGGGACCTTGATCCGGACCGTGGCCTTCCACAGGCCGGACCCGGTGCCGCACGAGGTCGAGGCGCCGGCCCGCCAGGCGGCCGGGAGCTGGTCCTCGGCCGCGGTGCGGCAGGCGCCCGCGCCGCCGCCCTCCGTGGCGGTGGCGGCCCGCGCGCCCCGGTCGGCGGAGTGCGCGGCGAGCGAGTAGGTGTACCCGACCAGCACGAACTGCCACAGCAGGACGAGCACCAGCAGGATCAGCGGGAGCAGCCCCAGGAACTCCACGGAGACCTGCCCGCGGTCGTTGCCGCCCAGGGGGCGCCGCACCGCTCAGCCCTCCTCGTACGGACCGGCCGGATCGAACGGCCCGGAGCCGCCGGCCGCCGCGGCCGGCCCCCGCCGCGCGCCGAACCGGGTGCCGGACCCCGACCCGGCCCCGGAGGCGGACCCCGACGCCGGACCCGAACCCGTCCCGGAACCGGAAGCCGCCCCCGCCGTGATGGCCTTGCGCTTGCGCCCCGTCAGCGACGGACGCGCCCGATGGCTGCCCCGCCCCTGCCGCGCGGCCGGTGAGTCCACCAGCCCCAGCTCGCCCGCCAGCGCCCAGAGCGCCTGCTTGACCGTCGACCGGCCGTCCAGATCCTGCATCCGGCCGGCGTCGACGCAGGGCTGCAACTCCTTGAAGGCGGCCGGGACATGGGTGCGGGCCACCTGGGTGCCGGTGGCCTTGGCGACCAACGGCGGCTGGATCTCGGTGCTGCGGGTGAGGCGGTTGACCACCGTCGTGGTGTCCTCGGCCTTGCGGATCTGCAGCCGGTCCCACAGCCGCACCTGCCGTTTGGCGGCGCGTACGGCGACCACGTCCGGGGTGGTCACCAGCAGGGCGGCATCGGCGAGTTCGACGGCGGCGGCGTTCGCGGACTGCATCTGGGAGCCGCAGTCGACCAGCACCACCTCGTAGCGGGAGCGCAGTGCGCCGATGATCTGGCGGGCCGCGCGGTCGTCGACCTCCTCGCCGCGCTCGCCCTCCTCCGGCGCCAGCAGCAGTCCCAGCCCCGTGTGGTGGTCGTGCACCGCGTCCTGGAGCACCCGTACGGAGATGTCCTGGATGCCCGCCAGGTCGACGATCGAGCGGCGGAACTGGACGTCCAGGTAGGAGGCGACATCGCCGGACTGCAGATCGAGGTCGACCAGTGCGACGCTGCGGCCCGCGGCCCGCGCGGCCAGCGCCAGCTGCACTGCGGTGACGGTCGTGCCGACCCCGCCCTTGGCGCCGGTGACGGTCACCAGCGTCCCGGCCGGCCCGGGGGCGGCCTCCGGGCTTCCCCCCAGGTGGACCCGTACGCCCGCCGACCACTGGGCGGCGGCCTGCACCCGGGCGGCCAACTCGTCGTAGCCGACCGGCAGTCCGACGATGCCCCGGGCGCCGGCGTCCATCGCCGCGGAGAACAGCGCGGGCCCGGCGTCCGTGGTGATCAGCACGACGCCGACCGCGGGGAAGCGCAGCGCCACCTCGCGGATCACCTCCAGCGCCGGTGTCGGGCCGATCCGCTCATGGACCAGCACGACCTCGGGGAGCGCCTCGACGGCCGAGGACGCGCCGCCGGCGGACGGGGCCTGGCCCGCGGGCGGGGCCCCACCGCTTCCGGCGGCGCCGGCCAGGGCGTCGAGCAGCGCCGCGGAGTCGGCGACGGCGGGCGCGGGTTCGGCGTCCGGCAGCTGGTCGAGCAGCGAGCCGACGGCGCGTGCGGCGTCCGGGTCGCCGATCGCGGCAAGGATGCGGATGGTCACCTGAGCCTCCCGGTCACTTGTCGCCGTCGAGGGTGTAGGTGCGCTGGCCGGGCGGGATGGCGGCCTCGTTGCCCGGGGCGAGCAGGGCGAGCCGTACGTGGGAGGCGAAGGACTCGGCGTACGCGACCCGCTGGGCGTCCTGGGTGTCCAGCGCGAAGGTGATCGGGACGGCCTCGCCGGCCTGCCGCCCTGTGGTGGTGTCGCCGGGGTCCTTGGCCTCCAGGGGCTTCAGCCTGCCGACGTCGATGACCTGGGCACCGGCGACGATGACCTTGGAGACCGGCTTGTCCTCGGGGCGCTTGCCCTCGAAGGTGGCGTAGATGTTCACCCGGGCACCGGGGTTGATCTTGCCGGCCACTCCGGTGGCGGCGTCGATCATGATGGCGATCTCCTGCTGCCCGGGCTTCAGCGCGGGCCGCTCGACGATCATGTCGACCTGGAGCAGCGAGCCCTTCTTGAGCGGGGTCACCGCGATCTTGCCGCTGACCTTGTCCAGGTCGGTCACGGCGGTCGGCGGCAGCCAGCGCTGCGGCATCCTCACCTTTTCGAACTGCCCCGGATCCAGCGGTTTATAGGCCGCGACATCCGTCCTGAGCCGGTACGCGGTCTTTTCGGGGCCGACCTTGGACTCGACGTTCTTGATCACCGACAGTACGCCGACGAACGCGCCGACCGCGCACAGGAGCGACAGGACCAGCAGGATCACTCCGCGGCGCTGACGTGAGTTCATGGGGCAGGGACCTCGATCGGGACGGGGGACGGGGCGGGCGGTCGTCGTGGGTGAGGGCGGTCGGGGGCGCGGCGGGGTCAGCGCGCGCGGGCCACCGTGCGCGGCGCGCCGGAGACGTCATGGCGGCCGGACAGGTCGGGGTGGCCGGGCGGGTCGGGAGGACCGGCGAAGTCGGGGTGGCCGGGCAGGTCCCAGCGGCCGGGGGCAGCGGGGCCGTCGCAGGCGTAGGGGTTGCCCGGCACGGGGCGTCCGGACCCGTAGGGGTTGTCCGGAACTGGGCCGCCCGGACCGCCCGTTACGGCGCCCGGCCCGCGGACGTCCAGCTGCCCGGGTCCGGTGCCGCCGGGCGCACCGCCCCGTACGCCCGTGGCGCCGGGCACCCCCGAGGGTGCCACCGGGGACAGGCCGCGCTCCGTCCACGGCGCGGGCGGCTGCCCGGATTCCGCGGCCGGGTCCTGGGCGGGTGCCGGCTGCGAAGGCGTGGCCGGAGCCGGCGCGGTGCCCGGCTCCGGCGCCGCTATGGCCGCGGGGTGGCGCCCGGACGACCCGCCCCGTGCACTCTGCTCCCGCGCCAGCGGCGCCGCGCAGAACGCGCAGCGGTCGCCGAGGACCTCCAGACCGCACCAGCCGCACTCCGCACGCCGTACCGACGCCACCAACTGGCGCAGCACGGACGGATCGGGGATGGCCGCGGCGAACTCGATCAGCTTCTGGGTCCCCCACCACCGGGCGGACTCCGCCGGCAGCCGCTCCTCGTACGCCGCCTGCACCTGCCAGGCCGGGGCGAGCGAGGCGGTCACCCACTCCGCGGTGAGCTGGCCGCGGGCGACCGCGAGCTGGGTGGCGAATCCGGGGGCCGGCAGCCCGGCCTGGGTGCTGTGCCGGTCCAGGTGCAGCAGCTGCGGTTCGGGGTTGGCCAGCACCGCGAAGTGCGCGCCGGGCAGCCAGGACTTCATGTGGGAGCGCAGATCGACCTCGACCCGGTCCAGGCCGCTGACGCTGCCCAGCAGGGCGCCCGCGTGGATGTAGTGGCTCAGCAGCCGCGCCGAACTGGCCAGCACCCCGGGGCTGAAGCCGCACAGCGACAGCTGCCGCAGCTGCCGGGCGAGCAGCGCCACGCCCAGCGGCGGCAGCGACACCGGCACGATGGCGACCCGGTCGCTCTCCAGGACGGCGCGCAGGGTGTGCAGCCGGCGGACGTGCTCGGGCGGGCAGGCGGAGGAGTACAGCGCGATGAGGTGGCCGTGATGCTCCAGCACGGCGGCCAGTTCCGTCAGCGCGTCGTCCAGCGGCTGGCGCCTCGGCGCCTGGAGGACGACGGCGGCGGGGGTCTGCCGGTCGGTCGCCGGCAGCGCGAGGTCAGGGCTGGTGACTGCAATCGCGGTCGGCACGTCGCTCCCCCACTCCCTCCGGCCTCCGGGGGTCCCGGGACCGCGGATCGGCACAGCTCTGCGCCATCGGCGCCATACGCTCAGCACTTTATCCACAGAGATACGCCCCAGAGAACACGTTCTGGGCTACTCGTCATCACGAGCACCCCATAGGGAAATAGCGCATACCCCCCGAGCGACGACTACGGGAACACCGGCCCGCGTCCAGGCCCTTGACAGGCTCAATGGTCTGGACCACCTTGGACGGCAAGCGCAAGGGCCCCTGAATGCGCATCCGCACCACTCCCCCCAACTTCCCCCCACTCGGAGGCAGTCGTGGTTCGCGCACGATCAGGAAGAGTCACCAAGCGGCTGCTGGCCGGGCTGGCCGCCGCCGTACTGGCCTCGGCCGGCGCCCTCGTGGCCGGCACCGCCAACGCGGCCGAGGACCACCCCGCCCCGGCCCCGCCCGCCGCACACACCGCCGCCGTCCCCGCGCACGCCCTCACCGGCTACTGGCAGAACTTCGACAACGGCGCCACGGTGCAGAAACTCAAGGACGTCGACGACGCCTACGACATCATCGCGGTCTCCTTCGCCGACGCGACCGGCCAGCCGGGCGGCCTCACCTTCCACCTCGACCCGGCCGTCGGCTACGGCTCGGTCGACGACTTCAAGACGGACATCAAGGCCAAGCAGGCGGCCGGCAAGTCGGTGGTCGTCTCCGTCGGCGGCGAGAAGGGCGCGGTGTCCGTCAACGACGACGCCTCGGCCGAGAACTTCGCCGACTCCGTCAACGCGCTCATGGACGAGTACGGCTTCGACGGCGTCGACATCGACCTGGAGAACGGGCTCGACTCGACCTATATGACCAAGGCGCTCAAGGCCGTGCACGCCGCGCACGGCGACGTCGTGGTGACCATGGCGCCGCAGACCATCGACATGCAGTCGCCGCAGAACGAGTACTTCAAGACGGCGCTGGCCATCAAGGACTTCCTGACCGTCGTCAACATGCAGTACTACAACAGCGGTTCGATGAACGGCTGCGACGGGAAGGTCTACGCACAGGGCACGGTCGACTTCCTGACCTCGCTCGCCTGCATCCAGCTGGAGGGCGGCCTCGACCCGTCCCAGGTCGGCATCGGCGTCCCGGCCTCCTCGAAGGCGGCGGGCAGCGGATATGTGGCACCGAGCGTCGTCAACGCCGCGCTGGACTGCCTCACCAAGGGCAGCGGCTGCGGCTCCTTCAAGCCGTCGAAGACCTATCCCGGTCTGCGCGGCGCGATGACCTGGTCGACCAACTGGGACGCCGCGAACGGCGGTGAGTTCGCCGGCCAGGTGGGCGCACACGTCCACGGCCTCCCGTAGAGCGCCACCCCCCACAGCCAGGTCCCGCGCACCCGCGTGCCCGGGGCCTGGCTGCTCGCATGTCACGCCCCCGCGTCAGCTCACCTGCGGGGTCGCCGCCGGCAGTCGCTCAGCGCGACGGTGCCGGCGAAGTCCACCGCCTTGGTCTTGTGGTGCGCGCCGCGGTGCGCCCCGCGGCAGTCAATTTCCCGTAAACGACGTCAAGTTGAGGGATTCGACGGTCGGCGCCGGCCATCAGGCCCCCCGCACATATGGCCATCCCACACCTTGACCCAGCCATGCCAAGGCTCAACACTGACGCCGTCGCTTCGACTCACACCCCCCCACAGGAGACCGCATGCGACCACGAATACGCGGCGGACGCACCACCGTCCTCGCCGCACTCCTCTCCCTCGCGCTCGCCGGCCCGATCGCCGCGGCCGCCCAGGCGCAGAACGCCCCGACCGACCGACCCGCCGACGCCGCCCGCGCCGCCGAACTCCCCCACCAGTACGAGGTGACCGGCCCCGCCACCGCCGCGGCCCGCTCCGCCCTCGCCGCGACCGGCGTCAGCATCGACGAGGTCCACGCCCGGTCCGTCGTCGTCACCGCCGACCGGGCCCAGGCCGACCTGGTACGCCGACTCGGCCACCGGGTGCGCCAGTTGCCCGACCCGCCGGGCGTCGGCAAGGGCAGGCCGTCGAACCGCGTGAAGGACTTCCCGCAGGGCTACACCGGCTACCACACCTACGACGAGGCGACGAAGGAGATCGACGGCCTCGTCGCCAAGTACCCGGACATCCTCGGCAAGCAGAAGATCGGCACCTCCCACGAGGGCCGGGACATCATCGCCCTCAAGCTCAGCAAGAACGTCGGCAAGGACGAGAAGGAGCCCGAGGTCCTCTTCACCGCCCACCAGCACGCCCGCGAGCACCTCACCGTCGAGATGGCCCTCTACCTCCTGGGCGAGTTCACCTCGAAGTACGGCTCCGACGACCGCGTCACCAAGATGCTCGACTCCCGCGAGATCTGGATCATCCCGGACCTCAACCCCGACGGCGGCGAGTTCGACATCGCCTCCGGCGACTTCGCCATGTGGCGCAAGAACCGCCAGCCCAACGAGGGATCCAGCGAGGTCGGCACCGACCTCAACCGCAACTGGGACTTCAAGTGGGGCTGCTGTGACGGCTCCTCCGGCGACCCGGGCGACGAGACCTACCGCGGCCCCTCCGCCGCCTCCGCCCCCGAGGTGAAGGTCGTCTCGGACTTCGTCCGCAGCCGCGTCGTCGGCGGCGCCCAGCAGATCAAGACCGCGATCGACTTCCACACCTACAGCGAACTCGTCCTGTGGCCCTTCGGCTTCACCCACGACGAGACCGGCCCGGGCATGACCCAGGACGACCACGACGCCTTCGCCGCCATCGGCAAGAAGATGGCCGCCTCCAACGGCTACACGCCCGAGCAGTCCAGCGAGCTCTACATCACCGACGGCGCGATCGACGACTGGTTGTGGGGGGACCAGAAGGTGTTCGCGTACACGTTTGAAATGTATCCGTCGTCCTCCGGCTCCGGCGGCTTCTACCCCCGGGATTCGGTGATCGCGAAGGAGACGGCCCGCAACCGGGAGGCGGTGCTCCAACTGCTGGAGACCTCCGACTGCCCGTACCGCGCGATCGGCAAGGAAGACCAGTACTGCAAGACCGGTTGAGCGGCCGCCCGGTCCGTCCTGGACGGACCGGGCACCACCCGTGAAGCGCCGGGTCTCTAGACGACCAGGCTCACCAGTGCGGCCACCGCGAAGCCCGCGACCGAGAGCACGGACTCCAGCACCGTCCAGGACTTGAGCGTGTCGCGCTCGGTGATCCCGAAGTACTTGCTGACCATCCAGAAGCCGCCGTCGTTCACATGCGAGGCGAAGATCGAGCCCGCCGAGATCGCCATGATGACCAGGGCCAAGTGGGCCTGCGACAGTCCCTGGCCCTCGACCAGGGGCACCACGATCCCGGCCGTCGTGACGATCGCGACCGTCGCCGACCCCTGGGCCACCCGCAGGACCAGCGAGAGCAGGTAGGCCAGGACGATCACCGGCAGGCCCAGGTCGTGGAAGGTGTCGGAGAGGGCGGTGGCCACCTGGCTGCCCTTGAGCACGGCGCCGAAGACGCCGCCGGCGCCGACCACCAGGATGATGTTGCCGACCGGCTTCAGCGACGCGGTGGAGACCCGCTCCAGCGACTTGCGCGACCAGCCGCGGCGAAAGCCCAGCAGGTAGTACGCCAGCAGCAGGGCGAGGGTCAGCGCGACGAAGGGGTGGCCGAAGAACTCGATGACCGAGCGGCCGGTCGAGGGGGCCAGCGCGATGGAGGAGAAGGTCGCCAGGAGGATGAGCAGCAGGGGCGTGCCGATGATGGCGAGCACCGCGCCGAGCGCGACGGGCCGCTCGCTCCCGGTGGCGCCCGCGGCCCGCTGCTCGGCGGCGACGGCCGCCTTGGCCTCGGCCGCGGCCTCGACCATGTCCTGCGGGACCTCGACGAACAGGCGCCGGCCGATCCAGGCGGCGTACCCCCAGGCCGCGAGCACGGCGGGGATACCGCAGACGACGCCCATGAGGACGACCCAGCCCAGGTCGACCTTGAACAGGCCGGCCGCGGCGACCGGACCCGGGTGCGGCGGCAGGAAGGCGTGGGTCATCGACAGGCCGGCCAGCAGCGGCATGCAGTAGAGGAGGACCGACTTGGGGCGGGTCCCGCCCGCACCGGGCCCGTCGGATGCCCGGGGCAGCTTGGCGACGGCGTACACGATCGGCGCCAGGACGAAGATGCCGACGTCGAAGAAGACGGGTATGCCGAAGATCAGGCCCGTCATCCCCATGGCCAGGGGTGCGCGCCGCTCACCGAAGAGGCGGAGCAGGCGGGTGCTCAACACCTCGGCGCCGCCGGAGACTTCGAGGATCGCGCCGAGCATGGTGCCCAGGCCGATGATGATCGCGACATGGCCGAGGATGCCGCCCATACCGGTCTCGATCATCGAGACGGCGTCGGACTTCTGGACCGTGCCGAAGAGTTCGGTGACGGAGAGGCCGGCGGCCAGGCCGACGGCGATGGAGACCCCGAGCAGGGCGACGAAGGGCTGCAGCCGGACCTTGATGATCAGGAAGAGCAGGAGGGCGACGCCGAGGGCGGCGACCGTCAGCAGTCCCGCGGTGCCGGGTATCAGGGCGAGCAGGCCGCCGGTGTGCGGCGGGACGGCCGGCGTGGGGGCGGGCGCGGCCGCGACGAACAGGGACATGAGGGGGGACCTCGTAATTCCATGTGTCTTTCAGGGCAGGAGGGATCGCGGCACGGCGCCCGGGAGAGCGTGGCCGGGGGCGCCGTGCCGTGACGACATACGGCTTGCGGGGTGTTCAGCGGTGCTGGTTCAGCGCGTCAGCCGAGGACCGCGAGGGCGTCGATCTCGATGAGCAGGCCCTTGGGGAGACCGACGTAGACGGTGGTGCGGGCGGCGGGGGCCGCCGTCAGGCCCTGCTCCTCGAAGTAGGCGTTGTAGAGCGCGTTCATCTCGGCGAAGTGGTCCACGTCGGTGAGGTAGACGCGGATCATCATCACGTCGTCCCAGGTGGCGCCGCCCGCTTCGAGGACGGCGTGGACGTTGGCGAGGGTCTGCAGGGTCTGCTCGCGCAGGGTGGGGCCGGCGGGCGTGGGGGGCTGGCCCTCGACGGCGGGCAGGAAGCCGACCTGGCCGGCGACCTGGAGGATGTTGCCCTTCTTGACGCCGTGGGAGAACGCCGCGGGCGGGGTGGTGTGGGTGGCCGGGGTGATCGCGGTCTTGTCCGTCATTCGGTGTCCTTCACTGGGGTCTTGCCGGAGTACTCCCGGCTGATCGCCTCGGCGGTGCGGCGTACCAGCGGGAGCAGTGCGAGGAGTTCGTCGGCGCTGACGACGACGTTCGGTGCGGAGACCGACATGGCGGCGACGGCCCGCCCGTCCGCGCCGCGGATGGGCGCCGCGACGCAGTTGATGGACTCCTCGTGGCCACCGAGGTCGGTGGCCCAGCCCTGTTCGCGGACCTTGGCCAGTTCGGCGAGGAAGGCCGTGGCGTCGGGGGTCGAACGGGACGTGTAGCGGGGGTAGTCGAGCCTCTCCGCGAGGGCGCGGCGCTCGGGCCCGGGCAGGTCGGCGAGGAGCAGCTTGGCCACGGCGGCGACCGTTATCGCGACGGGCTTGCCGATCCGGGAGTACATCCGGACCGGGTAGCGGCTCTCGACCTTGTCGATGTAGAGGACCTCGTTCTCCTCGTGGACGGCGAGGTGGACGGTGTGTCCGCACTTCTCGTTGAGTTCGACGAGGTGGGGGTGGGCGATCTCGCGTACGTCGAGGTTCTCGACGGCCTGCTGGGCCAGTGCGAAGAGCCGAGCGCCGAGGCGGTAGCGCTGGTCGGGCTGGCGGTGGACGAGCCCGTGCTCGTGCAGCGTGCGCAGCAGGCGCAGCGCGGTGGACTTGTGGACGCCGAGTCGGTCGGCGACCTGCCCCAGGTCGGCGGGCCCCTCGGCGAGCAGCGGCAGGATGCTCAGCGCGCGGTCGACGGTCTGACTCATGGCGTGGATACCTCCTCGACGGCCCGCTCGTCGGCTGTCGTGGCTTTCGTCCAGCCGGGGCCGAGGTGCAGTGTGCCCCAGGCCGCCTCGCCGAGGGCGGCGAGGCGGTCGGCGTGCGCGCGGGACGGGGGCGGTGTCAGGTCACCGGGGACGGTGAGGACCGCGGCGGCCCACAGGTGGCCGTGGCGGACGCGGGTGGGGACGGGCAGGCCGCGGAGGGTGGCGGAGAGGTATCCGGCGGCGAAGGCGTCGCCCGCGCCGACCGCGGCGACCACGTCGACGCGCGGGGCGGGCTCGGTGTGCCGGCCGCCGCGGCTGTCGTAGGCGACCGCGCCCGCGGCCCCGCGCTTGACGACCAGGGTGGCGGGCTCGGGCAGCGCCGCGCGCAGCGCGTCCGGGCCGCCGGTGATGCCCCAGGCCTCGGCCGCCTCGTCCTCGCCGACGAAGACCAGGTCGGCACCGCGGGCGAGGTCGAGCAGGACCCGGGCGTCGTCGGCGCCCTGCCACAGGCCGGGCCGGTGGTTGACGTCGAAGGAGACGAGCGGGCGACCGGCGGCGGGGCGGGACCCGGTGAGTTCGCGCAGCAGGCCCAGGCAGTCGGCGGAGAGCGCGGCCGTGATGCCCGACAGGTGCAGCACCCGGCCGGCGCGGATCGCGGCCAGGTCCATGGTGGCGGCGGACATGGCGGAGGCGGCGGAGCCCGCCCGGTAGTAGGCGACTTCGTGGGCGTCGGTGCCGCGGTCGCCGGCCGTACGGAAGTAGACGCCGGTCGGGCGCAGCGGGTCGCGGCGGGCGTGGGAGACGTCGACGCCGCAGTCGGCGATGGCGGTGAGCAGGTGGTCGCCGAAGCCGTCGGCGCCGACGCGGGAGATCCAGCGGGCGGTGTGGCCGGCGCGGGCGAGGGTACAGGCGACGTTGGATTCGGCACCGCCGATGGCGCGGTCGAAGGACGGCACGTCGGCGAGCCGCCCGGGGCGGCTGGGCAGGAAGGTGACCATGGACTCGCCGAGGCAGACGACGTCGGCGTCCGGGGCGGGTGCGCCGTCCTGGGCGGCGGTGCCGCCGGCGTTCGAGGACCTGGTCACGATCGGTTGCGCTCCTTCGCTGGGCGGCTCGTGCGGGCGGTGTCCGGGGCGGTGTGCCACCGCGTATCCGGCCGCGTTCGGGCCGTGTTCCGCACCATTGACCGGGCGATGGCTCGGATGTTAGACAGCTGTCAGCGATATGCGCAACGAGTGTTGCAGAGAGTGCAACAGGATCTTTTGAGGAGGCCCCATGGCCGGCGAGCGGCTCACCCAGGGACTCGGGGAACTCGCGGACGAACGGGTCGACCACCGCTTCAAGGCCCTCCCCCCGGACGCCGAGGGGCTGACCGTCGGCGAGCTGGCCGCCGAGCGCCGCAACCTGTTCACCGGCGGGTTCACCACCCCCGTCCTGGCCCTGGCCGCCGACTCGGTCGAGCACAACCTGGCACTGATGGAGACGTACTCCACCCGCCACGGGTTGGCCTTCGCCCCGCACGGCAAGACCTGCATGGCCCCGCAGCTCTTCGCACGCCAACTGGAGCACGGCGCCTGGGGCATCACCGCCGCCGTCCCCCACCAGGCCCGGGTCTACCGCACCTTCGGCATCCAGCGGATCTTCCTGGCCAACGAGGTCGTGGACCCGGCCGGACTGCGCTGGCTGGCCGGCGAACTGGCCGCCGACCCGGACTTCCGCTTCGTCTGCTACGTCGACTCGCTGCGCGGTATCGAGCTGATGGACGTGGCGCTGCGGGAGGCCGGGGCCGTCCGCCCGGTGGACGTGGTCATCGAGCTGGGCGCCGGCGAGGGCGCGCGGACCGGCGTCCGCACGGAGGCCGAGTGCCTGGAACTCGCCGACGCCATCGCGGGCGTGGACACCCTGCGCCTGGTGGGCGTCGCGGGGTACGAGGGCGAGGTGCCCGACGCCGACACCGAGCGGGTGACCGCCTGGCTGCGCCGGCTGGTGTCGCTGGCCGTGGAGCTCGACAAGGCGGGCCGGTTCGCCGACCTCGACCAGATCGTGGTCAGCGCCGGCGGCAGCGCCTGGTTCGACACGGTCGCCGAGGTCTTCGAGCAGCTCCCCGAGCTGTCCGCGCCGGTCCTGAAGCTGCTGCGCTCGGGCGCGTACGTCAGCCACGACGACGGCCACTACCGCAACCTCACGCCCTTCAACCGCATCCCCCAGGAGGGTGCCCTGCAGCCCGCCTTCCGGCTGTGGGCGCAGGTCGTCTCGCGTCCCACGCCCGAGCAGGCGTTCCTCAACGCGGGCAAGCGCGACGCGGCCTACGACCTGCATCTGCCGCGGGCCCAGGTCGTACGGTCCGGCCGGGACGGCACCGAGCGGCCGGCCGACGGACTGACCGTCACCAAGCTGTCCGACCAGCACGCGTGGCTGACCACCGAGCGCTCCGGCGACGTGGAGGTCGGCGACTGGGTGGGGCTGGGGCTGTCGCACCCCTGCACCTCCTTCGACAAGTGGCAGCTCATCCCGCTGGTCGAGCGGGACGGCACGGTCACGGACTTCATCCGCACGTTCTTCTAGGGGGCCGGCGGTGGAAGACCTCGTCATCCGTGACGCGGAGGTCGTGGACGGCAGCGGCGCGCCCTCCTACCGCGCCGATGCGGTGGTCGACGGCGGCCGGATCGTCGCGATCGTCAAGGAGGCCGCGGCGGCGGGCTGCCAGCGCCCCACCGCCCGGCGGCAGCTGGACGCCGAGGGCCTGGTCCTCTCCCCCGGCTTCATCGACATGCACGCCCACAGCGACCTCGCACTGCTGCGCGACCCCGACCACAGCGCGAAGGCCGCACAGGGCGTGACCCTCGAAGTCATCGGCCAGGACGGGCTGTCGTACGCGCCGGTCGACGACCGCACGCTCGCCGAGGTGCGCCGCGCGATCACCGGCTGGAACGGCTACGGCGAGGGCGACATCGACTTCGCCTGGCGGTCGGTCGGCGAGTATCTGGACCGCCTCGACCACGGCTTCGACGGCCGCGGCATCGCGGTGAACGCCGCGTATCTGATCCCGCAGGGCACGGTCCGGATGCTCGCGGTCGGCTGGGAGGACCGCGCGGCGACGCCCGAAGAGCTGAACCGGATGCGGCAGTTGGTCGCGCAGGGCATGGCGCAGGGCGCGGTCGGCATGTCCTCCGGGCTCACCTACACGCCCGGCATGTACGCCGACGACGCCGAACTCACCGAGCTGTGCCGGGTGGTGGCGGAGTACGGCGGCTACTACTGCCCGCACCACCGCTCCTACGGTGCGGGCGCCCTCGCGGCGTACCGGGAGATGATCGCCCTCACCCGCGAGGCCGGCTGTGCGCTGCATCTGGCCCACGCCACCATGAACTTCGGCGTCAACGAGGGTCGCGCGCCCGAACTGCTGTCCCTCCTGGACGCGGCCCTGGACGCCGGCGCGGACATCACCCTCGACACCTACCCCTACACCCCCGGCTGCACGACGCTGGTCGCGATGCTGCCGAGCTGGGCCGGCGAGGGCGGCCCGGAGGCGGTGCTGGCCCGGCTGCGCGACGAGGCGACGGCCGAGCGGATCCGGCACGTCATGGAGGTGGCGGGCGCGGACGGCTGCCACGGCGTGCCCATCGACTGGGACACCATCGAGATCTCCGGTGTCGCGGACCCCGCCCTGGCCGGCCACGTCGGCCGGACCGTCGCGCGCACCGCCGCCGAACGCGGCGAGGAGCCCTGGGCGACCGCCCGCCGGCTGCTGATCGACGATCGCCTCGGTTCGACGATCCTCCAGCACGTCGGCCATGAGGACAACGTCCGCCGGATCATGCGCCACCGGGTGCACACCGGCGGCAGCGACGGCATCCTCCAGGGCGACAAGCCGCATCCGCGGGCGTACGGCACCTTCCCGCACTACCTCGGCCGTTACGTCCGCGAGTCGGGCGTGCTGTCGCTGGAGGAGTGCGTCGCCCATCTGACCGGGCGCCCGGCGGCCCGGCTGCGGCTGCCCGACCGGGGCCTGGTGCGCGAGGGCCACCGCGCCGACCTGGTCCTCTTCGACCCGGCCACGGTCGCGGCGGGGTCGACCTTCGACGCCCCCCGCACGCTGCCGACCGGTATCCCGTACGTCCTGATCGACGGCCGGTTCGTGATCGAGGAAGGGCGGCGCACGGATGTGCTGGCGGGGCGGACGGTACGGCGGACGCCCGGCCGACGCTGACGGTCACAGGGAGGGGAACCACCCGCTCTGCGGCAGTGCCCCCCGCCGGGGCGGCTTCCGGTCACCCGGCGGGGTCCGCTCCTCGGCCCGGCTCTGCAGGGCGAGCAGCACCAGTTCGCGCAGCTCCTGCTCGTTGTTGGTGAGCGAGGCGCCCAGCGCGGCGGCCCGCTCCTCGCGTTCGGCGGACCGCCGGATGGTGAAGAAGACCACCGGGCCGTCGTAGTTGCCGTCCTCCTGGAGCCGCCGCACCATCTCGAAACCGGCGGAGTGGTCCGAGCCCCGGCTGATGTCGGAGACCAGCAGGTCGGGGGTGCGGTTGCGGAGTGCCTGCACGGCGGCGGCGCTCCTGGGCACATGGCTGACCTGCGCCCCCAGGCCCTCCAGCACCTCGCGCACCACGGCCTTGCGGTCCGGCTGGTCGTCGACCCACAGGACGTCGAAAACCGGCGCTGCCGGGTACGGGCTCTGCTGGGGGTACCCGCCCGGTTGTGGGTACCCACCCTGGGGGTAGGCCCCCTGCGGCACCGGGGACTGCGGTACCTGCGGGGCCGGCACCCGGCCCTGCTGCGGCATCGGCTGCGGCGGCCCCGCCCCGTAACCGCCGTACGTCCCGTCGCCCGGCCACGCCAGCGGCGGGCCGAACCCGGTGGCGTAGCCGTCCGCCCCCGAGCCCAGCCCCTGCCACACCGGGGCCCACTCCCGGGACATCCGGGTCGGCTCCGCACCCGCGCCCAGCGGGCCCTCGCGCAGCCGCAGCAGCAGCTGCGCGGCGTCCGGGCGGGCGGTCAGCTCGTCCACCAGGGAGGTGAACGCCGGATTGACCACCAGGTCCGGGAACTCGTTGGGCAGTTGGCGCTCCAGCACGGCCAGCACCTCGTCGCCGCCCGCACCGAGCGGCTGCGGCAGCACCAGGTCGTAGCGCCCGAGGAAGTCGCGTACGTCGGTCTCCTCCCCGGGGGCGCCGGCGGGCGCCAGCAGCGTCCGCCGCACCGCGCGGTAGGTCCGGAACTCGGCCACCACATCGCCGTCGACGGTGCCGGACGGACCGGTCATCATGCGGTAGAAGTCGGGGTAGAAGTACTGCAGCAGCAGCGTCCTGATCACCGCGTCCGGCCCGAAGTCGCGCCAGACGGGGTTGAGCGTGGCCTCCAGGACGAAGCCGTTCACCAGGCGCTTGATGCGGCGCGGGTTGCGGTCCGAGCGCTGCGCCAGCAGGTCGACCAGGGCGTCGTCGAGCAGCGGCTCGATGCCGGCGGTCCGTGCGCACCAGCGGATGTAGTCCTTGACGCCGTGATTGTCGGCGGCCGGGATGCGGTAGCTGGTCTGGAAGATCTTCTCCATGAACGCCGAGCCGGCCGGCGACAGATCGCGCAGCAGCCCGTTCGGCCCGAGCGCCGAGCGGTCGCAGCCGACCACGAACGCCAGCCCCGGTACGTCCAGATAGACCTTCACCGCCTCGCAGACGGCCAGCACCGTCTCCTCCGAGCAGCGGTCGAGGTCGTCGATGAAGACCACCAGGAGCCGGCGGGGCCGGAACTCGGCGGTCTCGGACCACTCCTGGACCAGGTCGCCGATCGCGCCCCGCATCTCGTTGCGGGCCTGGGAGTCGACGGAGAGCCTCTTCCACAGCTCGTCGACCAGGCCGGCCACTCCCAGCGGCCCGGCGGCGACGGTGCTCAGCGCCCGCAGGGCCCGCAGCAGCGCGCGCCGCTCGCCGACCCGCTGCAGTCCGCGGCGCAGCACCCGCCGGTCGAAGCGCATCAGGACGGACTTGATCAGCCCCTCCAGCGCGTCGGCGCCGGTCGAGGTCCAGGCGTTGTACCAGACGGTGTGCACCTCGGGGGCGTGCGCCAGCTCCGCGTCGACCAGCCGCATCAGGCTGCTCTTGCCCATGCCCCAGCCGGCGTCGACGGCGAGCGTGAAGGGCGTGGAGGCGCGGGAGGCGACCAGCAGTCCGGCGAGCTGCCGGGCGGCCCGGCCGGCGCCGAGCAGGTCCGCGCCGGGCTCGGCGACCGGTTCGTCGTTGAGCAGGGTGAAGGGGCCGTGCGCCGGCGGCGCGGACGCGGTGGGCGCCGGCGCGGGGAGCGGTAAGCCGGGTGTGCTGGGCGGAGGCAGGGGAGCCGAGGTGGCCATGCGCCCGGAGCGTACCGGCGTACGCGCCCGCGCGCCGGTCTACCGTGAAAACACCAGGCACGCGGAATCAGCGGCGCGGCGGGCACCCGCGGGCGGTCACCACCCGTGAGGAACCCCACACCATGCGCTGATCGACGTGGGGAAAAACACCGGGCGGGTACCGAAACGCGCCCGTAAGGTGGCGGACATGCAGGTGATCCAGTCAACGAAGCTCGCCAACGTCTGCTACGAAATCCGTGGCCCGGTGCTCGAGGAGGCCATGCGCCTGGAGGCGGCGGGTCACCGCATCCTCAAGCTCAACACCGGCAACCCCGCGGCGTTCGGCTTCGACTGCCCGCCCGAGATCCTGGAGGACATCCTCCGCACGGTCGGGACGGCACACGGCTACGGCGATGCCAAGGGCCTGCTCTCCGCCCGCCGCGCGGTGATGCAGCACTACCAGACCAAGGGCATCGACCTCTCCGTCGACGACGTCTACCTCGGCAACGGCGTCTCCGAGCTGATCCAGATGTCGATGCAGGCCCTGCTGGACGACGGCGACGAGGTGCTGGTCCCCGCCCCGGACTACCCGCTGTGGACGGCGTCGGTCTCCCTGTCCGGAGGCACGGCCGTGCACTACCGCTGCGACGAGCAGGCGGACTGGATGCCGGACCTCGCCGACATCGAGCGCAAGGTCACCGACCGCACCAAGGCCATCGTCGTCATCAACCCCAACAACCCCACGGGCGCCGTGTACGACGACGAGCTGCTGCGGGGCATCGCGGAGATCGCCCGCCGGCACAACCTGATCGTCTGCGCCGACGAGATCTACGACAAGATCCTCTACGACGGCGCCACCCACACCCCGTTCGCCTCGCTCGCCCCCGACCTGCTGACCCTGACGTTCAACGGACTGTCCAAGTCCTACCGGGTGGCGGGCTACCGCAGCGGCTGGATGGCGGTCTGCGGCCCCAAGGCGCACGCCACGTCGTACATCGAGGGGTTGACGATCCTCGCCAATATGCGGCTGTGCGCCAACATGCCGGCCCAGCACGCGGTGGCCACCGCGCTCGGCGGCCGGCAGTCGATCAACGACCTGGTGCTGCCCGGCGGCCGCCTGCTGGAGCAGCGCGACACGGCCTACGAGCTGCTGACCCAGATCCCCGGCGTCAGCTGCGTCAAGCCGAAGGGCGCGCTGTACGCCTTCCCGCGGCTGGACCCGAAGGTCTACAAGGTCAAGGACGACCGGCAGATGGTCCTCGACCTGCTGCGCGCCGAGAAGATCATGATCGTGCACGGCACCGGCTTCAACTGGCCGGAGCCGGACCACTTCCGGCTGGTCACCCTGCCCAGCAAGGACGACCTGGCGGACGCGGTCACCCGGATCGGCACCTTCCTCGACGGTTACGGACAGTACTGAGCCGACCCGACCTCTGTACGGAACTCAACTTTAGACAGCGTCTAAGCTAGGATGGCTTCCTGAACGTATTCAGGAGGCTGTCCCATGTACGAACCGATCCGCACGAAGTCGGTCCACACCATGGCCGCCGCCGCCCCGCAGATCCCGCACCGCTCCCGTGAGGAAGAGCTTCAGATCCGGCTCGCCGGACAGCTGACCGCGCTCCTCACCGTCACCGACGAGCTGCACGCGCTGGCGGTGCGGGCCGAGACCGCCGAGGCCCGGGAGATGGACGCCGCCGCGCTGGGCGCCGCCGCCGACCGCATCGCCGAGCAGGTCGCGCGGCTGAGCGGCGGCCACTACCCACTGCGCGCCGAGCCCACCGACGGCGGCACCGCGCCGCGCGTCGAGGCCCTGCGGCAGCGCGCCCGCGCCCTGGCCGGGAACGCCCTGGCGGTCGCCACGTCCCGGGACGACGCCGCGGCGATGACCCTGGCGGCGGAGCGGCTGGCGGCGCACGCCGAGCCGCTGCCGGATCTCGCCTCGGCCTGACGGCGGCCGACGCGCCGGCGTCACCCGACCGGGCCAGCCGGGACGGAGATCTCGAAGCCACCGCCGGTCCCCGGTCCGTTCCCGTCCGCGGCGGCCCACCTCGGGGAACGGGCCGGGGCCCCGCACACGTTCGTGCGGGGCCCCGGCCGGGCGTGCGTCGGCGGCTACTGCTCCAGCCGCCGGACCAGCGCCCGGTACTCGTCCCACAGCTCCTTGGGCGTGTGGTCGCCGAAGGTGTTGAGGTGCTCGGGCACCAGACCGGCCTCCTCGCGCCAGATCTCCTTGTCGACGGTGAGCAGGAAGTCCAGGTCGGCGTCGGCCAGTTCGAGGCCCTCGGTGTCCAGGGAGCCCTTCGCCGGCAGGATGCCGATCGGGGTCTCGACACCCTCGGCGCGGCCGTCGAGGCGGTCGACGATCCACTTCAGGACGCGGCTGTTCTCGCCGAAGCCCGGCCAGACGAACTTGCCCGCGTCGTTCTTGCGGAACCAGTTCACGTAGTAGATCTTCGGCAGCTTCGCCTGGTCCTTGCCGGCGCCGACCTTGACCCAGTGGGCCATGTAGTCGCCCATGTTGTAGCCGCAGAACGGCAGCATGGCGAACGGGTCGCGGCGCAGCTCGCCGACCTTGCCCTCGGCCGCGGCGGTCTTCTCGGAGGCCACGTTCGCCCCCAGGAAGACGCCGTGGTTCCAGTCGAAGGACTCGGTGACCAGCGGCACCGCCGAGGCGCGGCGGCCGCCGAAGAGGATCGCCGAGATCGGCACGCCCTTGGGGTCCTCCCACTCGGGCGCGATGATCGGGCACTGCGAGGCGGGCACGGTGAAGCGGGCGTTGGGGTGGGCGGCCGGGGTCGCGGACTCCGGCGTCCAGTCGTTGCCCTTCCAGTCGGTGAGGTGGGCCGGAGTCTCCTCCGTCATGCCCTCCCACCAGATGTCGTTGTCGTCGGTCAGGGCGACGTTGGTGAAGACGGAGTTGCCCCACAGCGTCTTCATGGCGTTGGCGTTGGTGTGCTCGCCGGTACCGGGCGCGACGCCGAAGAAGCCGGCCTCGGGGTTGATCGCGTAGAGCCGGCCGTCCTCGCCGAACCGCATCCAGGCGATGTCGTCGCCGATCGTCTCGACGGTCCAGCCGGAGATCGTGGGCTCCAGCATGGCGAGGTTGGTCTTGCCGCAGGCGGACGGGAAGGCGGCGGCCACGTACTTCGACTCGCCCTGCGGCGGCGTCAGCTTGAGGATCAGCATGTGCTCGGCGAGCCAGCCCTCGTCGCGGGCCATGACGGAGGCGATGCGCAGGGCGTAGCACTTCTTGCCCAGTAGGGCGTTGCCGCCGTAGCCGGAGCCGTAGGACCAGATCTCGCGGGCCTCGGGGAAGTGCGAGATGTACTTGGTGGAGTTGCACGGCCACGGAACGTCCTGCTCGCCCTCGGCCAGCGGGGCGCCCAGGGTGTGCACGGCCTTGACGAAGAAGCCGTCGTCGCCCAGCTCGTCCAGGACGGCCCGGCCCATACGGGTCATGGTGCGCATGGAGACGGCGACGTACGCGGAGTCGGTGATCTCCACGCCGATCGCGGACAGCTCGGAGCCGAGCGGGCCCATGCAGAACGGGACGACGTACATCGTCCGGCCCTTCATCGAGCCGCGGAAGATGCCGCCCCGGCCCTGCTCGCCGGCGAAGATCTCCCGCATCTCGGCGGGGGCCTTCCAGTGGTTGGTCGGCCCGGCGTCCTCCTCCTTCTCGGAGCAGATGAACGTGCGGTCCTCCACGCGCGCGACGTCGGTCGGGTCGGAGGCCGCGTAGTAGGAGTTGGGGCGCTTGATCGGGTCGAGCTTCTTGAACGTGCCCTTGTCGACGAGCTCCTCGCACAGACGCTCGTACTCCGCCTCCGAGCCGTCACACCAGACGACCCGGTCGGGCTGGGTGAGCGCTGCGATCTCGTCGACCCAGGAGATCAGGCCTTGGTGACGGGTCGGAATGGTGGGAGCCGCGTTGTCGCGCGCCACGATCGCTCCTAGATGAGGGTGTGGACGGATATCTGCCCGTTGTGACGGGATGATCCGCTTCTTTTGGTTGTCTGCCCCTTGGGGGCTGCGACCCGGATGCTTCGCGACCGCTCATCCGGTGCCGACCGCACTCATTTGATCATCCGACCCCAATAGAGTTCTGTCCAGAGGGCGACTTCGTGACCGTCACCACTTCCACATGAATCGGTAACTTACGGTTGCGTAGGTAGCATTGCGCCATGACTTCCGCGCCCGACGCCGCCGAGAGCAAGCTCCCCTCCGCGCCGCCCGCGATCGCGGCGGTCACCGCCGCGGCCGCGCCCCTCAAGCCCAAGCTGCGGGGCTGGCTGCACGCCGGAATGTTCCCCGCCGCCCTCCTGTCCGGTGTCATCCTCACCGCCCTCGCCGACAGCCCCCGCGGCCGCCTGGCCTGCGCCATCTACACGCTGACCGCCTGCCTGCTCTTCGGCGTCAGCGCCCTGTACCACCGCGGCAATTGGAGTCCGCGGATGGACGGTGTGCTGCGCCGCCTCGACCACGCCAACATCTTCCTGATCATCGCCGGCACGTACACACCTGTGACGGTGCTGCTGATTCCCGGATCCCGGGGCCAGGTGCTGCTCTGGGCGATCTGGGCGGCCGCGCTGGCCGGTATCGCCTTCCGGGTCTTCTGGGTCGGCGCGCCCCGCTGGCTCTACACCCCCTGCTATATCGCCATGGGCTGGGCCGCGGTCTTCTTCCTCCCCGACTTCCTGCGTACCGGCGGTATCGCCGTGCTCGTCCTCGTCGTCGTCGGCGGCCTGCTCTACAGCGCCGGCGGCGTCATCTACGGCATCAAGCGCCCCAACCCCTCGCCCCGCTGGTTCGGCTTCCACGAGGTCTTCCACTCCCTCACGCTCGCCGCCTTCGTCGTCCACTACGTCGGCATCTCCCTGGTGGCCTACACCCACGCCTGACGCACACCCTCCCGAGGCGCACCCGAGGCGTACGCGCCGGAGGCCGCACCCCGCTTCACCCAGCGTCACCACCTCACGCCCCAGCGTGACATGCGCCACTGACAGTCGGCCGCCGCGCGCCTCGGCGTACGGCCGCCGACATGGCCCGCGCACACCTGATGCCGGACAATGCCGGGCATGGTCTGCGCACGCATGAACGCCACCTCCCCGCCCCGGACACCGCGGCCCGGGCTGCGTGAGCGGAAGAAGATCAAGACCCGGCAGGCGATCCGGCGGGCCGCCTACCGCCTCTTCGCGGAGCGGGGGTACCAGGCGACCTCCGTCGAGCGGATCGCCGAGGCCGCGGAGGTCTCGCTGAGCACGGTCTTCCGGTACTTCCCCACCAAGGAAGACCTGGTGCTGACGGACGAGTACGACACCCTGCTGGCGGCCGGGATCCGGGCCCGCCCCGCGGACGAGCCGATGGTGGAGTCGATACGGCGGGTCACCGTCGAGACCCTGGGCGAGATCGCCGCGCAGGAAGGCGCCGAACTCCTCCAGCGCATCCGACTGATCCGCGATGTGCCCGCCATCCGGGGGCGTTCGGCGGAGCAGGCCGCCCGGATCGCCGCGCTGATCAGCGCGGCGCTGGCCGAACGCGCCGGCCGCCCCGCCGACGATCTGGAGCTGCGGGTCGTCAGCGCGGCGATCCTGGCCGCGCTTCAGGAGGCGATGCTGAGCTGGGCCGCGGAGAGCCCGACCGCCGCCCCGGACGCGCTGATCGCGCTGATCGACCGGTCGATGGACGTACTGGCCCGGGGGCTCACACTGTGAGGCCGGGCCGGCCGGGGCCTTCGGCCGCCACCCCGTCCAGTACGCCCTCGATCCCGGCCGCCGCCGTCAGCAGGTCCTCGTCCGCTCCGAAACGGCCGACCACCTGGAGACCGAGCGGCATCCCGTTGGCGGCGCGGCCGGCGGGCAGACTGAGCACCGGCAGACCGGCGTTGCTCCAGGGCAGGCACATGATCGAGGTGCCGGTGGTGGTGAGATCGGCGGGCGCGGGGCCGGTGGCCGCCGGGGCGAGCCACAGCTCGACGCCGGCGGCGCTCCCCTGTGCCGCGAGGCGCTCGCGGAACTCCGCACGCCGGGCGCGGGCCGCTTCGTAGGCGGCCTCCTTGATCGTGTGGCCCTGCCGGATCGCGACCGCGGTCTGCTCCCGATAGCGGTCGCCGAAGCGCGCGAACCAGTCGGTGTGGGCCCGTGCGACCTCGTAGCGGTTCATCGTGAACAGCTGCGCCACGATCTGCTCGAAGTCGTCCATCACCGGGACCTCACGGACCGTGTACCCGGCCGCCCGCAGCAGTTCCCGCTGGTCCGCGAAGGCGCGCAGCGCCTCCTCGCCGGCCCGCTCCAGATAGGGGCCGGCCGGTATGCCCAGCACCGGGCGCCGCCCGCCCGCCTCCGGCCGCGGCGCGCGCCACCCGTCGAGCAGCACCGACGCCGCGAGGGCGACACCCGCCACATCCGTGGCGTAGCACCCGAGGGTGTCGAAGCTGACGGCGTTGGGGATCACCCCGTCGACCGGGATCCGCCCGTAGGTGGGCTTGAAACCGGTCACCCCGCAGTACGCGGCGGGCCGGATCATCGAGCCGACGGTCTGCGTCCCGATGGCCAGCGGCACCATGCCGGCGGCGACCGCGGCGGCCGAACCACTGCTCGAACCCCCGGGGGTATGGGCCGGGTTGTGCGGGTTGCGGGTCGGTCCGGGCGCGGTGACCGCGAACTCCGCCGTCACGGTCTTGCCCGCGATCAGCGCACCGGCCGCGCACAGCCGGTCGACGACCGCGGCCTGCGGACCGCCGAGCTCCTCGGGCGGCAGCGCCGAGCCGGCCCGGGTCGGCAGGCCGTCGACCCGCACGATGTCCTTGACGCCCACGAGGACGCCGTGGAGCGGCGGCCGCTCCACGGGGCCCGGCTCACCGGCCGCCGCGACCCCCGCGGCCGCCGCCAGCCGCGTCCGCCGGCCGGGCTCCGGCGCGAACGCCCGCACCCGCCGATCGACGGCGTCGACGCGGTCGCACGTACGGTGCGCCGCGGCGACCGGATCGTCCGTACCGGCCCGCAGCGCCGCGGCCTCCTGGACAAGGGGACGCCGCCCCAGCAAGGTCGTCACTCCGGCAGAGTACAACTGCCCACCGACAGCGGCCGGTTGGCGGCCGCGCCGCCCGGCCGGCGGCCTCACCCCCGCAGCCGGTCGCCCAGTTCCTCCGGGTCCGTCGTGGGGCGCTCGCAGGTGAAGTGGCGGCAGACGTACGCGGCCGGACCACCGTCGACCAGGGGGCGGTCCTTGAGCAGCGGCACTTCGTCGGTGTCGTCGGAGCCCGGGGCGCCCAGCGCGACCACCGCTCCCGGGGCGGTGCCGAGCAGCGCGGCCTTGTGCAGCGCCGCGGTGGCCGGATCGCCCTGCGGGCCGACGACCGCGATCTCCCGCGGACCGTCCAGCGCGGCTTCGGCGACGGCGAGCCCCCAGCCGATGAAGCGCGGGGCCCGGCCGCCGAGCGCGGTGACGATGCCCAGAGCCCGCTCCGCGGCGCTCCGGTGGAGGTCGCTGCCGGTCAGCGCCGCGTACGACAGCAGGGCGCCGGCCGCCGCGGTCCAACCCGAGGGCGTGGCGTTGTCGGTCGGGTCCTGGGGGCGGCGGATCAGCGCCTCGGCGTCGGCCGCCGTGTCGTACAGCGCGCCGTCCTCGGTGGTGAACTGCAGCAGCACGGTGTCCAGGAAGAAGCCCGCGAACTCCAGCCAGACGCCCTCCCCGGTGACCGAGGCGAGGGCGAGGAAGCCCTCGGCGACATCGGCATAGTCCTCCAGCACACCGGAGTTGGCGCCGGGGACGCCGTCGCGGGAGGTGCGGTGCAGCCGTGCATGCCAGTCCATGTGGACCCGGACCAGCAGGTCGGCGGCGTCGGTGGCGGCCTGGATCAGGTCCGGGCGGTCGAAGTAGGCGCCGGTCTCGGCGAGCGCGGCGATGGCCAGCCCGTTCCAGGCGGCGACGACCTTGTCGTCCCGCCCGGGGCGGGGCCGCTCGGCGCGCGCCGCCAGCAGCCGCTCCTTGACTGCGGCCAGCCGCTCGGCGTCCGCCAGGCCGTCGGTGTCGGGGAGCTGGAGCACCGAGGCGCCCTCCTCGAAGGTGCCCTCCTCGGTGACGCCGAAGTAGGTGGCGGCGAACTCCGCGTCCTTCTCCCCCAGTACGGTGCGCAGCTGCTCCGGCGTCCACACGTAGTAGGCGCCCTCGACGTGCCGCCCCGTGCCGTCGTCGCTGTCCGCGTCGAGGGCGGAGGCGAAGCCCCCCTGGTCGGTGCGGAGTTCGCGGACCATGAAGTCGGCGGTCTCTACGGCGATCCGGCGGGCCAGGTCCGATCCGGTGGAGCGCCACAGGTGGGCGTAGGTCCGGCACAGCAGCGCGTTGTCGTAGAGCATCTTCTCGAAGTGCGGCACGGTCCACGTGGCGTCCACCGCATAGCGCGCGAAACCGCCGCCGAGCTGGTCGTAGATGCCGCCGCGGGCCATCGCCTCACAGGTCGCCTGCACCATCTCCAGGGCTCCCTCGGAGCCGGTGCGGGCGTGGTGGCGCAGCAGGAACTCCAGCGCCATGGACGGCGGGAACTTGGGCGCGCCGCCGAACCCACCGCGCACCGCGTCGAATTCACGGGTCAGGCCCATCAGGGCGGCATGCAGCTCCTCGGGGCGCGGCGGCCGCCGGTCGGCCGGCAGCGAATCGGTCAGCGAGCGCCCGGCCAGGTCCGCGACGATCCGCCCGGCGACCTCGCCGACCTCGTCGCGGCGGTCGGCCCAGGCGCTGCGCACCCCTTCCAGGACCTGCCCGAAGGACGGCATCCCGTGCCGGGGCGCGGGCGGGAAGTACGTACCGAAGTAGAAGGGCTCGGCGTCGGGGGTGAGGAAGACGGTCATCGGCCAGCCGCCCTGACCGGTGGCGGCCTGCACGGCCTCCATGTACACGGCGTCGACGTCCGGGCGCTCCTCGCGGTCGACCTTGACCGCCACGAAGTGCGCGTTGAGCAGCGTGGCGGTGGCCTGGTCCTCGAAGCTCTCGTGGGCCATGACATGGCACCAGTGGCACGAGCTGTAGCCGACGCTGAGCAGCACCGGCACACCGCGCCGCCGGGCCTCCTCGAACGCGTCGGCGGACCACGGCCACCAGTCGACGGGGTTGTCGGCGTGCTGGAGCAGATACGGGGAAGTCTCATGAGCCAGGCGGTTCGGCATGGCTCCATCCTCTCCCAAGGTGGTGCGGCGGGTCGGGAGCGGCAGGGGGGAGTGTCCGGCCAGGGCCGGGGTTATCCACAGGCCTGCCGGAATCCGTGCGGACGCGGAAGACTGTGCGTACGGCGAAGATCACCGCCCGGGCGCGGGACCGCCGACGACTGCGGGGACTGCTGGAGGGGGAGAGGTATGTCGGGCTCACCGGCCGCGCTGCGCGCCGATCATCGGGCGGCGGCGGAAGCTCTGTTGACCAGGGCCGTCGAGGAAGAGGTGCGGCGCTCGGACGGGCGGCTGGACGCCGGCACGCTGCGCGGCAGAGCGCAGGCGGCGCTGGAGGAGCTGACCGGCAGCGCCGCCGAGGAGTACACCGCGTATGTCCGGGCCCTGGACGAGGCGGCCGCCGGTCAGCCGTCGCTGGCACAGCGGCTGTGCCGCAAGGAGCTGGGCACCCCCGCGGTGGCGACGGCGGTCGCGGCGGTCGCGGCGTTCGCCACGGACCTCGCGTACGGCACGGGCGCGGGCGCGGCGCTGGGCGTGGGAGCCGCCGTGGTGGTGGCGGGCGCGGCGGCCACGGTCGTGAAGCTCACCGCGGGGCACTGGCCGGCGGCGCACCGCCAGGCCGGGCTGCGCGGTCAGCCCGGCGGCCCGGAGCAGCTGCGGCTGCAGTGGCTGACGGCGTTGGAGGTCCGGGGCGTCCGGCCGTTCCTGGACCAGCAGCGGATGCTGACGGCGGCGGCCGCGGCGGCCCAGCCGGCCGCTGCGTCGAAGGCCGCCCGGGGGCCGCAGCTGCGCGGCGCGGACCGCAGCGCCGCCGCCCGGCAGCGGTCCGTACTGGAGCACTCGTTCTCCCAACTCCCCCGCCCCGACGGCCCGTTCGCGGGGCGGCGGGACGAACTGGCGCGGATCGCGCAGTGGGTGCACGCCGCCCGCGCGAGCACCGAGACCAAGCCGACGGTGGTGGTGCTGCACGGCGAGCCGGGCTCGGGGCGCACCGCGCTGGCGGTGCGGGCCGCGCACCAACTGCGCGATCAGTTCCGCGGCGCCTGTGTGGTGGACCTGCGCGGGGACACCCCCGGTGAGGTGCCGCTGCCGACCCGGGACGCGCTGCTGCATCTGCTCAACCGCCTGGGCGCACCGCGCGAGCAGCTGCTGTTCCGCGAGCGCCCGTCCCAGGAGCAGCACGTCAAGCGGCTCACCGAGCTGTACCACCAGCATCTGACGGGCCTTCCGGTGACGGTCCTGCTGGACGACGCCTCGGACCCCGAGCAGGTGCGCACGCTGGTACCGGACCGCTCCGACAGCCTGGTGCTGGTGACGTCCAGGGCACCGCTGGAGCTGCCCGGGGACCTGCCCGCGTGGGTGCACCAGCTGCCCGTGGGGCCGCTGGACGCGGCGGGCGCCGAAGAGCTGCTGCGCACCGCCGCGGCGGACGGTGCGCGGACGCCGGGCGAGGCGGCTGACCCCGAAGCGGTCGAGGAGGTCTCCGCGCTGTGCGCGGGGCTGCCGCTGGCGCTGCGGGTGGCGGGCTCCTCCCTCGGATCGCGCACGGCCGCCGCGCTGGCCGCGGACCTGGCGGCCCACGACACGGTGCCGCCGGTGGAGCGGGCGCTGTCGCTGCGCTACGCCGACCAGTCCGAGACGGCCCGGCGGCTGCTGCGCCGGCTGGCGCTGGTGGGCCGGGCGAGCCTGGGGGCGGCGGCCGCGGCGGCGCTGCTGGACGTCGACCACGCGGAGGCGGAACGGCAGCTGACGGCGCTGGCCCGGGCCGGGCTGATCGAGCACGTCCGCGGCGAGCGCTACCGCCTGCACGCCCTGGTGCACCGCTTCGCCCACGGCCGGCTGGTGGACGAGGAGGACGCCGGCGAGCGCGGCGTGGCCCAGGAGCGGCTGATCCGCGGCTATGCGGAGCTGGCCGACTCGGTCATCCGGCTGGTCGACGGCCGGACGTCGACCCGCGCCGACCGCTTCGGCTCGCACGGCTTCACGTCCCTGGACGCCGCTCTGCAGTGGCTCGACGACGAGACCAGCTTCATCACGGCCGCGCTGCGCCACGCCGACCAGGGCGTGGACCAGGCGGCGGTCTCCCATCTGCTGGGCGCGCTGGCCGACTACTGCCTGCTGCGCGGGGACCTCTACCGCCTGGGCGAGCTGAGCGAGCTGACCCGGGCGGTCGGCCAGGGGCTGCTGGTCCGCTCGGTGCAGTGGCGTACGGGTGTGGCGGCCCGGCAGCTCGGCGAGCTCGACAAGGCGCGCACGACCCTGTCGTCGGTGGTCGATCTCTACTTCGAGGCGCAGCATCCGGCGGGCGCCGCCCGCGCGCTGCGCGACCTGGGCATCACACTCCAGCAGCAGGGCGACCTCACCGAGGCCGCGGCCAAGCTCCGTGAGGCGCTTGCGCTGCAGTCGGGCCCGGACCTGCGCGGCGACCGGGCCTGGACGCTGCACGCCCTGGCGGCGGTGGAGCGGGACCGGGCGCGGATCGCCGACGCCATCGCCATGCTCCGCGAGGCGCTGGAGCTGCACGAGGAGAGCGAGAGCCTGCACGGCCAGGCGTGGGCGCACTTCCAGCTCGGCCAGGTCCATCTGCGGATGGGCGAGGTGCCCCGGGCGGAGAGCGCGCTGCACGCCGCGCTGGAGCTGTACGGCCGGACGCACGACGAGCGGGGCGAGGCCTGGGCGATGACGCAGCTGGCCCGCGCCCGGCTGCTGGACGGCGAGCCCGGGCCCGCGGCGGACGGGCTGCGGCAGGCGCTGCCGCTGCACCATCAGCACGAGGACGCCCGCGGTGAGGCCTGGACGATGTACTACCTGGGCCAGGCGCTGGAGGAGCGCGGCGAGCACGACGCGGCGCTGCGGCAGCTGGAGCGCTCGCGGACGATGTTCAGCCGGATGCAGGACGGCTACGGCCTGGCCTGCGCCCGGCACCACTCGGGGCGGGTCACCCGCGATCTGCGGGCGGCGCAGACCGGTTCGCTGCGCAACAGCGGCTTCGCCCGCCAGCTGCTGCAGGACGCCCGCAGGGACTTCCAGCGGATCGGGGTGCCGCACGGCGAGGCGTGGTCCTGCCTGGAGCTGGTGATCATCGACGCCGGCAACGGCCGGGCCGCGCAGGCGCTGGAGCTGGCCGACGAGGCGGCCCGGATATTCGACGGCTACGGCGACCGGCGCGGTGCGGACTGGGCGCGGTTCCTGCGCTGCACGCTGCTGCCGTTCGCCTCACCGGGCGGCAGCGTGGTGGGCACGGCCGTGGCCCAGGAGGAGCTGGCCCGGCTGGTGCGCGACGGGCACCCGCTGCGCGACGCGAAGCTGGAGGACTGCGCGGAGGCGTTCGCCCTGCTCCTGGACCGCGGAGTGGAGCCGGAATCGGGCTGGCAGGCGTGGCGCCTGGGCATGGTGCCCCACCGCCACGCACGTGAGGTCATGGGGGTGCTGGTCGCACCGGGCGTCGCGGAGTGACCCGGGGCGCGGGTCCCGGGGCCACGCCGAGCCCGTGACGCCCGGCCCGACCGGGGCGGCGCCCGGCTGCCGAGGGCATGCGGCCCGGCTCGCTGACCACTCGGGTCAGCGAGCCGCCGGGGCGGCAGGCCGGCCTGAGCCATTCGGCCGGCCCTCGGCCGTCACCCGGTCTGCGGGGACCGGCGAGCCGATGCGGGCGCCGAGCCGGGCCCTCGCCCGGCGCGGGCGCGCCGCACACCCGCCGATCCGCCTCCTCAGCCGGTCTTCGGCTCGGCGGCCGTCGAGGCGGCCGAGGCGCGGGTGCCCGCCTCGCCCTCCTCCGGCTGCTCGACGAAGTCCACCTTCTTCATGTGCTTGTTCATGGACTTCATCAGCAGCCACACGGCGCCGCCGATGACCGCGAAGACGATGAAGCCGAGGACGCCGGGGGTCACCTTGTTCTTGTCGAAGCTGTCGGCAAGGGTGACGAAGTGCGTCAGGGCGAGGGTGCTGGTCGCGCTCATCATGGGCTCAATTGTTGCGGATGCCCGCGAAGAGGTCGTCCTCGGGGAGGGAAGTCTCCACGAGCGACTTCGCGAGCTCGTACTCCTCCGTCGGCCAGACCTCGCGCTGGATGTCCATCGGCACCCGGAACCAGCCGCCGTCGGGGTCGATCTGGGTGGCGTGCGCGATCAGCGCCTTGTCCCGGATCTCGAAGAACTCGTCGCAGGGGACGTACGTGGTCAGCGTGCGCTCACGCTGCTCGAACTGCTTCCAGCGCTCCAGCCACTCGCCGTAGGGCGAGTCCATGCCGCGCGCCAGCAGCGCCTCGTGCAGCGCGATCGTGCGCGGCTTGTTGAAGCCCTGGTTGTAGTAGAGCTTCTGGGGCTGCCAGGGCTCGCCGGCCTCCGGGTACTTCTCCGGGTCGCCGGCCGCCTCGAAGGCCACCATCGTGATCTTGTGGGTCATGATGTGGTCCGGGTGCGGGTAGCCGCCGTTCTCGTCGTAGGTCGTGATGACCTGCGGCTTGAACTCCCGGATCAGCTTCACCAGCCGCCCCGCCGCCTCCTCGACGTCCTGCAGCGCGAAGCAACCCTCCGGCAAGGGCGGCAGCGGGTCGCCCTCGGGCAGCCCGGAGTCGACGAAGCCCAGCCACTCCTGCTTGACGCCCAGGATCTCCCGGGCCTCGTCCATCTCCCGCTTGCGCACTTCGTGGATGTGCTCCTCGATGTACGGGTCCCCCTGGAGCTTGGGGTTGAGGATGGAGCCGCGCTCACCGCCTGTGCAGGTGGCGACCAGCACGTCCACCCCCTCGGACACGTACTTGGCCATGGTGGCCGCACCCTTGCTCGACTCGTCGTCGGGGTGGGCGTGGACCGCCATCAAACGCAGCTGCTCAGTCAAGACTCGATCCTCAGGTAAGGGCCGGAGAAGATGCCTCCTATAGTGACCGAAGCGAGGGGGCGCTGTATTCCCTGGGGCGGGGACCCCCCGGGGGTTTCCGACCGAGGTCCCCGCAGGCAGGAGGACTGATCATGGCCGCGGTGCGCGAAGGGCTCCCCGACGGACGCTACGGCCGCTCCGCGGACCAGGGCGCGGACCGCAAGCTCAAGATCATCGGTGCGGTGTTCGGCGTCGCGCTGCTGGGCGTGGTCGGCTGGTCGGGCGCCTCCTACATCGCGGGCCAGGACCTCAGCGGCCGCGTGATCACCTGGGACGCGGTGTCCGATCACGCCGTCAAGGTCCACCTCGAAGTCGTCAAGGACGCCGACGCCAAGGGTGTGTGCACCCTGCGCTCGCAGTCCGCGGACGGCGCCGAGGTCGGCCGCAAGGACGTCACCGTCGATCAGCGCACGGAGCAGGTGGACACCGAGGTCACGCTGCGTACGACGAAGCGGGCGACCAACGCCGTGCTGGTGGGCTGCACGGCGGCCGGCAAGGGCTGAGCCCGCGACCGCGCCCGGCGGGCGAGGGGGAGCGCGCACGGCGCCCGGCGGGCCGTGACCGCACCGCGACGGCCCGGCGACCGCCCGCGACCGCGCCTTCGGCCACGCCCGGCCGCCGGCGACCCGCAGACGTGTCGTGACCGCCTCTGATCAGGGATGATGCGTTCCTGTGCGGCGACTGTGAATTTCCTCTTCCCCGTTTTGTGCCGGAATTGTTAGGCTCGTGGTTTCGCCCACCTGTGAAGGCGCAAACCTTCCTGGTAGGGCGTTTGATTTATCCCCAGTACCGACGAGGAGCACCTGTGACCCAGACCAGCGAGAACGTCACCTGGCTGACCCAGGAGGCGTATGACCAGCTCAAGGCCGAGCTGGAGCACCTGTCTGGTCCCGCACGCGCCGAGATCACCGAGAAGATCGCGGCGGCCCGCGAGGAAGGTGACCTGAAGGAGAACGCCGGGTACCACGCGGCCAAGGAAGAGCAGGGCAAGCAGGAGCTTCGCGTCCGCCAGCTGACCCAGCTGCTGCAGAGCGCGAAGGTCGGCGAGGCCCCCGCCGCGACCGGCATCGTCGCTCCCGGCATGGTCGTCACCATCGCGTTCGACGGGGACCCCGACGACACGCTGTCGTTCCTTCTGGCCTCGCGGGAGTACGCGAGCTCGGACATCGAGACCTACTCCCCGCAGTCGCCGCTGGGTACGGGCGTGAACGGCAAGAAGGTCGGCGCCGACGCGGAGTACGAGCTCCCCAACGGCAAGAAGGCGAGCGTGCGGATCCTCGACGCCAAGCCCTACAGCGGCTGAGCCCCGCGACACTCTCAGGCAGTGCCGAAGCGGCCCGGAGCATCGTGCTCCGGGCCGCTTCGCCGTGTCTGCGCGCTCCCCGCGCCCGGGCCCCTCAGGCCGTCGCCGACCGGTACTTGCGGACCGCCAGGCCCCGGAAGACCGCGATGATCAGTACGGACCAGATCACCGACGCCAGCACCGGATGCTCCATCGGCCAGGCGCCGGTCACCGACTTGGGCACCCCCGCGGGGATGTTGCCGAACAGCTCCCGGGCCGCGGCCACCGTCGCGCTGAAGGGGTTCCACTCCGCGACGTGCTGCAGGAACGGCGGCATGCCGTCGATCGGCACGAACGCGTTGGAGATGAAGGTCAGCGGGAAGAGCCAGATCAGCCCGCCGGACGTGGCCGCCTCGGGCGTGCGCACCGACAGGCCGATCAGCGCGCCGATCCAGGAGAAGGCGTAGCCGAGCAGGAGCAGCAGCGCGAAGCCGGCGAGCACCTCGGCGAGGTTCTCGTGGGTGCGCCAGCCGATCAGCAGCGCGACCACCGCCAGCACCACCAGCGTCAGCGCGGTCTGCACCAGGTCGGCGAGGGTCCGGCCGGTGAGCACCGCGCCGCGCGACATCGGCAGCGAGCGGAACCGGTCGATCAGCCCCTTGTGCATATCGTCGGCGATGCCCGCGCCGGCGCCCGCCGTGGCGAACGTGACGGTCTGCGCGAAGATCCCGGCCATCAGGAACTCGTGATAGGCCTGGGCGTCGCCGATCGGGGCGCCGGGGATGTTGATGGAGCCGCCGAAGACGTAGGTGAACAGCACCACGAACATGATCGGCTGGATCAGTCCGAAGATCACGACTTCGGGGATCCGCAGCATCCGGATCAGATTGCGCTTGGCGACCACCAGCGAGTCGCGCACGGACTGGCCGACACCGCCGCGGGACTGCGGGGCGGGAGAGTGGGAACCACCGGCCGCTTGGGTCACCGTCGTCACTTCACACCCTCCTTCCGGCGCCCGCCCGATGCGGCGTCGGCGCCGTCCGCCCCGGCCGGGGCGGCACTGTCGTCCGTCGTCTCGGCGGCGTGCCCGGTCAGCGAGATGAACACGTCGTCGAGGGTGGGGCGGCGCAGACCGATGTCGTCGATCTCCACGCCCCGCACGTCCAGTTCGCGGATGACCTCGGCGAGCAGCTTGGCGCCGCCGGTCACCGGGATCGTGAGCTTGCGGATATGCGGTTCGACCGTGCCCTCGCCCTTGGCGAAGCCGCGCAGGACCTCGTCGGCGACGGTGAGGTGCTCGGGCGCGTGCACCACGACCTCCACCCGCTCGCCGCCGGTGCGCGCCTTGAGTTGGTCGGAGGTGCCGCGGGCGATGACCTTGCCGTGGTCGACGACGCAGATGTCGTGCGCGAGGCGGTCGGCCTCCTCCAGGTACTGGGTGGTGAGGAGCAGCGTCGTACCGCCCGCGACCAGCTCCTGGATGACGTCCCACAGCGCCTGGCGGTTGCGCGGGTCCAGGCCGGTGGTCGGCTCGTCCATGAACATCACGGGCGGGCTGACGACCAGCGCGGCCGCGAGGTCGAGGCGGCGGCGCATCCCGCCGGAGTAGGTCTTGGCGGTGCGCTCGGCGGCGTCGCCGAGGTGGAAGCGCTCCAGCAGCTCGGCGGCCCGGCGCTTGGCGTCGCGACCGCTCATCTGGTAGAGCTGGCCGACCATCACCAGGTTCTCGCGACCGGTCAAGTACTCGTCCACGGCGGCGAATTGGCCCGAGAGGCCGATGGACCGGCGTACCTTGTCGGGGTGTGCGAGGACATCGATCCCGGCGACCTGCGCCCTGCCGCTGTCGGGCCGGAGAAGGGTCGTCAGAACCCGTACGGCGGTGGTCTTGCCGGCACCGTTCGGGCCGAGCATTCCGAGGACGGTTCCTTCGGGAACGTCCAGATCGACGCCGTCCAGTGCCCTCACATCGCCGAAGGTCTTCACCAGACCTTCGGCGTAAATGGCGCCTGGCATAGGGGTACCCCCATAGCTTGGGTCAGTTCCAGATCGAATGTTACGTTTGGCGGTCTTTAGCGCCCTGTAAGCATTTGTCCGCAGCGGAACGCCACAGCCGACCGGCATCCCGCAGCCGCGATGCTACTCCCCAACGCGATACATCGCGATACAAATTTCGAATCCCGTGCGAACCCCCGCGCCCGGCCACGCGGGTCACCGCGCGACGCCGCCGCCGGTCACTCCGCCACCGCGTAGCCCGCCCCGCTCAGCGCCGCGCGCACCTCGGCGCAGTGCGCCGGGCCCTTGGTCTCCAGATGCAGCTCCACCTCGACCTCGGTCAGCCCGAGCCGCGGATCGGTACGCACATGACCGATGTCCAGGACGTTGGCATCGACCACCGTCAGCACCCCGAGCATCGTCTCCAGCGCCCCCGGCCGGTCCGTCAGCCGCAGCCGCAGCGACAGGTAGCGGCCGCCGGCCGCCATGCCGAACCGCAGGATGCGCTGCATCAGCAGCGGGTCGACGTTCCCCCCGGACAGCACCGCCACCACCGGCCCCTCGAAGGACTCCGGGTCGGCGAGCAGCGCCGCCACCGGACTCGCCCCGGCCGGCTCCACCACCAGCTTCGCCCGCTCCAGGCACAGCAGCAGCGCGCTGGACAGCTCGTCCTCGGAGACCGTACGGACCTCGTCCACCAGCTCCCGGACGATCTCGAAGGTCACCTCGCCGGGCCGCCCGACCTTGATGCCGTCCGCCATCGTCGACAGCCCCTCGACCGCCACCGGACGCCCGGCCGCCAACGACGGCGGATAGCAGGCCGCACCGGCCGCCTGCACCCCGATGACCTTCACATCCGGCCGCAGCGCCTTGACCGCGAGCGCGACACCCGCCGCGAGCCCGCCGCCGCCGACCCCCACGACGATGCTGCGCACCTCCGGGCACTGCTCCAGGATCTCCAGACCGACCGTGCCCTGGCCGGCGATGATGTCGCGGTGGTCGAAGGGGTGGATGAAGACCGCGCCGGTCCGCCGCGCGTACTCCTCGGCGGCGGCCAGCGTCTCGTCGACCACCTGGCCCTCCAGCCGCACCTCGGCGCCGTACTCGCGGGTCGCGGCGACCTTCGGCAGCGGCGCGCCGACCGGCATGAACACCGTCGAGCGCACCCCCAGCAGGGACGCCGCGAGCGCCACGCCCTGTGCGTGGTTGCCGGCGCTCGCGGCCACCACACCGGCCGCCCGCTCCTGCGCGCTGAGCCCGGCGATCCGTACATAGGCGCCGCGGATCTTGAACGAGCCGGTGCGCTGGAGGTTCTCGCACTTGAGGTGCACGGGCGCGCCGACCAGCCCGGACAGATAGCGGCTGCCCTCCATCGCGGTGGCCCGGGAGACCCCGGAGAGGATCTTGTGCGCCTCGCGTACGTCATCGACCGTGATCGGACCGCCGGCGATCCGGTCGGCGGCGGGGGGCGCGGATGCGGAGGGGTGGTGCGGCGTTCGCGGCGAAGGAGCTGCCATGCCGCCAGTCTCGCAGTTCGCCCGGCGCCCGGCCCGTCCGTCCAAGGGGCGGGCAGGGGTTACAGGGCGTTATCAAAATGGGCAGCACAGGTACGCTCCGCGCCGGGTCCGCGTACGCTGTCCTCCCACCCATACGCATATCCATCGAAGCGAGCTCCCGGCCATGCCCACCTCTTCGGACATGACGACCCACACCGATCCCGCTCTCCTCGACGCGCTGCAGCACCAAGTGGCCGTCTTCGCCCGCCGCGCGGAACAGAGCCGGCTCGGCGGCGTCGGACAGGCGCGCAACTCCATGGACCGCGCCGCGTACCTGCTGCTCAACCGCCTCGACCAGGAAGGCCCGATGGGCGTCAAGGCCCTGGCCGCCGGCATGGGCATCGACTCCTCGACGGTCACCCGGCAGGTCGCCCCGCTGGTCGACTCCGGGCTGGTCAGCCGCGCCACCCACCCCGAGGACGGCCGGGCCGTGGTGCTCCAGCTGTCCGAGCGCGGGCACGCCCGGCTCGACGAGGTGCGGGCCTCGCGCCGGGCGCTGATGGAACTGGTGACGGAGGGCTGGTCCGCGGAGGAGCGCGAGGCCTTCACCACGCTCCTGACCCGCTTCAACGCCTCCCTCTCCGACATCACCGCGTCCCTGACGCCGGCGGGCCCGGCTTCCTGACACCGACGGGGCCGGCCTGCCGACACCGACGGGGCCGGCCTCCTGGCGCCGCCGGGGCAGGACGCCCCGCCGCGCCCGATCCACAGCGCCCGCCGCCGTCCGTCACCACCCCCCGTACGCAAGGGCGGTGACGGACCGGTGCGGCACCGGCCCGTCGGCCCGGTGCCCGGGTGATCAGCCCAGCGCCTGCGTCAGATCGGCCAGCAGGTCGTCGGCGGACTCGATGCCGACCGAGAGGCGCACGAGGTCACCGGGGACCTCCAGCGCGGAACCGGCCGTCGAGGCGTGGGTCATCCGCCCCGGGTGCTCGATGAGCGACTCCACACCGCCCAGCGACTCCCCGAGGATGAACAGCCCGGCGCGGTTGCAGACCTCCACCGCCGCCTGCTCGCCACCCGCGACCTGGAACGACACCATGCCGCCGAAGGAGCGCATCTGCTTGGCGGCGACCTCGTGGCCCGGGTGCTCGGCCAGGCCCGGGTAGAAGACCCGGGTCACCTTCTTGTGGGAGGACAGCATCTCGGCGACGCGCGCCGCGTTGGCGCTGTGCCGGTCCATCCGTACGGCCAGCGTCTTGATGCCGCGCATCACCAGCCAGGCGTCGAACGGGCCGGCGATCGCGCCCATCGCGTTCTGGTGGTAGGCGAGTTCCTCGCCGAGGGTGTCGTCGTTGACGACCAGGGCGCCGCCGACCACGTCCGAGTGGCCGCCCATGTACTTGGTGGTGGAGTAGACCACCACGTCGGCGCCGAGGGCGAGCGGCTGCTGGAGGTAGGGGCTGGCGAAGGTGTTGTCGACGACGAGCTTGGCGCCCGCGTCCCGCGCGATGCCGGCCAGCGCCGCGATGTCGCTGATGCCGAGCAGCGGGTTGCTGGGCGTCTCCACCCAGATCGCCTTCGTACGGGGCCGCAGCGCCGCGCGGACGGCCTGCGGGTCGGAGGTGTCGGCCACCGACCACTCCACGCCCCACCGCTCGACGACCTTCGCGAAGAGACGGAACGTTCCGCCGTAGGCGTCGTTGGGGATGACGACATGGTCGCCGGGGCTCAGCAGGGTCCGCAGCAGGCAGTCCTCGGCGGCGAGGCCGGAGGCGAAGGCCAGGCCGCGGCGGCCGCCGTCCAGGGCGGCGAGGTTCTCCTCCAGGGCGGTACGGGTCGGGTTGGCGCTGCGGCTGTACTCGTAGCCGCCGCGCAGCCCGCCCACCCCGTCCTGCTTGTACGTGGACACCTGGTAGATGGGCGGCACCACCGCGCCGGTCGCCTGGTCGGGCTCTTGGCCTGCGTGGATGGCACGGGTCTCGAAATGCTGGTGGCGCTGGTCGCGCTGATCGCTCATGCCTGTCGAGGGTAGTCGGCTCCGCCCTTTCCGGAACTTTCTGGTTCGCTGGATAGTGGATACATACAAGGGGCCGCACACCGGTTCCCACCGCGCCCCCTCAGCACCCGCCCCGCCGCACCGCTACAGGTACAGGACACCTCACATGGACGCTCTGCTCGTTCTCCTCGCCGCGCTCGCGCTCGGCGGCTTCGTCTTCCTGCCCTGGATGCGCCGCCGGCGGGCCGCCGCCCACACCCAGCGGGGCCTGGTGGTGGCCGCCGACCCGATGGCGGGCTACGGCTTCGTACCCCTGGAGAAGCTGGACGTACGGCTCCCGGGCCCCGACGAGGAGCTGGACGCCGCGCTGGCCGAGATGCGCCGGACGCACGACTGGCGCCCGGCGGCCGAGCTGCTGAAGTCCACCGGCGACGACTGGGAGCGCCGCTGGCAGCGGGTGCAGACGCTGGCCGGCGCGGCCGCGTTCGAGCTGGCCGAGGGCAGGGAGGCAGCGGACGGCGGGCGCCGGACGGGCGGCATCTGGCTGCGGACCTGGCGCTCGGAGGCGCCCAAGGATCCCGGCGGCGCCCAGACGCACGCCCAGTTCCTGGTCGTCCAGGCGCTGCGCGACCCGGGCTCGCAGGACTTCCGGATGATCCTGGAGGAGGCCCGTACGGTCTGCCGGGAGGCGGCGCTGCTGGCCCCCGGCAGCCCGATCCCGTACATCACGGAACTGGCCGTCGCCCGCGGCCTGGGCGACCGCCCCGCCGACTACGAGGAGCTGTGGGCCAAGGTCGCCCAGCGCGCCCCGCAGCACATGGGCGCCCACCTCGCCGCCCTCCCCTACTGGTCGCAGAAGTGGCACGGCTCCCGCAAGGAGGCCGAGGCCTTCGCCGAGCGCGCGGCGGCCGGAGCCCCAGCGGGGACCCTGCTCCCGGCGCTCCCCCTCTTCGCGGTCTACGAGCACCTCCCCGAGGCCAACATGGTCCGCAGCCTCTACCAGAGCGCGGTCGTCGAGCGCGCCATCGAGGGCGCCCACTTCGCGCTCCGCGAGGCCCCCGCCGACCACCCCATGGCACCGCACGTCCGCCATCTGCTGGTGTGGTTCCTGGTACGCGCCGAGCGCTACGCCGAGGCCATGGAGCAGCTCCGCCTCGTCGACGGCCACGTCGGCGCCGTCCCCTGGTCCTACGGCCACAGCCCCGCCGCGGAATACGCCGCCTACCGTGCCCTGGCCATCGCCGGCTGGGAACAGCTCGGCGGAACGTCGGCGGGATTCCCACCGGCGGGCAACTAGGTCGCACCCGCCGGCGCACCCGCCCCGCACAACGCGCCGCCCCGAGGGAACACCGTCCCGCCTCCGGACGGACGGAATGCCGCCCCGCCCCTGGACGTTGGTGTCATTGCACACCCGCTCAGCCCGCCCGGTCACCACGTCTCCTCCCACTTTCCCCGCTCCCCCAAGCTCCCGCCCGGTCCCCCGCTCTCCGTCCTCCCAGGAGCCTGATCCCCATGCTGTTCTCCCGCTTCAAGACCCACCTGCCCACCCCCGAGGAAGCCCTTGAGGGCCGTGCCGAGCGGGCCTTCGCCGTCCCCGACCGGCACACCGTCCTCGGCAACCCGCTGCTGGGCCCGTACCCGGACGGCCTGGAGATCGCCGACTTCGGCCTGGGCTGCTTCTGGGGCGCCGAGCGGAAGTTCTGGCAGACCGAGGGCGTGTGGACCACCCTCGTCGGCTATCAGGGCGGGCACACGCCGAACCCCACCTACGAAGAGGTCTGCAGCGGCCACACCGGCCACACCGAGGCCGTCCGCGTCGTCTTCGACCCGGCGGTCGTCCCGTACACCGCCCTGCTGAAGCTCTTCTGGGAGTCCCACGACCCCACCCAGGGCTTCCGCCAGGGCAACGACGCGGGCACCCAGTACCGCTCCGCGATCTACACCCACTCCCCCGCCCAACACCAGGCCGCCGAATCCTCCCGCGACGCCTACCGCACCGTCCTGCGCACCTCCGGCTACGGCGACATCACCACGGAAATCCTCCCGGCCGACACCACCCGCCCGTTCTATCCGGCGGAGGGCTACCACCAGCAGTACCTCGACAAGAACCCCTCGGGTTACTGCGGGATCGGGGGCACCGGAGTGTCCTGCCCGGTGGGTGTGGCCAAGGCCGACGGCTGACGTCACCGCGTGGGCTTTGGAACCTACGCGCGCGGGGTGCGCGACGAACAACTGCCACTCCCCCTACGGCACACCGCCCTGAGGTGCGCCGTAGGGCACTACTGCCCGCTCGGCTTCCACGCGACCTGGGCCTACCTCGCCGCGACGGCACGCCCCGCCCCCGACCTCCGCAGAGACCCCGCAGCCCTGCTACGCGCACTGGACACTTTGGAAGAGAGCCGAAGGGTCCGGCTCGACGAACGCGCCGCCTTCGCCGCCCGACGTCAGATCGAGAAGACAGCCGGAAGACGAACCCCCGGCGTCATCAACACACCCCGGATGCGGGGACCCCACTGGCCCGGCGAAACCGCGCCCTCCCGCCTGGGACTCGTCGCCGCCATAGCCAACCGCCACACCGACTTCCGACGCCGCCCCCTCCCGGACGAGACCCTCTCCCACGCCGGCCAGACACAGCAACTGACCGACCTGCACACCCGCCTCGACAACTGCGCCACCGCGTACCTCAGGCACCTCGGCCACCTAGAAGCCCCGACACGGGACGCCCTGACCGAGACCATCCACGAGATCGAGCACCTCGTTCGCCCGGGCTACGCACCCCTCAACGTCCATCTGCTCATGTGGCTGCGCTTCGCACACCTCGTCGCCTACGCCGCAGCGGCCCCTAGTGGCCAGTGAGCACTGCTGCCAGCAGTACCTTCTCGGACACCAAGAACCCGAACGGGTACTGCGGGGTGGGGGTTTCCTGCCCGATCGGTCCGGCATCAGCCGAAGGCTGATCAGATGGCAGAGGGTCCCGCGTCTGTACGGTGAGCCAGCTGATGCCACTCGTGCCCACACCCGCCGGCGCAGTAGCGCGCACGTCGGCGGGTGTCGGCGATGGCCAGCAGCGCGATCAACAGTCGAAACGCCCTAGGAAGGTCGTACGGCGGGAGTGCGGACATGTGGAGCCGCCATCGGGTCAATCAGGGCCGGGCCGATGCCCTCGTACATCCGCGCCAGGAGCCGATCCCTGGTCTCACGGTCACGGGCCGCGTCGACGTCGTCGATCTGCCAGGTGACCTCGTTGAACGTGTGCGCGCAGTTCATCATCTCCCGGTAGCTGCCCGGTCGGAGTCGAACCGGCTCCGGAGGCAGCGGGCAAGCAGCCTGCGGGCCTGCTCAAGTCGACTGCCGCCTGAGGGCAACTGCCGGGCCAGGGACTCAAGCCGCGGGCCGGCCGCCGGTGCAGCAGGCGTCCCCCTCCAGGGCGGGGGCCTTGCCCATCTGGTCGGCGTCGGCCTTGACGACGTAGACCTCCCAGGGCTCCTTGCCGGGGCCGTGGACCCAGACTTTGTCCTGGAGGGCATAGCAGCAGGAGGTGTCGTTCTCCTCGAAGGTCGCCAGTCCGGCTTCCTTGAGGCGGTCGGTGGCTGCGGCGACCTGCTCGCTGGAGTCGATCTCGACACCGAGGTGGTCCAGGCGGGTCTCCTGCCCGGCCTCGCCTTCGATCAGGACGAGCTTCAGGGGTGGTTCGGCGAGGGCGAAGTTGGCGTAGCCGGGGCGGCGCTTGGCCGGCTCGACGCCGAAGAGCTTGGCGTAGAACTCCACCGACGCGTCAAGGTCGGGGACGTTGAGGGCGAGCTGGACGCGGGACATGGCGATCTCCCATCACGTTGCATTGATATCCATCGATGCAAGCTTGCGCCTTGGATCGAAGTTCGTCAACATAGGCGTATGTCGAAACAAGAGCTTGAGGTGATCGGCCGAACCCGGGAGTGCTGCCCAGGGCTGCTGGCCGCACCACTGGACGAGGACCAGGCCACCGAGCTGGCCAAGGTTTTCAAAGCCCTCGGGGATCCGGTGCGCCTGCGGCTGCTGTCGATGATCGCCTCCCGGGCCGGCGGCGAGGTGTGCGTGTGCGACCTGACGCCCGCCTTCGACCTGTCCCAGCCGACGATCTCCCATCACCTCAAGCTCCTGAAGCAGGCCGGACTGATCGACTCCGAACGCCGCGGGACATGGGTGTACTACCGGCTGCTGCCGGAGATGACGGACCGGTTGGCGGGCATCCTGACCCGCCCTGCCGGGCAGCCCCTCCCCCCGCCCGTCGAGTCGCCTGCCGGGGCTGCCTCATGAACGCGAAGACATCGGCTGAGCCTGCGACCGCGGGGCCGGTCGCAGCCCAACTGTCCTTCCTGGACCGCTTCCTGGCGGTGTGGATCCTGCTGGCCATGGCGGCCGGCCTCGGACTGGGCCGACTGGTCCCGGGGCTGGGGGACGCGCTGGCGAAGGTGACCCTCACCGGCGTCTCCCTGCCGATCGCGCTCGGGTTGCTGGTGATGATGTATCCGGTGCTGGCCAAGGTCCGCTACGACCGTCTGGACACCGTCACCCGCGACCGCCGCCTGCTGATCCCCTCCCTGGTGATCAACTGGATTCTCGGCCCGGCCGTGATGTTCGCGCTCGCGTGGATCTTCCTACCCGACCTGCCGGAGTACCGGACCGGGTTGATCATCGTCGGGCTGGCCCGCTGCATCGCCATGGTCATCATCTGGAACGACCTGGCCTGCGGCGACCGCGAAGCCGCCGCCGTCCTGGTCGCTCTGAACTCCGTCTTCCAGGTCCTCGCCTTCAGCCTGCTGGGCTGGTTCTACCTCTCGGTCCTGCCCGGCTGGCTCGGACTGCAACAGACCGGGTTGAACGTCAGCGTGTGGGACATCGCCCGCAGCGTACTGATCTTCCTCGGCATCCCGCTCGCCGCCGGGTTCCTCACCCGCCGTCTGGGCGAGAAGGCCAAGGGACGCGCCTGGTACGAGACGAAGCTGATCCCCCGCATCGGCCCGTTCGCCCTGTGGGGACTTCTCTTCACCATCGTCGTGCTGTTCGCCCTCCAGGGGAACGCGATCACCTCCCGCCCGCTGGACGTCGCGCGTATCGCACTGCCGCTGCTGGTGTATTTCGCCGTCATGTGGGCCGGGTCCATGGCCTTGGGCAAGGCTGTCGGCCTGAGCTACCCGCGGACGACCACGCTGGCCTTCACCGCGGCCGGCAACAACTTCGAGCTGGCCATCGCCGTCGCCATCGCGACATTCGGAGCTTCCTCCGGCCAAGCGCTGGCCGGTGTCGTCGGCCCCCTCATCGAGGTGCCGGTGCTGATCGCACTGGTCCATGTCGCCCTGGCCGCCCGTCGCCTCTTCCCCGAAACCCACGCCCCGGCCGCCGTGCCGGCCGGTCTCCAGGAGCACGTCCATGACTGACTCCCGCAAGCCATCGGTGCTGTTCGTGTGCGTCCACAACGCCGGACGCTCCCAGATGGCCGCCGCCTTCCTCACCCACCTCTCCCACGGCACGGTCGAGGTCCGCTCGGCCGGCTCCGCCCCCGCCGACACCGTCAACCCGGCCGTCGTCCAGGCGATGGCCGAGGTCGGCATCGATCTCTCCGCCGAGACACCGAGAGTCCTGACTACCGAGGCGGTGCAGGCCTCCGACGTGGTGATCACCATGGGCTGTGGCGACGCCTGCCCGATCTTCCCCGGCAAGCGGTACCTCGACTGGAAGCTGGCGGACCCGGCGGGCCAGGGCTTGGAAGCCGTCCGTCCGATCCGCGACGAGATCCAGGCCCGCATCCGGGAGCTGCTGACCGAACTCACCGACTGAGCGATGCCACCCGCAGTACCTCGACAAGGCCCCCTCGGGTTGCTGCGGGATCGGCGGCCCGTGCGTCTCGTGCCCGGTGGCAGTGCCCAGCGCCGACGACTGAGGCATGCCCGGCCCGGCGGCGACACCGGCCGCTCGGTTCAGCCCGCCTCCTCCGCATCGAACGCGTAGGTCCGCAGCGGATCGAGGTGGGGCTCGTGCGGGCCTATGCAGTCGGCGGCCAGGGTGGCGACGAGGGCACCGCATCCGCACGCCATGTTGCGGCCCCCCGTACCGAGCGGGCCACAACAGCCCCAGAGCGGACCTCCCTCGTTCACAAGCCGCAGATCCGGCATGTCGTCGGGGTGCACGACGACGGTGTTCCTCGGCCCGGCCGAGGTCCAGTCGGTCATGTCGGGCGGCATGAGCAGTCGGCGCGGATGGTGCGGCCGGGGTTCACCGGTCGGCGGGGGCGGTCTCGATACGAGTGCGTTCGTATTCCGCCGGGTCGAGGATCTTCCATGCCGCCTGGCCGATGGCCAGAACCCCGCGGGCCGGCAGCGGCACGTCACCGATGCGCGGGTTCTCCGTCAGCCGGACCGGGCGCCCGAGGTCGACGCCGTCGAACGTGGCATGTGAGTCGTCGACGAAATACATCCGCTGGGGCATGAGTGTTCCGGTGTGACCGCTCGGCATCGTGCCGGACAGCTGGAGGTCCCCCATTCCCAGCGCACGGGCCAGGCGCTCGCGAGCCCGCACCAGGAGTCGGGGGCGCCAGGTGGCGAGCGGCAGCGCCCCACTGATGCCGTTGAGGAGACTGAGGAGTCGTGTCGCGGACGCGGTGAGGGTCCAGTCCAGGGAGGGGGAATCCACCGTGACCCGCAAAGTGGCAGGGCCCGTCCACGTGAGCCCGATCCGGCTGTACCCGGTGTGAACGCAGGCGGCGCCGTAATACCTGGGGCATGCGGTGTGCAGTCGTGGCCCGTCGACATGAATCGACCAGTTGCCGTTCGGATCGCGATGCCACAACGTGCGGTAGGGACCGAAGCAGTTCTCCGGAAAAACGCGCAGGGCGAGGACATGACCGGAATCAAAGGGCAGCCCGAAGACACCCCAGCCCTTGACGTATTCGTGATGGGGCCATGGCGCCTGGCCCCGTAGGGGCGGGATATCGGACAGCGCGGAGGAAAGGTCGAGCATCTCCATCACCCCGGCGAGGTCGGTCTGTGCCCCAGTTCAAGGGTAAGAGGGCCACGACCGGATCCGCTCGGTCGCCACCGCCGCGGCAGGCGGCCTCGGACAATCGCGCCCATGGGAGCAGCAATGACCACCTCCGGCGCTGGGCAGCTACTCATTCCCCAGCCCCCTGCCACGGTTGCCGCGCTGTGGCAGGCCATCAGTCAGATCGCGCCCGCAGCGCTGCCGGCCTTCACCCGGGAGTTGGATCAAGCGGCCGACCAGTCCCGGCAGGGCTCCGATCTGGCGCCGCTCCAGCGGTTCATCGCCCAGTGGGCCGTCCATGTCCACATCCAGCGCCGGCCCGACGCGGCCGCGGACCTCCGCCGGTGGGAGGACGCCGCCGAGTCCGGCAACGCGGCTCAGGCACGGCAGGCCGCCGCCGAGATCGGCCGGATCCTGGACGAGGCCCACGCCGCCATCGGCCTCCCGGCCCGGTGAGCGCCGACCGGCGCTGGGAGGGCGGCGGGTGGATCGGGGGAGGGATCGGGGGATTCGGCCGGCAAGCGTCACGGCCGGATCGCGCGGAAGCGGAAGTGGTCCTTGGTGAGGGTGACGCTGATTCCGGGGGCGGCGAAGCCTGCTGTGCGGAGGCGGGACGGGAGGGTCTCGGGCGGTACGGGGACGTAGGTGTCGCGCAGGTGGACGAGGCGGAAGCCGCGGCTTGCGCGGCCGTCGCAGCCTGCGAAGACGCCGCCGGGGCGCAGTACCCGCAGCGCCTCGGCGAAGAGTCGGTCCTGCTGCCGCGGCGTGGGCACGTGGTGCAGCATCGTGAAGCAGACGACGGTGTCGAAGGAGGCGTCCGGGAGCGGCATCGCGGTGCCGTCGCCGTGGACGACCGCGATCCGGTCGCCGTACTGCGCGCGCAGCCGCTCCGCCGCGTCCCGGTCGACTTCCAGGACGCTCAGCCGGCCGCCGGTCCGGCGCTCCAGGACCCGCGTCGTGGCGCCGTATCCGGGGCCGATCTCCAAGGTGTCGGCGCCCAGTTGCACCTCGTCGAGGGCCCAGGGCAACAGGTCCTTCTCCACCGCGCGGGCCCATATCCGGGAGCTGCACAGCCACTGGTGATATCGGTTCATGGAAGGCATGCGCCGAGGGTAGGGAGCGGCTCGGGCCGACCACCACGCGACAGGGGGACATGTTGTATCGCAGGACGGACAGCGGTGCGCAGCAGGACGGGCACGAGGGGCCGGCCGGGCGGGTGGCGCCGGCGGGGCCGCCCGCCGGCGCGGCCGTCGTCGTGGGGAGCTTCGCGATGGACGGCGGGCAGTGGTTCGAGCGCCATCGCCACGAGCACCATCAACTCGCCTGGGCGGGAAGGGGCGTGCTGGCCGTGCGGGCCGTCGGCAGCACCTGGGTGCTGCCGCCGTCGATGGCGCTGTGGATCCCGGCCGGGACCCGGCACGCCACCGGCGCCGCCGGTCCGGCGCTCTTCCGCAGCCTGTACTTCCTGCCCGGGCGCTGCCCCGTCGGCTGGTCGGCGCCCACCGTCGTCGGCGTCTCACCGCTGCTGCGCGAGCTGATCTGCTATCTGGCGGACGACACCCTGACCGCCGCCGCCCGCGAACGGGCCGAGGCCGTCGTCCTGGACCAGCTGCGCCCGGTGTCGGTGGCGACGGTGCAGGCCCCGATGCCCCGCGACCCGCGGGCGCGCCGGGTCGCGGAGGCGCTGCGCGCCGATCCGGCGGACGGGCGGACGCTGGCGGAGTGGGGCGCCCGGGTGGGCGCGAGCGGACGGACGCTGGCCCGCGCGTTCGTGGCCGACACCGGTATGCCGTACGGGCAGTGGCGCACCCGGGTGCGGTTGCAGGCCGCGATGCCGCTGCTGGCCGGCGGTGCGACCGTCGCGGCCGTGGCGGCGCGGGTGGGCTACGCCTCCCCGAGCGCGTTCGTCGCGGCGTTCCGGCGTGCGGTGGGGGTGCCGCCGGGGGTGTACTTCGCGCCGTAGGTCGGTCGTTGCCGGGCCGGGAGCGCGGATGACCGGGTGCAGGAGCGCGGAGACCGGACTCAGGAGTGCGGAGACCGGACTCAGGAGTGCGGAGCGCAAAGACCCGGGTGCGGTTCAGCCGTCGCCGAGGCGGGCGCGGTCCGCGGCGGCCCTGCCCTGGTGCCAGCCGGCCGCGTCGTTGACGCCGCGGAGGCGGACCGGGGCGGTGTCCGGGAAGAGCGCGCCGGTGGTCTCCTCGACGGCGAGTTCGCGGGCGGCGAGGACCGGGAGGAGGTCCGGGGCCGCCCGGGCGGACTCGGCGGTGGCGGCGGCCGTGGCGGCTGCGGTGGCCGCCGTCAGCCGGTCGCGGATGCGGTCGGCGTACGCCACCAGGAAGGTCTGGCGGAAGTCCCGGGTGCGGCGGGAGCGACCGCCGGCGACGGGGGCGCCGCCCCGCTCCTTGAGCGCCCGGCCGTGATCGTCGCCCGCGCGGTTCATGGCCGTGGTGGCCTGCAGCAGCAGGGAGGTGTAGAGCATCTCGGCCGCCTCCAGGTCGGGCGGGAAGCCGACGACGGTGGAGAAGCCGACGTCGGCGGCCCAGACGGCCTGGCAGCGGTTGGCGGACGCGACGGCGTCCAGGAGCAGCGCCTTGGCCTGCTCGTACGGTCCCTCGATGCCGATGCGGACCGCCGACGGGCCGCCGGCCGCCCCACCCGGCGAGCCGTCCGCGGTGTCGAGGAGCGCCTCGTCGATGCTGTGCCGGGTCATCAGCTCCTGCGCCTTGGCGGACAGCGCCTCCGCCTCCTGCGCGTAGTTCGTCGCCTCCGCCTTGGCGAGCAGGCCGCGGATGCGCCCCAGGGCGCGCGAGGCGGCGTCCCCGGAGCGGCGCCCCGCCGCGGCCCTCGTCCCGGTCTCGGGCGGGATCGGCAGCGGGGTGATGCGGGGCAGCCGGGCGAGCACGCGCAGCGCCGCCAGCACGTCGTAGGCGGTCTCGAAGCGGGAGGTGCGGCGGCGCGCGGCCACCGCGTCGAGGTAGCCGCGGTCGGACTCCCACCACACCTCGGCGCCCAGCCGCCGCAGTTGCTCGGACCAGCGCGTGCCGGGCCGGGGGCGGGTCGCGGCGGGCCGGGCGTGCTCCGCGGCGACGGCGTCGACGACCAGCGCCACCAGCGTCGCGTCGGGTGCCGCACGCCGGACGATCCGCTCCAGGTCGGCCGGGTGCCAGCCGCCCGCCCAGCACTGCCGCACCGCCGCCACGGCGGCCTCGACCACCGCCGCGCTCACCGCCTCCCAGCCGGGCTCGGCGGCGGCCAGCATCGAGGCGCCCGCCTCTACGGCGTCCTCGGCCCGGGCGCCTTCGGGTGCGTAACGGACGCTGCCGAGCACCTTCGCGACCAGCTCGTCGGCCGCCGACGACCGGGCCCCGCCGCGCCCTTTTCCTCCGCGTTCGCTCACCCGGTCACTCTACGGCCGCTCGCGGCACGGCCCGCCGGCCGGCACCGCGGCGCCCGGCACCGCGCCGCCCTCCGCCGCCTCCCGCAGGCCGTCGGCGGCGGCGCCCCAGTCCCAGAGGGCCTGCAGCACGGGCCCCAACTCCCGTCCGTGCAAGGTGAGTTCGTAGCGGACGGTGGACGGCCAGCCGGGGATGCGGTCGCGCCGGGCCACGCCGTCGGCGACGAGCTGGGCGAGCCGGTCGCTGAGCACCTTGTCGGAGAGCGCGGGGAGGGCGGCGGCCAGTTCGCCGTAGGCGTGCGGGCCGCGGAGCAGCTCGCGGACGACGAGGGTGGTCCAGCGGCCGCGGAGCGCGCCGAGCGCGATCTCCACGGGGCAGTCGGGGGACGGCTCGCGCACCGCGGCCCGGGCGTCGTCGGGCAGGCCGGGCACGTGCCGAACCGTTCGGTGAGTCACGAGTGGGCCTCCTAGGGTTGCGCCGCACCGGCGGCCACCCACTGAAACATGGCCGCTGGCGGTATGTGATCGACAGCCCGTTCGGCGGGTGCCGGCCGTGACCACGGCGACGCCCGGCGGGCCGTGTGTACGGCACCACCGGGCGTCGGTCGATCGGTCAGGTCGCGCGGCGGGCGTCCGCCCGCGCGCTACCGATCACTGCGGGCGCCGCCCGCGGATCACTGCAGGGCGCTGCCCGCGACCCACTGCGACCAGTCCATGTTCCAGCCGTTGAGGCCGTTGTCGGGCTTGACGGTGCGGTCCGGGGAGTTGACCACCTTCACCACGTCGCCGGTCCGCGAGTGGTTGAAGAACCAGGCGCCGTCCGTCTTGGGGTCGTCGGCGCCCTTGACGTCCTGAAGGCCGATGCAGCCGTGGCTGGTGTTGGCGGTGCCGAAGATGCCCTTGCCCCAGTAGTTGCCGTGGATGAAGGTGCCGGAGGCCGACAGGCGCATGGCGTGCGGCACGTCGGGGATGTCGTACTCGCCCTTGCCGTTCTTCTTCTTGAAGCCGACCGTCGAGCCGTCCATCCGGGTCTGCTTGAACCGCTCGGAGATGACCATGTCGCCGTTGTAGGTCGGGTTCTCCTTGCCGCCGGCCGAGATCGGGATGGTCTTCACGACCCGGCCGTCGCGCACCACGGTCATCTGGTGCGTCTTGGTGTCGACGGTGCTGACCTGCGCACGGCCGACGTGGAAGCTGACGGTCTTGCTCTGGATGCCCCTGACGCCCGGCGAGGCCTCGACGCCGCTCAGGCCGAGTTCCATGGTGACCTCGGAGTTCGCCTGCCAGTACTCCTGGGGGCGGAAGTCCAGCCGGGTGTCGCTGAACCAGTGGCCGATGACGCGCTGGTTGCTGCTCGCCGAAACATTGATCACGGACTCCACGGCGGCCTTGTTCTTGATCGGCTTGTCGAAGTTGATCGACACCGGCATGCCGACGCCGACGGTCGAGCCGTCCTCGGGCGTGAAGTTCCCGATGAAGCTGCTGGACGGGGTGAGCGTGGTGAAGCTGGAGTTCTCCACCGCCTTGCGGCCGTGGGAGTCCACCGCACGCGCGGTGACCTTGTACTTCGTCGAGCGGCTCAGCGGCCGGTCCGGCTGCCAGGAGGTGCCGTCGGCCGACAGCGTGCCCTCGACCGTCCGGCCGGACTCGACCGAGGTCATGGTGACGTCGGTGAGCCGTCCGCCACTGACCGTGACCTTGGCGGGCTTGCTGAGGCTCGCGTGGGTGTCGCCGTCCTTCGGCAAGATGGTGATCTTGGCGTCGGAGACGTCCTTGGCGGCCGCCTCGTCGACCTGCTGGGCGCTCTCGTGACGGGTGGCTCCGGCGCCGACACCGCCTCCGTCGGCCGCGCTGCTGGCGCCACACGCCGTCAGCGTGATTACGCCCCCGAGCAGCGCGGCACTGGCTATGAGGCTGTTGCGGCGCTTGCCGTCCGTCATCACACGCATCTCCATTGCTACCGAATTCGCATCTTTCCCCGAGCTGACTGCCAACTGAGCGAAGGCATATCTGGACGCCGCCATTCCGGCCGACGCCATGTGAACGCCTTTTCCGTTTCGCCCGTTCCATTCGCCCGAAAAGTGTGGGGTAGGCCACTATGGGGACCCGTCCGTGCCGGGACCGTCCGGCGGGTCGGGGCGGGCGCTCCGGTGGGTCGGGGCGGGCCTCCGACGGACCGGGGCGGGCCCTACCGAAAGCGCTCCGGCCGATCACGCGGAGTGCATTGCCCGAGGCGTCCGGGCCCGTCGGCGGCCCACTCCACGTAATCGACCCCCGTACGGGCGGGAGCGCCGCACGGGGGCCGTGGCCGGTGGGGGTGCGGGAGCGGTGCCCGGTGTCAGCCCTCCCCGTCCGCATCGTCCGCCAGATCCCACTCCGCCGCGTCCCACTCGGCTTCGGGGTCGTAGTCGGTCAGCTCCTCGCTGCTCCACGAGGCCTGGGCGAGTTCCGTGCCCGGCACCGCGGTGACGAGGTCGAACGGGTCGACCAGGTGGGCCAGCGCCTCCGCCGGGTCCTCCTTGACGGTCTCCCGGGACTGCCTGCGCTCCTCGTCCGGCAGCGACGGGTCGCCGTCGATGTGCTCCAGGGCGGCGCCGGTCAGCTGCCCGGCGTCGGTGACCTCCATGATCAGTTCGACATGAAGCCGCACAAAACGTGATGTCTCACCATTGCTCATAGCACGGAGGTTAGGCACGGACGGGTCCCGACTTCCCCGCGACCCGCGGCGGTCACTAACATCTGCGCTCAACGGCCAATTCGCCGAACCCACAAAGGGGATCGCTTTCGTGACCGCACGACGACCACTGCTGACCGCCACCGCCGCGGGATCGGTACTGTTCGCCTTGTGGTTCGTACCGTCCGCCAACGCGATCGTGGGCACTGACGGAGCGACAGATTCCGGCCTGCGGACGGCTTCCGCGCCGGCCGCACCGGGACTGGCGGACGACTCGGGACTGACGGACCGGTCGGGCCCGGCGGACGGGCCGGACCGGGTGAGCCGCGCGGGGAGCGACGCCAAGGCCCCCGACCCCACCGCCCCCAAGCACTTCCTCGCCGACACCGGCAGCCCGGACACCACCCCGTACGTGGTCGGCGGCGCCGGCTTCCTCGCGCTCGGCGCCGCACTGGTCGCCTACTCCGTACGCCGCGCCCCCGACGAGACGGCCTGACGACCCACGTCCACGGGCAAGGCCCCGGGGGCGGTCCCGGGGCCTTAGGGGTGGGGCGAACAGATCCCGTAGGGGTTGCGAGCGCCCCCTGCGGGGCCACAACGCGGCGGTTGCGGAGAGTATTCCGGCGGTGAGCGCCGCGCCTCGGCCGCGCTCCTTAAGCCAACTCCCCCGTGACCGACTCCGCCGCCGTCACCAGCTTTCCGGCCCGTACGAACGCGTACGCGGCCTCCAGGTCCGGTGCCAGGAAGCGGTCCTCGCCCGGTCCCTGGATGCCCGCGGCGCGTACCGCGTCCAGTACCGCGCGGCTGGCGGGCGCCGGCGTCAGGCCCTCGCGCATCTCGATCGCGCGGGTCGCCGCGTACAGCTCGACGGCGACGATCCGGGTCAGGTTGTCGACGGCGGTGCGCAGCTTGCGCGCCGCCGACCAGCCCATCGAGACGTGGTCCTCCTGCATGGCGGAGGACGGGATGGAGTCCACCGAAGCGGGCGCGGCCAGCCGCTTCAACTCGCTGACCAGCGCGGCCTGGGTGTACTGGGCGATCATCAGGCCGGAGTCGACGCCCGGGTCGCCGGCCAGGAAGGCGGGCAGCCCGTGGGAGCGGTTCTTGTCCAGCAGCCGGTCGGTGCGGCGCTCGGCGATCGAGCCGAGGTCGGCGGCGGCGATGGCCAGGAAGTCCAGGACATAGGCGACGGGGGCGCCGTGGAAGTTGCCGTTGGACTCCACCCGGCCGTCGGGGAGCACCACCGGGTTGTCGACCGCGGACGCCAGCTCGCGGTCGGCGACCAGGCGGGCGTGGTCCAGGGTGTCCCGGCCGGCGCCGGCGACCTGCGGGGCGCAGCGGATGGAGTAGGCGTCCTGGACGCGCGGGGCGTCGTCCTGGTGGTGCCCGGTGAAGCCCGAACCGGACAGCACCTTCAGCATGTTGGCGGCCGAGGCGGCCTGCCCGGGATGCGGGCGGATGGCGTGCAGCTCGGGCGCGAGGACCTTGTCCGTGCCGAGCAGCGCCTCCAGGGAGAGGGCCGCGGTGATGTCGGCGGAGGTGAAGAGCCGCGCGAGGTCGGCGCAGGCCATCACGAGCATGCCGAGCATGCCGTCGGTGCCGTTGAGGAGGGCCAGGCCCTCCTTCTCGCGCAGTTCGACGGGTGCGATGCCGTGCGCGGCCAGCAGCTCACCGGCCGGGCGTACGACGCCGTCGGGGCCCTCCGCCTCGCCCTCGCCCATCAGCGTCAGCGCGCAGTGCGAGAGCGGTGCGAGGTCGCCGGAGCAGCCGAGGGAGCCGTACTCGTGGACGACCGGGGTGATGCCGGCGTTGAGTATCGCGGCCATGGTCTCGACGACCAGCGGGCGGACGCCGGTGTGCCCGGAGGCGAGGGTCTTCAGCCGCAGGAACATCAGCGCCCGGACCACCTCGCGCTCGACCCGCGGGCCCATGCCGGCCGCGTGCGAGCGCACGATGTTGCGCTGGAGCTGGGCCCGCAGCTCGGGGCTGATGTGCCGTACGGCCAGGGCGCCGAAGCCGGTGGAGACGCCGTAGACGGGGTCGGGCTTGGCGGCGAGTTCGTCGATGAAGGCGCGGGAGACGGCGACGGCCGCGAGGGCCTCCTCGGACAGCTCGATCCGGGCCGCGCCGCGGGCCACCGCGATGACGTCCTGTGCGGTCGTGCCGGACGTCCCCAGCACCACAGTGTGCATATCCATATTCAGGAACCCTAGAGACTGAATCGCCGGATGTCACCACCGGATTTCCGGATCACCCCTTACCGGGTGTGACCGCGAGCGGCCGGCGGCACCGCCCAAGGATCTACCGCCTCACCTCCTGAAGCGCCGGCGCTCCGGCCCCGGCCGCCGGTCCGGGGCGTCGGCGAGCCGTACGACCGGGTCGTCCCGGCCGCCGTGCCGGCCGGCGACCACCGGCTCGCCCGAGCCCGCCGCCTTGGCCTTGTACTGCGCGGCGTCCGCGAGCCGGAAGAGGCGGCGGCCGCTGCGCACCGGTCCGATCGGGTCACCGGTCGAGGCGACCCCCACCGCGACCCCCTCGCCGAGGTCCAGCTCCCCGGCCCGCCGGCACAGCTCGGCGGCCGCCTTGACCACCTCGTCGGCCGGCGGGCCCACCGCGAGCAGGCAGAACTCGTCGCCGCCGAGCCGGGCGGCGAGCGTGCCGGGCAGCATCGCGCCGCACAGCGAGAGCACCGACCCGAACCGCTCCAACAGCCGGTCGCCCACCGCGTGGCCGCGCGAGTCGTTCACCCGCTTGAGCCCGTTGAGATCGCACACCACCAGGCTGACCACCGCGCCCTCGCCGCGGTGCAGCTCCAGCGCCTCGTCCAGCCGCATATCGACGGCCCGGCGGTTGGCGAGGCCGGTCAGCGCGTCGGTGAACGCCAGCCGACGGGCCTCGGCCAGCCGCTCGGTCTGGGCGATCCCGGCGGCCGTCACGGCGGCGAGCACGCTGGCGAAGTCGGCGTCCGCCCGGCCGAAGACGGGCTCCGCGGTGCGCCGGGCGACATACAGCTCGCCCCACGCCCGGCCGTGCAGCACGATCGGGGCGACCACGCAGCAGCCCCGGCCGCGGCGGCGCAGCGCGGCCACCCGCTGGTGGTTGTAGGGGCCGTCCCGGCCGCCCTCCGGCCCGCCGACCCCGGGGTCCCCCGGAGGCGGATCCACCTCGGCCGTCTCCACCCAGGCGCTGGGCTCGCCGCCGCCGGCCCACTGCTCGTGCAGAAAGCCGACGATCTCCGGGAACTCGTGCACGGGGTAGCTCTCGTCCTCCGGGAACTCCTCCTCGCCCTCGGCGAGTTCGCCGACGTTGACCAGCACCCGGAGCTTGCCCAGCTCCCGCTCCCACTTCGAGATCGCCGCGAAGGAGCCGCCCAGGGCCAGGCGTACGCCCTGGGCCGCGGCGTACGCCGATTCACGCGGAGTGTGCGCGGCCGCCATCGCCTGCGCCAGCTCCACCACTGCCCGCAGCCTCGCATCGCCCTCGCCCGTCACCGGATCCTCACATTCCGTCACCGTGAGCACGCTCTGTATTACAGCGTAGGAATGTTTAGCCCCTTTCGCCCCTTTGAGTGCGGGAATGACACCGGGGCGTTATCCACGTCGTGGCTGGTGGGGGCCGAAACGGGGGCGAGAGGGGATCGGTTACGGTGCGTCACCGGCGACGGGCCGGCCGTGGCGGCCCGGCCCACTCACCGGGCCTTACACGCGGAGCCTCATACACCGCGCCTCGATCACCGGGACTCACTCACCGGGCCACTGCGGGTCCCGCTTCTCGTTGAAGGCCGCCACGCCCTCCGCGCGGTCCCCGGAGAAGGCCACGCTGCGCCAGGCGCCGTCCTCCAGGTCCAGGCCGGTGCGCAGGTCCAGACCGTGCCCCAGGCGCAGCGCGCGCTTGGCGGCACGCAGGCCGACCGGCGAGTTGCGGGCGATCGTCGCGGCCAGCGCCAGCGCCTCGGCCCGGTCCTGACCGTCCGCCACCAGTTGGTCGACGAGCCCCAGCTCGGCCGCCTCGGCCGCCGGCACCCGCCGGGCGGTGAAGATCAGCTCGGCCGCCCGCGCGGCGCCCACCCGGCGCGGCAGCAGCTGGGTGCCGCCCCCGCCGGGGATGACGCCCACCGACACCTCCGGCAGCCCGACCACCGCGGTGCCGTCCGCGACGATCAGGTCGCAGGCCAGCGCCAGCTCGAAGCCGCCGCCGAGCGCGAAGCCGTGCACCGCGGCGATGGTGGGCACCGGCAGCTCCAGTACGCCCGTGTAGGCGGCGCGGGTGTGCGGGCGCTGGCGCATCAGGTCCGCGTCCGTGAAGGAGTTGCGCTCCTTGAGGTCCGCGCCGACGCAGAACGCCCGCTCGTGGCTGGAGGTGAGCACCACCGCCCGTACGGAGCGGTCCGCGGCCAGCTCGGAGCAGGCCTGTGACAGGGCGTCGGCCATCGCCGTCGAGACCGCGTTCATGGCCTTGGGGCGGTCCATGACCAGTTCCGCCACGAAGCCATGGCGCTCGATGCCGACCCACTCGTCCGCGCCGAACCGCTGCATGGAACCCTCCCGTGTTAACGAACGTTGACCTGCTCGACAGGGGGATCATGCCAGGCGGGAGCCCGGCGGGACAGGGGTCGGGGCGCTCGTCGCGGCGCCGGCGCCGATCAGCCGCGCCGGGTCAGCAGCCACGGCTCCACGACGCCCAGGCCGCGCACCGGCCGCTGCCACATCGGCTGGAGCGCGAAGCGGTAGGACGGCGGTGCCTCGCCCGTGCCCTCCTCGGCCGCCTTCTCCGCGGCCGCGGCGTCCGCCTCGGAGACCGGCGCGTCACCGATCCGGCCGAGTTCCTCCGCGAAGGCCTCGTCCACCAGGACGGTGTCCTTCGGGGCTATCGAGGTGAGCCGGCTGGCCAGATTGACGGTCGTGCCGAAGACATCGCCCATCCGGGTCGTCACCGTGCCGAAGGCGATGCCGACCCGCAGCTCCGGCATCGTCTCGTCGTGGCTCATCGTCTCGATCAGCCGCAGCCCGATCTCGGCGGCGATCCCGGCGTCGTCGGCGGAGAAGAGCACCTCGTCGCCGAGGGTCTTGATGAGCCGTCCGCCGTGCGCGGCCACCAGGTCCGAGCAGGTGGTCTCGAACGCCTCCACCAGCTCGCCCAGTTCCTCCTCCTCCAGACGGCGGGTCAGGCGGGTGAAGCCCACCAGGTCCGCGAAGCCGACGGCGAGCCGGCGGTCGACCATCTCGACGTCGTCCTGAGCCCGAACGACCCGGCCGGTGGCCGCGGCGAGCTGCCGGCGCCAGACGTAGACCAGGAACTCCTCCAGCTCCGGCAGGAGCAGCTCCACCAGCGGATAGGTGATCTCCGTACGGGTCAGACCGGAGTCCTGGGGCTCGGTGAGGCCCTCCAGGAAGGAGTCGATCTGCCAGTCGGCGAGGCGGGCGGTGGTCTGGCCCGTGGAACGGGCGACCTGCACGGCCATGGCCTCGCTCAGCAGACCGGCCTCGACCAGGCCGGCCAGGCGCCGCAGGGCGAGTACGTCGGCCTCGGTCAGAGCCTTGACCTGGCCGATGTCGGCGAAGCCCATGGCCCGCCAGAAGCGGGCCGCCAGGTCCATGGAGACGCCGGCGCTGCGGGCCGCCTGGAACGGCGTGTAGCGGCGGTCGGCGCCGAGGATGAGTTGTTCGAGGCGGACGGCGATGCTGTTCTCGTCGCCCTCGTCGACGGCCCCCGGCGGGTCGCCCGCGGGCACGTCGCGTACGGCATCGTCCTCGGTGTCCGTGTCGCGCGGGGCGGCGCCCGAGTCGTCGGCGGTCACCGGCCGCTCCCTGTCCGATCCCTGCGCACTGCCCTTCCGATCACTGCTCGCCGGTGGTCCGCTCCCTGGCGGACCGCCTCAACGATACGGCAGGTGTGTGCCGTGGCTCACTGTGTCGGGTACGTGGTGGTGGCCCGAGGCGGAGCCGTGGGGGGTTGCGGTCGGCACGGCGGGGGTGTGCCAAGGCTCGCTGTGTCGGGTACGTCGTGGTGACCCGAGGCGGAGCCGTGGGGGGTTGCGGTCGGTACGGCAGGGGTGTGCCGTGCTCGCTGTGTCGGGTACGCGGTGGTGACCCGAGGCGGAGCCGTGGGGGGTTGCGGTCGGTACGGCAGGGGTGTGCCGTGCTCACCGTGCCGGCCCCCCTCGGGCTCGGCGAGTCACTTCGGGTATTCGGGGGCGTCCCCTCCGGCCGGGCGCAGATGGATGATGTCGCCCGCGCCCACCGGCTGCTGTACGCCGTCGGCCGTGGCCAGGACCAGGCGGCCGTCGCCGTCGATGGCCACCGCCTCGCCGACGATCTCGGTGCCGCCGGGGAGTTCGGCCCGCACCGTACGGCCCAGTGTGGCGCAGCCGGCCGCGTAGGCCTCCTGGAGCCGGCTGGCCGCGGGGTCGCCGTTGGTGGTCTGCCACTCGCCGTACCAGTGGTCCAGGGAGCGCAGTACGGCGCGCAGCAGCGGGTCGCGGTCGGTGGTGCGGGCGCCGGCCAGGGCCAGGGAGCCCGCGCCGGGAACGGGCAGTTCGTCGGCGGTGAGGGTGACGTTGAGGCCGATGCCGACGACTACGCCGTCCGCGGCCCGCTCGGCCAGGATGCCGCCGGCCTTGCGCTCGGCGCCGTCGACCGCGACCAGGAGGTCGTTGGGCCACTTGAGTGCGGTGTCGACGCCGGCCGTACGCGACAGCGCGGTGGCGGTGGCCACCCCGGCCAGCAGCGGGAGCCAGCCCCAGCGCTCGACGGGCACACGGGGGGTGAGGTAGACGGAGAAGAACAGCCCGGAGCGCGGCGGCGCCGACCAGGTGCGGTCGAGGCGGCCGCGGCCGGCGGACTGCTCCTCGGCCACCAGGATGGCGCCCTCGGCCGCTCCCCCGGCCGCGCGCTCGGCCAGGTCGGTGTTGGTGGAGCCGGTGGCGGGGACGACGTCCAAGGCGGTCCACAGGGCGCCGGGGCGCACGAGGGCGCGACGCAGCGCGGTGGCGTTCAGCGGGGGACGGCCCAGATCGCTCCAGCGGCCGGCGTCTTTGTCCCGGTTTCCCGGTGGTTGAGGCGTCATGGCACCAGCCTAGGTGTGGTCAACGACGCAGTGCCGCTGAGCAGCCCCGCCGATACGCTACGAGTCGGTAGCCATACACGTACCACCCTCAGTACGAGCACCAGTCCAGGACGAGCAGGAGCCGCATCCCGATGTCCGAACCGGAAGCAAACATCCACACCACCGCGGGCAAACTGGCGGATCTGCAGCGGCGGGTCGACGAAGCCACGCACGCCGGTTCCGCCCGCGCGGTGGAAAAGCAGCACGCCAAGGGGAAGCTGACGGCGCGTGAGCGCATCGATCTGCTGCTGGACGAGGGCTCGTTCGTCGAGCTGGACGAGTTCGCGCGGCACCGGTCGACCAACTTCGGGCTGGAGAAGAACCGCCCGTACGGCGACGGCGTGGTGACCGGCTACGGCACGGTCGACGGCCGCCCGGTGGCCGTCTTCTCCCAGGACTTCACGGTCTTCGGCGGGGCGCTCGGCGGGGTCTTCGGCGAGAAGATCGTCAAGGTGATGGACTTCGCGCTCAAGACCGGCTGCCCGGTCATCGGCATCAACGACTCCGGCGGCGCGCGCATCCAGGAGGGCGTGGTCTCGCTGGGCATGTACGGCGAGATCTTCCGCCGCAACACCCACGCGTCGGGCGTCATTCCACAGATCTCACTGATCGTCGGGCCCTGCGCGGGCGGCGCGGTCTACTCCCCCGCCATCACCGACTTCACCGTCATGGTCGACCAGACCTCGCACATGTTCATCACCGGCCCGGACGTCATCAAGACCGTCACCGGCGAGGACGTGGGCTTCGAGGAGCTGGGCGGCGCGCGGACGCACAACACCACCTCGGGCGTGGCGCACCACATGGCGGGCGACGAGAAGGACGCCATCGACTACGTCAAGGGTCTGCTGTCCTACCTGCCGTCCAACAACCTCTCCGAGCCGCCGGTCTTCCCCGAGGAGGCGGACCTTACGACCTCGGACTACGACCGCGAGCTGGACGCCCTCGTCCCGGACTCGGCGAACCAGCCGTACGACATGGTCACGGCGATCGAGCACGTCCTGGACGACGGCGAGTTCCTGGAGACCCAGGCGCTGTTCGCGCCGAACATCGTCACCGGCTTCGGGCGGGTCGAGGGCCATTCGGTCGGTGTGGTCGCCAACCAGCCGATGCAGTTCGCCGGCATCTTGGACATCAAGGCCTCGGAGAAGGCCGCGCGGTTCGTGCGCACCTGCGACGCGTACAACATCCCGGTGCTGACGTTCGTGGACGTGCCGGGCTTCCTGCCGGGGACGGACCAGGAGTACGACGGGATCATCCGGCGCGGCGCCAAGCTGATCTACGCGTACGCGGAGGCGACGGTCCCGCTGATCACGGTCATCACCCGCAAGGCGTTCGGCGGCGCGTACGACGTCATGGGCTCCAAGCACCTGGGTGCCGACCTGAACCTGGCCTGGCCGACCGCGCAGATCGCGGTGATGGGCGCGCAGGGCGCGGTCAACATCCTGCACCGCCGCACCCTGGCCGCCATCGAGGACCCCGCCGCGCAGGACACCCGCCGCCAGGAGCTGATCCAGGAGTACGAGGACGCCCTGCTCAACCCGTACGTGGCGGCCGAGCGCGGCTATGTCGACGCGGTGATCGAGCCGTCCGAGACGCGCCGGCACATCGTCCGCGGGCTGCGCGCGCTGCGCAACAAGCGCGAGGCGCTGCCGCCGAAGAAGCACGGCAACATCCCGCTGTAGGAGGGTGGACGCAGATGATCAAGGTCGTACGGGGCAATCCGACACCTGAGGAGCTGGCCGCCGCACTGGCGGTGGTGCAGGCCCGTGCCGCGGCGGTCGCCGCCGGCGCCGCTGCCGAGGGCGGCGCCCCCGGCAGCGAGTGGTCCGATCCGGCGTCCACGATCCCGGCGCGCGCCCGGGTGCCGCACCCCGGTCCGCGGGCGTGGCGGACGAGCTTCTGGCCCCGTTAGCCGGACCGGGGCAGGAGCCGTCGTCGGTTGCCGTTCACGTTGTGGGCGCGGTGATCGTTCGTCGAGTCGAGGGTTGCCGTCTACTGGCCGCCGCGCCGACCGGCCGGGAGCACCCGACCACCGGCCGGATCGGGTCGGTGCATGGTGCACTGACTAGTCCTTCGGACCGCGGCGCCTGAGTACGCGTACTCAGGCGCCGCGGGCGCGACGGGCACAGGATCGATACATGCTGTGGTCCGATCCGCCCGATGAGCCGCCCGAGGAGCTGCGTGATGTGCAGGCCAAGCTCCGCCGGATGGGCATCGTGCTGGCCGTGGCCGCGGTGGTGCTGATGTTCCTGCTCTCCGGGAGATGACCGCGCCGCGCCGCCCCCGTCGGCCGCTCCGCAGAACGCCCCGCGGGCCGCTCCCGGCCCCCGTTCCCGTGCCGCGCGAGGCGACCCTCACAGTTCCCCCCTGCAACCGCAGCCGCCGGAATCTCATCTTTCACTCTCGAAGAGCCGCAATTCGGGCGTAGCGCGGTCGGGGCGCCGAGCCGCCCGGACCGGCGCCGCCGATGGGGAGTGGGAGAGCGATGAACAGGCCGCTGAGGCATATAGCCGTCTTCTGCGGGGCGTTGGTACTGGCCCTGCTGGCCCGCGCGACCTGGGTCCAGTTCGTCCAGGCCGACGAGCTGGCCAACGACCCCCACAACCGCCGGGTGAAGATCGAGGCGTTCTCCTACCCCCGCGGCAACATCATCGTCGGCGGCCAGCCGATCACCGGTTCCGTGGCGACCTCCGGCGACTTCAAGTACAAGCGGACGTACAAGGACGGCCCGATGTACGCCCCGGTCACCGGCTTCGCCTCGCAGGCCCAGGGCACGACCTTCCTGGAGGGCATCTACAACAAGGTGCTCAGCGGCAAGGACGACCGGCTCGCGCTCAAGCGCGCCAAGGACATCCTGACCGGGGAGAAGCCGCGCGGCGGTGATGTGATCACCACCATCGACCCCAAGGCGCAGAAAGCCGCCTACAAGGGCCTGACCGACCTCAACGCCAAGGGCGCGGTGGTCGCCCTCGACCCGCGCAACGGCAAGGTCCTCGCGCTGGCCTCCACCCCCTCCTACGACCCGTCGGTCTTCGCCGGCATCTCCAACGCCGAGAGCGGGAAGTTCAAGGCGCTGGACGACGACAAGACCAAGCCGCTGAGCAACCGGGCGCTGCGCGAGACCTTCGCCCCCGGCTCCACCTTCAAGATCCTCACCGCGGCCGCCGCCCTGGAGCACGGGGTGGTCAGCGACATCGACGCCCCCTCGGGCGCCCCCGCCCCCTACCAGCTGCCGCTGAGCACGACGAAGATCGGCAACGACGTCGCGGGCGCGCCCTGCGACAAGGCCTCCCTCAAGACCGGTATGCAGTGGTCGTGCAACAACGTCTTCCTGGACACCGCGCTGAAGGTCGGCAAGGACAAGATGCGCGAGACCGCGGAGAAGTTCGGCTTCAACTCCGACGTCTACGACAAGGACTTCGGGGACCTGCTGGCCACCAAGAGCCTCTACCCGGACAAGCTCGACAAGCCGCAGACCGCGCTGACCGGCATGGGCCAGGGCAGCCTGACCAGCACGCCGATGCAGATGGCGATGGTGGCGGCGGGGCTCGCCAACGACGGCAAGCTGATGATGCCGCACATCGTCGACGAGGTGCGCGGCTCCGACCTGTCGACGATCGAGAAGTTCGAACCGAAGATGATGTCCCAGGCCGTCTCCGCCGACACCGCCAAGAAGGTGCAGCAGATGATGGAGTACACCGTCGAGAAGGGCACGGCCGACAAGGCCAAGATCGACGGCGTGACGGTCGGCGGCAAGACCGGCACCGCCCAGCACGGCGCGAATGTCAACGACGAACGCCCCTACGCCTGGTTCGTCTCCTACGCCAAGCAGAGCGACGGCTCCTCCCCGGTGGCGGTCGCCGTCTTCGTCGACCCCAAGGACATGGACATCCCCCGCGCCGAGATCGCCGGCGGCAAGCTGGGCGGCCCCATCGCCAAGCAGGTCATGCAGGCGGTCCTGGGCAAGTAGTCCGGCCGTACCCGGGCCGGCGGCGGCTCCGTACGATGGCGCCCATGACCGAAGAGCAGCCCCACTCCCCCACCCGCCCCCGCCGCCTCGTCCTGGCCTCCCAGTCCCCGGCCCGGCTGGCCCTGCTGCGCCAGGCCGGGCTGGCGCCCGAGGTCATCGTCAGCGGCGTCGACGAGGACGCGCTGACCGCGGCCACGCCCGGCGAGCTGGCCCGCGTCCTGGCCGAGGCGAAGGCCGCGGCCGTCGCCGCCCGCCCGGAGGCCGCGGGCGCGCTGGTCGTCGGCTGCGACTCGGTCCTGGAGCTGGACGGCCGGGCGCTGGGCAAGCCCGCCGACGCCGAGGACGCCACCGCCCGCTGGAAGTCCATGCGCGGCCGCTCCGGCGTCCTGCGGACCGGCCACTGCGTCATCGACACCACCGACGGCCGCGAGGTGTCCGCCACCGCCTCCACCACGGTCCGCTTCGGCGAGCCCACGGACGACGAGATCGCCGCGTACGTCGCGAGCGGCGAGCCGCTCTTCGTCGCCGGCGCCTTCACCCTCGACGGCCGCTCCGCCCCCTTCGTCGACGGCATCGACGGCGACCCCGGCAACGTCATCGGCCTGTCCCTGCCGCTGCTGCGCCGCCTGCTCGCGGACCTGGACGTGGCGATCACCCAGCTGTGGACCTGAAGCCCTCATAGGCTGATCGCATGGCAACCGTCGTCGAACTGATCAGCTACCCCGTCAAGGGCTGCGCCGGCACCCCGGCGGCCTCGGTGGAGCTCACCCGGGCCGGCCTCGCCCACGACCGCAGCTTCATGGTCGTCGGCGAGGACGGCGTCTTCCGCAGCCAGCGCACCGACCCCACCCTCGCGGTCATACGCCCCGAGGTCGGCGCCAAGGGCACCGAACTCACCCTGTCCGCGCCGGGAATCGCCCCCCTGACGTATGAGATCGCCTACGGCACCGGGTCCGCGGCCCGGGTCGGCGTCGAGATGTTCGGCACGCCGTACCGCGCCGTCGACCAGGGGGAGGCGGCGGCCGGCTGGCTGTCCGAGGTGCTCGGCGCGCCCAGCCGGCTCGTGCGGGTACCGCCGGAGCACGACCGGGTCACCGACGGGTGCACCCCCGGCACCTCCGGCTTCGCCGACAGCAGCGCCGTCCACGTCCTGTCCCTCGCCTCCCTCGACGACCTCAACTCCCGTATCACCGCCGCCGGACGGGCCCCGGTCGCGATGGAGCGCTTCCGGCCGAACATCGTCGTCGACGGATGGCGGGAGCCCCAGACCGAGGACCGGGCCCGCCGGATCACCCTCGGCGACGGCGAACTGGGCTTCACCAAGCTCGCCGTGCGCTGCGCCGTCACCCTCGTCGACCAGCGCACCGGCACCAAAGCCGGACCCGAACCGCTGCGCACCCTCGCCTCCTACCGCCGCATCCCCGAGGGCGGGGTCGCCTTCGGCGCGAAGTTCTCCGTGCTGCGAACCGGACGGCCGGCGGTGGGCGATGCATTCAACGTCACGGCGTGGGGAACCGATTGATCCGATACGGCCTGATCGACCCGATCAGCCGGATCACACCGGTCCGCCCGACCCCACGAGGAGTGCGCAGCATGCCCGAGATCCTGCTCATCGCCGGCGACGCCACCGAGGACCTGGAGTTCTTCTACCCGTACCAGCGGCTGCTGGAGGAAGGCTACGAGGTCCGCATCGCGGCCCCGTCGCGCAAGAAGCTGCAGTTCGTCGTGCACGACTTCGTCGACAACTTCGACACCTACATCGAACGGCCGGGCCACTCCTGGCCGTCCGACCTCGCCCTGTCCGAGGTCGACCCGGCCGACTACGCCGGGCTGGTCCTCCCGGGCGGCCGGGCCCCCGAGTACCTGCGCAACGACTCCGACTACCGCCGCGTCGTCACCCACTTCTTCGACGCCGACAAGCCCGTCGCCCACATCTGCCACGCGGCCACCACCCTCGCCCCCCTCGGCGTCCTCAAGGGCCGCCGCACCGCCGCCTACCCGGCCTGCGCACCGGACGTGGAGATGGGCGGCGGCGAATTCGTCGACGCCTCGGCCGTCGTCGACGGCAAGGTCGTCTCCGCCCGCGCCTGGCCCGACCACCCGGACTGGATGCGGGCGTTCATGGAGGTGCTGCGGGCGGATGCGCCGGTGAAGTAGCGGTCGGGCGGTCGGGGTACCAGGGCCCCGACCGCCCGTGGCCGGCGATCAACAAGGTTCATCGAGGCAGCGGCGGCGGGGGGAACTTGAGGCAGTTGGCAACGACCCAACCGTTGATGTCAGTGCCGTCCTTCCCCACGCGAAACCACTTGTTTCCCGCTTTCCCGCAGGCGTGGTACATCCCGCTGGCCTCGGGCTCATAGGCCATGAGCCTCACGCCCTTGGGGATGACTCCCAAGGCAGCGGAGCGGCTCGACGGCTTCGCCCGCAGTGTCACTGCCTCCAGCGTCCTTACCGGAAGCGGCCTGCGGGCCTGTGACGCGGCCGCCGAAGCAGTCGCACCGGCCGCCTGGACGGTGCGGGCGGCTGCCGGGGCAGGAGTGCTCGCCACCGCGATGCCGCTGGTCAAGGTGGTTCCGATCAGCGCCGACGTGAGGGCGGCAACCCTCACCCGCGTCTTCCTCACCATGCTGTCCCCCTCATAGTTGACGTCGATTCATCCCGCAGATCAGCGGTGCACCGAACTTCAGGCGTGGCCGCCGTTCAGATCTGCCCAGCATGATCATCACAGGGTAGTCGCACCGGCCGAGAAGGAGCGAAGACATCCGAGAACGCCGGGGCCGGGCCGGGGCCGGGCATCAGAACACCGGCAACGCGTAGAGCGAGTTGTCGTTCATGACGAAGACGCGGTTGCCGTCGGCCGCCAGCCAGCGGCGTTCGGCCTTGGGGAGTTCGTACTCCCACACGGGGTAGCCGGTCCGTTGGTCCACCGCGTTGACCTGGTTCCAGATGTCCTCGTCGATGAACCAGACACCGTTTCCCTGAGTGAGCACCGGGCGACTGAGATCGGCCGTCCCACGACACTCGATGATCTTGCTGCCGTCGCTGCGCTTGATCTTCCGGGCCCAGTTGCCGTGCGTGGCGTAGAGCAGATCGTCGTCGTACGGGGTCGCCGGGCCCCAGTCCTGGTGCTTGTGCCAGGCCGCGTCCCGCGCCTCGACCTTCCATAGTTCCTTGCCGTCGGCCAGTCTCCGGGCCGTGAGCGTGCGGCCGTTGAGGTAGACGGTCGAGCCGTGGACTGCCGGGCGGATCACGCCGTCCCACTGGTTGCGCAGATCCCAGACCCGATGGCCGTCGGAGGTGGCGAAGGCGAGCACGTCTCCCTTGTCGGTGGAGACGACCAGCCGGCCGCCGGCGGCCACGCCCGTCGGGGCGAGCGTGCCGCGATAGCCGTCGGGGGGCCGTACCGTCCAGCGGACCTTCGCATCGGACCGCCCGACCGCCCGCAACCGGTGGTCCTTGGTCACGAGGTAGACCGCCTCGTCGTCCGCGGCCAACAGCTGCTCGGCGTCGACGTCGGCCGTCCACCGCGGTTCCCCCGTGGAGGGAACGAAGGTGCGCAGCGTCCCCTTGGCGTCGACGGCCGCGATCAGCCGGTCCGAGAGGGAGACGTAGCGGCCGGTGGCCTTGAGGTCCTGGACGGCCCAACGGCGTTTGCCGTCCACGACGTTGTGGGCGGCGAGCCCCCCGCCGGCCGTGCCGAAGACGATGACGTCCCGGACGGGCAGGGGCGCGGGGGTGTCCTCGGCGAGGCTGTGCACGGTCCACAGCTCCTTGGGGGACCCGCCGATGATCATGTCACCGTCGTCCGGGTTCAGCACGTGCGCCATGGGCGTCCTGACTGCGGGCGGGAAGGCGAAGAGGTCGACCTTCTTCTTGGGCTGCTTCGGTGAGCGCGGCCACCAGGCGGCCGCCGCGCCGCCGCCCGCGGCGAGGACCACCCCGCCCGCGGCCAGGCCGGTGAGCAGCCGGCGCCGCGTCACCTGTTGGGGGCCCGCCCCCGCCATGACCGTGGTGGTCAGCTCGTGGAGGCTGTTCTCCCGCTCCTTGATCGCCTGGCTCACCGGACCGCGCCGCCAGCCCCGTTCGGCCCCCCGCGGCGGCGCGAAGGCCGCGGCGATCTGGGCGGGCGTGGGGCGGACGGCCGGGTCCTTGGCCAGGCAGGGGACGATGAGCGGCCGCAGCGCTTCCGGGACGCCGTCCAGGTCGGGTTCGTCGTGGACGACCTTGTACTGGAGGGCGGCGATGTGGGCGCCGTCGAAGGCCCGGTGGCCGCTCGCCGCGTGGACGAGGACCGCGCCCAGGGAGAAGACGTCGGCGGGCGCCGCGGCACGGCGGCCCAGGACCTGCTCGGGGGCGCCGTAGCCGGGGGTGACCGGGACCTGGCCGGTGGTGGTGAGGGTCAGACCGTGCTCGGGGCGGGCGATGCCGAAGTCGATGACCCGCGGGCCGCTCGACGTCAGGACGATGTTCGGGGGCTTGAGGTCGCGGTGGACCAGGCCGGTGGCGTGAATGTCCGTCAGGGTGCGCGCGATCGAGGCGGCAAGGGCGCGTACGGTCGGTTCGTCGAAGGGGCCGTACGCCGCGACGGCCTCGTCGAGGGTCGGTCCGGCCAGGAACTCGGTAGCGATCCACGGACGGCCGCCCTCGGTGTCCGTGCCCAGCACGCGTGCCACGCCCTTGCTCACCACGGCCGTCGCCGCCTGTGCCTCGCGGACGAAGCGCTGCGCGAGGTTCGCTTCGCCGGTGAGTTCGGGCCGCAGCACCTTGACCGCGGCGACGGTGCCTTCGGCGTCCTGGCCGACGTAGACCTTGCCCATACCTCCCTCGCCGAGCACACCGAGCAGGCGGTAGGGGCCGAGGCGGAGCGGGTCGCCGGTGCCGAGGGGTTTCATGGGCGGTGTCTTTCCGGGGAGTTCAGCGGAGGGGGAAGCCAGCGAGGAAGTGGGGACCGGACGCGATGACCATCCGGCTCTTCTCGTGGGCGACGAAGCGGGTCCCGCTGGTGGTGTACAGCTGCTCGGTGGTGCGCGAGGCGAGGCCGACGGCCCGGAGGACCTTGTCGGTGTCGCTGTAGGTGTAGGCGTACTCGGAGCCGATCACGGGCCGTACGACGTGGTCCGCCCGCGGGCCCTCCGCGCTCTTCTCCGCCCACCGCGGCTTGCCGCCGCCGGCGCCGTACGACACCAGGCCGAGGCCCTTCTCCACCGCGTACACCGCACCGCCCTTGAGGACCGCCGGTCCGTACGTCTTCTTGGGGCGCACGGAGGAGGTGTCCCACGCCTGTCCGCCGTCGCTGAGCCGCAGCGCCCGCAACGGGCCGTAGCCCAGGTAGAGGTGCCGGCCGTCGACCGCGAGCGGGTCCCTCACGTACCGCGAGTCGGCGCCGTCCCACGGCTTGTCCCAGGCGACCTTCCCGGTGCGGGTGTCACGGGCGACGATCCTGACCTTGCCGTCGTTCATCTGCTGGAGGAGGACCAGGCGGTTGCCGGACGCCTTGGCGGAGAGGAAGTGGTTGTCGTCGCTCTTAGCGGGGTGGAACGGCACCGGGTCCGTCCACTTCCGGCGCCCCGAGGCCAGATCCACCGCTGTCACGGACCAGCGCGACAGGCGCTCGTGCGACTTGACCTTCCCGTGCGAGATCGCCAGGTAGGCGGTGGCGTCGGCGACCGCCAGCAGCCGGCTGATAATGCCGTTGTGCCGGGAGTCCGACACCGGGGCGATGCGCGTGCCCGCCTTGCCCGTACGGAGGTCCACGGGGGCGAGGAACCACGAGACGGTCTTCGTCATCAGGTCCTGCCCGTTCTCGACCCGCAGGATCTGGTAGACGCGCTCGCCGTCCGAGGCGACCTGCCAGGAGTCGTCCGCAAACAGCGAGAACGTCCACGCTGACTCACCGGACTTCGGGTCCACTCCGCGCGCCTCGGCGCCCGCCACCAGGACGACCTGGTCGCCGGCGACCATGGGCACTTCGGGGTTCTGGTCGTCATCGGGACCACCGGTCTGCTTCTGCCACACCGAGTCCAGCTTTTTCTTCTTCAGCGCGCCGACGCTCGGCCCCGGCTTCGGCTTGGTGTACCCGGGCCCGGTGCCGGGGCCCGGCGCCGGCGCGTCCTGCCCCAGCACGGCCCACACCCCCGCCCCGGCTCCCGCCACGCCGAGCACCGACCCCGCGCCGGCCATCAGCAGCCCCCGGCGGGAGAGGCCGCCCGCGGCGGGCACGTCGGCCATCGGCACGGTCTCCGGCTGGTCGGCCGGTGCGGGCAGCCGCTGCGGCACGACCTGCCAGACCTCGCTCGCCCGCCGCCCGATCTCCGCGAGCACCGCGTCCGGCAGCAGGTCGGCGAACTCGCCGCCGCCGTCGTGCAGCCGGGCCGACAGCTCGGCGGTGGTCGGGCGCTGGGCGGGGTCCTTGGCCAGGCAGCCGGCCAGGATCGGGGCGAGGGCGGCGGGGGTGCCGGTGAGGTCGGGTTCGCCGTAGGTGACCCGGTACAGCAGGTCCGCGGGCCGCCCGTCGCCGAACGGACCGTGGCCGGTGGCGGCGAAGACCAGGACCCCGGCGAGCGCGAAGACGTCCCCGGCCGGGGTGTGTTCCCCGCCGGTCGCCTGCTCCGGCGACATGAACGCGGGGGTGCCGACCGCGGCGCCGGTATGGGTCAGCCGGTCGTCGCCCAGGGCGCGGGCGATACCGAAGTCGATGACCTTCGGGCCGTGGGCGGTGACCATGATGTTCGACGGTTTGAGGTCGCGGTGCACGACATCGGAGCCGTGCAGCTGGCCGAGCGCCCCGCACAGCGCGGCCCCCAGGGCCCGTACGGACGCCTCGGGCAGCGGGCCGGCCAGCTCCACCGCCTCGTCCAGCGGCGGGCCGAGGACGTACTCGGTGGCGATCCAGGGGGTTTCGGCGAGCGGATCGGCCTCGACGACCTGGGCGCCGTGGCGTCCGCCGATGACCCGGGCGGCGTCCGCCTCCAGCCGGAAGCGGGTGCGGAAGGCGGCCTCGGTGGCGATCCGGGCGTGCATGGTCTTGACCGCCACGGTCCGGCCGCCCGGCGAGCGCGCCAGGTAGACGGTGCCCATCCCGCCGCTGCCCAGCCGGGCGATGAGGCGGTAGGGGCCGAAGCCGTGCGGGTCGTCGTGGGTCAGGGGCGAGGGCATGGCGGTGTCAGTCCTGGCGTGCGGCGGGCGGAGGCGGAAGGGTCGCGGCGAGCAGCCCGGCCGACTGGCGGGCCAGGGCCGCGATGATCCGGCCGGGCAGCCAGCCGGGGCCGAGCGCGGCGGCGGCCCGCTCGGCGGGGTTGCCGGCGGTGTCGGCGCCCGCGCCGGGGTGCGCGGTGATCGGGCTGAGCGCGTCCAGCAGCTCCGCCGGACGCGGCCGGGCGGCCGGATCCCGGGACAGGCAGGCCGAGACGACGGACCGCAGGGCGGCCGGCAACTCCTCCCGTTCCGGCACGGTATGGCCGGTCGCGGCGTAGGCGAGGGTCGCACCCAGGGCGTAGATGTCGCCCGCCGGCTGCGGGTGCCCGCCGGCTGCCTGCTCCGGCGGCAGGGTCCCGGACTCCAGGCCCGGCAGCCCGGAGCGCGCGGTGCCGTCCGCGGCCGCGGCGCGTACCGCCCCGAAGCAGGTGAGCCGGGGCCCGTCCGCCGCCAGCAGTACGGCCGCGGGCGAGACTCCGGCGTGGCTCAGCCCCTGCCCGTGCCCGATGATCAGGGTCTCCACGAGGGCGGCGCCCAGGGCCCGCACGGTGCGTTCGGGCAGCGGGCGGCCGTGCACGGCGAGTGCGGCCGGCAGCGGGACCACCGGGACGTACGGGCGGGCGTGCCAGGGCGCGTCACCGGGCGCGGCGAGCTCGGCGACCGGGGCGGACCACGGTCCGAGCAGATAGCGGGAGGCCTCCGCCTCGGCCAGGAACCGGCCGGGGTCGGCTCCGGGGAGCGGCAGCCCGACCAGGACCGTGCGGTCGCCGTCCGCGCTCCGCCCGATGAACCGCCGCTCGGGTACGGGTACCTGGGACGCCTCGTCGTCCAGCCGGCCCAGCACCGCGTACGGGCCGATGAAGACCGGCGCGCCCGTTCGCGCTCCGGCAGCCGCAACTGACGCCTGCATGCGCACCATCCCCCGTCGACGACACAGCGCGCTGAGCCTAACCCGGGCGTGTCGCGGGGCCTCAGGGGGTGTCGACCGGAGCCGGGGAGCGGGGAGTTCGGGCGCGGGGCGGGTGCCGGTGGGGGTGCTTTCAGACCGTGCCGGGCGCCGCCGCCGGCGGCCCGTTCGGGGCGCCCTCGGGGCCGCCGTCGCTCTCCTGCCCGCTACGGCCCTCCCCGTACGCCACCAGCGTCAGCACGATCAGCCCCAGCACGACGCTCATCGCGAGGAAGGCGACCCAGCCGACCAGGCCGACGGCGAAGGCGCCCAGCAGACCGTGCACCACGGCGGCACCGATCAGGGCGATACGGGCGAAGCCGCCCGGGGCGCGGTCGCGCACCGCGGTGCGGATCAGGACGGCGGCGCAGAACAGGAGGTAGAGCCCGAAGAGGACGCCGCCTATCCAGGAGCCGGCGGACATCGCGCGGGGCTGCAGCCCCGCCAGCGACATCTGCTGCCGGTCCACGACGATGCTCAGGATCCAGTTGAGCAGCACGATCCCGAAGGCCTCCAGGATCAGTACCACCGCTGCGGCCGCCGCCACCGGTCGTCGTGCCATCACCCCGCCCACCCACTTCCGGAAGACATCCGTTACCGCGAGTACAAAGACATCGGGCACGCTACTAATGGGTAATAGCCAGGGCAAGGGTTCTGCGCGAGTGGGTGCGGACGACTGCGGGCGACGGTCCGGCGGCACGCCGACGGACGGAGCCGGCGGCAAAGTTTTCTTCGGCCATTCGTAGGGACTCCACAAAGAATTGACGATCCGCTGGATCCCGGAAGTTCGAGACCTAGGCCACACCGCGTCTCGCTCCGGAGCCCGTGGATCCGGGCCTACCCTGGGATACCAGGGGACTTAGGTCCCTCACTGGCGCTCCGGGCACACTCCGTGTGGGAAAGCTCACCCCAGGGAACGGGTCGGCACGCGGTGTCGCCAGTCCCTAAAATCGCCGCATCCCTATTGATGCGGCGAAGCGCCAAGGAAGGACCCATCGTGCGCAAGGTGCTCATCGCCAACCGTGGCGAAATCGCTGTTCGCGTTGCCCGTGCATGCCGGGACGCGGGGATCGGCAGCGTAGCCGTCTACGCCGACCCCGACCGGGACGCTCTGCACGTACGCGCGGCAGACGAGGCTTACGCCCTGGGCGGTGACACTCCTGCCACCAGCTACCTGGACATCGCCAAGGTCCTGGCCGCCGCCGCCGATTCGGGCGCGGACGCCATCCACCCCGGCTACGGCTTCCTCTCCGAGAACGCCGAGTTCGCCCAGGCCGTCCTGGACGCCGGGCTGACCTGGATCGGCCCTCCCCCGCATGCCATCCGCGACCTCGGCGACAAGGTCGCCGCGCGGCACATCGCCCAGCGCGCCGGTGCGCCGCTGGTCGCCGGCACCCCCGACCCGGTCTCCGGCGCGGAGGAGGTCGTCGCCTTCGCCAAGGAGCACGGCCTGCCCATCGCGATCAAGGCGGCGTTCGGTGGCGGCGGCCGCGGCCTGAAGGTCGCCCGCACCCTCGACGAGGTCCCCGAGCTGTACGACTCGGCCGTCCGTGAGGCGGTCGCCGCCTTCGGCCGCGGCGAGTGCTTCGTCGAGCGCTACCTGGACCGCCCGCGGCACGTCGAGACCCAGTGCCTGGCCGACAAGCACGGCAACGTGGTCGTGGTCTCCACCCGCGACTGCTCGCTGCAGCGCCGCCACCAGAAGCTGGTGGAGGAGGCCCCCGCGCCGTTCCTGACGGACGAGCAGAACGCCGAGCTGTACCGCGCGTCCAAGGCCATCCTCAAGGAGGCCGGCTACGAGGGCGCCGGCACCTGCGAGTTCCTCGTCGGCCAGGACGGCACGATCTCCTTCCTGGAGGTCAACACCCGCCTGCAGGTCGAGCACCCGGTCACCGAGGAGGTCACCGGCCTGGACCTGGTCCGCGAGATGTTCCGGATCGCCGACGGCGAGGAGCTCGGCTACGACGACCCGGCGGTGCGCGGCCACTCCTTCGAGTTCCGCATCAACGGCGAGGACCCGGGCCGCAACTTCCTCCCGGCACCCGGCACGGTCACCCGCTTCGACGCCCCCTCCGGTCCGGGCGTGCGCCTGGACGCGGGCGTGGAGTCCGGCTCGGTCATCGGCCCGGCCTGGGACTCCCTGCTGGCCAAGCTGGTCGTCACCGGCGCCACCCGCGCGCAGGCCCTGCAGCGCGCCGCCCGTGCCCTGGCGGAGTTCCACGTGGACGGCATGGCCACGGCCATCCCCTTCCACCGCGCGGTCGTCAAGGACCCGGCGTTCGGCCCCGAACTGACCGGCTCCGCGGACCCGTTCACCGTCCACACCCGCTGGATCGAGACCGAGTTCGTCAACGAGATCGCCCCGTTCGCCGCGCCCGGCGCGGAGGAGTCCGAGGCCGACACCCGTGAGACGGTCGTCGTCGAGGTCGGCGGCAAGCGCCTGGAGGTCTCGCTGCCGTCCTCGCTCGGCATGCCGCTGGCCCGCGCCGCGGTCGCCGGTGGCGCCAAGCCCAAGCGCAAGGCCGCCAAGAAGGCCGGCAGCGCCGCCTCCGGCGACGCGCTCGCCTCGCCGATGCAGGGCACCATCGTCAAGGTCGCCGTCGAGGAGGGCCAGCAGGTCACCGAGGGCGAGCTGGTCGTCGTCCTGGAGGCGATGAAGATGGAGCAGCCGCTGAACGCGCACCGCTCCGGCACCATCAAGGGCCTGACCGCCGAGGTCGGCGCCGCGCTCACGTCCGGCGCGGTGATCTGCGAGATCAAGGACTGACCCGGTAGTTCCGAAACCTTCGAGGGGCTCGTGGCGGTGGACCGCCGCGAGCCCCTCGAACGTGTCCGGGACCTTCCCCGCGCCGCCGCCGGCGCCCGCGCTACGAGTTGCCCACCACGTCCTCCGGGAACGTCAGCCGCTTGTCCATCCACTCCAGCGCGGAGGGCACCTCGCGCCGCCAGGTGGCGAAGTTGTGGCTGCCGTGGTCCAGGACGACGGCGTCGGCCTTCATCGGCGGCCGCACCGCGGCCAGAAAGGCCCGAGCGGCCGGGTAGTTCTTCTCGCCCGTACGGCTCGTGCCCACCAGGACGCTGACCTGCGGGGCCGGCAGATGCCGCAGCCGCCACACCAGATCGTGCTCCTGGCGGCGGCGGACCCGGTCCCGGCCGTCGCCGAAGAGGTTGCCGGTCGTGGGATCGTTGCTGACCTTGTAGTCGGGCGAGAGGGCGGCCGCAGCGGTGTAGGTGCGGTCGTGCCGCATGCTGAGCTGGAGGGCGCAGGAGCCGCCCGAGGAGTAGCCCAGCACACCCCAGCCGCCGGGGTCGTGGCCGATCCGGTAGTGCGACTTCAGGGCGTCGGGGACGTCGCGGGCGAAGAAGGTCTCGGCCTGCGGGCCGCCGGGCACGTCGACGCACTGGGTGTCGCGCGGCGGCGCGATGGTGGGCCGCAGCATCACGATGACGGTCGGCTGCATCCGGCCGGCGCGGATCAGCCCGGCGGCGGTCTGCGGCAGCCGCAGATGCTGGGCCAGCAGGAACGTGCCGCCCGGGTAGCCGCTCAGCGCGACGATGACGGGGAAGCGCTGGCGGGCGTACTGCGGCTGGAAGTACTGCGGCGGCAGATAGACATAGGCCGGGTCCACCGCCCGGGTCCGCTTGCCGACGATCCGCACCGCCTCGACCTTGCCCACCTGGTCCGGCGGGCCCTTCGGCAGACCGTGCACCTTGTCCAGCCCGTCCGGGCCCGACGCCTGGACCAGGCCCTTGGACGGGTCGCCGGCGGGCCCGGCCATACCGCCGTCGCCCCACTTCCCGGCGGCGGCCGGCGCGTCGTCGTACAGGCCGAGCAGCTCGTGCCAGGAGCCGTAGAACTGGAAGTTGGCGTTCACCGCCAGGCCCAGCGCCGCCACGATGGTCAGCTGGGTGGCGGCGATCGAGCCGAGCCGCCCCAGGAGCGCCCGCGGCCCGCGCCCGGCGAACCGCGGCCACAGCCAGAGCGTGAGTCCTACGCAGACCACGGCGACCGCGGCCATGGCGTACAACAGCGACCGGCTGGTCAGTCCCATGACGTTTTCCCCAGATGTCCGGCGCCGCGCGCCGCTCCCCGGCGGCCTGGCACGGCGTCCTCCCGGGTCTCCGGAACAGCCCGGAAGACCTCATTGCGCCAGGTTTGATGTCTCTTGACGGCGCGGCGTTGCGGCCCGCCCGAGGTGTTCGGCCGCGCGACCACCGCGGTACGCCGCGACTTCACGCCCCGTGCGCCGTCCGTCCACCGGGCGGGGCGCGGGCGCACCCTCCGGGACAACAGGAGGGCACCTCCGGCATTCCTTGCATACCGCACCGGAACACCCCCCGATCGGGCAATGGCATCCTGGATCCACCGGGCCGCAAACCGGCCGGGTCGAGGAAGGACGGCGATGGCGACGGAGACGGCAGGGCAGCGGCAGGCGGCGCGGGGTCCGATGGCGGCCGCACCGGCGCGGACACACGACGTACGCCCCATGCGGGCCGACGCGCGCCGCAATTACGAACGGCTGCTGACCGAGGCCCGGACGGCCTTCACCGAGCACGGCACGGACACCTCACTGGAGGACATCGCACGCCGCGCCGGTGTCGGCATCGGCACCCTCTACCGGCACTTCCCCAACCGCACCGCCCTGATGGGCGCGGTCTTCCAGAGCGAGGTGGAGGCCCTGCTGGCATACGCCGGCCAGTTGGCCGACGCGCCCCAGCCGTGCGCCGCGCTGGTCGACTGGCTGCGCGCGATCATCACCCACGCCAGCACCTACCGCGGGCTGTCGCGGGCTCTGATGACCGCCTCGGCGGACGAGAGCTCGGGGATGGCGCGGTGCAGCGTGCCGATGCGGGAGGCCGGCGGCGCGCTGCTGGCCCGTGCCCAGCAGGCCGGGTCGGTACGCCCGGATGTGAGCATCGGCGATCTGATGCAGCTGACCAACGGCATCGCGCTGGCCGTCGAGGAGTCCCCGGACGATCCGAAGCTCGCCGATCGGCTGCTGAGGCTCACCCTGCGCGGACTGAAGCCGGAGAGCGGCTCCTGCTAGGAAGGCGCGCTGCCGGCAGGGCGCCTTCCCCGGGCCGGCCGCTCGCCCCGTCGGTCGCGCTCAGCGCCGCCGTGGCGCCAGATCGGCGACCCGGCCACCGCCCGGTGACTCGCTCAGCGACGCCGCCGGGCGCAGCTGCGGCGCACCGCCCGCGGCACCCGGCGCATGGCTGCGCCGCTGGCCCGGCAGCGGGACGTCCCGCCGCGGTCCTCTGCGGTCACCGGCGGTGCCGTCCAGGCCCGGCTGACCGGTCGCATGCCCCGCGCCCGGACCACCGGCGACGGCGATCTGGACCCCCTGGTCGGCCAGCGCCTGGAGTTCGGTGGCGGCGCGGTCGTCGTGGGCCGGCGGCTCGTCCGTGACCAGGCGAGTGATCACGTCCGTCGGCACGGTCTGGAACATGGTGTCGGAGCCGAGCTTGGTGTGGTCGGCGAGCACCACCACCTCCCCCGCCGCCTGGACCAGCGCCCGGTCGACGCTGGCGGAGAGCATGTTGGAGGTGGACAGGCCGCGCTCGGCGGTCAGACCGCTGCCCGACAGGAAGGCGCGGGACACCCGCAGGCCCTGGAGGGACTGCTCGGCGCCGCTGCCGACCAGCGCATAGTTGGAGCCGCGCAGGGTGCCGCCGGTCATCACGACCTCGACGCGGTTGGCATGGGCCAACGCCTGGGCGACGAGCAGGGAGTTGGTGACGACGGTGAGTCCGGGGACACGGGCGAGCCGGCGGGCCAGCTCCTGGGTGGTCGTTCCCGCGCCGACGACAATGGCCTCGCCCTCTTCGACGAAGCCGGCCGCGAGATCGGCGATGGCCGTTTTCTCCGCGGTCGCTAGATGGGATTTCTGCGGGAATCCGGATTCCCTGGTAAAACCTCCCGGCAGGACCGCACCGCCGTGCCGGCGGTCGAGCAGTCCCTCTGCCTCCAGCGCCCGCACATCCCGCCGTACGGTTACTTCGGAGGTCTGGACGACGCGGGCGAGCTCCCGGAGCGAAACCGCCCCGTTGGCGCGCACCATTTCAAGGATCAATTGGCGACGTTCTGCAGCGAACACGAAACTGACAGTAACGCCAACGACCGTCTGTTTTCAGCAGGTTGCACCAATTAACGGAAGTTGTTCACAGCGCAAGGCCTGACGTGGTATGCGGCGCGCATATGTCGCGCCTACGTCGAACTGCCGCGCGGCGCCGCCCGCTTGCTGCCTGGTCAGCCGCCCTGACGGCCGGCGCGGCGGCGCATCGCCGCCGCGGCCCGGCCGCCATTCCATGCAGGGACGTTTCATCCCCAGTGCTCACGGGGGGCACAAAGTTTTCAATCGCCTATGGGCGCCCGGCTGTCGCTTCTTTGTCGCTTGCCCGCCGGTTACTCTCCGGCGGTCTTACGGGAGTGCAACTGGCGGGCGACCTCGGCGATCGAGCCGGACAGCGACGGGTAGACCGTGAAGGCGCTGGCGATCTGCTCGACGGTCAGATTGTTGTCGACCGCGATCGAGATGGGGTGGATCAGCTCGCTGGCGCGCGGGGAGACCACCACACCGCCGACGACGATGCCCGTGCCCGGACGGCAGAAGAGCTTCACGAAACCGTCGCGGATGCCCTGCATCTTCGCGCGCGGGTTGCGCAGCAGCGGCAGCTTCACGACCCGGGCGTCGATCCGGCCGCCGTCGACGTCGGCCTGGGAGTAGCCGACGGTGGCGATCTCGGGGTCGGTGAAGACGTTCGCGGAGACGGTCTTGAGGTTCAGCGGCGTCACCGCGTCGCCGAGGAAGTGGTACATCGCGATCCGGCCCTGCATCGCGGCGACGGACGCCAGCGCGAAGACGCCCGTGCAGTCGCCGGCCGCGTACACGCCGGGGGCGGTGGTGCGCGAGACCTTGTCGGTCCAGACGTGACCGGAGTCCTTGAGCTTGACGCCGGCCGCCTCCAGGCCGATCCCCTCGGTGTTGGGGATCGAGCCGACCGCCATCAGGCAGTGCGTACCGGAGATCGTCCGGCCGTCGGCGAGGGTGACCTCGACGCGGTCGCCGACCCGCTTGGCGGACTGTGCCCGCGAGCGCGCCATGACGTTCATGCCGCGGCGGCGGAAGACGTCCTCCAGCACGGCGGCGGCGTCCGGGTCCTCGCCCGGCAGCACGCGGTCGCGGGAGGAGACGAGGGTGACGCGGGAGCCGAGCGCCTGGTAGGCACCGGCGAACTCGGCGCCGGTGACACCGGAACCGACCACGATGAGCTCCTGGGGCAGCTCGTCGAGGTCGTAGACCTGCGTCCAGTTCAAGATCCGCTCGCCGTCGGGCAGCGCGTCGGGGATCTCGCGGGGGTGCGCGCCCGTGGCGATCAGCACCGCGTCCGCGATCAGACCCTCGGACGTGCCGTCGGCGGCGGTCACCGTCACCTTGCGCGAACCGTCCGGCGCCTGGCCCGGCTCCAGCCGGCCGCGGCCGCGCACGACCCGGCCGCCGGCACGGGTCACGGAAGCGGTGATGTCATGCGACTGGGCGAGCGCCAGGCGCTTGACGCGTCGGTTGACCTTGCCGAGGTCGACGCCGACGACCCGGGCCGGCCGGTCGATGTGCGGCGTGTCGTCCTCGACGATGATGCCGAGCTCCTCGTACGAGGAGTCGAAGGTCGTCATCACCTCGGCCGTGGCGATGAGGGTCTTCGAGGGCACGCAGTCGGTGAGCACCGACGCCCCGCCCAGACCGTCGCAGTCGACGACGGTCACCTCCGCGCCGAGAGAGGCCGCCACCAGGGCCGCTTCGTATCCGCCGGGTCCGCCACCGATGATCACGATCCGAGTCACGTACTCCATTGTCCCGCACGCCCGAAGCTCCCTCTCGCCCGGGGGCTCCGTGTGCGCCCCGCAGTCGTCCGGACGCCCTCCGCACAGCCCTGTCGTACGAACCTCCGGTACCACGAGCCCGGCGGGCAACCTCCCGTACCCTCGGAACCATGTCGCTCTACGCCGCGTACGCCGGCAACCTCGACGCGCGGCTGATGTCGCGCCGCGCACCGCACTCGCCGCTGCGCGGCACCGGCTGGCTCAACGGCTGGCGGCTGACCTTCGGCGGCGAGCAGATGGGGTGGGAGGGCGCGCTGGCGACGGTCGTCGAGGACCCGGGCTCCCAGCTCTTCGTCGCGCTCTACGACATCGCCCCCATGGACGAGGAGTCCCTGGACCGCTGGGAGGGCGTCGGTATGGAGATCTACCGGCGGATGCGGGTGCGGGTGGACACCCTCGAAGGCGACGAGACGGCCTGGATCTTCGTGCTCAACGGCTACGAGGGCGGACTGCCCTCCGCCCGCTACCTGGGCGAGATCGCGGACGCCGCGGAGTCCGCCGGCGCCCCGCACGACTATGTGATGGAGCTGCGCAAGCGGCCCTGCTGAGGGGCGGCCGGGCGGGCCGGGACCGCAGCGCGTCCGGGGCCGGGGCCCGAATGCGTCCGTACGGGTGTCGCGACGCGCCCGGGGGACGGGCGTTTGGCAAATGCCACAAGACAACGATCCCAGCACCGTGGGCAGCGACATCTACGCGCGTAGGGGATTACCGGCTACCCTCGTCCGCGTGAACGCATCTGTTACCCCGGACATCGCGCGCGACCCACAGGGTGCCGCCGCCGACGCCGCCGCCCGCCTGCGCGAGCTGACCGGCGCCGAGACCCACGACGTCGCCCTGGTGATGGGCTCCGGCTGGGCGCCGGCCGCCGAGGCCCTGGGCGCGCCCGAGCACGAATTCCCCGTCACCGAGCTGCCCGGCTTCCCGCCCCCGGCGGTCGCCGGCCACGGCGGCAAGATCCGCTCCTACCAGGTGGGCGCCAAGCGGGCGCTGGTCTTCCTGGGCCGTACCCACTACTACGAGGGCCGCGGCGTGGCCGCCGTCGCGCACGGCGTCCGTACCGCCGTGGCCGCCGGCTGCAAGACCGTGGTGCTCACCAACGGGTGCGGCGGCCTGCGCGAGGGCATGCGCCCCGGCCAGCCGGTCCTGATCAGCGACCACCTCAACCTCACCGCCACCTCCCCGATCGTCGGCGCCAACTTCGTCGACCTGACCGACCTGTACTCGCCGCGGCTGCGCGCGCTGTGCAAGGAGGTCGACCCGAGCCTGGAGGAGGGCGTCTACGCCCAGTTCCCCGGCCCGCACTACGAGACCCCGGCCGAGATCAAGATGATCCGCACCCTGGGCGCCGACCTGGTCGGCATGTCCACGGTCCTGGAGGCCATCGCCGCCCGTGAGGCGGGCGCCGAGGTGCTCGGTCTGTCGCTGGTGACGAACCTCGCCGCCGGCATGACGGGCGAGCCGCTCAACCACGAGGAGGTGCTCCAGGCCGGCCGCGACTCCGCGACCGCGATGGGCAGCCTGCTCGCCCAGGTGCTCGGCAAGCTCTGAGCCCCCGCGGCGCTGCGGCGTCACGGCCGGCGGCCGCGGCGGGTGCGGGCCGCGTCCCGGGCCGGTCCCCACGGGCCGGCCGGACGCGCCGCCCGCCGCGCCGGCCCGCCACCGCCGCCCCGGCACCGCATTGGCCGGTTCTGCGGCTCCCCGCACGCGCCCACCGGGTAAACGTGACGAGCCGGAGCGAAGCCGTGCCCCCGGGCACCCGCAGCGCGCCCCCACCCCGCATCCACCGTCAGGAGCATCACGTGGCTACCGATCCCGCGGAGCTGATCAACCGGGCCCAGGCATGGCTGGCCGAGGACCCCGACCCGGAGACCCGGGACGAGCTGTCCAAGCTCGTCGAAGCCGCCGGCGACCCCGGCACCACGGCCGAGCTGGCCGCGCGGTTCGCCGGCACCCTGCAGTTCGGCACCGCCGGGCTGCGCGGTGAGCTGGGCGCGGGCCCGATGCGGATGAACCGCGCGGTGGTCATCCGGGCCGCGGCCGGCCTCGCCGCGTACCTCAAGGCCAAGGGCGAGGGCTCGGGCCTGGTCGTCATCGGCTACGACGCGCGCCACAAGAGCGCCGACTTCGCCCGCGACACCGCGGCCGTGATGGTCGGCGCGGGCCTGCGCGCCGCGCTGCTCCCGCGCCCGCTGCCCACTCCCGTACTGGCCTTCGCGATAAGGCATCTGGGCGCGGTGGCCGGCGTCGAGGTCACCGCCAGCCACAACCCGCCGCGCGACAACGGCTACAAGGTCTACCTGGGCGACGGCTCGCAGATCGTGCCGCCCGCGGACGGCGAGATCGCCGACGAGATCGCCGCGATCCGCTCGCTGGCCGACGTACCGCGCCCCGAATCCGGCTGGGAGACCCTCGACGACACCGTCCTCGCGGCCTACCTGGCGCGCACCGACGCCGTACTGACCCCCGGCTCCCCCCGGGACGTGCAGGTCGTCTACACGCCGATGCACGGCGTCGGCCGCGACACCCTCCTCGCCGCCTTCGACCGGGCCGGCTTCCCGGCCCCCGCGGTCGTCGCGGAGCAGGCCGAGCCGGACCCGGACTTCCCGACGGTCGCCTTCCCCAACCCGGAGGAGCCGGGCGCGATGGACCTCGCGTTCGCCACCGCCCGATCCCAGGGCGCCGGCGAGGTGGACATCGTCATCGCCAACGACCCCGACGCGGACCGCTGCGCCGTCGCCGTCCCGGCCCCCGGCACGCCCGAGGGCTGGCGGATGCTGCGCGGCGACGAGGTCGGCGCCCTGCTCGCCGCCCACCTCGTCCGCAAGGGCGCGACCGGCACGTTCGCCACCACGATCGTCTCCTCCCAGCTGATGTCCCGCATCGCCGCCGGCGCCTCGCTGCCGTACGAGGAGACGCTGACCGGCTTCAAGTGGCTGGCCCGGGTGGACTCTCTGCGGTACGCCTTCGAGGAGGCGCTCGGCTACTGCGTCGACCCGCAGGGCGTACGCGACAAGGACGGCATCACCGCCGCCCTGCTGATCGCCGAACTGGCCGCGGAGCTGAAGGCGGCCGGGCGCGGCCTGCCGGACCTGCTGGACGGGCTGGCCGTGGAGCACGGGCTGCACGCCACCGACCAGCTCTCGGTCCGCGTCGAGGACCTGTCGCTGATCTCCGACGCGATGCGCCGGCTGCGCGAGCAGCCGCCGACCGCGCTGGCGGGCCTGACCGTGCACCGCGCCGACGACCTGAACGAGGGCAGCGAGGCGCTGCCGCCGACCGACGGCCTGCGCTACTACCTCTCCGGTTCCGCGGAGGCCGGCATCGAGAGCGCCCGCGTCGTCGTCCGGCCCAGCGGCACCGAGCCCAAGCTCAAGTGCTACCTGGAGGTCGTGGTCCCGGTGGAGTCGGCGGACGGCCTGCCGGAGGCACGCGGCCGCGCGGCCGGGACGCTGGCGGCCATCAAGGAGGATCTGTCGACGGCGGCCGGGATCTGAGAGCCTTCTGCTCTTCTCACGCCATGCGCCCCGCTCCCGGGTTCACCGGGGACGGGGCGCGTTGCGTTGAGCCGTCTTCAGTGCTCGACCACGTACGACACGAAGTCGGCCCACGCACCAGCTGTGAAGCCGAGGCGGGGCCCCTGGGTGTTCTTGGAGTCGCGGACGTGGATGAGGCCGGGGGCGCTGGCGACTTCGACGCAGTCGTTGGGGTTGCTGGTGTCGCTGTAGCTGCTCTTGAACCACTGCAGCTCGGAACCATCCCCGGCGGAGAGCTTGTGGATCATGATTCTCCCAGCACTTGCTCGATGAAGGCCAGCGACTCCGCTGGCGCGAGAGCTTGTGCCCGGATGATGCCATACCTCAGCTCAAGGATGCGGAGCCGCCTGGGGTCGGAAACCGGACGACCAGCGAACTCGTCGTCAATGCGCCCAACAGCCGAGCCGTCAGCGAACTTCAGCACCTGAATCCGCCCGCCGGTTCCCGGGTGGTTCCACCGCACAATCGGCATCACCTGGATCTCGACGTAGGGCAACTCGGCTAGCTGCAGAAGGCGTTCTAGTTGCCGACGCCATACCGTCACACCCCCGACGGGGCGCCGCAGCGACGCCTCCTCCAGCACAAAGCTGAGTTCAGGGGCGAGCGCCCGCTCAAAAATCGACCGTCGGGCTATGCGCGCGGTCACGGCTCGCTCCAACTCATCCTGGGACAGTGCGGGGCGCCGCGTACCGAGCAGCGCCCGCGCGTGATCCTCCGTCTGCAACAACCCGTGCAGGCTGTGACTGCCGTACGCCAAGAGCTCGACCGCACGCTCCTCCAACTTCGCCAGCTCCCGTACCTTCTTCGGGTACCGGGCCTCCGCCACATCCCGCTTCATGGCGGCCAGCTTCCCGCCCGCCCCCAGCACTTCGTCCGCCCTGTCCAGGAACTCCGGCCGGGGGATGCGGCGCCCGCCCTCCACCTTGTAGATCAGGTCCTCCCCGTACCCGATCGCCGCCCCGAGCTCCGCGGCCCGCAGTCCGGCCGCCTCGCGCCACGCCTTGAGCTGGCGGCCCACCGTCGCCACCACCGCCGCCCCCGACTCGTCGTCCGGATCGACGTCCCAGCCCGGCTCGTCCGCCCCGGTCTCCCCGGTCCCCACGCCCTCGCCGTCCACGCTCATCCGCGCCCACCTCCGAGATCCGTTCCAGGTCAACGCCCCGACTCACCGCGATGTCACTCCGGACAGCCGGGACAGCACCGGACAAGCCCGGGACAGTCTCCGTACGCAAGGGCGCCACCGCTGTGCACGGTACGCACGCATCGCCACGCTGAGTGACATGAACCGAGGAATCCCCCAAACCGACACCCGCACACGGCAGTTCGCGGTCCAGCTCTCCGCCACCCGCCGAGGCGCCCGGCTCGCCAGGCTGCTCGCCACCGAGCAACTCCGCTCCTGGGGGCTCCCCATGGACACCGCCGCCCACGTCATCGCCGAACTCGCCGCCAACGCCGTGCTCCATGGACGCGTAGCGGGGCGGGACTTCCGGCTCATGCTGACCGTGCACGGCGACACGCTGCGCATTGAGGTGATCGACGCCCGTGCTGAGCGAATGCCCGTCCTCGCCGAGCACCCGGAGCACTCGGCCGAAAGCGAGTCGGGCCGCGGACTGCTCCTCGTCGGGGCGCTCGCCGACCGTTGGGGAGTCACCCCGGGGCCCGTCCCCTGCAAAACGGTGTGGGCGGAAATCGTCCTGGTCAGCGCATCATTCGCCGCATCGCACCTGCCACAACCCGGTGGAGTACGACGCGGGTGACCACGACGCGGCGCGCCACGACATCAAGGCTTAAAGAGACCGAGGGAATCCCCTTCCCAACCCCTCCAGCCTCCCGTCACCCACTCAGGTGACATCTCCCAACTGGGCTGGATTTCAGGCAGGTTCAGCGGCATATGCTCGCCGCGACAACTCCAGACATGCGACGGCCCCCGCCGGGACTGCGAATCCCGATCGAGGGCCTGACCACCGAGGAAGTACGGAGCTTCCCGATGGCTTTGCAGCACCCTAGCGCGCCCTCGCGCGCCACGTCTCCCGTTCCCCGCCCGACCGCCCGATCCGGTGTCGTCCACGTCAACATCCGGCACACCACCCGGTACACAGTCGTCGGCAACCACCTCGCCCAGCACCGCGAGCTCTCCCTCCTCGCGATCGGGCTCGCCGTCCACATCCAGTCGCTGCCCGTGGGCGCCCTGGTCGGCATCAAGTTCCTGTCGGCCCGCTTCCCCGAGAGCGAGCACCGCATCGCCGGCGCCCTGCGGGAGCTGGAGGCCCACGGCTATCTGGAGCGCACCCGGGAACGTCTCCCCGGCGGCAAGGTCGTCACGCGCACGGTCTCGTACAACCAGCCGGGGTCGATGGCCACTCCGACACCCAGGCCCTCCCGCACGCCCGAGCGACCTCAGCGGCCGACACCGGCCGCCCCGAAGCCCACGCCAGAAGCCACCCGGCCCCCAGCACCCGCCCCCACTCCCGTACCTCGGGAACCGCTCCCTGAGCCGCACACCCTCGCCCCGGAGCATCACCGCACCGCCGCCGCCCTCCTGGCGGAGTTACACCGCCATGCACCACGGCTGCTGCTCGCCGAACGGGACGTACGCCATCTGGCCCCGGCCGCAGCGGCCTGGCTGGAGCGCGGCGCCGCCCCCGATGCCGTACGACGCACCCTGACCGCACGCCTCCCCGACGACCTGAAGCACCCGGCCGGCCTGCTCGCACACCGCCTCACCGCACTGCTGCCGCCGCCCCTGCCCACAACGCCGGTCGCGGCACGGCCCGACCCGCTCCAGACCTGCGAGGGCTGCGACCGCGCCTTCCGCGCAACCGAGCCCGGCCGCTGCCGCGACTGCCGGTCCGACCAGAGAGACGCCGCCTAGCATGACCATCCCCCCGGACGATGCCCGGCGAGGCACCCGCCTGTACCAGGCGATGAAGGAATTCGTTGAGTCGACCGACGGCACCCTTCCGGGCAAATTCGAGATCACGAAGGAAGGGATCGTCCTCGACATGGTGTCGCCCGTCGGGCCGCACGCACTCACCACGCTGCACCTCCGGAAACGCCTGGAAAAGGTCATGCCGGAAGAACTCGTGGCCCACGCAGGGCAACCCGATGTCGAAAACGAACCTGAGGGCATCATGCGTCGCCCCGACGTGATGGTGATCGCCTGGGCGGACATGGAGCGCCAGGGCTCGTTCGACCCTCACACCCTCATCGCCGCCGTCGAAATCGTCTCCCGCTCCAACCCCGACAACGATTGGGTGAGCAAGTTGCGCGACTACGCGGTGCTGGGCATCCCTACCTATGCGATCTTCGATCCGCGCGAGGGGAAGGGAGCCGTCCTGTCCGACATCCACTCCACCCCCGATGGCCCCCGTTACGCCACGCGCAAGGACTTCCTCTACGGCGAGGACGTCACCATCGGCGAATGGACGATCTCAACCGAGGGTCTGCCCCGCTACAAGTAGGCCCCACACCCCTCAGAGCGCGATCATCACCGCAAGCCCGACAGCCCCCACCACGCACGGCGCGATGACCACATACGCCCACCGCACCGCTGGCTCCCCCTGAGCGCTCTCCCGCCCCGCAACGCGGTCAGTCCTCGTACGCCTCTGTTTCCTCTTCCTCCACCAGCCGCTCGTCAAGGTCGCTCGCCCATCGCTGGGCCCAGATTCGCAGGGCGGTGGTGGCCTCCTGAGTGAGGCCATATGCAGCGAATTCCTCATCGTCGTACCACTCGGCGCCGGCCAGACGGTCGCGTAGGTCGTCGAGGCGGAAAGTGTCACGTCCGTGGCGTTGGCCGAGCCGTTCGAGTTCCGGACGGGTGCGGTGTTCGGCTGCGGCATGGACGTCGATGAGGTCGCGGACCGCGCCTCGATCGGCCAGGGCGCGGACCTTGGTGCCGATGACATCGTCCAGTGACAGGACTGGGCCGTACTCGGTATCGCGCGGCGGCGACCAGAGGTTTTCCTTGAGGATGTCCACCTCGCATGCCGCGCCGTCGGTGTCGGTGGCCACGAGACGGGCAGAGAGCGGGTCGGTGCTGATCACCGTGACGTGCCAGCCTCGCTCGGACAGGCCCTCCTGGAGGGTGCGGGCGATATCGGCCATGGGGGCGGGGTTTTCGGTGGCGACGTCGAGGTCTTGGCTGAGGCGGTCGACCAGTCCATGGGCCTGGACGGCGTAGCCGCCGGTGATGACCAGGGGGTAGGGGCTGCCGAGGGCGAGGACATCGGCCAGGAGCCGGCGGTGGAGTGCGCTGAGGTTCACGCGGCCGCAGACGTCCCACCGGCGAGGGCAGGGAAGGCGGCTTCCCACACTTCGCGGATCTGCCGACTGACCAGCGTGCGCAGCACAGGCCACTGCGAGACGAGCAGGCCCTCGTCGAGGAGGGCGGTCAGGTCGTCGTGCTGTCCCTCAGCCAGGACGGTGCGGTAGTAGCTCATGCGCTGGCGTGGCTGGTCGAGGTTGTAGGTGCGCAGGCCGGACCATGCGACGTGCAGAGGCAGCTCGATGCGGCCGTGAGTGGGGCCGCTGAGGTCGTTGAGGGAGGTCGGCAGGCGGTCGGCGTAACGCTGGCGCAGCACGTCGGCGGTGGATGGTGCGGCGGCGGGTGAGGACTGCGAGGCCATGGAGCGATTATCTCCCGCCGAGTGCCTGACGGGTACCGCCGGATCCAGCTGGCGAAGGGGTCGTTCACGACATGAGGGCACCGGTGGGTCCGCATGAGCTGACCTTGACCCAGGTCAGCCGACGCCCTAAGAGGATCATGCCGGGAAGGCTTGTGGCCCACACCGGGACACCCGATGCGGAAAACCAGCCCGAGGGCCCGGCTGGTCGTCGTGTTCGCCCAGAGACCCTCAGAGCGCGATCATCACCGCAAGCCCAATAACCCCCACCACGCACGGCACGAGAACCTCATACGCCCACCGCACCACCGGCTCCCCCTCAGCGCCCTTACGCCCCGCCGCCCGCTCCTTCAGCTCGCGCAGCTCGTCCAGCGACTGATCGGCCATCGCGCGCGGCACCGGGCCGCCGGCGTCGGCGTTCGGCCCGAACCGGGGTCCGGCCGCGCCCGCGCCGCGCATGGCCTGCCGGTTGGCCTTCTTGCGCTGGCGCAGCGAGACCGGGATGGCCCACAGCTGGTACTTGCCGCCGCCCGTGGTGGCGACTTCGGTGGAGAAGGACGCCCGCAGCCCCTCCACGGCGCCCCAGGGGAGCGTGATCGTGCGGAACGGATTGCGCACCAGCAGCCGGTCCTCGCCCGCGCGCACCAGCGGCCGCAGGGTGTATGCGGCCACCAGCGGCACGCCGAGGAGCAGCGCGAACAGCGCCGTCAGCCGGGTGTGGGCATCGCCCCGCAGCAGCGCGTCGCCGCCGAGCCACAGCCCGAGCAGCAGGAGCAGCACACCACCGACGAGGGCCGCCGGCGAGCGGTAGGTGCGCTCGGCGTACTGCTGCTGCGGCGGCGGGGTGGCGCGTTCCGGGCTCGTCATGCCGCCGATTCTGCCCGACCGTCCGGATGCCGGACATTGCGTTACGGCATCATTCGGGCGTGGGGCGGGATTCGACTCCCCAGGGGGATGACATTGCGCTACGCGCGTAGATATGCTCCCCTCGTGACCATGCCCATCACTGTTCCCGCATACGGCAAGGAAGCCGCGGGGCGTCTGGCGTCAATGGCGGACGTGACCGCCGACGACGGTGCGCTGCGCCGCTTCCTCCACGGCCTCCCCGGCGTCGACGCGGTCGGCCTCGAGGCCCGCGCCGCCACCCTCGGCACCCGCTCGATCAAGACGACGGCGAAGGCGTACGCCATCGACCTCGCCATCTCGATGATCGACCTGACGACCCTCGAAGGCGCGGACACCCCGGGCAAGGTCCGGGCGCTGTGCGCCAAGGGCGTCCACCCCGACCCCACCGACCGCACCGCCCCCAAGGTCGCGGCGATCTGCGTCTACCCCGACATGGTCGCGACGGCCAAGGAGGCGCTGCTCGCCGGCGGCGCTCCCGACATCCACGTCGCGTCCGTGGCCACGGCCTTCCCGGCCGGCCGCGCCGCGCTGCCGGTCAAGCTCGCCGACACCCGTGACGCGGTCGCGGCCGGCGCCGACGAGATCGACATGGTGATCGACCGGGGCGCCTTCCTCGCCGGCCGCTACATGGCGGTCTTCGAGGAGATCAAGGCCGTCAAGGTGGCGTGCGCCCGTCCCGACGGCAGCGCCGCCCACCTCAAGGTCATCTTCGAGACCGGCGAGCTCCAGACGTACGACAGCGTCCGCCGGGTCTCCTGGCTGGCGATGCTGGCCGGCGCCGACTTCATCAAGACCTCCACCGGCAAGGTCGCGGTGAACGCCACCCTGCCGGTCACGCTGCTGATGCTGGAGGCGGTGCGCGACTTCCACGCCGCCACCGGCGTCCAGGTCGGGGTGAAGCCGGCCGGCGGCATCCGTACGACCAAGGACGCGGTCAAGTACCTGGTGACGGTCAACGAGACGCTCGGCGAGCCCTGGCTGACCGCCGACTGGTTCCGCTTCGGCGCCTCCAGCCTCCTGAACGACCTGCTGATGCAGCGCCAGAAGCTCAGCACCGGCCGCTACTCCGGCCCCGACTACGTCACGGTGGACTGAACCCATGGCCAACACCACCCATCTCTTCGAGTACGCACCGGCGCCCGAGTCGCGCGCGGTCGTCGACATCGCGCCGTCCTACGGCCTGTTCATCGACGGCGAGTTCACCGAGGCCGCCGACGGCAAGGTCTTCAAGACCGTCTCGCCGTCCACCGAGGAGGTCCTCTCCGAGGTCGCCCGGGCCGGCGCCGAGGACGTGGACCGGGCCGTGCAGGCCGCCCGCAAGGCGTTCGAGAAGTGGTCGGCGCTGCCCGGCGCCGAGCGCGGCAAGTACCTCTTCCGCATCGCCCGGATCATCCAGGAGCGCTCCCGCGAGCTGGCCGTCCTGGAGACCCTGGACAACGGCAAGCCGATCAAGGAGACCCGCGACGCGGACCTCCCCCTGGTCGCCGCGCACTTCTTCTACTACGCGGGCTGGGCCGACAAGCTCGGCCACGCGGGCTTCGGCCCCGACCCGCGCCCCCTCGGTGTCGCGGGCCAGGTCATCCCGTGGAACTTCCCGCTGCTGATGCTGGCCTGGAAGATCGCCCCGGCGCTCGCCACCGGCAACACGGTCGTGCTGAAGCCCGCCGAGACCACCCCGCTCTCCGCGCTGTTCTTCGCCGACATCTGCCGCCAGGCGGGCCTGCCCAAGGGCGTCGTCAACATCCTTCCCGGTTACGGGGACACCGGCGCCGCCCTCGTCGCCCACCCGGACGTCAACAAGGTCGCCTTCACCGGCTCCACGGCCGTCGGCAAGGAGATCGCCCGCACGGTCGCCGGCACGGACAAGAAGCTCACCCTGGAGCTGGGCGGCAAGGGCGCCAACATCGTCTTCGACGACGCGCCCATCGACCAGGCCGTCGAGGGCATCGTCACGGGCATCTTCTTCAACCAGGGCCAGGTCTGCTGCGCGGGCTCCCGGCTGCTGGTCCAGGAGTCGATCCAGGACGAGCTGCTGGACGGCCTCAAGCGCCGGCTGGCCACCCTGCGCCTGGGCGACCCGCTCGACAAGAACACCGACATCGGCGCCATCAACTCCGCCGAGCAGCTGGCCCGGATCACCGCGCTCGCCGAGACCGGCGAGGCCGAGGGCGCCGAGCGCTGGTCCCCCGACTGCGAACTGCCCACCTCCGGCTACTGGTTCGCCCCGACGCTCTTCACGAACGTCACCCAGGCGCACACCATCGCCCGCGACGAGATCTTCGGCCCGGTGCTGTCGGTGCTGTCCTTCCGCACGCCCGACGAGGCCGTCGCCAAGGCCAACAACACCCAGTACGGCCTCTCCGCCGGCATCTGGACCGAGAAGGGCTCCCGCATCCTCGCCGTCGCGAGCAAGCTGCGCGCGGGCGTCATCTGGTCCAACACGTTCAACAAGTTCGACCCGACCTCGCCGTTCGGCGGCTACAAGGAGTCGGGCTCCGGCCGCGAGGGCGGCCGCCACGGCCTGGAGGCGTACCTCGATGTCTGAGAAGTCCGAGAAGACGGCCGAGCAGCGGCGACTGGGCGTCCTGAAGACCTACAAGCTGTACGTGGGCGGGAAGTTCCCGCGTTCCGAGAGCGGCCGGGTGTACGAAGTGCAGGACGGTAAGGGCAACTGGCTGGCCAACGCCCCTCTCTCCTCCCGCAAGGACGCCCGTGACGCGGTCGTGGCCGCGCGCAAGGCGTTCGGCGGCTGGTCCGGCGCGACCGCGTACAACCGCGGCCAGGTCCTCTACCGCGTCGCGGAGATGCTGGAGGGCCGCAGGGACCAGTTCGTACGGGAGGTGGCGGACGCGGAGGGCCTCTCCAAGTCCAAGGCCGCGGCCCAGGTCGACGCGGCGATCGACCGCTGGGTCTGGTACGCGGGCTGGACCGACAAGATCGCCCAGGTCGTGGGCGGGGCGAACCCGGTCGCGGGCCCGTTCTTCAACCTCTCCACCCCCGAGCCGACCGGTGTGGTGGCCGTCCTGGCCCCCCAGGAGTCCTCCCTCCTCGGCCTGGTCTCGGTGATCGCCCCGGTCGTCGCGACCGGGAACACCGCCGTGGTCGTCGCCTCCGAGAAGGCCCCGCTCCCCGCGCTGTCGCTGGGCGAGGTCCTGGCCACCTCGGACGTACCGGGCGGCGTGGTCAACGTGCTGTCCGGCAAGACCGCCGAGATCGCGGCCCCGCTCGCCGCGCACCAGGACGTCAACGCCCTCGACCTGACGGGCGCGGACGCCGACCTGGCCCGCGACCTGGAGGTCGCGGCGGCCGACAACCTCAAGCGCGTACTTCGTCCACAGCCTGTGGACTTCACCGCCGACCCGGGCACCTCCCGCCTGACCGCCTTCCTGGAGACGAAGACGGTCTGGCATCCGATGGGCGTCTAGCACCGGGACACACAAAGCGGCGCCGGACCGGCGCCGGAGCGGCGCCGGCGGACCGGCGATGCGGGGCCTCACCTCTTGCGGGGTGGGGCCCCGCACCGCTGTCCGCGTCGTCCTTAGGATTGATCTTGACCGCACCAGGACAACACATCGGGGGAGAGCCGTGCCGGAGCAGTTCACAGCTGCACAGGAAGCACTGCACAAGTTCGCCAAGAGTTCGGACCAGCGCGCCGAGAGGCTGCGGGCGATCCGCAGCAGGCTCGCCGGCCACGACCTCGACAGGGAGGCCTTCGGCAAGCTCCCGGAGTCCGGCGAGCTGTACACGGCCTACGACGAGCAGAGCGAGCACGTACTGGAGACGCTCGAAGCCGCGGCGACGCTCCAGGAGAAGATCAGCGAGGGCGTGACCGAGACGGCGCGCGCCTACCAGGCCGACGAGGACGCGACGGTCGCCTCGATGCACCAGGTCCAGGGCGGTCCGGGGAGCATGCGATGAGCGGGGTCGCCACGGGCGCACTGGGCGCCTACAACAAGGTCAACGACTGGATGAGCGGCTTCGACTCCGCCGTCGACGCCATCATGCGTCCGCTCGTGGAACCGCTGGCCGAGCACCTGGAGTCGGTCACCGGCGACGACGAGGGCATCCAGGAAGCCGCCAAGTTGTGGCGCGACCAGGCCGCGGAGCTGCGCGAACTGATCGCCGATCAGCGGCGCGACCGCGCCGACCTCGCACACGAGTGGACCGGCGCGGCCGCCGAGGCGTTCCAGAGCCACCTCGCCGAGCTGGAAACCGCCCTGGAGGCGGAAGCCGAGGACATGGACGCCGTCGCCGACGTCCTGGAACAGGCCGGCGCACAGGCCAAGATGGCCGAGCAGGTCGTCGAGACGCTCATCCGCGAGCTGATCGAATGGGCCATCATCGAGCTGGCCGTGGCCCTGGCCACCTCGATCGTCACGGCCGGTGTCTCCGCCGCGGCCGCCGCCGCGGCCGCCGCGGCCGAGGCCGGCTTCGTGTCGGCCCGGATCGCCCGGGTCCTGGCCGAACTGGCAAAGGAGCTCAAGGCCTTCGTCAACATCATCAAGCTGCTGAAAAAAGCGAAGAAGATGTCGAAGGTCAAGAAGCTCAAGCCCTGGACCTGGAAGCACCTCAAGGACCCGGTCGAGGCCGAGAAGTTCGCCAAGGCGCTCGCCGCCAAGCGCGCCCTGAAGGCCATCAAGGTGCCGATGAAGGGAGCCGTCGAACTCGGCATGGGCGGCCTGGGCTTCTCCGGCGACCCGACCCAGGCGGTGTCGCCCATCCTCCAGCACGAGGCCGAGAGACTCGACGACGCGCTGAGCGGAGACGACTCCAAGCCCGGTGGCGGAACCTCCCGCCCGGCTCCCGGCAGCCACCCGCTGCCGCCGGCATCGGACTTCGCCCCGCAGCCGCCCCGGCCGTCGCCGCTGCCCACCGCGCCGACCACCCCCGTGGCCCAGGACCCGGTGACGCCGCACCCCACCCAGCCGGTCGCCCAGGACCCACTGAACCGCTACCGGGACCCCTCGATCGCGCCGGACCCACGATCGGCCCCGCGCCCGGCCGCCGCACAGCGGCCCCGCGATCCCGACAACCCCTTCGGCTGAGAGGATCGACCGCATGCCCAGGCCCGATCACGAGACCCCCTGCCGGCAGTTCCTCCAGCCCGGCGAGGTGCTGCTGCAGGCCGCCCAGTACGAGGCGTATCCGGCGCTTCCCCTCGTCCCCGCCCATCTGCGCGTACCGCGCAAGCAGTCGCAGCTGGAGAAGCGGGTCCGGGGTGTGTTCAGCAGCGCCGTGGAGAAGGCGTCGCGGCCGCTGGGAACGGTGGCGCGCAGCCGGCTGGCGAACAACCCGGTGACGCGCGTCGCCGGAAACATCGCGGAGGGCATCAACGAGGCCCAGGAGAGCATCGAGGACGCGCTGGACGACGCCGCGGAGTACGCGATGTACGGCAAGCCCATGGAGGGCGGCTGGACGAGCATGGCCGGGCGCTTCCTCGTCCAGCTCACCAACGCCGGCGGCGAGCCCCGCCACCAGGCGGTCACCGACCGCCGGCTGATCGTCGTCACCGACCACGCCACCGGCTGGCGGGAGCGGGCGCCGGAGCTTCAGGTCGCGGTGGAGGTGCCGCGCACGGACATCGCGCAGCTGCGGCCCAAGCCGCGCACGACGTTCCCGCGGGGCCGCTTCGACCTGGTCTTCACCGACGGCTCGTGGATCGCGCTCAGCTGCTCCTTCCAGCGGGACATGGAGACGCTGGTAGGGGCCTTCTACGGGCGCTGAGCGCGGCCTTGGCCGGGTGCCGTCGAGCGCACCCGGCCAAGAGGGCTCAGCCCGGCAGCACCCGCGTCGCCCGGCCCACCACCGGCAGGTCCCTGAGCGCGCCGCCGTTGGACAGGGTGCCGGTCACCTGCTTGGTGCTCATCGGCTTGAAGTCGGCGACCTGGGTGGCGACGCCGTTGTCGAGCGGGTCGACGGAGGTGTTCGCCATCGGGTTCAGCTTGAGGTCCTTGACCGGGCCGAGGCCGCCGCCCGTGGACTTGAGCGTCGCGCCGGTCAGCGCCGTGGTCATGGCGCCGGTGTCGGTGTTGCTCGACGGCACGAACGACGGGGTGGACGAGGGGACGAACGAGGGCGTGAACGACGGGGCCGCGCTCGCCGTCGCCGCACCGCCCGCGGCGATCGCGGCGCCGGCCGCGGAGACCACCAGGCCGACGCGCAGCAACGTGCGCGGGGCACGGCCGGGCTTGGGACGTACCGGGAAGAGCATGTTGTGCCACCTGCCTATGGATCGAAAGGCTGCACGAGCATGTGCGCTCGGTAACCAACTCGATTCGCAGCGTAGTTGAGGCCCGGGTTCCCGATCCACCTCGCGCGCCAGGGGTAGCCCACACAGCGCAATACGCGACAATGGCTACCCGTGAGCTCCCACTCTCCCGCCCGGCCGCCCTCCCTCAAGCCCTCGACCCCGCTTGAGCCGTCAGGCACCCCCGGCGCCCCCGCCCGCGTCGTCCTGCTGACCGGCCCCTCCGGCTCCGGCAAGACGTCCCTGGCCGCACGCAGCGGCCTGCCCGTCCTCAACCTCGACGACTTCTACAAGGAGGCGACGGACCCGACGCTGCCCCAACTCCCCGACGGCGGCGGCGCCGACTGGGACTCACCGCTCTCCTGGGACGCCGACACCGCCGTCGCGGCCATCGCCGCGCTGTGCCGCACGGGACGCTGCGACGTTCCCGTGTACGACATCTCCGCCAGCGCCCGGGTCGGCACGGCCCGGCTCGACCTCGACGGCGCCGGACTGTTCATCGCCGAGGGCGTCTTCGCCGCCGACGTCATCGCGGCCTGCCGCGCGGCGGGCCTGCTGGCCGACGCCCTGTGCCTGCGCGGCCGCCCGGCCACCACCTTCCGCCGCCGGCTGGTCCGCGATCTGCGCGAGGGCCGCAAGTCCGCCCCGTACCTGGTGCGCCGCGGCCTGCGCCTGATGCGCGGCGAACGCTCCATCGTCGCCCGCCAGACGGCCCTGGGCGCCCACCCCTGCGCCAAGCCGGAGGCCCTGGACCGCATATGGGCGGCCGGCGCGGTGGACCCGGCGGCCGCGGCCGTGGGCTCCTGACCCGGCGGCCGGGCACCCGTACGGCAGTCGCGGAACACGCGGAAGCGGGCTCGGGCAGACCCCCCGGCCGCCCGAACCCGCTTCCTTCCCCCGTGCTCCCCCGTATCCCCCGATACGCCCGGCCCTTGCGGATCGCTCCGCCGGAGCCGGTTCCCCCGTATCCCCTTTTTCCCCTCGGGCGTTTCCCGTTCCCCCTCGGGCTCCCCCGGTCCTTCAGGCCACCAGCTCGCCGAAGGACTCCTCCTCGTCACGGCCGAAGCTGAGGACCTCGTCCTCGCGCAACCGGCGCAGGGCGCGCCAGATGCTCGACTTCACCGTGCCGACACTGATGTTCAGAATGTCCGCGATCTCCGGGTCCGTACGGCCCTCGTAGTACCGCAGCACCAGCATGGTGCGCTGCGTCTCGGGCAGCCGCGCCAGCGCCTGCCACAGCACCGCACGCAGCTCGGTGCCGCGCATCGCGTCCACGTCGCCCGCCGTCTCCGGCAGCTCCTCGGTCGGGTACTCGTTGAGCTTGCGGCGGCGCCAGGCGCTGATGTGCAGATTCGTCATCGTGCGCCGCAGATAGCCGCCGAGCGCCGCCTTGTCGCTGATCCGGTCCCAGGCCCGGAACGTCGAGAACAGCGCGCTCTGCAGCAGGTCCTCGGCCTCGTAGCGGTCGCCGGTCAGGTGGTAGGCGGTGGCGTACAGGGAGGCGCGGCGCTCCTGGACGTAGGCGGTGAAGGCCGCTTCGGCCTCGGCCGCCTCCGACGCGGAACGCCGTTCCCCCGTGGCCTCCCCGTACTCCGCTCCCCCGTGGGCCGCGTCTCCCCCGTGGCCCGTGTTTCCCCCGTCGACGGCCACCTTCGTGGCGTCGATGGCCACCATGAAAGGCAGCCGCTGACGCCCGGTGCCGCGAGCGCACCCCCGCCCGCTCACGACACCGGACTTCTCCGTGGTCCGTACGACGTCGTGAAGGCGCGTGATAACTGCGCTGGAAGTCGTGCCGTGCAGTGTGTTCATCTCGCGCCCCCCGTCGTAGAGCCAGCTCACTCGGTGTCTCCCCGGGTGTTGATCTCTCCCGGTGCCCAAAAGACTGCCAACCCAGTTTCATCGCGTTGTCCGCCGACTGTCACAGACCTGTCACAGGGCCTGGCGGCCCGCATACGGGCGCCCCCACTCCACCTCAACCCCCACGGCTCCGCCCCGGCCCACCACGACGCACCCGCGGCTGCCACGACGCACCCGAGACGGCACGACGCACCCGCCGGCAGGTCGATGTCCAGGCGTCCCATGGGACAGAATGGCTGCCGTGCCCTTCCTGTTGCTGATCGAGGACGACGACGCCATCCGCACGGCCCTCGAACTCTCACTGTCCCGCCAGGGTCACCGCGTGGTGACCGCGGCGACGGGCGAGGACGGCCTGAAGCTGCTGCGCGAGCAGCGCCCGGACCTGATCGTGCTGGATGTGATGCTGCCGGGCATCGACGGCTTCGAGGTGTGCCGGCGGATCAGGCGTACGGACCAGCTGCCCATCATCCTGCTCACCGCGCGCAACGACGACATCGACGTCGTGGTGGGACTGGAGTCCGGCGCCGACGACTACGTCGTCAAACCGGTCCAGGGACGGGTGCTGGACGCCCGCATCCGGGCCGTGCTGCGCCGCGGCGAGCGCGAGTCCAGCGACTCGGCGACGTTCGGCTCGCTGGTCATCGACCGGTCGGCGATGACCGTCACGAAGAACGGCGAGGACCTGCAACTGACCCCGACCGAGCTGCGGTTGCTGCTGGAGCTGAGCCGCCGGCCCGGCCAGGCGCTGTCCCGCCAGCAGCTGCTGCGGCTGGTGTGGGAGCACGACTACCTAGGCGACTCGCGCCTGGTGGACGCCTGTGTGCAGCGGCTGCGCGCCAAGGTGGAGGACGTACCGTCCTCGCCGACGCTGATCCGCACCGTCCGCGGCGTCGGCTACCGACTGGACTCCCCGCAGTGACGGAACGTTCCCACAGCGGCGGGACGGCACACGAGAGCACGGACGGCGCGGCCCCGTCCGGACGGCGGGTGCCGCGGCTGCTCGGCCGGGCGTCGGGACTGCTGCGCTGGACGAGCCTGCGGCTGCGGCTGGTCGTGGTCTTCGGGCTGGTGGCGCTGACCGCCGCGGTCTCCGCGTCCGGCATCGCGTACTGGCTCAACCGCAACACCGTCTTGGACCGCACCCAGAACGCCGTCCTCAAGGACTTCCGCAAGTCGCTGGAGGACAGCACGCGGTCGCTGCCGCTGCGCCCCCGGTGCACCGAACTCCAGGACGCGGCACGCCAGATAGCCGGCGGGCCGCAGAACTACGCGGTGCTGCTGATCGGCGTGGACCGCGAGGGCAAGGACTGCGCGGCGACCACGGACAAGGACCTGCTGACCCTGCGCGGCGTGCCCGACGCGCTGCGCGGCGCGGTCGACGAAGTGCGCCCGGTCGACGAGTCCAACCCCTCCGCACACCATCTGTACTGGCAGCGCAAGCAGATCGGGGACACCCCCTACCTCGTCGCCGGCGCCAAGGTGATCGGCGGCGGACCGACCGGCTACATGATGAAGTCGCTGGCCGCCGAGCGGCAGGACCTCAACTCGCTGGCCTGGTCGCTCGGCATCGCCACCGCGCTGGCGCTGGTCGGCTCCGCGCTGCTGGCCCAGGCCGCCGCGACGACCGTGCTGCGGCCCGTACAGCGGCTGGGACACGCGGCGCGGCAGCTGGGCGAGGGGCGGCTGGAGACCCGGCTGCGGGTGACCGGCACGGACGAACTCGCCGATCTGTCGCGTACGTTCAACCGCACGGCGGAGCGGTTGCAGCAGCGGGTCGAGGAGCTGAGCGCCCGCGAGGCGGCCTCCCGCCGCTTCGTCGCCGACATGTCGCACGAACTCCGCACGCCCCTGACGGCGATCACCGCGGTCTCCGAGGTGCTGGAGGAGGAGGCCGACTCCCTCGACCCGATGATCGCGCCCGCCGTCCAGCTGGTGGTCAGCGAGACCCGCCGGCTCAACGACCTGGTGGAGAACCTGATGGAGGTCACCCGCTTCGACGCGGGGACGGCCCGGCTGGTGCTCGACGACGTCGACGTCGCCGACCAGGTCACCGCCTGCATCGACGCGCGGGCCTGGCTGGACGCGGTGGACCTGGACGCGGACCGCGGCATCGTGGCCCGGCTGGACCCGCGGCGCCTCGACGTCATCCTGGCGAACCTGATCGGCAACGCCCTCAAGCACGGCGGGTCGCCGGTGCGGGTGTCGGTCCACACGGAGCACGGGGACGACGTCGGGCAGCGCCCGCGGGACGCGGCCGGCGAGGAGGAGGGCGGCGCGTCCGTCGCCGGCGCGGCGGAGGCGCCGGAGAGCGCCGCCGACGGGCCCGCCGAGCAGGCCGAGGACACCGGCCGGCCCGGCAGCGGCGAGCTGGTGATCCGCGTACGCGACCACGGGCCCGGCATCCCCGAAGAGGTCCTCCCGCACGTCTTCGACCGCTTCTACAAGGCGAGCGCGTCCCGCCCGCGCTCCGAGGGCAGCGGTCTGGGCCTGTCGATCGCGCTGGAGAACGCGCACATCCACGGAGGTGAGATCACCGCGGCCAACCTCCCCGAAGGCGGCGCGGTCTTCACCCTGCGGCTGCCGATGGACGCCTCCCGACTGGCCGACGGCGACGACGCGGCCACCCGGGGCACGGAGGACGAGCGATGACACCGACCGGACAGAGATGGCGGCGCGCCGCCGGTGCGGCGGCGCTCGCGCTGGCCGCCGCGGGCTGCGGGATCCGGGGCACGTCCGTGCCCGTCGACGCGGGCGGCGCGCCCTCACGGGTGAGCTGCAAGGCGCCGGGCGAAGCGTCGCCGGGCACGACCGACGGCGCGCACAGCGCCGTCTATCTGGTGTGCGGCTCGGCGCTGGTGCAGGTCGAGCGGACGGCGCCGCCGGCCAAGGACACGACGGCCGCCGATCCGCGGCTGCGGGCCGCCCGTACGCTCCTGGTCGAGCTGCAGCGCACGCCGTCGGCGGACGAGGAGACGGCCGGGTTCAGCAGCGCGCTGCCCCAAGGGCTGAAGGTCGACGGGCCGCGCCGGGGCGACCCGTCGGAGGCGCTGCGACTGAGCATCCGGCCCGACGACCTGCCGTCCTTCGCGCTGGCGCAGCTGGTGTGCACCTACGGCGCGAGCCCGCCGCTGGGGCGTACGCACGCGGCCGTACTGGGCGGACCGGGCGACGACACGGCACACCGCTACGACTGCTCCGCCGATGTGCTGGCCCACCCGGACATAGCGGAACACGCCGGGTGGGGGGACCCGCTGTCGCAGCAGGACTGAGGGAACCGGGCGGCGGGGAGCCGGCCGCGACGGGCACGCGGCCAAGACGGGTGCAATGGGGCGGAACCGCGGCCGCCACTACCGGCGTCCTGGCCTTTGTGCAGCGTCATGGCCCCGGCACCACCGCCGCCCCCCGTATGCGCGTCACCGGACTTCTCCTCCTCGTGGCGCATCTGCTGACCGTCGGCTGGCTCACGCTGCGTCCTCGTTCGGTGCCATGGGTGCCCGCCGCGAACCTCCAGCCGCTGGCGACGATCAGGGCCGAGCTGGCACACGGCGTGACGTGGGAGGCCGTCGGGCACCTGGGCGGCCCGGTGCTGCTGCTGGCGCCGCTGGGGGTGCTGCTCCCGCTCTCGGCCGGGCGGCTGAACGTCTCGCCGCTGGTGTCGCTGACCCGCACCGTCTTCGCCGGCGCGATGATCGCGCTGGCCATCGAGCTGCTGCAGTCAGGGGTACCCGGACGGGTCCCCGACGTCGACGCGGTGCTGTTGAACACCGTCGGAGTGGCACTGGTGCACCTGCTGGTCGTCCCTGGGGCCCGGTCCCGGCTCCGCCGCCGGTACGAGGAACCCGGGGGTGCGACCCCGAGGATCCCCAGGGTCGGACTGGCTCCGAAGGCTGACGCGCTGTCGGGCAGCCGGACCTACCTTTGAGACATCGGGGCAAACGCCCCACGAAGTCGAAAAGGAGTCGTCCCTCATGGCCGCGCAACTGGTCCGCCCGAGCAACAACCGAATGATCGCCGGAGTGTGCGCGGGCCTGGCCCGTCGCTTCGGTACGACCCCGACGACGATGCGCGTGATCTTCCTGGTGTCGTGCCTGCTGCCCGGCCCGCAGTTCCTGGTCTACCTAGCGCTGTGGATACTCCTGCCCTCGGAGGAGAAGGCCGCCGGCGCCGCGGGTGCCGCCGGCTGGTGACCCGCCGCGGCGGCACCCGGCCCGGACATGACGGCGCCCCGGCCGTATCTGCGAGGCATACGGCCGGGGCACGGCACGTCACGCGTCCCTGGAGGACGGAGCGGGGAGCGGGATCAGCTGCCCAGGGCCTTGGAGACGGCGCTCGTCGGCAGGCCGCCCAGCAGGTTGCCCTGGGAGTTCAGCGGCGTCTTGACGTTGCCGACCGGCGTCTTGGTGCCCTTGAGGACCTTGCTGGTGTCCTTCACCGGCAGGTTCTTGAGCACGCCCTTGGCGTCCGGGGCGCTCACCTGCGCGGCGCTGGCGGCGCCCGCCGCGGTGACGGCGATGGCGGCGCCCAGAGCGGCGGCACCGAGAGTCTTGATGGTTCCCTGCTTCATCGAATTACGTCCTCAATTGATGGGAGCTTGACCGGCAAATCAACCTAGTGAGGCGGCAACCGGCGCCGCAAACAGCCACGAGGAAAGAAAAAACGGCCGGTGGACATGCCACCGGCCGTTACGCTATAGGCTCGCGTTACCCCGTTACTCGGAGTCAGAACCGCTGCTCGCGGGCAGGGTTGTGGACGCCGGGCGGAAGAGCCATTCGGCCCGCAGTTCCGCGTAACCGGGCTTGATGACGTCGTTGATCATGGCGAGACGTTCGTCGAAAGGAATGAACGCTGATTTCATCGCATTGACAGTAAACCACTGCATGTCGTCGAGCGTGTATCGGAATGTCTTGACCAGGTGCTCGAATTCCCGCGACATGTTCGTGCCGCTCATCAGCCGGTTGTCGGTGTTGACCGTGAGCCGGAACTGCAGACGGCGCAGCAGGCCGATGGGGTGCTCCGCGTAGGAGGGGGCCGCGCCGGTCTGGAGGTTGGAGGTGGGGCACATCTCCAGCGGGATGCGCTTGTCCCGCACGTACGAGGCGAGCCGGCCGAGCTTGACCGCGCCGTCGTCGGCGACCTCGATGTCGTCGATGATCCGGACGCCGTGGCCGAGGCGGTCGGCGCCGCACCACTGCAGCGCCTGCCAGATCGACGGCAGGCCGAAGGCCTCACCGGCGTGGATGGTGAAGTGGTTGTTCTCGCGCTTGAGGTACTCGAACGCGTCGAGGTGGCGGGTGGGAGGGTAGCCGGCCTCGGCGCCCGCGATGTCGAAGCCGAAGACGCCGCTGTCGCGGTAGCGGTTGGCGAGTTCGGCGATCTCCAGGGCGCGGGCGGCGTGCCGCATGGCGGTCAGCAGGGCGCCGACGCGGATGCGGTGGCCGTTCTCACGGGCCCGCCGCTCGCCCTCGCGGAAGCCCTCGTTGACCGCCTCGACGACCTCTTCGAGGCTCAGCCCCTGCTCCAGGTGCTGCTCGGGTGCGTACCGGATCTCGGCGTAGACCACGCCGTCGGCGGCCAGGTCCTCGGCGCACTCGGCGGCCACCCGGGCCAGCGCGTCGCGGGTCTGCATGACGGCGCAGGTGTGCGCGAAGGTCTCCAGGTAGCGCTCCAGCGAACCGGAGTCGGCCGCCTCGCGGAACCAGATCCCGAGCTTCTCCGGATCGGTCTCGGGCAGCCCTTCGTAGCCGTTCGCACGGGCCAGCTCGACGACCGTCGCGGGGCGTAGGCCGCCGTCGAGGTGGTCGTGGAGCAGCACCTTGGGGGCGCGGCGGATCTGTTCGGGGGTCGGCAGGGTGGTGGTCTCGCTCGTCATTTCGGCACTCTAGCCCCTACGCGCGTAGATATCACCGAACGATACGTAACAGTGACCCGTACACAGGGTGGCGCCCACCCCTCCTTCTGCCATCGTTCTCGTCATGGCTCAGCAAGCACTGCCGACGCGCGAGGCCCGGCTGGGAAAACCGCTGGGAGCGGGCGCAACCGCGAAGGCGGTGAGCGGGGTCGCCCTCTTACTGCCCGGGGGCGGACCGACCGGAGTGCGCCGCCCGTCACCGGTATCCACACTCGCCCTACGCCCACTCGCGGCTCGACTGGCGAAGGCGGGCCGGACCGAGGGCCTGACCACCCACGTCGTGCACTACCGCTACCGCGGCTGGAACGGCACCGAGGCCCACCCCGCATGCGATGCCACCTGGGCCCTGGACGAGGTAGTGCGCCGCTACGGCGACGTCCCCGTCTGCCTCGTCGGCACGGGCATGGGCGCCCGCGCCGCCCTGCACGCCGCGGGACACCCCGCCGTCAACTCCGTACTGGGGATCGCCCCTTGGCTGCCCGACCCCCTCCGGCACAACGGTCAGCCCGATCCGGTGAAGCAGCTCATCGGCCGTCAGGTCCTCCTCGTCCACGGCACCAACGACGAGCGCCACGACCCCGACCTGTCCTACCGCTACGCCGAGCGCGCCAAGAAGGTCAATCGCGACACCTGCCGCTTCGAGGTCCACTCCGACGGCCACTCACTGCACCAGCACCGGGCCGAAGTCCACGCGCTGGCCGCCGACTTCCTGCTCGGCTCGCTCTTCACCCGCGACTACGCCCGCCCGGTCATGGACGCCCTGGCCGCACCCCCTCCCCTGGGCCTGCGGATGCCCCTCGCCTCGGGCTTCGGGGCGTCGCTGAGGCATTGAGGCTGAGGCATTGAGGGGGGGTGACCTACCGAGGGGTTGACTCTTGGCCTCCCGTCGCCTCCCTATATTCCGGCAACGATTACGGAGAGTTATTAGTTCCGACGCTTTGTGACTCTCGGTGGCATCTCTACCCCGTGCCTTCGTGCGCGGCGCGTAGTCCTCGCCCTTGCCTCTGTGTGTACGTACCCGTCCTTGCCTCTTCTGTGTATACGTACCCGTCCTGCTTCTCGGGTCAGCGAGGGAGGAGCTTTCCCCGGCGGCTGAGGAGGAATTTTTTGAATTCGGCCACGGGTGGGGTGTCGGGGTGGCCGTCGAGCCAGGCCACGCCGATCTCGCGGACCGCGCGGGGGGCCGTCACGGTGAGTTCGGCGACGCCGGGGCGGGGGACGGCGGGGGGTGGGAGGAGGGCTACGCCCAGGCCGGCCGCCACCAGGCCGCGTAGGGTCTCGGCCTCCTCGCCCTCGAAGGCGATGCGGGGGGTGAAGCCCGCCTCGGTGCATAGCGCGTCGGTGATGCGGCGGAGTCCGTAGCCCGGTTCGAGGGTGACGAACAGTTCGCCGGCGGCCTCCGCGAGCCGGACGCGCTTGCGCGTGGCCAGCGGGTGGTCGTCCGGTACGACCAGGCGCAGCTTCTGCTCGTCGAGGCGGCGGGCGACCAGGTCCGGGTAGTCCGGGACCGGGGAGGTCAGGCACAGGTCGAGGTCGCCGGCGCGCAGCCGCTCGATCATCGCCTCGCCGTAGTTCTGGACGAGTTGGAAGCGCACCCGCGGGTGGTCGGCGCGGAAGCTGCGGATCAGGCCGGGGACGGTCTCCGGACCGAGGGTGTGCAGGAAGCCGAAGGCGACCTTGCCGGCCGCGGGGTCGACGTCGGCGCGTACGGACTCCGTCGCGCGCTCCAGGTCCATCAACGCCCGCTCGGTGGAGGCGAGGAAGGCCCGGCCGGCGGGGGTGAGGGAGAGGGTGCGGCCGTGCCGGGCGAAGAGGGCGACGCCGAGGTCGTCCTCCAGGCGGACGATGGCGCGGCTGAGCGTCGGCTGGGGCATGCCGAGTTCCTGTGCGGCGCGAGTGACGTGCTCGTGCCGGGCGACGGCGGTGAACTGAGCGAGCCGCGGGGCGAGGAGCGTCGCCCACGAGTCGCCGCCCAGTTCGGCGGCCTCCCCCGCGGCCTCTCCCGCCTCCGCACCGGCGTCCGCGCCGGGGCGCTTGGCTCCCAGCACTTCTTTTCTGTTGCGACCTTGCAACAGCGACCCCTGCGACCTGCGCTCATGCATCACAGAATCGATTATGCAGTTTCCATGCATTGGACGCATGAACCGGCCGGGCATACCTTCGAAGCATGCCTCCCGCTGATACCGGGGCGTCCGTCACCGACCGTGCGGCCGCCTCTCCCCAGTCGTCCACTGACTCCTCTTCTTCCGCCGCCGCGTCCGACCCCGAGTCGGGCAAGTTGCGGCCGGGCGGCCCCGGCTACCGCCGGATGAGCTTCGCCCTCTTCGCCGCCGGAGTGGCCACCTTCGCCCTCCTGTACTCCACGCAGGCGCTGCTGCCCGCGATCTCCAGCGACCTCGGGGTGAGCCCGGACCAGGCGAGCTGGACGGTGTCCGCGGCCACCTTCGGTCTGGCGCTCGGGGTGATCCCGCTCAGCGCCGTCTCCGAGCGGTTCGGGCGGCGCGCGCTGATGACCGTGTCCCTTTCGGTGGCGACGCTGATCGCGCTGCTGGTGCCGTTCGCGCCGTCGATCGGCGTGCTCATCGCGCTGCGCGCCGTCCAGGGTGTCGCGCTGGCCGGGCTGCCGGCCTCGGCGATGGCGTTCCTGGCGGAGGAGGTACGCGCCAGGGCTCTGGTGGGGGCCATCGGTCTGTTCGTGGCGGGCAACAGCATCGGCGGGATGTCCGGCCGGATCGTGACCGGCTGGGTCGCCCAGGCCTGGGGCTGGCGGGCCGCGCTCGGCGCGGTGGGTGTGATGGCGGTGCTGTGCGCGGTGGCGTTCCGGCTGCTGGTGCCCAGGGCCCGGCACTTCACGTCCCGTTCGGTGGGCCCGCGGGCGCTGGCCCGTACGCTGGGCGGCCACCTCTCCGATCCGCTGCTGCGCCGGCTCTACGGCATCGGCGCGTTGTTCATGACGGTCTTCGGCGCGGTGTACACGGTCATCGGCTACCGCCTGGTGTCCGAGCCGTTCAACCTCCCGCAGGGCATCGTCGGTTCGATCTTCGTGGTGTATCTGGTCGGTACGGTCTCCTCGGCCGCGGCCGGACAGCTGGTCGCCCGGGTGGGTCGGCGCGGTGCGCTCTACCTGGCGGTCGGCACCACGTCGACGGGTCTGCTGCTGACGCTGGCCGACTCGGTGGCCGCGGTGCTGGCGGGCCTGGTCCTGATCACCGCCGGTTTCTTCGCGGGCCACGCGGTGGCCTCGTCCTCGGTGAGCCGTACCGCCAAGACGGCCCGCGCCCAGGCGTCGGCGCTCTACCAGTGCGCGTACTACGTCGGCAGCAGCCTGGGCGGCGCGCTCGGTGCCGTGGCCTTCCACGCGGTCGGCTGGGAGGGCACCGTCGTCCTGGGGCTGGCCGCGATGCTGGGCGCCGCCTCGATCACGCTGTACGCCACGCGCAAGGCGGTCGTCGAGCGCCGGCTGCTCCACCTGGAGAAGGCCGCGTAGCGACCGCCGCACGAGCCGGAGGGCCCGCCCCGTCACCTGTCCTGGTGGGGCGGGCCCTTCGTATGTCCGGTGGGGCGGATTCCGGAAACTGGCCGGAATGCGCCGGTGCCCACCGCCCCGTGTCAACGGGTGGTGGGCACCGGGGAGTCGAGGGCGGTCAGCCGATGCGCTCCAGGACCACCGGGCCCGCCGTGAAGGCGGTGTCGGCCGGGGCGACGACGGTGCCGCCGGTGAGGGCGTCGAGGGCGTACGGGATCTTCTCGGGGGTGTCGGTGTGCAGGGTCAGCAGGGGCTGGCCGGCGGTGACGCGGTCGCCGGGCCGGGCGTGCAGTTCGATGCCGGCGCCGGCCTGCACCGGGTCCTCCTTGCGGGCGCGGCCGGCGCCCAGGCGCCAGGCGGCGAGGCCGACCGCGTAGGCGTCGAGGGCGGTGAGGGTGCCGGTGGCGGTGGCGGTGACGGTGTGCTGTTCGCGGGCCACGGGGAGGGGGGCGTCGGGGTCGCCGCCCTGGGCGGCGATCATGCGGCGCCAGTGGTCCATGGCGGAGCCGTCGGCCAGCGCCCTGGCCGGGTCGGCGTCCTGGAGGCCGGCGGCGTCGAGCATCTCGCGGGCGAGCGCGAGGGTCAGTTCGACGACGTCCTCGGGGCCGCCGCCGGCCAGCACCTCGACGGATTCACGGACTTCGAGGGCGTTGCCGACGGTGCGGCCCAGCGGCGTGGCCATGTCGGTGAGCAGCGCGACCGTCCGTACACCGTGGTCGGTGCCCAGCTCGACCATGGTGGCGGCGAGTTCGCGGGCGTCGTCGAGGTTCTTCATGAAGGCGCCGGAGCCGACCTTGACGTCCAGGACCAGGGAGCCGGTGCCCTCGGCGATCTTCTTGGACATGATGGAGGAGGCGATGAGGGGGATGGACTCGACGGTGCCGGTGACGTCGCGGAGCGCGTAGAGCTTCTTGTCGGCGGGGGCGAGGCCGTCGCCGGCGGCGCAGATGACCGAGCCGGCCTCGCGGAGGATGTCGAGCATCTCGTCGTTGCTCAGCTGGGCGCGCCAGCCGGGGATGGACTCCAGCTTGTCGAGGGTGCCGCCGGTGTGGCCGAGGCCGCGGCCGGAGAGCTGGGGCACGGCGGCGCCGCAGGCGGCGACGAGCGGGGCGAGCGGGAGGGTGATCTTGTCGCCGACGCCGCCGGTGGAGTGCTTGTCGGCGGTGGGACGGGGCAGGCCGGAGAAGTCCATGCGCTCGCCGGAGGCGATCATGGCGGCGGTCCAGCGGGCGATCTCCTTGCGGTTCATGCCGTTGAGGAAGATGGCCATCGCCAGGGACGACATCTGTTCATGGGCGACCTCGCCGCGGGTGTAGGCGTCGATGACCCAGTCGATCTGGTCGGGGGTCAGCTCGCCGTGGTCGCGCTTGGTGCGGATGACGGAGATGGCGTCCATGGACGGTTCCTTTCGAACGGGTAGGTCCGTTCTACACGCATAGAAACAGGGGTGGCCAGAGGCGGGCGCGGGGATCGGACCCCGCGCTCGTCATCCGACGAGGTGCCCCGGCCCGAAGGCGTCCGGCAGCAGCTCCGACAGCGGGCGGATGCCGGCGAGGGTGTCCACCAGCAGTTCCGGGCCGCCGTGTTCGTACAGCAGCTGGCGGCAGCGGCCGCACGGCACGAGCGGTTCGCCGGCGCCGTCGACGCAGGTGAAGGCCGTGAGCCGGCCGCCGCCGCCGGCGAACAGGGCGGAGATCAGGCCGCATTCGGCGCACAGGCCCAGGCCGTAGGAGGCGTTCTCGACGTTGCAGCCGGTGACGGTGCGGCCGTCGTCGACGAGGGCGGCCGCGCCGACGGGATAGCCGGAGTACGGGGCGTAGGCCCGGGACATCGCGTCCCGGGCCTGCGCGCGCAGTGACTCCCAGTCGGGAGCTTGGTTCACTTGCCCTGGCCTCTTCGGTAGATCTTGCCGATCGCCTTCGGTGGCCGCAGCCGCTGTGCGGCCAGCGAGAGCACCAGCAGCGTAGCGATGTACGGGGCGACACCGACGATCTCCAGCGGGACCGTGTCGGTGGTGGCGTACCACAGGGCGAGCAGCGCGGCCGCGGCCAGGCTGAGCACGGCCTGGGTGCGCTGTCCGCCGCGCAGCTTCCACAGCGCCAGGCCGACCAGCAGCACGGCGAGCAGGAGCAGCAGGGCGTGGACGGTGGGGCCGCCGCCGCGCAGCTGGAGCGCGTCCATGAAGCCGAACAGGCCGGCGCCCATGGCGACGCCGCCCGGCCGCCAGTTGCCGAAGATCATGGTGGCGAGGCCGATGTAGCCGCGGCCGCCGGTCTGGCCGTCCTGGTAGATGTGGACGTAGATCGCCAGGAACGCGCCGCCGAGGCCGGCCAGTGCGCCGGAGACGAGCACCGCCGCGTACTTGTAGCGGTAGACGTTGACGCCCAGCGACTCGGCCGCGATCGGGCCCTCGCCGCAGGAACGCAGCCGCAGGCCGAAGGCGGAGCGCCACAGGACGTAGAAGGTGAGCACGAACAGGACGGCGGTCACCACGGTCAGCCAGGAGACGTTGGTGACCAGGGAGCCGGCGATGCCGGCGGTGTCGGAGACCAGGAACCAGTGGTGCTGCTCGATGGAGTGCAGCCAGTCGGACAGGCCGGGGACGGTGAACGTCGGCATGTCGGGCATCGGCGGCGACTGCTTGTCGTTGCCGCCGGCCGCGGCGGCCGCGCTGCCGTCCGCGCCGAACCACAGCTTGGCCAGGAACTGGGTCAGGCCGAGCGCCATGATGTTGATGGCGACGCCGGAGATGATGTGGTCGACGCCGAAGGTGACGGTGGCGACGGCGTGCAGCAGTCCGCCGAGCGCACCGCCGACGACACCGGCCAGCGCCGCGGCCCAGGGGCCGTGCTGCCAGCCGACCGCGCCCGCGGAGAAGGCGCCGAGCATCATCATGCCTTCGAGGCCGATGTTGATGACGCCGGAGCGCTCGGCCCACAGGCCGCCGAGGCCGGCCAGGCCGATCGGCACGGCGGCGTTGAGCGCGGCGATGTACTGGCCGGACTCGGTCAGGTTGTTGGCGCCGGTGACGATCCGCAGCAGGGACAGCAGGATCAGGCTGCCCGAGATGATCAGCAGGACCTTGGGGTAGCTGAGCCTGGCCCGGGCGGTCTTGGGCTTGTGGTGGTGGGGGCTCTGGTCGACCGGAGCCGTGAGGTTCGTGCTCATGCCGAGACCTCGCTTCGCTCGGCCTCGCATTCGCGAGGCGCGCACCTCCCGCTGATTCGCTCACTCCGTTCACTCATGAGGCCACCTCCGCCTTCTCGGTCTTGCGGGCCTGGGCGGCGAGCTCCTCGCCGACCTGCCGCTGCTGGAGTCTGAGGCCGTAGCGGCGCACGAGTTCGTAGGCGATGACGACGCAGAGCACGATGACGCCCTGCATCACGCCGACGATCTCCTGCTCGTAGTCCTCGAATTCGAGCTGGGTGCCGGTGCGTTCGAGGAAGCCCCACAGCAGTGCGCCGGCGGCCATCCCGATCGGGTGGTTGCGTCCCAGCAGCGCGATGGCGATGCCGGTGAAGCCGATGCCGATGGGGAAGTCGGTGCCGTAGTTGTACGAGACGCCGAGCAGCGTCGGCATGCCGATCAGGCCGGCCGCGGCGCCGGACAGCAGCATGGAGGTGACGATCATCCGCTTGACGTTGACGCCACCGGCCTCGGCCGCGGACTCCGACTGGCCGACGGTGCGCAGGTCGAAGCCGAAGCGGGTGCGGCCCAGCACGAACCAGTAGGCGAAGCCGACGACGACGGCGACGACGAGGAAGCCGTCGAGCGGGGCCGGCGTGGTGGGGATGGTGAAGAAGTGGCTGGAGGCCGGGAGGTTCGGCGTGTGGAAGAGGTTGCCGTCCTTGACGGCGAGCCGGCCGTCCTGGAGGAAGTAGCCGATGACGGCGGCCGCGATGGCGTTCAGCATGATCGTGGTGATCACCTCGCTGACGCCGCGGGTGGTCTTCAGCAGGCCCGCGATACCGGCCCAGAGCGAGCCGACCACCATCGCGACGATGATGATCAGCGGGATCTGCAGGAAGCCGGGGAGGGTCAGCGCGCCGCCGACCACCGCGGCGAAGAACGCCGCGATGCGGTACTGGCCGTCGACTCCGATGTTGAACAGGTTCATCCGGAAGCCGATGGCGACGGCCAGCGCGGACAGGTAGTACGGGACCGCCTTGTTGATGATCCAGACCTGGCTGTCGCTCTTGGAGCCGAAGTCGGCCATCACCGTGTAGGCGTGGATCGGGTCCTTGCCGGTGGCCAGGATGATCACCGAGGTGATGGCCAGCGCCGCGACGATCGCCAGGACGGGCGCGGCGATGCCCAGGATCAGCTTGTTCTTGTCGAGCTTCTTCACTCGGACTCTCCCTCCTGGGACGAGCGCGGCTCCGAGTCTGCGGTGGTGTCGCTGTCGGAATGGGTCAGATGGCCGCTGGCGGCGCCGGTCATGGCCGAGCCCAGCTCCTCCGGGGTGATGGTGGCGGGGTCGGCGTCCGCGACGAGCCGGCCGCGGTACATCACCCGCAGGCAGTCGGACAGGCCGATCAGCTCGTCCAGGTCGGCCGAGATCAGCAGTACGGCGAGGCCTTCGCGGCGGGCGGTGCGGATCTGGTCCCAGATCTGCGCCTGGGCGCCGACGTCCACGCCCCGGGTGGGGTGCGCGGCGATCAGCAGCTTGGGGTGGTGGCTCATCTCGCGGCCGAAGATCAGCTTCTGCTGGTTGCCGCCGGAGAGCGAGGCCGCGGTGACCTCGATGCCGGGGGTGCGGACGTCGTACTCGGCGACGATCCGCTCGGTGTCGGCGCGGGCGGCCTTGAGGTCCAGCAGCAGGCCCCTGGCGTTGGGCTTCTCGGTGACATGGCCCAGGATGCGGTTCTCCCACAGGGGGGCCTCCAGCAGCAGGCCGTGCCGGTGGCGGTCCTCGGGGATGTAGCCGATGCCGTCCTCGCGCCGGGTGCGGGTGGGCAGATGGCTGATGTCGATGCCGTCCAGCGTGATGGTGCCGCTGTCGGGGTCGCGCATGCCCATGATGGCCTCGACCAGTTCGGCCTGGCCGTTGCCCTCCACGCCCGCGATGCCCAGGACTTCGCCCTTGCGGATGGTCAGCGACACATCGCTCAGGACGGTGCGCTCGACACCCTCCGCGTCGGCGGTGGCCAGCTTCAGCCCCTCGACCCTGAGCATCTCCACGTCCGTGACGGTGGACTCGCGGGTCTGCGGCGAGGGCAGTTCGCTGCCGACCATCAGCTCGGCGAGCTGCTTGGGCGTGGTCTCGCCGGGGACGACGGAGGCGACGGTGGTGCCGCGCCGGATGACGGTGATGTCGTCGGCGACCGAGAGCACCTCGCCCAGCTTGTGGGAGATGAAGATGACGGTCAGGCCCTCGGCCTTGAGCTCGCGCAGGTTGTCGAAGAGCGCGTCGACCTCCTGCGGGACCAGCACGGCGGTCGGCTCGTCGAGGATCAGGGTGCGGGCGCCGCGGTAGAGGACCTTGAGGATCTCCACGCGCTGGCGGTCGGCGACGCCGAGGTCCTCGACGAGGACGTCGGGGCGGACGCCGAGGCCGTAGCGGTCGGAGATCTTGAGGATCTCGGTGCGGGCCTTGCCGCCGATGCCGTGCAGCTTCTCGCCGCCGAGAACGACGTTCTCCAGGACGGTGAGGTTGTCGGCGAGCATGAAGTGCTGGTGCACCATGCCGATGCCGCGGGCGATGGCGTCGGCCGGGCTGTGGAAGCTGACCTGTTCGCCGTCGATGCCGACGGTGCCCTCGTCCGGCTTCTGCATGCCGTAGAGGATCTTCATCAGCGTGGACTTGCCCGCGCCGTTCTCGCCGACCAGCGCGTGCACGGTGCCGCGGTGGATGGTGATGTCGATGTCGTGGTTGGCGACGACACCCGGGAACCGCTTGGTGATCCCGCGGAGTTCCACCGCCGGTGCCGTGGCGGGGGCGCTGTCTGCCTGGGGACTGCTGGACGCTTTGATGGCGCACTCTCCTCGGGAGCAGGGAGTGGTAAGGAAGAGCGGGGGAGGTGACGATATCGCGCCAACTCAACGCTACGCGCGTAGCATTGGCGCCGGAACATCGCCTTGCTGCCGGGTCGGTCCGGCGAACGGGTCGGGCGCGGCGGCGTACCGGCCGCCGCGCCCGACCCGCGGCAGAGCTACTACTTGGCCGGGGTGTCGCTGACCTTGACCTCGCCCGACGCGATCTTCTTCTTCGCCGCGTCGATCTTGGCCTGGATGTCGTCGATGAAGCCGCCCGAGGTGGACAGCCGCACGCCGTCGTCCTTCAGCGTGTACGCCTTGTTGCCGGTCAGCGGCTTCTTGTCGTGCACGCTCTTGACCAGGTCGTACACCGCCACGTCGACGTTCTTCATCACCGACGTGAGGATCGAGTTCTTGTACTTGGCCAGGCCCGGCTGGAGGTACTGGTCGGAGTCGACGCCGATCGCCCAGGCGCCCTTCTTGCCGGCGACCGTCTCGATCGAGCCGTTGCCGGACTGGCCGGCCGCGGTGTAGATCACGTCGATGCCGCCGTCGAGCATGCCCTTGGCCTTGCCCTTCGCGGCGGCCGGGTCGTTGAAGCCCTTGTCGTCGTTGGCGTAGAGGTACTCGGAGGTGACCTTCGCCTTGGGGTCGGTGTCCTTGACGCCCTGCTCGAAGCCGGCCTGGAACTTCTGGATCAGCGCGTTGTTCACACCGCCGATGAAGCCGACCTTGTGGGTCTTGCTCTTCAGCGCGGCGGCGACGCCGGCGAGGTAGGAGGCCTCGTTCTCGGCGAAGACCATGCCGTAGACGTTCTTGGCCTGGGAGGGGGAGTCGACGACGCCGAAGGTGGTCTTCGGGAACTGCTTGGCGACCTTGTTGACGGACTTGCCGTAGTTGAAGCCGACGCCGATGACCGGGTTGAAGCCCGCCTCGGCCAGCGAGGACAGCCGCTGCTCGCGGTCCGCCTCGGTCTCGCCGTTCTTGGCGGTCATCATCTTGGACTTCACGCCGAGGTCCTTCTCGGCCTTGTCCACGCCACGAGCCGCCGCCTCGTTGAAGGAGTGGTCGTCCCGGCCGCCGACGTCGAAGGCGAGCCCGACGCCCTTGTCCTTGCCACCGGACTCGGTGGAGGACTCGCCGCAGGCGGTCAGTGAAACGGAGAGGGCCGCGGTGGCGATGCCCGCGGCAACGATCTTGGATACCCGGTGCACGAGGGGCCCCTTCGACTCGTAGCGCCTCCATTGGCGCTGATTCCGCGGAATCGTAACGCGCGTAGATGCCAGGTAAAGGGCAGGTTGAAAGCCGTTATCGATTCGAGGCGTACGGCGCCCGGACGATCACCACGGCCGCCGTCGAGGCGATCGACGGCGGCCGGAAATGTTCGATTCTGTCGGATCTGCCTCAACCGTGGGACAGCAGCGCGGCGGCCGTGAAGAGCTCCACACCGACCCGGATCGCCCGCTCGTCGACGTCGAAGTCGCCGCGGTGGAGATCGTGGCGGCTCAGCTCGCCGGGCGGCCGGACCCCGAGGCGGGCCATGGCTCCGGGGACGTGTTCGAGGTACCAGGAGAAGTCCTCGCCGCCCAGGGACTGCTCGGTGTCCTCCACGCTGTGGATGCCGCGCCGGGCGGCCATGGCGTCCATCAGCAGCTGGGCACTGTCCGCCTCGTTGACCACCGGCGGCACCCCGCGGACGTAGTTGATCTGCGACTTCGCGCCGTACAGGGCGGCGACCTCGTCGATCGCCGCGTGCACCATGTCCGGCGCCTGGCGCCAGGCGTCGAGGTCGAGGCACCGGACCGTGCCGGACAGCTCGGCGCGCTGCGGGATCACATTGCAGGCGTGCCCGGACGCCAGCCGGCCCCAGGTGACGGCGAGGCCGGCGCGGGCGTCGACCCGGCGGGCGATCAGCGCGGGGACGTCGAGGGCGACCCGGGCGGCGGCGGTGACCATGTCGGTGGTCAGATGCGGGCGGGCGGTGTGCCCGCCGGGGCCGTCCAGGACGACCTCCAGCCGGTCGCAGGCCGAGGTGATCGGTCCGGTGCGCAGCCCGATCCGGCCGGCGTCGACGCGCGGGTCGCAGTGCACCGCGAGGATCCGGCCGACGCCCTCCAGCACGTCGGACTCGATCGCGTCGGCGGCACCGCCGGGCAGCACCTCCTCCGCGGGCTGGAAGAGCAGCCGCACCGGGCGGGGCAGCGCGCCGACGCGGGCCAGTTCGGCCAGGACCAGGCCGGCGCCGAGGACGACGGTGGTGTGGACGTCGTGGCCGCAGGCGTGGGCGCGGCCGGGGACCGTGGAGGCGTACTCGACGGTCTTGGTGTCCGGGATGGGCAGGGCGTCGATGTCCGCGCGCAGGGCGAGCAGCGGGACGTCGGCGGCGGTGTCCGTACCGATGTCGCACACCAGGCCCGTGCCGGTGGCCAGGACGCGGGGGTGCAGCCCGGCCCGCTCCAGGCGCTCCTTGATCGCCGCGGTGGTCCGGAACTCCTGGTTGCCGAGCTCGGGGTGCCGGTGCAAGTCGCGGCGGAAGGCGGTGAGTTCGGCGCCCAGTGCGTCCGGTAGGGCGCCGGGGAGCGAGGCCCCTCCGGCGGTGTCGGCGGGGGCGTCGGCGTCGTCGGTATCGCGGGACATCAGTTGGTTCACCTGTTGAAGGTTACGGGGCCCAATGGGGCAACTGTCCCTCGATCAACAAAAGTTCAGCCCCTTAGGGGAAGAAAATCTAGCCCGCTCGGCGCATGGACGGTTTATGGGAAGGGTATGAAGTACGGCTTCGCGCAGCGGCTATCCGGCGGCCATCCGCTGGGTGAACGGCAGTCGTTGCACGTCACGGGCGGTTCCGGTGACCCCGTCGAGGAACCCCTGTGCGCGCGGTGAAGCGTTGGCCGTAAGCCACTGCGGATCGATGTCGCAGACCGCGACCTTGACCTGTGTACCCACCAGTGCCAGTGGCAGGGTGTGCACGACGGTGGAGGGGAAGCTGACGATCAGGCGCCCGATGGGCCCGCGCCGGGCGATCAGTTCGAGCGGCAGATCGGGCCGTACGACCTCCAGGCCGGTCTCCCCCGCCAGCCGGCGCAGCTTCTCGGTGCTCTCGCGGCGGTGCGCGAAGTAGCGGGTGGCGCCGTGCCTGCGGGCCAGTGCGCCGACCGCCTCCAGATAGCGGTCGGCGTCGACGACGCCGGTCTCCACCAGTGAGGTGCCGACGATGTCGGCGGCGCCCATGACCCGGGGCGGGCCGAAGCGCGCCCGGGTCCAGGCGAACTCGTTGGTGGTGACGTCCACGCCCGGCGGGACCTCGACCGGCATCGAGCTGAACAGCCCGACGGTGCGCCGGCCGCCCCGCGGTGCCGGGGTGAGCCGGCGGCGGGCGGTGGCCGAGAACGGCGCGAAGACCAGGTCCCGCGGGCCGCGGCCGCTGCCGTGCCGGTGCCAGCGCACCAGCCGCTCACCGCGGGCGAGTTGGGAGATGAACTCCATGGTGGCGGTGCCGTCGTCGACCACCACCAGGTCGCGTGCCTTGGTGAGGGTGAGCAGCAGCTGCACGTAGCGGGAGAACGGGTCGCCGATGACGACCCGGTGGGCGCGGCGCAGCAGCGGGGTGAGCCCGCCGATGGTGCGCATCGGGGCGGTCGGGCCGCCGCGGGCCTCCTCCCAGCGCACCGTGTGGCCTTCGTCGCGGGCGAGTTCGGCCATTCTGCGCAGCTGGCCGCGGGTCATCGGGTCGTGCGGGGAGAGCACGACGACGGTGAGCGCCGGCGGTGCGGTGGCGTGGCCGTCGGCGGCGGGGCCGCCGGGGCCGTCCTCCGCCGTCGCCGCATGCGCCCATTCCAGGACGTTCAGCAGCTGCACCGGACTCTCGACGAAGGCGAGGGTGGCGGAGTCCGGGGCGGCCGCGCGCCGCCCGTCACCCGAGGGTGCGGTGCGGTGGCGCTGCCGCGGCACCCCCAGGAGACGACGGGCGGGAGAACCCGTCGTCTCCTGGGGCGGGATCCCGGCGCCGGGTGTGGCGGCCGCGGCGCGGGTCCCTTCAGGTGAGCTCACCATGGCTCCCGTGTTGTGGCTCGTGGGCCGTCAGACCGCCGCCGGCTCGGCGCCGGCGGTCTCCGCCTCGGCGACCACGCCGGCGACCCGGCGCAGCTTCTTCATCGGGCCGAGCTCGCTCTCGTAGACCTTCTTCACGCCGTCGCCGAGGGACTCCTCGATGGTGCGGATGTCGCGGACCAGGCGGGACAGGCCGCCGGGCTCGACGGAGGCGGCCTGGTCGGAGCCCCACATGGCGCGGTCGAGGGTGATGTGGCGCTCGATGAAGGTGGCGCCGAGGGCGACCGCGGCGAGGGTGGTCTGCAGGCCGGTCTCGTGGCCGCTGTAGCCGATCGGGACGTTGGGGTACTCCTCCTGCAGGGTGTTGATCATGCGCAGGTTGAGCTCCTCGGCCTTGGCCGGGTAGGTGCTGGTGGCGTGGCAGAGCAGGATGTTGTCGCTGCCCAGGACCTCGACGGCGTGCCGGATCTGCTTCGGGGTGGACATGCCGGTCGACAGGATGACGGTGCGGCCGGTGGCGCGCATGGCGCGCAGCAGCTCGTCGTCGGTGAGCGAGGCGGAGGCGACCTTGTAGCAGGGCACGTCGAACTTCTCCAGGAAGGCGACGGACTCCACGTCCCAGGGGGAGGCGAACCAGGCGATGCCGCGCTTCTTGCAGTAGTCGTCGATGGCGCGGTAGCCGTCCTCGTCGAACTCCACGCGGTGGCGGTAGTCGATGTAGGTCATCCGGCCCCAGGGGGTGTCGCGCTCGATGTCCCACTGGTCGCGCGGGGTGCAGATCTCCGGGGTCCGCTTCTGGAACTTCACCGCGTCGCAGCCGGCGTCGGCGGCGGCGTCGATCAGGGCGAAGGCGTTCTCCAGGTCACCGTTGTGGTTGATGCCGATCTCGCCGGTGACGTAGACAGGGCGGCCGGGGCCGGCCTCGCGGTCGCCGAGCGTACGGAGGCGGGAGTTGCTGCTCATGGGGAGATTCCTTCGTGTGGATATGGGGGTGTGCGGGGTGGGGGCTTGAGGGGGTTACAGGGAGGGTCGGGTGGGAGCTGGAGCGAGGGTCGGGTGGGAGCTAGAGCGACGGGCGGGTGGGAGTCACAGCGAGGGGCCCAGCAGCCAGGCGGCGATCTCGCGGATCGCGCCGCTGCCGCCGGGCGTCGCGGTGACCGCGCGGGCCGCGCCGCGCACCACGTCGTGCGCCCCGGCGACGGCCACCGGCCAGCCGACGAGGTCGAAGCACGGCAGGTCGTTGACGTCGTTGCCGACGTAGAGCACGCGCTCGGGCTCGATGCCCGCTTCCTCGCACCACTGCTTGAGGGCGAGGTCCTTGCGGTCGATGCCGTGCAGGACGGGCACCTTCAGCTTGCGGGCCCGTGCGGCGACGACCGGGTTGGTCTCCGTGGACAGGATCAGCAGCTTCAGCTCCGCCTTGCGCAGGGCGGCGATGCCGAGGCCGTCGCCGCGGTGCACCGCGACGATCTCCCGTCCGTCGGCGTCGATCAGCACCCGGTCGTCGGTCTGGGTGCCGTCGAAGTCCAGTACCACCGCGTCGATGTCGTCACGGGTGGGCAGGGCTCCGGGCCGGGGGGCGTCCAGCAGCGGCGCGAGGGCGCGGGCGCGGGCGAGATCGTGCGGATCGTCGATCTCCAGCACCCGGGCGGGGTCGGTGCGGACGAGTTCGGTGCGGCCGAAGAAGCGGTGGCCGCTGGTGCGGAAGCCGGCCGCGTCCATGGCGTAGGCGGCGCCGGTCTCCAGCAGGTCCTGGGGGCGGTCCTGGCGGCGGGGCCGGAAGGACTTGTCGTGGTTGACGCCGTGGCCGCCGTCGGTGGCGGGGGCGGTGCCGGCGTCGGCCGGCTCGGCGTCGCGCCAGACGAAGCCGTGGAAGGGGGCGACGGTCAGCGCGCTGTCGGCGCCGCCCTCGACGACCGCGGCGGCGACCCCGTCGATGTCCTCGCGGACGATGAACGGGCTGGTGCACTGGACCAGCAGGACCGCGTCGACGGTGGTGCCCTGCTCGGCCTCGTAGGCGTCCATGGCGTGCAGCACCGCGGCCTCGCTGGTGGCGGTGTCGCCGGCGATGTCGCCGGGGCGCCGTACGACGACCGCTCCGGCGCCGCGGGCGGCGGCGGCGATCCCGGCGTCGTCGGTGGAGACGACCACGTCGGTCACCAGGCGGGCGGCGCGGCATTCGCGGACCGCGCGGGCGACCAGGGGCACCCCGCCGACGGCGGCGAGGTTCTTGGCGGGCACGCCCTTGGATCCGCCGCGGGCGGGGATGACGGCCACGACAGTGGGTGGCATTGCGGGCTCCTTGGGAGGGCGGGGGCCTGGGGAGGTCACAGGGGAGGTCGCACCGGGGTCGGTCACAGCTGCCCCCAGCGGCGGATGGCGGGCGCGACGCGCTGGACGCCGTGGCGGTAGGCGCCGCGGGCGGCCTCGCGCACGGTCTCGCGGGCGACCCGGCGCAGTCCGCCGGTCTCCTCGGGGGCGTCGGCGTAGCCGGGGAGCGGCTCGCCCTGCGGGTCCAGGCCGTGCCGGGCGAGGATGCCGGGGAGGTAGCCGGGCGCGGTGCGGGGGGTGTAGTACGGGGCGATCGCCGGCAGGTGCTCGGCCTCGCGCAGCTCGGTGACCCGGGCGCGGGCGGCGTCGAAGGCCTTCTCGTACCCACCTCCCCCAGCCTTAAGGGCCGGGGGGACCCCCATGGAGGCGACGCCCGCCCGGGCCAGCCACTCCCGGTCGGGCTCCGGCCGGTGTCCGGCGTCCAGCTCGTCCCAGGAGGCCAGGCAGCCGGAGCCGAGGAAGTGGTGGTTGCCGAGGGATTCGCGGATGCCGAGGTCGGTCAGGACGGCGGTGGGGATGCCGCGGTGCAGCGACTCCAGTGCGGCGGTCGAGCTGACCGTGACCATCAGGTCGGTGCGGTCCAGGACCTCACCCATGTTGCCGTACACCAGGCGGCAGTTGGCGGGCAGCGGTCCGGGGGACTTGGCGGCGAGCTTCTGGTAGGGCAGTTCCTCGATGTGCGTGGTGTGCTCGCCCGGCTTGCTGCGGAGCTTGATCAGCACCTCGCGGTCGGGGTGCTTGCGGGCGTGCTCAACGGCCCTGCGCAGCAGGTACGTTCGGTCCGCGCGGCTCTCCGGGACGGAGGGCTGGGCGGCGAACACCACGGTGTAGGGGTCGCCCTCGCCGGTGTAGCGGTCGCCGCCGAGGAAGGGCAGGGCGCATTCGACGACGCTGCCGTCGTCGGCGCCGACGCCGCGGTAGACCTCGCGGAAACGGTCCGCGTCGTGGCGGGAGTTGGCGAGTACGACGTCCGCGCCGTGCCGCAGCAGCAGTCCGTCGGCGAGCTTTTCGTAGACCACGCCGACATAGCCGGTGACGACGACGGGTCGGCGGGCGCCCGCGGCGGCTGCCGCTGATGTCTGCGGGTCCCAGGCGCGGGCCAGGCCGTGCAGCATCGCCTGCACCGCGCCGCCCACACAGGCCAGCACGACGACGTCGTACCGCGTACGGTCGACGGACCGCACGAAGTCGACTCCCCTGATTTCGCGCAGCGAGTCCGCACGGGCGCCGACCTCGTCGAGCTGGCGGACCGTGGGCGTGGCGCGGCCGCGGAGCAGGTACCCGTCGAGTCGGATGTCCGATTGGATCCGGTACGCTGTCAAAGCGCCCCATTTCCATCGGGTATCCGAGTCGGCGAGCACGGCGACTCGCGGCGAAGAAGTGGTACGTGATGGCACGTCGAAGACGCTAGGAAGGCATTCCGTTTGGCGGGCCAACTGGGCCGCAACAAAGGGTTAACAGCGGGTCGACGAATGGCGAACCGGCCCGATAACCGGCCTGGTTAACCATCCCGCCATTCTTCGTTCACCTGGGTGCCCGCACCGCGTAAAGACGAATGCCGACTCCGCACCTAACGTCACCCGGGTGGTTAAGCTCTCCGTCATCGTGCCGTTTTACAACGTGCAGACATACGCGCCCGACACCCTGAAAAGCCTGGCGGCGAACGCCCGCGAGGACTTTGAATTCCTGCTCGTCGACGACTGCTCGCGCGACGAGACCCCGCAGATCCTCGCGCGCGCCGAGCGCGAGCTGCCGGGCGCCAGAGTGCTGCGGCACGAGCAGAACGGCGGTCTGGCCACCGCCCGCAACACCGGCCTGGACGCGGCCCGCGGCGAGTATCTGACGTTCCTGGACGGCGACGACTGGCTCGCCCCCGGCTACTTCGCCGAACTCCTGTCCTCTATAGAGGAGTTGGGGTGCGACTTCGTGCGCACCGACCATGTCCAGTGCACCGCGCGGGCCCGCACCGTGCACCGCGTACCGCACGGCCGGCGCGGTGTGGTGCTCAACCCGCGCGACATCATCCTGCCCGCCGACCGCTCCACCTCCGTCGACTACGCCTACGCCTGGGCCGGGATGTACCACCGCCGGCTGCTGGACGACGGTGTGCTGCACTTCCGCGACGGGCTGCGCACCGCGGAGGACCGCCCGTGGATCTGGCGGCTGCACCGCGAGGCGAAGTCCATGGCGGTGGTCGGGCTGCTCGGTGTTTTCTACCGGCGCGGTGTGGCGTCCTCGCTGACGCAGATCGGCGATGTGCGCCAATTGGACTTCATCCGCGCGTTCGACCAGGTGATCGAGGAAACCGCGCAAGATCGCGATGCGGATGTGCTGCTGCCCAAGGCGGTGCGCACGTATTGCGCGATCATTTCCCACCACCTCGGTTCGATCGAACGATTCGAACCGCAGGTCGCCCGTAAATTGCGCTCGATGAGCGCCGCGGCCATGAAACGCATGCCGCAGGACGTACTGAAGGAAGCCCTGGATTCGATGGATGTGCAGCGCGCGTCCCGGCTGCGGCGGCTGCGCCGCCGCCCTGTCCCGGCGGAGGTCGCCGCCTGATGCCCACCCGACCGCGTACCCAGATCTTCGTGGCGTCCACGCTCTACGGCGCGGCGACGCTCGCCGCCGCGCTGGACGCCGACTGCTTCGCGCCGGCCGACCGCAGGCTGCTGCTGCTCAGCAACAACGCCACGACCCCGGAGACCACCGCGTCGCTGGACACCATGCCCGGCTTCGACCGGCTGCGCGGCCGCTTCGACCGCGTACTGTCCTGGAACGAGACGATCAGCCCCTTCCACCCCGGCGGCTGGTCGCCGCGCGCGGACGACGTCCCCCTGTGGGAGCGGTATCTGCGCCTGCTGTGGGACCTGGGCGACGACGACATCCACCTGGTCGTGGAGTCCATCCAGGTCAACCCGGCGCTGGCGGTCTGCCAGCTGTTCCCCGACGCGCCGATCGACGTCTACGCCGACGGCCTGATGAGCTACGGCCCCACCCGCAACAAGCTCGACCCGCTGGTCGGCACCCGGATCGACCGGCTGCTGCACCTGGACCTGGTGCCGGGGCTGACGCCGCTGCTGCTGACCGAGTTCGGCGTCGAGCCGCAGACCGTGCCGACCGACGCCTTCACCAAGGTGCTCGCCGAGATCTCCGACGCCGGCGGCCCGTTGGACGTCCCCGAGGGCGCCGCGCTGCTCCTGGGCCAGTACCTCTCCGCGCTCGGCATCCTCACGCCCGAGGAGGAGGAGCAGCTGCATGTGCGGATGGTGCGCGGTGCCGTCGAGCGCGGCCACCGCGAGATCGTCTTCAAGCCGCACCCGTCCGCGCCGGCCCGCTGGTCGCGGATGCTGGAGCAGGAGGCCGAGAAGCTGGACATCGCGCTGACGGTGCTGGACAGCCCGGTCCTGGCCGAGGTGCTCTACCAGCGCGTGCGGCCCGCGCTGGTCGTCGGCTGCTTCTCCACCGCGCTGCTGACCGCGGCCACCTTCTACGGTCTGGACACCGCCCGCACCGGCACCGACCTGCTGCTGGAGCGCCTGACGCCGTATCAGAACAGCAACCGCGTCCCGGTCACGATCGTGGACGCCCTGGTGCCGGGCCTGGGCGAGCGCGGCGCGGACGGCGGGCCCCGCACGCCGGCCACCCCCCAGGAGATCGAGGGGCTGGTGACCGCGGTGGGCTATGCGATGCAGCACCAGATCTATCCGCAGCTGCGCCCGGCCGCCGAGCGCTATCTCGCCGCCCACCTCGACCAGGCCACCTGGCGCTACTTCAAGCGGCGGCGGCTGACCGCGCTGGCGCTGCCCGGCGCGATCCCGTCCCAGCTGTCGTTCATCCCGCGCAACGCCACCGTCCGCAGGGTCGCGCGCAGCGCGCGGGCGGTACAGCGGCGGCTGAAGAAGCGGGCCGCGTTCGGATGACCGCCCCCCAGCTGACGGCCGGTGCGCCCGCCGCCGCACCGGGCCGCGGTGCCGCCGCACCGCGGCCCGTCATACGCGTGCGCAGCCGCGGCGGACCGTCGCGGCTGCGCGCCCTCGACGGGCTGCGGCTGCTCGCCGCCCTGATGGTCGCCGGGTACCACTACGCGGGGCGCGGCGGCGAGATAGCCCGGGCCTGGGGCGACTCCCCCGCCCACCAGTTCCCCACCGCGGGACCGCTGTTCGCCTACGGCTGCCTGGGCGTGCAGATCTTCTTCGTGATCAGCGGCTTTGTGATCTGCCTCAGCGGCTGGGGCCGCAGCCTGCGGGCGTTCGTCGCCGGCCGGATCTCCCGGCTCTATCCGGCGTACTGGGCGGCGATCCTCCTGGTCACCGTGGTCTTCGCGCTCCCCTGGGTCGCCTTCAAGGCGCTCGCGCCCAGTGAGGTGCTGACGAATCTGACCATGCTGCAGCAGCCGCTGGGCGTCCACCGCGTCCTGGGCGTGTGCTGGACCCTGTGGGCGGAGATGCGCTTCTACGCCCTCTTCGCGCTCTGCGTCGTCCTGCCGGGCGCCACCCGCGGCCGGGTCGTGCTGTTCTGCGCCGGCTGGACGCTGGCGGCCGCGCTCGCACAGGCGGCCCACGAGCCGTTCCTCGACACCGTCCTGATGCCCGAGTACGCGCCGTTCTTCATCGGCGGCATCGGCCTGTACCTGCTGCACCGCTACGGCGCCCGCGATCCGATCGCCTGGGCGACAGTGCTGGTCAGCTGGCTGATCGGGCAGCACTACGCGGTCGCGGGGCTGTGGCACCCGCCGTCGGCCACGGCGTTCTCCTACCGCTCGACGGCCGGCATCATCGCGATCGTCACCATCGGCTTCGTCCTGGTCGGCGCCGTCGCCCTGGGCAGGTTCCGCTGGGCGAACTGGCGCTGGCTGACCGTCGCCGGCGCGCTCACCTACCCCTTCTACCTCGTCCACGAGCACCTGGGCTGGGTCGTCGTCGGCGCCCTGCACCGCACTCTCGGCCTGCCGTCGTACGCGACGCTGCCGCTGACCGTGGGCCTGATGCTGCTGCTGGCCTGGCTGCTGCACCGCCTCGTCGAGCGCCCGCTGACCCCACGCCTCAAGCGGGCGATCGATCCCCGCTGACCACAGACGGCCCGCCAGGACCTATGCCCCGGCGGCCGTCGCCTCGATTCCCGCGACGATGAACCGCAGCCCGTCCTCGAAGCTGCGCTCCAGGTCGCCGAACATCTCCCGGCCCGCCTGCGCCGCGAGCGGATAGCGCTCTCCGAGCTGCCGCTCGCGGCGCTCCAGGTCGTAGGCCGGGTCGCGGCTCTCCGGCCCGCGGGCCTCCGGCTCGCCCGGTTCCGGGTAGACCGACTGCTCCTCGATGACCAGGCCGATGGTGAAGTTGTACGCGGTCCACCAGCCCCGCGCCGCCATGCCCAGCGGGATGCCGGACGCGGTGAGCCGGCTCAGCAGGTTCTGCAGCGGCAGCACATAGCTCTCGTCGGTCATCCGCGTACCGCTGAAGACCTTGCCGCCGTCGCGGTAGCCGAGCAGATCCCGCCGGAGACTGCGGCAGGTGGCCAGCAGCGCCTCCTGCCAGGTGTCGCCCATCCCCGCCGCCACGCCGTTCGGCCCGATCAGCGGCGCGGTCATCCGCCGCAGCATCTCGGTGGCCATCTCGTCCAGCAGCTCCTGCTTGTTCTTGAAGTGCCAGTAGAGGGCGGGTGCCTGGACGTTCAGCTCCTTGGCGATCCGGCGCAGTGTGAGCCCGTCGAGACCCACCTCGTTCAGCAGCCGCAGGGCGGTGTCCACGACCTGCCGGCGATCGATACGCGAAACCATGTTGACAACTTAACACCGTTAAGGCGAGACTCCCAGTCATGGAACTTAACAACGTTAAGGACAGTGCCCGTGTTACCGACGTCGACGTACTCGTCTCCGGAGCAGGCCCGACCGGCCTCGCCCTCGGTATCGACCTCGCCCGTCGCGGAGTGCGCACCCTGATCGTCGAGCGGCAGGACGGCCTCTCCCTCGGCGCCCGCGGCACCGGACTGCAGCCGCGCACCCAGGAGGTCTACGAGGACCTCGGCCTGCTGGACGCCGCACGGGCGGCCGGCGGCAGCTACCCGAAGATGGCGCTCTGGGAGAACGGCCGGATCACCGGGGTCCACGAGATGCTCGAACGGGTCGACCCGACACCCTCCGTGCCCCACTCCAACACCGTGATGCTGCCGCAGTTCCGCAACGTGGAGCTGCTGCACGAGCGGCTGTGGGAGCTCGACGGCGAGGTGCTCTTCGGCACCGAACTCCACACGTTCAGCCAGGACTCCGACGCCGTGACGGCCCGACTCCGCGGCGCCGACGGCACGGTGCGCACGGTGCGCGCCCGCTACCTCGTCGCCGCCGACGGCGGACGCAGCACCGTCCGGCGGGCCCTCGGCACAAAGATGGGCGGCCCGGCGCTGGAGCCCGGCGCGGCGCTGCTCGCCGACGTCCACATCGACGGCCTCGACCGGGACCACTGGCACCGCTGGCCGCTTGCGAACGGGGGATTCGCGATGGCCCTCCCGCTCGCCGGCACCGACTACTTCCAGACCTTCGTGGCCGCGTTCACCGAGGAGCCCGACACCGCGCCCGAGGCCGTACGCGCCGCGCTCGCCCGGCACACCCACCTGGCCGCCGAACAGATCGGCGAGGTCGTGTGGTCCTCCGTCTACCGCCCCAAGGCCGGGATGGCCGACTCCTACCGCGAGGGCCGGGTCTTCCTGGCCGGCGACGCCGCCCACATCCACTCCCCGGCCGGCGGCCAGGGCCTGAACACCAGCGTCCAGGACGCCTACAACCTCGGCTGGAAGCTCGGCCAGGTGCTGCGGCACGGCGCCCCCGACGCCCTCCTGGACAGCTACGAGGTCGAGCGCCGCCCGATAGCCGCGCACATCCTGCAGACCAGCACCCGGCTGCACCGCTCCGGCGAGACCCGCCGCGGCCGGGACCTGCACCAGCTCGACATCGGCTACCCCGACGGCCCGCTGACCCGGGAGCTGCGCACGGACCTCGACCCGGACGCGCTCCGCGCCGGCGACCGCGCCCCCGACGCCCCGTGCCACACCGCCGGCGGCAAGCCCACCCGGCTCTTCGAGGCCTACCGCGGCCCGCACTTCACCGTGCTCGCGCTGGGCGACACCGGCCTGGACGCCGGTACGCTGCCGGCCGGCCCGGACCTGCTGCGCGTCGTCCGCGTGGGCGGCCCGTCGCCCGACCTGGTCGACACCGACGGCCATGTCCGCGACGCGTACGGCGCCGGTCCCACCGTGTTCCTGATCCGCCCGGACGGCTATGTCGCCCTGGCCGCACCGGCCGGGAACGCCGCCGCGGAGCTGTCCGCGGCCCTGGCGTCGTACGTCGGCGCCGCACGGCCCGCCGCCGCCTGACCCACCATGCGCACGAGGCCGTACCGGCGGAAGAACTCCGCTCGTACGGCCTCGTGCCGGGAACGGGCGCCTGAGGGGGGTGGGGCGCCCGGGGCGGTGGTCCGCCCGGAAGGTCCGAGCCCTACAGGACCAGGGAGAGCAGCAGGACGCAGACGATCCCGACGACCGAGATCAGCGTCTCCATCACCGACCAGGTCTTCAGCGTCTGGCCGACGTTCATGCCGAAGTACTCCTTGACCAGCCAGAATCCGGCGTCGTTGACATGGCTGAAGAAGAGCGAGCCGGCACCGATCGCCAGCACCAGCAGCGCACCGTGCGTGGTGCTCAACTCCGCGGCGAGCGGGGCGAGAAGCCCGGCGGCGGAGATGGTGGCCACCGTCGCGGAGCCGGTCGCGAGCCGGATGGCGACCGCGATCAGCCAGGCCAGCAGCAGCGTGGAGATGTGCCAGCCCTTGGAGACGTCCAGGATCATCTGGCCGACGCCGGCGTCCACCAGCGTCTGCTTGAACCCGCCGCCCGCGCCGACGATCAGCAGCACACCGGCGATCGGGGCGAGCGACCGCTCGACCGTGGCGGCGGTCCGGCCGCGGGTGAAGCCGGCCGCCCGGCCCAGCGTGAACATCGCGACGATCACGGCGGTCAGCAGCGCGATCAGCGGCGAGCCGACGACGTCGAAGACCCGCTGGACGGTGTGCTCGGGATCGTCGACGACGATGTCCACCAGCGCCTTGGCCAGCATCATCACGACCGGCAGCAGCACGGTGGCGACGGTGATCCCGAAGCCGGGCCGCTCGTCCGGGCCGTCACCGGTGCGCCCGGCCGCGGCGTCCCCGGGGGTGTGGAGCATCTGCTCCGGCGGGTGGATGTCCACCCACCGGGCCGCGTAACGGGAGAAGACCGGACCGGCGATGATCGCGGTCGGGACGGCGACGACGACGCCGAGCGCAAGGGTGATGCCGAGGTTCGCGCCGACCGCGTCTACCGCCACCAGCGGGCCGGGGTGCGGCGGAATCAGCCCGTGCATCACGGAGAGGCCGGCCAGTGCCGGGATGCCGATCCGCATCAGCGAGAAGTTGCCGCGCTTGGCGACCAGCAGCACCACGGGGATCAGCAGCACGATGCCGACCTCGAAGAAGATCGGCAGCCCGACGATGCCGGCGATCAGCACCATCGCCCAGGGCATGGTCCGGCTGCTCGCCTTCGCCAGGATCGTGTCGACGATCTGGTCGGCGCCACCGGAGTCGGCGAGCAGCTTGCCGAGGACGGCGCCGAGCGCGATCAGCACGCCGGTGCCCGCGACCGTCGTCCCCAGCCCCGCGGAGAAGCTGGCGATGGCCGCCTCGAGCGGCGCACCGGCCACCGCGCCGAGCACCAGCGAGCCGATGATCAGCGACAGGAAGGCATGCAGCTTGAACCGGGAGATGAGCAGGACGATGACGGCTATGCCGGCCAGGACGGCGATGCCCAGCTGTGCGTGACCGGCCGAGGTGATCGGCTCGGTCGCGTCCGCTGCGAGCATCTCCACACTGAGATGTGTCACGGCGATTCCCTTGCTTGGACTGAGGGGAGGGAGCGGGGGGTGGCGGTCTGGGTGGGGCCCGGTGCTATCCGGCGGGTGAGGCGGCGGCGCGCAGCGCGGCCACCGCCCGCTCGGCGATCTGCTGCGGGGTGCCGGAGACGTCCACGGCGACACCCGCCTCGTCCGGTCCGAGCGGTTCGAGCGTGGCGAACTGGGAGTCCAGGAGCGCCGCCGGCATGAAGTGGCCCTTGCGCTCGGCCATCCGCGCCTCGATCAGCGCGCGCTCGCCGGTGAGGTGCAGGAAGACGATGCCGGGGGCGGCGACGCGCAGCCGGTCGCGGTAGGCGCGCTTGAGTGCGGAGCTGCTGACGACCCCGCCCCGCCCGGCCCGGCCGTGCGCCCAGCGGCCGATCGCGTCGAGCCAGGGGCCGCGGTCGTCGTCGTCCAGCGGGATGCCGGCCGACATCTTGGCGATGTTGGCCGGCGGATGGAAGTCGTCACCTTCGGCGTACGGCACGCCCAGTTCGGCGGCCACCAGCGGGCCGATCGTGGTCTTGCCGGTACCGGCCACTCCCATCACGACGATGACGTCGCGGGCGGCGTCGGGCGTGCTCATCCCGTGTTACCTCGCTGTCTTCCTTGACCTCGTGCGCCCCCACTGAAACCCATTAGGTACGACGTATTCAAGCCCCTGTGATGCAAACGTCATACTTAATTGGCCGGAGGGCGGGAACGTAGGCTTGCCCCATGGAAAACGAGGGGAAGGGGCTGCACGCGCGTGTGCTGGAGTCCCTCGGACCCGCGATCACCGCGGGCGACTACCCTCCGGGCACGATCCTGCGCACGGACGAGCTGGAGCAGCGCTTCGACGTCTCGCGCACGGTCATCCGCGAGGCGATCCGGGTACTGGAATCCATGCAGCTGGTCGCCTCCCGGCGCCGCGTGGGGGTGACCGTCCGGCCGACCGAGGAGTGGAACGTCTACGACCCGCGGGTCATCGGCTGGCGGCTGGCCGGCCGCGACCGCCCCCGGCAGCTGCGCTCGCTGACCGTGCTGCGCTCGGCTGTCGAACCGGTCGCCGCCGGGCTCGCCGCCCGGCACGCCACCCCCGCCCAGTGCGCCGAACTCACCGAGCACGCCATGGGCATGGTCGCCACCTCACGCGGCCAGCAGCTCGACGCCTACCTCGTCCACGACACGGCCTTCCACCGCGTGATCCTCACCGCCTCCGGCAACGAGATGTTCGCCCGCCTCGGCGATGTCGTCGCCGCCGTCCTGACCGGCCGCACCCAGCACCACGTGATGTTCACCGACCCCGACCCGGCCGCCGTCACCCTCCACGTCCAGGTCGCCGAGGCGGTCCGCACCGGCGACGCGGACCGCGCGGAACGATTGACGCGCGAGATCACGGCGGGGGCGATGGCGGAGCTGGACGTACTGGCGCCGTAGCTGCGCTTGGGCCGCCTCCCACGTTTTCGGCTTTCCCGCCGTGGGGGTTCGCCGCCGTTGCGCCTGCGGCGGGCCCGTCCGCTGCGCTTTGCTGCGGCCGACGTGTTCGACTTACGCGCCGTTGCGGCTGCGGCGGGCTTGTTGCCGCTGCGCGGGGCTGTTCGGCTGCCGGTGACGGGCCGGAGGGGTTGGGTGTCCGGACTGCTGCGCTTTACGTCCGGACACCCAACCCCTCCGGCCCGCCCCCTCCCGTTGAGGGTGGGAGAAAACCGGTGGGGGTGAACGTCAGCCTTCGTGCGCGCGGTCGACGGACGGGGCCCGCCCCCACCGGCCTGCCTTCCACCCACCCACGGGAGGGGACAGACCGTAGGACGGAGTCCGTAGGGCTGTCACCGCACCCGACACACAAACGCCCGCCGCCAGGCGCAACGGCGAACAACCCGCACGGCGCCGCAGACAACAACGTGGGAGGTCAAAACAACGGTTGCTGGCCCGGAAACGGTGGTTCCTCCGGGTCGAAGAGGCGTTCCGCGGGGGCCATCAGGGGGGCGATCTTGCGGGAGCCGGGGCAGGAGATCAGTTCCAGTCCCGTGCGGCGGCCCGGAGGGTCGTGACGGGCGAAGCGGCCGCCGACGACGGCGATCTCTCGGGTGCAGACGGGGCACGCGCGGCGGGGTGACGACATGACATCAGTCTGACCTAGGCCGGCGTGCGGTAGGGGAGCCCCCCGGAGCCGCCGACCACACGCCGAGGCGTGCGGGCTCAGAACGCGTCGGTCGGCACATACGTCCCCCAGACCCCCCGCAACGCCTCACACACCTCCCCCACCGTCGCCCTCGCCCGCAGCGCCTCCCGCATCGGGGGCAGGACGTTGTCCGTGCCCTCGGCGGCCTTGCGCAGGTCGTCCAGGGCGCCGGTCACCGCGCGGCGGTTGCGGCGGGAGCGGAGCTGCGCCAGCCGCTCGATCTGCTGGGACTCGATCACCGGATCGACCCGCAGCGGCTCATAGGGCTCCTCCTCGTCCAGCTGGAAGCGGTTGACGCCGACCACCACCCGCTCACCGGCGTCGGTCTCCTGCGCGATCCGGTACGCGTTGCGCTCGATCTCGTCCTTCTGGAAGCCCCGTTCGATGGCGGCCACCGCACCACCCATCTCCTCGACCCGCTGCATCAGCGCGACGGCCGCCGCCTCCAGCTCGTCCGTCATCGACTCCACGGCATAGGAGCCGGCGAACGGATCGACGGTGGCGGTCACATCGGTCTCGTGCGCGAGCACCTGCTGGGTGCGCAGCGCCAGCCGGGCCGACTTGTCCGTGGGCAGCGCGATGGCCTCGTCGAAGGAGTTGGTGTGCAGCGACTGGGTGCCGCCGAGCACCGCGGCCAGCGCCTGGACGGTGACCCGGGCGAGGTTCACCTCCGGCTGCTGGGCGGTGAGCTGCACCCCGGCGGTCTGCGTATGGAACCGCAGCATCTGCGACTTGGGGTTCTTCGCGCCGAACTCCTCCCGCATGACGCGGGCCCAGATCCTGCGCGCGGCACGGAACTTGGCGACCTCCTCCAGCAGCGTCGTGCGCGAGACGAAGAAGAACGACAGCCGCGGCGCGAAGTCGTCCACCGCCATCCCGGCCGCCACGGCGCACCGCACGTACTCGATGCCGTTGGCGAGCGTGAAGGCGATCTCCTGCGCGGGCGAGGCGCCGGCCTCGGCCATGTGATAGCCGGAGATCGAGATGGTGTTCCACTGGGGGATCTCGGCCCGGCAGTACTGGAAGATGTCGGCGATCAGCCGCAGCGAGGGCTGCGGCGGGAAGATGTACGTCCCGCGTGCGATGTACTCCTTCAGCACGTCGTTCTGGATCGTCCCCTTGAGCTGACTCGCCGTCACTCCTTCCTCCTCGCCGACCAGTTGGTAGAGGAGAAGCAGCAGCGCCGCCGGTGCGTTGATCGTCATCGAGGTGGACACCCGGTCCAGCGGGATGCCGCCGAACAGCACCCGCATGTCCTCGACGGAGTCGATGGCCACCCCGACCTTGCCGACCTCGCCGGAGGCGATCGGGGTGTCCGAGTCGTGGCCCATCTGGGTGGGCAGGTCGAAGGCGACCGACAGCCCCGTCGTGCCGTGGGCGATCAGCTGCCGGTAGCGGGCATTGGACTCGCGGGCCGTGCCGAAGCCCGCGTACTGCCGCATCGTCCAGGGCCGTCCGGTGTACATCGACGGATAGACGCCGCGGGTGAAGGGGTAGCCGCCGGGCGCGCCGAGCCGTCGCTCGGCGTCCCAGTCGGCCAGCGACTGCGGCCCGTACACGGGCTCGATGGGCAGACCGCTCTCGTTGTACCGGACACCGCCCGATTCCTGCGCCATGGACGTACGCCTTCCCGCCGGTTGACCGTTATCCGCTCTTACGCCGTGTATTACCCGTTGTTTTACGCCTTGCCCTCAGCATGCCCGCAGGTTCGCCACGCCGCAGCGCTGGGAAGCATCTCCGGTGGCCGATCGGGATCTCCGAGATCCGGGGGTAGCGCATGACGCGGAGCAGCGGAAGACGGACGATGCCGGCGACGGCCGCGGTGCTGCTGGTGGCGGCGCTGGCGGTGGGCTGCCGCCCGGTGACGGTCACCAAGACCGGTGCGCCGGACGGCAAGGGAGTCCACCACGCCCCCACCACCCCCGCCCCGCCGCCGCTCGGCCGGCACGCCCCGCCGCCGGCACGTGCCACCCACCCCGCCCCGCGACCGGTCATGGCGTTCGGCTCACAGGGCGCGCGGGTCCGCGAACTCCAGGCGCGACTGGCCCAGCTGGGGTTCTTCGCCCACTCCCCCACCGGCTACTACGGTTCGCTCACCACCACCGCGGTCCGCGCCTTCCAGCGGCAGCAGGGACTGCCCCGTACGGGCGCGGTGCAGTCCGCGGCCTGGAGCGCCCTGCGCGCCCGCACCCGTCAGCCGACGAGGACGGAGCTCCATCCGCCCACCACCAGGCCGATAGGCGTGCTGGACCGGCGCTGCACGACGGGCAGGGTGATCTGCATCAGCAAGCGGTCGAACACCCTCACCTGGGTCGTCGACGGCCGGATCGCCTCGGCGATGGACGTCCGCTTCGGCTCCCAGTACACCCCCACCCGCGAGGGCACCTTCCACATCACGTTCAAGAGCCGCCGGCACGTCTCGACGATCTACCACACGGCCATGCCGTACGCGATGTTCTTCAGCGGCGGCCAGGCGGTCCACTACTCCGCGGACTTCGCCGCCCGCGGCTACACCGGCGCCTCGCACGGCTGCGTCAACGTACGGGACAAGGCGAAGATCGCCGCGCTGTTCGGCGAGGTGGGGAAGGGGACGAAGGTCGTCGTCCACCGCTAGAAGGTGTCTCGACCTGGGGGGCTGAGTCCACTGCGGGCCGGGCCCGGTGCGTGGCGGGAGGAGAAGGGCGCGGGCAGGGCCGGGGGAACGTGCCCCGCCCGCGCCATGTGCGCTGAGCCGTAGGTACGGGGGGAACCCCGGCTCCTCGCGCAGCCGATGACCAGTCGGCTTCACTCAGTACTGCGTCACCGGCTCGAAAAACGTCACACCTAGCTCGCGACCGTCGCACTCGGGGTGGCAGAAAGCGTGGCACTGCGCGGTTGCACGACGGACGACGAGGACCCGGGTGCCGGGGTGGAGGCGCCGGGGGCGGGGGTGGTGGCGGGTGACTGGGAGGGGTGGTCGTCGTCGTCCTCGTCGCCGCCGGAGCCGCCGCCGCTTGCGGACCCGCCGCCCAAGCCATCGTTGTCACCCGAGCCGCCGCCGCTCTGGTACCGGTCCAGATAGGCGCGGCAGAAGGCGTGCACCTTCTCCGGGCCGCCGGCCTTGCTCTCCAGTCGCTGCACGGTCTCGCGGTCCATCTGGCGGTTCTTGCCCGACTCGTAGTCCCGGCAGAGGCTGAGCAAAAGTTTCTTCTTGCCGCCCTTGCCGGATCCGCCGTCGCCGGGCTCCTGGTCGTGGCCGCGACCGCCGGGCGTGCCCTTGCCGGGTCCCGGGGTCGCGCCGCGGCTGCTGCCGGGGGTCGGGCCCCCGTCGGAGCCGGCGGTCTTCCCGCCGGACGAGGGGTCGGGGGTCCGCTCCGTCGTGCCGTCGGTCTGCGCGCCGGGCTCGCGGGTGTCGAACGGCCCGGGCGTCTCGACGGCGGAGACCGTGGAGGCCGGTTCGGGGTCGTCGCTGTCGCGGAACGGGCTGTGCAGTACGCCCGTGCCGGCCGCGACGGCGACGCCGCCGATGGCGCAGGCGGCGAGGGCCACGACGAAGCCGCGCCGGAAGGGGCGGACGACCCAGGGGCGTTCGGCGGCGCCGGTGGCGCGCGCGCCGCGTACCGCGGTCCGGCCGGCGGCGCCGCGGCCGCGCGAGCGGGCACCGGCGGCCTGGCGGAACGCCGATACGGCGGCCTCTTCACCCGGCAGCGGGGCGGCCCCGGACGTCTTGGCGCCGACCGCCGCGGCGGCCTGAAGCAGCTGTTCCAGTTCGTGTGCGCCGTCGCCGTGCCGGGCACTGACCGGTTCACCGCGCAGCAAGTGCTCCGCGGCATCCTTGTCGAGCCAGTCGTACCGGTCGTCGGCCATCACATGTCCTTCTGCGTTCGTGCGGCCGTTTCCGTCACACCTGGTACGTACGATTCCGCCACGCCGTTGCGGCGTCTGCGGCCCTGCACGGGCACTCCGTCGATCGTCCCGCCACCTCCGCGCGGCCCCCGCGCGGGCCTGCCGGACGGGGCGTCCTCACCCGCGTCCGCGCCGTCCTCCGCCCTGCCGGCGTCTGCGCCGTCACCGCTCCCGGGGCCGCCGTCCGGCGGGTCGCCGATCAGCTCGGCGAGCCGGCGCAGTCCGCGGTGCGCGGCGGTGCGCACCGCTCCGGGGCGTTTGCCGAGCACCTGCGCGGTGCTCTTGGCGTCCAGTCCGACCACCACCCGCAGCACCACGGCCTCGGCCTGGTCCTGCGGAAGGCGGGCTATCAGTCGCATGGTCCGGCCGGTGCCGAGGGCTTCCAGCGCCTCGCCCGCGGTGTCGGACGCCCCGGGGGTGTCGGCCAGTTCACTCTCGTCGCCGCCGATCGCCGGGCGCCGGCCGCGCATCCTGATGTGGTCGAGCGCGCGATTGCGGGCAATTCGGGCGGCCCAGCCGCGGAAGCGGTCGGCGTCGCCGCTGAAGCGGGAGAGGTCACGGGTTATCTGCAACCAGGCCTCGGAGGTGACATCCTCGACGTCCGCTTCGCTCACCAACGTCCGTACATATCCCAGAAGTCGGGGATGTACGGCGCGGTAGAGGGTACGGAACGCCGCCTCGTCGCCGTTTTGCGCCGCCTGCACGGCCACTGTCAGCCGACGGTCGTCCGGCTGAATGTCGTCCCCTCGCACGGGTCCATCCTGTCGCACGTGGAATGTCCGCCGCCCGGTCCTTGCTTGCTTTGCCTCGTTGCCCGGCCGTGTTCGCAGGCTACCGCCCGGCCCAGGTCAGGGTAGGTCGGGAACCCCGGGTAACCCGGCTGCTCCCGCCGACCGTAACCCGTGCACCCGCCGACGCCGAACCCGGGACGGCGGTGCCGCCCCCGCCGGCCGAGCGCCGAGCCGAGGAGCACACGGCGGCCGACGCACCGGTGAGACGCGCGCGCGGATCCATCTGCAGCTCCCGGGAAGGACGGCTTCTTTCGGCCGCCCCGGCGGCGCGACCACCACGCCATTCGGCGCGGATCCGCACGTTACGGGCCTGGCCGGGCTCGCGTCCAGACCACTAGCGGTACCCCGCCTGGCACCGCGTGTGACGCTTTCGCGCCGTCTGGCGCTGTACCGAATAGAGGGCCGTCACGGCCCTTCACGAACGACGGCCGGGGCCTCTCCTGTGGGGGGTGGCGGCCCCGGCCGTCCTCGTGGGTCCAGGCCGTCACGGAGCCTGATGCCGAGTTCACTGCCGCCGTCGAGGGAACATCACCCCGTATGGGGAGGGTGGCGGCCCCGGCCGTCCTCGTGGGTCCAGGCCGTCACGGAGCCTGATGCCGAGTTCACTGCCGCCGTCGAGGGAACATCACCCCGTATGGGGAGGGTGGCGGCCCCGGCCGTCCTCGTTTCTCTCACCCGATTCTTACCGGGGCGGCTCTCACACCCGGCCCGCCAGCGCCTGGAACTGCGACCAGGACAGGGCGGGCGTCCGCGGGTCCCAGGTCTTCTGTGCCAGCGCCGCCAGTGGCAGCCGGATCCCGGCGGCCACCTGCTGCGCCGTCTGCGCCTCGGACCGGTCGCACCAGATCGCGAAGCGCGCGCCGGGGATCCGGTCCGGGCCGGTCATGCTCGCGGGCACCGAGACCGGCTGGGTGTGGCGGAGCACCTTGGGCGTCCAGCTCTCGTAGATCCGCCGGCCGGTCGGGTAGAAGAACTGGTTGGGCTCGCCGAGGACGTAGTAGAGGAACTCGTCGTTGAAGTTCATGACGTTGCGGCCCTCGCGCAGGAACTCCGCCGGGTCGCGCTGTCCGAGCTCCTTGCCGGTCCAGTAGTCGACCATCCGGTTCTTGTCAGCGCTCACCCGCGGGCTGGAGAAGAACCCGTCGTTCCAGGCCTCGATCCGGTTCTTGCCCTGCGCCTCGACGGTCTTCTGCCGGTCGTTGAGCCAGCCGGTCGCCAGGTCCTTGATGGTGCCGCCCGATCCGTACTTCCGCTGTGCGGCCCGGGTGAGCTGCGGATACGTGGTCGCCGGTGTGGAGGACAGCAGCGCCTGGTACTCGTCGCCGCCCAGGTGCCAGTAGGCGGGGGCACCCTTGGGGTTGGCGAACAGGTCGCTCATCTCCTTCAGCAGCGAGTCGATCAGCGGGGCCGCCTTGGGGTTGGAGATGTCGATCGCACCCGGGACCACCGTGCCCGACGCCTTGCGCAGCAGCAGATCCTGATGGTGCTCCAGCACGGCGCCCAGGTGGCCGGGCGAGTCCAGTTCCGGGACGACGGAGATGTGCAGGCTGCGGGCGAGCCTGATGATCTGGCGCACCTGCGCCTTGGTGAGGTGGTCCGCCGAGACGACCTCGGGGTGGGTGTCGCTCTGGATGCGGAAGCCCTGGTCGTCGGAGAAGTGCAGCTGGAACTGGTTGAGCTTGAGGTCGGCGATCTCCCGCAGGCGCGCCTCGATCCAGTCCTGACTGAAGGGCTTGCGGGCGTTGTCCAGCGACATCCCGCGCTGCGGGCGGTCCGGCCGGTCCTCGATGGTGCCCTCGGGGAGTCCGCCGGCGGCGCGTACGGCCTGCTTGACGGTGCGGGTGCCGTAGAAGATTCCGGCGTCGGTGGGGGCCGTCAGAGTGAGCCGGGTCCCGCGGGCGGTGAGGGTGTAGGCCTCGTCGGCCGCGCCTCGGACCGGCACGTTGTCGGCGGTGCTCTTGCCCGTCGCCTTCACCTCGATGTCGCCGGGACGTATGGTCTCGTCGCCGTAGACGACGTCCAGTCCCCCCAGGTCGCGGGCCATCAGCTGCGCCTCGTCGGCGACATTGCTGTGCTCGCCGGCCGGGACCACCACACGGGCCTGCTCGGTCGGGCGCCAGCCGCGCCCGTCGGCCCGGCGGAACTCGCGTACGGCGGGGATGACCTGTGGCGTTCCGGTCACCGGTGCCCATGTCGGGGTGGCGGCCGCCTCGGGGTTGACCTTGGCGCTGGTGCTGCCGGGCGGTTCGGTGTCCGCGCTTCCGGAGCAGCCGGTGAGCAGCAGCGCACCGGTGAGCGCCACGGCCGGGAGCGCGGCGCGTGGCGGCCGCTTCGGGTTCGACATCGTGCAATCCTCACTTTTCGGGGCGAAGGCATTGCCAGGTGTACGGAGTCGGTCGTCCACCGAACACGCGAAAGCTCTCTCATCCGGGTGAAATTCGCGCATCCGTCGGACAGTGGCCGAGAACCATCGTTAGCGTGGCGCTCGCTTGTTCGTCACCCCTTTCTCAGGGCTCTCCTTGGAACCGCCGGGCACCGCCGAGGTGTCATGCCACACACACCACCGCCACACCCGCCGCCGCGGCCACGCGCGTCCCGACTCCGGTCCGCTCCCCCAGCTTCCGTCAGCCGCCCGCCCCGCACCCGTCGAAGAGATCCATTCGCATCCGTCCGAGGAGCCCACGCTGTCCGGTGACACCCCGGCCGCCCGGCCGACGACGCTGCACCCCCCGCGAGCGCCGTGGTGCGGCATACCCACCCAGGCCGGCGGCGCCGCCCTGGCCCGCCCCGCGGCCCGGGGGCTATCCCGCCTCAACGCGCTGACCTGCGACGACGCCCTGACCGCGCTGCTCGGCTGCTGCCACAGCCGGCGCTGGGCCGAGCGGGTCGCGGCACACCGCCCGTACGCCGACACCGCGGACCTGCTCGCCGCCTGCGACCAGGCCTGCGACGACCTCGCGGCGGCCGACCTCGACGAGGCGCTCGCCGGCGAGTGCCGCTCCCCGCTGCCGCTGACCGCCGCCCGCGGCCCCGGCATGCTCGCCGCCCACACCGCACTGCGCGCCGCGCACGCCGAGTACGAGCGGCGCTTCGGCCATGTCTTCGTGATCTGCCTGGACGGCCTGCGCGAGCACGAAATCCTCGACGAGGTCCTGTCCGCCCTGCGCGCCCGGCTGGGCAACGACCCGGCCGGGGAGCGGGCGGTCGCCGCCGACGAGCTGCGCCGACTGGCCCGCGGCCGACTGGCCCGACTGGCGGCCTGAGGGCGGCCCCCCGGCGCCGCCACGACCCGAGCCGATCCCCGCCGGGCGCCCCGGAGTCCGGCGAATCGGGCCGTACGCCCGGCAAAGTCGGTTTCCTCCTCGTGTGATAGCCCGTTGGTGCCTGTTTGATCACACCTAAGGACCCCCGCGCGAGGAACCGACAGCTCGTCGATACGATGACGAGCGGCCGGTGGACCGTACCCGGCCGGGCCCGACCGACAGAGAAGCCGGCGCGGCCCTAGTCCCCGCTCCCGGAGGGTTCTTCCGTGCCGGCTGGAACGCTGTACCGCGGCCGGGAAGGCATGTGGTCCTGGGTGGCTCACCGAGTCACCGGCGTCCTCATCTTCTTCTTCCTGTTCGTACACGTCCTCGACACCGCTCTCGTACGTGTCTCCCCCGAGGCCTACGACAACGTCGTTGCGACCTACAAGACGCCGATCGTCAACGTGATGGAGTACGGCCTGGTGGCCGCCATCCTCTTCCACGCGCTCAACGGCCTGCGCGTCATCGCCGTGGACTTCTGGGCCAAGGGCCCGAAGTACCAGAAGCAGATGCTGTGGACCGTTGTCGGCGTCTGGGTCGTGCTGATGGCCGGTGCCTTCTACCCCGTGCTGCAGCACACCCTGCGCACGCTGTTCGGGAGCTGACGCGAGATGTCTGCTGAAACCACCTCCGCAGGTGCCACCGCGGCGGGCGCGACCGGCGCGACCGACGGCGTCTCGCTCTACGACGTGGACAACCCGGCTCCCGTCATCGAGGCGCCGCGCAAGCGCACCAACAAGACCGGTAGCGCGTCCCGAGGCAACTTCGAGATGCAGGCCTGGCTGTTCATGCGGCTGTCCGGCATCGTGCTGGTCGTCCTGGTCCTGGGTCACCTGCTGATCCAGCTCGTCCTCGACGGCGGCGTCTCCAAGATCGGCTTCGCCTTCGTCGCCGGCCGCTGGGCCTCGCCGTTCTGGCAGGTCTGGGACCTGCTGATGCTGTGGCTGGCCATGCTGCACGGCGCCAACGGCCTGCGCACCGTCATCAACGACTACGCGCAGCGGGACAACACCCGCTTCTGGCTGAAGATGCTGCTGTACACCGCGACGGTGTTCACCGTCCTGCTGGGCACGCTGGTGATCTTCACCTTCGACCCGAACATCTCCTGAAGCCGGGGCTGACTGGAACCATGCAGATCCACAAGTACGACACCGTCATCGTCGGCGCCGGCGGCGCGGGGATGCGCGCGGCCATCGAGTCGACCAAGCGCAGCCGCACCGCGGTCCTGACGAAGCTCTACCCGACCCGCTCCCACACCGGCGCCGCCCAGGGCGGTATGGCCGCCGCCCTCGCGAACGTCGAGGAGGACAACTGGGAGTGGCACACCTTCGACACGGTCAAGGGTGGCGACTACCTGGTCGACCAGGACGCCGCCGAGATCCTGGCGAAGGAGGCCATCGACGCGGTCCTCGACCTGGAGAAGATGGGCCTGCCGTTCGGCCGCACCCCCAAGGGTGAGATCGACCAGCGCCGCTTCGGCGGTCACTCCCGCAACCACGGCGAGGCCCCGGTCCGCCGTGCCTGCTACTCGGGCGACCGCACCGGCCACATGATCCTCCAGACGCTGTACCAGAACTGCGTCAAGGAGGGCGTGGAGTTCTTCAACGAGTTCTACGTCCTCGACCAGCTGGTCGTCGAGGAAGACGGCATCAAGAAGTCCGCGGGCGTCGTCGCGTACGAACTGGCCACCGGCGAGATCCACGTCTTCCAGGCGAAGTCGGTCATCTACGCCTCCGGCGGCACCGGCAAGTTCTTCAAGGTGACCTCCAACGCGCACACCCTCACCGGCGACGGCCAGGCGGCCTGCTACCGGCGTGGACTGCCGCTGGAGGACATGGAGTTCTTCCAGTTCCACCCGACCGGCATCTGGCGGATGGGCATCCTGCTGACGGAGGGCGCCCGCGGTGAGGGCGGCATCCTCCGCAACAAGGACGGCGAGCGCTTCATGGAGAAGTACGCGCCGGTCATGAAGGACCTCGCCTCGCGTGACGTCGTCTCGCGCTCCATCTACACGGAGATCCGCGAGGGCCGCGGCTGCGGTCCCGACGGCGACCACGTCTACCTGGACCTCACCCACCTGCCGCCGGAGCAGCTGGACGCCAAGCTCCCGGACATCACCGAGTTCGCGCGGACCTACCTCGGCATCGAGCCCTACACGGACCCGATCCCGATCCAGCCGACCGCCCACTACGCCATGGGCGGCATCCCGACCAACGTCGAGGGCGAGGTGCTGGCCGACAACACCACCGTCGTCCCGGGCCTGTACGCCGCCGGCGAGGTCGCCTGCGTCTCCGTGCACGGCGCCAACCGCCTGGGCACCAACTCGCTGCTGGACATCAACGTCTTCGGCCGTCGGGCCGGCATCGCGGCGGCCGAGTACTCGGCCACCACCGAGTACGTCGAGCTGCCCGAGGACCCGGCGCAGCAGGTCGTCGACCAGGTCGAGCGGCTCCGTAACTCCACCGGCACCGAGCGGGTCACCGAGATCCGCAACGAGCTCCAGGAGTGCATGGACGCCAACGTGATGGTGTTCCGCACCGAGCAGACGATCAAGACCGCGGTCGAGAAGATCGGTGAGCTGCGCGAGCGCTACCGGAACGTGTCCATCCAGGACAAGGGCAAGCGGTTCAACACCGACCTGCTGGAGGCCATCGAGCTGGGCAACCTGCTCGACCTGGCCGAGGTCATGGCGGTCTCCGCGCTGGCCCGCAAGGAGTCCCGCGGCGGCCACTACCGCGAGGACTTCCCCAACCGCGACGACGTCAACTTCATGCGGCACACCATGGCGTACCGCGAGGTGGGCGCAGACGGCGCCGAGTCGATCCGCCTCGACTACAAGCCGGTCGTACAGACCCGCTACCAGCCGATGGAGCGTAAGTACTGATGAGCACCCCGACCATCGACGAGCACTCCGCGGCCCTGGACGCGGCCGAGAGCACCGCCTCGCACCTGATCTCGGTCACCTTCCGGATCCGCCGGTTCAACCCGGAGGTCTCCGAGGAGGCCAGCTGGCAGGACTTCCAGCTGGAGATCGACCCCAAGGAGCGCGTCCTGGACGCCCTCCACAAGATCAAGTGGGACCAGGACGGTACGCTGACCTTCCGCCGCTCCTGCGCCCACGGCATCTGCGGTTCGGACGCCATGCGGATCAACGGCCGCAACCGGCTGGCCTGCAAGACGCTGATCAAGGACATCAACCCGGAGAAGCCGATCACGGTGGAGGCCATCAAGGGCCTGACCGTGATGAAGGACCTTGTCGTCGACATGGAGCCCTTCTTCCAGGCGTACCGCGATGTGATGCCCTTCCTGATCACGACGGGCAACGAGCCGACCCGCGAGCGCCGGCAGTCCCCCGAGGACCGCGAGCGCTTCGACGACACCACCAAGTGCATCCTGTGCGCCGCCTGCACGTCCTCGTGCCCGGTGTTCTGGAACGACGGCCAGTACTTCGGCCCGGCGGCGATCGTCAACGCGCACCGCTTCATCTTCGACTCGCGTGACGAGGGCGGGGAGCAGCGGCTGGAGATCCTCAACGACAAGGACGGCGTCTGGCGCTGCCGGACGACCTTCAACTGCACGGACGCCTGCCCGCGCGGTATCGAGGTCACCAAGGCGATCCAGGAAGTCAAGCGCGCGCTGATCACCCGCCGCTTCTGATCTCCGCGGCGGTCCGGGCCTGGGTCCGGACGCCGATGAGCGCCGGCACGTTGCCGAGGGCCTCGCTTCCGTACAGCCGGAAGCGGGGCCCTTCGGCGTGCTCGGGCGGCGCCGCCGGATACACCAGCACCGGCGGCAGCTCCTCGTCGACCAGCGCCACCGGCTCGTCCCGGCAGAAGTACGACGGGACGAACACCAGCCCCCGGCCCTGAAGATGCAGCTCCCGTTCCACCGGGTAGTCGACCTCCAGCACCGGTGGCCGCCACCGCATCACCGGCCCGAACGTCCGCAGCATCGCCTGCGCCCCGGACTGCGCCAGCGCATGCACCCGCAACGCCCGGTCGGCGCCCACCTGTTGGGCGATCCGCGGCCAGCTCGGCGCGATCGCCTGATGGTGGTACGTCCGCAGGCTCCGCGCGAGGTGTCGCAGCGCGGCCGGTTCCCCCGCCGCGATCCGGCGCGCCCACCCCGGCAGCGCCCGGTGGCCGGACAGCAGCGTCAACTCGGCCCGCAGCCGCCTGCGCGAGGTGCTCATCACGGCCTCCAGCCCGGGTTCGACCCCGTCCAGCGCCGCGAACGGCGTGAGGAAGTCCGGGAAGTAACCGTGCTTGGGCACCAGCGGCAGCAGCGTCCGCAGCGGCCCCGGGCCGTGCCGCACCGCATGCTGCCGCCAGGCCGCCAGCGCGGGCTCGGTACGGCTCTCCCGCAGCGCGTGCAGACTCAAGACCGTCTCCCAGAGCGGGTCGGCCCCGTCGGCCACTCTCGTACGCGTCAGATCCTGTCCGGTGAAGTGCACTCGCAGCACATCAGCCCCCTGCGTCCCCGCCGTTCCCCCGAACGGCGTGCACACGAGGATCTGTCCGACGGGTGGCTTGTGGCAAGCGCTCGAACGGGTTCCGTTGGGCCCGCGCCGCCGGGCAGGGGCGGCTACTCCCCGTCCAGCACCTTGTCCAGGAAGGCGTCCAGATTCCGCATCGTGCGGGCGATCCGCTCCTCCAGCGGCAGCGTCTCCTCGTGCCGCCCGGCGAGCTGGGAGTGCTTGCGGCCCCGGACGTAGAGCGAGCACGCCAGGTCGGCGCAGAGGTACGTCCCCACGGTGTTGCCCTGCCGCCCCGCCGGGCCCGCGCGGCGCGCGGCGAGCAGGGCGACGCCGGAGCCCGGGTGGCCGGTCACGCAGACCGAGCACACCGTCGTCTTGGTGAAGGAGCGCCGTACGCCCTGCGGCACCCGCAGCGTCACCCCGATCAGGTCGTCGCCGCGCGGGGCGACCAGATAGCTCCGGTCCGGCGCCCCGGGATCGCGCCACCCCAGGAAGTCCAGGTCCGCCCACGGCAGGTCGGCCAGGCCCGCGGGCAGATGGAGCCGGCTCGCCTCCCCCTTCGAGCAGTTCACAAAAGAGGCACGTATCGCTTTTTCACCCACGGGATCCATGGAAGTGAAGCTAACAACGCGGCTGCGGCCCCGTCGCGCGAATTTCCTCGCGCGACGGGGCCGCAGCCGCAGGGCTGGTTTCCGGGGTGGCTCAGCCCCAGGACTGGCCGCCGGAGTTGCCGCGGCGGCGGACGGCGAACACCACGCCGATGACGATGCCGGCGACGACCAGGACACCGAGGGCGATACCGCCGATGAGCATCACCTGGTCCTTGCCGCTCGCGGGCGGGTCGGGGTCGGCACCCTTGTCGGCGCCGGGGACGACGCCCTTCTGGGGCGCCTTGCCCTGCGGCATCGGCAGCGGCCCCTGCGCGGGACCGGCCGCGACGTCGCGCCGCAGGGCGGGACCGGGCTGGATGAAACCGTAGCCGTAGTGGGTGTCCGGCAGCTTGAGGTGCTTGTCCTTCTCGGCCTGGGCCAGGCCCGCGGTCTTCACCAGGCGGTTGGCGATCTGGCCGGTGGTGAGGTCGGGGAACTTCTGCTTGAGCAGGGCGGCGGCGGCGGAGACGTAGGCACTCGCCGCGGAGCTGCCGTTCGCTTCGGTGTTGTAGGCGGAGTCGCTCTTGCCCGTTGCTACGGGGACCTGTTCACCGGGAGCGAGGAGGTCCGTGTCCGAGTTGTAGTTGTTGGCCTCGGCCGCCTGGCCGTACTGGTCCACCGAGCCCACCCCGATAACGCCGGGGCAAGCCACCGGGTAGCTCTTGCGGGACAAACCGTCGTTGCCCACGGCGGCCACGACCACCACGCCCTTCTCAATGGCGTAATGAACGGACTCGCAGATATCCGCAGCGCGTACGGTCTCGCCATAGGACATGTTGATGACGTCAGCGCCATGGTCCGCTGCCCACCGCGTGGCCTGCCCGCTGTTCTTGTATTCCGGAACAGGAAGGAGCTTGGCCTCGGGCGCCAGCCCCTTGATGCCTTGAGATCCATCCGGGCCGTGTCCACGGCCGGCGATGATCCCGGCCATCGCGGTGCCGTGGTCGCGGACCTCCTCACCCGGCTCCAGGTGCCTGGCGTGCTCGGCCTCAGTCGCCTTGCCGAAGTCCGGACCGGGCAGGAACTGGCCCTTGAGGTCCTGATGCGTCGTACGGAAGCCACTGTCCAGGACCGCCACCGTCACACCCTTGCCGGTGGCCTCCTTCCAGAGCTGCCGGGCCCCGAATGCCTCCAGCGGCCACAGATCCTTGCGCACCTGATCTGCGGAGGCACTTCCGCCCGCGGCCAGCAGCAGCGCTCCGGTCAGCGCAGCACCCACCGTCGCGCGCAGTGTTCGGGTGACCCTCATCCTTCGCTCCTTCTTGCTGTGCTGCCCGGCGGCATTCTTCCGTCCGAGAAATGGCCCCGCACTCCTGAGTGCGGGGCCATGACTCATCGGCCGCATACGACGCTATCGTCGGCCTACTCGATGACGCGAGGGGCCACATTACGCTTCGAGGCCCAGGTCTCCTCGTCCTCGACGAGGTAATCGGGGCGCTGCCCGGCGGTGCGTTCCTTATCGCCCTTCTTGTCCTTGCCCTTGGCGCCGGCGGCACCCGCCGCTGCCTGCATGCCGCCACGGCTGCGGTGCAGCCCGGAGCCGCCCTGCTTGCCACCGCCCGCCGGGCTGCCCGGCTTGCCGACCACACCGCCGCGGGTACGCGCCTGGGGACCGCCGCGCCCGGCCGTGCCCCCCTTGGCGCCGCCTGCCGCGCCGGCTCCGGCAGCGCCCGGCATACCGCCGCGCATGCCGCCACCGCGCATGCCGCCTGCGCCACCACCGCGCGGCGTCCCGACCACACCGGGCGCGATCAGGCCCCCGGAGAAGCCACCCGAACCGCCGGAGACGCCATGACCGCCGCCCGACGTCCCACCGCTGATGCCGTGTCCGCCACCCGACGGCGGGGCGAGGGTGCCGCCCTGTACACCGTCGAGTCCGGTGGTCACGGGTAGTTCGGGCCGGCTGAACTTCGGGCCGTCGAATCCTTCCGGTACGGCGCCGCCACCTGCCCCGTTGGGCATGTTCGGCGTCTGCGCCGACGACGGGTGAGGGGAGGTACCGCCCGTGATGGGCATGCGTACCGGAGGGGGCGGGGTATGCGTCGGCGGGCGCTTGGGCCAGTCACCCGTGGGACCGCCCGGGTCGACGCTCTCCCTGAGGTAGCTCTTGTGGCCGTCGTAGTTGGCTGCCAGCTCGTCCATCACGATGACGGCCTCGACCTGACGCTCCTTGGTCAAGGACAGACTGTCCCGGTTGAGCTCCAGCGCCATGCGGGTGTCCATCTTGGGGTTCGCCATGTCCTGCTTGAACTGGCCGTCATCGCCGCTGTCGTCGGTCGCCCGGTCCACGACTCCCGGGTCATGGATCTTCGACATGGCCTTCTTGGCCTCACGAAGATTGTGGGCGACTCCGACCTCCGGCCCCGACGAGCGGGAACCGATCAGCGTGGATTCAACGTTCCGGGAGTGCTCGTAGGTCCTGTCGATCTTCTCAAGCACCTTGACGGCTTCCCTGCGGAATGCTTGGGCCGCCGAACCCTCCCAGTGCGCCGTGGCGTGATCCACAGCGTCCATGAACGCCTTGCGGATACCGCCATGGCCGTCCTCGCCGCCCAGCCGGTCGGCGGAGGCGCGCCAGTGCCCGCCCGAGGTCTCGATCGTGCCGGGGCTGGCGTTCTCGATCATCGCCCGGAGTGCATCGATGCCGTGGTGATGGAAGTCGGAGGGCGAACGGGGAGTGAGGCGCTGGTCCTTGAACGACCTCAGCCGCTCCTCCCGCTCACGGTCCTTGCGCTGCCGCTCCATCGCCTTGGCGCTTTCCATCTCCTGCTTGGCGTCAACCACGCAGGCCCCCCTTCGTCTTCATCTCCGCCTCTCGTGCGTGCATCGCCCCGGCCCGTCAGCCGTTCATCGAGGTCTTGGCGCCGTGCTCCTGGTCCTCGTAGGCGCCCCGGCTGGCTTCCGTCTTCTCACCGAACTTGTGGATGAGGTCCTGGAGCGCGTTGATGACCTGCGACATGTACTCCTGCATGTCGTCGTGGGCTCCGGCGAGGTCGTTGGCCTCGAGGAAGTTGATCCCGAACGCGGACTTCGGAATCGTGGTGCTGTACTTCACCTTCTGGCTGGGCTCGTCCATGTCGGCCCGCAGGCGCCTGAGCTGGCGTACGACGCCGTCCAGTTCGTCGAGATCGACCTTGAACCGCTCACTCATTACCGCTCTCCCCGTTTCCCCGCGTGCCCCGCTCGCCCCTCTCGCACCGCCTACGAATCCGCCACGCTAAGGGCAACATAAAGTCAATAAATACTAGGGAGTCGGCTCCCTCGATCGCAAGATCGAAAGTCAGGATCTGTCCGATTTAGTGCGGGATCACACCACACTTTGTCGACGGGTTGTTACCTGGGCGGCGCAACCCCTGCACCGCCCGGTCACGCCCGCAGGGAAGCCAGTTCGACCACCGTGACGTCCGGCGGCGTCCCCACCCGTACGGGCGGGCCCCAGGCGCCCGCGCCGCGCGTGACGTAGAGCTGGGTGTCGCCGTAGCGCTCCAGGCCGGCGACGGTGGGGTTGGTGGCCGCGGCGACATAGGTGAAGGGCCACATCTGCCCGCCGTGGGTGTGGCCGGAGAGCTGCAGGTCCACGCCGTAGCGGACGGTGTCGTGGATGGTGACCGGCTGGTGGGCCAGCAGGACCGCGGCCCGGGTGGGGTCCCGGTCGCCCAGGGCCCGTTCGTAGTCCGGGCCCGCGTGATCCCTCGCGCCGGCCAGGTCGTTGATGCCCGCGAGATCGAACCCGGGCAGCTCGGTGCGCGCGTTCTCCAGCGGGTGGATCCCCAACTCCCTTACATGGTCGACCCATTGGGCGGCGCCCGAGTAGTACTCGTGGTTGCCGGTGACGAAGTACGCGCCGTGCCGGGAGCGCAGCTCGCGCAGCGGTTCCGCGGCCGGGGCGAGGTCGGCGACGCTGCCGTCGACCAGGTCGCCGACGATGGCCACCAGATCGGGTCCGGTCCGGTTGATCGTCTCGACGACGCGCCGGGTGTGGGCGCGGCCGAGCGTCGGCCCCAGGTGGATGTCGCTGACGACCGCGATACGGAAGCCGTGTGCCGCGCGCGGCAGTTTGGCCAGCGGAACGGTGACCCGCTTGACGGACGGGCCGCGCAGCGTCGTCGCGGTGCCGTACCCGACGGTGGCCGCGGCGGCCAGGGACGCGCCGGCCGCGACCGCCCGCGCGAGGAACAGCCGCCGGGGCGGCGCGGGGAGCGGCGGCAGCGCGGGCGTACCGGGCGGCAGGAGGGTGGGGGCCGAGGAGGGGGCCGCGGCGGAGGGCGGGTCGGCGGGGACCCGCCGCACCGGGACGGCGGCCGACGCGGCCGACGCGGCCGACGCGGTCTCGGGGGCCTCCCGCCCGTCGGCCTCACGTGCCCGGGGCACCCGCAGCCACACCGCCCGTACGGCCTCCCCCACCAGCAGCGCCGGCGTCAGATAGACCACCAGCGCCAGCCAGAGGTATCCGGGCCAGGCGAGCGCCTGTTGGACGGCGAAGGGCAGGCCGACGCGCCCGGAGAGCGGTGCGGCCAGGGCGATCAGCGGCAGCGCGAACAGCGCGACGGTGCCCGCACGGCGCGGCCGGCCGGCCGGTGCGGTGGTGTCGCGGACGAGCCGGCACCACAGGTACCGGTGCACGCCGAAGAACAGCCCGAGGACCGGGACCACGATCAGGGCGAAGATCACGGCGCCTCCCCTGGCAGTTGCGTGCTCTCCCAGCGGAGCACGCTATAGCCCCGGCCGTACGGGACCGACACGGGCACGCGGATCGGCCGGGCGCCCGACGAGGCGGGAATCGGGCAACTCGGGGAAACCACACGGCCGTCGGCGGCATCCTGGGTGCCACACGCACCGCACGGCACTCCCGGGATCCCGGAGGCGACGCACTGATGGCAACCACCACACCCGACCCGCGCCAGGGCGGCACTCGGGACGGCTCGGACGACGAAGCACACGGCGGCCCGCCGCCGGACCGGCAGGACCGGATCGTCGCGACCATGACCGCCCTCCAGGCCGACCTGGCCCGCTCCGAGGGCAAGGCGAGCCTGCTGCTGGCCTTATCCGGAGCCGCACTGGTCGCGCTGGTCTCGGCGGCCGGCGGCCTCCGCCTGACGGTGCCCGCCGCCGTGGCCGGGGCGCTCGGCACCGCCGCGCTGCTGGCCGCGACCGCGCTGCTGCTGCTCGCGGTCCGCCCCGACCTCGGGGGCAGCGGCTGGACGAGCTGGTCCCGGCTGAGCGTCGGGCAGCTGCGCGAGCGGCTGGCGTCCGGCTACCAGGTGGACCATCTGAGGTTCATGGCCGCCCTCGCCGCGCGGAAGTTCCGGCTGATCCGGGCGGCGGTGGACTTCCTGCTCGCCGGCCTCGGACTGCTGGCGCTGACGGCCGTGCTGATGCGGACGACCTGACCGTCCGCCCCCGCCGCGGGACACGGGGCCACCGGCCGGATACTGGCAGGACAGGCTCCCCCGCGCTTAAGGACACACCCCATGAAGCTCAGCCGCCCCGTCTCCTGGTTCCTCCTCGCCTTCGGCGTCTGGTCATGGGTGGTGTGGACGACCTTCGTCAAGAACCTGCTCAAGGACGCCAGCGGGCTGGCCTTCGATCACGGGAGCCCCACCGCGTACTTCTGGGTCCACCTCGTCCTGGCCATCACCTCGTTCCTCCTGGGCACCGCCATCGGCGTGATCGGTCTCCGGGGCCTGCGCGCACTGCGCCGGGAGTCGGCGGGGACGGCGACGAAGAGCTGACCGCGTCGGGCCGCCGCGCCGGCGGGACCGGGGCCGGCGCCCCCTCTTCCGTGCGAGCCCGTGCCGCCGTACCGTCGAAACATGGCCCGTAGGCCCGCAGGGGATTCCCTGCGGTAGTCACCCGCCCCGACCGCTCGACCGTCCAGGTCTTCGCGGCCGGGGCGGTGGCTTGAGTGCCGTTCCCTCCGCGTGGCCCCCATCAGACGCCGGGCTCGACGCCGGCTCTTCTCCAGCCGTCCCACGCCCCGTCGGCATCCATGAGCGATGTCACATCCCGGACGGACTGCTTTGGGCTCCCGATTCGGGATCCCAACCGGACCGGCTGACGTCTTTGAACCCGTGGACTACCTGCCAACCCGACCGCCGGCCGACGCCCCGCCGGCGGCAACCTGCGCTTCGGGCGGCGCTTCGAAGGCGTCGGGGCGGCGACACGCACCGTGTCATGCGCTCTGACCTGCTCTTTCCTCCAGTCCCTGCGGTGATGGCCAGTTATTTGTGAAAGGTGAGCCAGATGAACCAGCTCCACACCCCGAAGGCGAGCGGGAATCAGCACACGGGGCGCGAGGGCTTCATGAGTTCCGGTGGGGGCAGCGGCTCCATCCGGCGGTCCGCAGGGGCACTCTTCCGTGGGGTGCTGTCGGCATCACGGGCAAGGGGGGGTACGTTCAGCGACGTGCCGACGACCTTCCGTGCTTACCCGGCTTCCCCGAACCCGATCACGCCGACCGCCTCCACCGCGCCGAGCACCGCCGGCGCGCCCGGTGGCGCCGGACGTGCGGCGCGTAACGGCCTTCCCGTACGCACCGTCGCCGCACTGGCCGCCTCCGGGCTGCTGGCCACCCCGCTGCTGGCCGGCACCGCGTACGCCGATCCCAAGGCGCCCGCGCCCCCGGCGAAGATGTCGCAGATCGGCGGGGACCGGCTGGGCACGCCCGGCGTCCAGGTGCAGCTCAAGCCCGGTGCGCCCAAGCTGCCGGGGCCGGACGCGCTGACCGGCCGCTCGTGGATCGTCTCCGACGCCGAGTCGGGCAAGGTGCTGGCCGCCAAGAACCCGCACTGGCGGCTGGCGCCGGCCAGCACGCTGAAGATGTTGTTCGCGGACACCGTGCTGCCGAAGTTCCCCAAGGACCGGAAGTACACCGTCAAGCCCGCCGACCTGGAGGGCATGGGCGTGGGCAGCAGCCTGGTCGGGATAAAGGAGAACCTGACCTACACGGTCCACGACCTGTGGCTCGGGGTCTTCCTGCGCTCCGGCAACGACGCGGTGCACACCCTCTCGGCGATGAACGGCGGAACGGAGGCCACCGTCATGCAGATGCAGAAACACGCCAAGGAACTCAACGCCAACGACACCCACGTGGTGACGCCCGACGGGTACGACGCGCCGGGGCAGGTCTCCAGCGCCTACGACCTGAGCCTGTTCGCCCGGTCGGGCCTTACGAACGCCGACTTCCGCGAGTACTGCTCGACGGCGTTCGCGCAGTTCCCCGGGGACAAGGGCAAGGACGGCAAGCGGGCGACGTTCGGCATCCAGAACACCAACCGGCTGCTCAGCGGCGATTACGACATGAAGCCGTACCCGGGCATCGCCGGGGTGAAGAACGGCTCGACCACCAACGCCGGGTCGACCTTCACCGGCGTGGCCCAACGCGGCGAGCGCAAGCTGCTGGTGACGGTCATGAACCCGGCGAAGAAGGAGCACAACGAGGCCTACAAGGAGGCCGCCAAGCTGCTCGACTGGGGCTTCGCCGCGGCCGACAAGGTCGAGCCGGTCGGCCGGCTCGTCGGGCCGCGGAGCGAGGACGACGGCACCGGCGCGGTGGGCGCCAAGGGCAAGGGCGCGCACGAGAGCACCCAGGCCGGGCTGAACGGCACCGGCGGCGGGGGCGGCGCCTGGACCGCGATCGCGGTCGCCGGTGGCGCGATGGCCCTGATCGGTGTCGTGGCGCTGGCCGTGCACCGCCGCCGGCCGCTGCCGGCACTCGTACGGGGCCGCGGGCGGGGACGGCGCTCGGAGCGCTGATCCGGACCCGGCCGGGACGGGACGGGCGCTTGCGTCATGCGCTCGCCCGCCCCGCCGCCCCGTCCGGGCCCTCACCCGCCTCGCCGCTCTCCTCGCCCTTCGCGCCCTGCGCGTCGCCCTTCTCCTCGACGCCCCTCTCCTCGCTCGTCTCCCCGGCCGTGGCGGTCCAAGAGGCGCAGTACACCAGCAGCTTGGCGGTGAAGTTGATCCACAGCAGCAGGGCGATCGGGGTGCCGAAGGCGCCGTAGACGTTGCGTGCGGCGACGCCCCGGAGGTAGCCGCTCAGCAGCAGCTTCAGCAGTTCGAAACCGATGGCGCCCATGAGGCTCGCGACCGCGACGACACGGCGCCGGGGGTGGACACCGGGGAGCCTGGTCAGGACGTAGGCGAGCAGCACGAAGTCCGCGAGGACGGCGATGCAGAAGCCGGCGGTCTTGAGCAGGACGGCGCCGATGCCGTCCTCGGGCAGCCCGATCGCGTCGGCCGCCCTGTCGACCACCGCGGTCGCGAAGGCCGAGGCGCCCAGCGAGAGCATCGCGACGCCGCCGAGTCCCAGCAGCACGCCGCCGTCACGGAGCTTGCCGAGGAAGAAGTTGGTGTCCTCGTCGCCCTTCTCCCATACGGCGCGCAGGCAGTCGCGCAGCGATTCGACCCAGCCGAGGCCGGTCAGCAGCAGCGCGGCGCCGGCGACCAGACCGACGGTGGCGGCGTTGTCGACCAGCGCGACCAGATCGAGCTGGCCGGAGATGCCGGGGACCTGTTCGGCGAGTTTCTCCTGCAGCGTGTGCAGCTGGCCGTCGCTGAGCAGCGCGGCGCCGATCGCGGCGGCGACGGTGAGCAGCGGGAAGAGCGCGACGAAGCTGGTGAAGGTGATCGCGGCGGCGAGCCTGGTCCAGTGCACCCGCAGCATGCGTTCGTAGGCGCGCCACAGGTGGGTGGTCATCAGGCGGCGGACGGCCGGTCCGATCACCGGAAGCTTGCTCAACCACTCCATGGCGTTCCCCTCGCTGCGCTCCGTGAGATCGAAACTACGCCACGCGATGGGGCTCGCTGCTCAGCAGGACGGCGCGGGCGGGCGGGAGAGGTCCACCGCCTGGCGCGGGACGCCGCTCGTGTGCGGGCCGAAGGGGTACTCCCGCTCCAGGCGCCACACCGCGTCCGCGCCCTGCTCGTACAGGGCGAAGCCGCCGATCGTCCAGGTCGCGGAGAAGTCCCCGAGCTCGCTCTGGGCGCGGTCCATGGCGCCCTCGGCGATGCCGTGGGCGACCGTGACATGCGGGTGGTAGGGGAACTGCAGCTCGCGGGCGCAGGGGCCGGAGGCGGCGCGGACCCGGGCCTGCAGGGCGGTGCAGCCCGCCTCGCCCTCGGCGACCTTGACGAAGACGACCGGGGAGAGCGGGCGGAAGGTGTCGGTGCCTTCCAGGCGGAGCGGGAAGGGGCGGAAGGCGGCCGCGACCGCGGCGAGGTGGCGTTCGATGCCGGGCAGTGCCTCGGCGTGGACCTCGGTCGGCGGGAGGAGGGTGATGTGCGTGGGGATGCCGTGTGCGGCCGGGTCCCCGAAGCTCTCGCGCTTCCGCTGAAGGAAGCTGCCGTACGGCTCCGGGACCGCGATCGAAACGCCCAGCGTTACGGTCCCCACTGCGTTCTCCCTCCTGACGTGTGTGCGGCACGCTCGCGCACCCTCATAGTGTGCCGGGTGCGCGCCCCTTGCGGGGAGCGTCCCCCGCCCTGTGACAAACAGGGCCATGGGCCCCCCGAGGCGGGGACCCACTGCTCTGTGCGGACCGTCCGGCGGGTCCGTGCGGCCGCGCGGACGGGTCCCGTCAGTGCTTGGCCGGCAGCAGTCCGAGCCGGTCATAGGTGGTGGCGAGGGTCTCGGCGGCGACCGCGCGGGCCTTCTCCGCACCCTTGGCCAGGATCGAGTCCAGCGTCTCGGGGTCGTCCAGATATTCCTGCGTACGGTCCCGGAACGGTGTGACGAATTCGACCATCACCTCGGCGAGGTCGGTCTTGAGGGCGCCGTACATCTTGCCCTCGTACTCCCGCTCCAGCTCCGGGATCGAGGTGCCCGTGAGGGAGGAGTGGATCGTCAGGAGGTTGGAGACGCCCGGCTTGTTCTCGGTGTCGTAGCGGATCACGGTGTCGGTGTCGGTGACCGCGCTCTTGACCTTCTTCGCCGTCGCCTTCGGCTCGTCCAGGAGGTTGATCAGGCCCTTCGGCGTGGACGCCGACTTGCTCATCTTGATCGACGGGTCCTGGAGGTCGTAGATCTTGGCCGTCTCCTTGAGGATGTACGGCGCCGGGATCGTGAAGGTGTCGCCGTAGCGGCCGTTGAAGCGCTCGGCGAGGTCGCGGGTCAGCTCGATGTGCTGGCGCTGGTCCTCGCCCACCGGGACCTGGTGGGCCTGGTAGAGGAGGATGTCGGCGACCTGGAGGATCGGGTACGTGAACAGGCCGACGGAGGCGCGGTCGGCGCCCTGCTTGGCGGCCTTGTCCTTGAACTGGGTCATCCGGGAGGCCTCGCCGAAGCCGGTGAGGCAGTTCATGACCCAGCCGAGCTGGGCGTGCTCGGGCACATGGCTCTGCACGAAGAGCGTGCAGCGCTCCGGGTCGAGGCCGGCGGCCAGCAGCTGGGCGGCCGCGATCCGGGTGTTCCGCCGCAGCTCCGCCGGGTCCTGCGGAACGGTGATCGCATGCAGGTCGACGACCATGTAGAAGGCGTCGTGGGACTCCTGCAGCGCTACCCACTGGCGGACGGCGCCGAGGTAGTTGCCGAGGTGGAAGGAGCCGGCGGTGGGCTGAATGCCGGAGAGCACACGCGGACGATCGAGAGCCATGGCACCGATTGTCTCAGGTCGCGCGTGCTCCCCGGCGCGTGGCCGGGAAATGCCCCGGGGCCGCAGGTGCCCGGGACCGCAGGGGCCCCGGGCGCCGACGGTCGCGGACTCAGCCGCCGATCGGCAGGCCCGGCGCCGGATAGGCCGCCATCAGCTCGGCGACCTCCCCACGGATCGCCCCCAGTGCCGCCTCGTCGCCCTCGGCCGCGGCCCGTACGGCCCGGTCGATCCACTCCGCGACCTGCGGCATCCGGTCCGTGCCCAGGCCTCGGGAGGTCAGCGAGGGGGTGCCGATGCGGATGCCCGAGGGATCGAAGGGCTTGCGCGGGTCGAACGGGACGGTGTTGTAGTTGACGACGATGCCGGCCCGGTCCAGGGCCTTCGCGGCCACCTTGCCGGGGACGTCCTTGGAGGTGAGGTCGATCAGCACCAGGTGGTTGTCGGTACCGCCGGAGACCAGGTCGTAGCCGCGGGCCAGCAGCGCCTCGGCGAGCGCCTTGGCGTTGGCGACGACGGCGTGCGCGTACTGCCCAAAGGACGGGGCGGCCGCCTCGTGCAGGGCGACCGCGATGGCGGCGGTGGTGTGGTTGTGCGGGCCGCCCTGCAGGCCCGGGAAGACGGCCTTGTCGAGGGCCTTGGCGTGACTGGCGCGGGACATCAGCATCGCGCCGCGCGGCCCGCGCAGGGTCTTGTGCGTGGTCGTGGAGATCACGTCGGCGTGCGGTACGGGCGAGGGGTGGGCGCCGCCCGCGATCAGGCCGGCGATGTGCGCGATGTCCGCGACGAGGACCGCGTCGACCTCCCGCGCGATCTCGCCGAAGGCGGCGAAGTCGATGGTGCGGGGGACGGCCGTGCCACCACAGAAGATGATCTTCGGGCGCTCCTTGCGGGCGAGGTCGCGCACCTCGTCGAAGTCGATCAGCCCGCTGTCGGCGCGTACGCCGTACTGGACGCCGCGGAACCAGGTGCCGGTGGCCGAGACGCCCCACCCGTGGGTGAGGTGGCCGCCCATCGGCAGCGCCATGCCCAGCACGGTGTCGCCGGGCTCGGCGAAGGCCAGGTACGCGGCGAGGTTGGCGGGCGAGCCGGAGTACGGCTGGACGTTGGCGTGTTCGACGCCGAAGACGGCCTTGGCGCGCTCGACGGCCAGCGTCTCGACGCGGTCGATGTTCTGCTGGCCTTCGTAGTAGCGACGGCCCGCGTACCCCTCGCTGTACTTGTTCTGCAGGACCGTGCCGGTGGCTTCCAGGACGGCGGCGGAGACGTAGTTCTCGCTGGGGATCAGCCGCAGGGTGTCGGCCTGGAGCCGCTCCTCGGCGCCCACGAGGGCGGCGAGTTCGGGATCGGCGGCGTGCAGCGCGGGATGGGAAAGGGGCAGTGACATGGCGTCCTCCGGGGCGCTCGATCGGTGGTCCGGTCGGGTCCCGGGTGCCCAGGCGGGCGGCACCTCGTGATGGTGTCCTCGCACCGCTCCCTCGGGGTCGATTCCCCGCACGCCAGTCGCGGTGCGCACCGTCGAGTCTAGGGGTGCCGTCCAGGGGGTGCCGCTCCGATCCCGGTATCCCGCCGACGCCGGAACACCGAACCGTCCCAACGGCTTCCGAACAAACCACCCACGCGGCAAGATAGAGGGGCATCTCGATGCATATGCCCCGTACGGCCTACCGAACGGAGTCACCGGTGACGTCAACGGAACGCAGCATCGCCGCCGCCGAAGCCCACAGCGCGCACAACTACCATCCGCTGCCCGTCGTCGTGGCCACCGCCGAGGGCTCCTGGATGACGGATGTGGAGGGCCGGCGCTATCTGGACATGCTCGCCGGGTACTCCGCGCTGAACTTCGGGCACGGCAACCGCCGTCTGCTGGACGCCGCCAAGGCCCAGCTGGAACGGGTCACGCTCACCTCGCGCGCCTTCCACCACGACCGGTTCGGTGACTTCTGCGCCGCGCTGGCCGAACTGTGCGGGATGGAGCTGGTGCTGCCGATGAACACCGGCGCCGAGGCGGTCGAGACGGCCGTCAAGACGGCCCGCAAGTGGGGCTACGAGGTGAAGGGCGTCCCGGACGGCCAGGCCAAGATCATCGTCGCGGAGAACAACTTCCACGGCCGGACCACCACCATCGTCTCCTTCTCCACCGACCCCGAGGCCCGCGCCGGCTTCGGCCCGTACACCCCCGGCTTCGAGATCGTCCCGTACGGCGACCCGGCGGCGCTGGAGGCGGCCGTCGACGACCGCACCGTCGCCGTCCTCCTGGAACCGATCCAGGGCGAGGCGGGCGTGCTGGTGCCGCCGCCGGGCTACCTGGCGGGCGTGCGGGAGCTGACCCGCCGCCGGAACGTGCTGTTCATCGCCGACGAGATCCAGTCCGGGCTGGGCCGCACGGGCCGGACCTTCGCCTGCGAGCACGAGGGCGTGGTGCCCGACATGTACGTACTGGGCAAGGCGCTGGGCGGCGGAGTGGTGCCGGTGTCGGCGGTGGTCTCCTCCCGCGAGGTGCTCGGGGTCATCGCGCCCGGCGAGCACGGCTCGACGTTCGGCGGCAACCCGCTCGCCTGCGCGGTGGCACTGGAGGTCATCGCGATGCTGCGGACCGGTGAACTCCAGCAGCACGCCGCGGAGTTGGGCGAGCATCTGCACAGCGAGCTGAGGCTGCTGGTGGGCGACGGCACGGTGGACGCGGTGCGCGGCCGCGGGCTGTGGGCGGGCGTGGACATCAACCCCGCGCGCGGCACCGGCCGGGAGGTCTCCGAGCAGCTGATGGCGCGGGGCGTGCTGGTCAAGGACACCCACGGCGCGACGATCCGGATCGCCCCGCCGCTGGTGATCAGCAAGGAGGACCTGGACTGGGGGCTGGCCCGGCTGCGGGAGGTGCTGGAGGGGTAGCGGGTGCCGCGAGCACGCAGCGGGCGACCGGCGGGCCGAGGGCCCTGGCCGCTCGCTGCGCCATGCGGCGGACGGGCGCGCACGGTGACGGGTGGGCACGCCGCATGGGCGCGCGGCGCCCGGTGCACTCGCGGTGGCGCGCCTCAGCGGATCACATGCGGCACGAAACGCGCGTACTCGTCCGTGACCGGTCCGGACGACTCGCGGATGCCCAGCCCCGCCGCCTCGTCCTCGACGACCCAGGCGCCGAGGACGACACGGTTGCCGTCGAAGTCCGGCAGCGGCGCCAGTTCCTGGTAGCAGCACGGGTCTTCGGGCCCGCGCGGCACCGGGGCGGCACCCGGCTCGTGCAGCGTGACGCCGGCGCCCTCCCGGCCGAGCAGCGGCTTGGCCGCGTATCCGCGGGTGTGCGCCAGCTCGCGCGGCCCGTCGAGGTACGCGGGCAGCAGGTTCGGATGCCCGGGGTAGAGCTCCCACAGCACCGCCAGCAGCGCCTTGTTGGAGAGCAGCATCTTCCAGGCGGGTTCGATCCAGAGGGTGGAGCCGGTGCCGCCGCCGTTGTCGAGGGTGTCCAGGACGTACCCGCCGAAGTCGTCGGTGGCCAGCCACTCCCACGGGTAGAGCTTGAAGCACGCCCGCATGAAGCGCAGCCGCTGGTCGACGAAGCGGCCCGAGAGCCGGTCCCAGCCGATGTCCTCCATCGAGACGGCGACCGTCTCCAGGCCCGCCTGCTGCGCCGTCTCCTCCAGATACGCGACGGTCATCAGGTCCTCGCCGAGCTCGTCGCCCGCGGAGTGCGCGAAGTGCAGCGGCGCACCGGGCGGCAGCAGCGGGGCCTGCCGCTTCCAGGCCGCCACCAGCCGCTCGTGCAGCGAGTTCCACTGGTCGGCGCCCGGGAAGCGCTCCTCCATCCAGAACCACTGCGGGCTGGCGGCCTCGACCAGCGAGGTCGGCGTATCGGCGTTGTACTCCAGCATCTTGGCCGGGCCGGTGCCGTCGTAGTGCAGGTCGAACCGCCCGTAGAGGGAGGGGAGTTCGTCGCGCCGGCGCCAGGACTCGGCGACCAGGGCGGCCAGCCGGGGATCGTCGATGCCGAGGTCGGCGAAGCGGTCGTGCTCGACGATGTGCGCGGCCGCGGCCAGGCACATGCCGTGCAGCTCCTCGACGACCTCCTCCAGGGCCTCGACCTCGGGGAGGGTGAACTCGTAGTACGCGCTCTCGTCCCAGTACGGCCGCAGCGAATCGTCCGGGTAGCGGGTGAGCGGGTAGATCAGCCCCTGCGCCTCGACGGTCTGCTGCCAGCCGGGGCGGGGCTCGATGGTGTGGCGTTCCATGCCGTCCGGGCCGCTCAGCCGCCGAAGGAGCCGTGCCGGCCGCCGCCGCTGCCGTGCGACCCCGAGCAGCCGAAGCCGCCGCGGTTGACGGCCGAGCTCTTGCTGAAGGTGCCGTCGTCGGCGTACCTGCCGCCCTTGTTGCTCGGGTCGTAGTACCACTGGCCGTCGACGGGGCGCCTGGCGCTTGTGCCGCCGTTCTTGCCGTACCCGCCGCTCGTACCGCCGCTCCCGGTGGACGAGCCGCCGCCCGCGGAGCAGTTCTTGGAGTCGACGATGCGGTAGCCCTTGACCACGTCGTAGCTGTTGCGGTCGACGCAGCGCTTGTCGGGCTCGGAACCGCAGGACGTCAGGGCCGCGGCGAGCGCGCCCATGCCTCCCAGGATCACCGTGCTCGACCGCAGCCGCCGACGTGCCTTCTCGGCCATTTCTTCCCGCTTCCCCCGTGGATGTACTTCGGAAGTCCTTCGGACGTACGTCGTTCTTCGGACGTACATCGCGGTGACTCCGGCCAGCCTAGAGACCCGCTCCTCTCGCCCCCGATACGCCCCCGCCCTGATTCCGACTGATTCCGACTCGTCCCCCTGCGGCCGCCTCACGGCCCTGGGGAGGTTCTGCACCGTCCCGTCCGCTGTGTGCCGGGGGCGGAGGGGGCGAGGAACGGCCCGGACCGAACGGGGTGGGGCGGGGCGGATGGTGACCCGCGCCGGACGCCGGCCGGGGGCTGCACACGGCACCCTAGGCTGGCCGCCATGACGGAAAGCACCCCCGCGCCCGGCCCGATATCCGACGAGCTTTCGCTGCGCCATCCGGTGGCGTCCGACCATGCGCGCCTCCAGGGGGCCCTGGCCGACTGGTGGGGCGGACTGGGCGGTGAAGCGGGCGCACTGCAACGGAAGTTGCTGGTGCCGCGCCTGTTCCTGCAGCACTTCGCCGACACCAGCTTCCTCGTCGAGCGCCCCGACGGCACCCTGCACGCCTTCCTGATCGGCTTCCTCTCCCAGACCGACCCGCGCACGGCCTACATCCACTTCGTCGGCGTGTGCCCCGACGGCAAGCGCGGCGGCGTGGGCAGCGCACTGTACGAGCGCTTCTTCACCCTCGCCCGGGAGGCGGGCCGCAGCCGGGTCCGCTGCATCACCAGCCCCAACAACCGCGACTCCATCGCGTACCACACCCGCATGGGCTTCCGACTGGAGCCGGGTGACCGGACCGACGACGACGGCGTACCGGTGCACACGGACTACGACGGGCCCGGCCTGGACCGGGTGTCCTTCGTACGGGAGTTGTAGCCACGCCTGCTCCGTAGCGGCCATACCTGCCCGCGGCAACTACGCCTGCCCCGCAATCGATCAGCGCCGCCAAGACAACAGAGGCAACCCCGAGCGCACAAAACCCTTCCTTATCAACGGCACGTCTTATGCGGCATGCGGAATGAACAGGGGGAGTCGTGCGTCGGCGTTCACTTCTCGCGGCGACGGCCGCGCTCACTTTGACCGTCACCCTCGGCCTGGGGCTGCTCGGCTGCGGCTCGCCCCGGATGGCGGCCCTGCACGCCGACTGCACGACGAAGAGCCTGCGCTGGAAGCTCACCGTGCTGAAGAAGAAGCCGCACACCACCCACCGCGACGCGCGGCTCTCCATAGCCAACAAGGGCCCGGGGACCTGCGTCTTCCGCGGCTTCCCGGTCTTCGAGGTCCACGTCGGCAAGGGCCCCCTGTCCAACGGACAGGGGCACGGCCGGACCATGCCCATCGATCTCCCCCGCGGCGGCACACTGACCTCCGCGCTGCGCTACAAGGACTCCGACCGGGCCACGCAGCCCGAAGGCTGCATGGTCAGCAACGACACCGCCGTGGTCGCCGCACCGCGCGACGACCGGGACCTCCGCCCGATAACGGCCCACGACGAGAAGGGCCGGCGCACCTCGATGAGCATCTGCGAGGACACCATCTCGATGAGCCCGCCGACGGAGGTCGCGGAGTAGGCCGACGCCCGGAGACAACTCGACGCGCATGAGTGTTCCAGCAGCGCTCCGACCGGATGGAGCAGGACTTTCCCGGTCACGGCCGCTTAGCGGTCAAGCCTCCCGGTGGGAGGCGGCTCAAGCCTCACGGACGAACGTCGCACAGTCCGGACAGTCGTCGAGATATCGGTGCCGGCACTCGACGGTGTGTTGCAGGAAGGCGATCGCCTGCTGCCTGCGGAGCACTTCGCTTTCGAGTGCGGCGATCTTTTCTCGCACGACCGTCTGTGCCGCCGACTTCTTCGGTGACATGGCGGCGGTGATCTGCGGCAACGAGAGCCCGACGCGTCGCAGTTTCAGCACGGTGCGTGCCTGTTCCAGGGCGTTGTCGTCGTAGACGCGGTAGCCGTTGCCATCGCGACGGGTGGTGAGTGCCCCGACGTGTTCCCAGTGCCGCAGCACATGGGATTCGATTCCGAGTTCTGCGGCTGCTTCTCCGATCGTCCTCATCACCTGTTCCTCCTTGCCTTCATGTCGACCTGAACCCCTAGCGTCTCGATCATGCCTGACACCACTCGCCCGGCGGGCGCCCGTCACAGTTCATCGATCCTGGTCACCGGCGCGGCCGGCAACCTCGGCCGTGAGGTCGTCAACCGTCTCCACGCACACGGCGCGCGCGTGCGAAGCCTCGTGCGCCATCAGACCGCCGCGCGCACCGGAGTCGAGTCGGTGGTCGGCGACCTCACAGACCCCACTGCCGTCCGCGCGGCTCTCGTGGGCATCGACGCCGTCTTTCTGATCTGGCCGCTGCTCGATTCCGCCCCTGCCCACGACCTGGTTGCGGAACTCGCCGCAGCGGCACCCCGCGTCGTCTACCTGTCCTCGACAGCCATCGACGACGATGCCGCTCGCCAGAGCGATCCCATCGTTCAGGTGCACGCGGAGATGGAAGCCCTGCTCCACGACGCCGGTCTGCGACCCACGGTGCTGCGGAGCGACACTCTGGCCTCCAACGCCCGTGGCTGGACGCAGCAGTTGCGGGTGGGCGATGTGGTGTCGGGACCCGATGTCGCGCGCACAGCCGTCGTCGACGAGCGCGATGTGGCCGACGCGGCCGTAGCCGTATTGCTCACGCACCACGACCGACCCGATCACGAGCCGCATGTGCTGACAGGCCCTGAGGTGCTCGGTCGCGACGAGCAGGTCGCTCTCCTCGGTGCCGCACTCCGGCGCCGTCTGCGCTTCCAGGTGCTCCCGGCCGACCAGGCACGATCACGCATGCTCGCGGACGGTCGCCCCGAACACCTGGTGGAAGCGCTGATCGCCGCCTCGGTGCGCCGACCACGGACAGACCGCATCACCGATCATGTCGAGCGCCTCACCGGCCGACCGGCCGGCACCTTCGCGCAGTGGGCCGTCGACCACGCGGCCGAGTTCGGCCGATGACGTCCGCGGCACGGCCCACCAGCCAGACCATCACGGACTACTCCCCCGGTGGCAGCGCCCTGACCAGCGCGTCCAGGGCGCCCGCGAAAGAGTGGTCGGGTGGGGTGCCGTAGGCGACGACCAGGGCGTCGCGTGGGGGCGTGGGGGTGGCGGGGGCACGGAAGCGGGTCAGGCCGTCCAGGGCGAGGCCCTGCCAGCGGGCGGCCTGGATGATCGACTGCTCGGTGCCGGGCGGGAGTTCGAGTACGGCGTGCAGGCCGGCCGCGATACCGGAGACGTGGACGTGCGGCGCGCGCTCGGCCAGGGCCGCGACCAGCTGGTCGCGGCGGTGCCGGTAGCGCAGCCGCATACCGCGCAGATGCCGGTCGTAGGCGCCCGAGGAGACGAACTCGGCGAGGGTGAGCTGCTCCAGCGTGCCGGAGGACCATTCGCCGGCGCTCTTGAGGGCGAGTACGGGGTCGACGAGGCGGTCCGGCAGCACCATCCAGGCGAGCCGCAGCGCGGGGGCCAGGCTCTTGCTGGCGGTGCCCAGGTAGACGACGTGGTCGGGGTCGAGCCCCTGGAGCGCGCCGACGGGCTGGCGGTCGTAGCGGAACTCGCCGTCGTAGTCGTCCTCCAGGACGTAACCCCCGGTCGCGCGCGCCCAGTTGACGGCGGCGGCCCGGCGGTCGGGGTGCAGCGGCACGCCCGTGGGGAACTGGTGGGCAGGGGTGAGCAGGACCGCCCGCAGATCGTCGTGGGCGGTCAACTCCGCGGTCCGGGCGCCGTGTTCGTCGACGGCGAGCGGGACGATGCGCAGCCCGGCGCGGGCGATGACCTCGCGGTGGAAGTCCAGGCCGTAGGACTCTACGGCCAGCCGCCCCGCCCCCTCGCCCAGCGCGCGGCCGAGCAGGGCCAGTGCCTGCATGAAGCCGGTGCAGACGACGATGCGCTCGGGGTCGGTGCGCACACCGCGGGCGCGGGCCAGATAGTCGGCGAGGACGGTGCGCAGTTCAGGGCGGCCGGCCGGGCTGCCGTATCCGAACGCCTCGCTGGGCGCCGCGGTCAGCGCCCGGCGGGCGGCCGCCAGCCAGGCGGTACGGGGGAAGGCGGCGACGTCGGGGGTGCCCGGGGTGAGGTCGAAGCGCGGTGGGCCGGCGGGTCCGGGCGGGCCGGGGGCGCGCCGGGCGGCGGGACTGGTGCGCGGCAGCACCCGCTCGGCGACCCTGGTGCCGGAGCCCTGGCGGGCGCTGAGCCAGCCCTCGGCCACCAGCTCGGCGTAGGCGTCGGCGACGGTGTTGCGGGCGATGCCGAGGTCGGCGGCGAGCGAACGGGAGGACGGCAGCCGGGTGCCCGGGACCAGCCGCCCGGACCGTACCGCCTCCCGCAGCGCCCGCAGCAGCGCGGCCCGCAGCCCGCCGGAGCCGGTGAGGTCCAGGTGCAGATCACGGCCGAAAGTGGCCCAGGAACTCTCCATGGAAGTGGACCATACAGTTGCGCCATTACGGTCGTAGCGTCGCAGTCATGACGACAACGACGAGTACGACGACCACGAACACCGCAGCGACGAACCCCTCCGGGACGGGGCACCGGCACGGCCCCCGGCTGCGCTGGGCCAAGCTCGCGCCCGATGTCTACAAGGCCATGATCGCGCTGGACGCGGCGGCGAAGAAGGGCCTCGATCCGGCGCTGGTCGCCCTGGTCGAGATCCGTGCGTCGCAGCTCAACCACTGCGCGTTCTGCATCGATATGCACAGCACGGACGCCCGCAAGGCCGGCGAGACCGAGCAGCGCATCCATCTCCTCAACGCCTGGGAGGAGGCCGTCGGCTTCTACTCCCCCAAGGAGCAGGCCGCCCTCGCCCTCACCGAGGCGATCACCGTCCTGACCGACGGCTTCGTGCCGGACGCCGTCTACGAGCGCGCGGCCGACCACTTCGAGGAGGCCGAGCTGGCCCAGCTGATCGCCATGATCACCGCCATCAACGCCTGGAACCGCTTCGGTGTGTCCACCCGTATGGCCCCGGGGCAGGCATGACGGCGGCCGCGGCGCTGCGCGCCCTGCATCACGGTCCCGGCCTGCCGCTGGTGCTGCCCGGGCCCTGGGACGCGGCCAGCGCCAAGGTCTTCGCGGACGCCGGGTTCCCGGCGCTGGCCACGCCGAGCGCGGGTGTGGCGGCCTCGCTCGGTTACGAGGACGGCCGGACGCCGCCCGACGAGATGTTCGCCGCCATCGCCCGCATCGTCCGGGCCGTCGACATCCCGGTCTCGGCGGATGTGGAGGCCGGATACGGGCTGTCCGCCAAGGAGTTGGTGGGCCGGCTCGCGGAGGCCGGGGCGGTCGGCTGCAACCTGGAGGACACCGACCACGCCACCGGCGCGCTGCGGGATGCGCAGGAGCAGGCGGAGTGGCTGGCCCGCGTGCGCGCCGAGGCGGGCGGGGATCTGGTGATCAACGCCCGGATCGACACCTATCTGCGCGGCGTGGCGGACCCGGCGGAGGCGGTGCGCCGCGGCCGGATGTACGCCGCGGCGGGCGCCGACTGCGTCTACCCGATCACCGCACCGCCCGAGCAACTGGCCTACCTGGCCGGCGCCATCGGCCTTCCCGTCAACGCCGTGGTGCTGCCGGACGGCCCCGGCCCCCGCGCACTGGGCGACCTGGGCGCGGCCCGGGTCACCTTCGGCCCGGGGCTCCAGCACCGGGCCATGGCCGCGCTGGCGGGCATCGCGCAGGGGCTGCGGGAGGAGCTGGGGACGCAGGAGCAGGGGGCGCAGGAACAGCGCGGCTGAGGCGCCGTTGCCGAGGAGTGGCCGGGGCGCGGGCACCAGGGCCGGGGCACCTCGTCGCCCGTCCGCTCCGTTCCCCGCCCCGCCCCGCCCCCACACCTCACCGCTCGTCCGTCCCCGGCACCTTCCCCGTGCTGATGGCGATCCGGTTCCAGGTGTTGATCGTGAAGATCAGGGCGAGCAGCCGGGCCAGTTCGTCGGCCTCGAAGTGCCGGGCGGCCCGCTCGTAGACCTCGTCCGGTACGCCGCCCTGGGCGAGAAGCGTCACCGCCTCGGTGAGGGCCAGCGCCGCCCGCTCCTTCGCGGTGAAGAAGTGCGCCGCCTCCTGCCAGACGGCGACCATGTGCAGCCGCTCCTCGCTCTCGCCGGCCTTGCGGGCGTCGGTGGTGTGCATGTGCAGGCAGTACGCGCACTTGTTGAGCTGCGAGGAGCGGATCTGGACCAGCTCGACCAGGGAGTGGTCCAGGCCCTCGCGGGCGGCGGCGTCGAAGCCGATGAGGGCCTTGAAGGCCTTGGGGGCGGCCTTGGCGAAGTCCACCCGGGGGGTGCGGGGCGCCGCGTCGTCGAGGTCGTTGCCGGTCTGCGTGTGCTGCGTGTCGTTCGTCATGCCTGGAAATCTATGGGCGTCGGCGACCGACTGTAGGGTGCATTTCCATGCCGGAATCATGGGTCAATCCAGCCGAGAGCCTGGGTGCCGATCTGCATCTGGAGCTGAGCGGACCGGGCGGGCGGCGCGCCGCTCTCCTGCGCGCGCTGCGCGAGGCCGTACGGTCCGGGCGGCTGGCCCCCGGTACCCGGCTGCCGCCCTACCGCTCGCTCGCCGCCGACCTCGGCATCGCCCGCAACACCGTCGCCGACGCCTACGCCGAGCTGGTGGCCGAGGGCTGGCTCAGCGCCCGCCAGGGCTCCGGCACCAGGGTCGCCGAGCGCGCCGAACCGCTGACGCCCACCCGCGCCCCGGCCCGGCGCGCCCCGGTGGCCCGTCCCGTGCACAACCTCCTCCAGGGGCAGCCGGACGCCGCGTCCTTCCCCCGTACCGCCTGGCTGGCGGCCGCCCGCCGCGCGCTGACCGCCGCCCCCCACGACGCCTTCGGGCCCGGCGATCCCCGTGGCCGCCTGGAGCTGCGCCGTGCGCTGACCGACTATCTGGCCCGCACCCGCGGTGTGCGCACCGACCCCGAGCGCATCGTCATCTGCTCCGGATTCGCGCACGCCCTGCGGCTGCTCTTCCCCGCCGTGCTCCCCGGTCCCCTGGCCGTGGAGTCCTACGGCCTGCCCTTCCACCGGCAGCTTCTGACGGCGGCGGGGGTGGACACCCGCCCCCTGCCGCTCGACGAACACGGCGCCGACACCGAGCGGTTGGGCGCCCTGGACGACGTGGGCGCGGTCCTGCTGACCCCCGCGCACCAGTTCCCCACGGGCGTGCCGCTGCACCCCGACCGCCGGGCCGCCGCCGTCAACTGGGCGCGCGCGACCGGGGGTTACGTCCTGGAGGACGACTACGACGGCGAGTTCCGCTACGACCGCAAGCCGGTCGGCGCCCTACAGGGGCTGGACCCGGAACGCGTCATCCACATCGGCTCGGTCAGCAAGAGCCTGTCACCGGCGGTGCGGGTGGGCTGGATGGTGCTCCCCGGCCGCCTGGTCGACGCCGTCCTCGCGGCCAAGGGGGAACGCGAGGCCTGGGCGGGCGTCACCGATCAGCTGACCCTCGCGGAGCTGCTCACCCACGGCGCCTACGACCGGCACATCCGCCGGATGCGCCAGCGCTACCGCCGGCGCCGCGACCGGCTCGTCGACGCGGTGACCGGGCAGGCCCCGCACCTCGGCGTCACCGGTATCGCCGCCGGTCTGCACGCCGTGCTCCAACTGCCCGCCGGCTCCACCGAGGCCGACGAGCGCGCCGCGCTGCGCGCCGCCCGCTTCCAGGGCCTGGCCCTGGACGTGCTGTCCGACTACCGCCACCCGGCCGCCACGATGCCGCCCCGCCACGGCCTGGTCGTCGGCTATGCGACCCCGGCCGACAGCGCCTTCCCCGGCGCGCTTCAGGCGCTGTGCCGGGCGCTGCCGCCGGGACCGCGGACGGCGGCCGCTACTGGTTCGCGAACTTCCGGCTGATGCCGTCGAAGACCCGCTGGGCCTCCGGTCCCAGGTGCGGGCCGGCCAGCCAGGTGTGGGCGTTGGAGCTGATGGAGCTGTTGGACACCAGGGTCAGCTTGCCGCCGCGTTCCGCGAACCAGCCGCCGCCCGACGTACCGCCGGTCATGGTGCAGCCGATGCGGTCCATGGCCGGCGTGCCCTGCTCCATGACGAGGCGCCCCGGGCGGCCCTGGCAGGCCATCATCCGCGCGCCGTCATACGGCGGCGCCGCCGGGTAGCCGACGGCCCGCACGAAGTTGATGCCCTCGGCGGACGGGGCGTTGAACCAGACCGGGATGGCGGCGCCCACGGTCTCCTGGAGGGACTTGCCGCCGCCGTTCTCCGGCTTGACGTGCAGCACCGCGAAGTCGTACGCGGAGCCGCCGTTGCCGCTCTCCTCGCTGCCCATGTTGATCCACTCACCGGAGGTGGTGATCCAGTCCGCCCAGAAGCGGCCGTACGGCGTGGCCTGCTGCGCGGGCGAGCTGCCGACCCGGCTCATCGGCACGCCGTAGTCGTTGTACGACGGCACGAAGACGATGTTGCGCATCCAGCCGCCGCGCTTGCCGGAGTGCACGCAGTGGCCGGCGGTCCACACGAGGTTGGATTTGCCCGGGTGTGCCGGGTCCTGAACGACGGTGCCGGAGCAGACCATCGGGCCCTTGGGGCTGTCGAAGAAGATCTTCCCGACCGGGGCCATGTTCCGGTGGTACGGGCGGGCGACCTGGATGGCGCTCACCGGCCGCGGCTCGGGGTCGGTGGCGCCGAACTCGCTGCCCGCGCCGGTGGCCTTGACGCCGATCTCGGGGGCGGCCTTCGCCTTCGCCAGCCGGTCGTTCTTCCAGTGGTCCTTGATGATCGGGTTGGCGAAGTCCTGTGCCTTGCGGGCCCACTCGTCCCAGTTCCGCCAACCGCCGTCCTGCCACTTCTTCAGGTCGTCGATGCTGGTCGGCATGCCCTTGGGAAGCTTGAGGCCACCGTCGCCCTGCTCCTTGTTATCGGCGGCGGCCGAACTGCCCGGTGCGGCGGCCTTGTCGTCGGCAGGTCCGCAGGCGGTGGCGGTGACCGCGAGCAGCGCGGCCAGTGCGGCGGCCGCGGCGGTGGAGCGGCGGATGGATGGCATGGAGCGAGTCCCCCTGATACGTGGCGGCGCCGAAGGTGCGCCGCGCCGTGATGTGTTCATGTCCCGCGTCGGACTGGGCTCTACTATGCCGCCACGCCGCGGCCGGCGGGCGGCCGGGTCGCCGGGCCCGAACACGGGCGCGGGCGGCCGCACACCGTGCGACCGCCCGCGCGGGCGTGAGCCAGTACCGGCTACTTCTTCGGCAGCCAGGACTTCCAGACGTCCGGGTGCTTGTGCACCCAGCGCTTGGCCGCCTCATCGGCCGACAGGCCCTTTGAGGCGATCGACTCGGACACCTCGTTCTGGGCGTCCTTGGTCCACTTGAAGTTCTTCAAGAACGCCGCGGCACTGGTGCCGCTCTTGGCGAAGTCGGTGTTGAAGTACTTCTGGAGCGGGGTGGTGGGGTACGCGCAGTCGATGGACTGCGGGTCCTTGGTGCCCTTCTCCGCGCAGGCGTCGGTGTACTTGGGGAGTTCGACCTCCACCATCGGCACCTGGTTGAAGAGCCACTGCGGCTCGTACCAGTACGTCAGGAACGGCTTCTTCTCCTTGGCGAACTGCTGGATCTGGGTGATCTGCGCCGCCTCGGAGCCGGCGAAGACCACCTCGTAGTTCAGGTCCAGGTTCTTCACCAGCGCCTTGTCGTTGGTGACGTAGGACGGTGAACCGTCCATCAGCTGGCCCTTGTCGCCGCTCTCCGAGGTGCGCAGCTGGTCGGCGAACTTGTTGAGGTTCTTCCAGTCGGTGACCTCGGGGTGCGCGTCGGCCCAGTACTTGGGGACGTACCAGCCGATGTGGCCGGTGACGCCGTTGCCGCCGCCCGCCGTGATCGTCTTCTTGTCCTTGACGTAGCGCTGCTCCTGGTCGGGGTGGCCCCAGTCCTCCAGGATCGCGTCGACCCGGCCCTGGCTCAGAGCGTCCCAGGCGGGGATCTCGTCCACCTGGACGGTGTCGACGTGGTAGCCCAGCTCGTGTTCGAGCAGGTACTTGGCGACCGCGACATTGGACTGGGCGCCGACCCAGGTCTGCACGGACAGCGTGACGGACTTGGAGCCCTCGGCCGCGGCGAACGGCGAGGACTGCTTGGTCATATCGGCCTTGCCGCAGGCCGACAGGGACAGCGAGAGGACCGCCGTGGCGGCCAGCGCGGCCGTCCCGATGATCGTGGTGCGCTTACGGGACATGATCAGGCTCCCTTCCCCGTCGTACGGCGTTCCGTGGGCTGGGTGACCCGGTCGAGCATCAGGCCCAGGCACACGATCGCCACACCCGCGACCAGGCCGAGGCCCAGGTCTCCGGTGGCCAGCCCGGTGACGACGTCGTACCCGAGGGCACCGCCGCCGACCAGGCCGCCGATGATGACGACAGCGAGCACGAGCACCACGCCCTGGTTGACGGCCAACAGCAGCGCCGGCCGGGCCAGCGGAAGCTGGACCTGGCGCAGCACCTGCCAGCGGGTGGCGCCCAGCGAGCGGGCGGACTCCACGGCCGCGGGGTCCACCTGACGCAGACCCTGGGTGGTGATGCGGACGACGGCCGGCAGCGCGTAGACCACCGCCGCCGCGGCGGCCGGGGCGCGACCCACGGCGAACAGCGCCACCACGGGGATCAGGTACACGAACTGCGGCATGGTCTGCATGACGTCCAGCACCGGGCGCAGGAACGCCTCGAAGCGCTTGCTGCCCGCGGCGAGGATGCCGACGCCGAAGCCCAGCACCAGGGTCACCACCAGAGCGGCGAGGACCTGGGAGAGGGTGTTCATGGACGGCTTCCACACGCCCAGCACGCCGATCGCGGCCATCGCCAGGACGGCGGTCAGGGCGGTGCGCCAGGTGCCGATGAGCCAGGCCAGCGCGGCGACGAGGAGCAGCGTGCCGTACCAGGGCAGCGCGGTCAGGCCGTCCCGCAGCGGGTTGAGCACCCAGTTGGTGAAGTGCGCGGCCCAGTCGGCGGTGCCACCGACGACGGGGACTCCGGAGTAGAGGTGGTCGACCATCCACTCCTTGAAGTCGTTGACGGGGGCGGCGATGTTCACCGACCAGGCGTCGGGCCAGACCAGCGAACCGGACAGCCGGCCGAGGACGGCGAGCGCGGCGGTGACCGCGGCCACCCCGGCCCAGGCCCGCCAGCCGCGCAGCCACTGCGGGCCGACGGCGGCGCCGGCCGCGCCGATCCGCTCGCCGGCCGCGGCGGTGGTGCGGTCCATGACGATGGCCAGCAGCACGATCGGGATCGCGGCGGCGAGCGCGGCGCCGACGTCGACCGAGGCGAGGGCCTGGTAGACGCGGTCACCGAGACCGGCGGCGCCGATCATCGAGGCGATCACGACCATGGACAGCGCCATCATGATCGTCTGGTTGACGCCGAGGAGGAGTTCCTTGCGGGCCAGCGGCAGGCGGGCGGTCAGCAGCCGCTGCCGTCCGGTGGCGCCGAGCGAGGAGACGGCCTCCAGCACGCCGGGGTCCGCGCCGCGCAGACCGAGCGCGGTCAGACGGGCCATCGGCGGCGCCGCATAGATGACAGTGGCCAGCAGCGCGGCCGGTACGCCGATGCCGAAGACCAGCACGACGGGCAGCAGGTAGGCGAAGGCCGGGAGGACCTGCATGGTGTCCAGGACCGGGCGCAGGATCTTGAAGAGCCGGTCGGACAGGCCCGCGGCCAGGCCCAGCAGGGCGCCGACGACGACCGAGGCGGCGACCGCCACGACCATCAGCGCCAGCGTCTGCATGGTCGGGACCCACATCCCCAGCAAGCCGCTGACCAGGAAGGACAGCAGCGCGACGGCGGCGATGCGGACACCGGCCACCCGCCAGGCGATCAGCGTCACGCCGGCCGTCACACCGGTCCAGCCCAGCGCGAGCAGCAGCAGGTAGACGGCGCGTACGGAGATGACCACGCCGTTGGAGAGGTGGCCGAGGAAGTAGACGAACAGCCAGTGGCTGTCGCGGTTGTCGATGATCCAGTCGCTGGTCTTGCCGAGCGGGCCGGAGACGTCGACGGTCAGCGACGACGGCCAGGCGGCGCCGTACTTGGCGGCCAGCAGCGGGACGAGGACGGCCGCGGCGACGGCGAGCAGCAGCAGCTTGGCCACGCCACGACGGTGCAGCAGGACCTGGGCCGGGCCCTTGGGGGTGTCGACGCCCAGGGTGCCGCGCGGAGAAACCGGGGTGGGGGCGGCGCTGCTCATGCGCGCCCCCGCTTGACGGTGCCCACCGGCACGTTCATGGCGGCGGCGCGCTGCGCCTCCCGCCACTGGCGCAGCAGTGCGGCGCGCATACGGGACCGCGGCGAGGCCGCGGGAGCTCTGGAGCCGACGGCGCGCAGGGCGCCGCCGTGGGGGGTCGCGGCGTACATCAGGCAGCCACCTCGCCGTGCTGCGGGTGGTCGATCCGGGCGACCACGTTGAGCAGGCAGGCGTGGTCGACGATGCCCAGGCAGCGGCCGTCGTCGACGACGCGGGCGGCGCCGCCGGAGCGGGCGACCGCCTCGATGGCGTCGGAGATCAGGGTGTCGGGGCTGAGCGCCGGACCCTGGTCGCTCTCGCCGTCCTCGACCGGACGCATCGCGCGGCGGACGGTCAGCACCTGCTCGCGCGGGACGTCGCGGACGAAGTCGCGGACGTAGTCGTCGGCCGGGGAGCCGACGATCTCCTCGGGGGTGCCGAGCTGGACGATCTCGCCGTCGCGCATCAGGGCGATCCGGTCGCCGACCCGCAGCGCCTCGGCGAGGTCGTGGGTGATGAAGACCATCGTCCGGCCCTCCTCGCGGTGCAGGCGGACGACCTCCTCCTGCATGTCGCGGCGGATGAGCGGGTCGAGCGCGCTGAACGGCTCGTCGAACAGCAGCACCTCGGGGTCGACGGCGAGCGCCCGGGCCAGGCCGACGCGCTGCTGCTGGCCACCGGAGAGCTGGCCCGGACGGCGCTTCTCCAGACCGGCCAGACCGACCTTGTCGACCATCTCGCCGGCCTTGACGCGGCGCTCCGCCTTGCCGACGCCCTGGATCTCCAGGCCGTAGGCGACGTTGTCGACGACGGAGCGGTGCGGCAGCAGGCCGAAGTGCTGGAAGACCATGGCGGCGCGGCGGCGGCGCAGTTCGCGCAGCGCGCCGCGGTCCATGGCGCGCACGTCCTCGCCGTCCATTTCGAGGTTGCCGCTGGTCGGCTCGATCAGCCGGGTCAGGCACCGCACGAGGGTGGACTTGCCGGAGCCGGACAGGCCCATCACGACGAAGACCTCGCCCTTGTGGACGTCGAAGGAGACATCGCGGACGGCGGCGGTGCAGCCGGTCTGCTCGCGCAGCTCCTGGGCGTTCAGGCCGGCGACGGAGGAGTCGCCGGGGATCTTGTCGGCCTTGGGGCCGAAGACCTTCCAGAGGTTGCGGACGGAGAAGACGATCTCACGGGCGTCGCTCTCGGTCTCGGCGGCTTTGCGGGCGTTGGGTATCTCGGATGCGCCGGCGGAGGTGGTAGCCATCACGCATCACCTCCCTGGGTCGGGGTTTTACGGAGCAGTTCGGCGCACTTCTCCCCCACCATCAGCACGCCCAGCATGGGGTTCACGGCCGGCATCGTCGGGAAGACCGAGGCATCGGCGATACGGATGCCGTCCAGCCCGCGGATCTTCAACTGCGGGTCGACAACGGCAAGTCGGTCGTCGGCGGCACCCATCTTGCAGGTGCCGGCCGGGTGGTAGACGGTGTGCGCGGCCTTGCGCACCAGCTCGCCGATCTCCTCGTCGTCCGTCACGTCCGGACCGGGGAAGACCTCGCGCTTGAGCCACTTGGCGAACGGCTCGGCCTGCGCGACCTTGCGCGCCAGCTTGATGCCGTCGACGAGGGTCTGGCCGTCGTAGTCGTCCTCGTCCTCGAAGTACCTGAAGTCCAGGGCCGGCTTGGCCTCGGGGTCGGCGGAGGTGAGGTAGAGGCGGCCGCGGGAGCGGGACTTGGGGATGTTCGGGGTCATCGACACCCCGTGCTCGGGGCGCTCGTAGCCCAGCCGCTCGGGGTTGTCGGTGAAGGGGATCTGGTAGAAGTGGAACATCAGGTCGGGGCCCTTGTGCTCCGGGTCCCGCTTGACGAACAGGCCCGCGTCGGAGTCCATCGCGGAGTTGCCCGGGATCGGTCCGTTCGTCTCCCAGACGATCACCGACTCGGGGTGGTCGATGAGGTTCTCACCGACGCCCGGCAGGTCGAGCACGCAGTCCAGGCCCAGCGCCTGAAGATCCTTCTTCGGGCCGATACCGGAGTGCATCAGCAGCCGCGGGGTGTCGACGGCACCGGCGCACACCAGCACCTCGCGGGCGGCCTCGACGTAGACCTCCTCGCCGTCCTTGGTACGGACGTGGACGCCCTTGGCGGTCGTCCCGTCCAGCTCCAGCTTGTGCGCCCAGGTCTCCAGCATCAGCGTGAGGTTCGGGCGGTCGCCGGCCTCCATGTGCGGGTGGAGGTAGGCGACGGACGCCGAGGACCGCTTGTTGTTCTCCGGGTGGTAGGAGAGGTCGAAGAAGCCGACGCCCTCGTCGAAGGGCTTGTCGTTGAAGCCGACGACCTCCGGGACGCCGAGCGCCGTCTTGGTGGCCTCGATCCAGTCCGTCGCGATCTGGTTCTGGTCCTTCTTCGCCACCCGCACGATGTTGTTGCGCAGCTTGCCGAAGTACGGGTCCATCGCCTTGGCGTTCCAACCCGTGGCACCCGCCTCCTCCCACTCGTCCCAGTCGGACGGCAGCGGCTTGAAGGAGATCAGGGTGTTGTGGGAGGAGCAGCCGCCGAGGACCTTGGCGCGGCTGTGCAGGATGTGCGAGTTGCCGCGCGGCTGCTCGGTGGTCGTGTACTCGTAGTCCAGCTCACCGCCGAGCAGGCCGAGCCACTTGCGCAGCGTCAGCACGTCCTCACGGTCGATGTCGGAGGGGCCGCCCTCGATGACGGCGACGGAGACGCCGGGGTCCTCGGTGAGGCGGGAGGCGATGACGGAGCCGGCGGTGCCGCCTCCGACGACGACATAGTCGTACACGGGCATGAGGGGTGCTCCTTTACTGCGCAGTGCGTGGTGCGGGGGGTGCGTGCTCGGGCCGGGGGGTCAGCCCGCGAACCACCGCACCGGCGCCGGCCGCAGGTTCTCGTAAATGTGCTTGCTCTCGCGGTACTCGTCCAGACCCGTGGGGCCCAGTTCCCGACCGATGCCGGACTTGCCGAAGCCGCCCCACTCCGCCTGCGGGAGGTAGGGGTGGTAGTCGTTGATCCACACCGTGCCGTGCCGCAGCCGGGCGGCGACCCGGCGGGCGCGGGCGGTGTCGGCGGAGAAGACGGCGCCCGCGAGGCCGTACTCGGTGTCGTTGGCGAGCGCGACGGCCTCGTCCTCGGTGGTGAAGGTCTCCACCGTCAGGATCGGGCCGAAGGTCTCCTCGCGGACCACCTTCATCTCGCGGTGGCAGCCGTCCAGCACGGTCGGCGCGTAGAAGTAGCCGGTGGCCGGGCGCACGTCCGAGGGCTTGGGCCGGGAGCCGCCGCACCGCAGCTGCGCACCCTCGGCCAGCGCGGAGGCGACGTAGGCCGCCACCTTCTCCAGCTGCTGCTGGGAGACCAGCGGGCCGCACTCCACACCGTCCTCGGTGCCGCGGCCGAGCTTGATCCGCTCGGCGCGGCGGGCGAGCTCGGCGACGAAGCGGTCGCGCACCGACTCCTCGATGATCAGCCGGGCACCGGCCGAGCAGACCTGGCCGCTGTGGATGAACGCGGCGTTCAGCGCCTGGTCGACGGCGGTGTCGAAGCCCTCCTCGGTGGCGCAGGCGTCGGCGAAGACCACGTTGGGGTTCTTGCCGCCCAGCTCCAGCGCGATCTTCTTGGCGCCGGAGACCGCCGCCGCGCCCGCCTTCGTACCGCTGGCGAGGCCGCCGGTGAAGGAGAACAGATCCACATCCGGGTGCTCGGCCAGCCGCTGGCCGACCGGCACGCCCGCGCCGGTGACGATGTTGGCGACACCGGCCGGCAGCCCGGCCTCGACCAGCAGCTTGATCAGGTGCACGGTCGACAGCGGAGTGACCTCGCTGGGCTTGATCACAAAAGTGTTGCCGGCCGCGAGGGCCGGCGCGATCTTCCAACTCGCCTGGAGCAGCGGGTAGTTCCATGGGGTGATCAGCGCACAGACGCCGACCGGCTCGTGCACGACGACGCTGTGCACATCCGCCGACCCGGCGTCGACGACCCGCCCGCCGCTCTCGTTCATCACCACGTCGGCGAAGTACCGGAAGGCGTTGGTGACGTCGTCGACGTCGACCCGGCCCTCCTCCAGCGTCTTGCCGGTGTCCCGGCTCTCGATGAGCGCGATCTCCTCGCGGTCGCGCTGGAGCAGGTCGGCGACCTTGCGCAGCAGCGCGGAGCGCTCGGCGACGGCCGTGCGGGGCCAGGCGCCGGCGCCGCCCGCGAAGGCACGGCGGGCGGCCGCGACCGCCGCGTCGGCGTCGTCGGCGCCGCCCTCGGACACGAGCTGGAGCGTCGTCGCGTCGGCGGGGTCGAGGACCTCCCGCGTGGCGCCGGATGCGGCGGGCAGCCACACCCCGTCTACGTGAATGGTCTCGATTGACGACACTTCGTTCTGCCTTCCGGTTACCGATCTGTTCCCACTGGTGCAACCACTGGCGTCACCAGCAACAAGGAGCCCTCCCCGGAAGCGGCCGACCTATGCCCAAACATTCATGGAAAGTGAGCCGACTCACTCAACGTGCGACCAAATGTCCAGGAACCTACCCTGAATAGCTGTATGTCCCCGAGGATGCCCCTGCGACACGTCCCCTCGTACTCCCCCTCCGGACCGGAGGTGCCGAGATGACCAGCAGACGCCGTACCGTCACCGCCACCGCCCTGGGCTGCGGCGCGGCCCTGCTCGCCGGGGCCGTGGCCACCGGAGCCGCGGCGGCGACCCCCGGCCCCGACGGCGAGGGCGACCTCGCCGGCAAGACCGCCCAGCAGATCTCCGACGACGCGCTCGACCAACTGATCGCCGCGAAATCACTGCGACTGCGCACCCTGACCACCGCCGGCCCCACCAGGCTCGACATCAGCCTGGACCGGGGCGGCAACTGCGCCGGCGCCATCAGCAAGGGCACACTCGGCCGGGTCGAGATCATCAAGCGCGGCGACCAGGTCTGGATGAAGCCGGACGCGGCCTTCTGGAAGAACCAGTTCCCCGGCGCCGAGGGCACCGAGGCGGCCGCGAAGTACAAGGACACCTTCCTGCACGGCACCACCCGCGACGCCTTCCTGCAGAGCGTGTCCGCCGCCTGCGACCTCACCGCCTTCCAGAAGTCCGCCGCCGGCACCGACGAGCCGCCCACGAACACCCCGTCGCCCTCGGTCACCTCCACCCTCACCAAGGGCCGCCCGACCGTCCACGAGGGCACCCGCGTCCTGCCCGTCATCAGAAAGTTCGACGGAGCCGTCCAGACCCTCTACGTCGCCGTCAAGGGCAAGCCCTACCCCCTCAAGCTCACCACCGAGATCGACCACGAGACGGGCACGATCCTGCTGAGCAACTACGACCGCCCGGTCCCCGCCAAGACCCCCGCCCCGGGCGATACCGTCGACATCGCGGTGTTCGAGGACATGCTCCAGGGCCCGAACAACGCCGACGCATGACCTGCGGCGGCATATGCCGCTACACCCCGTAACCGTTCATACGTATGTTCCGTTGAACCGTGCAGCTGCCCGTATGGCGCGGCAGCGGGGAGGAGCGGCACGATGACCATCAGCCTTGAGCGGACCGAAGCGATCGCGAGCGACGGGATTGAGATGGCGGAGCCCACGGAGAACGAGCGGCACCTGGACGAGCTGTTCGAGCGACTGGAACAGGCCTTCCCCGAGGGATATCGGATCGAGATCGTCGAGGGGGCCATCTTCATGACGCCGCAGCGGGCCACGCACTGGGAGACCATCGCTGACATCTACGAACAGCTACGCACGCGCTATCCGCGCAAGCGCGTGCTGTCCGACGTCCGCATCGACTTCCCGGGCTACCGGAACGGCTTCTGCTGCGACGTGGTGGGCATCACCGAGGGCTCCGCGAAGGACGAGCGGGGCCGCTGGCACTACGACAGCATCGACTTCGTCGCCGAAGTCATCTCCAAAGACACCGCGGTCAACGACTACGGCCCGAAAAAGGACGCCTACGCCGCGGCCGAGGTCCCGGTCTATGTGATCGCCGACCCCTACGCCGGCCGCTGCCGCGTCTTCACCGACCCGCAGGACGGCGACTACAAGGACGACATCACGGTGCCGTACGGCGACCCGATCGACCTCACCGCCACCGTCGTCGGCCTCACCATCTCCACCGCGGAGTTCCCGCGCGACTAAGGGCTGGGTGCCGGCTCCGGCAGGGCCTATGGAATCCGTGTGCCCAACTAGGCGCCGTGACCCGGCTCTTCGGGTTCTCCCCGGCGTTCTTCCCCTGCTCACAGCCGTGTTAGCCGGGCGTTAGCGGAGCGGCAGCCCGGCACTAGTGGCCTCGATCAGAGTGGGTGTCGTACCGAGGAAACAGTGACACCGACCGCCCTGGGGGACCTGGAATGAGCGCCAACACCACTGCCCGCAACGCCCGTCGCCGCACCCTGCGCGTTGCCGCCGCGGCCCTGACCGCGGCCGCCGCGCTCTCCCTGACCGCCTGCTCCGGCTCGGACACCGCCGGCACGAAGCCCGCGGCCCAGACCGGCGCGGGTTCGCCCGTCGCCGAGCCCGGTGGCGCGGGCTCCTCCGACGGAGCACAGGGCTCCGGTGCCCAGGCGCGCCCCGGTGCCAAGGCCGACGCCAAGGGCGGCGCCAAGCCGGACGCCGCGGGCAAGCAGTCGGGCGGCGGGCAGGCCGCCGGCGGTGGCAAGGCGGGCTCGGGCGTCGAGCGGTGCCACACCTCCGGTCTGAAGGCGGCGTTCGCCACCGGCGGCGATGCGATCCCGGACCCGAACGCCAGCGGGGGGACGACCGCCAGCGTCGTGCTGACCAACAAGGGCAGCCGTACCTGCAAGATCGGCGGTTTCCCGGGCGTGGACCTCAAGTCCGAGAACGGCGGCGAGCGTTGGTCGCTGGTCCGCTCGTCGGCCAAGCACGGCTCGATCACCCTGGCGCCCGGCGACAGCACCGACTTCACGATCAACGTCATCATGACCAAGGAAGACAAGGGCTTCTACCAGCCCGCATTCGCGGACGTCACCCCGCCCAACGAGACCAAGGCGATCACCATCGCCTGGCCCTGGGGCACACTCGCCGACCAGCGCGGCGCCACCCACCCGGGCACCTTCGTCAACCCCATCGGCTGACCACCTCGGCGCTGCCCTCGGACATGAGCGGAGAAAGTCCGCTGCCCCGGTGTGTCACACCCGGGGCAGCGGACTTTCCGCCGCACGGACCCGCGCCCCAGGCATGTTCCTCCACGGACCACGCCCGTACGGTCACCCCGCTGCTGGCTCCGCCGCCCTCACCCGCACCGGGCGCGTCTCCGGCAGCAGCGCGAAACAGCACAGACTGAGCAGAGCGATCCCCGTCAGATACGCGGCCACGCCCCAGGGCACCGGGCCGCCCCGCTCGGCGAGCGTCGTCGCCACGATCGGCGTCAGCGCCCCACCGAGGACCCCGCCGAGGTTGTAGCCGACCGCGGCCCCCGTGCAGCGCACGCGCGGCTCGTACAGCTCCGGCAGATACGCGGCGATCACGGCGAACATCGTGATGAACGCCAGCAGCGACCCCAGGAAGCCGAGGAACATCAACAGCGGCGCCCGCGTGGCGAGCAGCGCCACCATCGGGAACATCCACAGGGCGGAGGCCGCGCATCCCACCATGCACAGGGGCCGCCGGCCGAAGCGGTCGCCCAGCAGCGCCGCCAGTGGTGTCAAGGAGCCCTTCACGACCACCGCGGCCATGATGCAGGTCAGCATGACGGTGCGGCTCACGCCCAGTCGTTCCGTCCCGTAGGCGAGAGACCAGGTCGTCACGGCGTAGAAGGTCGCGTATCCCGCCGCGAGCGCGCCGGCGGTCAGCAGAACGAGCCGCCAGTGGTCGCGCACCACATCGGCGAGCGGCACGCGCGCATGGTCCTCGATGTCGCGGAAACTCGGACTCTCGGCGAGCGACGACCGCAGCCACAGCCCCGCCAGGGCCATCAGCCCGGCCGCCCAGAAGGGCACGCGCCACCCCCAGGACGCGAACTGCGCGTCGGACAGCGTCGCCGACAGCGCCAGCATCACGCCGTTGGCGAGCAGGAACCCCAGTGACGGCCCGACCTGCGGAACGCTCGTCCACAGCGCGCGCCGTTCGGCGGGCGCGTGCTCCGCGGTCAGCAGCACGGCCCCGCCCCACTCCCCGCCGAGCCCGAGCCCCTGGAGGAACCGCAGGACGAGCAGCAGCACGGGAGCGGTCACCCCGATCGTGTCGTACGTCGGCACGCAGCCGACCGCGACCGTGGAGGCGCCGGTGAGGAGCAACGACGCGAGGAGAACCGGGCGTCTGCCGTGCCGGTCCCCGACGTGTCCGAACAGCACCGAGCCGAGCGGCCGGGCGATGAAGCCCACGCCGAAGGTTGCGAAGGCGGCCAGTGTCCCGGCGACCGATGAGAACGTCGGGAAGAACAGCGGCCCCAGGACCAGCGCCGCGGCGGTCCCGTAGACGAAGAAGTCGTAGAACTCGATGGCCGTCCCGGCGAGTGAGGCGGCCGCGAGCCGCAGCATGGAGGGCGCCCTTACGGTGCGTACGTCGCGCATGCCACCTCAACTACCCACAGTGACAAGCGGTTACCCCTAGTCGCGCCGCGGCCCCTGGGCCAGCGGGATGGCGCAGTGGTCGGAGAAGCCCTGGCTGTGCAGGCCCATGGCGCTGTTGACGCGGGAGCGGAGGTTCTCCACGGCGACCATCATGGTCAGCTCCACGAACGCCGCCTCGCCCAGGTGCCCGCGCAGGCTCTCTGCCAGCTCGTCGGTCACGGTCGGCGGGGTCGCGGTCATCGCCTCGGTGTACTCCATGACCAGCCGCTCCAGCTCCGTGAAGGACTCCTGGTGGTCCCGCCAGGCGGGCACCTTGCTGATCTTCGTAAGCGGCAGCCCCAGCCGGTCGGCCTGCCAGTAGCCGAAGTCCACGCACCACGAGCAGCCGATCGCCGCCGCCGACACCAGCTCCGCCAGGTGCTTCAGGGCGGGGTCCAGCGCCTTCCAGCGCGCCACCTTGTTCTCGAAGGAGAAGTAGGAGCGAAGGATCCCGGGGTGGTGGCCCATGGCCAGGGCGGGCTCCATGACCTTGCCGTAGGCGCGCCGCGAGTACCACTGCGCGAACCGGACGGTGAGGGTGCGCCGCGGGGTGAGGGAGATGCGGGCCATGACGGGTGCCTCCTGGTTCGTAGCTGCCTTCTCACCCCATTGACGTACCGGGGGCGGGCCGATGTGACATGCCGGGGCGAGAATGCAGGCATGGCTGACAAAGCGGCGAAGGCAGTGCTGGTGGGCGGGCCCGAGGAGCTGCCCGAGCGGATCGTGCCGATCGATCCGCCCGGGGACGAGCTGAAGATCCCGTACCGCAACGGCTATGAGCACTTCCGGGCCACCAGCCGGGAGCAGCACACCGCCGAGGGTGCCCTGCCCGTGTACGAGTGGTGGGAGCGGACGGAGCTGCCCGGGTAGCCCCGGGAGCCCGGGGAGCGCAGCCCGGTCTGCGGGTTCACGGGGTGGAGGCGAAGGCCTGGAGGGCGATCTTCTGGGTGTTCTGCTGCTGCGGCCAGTCCGCCTCCGTACCCAGGACGAGGACGGCGAACTGGCGGCCGTCGTCGGCCGTGAAGGCGCAGTCGACGACCTTGACCCGTTCGCCGATCCGTTCACTGTCATAGGCGTAGACCAGCTGGGCGGCGTCCGTCCCGGGAGCCGGACCGTCGAAGGGCGTCAGGCTGATCTCCTCGTAACCGGGGTTGTGGGCCAGCCCCTCGGAGGCCTTCCGCAGCGCCGCCTCCGGGGCGGTGGCCGGTTCGGTGATCTCGAAGATCTGCACCAGTCCCCGGTCGTCCGGTGCCGTGTAGAAGACGCCGGTGTCGCGAACGCTGCGCCGCCAGCCGTCCGGTACCGCGGTGGTGAAGCCCTTGTCGTCGTGGACGACGCGGTAGCCGTCCGGCGGCGCCGTGCCCCACGGGTCGGTGGGATCGGTGGAGCCGGTGGAGCCGGTGGGGCCGGAGCCGTCGGTGGGCGGCGCCGAGGTGCCGGTACCGGGGTCCTCGGGTGCGGACGCCTTGGTCCGGGCCGGTGGGCGGGCGGCGGCCGGATCGTCGCCGCGCCCCCACAGCAGATAGCCACCGCCGACGCCCGCCGCGATCACGGCCACCGCCACGCCGGCGGCCAATGCGGTACGGCGGCGCCGCCCGCCACCCATGGGTTCCGGAGCGGGCGGGGGCGGAGGCGGGTGCGGCACAGGCGTGGGGACCACCAGCGGGTCCGCCCCCGGACCGGCCAGCGGATCAGCCACCGGGCCGGTCACCGAGTCGACCAGCGGACCGGTCACCGAGTCGACGACCGGACCGGCGGGAGCGTCCGCCCCCGGGCCACCGGCCCCGCCGGGTAACCGTCCCGGCCCCGTCGACGGCACGAAGTCCGGCCGGGGCGGCAACGGCCCCGTATACGGGGCGGGCGGCGGTGCGCCGTCCTCCCAGCTCTGGGTCTCGCTGTTCCAGCGGGCCGGGCCTCGGCCCTTCATCGTCAGCCTCCCACCAGGGCCGCGACCGCCTGGCCGACCGCCGCCCCGGAGGCCAGCAGCCCCACCACGGCGCTGGCGTCCCCGAGCGCCGCACGCAGCCGGGCCAGCCGCCCCGGCCCGGCCGCACCCGTGTCGGCGATCTCCGTCTCGGTGTCGGCCAGCTCCCCGCTCAGCGCCGTCACCTGCGGCGTCTCCACCGCCCGGGACAGATCGTCGCGCAACGCCCGGACGGCGCGCAGCAGCTCCTGCTGCGCCGGGTCCGCCGCGGGCCCGCCGCCGCCTTCGTTGTGGGTCACCGTGTTGTGGTCGCCGATGGCGAAGGCACCCTGGACGCTGCCGATGTGGATGCCGTTGCCGCGCTCGTCAGCCGTTGCCACGTTTGGTACTTCCCTTCGCCGCGGAGCCCCGCTCGGTGGTGTTGTGGGTGATCGTGTTGTGGTCGCCGATGCCGACGGCGCCCTGCGCGGACTCGACGTACACGCCGCCCTCGGCGACATGCACGATCCGCTGCTCGAACTCGTCCGTCCGGTAGCCGGCCTCGCTCAGCGCCGTGGTGACCCCGGCCGTCACCCGCTGCTGAATGGTCTTCAGATAACGGGCCACGTCCATGTCCTGGAAGAGCGAGGACTCCCCGTAGGAGCCCAGCTCGCGTACGGCGGCACCGGGGCCCTCGGGGAGCGCCGCACCGTGCCCCGCAGTCGCCAGCCGCCAGGCCGACAGCAGCCCGCGCACCAGCGTCAGCACGGCCGAGCCCGCGGAGCGCGGCGTACGGCTCAGCGCCCACACCGCCTTGCCGAAGTGGTGGTGGTGCCGGTACTGGTGGGCGAGCCGGTCGGCGTCCTGGAACTGCTGCCGCAGCGGCCACAGCACATGCGGCGCGACCTCCAGCATCAGCATCCCGCCCTGGGTGTGCACCCGCACGAAGACCGTGGTGACGATGCCCTCGTTCCAGCCGCCGACCCGGATGCGCAGGAAGTGCCGACGGGTCTCCCCGCCCTCCTCCACGGCCGCGGCCCGGTGCTCCTCGAACGCCTCCGGTGCGTACGGTGCCGCCGCACGCGTCGGCAGCCCCTCGGCCGGCAGGAAGACGCACTCGTCGATCTCCAGCGCGCGCAGCCGGTCGCGCACGGCGGCCGCCGCCTGCGGTGACCCGTGCGGGGACGGCACCCGCAGCGCCGCCACCAGCGGCACGATGCGCTCCAGGATGGCCGCGTTGTCCAGCGGCTCGACCTTCCGGTCCGGCCGCGGGACCAGCTCCACCGACAGTGACCACGTCTTGTACGGCCAGCCGGCGCCGCAGAACGGGTCGGCGGCCCGGTACATCACCAACGGCCCGTGCTGCTCGATCCGCACCCGCTCCCGCAGCCGGCGGAAGCGCAGGCCCTCGGCCCGCTCCGCCGGGTCGGACATCACGTCGGGGAAGCGCTCCTTGGACAGCTCGCGGGCCAGCGCCCGCGCGAACTGCCCGCGCTGCAGGGCGACCAGCGTGGCCACCACCAGCGGCAGCAGCAGCGCGATCCACACCTGGAGCATGCCGGAGCCGCCGCTGGGGTCGGCGTACCCGGCCGCGGACTCCCAGCCGCCGTACGAGCTGCTGTCCCCGGACCAGCCGAAGTCCGGCTCGTCGGAGGAGGACGAGCCGAACGGCAGCAGGTCCGTCAGCAGTCGGACGGGCAGTACCCGCCAGGCGCCGCCCAGCGCCTCCCCGACGATGACTGCTGCCACCAACGCCACGATGAAGAAGAGCAGTTGGAGCCGCCCGTACCACCGCAGCAGGAAGGAGAGGCCTCGCGCCAGCCACGCGGGGAGGGGCGCCCGGCGCACGAGGCGCGACAGCGCCATGAAGACGACGGGGAAGAGGTAGAGCACCACCAGCCCGGACGACATCGGGATGGCCACGATCCACACGCCCAGGATCGCGGCGGCCCAGCCCAGCTCCAGCCGACGGGCGCGCAGTGCGTGGGCGAGCACCCGGGCCGCGTCGATGCCCATCGAGGGTGCGGCGAACCGCTCCTCGTGGACGTACAGCTCGTCGATGACCGCGTCCCGGAACGGCTCGTCCATGTACGTACCGGCGCACAGCAGCCGGGTGGCATCACTGGCCCCCGGCGGGGTCACGGGCAGTGGAGGGGGCGGAGCGTAAGTCGCGGACTCGGGCGGCTCGGGCGGCTTCTTCTCTAACCGCGAGTGGTCGTCGGGGCCTTCGGGCTGCGCGGGCACACTCGTCCGGGTCATCGGCCTCCCCCATATAACGCCAATGGACTGCCACGACGGCGGAGTTGGCGGACGAGGCGCCAGTGACCGGCCGCGGCGACACGGAAGCCGCAGCATAGGCCAGTGGACCACTCCGTGTCAGCGCGATAACGGAAGGTGGTCGCCGCGGGGGTCAGAGGCCCGCGCGGAACTCCCCGTCCTTGACGGCAGCGAGGAAGGCCGACCAGCCGGCCGTGGGGAGCAGCAGTACGGGCCCGTCAGGGTTCTTGCTGTCGCGGACGGGGACGATGTCGGGGATACCGGGGGCGATTTCGATGCAGTTGCCGCCGTTGTCGTCGCTGTACGTGCTCTTGATCCAGGTCGCGGCGCCGAGTTCGTGCCTGTTCATGATGCTCGTACCCTTCCATCGCGTCGCTGATCAGAGCGGCGGACTCACGGGGCGAACAAGCGTCCGCCCGGAGCACATCATAGGTCTGGAAGTGGCGCGCGTAGGCGGCTGGATCGTCGTTGAAATGCCCGCGGTCCAGCGACTCCGAGTAGACCCACCTGCGTCCGCCTGGCAGCTCTATCAGTGACATAGAGCCTCTCGGCCGGGCAAGCCCGATGATGCCTGCTGGGGCCACCTGGATACGGATGTTGGGGCGCCTGCCGACACTCAACAAATGCGCACATTGGTCGCGCATGAGCTTCGGACTCCCCACCACGTTACGCAGGCAGCTCTCGTCCAGAACGACGACATACAACGGACCGTCGTCGGCGCGGAAGCGCTGCTGTCGACTCAGTCGGGCTCGGACGCGCTCCTCGACCTCATCGGCACTCGCGGAACGACGACTGAACAGCGCACGCGCGTAGTCCGGCGTCTGCAACAAACCCGGGATCACGCGCTCTTGATACTCCCGCAGGGCGATCGCCACCGCATCCATCTCAGCCCTGCGCTTGAACCAGTCCGGATGCTGCACCTCCGGATACCAGTCGATCCGCCCCCACAACCGCAGCAACACCCCACCCGTGTCCAGCAGTTCATCGCAGGCCTTGGCGAAGGCCTCCTGGGGTACGCGAGTGCCCGCCTCCACACGCGCCACGTGGGAGCGGTCGCAGGGGATCTTGGCCGCCAGGGCGGCCTGGGTCAGGAGTGCCGCTTCCCGGTGGTGTTTGAGCACCTCGCCGAACACGGCCGCGGTGGTACCGGCCGTCCCTCCCGTGCCGTTGCGTCGACCCACCGACCTCGCCCCCCTTTGTGACAGTTGACCACTGGCACGCGCTCAGCGTTGTGATCGGCGATCTCACTGAGCAACGATGAACACACCCAGAGTAAGAGGCCGCACTGACAATCACGGCGTGTTCCCGCATGCCCGAACACGCAGAACCCCCGCGACGTTGGCAGACGTCCGGGGGCATGGTCTCCAACCCAGAGAGATTGACGACATGCACCACGTTATCCGGCTCTTCGAGCCCCTGCTACGGCTGTTACTCCCCTGCACGGGGTGTCATCGACATGCCGATGTACCGCCGCCCCCCGCGAGGTGCGCGGAGGGGCCGACGTCGGCGCGGCCGCCGTTCCTGCCTCCCGTACGTCACTCGGAGGCGCTGCGGGATGAGGACTATGCCCTCGTACTCCCCTACCTGATCGCGTATGAGCGGCGGCAGCGGCGGCGCGAGTACTGGCGTCACCAGCACCAGGTGCAGGTGGTGGGCTGATGGGCCGTGAGTGCCGCCCCGTTCACCTGATGGAACCGTTGACGGTGCCCGATCCCCGGCCGGTCGCCGGGTGCGATGTGTGCGGGGCGCTGGCCCGGCAGCGGGCGGGCGCGTACGCCGTCGGGGACCGGTCGGCGGCGACCGACTGCAACGTCGAGATCCGCCGCCATCCCCACCCCGGGTAGCACCGGCCGTGGCTCACCCGCACCGGCCGTGGCTCACCCGCACCGGCCGTGGCCCTCCCGCAGCGGGCCGGACACGGCCGAGCCCGCACGGCCGTTGCGGACCGTGCGGGCTCATGGCGGTACGGCTCTTTCAGAGCCGGGTGAGCGCGGTGGCTCAGAGCAGGCCGAGGGCGCGGACCGCGTCGCGCTCCTCCGCGAGCTCCTGGACGGACGCGTCGATGCGGCCGCGCGAGAACTCGTTGATCTCCAGGCCCTGGACGATCTCGTACGTGCCGCCCTTGGTGGTGACGGGGAACGAGGAGATCAGGCCCTCCGGGACGCCGTAGGAGCCGTCCGAGGGGATGCCCATGGAGGTCCAGTCGCCGTCGGCGGTGCCGTTGACCCAGGTGTGGACGTGGTCGATGGCGGCGTTGGCGGCGGAGGCCGCGGAGGACGCGCCGCGGGCCTCGATGATCGCCGCACCGCGCTTGGCGACGGTCGGGATGAAGCTGTCGGCCAGCCACTTCTCGTCGTTGACGGTCTCGGCGGCGTTCTTGCCGGCGACCGTGGCGTGGAAGATGTCCGGGTACTGGGTGGCCGAGTGGTTGCCCCAGATCGTCAGCCGGCGGATCTCGGAGACCGGGGTGCCGGTCTTCTGCGCGAGCTGGGAGACGGCGCGGTTGTGGTCCAGGCGGGTCATCGCGGTGAAGCGCTCACGCGGTACGTCCGGCGCGGCGGCCTGCGCGATCAGCGCGTTGGTGTTGGCGGGGTTGCCGACGACCAGGACCTTGATGTCGTCCGCGGCGTGGTCGTTGATGGCCTTGCCCTGCGGCTTGAAGATGCCGCCGTTGGCCTCCAGCAGGTCGCCGCGCTCCATGCCCTTGGTGCGGGGGCGGGCGCCGACGAGCAGGGCGACGTTCGCGCCGTCGAAGGCGACGTTCGGGTCGTCCGAGATGTCGATGCCCTGAAGCAGCGGGAAGGCGCAGTCGTCGAGCTCCATCGCGGTGCCCTCGGCGGCCTTCAGACCCTGCGGGATCTCCAGGAGGCGCAGCTTGACCGGCACGTCCGCGCCGAGCAGATGACCGGAAGCGATGCGGAAGAGGAGTGCGTAACCGATCTGGCCGGCGGCGCCGGTGACGGTGACATTGACGGGAGTGCGGGTCATGGCGATCTCCTGCGCGACGTTTTCTGGGGGCAAGCCCCAGACCACCATGGGTGGCGGTGGGTGTCCCTGCCCATTTATCTAGGCCTCTCAAGGTCTCTTGGTATCGAGAGACCGGCCGCCAGGCTATCGGACCCCCGCCGGTGGCAGACGACGGGCCGGTGTGGCGCACCTCACCGGGTGCGTCGCGGCATCCGTACGCCCGTCCGCAGTGCCGTACACAGGGCCGGGTCGAGCGCTCCGTCGTACGCCCCTGGGGACGGGTGCGGCGGCCGCCCGCTGGTAGGAGGGGCGCGGGCGGCCGCCGAGTTGTGCACACCCGTGGGGGGGGTATCGGTCGCATGCCCCCGATGGCGGCGGGCATGCACCCCGGTTCCCGAAGCGCTCCCGCGGACGGCGATTCCCGGCCAGGGGCCGGCCCCGGTGGCGGGACCGCCGACCGGCCGGCCGACTGGACGGCCGGCCGAACGGCTAGCGGGCCGTCGGCTGGACGCAGCCCTTCGTGCCGGCCACGGTCGTCCCGCAGGCCGTGACCTTCGCCGGGTCGCCCGTGACCTCGACCATCGCGGTGTACGCGGCGCCGCCGCGCTCGACCCGCGCCGTCAGGCCGCTGCCGGCCTCGCCGATGGTGACCCGGTCGCCGGGCGCCGCACCGCTGATCCGCGCCCAGGCCGCATGGCAGACGGCGCTGTAGCGGACCTCGATCAGCGCACCGCCGGCCATCCCGCGCGACGGGCTGACGGCGCGCTGCCCGCCGCACCCCATCGCCTCCGGGTCCTTGCCCCCGCACGCGGCCCCGTCGCAACGCACCCCGGCGGGCAGCACCGGTCGAGCGCTCGGCGTCGGCTTCGACGCGGCCGGGGCCGCCGTCTTCTTGGCCACGCCGGTGTCCGGATTCAGCAGCAGTACGGCGGCGCCGGCCACCAGGAGCGCGCCGACGGCACCGATGGCGCCCATCAGTACCCGGCCGCGGCGGGCGGGCGACTTCTCGGCGCCTGCGGCGGGCGCGGCCGGCGGGGCCGGGGACGGCGCGGCCGCCGCCTGCGCCCACTCCGGGAAGTCCGACGCCGAGGGCGTCTCGCTGCTTCTTTGGTGCGGCACCGGCGGGATCCGGGGCGCGGGCGCGGTCTGCGGCGGATCCGCGACCTGCACGCCCTTCGCCGACCGCGCGGCCTTCACCGCCTTCGCGGCCTTCGCCGGCGGCTCGGCCCCGGCCGGCTGGGCCTCGATGTCCAGCGCGGCCCGCGCCTGGGCGACGCGTATCGCCTCCATGGTGACGTCGTGCCGCATCTCCGCCCGGCTCCAGGCGCGTTCGGCCAGTTCCCACATCGTGGTGAGGTGACCGGGATGCGTACCGGTCGCCTCGGCGAGCGCGATCACCGCGCGCTGCGGCGGCAGCAGCCGCCCGTTGAGATATCGCTCCCACGAGGTCTTGCTGAAGCCCGTGCGGTCCGCGACCGCGGCCACACTCAGCCCGCTGCGGTCCACGAGTGTGCGCAGCCGATCGGTGAACTCCCCTACCTGCGGGTCGAGTTCCTCCGGTAGCGCCTTCCAGCGAGGCATGGCCTCCCCCTATCCCCCACACATACGCGCGACGGCGCGACTCCCCCAGCGCGCCCGCCCTCATTGACTACCCGTAGGGATGCTTCCGGCCAGGAGGCAGTTCCCCATTTCCAGGCGCACGGGAGCATTCAGGTGCATACCGGCACACCCGCGCACGCCCCACGAGCCCCCAGCAGTGTGACATTTCCACCGCAGCACCTACGACTTCTGTACGTATCGCGATAAGAACCGGCCACGATGGGGTAAGGGGGCAGCCGTCCGGTCCGGGCCGTGCCGGCTACCGAGGGAAGCACTCCGCGGCCGCGCCGCCCGCCGGGTGCAGGCACACCCGCACGCCGTGCGGGCCGCGGGCCGCCGTCATCGGCGTGACGAGGTACCCCTCGGCGTCGAAGCGGTCCTCGACCCGCACCGACCGCGGCTTCGCCCCCGGAGCCGACACCTCGACACGGTCACCGATCCGGCCGCCGCGCAGCCGCGCCCAGGCGGCCCTGCACGACTCGGCGTAGCGGATCTCCAGATGCCGGCCCCCGGCCGCGGTCCGCTCCGCGACGGTCGCCGCCAGGCCCTGACCGCCGCAGTACATCGAGCGCGCGTCCTTGCCGTCGCAGGCCGCACCCCGGCAGCCGGTCACCGAGGAGGACACCGGCGCGTCAGGCGCCGCCGGGCCGCCTCCGGGGTCCTCCCCCGGCCGCAGCGCGAGCACCGCGACGAGCGCCAGCACGGCGGCGCACACCCCGGCCGCAGCGGGCACGGCCCACCGCGGCGGCCGCCGCCGCGCCGGCCCCGGCTCGGCACCGGAATCCGGGGCGCCGTCGGCCGGTCCGGCGGCATCCGGCCCGCCCTCGGACGGGCCCGGGGCGGCCGCGGCCGGTGCGGCCCGCCCGCTCCACGCCGCGTCCGCCAGCTCCCACAGCGCCACCAGCCGCCCGGCCGGCTCACCCGCCAGCCGGCACAGCGCCTCCACCGCGTCCCTGGGCGGCAGCTTCTTGCCGTTGAGGTACCGCTCCCACGACGACTTGCTGTACGCGGTCTTGGCGGCGAGCGAGGCCAGGCTCAGGCCCGTACGCGTCCGCAACTCCCGCATCGCCGCCGCCAGTCGGGCGCACTCCAGCCCCTCGCGCAGCTCACCGCCCCGCCCGCTCACCGGCGCAACGCCTTCCAGGTGTCGGGTCCCACGATCCCGTCCACCGGCAGACCGGCCGCCTGCTGGAGGCGCTTGGCGGCGCGCATGGTGTTCTCGCCGACGATGCCGTCCACCGGCCCCGGGTCGTAGCCGCGGTGGCGCAGCAGGCACTGCGCCTCGACGGCCTCCCAGCCGCTGGTGCCGTTGCCGAGGATCGCCGTGGCCGTACGGCTGCGCCCGGCGTACAGGCCGTCGCCGGTGCGCCGGACGTGGCAGGCGTAGGTCTCCCCCGCCCGGTGGGTGAAGGCCGGTACGGCGCCGCGGGCGCGGGCGGCCGCCTCGACTCCCCGGTCGGGCCCGGCCGCGCCGTCGTCCTGCCAGGGCCGGACGAGCAGCAGCACCGCGCCGGCGACGACGAGCAGGGCCAGCGCGCCGAGGGCGACGAGCCCGCGGGTGCCCGGGCCGCGGCGGCGGGCGGGCGCCGGGGGCACGGCCTCCGGGGGCACGGCCTCCGGGAGCTCGGCCTCCGGCTGCGGCGGGCCCGCCTCCCAGGCCTGCGCCGCGACCTCGTGCAGCGCCAGCAGTCGGGTCGGATCGGTGCCGCAGACCCGCGCGAGCGCCTCCACCGCCTCCCTGGGCGGCAGCTTCTTACCGTTGAGGTACCGCTCCCACGACGACCTGCTGTACGCGGTCTTGGCGGCGAGCGAGGCCAGGCTCAGCCCGCTGTGGTCCTTCAGTCTCCGCAACTGCACGACGAGTTGCCGCACCCGCTGGTCAAGCGATGCGGGCAGCCCCTTCCAACGCGACATGTTCCACCCCATACGCGTTCGATCCCCCGAGGCCAGGAGCCCCCTGTGCCGCCGATGATGGCGCGCGCCCGACCCACGGTTCCCGGTTTTACTGTTTCCGCACGGTATCCGGACATGCGCACCCTGTTGTTCCGCATCCCAGCGCGACCTCCGCCGAAACGGCGTCCCCGCAGGTCAGAGACTGGGACATCCCACAAGCTCCCCACCACCGCGCTCCCGGTGGCCGTTGACTCACGAGGTGGCGCACAGTCGGTGGCGCACCACAGGGCGGCGCGGTCCACCCCGCGCCGCCTCCACCACAACGGGGAGGGATTCCACACCATGAACGCTCGCAAGCGCCTCGCACTCACCGCGGCCGCCGCGGCCGTCACCGGGGGCCTGGCCCTCGCGCCGGCCGCCGGCGCGGCCGCCGCCCCCGCGCAGGCCAAGCAGGGCTCGGTCACCGCCCAGCGCGCACCGTCCAACTGCCCCCGCGGCTACCTGTGCGTCTACCCCAAGGCGAACTACAAGGGGACGCCCAAGAAGGTCGCGCAGAACAACCGCGACCTGCGCCGCTACGGCGGTGCCTTCAACTACCCGCTGTCGGCGTTCAACAACGGCGCCCAGTGCAATGTGACGGTCTACGAGAAGCCCAACTACCGCGGCGGCCACGCGAAGCTGAACCGCGGCACGGGCTGGGCGTACATCGGCTCCAACCTCATGACCATCTACTCGAACAAGTGGTGCTGAGCCACTCCTGAACGAACGCGGCGGCCCGCCCTCCCTCGGGGGAGAGGGCGGGCCGCCGCCGTTCTTGAAACCGCCGTGCCGGAGGGTGCCCCAGAGGGGGCCGCTCCCCGGTACTCAGCGCACGGTGAAGTGCACGATGTCGTCCAGCAACGGGATGTGGATCCACGGCTTGGGCTGCACCATCATCGCCAGCACCACGATCACGAAGCCGAGCACCCCGTACGTCGCCATGTCCGTGAAGCGGGAGCGGACGGCCAGCATGCCCACCGAGGGCAGCGCCCACCGCAGCACCGCGCCCCCCAGGAGCGCCAGACCGATCACCAGCGCCCCGACCCGGAACGCGTCGAGCGCGACGAGCAGCAGCCCCAACGCGACGCCGCCCATGACCGCGAGCAGCGGCCACTGGCGGGCCGGCGCGGGATAGTCGCCCGACGCGGCCCGGCCGCCGCCCTCGGGGCGGGCCGTGTCGCGGGTCAGCGACGGAAAGCGGCGCGAGGTGCGCTGCGGCTCGGAGGCTCCGTCCGAATGCGGTTCGGCAGCCATGGCTGGCAGTCCCTTTCGGTGGCTGGTTCGATGGTGCGGGCCGTCCGGCCTGCCAAGAACAGGATGGCAGATCCGGGGCGCCGCCTCAGCCGGCCGCGCGCTCGGCGGCCTCGACCACGTTGACCAGCAGCTGGGCGCGGGTCATCGGGCCGACACCGCCCGGGTTGGGGGCGACCCAGCCGGCCACCTCGGCGACGCCCGGGTGCACATCGCCGACGATCTTGCCGTTCTCGTCCCGGCTGACGCCGACGTCCAGGACGGCCGCCCCGGGCTTGACGTCCTCCGGCTTGATGATGTGCGGCACACCGGCGGCGGCGACGATGATGTCGGCCTGCTTCAGGTGCGCGGAGAGGTCCCGGGTGCCGGTGTGGCACTGGGTGACCGTGGCGTTCTCCGACTTGCGGGTCAGCACCAGCGGCATCGGGCGGCCGATCGTGATGCCGCGGCCGACGACCACCACGTTCGCGCCCTTGATCTCGACGTCGTGCCGGCGCAGCAGCTGGACGATGCCGTACGGGGTGCACGGCAGCGGGCCCTCGATGCCCAGCACCAGCCGGCCCAGGCTCGTCGGGTGCAGCCCGTCGGCGTCCTTGGCCGGATCCATCAGCTCCAGGACGCGGTTGGCGTCGATGCCCTTGGGGAGCGGGAGTTGGACGATGTAGCCGGTGCAGGCCGGGTCCTCGTTCAGCTCCCGGACGACCGCCTCGATGTCCTCCTGGGTGGCGGTCGCGGGCAGTTCGCGCTGGATCGAGGCGATGCCGACCTGCGCGCAGTCGCGGTGCTTGCCGTTGACGTACCAGCGGCTGCCCGGGTCGTCGCCGACCAGGAGAGTGCCGAGGCCGGGCTGCACGCCCTTGGCCTTCAGCGCCTCGACGCGGGTGGCGAGCTCGGACTTGATAGCGGCTGCGGTGGCCTTGCCATCCAGAATCTGGGCAGTCATGCCCCCATCCTCCCGGATGAGGGCGGCCACGTTCCAATCAGGGCACGCGGGACGCCGTTGGCCGGAATTGATCATTGCACTTGCACAACGGCTGGGGCTCTTGACTGGACAGAGTGAATGCGCAACTAGAAGGATTGACGCGCAGTGCCGCAGGCTTCATCGGGGGGTGGCCAGTGCAACCTGTTTTTCCTCCGAGTCACGCCGCGTCGTCCCCCACTGACACAACGGAGGAAAACAGCAGATGAGTTTCGGTGACCCGAACAACCCGTACGGCCAGCCCCCGCAGGCCCCGCAGGCCCCTTACGGGCAGCAGCCGCCGGTGCCGCCGCAGGGCGGGCCCGGCTACGGCTACCCGCAGCAGCAGCCGGCCGCCCCGCAGCAGCCGTACGGATACCCCCAGCAGCCGGCCGCGCCGCAGCAGCCCTACGGCGCCTACCCGCAGCAGGGAGCGCCTTACGGCCAGCCCGGCATGCCGGGGATGCCGATGGGCTACGCCAGCTGGGGCGCGCGGGTCGGTGCGTACCTGATCGACGGCCTGATCGTGGGTGCGATCCCGGGCATCCTGTACATCATCGCCGTGATCATCGCGAGCAGCTCGTCGGTGAGCGTGGACACCTCGACCTGCCCGCCCGGCGACTACCAGTGCATCAGCGACGCCTACGACTCGGCCAGCGTCATGCCGGTCGGCTCGATCATCATGATCGTGCTCGCCGGTCTGATCGCCTTCGCCGGCGGGATCTTCATCCTCACCAAGGAGGGCAGCACGGGCCAGACCCCGGGCAAGAAGGCCCTGAAGATCCGCCTGGTCAAGGAGGCCACCGGCCAGCCGATCGGCTTCGGTATGGCCTTCGTGCGCAAGCTGTGCCACTTCCTCGACGGGATCTGCTACATCGGCTACCTGTGGCCGCTGTGGGACGAGAAGTCCCAGACGTTCGCGGACAAGATCGCCGGCACGGTGGTCGTCAAGTCCCAGTAAGGCGTCGGGGAAACACCCCCGGCCCATAGCGCCACTCGTCGAAGGCCCCCTCGCAACTGCGCGATCGGGGCCTTCACCGCTCCGTCCGACTCGCTTGAAGGACACCGCTCGTGAGTTACCCCAATCAGAACCCCTACGGTCCACCGCCGGGCCAGCAGCCCGGCTACGGGCCGGGTCAGCAGCCCGGCTACGGCTACCCCCAGCAGCAGCCGCCGTCGCCCTACGGCCCGTACCCGGGCGGCCCCGTGCCCGGCATGCAGCAGCAGTACCCGACGGTGATGCCCGGCGGGGTCAAGGCCGCCCGGGTGATGCTGTTCGTGCTCGCCGGCCTGAACCTCATCGGCCTGGTCCTCGCCGTGATGGGGCTCGGCGGCGTCAGCAAGGCCTCGCACAACGCCTCGCCGTACGCGGCCGAGGACGACATCATGGCCATGAACATCGGCAAGGGCCTGCTGATCGCCGTCATCGTGGTCATCGTGGTCTTCTCCGCGGCCGCCATCACGCTGGCCGTGCAGTTCGCCAACGGCGGCAAGGGCGTCCGCGTCGGCACCATCATCTTCGGCATCGCCAACATCATGCTGAGCCTGTTCACCTTCCCCATCGGCCTGGTCCACACCGTCCTGGGCATCCTGGTGCTGGTCTTCGTCTCCAAGGACGACGGCAACGCCTGGTTCAACCGGCCGCGTTACTGACACCGCACGCGCCCCGCACCACGAAGGCCCGCACCGGACACACCCGGTGCGGGCCTCGCGCCGTCTTCGGACGGCGGCGGATCAGTGGAAGAAGTGCCGCGTCCCGGTGAAGTACATCGTCACGCCGGCCTTGCGCGCGGCCTCGACGACCAGCTCGTCACGGACCGAACCGCCCGGCTGCACCACGGCCTTGACGCCCGCGGCGGTCAGGATCTCCAGGCCGTCGGGGAACGGGAAGAACGCGTCCGAGGCGGCGTAGGAGCCGCGGGCCCGCTCCTCGCCCGCGCGCTCGACGGCGAGCTTCGCGGAGTCGACGCGGTTGACCTGGCCCATGCCGACACCGACCGAGGCGCCGTCCTTGGCGAGCAGGATCGCGTTGGACTTCACCGCGCGGCACGCCTTCCAGGCGAAGGCCAGCTCGGCCAGTTCGCCGGCGGACAGCGCCTCGCCGGTGGCCAGCGTCCAGTTCGCCGGGTCGTCGCCGTCGGCCTGCAGCCGGTCGGTGACCTGGAGGAGCGCCCCGCCGTCGACGGCCTTGACCTCGACCGGGTTGGCCGGCGCGCCCGGGGCGCGCAGCACCCGGATGTTCTTCTTGCGGGCGAGGATCTCGACCGCGCCGTCCTCGTAGTCGGGCGCCACGATGACCTCGGTGAAGATCTCCGCGACCTGCTCGGCCATCGCCACGGACACCGGGCGGTTGACCGCGATCACCCCGCCGAACGCGGACAGCGGGTCGCAGGCGTGTGCCTTGCGGTGCGCCTCGGCGACATCGACGCCGACCGCGATACCGCACGGGTTGGCGTGCTTGATGATGGCGACGCAGGGCTCGGTGTGGTCGTACGCGGCACGGCGCGCGGCGTCCGTGTCCGTGTAGTTGTTGTACGACATCTCCTTGCCGTGCAGCTGCTCCGCCTCGGCGAGGCCGCCCTCGCCGTTGACGTACAGCGCGGCGCCCTGGTGCGGGTTCTCGCCGTAGCGCAGCACGTTCTTGCGCTCGTAGGTGGCGCCGAGGAACTCGGGGAGACCCGACTCGTCGGCGGCCGCGTAGTCCTCGGCGAACCAGGAGGCCACGGCGACGTCGTAGGCGGCGGTGTGCCGGAACGCCGCCGCGGCGAACCGCTTGCGCAGCCCCAGCGTGAAGCCGCCCTCCTTGACCGCCTGGAGGACCGCGGCGTACGCGGCCGGATCCGTGACGACCGCGACGGAGGGGTGGTTCTTGGCGGCGGCACGGACCATCGACGGACCGCCGATGTCGATCTGCTCGACGCACTCGTCGGCAGTGGCGCCCGAGGCGACGGTCTCCTTGAACGGGTAAAGGTTCACGACGACCAGGTCGAACGGCTCCACGCCGAGGTCGGCCAGCTGCCGGCGGTGGTCCTCCAGGCGCAGATCGGCCAGGATGCCTGCGTGCACCTTCGGGTGCAGGGTCTTGACCCGGCCGTCGAGGCACTCGGGGAAGCCCGTCAGCTCCTCGACCTTGGTGACCGGCACCCCGGCCGCGGCGATCTTCGCGGCCGTCGACCCGGTGGAGACGAGCTGGACGCCCGCCGCGTGCAGGCCCTGCGCCAGCTCTTCCAGCCCGGACTTGTCATAGACGCTGACCAGTGCGCGGCGGATGGGCCGCTGGGTGCCTTCGGTGGCGGTCACGAGATACGTACCTTTCGTCCCTCAATGCGGTAGCCGTGCCGGGCCAGACGCCCCACGACCTCGACGAGCAGCGATCGCTCGACTTCCTTGATGCGCTCGTGCAGCGCGGATTCGTCGTCCTCGTCCCGGACCTCGACCGCGCTCTGCGCGATGATCGGGCCGGTGTCGACGCCGTCGTCGACGAAGTGGACGGTGCATCCGGTGACCTTCGCGCCGTACGCGAGGGCGTCGCGTACGCCATGGGCACCGGGAAAGCTCGGCAGCAGCGCCGGGTGGGTGTTGACGGTCCGGCCGCCGAACCGGGCCAGGAACTCCTTGCCCAGGATCTTCATGAAGCCGGCCGAGACCACCAGGTCCGGCTCGTACGCGGCGGTCGCCTCGGCGAGCGCCGCATCCCACTCGGCGCGCGAGCCGTAGTCCTTGACCCGGCAGATGAACGTCGGCAGCCGGGCGGACTCGGCGCGCTCCAGGCCGGCGATGGCGCCGCGGTCGGCGCCGACGGCCACGATCTGCGCGCCGTAGGCGTCCGGGCCCTGCTCGGCGATGGCGTCCAGCAGCGCCTGCAGGTTCGTACCGGAACCGGAGACCAGAACGACGATGCGGGCCGGGCGGCCGAGGGGGGTCCCCTCTGCGCGAGGGGAGTCGCCGGCGCGGGGCCGGGCGGGCTGGGCGGGGGCTGGGGACGAAGCCACGGCGGGGCTCTTTTCCGATCTCGCGTGCGTGGAGCTCACATGCTTTGTGTGGTCGTACAAGGCCGCGGGTACCGCAAATCCAGGGAACCCTACGAAGGCGCCGACCGTCAGCAACGATACCGGCACACCGAGCGGCCCCCGCGGGACGGGGGCGGGGACGGAAGGTAGCGTCGGGCGTAAGACTGCATGCAGTTCGTGGTAACCGGCCGTCGGTCACTTGACCCGCGTACGGACGAGACAAGGGGAAGACGCACTCCAGATGACGGACCGACGCCGCCGCGCGGCCCTCCTGCTCCCTCCCTCAGCTACCGCTGGGTGGTACCCCCAGCCCACCACCGCCCCAGGGGTGGTGGTGCTGCCGCGCGAGCGCAAGCCGTCGTCCTCGAAGTCCGCTGCCCCGGATTCCTCGAACGCCCCGGCCCCCGACCGTGACGACAACCCCTTCGCACCGCCGCCGGCCGACGCCCCCGACCAGGAGTGGCAACCGCGCCACCCGGCCCCGGGCAACGGCGGCGGCGACGGGGAGCAGCCGCAGCAGGACGAGCCGACGCCCGGCTGGGGCAACCAGTGGAGCCCCCGGCAGCCGGGCCGGCAGAGCGGCGGATTCGGCTCCCGGCCGGGCGGCCGCAACGGACAGCAGGGTCCCGGCGGTCCGGGCGGCCCCGGCAATCTGCGCTGGGATCCCACCGACCCGGCCCAGCGCCGCGCCCGCTACGCACTGCTGGCCGGTATGTGGTCGTTCTTCTTCGTGCTCTTCAGCCTGCCGGAGATCTCCCTGCTGCTGGCCGCGTTGGCGCTCTACTGGGGCGTCAGCTCCCTGCGCGCCAAGCCGAACCAGGCGAAGGCGGCCGCCGCGGCGACCACCGCCGCCATGGAGGGCCAACCGGCCCCCGGCGCCGGCCCTGGCCCCGGTCCCGGCGCCCCGCCCGCGCCCGGCTCCACCCGGCCGCAGACCACCGCGGCGATCGCGGGGCTGGTGACCGCCTCCCTGGCGCTGGTGATGGTGGCCGCGACGTTCACCGTGCAGATCGCCTACCGCGACTACTTCACCTGCGTGGACGACGCCCTGACCCAGTCCGCCAGCAAGTCCTGCGAAAAGCTGCTGCCCAAGGAACTGCGGCCGCTGCTCAGCGTGCAGTAGCTGGGGAGGGGCGCGTTCCGCTCCTTCGCTACTCTCAGTGAAACTAATTACTCTCCGTATTCGTTGCCGTAACAGGAGAGGACGCGGCGGGCGGCATGGGGGGTGCGGGCGCCTCCGCCTCTGGCTCTGGAGCTTCCTCCATCTGCGGGCCTGCGGCTGCGCGCGCCGCCTGGCCCGCGGCTTGGCCCGTGGCTTGGCCCGTGGCCGCACCCGCCGCCCGGCCCGCCGCCGGACTCGCGCCCTGGCCCGTGGCCGCACCCGTCTCGGAGGCGGCCACTCCCGGCTCGGGCGCGCCCGCACCTGCCGTGGCGCCGCCGCCCCCGCGCCCCGCCCGCGGTCGGCCGCGTAGCCACCAGACCCGTAGCGCGACCGCGCCCGGGACGCCGATCAGCGCCGTCCAGCCCGCCGCCGCCAGGCCCGTACGCCACCAGCTCGGGCCGAAGTCGGCGAGCGCGCCGGTGCCCAGCGCGCCGCCGGCCAGGGCCGCGAGCGCCGCCATGAGCGCACCGCAGACGCAGGCCGCCAAGGCCGCGGCGCAGGCCGTCGTCCACCACGACCAGGGGCCGACCGGACCTCCGGGGAAGCACGGGGCGCCGGACGGGCGGTCCGGGCCACGGGCGGAGCACAGATCGCCGGATGGGCACGAGGCGCCGGATGAGCACGGGGCGCCCACCCCCGGGGGCGGGGGCGACGCCGCCGAGCGGGCCACATGGCGGGCCAGGAGCACCCCCGCGGCCACCGGAACCACGGCGGCCGACCAGGTCAGGGGGGTGCCCGGGCCGGGGGCCGAGAGGCCACCGAGGAGCGGTAGCGCCGGGTGGGACGTGGTGCCGAGGGGGCCGATCGTGCTGCCGGCGCCGAGGGTGAAGCCCGGGCCCAGGCCGTAGGCGGCGCTCCAGACTGCCGCATTCGGGAGGAGGAAGAGGCAGAGCAGCAGCACCGTGGCGCGGCTCTGCCAGTCCGGGGCCAGCTGGAGGAGGTCCTGATACACCCGTCCGGCGTGCAGGCCGAGGACGAGGAGGGTGAGCAGCGCGCCGGAGGCGAGCAGGGCGAGGACGGCGGTGGCGGCGGCGCGGCGGGCGGCGGCGAAGCGGGGGCCGCGGAGTGCGGCCCGGAGGCGGTCCGGCACCCTGGCCCAGGCCCGCCGGACCCGGTCGGGCAGCAGCTCGGCGCCGGCGGGTCCCAGGAGGGACCAGGCGGTGCCGGCCAGGGTGGCGACGGCGAAGGCCGGTACACACAGCAGGACGCTGAGCGGCTCGGCGGTCAGCCCGCCGGTCGAGGCGTAGAGCAGGACGGCGGCCGCGACCAGCAGATAGCCGGCCAGCAGCGCGCCGAGCAGGGTGCGCGGCGCGGCCGGTGGGACGAGGCCGGCGCCGCGGCCGAGGGCCATACGGACGCCGGGGCCCGTGGCACCGCCGAGGCCCGCGCCGCTGCCTGGCCCCGTACCGCCGCCGAGGCCCATGGCGTCGCCTGGGCCCGTACCGCCACTGGGACCCGTGGCACCGCCGAGGCCCGTACCACCACCGGGACCCATGGCACCGTCGAAGCCCGTACCGCCTCCGCGGCCCGCGCCGCCCCCGGGCCCCGTACCGCCGCCTGGCCCCGCGCCGTCGTCGAGGCCCATGGCGTCGCCGGGACTCGTAGCACGGTCGAGGCCCATGGCGTCGCCGATCGCGGGCGGCACGGTGTGGCGGGCGGCGGTCGCCAGGGTGTGGCGGGCGGCGCGGTGGAGCAGGCAGACCGGGAGGGCGGCGAGCAGCAGCGGGGTCACGGCGACCGGGGCGGGCGTACCGGACTGGGTCACGGTGCGTACCAGGTCGCCGCCCTGCGCCAGCAGCCACAGGTCGGCGGCGAGGTGGAGCGCCCCGGAGGGGTCGCTGCCGGGGTAGGGCGAGGCGACCCACAGCAGCAGGACGGCGACCGCGAGCGCGCCGAGGCCGAGGCCGGCGGCCGTCACCCCGCCGAGGAAGGCGGCGCCGATCGCGGAGGACCGCTGGGCGGCGATCCGGCCTTGCGAGGACAACGTGGTGCCCCGGTCGGTCAACTGACTCACGCGGTCATGCTGCCAACAACACCCGTTTCATCCCTGTACTGGGCAAATGATCGACGTGTCGCGTATGCCGCGTGTGTCGGTGGAGATCCGCCGACGCCGCTTTCCACACTGCTGTCCATGACTCCGCCGTCCACGCCCCCTCGCTCCATGACCCGGCCGTCCGCGATTCCGTCGTCCACGCCCCCGCCGTCCACGACTTCGCGCGGGCGGACCCCGGCCGCGGCCGCCTTCGACGCTCTCCACATCCGCCATGCCGCGGCGCTGGCCCGGCAGGCGTATCTGCTCACCGGCCGGCCGGCGCTCGCGCGGCGGGCCGTGGAGCGGGGCTTCCGGCTCGCCTGGCAGCGATGGCCGGCGGTCGCGGTGGACCCGGATCCGGCGGGGTGGGTGCGGGCGGCGGTGTACGAGTACGCGCTGACGCCGTGGCACCGGCTGGTTCCCCGGCTGCGGACCGCCCGGAAGCCGCAGCGGCTCCCCGCATCCGTCCCTGCCGCGGACCGTGCGCTCCTGGCGGCGGTGCTGGACCTGCCCGCCGTACACCGGCGGACGTTGCTGCTGCACGACGGAGTCGGGCTCGGGCTGGACGAGGCCGCGGCCGAGACCGAGGCGAGTGCCGCGGCCGCGGCCGGGCGGCTGACGCAGGCCCGCCGGCGGGTCGCCGCACGGCTGCCGGAGCTGGTGCCGGCGGGGCGCCCACCGGCGGAGCAGGACTGGCCCGGCGAGGTCCTGCGGCCCCGGCTCACCGGCCTGTTGGCCGAGGAGGGCCGGGTGATGGCGGACCAGGAGGCCGGGCCGGCGGCCGCGCGGCGGGTACGGGCCGGCGGCGAGTGCAGCGCCCGCCGCACCACCCGGGCGGCGCTCGCGCTGACCGGGCTGTTCGCGCTGCTCACCCTGTTCGTGGGGATCGCCGCGCCGGACCACTCCGCCCCGCCGGACGGCCGGCGGTCGGCGACCACGCAGCCCCCCACCGTCACGGCCCGGGAGGCGCGCCTGACCCCCGAGGCCCGTTGAGGCCGTGGGCGAGGCCGGTTGAGGTGAGCGGTCGAGGCTCGTTGAAGCGAACGGCCGAGGCTCGTTGAGGTGAGCGGCCGAGGCCGGCTCATGCGAGCGGGCGTCACGGGACCGCCGCCCCCGGCGGGGCGCGCGCCCGGCCCGTTCCCGTAGGGCATTCGCCGGTACGGGAACGGGCCCGTACCCACCAGGGGGTACGGGCCCGTGTCCGTGTGCACTGCGCCGCAGGACGGGTCCGGCGGTGCGACGGGAGGAGCGGGTCAGCCGACGAGGATCTCGCGGGCCAGACGGGCGGTCTCCGACGGGGTCTTGCCGACCTTGACGCCGGCGGCCTCCAGGGCCTCCTGCTTCGCCTGGGCGGTGCCGGAGGAGCCGGAGACGATGGCGCCGGCGTGGCCCATGGTCTTGCCCTCGGGCGCGGTGAAGCCCGCGACGTAGCCGACGACCGGCTTGGTGACGTTGGCCTTGATGAAGTCGGCCGCACGCTCCTCGGCGTCGCCGCCGATCTCGCCGATCATCACGATCAGGTCGGTGTCGGGGTCGGCCTCGAACGCGGCGAGCGCGTCGATGTGGGTGGTGCCGATGACCGGGTCGCCACCGATGCCGACGGCCGAGGAGAAGCCGATGTCGCGCAGCTCGTACATCATCTGGTAGGTCAGCGTGCCGGACTTCGACACCAGGCCGATGCGGCCGGGCTTGGTGATGTCGCCCGGGATGATGCCGGCGTTGGACTGGCCGGGGGTGATCAGGCCGGGGCAGTTCGGGCCGATGATGCGGGTCTTGTTGCCCTTGGACTTCGCGTACGCCCAGAAGGCGGCGGAGTCGTGGACCGCGATGCCCTCGGTGATGACGACGGCCAGCGGGATCTCGGCGTCGATCGCCTCGACGACGGCGGCCTTGGCGAAGGCCGGCGGCACGAAGAGGACGGAGACGTCGGCGCCCGTCTTCTCCATCGCCTCCTTGACCGAGCCGAAGACCGGGACCTCGGTGCCGTCGAAGTCGACGGAGGTGCCGGCCTTGCGCGGGTTGACACCGCCGACGATGTTGGTGCCGTCACCGAGCATCAGCTTGGTGTGCTTCATGCCAGTGGCACCGGTCATGCCCTGGACGATGACCTTGCTTTCCTTGGTGAGGAAGATAGCCATGGTTTAAGTGTCCTCGTCCCTTACTTCGCAGCCAGCTCGGCGGCCTTGTCGGCCGCGCCGTCCATGGTGTCCACGCGCTGGACCAGCGGGTGGTTGGCGTCCGACAGGATCTGGCGTCCCAGCTCCGCGTTGTTGCCGTCGAGGCGCACGACCAGGGGCTTGTTGACGTCTTCGCCCTTGGACTTGAGCAGCTCCAGGGCCTGGACGATGCCCTTGGCGACCTCGTCGCAGGCGGTGATGCCGCCGAAGACGTTGACGAACACGGACTTGACGTCCGGGTCGCCGAGGATGATCTCCAGGCCGTTCGCCATGACCTCGGCGGAGGCGCCGCCGCCGATGTCGAGGAAGTTGGCGGGCTTGACGCCACCGTGGTTCTCACCGGCGTAGGCGACGACGTCCAGGGTGCTCATGACGAGACCCGCGCCGTTGCCGATGATGCCGACCTGGCCGTCGAGCTTGACGTAGTTGAGGCCCTTGGCCTTGGCCGCAGCCTCGAGCGGGTTGGCTGCGTCCTTGTCCTCCAGCGCCGCGTGCTCCGGCTGGCGGAACTCGGCGTTGGCGTCCAGGGAGACCTTGCCGTCGAGGGCGAGGACCTCGCCGCTGGCGACCTTGGCGAGCGGGTTGACCTCGACGAGGAGCGCGTCCTCGGCGATGAAGGTCTTCCACAGGGTGACCAGGACGTCGGCGACCTGGTCGGCGACCTCGGCCGGGAACTTCGCCGCGGCGACGATCTCCTGGGCCTTCTCCTTGGAGACGCCCTCGTTGGCGTCGACCGGGATCTTGGCGAGCTTCTCGGGGGTCTTCTCCGCGACCTCCTCGATGTCCATGCCGCCGGCGACGGAAGCCATGGCCAGGAAGGTGCGGTTGGTGCGGTCGAGGAGGTACGAGACGTAGTACTCCTCGGCGATCTCCGGCGCGGTCTCGGCGATCATCACCTTGTGGACCGTGTGGCCCTTGATGTCCATGCCGAGGATGTCCGTCGCGCGGGCGACGGCCTCGTCCGGGGTGGCGGCCAGCTTGACGCCGCCGGCCTTGCCGCGGCCGCCGACCTTCACCTGGGCCTTGACGACGGACTTGCCGCCCAGCCGCTCGGTCGCCTCGCGGGCCGCCTCAGGCGTGTCGATGACTTCACCGGCCAGCACCGGTACACCGTGCTTGGCGAAGAGGTCCCTCGCCTGGTACTCGAACAGGTCCACGCGCGTCCGTCCCTTGTCTTCTCAGAATCGCCGTAGTGATCGCGGTTCGTTGTCTGCGATGGGCGTGCCGCGAAGGGCAACGTGACGGCGCTGTCACAGGGGAGGCGTACACGGTGTCCGGATACGCGGCATGTCCGTCCCGCAGGTTATCGCCGCAGGACGTGCGGCCCTAAATCGCAGATCACACTCTGGCGGTGATTACGGTCACAGATCTTTTGGCCACGTTACGTCTCCACGGGTTTTCCGCATGTCGTCGGCCGCTTTTCGACGCCGTCCGGGTGAGCGGTGCGCTCCGGTGCCGGCCGACGTACACCTCCGCTTCATGCGACGTACGCAAGCCGCGCCTGGTACGTCCCGGCGCGTCCGGTCTCCGGTGATTCCGCTTCCGGCGACGGCGGAATCCGCTTGGGAAGAACGTGCAACGCGCCGTCACAGGACCTCCGCATCCGGTGTCCAGAAAGGCCTCTTGACCCTCAACTGCCAGCAGCAGAGACTGCGTTGAGCACTTACGCACACATACGCATCAGGAGTCACAAGCTTCGGGCTTGGTCCCGTGCAGGCCGGTCGACAGACCGCTCGGCATCGGGTGCAGACGGGGGAACTTGATGGGTAGCGGGGGGATGCGCGTTCGCGGGCAGGGGGCGACCGCGGGCTCTTCCGTACTCGCCGCTCCTCCTCCTTCTTGCCACCACCCCTCCCGGCTTTCTCGATTTCTTGGTGTCGTCACACTCGGTGCCTGAAGGGATTGGAGGGGGAATGCCGACACATGCGACCTATCCCGGCGTTTATGTCGAAGAGCTTCCCAGCAGCATCCGCAGCATCACCACCGTCACCACTTCGGTGACCGCTTTCGTCGGTCACACCCGGCGCGGCCCGCTCAACCAGCCGGTGCGGATCACCAGCTTCGCCGACTTCGAGCGCCGCTTCGGGGGGCTGACGTCGCAGAGCCCGGTCGCGTACGCCGTCCACCAGTTCTTCGGCAACGGCGGCACGGTCGCCGTGATCGTACGGGTCGCCAAGGCCGGCAGCGGCAAGGAAGCCCACGTCACCCTGGAGTCCACCGAGGGCCACAGCCAGTGCCCGGTGCTTGAGGTGCACGCCAAGGAGCCGGGCGTATGGGGCTCGGGCCTGCGGGTGGCCGTCGACCACGACACGCCCTGCCCGGAAGACACGTTCAATCTGCACGTCCTGGACGCGCACGGCACCGCCCGTGAGTCCTTCTCCGGCCTGTCCATGGATTCCTGCCACGGCCGCTACGCCGAGACGGTGATCAACGCCGGGTCCGCGCTGATCCGCGTCGAGGTCGTCGGCGAGGGCCGCCCGGACCCCTCCGGCACCGTCTCCAAGGCCTTCCACCACGAGCTTCCCGACCTGGCCGTCGACCTCACCGTCAAGATCGGCGAGGTGGAGCGCGAGTTCACGCTCTACGACCCGGACTGCGACGGCGAGGCGCCCTGCACCGTCACCGAGCTGGCGCTGCTGCTGGAGCACAAGCTGCGCGCGCTGCCGGACGCCCCCGGCAAGCACGCCTTCGCGGGCGTCGAGGTCACCGCCTTCGGCCGCCGCATCCAGGTCGTCGCCGGCGGGGCGGACCCCGACGACGTGGTCCGCTTCCTGGGCGAGTGCGCCAACGACCTCGGCCTGGAGGCCTCCGTCAACCCGCCCGTCTTCGCGCTGTGCGGCGGCGAGGACGGCGACCCGCCCGGACCGCGGGACATCATCGGCAGCGAGGCCCGCAAGAGCGGCCTCCAGGCGCTGCGCGACGTGCACGACGTCAATCTGCTCGCGCTGCCCGAGCTGGCCTCGTACGAGTCCACCGACGACATGGTCACCGTGCTGTCGGCGGCCGAGCGGCTGTGCCGGGAGCGGAGGATCTTCCTCCTGGTCGACGCGCCCGCCGCCTGGGGCAGCGTCGACGCCGCCCGGGCCGGTATCACCGCCTTCGACGCGGTCCGCGGCAACCACTCCGCGCTGTACTTCCCGCAGCTGCAGCTCACCGACCCGCTCAGCGGCCGGCTGCGCTCCTTCCCGCCGTCCGGCGCGGTCGCCGGCGTCATCGCCCGTACGGACGCCGAGCGCGGGGTGTGGAAGGCGCCGGCGGGGACCGAGGCCCGGCTGGCGGGAGTGCACTCCCTGACGGTCAGGCTCACCGACCGCGAGAACGGGCTGCTCAACCCGCTGGGCATCAACTGCCTGCGGACGCTGCCGATGGCCGGCCCGCTGGTGTGGGGCGCCCGTACGCTCCAGGGCGCCGACGCGCTGGACAGCGAGTGGAAGTACGTGCCGGTGCGGCGGCTGGCCCTGCATGTGGAGGAGAGCCTGCTGCGCGGGCTGCAGTGGGTCGTCTTCGAGCCCAACAACGAGCAGCTGTGGCAGCAGATCCGCCTCAACGCCTCCGCCTATCTGCACTCCCTGTTCGAGAAGGGCGCGTTCAAGGGCGGCACTCCGCGCCAGGCGTACTTCGTCAAGTGCGACAAGGACACCACGACCGCCGAGGACATCGAGCGCGGCATCGTCAACGTCGTGGTCGGCATCGCGCCGGTCAAGCCCGCGGAGTTCGTGATCGTCAAGATCCAGCAGATGGCCGGGCAGTTCGACGTCTAGCGACGTACAGGAAGCAGGAAAGGAGAAGTGAAGGAATCCGATGGCTGAGTTCCAGATCAACGCCCATCGCTTCGACCCGTACAAGAACTTCAAGTTCCTGGTCCTGTGGGACGGCCGTACGGTCGCGGGCGTCAGCAAGATCAGCCCGCTGAAGCGCACCACCGAGGTCGTCAAGCACCGGCACGGCGGCGACCCCAGCTCGCCGCGCAAGTCCCCGGGCCGCTCCGAGTTCGAGGGCATCACCCTGGAGCGCGGTGTCACCCACGACCCGGAGTTCGACCGCTGGGCCAACAAGGTCTGGCAGGTCGGCGCCGGCCTCGGCTCCGAGGTCTCGCTGGCCGACTTCCGCAAGGACATCGTCATCCAGGTCCTCAACGAGGCCGGTCAGGTCGCCGTCTCGCACAAGATCTACCGCTCCTGGCCGAGCGAGTACCAGGTCCTGGGCGAGCTGGACGCCAACGCCAACGCCGTCGCCATCCAGAGCCTGAAGCTGGAGTGCGAGGGCTGGGAGCGCGACTACGAGGTGCCGGAGCCGGAGGAGCCGTCGTTCACGCATCCGGCGTGAGACGGCGTCGACGGCGGGCCACCGCAGCACCGAAGCACCGGACGAGGTGAGGAATGGCGGTCACCGGACCCGCTGAACTGCTGGCCACCTGGGAGGCAGGGCTGGCCCGGCAGGGCGGCGGCCGGGCCCTGTTGCTGCACCGGGCGGCCCGTCCCGGGGCCGGCACCGACGCACTGCTGTCGGTGCCGCTCGGGGAGCGGGCGGCCGATCTGTTCGCGCTGCGCCGGGCGCTGTTCGGAGAGCGGATGCAGGTCACGCTCGACTGCGCGGATCCGAACTGCGGCGAGGCGATGGAGTTCGAGCTCGACGCGGCGGCGATGGGCGCCCGGCCGCGGCTGCCGGAAGGCGGTCTGCGGGTGGCGGAGGGGGAATGGGTGGTGCACTTCCGGCTGCCCAGCCCCGCCGACCTCACCGCGGTCGCGTCCCTGGCCGACGGTGCGTCCCCGGCCGACGGTGCCACGGACGCCCGGCGGCTGCTGGGTGCCCGGTGCGCGCTGTCGGCGCGGCGGGCCGGCCGGGCGGTCGCGGAGGAGGAGTTGGCCGCGCTGCCCGAGCCGGTGCTGAAGCGCTTCGCCGAGGCGGCCGAGGAAGCCGATCCGGCCGCCGAGGTGACGCTGAACATCGCCTGCCCGCAGTGCGGTACGGCCACCGCGGCGGAGCTGGACATCGCCGCGTACCTGTGGACCGAACTCGACGCCTGGGCGCGCGATGTGCTCCTGGACGTCCATCTGCTCGCCTCGGCCTACGGCTGGAGCGAGCCGGAGATCCTGGCGCTGAGCCCGCTGCGGCGCCGCTACTACCTGGAGCTGTGCGCAGATGCCTGACCTGGCTGACTACTTCGACCGGCTGCTGGCGCGGCATGCGCCGGCGGCCGGGGGCGCCGTTCCCGGCGTGCCCGGCGGCGGCCGTGCGGACGGGGCCCGGCGCACGCTCGTACAGCCCCGGCTGCCGGGCCCGTTCGAGCGTGTCGAGGCGCTGCGCGGCGCGCCCACGGAGGCGGACGAACCGGCTCCGCTCTCTCCGCAGGCGCCCCGGACCTCACCCTTCGGGGGCGAACAGGTCCGCTACGAGCGGGAGATCAGGACCACGGAGCAGCAGACCGTGGTACGCGCCGAGGCCCCGCGGGACGCCCCCGCGGACCTCGTCGAGCCGGTGGCGCGGCCGGCGGCACCGCAGCTGCGGCCCGCGGCGGCGGTGGAAACGGGGCCGCGGACCGCCGCGGCCGAGGTCGTGCGCCCGCAGCGGGGAGTGCGGGCGTCCGGGGAGGACGGGTCCGCCCGCCGGGCGGCGGTCCCCTCGCCCCCGCCCGGCAGGGACGTCGCTCCCTCCGCTTTGGCCCCGGTGCTGCGTCCGCGTACGGAGGCGGTGCCGGCGGTCCGCAACGCCACCCGGGCCGCGGCCGCCGGGCGGCGCGGGCAGCGCGGTGCCGAGCGGGTGGTGCACGTACAGATCGGACGCCTTGAGGTCAGTGCGGCGGGTGCGGAGCGCCCCGCGGCGGGCGGGCGGCCGGCACGCCCGCAGCGCAGTGAGCCGTCGCTGAGCCTCGCGGACTATCTGGCACGCGGGGAGAGGACGAGCTGACGGTGACGCACAGGGCGATGTGGCCGGCGCGGATTTCAGGGACCCGCAGGGCGAATGGGCCGGCGTGGATTTCAGGGATTTCAGGGGGACGGACTTCATGAGCAACGCACTCGCCGTCGCGACGGTCACCCAGGCCCTTGCGCTGCTGATCGAGCACAATCTGCACCCCGAGATCGATATGGCGGTCTCGGTGGAGACCCGCAAGCCACCGGCCGATCCGCCGACCGACCCCACGATCACGGTCTTCCTCTACCAGGTCACCCACAACCCCTCGATGCGCAACAACGACCTGGTCACCCGCGCCTCCGACGGCACGCTGCTGAAGCGGCCGGCGGCCGCGCTCGACCTGCACTACGTGATCAGCGCATACGGCGAGGAGACCGAGCTGGTCGGGCAGCGGCTGATCGGGAGTGTCGTCCGCACTCTGCACGAAATACCCGTACTGCCCCATGAGTTGATCGAGGAGGCGGTGCAGCGGCCGTATCTGGCGGGCAGCGATCTCGCCGAGTCGCTCCAGAAGGTCCGCTTCACACCGACCCAGATGGACGTCGACGAGAGTTCCAAGCTCTGGGGAATGCTCCACAACACCCCGTACTCCCTGTCGGTCGTCTATCAGGCGTCGCTGGTGCTGCTCGACGGCCACCAGAAGCCGAAGCCGGCGAAGCCGGTGGAGCGGCCGGAGGTGACGGTGCTGCCGTTCGGGGCGCCGGGGGCGCCGGAGCGGCCGAGCACGGTGGGGGCGGTGGGTGCCTCGGTGCCGCCGGGGGTGGTGGCGGCCGGGAGTACGGCGTCCTCGGATACGGCGTCCAGGGGTACGGCGTCCGGGGCGCCAGCGGAGGCGAAGGGCGGCGTGCCGTCCGAGGGCGAGAAAGGGGCGGGGGCCAGGACCGGAGGCACGGGAGCCAAGACCGGTGGCACCGGGGACGAAGACTCCGAGGCGGGCCAGGCCGGCGACGCCGGGGCCGGGGGCCGGGCGCGGGCCGGGCGTACGGCCGGGGCGTCGACCCGGGCGGCGCGCAAGGCCGCGGCGAGCGTCGGCGGCAGCCGGGCCGTCAAGAGGACGCAGCCGAAGCGGGAGGCGCGGGGAAAGCAGGAGGCGCCGGCCGAGCCGGACTCATCGGCGAAGTCCGACTCCTCCGCCAAGACCCCTGACTCCGGCTCGGGTTCAGGTTCCAGCCCCGGCTCGGCTTCCGGCTCCGGCAAGGAGGGCTGAGCGGGGTGAACGACTTCACCGAGGACGACCGGACGGCGGACGGCCGGGCACTGACCGCCGCCCTGGCGGCCGTCCTCGCACGTCTCGACACCCACGCCGCCCGTGCCACCCGTACGCCTGCCGGGCCCACCGACGAGCCCGCCGACCGGAGCGCCCCCCGATCCACCACGCTCCCCGCCGCACTTGAGGCCCTCACCTCCTGCTTCGGGCTCAGTGACTTCGAGCGGGACATCGTGCTGCTCGCCGCCGCGGCGGAGCTGGATCCGACCACCGCGCCCCGGTGCGCCGCCGCGAGCGGCGACCCGGACCGGGCGTACCCCACCTTCTCCCTCGCCCTGGCCGCCCTGGGCGCCCCGCACTGGAGCGCGCTGCCCCCCGTCGCCCCGCTGCGCCGCTGGCGCCTGATCGAGCTGGACGACGAGACCCGCCTGACCACCACCCGACTCCGCCTGGACGAACGCATCCTGCACTTCCTGGTCGGCGCGCCGTACCTGGACGCCAGGCTGCACGGCCTGCTGCGCCGCACCACCGCCCCCGACGGTCTGCCGCCGTCGTACGACGCGGCCGCGCACCGGGTCGCCGCGGGCTGGGCGGGCGCCGGGCCGGACTCCGTGCTCCGCGTCGAACTGGTCGGCGCCGACCTCCGCACCCGCGCCGACATCGCCGCGGCGGCCGCCCGCCGCTCGGGCCTCGGCCTGTACTCCATGGCCGCCGACGACATACCCTCCGACGCCGCCGAACGCGACCGCCTGGCCCGCCTCTGGCAGCGCGAGGCGATCCTGCTGCCCGCCGCCCTCCTGGTCGAGGTCGGCGAGATGGACCGCGACCAGCACGCCGCGACGGACGCCTTCATCGCGGGCGCGGGCGTCCCCCTGGTCGTCTCCAGCCCCGACCCGCGCCGGACCGGCCAGCCGCGCGGCGAGCGGGTGACCGTACCGAAGCTGAACGACGAGGAGCAGCTGGGGCTCTGGACGGACGCCTTCGCCGACGTCCCCGAGGTGACGGCTCGTCATGTGCAGTCCCTCGTCGCCCAGTTCCAGCTTCCTCCGCACGTCGTACGGTCGGCCGCGGCCTCCGTACGCCGCGATCTGCCGCATGCGGACGGTCTCGACGCCGCCGAACTGGCCTGGCGGGCCGGCCTCACCGAGGCTCGGATGGGCCTGGACGAACTGGGCCGCCGCATCGAACCGCGCGCCGGCTGGGACGACCTGGTCCTCGCCGACCGCCAGCTGCGCATCCTCCAGGAGATCGTCGCCCACGTACGTCAGCGCGGCACCGTCTACCAGGACTGGGGCTTCGCCGAGGCGCTGCGCAGCGGCCTGGGTGTCACCGCGCTCTTCGCGGGCGGTTCCGGGACCGGCAAAACCCTGGCCGCCGAAGTCATGGCCAAGGAACTGGGTTTGGATCTCTTCATCATCGACCTCTCCCAGGTCGTCAGCAAATACATCGGTGAGACGGAGAAGAACCTCAGTCGCGTCTTCGACGCCGCCGAACGCGGGGGCGCCCTGCTCCTCTTCGACGAGGCCGACGCGCTCTTCGGCAAGCGCAGCGAGGTCAAGGACAGCCACGACCGTTACGCCAACCTGGAGGTCAGCTATCTGCTGATGCGGATGGAGGCGTACCGGGGTCTGGCGGTCCTCACCACCAACATGAAGAAGGCGCTGGACTCGGCCTTCATGCGTCGTATCCGCTTCGTCGTGGACTTCCCCTTCCCCGGTGAGAAGGAGCGGGCGGAGATCTGGCGCCGGGTGCTGCCCGCCCAGGCTCCGCTGAAGGGCGTCGAGCCGGCGCTCCTCGCTCAACTGACCGTCGCCGGCGGTTCGATCCGCAATATCGCGCTTTCCGGGGCCTTTCTCGCCGCCGAGGAGGGCGACCGCCTCCAGATGCGTCACATGCTGGCGGCGGCCCGTACCGAATACCTGAAGCTGGAACGTTCCTTGGCGCCGTCGGAGGTCCACGGATGGGTCTGAGCGAGGGCAGGCACGAAGCGCGGGAGCCGGCGGCCGAGTCGCCGCCGCGCTCCTTCCGTATCGACATCGGCGAACTGGTGCTGGACGGCTTCGACGCGGCCCGGGTCGATCCGGGCCGGGTGTCGGCGGCGTTCCAGACCGAGTTGACCCGGCTCGTACGCGAGCGCGGGGTGCCGCTGGCGGCGGACGGGACGGGCGTGGCGCTGGACGGTCTCGCCGGGCTGCCGCCGCTGCCGGCGACCACCTCTCCCGTACGCCTGGGGGAGGCACTGGCCCGCGCGGTGCACGCGGGGCTCGCGGGACGGGGGGATCCGCAATGAGTACGGCGCAGTCCTCGACGCAGGACACCCGGTCGGCCGCCGAGGACCGGCGTCGCAAGCGCAGGGAGCGCTCCGGCAAGGCCCGCGCGCCGGAGCCGAAGGACATCGTCAGCGGCGCCGGCCAGCCCCTGGACCTCAGCGTCCGCCGCGAGCTGGAGGAGCAGCTCGGCCACGACTTCAGCCAGGTCCGCCTGCACACCGACCGTGACTCCGGGCAGCTGGCGGAGATGATGGGCGCGGACGCCTTCGCCGTCGGCCAGGACATCTTCTTCCGGGAGGGGACGTACCGCCCGGGGACGGCGGACGGGCAGCGTCTGCTCGCCCACGAACTGCTGCACACGGTACAGAACCCGCACGGCCTGGGCGCGTTGCGGGCGGGCCGCGATCTGGGCGCGGTCAGCCTTCCGCAGGAGGCGGTCGAGCGGGAGGCGGAGTCGGCGGCGCAGGCGTCGGTGCTGGGCGCGCTGCGGGGGTCCGTACGGCAGGAGGAGCCGGCCACGGAGATCGAGCCGGGGCAGGCCACGCCGGGCTGGCTGCGGTACGCCACGGTCCACGCCGATCGCGCCCGTATGGAGAAGGTGGACCCCGCGACGCTGGTGGACCGCCTCGCCAATGGTGTGCTGCGCTCGCTGCGCGGTGACCCCGAGGACCTTTCGGGCCGCGTGCGGTGGCAACTGGCGGGGATGGCGCCGCAGGTGCAGGAGAGCGTGCTGGACCGGCTGACGGTGCGGCTGCTCTCGCCCGAGGTCGACCGGCTGCTGGAGTTGGTCGAGGAGGTGGAGGCGGGCCCGCTGCCGCTGGCGGCGGCCACGGCGCCGGAGCCGGTCCCCGACCCGGTCGAGGTCCTCGGGCAGGAGCGGACGCAGCAGGCGGCCGCCGCGCGCGACGAGCGCGTGAAGGGCGAGAAGGAGCGCGACGGCCGGCGGAAGCGGGCGCAGCAGCGCAAGGACGCGGACCCGGCGGGCGACGGTGGCGAGGAGTTGGGCGGTCGGCCGGCGGCCGGGGGCGGCGCGAAGGCCCCCGCGGCGGCGGCCGCGTCGTCGGGCTCCGGGCAGTCGGCCGCGCAGGACAGGGCGGCGACCGACGCCCGGCAGAAGGAGCAGGCGGAGGCCAAGGAACAGGACAAGGCCGCCGCCGGACAGGCCGAGCGGAAGGACAAGGAGAGCGCGGCCGACGGCAAGGGGGAGGACTCCCCGGAGCGGTCGGCGGACCAGGCCGCGGAGAACGACGGGCAGGGCGCCGACGGGGAGCGTGCGGAGGAGGCCGCCGAGGAGGGCGGCACCGAGCCCGCAGCCGTGGACAAGAGCGCGGCGGAACCCGGCGAGAAGGACCGTAAGGGCGGCGACCGGGACGAGCAGCGCCGCGCCGGGGATCCCGAGAACGAAGAGGACGCCGACGACGAGCCGTTGGGGCTCGAAGAGGAGTCGGCGGAACTCGACGAGGACGACGAGGGAGCCGACGAGGACGACCTGGACGCGGAGGCCGAAGGAGACGACGCGGCCGATTCGGACGACTCGGATGACGAGGGCGGCCCGTCCGGGGACGACCTCGACACCTCCACCCCGTCGGCTGCGAAGCAGAAGAACGACAAGGACGGGGGCGGGCAACGCAAGAGCGGCGACGGCGCTCCCGGTGTGATCGATTCCCCCGCCGCTGAAGACCCGACGGCCGCGGCGCTGCGGGATGCGGAGGGCGGCGTCGGCGGGGGCGCGCGCTCCCCCGAGGAGGAGAAAGGGTCAGCGGACCGGCTCGGGCAGGACCTCCAGACCGACAAGTCGATCGAGCAGGAGATCGGCCCCGAGCCGGATGAGAAGGCCGAGGAGAAGACCGGCGAGGAGTCCGGCGAACGGGGCTCGGAACCGGCGGACCCCGACGACGCCGAAGCGGAAGGGGAGCAGGCCGAGGAGCGCAAGGAGGACGCCGAGGCGAAACGGCGGGACGACGCGGCTCGTACCGCCACCGAGAGCACGGGCGGGCCGGGGTCCGCGGGCGGCGGCGACACGGCCGCGCCCGGGAAGCTGTCGAAGGCGGATGAGGACGCGCGGAAGCAGTCGACCGGTTCGGCTTCGGGGTCGTCGTCCTCATCCTCGTCCTCGGCACCCGGTTCGGATGCGGCCGCGGGTTCCGGGGACGGGAAGAGCACGGAGGGCTCCGGGGACAAGGACGTGAAGTCGTCCGGCGGGAGCGGCGAGAAGTCCTCCGGTGCAGCCGGCGGAAGCGGTACGGGTACCGGCGGCGGTACGGGTACCGGCAGCGGATCCGGTACGGACACCGGCGCGGCCTCCGGCACGGACAAGGCAGCCGGCGGCACCGCCTCGGGCGGGAGCAGGCAGGCCAAGGACGACACCGCGGCCACGGAGGGCACCGACGCGAAGAGCGGCGCCGAGGGCAAGGACGCCGACGCGGCACCGGCCGCCGGTGAGCCTCAGGGCGCCGCCCGGAGCAAGGAGGTCACCGAAGGGAAGGGGCAGGCGACCACGCCGGGCTCGGAGACCGGCCCGGATGCCACGTCCGCGCCCGGTCCCGCGGCGGCGCCCAGGCTCTCTCCGGGCAGCGGAACGGCCCCTCACGTGGCTGCCGCGGCAGCCAAGGGCGGCGGCGACCGGCCCGAGGCGTCCGCGAAGCCCGCGCCGGGGAAGCCCCCCGCGCGGCCGAAGGCCGGGACCACGCCCAAGCAGCGGCAGACGGCCCGGCAGGCGGCGAAGAACGTCCGGCGCGGCTCGGGCGGCGGCGGTGGCGGAGGTACGGCTCCCGCACCCGCACGGGGCGGTCGCGGCGGTGGTGGCGGTGCCACGTCCACTCCGGCGAAGCCCAAGAGGGAAGCCCCGCCGCCCGATGTCTCCAAGTCCACGCCCGAAGCGGGGCTGGCGACGGTTTCCAGGCTCAAGCCGTACCAGATGCTGGAGACGTTCAAGGGCGTCAACGGGGCCGTGGACCACTCGGTCGGCAAGGAGCGGTCGGCGCTGCGCAAGGCGCCGCCGAAGATGGAGCGTCCGATCGGCTCGCCCCGTACGGTGCCGGGCGGACCGAGGGCCGCCGCGGCGGGTACGTACACCAAGGCCAAGGTCTCCCGTACGGACGCGCCGAAGGGCAAGACGGAGGAGATCACCGGCGAGCAGCGGCCGGAGGGCGAGACGCCGGGCTCCGATGTGCCGGAGCCGAGCTGGTGGGACATCCTGCTGACCCTCAGCGCGGCGATTCTCAAGAAGATCTTCCCGTTCGACGACCTGATCGACTCGATCATGGGTCTGAAGACCACGGACGAGGGCCTGAAAGGCAACCGGGTGGGCAACGCCCCCGGCCTGCCGCTCCAGGACGACTCCGATCCGCAGCGCACGGACGAACAGTCGCAGAAGCTCGACGAGCGGAAGGACGAGCTGCACCGGTCCGGTCGCGAGGACGCGGCCAAGCCCATGGGCGAGGACCAGATCTTTCCGGACGCCCCCCACGAGACCCTGACCGCCAAGGTTCCCGGCGGGAAGAAGGGCGGGGCCGGGAAGAAGAGCGCCGGAGGGCCCAAGGGCGGCGTGCCCGTCGAGTCCGCGTCCGCCGTGGCCGAGCACGACCGTGGACCGCAGATCCAGGCGGGCTTCTCCAAGGGCCGGCACCAGATGACGAAGGAGCGCCGGGCCAAGGACGACAAGGCGAAGTCCGACAAGCAGAAGCACGACAGGGACCTGAAGCGCGAGGTCGACGCCAGCACGAACAAGCAGGCGCGCGAGCGCAAGACGGGCCAGGACGAGGTCACCGAGTCCCGCGACAAATGGCGCAAGGAGCAGGACGACAAGGTCGCGGAGGTCGACGGCAAGAAGGGCAAGAAGTACGACCGGGTCCGCCAGGACATCGACAAGAGGCAAAAGGAGACCGACGACAAGGCGGACAAGCGGACCGAAGAAGACAACAACAAGATCGACAACGAGCACACCAACGCGCGTAACGGCGCGGAGAAGAAGAAGGAGGAGAAGAAGAAGGAGGCCGAGAAGGGGGACGGCGGGTTCCTCGACCAGCTCAAGGAGTGGTGGGAGGGCCTCAAGAAGGCCATCAAGAACATCTTCGACCAGGCCCGCGAGGCCGTCAGCAAGCTCATCGACAAGTTCAAAGAAGAAGTCTTCAAGTTCATCGACAAGGCGCGCAACTGGGTCATCGACCAGATCAACGACTTCGCCGACACGCTGATCGAGATCGGCGACGATCTGCTCGCCGGCTACCCGGCGATGCAGGACAAGTGGCGCAACACCATCAACGCCGGCCGCGACTACGCCGTGAAGAAGGTCAACGAGGCCGCGGACGCGCTCAAGGTGGTCGCCGGCAAGCTCATCGACGGACTGGGCAGTGCGCTCCTCGACGGGCTGGACATGCTGGAGTCCGGGCTGAACGCAGCGGTCGAAGTCGCGGAGAACGTCACGGTCGCGGCGGTGGAGTTCGGTAAGGGCGTGGTCGAGGGGCTCGGCGAATGGGCCGCCATCTTCAACGACATCGTGTCCGACCCCGGCGACTGGATCAGCAAGGCCGGCTCCGCGGCGCGCACCGGCGCCAGGGAGTACCTCTTCGACGAGGTCACTGCGGCAGTCAAGAAGTGGTTCAACAACAAGGTCCAGGAAATCACCGGGCTTTCGCCGGAGGATTTCCAGGCGCTCATCGACGGCGACGTCACCGTCGAAGAGATGGGCAAGATGGCCTGGGACGCCGCCGTCCCCCAACTTCCGCTCATCATCGGCGAACTGGTCATCGAGAAGGTCGTCGCCAAGCTGATCCCCGGGGCCGGCTGGGTCATGGCGATCATCGACGCCCTGAAGACCGCCTGGGACACCCTCAGTGAGATCCTGGCCGCCTTCGGCCTCTTCATGGACTTCCTGAAGGCGGTCAAGAGCGGAAACGCAGCACGGCCCTTCGCCAAGGCGGTCGCGGCCGGCGTGGTGGCCCTCCTGGAACTGATCTACCAGGCCCTCATCGACGGCGTCCAGAAATTCATGGGCAAGGTGACCAGCAAGCTCGGTGGGATGCTCAAGAACATCCGCAAGAAGAAGCACCCGGGCGGGGACGGTCGTCCCGACGAGCCCGGCGCGCCCGGCAAGCCTGGCCACCACGACAAGCCGGGCCAGGCCGACCGCCCGGCGAACGCCAACCGGCCCGGCCCGACGGCCGACAAGCCCGGCCCCACCGACAAGCCCAACCAGCGACCGGTCCCGCGCAAGCCCTCCCCGGACAAGACCTCCCGCCCTGACGACGGCCCCCGCCCGACCAAGCACCCCTCCCCCGAAAAGAAGCCGCGCCCGGAGCACCAGCCCAAGCACAAGAAGAAGCCCGACGAACACGAACGCCGCGAGGACGGCCGCGAGGTCAACGCCGCCCGCCGCCGCGCCCGCGCCGCCCAGCGCAAACAACACGACGACGACAAGCCCAACCTTTCCAAGCGCCGCGGCCAGGCCCGCGACACCCTCCGCAAGAAGGACCGCGCCGACAAGAAGCGCGACGAGGACAAGACCAAGAACCCACTGCACAAAAAGAAGCAGGACGACAAGGGCCACAAAAAGCCCGACCTGACCAAGGACAAGAACGGCAAGAAGAAGGTCAGCACCAAGAAGACCTCGCGCCGCAAGCCCGAGTCCCGCACCCGCCGCAAACTCCGCCGCGCCCGCCAGACCATCAAGTCGGCCCTGAACCGGGCCCGCCGCGCGGCCCGCCGCCTCCTCGGCAAGGGCCGCAAGCTGGGCCACAAACTCAACAACCGCACCCGTCGGTTGAGGAACCAGTGGAGGCGGCAGAGGGATCGGTTGCGGCGTCAGCGCGAGCGCCGGCGTGACCGAAACCGAAACAAGAACGACAAGCGGTCTGACGAGACGACGCAAGCACCCGAGCTGCCGAGCGTTCGGTTCCACATGCACAACGGAGAGATCCACACCCTCCTCTTCAACGGACGCTCCAAGAGCGCCAATCTCGTCGTGCACAGCGAATTGACCTCGATGGACAAGTTCTTCGCCGGATGGCTGGGAGAGCTTGCCTCAATCGACGATCCCCAAGAAAAGGAGTCGCAAGAAAAGGCCCGGGAGGAAGCGATGAAACTCCGCACGCGAGTGGACAGACGCCAGGACAGCCTTGCCCCGATAAACTCGAAGCCCGTTTCCAAAGAGCGGCCCATCGCCACCAGAGTGAACGCAGGACAGTATGAAGAGTTACGCCGACTCATGACGAGACTCGGCAACCTCATGGCTCAACGAAATGCCAGCGACAGTGAACTTCCACCTACAATTTTCCCTCCTTTCGCAAATGGCGTGCGCGCCCCGGAATCCACCAAAGCCCACTACCTCCAGCAAGCCTCCCCGCCGGGTGAAGCAGCCTCAGTGGCCGACGAGCGCCCAGGAAACCCCTTGGGATACACCCGGGAGATGCACGACTGGCCGGATGTCATAGTGAGGATGCACCTCCTCACGGAGAAACTGGGCGGCCTGGCATCGGGTTCCAACCTAGTACCCGCCCCCTCGCGCACGAACAGCCGATTCAATACGGAGATCGAATCGGAGGCGAATAAGGCTGCGAGGAAGACCGATAGGTCGATGATCTGGTACACCATCAAGGTCGACTTTCATCCGGGGCGTGACAAGTATTTCCCCTCGCGCATCACCATGATGTGGAACGGCTACGACCGCGATCGAGCGGGCGCGAATAAATGGATCGAACAGAAACCCCGTCCGGACAGAACATACTCCGAGAACATCCGCCCACCACGCAAGCCCGACGGTAAGCACCTGATTCACGTAAACGACCGCAACGAGTCAAAGACTCTCATCAGGGAAGCCTTCGGCGATGGATTCCCCTTCGCCGGTAAACGGAATCCAAAACGCCGGGCCCCAAGTCGATGGGGGGACGCGGTCCTTGACTCGGGGCCACACAAGGACACCTCAGACCTTGTAGGCAACCTCGAATCGTACGAAAAGAAGCAGCCGAAGCCCAAGATGGAAGAGTTCAGAAAAATAGCGCAGGCAATCTGGAAGCGAGACGCTGAAGGACGTATCGCATACGAGTAGTCGAGAGGCCGGTCGAATTCAAACGAAAGGAGGAGGGAAATGACTGCGCTCACCGAATGCGAAACCCGCCTGCGGAAAGCAGTTGACGAACTAGAAGAATGTCAAGAAGCCCAGATCTTTTTCACCCAGCACGGAACGATTGCCGAACATATCGGCGACGCCGAGAAGGCTTTCGCGAGGGCATCGTCCTGGTATGACATCCACCTGGACCCCGCTCTTCAGCTGAACTTCATCCGATTCGACCGGATGGCCTGCCACTGGCGCATCGAGCGCCCGAAAATCAAACTGACTGGTGAGTTCAGGATTCATCATCTGCTCGCATCTCTCGTCATGGATGCACCGCCTCTTGACTGGGGCTCAACCGAATCTGAACGGCAGTTGTACTCCGAGCTCCGCGTCATCGACGACTACCCAGGGGGCGGCACAGGCACCTTTGCGGCGCTGCGCATCCAGCCGGACAACCCGATGCCCGAGGTGTGGTATCACGACTTCCGCGTAGGGGCGTTCAAGCTGGACCTCGACTATTGCGAGTACCTTGATGCCCTCACCATCACCAAAGGCACGTTCGGCTGGCAATATCTGTACGCCGATGTCCAGCTTGCAGGAATTGACTTCATTGAAGTAGCGACCGACATGAAAGACATGCTCGATGTCTTTCCGGGGCTGTTCCCGGAGTATGACTACGCCCCCCTGCGGGCGCGGCTGGAGGCCAGGACATGACCCGCTACGCCGACATACCCAAGCCCATCCGTTCCGGGATCGTCATCGTCGATCCCGATCTCGGGACGCCGCGGCGCATCATCGTTCTTCAGTTCAACCCGGACACTCTCGAACGCTCCGTTTCGCCGCAGGCGGCTGGAGGGGAAGGGGGCGGCGGTGGAGGGGATAGTGGCGGGGATCGGAACGAGGCGCTGAGACTCAAAGGGCCGGCGCAGGAAACGTGGAAGTTCACCGCCGAGATCGATGCCACCGACCAGCTGGACGTGGCCGCGCCCGACGGCATCCACCCCCAACTCGCCGTGCTGGAAATGCTCGTTCAGCCGACCACCGCGCAGCTCCGCGCCGCCTCGCATCTCAGTAAGAAGGGGACGATCGAGATCAGTCCCATTGAGATGCCGCTCACGCTGTTCACGTGGGGCAGCAAGCGCGTCATGCCCGTCCGGCTCACCGAGCTGTCGGTCAACGAGTCGGCTTTCGACGTCAACCTCAACCCGATCAGGGCCTCGCTCAGTATCGGGATGAAAATCCTGACCGTGAGTGATCTGCCGGCCGGGCACCGCGGGGCCGAGCTCTACCTCGCGCACCTGGCGCAGAAGGAGCAGTTGGCGCGGGCCGCTCGGGGTGGGAGTTTTGCGGCGCTCGGGCTTGGTGGGAGGGGGATCTGAAGGTGATCGAGCCGTATGAGCGGGCCTTGGATGACGTGCCCGGGGCGCATCCGTATCCGCGGAGTAGTCGGTACGCCGAGGTGGAGATCGGGGTGCATCGCATGCCCGATGGGACCGAGGTGAAGTACGCCAAGAGGCGGTTGCTGCCGCGGTTGGAGGATGCGGCCGAGGAGGCCTTGCCGCACACCGTCAGCAGTGGTGAGCGGCCGGACCAGCTCGGGCAGCGGTACTTCGGGGATCCGGGGCAGTGGTGGCGGATAGCCGATGCCAACCCGGTGCTGGATCCGCGGGAGTTGACGGATGAGCCGGGTGAGGAGATAGCCGTTCCGCTGCCAGGTGGGTTCCCGGGTGGGATGGGTGGGCCGGGGGTGCGGAATGGGTGACGACCAGCCGGTCGGACGAGGGCCTATTCATGTGTCGTTGTACATGGGGCCGAAGTCGGCTCGGCCGGTGCCGGCGGAGGTGACCGAGGCGCTGTTGTCGGCGCAGATCACGAGTACGGCGGGTGAGAGGAGCGGTTTCCAGATCGCCTTCGATCTCACCAAGAAGGGCGCCATTGTTCAGCGGTTGCTGCCCGAGGGGTTCTTCGATCCGAAGACCCGGCTGATTGTGGCGGTGAGCATCAAGGGGACACCCTTCGTACTGCTGGACGGGCTGATTGTGCGGCAGGAGGTGGGGGCCAGTAATCAGCCGGGGCAGACGACCCTCACCATCACCGGGGAAGATCTCACGCTGTTGATGGACCTGGAGGAGCGGGCCGACCGGTATCCGAATCTGGCGCCCTCGCAGCGGATCGAGCGGATTTTGGGGAAGTACGCGGATTACGGGATCGATGCTCGGATCATCCGGGAGCAGATTCCGCAGCCGCCGAGGGAGCAGTTGAGGGTTGACTACCAGGTCGGGACGGATCTGCAGTATGTGAATGAGTTGGCCAGGGCGAACGGTTACACCTTTTACCTCGATCCCGGGCCGGTGCCGGGGCGGTCGACCGCCTTCTGGGGACCCGAGCAGCGGCTCGGCCAGCGGCAGCACGCCTTGAACGTGAACATGGACGTGAACTCGACTGTGGACCAGTTGACGTTCGCCTACGACGGGACCGCGAGAGAAGAGCCGCAGGCCCGGGTGCAGGATCCGGTGACGCGGCGGGCGCCGTTGCTCGCGCAGCCGGATATCAGTCCGTTGCGGCCGCCGCTGGGGCTGCGGGCCTCGCCGGCTCTCAAGCGGAAGACGCTGAGCGGGACCGCGAAGCGGGATGAGGCGATTGCGAAGGCGGAGGCGTTGGGCAGGGCGGCGACGTCTGCGGATGCCATTTCGGGGTCGGGGTCGTTGGACGTCAATCGGCATGGATATGTGTTGCGGCCCAGGGAGTTGGTCGGGGTGCGGGGGGCGGGCGTCACGTACGACGGCGACTACTACGTGAAGAGTGTGACGACCAACCTCCGTCCGGGCTCGTACCAGCAGAACTTCACGCTGTCGAGAGAAGGGCTGATTGCCCGTAGCGGGACCGTGCGTCCCTAGGGCGGCAGTCGAGAGACCAGCAGTCGAACCCGCAGCGCGTATCGGATCCAGGAGACAAGAGAAATGGCTGGCGCACCTAACAACCGCTTTCTCGGCAAGTTCCGCGGCCGGGTGGTGGACAACAAGGACCCGATGGGGCGGGGACGGCTGATCGTCCAGGTTCCGGATGTGCTCGGTGATGAGCCGTCGACGTGGGCGCTGCCCTGTTTTCCGTTCACCGGGCCGCAGGCGGGGCAGGTGGTCGTGCCGTCGGTCGGGGCGGGTGTGTGGGTGGAGTTCGAGCAGGGCGAGCCCAGTTATCCGATCTGGGTGGGGTGTTGGTACGGGAGCCGGGAGGAATTGCCGGAGGATGCGCAGACCGATCCGGCCACGGCGCATCCCGTCGTCATCCAGACGCCGGGGAAGCACAAGATCGTGATGTCGGACGTGCCGACGAACGGGATTCTGCTGGAGGCGCCAGGCGGTGCTTACGTGCGGATCGATGCGACGGGTGTCCATATCGACAACGGGCATGGCGCGTCGATTTCACTGGTCGGGGATCAGGTCGATATCAACGACGGCCGGCTGACGGTGCCCAAGAGACGCTGAAGAGTCAGAGGAAAGCCAGAGGAAAGTCAGAGGAAAAGTCAGAGGAACAGACGCAGGAAGAGACACGGGAAAGACACGGGGAGGGGGCAGGGAGATGGCGAGCGGGAATCTCGTGCACGGCGGGACCGCGATGAGTTGTCCGCATGGCGGGCGTGTGTTGTCCGCGGGTTCCGCGGGCGGGCACGGCGGTGTGCGGATCGATGGCGCGCCGGTGGCCACCGCCGCGGGCCTTTTCACGGTCAGCGGCTGTATGCACCGCGTCGACGGGTGTGCGCATCCGTGCACGAGCGTGCGGTGGACGCCGGACGCCGGGGATCACGCCGTACGCGTCGACGGGGTGCCGGTGCTGCTGGACACCACGGCGGCGATGTGTTTCAGCGCCGGGCTGGTGCCGCAGGGCCCACCGGTCGTGGCGTCCGTCCATCAGGGCCAGGGGGTGTCCAGCCGATGAGGGCTGCGAAGAAGGTACGTACCGAGATCGCGTTTCCGTTTCGGATCGACCGGCGGGGGCGGACCGCGCACGCCGATCACGACGCGCATGTGCGGGATCTGATCGAGCAGTTGTTGTTCACCAGTCCCGGTGAGCGGGTGATGCGGCCGGACTTCGGGTGCGGACTGCTGGATCTGGTCTTCACGCCGAACAGCCCGGAGCTGGCGTCGGCGGTGGAGCTGTCCGTGCAGGCGTCGCTGCAGCGGTGGCTGGGGGACCTCATCGAGGTCGAGTCGCTGGACGTGGTGAGCGAGGAGAACGTCGTACGGGTCTATCTGCGCTATGTGGTGCGCTCCACCGCGAGCCGGCGCGACGAGGTGTTCGAGGGGCGGGGCGAGGGATGAGTCAGCGGCAACGGGGCGGCACTACAGGCGAGTTGACGCATGCCGGGGACGGGCGGCGCGGGCGGGTCAGGGCGGCGCGGCTCAACGGCGTCGACGCGGTGGAGGTCGCCGACGACGGGGTGACGCTGACCGTCACCTTTCTCGGCAAGGCGCCGCACGGGCTGCGGCCGGAGAACGTCCGTATTGATGGTGGGCGCAGGATCACCGGAATGCAGGCTGTCGAGGTCTTGGTCGAGCGGGAGGAGGATCCCGAGCTCGACGACCGGCTGCTGGTGACGCTGGACCGGACCGGGGACACCTCGCGCTACCGGCTCTCCCTCGTCGAGGCCGATCCGTACGGGCGGTCCGGCACCGAGCCGTACGAGGGCTTCGACCAGCGGTACTTCGGCCAGGACTTCTCCTTCCGGGCGGATTGCCCGAGTCCCTTCGACTGCGCGGACGAGGAGGGCGGCACCGGGCCGGGCGACTGCCCGGACACCTTCCGGCCGGCGCCCGTCATCGACTACACGGCCCGCGACTACGACACCCTGCGCCGGCTGGTCCTGGACCGGCTGCGGCTGACCACCCCCGACTGGGTCGAGCGCAGTCCCGCGGATCTGGGGATGACGCTGGTCGAGCTGCTGGCGTACACCGCCGACCAGATCAGCTACCAGCAGGACGCGGTGGCGACGGAGGCGTATCTCGACACGGCGCGGCGGAGGGTTTCCGTACGGCGGCATGTCCGGCTGATCGACTACCCGATGCACGACGGGTGCAGTGCGCGGGCGTTCGTGTCGGTGGAGGCGGTGGAGGAACTCACCCTGCTTCCGGGCGAGTTCCGCTTCGCGGCGATCGACACGCGGACGTTCGGGCCGCGCGACCGGCCGGAGATCGGCAGCGTCGTCGACGACCGGGACCTGGCGGTGCTGGACGAGCGCGGTGCGGTGGAGGTCTTCGAGCCGGTCGCCGATACGCCGCTCGTGGCGCGGCCCGAGCACAACGCCATCCGGCTGTGGACCTGGGGCGCGGAGGTCTGCGCCCTGCCGAAGGGGGCCACCGGCGCGACGCTGCGCGACGAGTGGGCGGACGACGCCTGCGAGGTGCGGGCGCTGCGGCTCTCCCCCGGTGATCTGCTGCTGTTCGAGGAGGTCAAGGGGCCGCGGACGGGCACGCCCGGCGATCAGGACCCCGCCCACCGGCAGACCGTCCGGCTGACCTCGGTCACCCCGGCCGTCGACCGGCTCGACGACCAGCCGGTGCTGGAGGTGACCTGGGCGCCGGAGGACGCGCTGGCGTTCCCGCTAGCGCTGTCCACCCGGGGCGGGCCCGACTGCGCGCCCGTCGAGGACGTGAGTGTGGCGCGCGGCAATGTCGTGCTGGTCGATCACGGGCGGTCGCTGGTCTTCGGCAGCACCGATGAGGGCGTCCCGGAGACCGTCACGGTCCCACCCGTCCCCGCCGTCCTGGGCTCGTGCGATCCGCCCGCCTTCGGCTGCGGCGACCGCGAGGGCGGCGGCAACGCCACCGCGGCCACGATCAACGCCCTGCTGGAGAAGACCGGTTGCCATCGGGCGCTCACCCCCGACGACATCCGTGAGCTGTTCACCGTCGTCGGTGAGGAGGCGACCGTACGGGCCGGGCTCGGGCTGGAGCCGGCCGGGCAGCGGCGGGAGCGTGTGGTACCGGGCACCGTGCACGCCCAGGCCGAGGCGCTGCGCACACTGCTCGCGCAGTCCGTCTACCCGGGCGTCGCGCCGCGCTTCCGGCCGGTGCTGCACCGCTCCCCCGTCGCCCAGACCGTGCCGTTCCCCCAGCCCGCGCAGGTCGCGGCGGGGCAGGCCGACCGGCTGGCGGGGATACGGGAGCGCGTGCGGGACCGGCTCGTCGAACTGTGGCGCAGCGCCCGGGACCACGACGGGCTGGCGGAGGAGGAGATCGCCGAGCTGGCGGTGGTGTTCGGGCTGAAGACCCTCGAACGGTTCGAGCTGCGCCGCCACCCGGTGCGGGCGCTGCGCGAGCTGCTGCACCGGGCCGACCGGCTGCTGGACGCCAAGCTGCGGCGGCTGGAGGTGCTGAGCGCGCGGGCCCGGGCGGGTACGGTGCTGGACCGGCGGATCGCCTGGGAGATCGCGCACGGCTGGGGCCCGGTGTACGCCGTGGGGCTGGACCCGGACGAGCCGGTGTTGCACGGGCCGGCGGCGGGTCTGCTGCCCGATCCGCGGGCCGCGCTGCCCGCCGTACGCCTCGACGACGGGGAGCGGACCTGGCTGCCGCGCCGCGACCTGCTCGACAGCGGCCCCCGCGACCGGCACTTCGTCGGTGAGCTGCAGGACGACGGGCGGCTGGCGCTGCGGTTCGGCGACGGGCGCTACGGGGCCCGGCCCGAGCCCGGCAGCCGGCTGACCCTGCGCTACCGGCTGGGCGGCGGCACGGCGGGCAATGTCGGCGCCGAGGCCATCAACCACCTGGTGCTCGACCGGAGTGCGAAGGACTCGGATGCCGCGGCGCCCCTGCCGGTGGCCGGTGTCCGCAACCCGCTGCCCGCCACCGGCGGTACGGAGCCCGAACCGGTCGAGCAGGTGCGGCAGCTGGCGCCGCTCGATCTGAAGCGGACCCGGCTGCGGGCGGTGACCGCCGCCGACTACGCGGAGCTGGCGTCGGCGCTGCCGGGTGTGCAGCGGGCCGCGGCCGAGATTCGCTGGACCGGCAGCGTCCAGGAGGCGCATGTGGCGATCGACGCGGCGGGCAGCGGTGAGCCCTCGGCGCGGCTGCTGGACTCCGTCGCGTACGCGCTGGAGGGCTACCGGCGGATCGGGCACGACCTGGTCGTCGAGCCGGCCCGGACGGTGCCGGTGGATCTGACGGTCGAGGTGTGTGCGGCGCCCGGTCATCAACACGGTCGGATCCTGGCGGAGTTGACGCGGGCGCTGGGCAACCGGCGGCTGTCGGGGGGCGGTCTGGGCTTCTTCCATCCGGACGCGCTGACGTTCGGGGAGCCGGTGCGGCTCAGCCGCCTCACGGCGGTGGCCGCGGCCGTCCCGGGCGTGCTGAGCGCCCGGGTGACCCGCCTGCAGCGGCTGGTCCACGAGGAGCACCTCGACGACCGCGCGCTTCAGGACGGTGTGCTGCGGCTCGGCCCGCTGGAGATCGCCGTGTGCGACAACGACCCGGAGCGGCCCGAGAACGGCCGGCTGACCATTGAGTTGGGGAGTGCCCGATGAGCGTCCGCGGATGCGGCTGCGACGGGGGGATCGGCGGCCACGACGAGCGCCGCGCCCCCGACGCCCTCTACAACCCGCCGGGGCGCCCGGCACTGGACTACCGCGTCGGCGACTACGGCGGCTTCCTCGCCGGGATGCTCGACCGGCTCGCCTCGCCCGCCTACCCGGCGCTGCGCGGTCTGACCGTGCGGACGCCGGACGATCCGGCGATCGGGCTGCTCGACGCCTGGGCGGTGCTCGGTGACGTACTGACCTTCCACGGCGAGCGGATCGCGCAGGAGGGCTATCTGCGGACCGCCAACGAGCACCGGTCGCTGGCCCTGCTGGGGCGGCTGGTGGGGCACCGGCCGCGGCCGGGCGTCGCCGCCGACACCCATCTCGCGTACACCCTCGACAAGGATCCGCGCGCCGAGGACCTGCCGGTGGTCATCCCGCGCGGCGCGCGCAGCCACAGTGTGCCCGCCGCCACCGGCGAGGAGTCGCAGACCTTCGAGACGGACGAGGATCTGACCGCGCGCTGGGCGTGGAACGAGCTGAAGGTGCGCCGGCGGCGGCCGGCCCTGCTGGTCGCCGAGGACCTCGCACAGCGCTCGGAGCTGTTCGTGGCGGGCACCAACGCCGCTCTGCAGACCGGTGACCAGCTGCTGTTCGACTTCGGTGGGAGTCGGCAGCTGCTGCTGCCGGTCGCGAAGGTGCGGATCGACCGGGAGGAGGACCGCACCGCGATCGGGCTGCCGCGGTCCGCGCCGCCGACCCTGAAGGAGCTGGTGGACGAGCTGCGGCAGTGGATCACCGAGCCGCCGGACGCCGGTGACCCGGACGATCCCGACGAGCCCGGCCCGCCCACACCGCAGACGCCGAACCCGCGGCCGGTCAGCAAGCTGATCGACACCTTCGACGTCCAGGTGCTGGCCCCGCTGCGCAAGGACCTGGACGGGGCGGCCGGTTCCTCGCCCGCCGCCTTCGCCGAGCGGCTCGCCGGGCCGCATGAGCGGCTGGCCGAGGCGCAGGTGCTGGCCGCGCCGTACGAGGAGGTCGCGGCCTGGTTCGAGCGGTTGGCGGCGGTGGTCGGCGAGCTGCGGGAGCGGGCCGGGGATCTGGAGCCGGCCCGTACGGTGCCCGGTGCGCCGAAGCCGAAGTCCGCGGCGGGGCAGGGCGCACCGGCGCTGCAGGCCCTCGCCGCCGTCCTCCCCGCGCTGCGCACCCGTGTGGTCCGTCCGCCGTCCGGTGCCGGGGCCGCCTTCCGCGATCCCGGCCGGCTGTTCGCGCCGGGTTCGGATCTGACCGCGCGACTGCTGTCCGCGCTGGATCCGCGGCTGGCCGACGGGATGTACGCGGCGTGGCGGCGGGCGGCACCCGAGGCGCAGGGCGCGCTGCGGGAACTGCTGGCGATGCGGGTGAGCGCCGCGCCGTTCGGGGCGACGGCGCCGCTCAAGCCGGTGCAGGACGACAAGGGCCGGGTGATCCGGCAGTCGGACTGGCCGCTCACGGGCGCCGCGCTGACCGGCATGCGGGTGGTGTTCGACACGGCCGGCAAGGTGCCGGTGAAGGCGGAGTTCCAGCACATCGAGACCGGTGCTTCGGTGCAGCACACCGTGAACCTGCCGTCGGACGAGCCGTTCGACCTCGGTCCCGGCCGGGTCGAGCTGTCCACGCGTACCGGCCAGGACCACGATCTGAGCTGGCTGGGCCGGCGGCCGACCGATTCGCAGGATGCCGGGGTCACCGCGCGGCTGCGGGCCGGCCTGCCCGAGCGGACCCTGTTCGTGGCCCGTCCGGACGAGGAGGACCGGATCGAGGTCGCGGTGCACAACGGCCGGACCGAGACCTGGCATCTGCGTCCGGGCGAGCAGCGGCAGGTCCGCCACGGCGAGTACGAGGTGACCGTGCGGCGCACGCCGGGCGGCGAACCGCCCGCCGTGGAGATCGGTGTCGCCACGGTCCCCGCGCCCGCCAACCGCCATGTGCTGTCGCTGGATTCGGTGCAGGACGGCATCACGGTCGGCAGCTGGGTGGCGATCCGGCGTCCCCGTAAGGGCGCGGGCGGGCAGGACGGCATACCGGGCGACAAGAAGCTGGCGTTCGTCACCAGCCGGGTGACGGCGGTGCGCACCGCCGCGTACACGAACTTCGGCATCACCGGGCGGGGCACCGAACTGACGCTGGCCGACCCCTGGCTGGACGAGCACGATGTGGTGCTCTCGACGATCCGGGACACGACCGTGCACGCGGGCGGCGAGCCGCTGCGGATGGCGGACGAGCCGCTGGGTGAGGACGTGCACGGCAACGAGCTGGAACTCGCCGAGCTGTACGACGGGTTGCTGCCGGGGCGGCGGATCGTGGTCTCCGGTGAGCGCAGCGACATCCCGGGCCTCGCGGGCGGCGCCGGGCTGCGGGCCACCGAGCTCGCCGTGATCGCGTCGGTGGACCAGCACCTGGACGCGGACCTGCCGGGCGACCATGTGCACACGGTGCTGACCCTGACCGCGGATCTGGCCTACCGCTACCGGCGGGAGACGGTCCGTGTCCAGGGCAACGTGGTGCCCGCGTCGCACGGGGAGAGCCGCGACGAGCCCATCGGCAGCGGGGACGCCACCCGCGCCAACCAGACGTTCGCGCTGTGGCAGTCGCCGCTGACGTGGCTGCCGGACGACAGTCCGCTGGGCGCCGCCCCGGAGCTTCAGGTGCGGGTCGACGGGCTGCTGTGGCACGCGGTGGACAGTCTGGCCGGGCGCGGGCCGCGGGAGCGGGTGTATGTGACGGGCACCAGCGCCGGCGGCGGCGGGGAAGGCCGTACGACGGTGACGTTCGGCGACGGGGTGCACGGCGCCCGGCTGCCGACCGGCCACGACAACGTGCGGGCCCGCTACCGCTTCGGCACCGGGCGGGCGGCGAACGTCGCGGCGAACCGGATCACCCAGGCGGTCACCCGGCCGCTGGGCGTCACCGGGGTGACCAATCCGCAGCCCGCGAGCGGCGGCGCGGACGCCGACGGCCCCGGGCTGACCCGGCGCACCGTCCCGCTGGCGGTCTCCGCGCTGGACCGGCTGGTCTCGCTCGCGGACTACGAGGACTTCGCCCGCTCCCGGGCCGGTATCGGCCGGGCCTCGGCCCGTGAACTCTTCGACGGGCGGCGCAAGGTGCTGCATGTGACGGTGGCCGGGGTGGACGACATCCCGCTCGACCCGGACGCGGAGGTGCTGCGGGCGCTGCGGGCGTCGCTGGCCGAGTACGGCGACGCCCGGCTGCCGGTCCGGGTGGATGTGCGCGAGCCGGTGCTGCTGCTGTGCGTGGCGAGGGTGAAGGTGGCGGCGGACCACGCGTGGCCGCTGGTGGAGCCGCGGGTGCGGCGGGCGGTGCTGGACCGGCTGGGCTACGACGGGCGGGAGCTGGGGCAGCCGGCGCGGCTGTCGGAGGTGCTGGCCGCCGCCCAGTCCGTGCCGGGGGTGGACTATGTCGACGTCGATGCCTTCACCGGCGTCCCGGCGTCCGTCTCCACCGCCGAACTGGCCGGGCTGTCCGCACAGTTCGCCGAGCCGCCGCGTACCTCGGTGCCGTCCCGGCTCGCCGCGTACGACGAGCGGATCCACGAGGTGACGGCGGACGGCGGCGAGACGCTGACCGCCGTCGCCGGCCGCTACGGCATCTCGCTGGCCGAGCTGCTGCGGCACAACCCCGACATCACCGACACCCGGCCGCTGGCGAAGGGCCGCGCGGTCTGCGTCTTCCGCGGTATCCGGCCGGCGCAGCTGGCGCTGTTCTCGCCGCGGGTCGCGGACACCCTGATCCTCACCGAGGTGACCCGATGACCACGACCACGATCACGGCCATGACGACGGTGATCACGACCACGGATCCGGCGTTCGGCACGGAGGTGCCCCGATGAGTACGACCAGGGAGCCGGACGGGCTCGCGGAGCTGCTTCCGCAGTGGCACCGGCTGCGCGACGCGGAAGGCGGCGAGCCGTTGCGCGCGCTGCTGGCCGTGATCGCCGAGCAGGTGGACCGGGTGCGCGACGGGGTCGCCCAGAGTTACGACGACTGGTTCGTGGAGAGCGCCGCCGAGTGGGTGCTGCCCTACCTGGGCGACCTGGTGGGCTACCGGCCGCTGCCGGGCTACGAGCGGGTGCTGGCCGGCGGGCTGCGCGACGGCGGGCTGCCGGACTCCTCGCGTCGGCGGCTGGCCGAGGCGCTGGCGCCGCGCCGCGATGTGGCGGCGACGGTCGGCAACCGGCGGCGCAAGGGCACTGTGGCGCTGCTGGAGGAGCTGTCGGAGTCGGTCGCGGGCTGGCCGGCGCGGGCGGTGGAGTTCTCCCGGCTCCTCGCGCACCAGCAGCCGGTGAAGCTGTACGGGTCGGGCACCGAGGCGGTCAACGCGCGGCGCGCCGGGCGCGGGCGGCTGGTGGACCTGCGTGACGGCGCGGCGCTCGATCTGGCCGGCGGGCCGTTCGGGACGGTGGCCCGTTCGGTGGACGTGCGCCGGGCCGACTCCCGTCACACGCAGGGCGGTCACACCCCGGCCGGGATCGGCCTGTTCGTGTGGCGGCTGAAGCCGTACGCGGTGACGGGGGCGCCGGCGTACTGCATCGACCGGGCCCGCAACCTCTACACGTTCTCCATCCTGGGCAACGACACCCCGCTGCTGACCCGCCCGGAGCCGGAGCCGTCCGCGGCGCATATCGCCACCCTCGACAACGTGCCGGCGGCGATCCGGCGCCGACAGCTGCACGACCGGCTCGCGGACTACTACGGGCCGGGCAAGAGCTTCACCATCCGCCGGGACGGGCACGACGCCCCGGTCCCGCTCGCCGACATCGTCGTCGCCGACCTCGGCGACTGGCGCTACCGGCCCAAGCGCGGGCAGGTCGCGGTCGATCCGGAGCTGGGCCGGATGGCGTTCGGCGCGCGCTCGGCGCCCCGGCAGGGCGTCTGGGTGGACTACCACTACGGGTTCGGCGACGAGCTGGGCGGCGGCGAGTACGAGCGGGAGCGAAGCGAGATGGGGGTCCCCCCGGCCGGAGGCTGGGGGAGCCCGGCCGGAGGCTGGGGGAGCCCGGCCGCCCCCGACGCCGCGGTCTACCGGGTCGGGCCGGGCCAGGCGTTCCAGCGGATCATGGACGCCTACGGGGCGTGGCAGCACGACCGGCGGTCCGGGAAGTGCGGCCCCGAGGGAATCATCGAGATCACCCACAGCGGCGCCTACCAGGAACAGCTGGACTTCGACCTGGATCCCGGCGACCGGCTTCAGCTGTGCGCCGCCGAGGGCACCCGGCCCGTCATCCGGCTGCTCGACTGGTACAGCAACCGGCCCGACGCGCTCAACATCCGGGCGCGGGAGGCCGATTGCGCGGTCGGCGAGCGGCCCCGGATGGTGCTCGACGGGCTGCTGGTCACCGGGCGGGGGCTGAACGTCACCGGCCCGATGGGCGCGCTGGTGCTGCGGCACTGCACCCTGGTGCCGGGCTGGTCCCTGGAGCCGGAGTGCGATCCGCACTCCCCCGAGGAGCCGAGCCTGGTGCTGGACCGTACGACGGCGTGCGTGGAGATCGACCGGACGATCCTTGGCACCATCGAGGTGATCGGCGACGAAGTGGGCACCGATCCACTGCCGATCCATCTGCGCGACAGCATCCTGGACGCCACCGGCGCCGACCGCGAGGCGCTGTCGGCGCCGGACTGCCGGCACGCCCACGCGGTGCTGTACGCGCACCGCTCCACGGTCATCGGCGAAGTGCACACCCACGCCGTGCAGCTCGCCGAGAACAGCGTCTTCACCGGTCGGCTGCACGTCGCCCGGCGCGGCATCGGCTGTGTGCGGTTCAGCTATGTCCCGCCGGGGTCGCGCACCCCGCGCCGCCACCGCTGCCAGCCGGACCTGGCGGGCCCGACGGACTCCGCTCGGGTGCGGCCGCTGCTGCGCGGCGAGCGCTACGGCACGCCCTGGTACGGGCAGTTGGCGGACGACTGCGCGCCGGAGATCCGGCGCGGCGCGGAGGACGGCGCGGAGATGGGCGCCTACCACGACCTGTACCAGCCGCAGCGCGAGGACAGCCTGCGGGCCCGGCTGGCGGAGTACACGCCGGCGGGCAGCGACGCGGGGGTGGTGTTCGTGACATGAGCCCGCCGCCCGCGCACGGGGTGCACCGCCCGCCCGTTCGTGGCGTGAACCGCCGGCGCACCCGGCGCCCTTGCTGTGAGACGACCGCCGACCTTTTGAGCATCCCGTACGAGGGGGACCCCTTCCATGCACGCTGATCTCTCGCGCCTGACCCACCGGCCGGAGCGTCACTACTCCGCGGTCGTCGCCCAGCAGGGCCGCGTACAGCTCGACGCGGACGCCAACGAGCAGACCGCGATCCAGCTGTTCCAGGCCCGTACGCTCGCCGCCGACCTGATCGGCGAGCACGGCGGGCCGAGCGGCGCCACCGGCTTCAAGATCGCCCTGCGGGGCGGCGGCCGCGACCTGGACGACCTGGTCATCGGCGGCGGCCGCTACTACGTCGACGGCATCCTGTGCGACGCCACCCGCCCGCGGCCCGGCGTGCCGGTGCCCGCGCACGGCGCGGCCGACGACGACGGCAAGGACGAGCCGGGCGGCGACGGCGCGGGCGCACCGGCCGCACCGGCCACCACCTGGACGTACTGGGAGCAGCCCGACGGCTTCCGGGACCCCGAGCGGCCGGGCGACCGGCTGCCCGGCGCCTTCCCGTATCTGGCGTATCTGAAGGTGTGGGAGCGGGTGGTCACCGCCGCCGAGGACCCGGCGCTGCGCGAGGTGGCGCTGGGGTCGGCGATGCCGGACACCGCGGCCCGTACGAAGGTGGTGTGGCAGGTGCTGCCGCTGCCCGCGGCGGAGCTGGGCATCGAGGACCACACCCCGCCGATCAAGGACATCCGCAAGGCCTTCGCCGACTGGGCGCGGAAGCAGGCCGCCCCCGGCTCCGGCCTCGCGGCGCGCAGCGAGCGCCCGGACCACGCCGACGACGAGCCCTGCCTGGTCGCCCCGGACGCCCGCTACCGGGGGCCGGAGAACCAGCTCTACCGGGTCGAGGTGCACGACGGCGGCGGCGCGAAGGACGCCACCTTCAAGTGGTCCAGGGAGAACGGTTCCGTCACCTTCCCGGTCGACGAACTCGACGGCACCTGGGTGGCGCTGGCGACGCTGGGCGGCGACGACAAGCTGGATCTGAACGTCGGCGACCGGGTCGAGTTCGTCGACACCGCCTACGCCAGCCGTGGTGAGGCGGCGCCGCTGCTGCGGGTGGAGGAGCTCGACCTGCCGGGCCGCCGGGTGCGGCTGTCCGACGAGCCGGGGCCGGGCGTCGGCCGCCGGCCGGAGCTGCATCCGTTCCTGCGCCGCTGGGACCACCACGAGGGCGGCGGCCGCAAGGCCGTCGAGCGAGGTGCGAGGGCCGAGCGGCTCAGGCACGGTGCGCTGCCGGTCGAGGAGGGCGAGTGGCTGCCGCTGGAGGACGGTGTGGAGGTGTACTTCGCGCCCCGCGGCACCTACCGCACCGGCGACTACTGGCTGATCCCGGCCCGTACGGCCACCGGCCAGGTCGAGTGGCCCGCGGACGCGGCGCGCCGTCCGCTGCTGGAGCCCCCGTCCGGTATCGAGGTGCACTTCGCGCCGCTGGCGTGGGTGGCGGGCGAGCAGGCCGAACCCGATCTGCGGCGGGCGTTCCGGCCGCTGGCGGCGGACATCCCGGCCGCGGACGACGACGCGCTGGCCGCGGAGGCCGAGGCGCGGGCGGAGGAGCAGGCGGGCTACCCGGCGGACGAGACGTCCGGGGCCGGGTACGACGCGTCCGGCGCGGCGGGCGATGCGGCGCAGCCGGCGCCCAGCAGGTCGCAGACCACCGCCGCGGCCGAAGCGGCGGTCGACGAAGGGGGAGCCGGCTGATGGCCACACCCCTGACCGCGGCGAAGCTGCTGGCGGCGCTGCGCGCCGAGGGCCTGGTGGTCCACGAGGTCCGCGACTGGCGCCGGCACCACCGCAACGCGAAGGGCAGATGGGGCCCGATGCACGGGGTGATGATCCATCACACCGTCACCGAGGGCCTCGAAGCCTCGGTGGACCTGTGCTACGACGGGCACCCCGATCTGCCGGGGCCGCTCTGCCACGGGGTGATCGACAAGCGGGGCGAGATCCATCTCGTCGGCAACGGCCGCGCCAACCACGCCGGACTCGGCGACCGCGACGTCCTGGAGGCGGTGATCGCCGAGGAGTCTCCGCTGCCGAAGGACGACGCCGCCGACACCGACGGCAACCGGCACTTCTACGGCTTCGAGTGCATCAACCTCGGTGACGGCCAGGACCCGTGGCCGAAGGAGCAGCAGCTCGCGATCGAGAAGGTGTCGGCGGCGCTCTGCCGGGCCCACGGCTGGAGCGAGCGCTCGGTGATCGGCCACAAGGAGTGGCAGCCGGGGAAGGTCGATCCGCGCGGCTTCGTGATGGACCGGATGCGCGACCGGATCAAGCAGCGCCTGGCGAAACCACCGGAGGGCGAACCCGCCACGGGCGACGACGGCTCCGGCGGCGGAGGGCCGGACGGCGCGGGGTCGGGCGCGGGTGGCTCGGGCGACGGTGGTTCGGGTGGCTCGGGCGGCGGGTCGGGAGGCGGTTCCGGTGACGGTGCCGGCGGCGGCCCGGGGGGCGGCTCCGGTGACGGCTCGGGTGACGGGACGGGGCGGCCGGTGCCGCCCGGGCCGCAGCATCCGCCGTACGCGCCGTTCCCCGGCCGCGACTTCTTCCGGCCGGGGACGCCCAGCCCGGTGATCGCGGCGATGGGCGAGCGACTGGTGGCCGAGGACTGCGGCCACTACCGGGGCCGTCCGGGCCCGGAGTGGACCGAGGCACACCGCAAGTCCTACGCCTCCTGGCAACGCAAACTCGGCTTCCGCGGCAAGGACGCCGACGGCCTGCCGGGCCGCGTCAGCTGGGAACGGTTACGGGTGCCCAACTCGTAGGGGCGGATGGCCCATCGGCCCGGTACGCCCAGTGGCCGCCGGCTCCCGCAGGGGCGCTGCGCTTGCGGTGCTTGCGGTGCGGAGTACTCCTACCGTTGCGTGCGCGGTGCTCGTTGCGCACCGCGTAAACACGGAATACCGCCCTGCGCCACCACGTTGTGGCCTCACAGGGGGCCCTCGCTCCCCCTACAGGATGCGTTCGACCGCCCCCTAGGGCCCCGCCCCAGGCCGGCGGCCCGGTCCCCGCGCTCTCAAGCACGCGAACACACGAACACCAAAGCCGGGCGGTCCTCCCCCACAGAGGTCCGCCCGGCTGTTCATGGGTGATCCGGCGTCGGCCGCCGCCGCGGCCGATGTGCCGGTGGTGTCGGCCTAGTAGGCCGACGGATCAGACGGCCTGGACCGGGAGGACCGGCAGCGCCGGGACGTTGGCGGCGTTGGTCAGGTCGGCGAGGTCGGCGGGCACGGCCGGGACGGCGACGGCGTCGGTCAGGTCGGCGGGCACGGCCGGAACGGCGGGCGCAGCCGGGACGTTGGCGACGTCGGACACGTCGGCGGGCACGGCCGGAACGGCGGGCGCAGCCGGGACGTTGGCGACGTCGGACACGTCGGCGGGCAGGGACTTGGCCGGGGTCAGGCCCTGCACACCGGCGACGGCCTGGGTGGCGGTGCCCTGCGCGTCGGTCACGACCACGGCGGCCAGGCCCTGCGCGAACGGGGTGGCGTCGGTCGCCGCGCCCTGGGCGAACGCGACGGCGCCGGCGGCCTTGCCCTGCGCGAACGGCACCGCGTCGGTGGCCTTGCCCTGCGCGAAGGCGACCGCGTCGGTGGCCGCACCCTGCGCGAACGGCACCGCGTCGGCGGCGGTGCCCTGCACGAACAGCTGCGCCTGGCCGCCGACGACGGTCACGAACGGGGTCGCCTGGGCGGCCGCGTCACCGGCGAGCCGGCCGGCGCCGCCGACCGCACCCTGGGCGACCGGCACGACCTTGACGACGATCCGCTGGGCGACGGGCGGCAGCACGTCGGCGGCGGTGCTGTCGACGACCGGGCGGACGGTCGCCAGCGCGCCCTGGGCCTGCTTCGTCAGCTGCTCGGGGCGGACGCCCGCACCGGCGAGCGAGGCCAGCAGGTTGTCGGCGGAGCCGGGAGCCTTGGGCAGCGCGGGGGTCTTGGGCAGCTCGGGGGTCTGCGGCACCTGGGGCAGGCCGGCGGAGGGGACGCCCGGGGTGGCGGGCAGCGACGGAACGGCGGGCAGCTTGCCGTCCGTGAGGCGGCCGAGCTTGCCGAGGTCGGCCTTCTTCGCGGCCTTCTTCGCGGCCTTCTGAGCGGACTTGGCGGCCTTCTTGCCCTGCTTGAGGTCGGCGGCCTTGCCCACGGCGCCGGTCTTCGGCAGGTTCGCGCCGCCGGCCTGCTTCTGCACGCCGTCCACGGCGCCGGTGACGTCACCGAGCTTGCCGGTGGGCAGGCCCTGGGTCGGCAGGCCGCCGCCGAGGGTGTCGGTCGCCTTGCCGGCCACGTCGCCGGCCGTCTTCTGCGCGGTGCCGGTGACGTCGGTGGCGGCCTGGTTCGCGGTGTCGGTCACCGTGCCGGTGGCGGGCAGGTCCGGGACGGCGGGCAGCTCGGCGGCGTTGGCGGCGACGGAGCCCAGGGCCCACAGACCGGTGGCGGCAGCGGCGACGACGATGGAGCGGCGGATGTTCGAGCGCATGGTGATGAAGTCCTTCGAATTCAGGAGGGGTTTAAGGGCAGACCTGTCCCGCCCCCGCGCGGCAGGTCCAGTTACAGACGCGGAGCGGTCTGCCCTAGCCCGGGAATTCGAGGATTTCTTCGGCCCGCATGCGCGTCGGAGCGCCATCGGCCGTGCGAACGCCACCCGGCAGCAGCCGGAGGCTCGTGAAGTCCGCCGGGGCGGCGGCGTGCTGGTCCCCACCACGGGGGCCGTGGCCGTCACCGGCGGTGTGCGAGGCCGGCGCCGCCTGGCCCTGCGGAAGCTGAGCGGGAAGGCCCTGGTGGCCCGGGTCCCGCTGCTCGTGAACGACGGTCACGGGCTGCTCGGCGGCCGGCTTGTGCAGGCCGTCGGCGAGGTGCGCGAGCCGGTGCGCGGCGCCGCCGTCGGCCGGCGCGACGCACCGCGGCTGACCGGACGGGTGCATGCCCTGCGGCGTACGGCCGTGCTGCTCCGCGCCGTCGCCGGGACGGTTCGCGTGCTCACCGGCCGGGAGGTTCACGGGCAGCGCGGCACCGGCCGAGTCCCCGACCTCCCGCACGATCCGGCTCACCGGCTCGGTGATCCGGCCGGTGACCGGCGCGGTCTGCTCGGCGGCGGGCTTTACGGCCTCGGCCACCGCGGCGGACGCGTCCTGCGTACCGTCGGCGATGTCCGCGCCGGTTGCCTGGCCCCGCCGCTCCAGTGCGGTCCGGGATCCGGACAGCCGGTCGGCCGTCCCGGTCCGGGTGGCGGCCCGGTCCGGGAGGGACGCCTCGGCCGGGGCCGGGGACGCCGCCCCGGTCGGGGCCGGTGCGCTGGTGCGGTCGTCGGCGTGGGCGCCGGGACCGAAGGCGAAGCCGAGAGCGACGAAGCCCACCAGGAAGAGCCCGGCCAGCAGTGCGCGCCGCGCGGCCACCGTGCGCGGCAGGCGCACGGCGGCAGGCAGGGCGAACACAGCAGACAAGGAGGGGACCTTCCCATACGGACGGGGACATCCGGGCACACGGCCTCGATGTCACGCGCGTCGCGGGCGATCGAGCGATGCCCTGATCCTTGCACGAGGAGCCAGGTGCCACGCAAGTCCTCCCGGTGCATCGGTCACCGTTGCTCCGCCATGTCCGGTATGGGCAGCGGACGTTTCTCCAGCGCGGCCGCCATCACGTCCGGAAACAGGTCCGGCGTACAGGCGAACGCCGGTGCGCCCAGGGCCGCGAGGGCCGCGGCATGGTCCCGGTCGTAGGCGGGGGCGCCCTCGTCGGAGAGCGCGAGCAGGGTCACGAACTGCACACCGGACGCCTTCATCGCGGCGACCCGGCCCAGCATCTCGTTGCGGATTCCGCCCTCGTACAGGTCGCTGACGAGGACGACGACGGTGTCGGCGGGGCGGGTGATGCGGGACTGGCAGTAGGCGAGCGCGCGGTTGATGTCCGTACCGCCGCCGAGCTGGGTGCCGAAGAGCACGTCGACCGGGTCGTCCAGCTGGTCCGTCAGATCCACCACCGCGGTGTCGAAGACGACCAGCCGGGTGTCGAGGGCCCGCATGGAGGCCAGCACCGCGCCGAACACCGAGGCGTAGACGACCGAGGCGGCCATCGAACCGGACTGGTCGATGCAGAGCACCACGTCCTTCTTCACCGACCGGGCGGCCCGGCCGTAGCCGATCAGCCGCTCGGGGACGACCGTGCGGTGCTCCGGGAGGTAGTTCTTGAGGTTGGCCCGGATCGTGCGGTCCCAGTCGATGTCGCGGTGGCGGGGCCGGCTGATCCGCGCGGAGCGGTCCAGCGCGCCGGTGAGGGTGGCGCGGGTGCGGGTCGCGAGCCTCTCCTCCAGCTGTTCGACGACCTTGCGGACGACGGCCCGTGCGGTCTGCTTCGTGGTCTCGGGCATGACCTTGTTGAGCGAGAGCAGGGTGCCCACCAGATGGACGTCCGCCTCGACGGCCTGCAGCATCTCCGGCTCCAGCAGCAGCGCGGACAGTCCCAGCCGGTCGATGGCGTCACGCTGCATCACCTGCACCACCGAGGACGGGAAGTACGTCCGGATGTCGCCGAGCCAGCGCGCGACACCGGGCGCCGAGGCTCCCAGTCCGGCAGAGCGGGGCCCGCCGTCGGCGCCCTTGCCGCCGTCGCCCTGCTGCCGGCCGTAGAGCGAGGCCAGCGCCCCGTCCATGGCGGCATCGCGCCCCCGCGGCTCGTATCCCGTGCCGTCCGCGCCGCCGTCGCCCAGGACCAGTCGCCAGCGGCGCAGGCGCTCGGTGGTGGGCTCTCGGCCCGTTGTGAGATCGCTCAACTCGCCACCCCCGTGAGGTCTTCGGGCGATTCGGTCCGACCCGGTCGCCCCTCCGCTCGCCCGTAGGGCCGGTCATCCGGTCGGTCGCACGGTCGGCCGTCCCGTCCGTCGTCCGCGCGCTCGTCCGCGCGTTCGTCGTCGAAGCCGCGCTGTTCGATCCCCAGCAGCAGGCGCAGCGTGGGGAGTGCGGCCGCGGCACGGTCGCGGTCCAGGCCGGGACCGAAGCCGGGCGCGGCCATGGCGTCGCCGGCGGGCCCGCCCGGGGTGGCCGCGGGGCCGCGGCGGATCAGTTCGCCGAGTGTGCGCCGCACACCGGTGTCGTACTCGGCGAAGGTGCGGCGCAGCAGCGGCAGTACGTCGGGGAAGGCGGCGTCCGGCACGCCCGTCAGCCAGCCGTCGACGAGGGCGAGCAGCCGTTCGTCATGGACCAGCAGCATGCCGCCGTCCCCGCCTCCGGCGAACCCCTCGATCCAGCCGGCGGCGTCGGCGGGCGCGGTGCCCGGCGACAGGGCGAGCCCCATCAGCCGCTCGGCTCCGCCGTCGCCCAACTCGCCGTCGTCCAGCAGGAGTCGGGTGGCACGGCCGCGGATCACCCCCGCTACGGCGTCCCGTTCGCTCACCGCGCGCAGGACCTGGGCCCAGCGTGCCCGCAGGCCACCGGGCCGGGCCGGTGGCGGGGCGAGGAGGGCTACGGCGCGGTGCGTGGCGTCGAGATGGCCGCGCATCTCGGCGGCGCCGTCCGCGTCCAGACCGAGGCAGGCCGGTGGCAGTCCGACGAAGATCCGCTCGGCCAGGCCCGTGGCCACCTCGCGGAGCGCCGCGGCGTCCGTTCCGCGGACATCGCCGTAGCGCACGGACCGTACGAGCGCGGGCAGCGCCTGCGCGAGATGGCCGACGTCCGCGTCGAGCGCCGCGCGGTCCGCCAGCGCGCGCATCACCACCGGCAGGGCGTCGGGGAGCTGGGCGAGCAGACAGCGTTCGGCGAGCGCGGTCACCTCGGCGAGGGTGGCCGCCCCGGTCGCCTCGGAGGCGGCCTTGGCGGTGGCCGCCGCGGGCACGGTCGTGCCCCACATGCCGGCCTCCGCGACCCGCACGGCCAGCTCCGGTGCCCAGCGCAGCCGCCAGGTCTCGCGGAAGGTGCCGGTGCCACCGCGGGAGCGGACGGGCTCGCCCCAGGGGACGTCGAGCAGCCGCAGCCGGTGCAGCAGGCGGCTGCGTCCGGCGTCGGTCTCCTTGCGCAGGTCCAGCTCCAGTTCCCGTTCCAGGGCCTCCGGTTTGAGCCGCAGCGCCCGCTGGCTGCGGGTGATGTCCCGCTGCAGCGGCACCGCGGGGGCGTCCTCGGGGACCTCGCCCAGTACCTCGCCGACCACCAGCCGGTCGTGGATCAGCAGGGACGGTGCGTCGGTGCCGTCGCCCATGACGGCCCGGACGGCGTCGTCCAGTTCGGTCAGTCCGGCCAGTGGGCGGCCGCGGACCGTGGCCAGCGCCTCGGCCAGCCGGACCGCTTCGATGACATGCGCCGACGAGACGGCGTAGTCCTCCTCGCGCAGCAGCCCGGCGACCTTGGTCAGCCAGCGTTCGACGGGGCGGTCGGGGGCGCTGAAGAGGTGGCCGTACCAGCCGGGGGAGGCGATGCCGGCGCCGTAGCCGCTGCGGCGGGAGAGCCGGCGGTGCGTCCAGGGCACCCACGTCACCGCCGTCTTCACCTTCGGCAGGCCCTTGAGCAGCCGGCGGTCGGCGGTCATGGTGGTGCGCTGCGCCAGCGCGGGGACGTGCCAGGCCCCGCACACCACGGCGAGGTCGTCGCCGAACTCCCGCCGCGCGGCCCGCAGCCGGAGCCGCATATGGGCTTCGCGCACCAGGTCGGTGGAGGTGGCCGCCGAGCGAGGGGGGCCGTCCTCGCAGGGGTGTCCGCCCTCGCCCGCGGGTTCCCGCGCGGCGGAGCCGGGAGCGCGGGAGGGTCCGCCGTCGCCGTACGTCTCGCGCAGCGCCCCCATCGCCTCGGCCACCGCCGCGAACGGGGCGAGCGCGTCCGCGCCGGGCCCCGCGCCGTCGCCGCGGTGCTCGACGACGTCCTCCCACCAGCGCTCGGGGTCGTCGTAGCCGGCGGCCTCGGCCAGCACCCGGATCGGATCGACCCGTACGTCGGCGGTGCCGTCCGTCTCCTCGGCATCGGCCCGCGCGCCGCCGTCCGGCGCGTCGGCGGCCAGGGAGTGCGCCGCCGGCAGGTCGATGAAGCGGACGGGGACACCGTGCTCCAGTGCCCAGCGCATCGCCGCCCACTCGGGGGAGAACTCGGCCAGCGGCCAGAACGCCGCCCGGCCGGGGTCGTCCAGCGCATGGGCCAGCAGCGCGACCGGCGGCCGCATGTCCTCCCGCGCGGCCAGCGGCACCAGTTCGTCCGCCTCCGGCGGGCCCTCGATCAGTACGGCGGCGGGCGTGCACTGCTCCAGGGCGGCCCGCACCGCCCGCGCGGATCCGGGGCCGTGGTGCCGCACCCCGAGCAGCACCGGCCCGCCTCCGCCGCCCGTTCGTCCTCCGCGCTCGCTCATGCGCTCACCTCGCGGCAGGCGCGGTAGAAGTCCTTCCAGCCGTCGCGCTCGCGCACGACGGTCTCCACGTACTCCTGCCATACGACGCGGTCGGCGGCCGGATCGCGGACGACGGCGCCCAGGATGCCCGCGGCCACGTCCCCTGAGCGCAGCACACCGTCCCCGAAGTGCGTGGCCAGGGCGAGGCCGTTGGTCACCACCGAGATGGCCTCGGCCGTGGAGAGCGTGCCGGACGGCGACTTGAGTTTGGTGCGGCCGTCGGTGGTGAGGCCGTCGCGCAGTTCGCGGAAGACCGTGACGACCCGGCGGATCTCGTCCATGCCTTCGGGCGCGGCGGGCAGCTCCAGCGAGCGTCCGATCTGCCCGACCCGGCGCGAGACGATGTCGATCTCCTCGTCCGGGGTGGCGGGCAGCGGCAGTACGACGGTGTTGAAGCGGCGGCGCAGCGCGCTGGAGAGTTCGTTGACGCCGCGGTCGCGGTCGTTGGCCGTGGCGATCAGGTTGAACCCGCGGACGGCCTGCACTTCCTGGCCCAACTCCGGGATGGGCAGGGTCTTCTCCGACAGGACCGTGATGAGGGTGTCCTGGACGTCGGCGGGGATGCGGGTCAGCTCCTCGACCCGGGCGGTCATGCCCCGCGCCATCGCGCGCATCACCGGGCTGGGCACCAGCGCCTGGCGGCTGGGGCCGTCGGCGAGCAGCCGGGCGTAGTTCCAGCCGTAGCGGATCGCCTCTTCGGGAGTGCCGGCGGTGCCCTGCACCAGCAGGGTGGAGTCGCCGCTGATGGCCGCCGCCAGGTGCTCGGAGACCCAGGTCTTGGCGGTGCCGGGGACGCCGAGCAGCAGCAGTGCGCGGTCGGTCGCCAGGGTCGTCACGGCGACCTCGACGATCCGGCGCGGGCCGACGTATTTGGGTGTGACGACCGTGCCGTCCGCGAGCGTGCCGCCGAGCAGGTATGTCGCCACCGCCCAGGGCGAGAGCCGCCAGCGCGCCGGACGCGGCCGATCGTCGGCGGCCGCGAGGGCCGTCAGCTCCTCGGCGAAGGTGTCCTCCGCGTGCGGGCGGAGCGCTTCACCGGCGTCGGCGGCCGGTGCGGAAGCGGTCGGGTCGTCAGGTGTGTCGATGGTGTTCTCGGACATGGCTCCCCCTCGTCGCAAGGACCGCGGCCGACCCTGCGAAACCCCGTCGGCCGCCTGCGGAGTTCCAGCCTGCACCACGCCACTGACAACGCCTTCGAAAACGGCCTCTGACCTGCGGGTTCGCCGCCGCTTCAGCGTGCGCGGCGGCGATTGTCAGTGGTGCGTCGTAGCGTCGAAGACATGAATCCGCAGGGGGAACGCTGGACGACGGATCAGGTGCTCTCGCTGGCATCTGACGAGGCATCGGGCAGGGCCGGCGGCAGGCTCGCGGCGGCCGGGCCGTGGTCGGAGACGGGCGCGGACGGGAGTGCGGTGTGGGGGCTGTGCAAGGGCGGCGGAAAGCAGCCTTATCGAGCGGTCGTGGACATCAAGGGCGCTGCCTTCAGCTGCAGTTGCCCGAGCCGGAAGTTTCCGTGCAAGCACGCGTTGGGGCTGCTGCTGCTCTGGGCGGGCGAGGAGGGGGCGGTGGCGGCCGGGGAGCCGCCGCAGTGGGTGCGGGAGTGGCTGGCCGGACGCCGCGAGCGCGCCGGGCGGACGGAGGGTGCGGCGCCGGGCGGTGGCGCGGCGTCGCGCGCGCCCGCCGACGCGGAGGCCGCCCGGCGGCGGGCGGAGCGCCGGATGCGGCGGATCACCTCGGGGGCCACGGAGTTGGAGCAGCGGCTGGAGGATCTCGTGCAGTCCGGTCTGGCCTCCGGCGAGGGGGGCGCCTCCGGCTCGGGGGGCGGGTCCTGGGAGGAGACCGCCGCGCGCATGGTCGACGCCCAGGCGCCCGGACTCGCCGCGCGGGTGCGCGAGTTGGGTTCGTTGATCGGGTCCGGGCCCGGCTGGCCGGCCCGGCTGCTGGAGGAGTGCGCGCTGGTGCACCTCCTCGACCAGGGCTTCCTCGGCATCGAGCGGTTGCCCGCCCCGCTCGCGGCGACGGTCCGTTCGCGCGTCGGGCTGACCACGGAGGCGGCCGAGGTGCTGACCGGCCCCGAGGCGGCGACGGTGCGGGACCGCTGGCTGGTGCTCGCCCAGCAGGACGGCGAGGACGGCGCGTTGACCACCCGCCGCGTCTATCTGCGGGGCGAGCGGACCGGCCGGATGGCGCTGCATCTGTCCTTCGGCGGTGCGGGCCGCCCCCTGGAGGTGACCTTGCCGCCGGGCCTGGTGCTCGACGCGGACCTGGCCTACTACCCGAGCGCCCGTCCGCTGCGCGTCGCCCTGGGCGAGCGGCACGCTCCGGCGGCGCCGGGGCCGGTGCCGCCGGGCAGCGGTATCGACGCCGCGCTGGCCGCGTACGGCGATGCGCTGCGCGACGACCCCTGGCTGGATTCCTGGCCGGTGGTGCTGGCCGATGTCACGCCGGTTCCGGGCCGCGACGGCGAGGGCTGGCAACTGGCCGACGCGGACGGGGAGTCGGCGCTCCCGCTGGACCCGCGGTTCCTGGGCCGTACGGGCCTGTGGCAGCTGACCGCCATATCGGGCGGCGCGCCGGTCACGGTCTTCGGCGAATGCGGCCACCGCGGCTTCCTGCCGCTGACGGCCTGGGACCCCACCCCGGTGGCACTGTGACGCCGGCCCGCGGCCGCGCCGGCCGCGCCCGTTGTGGCACCCGTCCGTCCGTACCCCCCGTCCACCACCGATGCCTGGAGGAAGGGCATGACGACCACCACCAGCCCTGACCCCGCCGAGGCGACCGTCGTCGGCCCGCCCGCCGGGTCCGCCCGGCCCTCGGCTCCCGCGCCCACCGCGACCGCCCCGGCGCCCTGGCCCGATCTGGTCAGCGCGGCGCTGCTCGGGACCGAGCGGCGCCGGCCGCCGGTGGCGGTGCGGGCCGGGCAGGGCGCCGCGGCCGCGCTGCTGGACGCGGCCGCGGTGAGCACGGTGCGCCGGCGCGCCGCGCTGCGCCCCGCACCGGCCGGTGAGCGGCCCGCCCCGGCCCCGGCCGATCCGCGGCCCCCGCTGCCGCCCGCCGCGCGCCGCAGGCTGTCGCTGCTGCTCGCGGACCGCGGCGGCGCGGGCGGCGGCAGCCGCCGCGGCACGGCGCCCGATCTCACCGAGTTGCTGCCCCAGTGGCTGGCCGCCGCCGAAGGCTACGGCTACCGCGCGCCCGACGCGCTGCTGCCCGCGCTGCTCGACGCCGCCCGGGCCCGTACGGACCTGCGGCCCGCCGCGCTCGCCCTGGCGGGACCGCGGGCCCTGTGGCTGGCGCGGCTCAACGACGCCTGGCGGTTCGCGCTCCGCGGGATCGGGGGCCCGGCCGCGCCGCCGGGGGACGACGGCGCCGAGGGAGTGCGACGGCGCTGGGAGGAGGGCCTGTTCGCCGAGCGGGTCGCCCTGCTGACGGCGCTGCGCCGCCGCGACCCGCGGGAGGGCCTGGACCTGCTGCGCACGACATGGGCGACGGAGCGGGCCGAGGACCGCCTGATGTTCCTCGACTCACTGCGCGAGGGCCTGTCGGCGCCCGACGAGCCCTTCCTCGAGGAGGCGCTGTCCGACCGCAGCCGCAATGTGCGCGCCACGGCCGCCGAACTGCTCTCCGCGCTGCCCGGTTCCGCGCTCGCGGCCCGTATGGCGCGGCGCGCCCGTACCTGCGTCGGGCTGGACCGCACGGCCGGCGCGGCGGTGATCGCCGTGGAGGCGCCGCACGAGTGCGATGCGGGGATGCTGCGGGACGGCGTCGCGCCCACGCCGCCCTCCGGGCGGGGCGAACGGGCCTGGTGGCTGGGCCAGTTGGTGGAGGCGGCGCCGTTGGAGGGGTGGCGGGCGCGGTTCGAGGGACGCGACCCGGTGGCGATCGTCGCGCTCCCGGTGGCCGACGACTGGCGGACCGAGCTGCACGACGCCTGGTGCCGCGCCGCCGTGCGCCAGCGCGACGCCGAGTGGGCGCGGGCGCTGCTGGGCGCGCCGGCCGCGCCGGCCCAGGCCGCCGAGGTCGCCCCGACCGGCTCGTCGCGGGATCTGACCAAGCTGCTCACCGTGCTGCCGGCGGAGGAACGGGCCCGGTGGGTGGCGGAGTTCATCGCCACCCACGGCCTGTCGGACGCCTTCCGGATGCTGGGGGTGTGCGCGGTCCCCTGGGCCGAGCCGCTGGGCCGGGCCGTCGTCGACGCCCTGGACATCGCCCGGGACGCGGGGAGCTACCCCTGGAGCTTCAGCGGGGTGATGGGCCTGGCCGAGCGCTGCCTGGACCCGGCCGCGGCGGACCGGCTCGACATGCTCACCGCGGTCACGGACGAGCCGGAGGGCGCCTCGCCGGGCTCCGGCGGCTACTGGTCCGAGGCGTTCTTGCGGCTGGTCGGCACGCTGCGGCTGCGGGCCACGATGCGTACCGAGCTGGCCCCGCCGCCGTCCCCGGGCGACGACGGCCGGGGCGCGCCGTGATCGTCCGCGCCCCGGCCGCCGGCCGTCTTCCCGCCGTGCTCGGCCGCGCCTCAGACCGCCAGCGAGCGCACGTTGGCGTTCACCCACTCCACGATGGAGGCGGTCGTCGCGCCCGGGGTGAAGATCTCCGCGACGCCCTGCGCCTTGAGCGGGGGGATGTCCGCCTCGGGGATGATGCCGCCGCCGAAGACCTTGATGTCCGCCGCGTCGCGCTCCTGGAGGAGTTCGATGACCTTCGCGAAGAGGGTGTTGTGCGCGCCGGAGAGGATGGACAGCCCGATCGCGTCGGCGTCCTCCTGGATGGCGGTGTCGACGATCTGCTCCGGGGTCTGGTGCAGCCCGGTGTAGATCACCTCCATACCGGCGTCGCGCAGCGCTCGCGCGATGACCTTGGCTCCGCGGTCGTGCCCGTCCAGGCCCGGCTTGGCCACCACCACGCGGATCGGCCCCGACCTGCCTGCCGCGCCCTGGCTCCCCGCTTGCGCCCCGTCCTGCCGAGCCACACTCATCACTGCCTCCAAGCCATGCACGGCACTGTGGTGCCGCCGAGCCGACAATCGATCGCGCGACCGCGATCCGGCGGCCACGAGCGTGAACGAACGTTATCCCCAGCATCGCTTACCCGGCTGTTTCGTGACATCCGGGGAGGGGGAAATCACACGTGGGACACGTTCGCTACGCGCCGCGTTCCGCGTGTCGTCACGCCACGGCCATGTGGTGCGGTGCGCGCGGGCCGGGCGCCCGGGGAGCCGCAGCCGGGCCACCGCGCCACGGGGCGCGCATCAGGGCGAGTACGCCGCATGCTCGTCTTCGCCGCTCACGGCTTCCCGCGAGGGCATACGGGGGACGAAGGCGCCTCCCGCATGCCGTTCGGGAGGTCGGCCATGCAGGTCCTGCCCTTGTTTTCCGCACCCCTTCTGATCGCGCGCGCCGTCCGCGCACCCCTGCGGTGCGCGCGTCTGCTCCCTGCGCGCTCCGCGCGCCTGCTGGCCCGCAGCACGGTCGTGGAGCTGGCGGTCCTCGCCGGCCATCTCCTCCTCTATCCGACCGGCATCCCCCGGGAGCGCCCGGTACCCCGATCCACCGCCGCGGACGCCCCCGTGCTGTTGCCGACCGAGGGCCGGGCCCGTCCGCCGGTCCTGCTGCTGCACGGCTTCATCGACAACCGCTCGGTCTTCGTGCTGCTGCGCCGCTCACTGCTGCGTCACGGCTGGCGCCATGTCGAGGCGCTCAACTACTCCCCGCTGACCTGCGACCTGCGCCGGGCCGCCGAGCTGCTGGGCCGCCATGTGGAGGAGGTGTGCGCGCGGACCGGCCACCGCCGGGTGGACGTGGTGGGCCACAGCCTCGGCGGGCTCATCGCCCGCTATTACGTGCAGCGGCTCGGCGGCGACGCCCGCGTCCGCATGCTCGTCACGCTCGGCACGCCGCACTCCGGCACCCGCGTCGCGCCCCTGATGTCGGCGCACCCGCTCGTCCGGCAGATGCGCCCCGATTCCGAGGTGATGGCGGAGTTGTCGCTTCCGGCGCCGCGTTGCCGGACGCGGTGGGTGGCTTTCTGGAGCGAGGAGGACCAGGTGATGGTGCCGGCCGCGACCGCCAGAATCGATCATCCGGATTTGAGCGCGCAGAATGTGCGCGTCGTGGGGGTCGGACATCTCGCGCTACCGGTCAACGGCGCCGTCGCCGCCGGAATACGTGAGGCGCTGAGCGCCGCCGAGGCGGTCGAGGAGGGGGGCGCGGACGCCGTTTCGGTGGCCTGACCGCTTCCCCCGACGTGACGCGGAGTCGAACACCCGTCGAACGGGGCGCCAAGAAGTCGCATGCGGGCTGCCGAAAGGCGGCCAAATGCCCGGTCTTGCCGAGTCGGGAACCCGTGGAAGATTGTCGCCGTCGTGTACCGCCGGGTACAGTCGCCGCTAATTCTCCTGCTGCCGAGGCGAAAGAGAAGTTGGTGAACGACCGTCACCCATCGGAAGGTCCGCTTCCGACCGGCTCTGCTTCCGACGCCTCGTATGCGCACTATCCCGCCTACGACGCCTACGGGCAGCAGCACTCCGAGGCCGGTTACGGCGACGGCGACCCCCTCTTCGGCTCGCTCCCCGGCTCCTACGACACCGGGACGTACGACACCGGCTCCTATGCGACCGGCGCCTATGGCACCGTCGCCTACGACACCGGGACGCACGGCGGCGGTTCCTACGACACCGGCAGCTACGACACCGGCACGTACGGCGCCGGCGCCTACGGCACGGGCAGCTACGACACCGGCGCGTACGACACGGGGTCCTACCCGACGGCCACGGGCGACGGGTACGCCACCGGCATCTACGACACCGGCGGCTTCGCCTCGACGCAGTGGGACACCGGCGCCTACGAGACCGGCACGGCCGCCGGCTACGACCCGTATGCGCACACCGCGTACGACACCCTGGCGCCGGGCGCGACCGCCTACGCCGCGGCGCACGACTCCGGCACCTACGAGGCGGCCGCCTATGAGGCCACCTCCTACGGGCACGGCGGATACGACACCGGCACCCACGCCACCGGCGCGTACGACACCGGCGCGTACGACACCGGCAGTTATCCGACCGCGGTATCAACCGGGGCATACGAGACAACGGGCGCATATGAGACGGCCGGTGGCTACGACACCATCGGCCGGCAGGCCACCGCGGTCGAGGAGACCGCGGCCTTCGAGGCCTCGGCCTTCGACACCTCCGGCTTCGAGACCGCGAGCTACGAGGCCACGGCGATCTGGCCGGCGGCCGACCCGCAACTGATCGCCGGGATCCCCGCACAGGCCGGTCCGCCGCCGGGCGACACCGACCAGTGGGAGACCGCCACTTGGGAAGCGGGCACACTGCACGACGACCGCTCCGACGATGACGGCGGCTTCGACGACGGCGGCGCCGCCTCCGACGAGGCCGCCGCCGTGGCGGACGCCATGACGCAGGCGATGCCGGTGACCCCCGCGGACCCCGCCCCCGTCGGGCGCCGGGTCACCGGACCGCCGGCCGGGAAGGCCGTCCGCGGCCGGGGCCGGCGACGTCCGGCCAAACGGTCGGCGCTGCTGACCGTCGCCGTTCCGTCCGTCGCCGCCATGGGAGTGTGCGGTGTGGCGGCCGCGTCCGTCGCCGGTATCGGCGGGGACGACAAGAACGACACCACCAACCAGGCCGGGCCGGTCGACCCGGGGGCGGTCAAGCCCTCCGCGGCCAACAAGAAGCTCGACACCCAGCTCGCCGGGCTCAGCGCCGGCGCGGACGACTTCCGCGACCGGGCCAGCCGCACCCAGGAGCGGATCGACCTCAAGGAGCGCCAGGCGCTGGAGCGCAAGCGCAAGGCGGAGGAGGCGGCCCGCAAGGAGGCGATGCGGCCCAAGTTCGTGCTGCCGGTCAGCCAGCACGGGCTGAGCGCGCTCTTCGGCCAGGCCGGGGTGAACTGGATGTCCGTCCACACCGGCATCGACTTCCCGGTCGACTACGGCACCCCGGTCCTGTCCGCCACCGACGGCACCGTCCGCACCCAGTGGAACTCCGCCTACGGGAACATGGCGATCGTGACCTCGCCCGACGGCACGGAGACCTGGTACTGCCATCTGAGCAGCACCAAGATCCGCTCCGGGTCGATCAAGGCCGGCGACCAGATCGCCTATTCGGGCAACTCCGGCAACTCGACGGGACCGCATCTGCACTTCGAGGTGCGGCCCGGCGGAGGCTCGGCGATCGACCCGCTGCCGTGGCTGCGCAGCCACGGGCTCGACCCGAACTGACCCCCGGCGTACCGTTCCTGCAACGTCAGGCGTGCCGTTCCCGCAGCGTCGGGCCGGCGCCCGCTTCCCCGTCCTGCGCCGGCCCCCGTCCCGACCGCCTACAGCTTCTCGACGGGCGCGTACCGCAGCAGCAGCCGCTTGGGCTTCTCGCCGCCGAAGTCGATGGTCGCCTCGGCGTTGTCGCCGCTGCCCTTGACGCCGACGACCGTGCCGAGCCCGAAGCTGTCGTGGGTGACGCGGTCGCCGACGGCCAGCGAGACCACCTCGCGGTCCTTGGTGCGCCGGGTCGCGAAGCCGCTCGGGCCCTTCGAGCGGGCCGACGAGAGCGTGGCGCCGATGCCGCCGCCGAGGCCGCCCGTGCCGCCGCCCCTGGACGAGAGGTTGCCCATGGACGCCGAAGGCGTCGCCGGACCCGTCCGCCGCCACTGCACGTAGTTGTCCGGGATCTCCTCCAGGAACCGGGAGGGCGGGTTGTACGACGGCTGGCCCCAGGCGCTGCGCATCGTCGAGCGGGTGACGTAGAGCCGCTCGCGGGCGCGGGTGATGCCGACATAGGCCAGCCGGCGCTCCTCCTCCAGCTCCTTGGTCTGGCCCAGCGCCCGCATGTGCGGGAAGACGCCGTCCTCCATGCCGGTCAGGAAGACGACCGGGAACTCCAGGCCCTTGGCGGTGTGCAGCGTCATGAGGGTGATCACGCCGCTGCCCTCCTCGTCCTCGTCCGGGATCTGGTCGGAGTCGGCGACCAGCGCGACCTGCTCCAGGAAGTCGGCGAGGGTGCCCGGGCCCGGGGCGGCAGCCCCCGATGTCGCGGCCTCGCCGCGGTCCTGCTCGAACTCCAGGGCCACGGCCGCGAGTTCCTGGAGGTTCTCGATCCGGGTCTCGTCCTGCGGGTCGGTGGAGGCCTGGAGCTCGGCGAGGTAGCCCGTGCGCTCCAGGACGGCTTCCAGGATCGTGGCGGGCCCCGCGCCGGACTCGACGATCGTGCGCAGCTCCTCCATCAGGACGTTGAAGCGCTTGACGGCGTTGGCGGAGCGGGCCGCCATGCCGTACGCCTCGTCGACCCGGCGCAGCGCCTGCGGGAAGGTGATCTTCTCGCGCGAGGACAGGGCGTCGATCATCGCCTCGGCGCGCTCGCCGATACCGCGCTTGGGGACGTTGAGGATGCGGCGCAGCGGGACGGTGTCCTCGGGGTTGGCGAGCACCCGCAGATACGCCAGGACGTCGCGGACCTCCTTGCGCTCGTAGAAGCGCACGCCGCCGACGACCTTGTAGGGCAGACCGACCCGGATGAAGATCTCTTCGAAGACTCGGGACTGGGCGTTGGTGCGGTAGAAGACGGCGACGTCGCCGGCCTTGGCGTCGCCGGCGTCGGTGAGGCGGTCGATCTCGTCGGAGACGAACTGGGCCTCGTCGTGCTCGGTGTCGGCGACATAGCCGGTGATCTCGGGGCCGGCGCCGGCGTCCGTCCAGAGGTTCTTGGGGCGGCGGTTCTCGTTGCGCTCGATGACCGCGTTGGCGGCGGACAGGATCGTCTGGCTGGAGCGGTAGTTCTGCTCCAGCAGGATCGTCGTGGCGTCCGGGTAGTCCTCCTCGAACTGGAGGATGTTGCGGATCGTGGCACCTCGGAAGGCGTAGATCGACTGGTCGGCGTCGCCGACGACGCACAGCTCGGCGGCCGGGATGTCGGCCGTTCCCCGGCCGACCAGCTCGCGCACCAGGGTGTACTGGGCGTGGTTGGTGTCCTGGTACTCGTCGACGAGCACATGGCGGAAGCGGCGGCGGTAGTGCTCGGCGACGTCCGGGAAGGCCTGGAGCAGATTGACCGTCGTCATGATGATGTCGTCGAAGTCCAGGGCGTTGGCCTCGCGCAGCCGCGCCTGATACATCGCATACGCCTCGGCCAGCGACTTCTCGAACCCGTCGGCCGCCGTCTGGGCGAAGGTCTCCTCGTCGATGAGCTCGTTCTTGAGGTTGGAGACCTTCGCGCTGAAGGACTTGGGCGGGAAGCGCTTGGGGTCCAGGTCCAGATCGCGGCAGACCAGCGCCATCAGGCGCTTGGAATCGGCCGCGTCGTAGATCGAGAAGGAGGAGGTGAAGCCGAGCTTCTTGGACTCGCGGCGCAGGATGCGCACGCAGGCGCTGTGGAAGGTGGAGACCCACATGGCGTTGGCGCGCGGGCCGACCAGCTGCTCGACGCGCTCCTTCATCTCGCCCGCGGCCTTGTTGGTGAACGTGATCGCGAGGATCTGGCCGGGGTGGACATGGCGCTCGGCGAGCAGATGCGCGATGCGGTGCGTGAGCACCCTGGTCTTGCCGGATCCGGCGCCCGCGACGATCAGCAGCGGGCCTCCGGCGTGCACGACCGCGGCCTTCTGCTCGTCGTTGAGCCCCTCCAGCAGCGCGGCCGGGTCGACGGGCGGACGGGCGGCGCCGTCGCGGTAGTACGCCTCGGTGTGCAAGGGCGCGTCGAACCTCCCGCCGAAGAGGTCGGCGGGGACCTCCTCCGGGACCGGCTCGTGCTCGTCCTCGGGAGGCGGCGGGTGCTCCTCCTCGCCCTTGGGGCCGAGGTCCGCCAGAAAGCTGTCGTCAAAGAGGCTGCTCATCGCCCACCGAGTCTAGGCCGCCGCACTGACAGCGCGCCGGGGAGTCCACGATTGTCCGTGCCGGGGCAGGTCAGGCGACCGGAGGCGGAACCGCCGGGTGCCGGCCGACTACCCCGAACCCGACATCTGACGCAACACCCCCCGCCGCGCGTTCAGGTCACAAAAAGGTTTCGGGCATATCGAACATCAGCCTTCACAGGAGCCACACGAATTGGCTAACGTCCTCGCTCAGGCAGCCCGCCTCCCCGCGGTCGACAGCTTCCGCACGGGCCGCCGCGCCGAGTCCGGCCCTGCCATCAGGCATCCGGAGCCGGGGACCCACCAGCACCACCGGGGTGAATCGATCCAGCGGCCGTCGTCGGCGGCCGCACGGACCGTAGGGCAAGCCTTCCGTCAGCGACACCGCCCGAACCCGACAGCTAACCCGGTAGGCGGTCCACGGAAGGAGTTGCCGGCCTTGGCGTCCCATCGCAAGCCGCGCACCAGCGTTCTCATCTCGCCCGGTAGCCGGCGTACGGCGGCCGGGCTCACCACCGCCGCGCTCGCCTCGGTCACCCTGCTCTCGCAGTCCGCCGACGCCGCCCCCAGGGCGCCCAGACCCTCGATCGAAGAGGTCAAGAAGAAGGTCGACGACCTCTACCACCAGGCCGAGGTGGCCACCCAGAAGTACAACGCCGCCAAGGAGCGCGCCGAGCACCAGAGCGCCACCGTCGACGGTCTGCTCGACGCCGCCGCCAAGCGCGCGCAGCGGATGAACGAGTCCCGGCGCGAACTGGGCACCTTCGCCTCGGCGCAGTACCGCACCGGCGGCATGAACCCGACGGCGCAGCTGATGCTCGCCAAGGACCCGCAGCAGTTCGTCGACCGCAGCCACCTGATGGAGCGGCTGACCAGCCGGCAGAAGCAGGCGGTCACCGACTACCAGGAGCAGGCGGCGGCCGCGGCGCGGCAGCGGGCCAAGGCCACCAGCAGCCTGGAGCAGCTGCAGCACTCGCAGGCCTCGCTGAAGGAGTCCAAGCAGTCCGTCCAGGGGAAGCTGGCCGAGGCCCGGCAGCTGCTGTCGCGGCTCACCGCACAGGAGAAGGCGCGGCTGGCGGAGCTGGAGCGCCAGAAGGAGGAGGCGGCCCGGCGCAAGGCCGCCGAGGAGGCGCGCCGGCAGCAGGAGGCCGAGCGCCAGCGGCAGCAGGACGGCTCGACGGGCGACTCGACGGGTGGTCAGACCGGCGGCGGCACCAGCGACGGCGGCTCCACCGGGGACTCGTACGCCACCAAGGCGGAGAAGGCCCTGGCGTTCGCCCGCACCCAGATGGGCAAGCCGTACGTCTGGGGCGCCACCGGGCCCAGCTCCTACGACTGCTCGGGGCTGACGCAGGCGGCGTGGAAGGCGGCCGGGGTCGATCTGCCGCGGACGACCTGGGACCAGGTCAAGGTCGGCCAGCGGGTGGCGACCAAGGATCTTCAGCCCGGTGACCTGGTGTTCTTCTACGACGACATCAGCCACGTCGGCATGTACATAGGCGGCGGCAAGATGATCCACGCTCCCAAGCCGGGCGCCTACGTCCGCGAGGAGTCGATCTACTACATGCCGATCTACGGGAGCGTCCGCCCGGCCTGAGGCCGGCCCCGCCTCCCTGTGAGGACCGCTCCTTCCCGAAGCGCCCCAGGGCGCTCGACAAGGCCACCCCCCACGGGTCACCCCCCACACGCCACCGCGCGGCCATCGGCTCCGGATTCCGGAGCACGGTGACCGCGCGGTGTGCCGTAGGGGAGGGGCGCCGCCGTCAGGTCCAGAGCACCGCGATGAAGATGTTGGCGATCGTGAGCCCGCCCACCGCGCCGAACAGCGGCGCGGGGACCTTCTCCTCGTCCCGCTTGACGTAGACCAGCGCCAGGATCACCACCAGGACGGCCATCTTGACGCCGATCTTGATGTTGTTGACCGGGTGGTCCTGGGCCTGGTTGAGGCCGACCAGCACGATGCCGGTGACCAGCATCGTCAGCGCGCCGTGCAGCATGGCCGGCACGAAGCGGGCGGTGCCCGCACCCATCGCCTTCATCTGGGTCAGAAAGCCGCCCAGCAGGGAGGCGATGCCGATGATGTGCAGGCCGACGAAGACATTGATTACTACGTCCATAGTGCTGGATCGTAGCCGCCGTATAGCACGGTCTTTCCGGCAGGGCGTCCGCAATCGCCGCTTCGGTCACGGCAGACCGGTCCCGGTGTGCAGGCGGCGGCGGTGCGGTCAACCGCGCACCCGCCGCGGTCGAAAGCGAGCAATGCCAGCCAACCGGACTCACCCCCGTGACGCTCAGGCTTAGCGTCCTCCTCCAGGCGGCCGACATCCCGCCATCACCGGCCTCCGTGCCGGTGTTCCGTCGGCCGCCCCGCCGAGAGGTGCGGCGGCGGTCGGCTCCCCCGTTGCCGACCGCCGCCGCGCCCTCGGCCCGAAGGGAAGGAAGTGACGGCCACCGTGGCCTCGCACCGCAAGCCCAGGCAGCATCCGCTCGCCGCGCTCACGGGCGGTTCGCGCAGCGCGCGCACCGTCCGTACGGCCGCCACCCTCGCCCTCGCGGGCGCCGCCACCGCCACCGCCTTCGACGGCACCGGCCAGGCGGCCCCCTCCCCCACCCCCGACCAGGTCAAGGACCGGGTCGACGCGCTGTACCAGGAGGCAGAGGTGGCCACACAGAGCTACAACGGCGCCAAGGAAGCCGCCGACACCGCACGCGAGGAGCTGAGCAGACTGCAGGACGAGGCCGCCCGCCGGACCGGGAAGCTGAACACGGCCCGCGCGGAACTGGGCGCCGTGGCCGCGTCCCAGTACCGCGCGGGCGGCATGGACCCGACCGTTTCGCTGCTGCTGTCCGAGGACCCGCAGCGCTATCTGGACGGCGCCGCCGTGCTGGAGCGCGCGGGCAGTCATCAGGCGGCCGCGGTGGCCGGATACGCGCGTCGGCTCGGCAGCGTGCGGCAGGTCCGTCAGCGGGCCGAGGACACCGCGCAGCGGCTGGTGTCCACCGAGGCCGGAGTGAAGAAGCACCGGGTCACCATCGTCCGCAAACTGGACGCCGCCGAGCAGCTGCTGGACCGGCTGACCGCGGAGCAGCGGCGCCGGATGGCGGGCGCGGACGGCTCCCGGGGCGGCGCCCGCGCGGACCGGGGAACGGGCCGCGGTGACGGCCTGCTCGGCGGGATCCCGGCCGGCTCGGCGGCCGCAGCGGCCTCGGCGGCCGCGCTGGCCCCCGACTCCCGGGCGGCGCGCGCCGTTTCCTTCGCCTACTCCGCCCTCGGCAAACCGTACGTCTGGGGCGCCACGGGGCCCTCCGCCTACGACTGCTCGGGCCTGACCCAGGCCGCCTGGGAGTCCGGCGGCGTCTCGCTGCCCCGCACCACCTACACCCAGATCAACTCCGGCCCCCGCATCGACCGCTCCCAACTCGCCCCCGGCGACCTGGTGTTCTTCTACACCGGCATCAGCCATGTGGGCCTGTACATCGGCGACGGCAAGATGATCCACGCGCCCCATCCGGGCGCCCCGGTACGTATCGCGCCGATCGACCAGATGCCGTTCGCGGGGGCCACCCGGCCGGCGTAGGGCCGCCGGGCCGGCGCGGGGACTCCGGTGGAGGGGTCAGGGCTTCAGCTGTGTGCCCAGCCACCGGAAGACCTGCGGCACCTGCTCGCGCCAGACCGCCGTGGTGTGGCCGCCCGCGTTCGCCGAGATCTGCTGCACGGTCACCGTGGTCGGCGGCTTCGCCAGCTGGCGCAGGCCGATGCCCGCCTGGTAGCCGTCGCCCGCGGCGCCCGAGACGTACAGCGCCGTACGGGGCGGCCGGCCGGCGGCGTTCGCGGACTTCAGGATGTGGATCGGGTTCGACGAGATCCGCAGCTGGGGGTCCTTGCCGGCCAGGGAGTCCGGTTCGAGGGCCGGGTCGTTGTAGCCGGACAGGGCGACCGCGGCGCGGTAGCGGTCCGGGTGGGACAGGGCGAGCTTGGTGGCGCAGTGGGCGCCCGCCGAGTAGCCGGCCAGGGCCCAGGAGTCGGGCCTGTCGCCCACCCGGAAGTTGTCGATGACCATCTTGCGGACGTCGACGGTCAGCCAGCTGTCGGCGTTGACCTTGCCGGGGATGTTGACGCAGCCGGTGTCGGCGCCGGTGAGGAGGTTGGTGCGGGGCGCGACCAGGATGAACGGCTTGATCTGGCCGCGCTGCATCAGCGGCCGGAGCTGCTCGGCGACGTGCAGGGACCCGAACCAGGCCTTCGACGAGCCGGGGTAGCCGGGCAGCAGCTCGACCACCGGGAACCTGGTGTTCTTGTAGGCGGGGTCGTTGTACTGCGGCGGCAGCCAGACGTACACCTCGCCCCGCACGCCCGAGATGCGGCCCTCCAGGTCGGTCATCTGCACGCCCGCACCCATCCGCGGGTCGTCGCCGGGGCGGAACTGCTGGAGCTGCTTGGGCTCGTTCTTGATCTGCTTGCCGCCCATGCCGTCGGGACCGAGGTCCTTGGCGACCGCGACATGGCTGTCGGTGCCGAGCAGATCGCCCCAGGTGTCGTAGAGGTTGTTGGAGTTGTTGACCAGGACGAAGACCAGGGTGATGGCCGTGACCTGGGCGAACAGCAGCATCAGCAGCCGGGCCAGGCCGCGCACCAGGGCCGGCCCGGCTATTCGGCCCCATAGGGCGAGCGGCACCACGACGGCGACGATCAGCAGCACGACCGAGGTGAGGAGGAAGGGCGTGCCCGTCAGGCTCATCGGGATCTCGCTTCCAGGACGACTATGCGAAGGACGTGGGGATGGTTCGGGCCCCGCCTTCGGCAGTGAGCCTCTCCGCGCCCTTAGATGGCGATCCGCGTGGTCCTGGTTGCCCGCCTTAGGTCCTTCTTTACCCCTTCCCGCACCCTTCCGCCCCCGGGCGGCACGCCCTCGGCCCTGGCCGTGCGTGCGCCGGCGGCCTGGCGCCCGCCGCCGGCCGAAGCGCAGGTCAGGGCGTCAGACCAGGCGCCGGGCCGCCGCCCAGCGGGTCAGCTCATGGCGGTTGGACAACTGCAGCTTCCGCAGGACCGCCGAGACATGCGATTCGACGGTCTTCACCGAGATGAACAGCTGCTTGCCCACCTCCTTGTACGCATAGCCGCGGGCGATCAGCCGCAGGACCTCGCGCTCGCGCTGGGTGAGGCGGTCGAGGTCCTCGTCGATCGGCGGGGCGTCGGTCGAGGCGAAGGCGTCCAGGACGAAGCCGGCCAGCCGCGGGGAGAAGACCGCGTCGCCGTCGGCCACCCGGAAGATCGCGTTGACCAGGTCCGTGCCCGTGATCGTCTTGGTGACATAGCCGCGGGCACCGCCACGGATGACGCCGATGACGTCCTCGGCCGCGTCGGAGACCGAGAGCGCGAGGAAGCGGACCGGGCGCTCGGCGTCGGCCGACATCGCGGCACAGCGGCGCAGCACCTCGACGCCGCCGCCACCGGGGAGGTGGACGTCCAGGAGGACGACCTCGGGGCGGGTGGCGGTGATGACCGTGATCGCCTGGTCGACGTCGGCGGCCTCGCCGACCACCTCGACGCCGGTGCGCTCGGTCTCGCCGATCTCGGCCTGGACGCCCGTACGGAACATCCGGTGGTCGTCGACGAGTACGACCCGTACGGTCCGGCCCTCGGCCGCCGCGTCGCCGCTCCCGCCCTGCTGTGCGCCCTCGCTGCTCATGTCTTCCGCCCGTCCGTTGGTGTCTGCCCCGTCATCATCCCGCGCCCCGTCCGGCGCCGCCGCCACCGGCCGCGGCTCGCTCGGCCCCGGGCGCGGCCCGCTCGGCCCCGTCATCCCTCACGCTCCGACGCGGCGCGCTCCATCTCCAGCTCGACGACCGTGCCGCCTTCGGGGGCGGCGCGCAGCCGGGCCGTGCCGCCGTTGCGCTCCATCCGTCCGATGATGGACTCCCGCACACCCATGCGGTCGGCGGGAACCGCGTCCAGGTCGAAGCCGGGGCCGCGGTCGCGCACCGAGACGAAGACCGTACGGCCCTCGACCTCGGCGAAGACCTGCACCGCGCCGCCCTCGCCCCCGTACTTGGCGGCGTTGACCATCGCCTCGCGTGCGGCCTGCATCTGGGCGTCCAGCGGGTCGTCCAGCGGGCAGTCGCCGACGACCACGACCTCGATGGGGACGCCGTGGTGGTCCTCCACCTCGGCGGCGGCCTTGCGGACCGCCTCCGCCAGAGTGGCCGGCTCCTCGTCCTCCTCCTTGCCGCGGCCCTCGGGTTTGTAGAGCCAGGCGCGCAGTTCGCGCTCCTGGGCTCGAGCCAGGCGCGCCACCTCCCTGGGGTCGTCGGCGTTGCGCTGGATCAGGGTGAGGGTGTGCAGGACGGAGTCGTGGACATGGGCGGCCACCTCGGCGCGCTCCTGGGCGCGGATCCGCATCAGCCGCTCTTCGGAGAGCTCCTGCATCATCCGTACGAGATAGGGGCCCGCCAGCAGCGCGATGCCGACGACGACGGCGAGCGCGGCCTGCAGCACCGAGCCCAGATGCCGCACCGAGCCCTGCAGCACGACGATGCCCGTCACCCCGACGCCGACCAGCAGCACCCCGGCCGCGCCGCGCAGCACCGGCAGCAGGGCCTTGCGGCGGCCGAGCTCCAGCCACTGGGCGCGGCGGGCGTTGTCCGCCTGGCGCCACACCAGGGCGACACCGGCGCCGATCAGCAGCACCGGCCACAGATAGCCGTTGGCCTGGCCGAGCTGGAATCTGGAGGCGATGACGGTGGCGCCGATCAGCAGCGCGATCAGCGCGAAGACCTGGCCCTTGTCGGGCTTGTGCCGCAGCAGCCGCCGCCTCTCGTCGCCCGGGGCGTGCGGGCGGTGCTCCACACCTCCGACGCCCAGCGGGACGAAGAACCAGAACGCGGCGTAGAGCAGGGCGCCCATGCCCTCGGCCATGAACAGCGCCACGAACACGACCCGCACCCAGGAGACCGGCAGCCCGAGATGCCCCGCCAGACCGCGCGCGACACCGCCGAGCAGCCGCCCGTCGGCGCTGCGGTAGAGCTTGCGCACGGGTGGGTCGTCGGGGTCCGGAGCCGGGCCGTAGCCGGTCTCGGCGCGGGGTGGTGCGGTGGTCATGTGCCCGATCGTCACACGCCGCGGGGGCCCGCGGCATCAGGGGCGACCCTGAACCCGCCCCTGACGTTTCAGGGGGCTGGTTCGGGGGCGGGTCAGCTCAGCGGGTCGCTCCTGCGGAAACCGTCCTTCACGGCCGAGAAGACCCTTTCGTACTTCGCCCAGTCGGCGTCCGGCGCGGACACGTAGATCGCGTACTCCTTGCCGCCCTCGCGGCCGAAGCCGAGGTCGATGCCGCGGTACATGCGGGCCCGGCCCCCGAAGGTGAACTCCCAGATCGCGGCGGGATCCCCCTGGAAGTTGGTGCCCTGCATCCGCAGCCGCGAGTACACGGAGTACTGCCGCTTGACGGCGGCCTCGACCTCCTTGAAGTGCTGCACCTGATCCGCCGAGGAGAAGTCCAGGACGCTGAGGGTGAGCTGGGCGCGCTCGACCACGGAGGCGTAGACGATCTGCCGGCCGCCGTCCTTGACCTCCCGCTTCCAGTCGCCGGGCACCGGGAAGCTGACGCCGAGCCCGGACTCGGTGACCTGACGGTAGCCGTCGGGCAGGGGCGGCGGCGGTCCGATGCTCTTGTCCGGGACGCTCGGCAGCACCGGCGTGCCCTTGTCGCCCCCTTCCTTGCCGCTCGCTTCCTGTGACGTGGCGGAGTCGTCACCGTGCATCAGGTACCAGGCCGTGCTCGCGCCACCGCCGAGCGCCAGTACGCCGACGACGCTCCAGGCGACGACGCGGGCGCCGCGCCGCTTCCGGGGTGCCGCGCCGCCGGACAGCGCCTCCGTACGGCCGTCGTCGGACCGCCCGTCGATGTCGCCGTCCGGGACGGCCACCCGCCCGGTCACGTCACCGCCGGCCTCCGCGCCCTGCCCCGCGGCCGTACGGGCCCCGGCGCCGCCGCCCGCAGAGGCGGCACCGCCGGTGGGCCGCACCGGACGTGTCGGTGCCTCGGTCCGCGGGTCCGTCACGGCCCGCTTCGCGTCGTCGCGGCCGACCGTCCCCAGGGCGAGCGTCGGCCAGCCCATCAGGGCCGTCTCCGCATCGCCCTCGGCGGCCCGCAGCGCCTGCTCGACGACCTCGGCCGTCGGACGGTCCGTCGGCTCCTTGGCGAGCAGCGCCTCGATCAGCGGGGTCAGCGAACCGCCGTTGCGCGGCGGGTCGAACGGGTCCATGGCGATCGCGTACGCCGTCTCGACCGCGGTGTTCTTCCGGAACGGGGGCCGTCCCTCCACCGCCTGATAGAGCGTCGCTCCCAGGGCCCACAGGTCCGAGGCGGGGCCCGGTGTGCCGCCCTTGACCCGCTCCGGCGCCAAGTAGTCGATGGAGCCGACCAGCTCGCCGGTCTTGGTGAGCGTGGAGGTGCCGGTGGCGACCGCGATGCCGAAGTCGGTGAGCACGACCCGGCCGTCCTGTCCGAGCAGCACGTTGCCGGGCTTGACGTCGCGGTGCAGCACACCGGCGGAGTGTGCGGCACGCAGCGCCGCGATCATGCCGCGGCCGATCCGGGCGGCCTCGCGCGGGGTGACCGAACCCCCGTCCCGGGCCGCCTCCTTGATGGCGTCGCCGAGCGTGGTGGAGGGGACGTACTCCATGACGATGCAGGGCGAGCCGGCGTCGTCCACGACGTCGTGCACCCCCACCACGTTGGGGTGGTTGATGCGGGCCGCGGCCTGCGCCTCCCGGGTGGTGCGTTCATGGCGGGTCGCCAGTTCGTCGGGCTCCAACTGCGGCGAGACGTGCAGACGCTTGACCGCGACCTGGCGCCCGAGGACTTCGTCCCGGGCACGCCAGACGGTGCCCATACCGCCTTGGCCTATCCGTTCGACCAGGCGATACCGCCCGGCGACCAGTCGCCCCTCGTCCACCGACGCAGCCTCCGCCACCGCACGCCCCTCCGGAAACCCGTACGTATCCAGGGCGCAACGATAGTCTCCGACGTCGGCGAACAGCCCTCCGGCCACCGCGCGTCCGCACCTGTCTTCCGTCCGGGGCCGGACTCCCGTGGCATATGCGAACCCGCGAGGGGTTTCGGGACCCCCCTGGGGCATGTCGGGGGCGCCCGCGGCGGATCTCAGGGATCCGCCAGGGTTTCCACGGATGCCGCAGTCGCGGCGGTCTTGTCACCATGGCTCCATGAACGAAGCAGCCCCTGCCGCGGAGCCGGCGCCCTCCGGCCCCGCCGACCCCACCCCGCCGGCCGCCCCGCTGCGCCGCAGCCGGCGGCACAAGGTCATCGGAGGCGTGTGCGGCGGGCTGGGACGGGAGTGGGATCTCGACCCGGTGATCTTCCGGATCGTGCTCGCCGTGCTCGCCGTCGGCGGCCTCGGCCTGATCGCCTACGGCTTCGCCTGGCTGCTCATCCCCCTCGACGGCGAGGACGAGAACGAGGGCCGCCGGCTGCTCTCCGGCCGTGTCGAGGGCTCGGCGCTGACGGCCCTGCTCTTCGCACTGGTCGGCTGCGGACTGTTTCTGACGACCCTTGCCAAGGGCAGCATGATGTCCTTCGCCATCATGCTGACGCTGGCGGTGGCCGGCTCCGCCTACTGGTCGCGGCGGCGCCGCCAGGCGCAGGCCCAGGGCCCGGAGTCGATGGACGCCGCCACGGCCCAGGCGGTCGCCGACGCCCCGCCGGAGACCACCGCGCCCCCCGCGCCGGCCGGCCCCTCGTGGTGGCGCGCCCCGCACGCCAAGGACACGGCCGGCCAGGGCTATCTGTGGGGCCCCGAACACACCCCGCTCCCCCTCGACATCAGCTATCGAGGCGAGCACGGCGCCGCCGCGCCCACCGCCCCGCACCCGCAGGGCGCCTGGTCGGGTGCGGGCCGCCCGCCCGGCCCGGCCGTGCCGCCGCACGGCGCCCACCCCGTCGGCCCCCCGCGCCGCCGCGACGGCCGCCCGATCGGCGGCTGGACGTTCCTCCTCGCGCTGTGCGCCGGGGCCTTCACCGCCCTGTCCGTCTCCCGGCACGAGACCCTCGCACCGTCCCTCCAGGCGGGACTGGCCGCCGCACTGGTCGTCTTCGGCCTGGGGCTCGTCCTCAGCGCCTGGCTCGGCCGCACGGGCGGCGGCACGGTGTTCCTGATGGTCGTGACGGCCGTACTGCTGGCGGGCGCGACGGCGCTGCCCGACAACATCACCGCCGACTGGCACCGCCGCACCTGGACCCCCACCTCCCTCGCCGACGTCCGCCCGCACTACGAACTCGGCTCCGGCGAGGGCGAGCTGGACCTGACCGAGCTGCCCCTCAAGGACGGCCGTACGGTCCGCACCAGCGTGGAAGTGGGCGCCGGCCGCCTCCAGGTGACACTGCCGCAGGGCGTGGCGACCCGTCTCCATATCTCGCTCGGCCTCGGCGACATCCAGCTGCCCGGCGACTCGCCCCACGACGTGGACATCTCCGCGGGCGGCCGGGAGCGGACCGTCACCCTGCCCCCCGAAGGCCTCAAGAAGGGCGAGAAGCCGCGCGGCACCCTCGACCTCGACCTCGACCTCGGAGCCGGCCAGGTCGCCGTCCAGCACGCCGCCCCGGCCCCCGCGAAGCCGACCGGCCCGACCGGGCCGACCGGGCCGACCGCCCCCGAAGAGCCGACCGCCCCCACCCGCCAGGGAGCCCCCTGATGATGCGCCACCCCTTCGAACCGGGCCGCCTGATCTCCGGCCTCACCGCCCTCACCCTCGGCACCGCCTACGGCCTCGACGCCCTCGGCATAGGGCGAGCGCCCGGCCCCTGGCTCTTCCTCGCCCTCCCCGCGGGCCTGCTGCTCTCCGGCATCACCGCCGCCCTCTGGACGACGCTCCGCCGCCGCACCCGCCCCGCCGACGGGGCGGACACGCCATAGGACGCCCGCAGAGTCCCGTCGTCCGCCCGCAGGGCGGGGCCGAGGCGACGCCCCAGGGGGCCCGGTCTCCGTGGGCCCGCGGCGCCTGGCACCGCAGGCCCACGGAGACCGAGATGACACCCCCTAGCCGAACAGCTGCGCCCCGTGTCGCTTGCGGCGGTTCTCCCACGCCGCGTCCAGGGAGAACCTCGGGGTGCCTGCCAGCAGGAGGGGGAGCCAGGCCATCAGATAGGCGAGGTCGTTGCCGTAGTAGTACGGGGTGGTCGACCAGCTCACGGTGAGCCAGAGCGTCAGGGAGATCAGCGCGCCGCCGAACGCCGCCAGCCGCCCCAGCATTCCCGCGAGCGCGCCCAGGCCCACCGCCAGTTCGCCGGCGGCGATGGCGTAGCCGAAGCCCACGGGGCTCTTCTGCGCCAGCTCGACCAGCTGCGGCAGCGCCGCCGTGTCGTGGACCTGGTCCAGCAGCGCGCCGAGCGACCCCTGGCCCCCGGCCGCCAGGAACGCCGGGTCCATGAGCTTGTCGATCCCCGCGTAGAGGAAGGTGACGCCCAGGAAGACGCGCAGCGGCAGCAGCGCATGACGCGCCAGCCGTCCGCGCAGCCCGGCGCCGACCCCTTCGACGCCCGCTCCTGCCAAGTCGGCACCGACCGTGCGATGTGCATGCACCATGACGTCCGCCTCTCCGTTGCCTCCGGGAGCAGACGATTGTGCCCGCGCCCGCGCCTCAGGGGGAGATACGTACGGACGACCGCAAGAGGTTCAACCAACCGATGCACTTCGGGCGACGGACGCACACACAATCGCCACGCACGGCACCCGTACGACCCACCCGCCCGCAGCCGCCCCTAGGCCCGGCCATGACCCATCGGACAGACCCTAGTCCAGGACGTCGAGCGGAAAGCCGTTCGACTCCACTCCCGCGGCCGTGATGACCCGGACCTGCACCCGGCCCGGTTCCACATCGACCGGTACCGGGACCGTCAGGACCCCGTCCGTCGGGTTGGCGAAACCTCCGGGCACCGGCACCAGCGGGACCGGGACATGGACCCCGCCGATCCGCACGACGGTGCGGGCGAGTCGGTCGGGCGTCGTGGCCCCCGGGGGGACGAAGCCGGCGCCGCGGATCTCGATGTCGTCGCCGGTGCGGACGGGCGCCGCGAGGTCGCCGAGTTCACGGGAGCGGACGATGGAGAGGATCACCGGACGGCCGCCCGCCACCAGCTTCCCCATGAGGTACGTCGCCCCGGAGAGGGCCACGAGGAGCACCAGGGCCCAGGGCACCCGCGGCAGTTGCCCGGGCCGGTCGGCCAGCCGCACCAGGGCGAGTACCGCCACCGCCGCGTTGACCAGGACGTACTGCACGTCCAGGAAGCTGCCCCGGCCCGCGTCGTCGGTCAGCAGATCACCGGCGCGCGGCCGCTCCGCGGGGATCTTCTGCAGCCGCCCCGACCGCACCCGCGCGGCGACCACACCGTATGCCAGCACGGCCACCCCGCACCCGAGGGCCAGCGCCGCCAGCAGCGCGCCGGAGCGCTCCAGTGCCAGGCCCCGGAGGAGGTGGCGCCGCCCATCCGGGGCCGCGGTGGCCAGGCGTACGGCCGCCATCAGCACGGCGTACAGCACCACGCCCGCCCACCCCGCCGCGACCGTCCGCGAGGTCGACAGCCGGCCGTCCTCGCCGATGAGCGGTGCCAGCGCCCCGCCGTGCGCACGGTGCAGGAGGGCCGCCAGCGTCAGCCCCAGCGCCAGGACGGCGGCCGCGAGCAGCCCCGCCGTACGGCCCGCCGTCCAGCTGCCGCCGATGGCGGTCAGCGCCTGCCCGAGCAGCAGGGCCACCACCGCGCTCCAGACCGCCAGCAGGGTCCGCCACCGCACGGCGGCCAGCCAGCTGAGCCCCTCGGCGGCGCCGCGCCTGGCCAAATCCCTCGCCGAGAGGGTCAGTTCGTCGGAGACCCACTGTCGGGCCGCACCGGCGGAGCGCGCGAGCCCGGACGGCACGCCGCGCCCGGCGGCGAAATCCTCGCGCAGCGCGACGAACGCGGCGACCGCCCGCTGATGCCCCTCACGGGCGCCGTGCGGGCACCGCCCGCAGCCGCACTCACCGCCGTCGGCGCGCTCCGCGCCCGCGCCACCCTCCGGCCCGCCCGCTCCGGCCGTCCTGCCCGCCGCCTCAACCGACACGTCCGCTACCGCCCCGCCACCACTCGCCACCAACTTGCCGCATGTGAAGGGGAATTGTGCCTCATGCGACCGGGGTGGACGCCAAACGTCCAGCTGGGGGCGGGGGCGGGAGGCATCGGCACGTTGACGTCCGGCGAGGTATCCGTACACCTGAGCGGCAGCCGACCGCACAAACCCGGTGCTTCCCCTATTCGGGCGAACCGGAGCACGGCGACGGCTGAGCCGCCCGCGCCCTGCGCAAGCTCTCGCCGTGTGCCAAATACACGGACCCCAGGGACCGCACCAGGGACAGCACCGCCGCGCCGGACGGCGCCGCGGACGAGGCCGACCCGGCGGCACCACCCGCCGCAGGGCCGGGTTCCCGGCCGCCACTCCCCGCGTCGCCTGCTGCGCCTTCCTCGCCCTCCTCTCGTTCCTCCTCCTGACCGGGCTCACCGCGCTCTTCGCGGCCGCACCACCGGCGACCGCCCATGACCGGCGGGCCCGGACGCCCACCGGCGACAACTGCGCCTTCGCCGGGACCACGCCACCCGTGGACGTACCGACCGGCTTTCCCATGCCGCACGGCTGGCACTTCCCGTGCACCAAGGCGACCCACCCGCCCAAACCCACGCCGACGCCCACACCCAAGCCCAAGCCCAAGCCCAAGCCCCGCCAGAACTCCCCCAGACCGGCGCCACCGCCGCCCGCACCGCCACCGCGGCCGACACCGTCGCCGCCCCCGCCACCACCGTCCCCGCCCCGCGCCCGCCCCACTCCGCCGCCCGCGCCCAAGCTCCTTCGCGTTCCGGCACCGTCCGCACTGCCGCGCAGCTATGCGCGGGCGTCCCGCCCGCCGCGCGAGGGCCGCTCCATCGTGACCACGACCCTGCTGGTCACCGCCCCGGCCGTGCTGGCCGGCGCCGCTCTCCGTCCCCGTTCGAGCTCCTCGTCCGGTTCCGCCGGGCGCCGTTCCTCGTAGGAGTCCCCATGTCGCAATGGCTGGTGCTGGGCATCGCCATGGCCGCGGTCTGCGGTGTCGTACTGATCATCACCGTCCTCAAGGAGCGCCGGATCGCCGAGGACGACGATCCGACCGAAACCCCCGATGTGATCGAGTACCTGACGATGATGGTGGGGGTGGTGTACGCGATCGTGCTGGGCCTGGCCATCGCCGGAGTCTGGGAGGCCCGGAGCGCGGCCGAGGACACCGTACGGGCCGAGGCGCAGGCCCTGCACGAGGTCGGCGCGCGGGCCCGGGCCTACCCCGCGCCGGTGCGGGACCGGATCCGCTCGGACGTCGACGCCTATGTGTCCCACGTCGTGCACAAGGAGTGGCCGGTGATGTCCGAGCAGGGGCAGCTGACCCGGCGCGGCACCGAGCTGCTGGCCAAGGTGCGGGCCGATGTCACCGACTACCACCCGGCCGACGACTTCGAAGGGCAGTCCTACCAGCCGCTCGTCGACCAGGTCGCGGTGGCCGACGGGGCGCGTTCGGCCCGTGCGGACGCGGCCGACTCCACACTGCCCGGCGTGGTGTGGTTCGGCCTGGTGAGCGGCGGCGCCATCTCCATCGGGGTGATGTTCACCCTCCAGATCCGGCGCTCGGGGCGGGAGTTGCTGATGGCGGCGCTCTTCAGCGCGCTGATCGCCTTCCTGCTGTTCCTCGTATGGGACTTCGACTCGCCGTTCAGCCGGGGCATCTCCGCGAGCGCCGATCCGTTCCTGGACCTGTTCCCCCGGCTCTGACCGCTCCCCGTCGCCGAGTGCCCCGCGGGAGATCCACCCGTCCCGCGGGGCACCGGCGTGCGGGAAGGGCCCCAGGGGGCGTCTCTCGCTGGTCGAAGAGATCCGGTTCAGCCGAAGAGGTCCGGTTCGCTGCGCACGATCTGCTGGTAGAGCGGCTGGTAGTTGATCCAGGCCACCAGGTCGTTGCCCAGCTGCTCACGGGTGTGGACGGCGTTGTGGTGGTCGATCAGGACCGGCTTGCCGGCGGCCTTCGCGGTCAGCTGGACCTGGCACGAGCGCTCCATGGTGATGAACCACCACGCCGCCGCGTCCACCGAGTCGCCGACCGTCAGCAGCCCGTGGTTGCGCAGGATCACGGCCTTGTGCGGCCCGAGGGCGCTCGCGATCCGGCGGCCCTCCTCCTCGTCGACCACCACGCCCGTGTAGTCGTCGAAGAGCGCGTGGTCCTCGTAGAAGGCGCAGACGTCCTGGGTGATCGGCTCCAGCAACTCACCGAGGGCGGAGAGCGCCCTGCCGTACGTGGAGTGGCTGTGGGCCGCGGCGATCACGTCGGGACGGGCCTGGTGGACCTGTGAATGGATCGCGAACGCGGCCTGGTTGACGTGGTGGCGGCCCTCGACGACCTTGCCCTCCGCGTTCACCAGCAGCAGGTCGCCGACCGTGATGAGCTTGAACGACATCCCGAACGGGTTGACCCAGAAGCAGTCGGTGAACTCCGGGTCGCGCGCGGTGATATGACCCGCGACACCCTCCTCGAAGCCGAAGCGCCCGAAGAGCCGCAGCGCCGCCACCAGGCGCTCCTTGCGGTGGCGCCGTTCGTCCTCGACGGTCCCGTGCGTCGGCGGCATGGCGAAGTGCAGCTGGTCGGTGGGTATGGGGGTGGGCTCGGGCATCGCGGTTCTCCTCCTGGCACGTACGGCTCTTGGTGCGCGATGCGGAAGCTACCCTCCGGTACCGCAGGTAACCAGGGCCGCGACAGGCCCGGTCGGCGGCCGGCGGCATCATGTGGGCAGCACGTACGGCAGCAGCAAGCACCGGGAACGGCACCAGAGGGGCGCGCCATGAGGGCGATATCGGTCAGCCAGGACATCCATGCCACACCGCAGCGGATCTTCGCCGTCCTCAGGGACCCGGCACGCCACGCCGAGCTGGACGGCTCCGGCATGCTGCGCGGCCGGCCCCAGGGCCCCTCGCCGCTGGGTCCCGGGGACCGGTTCAGCATGGGGATGGCGCAGGGGCGGATCGCGTACCGGTCGGTGAACGCCGTGGTGGAGTACGACGAGGACCGGCTGATCGCCTGGGAGACCTCGGGCGAGCTCCGCGGCCGCCGGCTGGTCGGCGGGCAGCGCTGGCGCTACGAGCTGACACCCCTGGAGGATGCCGCGGCCGGGGCCGCCACCCGGGTCACCCACACCTACGACTGGTCGCGCGCCCGCTTCCCCCGCCTCGTCGTCGAGCTTCCCGGCTACCCGCGGCGGATGGGCCCGGCGATGGCCAGGACGCTGGAGCGGCTGGCCGCGGCCGTACGGGACTGAGGCGGCGGCCCTACGGGGCGCGACCGGGCGGGACGGCACGACGTACCCGTGGAAACGACGACGCCGCCGCTCGGACGAACGAGCGACGGCGTGGTCGACGACCCCGGCGGGAGATCGGCGGTGGATCACCCTGAGGTCGGAGGGGAGATCACTCCCACTCGATGGTGCCCGGCGGCTTGCTGGTCACGTCCAGCACCACGCGGTTGACGTCCGGGACCTCGTTGGTGATGCGGGTGGAGATACGGGCCAGAACCTCGTACGGCATCCGCGTCCAGTCCGCGGTCATGGCGTCCTCGGAGGAGACCGGGCGCAGCACGATCGGGTGGCCGTACGTGCGCCCGTCTCCCTGGACGCCGACCGAGCGGACGTCGGCGAGCAGGACCACCGGGCACTGCCAGATCTCGCGGTCCAGGCCGGCCGCGGTCAGCTCCTCGCGGGCGATGGCGTCGGCCTCGCGCAGCAGGTCCAGGCGGTCCCGGGTGACCTCGCCGACGATGCGGATGCCCAGGCCGGGGCCGGGGAACGGCTGGCGGTGGACGATCTCGTCGGGCAGGCCGAGCTCGGTGCCGACCATCCGGACCTCGTCCTTGAACAGCTGGCGCAGCGGCTCGACGAGCTCGAACTCGATGTCGTCGGGGAGCCCGCCGACGTTGTGGTGGGACTTGATGTTGGCGGTGCCCGTGCCGCCGCCGGACTCGACGATGTCCGGGTAGAGCGTGCCCTGGACCAGGAAGGCGACTTCCTCGCCCTCGGCGCCGGCCTCGGCGACCAGCTCGGCCTGGGCCTGCTCGAAGACCCGGATGAACTCCCGGCCGATGATCTTCCGCTTCTGCTCGGGGTCGCTGACCCCGGCCAGCGCGTTCAGGAAGCGCTCCTCGGCCTCGACGACCTTCAGCTGGACGCCGGTGGCGGCCACGAAGTCCTTCTCGACCTGCTCGGACTCGCCCTTGCGCATCAGGCCGTGGTCGACGTAGACGCAGGTCAGCTGGTCGCCGATGGCCTTCTGGACGAGGGCGGCGGCGACCGCGGAGTCCACGCCGCCGGACAGCCCGCAGATCGCGCGCTTGGTGCCGACCTGCGCGCGGATCGCGGCGACCTGCTCCTCGACCACGCTGTGGGTGGTCCAGTTCGGCTCGATGCCCGCGCCGCGGTAGAGGAAGTGCTCCAGGACCTGCTGGCCGTGCGTGGAGTGCAGGACCTCGGGGTGGTACTGGACGCCGTAGAGCCGCTTCTCGTCGTTCTCGAAGGCGGCGACCGGCACCACGTCCGTGGACGCGGTGACCGTGAAGCCCTCGGGGGCGCCGGAGCAGGCGTCGCCGTGCGACATCCACACCGACTGCTCGGCGGGGGTGCCCTCGAAGAGGGTGGAGGCGGTGCGGGAGACGGCCAGCGGGGTACGGCCGTACTCGCGGGCGCCGGTGTTGTCGACGGTGCCGCCGAGGGTGGTGGCCATGAGCTGGAAGCCGTAGCACATACCGAAGACCGGGACACCGGCCTCGAAGATGGCACGGTCGAGGGAGGGGGCGCCCTCGGCGTAGACCGAGGACGGCCCGCCGGAGAGGATGATCGCCTTGGGGTTCTTGGCGAGCATCTCGGCCACCGGCATGGTGGACGGCACGATCTCGCTGTAGACCCGGGCCTCACGGACGCGGCGGGCGATGAGCTGGGCGTACTGTGCGCCGAAGTCGACTACGAGGACGACGTCCGGGGCAGCGGCAGGGGGCGCTGTGGGCACTTCGGCGGCCTTCCGGCGGTGTGGAGCGGGGTTGGACTTTCGATTCTAACGGGCTCATACTGAGCGCCATGTCCAAGCAGCTGACCTTCGTCTTTACCTATGGCACCGGCCCGTCCGGCTGCCATGGTCGTGCTGCTTGATCCACTGACGAGCAAACTTCCCAGGCGCCCCGGGCCGACAAGGTCCGGGGCGTCTGCGTCTGTCCGGACCGGTTGTCGGCTCAGGGGCCACTCACCCCAGGAGACACGGACATGAGCCCCCAGACCGCCGCCACCGCCCCCGCCGCCACCGACACCGGTGCGCGCACCCCCGAGGCGGACGGGATCATCACCGATGCCCGGCGCCGGATCGACGACCTCGACGGCCGGATCATCGGCCTCGTGCAGGAGCGCATGGCCGTCTCGGCCGTCATCCAGCGCGAGCGGATCACCTCCGGCGGGCGGCGGGTGAACCTCACTCGCGAGATGGAGATCCTCGCCCACTACCGCGACCAGCTCGGCAAGCCGGGCACGGCGCTGGCGATGACCCTGCTGGAGCTGTCCCGGGGCCAGATCTGAGGCGCGCCGGAGCCGCGGCGCGCCCGCTCCGGGCGGCCGGCGCCCGGTGACCCGAGTCGGTCGCCCGGTGGCCGGTTCGCGCCGTCGGTCCCGTGGCCGGTTTTGCTCGGTGTTCGGTAGGTTTCGGCGGGCCAGTGGGGTATGGGCGGGCGCATGGCACAGGCGTGCGCGCCCGGCGCAGCTGCCGGATCTGAGTTCGGTTGCCGACTCACCCGTACGGCGCGTGACCGGCCGCCGCGGGGCTTCGTTGTTCCCGGTGCCACGCCAGCCAGGCGCGGCCTGCAGGACTACGCGTAGACGCCGCCCCACGGGCGGAAGACCGGAACGATGAGACACCGACCGCTTGCCGCGGTCCGCGTCGTGGGACCTCGTTCCGGAGCCGTGGCCGGTCAGCAGGGGACAGCAGCCCGGTCACATCCGATGGGGTGGTCGGTCCTGGGGACGCCCGGGACCGACCGCATCCGGTCGAAACGGTTGCGCCAGGTGAGGCGTATCCAGGACGATGCTTGACGAACGACCTACCGATCCCGGTAAGTACGGACCTGTGCACCGTCATTGGTCCGACCACCGGGACGCGCACCATCAAGCACCACATATGAGCCAGCGGCGCTACCCCCCCCCAGCGCCGCCCGTCGGTGCCGGCGCTGCCCTGACGCCGGCACCGAAAGCCAAGGGCCCCGTGGCCGTCCGCACCCCCCTCGCGGACGGTATCCGGGGCCCTTCGCTATGCGGGCGCAGGCAGGGGCGCAGCCAGGGCGCGCGAGCGTCGCCGGGTCGGCCTGTGCGGCGGCTGTGCGTTTCCTGTGAGGCGGCTGTGAGACATGTGATCGGCGTCACGGCGAAAATCTCGTTCAAGCGAACAACCTTTTTTGGCCATGGCCGGTCATGTACGTGCAATCGCACGGCCATCCCGCGCCCCACCGCGACGGCCCGCTACCAACTTGTGCCCATCGAGGGCACTTTGGACCCCGAGAGGTCTTCTCGATGAAGCTTCGCCGTGCCCTGACGGCCGCCGCCGCGACGGCCGTCATAGCCCCCGCCGCCCTGATGGCGGCCCCCGCCGCGTTCGCGACCGGTGCCGACACCGAGACCAGCGTGAGCGCCGAGCCGACTCCGGGCACGCCCGGCTCGGACCAGCCCGACGCCTCCACCACGCAGCCGGAGACCCCGGCCGCCGGCGAGGAGACCCCGCCGAGCGAGGACAGCACGACCGGCGACGGCACCGAGTCCGGTACCGAGACCGGCACCGGCGACGAGGTCGAGCCGACCGCCCCGGCCACCCCGAGCGGCGACACCAAGCCCACCGGCTCCCCCGAGCCGTCCACCTCGGCCAAGCCCACCGCCAAGCCGACCGAGGACCCCGACGAGGACCCGACCTGCGCCACGCAGTCGGAGGAGACCGCGATCAGCACCGAGCTGCGCGGCCTGCCCAGCAAGGTCGTGGCCGGCTCCGGCTGGAAGAACTTCACCTTCCGCGCCACCAACACCTCCGACAAGGCGATGAAGTCGGTCGACGCGTATGTCGCACTGGGCGCCATCAGCACCGACACCATCGACGACGTCTCCAAGCTGCTGACCGTGCAGTGGTACGACGAGGACTCGCGCACCTGGGAGTCCATCACCGACGAGGACGGCTACTTCGCCTCCGTCGAGGGCCTCAAGCCCGGTGAGTACGCCGACGCCAAGCTGCGGCTGAAGGTCGACGCCAAGACCCCGGGCAGCTACGGCTTCGCGTTCACCATCGGCGCGTACCACAACGAGGACGACGTCTGCGGCTTCTCGGACGTCTCGCAGTACGACTTCGACGTGCTGGTCGCGGGCAGCAAGCCGGGCAGCGTGCCGCCGGCCAAGAGCAAGCCGGGCAAGCACAAGGGCAACAAGCCCGCCCCGCAGGGCGACCTGAAGGACCTCCCGGTCACCGGCAAGCTCGCCGAGACCGGCTCCTCCTCCGCCCTGCCGACCATCGCCCTGGTGGGCGGGGTCGCCATGGCCATCGGCGCGGGCGCGGTCTTCACCGTCCGCCGTCGCAAGACCTCCGGCGCCGCGGCCGCGTAAGCAGCGGCGGTAGCGGAAGCGAGGGGCCGCACCCGGCGATCGGGTGCGGCCCCTCGTCGTCGGCGGCGGCGCTTACGTCGGGGACTTCTTCGGCGGCACCGCGGGCACGGCCAGGAACGGCAGGTTCAGCGCGCCGAAGGCCCCGGCGGGGACGGCGGGGCGGACCGGCTCGACGGGGGCCAGCCGCTGGTAGGCCCGGCCCGGCGCGGGGCGCGGGTCCGCCTCGCCCTTGTTGGGCCACAGCGACATCGCGCGTTCGGCCTGCGCGGTGATGGTCAGGGAGGGATTGACGCCGAGGTTGGCGGAGACCGCGGCGCCGTCGACGACGGATATGCCCGGGTGGCCGTAGAGGCGGTGGTAGGGGTCGATGACGCCGGAGTCCGCCGAGTCGCCGATCGGGCAGCCGCCGAGGAAGTGCGCGGTGAGGGGGGTGCCCATCAGCTCTCCGACGTTGGAGCCCGCGAAGCCGTTGATCTCCTCGGCCAGCAGCGTCGCGGCCCGGGTGGCCTCGGGTATCTGGTTCGGGTTCGGGGCGCCGTGCCCCTGACGTGCGGTGAGCAGTCCCTTGCCCGGGCCCTTCGGCTTCCGGTACGTCGTCAGGGAGTTGTCCAGGGACTGCATCACCAGGCCGATGATGGTCCGCTCCGACCAGCGGCGGTTGGACAGCGAGCGCAGCGCGAGCAGGGGGTGGCGGGCCACGTTGCCCAGCCAGCCCGCGACCCGCCCGGTGGGACGGTAGGGCACCTGGAGGACCGTCAGTCCGCCCATCGCGTTGGAGCCCTTGCCGTAGCGGACCGGCTCGATGTGGGTGTTCTCGTCGGGGTGGATCGACGAGGTGATCGCCACGCCCTTGGTGAAGTCCGCCTTCGCCGCGCCGTGCCGCCGCCGGTAGCGGCGGTCGTCGGTCTGCGCGCCCACCAGGGCCTCGGAGTTGGTGCGGGTGAGCGCGCCGAGCCGACCGGAGAGGTACGGGAGCAGCCCGCTGTCCTTCATGCGGTGCAGCAGGGTCTGGGTGCCGTAGGTGCCGGCGGCGAGGACGACCCGGCGGGCCGTGAGCGTCTTCGCCGTGCCCTTCCTCTTGTTGTCCGTCGGCAGCGTCTTGACGGCGAAGCCGCCGCGGGAGTCCTCGGTGACGGCGACGACCGAGGTCATCGGGTGGATGACGGCCCCGGCCCGCTCGGCGAGGTAGAGGTAGTTCTCGTTGAGGGTGTTCTTCGCGCCGTGGCGGCAGCCCGTCATGCACTCGCCGCACTCGGTGCACGCCCTGCGGGAGGGGCCGGCGCCGCCGAAGTAGGGGTCGGCGACCTCCGCGCCGGGCTCGGCCGTCGCCTCCCCCGTCGCGTCCCGGCCGTCGCCGAAGAACACCCCGACCGGCGCCATGTGGAAGGAGTCGCCGACGCCCATCGCCTGCGCGGTGGCCTTCAGGTGGACGTCGGACGGCGTCATCGTCGGGTTGAGCCGCACGCCGAGCATCCGCCGGGCCTGGTCGTAGTACGGCTTCAGCTCCGCCTGCCAGTCGGTGATGCCCTGCCACTGGGGGTCGTCGAAGAACGCCTTCGGCGGGACGTAGAGGGTGTTGGCGTAGTTGAGCGAACCGCCGCCGACCCCGGCGCCCGCCAGGACCATCACCTTGCCCAGGAGGTGGATGCGCTGGATGCCGTACAGGCCGAGCGCCGGGGCCCACAGGTACTTCTTCAGGTCCCAGGAGTTCTTCGGGAGCGTCTCGCGGGTGAAGCGGCGGCCGGCCTCCAGGACGCCGACGCGGTAGCCCTTCTCGGTCAGCCGCAGGGCCGAGACCGAACCGCCGAAGCCGGAGCCGACGACGAGCACGTCGTAGTCGTAGCCGTCGGACGCCTCGGACGCCTTGCTCTCGTTCCGGGCAGAGTTCTCCTGGGGCACTGGCTCTCCCTGCTGGTCGATCGGGGGTACCTCCCGCTCGACCAGGAGCCGAGAGCGGGGGAGGGTGGCTGGGCTACCGCGGGCCGTTCACCTCAGGCGCAGCGCCTTCATCGCGCGCAGGCTGCGGGTCATGAACCGGGCGTACTTCTCGTCGGTCATCCCGAAGGACGGCGCCAGCGGCATCAGCCTCTGGTGGGCGACGGTCTGGGCCTCGGTGTACTTGAGGATGCCCTCGGACCCGTGGCGCCGGCCCAGGCCGGAGTCGCCCATGCCGCCCATCGGGGACTGGACGCTGCCGTAGCCGGCGGCGTAGGACTCGTTGACGTTGACCGTGCCGGTGCGCAGCCGGGCGGCGACCGCGCGACCGCGCCGGCCGTCCTTGGACCAGACGCTGGAGTTGAGGCCGTACGGCGTGGCGTTGGCGAGCGCCACCGCCTCGTCCTCGTCGCTGAAGCGGTAGACCGAGACGACCGGGCCGAAGGTCTCCTCTTCGCAGATGGCCATCGGGGCCTGGACGCCGTCGAGGATGGTCGGCTCGTAGAAGAGCGGGCCGATGTCGGGGCGGGGGCGGCCGCCGGCGACCAGCTTCGCGCCCTTGGCGACGGCCTCCTCGACATGGCGGGTGACGGTCTCCAGCTGGCGCTCGCCGACCAGCGAGCCCATGTCGGCGCCGTAGGCGAGGGAGTTGCCCAGCCGCATCGCCTTGGTGCGGGCGGCGAAGCGCTCCAGGAAGTCGTCGGCGAGGGACTCGTGGACGTACAAACGCTCGATGGAGATGCACAGTTGGCCGGCGGAGGAGAAGCAGCCGCGGACGGCGCCGGCGGCGGCCTTGTCCACATCGGCGTCCTTCAGCACCAGCATGGCGTTCTTGCCGCCGAGTTCGAGGGAGACGCCGACCAGGCGGGCGGCGGCGCCCTGGGCGACCTCGCGGCCGGTCCGGGTCGAGCCGGTGAACGAGACGTAGTCGGCGTGCTCGACGACGGCGGGGCCGACCACCGGGCCCTCGCCGATCACGACCTGCCAGACGTCCTCCGGCAGCCCGGCCTCGATGAGCTGCTCACGGGCCCACAGCGCGGTCAACGCGGTCTCCGTGTCGGGCTTCATCACCACGGCGTTGCCCGCGACGAAGGCCGGCAGGGCGTCGCCGACGGAGAGTTCGAAGGGGTAGTTCCAGGGGGCGATCTGCCCGACGACACCCCGCGGCTGGCGGAGTTCGGTGACCTTGGTGAGGGTCGGTACGACGCCGGTGTGGCCCTTGGGCCGCAGGTAGGCGGGGCCCTTGCGGCCGTAGTGGCGGGCGGCGACGGCGACCGCCTGCACCTCCTCGTGGGCGTGCAGCCGCGCCTTGCCGGTCTCCAGCTGGATCAGGTCGAGCACCTCGGCCTGACGGCGCAGCACCAGGTCGTGGAAGCGCAGCAGGACCGCGGCGCGCTGCCTGACCGGGACCTTGGCCCAGCGCTCCTGGGCGGCGCGGGCGCGCGCGAAGGCGGTGGCGACGTCCTCGGGGGTGGACTCCGGCAGGTCGGCCAGCTTCTCCCCGGTGAAGGGGGTGTGGTTGGCCGTACTACCGCTGCCGACCACCGCGCGGGTGAGCCGGGCGGCGACCTCGGGGGTGACCACGTCCGCGGCGGTGCGGACGCCGGCCGGGGCCGGCGCGACCGGGTTGCCTCCCCCGCTGGCGGTGGGAGCTTCGGCGGGGGCTGCGTCGGCGGCGGAGACTGCTGTTCCGGTGTCCTGCGAGTCCGTCATGCGGGCGAGCGTATTCCTCCCCGGACACTTTGTGTACCCGGCGGTAATAGGTTTTCACGCGGTACCCACAATCGCGCCAGTGTTTGCTGGCCACAAGGGCTCTGGTCTGGGACGACCGGGAGGCCCCGGCGCCGCTTCCGCCGCCCGCGAGCCGTTTTGCCCGCGGTTACGCCCCGGTCAGGTGGAACGCGTCGATCGCGGTGTCGAAGTGGCGTTTGGCCTCCGTGCGCGAGGCGACCGGCGAGGAGATCCAGACGTCGATCATCTTCCCGCCCTCGTCCCAGCTGAGGTCGTAGGTGTAGCGCGAGCCGCCGTCCGCCGCGCTGCCGTCCCAGACGAACTCCCACAGCCCGGCCTGGAGGCCGTTGTGGGTGGTCTCGGTGACCTGGCCCCCGCGGTAGCCGCGGTAGTCGGCGGGGCCCCGCGCGTCCGCGGTGCGCATCGCGCCGATCGGCCCCTGCGGCACCCGCTTCTGGAGCTGGACGCCGATCCGGAACCGCTTGCCCTGGGAGTAGTAGTAGACCCGGTCGTTCTCGTAACTGCGGGTGAAGCCGTCCGGGACGGCGAGCGCGAAGCCGACCGGGTCGCTGACCAGGCTGTATCCGGCGGGGATCTGCTCGGTGGCGCCCGGCGAGGGCGCGGCGGTGACCGGGACGCTGGGCGTCGGGGTGCCGGGCTTCTTCGTGGGCTTGTCGTGCGAGGCCTGCTGGGAGTGGCCGGGGCGGCCGGCCCGGGCGCCGTCGTCGCCGTCGCCGGTCTGGTTCATCAGCAGGGCCGTGATGCCCGCGCCGGCCCCGCCGATCACCACCACCGCGAGCGCGAGGAGCAGCGCGGTGCGGGTGCGTCCGGTGTGCGGGCGGGCCGCGGCGGCCAGCGCCCGCTCGTCGAGCGCGTCGCGGATCGGCATGCCCGGGGTGCGGCCGCCCGTACGGCCGGCGGTCGGTCCGGCACCGGCGGGCGTACGGGCGGGGCCGACACCGGGCGAGGTGCGGGGCGGTGTGCCGAGGCCGAGGGGGTCCTCGCTGGGCGGGTGCTGGCCGGCGAGGCCGCTGTCGGGGCCGTCGTAGGAGGGGGTGTGCGCGCCCGGTCCGGGCGGCGGGGCCGCGACCGGGCCGGGGGCCATGGCGCCGGGGCCGCGACCGGGCACGAAGCCCCCGTGCCCGCCCGCTCCCCGTCCGGGGACACGACCCGACTGCAGATAGCCGCGCAGCAGCTGCTCGGTCTCGGACACGCCCAGCCGGCGCTCCGGATCGCGCTCCAGCAGGCCGCCGACGACGGTCTGCAACGAGCGGGCGGACTCCGGGAGTTCGATCTCGTCGTACACGACGGCGTGCAGCACCCCGCCCAGCGAGTCGCGCTGGAAGGGCGACTGACCGCTGAGGGCGGCGCACAGCAGCACCCCGAGCGACCACAGGTCGGCCTCGGGGCCGGCGCCGCGCCCGGCCATCCGCTCCGGCGCGGTGTACTCGGGCGAGCCGACGAAGCCACCCGCGTCGGTCAGGGTGGTGACGCCGGGGACCTGGGCGATGCCGAAGTCGGTGAGCACGACCCGGCCGGTGCCCGACTCCATCAGGACGTTGGCGGGCTTGATGTCGCGGTGCAGCACCCCGCGGGTGTGCGCGGCGCGCAGCGCACCCAGCAGCGCCACCGCGATCCGGGCCGCCTCACGCGGGGCGACCGGCCCGCCGCTGTGCAGCCGGTCGGCCAGCGACGCGCCCTCCACCAGCTCCATCACGATCCACGGCCGGCCGTCCTGCTCGACGACGTCATGGACGACGATCACGTTGGGGTGCTTGATCTGGGCGACGGTCCGGGCCTCGCGCATCGCCCGCTCGCGCTGCACCCGCGCCTCGGGCCCGTCCGTCTCCTCGTCCAAGTGCAGCTCTTTGACCGCGACTTGACGTCCGAGCAATTCGTCGGCGGCCCGCCAGACCGTACCCATGCCGCCGCGGCCCAGCCGTATACCCAGGCGGTACCGGCCACCGATCAGTCGGCCCTCGCCCCCGAAGATCCCCATGGCTCCATCTTGCCGCACCGCCGCCCGCCCGAGGGGGGCGGCACCCCACGCAGGCGGCCTTGCGGGCCGGTCCCTGCCGCTGACCTGGAGCGCTGTGATGCACTGCTCGTACGGAGGCAGTTGTCGCAACGGCGCACCAGCTGCGCCGAACACACGAATCTCCCCGCCCGACACACGGAGTGGAACCTCCACCGGCTCCGTCACCGTCCTTGACACAGTGAGGCATCCGTACGGGACGGGCCGGTGCGGCGGCTGCGAGAGGCGGAGCGGGGGTCGGCCATGAAAATGCAGGACGGCGGAACGGTGGACGTCCGACCGGGCACCGACCCCGGCCGGGCCGCCCCCGAGCACCGCGGCGCCTACCTCGCGACCGGACTGTGCCTGGCGCTCTACGCCGGCACGCTGCTCGCCTGGATCGCCTACGGCATCGCCCAGGGGGACGGCACCGTCTTCGACTTCCTGGAGGGGCTGTTCAACCCGGGCGCCTCGCCCATGTCCCAGGTGCTCGGGCCGTACGAGTGGTCGTTCACGGTCGTGTTCGCGGTGACCGCGGCGCTGGCGCTGGCGCAGCGGCGGGTGGCGCGCTCCGCCGCGCTGCTGTCCGGGACGCTGCTGCTCGCCGTCTCCCTGCGGGAGGCCGTGGGCCTGTTCGACGCCGGCTACCGCGCCCAGTACGCCCACGACGAGCTGGGCGGCTGGGCGCTGGCCACCCGCGGTCTGGGGCTGGTGGTGGCGCTGGTCGTGCTGGCGGTGCTGCTCCCCGCCGTCGAGGGGCGGCCCACCGACCTCGGGGCGTCCTGGCGGCGCTCCTCGCGCATCTGCGGCGTCCTGCTGCTGCTCATGGGCCTGGCCCGGCTCGGCTGGACCGTGCGAGCCCTGACGAGCAGCGGAACGGACGTGGTGCACTATCTGCGCGGCGCGGTCGACGGCTCCGTCCTGGGCACGCTGGACCTGGCGGCGTCCACGGAGTTCACCACCATCGCCTCGGTGATCACGCTGCTGGTCCTCGGCGTGCTGGCCCTGCGGGGGCGGCACGATGTGCGCGGTGCGCTGCTGCTGTTCGCGGCGGTCGAGCTGTATCTGACGGTACGGACGGTGGTCTGGCTGACCGTGACCGACTTCTTCAACCGGTCCTTCGAGACCACCGAGGGGGCGCTGTCCATGGCGACCACGGCCTACGGACTGGCGGCGATGACGTCGGTGGTGGTGCTGGCCACCGGCCGCGGCTTCGGGCCGTACGGCGGGGTGCTCGCGGAGGGCTTACGCACGGCGCGGACGGGGCGTTTCCAGGGCCCGTAGGGGACGAGGGGCCGGCGGGGCACGAGAGGGCCGTACGCCGGCCCTGGGCGGGCTTTCGGCGGTGCGGGGGAGATCCCCCTCCGAACCGCCCCCGCACGCCAAAGACGGCCGCCGCGTGTGGGGGTCGCGGCGGCCGCCGATGTGAACTGCAACGCGTCCTGGGCTTGTGGCCTCTTCAGTGGTGCAGCATGTGGACCACTCTGCCTGTGGGGGGCTCCCCATGACATCCTCCCGAGGTCGCGGGCTCACCCCCGCCGCTCGGCGGGGGTGGGGGTCCGTCGGAGGGCGGGCCCGGGCGAGTGGGGTACGGAGTCGCGCAGCGCCGGGCGGTTCCGTGGGCTCGGACGGGTGTGAACCAGCAGGACAGAAAGGGGCGGCCGGTGATCCGTGTCGCTGTGGTGGACGACGAGCGGCTGGTCAGATCCGGACTGCGGATGATCCTGGGCACCGCCCCGGACATCGAGATGGTCGCGGACTGCGGCGGCGCCGAAGCCGTGGAGACCGTGCTGCGCTGCGCGGCCGAGGTCGTACTGCTCGACATCCGGATGCCGGACGTCGACGGGCTGACCGTGCTGCGCCGGCTGCGCGCCGCCCCGAACCCGCCGGCCGTGGCGATGCTGACCACCTTCGACGCCCAGGAGTACCTGACCGCGGCGCTGCGCGAGGGCGCGGCCGGCTTCCTGCTCAAGGACTCCGACCCGGAGCAACTGGTGCGGGCCGTACGCACCCTGGCGGCGGGTGGCAGCGTGCTGGACCCGGGGGTGACGCGGGCGGTGATCGGCGGCTATCTGACGGCCGAGGACCAGGCCGCCGCGGCACGGGCGGTCAGCGGGCTGACGCCGCGGGAGTCGCAGGTGCTCGCCCTGCTCGGCGAGGGGCTGGGCAACGCCCAGATAGCCGACCGGATGGGACTGGCCTCCAGTACGGTCAAGGACCATGTACGGGCCCTGCTGGGCAAATTGGGCGGGATCAACCGCATCCAGGCGGCGATCGTCGCCGACCGCGCGGGCCTGGTGAGCGGCGCTCCCCGGGGGGCGTGGTGAAGGGGGCGGGCGGCGGGCGGCTGCTCGCCCGGGGGACCGCGGCCTGGCGGGCGCTGTCACGGGGGACGTGGGGGCGACGGGCGCGCCCGATCGCCCTGGTGGTGGTGCCGGTCCTGCTGGCGATCGCCGACGCGGTGCTGGTCAACGGCTTGGAACTGGCCCTGGAGCTTGGCGTTTCGGTGGTGGCCGCGGCGGCCCTGCTGCTGCGCCACCGCTTCCCGCTGCCGGTCTTCCTGGTCACCCTCCCCGGCCTGTACATCGGCTACATCTGGTTCGCGCCGATGATCGCGCTCTACACGCTGTCCGCCCGGCGGCCCGGCCGGGCCCGGCTCGGGATCTGCGCGGTGCTGCTGATCGCCGCGCACTTCTTCCCGTATCCGATCTCCGACTTCGAGCTCACCGAGTACCGCGAGAACACCCTGGTGCTGATCGACGCCTGCGTCACCTCGGCCACACCGATCGCCCTGGGCCTGCTGGTGCGCACCCGCCGGGAACTCGCCTCCCGCGTCGAGGACCTGACCCGCAGCCTGCGGCGCGAGGACCGGCTGCTGGCGGACCGGGTCAAGACCACCGAACGGGCCCGGCTCGCCCGGGAGATGCACGATGTGGTGGCCCACCAGGTCAGCCTGATCAGCCTCCAGGCGGGGGCGGTGCAGGTCAGCACGGAGGACGAGGCGGCGCGCACGGGGGCCCGGACGATCCGGGAGCTGTCCGTGCGGACGCTGGAGGAGCTGCGGCACATGGTCGGCGTGCTGCGCGCGGACGGCGGTGACGCGGCGGCGGACGGTCTGGCGCCGCAGCCCGACCTGGAGGAGCTGCCCCGGCTGATCGAGATGAGCGCGCTGGATGTGACGTACGAGGGCGGTGTGGTGGCCGGGGCGAGCGGCGCGAAGACCGTGGAGCGGGCCGCCTTCCGTACGGTCCAGGAGGCGCTGACCAACGTGCGCAAGCACGCGCCGGGGGCGCGGGTGCGGGTCCGGGTCGATCCCGTGGAGGCCGTCGACGGGGCGCGTGGCGCCTTGCGCGAGGCCGACGAGGCCGACGAGGCCGCCGGGGCGGACGACGGCCGTACGGCGCCGGGGCTGCGGGTGGAGATCCGCAACGGGCCGCCGGACGCGACGGCGACGGTCCCCGCGCTTCCCGGGGGCGGCCACGGCCTGGTGGGGCTGCGCGAACGGGCGCAGAGCCTGGGCGGGACGCTGGAGGCGCGCCACACCTCGGACGGCGGCTTCGTCGTACGGGCGGAGTTCCCCTACGCGGCGGGGTGAACCGGGCGGGGACGAGCGCGGTGCACGGGGCGGTGAGCGCGGTGCACGGGGCTGGACGGGGCCGGGTGGACCGGGCGCGTCAGGCCGAGAGCGGTGCGGCGGCCTCGTCGACGGCGGTGTGCAGGTCCGGGTAGACCTCGAAGAGCCGTCGGACGCCGAGCGCGGCGAGCACCCGGTTGACGTGCGAGCCGTCGACGGCGCCCTGCGCGGGCAGGATCAGCCGCAGCCGCCCCTGACAGGAGCGCATGAGCCGGCGGGCGGCGATCAGCACGCCGACGCCGCTGGAATCGCAGAACCGGACCTCGGAGAGATCGAGTACGAGCGATCTCCGGCCCTCCGCCACCGCATCGTGCACATGCTGGCGCACCGCAGGCGACGTGACCAGGTCCATCTCACCGGAGACCTGGAGTACGGCCCAGGGGCCCTGTGCGTCCTCTGCCACCTTCAACGACACGCGCTCGAAGCCTTTCGCTCGCTTTCGGACTGGATGTGTCCGGTTGCGTCCGAAACTCATCCTTCCCCGGCTCGACTGCCCGGCCTCGATGCCCTGAAACACTGACGAATCCTTGGCGGCGTCCGCGGTGCAACAAGCCGTTGCCACCCAAGGCTATGCCCAGGAGGCGGGGGTAATTCGCCGACAACTGATCACACCCGGATAACAGATCACCTCATACGAGCCTGAACGCTCCACGATCGAGCGGGTTCCCGCGCCTACGATCAGCATCGCGTCGTGCCGCGTGACGGCCGCCGGACGCGTCGACCGCCGCCCGGTAAGGGGTTCCGGCCGTCAGCCTTACCACCCGCGTCCCCCTCAGGGCTCGGTTTGCCGCAAAGGAGCGTGCATTGTCCGACCCGCGCATTACATTCGATGTCACGGCGAAATCTGTGACCGTGCACACAGATCTGGGCAAGAGGTGTGCAGGAGTGACGACTGAGGTGTGAGCCCGCAGGCGACGGGCAGGGATGGGGGTCCGATGGGACACGACGCGCCACCGCGGTGGGACAGGCGGATGCAGCAGCGGCTCGCCCGCGGCGAGGCGGCCGCGCTCGGTGAGCTCTACGACCGCTTCGCCTCGCTGGTGCACAGCCTCGCCTACCGCGTCCTGGACGACGAGACCGCCGCCGACCGCATCACCCGCGAAGTCTTCGGCTACATCTGGGAGCACCCGGACACCTACGACCCCAAGCAGGGCCCGCTGCGCTCCTGGATCGCCGGCATCACCCGCCATCAGGCCGTGGCACGGCTGCGCCAGACCGAGGCCGCCTCGGCGCGCGACTGCGGCGAGGACGCCCCCGCGCCCGCCGAGATAGAGCAGAAGATCCGCGAGGCCTCCACGGCGGCCCGCGCCGACTACATCGTCACGTCCATGCCCGCCCCCCTGCGGGCGGCTCTGGAGCTGGCGTACTTCCAGCGCCGCGACTACCGCCAGACCGCCGCCGACCTCGGCGTCACCGAGGACGAGGCGCGCCGCCGGCTGCGCCTGGGCCTGCAGTTGCTGTCCACCGCCCACAACCAGCAGGTCGCGCCGCCCGCCCACCGCACCACCTACGCGTCGAGCAGGATCCGCGCCTCGTCCGCCGCGCCCCGCCTGCCGCAGCCGCCGCACGCCCGGCACGCCGGCCCCGGCTCCACTTCACCGCCCGGCCCGGGCCGCGGACGGACACTGTGAACGGCCCCGGCGAGTGGGACGGCCGCGAACTGCCCGGCGGCCCCGGTGAACGGCCGCGGATACCGGGACCGCGCGCCGCCGCCGAGGACCGCGGCCCACTCCCGGACCCGCCCGCCGCACCCGCCGGCGATCCGGCGGGCGATCCGGGCGCGGGCGCCATCCCCCGCCAAGACTCCCCGCGCGCCGACTCCCCGCGCGAACCGGAAGCCGAGCCCGTGACCGACCCCGCCACCGCGACCGCCCCGCTCCCCACACCCGCCCCTGCGCCCGCCCCGGCGCACCGCGTCCTGAAGTCCCTGCTCGGCGCCTGGGCACTGGCGGCCTGCTCTCCCGAGGAGACGGCCGCCGTGGAGGCGCATCTGACCGACTGCGCCTCCTGCGCGGACGAGGCGCTGCGGCTGCGCGACGCCGTCGGACTGCTGCACCCCGCCGACAGCCTGGACCTGGATCCGCTGCTGCGCTCCCGGGTCCTGGAAGGCTGCCTGGGCCGCCGGCCGGCCCGTATCCCGGTGCCCGAGTGGGCGGTGCCGTATGACGCGGAGACCGCCAAACTGGACGCGCTGCTGCGCGACATGGGCGAGGCGGAGTGGCGCGCCCCGGTGCGGCTGCGCTGGTTCGAGGGCGAGCGCCCCGTCGAGCGGCAGACCACCGTGGCCGGTGTCATGGGGCATCTGATGGCGGTGGACGGCCTGGTCGCGACGGCGCTCGGCCTGCCCGACCCGCTCGGCACCGCCGCCCCGCCGGGCGCCCCGAACCCCCTCATCCGCACGGAGACGTTCTGGCGGGCCGCCGACGCGGCCGCGAGCCCGATGGCCGCGCACGGACCGTGGCGCGACCAGAGCTACTCGCTGATAAGGCAGGTGTCGTTCGCCGGCGGCAAGGTCGCCGAACTCGCCGTGCCCTACGGCGACTTCCAGCTCGCGCTGCGCGACGCGTTCCTGGACCGCGCCTTCGAGTGCTGGGTGCACGCCGGCGACATCGCCGAGGCGGTGGACTATCCGTACGAGCCCCCGGCCGCCGGGCATCTGCACCGCATGGTCGACCTCGCCGCCCGGCTGCTGCCCAGCGCACTGGCCGACCGCCGCCGGGCCGGGCTCGCGGCGCCGCCGCAGCGGCTGGTCGAGGCGGGCGCCCCGGGCCGGACGCTCCATCTGGAGGTCGAGGGCAACGGCGGCGGGCACTGGTACATAGCGCTGGACTCGCCGGCCGCGCTCGGCACCGCGGACCAGACCGTCGCGCATATCGCCCTGGACAGCGACGAGTTCTGCCAGCTGGCCGCCGGCCATATCTCCCCCGAGGAGGCCGCCGCGGGTCAGTACGGCGAACGCGACGCGATCCGCGACGTCCTCTTCGCCACCGCGTCGCTGTCGCGGCTCTAGGGCCGCCGGCGGGCGGCGGCTCGCCGGTGCCGGTGGGGGCGCGCCGCCCGTAGGGGGCGGTCGAACATGTCCCGTAGGGGGTCCGAGCGCCCCCTCGGGGCCACAACGTGAGCGGTGCGGAGGGTATTCCGGCCCGTTACGCGAAGACGACCGTGCGGCTGCCGTTGAGCAGCACCCGGCGCTCGCTGTGCCACTTCACGGCCCGCGCCAGCGCCTGGCACTCCACGTCCCGGCCGATCGCCACGAGCTGGTCCGGCGTGACCTCATGGCCGACGCGCTCGACCTCCTGCTCGATGATCGGGCCCTCGTCGAGGTCCGCGGTGACGTAGTGCGCCGTGGCGCCGATGAGCTTCACCCCACGGGCGTGGGCCTGGTGGTAGGGCTTGGCGCCCTTGAAGCTCGGCAGGAAGGAGTGGTGGATGTTGATGATCCGGCCGGACAGCGCCTTGCACAGATCGTCGGAGAGCACCTGCATATAGCGGGCGAGGACCACCAGCTCGACGTTCTCGGCCTCCACCAGCTCCAGCAGCTGCGCCTCGGCCTGGGCCTTGGTGTCCCGGGTGACCGGAATGTGGTGGAAGGGGATGTCGTACGAGCCGACCAGCTCGGCGAAGTCCGTGTGGTTGGAGACCACGGCCGCGATCTCGACCGGCAGCGCACCGATCCGGGAGCGGAAGAGCAGGTCGTTGAGGCAGTGCCCGAACTTGGACACCATCAGCACGACCCGCATCTTCTCGTCGGCCCGGTGGATCTGCCAGTCCATGCCGAAGGAGTCGCCCACCGCCGCGAAGCTGGCCCGCAGCTTCTCCACGCTCACCGACGCGTCCGCGCTGAAGTGGACCCGCATGAAGAACAGCCCGGTGTTGTGGTCGCCGAACTGCTGGCTGTCCTCGATGTTGCAGCCGGTGATGAAGAGATAGCTGGACACGGCGTGCACGATCCCCTGCTTGTCCGGGCAGGACAGCGTGAGGACGTACTGATCGTTCCGGCCGTGCTGACCGGACTGGGTGGGCTGCGACTCGCTCATGACCTCATAGGGTCGCACACCCGCGGGGCAGGTCAGGCCGGGGCGTCCGCCTGACCGGTCATGATGGCCAGAACCTCCAGCGAGCGGGGCGCCGCGTCGGGGTCCTCGCCGTCCGCCGCCGCCAGCCGCACATGGGCCTCCCGGGCCGCCCGTACGGCCTCCGGCCACCCCTGGTGCGCCATGTACGCGGCCACCGGGGCGTCCGCGCCGACCTGGTGCATGATCCGCAGCACCCGCAGCACGGCGACGTCGACCAGCTGCGCCTCCTGGGCGTCGCGGAAGATCGTGCCGATGTACTTGTCGGCGGACCAGTTGTCCAGCCAGGTGTCCTCGACGAGCCGGTAGACGGCGTCGGTGACATCCCCGTATCCGGGCCGGCCGGCCAGCCAGGTCTCCTGTTGGAACGCGGGGTCGGAGAGCATGTGCAGCGCGGAGCGCACATTGCTGCGCCAGCGCCACCACGGCATGTCGTTGAGTGGCATGCCGCCCATGGTGGTCGAGCGGCGGCCGCGACGGGAAGACTTCTCCGAACCTTGCACAGTATTCGATCGTACGTTCTTCACTGTTGATCTCCCGCGGCCCCCCGGAGTTCACCTCCACGTCACTGCCCGTTGCTCTTTCGTCACTCGGACGTTCCTGCCGGGACGGAAGGCTGCTGTGCCATGACCGGACGGCGACGCTCCTCCTCCCGCCCCCTGCCCCGCGTTCCCGCGGTCGCGATCGCTTCGGTGGTGGCAAGTACGGCGGCCATCGCGTCGTTACTCTCCGGCTGCGGCTCCCTCCCCGGAGCGGGGGGCTCCGGGGAGAAGGAGCCGATCACGGTGATGACCTGGGCACCCCAGGACACCAAGGCGACCAATATGCCGGGAATGCCGGCCATGGCGCAGGCCTATGCCCGCTGGGTCAACTCCCGCGGTGGCATCAGGGGGCACCAACTGCGGGTGCTGACCTGCAACGAGCGCAACGACTCGGTGGCCGCCGCGCAGTGCGCCCAACGGGCGGTGAGCCGGGGCGCGGTCGCCGTCGTCGGTTCCTACAGCCAGTTCGGCCGCCAGATCATGTCGCCGCTGGAGGTCAAGGGGATCCCGTTCATCGGCGGCTACGGCGCCTCCGACGAGGAGTTCGAGAGCCCGCTGTCCTACCCCGTCAACGGCGGCCAGGCCTCCCTGCTCGCCGGCAACGGCCGCCAGCTGGCCGGCGACTGCCGGAACGTGGCGCTGGTCCGCCCCGACACCATCCAGGGCGACCAGATGCCCTCACTGCTCAACTCCGGCCTGCAGAGCGGCAGCCGGAAGCCGGCCAAGGACATCAAGGCCCCCGAGGACGGCACCGACTACTCGGCGGAGGTCACTCGGGCCCTTGAGCAGGCGGGCGCGGATCCGGCCGTCTACGGCAAGGCGAAGGCGGGCGGCAAGGCGCCGGGCGCCTGTGTGGCCGCCGCGCTCGGCGACCACACGGACGCCTTCTTCGACTCGTTCCGCCGCCTCCAGGAGGACAGCCCCAAGGTCCGGGTCGCCTCCGTACTCGGCAGTGTCGGCCAGTCCCTGCTGAACCGTACGGGCGGTATGTCCGGGCCGCTGGAGGGCGCCGACATCACCGGCTGGTACCCGGTCGCCGACGACCCCCGCTGGAATCCGATGCGCAAGGTGATCAACGACTACGCCTTCGAGGACAACCGCGTCGACCCCGCCGACCAGGGCGTCCAGACGACCTGGATCGCCTACACCGTCCTGCGCGCCCTGATCGAGGAACTGGACGACCGGGGCGTCGAGGACATCACCTCGCGCGATCTGCAGACGACGCTGGACCGCGGCGACCGCGCCGTCGACACCGGCGGGCTGACCCCCAAGCTGCGCTGGCGCGAGGACGACATGCTCGCCGTCCAGGACTTCCCCCGCATCGTGAACGCCATGGTGACCTACCAGGTCGTCCGCAACGGCGAACTGGTCGCCCAACGGGGCGGCTTCGTGAACGTCACCAAGACGCTGGAGCGGCGGCAGACGGACGACTGACCGGCCGCCGCGCCGACAGCGGCCGCCCCGCCCCGACAGCCGCTCAGAGCTGCTCGGGGCGGCGCTCCGTCAGGCCGTACTTCTTGGCGAGCGGGTTCCACAGCTGCGCGGCCTGCTTCTTGGCCGCGGTCGCCTGGCCGCTGGCGGCGTTGCCCTGGGCGGTCTGCTTGGTGACCCGGGCCTTGCCCTTGTGGCAGCCCTTCTTCCCGCCGACCTGGCCCGCCCAGGCCGCGTAGTGATTGTCCGCGGAGGCCGAGGACTGCCAGGCCTTGGTGAGCGCCGCGGTCAGCTGCGCATGGTTGGGGATCTTGTCGACGGGAAGCTGCTGCAGCCGCTTGACCAGGTCGTTCCGCTGCCCGGCCGCGGCCCGCAGATCCTTGGCCGCACCGTCGAGGTTGGTGCAGGACTTGATGCCGTTGACGGCGCCGATCACCGACGCGCGGCTGTTGTTGCTGTCGCCCAGCAGCGCGTCCAGGCCCTTGGCCTGGGCCTCGGCGGGGTCGGTGGTCGGCTTCGGCTCTTCCTTGGTGTCGGCGTCCTTGGCGGCGCTGCTGCCGGGGCCGGGCTTCTTCGCGGTGTCGTCGTCGCCGCCGCTCAGCGCCCAGCCGACGCCGAGGCCGGCACCCGCGAGCGCCACCACGATGAGACCCACGATCACGGCCGGGGCGAGGCGGCGCCGCCCGCCCTCGGCGTCGTCGTCATAGGGGGCGGCCTGCTGGTCGTAGCCGCCACCGGGCGGGTACTGCTGGCCGTAGCCCTGGCCCGGCCCGCCGTACGGCGGCCGGCCCGGGTCCTCGAAGCGGGGCAGCTGCGCGGTGGAGTCCGGCGCGCCCGTCTGCTGGACGCCCGGCCCGTCGCGGAACAGGCCCTCGAACTCGGCGGGCGTGGACCGCTCGCCGGGCGCGCCCGGGCGGACGCCGTACGGCGCGCCCGGAGGCGGGGTCGGCGTACCGGCGCCCACCGGGGCGATCAGCTGGGTGGCCTCGGAGTCGCCACCGGCGCCGGGCATCGGCTGGGACTGCGGCATCGGCCGGCCCTGGGGACCGCCCTGCGGCGGCTTGATGGCGCGCAGCATCGTGGTGGACTCGTCGGGCGTCTCGGGGCGCGAGGCCGCCTCGGGCGGCAGCGGCGCGGCGCCCGGTCCGCCGGGCTGCGCGCCGAAGGGGGGTATCAGCGTGGTCGCCTCCGCGTCGCCCGCGGCGGGCGGCAGCGGCGCGGCCTGCTGCGGGGTCGCCCGCACCAGCTCCCCCGTGGGACCCGGCTGGGGCTGGTACGGGGGCTGGAGCTGGGGCGCCTGGCCGCCCTGCTGGCCGTACGGCGGCGGAGCGGCGTGCTGCCCCGGTGCCTGCTGGGCCGGCGGCGGCACGGGCGGCATCGACGGCTGCCCCTGGGGCGGCGCCGGGAAGCCCTGGCCCCCCTGGGGCTGCGCCTGCGGCGGCATGGGGGCCTGGGGGGCCTGCGCCGGGGGCTGCTGGGTGTAGCCCTGCTGCTGGCCGTACCCCGGCCCCTGGACGGGCTGCTGCCCGTACGGCTCGGGGGCGGGGGCGGCCTGCTGACCGGGGCCCCAGGGCTGGCCCCAGGGCTGGCCGGCCGGCGGCGCGGCCTGCTGGTCGGGCACCCACGGCTCACCGTTGGCGGGCAGCACAATGCCCTCTCGCGCGGGACCGGCCGCAGAATTCTGCGGGTCGTGGCCCTGTCCGCTCTGCGTCACCGTGACTCCTACCAACGTGCAGACCTACGGAATCGTCGGCTGCACGCTACCGGTTCGCAGCGACGTTCGACCACGCCCCCTGGTCACCGTGCAGATCCACCCCCCTTTCCCGAGTTCGATCACCGGCCGCCGCGGGCACGTCACGCCGCCGCGGCCCGCAGCTCCAGTCGTGCGCTGAACTCCCGCACGACCGGTTCGTCCCGATAAGGCTCCAAACGCAGCTGAAAGTCCTCCAGATACTCCGCGCCGCGGTCCGAGCGCAGCCCGCTCAGCAGCTCCACCGCCTGGGTACCCGTATGGCAGGCCTGCTCGACCTCGCGCTGCTGCACCTGGGCGCCGGCCAGCAGCAGCATGCCGATGGCGCGGCGCCGCGCCCGGTCCTTGGGATGCCCGTTCAGCGCCTCCTGGGCGCGCTGGCCGGCGGGTCCGGGCTGCCCCAGGTCCCGGTGGCAGTGGGCGAGTTCATCGGCCAGATACGCCTGGTCGAAGTGCGCGATCCACACCGGGTCGTCGCCGGCGTCGGTGGCCGCCTGGGCGCGCTCCATCGCGGCGACCGCCCGGCCGGCCACCACCTGGAAGGCCCGGCCGTCGCCCATCAGGGCGTGCCCGCGCGCCTCCGCCGCGCAGAACATCGCCTCGGTGCGCGGGGTGACGTGCCCGCGGGCGCCCTCCTGCGCGGCGCGTGCCAGTTGGGAGATCTCCCGCGGATTGCCGAGCGAGGCGGCGAGGTGGCTCATGCTCGCGGCGAGCACATAGCCGCCGTAGCCGCGGTCACCGGCCGCCTGGGCCAGCCGCAGCGCCTGGATGTAGTAGCGCTGCGCGAGACCGGGCTGGCCGGTGTCGACGGCCATATAGCCGCCCAGCTCCGTCAACCGGGCCACCGCGGCGAACAGTTCCCGGCCGACGGACTCCCGGTAGGAGCCGGCCAGCAGCCCGGAGACGACGCTGTTGAGGTAGTGCACGACGACCGGTCGGACGTGCCCGGCGCCGAAGCGGTGGTCGAGCTCGCCGAGCGCCGTGGTCATGGCGCGCACCGCCTCGACGTCCGAAACCCCGACCCGGGCCCCGGCGTTCCGGGCGACCTGGGTGTCCGCGCCGGTGATCAGCCAGTCGCGGCTGGGCTCGACCAGCGCCGAGGCCGCGACCGTGGAGCCGCTGAGGAAGTCCCGTCGGCCGACGTCGCTGCGCCACAGCTCGCAGACCTGCTCGATCGCCCCGAGGACGGTCGGCGAGAACTGCAGCCCCACCCCTGACGCGAGGTTCTTGCCGTCGGCCATCCCGATCTCGTCGATGGTGACCGTGCGGCCCAGCTTGCGGCCCAGTGCCTCCGCGATGACGGCCGGGGCGCGGCCGCGCGGCTGCTGCCCGCGCAGCCAGCGGGCCACGGAGGTCTTGTCGTAGCGCAGGTCGAGACCATGTTCCGCGCCGCACATGTTGACGCGGCGGGCGAGCCCCGCGTTGGAGCAGGCGGCTTCCTGAATCAGCGCCTGCAGCCGCTCATTGGGCTGCCGCGCGACGAGTGGCCTGGCGGCCATGCTTGTACCCCCTGGTTACTGCTGCGCGTTCGCCGTCGAACGCCGTTCCCCGTGATCGATGCCCCACGAATATCCCGGATATCCGAGAGTTCCCGGATACGCGCGATGGGCGGGATCGGTTGGATACACGCTTTGCAGCGGATGCCGGTTCATGAGCGGTTTGTGCAAGATTCCGGGCATCCCGTGCGAAGCGCTGTTCACCGAAACCGGTCATGCGCGTGGGTCACGCGGCTGCTTGCACGATCGGGGAATGGCGCGACGGCGCTCGTGCGCTAAGAGCGGCACCGCCGTGCAGGGCCTCCCCCTCATACACCGCGGCCTGCCGCCGGGCGGCCTCTCCGCCCGTCACGCAGGTGGCTACCCGCTCGCCGGGCCCCATCCGCACACGCGCCCCCACCGGTGCATCCATGCGCCCCACGTGCGAGAACGATGCGCCGGGCAGCTCATCCATTCAGCCGTAACCCTTGGTGACACGGAGAGTTGTCATATGCGTGGAAGAGACCATCGGAGTCACAGGAGCCTCGCAGATCCCCAAGCAGCGCGGCGAGCAGCTGCTCGACACTGCGGTGCGTTACGCGGAAGAGCGGCATTGGGACGTGTTCCCCGGCGCATGGCTGGAGCACGACGGCGAGAGGCTGCGCTGCTCGTGCGAGGCCGGCGACTGCGCCGCGCCCGGCGCGCACCCCACCGCCCCCGGCTGGGCCGGGCTGGCCAGCGGCAGCGCGACGGCGGTCCGCCGGATGTGGAGCAAGCAGCCGCGCGCCTCGATCCTGCTGCCGACGGGCCGGGCCTTCGAGGCGCTCGACGTCCCGGAGACCGCGGGCTGCCTGGCGCTGGCCCGTATGGAGCGGATGGGGCTGACCCTCGGCCCGGTCACCCGCACCCCCGACCGCCGGATGCTCTTCCTCGTCCTGCCCGGTGCCGCGGTGAAGGTCCCCGCTCGCGTACGGGAGATCGGCTGGGCGCCGGCCGGCCTCGACCTGATCTGCCGCGGCGAGGGCGAGTACATCGCCGCCCCGCCGACCCGGGTGGGCTCCCACGGCTCGGTGCAGTGGGCGCGCCGCCCCACCGCCACCAACCGCTGGCTGCCGGACGCGGACGAGCTGATCAGCCCGCTCGCGTACGCCTGCGCCCAGGACGCGGCGGCGGTCCGGGCGCGCTGACCCGCGATCCGGCCGCTCCGCCGCCGCCGCCCACCGCCCCGCGGCGCCCGCCTGTCGGTACCTGCTCGTATCGTGGGATGTCGGACGGGGGTCAGGACGGCCCCTGCGGGGACGTCGAAGGGCAGGACCGGTGGCCAACGAGCCGGAAGACGACAAGGGGCGGGCCGCATCGGCACCGCCGCAGCACGCATCGGCCGCCGCTTCGGGCGGGCCGGCCGCGGCGGAGGCCGCGGGCGGCCCGCCCGCAGTGCGTATCCAGGGGCTGTGGAAGCGGTTCGGCGAGCAGATCGCCGTCAACGGCATCGATCTGACCCTGCCGGCCGGCCGCTTCATCGGCCTGGTCGGCCCCAACGGCGCGGGCAAGACCACCACCCTGTCCATGGTGACGGGCCTGCTGCGGCCGGACTCCGGGCAGGTCGAGATCGGCGGGCACGACGTCTGGCAGGACCCGGTCGCCGTCAAGTCCCGGATCGGTGTGCTCCCGGAGGGCCTGCGGCTCTTCGAGCGCCTCTCGGGACGCGAACTGCTCGGCTACATAGGGCGGCTGCGCGGCCTGCCGGGCGACGAGGTCGACAAGCGGGCCGACCAGCTGCTGAACGTCCTGGACCTGTCCGGCTCCCAGCACAAGCTGGTGGTCGACTACTCCACCGGTATGCGCAAGAAGATCGGGCTGGCCGCGGCGCTGCTGCACAACCCCGAGATCCTCTTCCTCGACGAGCCCTTCGAGGGCGTCGACCCGGTGTCGGCGCAGACCATCCGCGGCGTACTGGAGCGCTACACCGCCTCCGGGGCGACGGTGATCTTCTCCAGCCATGTGATGGAACTGGTCGAGTCGCTGTGCGACTGGGTCGCGGTGATGGCCGCCGGGCGGATCCGCGCGGACGGGCCGCTCGACGAGGTGCGCGGCGCGGCCCCCTCGCTGCAGGACGCCTTCCTCGAACTGGTCGGCGCGAACGACCGCGCCGCCGGGCAGAGCCTGGACTGGCTGGGCGGCGGCGCCCGATGAGCAGCGAATCCACCGCGGTGGCCGCGCGGCCGGCCGCCGCGCCGTCCCCGACCGCCGTCTTCGTACGGCTGAAGCTGTCGCTGATGCGCAACGGGCTGCGCCAGTCGACCGGGCGCACGCTGGCGTACGTCGGGTCCGTCCTCGTCGGCCTGCTGTTCGCCGCCGGCGTCGTGCTGGGGCTGACCGCGCTGCGCGGCAACGCCCACGTCGGCGCGCTGGCCGTGCTGCTGACCGGCCTGCTCACCCTGGGCTGGGCGGTGATGCCGCTGTTCTTCCCCGCCTCCGACGAGACCCTGGACCCGACCCGGCTGGTCATGCTGCCGCTGCGGCCGCGCCCGCTGATCGTCTCGCTGCTGGTGGCCTCGCTCGTCGGGATCGGCCCGTTCGTCACCCTGGCGCTGGTGACCGGCGCGGTGATCGCGGTGGCCAACGGAGCGGTCGCCGCGGTCGTCGGTGTCCCGGCCGTCGCCTTGGTGGTGCTGGTGTGCGTCTCGCTGGCGCGCGCGGTCGCCACGGCCTCGGTGCGGCTGCTGACCAGCCGCCGCGGCCGCGATCTCGCCGTCCTGAGCGGTCTGTTCGTCGCGATCGGCGCGCAGGGCGTCAATATCGCCGCCCAGCGGCTGGGCCGCCCCGACGGCCTGTCCGTATTGGAGCCGCTGGGGGATGTGCTGCGCTGGGTGCCGCCGGCCTCGGCCATCAGCGCCGTCGAGGACGCCGGCAACGGCGCCTACGGACGGGCGGCGGCCGGTCTGGCGCTGGCGGCGCTGGCGCTGATCGCACTGCTGTGGTGGTGGCAGCGCACCCTGACCGCCCTGATGACCTCGCCGGACTCCTCCACCCTCCAGGCGGTCGAGAAGGACAGCGCGCGCCGTTCCGGCACGGGCGAGCGGGGGCTCGCGCGGCTGCTGCCGGACGGCCGTACGGGCACGGTCATGCTCCGCACGCTGCGCTACGCCTGGCGCGACCCCAAGTCGAAGATGTCCTGGGCGACGTCGATCGGCGTCGGCCTGCTGGTGCCGATCGTCTCGTCCGTGCAGGGCAACGGCAGCATCTACACCGCGTTCTCGGCGTCCGCGCTGCTCGGGATGCAGATGTACAACCAGTTCGGGCAGGACACCTCGGCGTTCTGGATGGTCGCCTCGACCATCGCCACACGGCGGGACGCCTACCAGGAGTTGCGGGCCCGTGCGCTGGCGCTTGCACTGGTGGCCGTCCCGTACGTCACGCTGGTCGTCGTCGGCTCCGCGGCGCTCATCGGACCGTGGTCGGACTTCGTGGAGGTGTACGGGCTCTCGCTGGCCGTGCTGGGCGCCCTGATGGCCACCGGCGCGCTGTCGTCGGCGGTCTTCCCGTACTCGATCCCCTCCGAGGGCAACAAGAACGTCGCTCCCGGGCAGGGCGCCATCGCGTGGTTCAGCCTCTTCGGCGGCGTACTGATGGGCGCGGTGCTGTGCGCGCCGCTGCTGGCGCTGACGATCTGGCTGCACGTCGCGGACCTGCACGCGATGCTGTGGATCCTGCTGCCGGTCGGTGCGGTCTACGGCGCGCTGATCGCCGAGCTGGGCCTGCGGGTGGCGGCACCCCGCGTGGCCCGTCGGCTGCCGGAGATCCTGGGGGCGGTCAGCAAGGGGTGAGCGCCCGGCCCACCGGGCCGGTGCGGCCGCGCCGTGAGGTTGTCCACAGGCCGCACCGGCCGGTGCGCGCGGGCGGTAGCGTCGTGGCGACGACAGCGACGAGGGTCGCGCGACGACGGGGGACAAACGGGGGTGGGGGCGGTGATGCGCGCCGGAATCGTGCTGGTGACGGGCTGGCTGGCGGTGCTGCTGTGCGCCGGCGCCGTGTGGGCGGCGCCGGCCGGACCCGACCGGCCCACGCAGACCGCGTACCTCGCCGAGCAGCTGCGCAAGAGCCCGGTCTACATCAGCGACCAGATCCCGCGCGCCGTCCCCCGCTCGTCCGCGCCCGAGTTCGCCCGGGAGGCCCGGCGGCTGGGCGTGCCGACGTATGTGATCGTGCTGCCGAGCTCCGCCTACGGCTCCAAGGCCGACGCCCTGCTCGCCGGTGTCCATGACCGGCTGGGGCGCAAGGGCCTGTATGTCGCCATGACCGACTCCGGTCTGGACGCGGTGCAGACCTACGGCGTGAGCCTGCCGGGTGCCCAGGACGCGGACACCGCGACGCTGTACGAGCTGCCGTATGACGCCACCCCCCGCGAGGTCTTCCGGCACTTCGTCGAGGTCGCCACCTCCGGGCAGGCGCATCAGCGCGCCGAGAAGGCACGCGCCAAGTACGGGCACGGGTCGGCGGACGAACCGCCCGGCCTGCACACCAGCCGCACCGACCGCGAGAACCAGAGCTTCGTGACCGGCATCGCGGTCGCCGCGATCCCGGTCACTGCCCTGCTGATCACGGTGTACGCACTCCGGCGGCGGCGGGTGCGCCGCGCGGCGGCCGCGGGCGCACCGGCGGCGCCCGGCGGGACGAGGACGGGCGGCGGCTCGAAGGCGCGCCCGGGGAAGAAGGGAAGCGCCGGGAAGAAGGGAAGCGCCGGCAAGCGGTCGGCCGGCGGTCCGGGCCGGCTTCCGCGCACGCGGTTGCTGCCCCTGCTGGCGGGGGCCGTGGTGCTGGCCGGCCTGATCGCCTTCACCGCGTCGCAGGTCTTCGACGCCACCGACGACGGCGACGGCTCCCGCCCCACGGCCGCCGACCTGCGCACGCGTGTCGACCGGGTCGCCGACGGGCTGCGCCGCGACCCGCTCTACCTCGACCCGGAGAGCACGCCCGCGCTGGACGCCGCCGAAAGCGACCGCCTGCGCAAGCGGTTGCGCGGGATGGACCTTCCGGTGGTGATCGCCGCCGTGCCCAGCAGCACCGACGACGAGTCCGGCGGCGACAAGGAGCTGCTGGCCAAGTCGCTGCACGACCGGCTGCGCCGCGATCTGCTCATCGTGCTCGCCGAGCCGGTGTCCGGCGGCATCGAGGTCGTCAACTACGGCACCCGCGTGAACGACATGTACCTCATCGACCGCCCGCGCGATCTGTCGTACCCCGAATCCACCGACCCCGCGCTCGGCCGCCGCCTGGACCGGCTGCTGACCTACCTCGCCAAGTCCCCCAAGGACAGCACGGGCAACACCCCCTATGTCCCGCCGTCCGCCGCCGACCCCGCCGAGGAGCAGACGCTGCCCGGCCTGTTCGCCGGGGACTTCGCGCCCGGTCTGCTCGTCGGCGCCTTCGCCGCGGGCCTGCTCTTCGGACTGGTGGCGGCGGGGTGCGGCATCGTCCGCGTGATCACCCGCCGGGTGCGGGCGGCGGACGGCGCCCAGGGCCTCCCCCAGGCACCGCACCAGCCCTCGCTGTCGTGGCTGCGGCGCACCGCCCGGCAGGAACTCGACGCCCTCACCGCCGCTTTGGAGCCGACCGCCGCCCTGCCCGAGGACGACCGGCGCCGGGCATGGGAGTGTCTGGACGCCGCCGCCCTGCTGATCGACGGCGACAGCGACAGCCGGATCGACGCCGATGCCACGCCCACCGCGCTCGCCTGCGCCGTCGTGCTGGCCCGCGCCGGCCGCACCGCCATCGAGGAACCGGCCGCCGCGCAGCACGCCTGCCATCGCAACCCGCTGCACGGCGCGGCCCGCAAGCGCGCGCAGACACGGCCGGACGGCGGCGGCCGGGCCCGGTCGCTGCCGGTGTGCGAGGCGTGCCGGGTGACCCCCGGCCCGGTGCTGCGGCTGCGCTCCTCGGGCAGCGCCGGGCGTGGATCGTCCGCCCCGTACCCCGCTCTCCCCGGACCGCTGGCCGCGCTCGGCGACGGCGCCGGAATCGATCAACTCACCCGCGATGTACGGGAGTACTTCGGTGTGCACTGACCCCACTCACGGTTCCGGCCCCCGGCGGCGCCCGGCCGCCCGCCGGCTGCGGACCGCCCTCGGCCTCGGCGCCTCGTCCGTCGCGCTGCTGTTCGCCGCGGCGGCGCCCGGTGCTGCCGCCGACCAGAGTCCGGCCGGAAAGAGCCCGGGGCAGAAGATCGCCGATGCGCTGCGCCGCTCGCCCGTCCATGTCGATCCGTCCCTCTCGACGGCCGTCGACGCCGACCAGCAGCGCAAGCTGGTCGACCAGATCAAGCGGACCGGCCTGCCGATCCGGGTCGCGCTGGTGCCGCTGGTCGAGGGCGACAGCTGGGGCGGCAAGCCGGACCAGCTCGCCGAGGTGGTCCACGACCGGATGGGCGGCGGCCCGTCGATCCTGATCACCCTCGGGGACCTTCCCGGCGACATCTCCGCCCGCGAATGGCCCGCGAACGCCCATCAGGCGTCGCACGCCGCCGCCGCGGTCTTCTTCCAGGACGACATGAAGGGCGCGGGGCCGGCCCAGCGCGTCGCCCGCGCCATCAGCATCATCAAGGCCGGCAACGGCGACGCGGTGTACGAGAAGGCCACCGCCCAGAGCCTGGGCACCTCGGCGCCCAGACCGGACAAGACGTCCGGCGCGGGCAAGGAGGCCCCCTCGGACGCCCAGGGTTCCCCGCTCATACGGATCCTGTCCCTCGTCGTCGGGCCGGTGCTGCTGCTGGCCGCGGCGGGACTGCTGCTGCGGCGGCGGGCCCGGCTGCGCGATCTCTCGACGCCGTTCGCGCTGCCGCGTTCGGTCTTCGCCGCCGCACGGAAGGCCGACGAGGCCGGGCTGCGCGACCGCGCGAACGAGGAAGTCGTCCGGCTGGGCGAGGAGGCGCGGGTCGCGCAGGGCGAACCGGCGGCCCTCGAACGGGCCCTGGACGCCTACGCCGCGGCCGGCACGGTCCTGGACCGGGCGCGCGGAACCGTCGATCTGGCCGGGGTGTTCGCGCTGATCGCCGAGGGCCGCGCGGCGCTCTCCAAGGCTCCCGCCACGCTCCCGCTGTGCTTCTTCCACCCGCTCCATGGGCCTGCCGTCCGCCGCATACCCTGGCGGCCCCTGGGCCGCCGTGAGCAGCTGCGGGTGGCCGCCTGCGAGACCTGTCTGCGCGCCGTACGCACCCGGCGCGCCCCGGAGGTGCTCACCGACCGGCGGGACGGCCGCCCCGTCCCGTACTTCGAGGTCCCCACCGAGGACAGCCTCTGGGCCGCCACCGGCTACGGCTCACTGCTCAGCGGCGCGGACGACTCGCTCACCGGCCGCGTCCAGCGCGGCGACTTCACCCGCACGCTGGACTGAGGGCACTTCACCCGCACGCCGGGCTCGGACACTTGCCCCGCCCGCGCTGTACCGACGGCCAAGGCTCCGGCCGCGGCGCCCGAGGCGGCTCAGGCGTCCGAGGCGGCTCAGGCGCTCAGGCGCTCAGGCGCTCAGGCGACCGAAGCACTCGGGCGGCTGAAGCGATCCCGGCCGCCCGAGTGTCATATGGCCGTGCCGAAGCCACCGCCGAAGGGGCCGCGGCACGCTCGGCGTCCGCCGCGCACCGCGCTCTGTCGCTCCCCGCCGCTCAGCTCGGCATCGTCGCCGTATGGAGAAACGGTTCGATGGCGGCGCACCAGGCGTCGGGCTGTTCCCAGGGGAGCAGATGGCCCGCTTCGGGGATCTCGGCGTAGGCGCCCCTGGGGAGGACGCGGACCATCTCCTGGGCTTCGGCGCGGCCCAGTTCGGCGTCGAGGCCGCGGATGACAAGGGCCGGGCACGGCACCTGGGCGAGCTCGTCCCAATGGGCGTCATGGACCCAGGTCTCGCGAGCGGTGAGCATCTGCCGGCGGGAGAAGACCGGTCGCCACCCGTCGGCGCGCTCGGCCATCACCTCGGCGTAGAACTCACCACGGGCCGGCCGCGGCCGCTCCAGGGTCGGGTCGTCCTCGCCGAACCACTTGCGGACGTCCGCGAGCGTGGCGAACGGCACCGGCCAGGAACGGAACCACTCGGTCCACTCGCGCTGCGAGGCCGCCCCCAGGGCGGACGCCCGCATATCGCAGATGACCAGCGCACTGACCAGATCCGGGCGCCGGGCCGCTAACTGCCACGCCGTCAGGGCGCCCATGGCATGCCCGACCAGGGCGACCGGGGCGAGGCCCAACTGCTCGATGGCCGCGATGGCGTCGTCGACATACGCCTCACGGTCGTACGGACCGTCGGCGGGCTTCTCGCTGCGGCCGTGCCCACGCTGGTCCAGAGCGACCGGGCGGTGACGGGCGCTCAGCCGCCGGGCGGTGTCCGCCCAGTGCGCGGCGCGCCCCATCAGGCCATGGAGCAGCAGCACGCCCGCACGGTGCTCGCCGCCTTCCAGCCCGCCGCCGGTCTTGGGCGGGTCGGTGAATTCCCAGGCGGCCAGTCGCACGCCGCCGGCCCCCGTCACATCGATGCGCCGCACCATGTGCCCTGGCACCCCCAATCGTCCCGTGAGCAGCTCCACACTATCGAACCCCTATTCGAACGCACCGTTCCGGCGCAGAACACCCCTCGTTCGAGTGACCTCGCTCAAGGATTGGCCGTGCTCACCACGGGGAGACATCTGCCGGGAGGCGGGCCCTACCGGGAAGGGGGCCTGTGGGGGAAGACCCTGAGAGCTCGGGGCTCCGGGTCTTGGGTGGGGGACATGGGGAGGCAGGGCCCCGGCTGCTCGCAGCGCCGGGGCCCTGACCGTCTCCAGACTCAGTGGATGCATCCGAGCCCCCTCCCTGGCAAGGACAGGCCGACGCATGGCCATGCGTCAGCGTGACACGAGACCGGCCGTATCGCACGGATTCGCACAAGTCCGTTCAACGCGCAAGGACTTACCGAGCCCGCTCAGCGGCGCGTCGGCGCAGCTCAGCGGGCTCGTGAGGGGCACTCGGAGAGAGTGCGAAAAGCGAAAAGAAGGAAACCGCTCGCGGCAAGCCGCGATCAGCGCACGGCTTCAGCGCTTGGCGACGAAGACGTGCGAGGCGATCTCGGAGTCCAGCTCGGCGGCCTCGCCGCTGCTGCCGACCAGCACACCGGCCGGCGACTCCGTCACGCTCACCACCGCGCCCGGCTGCACGCCGGCCCGCCGAAGGGTGTACATCAGCTGGGCGTCCGCCTGGATCGGCTCACCGATGCGGCGCACCACGGCCGTCTTGCCGTCGGCACCGGCGTCCAGGTCCATCAGGCTCACCATGCCCGCGTCCAGGAACGGATCGGCCTCGGCCTTCTCGCCCAGCTCCTCGAGGCCCGGGATGGGGTTGCCGTACGGCGACTCCGTCGGATGCCGCAGCAGCTCCACGACGCGGCGCTCGACCGCCTCGCTCATCACGTGCTCCCAGCGACACGCCTCGGCGTGGACCTGCTCCCATTCGAGCCCGATGACGTCGACGAGCAGGCACTCGGCGAGGCGGTGCTTGCGCATCACCCGGGTCGCCAACCGCCGGCCCTCCTCCGTCAGCTCCAGATGCCGGTCGCCGGCGACCGTCAGCAGCCCGTCTCGCTCCATGCGCGCGACCGTCTGGCTCACCGTCGGGCCGCTCTGCTCGAGCCGCTCCGCGATGCGGGCGCGCATGGGGACCACACCTTCCTCTTCGAGTTCGAGGATGGTGCGGAGATACATCTCCGTGGTGTCGATCAGTCCGGACATGCGTGCCCCTTGATGTGTGGTGCGGTGGCCCTGGACTCAATTCTGACGCATCCCGCTGACAACGGTGCCTCGTCGTCCGCGGAGCGGACCCCGTCGGGCCGTATTGACAGGGCACTGGTCCAGACCGCAACGTGATCCGCGCCACTGATCAGATACGACGAGATCCGACGTGATCCGACGAGAGGGGCCCGCGGCAATGGCTGACAGCGACCGGAGCGACCGGCTGGCCGGACGGTACTTCGACGCCGCGATCGACCTGCTGCAACAGGTCCGCGACGAGGAGGGCGAGCGGATCGCCGCCGCCGGGCGGCTGATCGCGGACACCGTCGCGGCGGGCGGGCGGGTCTTCTCCTTCGGGGCCGGCCACTCCTCGCTCCCCGCGCAGGACACGGTCTACCGCGCGGGCGGTCTGGCGGTCATGAATCTGCTGTCCGTCCCGGGTGTCGTCGGCGTCGACGTACGGCCCGCGACGCTCGGCAGCGCGCTGGAGCGGGTCGACGGGCTGGCCGCGGCCGTCCTGGACACCAGCCCGCTGCGGGCGGGCGACGTGCTGGTGATCATCTCGTTGTCCGGGCGCAACGCGCTGCCCGTCGAGATGGCGATGAACGCGCGGGCCCTGGGCATCAAGGTCGTCGGCGTGACGTCGGTGGCGTACGCGGAGACGACCAAGTCGCGGCATGTCTCCGGCGGCTTCCTCAAGGACCACTGCGACCTCGTCCTGGACAGCCGGATCCCGGTCGGCGACGCGGAGCTGACGCTCCCCGGCATCGACGCGCCGTTCGCCCCCGCCTCCACGGTGGTCACCAGCGCGATCATGCAGGCCATGGTGGCGACGGCCGCCGGCACCCTCGCCGAGCGGGGCATCGACCCGCCACTGCTGCGCTCCGGCAACGTCGACGGCGGGCACGACTGGAACGCCCGGGTGATGAGCGAGTACGCGGACCGGATCTTCTACCGGGAGTGAGGGCGCCGGGGAGCGGGGTGCGAGGTACGCCTAGGGGGTGGGCGAACACATCCCGTAGGGGACGCGCGGGCCCCCTGCGGGGCCACAACGTGGTGGGGCGGGGTGGCATTCCCGCGGGAGGCGGGTGAGGGATCCGCGGAGGCGGGTGGCCGTCCCGCGGAACCGCGAGGCGCGACCAGGTCTCCTCAGGCCGACGCCGCGCCCGACAGGTCCAAAGCGGCGGCGATGCGGGACGCGACCTCCTCCGCGTAGTCGGCGTCGGCGCGGTCGAAGGGGCGGCGGGCGGGCGAGCGCAGGAACGTCACGACGCCGAGCGTGCGGCCGCGACTGCGCAGCACCGCGCACAGGCCGTGCACGGTGCCGTCCGGCCAGTTACGGGCGGCCGCCCAGCCCTCCGCCGGGGCCGAACCGGCGCTGCTGCGCACCGACCCGCGGCGCTCGTACGCCTGGAACGCCGGATGGCCGCGCACATACGGCACGGGGATGCCGGTCGCCGAGGACGCCTCCGAGGGGCCGGGCGAACCCGCCGGGGAGGACAGCGTCCGTACGAGAGCGCAGGCCGCGCTTGCCCCCTCGTAGCCGGCGTCGACCTCGTCCGCCTCATGGGCCTCGTACGTGTCGTCCCCGGCGACCACTCCGTACGGCGCCGGGGCGGGCTTCGTGGCGAGGTCGACCAGGCCGTGGTCGGCGAAGCCCGCCAGCGCGAAGTCGAGGTGGACCGCGGCGGCCTCGGCCGGGTCCGGGCACTCCGCGGCCGCCCGGCCGGCGCGGTGGAGCTGATGGGCGCGGAAGCGCAGCAGGGAGTTCTCCTGTTCGGTGCGCTTGGCCTCCGTGACGTCCTGGAAGAGCCAGGCGACGCCCAGCGGCACCGGCTCCTCCGCCAGCGGCGAGGCCAGCCGGACGAAGCCACTGCGCCAGCACCGCCGCGGCAGTTCGGCCTCCTCGGAGCGCAGCGTCACCCACAGCTCGGCGGCGGCCGGCGGCGCGCCCTCGGCGAGGACGTGCTGCAGCGCGCACTCCAGTTCCTCGACGCCCTGCGCCAGCAACTCGGCCAGCGGGCGCCCCAGCAGCGCCGTCCGCCCCACGCCCAGGACACGGGCGGCGTGCGCGTTGACGACGGCGGGCCGCAGATCGGCGTCGACCAGCACCACACCCCACGACGCGTCCTCGAAGAGCGCCTCGCTGAGCGCGATGGACCGCTCCAGGTCGATCTGCGTGTGCACCTCGCTGAAGGCGCAGTACGCGCCCGAGGCCCGACCGCCGGGGCCGCGGACGGCGGAGGACTGGGTGCGGACGAGGACGCGGTGGCCGTCCTTGGCCAGCAGGGCGAACTCGTGGACCTGGCGGCCCGGGGAGCGCATCGCGGCCGTGAGCGCCGCGCCGACGCCGTCGGCGTCCTCCTTGCGGACGGCCCAGCCGGTCAGGCCCGTACGGCCGACGGCCTCCGCGGCGGTCCAGCCCAGGATGCGCTCGGCCTCGTGGTTCCAGTGGGTGACGGTGCCGTCCGCCGAGAAGGCGACCAGGGCGGCGTCCATGCCGTCCAGGAGCGCGGCGAGCAGGCCGGAGTCCTCGGTCTCGTCGGCGGCGCAGCGCGCCGAGGCCGAGGAGCCGGACAGGCCGGAAGAAGCCGACGATGCAGTCACTGGCACCCCTCACGAACGCGGCCGCACGTGCTCCACCTGGGAACATTCAACTGGAACGTGACACACCCCACAGCCGATTCGCGGAAATCGTTGCTCCCGGAAAAATTTGGTTGTGCGGTGCCGGGGCGCTTCCTAATGTGTGGTGCACACGAGAAGGGAGGTGGTTCGGCCAATGATTTCGCACCGGACGCGTGAGGTGGCTGCGGGCTAGCGGCCCGTCGCTTCACCGAAGTGCAGCGCCGGACCAGCGCATACTGCAGATGCGCAGCCGGCCAATTCCCAGCAGTCACCCAACCCGCGGGCTGTCGGTTCGTCCGACCGGCCCTTCGCGCCACCGAGCGCGGAGGAGCAGCCCGCGGGTCGTCTGCGTTCGTACGGCCGGTTCGGGCATTCGGGTTCGGGTGTTCGGGCTCGGGTAGGCGGGTTCCGCTCAGGGGCAGGGGCCGGCCGCAAGGGGCCGGATCCGGCTGCAAGGCGCAGGCGCCCGTCTTACGGCGCCAGGCGCTCCACCCTCCAGGTCACGCCCCCGGCCTCGGCTCCAGCCTCCGTGCCTGCTCCGGCCTCGGCCTCGCGGACGTATCGGAGGCGGTCGTGGAGCCGGTTCAGGCGGCCCTGCCAGAATTCGATGGTTTCGGCGGCGATCCGGTAGCCGCCCCAGTGCGGCGGCGCGGGAACCTGCTCGCCCTCGGGGTAGCGTGCCGCCAATTCCTCGTAGGCGCGCTCCAGTTCCTCGCGCGAGGCGACCGGGGCCGACTGGTCGCTGGCCCAGGCGCCCAGCTGGGAGCCGTGCGGGCGGGTGCGGAAGTAGGCGGCGGTCTCGTCCCGGCCGATGCGCTCCGCGGTGCCGGTCACCACGACCTGGCGGGAGAGCGGGTGCCAGGGAAACACCAGGGAGATATGGGGGTTCTCGGCCAGCTCGCGGCCTTTTCGGCTGTGGTAATTGGTGAAGAACACGAAGCCGCGGTCGTCGAACGCCTTGAGGAGCACGGTCCGCGAGCTCGGCCGACCGGCGGCGTCCGCCGTCGAGACGACCATGGCGTTCGGCTCGTGCAGACCGGCCACGGTCGCGTCCTTGAACCAGCGCGCGAACTGGTCGTAAGGGCTGGCGGCGAGATCGGACTCGGCGAGTCCCTCGGCGCGGTAGTGCGCACGCATGGTGGAGGGATCGGGGGTCTCGGCGTGAGGCGCGTCGGCTGGGTGCACGGCCTCATCTTGCAGCATCACCGCGGGCGCGGTCAGGTGGGAGGGTCGGAAGTCTGCCCCTCGTCGACCAGCCGTAACCCTCCCGTCGGCCAATCGACCGGTGTGCCGGATCTCACGCTTCCCCGCAGGTGGGGGACCGGCGAAAATCATGGCTCGGCGCACTGTGGCCCCCGGACAGGCGGGAGCTATCGTGTTCCGTCCGGCCCGAGGGGACGCACCGCGCGCCCTGACCACACGGCCTGACCGCAAGAGCACCGCACCGACCCCGCCCGCCCGCGGCCCCGACCCACCGCGGGCAGGACCCTCGCGTGGCCCACGCCCTGGCGGGGCATCACCGGGGTGACCGGTACGGACCGCGAGCTGCCCGCGCAGCCGCGTAACCGCGCCGGCGCCGCAACCAGACTCGACCGCACGGCAGCCGGTCACAGGCCGTATGCCGTCCCCATCTTGAGGAGCCGCCTGATGTCCGACTTCGTACCCGGACTCGAGGGAATCGTCGCGTTCGAGACGGAGATCGCCGAACCGGATAAGGAGGGCGGCGCGCTCCGCTACCGCGGGGTCGACATCGAAGACCTCGTCGGGGACGTGTCGTTCGGCAACGTCTGGGGGCTGCTGGTCGACGGGGCGTTCAACCCCGGTCTGCCGCCCGCCGAGCCGTTCCCGATCCCGGTGCACTCCGGAGACATCCGGGTCGATGTGCAGTCGGCGCTCGCCATGCTCGCGCCCGTATGGGGCCTGAAACCGCTGCTGGACATCGACGAGGCGACCGCCCGCGACAACCTGGCCCGAGCGGCGGTCATGGCACTGTCCTACGTCGCCCAGTCGGCGCGCGGGCAGGGCCTGCCGATGGTGCCGCAGAAGGAGATCGACAAGGCGGAGACCGTCGTGGAGCGCTTCATGAAGCGCTGGCGCGGTGAGCCCGACCCCAAGCACGTCAAGGCCGTCGACGCCTACTGGACCTCGGCCGCCGAGCACGGCATGAACGCCTCCACCTTCACCGCCCGGGTCATCGCCTCCACCGGAGCCGATGTGGCGGCGGCGCTCTCCGGCGCGGTCGGCGCGATGTCCGGTCCGCTGCACGGCGGCGCGCCCTCCCGGGTCCTGGGCATGATCGAGGAGATCGAGCGGACCGGCGACGCCGGTGCCTATGTCCGCAAGGCGCTGGACAAGGGCGAGCGGCTGATGGGCTTCGGGCACCGCGTCTACCGCGCGGAGGACCCGCGGGCGCGGGTGCTGCGGCGCACCGCCAGGGAGCTGGCCGCCCCCCGCTTCGAGGTCGCCGAAGCGCTGGAGAAGGCCGCGCTGGAGGAGCTGCACAACCGCCGCCCGGACCGGGTGCTGGCCACCAACGTCGAGTTCTGGGCGGCCATCGTGCTGGACTTCGCCGAGGTCCCGGCGCACATGTTCACCTCCATGTTCACCTGCGCGCGGACGGCCGGCTGGAGCGCGCACATCCTGGAGCAGAAGCGGACCGGCCGGCTCGTGCGCCCCTCGGCCCGCTACGTCGGCCCCGGTGCGCGCGGGCCGCAGGAGATCTCCGGCTACGACGACATCGCGCGCTGAGCCGCCCGGCCGTGGGGCTCGGCGGCGGTCAGAGCTTGCCGCCGAGCTCCACGGTGCGGTGTCCGCCCAGGCGCGGGGAGAACTCCGCGACGAACGCGTCGCGGAGGTTCGTCCAGTTCCAGAACGTGAAGCCCAGGTGGCCGAAGGCGAAGAAGTCGTCCTTCCACCGCCACCGGTCCACCGGCGCGGCCCGGCCGCAGGACCGGCAGCCGACCTTCGTGGCCTCCGCGTCGCCCTCGTCCCAGCCCCGTATGGCGCCCCGGAACGGCCCCCATGCCTCGTCGTCCGGCTCCCAGGGCTGGTCGGCGAGTGTCAGCTCGGTCCGCGCCGAGCAGTGCGGGCAGGTCACCGCCTCCGGATGGCCCTGCCCGGAGTCGAACATCGTGCGGCCGACGTGGACGTACAGCCCGCCGTTCTCGTACGTGTCGTCATGGACGGCCGTGCCGTAGCGGGGCCCGGCGGCGTGCCCCCGACCGTCGCCGTCGAGCACACAGTTACTCGGCTCGGCCTCCACGATGCCCTCGGCCACCAGCCAGGCCACGACCTTCGCGCCGAGCCGCGCGGCGTCCTCGGCCGTGGCGTCGACGTCCACGATGGTCTGGAAGTAGTCGCCCATGTCCCCCTGCTTTCACGGTCGTTGGCGTTACGGGGAACGATAGGGGCGGCCACTGACAAGCTGCGCTTGGGCTGGCTTCCCACGTTGTCGGCTGCGGCGCCGTGCTGGTTGTTCGCCGTTGCTCCCCCACTGCCTAAGGGGCGTGGGAGGTACCCCCAGCGGCGGGCGTGGGTTGTCGGGTGCGGTGACAGCCCTACGGACTCCGTCCTACGGTCTGTCCCCTCCCGTGGGTGGGAGTGGGAAGGCCCGGTGGGGGCGGGCCTGATCTGTCGACTACCGGCACACGAAGACTGACGTTCAGCCCCACTGGTTTTCTCCCCCCTCAACGGGAGGGGGCGGACCGCAGGACGGAGTCCGGAGGGGCGCACCCGCTGCCGAAAACGCTCCGCGCAGCGGCACCGCCCGCCGCTGGGGGTACCTCCCACGCCCCTTAGGCAGTGGGGGAGCAACGGCGAGAAACCACCACGGCGGGACAGCCGACAACGTGGGATCAAGCCGAGCGCAGCGGATTCAGCACCGCGTCGATGATCTTCGCCCACTGCTCGACGACCCGGTCGCGGCGGGAGGAGTCGTCCGTCAGCAGGTTGGCCAGGCCCAGGCCCCGGGCCATGTCGAGGAGGCCCTGGACGGTCTCGCGTACGCCGGGTACGGCCTCGTCGGCGTCCAGGAGGGCCACCGCGGTGCGGTGCGCCTCGCGGCCTACCCGTGCCTCCAGGGCGGTGACGCGTTCGCGGAGCTGCTCCTCGTCGGAGGCGGCCACCCACAGGTGCAGCGCGGCCTTGAACAGCGGCCCCGTGTACAGGCCGACCAGTTCCTCGACGATGATCCAGGTGCGGGCGATGGAGCCGGCGGGCGGCAGGTTGTGGGCGACCGCCTTCAGGGCGCCCTGCCGCTTGTCGGCGACATGCTCGACGGCCGCCGTGAAGAGGTCCTCGCGGGTGCGGAAGTGGTGCTGGGCGGCGCCCCGGGAGACGCCCGCCCGCTCGGCGACCACCGAGACCGTACTGCCGCTCCAGCCGCGTTCGGCCAGGCAGGAGACGGCCGCCTCCAGCAGCTTCAGGCGGGTCGCCCGGCTGCGTTCCTGCTGGGGCGGGCGGGCGCCGCGGGCCGGGGTCAGCGCGCCCATGCCGGGGCCCGTCGCTCCAGGAAGGCGGTCATGCCCTCACGGGCCTCGGCGGAGCCGAAGAGCCGCGCGGACTGCTCGGCGAGCGCGTCGGTGTCGCGGTCGAAGGCGGCCAGCACCTGGGCGGTGACCAGCTTCTTCGACTCGGCCAGGCCCTGGGGCGAGCCCTTGCGCAGGCCCTCCAGTACGGGGGCGAGCCCGGCGTCTACGTCCTCGGCGGCGAGGGTGACCAGCCCGATCCCGGCCGCCTCCGCCGGGCCGAACTTCTCGCCGGTCAGGTAGTAGCGGCTCGCGGCGCGCGCGTCGAGACGCGGCAGCAGCGGCAGCGAGATCACGGCGGGGGCCAGGCCGAGGCGGGCCTCGGTGAAGGCGAAGGTGGCGTCCTGGCCGGCCGCGGCGATGTCGCAGGCGCCGAGCAGCCCGAGGCCGCCGGCCCGTACGTGGCCGGTGACCCGGGCGACGACGGGCCGGGGCAACTCCACGATGGCGCGCAGCAGCTCGACCAGGGCCAGGGGGCCGGCGGTGGCCGCCCCCGAGGTGGCCTCGGTCAGATCGGCGCCGGCGCAGAACGTGCCGCCGGTGTGGGTCAGGACGACGGCGCGGGTGGCGTCGTCGGCCGCGGCGTCCGCCAGCGCCGTGTGCAGCTCGGCCATCAGCCGGGCGGAGAGCGCGTTGCGGTTGTGCGGGGAGTCGAGGGTGAGGGTGGTGATGCCGCGCTCGTGGGAGCGCGTCACCAGGGGTGTCGCGGGTGCGTCGGTCATCGGTGGGTCGGGCTCCTTTCCCTGGCGCGCGGTGCACGCCGCAGGATCGTGCACGGGTGGCCTGCCCGGCAACTCGCCGTCCGTGCACGGGGGTGCGCTCAGGGGGCGCGGCGGTCGCCGGGCGGGCGGGCTTGCCGGTCTCAGTAGACCTCGGGAGGCCGCGGTAGGTCCGGGTGGGCCCCCGGTAGGCGTCGGCGTCAGTACGACTTGGGCAGCCCCAGGGTCTGGTGGGAGACGAAGTTGAGGATCATCTCGCGGCTGACCGGTGCGATCCGGGCGACCCGGGCGGCGGTGATCATCGAGGCGAGGCCGTACTCCCGGGTGAGGCCGTTGCCGCCGAGGGTGTGGACGGCCTGGTCGACGGCGTGCACCGCGGCCTCGGCCGCCGCGTACTTGGCCATGTTGGCGGCCTCCCCCGCGGCCGGGTCGTCGCCCGCGTCGTAGAGGTGCGCCGCCTTGCGCATCATCAACCGGGCCAGTTCCAGTTCGATATGGGCCTGGGCGAGCGGGTGGGCGATGGCCTGGTGGGCGCCGATGGGCTCCTTCCACACCTGGCGGGTGCGGGCGTAGTCCACGGCCCGTTCCAGGGCGTAGCGGCCCATGCCGAGGGCGAAGGCGGCGGTCATGATGCGTTCGGGGTTGAGCCCGGCGAAGAGCTGGAGGAGTCCGGCGTCCTCGTCGCCGACGAGGGCGTCGGCGGGCAGCCGCACCTCGTCCAGGGTCAGCTCGAACTGCTTCTCCGGGGCGGCCAGTTCCATCGGTATGGCGCTGCGGCCGAAGCCGGGGGCGTCGCGCGGGACGATGAACAGGCACGGCTTGAGGCGTCCGGTCCGGGCGTCCTCCGTGCGGCCGACGATCAGGGTCGCGTCGGCGATGTCCACGCCCGAGACGAACACCTTGCGGCCGCTGAGGACCCATCCCTCCCCGTCCCTGCGGGCGGTGGTGGTGATGCGGTGCGAGTTGGACCCGGCGTCCGGTTCGGTGATGCCGAAGGCCATCGTGCGGGAGCCGTCGGCCAGGCCGGGCAGCCAGGTCCGCTTCTGGTGCTCGGTGCCGAAGCGGGCGATGACCGCGCCGCAGATGGCGGGCGAGACGACCATCATCAACAGCGGGCAGCCGGCGGCCCCCAGCTCCTCCAGCACGAGGGAGAGTTCGGTGATGCCGCCGCCTCCGCCGCCGTACTCCTCGGGGAGGTTGACGCCCAGGTAGCCGAGCTTGGCGGCCTCCCGCCACAGGTCGTCGGTGTGCCGGCCCTCGGCGACGGCGGTGGCGAAGTACTCCCGGCCGTAGCGGCGGCCCAGTGCGGCCACGGCTTCGCGCAGGGCGCGGTGTTCCTCGGTCTCGATCACAGGGTTGCTCATGAAGGCTCCTTGTGTGCGTGGGTGAGGTGCGTGCGGTCCGGGCGTGGCCCCGCGGGTCGATCCGTGCGGTCCGGCGTGGCCCCGCGGTGCGGTCCGTGCGGGTCAGTCCGCGACCACGGCGAGCAGCGCGCCCACCTCGACCTGCCGGCCGGTGCGGGCGGGCAGGGCGGTGAGCGTGCCGGCGGCCGGTGCGGTGATCTTGTGTTCCATCTTCATCGCCTCCAGCCACATCAGGGTCTGGCCCGGTTCGACCCGGGCCCCCTCGACCAGTCCGTCGGCGATGCGGACGACCGTGCCGGGCATGGGGGCCAGCAGGGAGCCCGGCTCCGTACGGGCCGCGGGGTCGGGGAAGCGGGGCAGCGCGGTCAGGGCCCAGGAGCCCTGAGGGGTGTCGACGTGGACCCGCTCGCCGTAGCGGGTGACGGTGAACTCCCGGCGCAGGCCGTCGACTTCGAGGACCACCCCGGTGGCGGAGGAGGCCAGCAGTCGGACGCCGGGGAGGTCCTCGGCGTGCAGGTGGCCGCGGGCCAGGCGGTAGCGGACCTCGTGCGTGGTGCCGTCGCAGTCGTAGGTCTTGGCCTGCGGGGCGGAGGGGACGTTGCGAAAGCCCCCGAAGCGGGACCGGCCGTGGGCGTCGGCGAGGGCCGCGGCCAGGGCCGCCACCCGTGCCGCGGCGGGGTCGCCGGGCCCGGTCAGCTCCGCCAGGTTGCGGTCGTAGAAGCCGGTGTCCAGGCCCGCCGGGTCGGTGAACTCCGGGTGGCGCAGGGAGCGGACGAGCAGGGCGCGGTTGGTGGCGGGGCCGTGGATGCGGGCGCGTTCCAGGGCGCCGGCCAGCTTGCGCACGGCCTCCTCGCGGGTCGGTGCCCAGGCGATGGCCTTGGCGAGCAGGGCGTCGTAGTGGACGGTGACACGGTCGCCGCCGGTGACGCCGGAGTCCAGGCGGATGCCGTCGGGCAGGGTGAGGCGGTGCAGGGTGCCGGTCTGCGGCTGCCAGCCGGCCGCCGGGTCCTCGGCGTAGAGGCGGGCCTCGACGGCGTGCCCGGCGGGCTCGGGCGGGCGGGCGTCGAGCGGCCGGCCCTCGGCGATCCGGATCTGCAGGGCGACCAGGTCGAGGCGGTAGATCTCCTCGGTGACCGGGTGCTCGACCTGAAGGCGGGTGTTCGTCTCCAGGAAGTACGCCCGCCCGTCGGCCGACACCAGGAACTCCACGGTGCCCGCGCCGCGGTAGCCGATGGCGCGGGCGGCCCGCTCCGCGGCCCGGTGCAGGGTCTCGCGCAGCTCCTCGGGCAGTCCGGGGGCGGGCGCCTCCTCGATGACCTTCTGGTGGCGGCGCTGGAGGGAGCAGTCGCGGGTGCCGAGCGTCCAGACGGTGCCGTGGGCGTCGGCGAGGATCTGCACCTCGACGTGGCGGCCGCCGACGACATACGGCTCGACGAAGACCTCGCCGTCCCCGAAGGCGGCCGCCGCCTCGGCCTCGGCGGCCTTCAACTCGCCCGGCAGGTCGGCCAGTTCGCGCACCACGCGCATCCCGCGGCCGCCGCCGCCCGCGGCCGCCTTCACCAGCAGGGGCAGCTCGTCCGCGGTGGCGGTGGCCGGGTCCACGGGGGACAGCAGCGGCACCCCGGCCGCCGCCATCAGCTCCTTGGAGCGGGTCTTGGAGGCCATCGCCTCGATGGCGGGGGGCGGCGGGCCGATCCAGGTCAGGCCCGCGTCGGCCACCGCCGCCGCGAAGTCGGCGTTCTCGGAGAGGAAGCCGTAGCCGGGGTGGACGGCGTCGGCACCGGCGGCCAGCGCCGCCCGCACGATCAGCTCGCCGCGCAGGTAGGTGTCGGCGGGGGCGTCGCCGGGGAGCCGGACGGCGGTGTCGGCCTCCCGGACGTGGGGGGCGCCGGCGTCGGCGTCGGAGTGCACGGCGACGGTGGCGATGCCCAGTTCGCGGCAGGTACGCAAGACCCGGCGGGCGATCTCGCCGCGGTTGGCTACGAGGACGGAACGGATCACTTCTGCCTCACATCCGGAAGATGCCGAAGCCGCCCCGCGCGCCCTCGACGGGTGCGGTGTGCAGGGCGGACAGGCACAGGCCGAGGACGGTGCGGGTGTCGCGCGGGTCGATGACGCCGTCGTCGTAGAGCCGCCCGGACAGGAACATCGGCAGCGACTCCGACTCGATCTGCTGCTCGACCATGGCGCGCAGCCCGGCGTCGGCCTCCTCGTCGTAGGGCTGCCCCTTGGCGGCCGCCGAGGCGCGGGCGACGATCGACAGCACGCCGGCCAGCTGCTGCGGGCCCATGACGGCGGACTTGGCGGACGGCCAGGCGAACAGGAACCGGGGGTCGAAGGCGCGGCCGCACATGCCGTAGTGCCCCGCGCCGTAGGAGGCCCCCATCAGGACGGACAGGTGCGGGACCTTGGAGTTGGACACCGCGTTGATCATCATCGCGCCGTGCTTGATGATGCCGCCCTGCTCGTACTCCTTGCCGACCATGTAGCCGGTGGTGTTGTGCAGGAAGAGCAGGGGGATGTCGCGCTGGTTGGCCAGCTGGATGAACTGTGCGGCCTTCTGGGACTCGGCGCTGAACAGCACGCCCTGGGCGTTGGCGAGGATGCCGACCGGGTAGCCGTGCAGCTCGGCCCAGCCGGTGGCCAGGCTCGGTCCGTACAGCGGCTTGAACTCGTCGAAGTCGGAGCCGTCCACGATCCGGGCGATGACCTCGCGCGGGTCGAAGGGCGCCTTGAGGTCGCCGGGGACGATGCCGAGCAGCTCCTCCTCGTCGTACTTCGGCGGTGCCGCGGGCCCCGGATCGGGGTGCGCCTTGCGCCAGTTCAGGCGGGCGACGACCCGCCGGGCGCGGCGCAGCGCGTCCGGTTCGTCCACCGCGAAGTGGTCCGCGAGGCCCGAGGTGCGGGCGTGCATCTCGGCGCCGCCCAGCGACTCGTCGTCGCTCTCCTCGCCGGTCGCCATCTTCACCAGCGGCGGCCCGCCCAGGAAGACCTTGGCGCGCTCCTTGACCATGACGACGTGGTCGGACATGCCGGGCACGTAGGCGCCTCCGGCGGTGGAGTTGCCGAAGACCACCGCCACGGTCGGGATGCCGGCCGCCGACAGCCGGGTGAGGTCCTTGAACAGCGCCCCGCCCGGGATGAAGATCTCCTTCTGGCTGGGCAGGTCGGCGCCGCCGGACTCGACGAGGGAGACCACCGGGAGCCGGTTGGCGAAGGCGATCTCGTTGGCGCGCAGGGCCTTCCTCAGCGTCCAGGGGTTGGAGGCGCCGCCGCGCACGGTCGGGTCGTTGGCGGTGATCAGGCACTCCACGCCCTCGACGACGCCGATGCCGGTGACCAGCGAGGCGCCCACCTGATAGTCGCTCCCCCAGGCCGCGAGCGGCGACAGCTCCAGGAACGGGGTGTCGGGGTCGATCAGCAGCTCGATCCGCTCCCGGGCGAGCAGCTTGCCGCGCCCCCGGTGCCGGGCGACGTACTTCTCGCCGCCGCCCGCGATCGCCTTGGCGTGCTCGGCCTCGACGTCCGCGAGCTTGGCGAGCATCGCGGTCCGCCGCTCGGTGTACTCGGCGCTCGTCGGGTCGAGCCCGGTTGCCTGCACGGTCAACACAACACCTCCGGTATGTCCATGTGCCGCGCGCGCAGCCACTCCCCCACGGCCTTGGCCTGCGGGTCGAAGCGGGCCTGTGCCGCGACGCCCTCGCCGAGCAGCCCCTCGACGACGAAGTTGAGCGCGCGCAGATTCGGCAGTACGTGCCGGTCGACCGGCAACTCGGCGGTCTCCGGGAGGAGTTGCCGCAGCCGCTCGACGGTCAGGGTGTGCGCCAGCCAGCGCCACGCCTGGTCGCTGCGGGCCCAGACCCCGACGTTCGCCGAGCCGCCCTTGTCCCCGCTGCGGGCGCCGGCGACCAGGCCGAGCGGCGCCCGCCGGGTGGCCCCGGCCGGCAGCGGTTCGGGCAGCGGCGGGTCCGGCAGCCGCACCAGTCGCCGCGTCCGCCCCGGAGGGGGGATGGGCGTACGGGTGCCGTCCGGCAGTACTGCGGTGTGCGCCACCTCCGCCGCGGGCACCGCCACCGCTTCGAAGACCCCGTAGGGGGAGCCCTTGCCGGGCGGCGCGGTGACGTGGAAGCCGGGGTAGCTGGCCAGCGCCAGCTCGATCGCGGCGCCGCTGACCGCCCGCCCCACCGCGTCCTGGTCGGTGTCGCGCACCACCAGCCGCAGCAGCGCGGCGGCCTCCTCCTGGACGTCGGCGTCGGGCCGGTCGGTGCGCGCCAGCGTCCAGCGCACCTCGGCCGGGCGGCGGCCGGCCTCCTCGAACGCCGCGTCCATCTGCGCCTTGACCAGCTCCGCCTTGTCCTCGACGGCCAGCCCGGTCAGCACGAAGGTGACCTCGTTGCGCCAGCCGCCGAGCCGGGTCAGCCCGGTCTTGAGGGTCGGCGGCGGCGCCTCGCCGCGCACCCCCTCGATCCGGACCCGGTCCGGCGCCTGCGCCACCACGCGTGCGGTGTCCAGCCGCGCGGTGACGTCCGGGCCGGCGTAGCGCGCGCCGGAGGTCTCGTAGAGCAGCTGGGCGGTGACCGTGCCGACGTCGACCACCCCGCCCGTCCCCGGGTGCTTGGTGATCACCGCCGAACCGTCCCGGGCGATCTCGGCGAGCGGGAAGCCGGGCCGCCGTACGTCGTGGTCGCCGAAGAACGCGTAGTTCCCTCCGGTCGCCTGGGTCCCGCACTCCAGCACATGCCCGGCGACCACCGCGCCGGCCAGCGGGTCGAGGTCCTCGGGCCGCCAGCCGAAGTGCGCCTGGGCGGCGCCGCCGACCAGCGCGGCGTCGGTGACGCGCCCAGTGACCACCACTTCGGCCCCGGCCCGCAAGGCTGCGGCGATCCCGCCGCCGCCCAGGTAGGCGTTGGCGGTCAGCACGCCCTCGCCCCACCCCCCGCGGGCCAGCAGGTCGTCGCCCTCGACGTGCGCCACCCGCACCGGCACCCCGGCCTTGTCCGCCAACTCCCGTACGGCGTCGGCGAGTCCGGCCGGATTGAGTCCGCCGGCGTTGGCGACGATCCGCACCCCGCGCTCGACGGCCAGCCCGAGGCCCTCCTCCAGCTGGCGCAGGAAGGTCCGGGCGTAGCCGCGGGCGGGGTCCTTCAGACGGTCGCGGCCGAGGATCAGCATGGTCAGCTCGGCGAGGTAGTCGCCGGTCAGTACGTCCAGGGGGCCGCCGGTGAGCATCTCGCGCAGCGCGTCGAAGCGGTCGCCGTAGAAGCCGGAGGCGTTGCCGACGCGCAGGACGTCGGGGTCCGCCCCCAGGGGGCATGCGGGGGTGGCATCGGCCGCGGCGCCGTCGCCGCTCATGCGGCGCCGCCCTTCCCGGAGGGCCCGCGGCCCTTGCCCGGCGGCCCCGCGAAGGCCTGCGCGATCCCCAGCCACCGCTGCGCCTGGGGCCCCTCGGCCCGCAGGGAGGGCAGATCGTCGCGGTGCGCCCGCTGGGTCACCAGCAGGCAGAACTCCAGCGCGCCGCCGGTGACCCGCTGCCGGGCCTCGGGCGGCCCGTACGCCCACACGCCACCGTCCGGCGCCCGCAGCTCCACCCGGAACTCCTCCTCGGGCGGGGCGAGGTGATGCGTGGCGAAGGAGAAGTCGCGGGTGCGCACCCCGATCCGGGCGATATGCCGCAGCCGTGCGGTGGGCAGGCGGGTGACGCCCAGCGCGTCGGCGATGTCCTGGCCGTGCGCCCAGGTCTCCATCAGCCGCGCGGTGGCCATCGACGCGACGCTCATCGGCGGGCCGTACCACGGCAGCTTCCGCCCCGCCGGGTGTGCGGCGAGCGCCCGGGACAGCTCCCGGCGGCCGGCGCGCCAGTCGGCGAGCAGCTCCGCCGGCGGCGCCTGGGCACCGGCCTCGGCGGCCTCGTCGACGAAGGTGAGCGGCGAGGCGAGCGCCTCCCGGGCGGCCCGGGCGAACGCTTCGGGGTCGGTGGCCGCGAGCAGCGCCTGGCGGTCGGTCCACGCCAGATGCGCGATCTGGTGGGCGAGGGTCCACCCCTCGGCGGGCGTGGGCGCTCGCCAGCGCGCGGCCGGCAGCTCGGCGACCAGCGCGTCCAGCCCCTCGCTCTCCGCCCTGAGATCGGCCAGTACGGGACCGGCGTCCAACACGCGGCACTCCCCTCATCGGCCCATGTGCCCGGCGGCCAGGGCGGGTTGACAGGCGTCGTGGTGCGTTACGGGTTCCGCACCGAGGGTGGCAGCGCGAGGAGAAACAATCAAGCATGCATGCATGATTTTGTGTCCGGGCCGTGCCGCGAGGCCATGAGGGGGTTACCGGAGAGCGCGTCACCAGTGCCTGGTGAGGGGCCCGCGTCACCGTGGCGGGACGCGCGCCTCACCGGGCCATGAGTGCCCTCAAGGCCATGAGCGTCAGCGGCTCGCCGCCGACCGCACCGCGCCCACGCTCGCGACGACGACCAGCCCGATCGCGACGATCTCCGCCCAGCCCAGGGCCTGGCCCAGCACCAGGAAGCCGGCGGTGGCCGCCGCGGCCGGCTCCAGGCTCATCATGACCGCGAAGCCGGAGGCCGGGAGCTTGCGCAGGGCGAGCAACTCCAGGGTGTAGGGCAGGACGGACGACATCAGGGCGACCGCGGCGCCCAGGCCCAGGGTGACCGGGTCGAGCAGTGCGGTGCCCGCGCTGAGGGCGCCGAGCGGCAGGCTGAGCAGCGCGGCGACGGTCATCGCCAGCGCCAGCCCGTCGGCCTGCGGGAAGCGCTGCCCCGTACGGGCGGACAGCAGGATGTACGCGGCCCACAGACCGCCGGCCGCCAGGGCGCACGCCGCGCCGACGAGGTTGAGACCGTCGAGCCCCTCACGCCCCAGCAGCACCACTCCGCCCAGTGCCAGCGCCGCCCACACCAGGCTGAGCAGCCGGCGCGAGGTGGCCACCGACAGGATCAGCGGTCCGAGGAACTCCAGGGTGACCGCGGCGCCCAGCGGAATCCGGTCGATCGCCTGGTAGAAGAGCGAGTTCATCCCGACCAGGGCGACGCCGAAGGCGAGGACCGTGGCCCAGTCGCCGCGGGTGTAGCCGCGCACCCTGGGGCGGCAGAAGAGCAGCAGGACCAGGGCGGCGACGACCAGGCGGAGGGTGACCACGCCCAGCGCACCGGCCCGCGGGAAGAGCAGCACCGCCACCGAGGAGCCGAACTGCAGGGAGACGATCCCACCGATCACCAGGGCCACCGACCCGAACCGTCCACGCGCCCCCCGCGCCCCGGCCCGGGCGGCCTCGGTCTGTGCCGTCAGCACCTCGGGCGAGGGCGGCACCGGGTGCGGGACCTCCCCGTCACCGGGGGCCGTGATGGTGAGTTCTGTGGCGGGTATGCGTCCCTCGGGACCGGCAGGCGAAGCGTTCACCCCACCACGCTAAGGCCCGCCGTTCTCGTCCGTGAAATGCCGTTTCCCCTGTTGTTATGCTCCGCGCGCATGAGCATCGAGCTCCGTCATCTCCGCTGCTTTCTCGCCATCGCCGACACCCTCAGCGTGACCCGTGCCGCCGAGCGCCTGCACCTGACCCAGCCCGCCGTCTCCCGCACCCTGCGCCGGCTGGAGCAGGAGCTGGGCGTCCGCCTCGTCGACCGCTCCACCCACCACCTCGCGCTCACGCCCGACGGCGCGGCCTTCCGCGACCGGGCCGCGGTCGCGGTGGCCGCCTTCGACCGGGCCCTGGGCTTCGCGCACCACCCCGGCTGGCCGCTGCGCCTGGGGCACGCCTGGTCCGCCGCCGGTACGGACACCACCGCGCTGCTGCGCCGCTGGCACAAGGAGCACCCCGGCACGCCGCTGGAACTCCTGCGCGTCGACGACCGCACGGCCGGCCTGGCCCGCGGCGAGGTGGACGCCGCCCTGCTGCGCGGCGACGTGCACACCCCCGGCCTGGTCACCGAGCAGCTCACCACCGAGCCCCGGGTCGCCGGCCTCCCCGCCGACGACCCGCTGGCCCACCGCGCCGCCCTCTCCCTGGCCGAGCTGGCCGACCGCACCATCGCCCTCAACACGGTCTCCGGCACCACCACCCTCGACCTGTGGCCGGCCTCGGCCCGCCCCTCCTCGACGATCACCATCGGCAACACCGACGACTGGCTCGCCGCCGTCACCGGCGGCCGCGCGGTGGGCGTCACCACCTCCGCCACCGCCGAGATGCACCCGCACCCGTCGATGGCGTACGTCCCGCTCACCGACGCCCCACCGGTCCCGGTGGTCATCGCCTGGCGCGACGAGCCGGGGCATCCCCACATCCCGGACCTGGTCGCGCTGGCGCGCGAGGTCATGGGCGTCCGCCAGGTGCGACACGTGCCACAACACGTTTGACACCTGACATCGCACCAGCCTGCGGCCCCGGCTCTCGCCGAGGCCGTCGGCCGTCCGGCGGACTGCGCTTCCCGTAGCCGCCTCCTGCCAAGCGGGGCGCGCGCCTGCCGGCCGTATGTCCGCCGGCATCCGCCGTTCGCGGTCGGACGCCGGTCGCGCCCGCCGTCGTCAGCCGCCGTCGCCCCGCCAGACGTTGTCGAAGGCCGCCTCGTCGATGGCGCGCCGCTGCCGTTCGAACTCCAGGTGGCGGACCGCGTCGTCGACGGCGGCGAGCACGGTGGCCACCGCGTCGTCGGCCACGCCCGGGGAGTCCTCGGTGCGCTGGTCGAGGACGCCGACGGCCGCCGCGAGGGCCGCGAGGACGGGGTCCTGCCCGCTCCAGCGGCCCACCGCCCGGCGGCGGTCGGCGGAGTCGGCCAGGCCCACCCGGCCGGCCCCGAAGGGCACCCAGCGGCGGCGCTCCCGGGTGAGCTGCCCCTCCGCCTCCAGCGCGGCGAGATAGACCCCGGACAGTCCGCGGCCCCTGCGCCACAGCCAGTCCTCGACCGTCTCGTACGGCGTCTGCCGGGCGAGCGCCGACGCGGCCTGCTCCAGGAGGTCGTCGGCCAGTGCCGGCCGGTAGCCCGGCACGATGCGCTCGCCGTCCAGGGTGACGGCTCCGGCGCCGAGGAGGTCGATCACCTCGGCCCCCGCGAGCGCCAGCGACAGATCGCCGCGTTCCAGGGGGCGGCTGGACTCCCTGTCCAGGGCCACGATCAGCAGGTCCCGCGGTGTGGTCATCAGCGGCTCCACGTCAGGGCCGGTGCCCCGCGTCGTCACGGCGCACGGGGCCGTGCGCCGTGGGCCTCGGCCCGCCGGCGAGCACTCCCGTATACGAGCTTACGGAGCGCCGGGGGCGGCTGCATCCCGCGCGGCCGCCCGCCGGGGCACCTGGCGGCGGCAGGGCTCAGCGGCCCTCCTCCTCCAGCGCCCTGGCCAGCACCTCCGCCAGGTGGCGGCCCCGCCGCCCGGCCACCTGGTCGAGCTGGGTGCGGCAGGAGAAGCCGTCCGCGAGGATCTCCGCCTCGGGCGGCGACTGCCGTACCGCGGGCAGGAGTTGGTCCTCGGCGCAGGCCACGGACACGTCGTAGTGGCCCTTCTCGAAGCCGAAGTTGCCGGCCAGGCCGCAGCAGCCGCCGCTCAACTCGCCGGTGAGCCCGGCGCGTTCGCGCAGCCGACGGTCGGCCGCGTCGCCGAGGACGGCGTGCTGGTGGCAGTGGGTCTGGCCGGCGACGGGGCGGTCCAGGCGCGGGGGCCGCCAGTCGGGGGCCAGTTCCTCCAGGGCCTCGGCGAAGGTGCGTACCCGGGAGGCGAGGTGTGCGGCGCGGGGGTCGTCGGCGAGCAGCTCGGGGAGGTCGGTGCGCAGGGCGGCGGCGCAGCTCGGTTCGAGGACGACCAGCGGCCGGCCGGGCCGGAGCAGGGGATGAAGGACGTCGACGGTGCGGCGCATCACCGCGCGGGCGTGGTCGAGCTGGCCGGTGGAGACGTAGGTCAGACCACAGCACAGGGGGCGGTGGCGGCGCGGCGGGCGGACGGGCGGCGGCCCGTCGGACGCGGAGCGCGGCGGCGCGGTCGGCGGGAGGAGGGGGCGCAGGCCGGCCGCTTCCAGGACGCGTACCGCGGAGCGGCCGACCTGCGGGGAGAGGTGGTTGGTGAAGGTGTCCGGCCACAGCACGACCGTGCGGGCGGCGCCGGCGGGCGTCCCGCCGGCGGACCGGTGCCGGCGCCACCACCAGCGGGTGAAGGTCTCCGTGGCCAGTTCCGGGAGGGGACGCTCGGGCGCGATGCCGGCGAGGCGCTTGCCGAGGGCGGCCAGCGGGGTGCGGGCGAGGGCGTTGAGGACGGGGGCCGCCGGCGCCGCGGCGTGCAGCCACTGGGGCAGCCGGCCCATGGAGTAGTGGGCGGCGGGGCGGAGCCGGCCCTCGTAGTGGTGGTGGAGGAACTCCGCCTTGTAGGTGGCCATGTCGACGCCGACCGGGCAGTCGCTGCGGCAGCCCTTGCAGGACAGGCACAGGTCGAGGGCGTCGCGCACCTCCGGCGACCGCCAGCCGTCGGTGATCACCTCGCCGGCGAGCATCTCGTGCAGCAGCCGGGCCCGGCCGCGGGTGGAGTGCTGTTCGGCGCCGGTGGCGCGGAAGGACGGGCACATGACGTCCGTCGAGCCGGGCGCGGCCTGGGCGTTGCGGCATTTGGCGACGCCCACGCAGCGGCGTACGGCGGCCGAGAAGTCCCCGCCGTCGTGCGGGTAGCCGAAGGCGACCGGGACCGGGCCCTTGGGCAGCGGCGCGAAACGCAGGTTGTCGTCGAGGCGGGCGGGGCGGACGAGCATGCCGGGGTTGAGGCCGGCGGCCGGGTCCCACAGGTCCTTGAAGCGCTCGAAGAGGCCGACCAGCTCCGGGCCGTACATCTTCGGCAGCAGCTCGGCGCGGGCCTGCCCGTCGCCGTGCTCCCCGGACAGCGATCCGCCGTAGGAGACGACCAACTCGCCCAGGTCGTAGGAGAATTCCCTGAAGCGGCGGATGCCGGGGGCGCTCAGCAGGTCGAAGTCGATGCGGACGTGGATGCAGCCGTCGCCGAAGTGGCCGTAGGGGGTGCCGCGCAGGCCGTGCTGGGCGAGCAGGGCGCGGAAGTCCCGGAGGTAGGGGCCGAGTCGGGCGGGCGGTACGGCGCAGTCCTCCCAGCCGGGCCAGGCCTCGGTGCCGTCGGGCAGCCGGGTCGCCGTGCCGGAGGCGTCCTCGCGGATCCGCCACAGCGCCCGCTGGCCGGCCGGGTCGGTGACCAGGGTGTGGTCGGTGGCGCCGTCGGCGATCGCCGCCCGGCAGAGCGCCTCGGCGCGGGCGGCCGCCTCGGCGGGGCTCGCGCCGCCCGTCTCGACGAACAGCCAGGCGCCGCCCTTGGGCAGCCCGGCCGCGCTGCCCACCAGGTCGGCGGCCATCCCCTCGACGGTCATGGGCCGGTGCGGCAGGAGGGTGTGGGCGGCCTCGGCGGCCGCGCTCTCGTCGGGGTAGCCGAGGACGGCCAGCGCGCGGGCCGCCGGGGTCCGAACGAGCCTGACGGTCGCCTCGGTCAGCACGCCGAGGGTGCCCTCGCTGCCGGTGAGGGCGCGCGCCAGGTCGGTGCCCGCCTCCGGCAGCAGCGCGTCCAGGGCGTAGCCGGAGATCCGGCGCGGGAGGTCGGGGTAGCCGGTGCGCAGCAGCGCCAACTCCCCGTCGACCAGGGCCTTGACGCCGTCCCGCAGGCGCGGCGGCAGTCCGGTGGGGGCGCCGGTGCGGTCCGTGCCGCGGCCGGCGCGCACCCGCTCGCCGCCGTAGGTCAGCAGCCGCAGTTCGCGGACGCTGTCGGCGGTGGTGCCCCAGGCCACCGAGTGCGACCCGCAGGAGTTGTTGCCGATCATGCCGCCGAGGGTGCAGCGGCTGTGGGTGGAGGGGTCGGGGCCGAAGGTCAGCCGGTGCGGGGCCGCGGCCGCCCGCAGGTCGTCCAGCACCACGCCGGGCTGCACCACGGCCGTCAGGCTCTCGGCGTCCAGCGACACGATCCGCCGCATATGGCGGGTGAAGTCCAGCACGACGCCGACGCCGGTCGCCTGGCCGGCGATACTGGTCCCGCCGCCGCGCGCCACCACCGGCACGCCGTGCTCCCGGCACACCCGTAGCGCCGCCGCGACATCGTCGGCGTCCCGGGGCGCGACCACCGCCCGGGGCACCCGTCGGTAGTTGGACGCGTCCATCGTCATCAGCGCCCGGTCGGCCGCGGTGGACGAGACCTCCCCTCGTACCGCGGCCGCCAACTCCTTCACCAGGTCCCGCTGCTCCGTCACGTTGCGATCAGCCATGTCCCCAGCCTGCCCACTGGGACCGCTCCATGAGGCCTTCGGCGGGGCCGATCCTCCGACGGGCCGTCAGCCGGCCCGGGACGCCGCCGCGGCCGCCGGTTCGCGGCCCGGCACCGCGGCCGCGTTCGGGTGGAAGCGGAAGACGTTCTCCGGGTCGTGGGCGGCCTTGAGCCCGGCCAGCCGGCGGTGCTCGTCGGCCCCGTGCGCGCTGCGCGCCACCTCCGCCGCGTCCGGCCGCTCCCCGTGGCCGCCGAAGAGGAAGTTCACGCTCCGGCCGAGGCGCCGGGGCGCGACGGCCGCGAGCGCCTCGGCGTGCAGCGCCCGTACGGTCGCCAGACCCGCACCGGTGTCGTCCGCGGGCAGCGGCGAGAGCACCCGCAGCGCGTAACGGGCGGTGCGGTGGCCGACGGCGCCGACCGCGCCGGGCGCCGCCATCGCGCCCCCGAGGTGGTTGAGCTGCACCACGCACATCGTCGGGGCGGCCGGCCCGGTCAGCGCGGCCACCCGGCGCAGCGCCGCCGCGTCCAGCCCGTCGAGCAGCGCGTTGTCGCCGTCGTAGGCGTGCGGATCGCTGGGGTCGCGGTGGATGGTGTGCGACTCCTCGTAGGCCATCTCGCGCAGGTCGTCGGCGACCCGTGGGCCCACCGCGCGCAGCGGCGCCACCAGCCGCTCGCCCTCCTCGGCGCCGCCGGTGTAGGCGATGCGGATGTGCGCGAGGTAGCGGCCGCGCAGCCCCACCGGCAGTTGCGGCAGATCGGGGTAGGCGATCAGCGCGAGCGAGGACGTCAGCCCGTCCGGGACGGTCTCGGTCCAGCGCAGATACGCCGCCAGCGCCTCGTCGACCCGCTCCGCGCCGAACACCAGCTGCCCGCCGTACAGCCGCGCCACCGGCACCAGGCCGAACTCCATCGCGGTCACCACCCCCAGGCCGTGGCCGCCGCCGAGCAGCGCGGCGAACAGCTCCGGATCGCGCTCGGCGGTGACGTGCAGCCGCCGGGCGTCGGCGGTGACCAGGTCGATGGACCGTACGTGGTCGGCGGCGAAGCCGTAGGTGCGGGCCAGCACCCCGACCCCGCCCCCGAGGGTGTACGAGACGACGCCGACGCCCGGGGAGGAGCCGTTGAGCGGCGCGAGCCCGTGCGGGGCGGCCGCCTCGATCACCCGGCCCCAGACGACACCCGCCGCGACGTGGGCGGTGCGGGCCGCCGCGTCGATGCGCACCTCGTTCATCCGCCGGGTGCTGATCAGCAGTCCGCCGTCGGTGGCGGCGGCCAGTCCGTGCCCGGTGGCCTGGACGGCGACGGGCAGCCCCTGCGCGCGGGCGAAGCGCACCGCGGCGAGGACGTCGTCGGCGTGCTCGGCGCCGACGACGACGGCCGGCCGGTGCCGGTGGGCCAGTTGGAACCCGGACCGCTCCGCGTCGTAGCCGTCGTCGCCGGGGACGAGGACGACTCCGGTCACCGCCCGCTTCAGGGCGGTGAGGGCGGCGGGGGCGAAGGCGGGGTGCGTGGGCGCGAGGTCGTTGATCTCCATGCCCCGCACTCTGACGCGATAAGTTGACACTGGCCGTCATATATAAATCGGTCGGTGAAGTCCGACCGCCTGCTGTCGATCCTGCTGCTCCTCCAGACCCGCGGCCGGGTGCCGGCCGGCGAGCTCGCCGAGCGGTTGGAGGTCTCCCGCCGGACCGTCTACCGCGATATCGAGTCCCTGTCGGCGGCCGGTGTGCCGGTCTACGCCGAGCGCGGCCGGCACGGCGGGATCGCGCTGCTGCCGGGCTTCCGCACCGATGTCACGGGGCTGACCACCGACGAGGCGCGCGCCTTGTTCGTCCTGGCCGCGCAGGGCGCCCACAGTGCCCTCGGCCTGGACGGCGCGCTCGGCTCGGCGCTGCGCAAGGTGATGGCCGCGCTGCCCGCACCGCACCGCCCGGCCGCGGAGCTGACCAGCCGCCGCATCCTGGTCGACCCGGACCGATGGCTGGCCCGCCCGTCCCCCGCCGTCGACCTGGACGTCCTGCACACCGCCGTCTTCAGCGATCTGCGGCTGCGCATCCGCTATCGCCACAGCGGCGAGACACAGCTGCGCACCTACACGGTCGATCCGTACGGGCTGGTGGCGAAGGCCGGCACCTGGTACCTCGTCGCCGACCGGCGCGGCCGCCCGCGGCTCTTCCGGGCCGACCGGGTGGACCGCGCGACGCTCACCGACGCCCCGGTGCGGCGGCGCCCCGGCGTGGAGCTCGCCGAGGTCTGGCGGCAGCTGCGGCGCGAGGTGGAGGACCGGCCCGCGGACGTACGGGTCACCGCCCGCATCCGCCGCACCCGGCTGGACCTGGCCGTACGCATCCTGGGCGGGTCGCTGACCGGACCGCCCCGTACGGGTGACGCCGAAGCGGGCGGCGAGGACTGGGCCGTGCTCGAACTGGCCTACCCGGTCCTGCCCGCCGTCCGCCAGCTGCTCCAGTTCGGCGACGACCTCGAAGTGCTCGGCCCGCCCGCCGCCCGCCGGGTGATGGCCCGGGCCGCGGCCGCCATCGCCGGGGCGTACGCCGCGGACGAGCCGCCGTCGTGATCCCCGCCCGGCCTGTCCACCGTACGATCGGCATCCATCTCACCCGCTGGACGTGCCGCCGAACCGCGCAGCGCGACGGATTAGGCTTCGCCCGTGGCTGATATCCAGATTCCCGCTGACATCAAGCCCGCCGACGGACGCTTCGGCGCGGGCCCCTCCAAGGTGCGTACGGAGGCGCTCGGCGCCCTGGCCGCCACCGGTAGCTCCCTTCTCGGCACGTCCCACCGCCAGGCCCCGGTCAAGAACCTGGTCGGCAAGGTGCGCGACGGCCTGCGCGACCTCTTCCAGCTCCCCGAGGGCTACGAGGTCGTGCTCGGCAACGGCGGCTCCACCGCGTTCTGGGACATCGCGACGCACGGCCTGATCGAGCGCAAGTCCCAGCACCTGTCCTTCGGCGAGTTCTCCTCGAAGTTCGCCAAGGCCGCCAAGCTGGCGCCGTGGCTGGCGGAGCCCACCGTCATCTCCGCCGACCCGGGCAGCCACCCGGACCCGGAGGCCGAAGAGGGCGTGGACGTCTACGCGTTCACCCACAACGAGACCTCGACCGGCGTCGCCGCGCCCATCGCGCGCGTCGCGGGCGCCGACTCCGGCTCCCTGGTCCTGGTCGACGCCACGTCCGGCGCCGGCGGCCTCCCCGTCGACATCGCCGAGACCGACGTCTACTACTTCGCCCCGCAGAAGTCCTTCGCCGCCGACGGCGGACTGTGGCTGGCGGCCTTCTCCCCCGCCGCCCTGGAGCGCGCCCGCGCCATCCACGCCTCCGACCGCCACATCCCGGAGTTCTTCTCGCTCCCCACGGCGATCGACAACTCCCTGAAGAACCAGACGTACAACACCCCGGCCCTGTCCACCCTCTTCCTGCTCAACGAGCAGCTGGAGTGGATCAACGGCCAGGGCGGCCTGGACTGGGCGGTCCGCCGCACCGCCACCTCCGCCCGCACCCTGTACGGCTGGGCCGAGGAGTCCAAGTACGCCACGCCGTTCGTCGTCGACCCGGCCAAGCGCTCGCAGGTCATCGGCACGATCGACTTCAACGACGACATCGACGCGGCGGCCGTCGCCAAGGCCCTGCGCGCCAACGGCATCGTCGACACCGAGCCCTACCGCAAGCTGGGCCGCAACCAGCTGCGCATCGCGATGTTCCCGGCGATCGACCCGTCGGACGTCGAGGCCCTGACGGCCTGCGTCGACTACGTGATCGGCCAGCTGTAACGGCCGACTCGGCAGCACACCGCACCGCGGGCCCCGGCGACCTCCGCCGGGGCCCGCGGTGCGGATGCGCCCGACCGCCGCGCAGCCGTCCGGAGCCGACCGAACGACAGCCCGAGACACCCCCCGAACGGACGCACCGCGAAGTGACGAAACGGGCCGGATATGCCTGTATGGGGGCATGACCACTCCCCCCAGCCCCGGCCTGACCCCCTTCGAGCGGCAAGGGGCGATCCTGCTGACCACGTACAAGCGGGACGGGACCGGTGTCGGCACACCGGTCAACATCGCCGTCGACGGCGACCACGCCTATATCCGCACGTACGGCAGCGCCTGGAAAGCCAAGCGGATGCGGAACTTCCCCGAGGTGGAGATCTGCGCGTCCACCTGGCGAGGCAAACCCACCGGACCCGCCGTCAAGGCGCGGGTACGGCTGCTGGATCCGCAGACCCGGGAGTACCGGCGGGCCGAGCGGTCGCTGACCCGGAAGTACCCGCTGATCCACGGGCTGCTGGTGCCGCTGGCGCACCGGCTGAAGAAGGAGCGCACGCTGCACTACGAGCTGCGGCTGACGGCGGAGGCCGACGCCTGGCCGCCGGAGGCCTCCCAGGGCCTGTCCGGTGAAACGGGGACCACCGTCCCCTAGGGGGCGTCTTCCCCCTAGGACCGCCGCCGCAGCAGCCGCCGTACGGCCACGACCAGCGCCGTCGCCGCCGCGAGGACCAGCGCGCCCTTGACGACGCCGGGCTTGAGCTCCGTGCCCGAACCCCCCTTCCCGTCAGGGCCGTCGGCGGAACTCCCGCCACTCGCCGGGTCGTCCGCGCCGCCGGTGCCCTTCGCCGACTCCGGCAGCTGCTCGCCGCTCAGCCCGACCGGCGAGACCTCGCTGCTCCGGCCCTCGGAGCCGTACATCAGGGTGCGGCCGTCGGGGGTGAAGGTGACCGACTCGCCCTGCTGCTGGATCGGTACGCCCACGCTGCCGATGTCCTTCGGCCGCCCCTCCTGCCACCGGTAGATCCGGGCGCCGAAGTAGCTGCGCATCACCAGCCGCGTACCGTCCGGCGAGAACGCGCCGTCGGTCACCCACAGATCGATCGGCGCGACCTTGCGGAAGGTGTTGGGGCCGGCGGTGCCGAGCCGCCGCGGGCCCTCGTAGAGCGCGCCGCCGCCGCCCTGCTTCTTGCTGGCGATGTAGACCCGGCCGGTCCTGGGGTGCACCAGCAGCGCCTCGGCGTCCCGCGGCCCGTCCGCGTACACCACGTCGAACTGGGTGGCGGTGACGGTGGCGTCGCGCAGCTTCGCGGGCTCCGGGAAGCGGTAGATCCACACGTGGTTCCACGTGCCGCCGAGGTTGTCGCCGATGTCGCCGACGTAGACGTTGCCGTCCGGGCCGACCGAGACCGCCTCGACGTCCCGCGGCGTGCCGATGCCGCGCAGCGTGATCCTGGCGACCGTACGGCCGGAGGAGCCGTCGACGGCGTAGACGTACGGGCCGTCGTCGCTGTCGTTGTGGGTCCAGTAGACGCCGGGGTGCGCGCGGCTGGCGGCCAGCCCGCTGGACTCGGTGATCCGGGGATCGCCGATGGTGAAGCCGTCGGGCTCGTCGGCGAAGGCCGGCCCGGCCGCCGACGCCCACAAGACCCCCGCGGCACCGGCCGCGCACAGAAGCGAACGCATGGGCACAGACTGCCATCCCGGGCCAAGTCGTGCGGAGGGGGCACTGGCTCAGTGGCCGGCGGGCGTGGTCAGCGTCACGTACCAGGTCGCAGGGGTTCTCGGCCATCATGGCCCGATGAGGATCATGTTCGTCGGTGACTCGATGACGATAGGGAGCACCGGCGATTTCACATGGCGCTACCGGATGTGGCAGCACCTGAACGCGACCTGCGGCGACTCGTACCGCATCGTCGGCCCGCGCCACACCCTCCACGACCCCGCCGCCGACGCCGCCACCTCACACGCGTACGGCGACCCCGGCTTCCCCCGGGAGGCCCGGCGCCATCTCGCCGGATGGGGCGAGGGCTGGCTGCACATGGCACCGCTGATCGGCGAGGCGATGGACCGCCACGAGGCCGACACCCTGCTGGTCTCGCTCGGCCTGATAGACCTCGGCTTCTACACCGACGCCGAGCAGACCGCCGAGAACGTACGGGAGTTCGTGGCGCGGGCGCGGGCGGCCACGCCGCACGTCCGGGCCGTGCTGATGCCCGTCATCCCCAATGTGCGGGCGGCGGCGGACGCCGCGTTCGGCGCCCAGTGCGAGCGCTTCAACGAGCTGCTGGCCAAGGCCGTCGGCGATCTGTCCACGCCCGCCTCGCCGTTGCTGCTGGCCTCCGAGCCGGCCGGTTGGGAGACCGGGCACGCCACCTACGACGGCACCCACCCCTCCGCGTGGGGCGAGCACCTGCTGGCGGGGGCGTTCGCCGACGCGATGCACCAGGCGTGGGGGGTCGGCGGCCCCTACCGGCCGGGCGCGCCGCAGAGGGCCGCCGCGGCACGGTGAGCCGGGGCCGCCACGCCGCGGCCGCCCCGCAACGTCCTTGCTTCGAGCGCACTTCGAGGCGTTGGCTGATCCACCATGGAGTACACGCAGCTCGGACGCACCGGACTCAAGGTCAGCCGACTCGTCCTCGGGACGATGAACTTCGGGCCCCAGACGGACGAGGCCGACAGCCACACCATCATGGACGCGGCGCTCGGCGCCGGCGTCAACTTCTTCGACACCGCCAACGTCTACGGCTGGGGCGCCGACAAGGGCCGCACGGAAGAGATCGTCGGCTCGTGGTTCGCCAAGGGCGGCGGCCGCCGCGACAAGACCGTGCTGGCCACCAAGGTCTACGCGAACATGGCCCCCGACCCAGACTCGGTCTGGCCCAACCACGACAAGCTCTCCGCCCTCAACATCCGGCGGGCGGTGGACGCCAGCCTCAAGCGGCTGGGCACCGACTACATCGACCTCTACCAGTTCCACCACGTCGACCGGGACACCCCCTGGGAGGAGATCTGGCAGGCCATCGACGTCCTCGTCCAGCAGGGCAAGATCCTCTACGCCGGCTCGTCCAATCACGCCGGCTGGCATATCGCCCGCGCCAACGAGACCGCCGCCCGGCGCGGCTCGTACGGCCTGGTCAGCGAGCAGTGCCTGTACAACCTGGCGGAGCGGCGGGCCGAGATGGAGGTCATTCCGGCCGCCGAGAGCTACGGCCTGGGCGTCATCCCCTGGTCCCCGCTGCACGGCGGGCTGCTGGGCGGCGCGATCCGCAAGGAGCGCGAGGGCGGCGCGGCCCGCTCGGTATCCGGCCGCTCGGCCGACTCGCTGGCCAACTCCGCCATCCGCGCCCAGATCCAGTCCTACGAGGATCTGCTCGCCAAGCACGGCCTGGAGCCCGGCGAGGTGGCGCTGGCCTGGCTGCTGACCCGCCCGGGGGTCACCGGCCCCATCGTCGGCCCGCGCACCGCCGACCAGCTCGCCTCCGCGCTGCGCGCCGTCGAGCTGAAGCTGTCGGACGGGCTGCTGGCCTCGCTCGATGAGATCTTCCCCGGGCCGGGGCCGTCACCGGAGGCGTTCGCCTGGTGACGAAGGCGGCGCGCTGACGGCCGCCGGGCCCGGCCGGGCGGCCGTCAGCGCAACGCCGCCGCCACGATCACGACGACGAGCAGCACGGCGAGCAGGCCGGACATGATCCGGTTACGGGTTTTCGGGTCCACCCCCTGAGCGTAACCGGGGTGGATCCGAACATTTCAACGACCCGGGCGCGCGGGCCGGCCCCGCGCTCCCCCGCGCCCCTCGACGGCCGGGCTCCCGGGCCGCTCAGCGGCCCAGCGGCCAGGAGGCGATCTCCTCGTAGCGGGGCTGCGCGCCGGCCGGTCCGGGGACGGGCGGGTGGCTGCGGATCAGGGAGAGCGCCCCGACGGTCCAGGGGGAGCCGTGGAAGTCCTTCAGGGCGGCCGCGTACGGGGCGAGGTTCAGGTTGGCGGTGCGGTTCCTGGCGAGGGTGAGGTGCGGGGTGTACGGGCGGTGCTCGTCGGCCACGGCCACACCGGCCCGGCGGGCCGCTGCCGACGCCGAGTCGGCGAGCCTGCCCATGGCCGGGCGGTCGCCGTCGGCCCCGGCCCACACCACCCGGTCCGAGAAGCGGCCGCCGCCGGCGATCCGCAGTGCGTACGGGTCGCGGCGGTGGGCCGCGCGGGCCAGCCGCTCGTGCAGCTCGGGCAGGATCTCCTCGGGCACCTCGCCGTAGAAGGCGAGGGTGAAGTGCCAGCCGTCCCGGCCGGTCCAGCGCAGCCGGTCGGCGGCCGGGAGTTTCTTCAACTGCGCCACCTCGACGGCCAGTTCCTCGATGACGGGGGCGGGCGGCAGGACCGCGGCGAAGAGTCTCATGCGGCCAGTCTGGCCCACACCGCCCGGCGGACCGGGCGTCCGCGGGGCCCCGCCGGACCGGTGCGGCGCGCCCCCGACCGCCGCGGACGGCCCCGGGGCGGCGCGGCGGGGATCAGACCCGCCGGGGGCGGCCGAAGAGCAGGTCGTAGTCCGGGGGCAGCTGGAGCAGCACGCGGCGCATCAGGTCCTCGCCGGCGGCGTCGGCGACGACGCTGAGCACGGCGCCGACGTCCCATTTGGCGGTCTCCTCGGTGGCCCCCTCGATCCAGGCCGCGGTGGCGCGGACGAACCGTTCGGGATCCAGCGGCTCGACGGCCGGCAGCGGGTTGAGCAGGATCAGCTCGAAGGTCTCCGGCAGGCAGGCGGCCAGCTCGGCCCGCTCCGTACCCACCAGATGCGCGCCCAGCAGCGCGAGCACGACCCGCGCCGCCCGCTCCGCCTCCGGCGCCGAGGCGTACTCACCGCGCTCCCGGACCTGCGCCAGGAACGCCTCCCATCGCATGGGCACCACGACTGTCCCCTTTCCGCGGCCTTGGCGGCACCGGGGTGTCCGCCGAGAACCGCTCTGTGCACCTGGGCCCATGGTGACCGCGCGCGGCGTGGCGCGCGCGGCGACCGCGGGAGCGGAGCGGGTGAGGCGCGGCTACGCGGCCGGGGACAGCTCCTTCTCGCCCGGCGGGGCGGAGTGCGCGGCCCGCGGCACGAAGTCGACATGCCGATGGCCCCGACGGAGGTCGATCTTGAGCCGGAGGCCGCCGGTCCGGGCGAGGACCAGGCCGATCAGGGTGGCAGCGGCCAGCGAGACCACACCGCCCGCCAGGAACCCGACGCGGGCGCCGTAGGCGTCGGTGACCCAGCCGACGAGGGGTGCGCCGAGCGGGGTGCCCCCCATGAAGACCATCATGAACAGGCTCATCACCCGGCCGCGCATCAGCGGGTCGGTGGCCAGCTGGACGCTCGAATTGGCGGTGACGTTGATCGTCAGGCCGACCATGCCGATGGGGGCGAGCAGGGCCGCGAAGATCCAGAAGGAGGGTGCCAGCGCGGCGGTGATCTCCAGGACGCCGAAGAGCGCGGCGGCGCCGACCAGCAGGCGCAGTCGGGAGCCGGCGCGGCGGGCGGCGAGCAGCGCGCCGATCAGCGAGCCGGCCGCCATCAGGCCGTTGAACAGGGCGTAGGTGCCGGCGCCCTGGTGGAAGACGTGGTAGACGAACGCGGTCAGCCAGATCGGGAAGTTGAAGCCGAACGTGCCGATGAAGCCGACCAGGACGATCGGCCAGACCAGGTCGGGGCGGCCGGAGACATAGCGCAGGCCCTCGCGCAGCTGCCCCTTGCTGCGGGGGACCCGCTCGACCTTGTGGAGTTCGGCCGTGCGCATCATCAGCAGGCCGACGACCGGCGCCACGAAGGACAGGCCGTTGAGCAGGAAGGCCCAGCCGCTGCCGAACGCCGTGATCAGCACGCCGGCCACCGCGGGGCCGATCAGTCGCGCGGACTGGAAGTTGGCGGAGTTGAGGCTGACGGCGTTGCGCAGCTCGTCCTGGCCGACCATCTCGGAGACGAACGCCTGCCGGGCGGGGTTGTCGACGACGGTGGCCAGGCCGAGGACGAAGGCGACCAGGTAGACGTGCCAGACCTGCACCTGGCCGCTGAGCGTGAGCGCGGCGAGGGCGAGGCCCGTCAGGCCCATGGCGGACTGGGTGAGCAGCAGCAGCCTGCGCTTGGCGAAGCGGTCGGCGATGACGCCGCCGTAGAGGCCGAAGAGCAGCATCGGCAGGAACTGCAGCGCGGTGGTGATGCCGACCGCGGCGGACGAGCCGGTGAGGCTGAGCACCAGCCAGTCCTGGGCGATGCGCTGCATCCAGGTGCCGGTGTTGGACACCATCTGGCCGGTGGCGAAGAGGCGGTAGTTGCGTATGCGCAGGGAGCTGAACGTGCCCTTGCGCGGGGCGGTCAGGGTCGGATCGCGGGGGACCGTGCCGTCTTGGGGGTTCGGTGCGGGGGCGGAGTCTGCTCCGGATCCCGTACTCAAATCGGGTTCGCCTCCTTGGCCTCGGGGTTCTACAGCTGTGCCAGCTTCTCCAGCACCGGCGCGGCGGCCCGCACCTTCGCCCACTCGTCCTCGTCCAGCCCGGAGGCCAGCTCGGCGAGCCAGGCGTTGCGCTTGCGGCGGCTCTCCTCGAGCATCGCCTCGGCCTCTTCGGTCTGGGTGACGACCTTCTGGCGGCGGTCGTCGGGGTGCGGTTCGAGCCGGACCAGTCCCTTGGCTTCGAGCATGGCCACGATGCGGGTCATCGACGGCGGCTGCACATGCTCCTTGCGGGCCAGCTCGCCGGGCGTGGCCCGGCCGCAGCGGGCCAGGGTGCCGAGCACCGACATCTCGGTGGGGCTGAGCGACTCGTCCACCCGCTGGTGCTTGAGCCGGCGGGACAGGCGCATCACGGCGGACCGCAGCGCGTTGACCGCGTCCGCGTCATCTGGGTGCACCGCCCGGCCGTCAGGCTGGGCGTGGGACTGTTCCGGCATGGTCTTTAGCATAACTCATTACCCTCTCTAAGTAAAGCTGCGGGCTGGTGTCCGTCATGGATCACCCATATGAGTGAGGACGCGGCGGAAAGTGACACGCCTGACCGGGAGAGGACGGGACCGTGTCCGTATGGGATCGCGAGTGCTCAGCCTGCGCGTGGACGGGGAGCTGCTGGAGCGCATTCGGCAGCACGCCGCAAAACGCGGAATGAGCGTCCAGGACTATGTCGTCCGGACGCTCATCCGCGAGGACTTCGACGAACGGTTCAAATCGTCCGTCGACGAGACCGAGAAGCTCGGCGTGCGCTGGTCGGCTCCGTCTACTTGACCCCGAGGATCTGCTCGATCGGGTGCAGCAGGAAGTAGACCAGGAAGCACAGGCCGACGGCGCTCAGCAGCCAGGGGACCTGCCGGAAGCGGCCGGTGGCCGTGCGCAGCAGGATGAACGCCAGGACGCCGATGCCGATGCCGTTGGTGATGCTGTAGGTGAACGGCATCGAGACGATCGTCAGGAACGCGGGGATGCCGACGGTGAAGTCGCCCCAGTCGATGTCCTTGACGTTCGAGGCCATGATCAGGAAGCCGACGACCACCAGTGCCGGCGTCGCCGCCTGGGAGGGGACCACGGTCGCCAGCGGCGTGAAGATCAGCGCGAGCAGGAACAGCCCGCCCGTCATCAGGTTCGCCAGACCCGTGCGGGCGCCCTCGCCGACGCCGGCCGTGGACTCCACGAAGCAGGTGTTGGCGGAGGCGGAGCCGAAGCCGCCGCCGGCCACCGCGATGCCGTCGACCATCAGGATCCGGCCCATGTTCGGCAGGTTGCCGGTCTCGTTGTCCAGCAGCCCGGCCTCCTCGCCGACGCCGATGATGGTGCCCATCGCGTCGAAGAAGCCGGAGAGCAGCACGGTGAAGACGAACAGGCAGCCGGTCAGCACGCCGACTTCCTTGAAGCCGCCGAAGAGGCTGATGTTGCCGATCAGGCCGAAGTCCGGCGCACCGATGATCTTCTCCGGGACGTTGGGGACCGCCAGGCCCCAGGCCGCGTCCGGGATGTCGGCGACGGCGTTGACGACGATCGCGACGACGGCCATCGAGACCATGCCGATCAGGATCGCGCCCCTGGTCTTCCGCACGATCAGCACGAACATCAGCATCAGGCCGAGGACGAACACCAGCACCGGCCAGCCCTTGAGCTGACCGCCCTGGCCCAGCCCCATCGGGACGGTGGTGTGCGCGGCGTCGGGGTTACGGGACACGAAGCCGGCGTCGACCAGGCCGATCAGCGTGATGAACATGCCGATACCGATGGCGATGGCGCGCCGCAGGCCGTTGGGGATCGCGTCCATCACCCGCTGCCGCAGGCCCGAGGCGACCAGGATCATCAGCACCAGACCGGCGAGCACGACCATGCCCATCGCGTCCGGCCAGCTCATCTTGGGGGCGAGCTGGAGCGAGACCACGGCGTTGATGCCCAGGCCCGCGGCGATGGCGATCGGGACGTTGCCCATGACGCCCATCAGGACGGTGCACAGCCCGGCCATCAGCGCGGTCGCGGTGACCAGCTGGCCGTTGTCGAGATGGTGACCGAACTTGTCGACTCCGGAGCCGAGAATGATCGGGTTCAGCACGATGATGTAGGCCATCGCGAAGAACGTCGCCAAACCGCCGCGCAGTTCGCGGCTGACCGTCGACCCCCGCTCGGAGATCTTGAAGAAGCGGTCGAAACCGTTCTTGGGAGGCGTCGGAGCCGGGTTCTCAAGGGGGTCGACCGGCGTGGTGGCCGAGGGGGACATGCAGGGACCTCAGTCGGACGGGCCTGGGGAAGGCGCGGGGGCCCGTGGGCCCGGAACACGTACAGAGCATCAATAACCGGATCACGTTGGATGAATCGACGATCCGATCCGGTCAGATCCAGAAAGGTTCAGTATGAATAAACAATGCATTGATCGCTATCTCCGCGCGTAGACCCCTGCTGTCCTGGGGCGGACGTGCACCCGCCCGCCGCGGAACGCTCGACCGGCGCCCCCCGTCCGGCCCTCCTCCGGCCCGCGCCCGACGGCCCGAACGCCGGAATCCGGCCCCGCGGACGCCCGCATCCGGTCGCGCATCCGGCCCCCGTAAGCTGAACACCATGTGGAAGAAGTCCGAACTGCGCCCGGCCCCGGCGCCTCTGGAGGGCCCCGTCGTCGGCACGATCACCGGCGGCACGATCATCTGGTTCGTGCTCTTCCTCGGCCAGCTGCCCTTCTACGGCTGGTACGCCGACAACGGCCACGCCTGGTGGGTGTGGACCTGCCTGGCCGGCGGCGCCCTGGGCCTGCTGGGCATCTGGTACGTCCGCAAGCGCGACGCCGCGATCAAGCGCGCCGCGGCGGCCGCCGGCGACTCCTGACCGCGGCTCCCCTCCCCCGCCGCACCCGACGCCCGTGCCGGCGGGTGAAGTGCGCGCCGCGCCCGTAACGTCGAGGCATGACGGATCGGGCGAGGACCGAAGCCGGGAACGCCGAAGCGGGCGGTGAGCCGGCCGGAACGACCGTCCACGCCCCGGCCCACCCCGGCCTGACCGCCGCCGAGGTCGCCCAGCGGGTGGCCGAGGGCGAGGTCAACGACGTCCCCGTACGGTCCTCCCGCTCCACCGCCGAGATCATCCGCGCCAACGTCTTCACCCGTTTCAACGCGATCATCGGCGTGCTGTTCGTGATCATCCTGATCGTGGGGCCCCTCCAGGACGGCCTCTTCGGGTTCGTCATCGTCGCCAACACCGGCATCGGCATCGTCCAGGAACTGCGCGCCAAGAAGACCCTGGACAACCTGGCGGTCATCGGCGAGGCCCGGCCGACCGTGCGGCGCGACGGCGTCCGCGCCCGGATCCCCACCGCCGGGGTCGTCCTCGACGACGTCATCGAACTCGGTCCCGGCGACAAGGTCGTCGTCGACGGCGAGGTCCTGGAGACCGACGGCCTGGAGATCGACGAATCGCTGCTGACCGGCGAGGCCGACCCGGTCGTCAAGAAGCCCGGTGAGCCGGTGATGTCCGGCAGCTTCGTCGTCGCGGGCGGCGGCGCCTTCACCGCGACCAAGGTCGGCCGCCAGGCGTACGCGGCCCAGCTCGCCGAGGAGGCCAGCCGCTTCACCCTGGTCCACTCCGAGCTGCGCTCCGGCATCAGCCGGATCCTCAAGTACGTGACCTGGATGATGATCCCCACGGCGCTCGGCCTGATCCTCAGCCATCTGCTCACCCTCGGCCTGCCGGCCGACGAGGCGATCCGCCGGATGGTCGCCGGCATCGTCCCGATGATCCCCGAGGGACTGGTCCTGCTCACCTCCGTGGCCTTCGCCATCGGCGTCGTCCGGCTCGGCCGCCAGCAGTGCCTCGTCCAGGAACTGCCCGCCATCGAGGGCCTGGCCCGGGTCGACGTCGTCTGCCTGGACAAGACCGGCACGCTCACCGAGGGCGGTATGGACGTCAGCGCGCTGCGGGTCATCGGCTCCGCCTCCGGAGGCTTGGAAGAGAGCGGAGACGGAGCGGAGCGCAGTGAGCGCGAGGACGCCTACATCGAGCGGGTCCTGGGCGCGCTCGGCGCGTCCGACCCCCGCCCCAACGCCTCCCTCCAGGCGATCATCGACGCCTACCCCGCCGACGGCGGGTGGCGCTGCACGCAGTCGCTGCCGTTCTCCTCCGCCCGCAAATACAGCGGGGCGTCCCTCGACGACGCCGACGGCGCACGCACGACCTGGCTCCTGGGCGCCCCCGACGTCCTGCTGCCGGCCGGCGACCACCGCCTGGCCGACATCGACGACCTCAACGCCCAAGGCCTGCGGGTGCTGCTGCTGGCCCGCGCCGAACGGGAGCTGGACGACCCCGAGGTCGCCCGGGGCGTGCGCCCCACCGCGCTGGTCGTCCTGGAGCAGCGGCTGCGCACCGAGGCCCCCGACACCCTGCGCTACTTCGCCGAGCAGGGCGTCCGCGCCAAGGTCATCTCCGGCGACAACGCGGTGTCCGTCGGCGCGGTGGCCGGCAAGCTGGGCCTGCCGGGCTCACACGCCCCCGTGGACGCGCGGAGCCTGCCCGCCCGTGCGGAGGCGATGGCCACCGCCCTGGACCGGGGCGCGGTGTTCGGCCGCGTCACCCCGCAGCAGAAGCGGGACATGGTCGCGGCCCTGCAGTCCCGCGGCCACACCGTCGCCATGACCGGCGACGGCGTCAACGACGTCCTCGCCCTGAAGGACGCCGACATCGGCGTGGCGATGGGCTCCGGCTCCGAGGCCACCCGCGCGGTGGCCCAGATCGTCCTGCTGAACAACAGCTTCGCCGCCCTGCCGTCCGTGGTCGCCGAGGGCCGCCGGGTCATCGGCAACATCACCCGCGTCGCCACCCTCTTCCTCACCAAGACGGTCTACTCCGTCCTGCTGGCGATCCTGGTGGCCTGCTGCCGGATCCCCTATCCCTACCTGCCCCGCCATCTGACGCTGCTGTCCACCCTGACCATCGGCGTCCCGGCGTTCTTCCTGGCGCTGGCCCCCAACAAGGAGCGCGCCCGCCCGCACTTCGTCCGCCGGGTCATGCGCTACGCGATCCCCTCCGGCATCATCACCGGCCTGGCCGCCTTCGCCACCTACCTCCTCGCCCGCGCCCACTACAGCGGCCCGGGCGCCCTCTCCGCCGAGACCAGCGCCGCGACCCTGACCCTCTTCCTCACCGCGATGTGGGTCCTGGCGATCATCGCCCGCCCCTACACCTGGTGGCGGATCGCCCTGGTGCTGGCCATGGGCCTGGGCTTCCTGATCGTCCTGGTCACGCCCTGGCTGCAGGACTTCTTCGACCTGCGCCTGGTCGGTACGACCATGCCGTGGGCGGCGGTGGCCGTCGCCGCGGTGGCGGCGGTGCTCCTGGAGATCACCTGGCGCGAGGTGGACCGCCGTTTCCCGGCCTGAGGGTCGACGTCGCGGTCAAGCCTTCCCCCGTGGCCTGGCCACGGTCCGCGGCCTCCCCTACCCTCCGCCCCATGAAACTCTTTCCGGGGGACCTCACGTACCAGGTGCTGGCCGGCTCGCACCGCCACTACCACCACTCGACCACCCACTACGGGGGCGACGGCGTCCTGGACTGGTGGGAGTGGATCATCCTGGCCGTCGGCGCGGTCCTCGTGGTCTGGGCCCTGGTGAAGAAGTTCACCTCGGACTGACCGGGCCGCCGTTCGGGCGGCCCGCCACCGCCTCTCCCGCTGGCGCCTCGTCAGCTCACAAGGGAAGGATCACGAGGGCAGCCGTGCCGTCGTTGTGGTCGATGGGTTTGCCCGCCAGGCAGGCATCTCCGCTGGTCAGCGACGTGTATACGCCGTTGCCGTTGAAGTGGTGGCCCGCGAACCAGGAGCCGCCGGTGACCGTGCCGGTCCATTCGTAGACACGCGTCCCGTCCTCACGCGGCAGCGTCGAGACGGTACCGGTCAGCGTGCTGCTGCCGACCTGCTCGTCGCCGTGCACGAACCACTTGTCGTTCTCCGTGACTCCTTGGGCGAGGACCTGGTCCAGGTCGGCCTGGAGGCAACCGGTCGTGGTGTGCACCGAGCCGCCGAACTTGCCGGTCCAGGTCCGGAGACCGGGGACGGATGCGCAGGAGTAGGCGCCCGACCATGTGATGGTCGTGGGCCGGGGGGTCGCCTGCAACGCCGGGCTGAAGGTGTAGTGGATGTCCCCGTCGCAGACCCCGTCCGGTGGGGAGGGGGAGCCGCCGTGGGCGGCGGCCGGCTCGGCCAGGTCGAGGGCAAGGAGGAGGGCCACCGCGACGGCGGCCGCCCTGGGCAGGGCACGAAGTCTCATGCCTGATCGTCCTTCCGCTGTTTCCAGGCGCGTCGCAAGGCCGACCGCCGCTGGTGCGGCTCCGGCGTCTGCGGCCTGTGTGCCACGAGTCTGCGCGGGGAAGGCCCCCGAATCACCACGTGTGAGAGGGCGCTCGGAGCACCGCCCCGGCGTACGAACGCACCCCGCGGACAGCCCGCACGACGGGTGCGACTCCCCTACGCGCTCGTCGGGGGCTACCGCTGCGCGACTCCAAGAACCCCCAGGGCCCGGCTCCACTCTTCCCGATAGGCCGCTGGTCATCGTTCGGTCACTGCGGTCAGGAACGGACAGCTCTCCGGCTGAGGACCGGTCCCCGTCGCACCGCGGCGGGGACCGGTCCGCACATCCGGGTCAGTCGAACCAGCGCGCCCGCGCCAGCTCCTCGCCCCGGTCCGGGTCCTCCAGCAGCGCCGCGACCTCGAAGCGGCGCGGCCACTGGCCGGCCGCCCAGGCCAGGCCGGCCGCGACGCCCTCCAGGGTCGCGGCGTGCAGGGTGCCGTCGGGAGTCCAGCGCCAGTCCGGTTCGGCGGTGGCGTCCGGGCCGTCGCCGACGAGCAGCTCCTCGTGCTCCAGGTACGACTCGGGGGTGGCGGGGCCGAGCAGGACCCGTACGGCCTCCGGGACCTCGTGGCGTACGCCCTCGGAGCGCACCTCGGCGGCGACCGCCTCGCTCAGCCTGCGCACCTGCAGCAGCTCGGCGAGGTCCGCGGCGCGCGCCGGGCGCACCGGCAGCAGGGGGAGCCCCGCCGCCAGCGGCATCAGATCCGGGGCGTCGGCGACCACGGCGTCCGCCGCGTCCACCACCCGCACCTCCCGGTCGAGCACGGCCCGCAGCTCGTCGGGGAGCGTCACCTGATCGGGGTCGAGGTCCGCCAGCAGGCCGTAGAGGCCGTGGAGTTGCGCCGCGCCCACCGCCAGGTCCGGGTCGGCGAGGCGGGCCAGCAGTTCGGCCGCGCCGCCCGGCTCGTCCAGGAGGGCGGCGACGGTGGTGCGCACGCCGAGCGCGCGCAGCACCTGGGCGTCGACCTCGCCGGCGTCCGCGGACTCGTAGAGGCCGGCCAGCAGCGGGTCGCCGCCCGCCGCGCGCAGACCGGCGGGCCGCCGCCCGTCCAGCACCGGGTGGCCGCGCAGCCACCAGGCGGTGTAGGGGCGTACGGACTCGGTGGTGCCGTCGGGCAGGAGCACCCGGGCGGGTGCGGTGAGCGCGTCGCGCAGCGGCGGCTGGGAGAGCATCGCCAGCACCTGCGGCCAGGCGTCGTCGTCGACCAGGTCGAGGTCGCGGACGGCCACCAGTTCGGTGAGCACCGGCGGGACCGGCGTGTCCGGCAGGGCGTCGAGGAGGTCCTCGCACCACACGTCGACGGCGTCCAGCAGCCCGGCGTCGTCCGGCTCGGCGAAGTCCCCGTCGCGGGGCTCCAGCTCGTCCGGGTCGAGGACGACATCGGCGGCCCGTACGAGCGCGAAGGCGGCCATGACGCCCACGGCGGTCAGCGGCTGCTCACCCCACCGTGCGGCCAACTCCGCTTCGCACGCGGCGAGTTCACCCTCGCGGATGACCCGCTCGAAAGCGCTGCCCGGGTACACCAGCTCACCCGCCGGCGCCAGCTCGCCGTCCTCGTCGGGCAGCGCGAGGGCGCCGAGCCAGGGCTCGTCGCCGGGCGAGAGATTGGCGTCGCGGACCAGTCCGAGCACCATCTCCGCCAGCTCCTCCGCGCCCAGCGGGGCCCCGGCCCCGCCGCCGGCGAAGTCGTCCGCGAAGACGTCGTAGGCGTCCTCGTCCGCGTCCAGCGAGTTCTCCACGGCCGCCCGCACCTGAGGCGTCGTCAGTACGGCGCGGGGCGCGGCCGGGGTGGCGCCGAGCTTCTCCAGCAGCGGGTGCACCGCGTCGGGGTGGGCGACCTTCAGCCCGAGCCGGGCGAGCGTACGGTGCCGGGAGGCGTCCTCGCCGTCCGCGGGGCCGTCGCCGGGCAGCGGCAGCAGCACCTGGCGCGGCCCGATGGTGGTGCGCGCGGTGCCACTCGCCCCGCCGGGGCCCTGGCCGGTCGTGCCCGCGAGCGGCACGGGCAGTCCGCTGAGCCGGTCCGGGTCGGTGCCGGCCAGCGCGTCGTACAGCCGCCACCACCAGTCGGGGGCCCGCTCGATGCCCGCCAGGCGGTCGACCATCTCCCCGAGCGGCACCCGGGCCACGCCCAGCGACCGCAGCTCCGGGCGCCGTTCGAGGCCGGCCGGCAGCAGGCTGGGGAACAGCTCGGCCAGCACCGCGACCGTCGCGGCCCCGGCACCCTCGACCACCTCGGCCTCCACGGGCCGCAGGACATAGCGCACCGCGTCCTCGCCGGAGTCCCATGCGCTCTCCGCCGGGGCCTCGGGCTCGGCCCGCTCCCCCTCGCCCGGCGCGCCCGCGCTCGGCAGGAACCGCACCCGCGGCAGCAGCGCGAGCACCCGCCGGCGCAGCTCGCCGTCCAGTCCGCCCTTGCCCAGCGGGCCCGGTACCAGGTCGAGGGTGGCGACGGACACCGGCTGCCAGTCCGCGAGCAGCGCCGCGTAGACCTCGGCCACCCGCTCCACCAGGAAGTCCGTCAGCGGGCCCGGGTGGACGTGGCGCCGGGTCGGCTCCAGCGGGAACGAGGCGATCAGCAGCCCGGGCAGCCCCAGCGGCTCGTCCGTCGGCGTCGGCGCGTGCACCACCGGCGCGGTCCCCGGGCGCGCCGGCGCGCCCTCGGAGTCCACCGGCACCGCCCAGGTCACCGACCACGACGGCCGCAGCCGCTCCTCGACGGGCCGGTCCGCGAGCAGCGCCGGGTCCAGCGACCCGCCGTCGGTCGCCACCCGCCAGCGGGTGGCGCCCCGCTCGCTGTCCTCGATCAGGACGTACGGGCCGTCCTGACGCCGCCTCAACTCGCGTACGCCCTCGGGGGTCTCGACCACGACCTCGGCCAGCCCCGGCAGCGTCAGCAGCAGCGCCGCGTCGATACCGTCCAGCAGCCGTTCGGCGAGGTCCTGTGCCGCGCCGTCCCGCAGCGGCAGCACGACGGCGGTGTCGTACCCGTCGGGCGCGGTGCCCTCCGCGGGCAGCGGCAGCCGCAGCAGCGGTACGTGGCCCTCGCGGCGGCGCAGTTCGCCGCCCAGGCCGGGGCTGTGCGCCGCCACCTCCTGCGCGAGCGTGCGGGCCTCGGCCAGCGACCACCGCACCCCGCCGGTGCGTCCCACCAGGGCCGGCTCGTCGCTCACGGACAGCACCGCGGCGAAGCCCACGCCGAACCGGCCGACCGCGCCGGCCGCCGCACCGGCCTCCCGCTTGGCGGAGGCGCGCAGCGTCGACAGCGACTCGACTCCGGTGGCGTCGAGGGGGGCGCCGGTGTTGGAGGCGACGAGTACGGCGGGGGCACCGCCGTTGGCCGGGTGCAGGGTCAGCCGCAGCCGGCCGGGGACGCCGGCGCGGGCCGCCGCGTCCGCCGCGTTCTGCGCCAGCTCCACGGCGAGCCGGTCGCGGTAGCCGCCGAGCGCGAGGTCCTCCTCGGCGTTGGCGTCCTCCCGGAACCGGGCCGGTGACGCGGCCCAGGCGTCCAGCACGCCGCGCCGCAGTCGAGCCGTCCCGAACGGGTCTCCGGCTGCGCCTCGCACCCACGACGTTGCGGTCACGTCTCTCGTCTCCCTCGCTTGTCGTTGGAGAGACGGTATCGCCCCACGTCGCCGGGTGCGGCGCCGTGCCCGCTTCCCGCCTTCGGCGGCGGGTTCGCGTGGCGGGGACGTGCGGGGGCCGGCGAAGGCCCGGCCGCGGCGGGGCGCGGTCGGGCCGGTGGCCTCAGCTGTGGCCCAGCTCCTCCGCGGGCCCGGCCTCCTCGACCGAACCGCCGTCGCGCTCCGGCCGCAGGGACAGCGGCTCCACCACCGTCTCGTCGACCACCGGCGCGGGCGGCCGCGGCGTCTTGGGCATCACGGCGGCCTCGGAGTGCGCCCCGCAGCCGTACGACAGGGAGACCACCCGGCCGTCCGCCGGGGCGAACTCGTTGGCGCACACGCCGAAGGCCTGGCGCAGGGAGCCGGTGAGCGGGGTGAGGAAGCCGCAGGTCAGGCAGGTGGCGGGGGCCGCCTGGGCCATCGGGGTCTTCGCGCCGTACGCCTCTTCCCAGCGGTCGGCGGCGGCATGCAGGCCGTAGCGGGACAGGACCCGGGCGCGGCGCATGCCGAGCTCCTCGGCGACGTCCGCGATGCCGCCGCGCGCGGGCGTGGGCTGGATCGCCGGCGAGCCCGGGACGACGTCCGCCTCCTCGGTGTCGGCGACCTCGGCGGCCATGCCCTCGGCGACGGCGGAGTTCGGCGGCGGGCCGTCCTCGCCGGAGAAGCCCGGCTCCAGCCGCAGGTCCTCGGCCTCCGTGGGCAGCAGATCGCCGGGGCCCATGTCGCCGGGGCGCAGCCGCTCGCTCCAGGGCACCCACTCCGGCGCGAGCAGCGCGTCGGGGCCGGGCAGCAGCACCGCCTCGTCGAGGGTGACGAGCTTGGCCCGGGAGGCCCGGGCGACCGTCACCGCCCAGCGCCAGCCGCGGTAGCCGGGCTCGTTGGAGGCGAAGAGGTGGGTGACGACACGGTCCGCGTCGGCGACGGCCTCGATGTGGTCGCCGACCATTCCGGGCAGGGCGACTTCCTCCGCCGCCGCCCGGGCAAGGTCGACCGCCGCGGCGCACAGGCGGTCAGGGGTACGGCTTCGCATCGCAGCACTCACAAGAATCGATTCTCTCTTCCACGCCGTCTCACGAGTGCGCCAGCCGGAGCTGTCCTTGTCCTGTCCGGACGACCGGCGGGGCCGGGGGCGGGCGGAGCGGACCTGGGGACCGCGTCGACGTCCGCGCCCGATCGGTTCGGTCGAGCGCACCTCATAGACCCATTCTGCGGGATCGCGGAACGCAATGAGACACGCGGCCAAAACCGACCGCCGGTGGCGCGCTACACACGCTACCCCTTCAGCGGTGTACGACTCCTCGGCGGGAGCGCAAATGTCCGCGCCGGCGACCGTGCTCCGGGGCGCCTCGCGCGGCGGTGCGAAGAAAACGCCCTCCCCTGGGCGAGTTGGGGCACTATGGCCGAGTGGCTGCTGCCGCAAGGGCGTCGAGGGTGTCGAAGGTGGCGAAGGCATCGCGGAAGTCGTCGAGAGTGTCCTCGCGCGAGCCGTCCCGGGACGGCTTCGGGGACGGCCCTGCCCGGCGGGCGGGCCGGTCGGTCGGCCGTGCGCTGCGCCGGCCGTTCACCGGCGCGGCGCGCCGGGTGCGGCGGGCGACGCACGCGCACGGCGCGGGCGAGTCGGGGCTCGGCAAGCTGATCGAGCTGCACGCGGTGAACTCGGCCGGCGACATGCTCATCACGGTCGCGCTGGCCTCGACGGTGTTCTTCTCGGTGCCGACACACGAGGCGCGGGGCCGGGTGGCGCTGTATCTGGCGGTCACGATGGCGCCGTTCGCGCTGCTGGCGCCGGTGATCGGCCCGCTGCTGGACCGGGTCCCGCACGGCCGCCGGGCGGCGATGGCGGGCGCGATGCTGGCCCGGGCGCTGCTGGCGGTGTCGATGTCGGGCGCGGTGGCGACCGGCGGGCTGGAGCTGTATCCGGCGGCGCTGGGCGTGCTGGTGGCGTCGAAGGCGTACGGCGTGGTGCGCAGTGCGGTGGTGCCGCGGCTGCTGCCCCCGCGGATCTCGCTGGTCAGGGCCAACTCCCGGGTCACACTCGCGGGGCTGCTGGCCACGGGGGTGGCGGCGCCGGCCGCGGCCGGACTGCATCTGATCGGGCCGAGCTGGCCGCTGTACGGGGCGTTCGCGGTGTTCGCGACCGGTACGTTCCTGTCGTTCTCGCTGCCGCACAAGGTCGACTCGGACAAGGGCGAGGCGCGGGCCCGTCTGGCGTCCCACGAGGCGGTGGCGAAGGACGCGGCGGGCGGCAAGCCGGCGAAGCCGGGGCTGCGCACCGTCGGGCCGTCGGTGCTGCACGGGCTCCAGGCCAACGTCTGCCTGCGGGCGCTCTCCGGCTTTCTGACGTTCTTCCTGGCCTTCCTGCTGCGCGAGCATCCGCTGGGCGGGCTGGGGCCGGCCGCCTCGCTGGGGCTGGTGGCGGTGGCGGCCGGGGCGGGCAACGCGCTGGGGACGGCCGTCGGGGCGTGGCTGAAGGCCCGCGGGCCGGAGCAGATCATCGCGGCGGTGCTGGGGCTGGCGCTGTGCACGACGGTGCTCGCGGCGGTGTTCTACGCCGCGGCGGCGCCCGTCGTGGTCACCGCGGCCGCGGCCTGCGCGGGGCTGTGCCAGGCGCTGGGGAAGCTGTCGCTGGACGCGATGATCCAGCGCGATGTGCCGGAGGTGGTGCGCACCTCGGCGTTCGCCCGCTCCGAGACGGCGCTGCAGATGTCGTGGGTGGTCGGTGGCGCGATCGGGATCTCGCTGCCGCTGGTCGGGGCGCTGGGGATGTCGGTGGCCGCGGCGCTGGTGGCGCTGGGCGTGGTGCTGGCCGTACGGGGGCTGCTGAGCGCGGCGGGACGAGGCGGCGGGCCGACGCCCCGGGTGGCCTGAAGGGGGCGGCGGACCGGCCCGTCGGGGGCACGGCTTCGGACCGGCCGCGCGGCACGCCGCACCCGGGCGTGGCGTGAGCTGGGGCGCCCGATAGCCTGCCCGTATGACCGCTGCGTTGATCTCCTGGGGCAAGGGCCGCCGCGCCGCTGCCGCCATCGGTGCCGTGTCCCTGGGTCTTGTCACCCTCTCCGCCTGCGAGAAGCCGACCGCGCTCGCGACCGTGACCGTCGGTTCGACGACGGTGACGGCCGAGGCCACGCCCGGCTGCGACGGCAACGGCGAGGACCTGTCCCGGAAGGAGGTCGCGGCCTGCCTCACCAAGAAGGGCGGCAAGACGATCACCGTGCACCCGGGTGAGCAGGTGCGCGTCGGCGTCGACCCGGAGGTCGCCAAGTCCGGGTGGGTCGTCTTCGGCGGGGGCCCGGTCATGCGCGAGCCCAGCAAGCAGACGTACCGCAGCTTCGACGCGGACACCCTCTTCATGCAGCAGAACCCGCAGACCGGCCAGACGTCGTACACCAAGGACGTCACCCTCCAGGTCGCGGAGATCGGCACCGGCCAGGGTCCCAAGACGATGTGGCACTTCACGCTGAAGCAGAAGGACTGAGCGCGCTGAGCGCGCGGCGTCCGCGCACGGTGCGGGCCTCGTGATGCGGGTCCTGGTCGTCACGGCGGTGGCCGCCGAGGGCGATGCGGTCCGCAGTGGCTGGGCCGCCGGGCCGGGCGAGGCGGAGCCGTGGTCGCTGCCCGGCGGTTATGAGCTGCGGCGTGTGCACGGCAGGGCCGTCGGCTTCGACGTGCTGGCCGCCGGTGTCGGTCCGGCCGCCGCGGCCGCCGGCACGGCCACCGCGCTGACCGCCGCCGCGGTCGCCGCCGCGCCCTACGACCTGGTGGTCTCGGCGGGGATCGGCGGCGGATTCGCCGGCGCGCCCCTGGGGTCGGTGGTCGTCGCCGAGGCGATCGTCGCGGCCGACCTGGGCGCCCAGACCCCCGACGGCTTCGTCCCGGTCACCGAACTCGGCTTCGGAACGGTGGCACACCGCCCCGAGAAGGCGCTGGTCGACGCCGTCGCCGCGGCGTCCGGCGGGGCCGTGGGCACCATCGTCACCGTCTCCACGGTCACCGGCTCGGCGGCCCGCGCCGCGGAGCTGGCACGGCGTCACCCGGGCGTACTGGCCGAGGCGATGGAGGGCTTCGGGGTCGCCGAGGCGGCCGCCGCGCACGGCGTGGCGGTGCTGGAGCTGCGCACCGTCTCCAACGCCGTCGGCCCCCGCGACCGCGCCGCCTGGCGCATCGGCGACGCGCTCGCCGCCCTGTCCGGCGCCTTTCGTACGCTTCCCGAAGCCCTGGCCGCCCACGGGACGGCCGGTCAACCGCACCGTCCCTAGAGGAGGACACCGTGACCCGGCCGCTGCAGATCGCGTACTCGCCGTGCCCGAACGACACCTTCGTCTTCGACGCCCTGGCGCACGGCCGCGTCCCGCAGGCGCCGGACCTCGCGGTCACCTTCGCCGACATCGACCTCACCAACGGCATGGCCGAGCGCGGCGAGTTCGATGTGCTGAAGGTGTCGTACGCGGTGCTGCCGTGGGTGCTCCAGGAGTACGCGCTGCTGCCCTGCGGCGGGGCGCTGGGCCGCGGCTGCGGGCCGCTGGTGCTGACCCGGCGGCAGGGCACGGCCGCGGACCTGGCGGGCAGGACGATCGCGGTGCCCAGCGAGCGGTCCACCGCGTATCTGCTGTTCCGGCTGTGGGCGGCGGCCGAGGTGCCCGGCGGCGTCGGCGAGATCGTCGTACTGCCGTTCCACGAGATCATGCCGGCGGTCCGCGACGGCAAGGTCGACGCGGGCCTGGTCATCCACGAGGCCCGCTTCACGTACCAGAACTACGGCCTGGTCTGCCTGGCCGACATGGGCGAGCACTGGGAGCACACCACCGGCCTGCCGATCCCGCTCGGCGCGATCATCGCCAAGCGGTCGCTGGGCGAGCGGACGCTGCGCGACCTCGCGGCCGCCGTGCGCACCTCGGTCCTGATGGCCTGGGACGACCCGGAGGCCTCCCGCCCCTACGTCCTGGAGCACGCCCAGGAGATGGACCCGAAGGTCGCCGACCAGCACATCGGGCTGTACGTCAACGAGTTCACCGCCGACCTCGGCGAGGACGGCTATGCCGCGGTGCGCGGGCTGCTCACCCGCGCCGCGGCCGAGGGGCTCGTACCGCCCCTCGGCCGCGATGCGCTGCGATTCGTGTGAGGTGGGTCGTCCTGGGCGGGCCCGCTCAGACGTCCAGTTGGTCGGCGACCGCGCGCAGCATGCCGGCGATCTTCGAGCCGTGCGCCTTGTCGGGGTAGCGGCCGCGCTCCAGTTGCTGGGTGACGTTCTCCAGCAGCGTGGTGAGGTCCTGCACGATCGAGGCGAGTTCGTCGGGCTTGCGGCGCTGGGCCGCGGCTACCGAGGGGGCGGGGTCGAGGAGTGTCACGGTCAGCGCCTGGTCGCCGCGCTGGCCCGCGACGACGCCGAATTCGACGCGCTGGCCAGGCTTGAGTGCGGCCACGCCGTCGGGCAGCACCGACGAGTGCACGAAGACGTCACCGCCGTCATCGCGGGAGAGAAAGCCGAAGCCCTTCTCACTGTTGAACCACTTGACCTTGCCGGTAGGCACGTCTGTCCTCGTCCTCGTACTCGTTGGAAAAAACATGGGCCGTCCACCGCGAAGCAGCGACGGAATCGGGTCTGGATAGCAATGCAGCGGGCCGACAGGACCCGCCACCACCAAGGCTAATGGTCCCCAGGCCGGTGACAAGACGCCGCCGGGTGGATCCTCAGCGCTTCTGGCCCGGACTTACCCTGGTCAGGTGTCTGACGAAACTCCCCAGGCCGGGGATCTGCTGGTCCGAATCGGCGCGATCATGTTCCTAGTTGGCGCAGCGGCCACTCTCGCCACCGTGACGCCGCTGTTCATCGGGACCCACCCGCTGCCGTCCGCCTTCTACTGGGTCTGCATGCTGATGGGCCTCGGCTTCCTGATCGCCGCGACCGGAGTGGTCCGCTCCGCCGCCGCTCAGCGCCGTCAGGCCGAGGCGGCCTCCGAGGGATCCGCCCCTTCCGCCCCTTCCGCGATGTAGCGATTCAGCCACTCCGGGAACTCCGTGAGGTCGTCGAGCAGCACATCGGCGCCGGCCGCCCGCAGTTCGCCGCCGTCGCACGGCCCGGTGGCCACGGCGACCGACAGCGCGCCCGCGGCGTGCGCGCCCCGGACGTCACCGGTGTGGTCGCCGACGTAGATCCGCGCACCGTGCGCACGCAGCGCCTCGGCCTTGGCCTCCGCCCACAGCGAGCCGATGACGGCGTCCGGTTCTATGCCCAGGTGCGTCAGATGCAGCTTGGCGTTCGGCTCGAACTTGGCGGTCACCACGATCGTCCGGCCGCCGGCCGCCGCGACCGCGGCGAGGGCCTCCCGGGCGCCCCGCATGGCCGGCGTCGCCGCGATCGCGTACTGCGGATACAGCGAGCGGTAGAGGTCGCTGATCTCGGCCACCCGCTCCTCGGGGAACCAGCGGCGGATCTCCTGCTCCAGCGGCGGCCCCAGCCGGGTCACCGCGGCCTCGGCGTCGACGAAGGTGCCGGTCCGGGCGGACAGCTCCTCGTACGCGGCCTTGATTCCGGGGCGGGAGTCGATCAGCGTCATATCGAGGTCGAAGCCGACCGTCAGGGGGTACGCAGCCATGCCAGCCATTGTGCAGGCGACCGCGATCGGCCGGGCGGTCAGGCCCTACTCTTAGCCCTGCCTTACCTAGGGTCTGTCCGATGGGTCAGGGCCGGGCCGTCCCGCACCTCCCCCGCGCGCTCGTGCCCGAAAGGACATGTCATGTTCCGTTCCACCGCCGCTCGCCGCGCCGCCGCCGTCTCCCCCATCGGCGTCCTCGCCGCCGCCGGCGTGCTCGCGGCCTCCCTCGCCCTGGCCGGCTGCGGATTCGGCGGTGACGCGTCCTTGGACGGCTCCTCGGGTCCCTTCAAGGCCGCCGACTGCCCCGAGCAACCGGCCACGACCTGGGCCGAGCCGGCCACCGGCGGCGGCACCCACCCGGTGCGGACGGCCATGGGCGAGGTGCGGGTGCCCAACTCCCCGAAGCGGGTGGTCGTCCTGGACACCGCCGAGCTGGACTCCGCGATCACCCTGGGCGTCAAGCCGGTCGGCGCCACCCGCTCCGAGGCGGCCTCCGGTTCGCTCGACTACCTCGCCGGGGACCAGGTCGCCGGCATCAAGGACGTCGGCGAGATCGGCGCGCCCGACCTGGAGGCGATCGCCGCCCTCAAGCCCGATCTGATCCTGACCAGCAAGGTCCGCGACGGCCGGCGCTACGACCGGCTGACGAGGATCGCACCGACCGTGATGACCGAGACCACCGGTTACCCCTGGAAGCAGAACTTCGCCACGCACGCCGACGCGCTGGGCCAGATCCCCCGGGCACGACGCGCGGCCGCCGCGTACGAGGCACACGCCGAGCGGGTCGCCAAGGCCCTCGGCGGCCCGGCGGCCCACAAGCTCCGCACCAACATCGTCCGCTTCGTCGAGGGCGCCGACGCCCGCGTCTACGGCTGCCGGAGCTACATCGGCACCGTCCTCGCCGACATCGGCACCGGCCCGACCGACGTCGTCGACGGCTCCAAGGACGGCCTGATGGTCGAGCTCGGCCCCGAGCGGATCGGCAAGGCCGACGCCGACGCCGTCTTCTACGCCTCCTACGGCACCCCGAAGAAGTCCAAGGAGGCCCAGATCACCACCGGCGGCCGGTGGAAGCGGATGCGGGCCGTCACCGGCGGCCGGTCCTTCCGCGTCGACGACCGGTTGTGGATCCAGGGCATCGGCTACACGGGCGCCGGCAGGATCCTGGACGAGGTGCGGCAGCGGCTGGTGAAGAAGTAGCGGAAGTGGGCGCAAGTCGGCACAAGGAGGAACGAGCGGGCGTCCCACACGAAGGCGGCGGGCGGGCCTTCACCGCCCGTCGCCCCTGCCGCCGGTGGCCTTCCGCGCCGGCGGGCGTCCCCGCGAGGCGAGCGCGCCGGGGAACAAACACGACACTCCGCCCCACCCGGGTGCGGGCGCCAAAAGGGCACACGGCAAGATCGAGCAGGCCGGGCCACCGACGTGCCCGATCCCCCGAGCCGGAACCGCACGATCCGGAGGCCCGGCTGATGAGCTGTCAATGGAAGACCTGATGAGACACATACGTTTGAGACCCGCACTCTGGACGCGCGCCCTCACGGTGGCCGTCTGCGCCGCGATCGCCGGCGGCCTCACGGCGACCGCGACCGCAGCGGATTCCCCGGGGCCCTCGCCCTCCCCTTCCACCGGTTCCGCCGATTCCTCGGGTTCCTCCGCTTCCTCCGCCCGGCCGGAAGAGCGGTCCAAGGGCGTGAGCGACGACGACATCCGGCTGGCCCGGGAGACGGAGCGCTACTGGACCCCGGAGCGGATCCGTGCGGCCGTCCCCGTGGACGACGGCGCCGGCGCGCCGGCCGCCCCCGGGGAGCGGCGAGGGCGCTCGCTGCGAGTGCCGAGCGCCCCGGTGGGCCAAGGCGTCGCCACCGTCGGCGTCTTCCTCATCCGCGCCGGCGACGGATCGGCGACCGCCGACCAGTTCTGCACCGCCGGCTCCGTGGCCTCCCCGACGAAGAGCCTGGTCATGACGGCCGCGCACTGCCTCAAGGGCGACAAGCCCTACCGCAGTGTCGCCTTCGTCCCCGGCTACCGCACCGGCGCGACGAAGCCGGGCCAGCCCGGTGAGACGCCGTACGGGATCTTCCCGATGCTGCCGGGGCAGGTCTGGATCGACGGACGCTATCTGCAGTCGAAGCCCGACGACGACGTGGACTTCGCGCTGCTGCGCCTCGGCCCGAACGCGCAGGGGCAGCTGCTGGAGGACGCGACCGGCCGCGGCAACGAGCTGACCGCCGTGCCCGCCTCGCAGCTGGCGCGCGACAACGTGACCGTCGTCGGCTACCCCGGTGGCCAGAAGACGCCGCTGCAGTGCACCAACAGCACCAAGGCCTTCCAGGGGCGGTTCCTGGAGATCGAGTGCGCCGGATTCCGGTCGGGCGTCAGCGGCGGCCCGTTCCTGGCGGACTTCGACGGCCGGCGCGGCAAACTCGTCGGCGCGATAGGCGGCTACAAGACCGGCGGGCGCTACGACCACATCTCCTACAGCTCGCAGTTCGACGAGGACGTCTTCCGGCTCTACCGCCAGGCGGTCGACGGGGCGCGGCCGGACACCCCGAGCCCCCTGGGGGACGCCACGACCTGGCAGCACACCAAGGTGATGGCCGCCGGCCGCTTCCACAGCTCCTCCGTACGCGACGGCAACAGCGACCTGATCGTGGGCTGGTCCGACGGCGAGGTGACGCTGTACCCCGGGGACGGCGCGCACGGGTTCGGCAAGGGCGTCCGGCTGGCGAACCCCAACTCCACCTGGGCGCACGCCTCGTTCATGACGGCGGGCGACTTCACCGGCTCCGGCACCAACGACCTCGTCGTCCGGTGGTCGGACGGGGAGCTGACGCTCTACCAGGACGTCGACGAGACCAACAAGCTCGGCAAGGAGATCCGGCTGCGTCCCCGCGGCAGCTTCTGGACCCGTGCGCACGGCATCGCCGCGGGCCGCTTCGGCGGCGGCAACCAGCGCGCCGACGACCTCCTCGTCCGCTGGTCCGACGGCCATGTGAGCGTCTACACCAACGTCGACGACAAGGGCCTGCACGCCGAGAAGCGGCTCATCGGCCCCCACAAGACCTGGACCTACGCCCGGGACATCGCCGCCGGCGACTTCACCGCCTCGTCGGCCGGCCAGGACCTGTTCGTCCGCTGGGCCGACGGGGAGGTGTCGGTCTTCGAGGACGCCGCCGGAACGCAGCTGAAGAAGGAGCGGCGGCTGCGGGCACCGAAGTCCCCGTGGCGCAACGTCGCCATGGCGACCGTCGGGGCCTTCGGCGGCGACGGCCGGGCCGACGACGTCGTGGCCCGCTGGCCGGACGGCAAGCTCACCCTCAACCCCGACTCTCGCGCCCAGGCCCTGGGCCGCGAGCGCACGCTGATCCCGAAGCCGGGCAGCTGAGCGGGGCGGCGGGCGGGCGCCCCGCTCAGCTGCCCGGCGCCCGCCCGCCCCGCTCGTACACCCCCGCGCACCACTGCGCCGATACCGGCGACCCTCAGCGCGCCGCCCGTCGCATCCGCCACACCAGGAACAGTGCCGAGGCGACGGCCGCGGTCCGAGCCATGGCCGGCAGGCCGGCGAGGAGTTCCGGTCCCAGGTGGCCTTGGGCGATCGGGTCGCCCCAGCGGCCGTCGAAGCGGCCCCACAGCCAGACCACCAGGCCGGCGGCGACCAGACCCGGCAGGCCGAGCGCCGCGAACTTGGCCTCGGCGGGCGTCAGCCGCCGCGACAAGTAGGCCAGCGCCCAGCCGCCCGCCAGCGCGAGCCACGATCCCAGGGCCGCGCCGGCCACCAGCAGCAGGACGGCGAGCGTCGGCACCGGGCTGAGCCAGGCCCGCAGCGGGACCGGCCCGCCGTCCGCCTCCTCCTCGCCGCCGGTCTCGTCGGCCGCGGTCTCCTCGCCGGCCGCCGCGCCGCGCCGCCGGGCGAGCGCGCGGCGCAGCAGCCCGGGCAGTCCACGCTTCGCGTCCGGCTCCGCCTCCTCGTCGGCGCGCTGCGGCCGATCGCCGCCGGACCCGGCGGTGCCGCCCTTCTTCAGCGACAGCGGGCCGCCGTCACCGTCGCCGTCACCGTCGGCGCCGCTCTTCGGCCGGTCCCATATCTCGGGGATCTCGATCCCGCCGACGAAGCCGGGCACCGTCTCGCCCGGCCCGAACGGCGCCGGCTCCACCCGCCACCAGTCGGGCGCGTCCTGCGCGTCGCCCAGCTCGTCCGCACCGGCGAGGTGCGGGGGCAGACCGGCGGTCGGCGCGGAGGTCGCCGAGGGGTCCGCCGAGCCGTCGCGCGGGGACGGCAGTGGGCCACCGGTCGCGTCCTGGCCGCCCGGGGCGGCCTTGCCCGTCGGCCCGCCGCGCGAGGCCAGATCGCTGAGCCGGTCGCGCGCGCCGGACCACAGCCGGGACGCGCCGGCGGCCCGCGGGGATCGCCGCGGCGGCTCCGCGGGCCGCAGGCCGATCGGCACGGCGGGCCCGTCGTCCGGGGCCGGCCCGCCTCCCGGGGCGGTTCCGCCTCCCGGGGCCGGCCGCGGATCCGTGCCGCCCCCGAAGGCCCCCGGCGGCCGGTCGTCCGCGCCCTGCGCCGCCGCGACCACCGCCTCCGGCGTCCCCAGGCGCGCCAGCAGGCGCCGGACACCGGACGCCGAACCGATCTGCCGGCTGTCTATCTCGGCCCTGAGCCCGCTCACCAGCCGCATCCGCGTGGAGCTGGGCAGGCCCCGCTGCTGGGCCAGGTCGCCCACCCGGCTCAGGTAGTCAAAGACGAGCTGATCGCTCTCGATCCCCACGAAATCCCCTGCGGCGTCCGCTGGTTGCTGCCTCGACGGTACCCCGTCGGCCGGCCGCCGGACCGGAGGGCGGGTGCGCCGCGCACGCGCGCCGTACGGCGGGCCGAGTGCGCCGCCTACGGGCGCCGTGCCGCAGGCGGGATGCGCCGCGCCCCGGCGCCGTACCGCCGCTGACTGCCCCCGCCTCCCCGGCCCCGCTAACGTAGGACGAATGACCGACACGCCGCGCACCCTGGCCGAGGAGCTCCGGACCCGCACCGACAGCGGGCTCATCGGGCTGCTGCGGGCGCGGCCCGACCTGCTCAATCCGGTGCCGGGCGATGTCACGCAGCTGGCGACCCGGGCCGGGACGCGGGCGTCGGTGGTCCGCGCGGTGGAGCGGCTCGACCGGTTCGCGCTGCAGGCCGCCGAGGCGCTGGCGGTGGCGCCCGACCCGTGCCCGTACGCCACGCTGGGCGCGCTGATGAGCGGGGACGCCGGGGACGAGGCGGTCACAGCCGAGCTGCCCCGGGCGGTGGCCGAGCTGCGCGCGCAGGCGCTGGTGTGGGGGCCGGACGACCGGCTGCGGCTGGTGCGCACGGCACGTGAACTGCTCACGCCCAGCCCCGCGCACCCCTCACCGACCGGCCTGGGCCCGACCGTCGCCGAGGCCACGGCCGGGATGTCGCCGGGCCGGCTGCAGGAGATCATCGCGGCGGCCGGCCTGCCCGCCACCCACGACCCGGTCTCCGCGGTCGCCGCGCTCACCTCGCTCTTCCGCGACCGCGCCGGTATGGCGGCGCTGCTGGACACCGCGCCCGCCGAGTCCGTCGCCGTCCTCGACAAGCTGCTGTGGGGCCCGCCGTACGGCGGTGTCACCGACCGGCCGGCCCCCCATCTTCAGTGGCTGCTCGACCGGGGCCTGCTGATCCCGGCGGGCGGCCGCAACGTCGTGCTGCCCAGGGAGGCGGCGCTGCATCTGCGCGGCGGACGCGCACACCGCGCGCCGGAGCCGCTGCCGCCCGCGCTGTCGCCGACGACGGAGCGCGATCCACAGCTTGTGGACAGCGCGGCCGCGAGCCAGGCGTTCACGGCGCTGGCGACCGTCGAGGAGCTGCTCAAGGAGTGGGACCTGGGCGGACCGCCCGTCCTGCGCGCCGGGGGCCTGAGCGTACGCGACCTCAAGCGGACCGCCGTCGCCCTGGACACCACCGAGCAGCTCGCCGCCTTCTGGCTCGAACTCGCCTACGCGGCCGGGCTGATCGCCTCCGACGGCGAGGCCGACGAACGGTACGCGGCGACCCCGGCGGCCGAGGAGTGGCTGGAGCTGCCCGACCCCGAGCGCTGGGCGGTACTGGCGGCCGGCTGGCTGCCGGCGACCCGCACCCCGGGCGTGGTCGGCACCGCCGACGCCAAGGGCCGGGCGCTCGCCGCCCTCGGCCCGAACCTGGACCGCTCCGCGGCACCCGAGGTCCGCCGCCGCGCGCTCGGGCTCCTGGCCGACCTGCCGGCGGGCACCTCCGCACCGGCGACGGCGGTGCTGTCCCGGCTGCGGTGGGAACGTCCGCTGCGCGGCGCGGGAGCCGCACCGGCCCAGGACGCGGCGGCCGCGTCCGGCGAAGGCTCCCCCGCCACGCCCGCCCCCGGAGACGACCTGCGCACCCGCCTGGCCCAATGGGCCCTGTCCGAGGCCGAGTTGCTCGGCGTGACGGGCCGGGGCGCGCTCGCCACCCACGGGCGGACCCTGATCGGCGCCGCCGGCGGCAGCCCGCAGGACGCCGCCGTCCTGCCCACCCCCGCCGAGACCGGCGCCGCCGCGTCCCACGCCGCGGACCTCCTCGCCCCCCTCCTGCCCGAGCCGCTCGACCACGTCCTGCTCCAGGCGGACCTGACCGCCGTCGCCCCCGGGCCGCTGCGCCGCCCGCTCGCCGAGGCGCTCGGCGTACTGGCCGACATCGAGTCCAAGGGCGGTGCGACGGTCTACCGCTTCACGCCCGGCTCGGTACGCCGCGCCCTGGACGCCGGCCGCTCCGCCGCCGAACTCCAGGAGTTCCTGCACGCCCACTCCCGCACGCCGGTCCCGCAGCCGCTCGCCTACCTCATCGACGATGTGGCCCGCAGGCACGGCCAGTTGCGGATCGGCGCGGCCGCCGCGTACGTGCGCTGCGACGACGACGCGCTGCTGTCCGAGATCCTCGCCGACCGCCGCGCCGCCCCGCTGCGCCTGCGCCGCCTCGCCCCGACCGTGCTCGCCGCCCAGACCGCTCCCGAGCAACTCCTGGACGGGCTGCGGGCGATGGGCTACGCACCGGCCGCCGAGTCCGCGGCCGGCGATGTCCTGATCGCCCGTGCCGACTCCTACCGCACCGCACCGCGCAGCGCCCCCGCCCCGGTCCCCGACGGACCGCCGTCCCCCGACGCCACCCTCCTCGAAGCGGCGGTGCGCGCCATCCGCGCCGGCGATCTGGCCGCCACCGCGGAACGCAAGCCGGTCCGCGCACCGGCCCCGTCCCCCGGCGCCCTCCCCCGTACGACGTCCGCGGAGACCCTCGCCACCATGCAGGCCGCGGTGCTGACCAGCTCGGCCCTGTGGATCGGCTACGTCAACGCCGACGGCGCCGCCAGCCAGCGGGTGATCGCCCCCGTACGGGTGGAGGGCGGCTTCGTGACGGCCTACGACCACACCTCCGACGAGGTCCGTACGTATCCGCTGCACCGGATCACGGGCGTGGCGGAACTGGCGGACGACGCGGTCTGACGGCCCGCCGCGGTGGCGAGCGCGGCGCCGGCCGCGGCCCGGGCAAGGACCGTACGCACCCGAATGGGTGATGTCAGAGGCATATTCATTTTCGCTCGTCTCCTTGCCGCACGGGACGGTGGGAGGCCCGAGCCGCCGGATCCGCGCAGGCTGGAGCAGTCCTTGGCCAGGGCTTGCGGTGGAGTGGAAGGTACGGGGCCCGACCGACCGCGCCCCTCAACCATGCAGCGGCGGCAGGGGACTTGGTGCACGCTCGCATCACCACGGCGCCACAGCCGAAGACGAACAAAAGACCCGGGGGACGCATGACGGGACCAACCAACTCGGCCCGGGACGCGGGGCGGGCACTGGCCGAACTGCTCAGGAACTGGTGGGAGTTATCGGCCCGCGACGGCCGCCCCAAGCCCACCCAGCAGTCCCTCGCCGGGCGACTGGGCATCGACCAGACCACCCTCTCCCGCTACCTCAACCCCCAACACCCCTCAACCGCCCCCCTCAAGACCGTCGAACTGCTCCACACGACCCTGCGCGCTCCGGACGCCGACCTCGCCCGGGCCCGCACCTTGGCCACCTCGGCGGCATCCGGCCCGCAGCGCGCGCCCGCCCGCCTCCGACGCGCCACGCCCCGCACCGGCCTCGCCCTGCTGGCCGTCCTCGCCCTCGGCGGCGGCATCGCCCTCCTCGCCGCGCAGGGCCCCGTCATCCGTCGCTGACGGTCCGCCTTCGGCGGGGCGTCGACGGGCGGGGCGGTGACCGGCTGCGCGCACGACCGCCGGACCGCTCACCGAGGACAAGCCGTTCGTCCCATAACCGACTCACCCCGCGTTCGCCGTTCTCAGCGACGCAGGTCACGGGGCAAAATGAACGACGTGACACGGCGTGTACACAGCGTCGCACAGGTCGCATTTCCCACGCACCGACAACGAGCCGGGGGACCTCCATGCCTCATCCGCCTCGCCCCTACTTCGAACTCCGCATCGGCGGATTCCGGGTAACGGCCGACCGCTTCCCGGCACGACTGGTCACAGCGATCGCCACCGCGATGACCTCGGCGATCGGCATATGGACCCTGTACGGCCGCTGACCGGCGCCCACCCCTGCACGCCGTGCCGGAGCGGGCGGATCTGCGAGGCACCTCCCCGCACACACCGATCTGTGAGGTAGCTCTCAGTTCGCCGCGCGCCCTACAAGATCGCTTCTGACCCGTCGCGAGGAAGCGCCTTCCCCGCTCTCCCGCGATAGGCGAGGATGGATGGCTGCGCGCATGCCCGGCGCGCCGGCCGGAACGCCCTTCCGGCGCCGGGTCCGGGGCCGAGCCCGGGCCACAAGAGACGCTCGGGGTGTTTCACTTGTCACCAGGCGACCTATCCGTGGAGGTATGTGTGTCCTGCCTGATCGTCCAGAGCGACAAGACGCTGCTTCTGGAGGTGGACCATGAGCTGGCCGACGCCTGCCGGCGAGCCATCGCGCCCTTCGCCGAGCTGGAGCGGGCGCCGGAGCACATCCATACCTACCGGGTGACGCCGCTGGGGCTGTGGAACGCGCGGGCCGCCGGGCACGACGCCGAGCAGGTCGTGGACGCACTGGTGCAGTTCTCGCGGTATCCGGTGCCGCATGCGCTGCTCGTCGACATCGCGGAGACGATGTCGCGCTACGGGCGGCTGACGCTGGTCAAGCACCCGGCTCACGGGCTGGTGCTGACCAGCACCGACCGCCCGGTGCTGGAGGAGATCCTGCGGTCGAAGAAGGTGCAGCCGCTGGTGGGGGCGCGGCTGGATCCGGACAGCGTCGTCGTCCACCCCTCCGAGCGCGGGCAGATCAAGCAGACGCTGCTCAAGCTCGGCTGGCCGGCCGAGGACCTGGCCGGCTACGTCGACGGCGAGGCGCATCCGATCGAGCTGCGCGAGGACGGCTGGGCGCTGCGCCCATATCAGCAGCAGGCCGTCGAGGGCTTCTGGCACGGCGGCTCGGGCGTGGTCGTCCTGCCGTGCGGCGCGGGCAAGACGCTGGTGGGCGCCGGTGCGATGGCGCAGGCGAAGGCCACCACGCTGATCCTGGTGACGAACACGGTCTCGGCCCGGCAGTGGAAGCACGAGCTGGTCAAGCGGACCTCACTGTCCGAGGACGAGATCGGCGAGTACAGCGGGACGCGCAAGCAGATCCGGCCGGTCACCATCGCGACGTACCAGGTGCTGACCACGAAGCGGAAGGGCGTCTACCCGCATCTGGAGCTCTTCGACTCCCGCGACTGGGGCCTGATCGTCTACGACGAGGTGCATCTGCTGCCCGCGCCGGTCTTCAAGTTCACCGCCGATCTCCAGGCGCGGCGGCGGCTGGGCCTGACCGCGACGCTCGTCCGGGAGGACGGCCGGGAGTCGGACGTCTTCTCGCTCATCGGGCCGAAGCGGTTCGACGCGCCGTGGAAGGAGATCGAGGCGCAGGGCTATATCGCCCCGGCCGACTGCGTCGAGGTCCGGGTCAATCTGACCGAGTCGGAGCGGCTGGCGTATGCGACCGCCGAGACCGAGGAGAAGTACCGCTTCTGTGCGACCACCGCCAGCAAGCAGTTCGTGACCGAGTCGCTGGTCCGCCGGCATCAGGGCGAGCAGACCCTGGTCATCGGGCAGTACATCGACCAGCTGGACGAGCTGGGCGAGCATCTGGACGCGCCCGTGATCAAGGGCGAGACCACCAACGCGCAGCGCGAGAAGCTCTTCGACGCGTTCCGGGAGGGCGAGATCTCGGTGCTCGTCGTCTCGAAGGTCGCGAACTTCTCGATCGACCTTCCCGAGGCGACGGTGGCGATCCAGGTGTCGGGCACCTTCGGCTCCCGCCAGGAGGAGGCCCAGCGGCTGGGCCGGGTACTGCGCCCCAAGGCGGACGGGCACGAGGCGCGGTTCTACTCGGTCGTCGCCCGCGACACCATCGACCAGGACTTCGCGGCACACCGCCAGCGCTTCCTGGCCGAGCAGGGGTACGCGTACCGGATCGTCGACGCGGACGAGCTGCTGGCGGCCGACGAGGACGTGTGACGGTCCGGACAACCCGAAATATCGCCCACGCCCGCCGCGTTGTGGCCTCGTAGGGGGCCCTCGCGTCCCCTACGGGATGTGTTCCCCCACCCCCTAGGTACCACCGCGCCGTACCGCCGCGCCGCGCCGCGCTTCGGTACCGCCCCCAGCCACCTCCCGTACGTCCCCCCGCCGGATCACCTCCGGGGCCGGGCCGGCAGTTCACGGTCGGTCCCGGCGGTCCTCGGTACGGGGATGCGGCCGCCGGGGGCGCCCGGGGTGCCGGGGGCGTCGGCCGGCCGCCGCGTCCACCAGACCACGGTCGCCAGCAGCGCGAGGCCCAGGAGCGGGTACGGGGACGCCAGCGGCTGGTGCCACCAGGGCAGGCGCAGGTCGAGGTCACCGGTGTGCGGCACGATCCACATCGTGCGGACGGTGAAGGCGAGCGTGACGGCAGCCAGCAGCGCACGGCGCGGGCGGCTGCGCCGGGTGTGCGCGGCGAGCGCGATGAGCAGCGGCACGCACCAGACCCAGTGGTGGGACCAGCTGATCGGCGACACCAGCAGCGCCGTGACGGACGTGCACAGCACGCCCCAGGCGTCGAGGCCGCGCCGCCGGTGGACGCGGCGGGCCACCGCGAGCCCGGCCACCGCGGTCAGCACCGCCGGCACCGCCCAGAGCAGGCCCGGTTCGGGATCGTGCAGAACGCGGCTGATCAGTCCCTGGAGCGACTGGTTGTCGACGATCCACACCTTGCCGACCCGCTCGGTCTCGAACATCCGCCGCGTCCAGAACTCGATGCTGGCCTCGGGCAGCACCAGCCAGCCCAGCAGCGCCGAGACCAGGAAGCCGGTGAGGGCGGTGCAGGCGGCCTTCACCCGGCCGGTGATCAGGAGGTAGACCGCGAAGATCGCGGGGGTGAGCTTGATGCCCGCCGCGAGGCCGGTCGCGAAGCCCTTCAGGCGCGCGCCGTCCGGACGGGAGAGGTCCCACAGCACCAGGCCGGCCAGGGCGAGGTTGACCTGGCCGAAGACGAAGGTCTGGAAGACGGGCTCCAGCCAGAGGCCCAGTGCGGTGACGGTCAGGAGGGTGGGCACGCTGAGCGCGGCCTTGCGCAGGCCGGCGGCCTTGCAGGAGAGGTGGATCAGCAGGGCGAGCAGCGCCGCGTTGACGACCACGGCCGCGATCTTGAGGGTGCCGAGGGAGAGCCAGGTGGTGGGGATGAAGAGCAGAGCGGCGAAGGGCGGATAGGTGGCGGGGAGATCCCACCGGGTGACCGTGAAGCCGTAGAGATCACCGCCGGTCGCGGCGGCCTCCCCCTCGGCGCGGTAGACGGCGATGTCGGACATCGGCATCGGCTGGACCTGGTAGAGCACCCACAGCCCGGCGAACGACGCCACGAGCAGCACGGCCGCGGGTATCAGTCGGCGGGGGTTCGTGGTGCTCAGGTCCCAGGTCCGCCTCCAGGTCCGTCTCCACGTCCGTATCCCGTCGGCGGCAGACACCCTTTGACCCCCTCGTCGTCGCCCTGAGCGCATGCTCTGTCGCCCTGAGCGCGCCCCTGCGGCGACGCTAGTGGATCGAGGCCGACCTTCTGTAACGGTTTTTGGTCATCTGGGTGGCCGGGCGGAGTCGGCCCGGAGTCGGCCTCATGGACGAGTCGATGCGGAGGCGACGTCGTACACGAGCGGCCGGGGGTCGGCTCGGCACGTCGGACGGTACGGAGTCGGCTTCGTCCCCGAGGCGGCACGGAGTCGGCTCTGGGCACGAGGGCACACGGGGCGGCCCCGGTACGCGGGCACCGCGGCGCGCGGGGACGGGCTCAGTCCTCCGCGTACTCCCCCAGAACGGCGACGCTGAAGGCCGCCCCGGCGAAGACCTTGATCGCGCGGAGGGCGTTGCCGACGAGATGGCGATGCCCGTGGACGACCGCCGCGCCGGCGGCGGAGCCCGGGCCGAGGGCTGTCGCGCCTCTGGCCGGGTGGAGTGAGGGGGAAGGGACGGCGGCTGATGGAATCGCTGCGCTGCTCATGCCTCCATGATGGGATTCACCCGATTGCAGCACATCGGTCCATAGGCCCATCCCGCACGGGATTTCCGTCAGCCTCCAGGCCCACCCCACCCCCTACGGGAGACCGACGTGGGTCGGGGTTCTCCCTCACGGGTACGGCCGCCACCGTAGGGGAGAAATTCCGTTGGCGCCGTCTGCGGGGCTGAACTACACTCCCGCGTCTGCCTGCCTCCCGCCGAGGAGTGCCGCCGTCCGGTCGGAAACCGGACGGCCCTTCGCTTCACGCCGCTGACCCGCCCCGGAGGCAACGCCGTGCCCTCGCACGCCCACCGACCCGCACCCCACGACCCCCTGCAGCGCGAAAAGGACCACCTCGCCGCCTCCCGCGCCGCGCTGCGCGCCATGCGCGCGGACGCCGAGGCGCTGAACATCGCCGACGTCACCGCGAACTGGGTCAACGCCGAGGTGCTCCAGGGGGAGATCGACGCCCGGATCAAGGCGCTCGCGGACCTCTCCCACACCCCGCTCTTCTTCGGCCGCCTGGACTACCTCCACGCACCGGGCGTCGACCTCGCCGAGGGTGCCGCGGGAGAGAACTTCTACATCGGCCGGCGGCATGTCCACGACGCCGACGGCGACCCGATGGTCATCGACTGGCGCGCCCCCGTATCCCAGCCGTTCTACCGGGCCTCCAAGAAGGACCCGATGGACCTCGAACTGCGCCGCCGATTCGGTTACACGGGCGGCGAGTTGACCGCGTACGAGGACGAGCACCTCACCGACCCGGCGGAGGCGGCCCGGACCAGCCGGCTGCTGCAGTCGGAGATCGAGCGCCCGCGCGTCGGCCCGATGCGGGACATCGTCGCCACGATCCAGCCCGAGCAGGACGAGATCGTGCGCGCCGGCATCGGCGGCTCGGTCTGCGTCCAGGGAGCGCCGGGCACCGGAAAGACCGCCGTCGGCCTGCACCGTGTCGCCTACCTGCTGTACGCGCACCGCGAGCGGCTGGCCCGCTCCGGCACCCTCGTCATCGGCCCCAACCGCTCCTTCCTGCGCTACATCGAGCAGGTCCTGCCGGCGCTGGGGGAGTTGGAGGTCGAGCAGGCCACGGTCGACGACCTGGTGGGGCATGTGGAGGTGCGCGGCACCGACGAGGCGGCCGCCGCGACGGTCAAGGGCGACGCGCGGATGGCGGAGGTCCTGCGGCGGGCCGTCCGTTCGCACATCACGCTGCCCGAGGAGCCCTGCGTGGTCGTGCGCGGCTCCCGCCGCTGGCGCGTACCGGCGTATGAACTCGAAGAGATCGTGCGGGAGTTGGCGGAGCGCGAGATCCGTTACGGCGCGGCCCGCGAGGCGCTTCCCCAGCGGATCGCGCACGCCGTCCTGGTCCGTATGGAGCAGGCCGGCGAGGCCCCGGACGACCGGGTGCAGGACGCGGTGGCCCGCAACGCCGCCGTGAAGGCCACGGTCAAGGCGGCCTGGCCGCCGGTCGATCCGGCGAAGCTGGTGCTGCGGCTGCTGGGTGACGCCGAGTTCCTCGCCGAGCAGGCCGAGGGGATCCTCTCGCCCGAGGAGCAGAAGACGATCCTGTGGGCCAAACCGGCCCGCGGCGTGAAGGGCGCCCGGTGGTCCGCCGCTGACGCGGTGCTGATCGACGAGGCGACGGATCTGGTCACCCGCACCCACTCGCTCGGGCATGTCGTCCTGGACGAGGCGCAGGACCTCTCCCCCATGCAGTACCGCGCGGTCGGCCGCCGCTGCACGACGGGCTCGGCGACCGTCCTCGGCGACATCGCCCAGGGGACCACCCCGTGGGCCACCGGCACCTGGGAGGAGGCCCTGTTCCATCTGGGCAAGCCCGGCGCGGCCGTCGAGGAGCTCACCCAGGGCTTCCGCGTACCGCGCGAGGTGATCGCCTACGCGTCCCGGCTGCTGCCCGCCATCGCCCCCGATCTGACGGAGGCCACCTCGATCCGCGAGTCGGCGGGCGACTTCGAGATCCGCCGGGTCGAGTCGGCGGATCTGGTCGCCGCGACCCTCGCGGCCTGCGAGGACGCCCTGGCCAAGGAGGGTTCGATCGGCCTGATCGCCGCGGAGGTGCGGATTCCGCTGCTCCGTGCGGCCCTGGAGGCGGCCGGTGTGACCTGCCTGTCCCCGGGCCAGGAGACCTCGGCCGCCGCCCGGTTGACGCTGGTGCCCGCCACGCTCGCCAAGGGCCTGGAGTACGACTACGTGGTCCTGGACGAGCCGGCCGCGATCGTCGACGGCGAACCGGACGAGCGGACCGGCCTGCGCCGCCTGTACGTGTGCCTGACCCGGCCGGTGTCCGGCCTGACGGTGGTCCACGCGGCTCCGCTTCCGGAGCAACTGACCAACGGGTGAGCGGGGTTGGCCGCACCCCAGGGCTGAGCGTCGGGCGCGCCCCGAGCGGTCCGGGGGGAGGGACGCGCCGGCTAGGGCAGTGACACGTCCTGGATCTCCTCCCCCTCAAGGGACGTCAGCAGCCCCTCCAGGAAACCGGGGAAGCGCGCGTCGAGTTCGGCTCGGCGCAGCTGCACGAAGCGGTTGCGCCCCACGACCCGCGTACTGGTCAGCCCGGCCTCGCGCATGATCCGCATGTGGTGCGAGACGGTCGACTTGTGCAGATGCGCGAGCCCCAGCCGCTCCGACGAGCAGTCGTACTGCTGCCCGCTCGCGTAGATCCGCAGCAGATGCAGCCGCGTCGGATCCCCGAGCGCGTGCAGCACCTTCACCAGCTGGATGTCGGCGGCCTCCGGCTGCTCCAGCAGCGTGCCCTCGCCGTCGCCCGCATCGACGTCATTCACCACGGCGCTGCGCCTCCTTCCGCCACTCGCCCGACCTCGCCCGGTCTCACCGGCCTCACCCGGCCCACTCTATTTCCCGATCCATCCCCCGAATTTGTTTGACATCCATCCAACAATCTCTATTGTTTGACGCACATCAAACTTACCCGTCCGCCTGCCCCGCCACCCGTACCGGGAAGGACACCCGTGCGTCTGCGTCTACTTCTGCTCGCCCTCGGCACCTTCGCCGTCGGCACCGACACCATGGTGACCGCCGGCATCCTCGGCCTCGTCGCCCGCGACCTGGACATCTCCCTCCCCGCGGCCGGCCAGATGGTCACCGTCTTCGCGCTGTCCTACGCCGTGCTCGCCCCGGTCCTCGCGACCGCCGCCGCCCGGTGGCCGCGCCGCCGGGTGCTGCTGACCGCGCTCACCGTCTTCACCCTCGCCAACGCGCTCAGCGCCCTCGCGCCCACCTACCCGGCCCTGCTTGCCACCCGGGTGCTCGCCGCGGCCGGCGCCGCGCTCTACACCCCGACCGCGAACGCCGTCGCCACCACCCTCGTACCGCCGGAGCGCCGCGGCCGCGCGCTGGCCACCGTCCTCGGCGGCATGACCGTGGCCACCGCGCTCGGCGTCCCGCTGGGCACCTACCTCGGCCGTACGGACTGGCGGCTGACGATGTGGCTGGTGGTCGCCCTGGGTGCCGCGGCGTTCCTCGGCCTCGCCCTCCTGCTGCGCGGCCTCCCGGCCCCGACCGCGGCCCCCGACCTGCGCACCCGCCTCGCCCCGCTGCGCGACCGCCGCGTCCTGGGGGCCACGGCCACCACCCTGGTGTTCTTCCTCGCCATCAACGTGGTCTACATCTACCTCGGTGCGGCGGTCGGCTCCGCCACCGGCGGCGACGCGGGCCGGCTCAGCCTGATCATGCTGGTCGCCGGCATCGCCTCGGTCGCCGGGAACTGGCTGGGCGGCCGGGCCGTCGACCGGCTGGGCACCCGCGCGGTGCTGCTCGCCGGCAGCGGTGCGGCCGCGGCGGCCTACCTCGCCCTGCCCTGGCTCTCCGGCACGATGACCGGCGCGCTGCTCTACTCCGCCGTCTCCCCGCTCGCCGCCTGGGCCGTCGCGGTCGCGCTGCCGCACCGCATGGCCTCCATCGACCCGCCCAACGCGCCGCTGCTGATCTCCCTCAACAGCAGCGCCCTCTATCTGGGCATCGCCGCCGCGGGCGGCGCCGGCAGCCTCGCCCTCACCGTCCTCGGCAACCGCTGGTTCCCGCTCGCCTCGACGGCGCTGACCCTGGTCGTACTGGCCCTGTCGGCCGTCACGACGCGACGGTCGGCGGACGGGACGGGCGGGACGAACGGGACCGACAAGGCGGACGGAACAAAGCGGGCTGACGGCCCGCGGACCGCGACGGTCAAGGACACCTCCGCCGGCAGCTCGGCCACCGACGACACCACCGCCGCCGCCGTCCAGGGCGCCGGCCACCGCTGACCCCTGAGGACGGCAAGGCCGGCGCTGCCCTACAGCCCGCCGCCCGGCACCTCCACCCGGTCCAGCGCCTCCCGCCACCGCCGTACCGCCGCCGCGTCCACCGGCGCGGACCAGCCGGCGGGCCGGGCGGCGCCCCCGATGTGGAACGCGTCCAGGCCGACCGCGCGCAGCGCCGGCAGATGGCCGAGCCCGAGCCCGCCGCCGACCAGGATCCGCGGCGCGTACCCGGGCTCGCCCGCCGCCGTACGCGCCCGCTCCGCCAGCAGCACCGGCAGCCCCGCGTCGACACCGTTGGCGTCACCGGCCGTCAGATACGTGTCGAGCCCGGAGGCGAGGGCCGTACCCGCCAGCTCCTTGCGCAGCGCGTCGCGGTCGGCGGCCCGGTCGATGGCCCGGTGGAAGGTCCAGCGGCAGTCACCGACGACCTCGGCCAGCGCCGCCACCGCGTCGAGGTCCACCCGGCCGTCCGGCGTGAGGAACCCCAGGACGAACTCCCGCGCGCCCTCCGCCCGCAGCGCCGCCGCCCGCTCGCACAGCGCGCGAAGGTCACCGGCCGCGAACCCGTCGGCGGCCCGCAGCATCACCCGCAGCGGGATGTCGACGGCCGCCCGGACCGCCGCGAAGGTGGCCAGGGAGGGCGTGAGCCCGTCGGCCGCCATGTCGGCGACGAGTTCCAGCCGGTCGGCACCGCCGGCCTGGGCGGCGACCGCGTCCTGTGGCCCGAGGGCGATCACCTCCAGGAGCGCGCGCTTGCTCATATGACCCCATTCCTTCGAAGACGGCGCGGCGGGCGGGGCCCGGCGCCGGGGAAGCCCACATCGGACAACAGGTCTAGTCCAATATCCCAGCGTACGGCCTGCCCGGCGCTCCGGCACAATGATTCCCATGACCTCCGTGCCCCGTACGGCCGACACCACCGCCCTGCTGGAGGAGCTGCGCCGGCGCTGGGCCACCACCGTCGCCGCCGCCCGCGACGGCCGGAAGTCCGCGGCGCCCCCCGACGCACCGGCCCCGGACCCCGGCCCGTACGCGGACAACCTCCTTGCCCGATGGAGCGAGCCGCAGCGCCACTACCACACCGTCGAGCACCTGGCCGCGGTCCTGACACGCATCGACGAACTGGCCGGACACGCCGACGACCTGCCCGTCGTCCAGCTGGCGGCGTGGTTCCACGACGCGGTCTACCGGCCGGACCGCTCCGAGAACGAGGAGCGCAGCGCCGCCCTCGCCGAACGCGCACTGCCCGAGCTGGGCATCGGCGCGGCCCGCACCGCGGAGGTCGCCCGCCTGGTGCGGCTCACCACCACCCACGAGCCGGCACCCGACGACCCCGACGGCGAGGTGCTGTGCGACGCCGATCTCGCGGTGCTCGGCGGCCCACCCGACGCGTACGCGGCCTACGCCGCGGCGGTCCGCGCCGAGTACGCCTTCGTCCCCGACCCCGACTTCGCCGCCGGGCGCGCCGCCGTACTGCGCCAACTCCTCGCCCTGCCCCACCTGTTCCGCACCCCGCAGGGCTACGACCGCTTCGAGCACCTGGCACGCCGCAACCTGGCCACCGAGCTGGACCTCCTGGGCGGCGGGTGAGCGACCTCTCACCCACCGGACACCGTGGCCGGGAATGCCCGCCGTCCTACCCGCGTTAGTAGCCGACATGCCAGCACCACCATCCGACCGCGCCCGCCTGCCCATCGCCGTCTACGTCCTGGGCCTGTCCGTCTTCGCGCTCGGCACGTCCGAGTTCATGCTCTCCGGCATCCTCCAGCCGCTCGCCCGCGACCTGGGGGTCTCCATCCCGCAGGCCGGACTGCTGGTCTCCGCCTTCGCGATCGGCATGGTGGTCGGCGCCCCGGTGCTCGCCGCGGCCACGCTCCGCCTGCCCCGCCGTACGACGCTGATCGCGCTGCTGGCGGTCTTCGGCCTCGGCCAGGTGGCCGGCGCGCTGGCGCCCTCCTACGGAATCCTCTTCGCCTCGCGCGTCGCCAGCGCACTGGCCTGCGCCGGCTTCTGGGCGGTCGGCGCGGCCGTCGCCGTATCGCTGGTGCCGGTGACCGCGCGGGCCCGCGCGATGGCCGTGATGGTCGGCGGCCTGAGCATCGCCAACATCGCCGGCGTCCCGGCCGGCGCGCTCCTGGGCCAGCACGCCGGCTGGCGCGCCGCGTTCTGGGCGGTGGCCGTACTCGCCGCGATCGGCCTGGTCGGCGTGGTGGCGCTGGTGCCGCGTACGGCCGTGCCCACCGGCGACGACCGCCCGCAGCTGCGCCGCGAGCTGACCATCTACAAGGACAAGCAGGTATGGCTGGCGCTGATCGCCACGGCCATGAACGGCGCCGCGGTCTTCGCGCTCTTCTCCTACCTCTCGCCGCTGCTGACCGACACCGCCGGCCTCGCCGAGAGCTGGGTGCCCACGGTCCTCGCGCTCTTCGGTGTCGGCGCCCTGATCGGTACGTTCATCGGCGGCCGGATAGCCGACGCGCATCTGTTCGGCACCCTCTTCGGCGGCATCTCCGCCTCGACCGTCGTACTGGCCGTCCTCGCGCTGACCGCGCACAGCCCGTTCGCCGCCGTCGCGCTCTCCCTGATGCTCGGGGTGACCGCGTTCACCACGGCCCCGGCCCTCAACGCCCGGATGTTCAACGTGGCCAACGCCGCGCCGACGCTGGCCGGCGCGACCACCACCGCCGCGTTCAACATCGGCAACACCCTCGGCCCCTGGCTCGGCGGCCTGGCCATCGGCGCGCACTGGGGCTACCCGTCCGTGGCCTGGACCGGCGCGGCGCTGGCGGCGGTGGCGGTCGTCACCACCGGCCTCGCCTACCGCCTGCACCGCTCGACCAGCCGCTCCCGGCTCGTCGCCGGATCGCCGAAGACGGCTCCCCCGCTGCCGGAGACCGTCGAACAGCGCTGACCCGGCCGGGTCGAAGCGCGCTGGTCCGAGCCGGGGCGCGAACGGCACCGACACGGTCCGGGCGGGGGCGCCCCCATGGTCCCCGCCCGGCCGGATCAGCGCCGCTTCGTCCACTCCCGAGCCCCTTCGTTCACCCCTCGCCCTCGAACGTCCACCGCGTCTGGCTGAACTCCGACTCCCCCCGCCCGAAGCCGAAGGCCCTGCGGGGCTCGACGCGGAAGACGATCGCGCGGCCGCCCCGGTGGTCGAACCCCCCGTCGCGGACCTCGAACCGCCAGTCGCTGCCGTACTTCTCCACGTACAGCTCGGCCAGGCGGCGCAGCGTCGACTCGTCCTCGACCCGCTCCACCTCGCCCTCGACGACCACATCGAGGCCCACATGCAGGTCGTTGCCGCCGGCGGTGGAGGTGGTCAACACACAGTGCGGGTTGGCCGCGAGGTTCTTGGCCTTGCGTTCGCCGGGGCCGGTGGTGAAGTGCAGGGCGTCGTCCGCCCATACGGCGAGCAGCGGGGTGACATGGGGGCGGCCGTCGGGCCGGACGGTCGCGAGCCAGAAGATCTCCGCCTCGGACATACCGCCGACGGCCGCGGACCATGCGGTCGCCTCGGCGTCCTGGCTGCTGTAGGCGGGATCGAGCTCGGTGACCGGTTCTCTGCCCGGTGCGCTGACTGACATCGCTGTCCCCTCTCGGTACGCCGCTGTCGGTGCGGTGCGCTCGGCACGGCGCACGGCCAGGCCCATCGTGCGGGGAGGCGACAGCCGCCCGCCGCTGCGACGCACCGCAGCGGGCCGTACGGGTGCGGGCCGTGCGGGTGTGGCCGTACCGGTACGGGCGGCGGGCCCGGCTCGGCGCCCTACGGCTGCGACGGCGGCCGGTGCTTGGGCCGGCGCAGGCCCGCGGCCGTCAGCCGGCGCAGCAGCTCCTTGCTGCCGACCTGGACCGCACCGGCCCGCACCGCGTCGTCATAGCGCTCCGCCGGCAGGTCGTAGTGATCGCGCTCGAACGCCCGCCGGGGCACACCGAGGCGCGCGGCGAAGGCGTGCAGCTCGCTGAAGGACTCGTCGCTGACCAGATGCGACCACATACGACCGTGCCCCGGCCAGATGGGCCGGTCGATATAGACCGCCACGTCAGCCCTCCGGTCGGATCGCGCCGTCAGTCCCGCGCACGGGCAGCCACCTCAGCCTTCCGCCTGGGCGCGCAGCCGGCCCACCGGGGCCACCGCGACCGCCGTCTTGGGGCAGACCCAGTGCGGGTCCGGCCCCAACTCCGGTTCGACATCGAGGGCATGGGGATCGCCCGACTCCGTGCACACGGGGCACAGCGGCCAGCGGCCGTACCGCTCCAGGAGGGCGTCCTGGACGTCCTGCGCTATCAGTCCCGCGACGAATTCCGCGCCTTCAGGCCATTGCTCCACCCACCACCGGCGGTGAACGACCGCGTCCTCCACGAGCGAGACGATGTCGGCGTCGGCCACCTCGTCCGCCATCAGGTCGGCGAGCACCAGCGCCCGCGCGGCGTGCAATGCCTGTTCCAGCTCCATGCCCCCCATTGTCTCCCGACCGCGAGCCGACGCCCGGCGTCGTCCACAGCCCCGCCGCGGGTCGTGCCCGCCGTCCACAGCCCTCACGGAGGGTATTGACGCGACGGGCGGATGAAATTACTTTTCAAGGGTGAGTAGCAGCGTGAAGGAAACTTTCAAGAAGGAATCTTTCAAGGAAGTGCCGGTCGAGACCCGGCCGGCCCCGACCCCACCCGCCCCCGCGGCGCTCGCCGCCAAGGTCCGCACGCTCGCCCCGACGATGACCCGCTCCATGCAGCGGGTCGCCGAGACCGTCGCGAGCGACCCGGCCGGCTGCGCCGCGCTCACCGTCACCGGCCTGGCCGAACGCACCGGCACCAGCGAGGCCACCGTCGTACGGACCTCCCGGCTGCTGGGCTACCCGGGCTACCGCGACCTGCGCCTCGCGCTCGCCGCGCTCGCCGCGCAGCAGGCGGCCGGCGGCGCGCCGGCCGTGACCGCCGACATAGCGGTCGACGACTCCCTCGTCGACGTCGTCGCCAAGCTGGCGCAGGAAGAGCAGCAGTGCCTGGCCGACACCGCGGCCGGACTGGACGTCACCCAGCTCGAAGCGGCCGTCGCCGCGCTCTGCGCGGCCCGCCGCATCGACGTCTACGGCATCGGCGCCTCCAACCTCGTCGGCCAGGACCTCGCCCAAAAGCTCCTGCGCATCGGCCTGATCGCGCACGCCCACGCCGACCCGCACCTCGCCGTGACCAACGCCGTGCAGATGCGCACCGGCGACGTCGCCGTCGCCATCACCCACTCCGGCCGCACCACCGACGTCATCGAGCCCCTCCGCGTCGCTTTCGACCACGGCGCCACGACCATCGCCGTCACCGGCCGCCCCGACGGCGAGATCGCCGCCTACGCCGACCACATCCTGACCACCTCCACGGCCCGCGAAAGCGAACTCCGCCCCGCCGCGATGTCGTCCAGGACCAGCCAACTGCTCGTCGTGGACTGCCTGTTCATAGGAGTGGCCCAGCGCACCTACGAGACCGCGGCGCCCGCCCTCTCCGCGTCCTACGAGGCCCTGGCCCACCGCCACTCCCCCCGCAACTACCGGCACTGACCCCGCCCGCCGTCCGCCGCCGCTGGAAAGAGCCGTCAGCCCATGACCTCCACCGCCGACCACCACACCGACCTGCGGGCCCAGCTCGACACCCTGACCACCGAGGCCTTCCGCCCCGACCTGGCCGACATCGACCGCCGCCCGACCCTCGACATCGCCCGCACGATGAACGACGAGGACGCCACCGTCCCCGCCGCCGTCGCCGCACGCCTCCCCGAGATCGCCGCCGCGATCGACGCCACGGCCGCCCGGATGGCCCGCGGCGGCCGCCTGATCTACGCCGGCGCCGGCACGGCCGGCCGCCTCGGGGTGCTGGACGCCAGCGAATGCCCCCCGACCTTCAACACCGACCCGTCCGAGGTCCTCGGCCTCATCGCAGGCGGCCCGTCCGCGCTGCTCACCGCCGTCGAGGGCGCCGAGGACAGCGAGAAACTCGCGGTCGAGGACCTGACCGAGACCGGTCTGACCGAGCTCGACACCGTCGTCGGCATCTCGGCCTCCGGCCGCACCCCGTATGCGATCGGCGCGGTCGAGCACGCCCGCGCCCTCGGTGCACTGACCATCGGCCTGTCCTGCAACGCCGGTTCGGCGCTGGCCGCGGCCGCCGAACACGGCATCGAAATAGTGGTCGGCCCCGAGCTGCTGACCGGCTCCACCCGCCTGAAGGCCGGCACCGCGCAGAAGCTCGTGCTCAACATGCTCTCGACCATCACCATGATCCGGCTCGGCAAGACCTACGGGAATCTGATGGTCGACGTCCGCGCCTCCAACGACAAGCTGCGGGCCCGCTCGCGGCGCATCGTCGCACTCGCCACCGGCGCCACGGACCCGGAGATCGAGACGGCACTCGGCAGCACCGGCGGCGAGGTGAAGAACGCCGTCCTCACCCTCCTCGGCGACGTCGACGGCCCCACCGCCGCCCGCCTCCTCGACGCCTCCGACGGTCACCTCCGCGCCGCCCTCGAAGCAGCCCGCAAACACTGACCCCATAGGGCGCCAACCACCCGAACCGCCCCACCCACCGCCGCCGGCCACGCCACCCCACACATCCGGTGTGCCCCCACGCACCCGGTGCCCCACAGCGCCCGGTGCCGGTGCCGGTGCCGGTGCCCCCCACAGCAAGGCACCCCACATGCCCGAACACAAGCACCGCGCCACCGCCGCCGCGATCCTCCCCCTCGTCGGCGGCGCCGAGAACCTCACCTCCATCGCCCACTGCATGACCCGACTCAGACTCGGCATCCAGGACCGCACACGAGTCCAGGACGAGGCCCTCAAGGCACTACCGGCCGTCCTGGGCGTGGTCGAGGACGACACCTACCAAATCGTCCTGGGCCCCGGAACCGTCGCCCGCGTCACGCCCGAACTCGAACACCTGGTGCGACAGACCCGCACGCCCCCCACCCCGCCGCCTCACCAACCACCCGAGGGGGCCACCCCCCGCAAGGAACCAACTACTCTCCGTAATCGTTGCCGTAATAGGAAGGAGGCCACCAAGGCGAACAGACAGCACGCACCCACGGCGAAGCCGAGGAAGCAGGCACCCCAGCCACATACCGCCACTGCCACCACCGCCACCACCGCCGAGCAACTCGCCGCCCAGGGCGCCGCCATCAAGGCCCGTCAGAAAGCCAGAAACGCCACCCCGGTCAAGCTCTTCCTCCGCCGGATCGCGAACATCTTCGTCCCGCTGATCCCGGCGCTCATCGGCTGCGGCATCGTCGCCGGCATCAACGGGCTGCTGGGCAACCTCGGCTGGCTGCCGTCCATCGTCCCCGCCCTCGCCGCCATCGCCTCCGGCTTCCTGTCGCTAATCGCCGTCTTCGTCGGCTTCCACGCCGCCAAGGAGTTCGGCGGTACGCCCGTCCTCGGCGGCGCCGTCGCCGCCATCACGGTCCTCCCCGGCGTCGCGCACCTCACCGCCTTCGGCCGGCACCTCTCCCCGGGCCAGGGCGGCGTACTCGGCGCGCTGGCCGCGGCACTGCTCGCCGTCCAGGTGGAGAAGGCCTGCCGCAGGGTGGTCCCCGAGGCGCTCGACGTCCTCGTCACCCCCACCCTTACGGTCCTGATCACCGGCCTGGTCACGCTCTTCGGCCTGATGTACGCGGCCGGCGAGGTCTCCACCGCCGTCGGGACCCTCGCCAACTGGCTGCTCGCCCACGGCGGAGCGCTCGCCGGCTTCGTCCTCGGCGGCCTCTTCCTGCCCCTCGTCATGCTGGGCCTCCACCAGGCCCTGATCCCCCTGCACACCACTCTCATCCAGCAGCAGGGCTACACGGTCCTGCTGCCGATCCTCGCCATGGCCGGCGCGGGCCAGGTCGGCGCCGCCCTCGCCGTCTACCTCCGCCTCCCCGGCAACCGCTCGATCCGCACGACCATCAAGTCCGCCCTCCCCGCGGGCTTCCTGGGCGTCGGCGAGCCGCTGATCTACGGCGTCTCACTGCCCCTGGGCCGACCCTTCATCACGGCGGGTATCGGCGGGGCGTTCGGCGGCGGCTTCATCGGCCTGTTCCACCAACTCGGCGACACGGTCGGCGCCACGGCCATCGGTCCCTCCGGCTGGGCGCTGTTCCCCCTGGTCAAGGGCAACCAGGGCATCGGCACCACCATCGTCATCTATGCCCTGGGCCTCGCCGTCGGCTATGTCACCGGCTTCCTCGCCACCTACTTCTTCGGCTTCAGCAAGCAGCTGCGGACGGACCTGAACGCGGAGCGGGAAGCGGACGCCCCGGCCGGGGCGGGGACCTGAGAGCCCCCTCCGCCCCTGAGGCCACGTCAGGAAGTTGAGCCCCCTCCACCCCAAGGCCACCTCAGGGCTTGAGACCTCGCTGCCCCGGCGGCCACGTCAAGCCCTACGGCCACGCCAAGAGCTAGGGCCGCTCCCTCCGCGGCCGAGGCCACGTCAAGCCTCGGGCCTCCTACACGTCCGCGACCACCCCGAGCGCCGGGGCCCCTACACGTCCGCGGCCGCCCCAATTCCCGGCGCTCACCGCCCCAGACCCCGGGACTCACCACTCCGGCTCCCGGCTCCCGGCCCCGGACCCCGCGTCACCCTCAAGGCCCGCCTCATCCCCCGGCCGGCCCGGCCTCAGCCCTCGGCCCTCAGCCTCGATCTCTCCGTCTCGCGCAAGGTCAAGGCGTGATCGAGCAGGCCGAGTGCCCGCTGGCGTCCCCGTTCGCGGGATTCGATCTCCTGGGCGCTCTCGCCCGTCGTCGCGACGCGGGGGCACTCGGGGCACGACCAGTGATCCGTCCACCCCCGGGCCGGTGGCCGCATCGCCACCTCGCAGTGGGGACAGTGCACCGTCACGGTCTCGACATGGCCGCAGAACGCGCAGACCCAGACCGGGCCTTCGCTGTCCCGCTGCTGCCACATGGTCCGCCGGCACAGCGGGCAGCCGGTCGTACCGATCCCCAGCGACCCCATGATCGGCGGCTCGGGCGTGGCATCGGCATAGGCGACGATCTGCTTGCGCAGCCGGTCGTCCGTGGTGTTGGCCATCCTCAGCAGCCGCACAACACGGGAACGGACTTCTTCGACAAACTCGGTCATCGTCGCAGCAGCGTACGCCGCTCCCCGCCGGGCAACGCCCGCTTCGGTCAATCCCGCGGTGCGGCCCCACCCCCCTGTGCCCGCCGCGAGTGACGCACCGTCACACGATTGACGGCCGCCGGTACGACCTGGCCAGCTCCGCGGCCAGCACGGCGAACCACACCCCCACCAACGCCAGATGCGCCCGCTGCGAGACACCGTGCCAACCGGGCCGGCCGAAGAGCGGCCCGACCGTGCACACCGCGGTCGGCAGGGCCAGCGCCAGGACACGCGGGCCCCAGCGGCGGACCACGTCCAGGCGGGGCCGTGCGGTCACGGCGGCCCGGCCGAGCAGCGCCATCGAGGCGAACACGAAGAAGTGGGCCAGTGCGCTGGTGAGGGTGTGGCCGGGGTGTACGGCCGCGCAGGCCGGTTCCACCGAGGGCGCGCAGCGCATCGGCAGCAGGACATCGGCGACGGAGGACATCCCGAAGCCGACGAGCGCCAGCCAGCCGCACCGCGCCCAGCCGTCCTGCGCGAAGCCGTACGCCAACAGCGCCCCTACGACGACGAGTACGGCGCAGACGCTCTCGATGCCGGCGAAGAGCGGGCGGAAGGGCTGGTCGGCGGCGTACAGCTCGCTGACGTACGAATGGCGCGGGTCCAGTCCGGTCGGCAACAGGAACTCCAGGAGCCAGCCGTTGTAGAGCACGGCCGACACCGCGAACGGCAGGGCGCTCACGCGCACCGCTCGCCGGACCGGACGCGCCTCGTGGGCGACTTCCAGCGTCGTCACCGTTCGCAGTGGAGTCACCGCACCAGGTAATCACGGCGGGTCGCGGGTGTTCGGGAGCCCCGTCCGGAGTGGTGCGCGCGCCCGCGTCCGGGGCGGAGGTTTGCCGTCGGGGGCGCCACAGAGAACCCACAAGATTGCCGCTTACCTTCCTGGTGCGGCTACCTTGCACGGCGTGCCGTCGGTGGATGGGGCAGTGGCGGTGGACCAGAACGGCGTCGACAGTGAACTGCACACGATGCGGTGGCCCGGTGATCCAGGGGCCGGACGGCCAATGGTGCTGCAACAACTGCGGGGCGAGCGGCTGAGCCGCCCGACGAAACGGTTCAGCCGCCCGACGAAGCCGTTCAACCACCCGATCGAGCGGCTGAGCCGGCCGCCCGACGAGACGAGAGCGGAGCCTGGAATGTGCGCGGCCAAGCGCCTCGACCGAGTCCTGGTCGTCGACGACGACGCGATGATCCTGCGGTCCCTCGGGCGCGGCCTGCGGCTGAACGGCTTCGCCGTCGCGCTCGCCGAGGACGGCCCGACCGCCCTCGCGGAGCTGGCGGAGCGCCCCCCGGACGTGGTGGTCCTGGACGTGTCCCTGCCGGGGATCAGCGGCACCGACGTCTGCCGCACGCTGCGGGCCGGCGGGGACGAGGTGCCGGTGCTGATGCTGTCCGCGTTGGACGAGCTGGAGGACCGGGTCGCCGGCCTGCAGGCCGGGGCCGACGACTATCTCGTCAAGCCGTTCGCGCTCAAGGAACTGGTGCTCCGGTTGCAGGCGCTGCTGCGCCGCCGCCCGCCCGTCGGCAGGGACGCGGTGCAGGTCGGTGACCTGGTCCTGGACACGGCCGCACGCGAGGTGACGTACGGGGGTGTGGAGGTCCGGCTCACCCGGCGGGAGTTCGAGCTGCTGGAGATCCTGGCCCGCAACGCGGGGGTGGTGCTCACCCGCGACCAGCTTCTGGACCGGGTGTGGGGCTACGACTTCGACGTACGTACGGACGCCGTCGACACCTTCGTCAGCTATCTGCGCCGCAAGACGGAGGCCGGGGGCCGGCCGCGCCTGGTGCACACCGTCCGCGGCGTCGGCTTCGTACTGCGGGCGTCGGGATCCGGATCCGGAGCGGAGGCCGCGCGATGAGGCTCTCCACCCGGATCGCCCTGGCCATGGGCATCGCCATGCCCCTGCTGGTCCTGGGCTCGGGGGCGCTGCTGCTGCGCCTGGTCACCCATGACGTGCACGCCGAGCAGGACGCCCATCTGCGGGAGCGGGCCGCGGTGCTGCTGCCGACGGCCAGGGGGCTGCTGCGGACCGAGGAGAGCGGCCGGCCGCGGCAGGCGGCGAACCAGGAACGGCGGCTGCTCGACGCGGGCCTCGACGTCGGGGTGCGGCTCCTGACAGCCGGGGACGGGTCGACCGCGGACGGATCGGCGACGCCCGGGAGCGGCGGCGGGAAGGGCGGCGGCCCGGACGCCACCACGCGCGGCCCGGACGCCACCACGCGCGGGCAGGACGCGGCCAAGGGCGGGCAGGCCGCCACGGTCGTGCGGCCCTCGTACCGGGTGGTGGCCGAGGCCGGTCCCCGGCCGGACGCCGGCGCACGGCTGCCGGCCGCCGCACCCGACCACCCGGTGACCGTACGGGCCCACGGGCACGCCTGGCGCGCGCTGTCGGTGGAGGTGCGCGGCGCCGGCGCACGGTCCGGCCCGCGCGGCGTGCTGTGGGTGTTCTCCCGCGGATCGGCCGGGACCACCGAGATCGACGCCGTACAGCAGCGCATCCTGGTGGTGGCGCTGATCACCGCACCGCTGACCGGGCTGCTCTCCTGGGCCATCGCCGAACGCGCCACCCGGCCGCTGCGCCGGCTCCAGCACCGCGCCGGCGGCCTGGACCCCGGCACCAGCACGGCCCGCCTGGAGCACACCCCGTCGCGGGTCACCGAGGTGGACGACCTGTCCCGCACCCTGCAGACCGTCCTGGCCCGGTACGACGAGCAGGCGGCGCGGACCCAGGAGGCGCTGGCCACCGCGCGGGCCTTCTCCGCGACCGCCTCACACGAACTGCGCACCCCGCTGATGGGCATGCAGACCAACCTGGACGTCCTCGCCGACCACCCCGACCTCGACCCGGCCGACCGCGCGGAGGTCCTGGAAGACCTGCACGCCGGACAACAGCGGCTGATGAGCACGCTGATCGCGCTCCGGGCGCTCGCCCAGGGCGACCTGGTGCAGGCCGACGCCTTCGGACCGGTCGACCTGTCCGAGCTGGTCGCCGTGGCGGTGGACGAGGTGGAGCGGCACCATCCCGGCGCCCGGCTGACGCTGCGCCTCACCCCCGGGCTGAGGCTGAGCGCCTGGGAGCCGGGGTTGCGGATGGCGGTCGAGAACCTGCTGCGCAACGCGGTGGTCCACGGGAGCCGGCCGGGCGCGGCGGCACGGGTCGAGGTGGTGCTGCGGCCGGGCGGCTCGCCGGCGGAGCCGGTCGCCGTGCTCACCGTGGACGACGAGGGTCCGGGCATCGTGCCGCAGGAGCGCCGGCAGGTCTTCCAGCGCTTCCACCGGCGTACCGGCAGCCCCGGCTCGGGGCTGGGGCTGACCCTGGTGGCCCAGCAGATCGCCCTGCACCGCGGCACCGTGGAGATCATGGACCGGCCTACGGGGACCGGCGCCCGGTTCGAGGTGCGACTGCCGCGGCCCGTCGACGTGGAGGCCGACACCCGCACCCTGCAACTGCCGCTGCGCCGCACCTGGTTGAGCGAGGGCCCGGACGGGATGGGGCTCGCACCGGAGTCCGCGCCGGGGGCCGTACCGGAGGCCGCGCCGGGCTCCGTACCGCCGCCCAAGGCCTGAGCCCGTCACCAGCCCTCCTGGTGCCGGGGCTCCCTGACCACCCGTGTCGTCGTCCGGGTCGTGCCCGCGGAGCACGTCACCGAGCGGAACCGCTCGCCGACCTCGGCGACCCAGAACGCATCGCCGAGCGTGAGGGCCTGGACGGACAGACCGCGCCGCCCTCCCCGGAAGGACACCTCGACGACGTCGGCGCCGGGCGGCAGCTGCCCCCACGCCAGCGACCAGCGCGTCGCCGCCCGGCCGCTGTGCCGGCCGCCCCTGAGCGGGGAGAAGCACAGCGTGCTCACCACGGACACGTCGACCAGTCCGGCCCCGTTGTACACCTCCAGCGCCGGGCGGCCCTCGGAGCCCCGCGCGAGGCGCAGCAGCCAGCCGCTCAGGGGCAGCCGCAGGGCACGGGGCCCGAGGGCGGTGAGGGTGGCGGAGCCCGTACCCGTACGGGAGGGCTCGTCCGGCATGAGGAAACCACCGCAGTCCACTGTGTCTCCCGGGGTTCGACGGCTCGGTGCGTGCGCCGGCACCGACGCGGCCGCCGAAGCGGGCGCGCGCAGACGCTCAACTGCCCCGGAGCGTAAGGACTCTCCTTGTGGATTCCTTGTGTCACCGAACGCCTCCGGGCCGCCGCTGCCTCCGCTCCTCCAGGGGACGACGTAGACCGCCACGGCAGCGGACGACGCACTCCGCGCCGAGTCACAAGATCCCCACAAAGAAGGCTCCTACGTTCTGTGCCGCGGCCGGTCCGCCTCCCCGTGAGGCCGGATGCGGCCGGGTCCAACCATCTGTGGAAACCCATTCGTTCCTGGAAGGGAGCACCACCATGCAGCGTCCCAAGAGCGCCGTGGCAGGAGTTCTGGCCGCCTTCGCCCTCACCGGTTCCCTGCTGGCCACGGCGGGGCCGGCGAACGCGGCGGACGACGGCCCGGCCCCCACGGCGACGGCCTCGCAGTCCGGCGGCAAGGGCAAGGGCCTTTGTTCTCGGGTGCCGCGGATCGAGGAGCGCATCAACAAGGCGCTCGACCGGCTCAACGGCGATGCGCACACCCGCGGTTCGATCGCGCGGATGGAGGAGCGGGTGAAGAAGGCCCACGCCAAGAACCACGACGCGGTGGCCACGTTCCTCCAGGACCGGCTCACCCACCGCAAGGAGCTGAAGCCGACCCTCACCCGCAAGCTCCGTGACCTCAAGGCCGTCTCGGCCTGGTGCGCGAAGAAGGACGACGCCAAGGGCGGCAGCGGCTCATGAGGCGACGGTCCCGGCGGATCGCGCTGCTGCTGACGGCGGCGGTCGCGGTACCGGTCCTGGCGGCCACCGGCTGTTCGCAGGACTCCGGCCGGGCGTCCTCGGGGGACTCCGCCCGAAGTGGTGCGTCGTCCTCGGCGACACAGGGGTCCTCCGCGTCCGACGGGCCGTCCGGGTCCTCCGGCCCATCCGGCTCATCCGGCTCATCCGCCGAGGAGGCCGAGATGGAGAAGAGGGTCCAGGACGCCGAGAAGGCGGCGGACGATGCCGACGCCGACGCGGCCGAGGACGCGCGGTGAGGAGCCGGTGAGGGAGGCGGGGGCGTCCGTGGGCTCTCCCCCGGGCCCGCACACCGCGGGAGCACGCCGGCTGGGAGGCCGGTACGAGCTGGGCGACCGGCTCGGGCGGGGCGGCACCGCCGAGGTCCACGCCGCGCACGATCTGCGGCTCGATCGCGGCGTCGCGGTCAAGACCCTGCGGTCGGACCTGGTCGGGGCCCCGGAGTCGCTGGCGCGCTTCCGGAGCGAGGCGCGTTCGGCGGCCTCGCTCAACCATCCGTCGATCGTCGCGGTCCACGACACCGACGAGGACGTGGTGGACGGCACGTTCGTTCCGTACATCGTGATGGAACGGGTCGACGGGGCGTCCGCCGTTCCTCGGTGAGGGCGTGATGGATCTGGTGCTCCAGCATGTGGACCCGACCGGCACGTCCGCACCACCCGAACCCGCGCACCACCGCAGACCGGCACGCGCGTACAACGCCGTCGGGGCGGCACCCCCTGGGAGGAGGGTGCCGCCCCGACGTATGTGCGGACGTGTGATCCGGGAGGATCAGCGTTCCGATCCCCAGGGGATCAGAAGTCCATGTCACCGCCCGGCATGCCGCCCGGAGCGGCCGCGGCGGCCTTCTCCGGCTTGTCGGCGATGACGGCCTCGGTGGTGAGGAACAGCGCGGCGATGGAGGCGGCGTTCTGCAGGGCAGAGCGGGTCACCTTCGCCGGGTCGAGGATGCCCTCGGCGATCATGTCGACGTACTCGCCGGTGGCGGCGTTCAGACCGTGGCCGACGGCCAGGTTGCGCACCTTCTCCACGACGACGCCACCCTCGAGACCACCGTTGACGGCGATCTGCTTGAGCGGGGCCTCCAGGGCGAGCTTCACGGCGTTGGCACCGGTCGCCTCGTCACCCTCCAGGTCCAGCTTCTCGAAGACCGAGGAGGCCTGCAGCAGGGCCACGCCACCGCCGGCGACGATGCCCTCCTCGACGGCCGCCTTCGCGTTGCGAACGGCGTCCTCGATGCGGTGCTTGCGCTCCTTGAGCTCGACCTCGGTCGCGGCACCGGCCTTGATGACCGCAACACCGCCGGCGAGCTTCGCCAGGCGCTCCTGCAGCTTCTCGCGGTCGTAGTCGCTGTCCGAGTTCTCGATCTCGGCGCGGATCTGGTTGACGCGGCCCTGGACCTGGTCGCTGTCGCCGGCACCGTCGACGATGGTGGTCTCGTCCTTGGTGATGACGACCTTGCGGGCGCGGCCGAGCAGGTCGAGACCGGCGTTCTCCAGCTTGAGGCCGACCTCCTCGGAGATGACGGTGCCACCGGTGAGGATGGCGATGTCGCCGAGCATGGCCTTGCGGCGGTCGCCGAAGCCCGGGGCCTTGACGGCGACGGACTTGAAGGTGCCGCGGATCTTGTTGACGACCAGGGTCGACAGGGCCTCGCCCTCGACGTCCTCGGCGATGATCAGCAGCGGCTTGCCGGACTGCATGACCTTCTCCAGGAGCGGCAGCAGGTCCTTCACGTTGCCGATCTTGGAGTTGACGATCAGGATGTACGGGTCGTCGAGCGACGCCTCCATACGCTCCATGTCGGTGGCGAAGTACGCCGAGATGTAGCCCTTGTCGAAGCGCATACCCTCGGTGAGCTCCAGCTCCAGACCGAAGGTCTGGGACTCCTCGACGGTGATGACGCCTTCCTTGCCGACCTTGTCCATGGCCTCGGCGATCAGCTCGCCGATCTGGGTGTCGGCGGCGGAGATGGAGGCGGTGGAGGCGATCTGCTCCTTGGTCTCCACATCCTTGGCCTGCTCCAGCAGGGCGGCGGAGACGGCCTCGACGGCCTTCTCGATACCGCGCTTGAGGGCCATCGGGTTGGCGCCGGCGGCGACGTTGCGCAGGCCCTCGCGGACCAGAGCCTGGGCCAGGACGGTCGCGGTCGTCGTGCCGTCACCGGCGACGTCGTCCGTCTTCTTCGCGACCTCCTTGACCAGCTCGGCGCCGATCTTCTCGTACGGGTCCTCGAGCTCGATCTCCTTGGCGATGGAGACACCATCGTTGGTGATCGTGGGGGCGCCCCACTTCTTCTCGAGGACGACGTTGCGGCCCTTGGGGCCGAGGGTGACCTTGACGGCGTCGGCGAGCTGGTTCATCCCGCGCTCGAGACCGCGCCGTGCCTCCTCGTCGAACGCGATGATCTTGGCCATGTGAAGTGGTCCTCCCGGACGGGGTGGATTTCTCCGGATCGGCACCCGTGCCCGCGACGGACGGCCCGTGCGCCGTGTGGTTCCTTGCCCCACCCGGCGTCCGGACCTCACCGGCCCGATCCAAGTTCTGTCACTCTCACTCGGAGAGTGCTAACGCCAATGATTAGCACTCGGGCAGGGCGAGTGCAAGCCACCTGGAGGGGGTCATCGAGGGGCGGCGGGTGGGTGAGGGGTGTGCGGCGGGCGGGCGCGAGCCGCCCGGCGGGCACCGACGGGGCACCGCGCGGCACCGCGCGACCGCAGGCGACGGGGGCTCAGGTCCCGTCGCCTGGAGGGCAGGCAGAAGGCCCGTACCCCTCGACGGGGTACGGGCCTTCTCTACGCTGCAGTCGGCCCGCGCCTCAGGCGCTCACCCTGACCATGTCCGCCTGCGGCCCCTTCTGGCCCTGCGAGATCTCGAACTCGACCCGCTGACCCTCCTCAAGGGTGCGGTAGCCGTCCATCTGAATCGCGCTGTAGTGGACGAATACATCCGCACCACCGTCGACCGCGATGAAGCCGTACCCCTTCTCCGCGTTGAACCACTTGACGGTGCCCTGAGCCATGCCTAACTCCCCTATTACTGGCCCTTGCGCAGGACCGCACTCCGCGGACCCGGGTCAGACCTCACCCCGCGAAATGGCCCGTGGGGTGTGCGCCGGAACGCGTCGACCGCCGCTGAATGTATCTGCACCGATGCCCAGCGCAACAGGTCAATCGGACGAGAATTCTGGCGCCGCGGAATCGGCAATAGGCGATGAAATCCCGTTTCTCCGGGGCAAGTCGGGCCGGGCATAGCTCACGTAAGCGACAAATGCCGCACACACTTTGAGCACAACTCTCCGCGGTTTCCTATGCGTTCGGCACGTGCGCGGAGTTATCCGGAACGGGGATCACCACAATGGTATCCCCTTTCACTAAGCGGAATTGCCCCGTCCGATTTCAACGGACGGGGCAATTCCGGTCAAGTGGGTGAAGAGATGGCGCAAATTAGCGCCCCTGGTGGTCGATCGGTGGAGACCGATCGACGGCCACCGGGCACGTTCTCAGCAGCCGCCGGCGACCGCCGGGATGATGGAGACGCCCGCACCGTCCGGCGTCGGCGTCTCCAGGCCCTGCTCGAAGCGCACATCGTCGTCGTTGACGTAGACGTTCACGAAGCGGCGCAGCTTGCCGGCGTCGTCCAGTACACGGGCCGCGATGCCCTGGTGGTTCTTCTCCAGGTCGGCGATCACCTCGGAGAGGGTCGCGCCCTCGGCGGTGACCTCGGCCTCACCACCGGTGTACGTACGGAGGATGGTGGGGATGCGGACCTTGACGCTCATGGTTCTGCCTTCCGGACAGGTTGGGGGAGTACGGGTACGGGTGCGTGGAGCCGTGGCTCAGCCTGCCAGGCCGGCCTCGCGGAACGCGTCCAGACTCGGGCGGATCGTGGCCGTGGGCCCGGACGTCGGCGCGACGGCGTCAAGCGTCTTGAGGCCGTCACCCGTGTTGAGGACGACGGTGGTCAGGGACGGGTCGAGCACACCGTCCTCGATCAGCTTCCTGGTGACGCCGACGGTCACACCGCCCGCGGTCTCCGCGAAGATCCCCTCCGTCCGGGCCAGCAGCTTGATCGCGTCCACGACCTGCTCGTCGTCGACGTGCTCCACCGCACCGCCCGTACGGCGCGCGATGTCGAGCACATACGGGCCGTCGGCCGGATTGCCGATCGCCAGCGACTTGGCGATGGTGTTCGGCTTCTGCGGGCGCACGACGTCGTGCCCGGCCTTGAAGGCCGTCGACACCGGCGAGCAGCCCTCCGCCTGGGCACCGAAGATCCGGTACGGCCGATCCTCGACCAGCCCGAGGGCGATCAGCTCCTTGAGCCCCTTGTCGATCTTCGTCAGCTGCGAGCCGGACGCGACGGGGATGACGATCTGGTCCGGGAGCCGCCAGCCCAGCTGCTCGCAGATCTCGTACGCCAGCGTCTTGGAGCCCTCGCCGTAATAGGGGCGGAGGTTGACGTTGACGAAGCCCCAGCCCTCGCCCAGCGGGTCGCCGATGAGCTCCGAGCAGAAGCGGTTGACGTCGTCGTAGTTGCCCTCGATGCCGACCAGGTCGCCGCCGTAGACGGCGGCCATGACGACCTTGCCGGCCTCCAGGTCGTGCGGGATGAACACGCAGGACTTGAAGCCCGCGCGGCGGGCCGCGGCGCCGACCGCGCCGGCGAGGTTGCCCGTGGAGGAGCAGGACAGCGTCGTGAAGCCGAAGGCGCGGGCGGCCTCGACGGCGATCGCGACGACCCGGTCCTTGAAGGAGTGCGTCGGGTTGCCGGAGTCGTCCTTGACGTAGAGGGCGCCGGTGACGCCCAGCTCGGCGGCGAGCCGGTCGGCCTTGACGAGCTTGGTGCCGCCGGGGTTCAGATTCGGCTTGTCCGCCACGTCGGCGGGGACGGGCAGCAGCGGGGCGTAGCGCCAGATGTTGTCCGGACCGGCCTCGATCTGCTTGCGCAGGGCCTCGGGGTCGCCGCTCGGCAGCTCGTACGCCACCTCCAGCGGCCCGAAACAACTCGAGCAGGCGAAGAGCGGCCCCAGGTCGAAGCGCTCACCGCACTCGCGGCAGGACAGCGCGACGGCGGGCCCCAGAGCGACGGGGGAGGCGTTTTCGGTGACTTCGGTGCTGTACACAGCCATGGAGGCGAGGCCCTTTCTCCTCATCTTCCTCATGGCGCATCTCGCCATGAGACGGATTTGGCACCTTCCCTAGCCGGGAGCCTCGCGCGCGATGATCGCGACGGAGACCGACTGGAGGGTTGCCGGGGCTTCAACGGGCCGTTTCCCTCTGCCCCTCTGGATGAGCGGTATGGCGCTGGGGCGAAACCCAGGCGTTTGTGGCGCGGCGACCCCGACATGCGACGGCCATCCGCGTTGTTCAAGACTGTAACCGAAGGCACTGACAGTTGAGATAGTCGTCCGAACCGCGAGATGGATCACAGAATGGCCCACACGATGGATTGCCTACCGGTCGCGGCACCGGCGGCCACCGAGGAGTCGTAGACGTGCTGGAAGAGGTGGAGCGCTGGCTGAGCAGCCGCTCCTGGTCGGCCGCGGACCGTCCGCTGGAGCAGCTGCTGGAGGCCAAGCGCCAGACGGGCCGTACGGTCAGCGTCGTGCTGCCCGCGCTGGACGAGGAGGCCACGGTCGGCGCGATCGTGGCCGCGATCCGCGCCGAGCTGATGAGCGGCGCCGTCCCCCTGGTCGACGAGCTGGTGGTGCTGGACTCCGGGTCCACCGACCGCACCGCCGAGGTCGCGGCCGCGGCCGGCGCCCGGGTCGTCCACCGCGACACCGTTCTGCCCCGGCTGCCCGCGCTGCCCGGCAAGGGCGAGGTCCTGTGGCGCTCGCTGCTGGTCACCACCGGCGACATCATCTGCTTCGTCGACGCGGACCTGCGGGAGTTCTCCGCCACCTTCGTGTCCGGGATCGTCGGCCCGCTGCTGACCGACCCCGACGTCCACTTCGTCAAGGCGATGTACGACCGCCCCCTGGAGACCGGCGGTCGCCCGGGCGAGCAGGGCGGACGGGTCACCGAACTGGTCGCCCGCCCGCTGCTGAACCTCCACTGGCCGCAGCTGGCCGGCTTCGTCCAGCCCCTGGGCGGCGAGTACGCGGCCCGGCGCTCGCTGCTGGAGCGTCTGCCCTTCCCGGTCGGCTACGGCGTCGAGCTCGGCCTGCTCGTCGACGCCCTGCACACCGTCGGCCTCGACGCGCTCGCCCAGGTGGACGTCGGCGTACGCAGGCACCGCCACCAGGGCGGCCAGGCCCTCGGCCGGATGGCGGCCGCCATCTACCGCACCGCCCAGCTCCGCCTCGCCCGCGGCCACCTGGTGCGCCCCCGGCTCACCCAATTCGACCGCGGCGAGGAGGGCTTCGTCCCCCGCACCACGGACGTGGACACCGAGGAGCGGCCGCCCATGGCCGAAATACCGGAGTACGCGGCGCGGCGGGCGGCCTGACCCGTGTCCGTACGTTTGCGCGGTTCTGCGGCGGGTTAATGTCGCGACATGGTCTCCGAGCGCAGTGCGGTCCGGGCAGGTGCCGAGGTTCTCGTCGCGTCCAATCGCGGGCCGGTGTCGTACGCCGTGGGGGAGGACGGGGCGCTCGGCGCCAAGCGGGGCGGGGGCGGGCTGGTGTCCGGGCTGTCGGCCATCGGCCCCGACACGAACGCGGTGTGGGTGTGCGCGGCGCTCGGTGACGGGGACCGGGAGGCCGTACGCCGGACCGGGGGCACCCTGGCGCCGGAGGACACCGGCGGACAGCGCGTCCGCATGCTGGACATCCCGTCTCAGGTGCACGCCGACGCCTACAACGGCATCGCGAACTCGGTGCTGTGGTTCGTCCACCACATGCTCTACCAGACGCCGCTGGAGCCGGTCTTCGACGCCGGGTTCCGGCAGCAGTGGGGCGCGTACGAGACGTACAACCGCGCCTTCGCCCGGGCCCTCGCCGACGAGGCCGCCGAGGGGGCGGCGGTGCTGGTGCAGGACTACCACCTGGCGCTGGTGCCGGGGATGCTGCGTGCGCTGCGGCCCGACGTGCGCATCGCGCACTTCTCCCACACGCCGTGGGCGCCGCCGGACTACTTCCGGATGCTGCCGGACGAGGTGGCGCGGCAGCTGCTGGAGGGCATGCTGGGCGCCGATCAGCTGGGGTTCCTCACCCACCGGTGGGCGGACGCGTTCACCGCGTGCTGCGCCGAGGTCACCGGCGGCACCGGGGGCACCCGGATCGGTGCGTACGGGCTCGGGGCGGACGCCGACTTCCTGCTGGAGCGGTCGCGGCGGGCGGATGTCGAGGAGCGGCTGGCCACCCTGCGCGAGCAGATCGGCACCGGGCCCGACGGGACGGCGCGCAAGACCATCGTCCGGGTGGACCGGACCGAACTGTCGAAGAACATCGTCCGCGGCCTGCTGGCCTACCGGCAGCTGCTGGCGGAGGAGCCGTCGTGGCGCGAGCGCGTGGTGCATATCGCCTTCGCCTACCCCTCGCGCCAGGACCTGGCCGTCTACCGGGAGTACACGGCGGCCGTCGGCCGGCTCTCCGAGGAGATCAACTCCGAGTACGGGACGGACACCTGGCGTCCGGTCGTCCTGCATGTGAAGGACGACTTCGCACGGTCGCTGGCCGCCTACCGCCTGGCGGACGTGGCACTGGTGAACCCGATCCGGGACGGGATGAACCTCGTCGCCAAGGAGATCCCGGTGGTGTCGGAGCAGGGCTGCGCACTGGTGCTGTCACGGGAGGCCGGCGCGCACGAGGAGCTGGGCGGCCACGCCCTGACCGTCAACCCGTACGACGTCAGCGGCACGGCGCGGGCGCTGCACGAGGCGCTCTCGATGGACGCCGGGGAACGCGGCGAGCGCACGGCGCGACTGGCGGCGGCCGCCACCGCACTGCCGCCGGCCCAGTGGTTCCTCAAGCAGCTGCGGGCGTTGCGGGGCTGAGACGAGGACGGGGGCGCCCGGCTGGGCGTCGGGGGCCTCCCTGCCGGGTAGCCCGCCGGGGACTGTGACCGGCGTCACCCCTCACCACCTTGAGCTTCACATCGATGTGAAGGTTCGAGGCTGCGTACCAGGAAGCACGCCACCAGTACGCACCCGAACAGAGGCGAGGCAAGAGCGATGAACCACCGGCTCCTGGCTGACCGACCCGTAGCCGATCAGCCCAGGGAAAACGACCTCTACGACTACAGCCCGATAGTCGATCGCGCACCGATCCGGTGGCCGGGCGGCGCCCGGGTCGCCTTCTACGTGGGCCTGAACATCGAGCACTACCGGATCGACCGCCCGTCGACGAGCACCTTCCCGGGCACCGCGGAACTGACCCCGGACCCGCTGAACTACGGCTGGCGCGACTACGGCCCCCGGGTCGGCGTCTGGCGGCTGATCGAGAGCCTCGACCGCCACCGGATACGCGCCAGCGTGCTGCTCAACTCCGACGCCGGCGAACGCTATCCGCAGATCGTCGAAGCGGGCCGGGCCCGCGACTGGGCGTGGCTCGCCCACGGCAAGAACAACTCCACCTTCCAGGCCGACATGACGCCCGACGAGGAACGCGCCTACCTGACGGAGGTGGTCACCAGCATCGAGCGGACCACCGGCCGGCGGCCGCGCGGCTGGATGGGGCCGGCGCTCACCGAGACCTTCCGCACTCCGGAGCTGCTCGCCGAGCTCGGGCTGAGCTACGTGCTGGACTGGACCAACGACGACCAGCCGTACCGGCTGAACGTGCCGGGGATGCTGAGCGTGCCGTACTCCGTCGAGCTCAACGACATCGGCCTGTTCGTCAGCAAGGGCCTGACGGGGCCGGACTTCGTGCAGATCGTCAAGGACCAGCTCGACCAGCTCCACGAGGACGCGGCGGACAGCGGCCGGGTGATGTCCCTGGCCCTGCACCCGTTCGTCATCGGCCAGCCGTTCCGCCACAAGTACCTGGACCAGGCCCTCACCCACATCGCCCACCACCCCGGCGTATGGCTGACCACCAGCGACGAGATCGCCGCACACTACGCACGGACGGCGACGGGGGCGGCGGCGTCGTGAGCGGGGCGTCGTCACACTCGAACCGAACGCTCAATCCAAACGCTCAGCCCGAACGCTCACCTCACGGCGAGGTGGTCCGCGAGGGCGCCGAGCAGTTCCACCACCCCGGCGGGGCCGTCGACCACCAGGTCGGCGCGGTCGGCGAGTTCGGTCACCTCGGCGCTGCCGCTGCAGACCAGGACGCCTGCCAGGCCGTCGGAGCGGAGCTTGTCGACGGCGGCGAAGGCCGCGAGGTCGCCGAGGTCGTCGCCGGCGTAGAGGACGGTCGACGCGCCGGTTTCGCGGACCCATTCGGCGAGGGCCACGCCCTTGTCCATGCCCGGAGGCCGCAGCTCCAGGACGTAACGCCCCGGTTCGACGATCAGGCCGTGGCGTTCGGCGAGCGCGGCGAGGGGGGCCCGCAGGCGGTCGAACGCGCCCTGAGGGTCGTCGGCGCGGCGGGTGTGGACGGCGATGGCCTGACCGCCCTTGCGCTCGATGGCGGTCTCGACCCAGGTGCCGTGCCAGACACCGGAGGCGTCCAGTACGCCGGGGAGTTCGGCCTGTATGGCGGCTACGCCGGGGTGCGGGGCGGGAGCGTGGACGGTGCCGGTGGCCGCCTCCCAGCGCTCGACGCCGTAGTGGCCCAGAACGGTGAGGTGGTCCAGGCCGGGGACGGAGTCGAAGCCGCCGAGGCGGACCGCGAGGGCGGCCGGGCGGCCGGTGATCACCGCGGCCGCGCGCAGCCGAGGCACGAGGCGGCCGAGGGCGGCGACGGCGCCGTCATGGGCGCGGGCCTTCTCCGGGTCGGGGACGATGTCGGCGAGGGTGCCGTCGAAGTCCAGGGCGACGACTGCGCGTTCGGGGTGGGCCAGCAGCGCGGCGAGGCCGTCGCGGCCGGCAGGCGTGTGCGGTGCCGGCACGGAGCCGGGCGCACGCTCGGGTTCGGGTGACGGCTCTGAGTGCGGCGCGGCGTTCGGGGAGCTGCCCATGCGCCGACCCTACCGGCGGGGGACCGGCGCACGGCGGGTGTACGGGCGCATCGCGCCGGCGGGTTGGAGCCGGGTGGGCGTCGAACCGAACCGGGCGGGTGTCAAACCGAACCGGGCAGACATGGAACCGAACCGGGCAGGCATCGAACCGCTCTGCCGCCTCCCGAGTCACCGCGCTCGCCCTGGCTCGGGGCCTGCGCCGCGGGCCCCGTGCCACTTGGCCACGCCGCGCATCACGCGACCACGCAGTGCGTCGCCCGGCCACGCCCCGCGTCGTCAGCGGCGGGCGCGGCGCGCTTCGCGTACCCGGCGCAGGCGGTTGATGGTGACGGGGTCGTGAGCCAGCGCGCGGGGGTCGTCCAACAGGGCGTTGAGGAGTTGGTAGTAGCGGGTCGGGGATATTCCGAGCCGCTCACGGATGGCCCGCTCCTTGGGGCCGGGGCCCGGCCACGAGCGGCGCTCCACGGCGAGCACGGCCTCGTCCCGGGCGGAGAGCCCCGATGCGCCTTCGCCGCCTATGGATCGCCCGGCGGCCGCACGGTCGTCGGCGCCCACACTCTCTGCGGAATCCGTGGCGTCCTCACGGTCCGTGGCGTCCTCACGGTCCGTGGCGTCCTCACGGTCCGTGGCGTCCTCACGGTCCGTGGCGTCCTCACGGTCCGTGGCGTCCTCACGGTCCGTGGCGCCCTCACGGTCCGTGGCGCCCTCACGGTCCGTGGCGTCCGCACCGTCCGCGGCGCCCAAAGCGCCGACGGAGTCCGAGCCGGCGGAGTCCACGGCACTCGCGGAGGCCACAGCATCCGCGGAGTCCGAAGCGCCCGCCGGGCCGCCGGCTTCCGCGCCGCCGGCTTCCGCGCCGTCTGTTCCGCTCGCCCCGCCCATGTCCTCCGTACCGCCGGCCGTCGTACCGCTGTCCCCCGTACCGCTCGTCGTCACGTTTCCACGATAAGCGCATGGTCGGACAGGGCCCCCGCCTCCTGCCTCTCGCCTCCTGCCTTAGCAGCGCTTGTCTGCCTTGGCGGCCTCCACTCATTACGGCAACGATTACGGAGAGTAATCAGTTCCCTCGGAGTGTAACCGCGGTGGGCCTCGGCGTTCCAGGGCTGTGTACACCTCGGTGCTCTATGCCCGTGTGCGCCTCGGTACCGCGGGTCGGGGATATGCCGAGCCGCTCCATGCCTTGTGTGTGCCCCGGTGCCCCGGGGTCGCATGCGCGTCGGCCGGTGTTCCAGGCCAGTGCACTTCACTCACCCCTACCGATGAACGACCGCCGCCCGCCCACGGACGACGGCCCGTCGCCCCGGCGGCTCCCCGCCCGGGCCCCGTCCCCTCACCCCGCCGCGTTGTCCGCCGCGTCCGCCGTGTTCTGGATGTCGGTGAGGACGCCGGCGGGGTTGCCCTTCGGACCGACGGCGGCGCCCATCTTGGCCTTGACGGTCTTGGAGACCAGGGGCCAGGAGGTCTTGTCCGCCGGGTAGAACTCGGCGGTGGCCAGCTGCTTGAGGAAGCCGTGCAGCTTGGCGTACTTGTCGTCGGCGAGCATCGCCTGGGAGGCGGAGGTGGTGACCGGCAGCAGCCCGTACTCGCCGGAGAACTTCACGACGTTTTTGTCGCTGTAGACGAAGTCGAGGAACTTGCCGACCTCCGCGCGGTGGCCGTTCTGCTTGAAGGCCATCATCCAGTCGGCGACGCCCATGGTGGCCTTGGCCTTGCCGTCGACGCCGGGCAGTTCGACGGTGCCGTAGTCGATGCCCTTGGCCTCGGCCTGCTTCATCAGGGTGGGGTGGCCGTTGAGCATGCCGACCTCGCCGTCGACGAAGCCCTGGAAGGCGTCCTCGCGGTTGAGCTGGGCCGGGTCGGTGCCGGTCAGGCCCTTGCCGACGAGGTCCTCCTTCAGCCAGTTGAAGGTCTTGATGTTCTCCGGCGAATCGATTCTGTACTTGCCGATGCCGTCGGTGTAGCCGCCGCCCCCGCTGAGCATCCACATCAGCGTCTCGGCCTGGGTCTCCTCGGGGCCGAGCGGCAGCGCGTAGGGCATCTTCACGCCGCGCGCCTTCAGCAGCTGGGCGTCGCGGGCGATGTCGCTCCAGGACTGCGGCGGGTTGGCGATGCCGGCCTTGGCGAACAGCTTCTTGTTGTAGAACAGCCGCCGGGTGCTGGCGCCGAAGGGCAGGCCGTACTGGACGCGCTGGTATTCGCCGGCCTCCGCGAGGGAGGGGGTGAAGTCGGCCTCGGTGGAGACGGACAGCAACTGGTCGGCGCGGTAGAGCTTGTCGGCGGCGGCGTAGTCGGCGTACGCGCCGATCTGGGCGAGGTCCGGCGCGTGGCCGTCCTTGACGAGGTCCTCGACCTTCTTGTCGACGTCGGTCCAGCTGTAGACCTCGACGTCGACCTTGATGCCGGGGTTCTTCTTCTCGAAGGCGCGGGCGAGCTCGTCCCAGTAGTTCTGGGAGCCGTTGGCCTCGCTGTCCCCGTAGTCCGCCGCGATCAGCTTGAGGGTGACGTCGCCGTCGCCCGAGCCGCTGCCGCAGCCCGTGAGAGTCAGCGCGATGGTGGTGGCGACCGTCGCCGCCGCCAAGCTCAAGTACCGCCGCTGCACCGCTGTTACCGCCCTTGTCCGTGCCCGAAATTGCGTGCTTGCCGGGTGTGGCAACGCCGTCCGGGGGATCGCCCCAGACCGGCGTGAACAGCGAAATCCTCCCGCGTTCCCCTCAAGGTCTACACCACCGGCGGTCCGGCTCCGGTACCGGGTTCCCACAGTTCCTTCACTCACCGGACTCCTGCGGTTCTCTTCGCGATCCCCCGGTGAGTGGACTAGACCTTTCAGGGCGGATCGCGCGAAACTGTTCCCGTGAGACACGTCATCGCCCTTGATGTGGGCGGCACCGGGATGAAGGCCGCCCTCGTGGGGGTGGACACCGCACCGTCGAAGGAGGCGCCGCCCGCCCTGCTGTACGAGGCGCGGCGCCCCACCGGCCGCGAGCACGGCCCCGCCGCGGTCGTCGAGGCCATCCTCGGCTTCGCCGCCGAGCTGCGCGACATCGGCGCGGCACGCTTGGGTGCCACCGCCGAGGCCGCCGGCGTCGCCGTCCCCGGCATCGTCGACGAGCGGTCCGGCACCGCCGTCTACGCCGCGAACCTCGGCTGGCGGGACGTACCGCTGCGGGCGCTGCTGTCCGAGCGGCTGGGCGAGGTGCCGGTGGCCCTCGGCCACGATGTGCGCACCGGCGGTCTGGCCGAGGGCCGGATCGGCGCCGGCCGGGACGCCGACCGCTTCCTGTTCGTCCCGCTGGGCACCGGTATCGCGGGCGCCATCGGTATCGGCGGCCGGATCGAGGCCGGTGCGCACGGCAGCGCGGGCGAGATCGGCCACATCGTCGTACGGCCCGGGGGCCGGGTCTGCGGCTGCGGGCAGCGCGGCTGCCTGGAGACGCTGGCCTCGGCGGCCGCGGTGGGCCGGGACTGGGCGGCGGTCTGCGGTGATCCGGGGGCCAGTGCGGCGGACGCGGCGAAGGCCGTGGAGTCCGGTGACGCCCGCGCCCGTGCCGTATGGCAGGACGCGGTGGACGCGCTGGCCGACGGTCTGGTGACCGGGCTCACCCTGCTCGACCCGCGGACGGTGATCATCGGGGGCGGGCTCGCCGAGGCGGGCGACACGCTGTTCGTCCCTCTGCGGGAAGCGGTCCGCCGGCGCGTTACGTTCCAGCGGCTTCCCTCGATCGTTCCGGCGGCCCTGGGGGACGCCGCCGGGTGCCTGGGCGCGGGGCTCCTCGCCTGGGATCTTCTCTCCACGGAGGTAACCGCCTGATGGCACAGCAACAGTCCGCGCAGCCGGCTGCGGGCCCTGTCCGCACCACCCTGGCCGGCGCCCGGATCGCCCGGCCGTCCGGTGTGGTCGACGGCGGCCGGATCATCGTCGAGGGCGGCCGGATCGCCGGTGTCCACAGCCGCGACAGCGACCGGGACGCCGAGTGGGAGGCGGGCGGCGCGGACGTGGTGGACCTTTCGGGGCATCTGATCGTCCCGGGGTTCGTCGATATGCACGTCCACGGCGGAGGCGGCGGTTCCTTCTCGTCCGCCGACCCGGACGAGTGCATGACGGTGATCGGGACCCACCGGCGGCACGGCACCACCTCGATGCTGGCCTCCACCGTCACCGGCGAGCTGGATGAACTCGCCCGGCAGGCGGGGGTGCTGGCCGAGCTCGTCCAGCAGGGCGAGCTGGCCGGTATCCACTTCGAGGGCCCGTTCATCTCCCCGCAGCGCTGCGGCGCCCACCAGCCGGGCCTGCTGCGCGATCCGGATCCGGCCGATGTGCGGGGGCTCGTCGAGGCGGCGCGCGGCACGGCGGTGATGATGACGGTCGCGCCCGAGCTGCCCGGCGGTCTGGAGTCGGTGCGGCTGCTCGCCGACGCCGGGGTGATCGCCGCGATCGGCCACACCGATTCCTCCTACGACGCGACCCGGCAGGCCGTCGACGCGGGCGCCACGGTCGCCACCCACCTGTTCAACGCGATGCCGCCGCTCGGCCATCGGGCGCCGGGTCCGATCGCCGCGCTCCTGGAGGACGAGCGGATCACCGTCGAGCTCATCAACGACGGCACCCATCTGCACCCCGCGATGCTCCAACTGGCCTTCCGCGACGCGGGGGCCGGGCGGGTCGCGTTCATCACGGACGCCATGGGCGCGGCGGGGATGAGCGACGGGATGTATCCGCTCGGCCCGATGCGGGTGGAGGTCAAGGACGGTGTGGCGCGGATCAGCGAGGGTCCGACGGCGGGTTCGATCGCGGGTTCCACGCTCACTTTGGACCGGGCGTTCCGGCGGGCGGTCACCGTCGACGGTCTGACGGTGGACCAGGCGGTGCGGGCGCTGTCGGCGAACCCGGCCCGGCTGCTGGGCATCGGTGACCGGGCCGGTTCCCTGGAGGCCGGCAAGGACGCCGATCTGGTGGTGCTCGATGCGGCGTACGACGTGGTGGGTGTCATGCGGCGGGGCGAGTGGGTGGTGCGCCCGCGGGGGGTGTGAGGCTCCGCGGCGGCACCAGGGCGGCTACGCAGGGTGCCGCCCCTTGCCGGTAGTCGGTGACCGCACGGCGGTTACCCCGGGTCTGGGCCAACCCCGGTCGGCGATGGCATGATCGCTCGCGCACTTGTCCGCATGCCACCGCCGAGTGCGGTCGCCCGCTCACGGCCGCCCGGCCATGACTGCCCGGAGGGGGGACCATGATCCTCACGGTCACGCTGAACGCCGCCCTGGACATCACCTACCGCGTGCCCCGGCTCCGTCCGCACAGCGCCCATCGGGTCACCGAGGTGTCCGAGCGCCCTGGTGGCAAGGGCCTGAACGTCGCCCGTGTGCTGGCCGCGCTCGGCCACCGTACGGTCGCCACCGGCTTCGCGGGCGGCGGGACGGGGGACGCGCTGCGGGCGCTGCTGGCGGAGACGGAGGTCACCGACGCGCTGGTCCCGGTCGGCGGCGCCACCCGCCGCACCGTCGCCGTCGTCGATGCGGCGTCCGGGGACACCACCCAGCTCAACGAGCCGGGTCCGACGGTCTCGCCGGCCGAGTGGGACGCCTTCCTCGGCACGTATCGCGAACTGCTGGGCGAGGCGCGGGCGGTGGCGCTGTGCGGCAGTCTGCCGCCGGGTGTCCCGGTCGATGTCTATGCCCGTCTGACCCGTGCCGCGCGGACCGCGGGTGTGCCGGTGCTGCTGGACACCAGCGGTGAGCCGCTGCGCCGGGGGCTGGCCGCCCGGCCCGATCTGGCCAAGCCCAACGCCGATGAGTTGGCGGCGCTGACCGGCAGCACCGAGCCGCTGCGGGCGGCCCGTGACGCCCGGCGCCGCGGCGCCCATGCGGTGGCGGCTTCGCTGGGTGCGGACGGCATGCTGGCGGTCACGGCGGACGGTGTCTGGCAGGCCGCGCCGCCGCGGCGGTTCGCGGGCAATCCCACGGGTGCCGGTGATTCGGCGGTGGCCGGTCTGCTGTCCGGTCTGGTGGAGGGGCTGCCGTGGCCGGACCGGCTGACGCGGGCGGTGGCGCTGTCGGCGGCGACCGTACGGGCCCCGGCGGCCGGCGAGTTCGACGCCTCGACCTATGAAGAGCTGCTGGCGGGCGTGGTGGTGACGGATCGTCCGGCGGTGGCGTGAGGCCCGGTGGTCAGGTGTGCCTCAGGGCCTGGCGAGCCAGATCTGGTCGAGGTTCGCGTCGCACTGGTTGCCGCTCTCGCAGGACAGCTTGATGGTGTTGGTGCCCTGGTTGAGCTGGACGAGCGACCAGGTCTTGGTCCAGCCCTTGTCCCAGGCGCCTTCGGGGGCGTGGGCGAAGTTGCCGAGGTTGATCGGGCGGCTGTCGGCCTTGCCGTTGACGTTCAGGGTGAGGTTGGCGTCCTTGCCGGGCACGCCGTAGCCGACGTAGAGCTTGTACTGGCCGGCTTTTTCGACGTCGACGGTCCAAGTGGTGGACGCGCCGGGGGTGTTCATGCCGGCGACGTAGGTCCCGCCGGAGGAGCGGGCGCCGGGGATGTCCTTGGCGGTGCTGGCGCCGCCGTCGAGCCGCAGGCTGCCGGCGTCCTCCTTGGGCAGTTCACCGGGCTTGGGCTTGCTGGTGGGCTTGTCGGGCTTGACGCTCTCGGCGGCCGTGGGTCCCGGCTTGCCGGCGTTGCCGGAGTTCTTGTCGCCGCGGTTGTTGGTGAGCATGGCGACGCCGATGCCTATGCACACCACGGCGACGACGGCGACGGCGCCGATGAGCAGGCCGTTGCGGCGGCGCGGTTCGTGGCCGCCGCGGCCGGCGGCCGGGACGGTGCGGGTGCGTTCGCCGCCGGGGAGGGTCTCGGGTGCGGCGTAGCTGGCGTTCTGCTGCCCGTAGGTGACCTGCTGCTGGGCCTGCTGGCCGTACTGGCGCTGGCCCACGGCGCGCACCTGGTTGTAGGACGTGCGCGGAACCCCCGGCTGCCGGGCCGCCGCGCCGTCGCCCGCCGAGCCCGGTGCGCCGTCCTGGCCGCCTTCCGAGCGGTAGAGATAGGCGAACGGGTCGTCGTTCTCCGGCGTGTCCGCGCCGTTGTTGCCGGCCGTCATTCCGTGTCACTCCCAAGCGATCTGTGCGCGTCGTGTACGTGTTGGTACGCGTGCGCAGAGGTCTCTGCGCGCTGTGTCTTCGGGGCCCCCGGCGGCGCCGCGCCGCATCGGCGCAGCCTACCCCGTGATGGCCCGGCCACACCGGCTCCGGAGGGCCACAAGATCGCTACAGATCGGTGAACAGATCGGTGAGCTGCTGGTGTGGTGGCCGCGGGCGGCGGATGTGAGATGCGCGGCATGCCGTGCGGCCGCGGCGGGCGGCCCGGTCAGCCGGCCGCTCGCCGGTTGGCCTTGGAGCGGGAGCGTTTTTCGACGTACATCCGCTGGTCGGCGGATTCCAGTACTTCCTCGGCCGTCATTCCGCAGCTGGCCCAGCCGATGCCGAAGCTGGCGCCGACGCGGACGGCTCGGCCCTCGACGCGGATCGGCGGGATGATGGCGTTGCGCAGGCGGACCGCGAGGTCGGCGGCGTCGGCGGTGCCCAGGCCGTCGGCGAGCACCACGAACTCGTCGCCGCCGAGCCGGGCGACGGTGTCGCCGTCGCGGACGCCGCTGGTCAGCCGGCGGGCGACCTCGATGAGGACGGCGTCGCCGGTGTTGTGCCCGAAGCGGTCGTTGATCGACTTGAAGCCGTCGAGGTCGCAGAAGAGGACGGCGAGTCCCTTGGAGCCGTCGTCGGCCGGTCCGTCGGCGGGGGCGATGAGGTGGACGTGGTGGTCGAGGGGGGCGGGTGCCTTGCCTTCGAAGCCGTCGATGCCGTCGAAGGGCTCCTTGCCGTCGGTGCGGAAGCCGTGCGGGTCGCTGGGGTGGCCGACGGAGGCGTAGGCGTCGGCCATCGAGCCCGGTGGGCGTGAGCACAGCCGGGCGCCGAGCCGGGCGCGCAGTTCGGCGCTGTTGGGCAGTCCGGTCAGGGAGTCGTGGCTGGCGCGGTGGGCGAGCTGCAGCTCGTGGCGCTTGCGCTCCTCGATGTCCTCGACGTGGGTGAGGAGGTAGCGGGGGCCGTCGGCGGTGTCGGCGACGACGGAGTTGCGCAGCGAGACCCAGACGTAGGTGCCGTCGCGGCGGGCGAGGCGCAGCTCGGCGCGGCCGCCTTCGGCGGAGGTGCGCAGCAGGGTGCCGATGTCCTCGGGGTGGACCAGGTCGGAGAAGGAGTAGCGGCGCAGGCCGGAGGCGGTGCGGCCGAGCAGCCGGCACAGCGCGTCGTTGGTGCGCAGCAGCCGTCCGTGCTGGTCGCCGCCCATTTCGGCGACGGCCATGCCGCTGGGTGCGTACTCGAAGGCCTGCCGGAAGCTTTCCTCGCTGGCGCGCAGGGCCTGCTGCTCGCGCTCCAGCCGGACCAGGGCGCGCTGCATGTTCGCTCGCAGCCGGGCGTTGCTGATGGCGATGGCGGACTGGAAGGCGTACATCTGCAGGGCTTCCTGGCCCCAGGGGCCGGGGCGGCGGCCGTTGCGCGGGCGGTCGACGGAGATCACTCCGAGCAGTTCGCCGCCGCCGTTGCCGGCGGTGTACATGGGCGCGAAGAGGCGGTCCATGGGGTGCCACTCGTCGGGGAAGCGGGGTGCGGGGCCGGCGGTGTGCCACTGGGGTACGTCGTCGTCGTCCAGTACCCAGCCCTCGGTGTACGGGATGAAGCACAGGTCGCCCCAGCGTTCGCCCATGGACAGTCGGCGGTCCCAGGAGGCCCGGGAGCCGACCCGTCCGGCCATCAGGGCTTCGGCGCCCGCGCTGCCGGCGACGGCGGCGACGACGAGGTCACCGTCGGGGCGGACGAGGTTGACCGCGGACAGCTCGTAGCCGAGGCCGGTGAGCGCGCCGTCGGCGACGGTCTGCAAGGTGTCCGCAAGGCTGCGTGCGGTGTTCAGCTCGGCGACCACTTGGTGCAGCTGCCGCAGGGTCGCAAGACGGACGTATGGCTCCGACTCGGTCTCCATCGCTCGCTCTCCCTGAGACCTCGACAGCAAACTCCACGATTCTTCGTCGTCCGATTCCACGCTCACTGAATCACAGTGAGCTGTTCACTCGGTACACAGGGTCAACAATTAGCGCCCGCTGTGACTCAAGTCACAGAGCGTGAGCGAGCTTTGGTGATCTTCGGCGCCCCCATTATTCGAGCCCGCGTTCACTATTTCTACACTTTCTGAACGCAAATTCTGAGGTTCGCGTACTTCCGGGCGCCCACACCCCGGGGGACTCCGTCGTCGGACCTAGGACGCGAGTGGTCCCCGGGCCCGATGCGGCCCGGCGCGGGGGGACGTTAGCGTGCATGGCGTGTTCACGAAAACCCCCGCCGATGCGCCTGCCACCGGGCTCTCAGCCCCCGTCACACCCGCCGTCGCCCCGACATCCGTGCCGGGCGGCGCACCGATCCCGCATTCTGTTGGGGTGAGTGACGACGAGTTCCGTGCCGCCCTGTCCCGCCTCGCCGCCGGCGTGGTGCTGATCACCGCCCACGACCCGGACGACGGGCCGCGCGGCGAGGACGTCGGCATGACCGCCACGGCATTCCTGTCCGTCTCCCTCGACCCGCCCCTGGTGATGGTGAGCGTTCGCAACGACTCACGGATGGACGACCTGCTGGCGGTGCAGCCGCTGTGGGCCGTGTCGGTGCTGTCGGGACACCAGCGGCAGGTTGCCGGACGATTCGCGATGAAGGGCCGCATCAGCGACCGACTGCTCTTCGAGGACATCGCGCACGTAAGGGGTGAAGCGTCCGGCGCCCCGCTCGTCGGGGGCGCGCTGGCGACGCTGGAGTGCCGCACCGAGCAGCGGGTGGTGGCCGGCGATCACACGCTGGTCATCGGGCGCGTGCTGGCGACGTCGGTCCCCAATGAGGACGACGGGCCGCTGACGTACTTCCGGGGGAAGTACCGGCAGTTGGGGTGACCGGGTCGCGGGGCGGGTCGGGCCGGCCGGGAGCGGGGCGCTCCGGGGGCCGCTGGTTCGGCTCGGGGCCGGGGGCTCAGCCCCAGTCGCGGCCCGAGCGACCGCGCTTGGTATCGCCGCGCTGTTTCTTCTCGCGCAGCCGGCGCTCGTTGATGCCTCGTGGGATCCGCGACTTGCGGCGCGGCGCGGGCGGCGGTGCGGTGGCCTGCGCCAGCAGCGCGGCGAGCCGGACGGCCGCGGTCTCGCGGTTGCGCCACTGGGAGCGGTGCTCGGAGGCGCGTACGGACAGCACGCCGTCGATCAGCCGGCCGGCCAGCCGCTCCAGGGCGCGCTCCTTCCACACCGGCGGCAGCGCCTGCGTCTTGACGAGGTCGAAGCGCAGCTCGACCTGGCTGTCGCTGGTGTTGACGTGCTGGCCGCCCGGACCGGAGGACCGCGAGAAACGCCATACGAGCTCGGCCTCTGGAAGGACGACCGAACCGCGGATGACATAGGGCCCGGACATGCGTCCTATGATCCCCCGGGCCGGGGGCCCTCGTCACCCTCTTTACGGGCAGCCCGCGGGGGCGTTCGGCATCAGGATTCGGCAAAGAGAGCAAAGACAGCTGGAACCTCGTGGTCCCCTCACGGCGTTGTGGTGAGTGACGGTAGCTTCGTGCGCAGTACGGAGCCCGACGAATCGACGCGATGACAAGGAAAGGGACATCCCCATGGCTGTAAGCCTGTCCAAGGGCGGCAACGTCTCCCTCACCAAGGAGGCACCGGGCCTGACCGCCGTCACGGTCGGCCTCGGCTGGGACGTCCGCACCACCACCGGCACGGACTTCGACCTCGACGCCAGCGCGATCGCGGTCAACCCGAGCGGCAAGGTCTTCTCGGACCAGCACTTCGTCTTCTTCAACAACAAGTCCACGCCGGACCAGTCGATCGTCCACACGGGCGACAACGTCACCGGCCAGGGCGAGGGCGACGACGAGCAGATCAACGTCAACCTGGCGGCTCTGCCGGCCGACATCGACAAGATCGTCTTCCCGGTCTCGATCTACGACGCCGAGAACCGCAGCCAGAACTTCGGCCAGGTGCGGAACGCCTTCATCCGCATCATCAACCAGGCCGGCGGCACCGAGATCGCCCGCTACGACCTCAGCGAGGACGCGGCGACCGAGACCGCCATGGTCTTCGGCGAGCTGTACCGCAACGGCGCGGAGTGGAAGTTCCGCGCCGTGGGCCAGGGTTACGCGTCGGGCCTCGTCGGCATCGCGCAGGACTTCGGCGTGAACGTCTGAGGCAGCCGAGGCAGCCGAGCGAGCGACCGAGACGCGTGAGCGTCACGGTCGCGGACGCGTCGGCGTCGTAGGCGCGTAGGCGCACGAGTGCTTGCAGGGCCGGTCCCCTTTGGGGCCGGCCCTTCGTGCGTTTCCGGGGCGGGCGCTTCGTGCGTTTCCGGGGGGGCGGACCCTTCGCGTGTCGGCGACGGTCGACCCCGCGTCCGCTTTCGGGGCGGCTCGGGTCAGGCGACCGCGTCCTCGGGGGCCGCTTCGGGTGGTGTGGCCAGCACAGCCACCTCGTCCAGCGACAGTCCGAGCGTGCCGGCCAGCGCGGCGACGGTGAAGAACGCCGGCGTGGGCGCCCGGCCGGTCTCGATCTTCCGCAGCGTCTCGGCGGACAGTCCCGCCGCCGCCGCGACCTCGACCATGCTGCGCGCGCCGCGCGCCGTACGCAGCAGCGCGCCGAGCCGTTCACCGCGTTCACGTTCCCAGGGGGTCAGTGGAGTTCGCACCATGCCCGTGATACTAATACCGGTAAAGAAATACCGGTAAAGAAATAACGCCTGCGTTGATGGTGACGCCGGCGCTGGGAGGTCGTACGGATGGTGGAAATCAAGACGGACGCGGCACTCGACGCGATGCGGGTGTCCGGCCGGGTGGTCGCCGACGCGCTGGCCGCGGCCCGCGCGGCCGCCGCCCCTGGGGTGCGGCTGCGGGAGCTGGACGAGGTCGCCCGCACGGTCCTGCGCGAGGCCGGCGCCACCTCGCCGTTCCTCGGCTACCGCCCGTCCTTCGCCCCCACCCCGTTCCCGGCCGTGATCTGCGCCTCCGTCAACGACGCGATCGTGCACGGCATCCCGGACGCCTCGCGGCTGCGCGACGGCGACCTGGTGAGCATCGACTGCGGCGCCCTCGTGGACGGCTGGGCGGGTGACGCGGCCATCAGCTTCACGGTCGGCGCCGAGCGCCCTGAGGACCGGCGGCTGATGGACACCACCCGGCAGGCGCTGGAGGCGGGCATCGCGGCGGCCGTGGTCGGCGCCCGGATCGGCGATATCGCCCATGCGATCGGCAGCGTCGGGCGCGCCGCCGGCTACGGCATTCCCGAGGACTTCGGCGGCCACGGCATCGGCCGACGGATGCACGAGGACCCGCCGGTCCCCAACGACGGCCGTCCGGGCCGGGGCCTCGTCCTGCGCCACGGCCTGGTCATCGCCATCGAGCCGATGTTCGTGTCCGGCGGCACGGACGACTACCGCGCGGACGACGACGGCTGGACGCTGCGCACGATGGACGGCAGCCGCGCCGCCCACTTCGAACACACGGTGGCGGTGACGGACGAGGGACCTCGGGTGCTGACGATGCCGTAGGGGCGCGGTTCCAGCTCCGGCTACGGCCGCAGCTCCAGCTACGACCTCAGACCGGGGCCCAAGCCTTGGCCGGTGCTCCGGGCTGGGCTCCGGCCCTTGGCCTGGACTCCGGGCCCCGCCCCGGCCCGTCGGGAAGACCTCCCCGCCCCGGCCCACCCCGTCGGGAATACCTTCCCGCCCCGGCCCACCCCGTCGGGAATACCTTCCCGCCCCGGCCCGTTGTGGCCCCGCAGGGGGCGCTCGCAACCCCTACGGGAAGCGTTCGACCCCGCCCTACGGGGCGTCTCGGGGTGGCTGCCGCTACTTGCCGAGCGCGTCCGCGCCGGCCTTGGCGTACTGCTCGTCGAGGGCTCCGCTCGGAGCACCCGCGACGCCGATGCCCGCGATCGGGGCGCCCTCGGCCTGGACCGGGGTGCCGCCGGCGAGGAAGAGCGTGCCGGGGATGTCCTTGAGCGTGGGCGCCTGTTCGAGCCGCTTGACCAGCTCCGAGGTCGGGGCGTTCCAGGAGACCGCGGTGAACGCCTTGCGCCCGGCCGACTCGTACGACTGCGGTCCGGCGCCGTCGCCCCGCAGCTCGACGAGGGTGTCGCCGTTGCGGTCCACGACGGCGACCGAGACCGCATGGCCCCCCTTCTTCGCGGCGTCCACGGCGGCCCGGGCGGCCCGGGTGGCGGCGCCGAGCGTGAGGTGGGTGCTGGTGCGGGTGAGGCTCTCGTCGACGGTGGCGGCGGCAGCGGTGGTGGTCCGTGCGGGGGCGGCGGTCGCGGAGACGGCGCCGAAGGTACCCGCGCCGAGCAGGGTGAGTGCGACGGCACCGGTGGCGATACGGGCGCGCGGGGACAGCCTCTTGCCGGCCGGGGCCTTGGCGGCGGGAGCGTCGGTCATCTGGGTGGTGGCGTTGTCAGTCATGTCCTCATCGTCGGGGGGACGCGGGGGCGCGCGGATCGGTGGTCCGGCCGGGATCGCCGTGCATGATGGGGGATACGGGGGTCGGCCGATCGGTTGATGCGGGAGGCTCGCCGGGCGGGCTACGACTACGAGGTCACCATGACCACCGAGGTCACTATGGCCGCAAGGTCACCATGACCACGCGGTCGCCACGGCCCCGACGAGGAGATCCACGTGCACAGCACCCCGCAGCCCCCGGCAGCGGACCCGCCGCGAGAGCCCCATCCGGACGCCCGCTGGCTGGGCCCGGTCATGCATATCGCGTTCTTCCTGCTGCTGGCCGCCTCGCTCGCCCGCTTCCTGATCCGGCACCCCGGTGAGCCCCGCACCCCCTGGATCATCGCCCTCAGCCTCGCCCTCGCGCTGCTGTACGTCCTCGGTCCGGCGCTCGGCTCCCGTACGCACGACGAGCGGCGGCCCACCGCCCGCCGGCTGCTGTGGCTGGGTGCGGTGGTGGCGGCCTGGGTCGTCCTGGTCCTGCTCGCGCCGAGTTTCGCCTGGTGCGCGGTGCCGCTGTTCTACACCGGCCTGCAGACGCTGCCGGCCGGTGCGGCGTCACTGCTGGTGGGTCTGCTCACCGCGTTCGTCGTCGCCGCCCAACTGCGGCTGTCCACCGGCTTCGACCCGAATCTGCTGCTGGCCCCGCCGGCCGTCGCGGCGCTCGCCACCGCCGTGTTCATCCATATGGAGCGGCAGGCCGAACGCCAGCGGGCGCTGATCGACGATCTGCTGCGCACCCGTCGCGAACTGGCCGCCACGGAGCGGCGCGAGGGCACGCTCGCCGAGCGGCAGCGGCTGTCGATGGAGATCCACGACACCCTCGCCCAGGGGCTGTCCAGCCAGCAGATGCTGCTGCAGGCCGCCGACCGCGTCTGGGACTCCGATACCGCCACCGCCCGCGGCCATGTCCGTACGGCCACCGAGATCACGGCCCGCAACCTCGCCGAGGCCCGCCGCTTCGTGCACGACCTCGCCCCCGCCGACCTGGCCGACGGCGCCTCACTGCCGCAGGCGCTGCGCGAACTCGCCGCGCGGACGGGCGAGTCGGGGGTGGGCGGGTCGGAGGTGAGCGGCGGGCCGGCCCTCCGCGGACCGGCCGTACGGTTCCACCAGGACGGCACGCCCGCTCCGCTGCCCGACCGGGTGCAGTCCGCGCTGCTGCGCATCGCCCAGGGCGCCCTGGCCAACGTCCGTGAGCACGCCGCCGCGACCACCGTCACCCTGACCCTCAGCTACCTCGGCGACCAGATCGTCCTCGACATCGCCGACGACGGCCGTGGCTTCACCCCGCCGCCGGCCCCGTACACCCCTGCCTCCCCCGCCGCCCACGGGCGCGTACGGGGACACGGCCTGCCCGCCATGTACGCCCGGATGCGGCAGCTCGGCGGCACCCTCACCATTGAATCCGCACCGGGCGAGGGCACCGTCCTGTCCGCAGCCGTCCCCCTGGAGAACGCCCCATGACCCCATCCGCCGGCGCATCCGAGCACACCCCCGTACGCGTCCTGCTCTGCGACGACCATGCCGTCGTGCGCGCCGGGCTGCTCGCCCTGCTCAGCAGCGCCCACGGCATCGAGGTCATCGGGGAGGCCGGCGACGGCGAGGAGGCGGTGGCGCTGGCCGCCGCGCTGCACCCCGACGTGGTGCTGATGGATCTCCAGCTCGGCTCCGGTATCGACGGCATCGAGGCGACCCGCCGCATCGCCCGCGCCGGGGCCGCGCCCTCAGCCTCCGGCTCGCCCGGCTCGCCCTCCGGTTCCGGCTCGCCCTCCACACCCGGCTCATCCCCTACTGGCCACGGCACCCCCCATGTCCTCGTGCTGACCACCTACGACACCGACGCCGACATCACGCGTGCCATCGAGGCCGGCGCCACCGGCTATCTGCTCAAGGCCGAGCGGCCGGAGGAGTTGTTCTCCGCGATCCGTGCCGCGGCCGCCGGCCGCAGCACGCTCTCGGCACCGGTCGCCCACCGTGTCCTGGCCCAGATGCGCAGTCCGCGCCCCACCCTCACCGACCGGGAACTGGACATCCTCGGCCAGCTCGCGCGCGGGCTGAGCAACCGCGAGATCGCCCGCGCCCTCTTCATCAGCGAGGCCACGGTCAAGACGCACCTGGGCCGCATCTACGACAAGCTCGGCGTGGACACCCGCGCCGGCGCCGTCTCCGTCGCCAAGGAGCAGCGACTGCTGCCCTGAGGCACCGGCGGACCCCTCACTCGCCCTCATCCCCCCCTCCCCCTGTGCGTCGTCCCCATACCCCCTCCGCAATCCGCCCTCCGCTCCGGTGCGGGCGCTGGCCCGCCGCACCGGCGTGACACCATCACTACGTGATCGACCTCGGCTACTCCCTCTCCCGCCGCTTCCCGGATCCGCCGCAGACGGACTACCGGACCGCGGACGTGCACACGCTGCGCCACGACCTCTTCTGCGGCGACGTCTACATCGCCGACACGAAGACGGACCGCGAGCTGTCCACGGCCTGGGGCTGGGTGCCGGTCCTCGACTTCGCCTGGGCGCTCTGCGACATCGTCGAGCGACTCGACACCGACCCCCGCGGCAGCCGCTCCTCCCGCCCGGTCCACGCGGAGCTGGACTTCACCGAATCCGCCGACCGGATGCTCTTCGAGCGCCGCTTCGGGTGGGTGGACGTCGACGCGGACTGGATGCCGGCCGACGAGGCCCCGCTCACCTTCAACCACTCCGCGCTGCGCCGCGAGGCACGCGACTTTCTGCACGACCTGATCGCCGACCTCACCGACATGCACGACGGCCTCGGCGACAACCCCGCCATCTGGGACCTCCAGGCCCGCTTCCCCCGGGTCTGACCCCACACCCGGCAAGCCCCGGCGCCTCGGGCGGCGCATCCTCGGCGCGTCGCGAGCCCGGCCTCACCCCCCGGCCTCACCCCCCGGCCTCACTTCCCCGTACTCACTCCACCCGTACGCCTATCTGCGCCGCGAACGCCGGTGCCAGATCCATCAACTGGGTCGCGCTGATCACCGCGCCCGACAGCCGGTCGATCCCCCGCGCGATGTCCACCGCGGCCGCGCCGCGCAGATCGACGTCCTTCATCCGCGCCTCGGAGAAGTCCGCCCGCGCCAGGGTGCAGTCGTCGAACGAGACCCGCTCCAGCTCCGCCCCCGCGAAGTCCGCCTCGATCAGCACGCAGCCCTCGAAGGCGACATCCCGCAGCTTGGCGCTCCGCAGATTCGGAAAGTCGATCTTCCCGCCGCGCACCACGACCCGCTCCAGCACCGCACCGTGCAGCTGCACCCCGCCGAGCCGGGCGTCCGACACCTCCACATCGCGCAGCGACGCCCCGGACAGGTCCGTCCCCACCCCGCGCACACCACTCAGCACGCTGTCGATGAACCGCGCCCGGCTGAGCACCGTCCCATCGAGTCCGCAGCGCCGCACCGCGCAATCCATGAACCGCGCGCCGCGCGCCGACTGCCCCGCCCAGTCGGCCTCCGCGAACTCCAGCCCGTCGTAGTCCCCTTCGACCTCCAGCTCCCCGCCGTCGTACGCCGTCAGCTCCGGCAACCGCACCTCCGGCCGCCGCACCGTCCGTACCGTCCCCTTACCGCGCCCCGCCACGCGATCACCTTCTTCCGTCTTCGTGCCGTCCTCGTGCCGTCCGCGTTCCGTGCTCGGGCCGTCTTCGCGTCGTCCGCGTTCCGTCCTCGCACCGCCGCCGTTCCGTCCCTGTCCCGTCCTCGTTCCGCGCCTGCCCATCCATCGTGGACCACCCCACTGACAATCCGCCCCGACCTGCGAAAACAGTGGATGCCGGACCTCGCTCGCGCCCTCGGCGCATGCATCGGGGCCACCCTCGGCACACGCGTCGGAACCGGCCGGACCGTCCCGCGGGCAGGGTTGACCTCAACCGGGCTTGAGGTAACAGAGTGTTGACGTTCGCCCGCCGGGTAGGGCGACTGCCCACGCCCCAACTGCCAAGGAGACAGCGCCATGCACGCGATACGGCTGCACGCCTTCGGCCCCGCCGAGAACCTCACCCACGAGACCGTCGAGGACCCCTTGCCGGGCCCCGGCGAGGTCCGCGTCGCGGTGGCCGCGGCCGGCGTCCACCTCCTGGACACGGCCCTGCGCGAGGGCCGGGAGGGCGGGCCGATACCGCTCCCCCAGCTCCCGACCGTGCCCGGCCGGGAGATCGCCGGCACGGTCGACGCGCTCGGCGAGGGCACCGACCCCGGCTGGCTCGGCCGGCGCGTCGTCGCCCATCTCGGCGCGGTCCCCGGCGGCTACGCCGAACTGGCCGTCGTGCCCGCCGACCGGCTGCACCCGATTCCACAGAAACTGACCGCCGCCCAGGCGGTCGCCATGATCGGCACCGGCCGCACCACCATGGGCATCCTGCTCCTCGCCGACCTCACCGCCTGCGACGTCGTCCTCGTCACCGCGGCCGCCGGCGGCATCGGCTCACTGCTCGTCCAGCACGCCAGGAACGCCGGTGCGACGGTCATCGGGCTGGCGGGCGGCACCACCAAGGCGGCGTGGGTCCGCGAACTGGGCGCCGACCTCGCCGTCGACTACACGGACGCCGACTGGCCGTCGCTGGTCCGCACCTTCCTCGACGAACGCGGTGTGCCCGGCGCCACCGTCGTCTTCGACTCGGTCGGCGGCGACCCCGGACGCGCGGCCGTCGGCCTTCTCGCCCAAGGCGGCCGTCATCTGGTCTTCGGCTGGTCCTCGCAAGGCCCTCCCCCACGCCTTAAGGGCGCGGGGGGACCCCCGTCCGGCGGCCCGCTGGAGTTCACGGACGACGAGCTGGCGGCCCGGGGGATCACCTCCGAGCAGGTCCTCGGGCCGCCCATGCTGGCCCGGGCCGGCGGCGACAACCCGATCCGCACCCTGGAGACCGCCGCGCTCGCGGAGGCCGCGGCCGGCCGGCTCGTACCGGCGGTCCAGGCCTTCCCCCTGTCGGAGGCCGCGGCCGCCCACCGCGCCCTGGAGACCCGCGGGACGATCGGGAAGGTGGTTTTGGTGCCGTAGTGGCGCCGCCACCGGCGACGCGGACCGGGCTGTCGGGCTGCGCCCGGACTGCAGGCTCCGGGCCCCGGGGTCTCGGGGCCTCGGGGCCCGGGGCCGGGCCTCAGGCCTCAGGCCTCCGTCCCCCGGGCCCGGGGCCTCGGAGAGCCGAACCGACCCGGAAGCCACTACCGCTACCGCACCACCGCCATCTCCCGCGCCGTCTCGTTCAGCCGCCGCCCGCCCGTGTCCGTGCACGTCACGATGTCCTCGATCCGCACCCCGAACCTCCCCGGCAGATAGATGCCCGGCTCGATCGAGAAGCACATCCCTGGTACGAGCGGCAGATGCTCGCCCTCCACCATGTACGGCGGCTCGTGCGTGGTCACCCCGATGCCGTGCCCGGTCCGGTGGATGAAGTACTCGCCGTACCCCGCCGCCTTGATCACCCGCCGGGCCACCCGGTCGATGTCCTGGCACGCGACGCCCGGCCGTACCGCCTCGAAGGCCGCCTGCTGCGCCTCCCGCACGATGTCGTGCACCTTGCGCTCCTCGGCGCCCGGCTCGCCGACGTGCACGGTCCGCGTGGTGTCCGATCCGTATCCGTCCTTCAGCCCGCCGAAGTCGAGCACGACCATGTCGCCGTCCTCGATGACCCGCTCCCCCGCCTCATGGTGCGGATTGGCTCCGTTGGGGCCCGACCCGACGACCGTGAAGTCCACCTGGCTGTGTCCGTGCTCGATCAGCAGCCGCGAGAGGTCGGCGGCCACCTCGGACTCCCGCCGCCCGGCGAAGCGCACCCCCAGGATCTTCTCGTACGTCGCGTCCGCGGCGGCCCCGGCCGCGGCCAGCCGCGCCACCTCGTGGGCGTCCTTGACGGCGCGCAGCATCGGCAGCACCTCGGTCAGCGCGGCGTACGCGCTCCCCGGAAGCGACCGCTGCAGCCCCAGCAGATGCATCGCCCAGGTCGCGTCGGACACCCCGTAACGCCCTTGCGGCTCGATCCACTTGGCGATCTCCGCGTACGGGTCCGAGCCGTCGCTCCACCCGGACACCTCCATCGCCCCGCTACCGATGGAGTGCTCCGCGTCCGGCCGCTCCAATACGGGCACCAGCAGCCGCGAGCGCTGCCCCGGCGCGATCACCAGGGCGGTCAGCCGCTCCGTGACCGCGGGCGGCTGGTAGCCGCACAGCCAGGTCAGATCCGGCCCGGGCGTCACCACCAGCCCCGCCAGCCCCGCCTCGGCGGCGGTCTGCCCCGCCCGCTCCATGCGCCGCTCGTAGTCCTCTTGGGTCATCGAAGTCACCATGCCGGTGAACTTACGCCGCCGCCCGCCGGACGTCCCGTCAGAAAAGAACAACCCCGGCCGTCTTCACCCCACCAGTGCCACCGGAAGCGCCTCTTCGGTCCCGTCCCCGCGCCCCGCCCGCCCTTGAGCCCCCACTCCCGGCCCTCACGCCCAGCGCTCACCCGACCCTGACTCCCGGGCTTCGCCGGTCATCCTTGAGACCCCCTCCACGCCTGACGGGTGCGACCAGAGGGGGAGACAGAGATCGGTCGGCGGGTCGACTACTCACCGTGTTCGCTCTGAGTACGGTGACCCGGACAGCGAAGAAGCCGCGTGCCACAGCGCAGCCGGCGCCACGCAGCACCGACCGCGCAGCACGCATCGCGCAGCATGGATCGTGCAGCACGGACACGGACAAGGCACAGAAACGGGCCGAGGTCACCATGGCACCACCGCACCAGCCGTCCCGCCGCTCCCGGGGCGACGCGCTTTTCGTGATCATCTTCGTGGCGATCGCGGCCCTCATCCTCGGCGGGATGCTGTGGGTCAAGAACAACATGACCGAGATCAAGAAGTGGCGCGGCGGGAACGCCTGGTACCTCACGTACGAGGCCACGTCCTCCCGCGGCGAGCCCCAGTCCGCCACGGTGAGCTACCGCCACAACCCGGACCAGTTCAAGCCCGACTACAAGGACGTACGGCTGGGCCCGACCAAGCTGCCCTGGAAGACGGAGGCCCTCGTCAACACCGGCAAGGAGGCCCGCGTGGAGGTAACCCCGACCGGGAACGGGACCGTCTCCTGCCGCATCCTGCTCGACGGCATCCGTGTCGTCGCCACGGCCAAGTCCCCCGCCCCCGGCAAGCCCGCCGTCTGCCACGTGACCACCAGCAGCACCCCGGAGAAGTGGCCCCGCTGACGCACCCTTCCAACGAACCCCTCCGACAAGCCCCCCTGACGGGCCCGCCGGCAAAGCCCCACTAACAGACCTCTGACAAAGCCTCGCCACCAAGCCTGACGCAGCCGCGGCCGAGCCTCGCGTCAAGCACCCCACAGCCACGGCTCCAACTCCCGCCCGTTCTCTCCCCCGTGAACTCCTCCCCTCCGCACGGCACCCGCCCGTGGACCATGCGCCACCGGTACGCCATACACCGTTCACCCGCTCCTGGTGAGCTGCCAGCGTCCGGCGAGGGCCGGTCGTAGACGAGGAGAACTCATGCGAAGACTGCGCCTGTCCCGCCGCCGCGCCATAGCCGGCGCCGCCGTGCTGCTCGCCACCGGTGTGGCCATCCCCGCGGGTGCGGCCGCGTTCGGCCCCAAGGACCAGGCAGCGCGCGCGATCCAGGGCGGCAAGGCGAAGAACGTCATCCTGCTGATCGGCGACGGGATGGGCGACTCGGAGATCACGCTGGCGCGGAACTACACCGTGGGCGCCGCGGGCCGGCTCAACATGGACAAGTTCCCGCTGACCGGCGCGTACACGACGTACGCGGTCGACAAGAACGGCAAGCCGGACTACGTCACCGACTCCGCCGCCAGCGGCAGCGGTTGGGCCACCGGGCACAAGACGGTCAACGGCCGGATCTCCAAGACGCCGGACACCGACCAGGCGCTGCCGACGATCCTGGAGCTGGCGCAGAAGGGCGGTTACGCCACCGGGTCGGTCACCACCGCCGAACTGACCGACGCCACCCCGGCCGTGCTCGCCTCCCACGTCACCGACCGCAGCTGCCAGGGTCCGGCCGACATGGCCAAGTGCGCGGCCGACACGATCGCCAAGGGCGGCCCCGGTTCGATCGCCGAGCAGAGCGTCAACCACAAGGTGGACGTGCTGCTGGGCGGCGGAAAGCAGCGCTTCGACCAGAAGATCACCGAAGGCCCGTACAAGGGCATGACGGTGGCGGAGCAGGCGCGCAAGCTCGGCTACGAGATCGTCACCGACAAGCAGGGCCTCCAGGGCGTCAAGGGCGGCAAGCCGGTCCTCGGACTCTTCGCGCCGGGCAACGTCCCCGTCGAGTGGACCGGCAAGCCCGCGGCCGTCGGCGGCACGGACCCGCAGCGCTGCACCACCGGCAACGCGCAGCGCCCGGCCGGCACTCCGGCCCTGGACGAGCAGGCCACCAAGGCGATCCAACTGCTGGAGGACAAGCAGAAGTCGAAGCGCGGCCAGGGGCGGGACCAGGGCTTCTTCCTCCAGATCGAGGGTGCCTCGATCGACAAGCAGGACCACGCCGCCGACCCCTGCGGCCAGATCGGCGAGACCGCGGCCTTCGACCGTGCCGTGAAGGTGGCCCGCGACTACGCCGCCAAGCACCCCGACACGCTCGTGGTCACCACTGCCGACCACGGCCACTCCAGCCAGATGGTGCCGCTGGAGGCGAACCCGCCCGGCCTGTCCTCCACCCTCGTCACCGACGAGGGCGGCCAGCTGAAGGTCAACTACTCGACCAACACCCCGGGCCAGTCCCAGGAGCACACCGGCACCCAGGTACGCATCGCCGCCCAGGGCCCGCAGGCCTACCGCGTCCTGGGCGTCACCAACCAAACCGACCTCTTCACCACCCTCCGCAAGGCACTACAGCTCCACTGACCCTGCCGAGGGACGTTTGTTGAGGGGAGGGCCGGGATTCATCGGCCCTCCCCTCCCGCCGTCATACGGCGTGAACGCCCATGTGCCACGAACCGCGCCTCCGCACCGTGGACGGACTCCTCACCTCGAGAGCACCACATGCCAGTGCCTCCGAGTGCGAACCCGCACGACCGCGTCCGCACGCCGCCCGCGGTTGTTCAGCGGCCCGCTCTCACGTGCCTCCACACCGCAGCCGAAGCCGAAGCCGCACGCGATGGCCACACCATGGCCACACACGAGGGCGCAAAGATCATCGCGTGCCCATCCCACAGAGCGCAGTACACAACAAAGGCCCAGGTCAGAGGACATCTGACCTGGGCCTTCCACAGAGCCCCCTGTCGGATTCGAACCGACGACCTTCGCTTTACAAGTTCGATCTAGAAGCCTTCTTGCTTGGCCGCGGCGTCCCCTGTGCTGACGTCGGAGGCCGACCAAGGTCCCTGTCGTTCGCCGCCGTTGATGTCAGCTATGGATGTCAAACAACATGGCTGGGCTCGGCCAGGGACGGCGAGTTGCACATGCTGACGTCGTCAGTGCGGCGGGTTCGGTTTCTAGCCCGACGACACAGAGGGATCGACCCGCCGCGGATCGCGATCAGTCAGGATCCGAGGGTCCAGCAAGGTGACCATTGATCTCTTCATGCGCCTCCTGGAAAGGCCCGGCGAAGGCAGATCCGACATCGGCTTCCATCTCAACCAACTGAAAACGGATCATGCGCGAAAAGGGAGCTTTGGACTTCCATCCATTCTGCTGTTGCGAAAACATCACCCTCCGCCAGGCTCGTGCCCAGCGGTCGGACTCGGGTGCTTCAACTCCGCACGCCATGACAAATCGAGCAAGCACAAGCGCGGATGGCAAGCGCTGACCCAACAGAATTTCATTGATCGTTGTCGGTGCCAGCGTGCGGTTCGGTGACCTGCGTTTCAGTTCTGCAAGCGAGGGTTGGCCAGCATGAATTCGGAGAACTCTCATTCCTCGAACTAGCTCAGCTGGTGTGGTGATCAGATCAGGGTCGCAACCGAGAACGCCCTCGATGGGCTGTCGCAGATGCGCACGCCGGCGCCGAGAAAGTCGCCCCATCAGGTCTTGAGACTCCTCGATGCTCCCGTCGCACATGAAGGGCATGACGAACAAGATTCTGATCAATCTGTTCGTACCTCGACCAGCCATCGCTCGCGAGATGGTCGACTCCGACACACCCAGTTCTTGGGCTAACTGATGGTTCGTCAATCCCGCGCGATCACGAAGCGCGCGTATCCACCGTGCGGCGTCAATCTGCGGATCGGAACCCTCGGGCAACGGCTTCTCCGGTCGAGCCACGGCGCAACCTCCTTCATGGAGTCCGACGGAGATCGGAACCGACCTGAGCGACTAGGAGGCTCGCCGCACTTAGAAGTGCGGTGACGTCACTTACAGGGGCGCCAAGGAGGACGAGGACCACCACCACGACCAGCACCACGTCAGGGGCGAGATGATGCACACCGATACGACCATAGGGCATGCAGGGCATGCTCAGGGATGACTGCTCAAGCGCAGTGCTCACAAGACGCTCCTTAGTGTCATGGCGGCAGAGGATGACGCCACGGTCGCAACGTTCCTTTGCTGTGTTGAGCAGGATGCAGTTCGGCGGGCTCTGACGCGAGCCGGTTGGACAGTTCTTGCGCCGAGTTACGTAAACGTGTACTGCAAGAACGCGACCACCGATACTGCCTCTGACCTGCGCAGATGAATGAAGTTCTTGCAACTTTGCACGACTTCATCCGGCAGGGCTGGACAGTCGCGCCCAGGGAGTTGCGGCAGGCTCGCGTGGCCATGGTCAAGTCCGAGTACACGCAAGTAAGCGCGGTTGGGGCCGCTTTGGCAGGTCCAGCAGAGGTCATCAATGCCTTCGCTTGATCCTGATGAGCATCGAACCCGAACACCGTCTTTCGAAGGTGGAAACGGTGGATAGATGAACGGAGAAGGCCCCGCCCTGTCCGGCCGCGCCTTGGGAGCCCTGCTGAGCAGCCGTCGAGAAGTCGAGATTCGAACTCGTGACGGTGGCCACATGCGCGCTTGCCAAGTCTGTTGGTGGTGCAGCGGGCCTCGTGTCAGGGCGTTCATCTGCGTTCATGTGCGGTTGGCCGTGGGAGCGACTATCGGTTTCGGTCTAGTCTGAACGGCTCCGAACGGTGCTGAATGAGACGGAAACTGAGACGGACGGCAGAGCTGGAATCGTTAGCTTCCTCCGTGTCGAGGAGGAGTCATGGGACTGGGCCGCACGGAGCACAGCGCATCGTTGTCGACGGTACGGCCTATCGCTGGCGGCGCGTCGTAGGCCGACCTACTCTCAGGCCCTGGTCTGGACACCATGCACGTTCGCGATCGACCATGCAGACGCCCACGGGGCAACGCTCGTGGTCACCACCAACCAGCCTCATCCGAGCAACTGGTTGGGACGTGAGGCCAAGCCTGAACTTCCATCCGCCGTTGCTCACGCCATTGAACTCGCCCTTCGGGAGGGGTGGGCCCCGGCAGCTCCAGGCCCCCCGTTCCATCTCGACTGATCCGCCGGCTTTGCGCCCGCGCCCTGAGCGGTGCCGAGGGCTAGCGTCCACTAGCGACTGATGGGAATCTCGTAGACGATCTCGCACAGCGCGGCAGGGACGACGATGTCCGCCGTCTCCACAGGCCGCCCCTGGTCGCTGTAGTACGTCCTCCGGATGTGCGTGACCAGGCTGGCCTTCTGGATGCCGAGGAGCGACGCCTCCTCGGCATTCGCTTGCCGCGGCTCCGGTTGCTCCACAGCATGGCTGACCGTGATGCCGATCTCCGCCATGCGGTTCACCACGCCCACCCCCGCATGCGGCCCTCCCTCCGGGAGGACCACGAGGGTGCCGCCCGTGAGGTCGTACGGCTCCCAGCTCGTCGACAACTGCACCGGCTTGCCGTCGGCGAGGAACTCGTACATGGTGCGGACGCACAGATCGCCCTCGTTGATGCCGAGGCGCGACGCGATCTCAGCTGGTGCCGGCACCTTCGCCTCGGTCCGGCTTTCCCAGTCTCCCTGCTTGCCCACGGCCTTCATGTCCGCGCGGAACGGGGAGCCATTGGGCTGCTCGCGTGCCGAGGAACGGACCATGCGTGCGCGCTGACGAGGGGCGGCAACGTACGTGCCGGAGCCGGCACGACCTTCCAGCGCTCCCTGAGAGATCAGTAGCTCTTGAGCCCGACGAATCACGTTCTCACCGACGCCGCACTCCTGGGCGATCTGGGCGCGCGAGGGGAGCCGGCCTCCCGGCGACCACTCATGCTCCGCGATCCGGCGCCGGAGCTCGTCAGCGATGCGGAGGTACGGCGGCTGCTCAGGCATATGGAAAATCTAGTCCACTAGCTCTAATCTAGTTAACTAGCTTTACTCCAAGTGATCACCCGACGACGGAGGCTGCCCTGTGCCTGCTGCGGAAGCAAGCGCCGAAGGCATCGCAGCCCGGTTGTCCGCCGTCGGACTCACCCCGCGCGTGGAACAGCACGCCCACCTCACGTCGATCGAAGCGGAGGTACCGGAATCGCTCTCCGCCGAGTCGTGGCGGGAGGCCTTGGAAGCAGTCTCGGAGGCCGATCGATTCGGGCTCCTCGCCAACAGCTTGAACGGCCGCACCTTATGGGCCGCCGTACGCACAGTGACCCCCGCGACGGGCGATGTCCGGGGGCCTGGCCGTCAGCGATAGGAGCTGAGCAGCGTGTTCAACCGTATCTGCCATACCGTCTCGCACACCGATGAGCGGTGCGTCCCGATGAGCCGACGCCCCCGTTCCCCGATGCCCGTCGGGCTGGCCGTCGCGCCTCGCGAGCTCTTTGCCCACAACTGGTTCGCGACGGCGGAGGCCCTTTGATGCCTCCTCGCCAGCAGCATCGCGTGACCCACACGAAGGCCGTTCCCTACCGATCGAGTTCCTGCCGGATCGGTGCGCACTGTGAGTGCGCGCAGTCTTCCCCCACTACTACGCCGATCGGCATCCCAGTGGTCTACGAGGCGTGCAGTTGCTCCTGCCACACAGTGGCCGCCCGTGGTGACCGAATGGACGGATCCCAGTGAGGCGCTGGGCGCCGAACGGTGCACCGGCCGCTCATGTCGAGATCACCTCTGCCAGCGTGCAGCGCGGTGACGTCATCCAGATCGGTGGTCTCTCGTGTCGTGTCACCGACCTGCTCCAGCTTCCCGGCGGAGCGAAGCGTCTGTGCTTCGAGTCGGGCGAACTGCTCACCATGCACTCCCGGTCTCGGCTCGTAGCCCTACGCACGCCGAGAAGGTGGTGATGCAGTCCGTGCCCTCTCGCCGTTACGTCATCGCGGATGACATTCGGAACAAGATCTCGACCGGCCGGATCAAGGCCGGCGCATGTCTCCCTTCCGAGGCGCAGCTCGCTTCCCGCTACGCGGTCAGCACGGCGACACTGCGGAGCGCCCTCTCGGTCCTGCAGGGCGAAGGTCTCGTCGAGAAGATTCACGGCAAGGGCAACTTCGTCCGCTACCCCCTCCGCAGAATCACGTACGTCGGCGGTGGCCACACGCTCAGGACGGAGTGCTCGGCCGAGTCGGCGTTACGTGTCAGCGTCCGCACCACCAACCTCCAGGCGCACGGTCAACTGACCTGCCTGCTGGGGGTGTCGGCCAGCAGCCCGCTAACCGAATTCCTCTGCCTCACCCACGAGGGAAAGTCACCGCACAGCCTCGCTCGCATCTACGTACCTCGCGACCTGTCGCCTACCGACGTTCCCGCCGAATCGCACTGCTGCAAGAGCGTTGAGGCGAAGCTGGCAGAGCTCCGCCCGCCACTGGCCGAGGTCCAGGAACGAGTCAGCGCTCGTCCTCCGACACCAGAGGAAGCGGCGACCCTTCGCATCAGCTTGGCCCTGTCAGTGCTCGCGATCACGCGCGTGGCGGCCGACCGCACGGGACGCGTGGTCGAGGCGGCGCTCCTGGTGCTTCCCGGCAACCGCGCCGACGCATTCTTCACCACCCACCACCTGACCGACGAGAGGACAAGCGGAGGATGATGACCCACAACGAGCTGCGGCTCCTCCCGTGGTCAGGGCCCGAAGGCAACCCCTGCTATTTGAGTACCGAGGGCAGCGGTGGCTACCTGTCGCGCCTGGCTGACACCACCGAAGCGGTGCAACTGGAAATGTCAGGCGAACTCCTGGAGCACGCGCTCGAAGTACTCGGCGACGGGGAGGCGGAGCCGAACGAGGTCCGGCTCCTGGCGATGGACATGACTGAAGCCCTGCGTGACGTGCGTCGTGTAGCGGTCAGCCGCGGTCACCGCCTGCGCGTAACAGACTTTGCCGCTTGCGACGGAGGCGACGAGGACCCTCGACTGCCAGCGACGGCCTTTGACTAGCAGTGACACATGGAACGGTAGGGGAGCTCCATAATCAATCTGGGGATCCCCTACCGTTCGATTCGGTATTCAGATACCAGCGACTGGCGTCCTGCGTGCGAGCGGCTATGCCCGCACGGGTGGTGCAGGACAAGCTGCCAGTCAATAGTTCTAGAGAGATCGGCAAATTTGACGCTAGAATCTAGTTCTAGTCGCCGTGTTTATTATTTGAATCGCTTTGAGGCTGCAAGAGCCTCGCTAGTTTTCATTTTACGAAGATCTTCGCCGTTGCGAACATAGTACTCCTCTTCGTAACTGGACAGCTCTCCCTGGGCAGGAATTCTGATAACCACATACGCCCGACCAGAGTAAGAGATGGTGTCTACGTTCGCCAACACGGAGCCCTTTAGAGGTTCACTTATAGGGGAACCTTGAATGACTCCCAAGATCCTCCGCGTGTAGTCGCTAAGTTGAATTCCCAGGATTCGACACTCCCGGTCCACGCCGACAAGGAGTTGCCTTCCCATGCGGAGCGGTGCGATGGAATCAAGCTGTTCAACTCGCTCAGCGTCTTTCTCGGTATCCGCCACACCGAAGACGATGTACCCATCCGCCTCGGGTCCCACATTTGCGATAGCTGAGATGATTTTTGGCAACTTTCCAAGAAATGTCCTATCGATTTCTCGCTTGTTGCCCAGCGACGCTATCCCCTGCTTGAATTCGTAGCGTGCACTCTCTATTGGAGCCCGCCTGATGATGTTGGGGAATTCAATCTCCATAGCAGGGCCGTGCGTGAGTGCTGATCGCGGTGCACTGGCAAAATGCTTCTCTAGGAGCCCGCGAACAATGTCGATGTTTTCCTGGCGCTGCCGCTCAGTCGTTGTGTTTCTACTGGGCGTTAGCTTAGCGGATACCTTTAGAATAGCAGCAAATGCTGCTTTGGGGTCCGTGAGCTGCTTTTGCTGCCTGATCATCAGGTCGTAGAACGCCATAAATATTGCATAGAAGGGCGTTTTGGCGGAGGTGAAACTACTCGTACTGACGTGCGATCGGAAAGCTCCGCTGATGCCTGGTCGTTCGGACTCCACCATGGTCTTCATGGCGCCTAGCACGTCTTTGACGTCGTTGGCGAGAGTGTCAGTCCCGTAGGTGTTCAAGTCGATTGCAAGTGAATGACTCTCGGGAGTCGTTGGATCGAAATATTTGTCAAGCACATCAGAGCTGACACTAAACGTGTTGCCCCTGACGACCGAAATGCAAATGTCGGCGAGAAGCTGCTCGTCCTCGCTTTGCTGCAGCTGGCGCGGGTTCAGCACTCCCAGACTGCACCAAAACGTCTCCTCGGCTGCGATACCATATCCAAGTCTTTCGCGCGCAGAATCGATGGAGACAACTGGCATCTTAGTTAGAGGGAGCACATCGGATGATCCGTCGTATCTAAAATCAGAGGCGAGCCTCCTAACCATCTGAACGAAGTCACTTACCACACCCGCCTGTCGTTTTTCTTGGGCGCTGAGTTGGCGGCCTCCTGAGTTGATACGTCGAAATACCTCGGTTACTTGCGTTTCCTCTTTCGAGTCGAAGATAGTTACGGCAAGCTGGTAATCAAGCAAGTCTGCACACTTGCCTGCTGGGAGAAGGTCAGGGTTTCCGGCTTCGGCTTCAAACGCTCCGGCCTCCGCGGACTGTCGCGCACGCGAGAATTCCTTGAGGTCAAAGTACTGCCTTACGTCACCATCCTGAATGGCGTACTTATGTTCAATGTAGCCGAAGATGGCGTCAAGCCTCTGCATGCCATCGATAATCTCAAAGTCGCCGTCTACTGTTTCGGCAAATAGGAATAATGGAATCGGGAATCCCTTCAGAATGCTGTCAATCAGGTGAATCTTTTCGTCTACCCCCCAGACGAGTTTTCTTTGATAGTTGCGATTTACGATCAGCTTCTCGCCTCGATAGAGGCTGTAGGCTTCTTGGATTGACATGCCTCGGGGGGTAATAGACATTAATGGCCTCCTGCCGGCCAAGCCTGAAGAGCGTGGACGTGATGCACAACATCTACCTACTGCCGGTCTCTCAAGAGACCAGTGTTGGATGTTGTGGGAACTTGTCGTCCTGGGCGTGTGTGCGTCACAGGTCGGCGGAGCGGCTTTGGCCGGTGTCCTGCCCGGTTTGGGGTCGAGCATGATCAGGGGGCCGTACGCTGGCCGGCAACTCGGGCAGGCTTGTGAGCTGCCCGGAATTTGAACGAGTGGCCCCCTGGTCTTGCTCGACGCGGGACCCGAACCGGGGAGGTGGGTAAAGCCGTGGAGCCGACCGCCCCCACACCCGGCCTGGTCTTTCGCCCCTTGTGGGCGCGGGCGTCGACGGCGCGCGGCCCCGGCGGCGGAGACGAGGAGGGAGCCGTGCGGCGGCGACGGCCGGCGCCGCCGCGCTGTGCGCGGCACCTCTGATCTCTGATCTGACTGCTTGCAGTTCCAGGAGGCCGGGAACGTCAGTGCTCCTGCGCCAACGTGCGGTGTGTGTGCCTGAACTGTCCCTACCACGGGGACGGGTAGCGAGCGGAGCGAGCCTTGATGGAGTAGGGAAAGTTCTATCGCGCCGGGGCCAGCCGCTTGCCGTCATGGCTCCGCACGTGAGGCCCCGCCCCGTCCAGGGCGTCGAGAAACCGGACCGCGTAGACCTCTGACATGGCCCCCGCCACCTCGTCGGGCGTGAGCCAGGTGACCGCCGTCGACTCGCTGGAGGTGCGTTCCTCGCCGCCGACCGGCTTGCAGCGGAAGACCAGGGCGACGATGCCTCGGGCCGTGTTCTTGTAGACCCCGGTGAGCTCGTCGACCTCGACGTGGATGCCCGTCTCTTCCCAGACTTCGCGCTGTACGCCGGCCTCCGGGGTCTCTTCGAGTTCGAGCACTCCGCCTGGGAGTTCCCAAGCGCCGTTGTCGGCTCGCTGGATCGTCAGGAGTTTGCCGTCCTCGCGGACCACGACCCCGGCCACGGACACGGAGTGCAGTGGCGTTGACTGGGCTTTCGCGGCGCTGTTACTCATGCACAGGAGCATAGGAGGATGGGAAGAACTATGGGAACCGCGGTAGGAGGGGGCAAAGCCGTACCTCGATACGTGCAGATCGCCGACGACATCGTGCAGCAGATCAGGGCTGGGGTCCTCAAGCCCGGCGAGATGGTGCCGAGTGAATCCGAGCTGGTCGAGCGCTACGGCGTCGCGGGCGGCACGATCCGTAAGGCGATGGTGGAGGTCCGCGCGAGCGGCCTGGTGGAGACCCGCCACGGCAAGGGCTCGATCGTGAAGGACCGACCGCCGGTACGGCACCGTTCCTCCGACCGCTTCCGGCGCTCGCATCGGCAGGGCGGCAAGGCCGCGTATCTGGCGGAGTCCGCGCAGTCGGGTGCCACGGCCAAGGTCAGCGTTCTGTACATCGGCCCCATGGAGGTCCCGGAGGACGTCGCCGATCGCCTCGGTGTCGAGCCCGGCGCTCAGGTGCTCGCCCGCCGGCGGCTCTACTTCCGTAACGGCACTCCGGTCGAGACGGCCAGCTCGTACCTGCCGTGGGATGTCGTGAAGGACATCCCCGAGCTCTTTGCCGAGAACCCGGGCGGTGGCGGTATTTACGCCCGACTCGAAGACCACGGGCATGAGTTCGCCGAGTTCGTCGAGACCTTGCAGGCTCGGCCGGCCTCCAAGGCTGAAGCGTCCGAGCTGGCTCTCAGTCCTGGCGCCCCCGTCGTGCATCTCGTTCGTGAGGCGCTGACGACCGAGGGCCGTGTGGTGGAGGTCTGCGACACCCTCATGGCCGCTGACCAGTTCGTTTTCAGCTACCGCATCCCCGCCACGGACTGACGTCCACTCAACTCTCCTCAGCCCGCCCCGACTTATTCGTCGCGGCGGGTTGACTCATGTATAGGAGTCGGGCACTCTTCTTCACGCCGCTCATGTACATGAGTGACGGAGTTCAGCATCTATAGAGGAGTGATCCGTAGTGCGTCAGATCCCCGTCGACACCTCCGCCGCGACCGTGATGGTCGCGAAGCAGCCGCAGATCAAGGTCAAGGACCGCCGTACCGGTGAGGTCGCCCTCGACGTCGAGACCGGGGCGAAGCTGATGACCGTGGACGTGATGTTCGCCGCCAACGACGCGGTGGAGATCCTGTCCGTCACGGTCCCCGAGAGCGGAATCTCCGGTGAGCTGGGCATGGGCACTCCGGTGGCGCTGACCGGCCTGGTCGCCCGTCCCTGGGAGAACGAGTTCAACGGGCAGAAGCGGCACGGAATCGCCTTCCGCGCCGTGGCGGTCACCTCGCTCGCCGCCGGCTCGCAGGCTGAGGCGGCCTGATCATGGCCCGCCTGTCGGTCGTACTGCTGCTGGTCGTCGCCACCGCTCTCGTTCTGCGGTGGCGGCGTCCCGCCTGGTACTGGATGACCTTCGGGGTCGTCCTCGCCGCGCTGCGGGTCTTAGTCCGGTACGCCTCGGTCATGGACGCCTGCGGCCTGACGGTCCCGCCCGCGCGCTGGCGGCTCGCACTCTCCCGCATGACCAAACGCCCGGCCCCCGAGTCGCGGGCCCCGCGCATCCTCCGTTTCCGGCCGACCCGTACTGGGCTGGTCCTGCGGCTTAAGCTCCGTCCCGGCCAGGACGCTTTCGATGTCTCCGCCGCCACCGACCGGCTGCGGCACTCCTTCGGGATGTACGGCGTCACCGCCCGGGAGATCCGCTCCGGTGTCATCGAACTGCGGATGACGGGCTACGACGTGCTCAAACGCGTGCAGATGCCCGCCAAGCTCGACCGCGCTCCGATGCGCGTGCCCGTCGCACTACGCGAGGACGGATCGGTCCACTACCGCGATTACCGGACCGTCCCGCACGGGCTCACCCTCGGGGCCACCGAGTCGGGCAAGTCCGTCTACCAGCGCAACCTGGTGGCCGGTCTCGCCGCTCAGGACGTCGCGCTCGTCGGGATCGACTGCAAGCAGGGCGTCGAGCTTTTCCCGCTCGCTCGCCGCTTCTCCGCCCTCGCCGACAACCAGGACACGGCGCTCGATCTGCTCGAAGCCCTGGTCTCGCACATGGAGTCCGTCTACCAACTCGTCCGCGAACAACAGCGCATCAGCGTGAACGTCCCCGATGCGGAGATCGCCGCCGACATCTGGGATCTGGCCGAGGACCTGCGCCCCACGCCCATCGTGGTCCTGGTGGACGAGGTGGCCGAACTCGCGCTCTTCGCCTCCAAGGAGGAGGAGAGGCGCCGGGACCGGATCATCACCGCGCTCGTCCGCCTGGCCCAGCTCGGCCGCGCCGCCGGCATCTACCTGGAGATCTGCGGCCAGCGCTTCGGCTCCGAACTCGGCAAGGGCATCACCATGCTCCGGGCCCAGCTCACCGGTCGTACCGTGCACCGCGTCAACGACGAGACCAGCGCCAACATAGCCTTCGGCGACATCTCCCCTGACGCCGTACTGGCCGCCATCCAGATACCCGCAGACACCCCCGGCATCGCGGTCGCCGGTGACTCATGCGGTGGCTGGTCACGCATCCGCGCCCCGCACACCTCGCTGCGCGAAGCGGTCAACCTCTGCAACAAGCACGCCGACCGCACGCCGGATCTGCCCGCGCTCGCGCCCTTCCGGCCCGCCGTCGCCCCTCCGGCCTCCTCGGCCGTACGGCTCACCAAGGCGTCCTCCGCGACTGCCTGACCCTCCCGCTCCAAGGTCGGCGCTACCTCGACGCGCCAGGTCCCTACCCCCTCCATGCCAGATCCGGAAGGAGAACCGTCATGGGACGCATCCGCCCGGACGCCGTCCTCGTACAAGCCGTCATCGCCGGAGCGCTCTCCTTCGCCCACCTCCACGACCTGGCCGCCGCTGCTGGACAGGACGGCTGGAAGGCGTGGGCCTACCCGATCAGCGTCGACCTGCTGCTGGTCGCGGCCTGGCGGCGACTCCGCAGTGACGGCCCGTCCCAGCTCGCCTGGTGCTGGTTCGTGATCGCCCTGGTGGCCTCGCTTGGCGCCAACGTCGCGACCGCCGGCTTCCTCGACCTCCGGCACCCGCCCGCCTGGCTCCGCTTCGGCGTCGCCGGATGGCCTGCACTCGCCTTCCTCGGCGGGACCCTGCTGGCCCATACGCGGAGTGCAGCCGAAGCCGCCGATCCCGCCCCGGTGGCCGACGTGATTCCGGCTCCCGCCCCCGGACCGGCCCCGGTCACGGCCGCTGAACCTCCGGCCATGCCAGCCGAGTTGGAAGCCACCGACCTCCCTGCGGCTGAGCCACCCACCAAACCGCCCCAGCCTGCACCCGCACCTGCACCCGTCCCGGCCGCGCTCGTCGCCCACGCCCGCAAGGTCGCTGACGAGCACCGCGCCCGGACCGGAGACCGGATCGACACCGACACCCTGCGGGCCCGCCTCGGCGTCCCGCCCCAGCTCGCCGACTCCATCGCCGCCCAACTCACCTGACCAGCAAGGAGAACCACCATGCCCGCCCGCGACCACTTCCACTCCGTCATGCGGATCGGCCCCGTACAGATCGGTTCCTATCGCGACCGCTTCGGCCGCACCAAGCACGCCGCCGTCTGCACCGCTGACCGCTGCGGCTGGTCCGCCGACTTCTCCAGCCGCTCGGCCGCCCAGCTCGCCGCCCGCACCCACCGCTGACCGACTGAGGAGACCCCCATGAACGTCCCGCTCTGGCTCGCCCTGATCGCCGTCGGCTACCTCGGCATCAAGCTCATCCGCCCGCCCTGGTGGCTCGTGGCCGTGCTCCTGCTGGGCGGCTACCTCCTCGCCGACAGCCTCCTGGCCCCCGTCATCGACACCGCCGTCAAGTAACGCCCACAGAAAGGAGATCCACCATGTTCCGCACCAAGGTCCCGACCAACCCAACGCCCACCGGAGTCGTCATTCCTCCCACCGTCGAATCGACCGCGACCATCCCGCACACGCCGCCGCCGGCCCCCGTCGCTCAGCCCTCGCCCCGCCCCGCGGTCCAACTCACGCCCGGCACCGCGCTCGCCCTCGTCGGCGGCGGCACGGCCGTGGTCCTGGTCGTCGGCGCCGTCCTGGTCTCGATGCTCCTGGCGGTCGCCATCAGCGGGGTGTCCGTCGCCGTCTGCGCGGTCGTCCTCCGCTCGCTGCTGGCCTCCGGGCGCACGCACCGCTGACCGGCCCCCGGGCGGCCTCAACCGCCAAGTCTCCGCCGCCCGGGAGCCGTGCTCCTGCCCGAACCACAGATCCGGAAGGAAGCCCCATCATGACCGACCGCACCGCCGCCCGCCCGTCCCGAACGCGGGAGGACGCCCGTGCCTGACACGCTCCTCGACCCGACCACCCTCGGCGACCTGCTGAGGGTGGCCTCGGCCCCCGACTACGACCGCTGGGCAGACCAGATCCACCGCACCGGCGGCTGCTCCGACCCGATCCACCTCACCGGCTGGACCCTCGCCAAGGACCGCACGACGGGCGAGACCCTGCACCACTACTCGACCGCGTCCGAACCCGGCGGACGACTCCGCCTCGCCTGCGGCAACCGCCGCGCCTCCCGCTGCCCCGCCTGCGCCTGGACCTATGCCGGGGACACCTACCGCCTCATCCGCGCCGGCCTGGCCGGAGACGACCGCCGCGACATCCCCGCCACCGTCCGCGACCACCCCCGCGTCTTCACCACCCTCACCGCGCCGTCCTTCGGCCCCGTGCACAACCGGCCCGACCGAGGCGTCTGCCGCTGCGGCACACAGCACCGCACGGACGATCCGACGCTCGGCACCGCCCTGGACCCCGAGGCGTACGACTACACCGCCGCCGTCCTGTTCAACAACCACGCGGGCGACCTCTGGCAACGATTCACCACCCGACTCCGCCGCGAACTGGCCGCCCGCGCCGGCCTCACCCAACGCGACCTCAAGGAATCGGCTCGCCTCTCCTACGGCAAGGTCGCGGAGTTCCAGAAGCGCGGCGCCCTTCACTTCCATGCGGTGATCCGCATCGACGGACCGGACGGGCCCGGAACACCGCCGCCGTCCTGGGCAAGCGTCGACCTACTGACCAACTCGATCCGCGCCGCCGCCGCGCACTCCTACACCTCGGTCACGGCCCCGGCTGCCGGGGACCAACCCGCCCGGACCTTCCGCTGGGGCACTCAGCTGGACGTGCGGCCGGTCAAGGCGTTCGGCGACGGCTCCGAAATCACCGAACAGGCGGTGGCCTCCTACGTGGCGAAGTACGCAACTAAGGCCGCCGAGACCACCGGCACTCTGGACCGGCGCATCGGCGAACTCGCCGAGCTGGACCGCCACCAGGTCCCCGAACACACCCGCCGCCTGATCACCGCGTGCAACACCCTGGACCCGCTCTACCCGGACCGTCGCCTCTGGGCATGGGCCCACATGCTCGGCTTCCGCGGCCACTTCTCCTCCAAGTCCCGCCGCTACTCGACCACCCTCGGCGAACTGCGCGCGGCCCGCGCCGACTTCCGCGCCACCCAGGAACGCGAAGCCCTCGGCCTCGAACCCCCGGAGCCGGACACCGTCCTCGTCCTGACCGACTGGCAGTACGTCGGCCACGGCCACACCCCCGGCGAATCCGCCCTCGCCGCAACCATCGCCCGCGACATCCAGACCAATCGCGAAACCGCACGCCAAGCACGCGCCGAAATCGAAGCCGAGGAGGACTGGACATGACCACCGACACCAGCCAGTTGCTGACCGTGCCTGAGGTCATGGCCCAGCTCAAATTCGGCCGCTCCAAGGTCTACGACCTGATCCGCTCCAAGCGCCTCGTCTCCATCACCGAGGGCCGCTGCCGCCGCATACCCGAGAACGCCCTGCAGGACTACATCCGCGACCGGATCGAGGAGGCCGCCTGATGGCACAGCAGCGCAAGCGCAACCCCAACGGCACCGGCACCATCACCAAGCGCAAGGACGGCCGTTTCCAGGCCGCCGTCTACGTCCTCCAGCCCGACGGCACCCGCGCCCGCAAGTTCGCCTACGGCAAGACCTGGGCCGAGTGCGACACCAAGGCGCCGCGAGCTCCTCGCCAAGGTCGACAACGGCGTCCCCGTCCCCACACGCTCGGCCAAGCTCGCCGAGTGGCTGCCGTACTGGCTGGACAACGTGATCAAGCCCAACCGGAAGCGCAGCACGTACAGCAAGTACGCGATGCACGTACGCCTCTACCTCGTTCCCCTCCTCGGCACGAAGCGACTGGAGACCCTCGGCCCACGCCACGTCCGGGTGTTCCTCGCCGACGTGGCCCGCAAGTCCTCCGCGGCGACGGCTAAGGAAGCTCACCGCGTGCTCCGTACGGCCCTGACAGCGGCCACCCGCGAAGAGCTGGTCACTCGCAACGTCGCCTCGCTCGTGGAGGCCCCCAAGGTCGTCAGCCGCGAGACAACGCCCTGGACGCTGGACGAGACGCTGACGTTCCTCGAAGAGGCCCGCCGCGATCCGCTCTACGCGGCCTTCGTCCTCGCCATCGCCATGGGCCTCCGCCGCGGTGAGGTGCTCGGCCTACGCTGGTCGGACGTGGACCTCGACGACCGGGTGATCCGCATCAGCAACCAGGTGCAGCGCATCGGTGGCGAGCTGTACCAGGACACCACCAAGACCGGGAAGATCCGCCCCGTATCGCTGCCGCTGATCTGCCTGGCCGCTCTCCGCTGGCACCGTCTTCGCCAAGCCCACGACGCGGAGAAGCGCGGCACCAAGCTGGACCCGGCCGGCCTCGTCTTCACCACCCGCTCCGGCCGCCCGATCGAGCCGCGGAACCTGAACCGCTCCTTCTCCCGACTCACGGCCTCCGCCGGGCTCCGCCCCATCCGACTCCACGACGCCCGGCACGGCTGCGCGACCCTGCTCACCGCGGCCGGCGTGGCCCCTCGCGTGCTGATGGAGATCCTCGGCCACAGCCAGATCAGCCTGACCATGGACGTCTACACCCACGTCGCCCAGGACACCCAGCGGGAAGCGATCAGCCACATGGACCGGCTGCTGAAACGGCGGCTCGATCGGGACTGAGCCAGGCTGACCTCGACCGACCGCCCCGTTACCGACCGCCCCGTTGATGTCACCCGTAGATGTCAGAAGCCCCAGGCCATGATCGGCCCGGGGCTTCTTTCCTGGTCAAACTCAGAGCCCCCTGTCGGATTCGAACCGACGACCTTCGCTTTACAAGAGCGGTGCTCTGGCCAGCTGAGCTAAGGAGGCGTGCGGGAAGAAGTGTACCCAGGCGTGCCGGGTGCCGGGCTCCGCATTTGGTGAGAGCCAGGGTACTGACATCCGGGCCGGTCGGAGGTAGCGTCACGGGACAGTCCACAGAAGTGGACTACACCACTCCTTTTACTCGGATCGTCCGGCACGTTCCTGCCGGTGAAGGGACTCTCACCATGGCTACGGTCACGTATGACCAGGCAACCCGTATCTACCCGGGTTCCGACAAGCCCGCTGTCGACAAACTGGACATCGCCATCGAAGACGGCGAATTCCTCGTCCTGGTCGGCCCCTCCGGATGTGGCAAGTCCACCTCGCTGCGGATGCTCGCGGGGCTGGAGGACGTAGACGCGGGCGCCATCCGCATCGGGGACCGCGAGGTCACCCACCTTCCGCCCAAGGACCGGGACATCGCCATGGTGTTCCAGAACTACGCGCTCTACCCGCACATGACGGTCGCCGACAACATGGGCTTCGCGCTCAAGATCGCCGGCGTCCCGAAGGCCGAGATCCGGCAGAAGGTCGAGGACGCGGCCAAGATCCTGGACCTCACGGAGTACCTGGGGCGCAAGCCCAAGGCGCTGTCCGGCGGCCAGCGCCAGCGCGTCGCGATGGGCCGGGCGATCGTCCGTGAGCCGCAGGTGTTCCTGATGGACGAGCCGCTGTCCAACCTGGACGCGAAGCTGCGCGTGCAGACGCGTACGCAGATCGCCGGTCTGCAGCGCCGGCTCGGGATCACGACGGTGTACGTCACCCACGACCAGGTCGAGGCCATGACGATGGGCGACCGGGTCGCCGTCCTCAAGGACGGCCTGCTCCAGCAGGTCGACTCGCCGCGCAACATGTACGACCGCCCGGCGAACCTCTTCGTCGCGGGCTTCATCGGGTCTCCCGCCATGAACCTGGTCGAGGTGCCGATCACCGACGGCGGGGTGAAGTTCGGCAACAGCGTGGTGCCGGTCAACCGGGAGGCGCTGAGCGCGGCCGCCGACAAGGGGGACCGCACGGTGACGGTGGGCGTGCGTCCCGAGCACTTCGAGATCGTCGAGCAGAACGGCGCCGCGGCGAAGTCGCTGTCCAAGGAGTCCGCGGACGCGCCGGCCGGCCTGGCCGTCACGGTCAACGTCGTCGAGGAGCTGGGCGCCGACGGCTATGTGTACGGCACCGCGGAGGTCGGCGGTGAGATCAAGGACCTGGTCGTACGGGTCGACGGCCGCCAGGTCCCGGACAAGGGCAGCCGGCTGCACGTCGTGCCGCGGCCCGGTGAGACGCACGTGTTCTCGACGTCGTCGGGCGAGCGCCTCAGCGACTGACACGGGACGAGGACGGGCGCGCCGGGCCCCGTCGACGGCAACGGAGGCCGCATGGCCGACGTAACCGGCTTAACCGGCTTAAGAAGTCCGGTGTAACCGGCGCAGACGGCAGGCGCGTTGGAGCGGCGGTGGTTCGGGGTAGCCCCTGGATCGCCGCCGCTGACGCGTTTCCGGTGCGGCCGTGCAGGGCTCCATCCCGCAGGGGTCGTCCGGCAAGGATCGGGGAAGGATCCGACAGAGCCGTCCATCGGGACATAACGGGGCTTTTCGTACCAGTGCGTCAACATCACAACCGCACCGACGGGCCATTGCGTCCCCCGATACGGTGACCAAATGTCGCCAAATCATCACTCCTCGCTACCATCTCGACCGTGAACTCCGCAGCCCGCCGCATCGGCAGAACTCTCGCCCTCGTCCTTCCCGTCGTCCTCGTGCTGTCCGGGACCCTCGCGGTCACCCGCGTCCCCTGGGCGTCGACGGCCACCGACTCGCAGGTGCTGACCGCCTCCTCCGGGACGGCCTCCACCAAGGCCAGCCCCAGCGCCCCCGCGGACGTGCTCCGCAAGCGCCTGCTGGTCGAACTCCAGGAGAAGAACCCCGGCGTCGCCCTGACCCACCTCCAGGAGGCGACCACCAAGCGCCCCTCGCTGGCCAGGGCGTGCGCCTCCATCGCCCGCGACCTCGGCCGCGCCGCGGTGGCCAAGTACGGTGCCGCACACCGTGCCCAGGCCTTCTCCCGCCCGGTCTGCGACACCTCCTTCGCCACCGGCGTCGCCGCCGCCCAGTGACCACCACTCGCACCGCATAAGGTGCGAACCATGACAGGCGCCCAGCATCCTTACCCCACGCAGGCCGTGGTCCTGGCCGGTGGCCAGGGCTCACGTCTCCGCCCGTATACCGATGACCGCCCCAAGCCGATGGTCGAGATTCCCGGCACCGGAACCCCGATCATCGGCCATCAACTGAACTGGCTGGCCGAGGAAGGCGTCACGGACGCGGTCGTCTCCTGCGGCCACCTCGCCGAGGTGCTGCAGGACTGGCTGTCACAGGCCCAACTGCCGCTGCGCGTCACCACCGTTGTCGAGACCGAGCCGCTGGGCCGCGGCGGGGGCCTGAAGCACGCGGCCGCCTCGCTGCCCCGCCCGGACGAGCCCTGGTACGCCACCAACGGCGACATCTGGACCCGCTTCCCGCTCCGCGAGATGGCCGAGTTCCATGACGAACGCGATGCCGACGCCACCCTCGCGCTGGCCCGCCCCCGCATCCCCTGGGGCGTCGTCGAGACCGACGCGTTCGGGCACGTGCTGGACTTCATCGAGTCGCCGCCCTCGCCGTATCTGGTCAACGCCGGCGTCTACGTCTTCTCGGCCGCCTTCACGGACCTGCTCCCCGACCGCGGCGACCACGAGCGCACGACCTTCCCCCGCCTCGCCCGCGAACGCCGGCTGGCGGGTTTCCCGCTCCCCCAGGGCGCCTACTGGCGCGCCATCGACACGGCCAAGGACCTCACCGAGGCGGCCAAGGAGCTGGGCGCACAGGCGCGTTGAGGCCTCGCGGGTCGTCGTCCACGTCCGTCGGGTCGACACCTCTTGAGCCGCCGCCGTCCAGATCGTCGTACTGAGCCTCGTAAGGCGTCATCGGCGTCATCGGTGTCGTTGCCGAGTCCGTCCGGCGGCGGGGGCGGGTGCTGCGGCGGCGTCTGAGGGCCTGTACGCGCCTCAGCGACCCTGTCCTCGCCTTCCCCGGCCTTTCCACGGCCTCCATCGCCCCCGTACGCCATGGAGGCCGTCCCAGCGGCCGTACGCGCCCCCTCCGGCCGCAGACGCCGCTGCGCTCACGGCTGGGGGCGCAGGCGACCGGGCCGCGCGCACAAGGCGCCACCCGCAAGGCCCGCGCACCCGCCCACCCGCGCACAAGGACCCGCCCACCCCCCTTTGGGGGGTGGGCGGAGGGGAAAAAGCGGGAGGGAAAAAGCGAGAGGGAAGAGCGGAGCGGAAAAATCGGAGCGGCGGAACGGCCGAACGGCACCGCTCGCCCGCTTCACCCCAGCAGTCCCCCCAACGTGCTTCCCCGGCCCCCGGAGTCGCCGGAGTCACTGGAGCCGCCGTTGCCGGTGCCGGTCGTGCCGCCGCCGGTGCCGCCCGCGGTGCTCGGGGCCCGGGTCGGGGCGGGGGCCCGGGTCGGGACCGTCTGCCGCGGGGCGCTGGTGGTGGCGCCGGGCTGCTGGGAGAGGCCGCTGGTGCTGCCCGCGGAGCGTCCGGTGCCGGGCGCCGACGCGGAGGGCGCGCCGGGCCTGCGGGCCTTGTGCGAGGCGCCCGCGGAGGGGGTGCCGGGGCGCAGGGCGCCGCCGGGGTGGCGCTGGTCGGGGCGGGTGGCGCTCTTGCCGGGGCGGGGCAGCGGCGAGCCGGGCAGGTTGTTGATCGCGGGCTCGCCGGGCCGCGGCACGGTCGCGACCGTCGCGGACCGTACGGCGCCGCCGAGCAGCGAGCCGATCAGCAGGGTCAGTCCGGCCACCACCGTGGTCATCATCGCGCCGCGGCGCAGTACCCGGCGCCGCAGGTCGGCGACCTCGACACGGGGGCCGAGCCGCCGCCAGGCCTCGCCGGCCAGCCGGGCGTCCATGGAGTAGACGGGGGCGCCCGCGATGATCAGCGGGCTCCACGCGGCGAGGTAGATGATGTCGGGGGCGTCGTAGGCGGGGAGGGTGCGCCAGCTGACCGTCATCAGCAGCGCGGCGGAGAGCAGCGCGCCGATCGACGCGGCCACCCGCTGCCACAGTCCGCAGATGGTCAGGACGCCGACGACGACCTGGAGGAAGGCGACGGTCAGACCGGCGCCGACGGGGTGCGAGACGGCGAAGTCGCGCAGCGGTACGGCCAGCGCCCACGGGTCGAGCGACAGCAGCCACTTGACCATCGAGCCCCGCTCGCCGCCGTCGAAGTAGACGGGGTCGCAGAGCTTGCCCATGCCGGCGTAGACGGAGATCAGTCCGAGGAAGATCCGCAGCGGCAGCAGGACGACGCCGAGGTTCATCCGCCGGCCCGGGTAGTACGCGTGCCGCACGGTTTCGGTGCCGCGCCGCCTGCCCCCGGTGTCGTACGGTTCGCGGGCCTCGAAGCGGTCGTCGCCGTAGCGGTCGTCGCCGTAGCGGTCGTCGTCGTAGCCGTCGTGACCGCGGTCGCCGTAGGTGTCGCGAGGGGGGTAGTTGCCGTAGTTGTCGCCGTATGCGCTGCCTACGGGGCGTACGCCGCGCAGCAGGGCGGTGTCGGATTCGGCGGGGCCGCGCTGGCCGATCACGGTCTGGGCGGGGGGCGGGTCGTCGAGGCGGACCCGGGGCAGGACCTGGGTCGTGCCGACGTCCTCGCTCTGGCCGGCGTCGAGGCCGATGCCCGCGTTGCGCACCGCGTGCAGGAGTTGGGTGGTGGCGCCGGCCGCGCCACCCGGTTCGGTGCGGCCGCTCCACACCACCGGCGCGCGGCGTCTGCCGCCCGTGGCCGGGCCCCGGGTGGCGGGGATGCGCGCGGCGTCGGCCGTGACGTGGCCCGCCGTGGGCGCGCCGAGCTGTACGCGGAAGCTGGCGTGGTTGACGATGACCTGCGCGGGATCGCACGGCACCTTGACCGAGCTCAGGCCCGGCTCGTCATCGAAGCCCGGCGAGCGTCCCCCCGTAGGCATGCGGGGTGTTCTGGTGTCCACGCTCATCTAACCGAGTGACCCGCGTTTAAGACACTGCCTTGACCGGGCCGATCTGTCCGAGACCCGTCAAAAGATCACGGGATACGGGCAGTGCGTACGGAGGGTCAGGTTTTGCCCCGAGGTGCGGCGCGGGTGCGGCGCACCCGTACCGGCCGCCCCGGGGCACCGCCGCTCAGGCGCGCCGCCGCGCCGCCTCCCACAGCACGACACCGGCCGCGACACCGGCGTTCAGCGACTCCGCGCCGCCCGGCATCGGGATCCGTACGCGCAGATCGCAGGTCTCGCCGACCAGCCGCGACAGGCCCTTGCCCTCGCTGCCGACGACGATGACGACCGGGCCGTCCAGCGCCTCGACGTCCTGCAGCTCCAGCTCGCCGTCGGCGGCCAGGCCGACGACCGTCAGACCGGCCTTCTGGTACGACTCCAGGGCGCGGGTGAGGTTGGTGGCGCGGGCGACCGGCGTACGGGCCGCGGTGCCCGCCGAGGTCTTCCAGGCGCCGGCCGTCATTCCGGCGGCGCGGCGCTCGGGCACGACCACGCCGTGGCCGCCGAAGGCGGAGACGGAGCGGACGACGGCGCCCAGGTTGCGCGGGTCGGTGACCCCGTCCAGGGCGACGATCAGCGGGTCCTCGCCGGCGTCGAAGGCGGCGGCCGCCAGGTCCTCGGGGTGGGCGTACTCGTACGGGGGGATCTGCGCGACCAGGCCCTGGTGGTTGAGGCCGTTGGTCATGCGGTCCAGCTCGGGGCGGGGCGCCTCCATGAGGTTCAGCCCGCGCTCGGTGGCGAGCTGGATCGCCTCGCGCACCCGCTCGTCGCTGTCGATGAACTGCTGGACGTACAGGGTCGTGGCGGGCACGCCCTCGCGCAGCGCCTCGACGACCGGGTTGCGGCCGACGACCAGCTCCGCGGTGCCCTTGGCGCCACCGCGCCGCGGGGCCGGGCGGCGCGCCGCGGCCTGCTTCGCCTGGGCGTTGGCGACCCGGTTCTTGACGTGTCCCTTACGCGCGGAGGCGGGCGGGGTGGGGCCCTTGCCCTCCAGGCCCCGGCGCCGCTTGCCGCCGCTGCCGACCTGCGCGCCCTTCTTGTTGGACGTGCGGCGGTTCCTGCGCTGGCTGTTGCCGGCCATGGGTCACCTGTTTCTTCACTGCTCTCGACGTCTCGCGACGTGGAGTGGGTACGTACGTATGGAATGAGTGTCGCCCGCGGCCACCGGGAAGGGCGAATCCGGGTGGCCGCCCACGGGCGCGACGGGGGTCAGGACAGCGACCAGCGCGGGCCCGACGGGGTGTCCTCGATCGACAGTCCCGACTGCTGGAGCTGGTCGCGGATGGCGTCCGCGGTGGCGTAGTCCTTGCGGGAGCGGGCGGCCTGGCGCTGTTCGAGGACGAGGCGTACGAGGGAGTCCACGACGCCGTGCAGGTCCTCGCCGCGGTCCGTGCCGCCGCCGGCCCAGCGCTCGTCGAGCGGGTCCAGGCCCAGTACGCCGAGCATCGCCCGCAGCTCGGCCAGCCGGGCCACCGCGGACTCCTTGTCGTCGGCGGTCAGCGCGGCGTTGCCCTGCCGGACGGTGGTGTGCACGATCGCCAGGGCCTGCGGGACGCCCAGATCGTCGTCCATCGCCTCGGCGAAGGCGAGCGGCACCTCGGGCGCGGGCTCGACGACGCCGGCCTTCTCGACGACGCGCTGGACGAAGCCCTCGATCCGCGCGAACGCGGACTCGGCCTCGCGCAGCGCGTCCTCGCTGTACTCGATCATCGAGCGGTAGTGCGGGGTGCCCAGGTAGTAGCGCAGGACGATCGGGCGCCAGCGCCGGACCATCTCGGAGACGAGCACGGAGTTGCCCAGCGACTTGGACATCTTCTCGCCGCTCATGGTCACCCAGGCGTTGTGCGCCCAGTACGCGGCGAAGTCGTCGCCGAAGGCCTTGGCCTGGGCGATCTCGTTCTCGTGGTGCGGGAAGACCAGGTCGACGCCGCCGCCGTGGATGTCGAAGGCGGAGCCCAGGTACTTGTGGGCCATCGCCGAGCACTCCAGGTGCCAGCCGGGGCGGCCGCGGCCCCAGGGGGTCTCCCAGCTGGGCTCGCCCTCCTTGGCGGCCTTCCACATGGCGAAGTCGCGCGGGTCCCGCTTGCCGGTCTCGCCCTCGCCGGACGGCTGGCGCAGGTTGTCCAACTCCTGGTTGGACAGCTGGAGATAGCCGGGGAAGGACCGGACGTCGAAGTAGACGTTGCCGTCGGCGGCGTAGGCGTGGCCGCGCTCGATCAGGCCGCGCATCATCTCGATCATCTCGGGGATGTGGCCGGTGGCGCGCGGTTCGCAGGTCGGGCGCAGGCAGCCGAGGGAGTCGTACGCCGTGTTGAAGGCGACCTCGTTCTCGTAGCCGATCGACCACCAGGGGCGGCCCTGCTCCTCCGACTTCGCGATGATCTTGTCGTCGATATCGGTGACGTTGCGCACGAACGTCACGTCGTAGCCGCGGTACTCGAACCAGCGGCGCATGATGTCGAAGTTCAGTCCCGACCTGATATGCCCGATGTGCGGGGCGGCCTGCACGGTCGCACCACAGAGGTAGATCGAGACACAGCCCGGCGTGAGCGGGGTGAAGTCGCGAATCTGCCGGGCGCTGGTGTCGTACAGGCGAATCGTCACGGAACCAGGGTAGTCGGAACCGGGCAGTGCCCCGCGACGCATCGGCCACGGGGACGCGGATCCGCCAAAACCGTCCGATTTGCCGGATCCCACTGCCCGGATGGCGGTTCCGTCAGATACTGCCGACCACCTTGTGCGGGGTGATCCGGACGACCACCCGCGGGGCGTCGTCGGCCGCAGCCGGGTTGAAGTCCGCGTAGTCCTTGCCGGTGTACTTCCGGGACAGCTCGTCGATCAGCTCCGGGCCGCCCTCGGTGGTGAGGGTGGCGGTGCCGCGGATCTCCGCGTAGGTGTAGGGGGCGTCGAAGGGCTGGAAGACGACCGAGACGCGCGGGTCGCGGCGGATGTTGGCCTCCTTACGGCGGCCGGCCGTCGTCGAGATCAGCAGATCGTCGCCGTCCCGCTTCACCCACACCGGCGAGACCTGCGGACTGCCGTCGGGCTGGATCGTCGCCAGGGTCACGAACACGGGCGAGTCGAGGAGCATGCGGAGTTCGTCGGACAGGGTGGCGGTCACGAGGGGTCCTTCCTGCGGGCCGTCGGCGGGGGCACGAGTACCGCGATCCTCCCTCAACCAACACCCGTGCCACGCCCGGCATTCCCGCGCCATACGGGTGGGGAAACGCCGGGCGCCGTGCCCGCCGGTGCGGGCCGCGCGGCTCGGCGCCGGGGGCGTACGCGCTCAGGCCGTACGGAAGACGATCGCGGTGGCGACCGCCGCCAGCCCCTCGGCGCGGCCGGTCAGACCCAGCCCGTCCGAGGTCGTCCCGGAGACCGACACCGGTGCGCCGACGGCCGCCGACAGCGCCTTCTGCGCCTCGTCGCGCCGCTTGCCGACCTTCGGGCGTACGCCGATGACCTGCACCGCGACATTGCCGATCGCGTAGCCCTCGGCCCGGACGATCCGCGCGGCCTCGGCCAGCAGCGTCACCCCGGAGGCGCCGGACCACTCGGGGCGGTCGGTGCCGAAGTGCGCGCCCAGGTCGCCGACGCCGGCCGCCGAGAAGAGCGCGTCGCAGGCGGCGTGCGCGGCCACGTCGCCGTCGCTGTGGCCGGCCAGACCGTACTCCTCGCCCTCCCACAGCAGCCCGGCGCACCACAGCTCGCGGCCCCGCTCGAAGGCGTGCACGTCGGTGCCGATGCCGACGAGGGGGATGCCGGCGGGGGCCGGCTCGGAAATCGGCTCAGACATAGCCATCGGTGGCCCTCCTACGGGCGAGTACGGCCTCGGCCAGGACCAGGTCCAGCGGCCGGGTCACCTTGAACGCCTCCTCGTGGCCGGGGACGACCACGACGGGTGCACCGAGCCGCTCGACCAGCCCGGCGTCGTCGGTGGCGCCCTCGCCCTCGACGACGGTGTCGTGCGCCTTGAGCAGGGTCGCCGGGTCGAAGCCCTGCGGGGTCTGCACGGCGCGCAGCAGCGCCCGCTCCGGGGTGCCGACGACCGGCTCGGGGGTGCCCTGGGGCCGTGGGTCGATCTGCTTGACGGTGTCGGCGAGCGGCAGCGCGGGCACGACGGCCGGCGCACCGGCGCGGACCGCCGCGATCACCGCGTCGACGGTGTCGACCGGAACCAGCGGGCGGGCGGCGTCGTGCACCAGGACCACGTCGATGTCCTGCGGCAGCGCCGCCAGACCCAGCCGTACGGACTCCTGGCGGGTCCGGCCGCCGGGAACGACCACCAGGTCGGTGCGGTCGGCGAGCGGGTACTCGTGCAGCAGACGGTCGACCTCGGTGGCGCCGTCGGGCGGGGCGACCACGACGATCAGCGAGACGGCGCGGGAGGCGGCCATCGCGCGGACGGCGTGCACCAGCATGGGCGTGCCGCCCAGCGTCCGCAGCGCCTTGGGGGTGCCGGGACCGAGCCGGACGCCGCGGCCGGCGGCGGGGATCACCGCGGCGGTGCGGATCGGGCGGGAGGGATCTGACATCGATGGCTCCGGAGTCCGGGGCGAGCCCGGAATTGGCGCAGACAGGTTTGTTTCCTCGGGCGAGGTGGGTATGGCCTGGGCGTGCCCCTTGCTCGCAGAGCGTGGGGAGTGCCGGGTGCGACGCCTTGACCGGACCCTTCCGTGACATCGGTCGGGGCAGGTGCCCGGGACGCCACAGTGGCTCGGCCCCCAGCGGGTCGTCGGTCTCGCCGACCCCGGCCGATCGCCGCCTCAGAGGCAGATATGCCGCAGCGCCCGGCAACAGACCGCTCCCCATGGGAAACGGTCGTCACTCGGGCACCGCGGCATCGCTACGTCATCACTGCGTGTCGTCACTGGTGGGTGTCGTCGCTGCGTATGTCGTCATTCATTGCGTCGGACGAGCGCCTTACGGCCTCAGGACGCGAGAACCTCGTCGAGCAGGGCCTCGGCCTTGTCCTCGTTGGTGTTCTCGGCGAGGGCGAGTTCGCTCACCAGAATCTGGCGGGCCTTTGCGAGCATCCTCTTCTCACCGGCGGAGAGGCCGCGCTCGCGCTCACGCCGCCACAGGTCGCGCACTACTTCGGCGACCTTGATCACATCGCCGGAAGCGAGCTTCTCGAGATTTGCCTTGTAGCGACGGGACCAGTTCGTCGGCTCTTCGGCATACGGTGCGCGAAGCACCTCGAAGACCCGGTCCAGCCCGTCCTGGCCAACCACGTCGCGTACGCCGACGAACTCCGCATTGTCCGCTGGCACACGAACAGTCAAGTCGCCCTGGGCGACCTTCAGCACCAAGTAGGTCTTGTCCACGCCTTTGATCTGGCGAGTTTCGATGGCCTCGATCAGCGCGGCCCCGTGATGGGGATAGACCACGGTGTCGCCAACCTTGAACGTCATGTGACAGGTACCCCTTCCGTGGCTATCCATGCTAACACGGGAACGGGCCGTTCTGAATGGCGTTTTCGCAGGTCAGGGCATATCTCGGGGCTTGACAACAGAGACCGGAACGTGCTGCGAGGGGCCCTTCGACGCAGGTATTCGCAGGTCGGAGGTGCTTCGCGGGCAAGCGGAAACGCGCTCGCCACGCACCGGGAACACCAAGATCGACGGGCTGAACGTCCCGTTTTGCACGGATCCACATGAGCGAGTTCCGCTACTCCGTTCGGCCGCCCAGGTACCCCAAGGGGTCGATTCTCGAATTGATCACCTTCCGACCGGTGAAGAGTGTGATCAATTCCGCGAGGCCTTCACATTCCCTTCGAATACTTCTTTTCACCTGGGAAACCGGCCGGGGAAACGTGCGCGTGCCCACTCGAACGGCCGCCCGCCGAATATCTCCTCCCTGTTCCCCCGTCCATACTCCGGCGGAGTTCCCCCGGCGCCGTTCCCCGGATGATCTCCGGGAGCGTTCCCGGCGAACTCGGAAGATCTTGAACCGCGGCCGGCTTTCCGTCCGGCTATCGCGCGGCGGGGCCCGGGGCCGCGGGCCGGCGGACCGTGCGCGGACGGCGGCGAGGGGCCCGTGATCGCGCTGGGGGCGGGTCGGGTGCGGCGGCGCGAGGACGGCTCGGTAACCTAGCGGCGCTGACACACCCTTAGGGCGGCTTTACGTACGCGTCGTACCCGACGCCTACGCGGCGCCGCCCCAGCCGTCCATCCGCGACCGGGCACGAACGTTCGGCCGCCGTAGCTCGTCAAGGAGATGCCGCCGCCGTGAGCCGCAGCCTTCGACGCGGCGTCCTCGCCGCCACCGTCCTTTCGCTCTCGATCGCCACGCTGTCCGCGTGCGGGGCCGGGAACGACGCCCAGACGCTGCAGGTCAAGCCGGACAACGCCGCGACCTCCGCCGGCGACATCAAGATCCAGAACGCCTCCGTCATCACCCAGCCCGAGCTGGACGCCAAGGGCCCGGCCGTGGTGACCGCGACGCTGTTCAACAACGGCTCCAAGGACCAGAAGCTGACCGGGATCGCCGTCGACGGCACCGGCCAGTCGGCCAAGCTGACGCCGGCCGGCGGCGGCTCGGGCTCGATCACCGTGCCGGCCGGCGGCTCGGTCGTGATCGGCGGGGCGGACAACGCCTCGGCCGTCCTGGCGAGCGGCCGGGAGGCCGTCCAGGACGGAAACGTCCAGAACCTGACGTTCGACTTCAGCTCCACCGGCAAGGTGAAGATCACCGCCTTCGTCGTCCCGGCGAAGAGCTACTTCGAGGGCTACGGGCCGTCCCAGGTGCCGCAGCCGTCGGGCTCGGCCACCCCGGGCGGCAAGCCCTCGCAGTCGGGCAAGCCGTCCGAGTCCGGCACGCCCACCTCCACGGCCTCGCCGACCGGCACCACCAAGCCCGCGGGCTCGTCGCACAGCGGTCACTGACCCGCTCGTCATACGTCAGGGGCGCCCGTCCGATCCGGAGGGGCGCCCCTGGCGTATGCGGCCGGTCGGCCGGCGACCTTCGGCCTACGGCCTACGGCTCGAACTTGTAGCCCAGGCCGCGGACCGTGACGAGGTAGCGCGGCGCGCCCGGGTCGGGCTCGATCTTGGCGCGCAGCCGCTTGACGTGCACGTCCAGGGTCTTGGTGTCACCGACGTAGTCGGCGCCCCAGACCCGGTCGATGAGCTGCATGCGGGTCAGCACCCGGCCCGCGTTGCGCAGCAGCATCTCCAGGAGGTCGAACTCCTTCAGGGGCAGGTCGACCTTGCCGCCGGAGACCGTGACGACATGGCGGTCCACGTCCATCCGGACCGGGCCGGCCTCCAGGGCCTGCGGGGTGACCTCCTCCGGCTCGCCGCGGCGGCGGAGCACCGCGCGGATGCGGGCCACCAGCTCACGGGAGGAGAAGGGCTTGGTGACGTAGTCGTCGGCTCCTATTTCCAGGCCGACGACCTTGTCGATCTCGCTGTCCTTGGCGGTCACCATGATGACCGGGACGTTGGAGCGGCCGCGCAGCTGGCGGCAGACCTCGGTGCCGGGCAGGCCCGGCAGCATCAGGTCCAGCAGCACGAGGTCGGCGCCGTTGCGCTCGAACTCGTCGAGTCCGTCAGGGCCCGTTGCCGCGATGGCGACCTCGAAACCCTCCTTGCGAAGCATGTACGACAGTGCGTCGCTGAACGATTCCTCGTCCTCGACGACGAGCACTCGGGTCACGGAAGGACCTCCGGGGCTGGGTGAGCAGGGAGCGGATCGTTGAAGGTCTCGTACGGGCGGTCCTCGTCGTCGAGGCCCTCCGCGGAGAGGTCGGCGGGCCGTTCGCGGTCGCGGACGGCTCCGGCTTCCGGGAGACGCAGGGTGAAGGTGGAGCCCTGTCCCTCAGCGCTCCAGACCGTGACCTCCCCGCCGTGCGAGGCGGCCACATGCTTGACGATGGCGAGGCCGAGGCCGGTCCCGCCGGTGGCGCGCGAGCGCGCCGGGTCCACGCGGTAGAACCGCTCGAAGACGCGGTCCCGGTCCTTTTCCGATATCCCGATGCCCTGGTCGGTCACCGCGATCTCGATCAGGTCCCCACCGGGCGCGGAGACCCGGCGCCCGGCGATCCCGACGCGGGTGCGCGCCGGGGAGTAGTTGACGGCGTTCTCGACGAGGTTGCCCAGGGCCGCCGCGAGCTGGCCGCGATTTCCCCAGACGTGCAGCTCGGCGGTGCCGCCGACGGCCATGGTGATCTGCTTCGCGCCGGCCTGCTGGCGGCAGCGGTCGATCGCCTCGGCGACCAGCTCGTCGACCCGGACCGGCTCGGCGTCCTCCAGCGGGTCGTCGTTCTGGACCCGGGAGAGGTCGATGAGCTCCTGGACGAGGTTGGTCAGGCGGGTGGCCTCGTTCTGCATCCGGCCGGCGAAGCGGGTGACGGCCTCGGGGTCGTCGCTGGCGTCCATCACAGCCTCGGAGAGCAGCGACAGCGCGCCGGCGGGGGTCTTGAGCTCATGGCTGACGTTGGCGACGAAGTCACGGCGGACGGCCTCTATGCGGCGGGCCTCCGTCAGGTCCTCGACGAGCAGCAGGACGAGCCGGGAGCCGAGCGGGGCGACTCTGGCCGAGACCGCGAGGGCCTCGCCGCGGCCGGTGCCGCGGCGCGGCAGATCCAGCTCGACCTGGCGTATCTCGCCGTCCCTGCGGGTGTCGCGGGCCATCTGGAGCATCGGCTCGACGGCGAGCTTGCCGCCGCGGACCAGGCCGAGGGCGTACGCGGCCGAGCTGGCCTTGACGACGGCGTCGGCCTCGTCGAGGACCACTGCCGAGGAGCGCAGCACCGACAGCACGGTGTCGACGCCGGGCGGCAGCACGGCGTCGGTGTGCAGGGAGGTACGGGTGGGTTTGGCCTGGTCGCGCTCGCTCCAGCGGAACGCCAGCATGGCGAAGACGCCGGTGCACAGTCCGGCGATCGCTGCCACTGCGGCGACGGCCGCATCCACGTTCATGAGTCCAGAGTATGTGCCGGGTCGGACACCGCCCCAGCCTCGCGAGCCGCTGCACGAACAGCCGTCGCCCAGAGTTCACCGTGGCGTTCGTACGGGTTCACTCCGGAGGCCGGTACGGGGCGGCCGGCGGGCCGGCGGACGCCCCTGGGGTACCGGCGCGAGCGCCCCGTCGCGTCGGCGCGCGGTCGGGTGAACAGCACCGGCGGCCTCGGGGCAGTGGCGGCGTCGCCCAGAGTTCACCTTCACGTCGGCACCGGTTCACCCCGGGTGGCACCGCAGGTCGCGATCCGGCCGCAGGGTGAGGGTGCGGGTGACGGATCGACTCAAAGCGGCCGTGGGGCCAGGGCTCCACCGGAGCACCGGCACTGCGGAGCACCGGCTCCGTGGAGCACCGCCCTTTTTCGGACACGGGCCGCACGGGAACGGACCGTGAGACCGTGGGCGCAGGTCAACCCTGCACCCCGTCCCACCCCCCACACACGCCACACCACCACTCGACGCGAGAGAAGGTCACAGATGCGGGACGCGTACCACGAGGAGCTGGATTCGATCGGCGAGGGCCTGGTCGAGATGGCCCGGCTCGTCGGCTCCGCGATCGGGCGCGCCACCACGGCGATACTCGACGCGGACCTCAAGCTGGCCGAGCACGTCATCGCCGCCGACGAGAAGGTCGACGACCTGCAGCGCGATCTGGAGGCCCGGGCGATCGCCCTGCTGGCGCGGCAGCAGCCGGTCGCCACGGACCTGCGGATCGTCGTCACCTCGCTGCGGATGAGCGCCGACCTGGAGCGCTCCGGCGACCTGGCCCAGCACGTGGCCAAGCTGGCCCGGCTGCGCTTCCCGGAGACGGCCGTACCGCGCGATCTGCACGCCACCATCCTGGAGATGGGGCAGCTGGCGCAGCGGCTGATGGCGAAGGCCGCCGAGGTCATCATCACCAAGGACGTCGATCTCGCGCTCCAGCTGGAGCAGGACGACGACGCGATGGACATGCTGCACCGCACGCTCTTCCAGCACCTGATGGACGACCGCTGGAAGCACGGCATCGAGACGGCCGTGGACGTGACCCTGCTGGGCCGCTACTACGAGCGCTTCGCCGACCACGCGGTCTCCGTGGCCAAGCGGGTCGTCTACCTCGTGACCGGTGAGCACGCCGACGAGATCGCCCCGCCGGCGTCGGTGGACGGCGCGTAGCCGGGAGGGCGTCGTCCAAGGGGGCGGGCCGGCGGCGTGCGTCCGCCCCCTGAGCGACCGAGCGCCATTGACGTGTGCCTCCACGCGCCGTTGACGCGCCGTGCCGGCCGGGCTTGCAATGGGCGACGGTGCCCCACCGGGCACCAGACGACCCCTAGGAGGCAATGCATGGCATCCATTGCGCACTCCCACACCCCCGTCGAGCACCCGCAACCCGCCCAGATGTCCTGCTCGTGCGGCCCCGGGTGCAGTTGCGGCTGCCAGTCGGGCGGACCGTGCCAGTGCGGCGGGGGCTGCTAGCGGCACCGACCGCCCACGGCACAGTGCCATCGCGGCCCCGGTCGGCTGATCAGCCGGTCGGGGCCGCTGCCGTGTCCGAGGACCGGGGCCCCTATTTGGGGCGGCCCCTGCCGCACCGCCGGGTCACAGGCTGAGTGTCAGCGGATGGATCTCGTCCGCTTTGTGGCCGGCGCGCTCGTGTATGCGCTGCACCGCGCCCGCCGAGGGCGCGTCCGACAGGCAGAAGACGTCGCCGGACTCGGTGTCGGCCCAGGCGCGCTCGAAGGTCACGCCCTCCTCGCTCTGTATGGCGAGGTCGGCCTGGTGTGCCTCGTTGAACTTCTCGGGCGTGAGGCCCGTCATGCCGTGATGGACGTCCATGAACTTGGGCATCTGAGTCATCCTTCCGCTCGCAGACGGTGCCGGGCAGGGCTCCCGTCCCCTCCCGCAGCCCCCGCGCCCGGTTCCCCCACAGTTCCTGCACTTCCATGCTGCCTCCGTACGTCCAGGTTCTCGCCCCAATGGCCCGCCTTCCCCCCGTTGCGCCGCCGTGCCGCGCCCGGCGAGATGGGACTCATGCAGCCGAATTCCCCTCCTTCGGACAGCCCGCCCGTACCGCCCGCCGAACGCTCGCACTGGGTGGTCTTCGCCGGCATCCTGCTGATGCTCAGCGGCCTGTTCGACATCCTCAACGGCTTCGTGGCACTGCTGGACCACGGCTACTACGCGACGACCGCCAACCACGGGAACCGCCTGCTGGTCTTCAACTTCGCCGCCTGGGGGTGGGTGTGGATCATCGTCGGGATCGCGCAGATCCTGGCCAGTCTGGGCGTGCTGCCGGGCGTACGGGCCGCGCGGATCACCGGCATCGTGCCGGCCTCCGCCTGCCTGGTCGGCCAGCTGACGTTCCTGTCGACGTTCCCGTACTGGCCGATCTTCGTCATGGTGATGTCGCTGCTGGTCGTCTACGGGCTGGTCGTCGAGCCCCGGCACGTACGGGGAGCGCGGGTCTGAGGCCCGGCCCGCGCGAAGCCCGTCGCGCGGCCGCCACCACAGCGACAAGCCCCCGCCTGCGGGAAATCCGCGGGCAGGGGGCTTGATCCGGCCGCACAGGGAGTTCGGGCACCGCCGGCGGTCGCTATCACTCGGCCTCCGCCCCAGGGCAAGAAGAAGCAATCCACGCCTGAGGGCCCGCCACCTGCACTTTCCACCTGGTGGCGGGCCCTTCTCGCTGCCCGTGGGCCGTCAGCGGCCGGCCGGCTCCGGCCTGACGCGGTCCGCAGCCCGTCTCCCTACTCCATGCGGATGATCATGCTGGTAGCGTCGCGATCTTGTACGACTCACCTGAAGAAAGAGGAAACATGCGTTACGCCCGGACGCTGGGGGCCGTTGCCTTCGCCGCGGCAGCCACCGTGCTCGCGACCTCGCCCGCGCACGCGGCCTCGTACACCGCGCACCCCCACTACATGAACAAGGGGAGCGCTGTGTTCAACAGCTCCACCAACACGCTCAAGGTGTGCGACAACGCCGCTGACGGCCTCAGCGTCATGGTGACGATCGAGGACGACGGCAACTTCTTCGGCTACGACATGACCAAGGGCAACGGCCAGTGCCAGACGTACAAGCCCAAGCTCCACAACGGACAGCGGTTCACGCTCCAGGCCTTCAACGGCAAGAAGGGTAAGGCCGTTTCGGGCTCCCACGGGTCTCTGGTCTACGGGATCGTGTAACAGACCGTACGGACCGTACATGCGCCGCCCGGCGGGGTCCTAAGTCAGTTGGTTGGGGTACCCGCACGCACTGACCAAGGGCAGAAAAGGGCTCAGGCCAGAAGATCACCCGCGCTGACGGCCCACAGACGGCCCGAGAACGGCGACGGCCCCTCATCTGCGGCACATACGCAGGTGAGGGGCGTGATCGCGATTCTTACTTCTTCTTGCCCTGGTTCTTCACGGCCTCGATGGCGGCCTTGGCGGCCTCCGGGTCGAGGTAGGTGCCGCCGGGGGTGACCGGGCGGAAGTCGGCGTCGAGCTCGTAGGAGAGCGGGATGCCGGTGGGGATGTTCAGGCCGGCGATGTCCGCGTCGGAGATGCCGTCGAGGTGCTTGACCAGGGCGCGCAGGCTGTTGCCGTGGGCGGCGACCAGCACCGTGTGGCCCGCGAGGAGGTCCGGGACGATGCCGTCGTACCAGTAGGGCAGCATCCGCGTGACGACGTCCTTGAGGCACTCCGTGCGCGGGCGCAGCTCGCTGGGGATGCCGGCGTAGCGCGGGTCGTCGCTCTGGGAGAACTCGGAGCCGTCCTCAAGGGCGGGCGGCGGGGTGTCGTACGAGCGGCGCCAGAGCATGAACTGCTCCTCGCCGAACTCGGCCAGCGTCTGCGCCTTGTCCTTGCCCTGCAGCGCGCCGTAGTGGCGCTCGTTCAGCCGCCAGGTGCGGTGGACCGGGATCCAGTGCCGGTCGGCGGACTCCAGGGCCAGCTGCGCGGTGCGGATGGCGCGCTTCTGGAGGGAGGTGTGCACTACGTCGGGGAGCAGGCCGGCGTCCTTGAGCAGCTCTCCGCCGCGGACCGCCTCCTTCTCGCCCTTCTCGTTGAGGTTGACGTCCACCCAGCCGGTGAACAGGTTCTTCGCGTTCCACTCGCTCTCGCCGTGACGGAGGAGGATCAGCTTGTACGGTGCGTCGGCCATGCCGTCGAGCGTAATCCAATTCCGGATATGGCCTTGCGCGGGTCCACGACCTGGGCTTCCCGGCGAGGTTTGACGGTTCCCGTCAATTGAGTGGCGACGGGAGCCGACCCGTATGTAGGTTGCGAACGTCGCCTGCGCCACTTACCCACATCCACCGGACAGGCCTCGCACGCGCCCGCGCACCACCGTGCGCCGCACCATCAGGGGGAACTGTCATGTCCGCATCCATCAGCAGACTGAGGCGCGCCGCCGTGGAGAGCGTCTCGGGTCTCCCCCGCCAGTTCTGGTGGCTGTGGACCAGCACCCTGATCAACCGTCTGGGCGCGTTCGTCGCGACGTTCCTGGCGCTCTATCTGACCGTCGAGCGCGGCTACTCCGCCTCCTACGCCGGCCTGGTCGGCGCGCTCTACGGCCTGGGCGGCGTGGTCTCGTCCATCGGCGCCGGCGTGCTGACCGACCGCCTCGGCCGCCGCCCCACCATGCTGATCGCCCAGCTGTCCACGGCGGCATCGGTGGCGCTGCTCGGCTTCATGGAGGACCCCGTCGCCATCGCGGCGGTGGCGGCCGTGGTCGGCATGGCGACCAACGCCTCCCGCCCCGCCGTCCAGGCGATGATGGCCGACATCGTCGCCCCCGAGGACCGCGTCCGCGCCTTCTCCCTCAACTACTGGGCGATCAACCTCGGCTTCGCGATCTCCTCCACCGCCGCCGGACTCATCGCCGAACACGGCTACCTGGCCCTCTTCCTGGGCGAGTCCGGCCTCGTACTCGCCTGCGCCGTCGTCGTCTTCGTCAAGCTGCCGGAATCCCGCCCCGCCACGACCGCGCCGGCCGACCCCCAGGACACCGCCACCTCCTCCCCCGCCCCCGTCTCCATGCTGACCGTGCTGCGCGACGGCCGCTTCATGACCGTCGTCGGCCTCAACCTGCTGCTGGCGATGCTCTTCCAGCAGGCGTACGTCTCCATGCCGGTGTCGATGGGTCAGAACGGCTTCTCCAGCGCCGACTTCGGCACGGTCATCGCGGTCAACGGCGTCCTGATCGTGCTGCTGCAGATCCCCGTGACCCGCTTCATCGAGCACCGCAGCCCCGCGATGCTGCTCATCGGCTCGGCACTGCTGACCGGCTACGGCTTCGGACTGACCGCGCTGGCGGGCTCCGTCGCCATGTACGCGCTCGCCGTGGCCGTCTGGACCCTCGGCGAGATCATCAACTCCCCCACCCAGATGGGCCTGGTGGTACGCCTCTCCCCCCTCCACGGCCGCGGCCGCTACCAGGGCATGTACGCCCTGTCGTGGTCCATCGCCTCCCTGACGGCCCCTCTGCTCGGCGGCACGGTCATCGACCACTACGGCGCGGATGTCCTATGGGCGGGCTGCGCGGCCGTCGGCACGGTGGCGGCACTCGGCTACGGACTGCTGCTGCGGAGCCTGCCGCCCGCGGCGGAGCCGGTCGCGAGGTCGCCGCGCGGGGCGGGCGCGGAAGGGGCGGTTGCCCCGGCAGCGGGCGAGACGGTGGCGTGACAGGCGGTGCGAGGGCGCGGGCGAGCAGCCGTCCGTCCTCGCGCCGCGTCAGGCGATCTCGCCGTCGAGAGCTCCGGTGATCTTGCGGGCCATGTCGGCCATGGCGGGACCGGGCTCGCCCTTGTGGGCCCGGGTGGCCGCCTCGATGGCGACGGTGACGGTGCTGCGGAAGTTGTCGGCCTCCGCCGGGTCCTGCTTCTTGAGCAGGTCTATCGCCGCCGTCAGGGCCGGCAGCACGTGGTCGGCGATCTCGGCCACGGACTTGCCGTTCAGCTTCTCGATCTTCGACTTCTCGGCGAGCACGTAGCCGACCGAACCGGTCGCGGAGGCCAGGGCGATGGAGCCGTGGGTGGCGACCTTGTGGGGCGAGCCGGCGGCGTCGGCGGCGGCCAGCAACGAGACGGCGCCGTACGCGGCGGTCCGGAGGGTGTTCTTGTCCTGGACGGTCAGGGTGACGGACATGGTGGCGTGCTCCTTTGATTCTGCTTCGATTCCTGGTCTTCGCGGCGGTGGTTGACCACCCCCGCTTGCGTGACACCATCATGGCACACACATGGCGCCATAACGAGCCATTCATGGCGCCAGGTACGGTGTCACTGGCGCCACTCCCTGGCTATACCTCATAAATCTGCAGGTCAGAGGCCATGCCCCTCTGGTGCCAACGAGGCCAAATTCTCTGTGGACCCCATGGGGGGGTGGGATCGCGGAGCGGCGTGCGACGTATGCGGAGCAGGCGGTTGCCCGGCGGCGGGCGAGACGGTGGTGTGGCGGGCGTAGCGTGGTCGATACGTCCTTCTCGCGGGGGTGGCCATGGAGTGGAACCACGAGGAACCCGGCATCGGTGAGCGCATCGCCCGGCTGCGCGCACGCCGGAAGCTGACGCAGGAAGGCCTCGCCGAGCGGGCGGGCCTGTGTGTCGACATCGTCCGCAAGCTCGAACAAGGCGTGCGCCGGACGGCTCGGCTGACCACGCTCAACGCGCTGGCCAGGGCTCTGGACGTGGAGACGTCCGTGCTCGTCGGGCAGCCCAACACCTTCGAAGTACGCAGCGAGGGCGAGCAGCCGTCCGTCCTCGCACTGCGTCGGGCGATCTCGCCGGTGTCCGATCTGCTCGGTGACGATCCGGACCCCGAGGATCCGCCGGGTATCGCGGCGTTACAGGCGTCCCTGCGGTCGACCGAACGCATCCGGCGCGAGGGGCGGATGGCGGAGATCGGTGCGCTGCTACCGCAGTTGATCAGGGATGCGAAGGCCGTGGCCCGCGCCTCCTCCGGGAGCGAGGCGGCCGCGGCCCACTCGGTCCTGGCCGAGGCCTACCAGGTCGCGGCGACGACGCTGACGGCCCTGGGCAAGGAGGACGCCGCGTTCACCGCCCTCGAACGTGCCAGGGACGCGGCGGCGAGGGGGGACGACCCCCATCTGGAGACCGTCGGCTTCTCCAGTCTCGCCTGGGTGCTCACCAAGCAGGGGAGACTGGCCGACGCCGAACGTGTCGCGCTCCGTACCGCCGACCGGATCGAGCCCGGATTCCGGTCCGCGCCGGTCGAACTCGCGCTGTGGGGAATCCTGTTGTTGCGCGCGGCGACGGCCGCGGTCCGGCTGGACCGGAAGGACACCGTACGGGAGCTGCTGGCGATGGCCGGCGCGGCAGCCGCCCGCATCGGCACCGACCGCCTCGACTACGCGACGCCGTTCGGTCCGACGAACGTGGGCGTGGCGAAGGTCAACTTCCTGGTGGAGATGGCGGCGGGCGCCGAGGCCCTGCGCGCCGCGCGTACCGTCCCCGAACTGCACACCCTTCCGCCGACCTGGCGCGCGCGGTTCCACGTGGACCGCGCCCTGGCCTTCGCCGACCTCCACAAGGACGACGGCGCGGTACAGGCGCTGCTCACCGCCGAGCGCACCGCACCGGAGTGGATGCGCTACCACTCCACGAGCCGCCGCCTCGTGGCCGACCTCCGCAACCGTGAACGTCGGCGCACGTCCCCCCTGACGGAACTGGTCGACCGGCTGGACCTCGACGGGTAGGACACGGCGTCCCAGCCGCCGGGGAAAGTGGCACAGAGCGTCACTGTCGGACGCGCCAAGCCCTGCCTAGCGTTGCCGGCGCCGTCGAAGGCGACGGCCCACGCGAGCAGAAGGCAGAGAGCCATGACGACGCCCCCCACCCCCCGGCTGCTCCCCTCCACCGATCCGGACGGCAAGCCCAGCTACTTACTCACGGACCGGAACGACAGCTACGTCGCCCAGTACGCCGACAGCGTCGAGGCGTTGCAGCTCGGCATGTGCGTCGGGCTGTTGGCGCACGCGCGGGCGATGATCGGCGATCCGGCGGTGGACGCACGGCAGTTGCAGTTTCTGGCGGAGCAGCTGTGTGCGGCGCTGATGGACGCGGTGCGGATCGCGGAGCTGCGCGGGCGGTGCGGGGCGGGCTGACCGGGTCGCCGGGTCGGTCCGGTCGGCTCAGTTGGCCCGGCTGGCCTGGTCGGCCCGGTCGGCCGGTCGGCCTGGTCGGTGCCGGTCGGCCCGCCCCCGTACGCGCCGTGCTCAGGCCCCCGGCGCCGTGCCGAAGTGGACGGTCTTCGCGGTCAGGAGGAACAGGTCCGTGCGGTGGTCGACGCTCGCCGGGTCGGACGGGTCGAGGAGGCGGTCGAGGGTCGACAGGTCCTCGGTGTCCAGGAGGTCGGCGAGCACCTGGCGGCACCGCTCCAGGGACCCTCGTACGAACCGCCGTGGCCCCTCGGCCAGCGGTGCGGGGTGGTCGATGAGGAAGGTGCGGCTGCGGGCGTCGGTGAGTCCGGCGGCTCGCAGCATGCCGGGCCAGTCCTCGACCACCGCCACCGAACCGGGCAGCTCGGCCCGCATCCGGCCGAAGCGTTCCGCCATCGCGACATCGAGCCGTTCCTGCAGCCCGCAGCGTCCGAAGCCGAGGTCGCGGGGGAGCCAGCGGGGTGGCAGGCCGCCCTCGACGACGGCCAGTACACCGCCGGGTTCGAGCAGTCCGGCCAGCTGGTTCAGTACGCCCTGCTGGTCTCCTACGTGGTGGACGGCCTGCCCGGACCACACCAGGTCCGCCGGGCCCAGGTCGGCGAGCCCCGCGGGGAACTCGGCCACCTGGGTCCGCAGCCGGACGCCGAGCCGCTCGGCGCGCTGTTCGGCGCGGGCCAGCAGCTCCGGAGCGCCGTCCACCGCCGTGACCTCGGCGTCGGGGAAGACCGCCGCCAGTCGGCAGGCCGCGACGCCCGGGCCGCTGCCGATGTCCAGGATCCGGCGCGGAGTCGGCTGCGCCAGTTCGGCGAGGGCCTGCCGGACGTAGGGGCTGTGGGTCTCGCCTTCGAGCTCCAGCAGGTCGGCCATCGCGGCCCAGTCGAAGTCGTCATTGTCGTGGGTGTGGTGGCTGCTGTGGCTGCCGTGGCCGGCGTGGCTTGTGTGGCCGTGGTCGTCGTGGCTCGGGTGGCCGTGGTCGCCGTGGCCGTGGTCGTCGTGGGTCATCGCACCTGCTCCAGTCGCTCGTGATCCGCCAGTTCGTGTTCGGCCAGGTCTTCCTCGATGAGGTCCATGTTCACCGCGAGTGCCGCCTTGGCGCCGCCGGCGGCCGCGGTGACCACATGGGCGCCGAGGTCGACCGCGTTGCCGGCCGCCCAGACGCCGGGCACGCTGGTCAGCCCGCTGGGGTCGGTACGGACCCGGCCGTCCTCGTCGCGTGCGCAGCCCAGGCCGGTGAGCAGCTCGTCGCGGGGTACCGGCCGGGTGGGCACGAAGAGCGCGGACCTCGCCACGACGGTGCCCTCCGCCAGCCGTACGCCGCGCAGTGCGTCGTCTTCAACGACCAGGCCGCCGACCGCGCCGTCCACGATCCGTATGCCGCGGGCGGTCAGCCGGGCGCGGTCGGTGTCGGCGAGGGCCTCGGCGAAGCAGACCACGTCGTCCGACAACTGCCGCACCAGCAGCGCCTGATGCACCGCCGCCGCCTCCCGGCCGGCCACCGCGAGCACACCCAGCGGCTGATCGCAGACCTCCCAGCCGTGGCAGTACGGGCAGTGCAGCACCTCGCGCGCCCAGCGCTCGCGCAGGCCCGGGATGTCGGGGAGCTCGTCGCGCAGGCCGGTCGCCACGATCACCCGGCGGGCGAGCACCGTGCGGTCGGCCAGTTCGGCCTCGAAGGCGAGGCGGCCGGGGCTGCCTTGGCGGTCGGGGCGGCCGTGGGTCCTGCGCAGGGCGCGCACCTCGCCCGCCACGACCCGTCCGCCGTACCGCTCGACCTCCGCCCGGCCGGCGGCCAGCAGTTCCGCCGGCGGTGTGCCGTCCCGGGAGACGAATCCGTGCACCTCCCGGGCGGGCGCGTTCCGTGGGTCGCCGGAGTCGATCACCAGCACACGGCGGCGGGTCCGGGACAGCATCAGCGCGGCGTTCAGCCCGCCGGCGCCGCCCCCGACGATCAGTACATCCAGTACGTCTTCCATGGTGGAGCACCTCCTGGCGCCGACCATGCGCCCGGCGGTGCTCGGCGGGCAAACCTTGTTGCCGTTTCTGCAACAGGGCCGCCCGGGAGGCTCAGGCCTCGGTGGCCTCGGTGGCCTCAGAAGCCTCGGTGGTGTTCTCGCGCGTCAGATGCGCGAACGCCTCCAGGTTGCGGGTGGACTCGCCGCGGGCGACCCGCCAGGCGTACTCCTTGCGGATGGCGGTGGCGAAGCCCATCTCCAGGAGGGTGTTGAAGCTGCCGTCGGCGTTCTCCAGGACCGTGCCGAGGATGCGGTCGAGTTCGTCGGGGGTGACGGCGGCGAGCGGGAGCTTGCCCACCAGGTAGATGTCGCCGAGCCGGTCGATCGCGTAACTCACGCCGTAGAGGCGGGTGTTGCGTTCGAGCAGCCAGCGGTGCACGGCCTCGTGGTTCTCGTCGGGGTGGCGGACGACGAAGGCGTTGATGGACAGCGAGTGCCGGCCGACGATGAGGGAACAGGTCGTGGAGAGCTTGCGGGTGCCGGGGAGCTTGACGACGTAGCTGCCGTCGGAGGGGGATTCCCATTCGAGGCCGGCGTCCGCGAGAGCCGCCTCGATCACTTGTCGTGCCTGTTGCGCCTGTTGCACCGATCCCACCTGCCGCACCCGTCCCGTCTGTTGCGCATGTCGCACCGATCCCACGTCCCGCGCCTGCCGTGCGCGGTCAGCCATGCGCCGATCGTAGGTGACGCCGCCTCTCCTGCATCGCCGCGGTGTAGACCTCGCCGGTCGCCGCGGCGGCGGTGTCCCAGCCGAAGGACTGGGCGTGCCGGGCGGCGTCGGTGCCCATGCGGGTGGCCAGGGCGGGGTCGTCGACGAAACGGCGCAGGGCGCGGGCGTAGTCGGCGGGGTCGTGGCCGGCGACGAGGAAGCCGCTGACGCCGTCGCGTACGGCCACCGGGAGGCCGCCGACCGCGGCCGCGACGACGGGGGTGCCGCAGGCCTGGGCCTCGATCGCGACCAGTCCGAAGGACTCGCTGTAGGAGGGCATGACCAGGACGGATGCGGCGCGGTACCAGTCGGCGAGCTGCTCCTGGCCGACCGGGGGACGGAACTGCACCAGATCCGCGATGCCCAGCCGGGCGGCCAGCTTCTGCAGGCCCTCGGGCTTGGCCAGGCCGCTGCCGCTGGGCCCGCCGACGACGGGCACGACCAGGCGGGAGCGCAGCGAGGGGTCCTCGGCCAGCAGCGCGGCGGTCGCGCGCAGCAGGATGTCGGGGGCCTTCAGCGGCTGTATTCGCCCGGCGAACAGCGGGATGACCGCGTCCTGGGGCAGGCCCAGGCGGGCGCGGGCGGCGGCCCTGCTGCCGGCGACCTGGCCGCCGTCGGGCCGGAAGCGGTCGAGATTGACGCCGGGGTGGACGACGGCGACCTTGCCGCGCTCGGCGTCGTAGTGCCGCACCAGCTCGTCCGCCTCCTCGGCGGTGTTGGCTATCAGGCGGTCCGCGGCCCGGACGATCTGTGTCTCGCCGATCACCCGGGCGGCCGGCTCGGGGGTGTCGCCGACGGCCAGCGCGGCGTTCTTGACCTTGGCCATGGTGTGCATGGCGTGCACCAGCGGGACGCCCCAGCGCTCGGCGGCCAGCCAGCCGACGTGGCCGGAGAGCCAGTAGTGCGAGTGGACCAGGTCGTAGTGGCCGGGGCGCTGGCCGGCCCAGGCCTGCATCACGCCGTGGGTGAAGGCGCACAGCTGGGCGGGCAGGTCCTCCTTGGCCAGGCCCTCGTACGGGCCGGCGTCCACATGCCGTACGAGGACGCCGGGGGCGAGCTCGACGGTGGGCGGGAGGGTGCCGGTGGTGGCGCGGGTGAAGATCTCCACCTCGATGTTGATCGAGGCGAGCTTCCTGGCCAGCTCGACGATGTAGACGTTCATGCCGCCGGCGTCGCCGGTGCCGGGCTGGTGCAGCGGCGAGGTGTGGACGCTGAGCATGGCCACGCGGCGGGGCCGGCGGGGCCCGCCGGGCAGACGCAGTCGTCCCTGGCCCGGGAACGGGCCGTGCGGTCGGCTGCGGAGCCGGGACACGTATTGGCTCACGTCGGGCTACCTCCTAGGCAGGGGCGGGTGGCACGCCTCCGCCCCGGTGCAACAACGGACCCCGGCCATCCCTTCCCGTCCGGCGCCCGGTCTGCGTACTTTGCCAAAGCGTGACCATAGAACGTGGCCGAATTCAGCGGTTCGCCGGGCACCCCATACTCTCGAAGCCATGGCCCGCCGCCCCTCGCCGCCCTCCTTCTCCGCCGCCGCGGCGGCGCCCGCCCCTGCGCGGCCCGTCGGAAACGTCACCCGTGGGACCACCAACCCCAACCGGCTGCGCCGCATGGACCGCTGGATAGCCGCCGAGCACGGCGCCGAGCTGCGCCGCAGCGCCGACCCGGTCGCGGTCGACCTCGGCTACGGCGCCGCGCCCTGGACCGCGGTGGAGCTGCTGGGCCGGCTGCGCACGGTCCGGCCGGACGCCCGGGTCGTCGGCGTCGAGATCGAACCGGCGCGGGTCGAGGCCGCCCGGCCGTACGAGCGGCCGGGGCTGGACTTCGTCCACGGCGGCTTCGAGGTGCCGCTGCCGGGCGCCCGGGGGCGGGCGCCGGTGCTGATCCGGGCGGCGAACGTGCTGCGGCAGTACGACGAGGACGAGGTGGCCGCGGTCTGGCGGCGGCTGTGCGCCCGACTGGCGCCCGGCGGGCTGCTGGTGGAGGGCACCTGCGATGAGATCGGGCGGCGGCACGTGTGGGTGGCGCTGGGTCCCGAGGGGCCCCGCACGGTCACCTTCGCCACCCGGCTCGGCTCCCTTGACACCCCCTCCGACCTGGCAGAACGCCTCCCCAAGGCGCTGATCCACCGGAATGTGCCGGGCGAGCCGGTGCACGCCTTCCTGCGGGACTTCGACCGCGCCTGGGCGAGCGCCGCCCCGCTGGGCGCCCTGGGCGCGCGCCAGCGGTGGCTCTCCGCCGTGGCGGCCCTGGCGGCGGACTGGCCGCTGGCCGGCGACCCGCGGCGGCGGCGCCAGGGCGAGGTCACGGTGCGCTGGGAGGCGCTGGCTCCGCGCGGGTAGCGGAGGCGGAAGCCGAACCGCCGCTCAGGCCGCCCCGGTCCTCCCGGGCCTCCGACCGAGGCTCACGCCTCCCCGGTCCCGCCCCGGCCCCGGCTCAGGCCGCCCCCGCCGAGGCCGCTTCGACCCGTGCCGGAGTCGCGGCCGGCCGCGCTCCCAGTTCCCGCAGCCGCCGCTCGGTCTGCGACCCCCGCGCGGCCGTGTACGTCACCAGCGACTGGTCCTCGTCGGTGCTCAGCCGGAAGCTCTCGAAGGTCACGTCGAGCTCGCCGACCTCCGGGTGCAGGATGCGCTTGGTGCCGCGCAGGCACTCGCGCACCGACTGCGACTCCCAGATCCGCCGGAACTCCGCGCTGTGCGCCAGCAGCTCGTTGACGACCTCGCAGATCCGCACGTCGTCGGGGTGCCGGCCGCTGTCGGCGCGCAGGTTGCCGACCACCTCGACGGCCTTGGCCTCCCAGTCCGGATGCAGGGCGCGCGCCTCGGGGTGGAGGAAGACCAGCAGGGCGCTGTTGCGGCGGTCCGGCGCGAGCTCCTCCAGGTCGAAGGCGACCCGGCCGCCGAGGGTGTTGAAGGCGAGGATGTCCAGGCCGCGGCCGATCACCATGGCCGGGACGGTGGTGTCCATGGCGTCCAGGAGCTGGCGGACCTCGGGCCGTACGGTCTGGCCGACGGGGCCCGCGCAGCAGTCCGCCGTGCGCCGGCGGGGCGCCGCGACATTGCGCAGATACGTCACCTCGCCGCCGGACAGCCGCAGCGCCCGCGCGATGGCGTCCAGGACGGAGTCGGAGATGGCCTGCGCACGGCCCTGCTCGATCCGGGTGTAGTAGTCGACGCTGATGCCGGCGAGCTGGGCGACCTCCTCGCGCCGCAGTCCGCGCACCCGCCGGCGGCCGACCCCGCCGGGCAGGCCGAGGTCGGCCGGGTCGAGCGCGGCGCGGCGCGCCTTGAGGAAGGAGCTGATCTCGATTTCCGCGTGCAGCATCCGTCCAGTATGCGACGCACCGCCGGCCGGGTGGTTCCGCCGGACCCAGGCTGCGACGGGCCTGGTCCGCTCCCCCTAAGCGCACCAAGGTGGTCGGCACACCCCTTCGGAGGGACGTATCCCGGGGGACGGACAAGGAGTGAGTCATGCAGCGCAGGATCCTCGGCGGCACCGGCGTCTCGGTCAGCGAGTACGCACTGGGCACGATGATGCTCGGCGCCTGGGGCAACACCGACCACGACGAGTGCGTGCGCCTGGTGCACCGGGCGCTGGACGCCGGCATCAACTTCGTCGACACCGCGGACGTCTACGCCGCCGGCGAGTCCGAGGAGATCGTCGGCAAGGCGCTCAAGGGCCGTCGCGACGATGTCGTGCTGGCCACGAAGTTCTTCAACTCGATGGGCCCGGACGCCAACCACGGCGGCAATTCCCGCCGTTGGATCGTCCGCGCGGTGGAGGACAGCCTGCGCCGGCTGGGCACCGACCACATCGACCTCTACCAGGTGCACCGCCCCGACCCCACCACCGACATCGACGAGACCCTCTCGGCCCTGTCGGACCTGGTGCGCGCCGGCAAGGTCCGGGCGATCGGCACCTCGACCTTCCCCGCCGAGCAGATCGTGGAGGCCCATTGGGCCGCCGAGCGCCGCGGCCATGTCCGCCCGCGTACCGAGCAGCCGCCGTACTCGATGCTGGCGCGCGGTGCGGAGAACGCGGTGCTGCCGACCGCGCAGCGCTACGGCATGGGCGTGCTGACCTGGGGCCCGCTCAGCGCCGGCTGGCTCTCCGGCCGTGCTCTGTCGGCCAGTTCGCGGGCCGGTCTGGAATCGGGGAAGTTCGACCTCTCGGTCCCGGAGAACGCCCGCAAGGCGGAGGCGGTCGCCGCCCTGTCCGAGGTCGCCGCGGACGCGGGCCTGTCGCTGCCGCACCTGGCGACCGCGTTCGTCCGCAGCCACCCGGCGGTGACGTCCGTCATCATCGGCCCGCGCACCCTCGACCAGCTCGACAGCCTGCTGGAGGGCTCCCAGGTCACCCTGGACGCGGAGGTCCTGGACCGGATCGACGCCATCGTGCCGCCCGGCACCGACCTCAACCGGGCGGACAGCTACTACCTGCCGCCGGCCATCGAGGACGCGTCGCTGCGGCGGCGGTAGGCGAACCGCCGCGTCTCACCGCCCCAGACCGGCGGCCTTCTCGGCACGTCGCGCGAAGACCTCCTCCCGGCGGTCCTCCATCTGCCGCAGCGCGTCCTTGCGGTCGGCCTTGGAGAGCCGGTCGAGGTAGGTGTGACCGACGAGGTGATCGCTCTCATGCTGGAGGCATCGGGCGAAGTAGCCCGTCCCCTCGACGACGAGCGGGTTGCCGTCCTTGTCGAACCCGCGGACGACGGCACGATCGGTACGGGGGACCGACATGGTGGCGCCGGGCACGGACAGGCAGCCCTCGGAGTCGTCGACGAGTCGGCGGCCACCCGCCTCGGGCAGTTCCAGGACCGGGTTGACGAGGTGGCCGACGTGCCGCACCCCCTCGTCGTCCGGGCAGTCGTAGACGAACAGCCGCAGGTCGACGCCCACTTGGTTGGCCGCCAGGCCGGCGCCGGTGGCCACGTACATCGTCACGAACATGTCGTCGATCAGCGCCGACAGCTCCGGCGTCCCGAACTCGGTCACCTCCCGGCACGGGCGGCCGAGGACCTCCTCGCCGACCACCGTGACCCGGCGCACCGCACCCCGTTCCGCCTCCGGTGGCAGCGCCGGATACGAGTCGACGGGACGGCCCTGCAGTCGGACTCGCCGGTCCACGGGACGGGACCGCTCACGACGAAGAGGTAAAGGCACAGCTGTCTCCCCTGTTTCACGCATGCCGCAGAGGCCACGGCGGTCGCCGCGACCCGATTCGCTTCCGTCAGGACAAGATCCAGGACCAGTACTTGCCAGGAACTTTGCAAAGTAGCACTCTTTGCAAAGTGACTGAAGACGACCTCACCACTCCGGACGGCCCGACCGGCGGCACGGGCGCGGGACTGCGCGAGCACGAGGTCCGCGCGGCCCTGCTGGACCTGCTCGCCGAAGTCGGCACCGTCACGGCGACCGAAGCCGCCTCCCGGCTGGGCTACAGCTCCGGCCTCTGCTCCTTCCACCTGCGCCAACTCGCCCGCCACGGCTACCTCGAAGAGGCCCCGCGCAGCGGTGGCCGCGCCCGCCCCTGGCGCCTGAAGCAGCACACCCCCGCCGGCGGTCCCACGGAGGATCAGTTCGGCGACCTGGCCCGCGGACTGGAGGACGAGAGCTGGCGGCGCTGGCTGGCCCGGCGCGACCAGGCACCGCCCGAGTGGCGCCACGACGAGGCCTTCAGCGCCGTCGCCTACCTGACCCCCGACGAGATGAGCCGCGTCGCGGAGACGATCCGCCGGGCACTCGCCCCCTACCGCGACCGCGAACAACGCCCCCTGGCCCGCCCCGACAACGCCCGCCCGGTGGCCCTCATCACCCGGCTGTTCCCGCTGCTTCCGCACACGGAGGGCGAGGGAGAGGGGGGCTGAGGGGGGCGCCGGGTGCTGCGTCCCCCCTGGGGAAGCGCAGCGCCCGCGAACTCAGGCCAGATGCAAAGACGCCAACAGCGCGTCCACCAGGGGGCGGTCGCGTTCGTGGGTCAGGCGGGTGCGGGCCTCGGCGGGTGGGAGCCAGACCAGGAGGTCGACCTCGGGGTTCGGGGTGAAGGCGCCGGCGACGGCCTCGGCGGCCCAGTAGCGGACCTGCTTGGGGCGGCCGCCGGCGAGGTAGACGGCGGTCGGCAGCGGGGAGCCGAGGCGGCAGTCCATGCCCGTCTCCTCCGCCACCTCGCGCACCGCGCCGGCCAGGGGGTTCTCGCCGCGCTTGAGCTTGCCCTTGGGGTGGGACCAGTCGTCGTACTTGGGGCGGTGGACGAGGCCGATCTCCAGCCCGTCCTCGGACGCCGCGCGGCGCCACAGCACACAGCCGGCGGCCCGTACCGGCTTCTGAGGGGCGGTCACCGGCACACCCCCTCAGCCCCTGGGCGCCCTGGACAGCCACACCCGGCCGAAGGCGAACCGGGCCGCCTCCACCTGATGGCGCTGATCGGCGTGCAGCACCCCCAGGGCGTAGGCCGTGGCGGGGGCGATGCGGGGGGTGCGGGCCGCGGCGGCGGCAGCGGCGGCGGCCTCCGCGGCGTCGCGGTGGCGCTCCAGTGCCCGGGCAGCCTCCAGGAGCCGGGAGTCGGCGCGCTCCGGCGCGATCACCTCCTGGGCGTAGCGGCTCAGCCGCACCAGGAGCCGGACCTGGTGCCAGGGCGCGTCCTGGCGGTGGTCGGCGGTCAGCGCCTCGGCGTTGTACGGGTACCCCGCACGCGACAGCGGCAGCGCCGCGACCGCCTCCGTCAGCCGCCGGTGCGCCTGCTCGGCGAGCGGCGGCAGCACCTCGGCGGCCGGCAGCTCCGCGGTCGTACGGGCCGGCGGCGCCTCGGAGGCGAGCACCGCGACGGAGTCGGCGACGGCGTGGAAGCGGGAGGAGCCCAGCGCCTGCAGCGCGGCGGAGTGGGCGCGGGTGCGGGCGAGGGTGAGCTGGCGGTCCAGCAGCGCCCCGGCCCGCGCGGCACCGGCCGACAGCGCGGCGTCGGGATCCGTCTCGGAGGAGGGGGCGGCGGCCGACGGCTCCGGGGAGGTGCCGGAGGGTACGGGGCGTTGTCCCGCGGCCGTCCGGTCGGTGCGCTTGCCTCGTTCGCCCCGGCCGCCCCGTTCGCCGCGTGCGGGCCGCTCGGGCCGTTCCCCCCGGCCCGTCAGCCGCTGCAGCGCCGCCATCAGCCGCTCGCGGCGGGCCTCGCAGACCTGCTCGCGGGCGAGGGCTCCGGACAACCAGCCCAGTTCGGCGGTGAGTTGGTCGGCCCAGGCCTCCTCCGTCAGCGGGCGGAAGGTGTGCAGGGTGGCGCTGATCCGGCGGGCGGCACGGCGCAGCTGGCGGGCGGCCTCGCCGGCGCCTTCGGCGTCCGGGCCGCTCTCGCGGTGCAGCCGCAGACTGCGCAGGAACTCCGCGGACTGCTGGTGCAGATAGCCGGCGAGCACCTCCTCGGCGGTCCCGGCCGGGCCGGCGCCCACAACGGAGTCGGCGCCTGGGGCGGCATCGGTTGCCTCGGCGTCGGCGCCGTACGGCCCGTCCACCACCGCGGCACGGGCTCCGGGCGCCCCGCCGGGCTCGTATCCGACACCGAGGAGACCGGCCGGCCCCCCGATCGGCTGGTCATGTCGCTGGGCCACGCCGGCGCCTCCGGGCGTCAATGAGCATTTCCTGTACGTTGCGCAGCGGCGCGCCGTCCGCGTCCACCGCGCGCCGGTTCCAGTCGCCGTCCGGGCCCAGGTGCCAGGAGGACGTGGAGTCCGCCGTCCCGGTCTCCAGCAGCCGGTTGAGCGAGGCGCGGTGGGCCGGGTCGGCCACCCGCACCAGCGCCTCGATCCGCCGGTCCAGATTCCGGTGCATCATGTCGGCGCTGCCCAGCCACACCTCGGGTTCGCCGCCGTTGCCGAAGACGAAGACCCGGGAGTGCTCCAGGAAGCGGCCGAGGATGCTGCGGACGCGGATGTTCTCGCTCAGGCCGGTGACTCCCGGGCGCAGCGCGCAGATGCCGCGCACCCAGATGTCGACCGGTACACCCGCCTGCGAGGCGCGGTAGAGGGCGTCGATGACGGCCTCGTCGACCATCGAGTTGACCTTGATGCGGACGTAGGCGGGGCGGCCCGCGCGGTGGTGCGCGGCCTCCTTGTTGATGCGCTGGATCAGGCCGTCCCGCAGGGACTTGGGGGCGACCAGGAGCCGGCGGTAGGTCTCGCGGCGGGAGTAGCCGGAGAGCCGGTTGAAGAGGTCGGAGAGGTCCGCGCCGACCTGCGGGTCGGCGGTCAGCAGGCCGAGGTCCTCGTACAGCCGGGCGGTCTTGGGGTGGTAGTTGCCGGTTCCCACGTGGGAGTAGCGGCGCAGCATCTCGCCTTCCTGGCGGACGACCAGGGAGAGCTTGCAGTGGGTCTTGAGGCCCACCAGGCCGTAGACGACGTGGCAGCCGGCCTCCTCCAGCTTCCGCGCCCACTTGATGTTGGCCTGCTCGTCGAACCGGGCCTTGATCTCGACCAGGACGAGGACCTGCTTGCCGGACTCGGCGGCGTCTATCAGGGCGTCGACGATCGGCGAGTCCCCGGAGGTGCGGTAGAGCGTCTGCTTGATCGCCAGGACGTCGGGGTCGGAGGCGGCCTGCTCCAGGAAGGACTGCACGGAGGTGGAGAAGGAGTCGTAGGGGTGGTGCAGCAGGACGTCGCGCACGCGCAGGGCCGCGAAGATGTCGGGGGCGGAGGCGGACTCCACCTCGGCGAGGTCGCGGTGGGTGCCGGCGACGAACTTGGGGTACTTCAGCTCGGGCCGGTCCAGCGCTCCTATGCCGAACAGGCCGGTCAGGTCCAGCGGGCCGGGAAGCGGGTAGACCTCGGCGTCGGAGATCTTCAGCTCCTGGACCAGCAGGTCGAGTACGGCCGGGTCGATGGACTCCTCGACCTCCAGGCGGACCGGCGGTCCGAAGCGCCGCCGCATCAGCTCCTTCTCCAGCGCCTGGAGGAGGTTCTCCGCGTCGTCCTCCTCCACCTCCAGGTCCTCGTTGCGGGTGACCCGGAACATGTGGTGCGCGCGCACCTCCATGCCCGGGAACAGCTCCTCCAGGTGGGCGGCGATGACGTCCTCGATGGGGACGTAGCGCTGCGGGGAGGCCTCCAGGAAGCGGGAGAGCAGCGGCGGCACCTTGACCCGCGCGAAGTGGTCGTGGCCGCTGACGGGGTTGCGGACGACGACGGCGAGGTTCAGCGAGAGGCCGGAGATGTAGGGGAAGGGGTGTGCGGGGTCCACCGCCAGCGGGGTGAGCACCGGGAAGATCTGCTGGCGGAAGAGGGTGAACAGGCGGGCCTGCTCCTTCTCGGTCAGCTCCGGCCAGCGGATCAGATGGATGCCCTGTTCGGCGAGCTCGGGGGCGATGTCCTGCTGATAGCAGGCGGCGTGCCGGGCCATGAGCTCGCGCGAGCGCGTCCAGATCTGCTCCAGCACCTCGCGGGGCTGCAGGCCCGACGCGGAGCGGGTGGCCACGCCCGTGGCTATCCGCCGCTTGAGGCCGGCGACCCGGACCATGAAGAACTCGTCGAGGTTGCTGGCGAAAATCGCCAGGAAGTTAGCCCGTTCGAGGAGGGGGGTGGCCGGATCCTCGGCCAGTTCGAGCACCCGCTCGTTGAAGCCCAGCCAGCTGCGCTCGCGGTCCAGGAAGCGGCCGCCGGGCAGCTCCTCGCCGTCCGCGCCCACCACGCCCTGGTCCTCGTACGCGTCCGGATCGGCGTCCAGGTCCGGCTCCAGGCCCGGCACCGTCCCGCGGACCGCGTTCGGGCGGTGCGCGGCGATGGAGCCCACGGAAGGCTGGGCCGACGGGGCCGGGGGCTTCGTGGTCGGCATCTCGGGCTGGACCTGGGCCTGAGCGCTGGGCTGCTGGTTCATGGCCTTATTCTTCCGCTTCCCCGGGGTTCCAGGCGCGTCAGGAGGAGGCGGCGCGAGACGGAGCCTCGGGTTGGGGACGTTCGGCACAGCGGGCTGCATTCAGTGATGCTCGCAAGCAACATTGAATCACTGGTAACGCGGATATGGCGGACAGGCAATCGGGGTGCCACGGGCGGGGGCGGACGCGGGCCCGGGTGCCGCCTCCCGGTGCCTTCCGGGTGTCCCTCGGGGCCGCCAAGATAGCGGCCGTGACGGCGGGGCGGGAGGGCGCCCGGCCGCCGCCTCGGCCGCCGGGGCGGGAGGAGCCCGGCGGTGTCTCAGCCGTGCCGGCGGCGCATCACCCGGAAGGCGACCGCGGTCAGGGCCGCCGCCACCGCCAGGACGAGCCCGGCCTCGATCCACGCCAGCGGCCAGTGGTGCGCCACCGGGTGCTGGTCCAGGAACCGGCCGGTGACCTCGTGCTCGCGCAGGCAGGCGGCGTAGTCGCCGTCGGGCCGGCAGCCCATGTCCTCCGCGCTCAGCCGGGCGCCGGAGCGGGTGGTGTGGCCCTCCCCCAGGACCCAGCTGTCGTCCGGCGCCCGAGTCGCCGCGTCGCGCCCGAACTCGGTCGTGGTGACCGGCATCAGATACGGCCTGAGCAGGTGGAACGCGGACTGCAGCACGATCATGGCGGCCAGTGTGAGGGCCATCGACGCGACCGTACGGCGCAGCAGCAGACCGGTCAGCGTCCCCACCGCCAGGCCCAGCAGGGCGTAGGCGACGGGTATCGGGCCGAGCGAGCCGAAGCCGAGAGTGGAGTACCAGTAGGAGCCGGAGACCTCGTCGCCGCCGACCTGCCAGAGCCAGGCGAAGACCGCCGAGAGCCCCGAGGTCGCGGCGAGCACGACCAGCGCCGGCAGCGCGAGCTTCGCCGCGAGCCAGCGCAGCGGGCCGACCGACTGGGTCAGTACGAGCTGGTGGGTGCCGGCCTCCAGCTCGCGGGCGATCAGCGGCGCGCCGAGGAACACGCCGATCAGCGCGGGCAGCAGCACCAGCCCCAGCTCGGCGAGCTGGAGGGACGAGTGGTAGGCCGCGCGGAAGGCGCCGACCGCCTCCTGGGTGCCCTCGCAGCGCGGGACCAGGGAGATCAGCGAGCAGCCCGCGAGGTGGTGGGCGTCGATGAACCCGGCCATCCGGCCGCGCAGCACCGCGCCCCAGACCGCGGCGGCGGCCGATCCGGCGAGCAGTACGCCCAGGACCAGGCGGTGCTGCCGCCAGACCAGCCAGGCCAGGCCGCGCGGCGAAAGGCGGCGGCCCGCCGTCCGGCGGCCGGCCGGGTCGCCCGGCCCGTCGCCGTGGCCCGTGCCGCCCGCATCGGGCCCGCTCCCGTTCGCCGTGAGGTGTGCCGTGGTGCCGGTCATGCCGCCGCTCCCTTGCCGCTGTGTTGGTCGTGGCCGATGCGTGGTGCGCCGCCCGGCGGGCCGGGCCGGCCGGGTGCCGCGTTGCGCGGCATACCGGGGATGCCGGGCCGGTGCCCGCGGGTGCCGCCGAGGAGGCGGCGCGGGCGCGGGGCGGCCGGCTCCCCGCCCGGCGCGTTCGGCGCGGGCACGTCGGGGGCCCGCAGATAGGCGAGCAGAAGCTCCTCGACGGACGGCTCCGCCACCTCCCAGGGCCCGGGGGCGATCGCCCCCTCGGGCCGTATGAGCGCGGTGAAGTGACGCCCGGTCAGCTGCGCGTCGACGACCGGGTGGGCGGCGATCCGGGGCGGCAGCCCCTCGCCCCGGCGCTCCCCCATCACCAGGGCGTGCGCCCCGACGGCGTCCTCGGCCGCGCCCGCGAGCCGGATCCGGCCGCCGGCCAGCACCAACAGGTGGTCGCAGAGCCCGTCCAGTTCGGCGAGCGGCGGCGAGGTCAGCACGACGGTCGTGCCGTACTCGGCGGCCTGGGCCAGCAGCAGCGCGGCGACCTGGTGCCGGACGAGCGGGTCGGCGTGCGCCGGCAGGTCGTCGAGCAGCAGGAGTTCGGGCTGCCGGGCGAGGGCCAGGGTGAGCGCGAGGTGGGCGCCCCGTCCGGCGCACAGGGCGCCGACGCGGGCGTTCAGGGGAAGCCGGCCGGCGCGCACGATCTGCTCGGCGCGCCGCTCGCTCCAGTGCCCGGGGGCCAGCTCGCGGCCCAGCCGCAGCGTCTCGGCGACCGTCAACCGGGGGGAGAGCGGCCCGCCTTGGGCCACCCACGCGACCTTGGCGCGGCCGGCCGGGCCGGACCCGTTCGCGCCGCCGATCCGCACCGTGCCCTCGGTGGGGCGCACCAGCCCGGACGCGAGCGAGAGCAGGGTGGTCTTGCCGGCGCCGGCCGGCCCGACCAGTGCGCAGATACGGCCGGCCGGCAGCCGGAAGGTGCAGTCGCGCAGTGCCCAGCGGCGGCGGTGGCGCTTGCCGAGGCCGATCGCCTCGACGGCGGTGCGGTCCGCGGCGCGGCCGGTCGCCTCGTAGCCGCCCACCGGGCGTATCGCCATCCCCCGAGCCCCCTGCCCCATCCCCGCCCCATTCCACTAATGAAGTAGTGGAAGCGTGCGGGAAGTGGGCTGCACCTGTCAACCTCGAGTCCTACGCTGGCCGCGTGCCCATACCTTCCGAACCCCCCGCGCCGCCGCTGCCGTACACCCCCGACTACCCGATCCGCACCGCACGACTGGATCTGCGCCCCGTCACCGCCGACGACTTCGCCGCGATCCACACCTACCAACGGCGCCCCGAGGTCTGCCGGTACCTGTACTGGGGCCCCCTCGACGAGGCCGGGTCCCGTGACTCCGTCGCCGCCAAGACCACCCGCACCACGCTGCGCGACTCCGGCGACGTCCTCCAGCTCGCCGTCGTCGTCCGCGAGACGGGCACGCTGGTCGGCGACGTCACCTTCGTCTACACCAGCCGCGAGCACCGCCAGGGCGGCATCGGCTATGTCTTCAACCCCGAGCACTCCGGGCGGGGTTACGCCACCGAGGCCAGCCGCGCGCTGCTGGAGCTGGGCTTCGAGGAGCTGGGACTGCACCGCGTCCAGGCCGAGTTGGACGGCCGCAACACCGCCTCGGCCCGGCTCCTGGAACGGCTGGGGATGCGCCGCGAGGGCCATCTGCGGGAGAACGAGTTCCTGGACGGCGAATGGACCGACGAGGTGGTCTACGCGATGCTGGCGCGCGAGTGGCGGGCCCAGCGGGGTTGAGGGCGTCGAACGACGAGCGGGGCGGGCCCTTGGTGGCCCGCCCCGCCGTCTCTCACCTCTGCGCGTCCGCGCCCGTCACGTCTCCGAGCGGTACATCAGATCCGTCTCGTGCGTGACGAACCCCATCCGCTCGTACACCGTCACCGCCGCCACGTTGTCCGCGTCGACGTACAGCATCGCCGTCGGCAGCCCCTGCCCCGCCAGATGCCGCAGTCCGATCGAGGTCAGCGCCTTGCCCAGGCCGCCGCCCTGGGCTCCGGGCCGCACCCCGAGCACATAGACCTCGCCCAGGCCCTCGTCGGCGTGCACCTTGGTCCAGTGGAAGCCGACCAGCCGGCCGCCCTGCTCCGCCAGGAAGAAGCCCTTCGGGTCGAACCACGCCTCGCCCTTGCGGTCCTCCAGGTCGCGCTGGGTCAGCGAGCCCTGCTCCGGGTGGTGGGCGAACGCCTCCGCGTTCACCTCCAGCCAGGCCGCGTCGTCCGTGCCCGGCTGGAACGTCCGTACCGACACGCCCTCGGGGAGCACCGGCTCGGCCAGCTCCAGATCCGCCAGCGGGCGCCGCATCTGTCGCAGCTCCCGGAACATCGTCAGCCCCAGGGTCTGGGCCAGGTGCCGGGCGGCCGGATGCCCGCCGTGGGCCCAGACCCGCAGCCGGCGCCCGGACTGCTCCAGCAGCTCGCCGCCCAGCGCCCGGCCGTGCCCGCGACCGCGGAACCCGGGGTGCACCACCAACTCGGCGGCCGGCGCCTCCACCGGGTCGGTGTCCTCCAGCTGCCCGTACGCGACCAGCTCCTCGTCCTCTTCCCCGCGCGCGTACACCAGCACATGCCGCACGCCCTCGCGCGGCCCGCCCCGCAGCTGGAGCCGTCCCTGCTCGGACACGGCCGGCTGCCCGTCCGTGCGCGCGGCCCGCTCGATCAGCTCCAGGACGGCCGCGGCCCCTTCCGGCCCGAGCTCGTCGACCACCTGGATCCGGCGGCCGGTGCGTCCCATCTCCTGTGCAGCGTCAGTCATGTCTGAAGCGTACGACTCGACCGGAGCCGCGCAGGGGTGCCACCCACGCTCCCGCCGTTCCCCGGCAACCAGCCCGTAACCCCGCACCCCCTGTTGCGCTACGCGCGTCAACCGTATGCTGCCGTCCGCTCAGGTACATCCAGGAGGGGAACCCATGCCAGCGACACCGCAACGGCGCCGCACCGTACGAAGATTGACGATCGGCGCCGCCGCCCTGGCCGCCGCGGCGGGCCTCGCCGCCACCGCCCTACCGGCCGGCGCCGACACCGGCCCGGCGGAGCGCTCCGGCCGGACCGTCGACGTACAGCTGCTCTCCTTCAACGACTTCCACGGCAACCTCGAACCGCCGCAGGGCTCCTCCGGCACGGTCGAGGAGCTCCAGCCGGACGGCACCAAGAAGGCCGTCCCGGCCGGCGGCGTCGAGTACCTGGCCCAGTCCCTGCGGACGGCCCGCAAGGGCCACCCCTACTCGGTCACCGCGGCCGCCGGTGACATGGTCGGCGCCAGCCCGCTGCTGTCCGGGCTGTTCCACGACGAGCCGACCATCGAGGCCATGGACAAGCTGGGCCTGGACGTCACCTCCGTCGGCAACCACGAATTCGACGAGGGCCGCGCGGAGTTGACCCGCCTGCAGAAGGGCGGCTGCCACCCGAAGGACGGCTGCTACGAGGACGGCAGGAAGTTCCAGGGCGCCGGCTTCCCGTACCTGACCGCCAACGTCACGGACGAGAAGACCGGCAAGCCGCTGCTCAAGCCGTACACCGTCTGGCAGCACAAGGGCGTCAAGATCGGCTTCATCGGCGTGACGCTGGAGGGCACCCCCGACATCGTCAACGCCGACGGCATCAAGGGCCTGAAGTTCCACGACGAGGTCGCCACGATCAACAAGTACGCCAAGGTGCTGAACAAGCAGGGCGTGAAGGCGATCGTGGCCCTCATCCACGAGGGCGGCATGCCCGCCTCCACCTCCTACAACTACAAGTGCGACAGCCCCGGCCCCGGCGACGGCATCTCCGGCCCGATCACCGAGATCGCCAAGCACGTCACCCCCCGGGTCGACGCCCTGGTCACCGGCCACACCCACCAGGCCTACGCCTGCACCATCCCCGACCCCTCCGGCCGGCCGCGCACCGTCACCTCCGCCGCGTCCTACGGCAAGCTCTACACCGACACCACGCTGACCTACGACCGCCGCACCGGCGACATCGTGCGCACCAGCGTCAAGGCCCCCGGCGCGGTCAACCACGTCGTCGACCGCACCCAGCCCAAGGCCGCGGACATGACGTCGCTGATCGCCCGTTGGAACAAGCTGGCCGCCCCGGTCGCCGACCGCCCGGTGGGGCACATCTCCGCCGACATCGCCGGCCGCGGCGCGAACGCCCCCGAGTCCCCGCTCGGCGACGTCATCGCCGACGCCCAGCTCGAAGCCACCAAGGCGGCCGACAAGGGCGGCGCCCAGCTCGCCCTGATGAACCCCGGCGGCGTCCGCTCCGACCTCGCCTTCCCGGCGTCCGGCTCGGAGGGCGACGGCGTGGTCACCTACGGCGAGGCGTTCACCGTCCAGCCCTTCACCAACATGACGAACGTCGTCGACCTCACCGGCGCCCAGCTGCTGACCGCCCTCCAGCAGCAGGTCAGCGGCCCCAACGAGGCCTCCCCCAAGATCCTCCAGGTCTCCGACGGCCTCACCTACACCCTCGACATGACCAAGAAGGGCGCCGACCGCGTCGTCAAGGACTCGATCAAGCTGAACGGGGCGGCCCTGGACCCCGCCAAGACCTACCGCGTCGCCATGAACGAGTTCCTGGCCGGCGGCGGCGACGGCTTCCCCGCCTTCAAGGACGGCCGGAACAAGTACGTCGGCCCCTCCGACCTCGACGCCTTCACCGGCTACCTGACCGCCCACTCCTCGGCGGAGCGGCCCCTCACCCCGCCCAAGGCGGACCGGATCACCGTGCTGAAGTAGCCGCGGGCGGCCCGCAGTAGCTCCGGGGGCTTCCTCTCGTTATCCGGCCGAGCACCCCGCTCGACCGGTCCCTCGAGAGGAAGCCCCCTTGCGTTCCCTGCGCACGATGTCCCAGCACGCCCGTGGGCGGTTGGCCGTACTGGCCGTGTCCACCGTCCTGCTCGGCGCCGCGTCCTCCGCCGCGGCTCCCGCCGTGGCTCCGGGGCGCGCGCCCGTCTCGCAGCCGCCGCTGCCGGCCCACGGCAGCCCCTATATCGAGACCAGCCTGTTCTTCGGCACCGCCCGCCCCGACGGCGGTCCCGCGGTCACCGACCGGCAGTTCCGTGCCTTCGTCGACGGGTTCGTCACCCCGCGCTTCCCCGACGGCCTGACCGTCCAGGCGGGCCGGGGCCAGTACCGCGACGCGCACGGCACCATCGAACGCGAGCGCTCCTACGAGCTCACCCTCTTCTACCCCACCTCGCAGGCCCGCCGGCACGACCCCGCGATCGAAGGCATCCGCCGCGCCTACGCCCAGCGCTTCGGCCAGGAGTCGGTGGCCCGCGTCGACGACCGGGCGCTGGTGGACTTCTGAGCCCCGCGCCCGCCCGGCTCGCTTGCGTTCACCGCGTCCCGAACCACCGCTCCGCCAGCGACTCCAGGGTCGCCTCGGGCGGGGCGGGCAGTTGGCGCAGGTACCAGGGGAGATTGCTGTGCACGTGCAGCAGCGTGTAGGCCAGCAGCTCGCGGGGCGCGAAGTGTGCGCCGTAGGCGGCGAAAACGCGGGACAGCAGGCGGGGATCGGCGCAGGAGACGAAGAGGCCCACGGCGACGAAGTCGTACGCGCGGTGCCCGATCATGGCGGGCTCGAAGTCGAGGAGTCCGGTCAGCCGCCAGTCGTCGGCCTCCTCGACCGTCAGATGCCGGCGCATGAACTCGGTGTGCAGGAGGGCCGCGGGCGGCTGCGCGGGCAGCGCCACGGAGTCGAGGAAGTCGGGGATCTGCTCCAGCCAGGGCTCCGGGAGCCCGCGGGAGCGCTGCTGTTCGACGGCCGCGGCGCGTCTGCGGCCGAGGAAGACGCCCCAGTCGCCCGGGCCCAGGACGTCGGTGAGCGGTGCGGGGTCCAGGGCGTGCAGCGCGGCGAGGGTCTCGCCGGACTCGGTGGCGATGCGGTCCTGTTCGGCGCGGGGGATGCGGGGCCAGGCGACGGCCAGGTCGGTGCCGCGCAGCCGGGACATCAGCACATAGCGCCATCCGTTGACGTACTCGCCGGAGTCGTGGACGTAGGGCGTGGGAACGGGGAGCCGCCCCTGGAGGTGGGACAGGACCCGGGCCTCGGTGACCGCGTCGTCGGCGCCGGCGGCGGGGAAGAGCTTGAGCACATAGCGGTCCCCGACGGCGTACACCGGCTGCGAGCCGACGGCAAAGCGGTCCAGGGGCGCGTCCGGCAGCCCCAGCCGCTTGCAGAGCTCGGCGGCCCCCGGCCGCATCACCGCTTCATCGGGGACGACCGCGTCCCACTCGTCGTCCGTGTCCACGCGAGGCAGCATGCGCGGACGGTAAGGCGGCAAGAGCCCGCAGAGCAAAGGGTTTTCGCCCGGCGAGAGGCCCTGGCCGCCGGCCGCTCAGGAGAAGTCGGCGGCGTGCTCCCTCGCCCACTGGGCGAAGGTGCGGGCCGGGTGGCCCGTGACGCGTTCGACGGCGTCGGAGAGGGCGAAGGGCGGGGCGTCGACGGTCCCGCCGAACATCCGGACCAGTTCCCGGGCGGCCTCCTTGGGCAGGTGCGGGCCGGACATCGCCTCGACCGCCTCGTCCTCCGAGATCCGCTCGACGCGGGTCTCGCGCCCGATGGCCCGGCCGATCTCGGCGACCTGCTCGGCGACGGTCATCGGCTCGGGGCCGGTGACCAGGTAGGCCCGGCCCAGATGGGCGCCGGTGCGGTCCAGGAGGGCGACGGCGGCGACATCGGCGAGGTCGGCCTCGTGGACGGGGACGCCCCGGGCGCCCGGGTGCGCATCGCGCACCACACCGGACTCACGGATCGACGGGGCCCAGGCGAGGGTGTTGGTGGCGTAGTTGGCGCCGCGGACGAAGGTCCACTCCAGGCCGGAGTCGCGCACCGCGCGCTCCAGGGCTGCGTGCATACGGGAGATGAAGTTGGTCTCGTCGGCGGGGGTGTCGGTCACCCCCATGGAGGAGTTGAGGACGATCCGGCGGACGCCGGCCTTGGCGGCGGCGTCGATCAGTCGGGCCGCCGCCCCGTCACCACCGGCCGCGAGGTTGAGGAAGAGCGCGTCGGCGCCGGCGAGGAGCGGTGCGAGGTCGTCGGCGCCGTTGAGGTCGGCGCGGACCACCTCCGCCTCGGCCGGCAGCGCGGCGCGCGCCGGGTCGCGGGTCAGCGCGCGTACCGCGGCGCCTTCCGCGAGGAGCCGGTCGACGAGGCGGCGGCCGATATTGCCGGTCGCTCCGGTTACCACGATCATGGGGACCACCTTCGGAGAAAGGGGAATGCGGCCTTCCGAGAGGGCCGGTTCCGCGGTCGGGCAAGAGGAGTGACGGTAGTTCAGGTCCGCTCGACGGGCGCGGCAATTTTCTACCAAGGCGGAGTGGACAACCCTCACTTATCCGACTTACCCACAGTTTGAGTTGCGTTCAAGGCCCGTACTCATGGTGGGATGTTCGGATGCGAACCCCCATACGCATACCTTCACCCTCGCCGGCATCCGCTGATCGGCCCCCGTCCGATTCCCCGGTGCCGGGTGCCGCAAACGACCTCACCGGCGACACCAGAAAGCTTGAACCGGTCAATCCGTATGCGGATCTGGCGGCCCTCGCCGACCCCGAGCCGGACCCGGCGGCCGAACTCGACGAGGAATTCGGCACGTTCGACGGCCCCGGATCCGTCCGCCGCCGCACCTACCTCAACGAGCGCGACGACAGCGACGACCCGCTGGGCCTGGGGCTGCGCGCGGACGACGAGGACGAGGCCTGGACGCGGCCCAACCACCGCCGCACCAAGCGCGGCATCAGCCGCTTCGCCGCCGTCCCGATCACCGTGAAACTGCTGGTGGCGGTGCTGGTGTGCACCGCGTTCCTCAGCCTCTTCGACCGGTTCGCCGTCCTGTACGCACAGGACAAGGCCGCGGAGAAGCTGAAGGACGCGATGCATCTGAACGCCACCCCGGAAGTCGACATCCGGGGATTCCCGTTCCTCACCCAGGTCCTGGGCAAGAGCGTCGACCAGGTGCACGTCACCATTCCCGATGTCGCCGCCGACCGGGTATCGCTGGCGAAATTCGAGGCGACCGCGAACGACGTACGCCTCGACGGCGATCTGCCCACCTCCATCAAGGGCGCCACGATCGGCTCCATGCGCGGCACCGTGCTGCTCGCCTTTGACGACATGAATCGCGAACTGGGCGCCTCGCAGGTGAAATTCAGTGAGCTGGGCCACAATTCCATCCGCGCGGACGGGCAACTGCCGATCGCCGGCCACGCATTGCGCGTACAGGCCGAGGCGCGCATTCAGCGGGCCGGCGACCGCGGTATCTCCACCGAGATCAGCCGGATGCGCCTGGACATCGGCGATGTCGCCGTCTACCGCCCCGGCACCGGCAAGGAGGAGGGCCTGCGGCTGACCCGCAAGGCCGCCGCCGACCTCAGCCGGCAGGCCGCCAAGGTCAAGTCGATGCTGTCCGTCCCGGCGATCGCGGACCGGATCGGCATCCCCCGGCCGTACATCGAAGAGGCACTGCGCAACGAGGAGAAGCTGCACGAGCTGACCGGGTCGCCGCGCTTCGTCGAGCAGCTGATGAAGGTCAACCTCGTCGACGTGGTGATCGACCACCCCTGGCTGCTGGAGAAGGTCGGCATCGACCCCAACATCCTCGGCGCCCTCAGCGGGCTGACCAAGCCGCAGCTCGCCGACCGGCTGTCGCTGTCCTTCCGGCTTCCCAAGACGCCCGGCGACGTCCGGCTGCGCAATATCTCCGTCGAGCAGGACGGCATCCGGGCCGAGCTGTCGGGGTCGAACCTCCCGTTCGGGGACGCGGCGAAGAAGAAGTAGCGACGAGGGCGGGGGCGGCCGCCGCCCGGGGCCTCAGCTTCCCGGGCCCGGCGGCACCGGCGGTTCGTCGGGCAGCCGCGGCGGGGGCGTCGGCGCGCCCGGCAGGGTCAGCACCGCCTCGGTGCCGCCGAGGTCGGCGGAGCGCAGCCGTACCGCGCCGCCCGCCTGCTCCGCCGTCCGCGCCACGATCGAGAGCCCCAGACCGCTGCCGGGCAGGCTGCGCGCGGACGGCGAGCGCCAGAACCGCTCGAAGACATGCGGCAGCTCGTCCTGCGGAATGCCCGGCCCGTGGTCGCGTACCGTCAGCTCGCCGCCGGCCAGGGAGACCTCGACGCCGCCGCCGGCCGGGCTGAACTTGACCGCGTTGTCCAGCAGGTTGACCACCGCCCGCTCCAGACCGGCCGGCTCGGCCCGTACGTACCAGGGCGCGATGTCGGCGGTGATGGTCAGCGACGGGCCGCGCAGCCGGGCCCGGCCCAGCGCCGAGTCGACGATGTCGTGCAGCGCCACGACCTCGACGGCGCTCTGCCCGGGCTCGGGGTGCCGCGACAGCTCCTGCAGATCGCCGATCAGCGCCGCCAGCTCCCCCATCTGCGCCTTCACCGAGGACAGCAGCGCCGCCTTGTCGGCCGCCGGGATCTCGCGGCCGGACTGCTCGCTGCGCACCAGCAGATCGATGTTCGTCCGCAGCGAGGTCAGCGGCGTCCGCAGCTCGTGGCCCGCGTCCGCGATCAGCTGCTGCTGCAGATCGCGGGAGGCGGCCAGCGCCGCGGTCATGGAGTTGAAGGAGCGGGACAGGCGGGCGATCTCGTCCTCGCCGTCCGCCGGGATGCGGATGGTCAGGTCCTCGGTGCGGGCGACGTGTTCGACGGCCTCGGTGAGGCGGTCGACGGGCTTGAGGCCGGAGCGCGCGATGACCAGCCCGGCCGTGCCCGCGCCGACCACGCCCAGTCCCGCGACGGCGGCCAGCAGCAGCGCCAGGGTGTTCAGCGCGCTGTCGATCTCCCCCAGCGGACGCGAGATGGACACCGCGAACTGCCCGCCCTGGACGTCCATGTGCTTGGTCAGCACCCGCACGTCCGCGCCGCCGGTGGTGACCGCGTCGTGCAGGGTGTCCCGCACCACGCCCTGCGCCACCGCGAGGTCGGTGCGCTGCACCCGCACCGGCTGGGAGTTGGGCCCCACACAGCGCGAGCCGTCGACCTGGACGATCTGGACGTTGTAGTACGACGGCGGGGCGTTGGTGTTCTCGGTGGGGTCGGTGGGCTGGCAGTTGGCGTAGGTGACCTGCAGATAGTCCGCCGGGACGCTGACGTTCTGCAGCGAGTTGTCCACCTCGTCGCGCAGCTGGGCGCGGGTGAGCAGCCAGCAGGCGAGCGCGGAGACCGCCACCGCCACCGCCACCGCGGCGGCCGTGAGCAGGGTCAGCCGCGAGCGCAGCGGCAGCCGCCCGAAGCGCGCGCCGAGCCGGCCGCCCGCGCCCGTGCGCCCGCGGTTCATTCCGCCCCGCCGTCCGTGCGCAGGACGTACCCGACCCCCCGCACCGTGTGCACCAGCCGCGGCTCGCCGCCCGCCTCGGTCTTGCGGCGCAGGTACATCACATACACGTCGAGGGAGTTGGAGGTGGGTTCGAAGTCGAAGCCCCAGACGGCCTTGAGGATCTGCTCACGGGTCAGGACCTGCCGCGGGTGCGCCAGGAACATCTCCAGCAGGGTGAACTCGGTGCGGGTCAGCTCGACCGGCCGGCCGCCCCGGGTCACCTCGCGGGTCGACAGGTCCATCCGCAGATCGGCGAAGCCGAGCGTCTCGCCCTCCTCGGGCTGCGCGCCGGCCGCCGCCGCGTAGGAGCTGCGGCGCAGCAGCGCGCGGATCCTGGCGAGCAGTTCGTCCAGCTCGAAGGGCTTGACGAGGTAGTCGTCGGCGCCGGCGTCCAGCCCCGTGACGCGGTCGCCGACCGTGTCGCGGGCGGTCAGCATCAGGATCGGTACGGTCACCCCGCTCGCCCGCAGCCGGCGGGCCGCGGTCAGCCCGTCCATCCGCGGCATCAGGACGTCCAGCACGATCAGCTCGGGGTCGTAGGAGGCGACCTTCTCGACCGCGTCCAGTCCGTCGACCGCCTGCTCGGTGCCGTACCCCTCGAAGGCGAGCGAGCGCTGCAGCGCCTCGCGGACCGCTGGCTCGTCGTCGACGATCAGGATGCGGGCGGGCTGATCACCGTGCTCGGCGGGGCTCATGTGGATGGGTTCCTCGGGTGGGACGACGGGACGAAGGGGACGGCCCTCAGCCTCGCACGGCGGCGGCGGTCCGGGGGCGGGGACGCGGAACGTCCCGAGCCGGGGCGGTCGCGGGTGACGGGCGGGCCGTCAGACGCCGCTGTTGTCGCCCCCGCTCCCGCCGCCGCGCAGCGCGTCGAGGTCGGCCTTGACGGTGTTGATCGGGATGGCGAAGCCGAGGCCGACGCTGCCCGCCGTGCTGCTGGTCGCCGAGCTCGGCGAGTAGATCGCGGAGTTGATGCCGACGATCTGCCCCTGCATGTTGATCAGGGCGCCACCGGAGTTGCCCGGGTTGAGCGAGGCATCGGTCTGTATGGCCTTGTAGGAGGTCTTCGACGAGCCGGTGTCGCCGTTGTACTGGTTGCCGCCGAACTCGAACGGCCAGCCGCCACCGCCGTCGGGGTTGCTCTGCCGCTGCCGGCCGTCCTCCTTGGGGACGGTGACGTCCCGGTTGAGGGCGGAGACGATGCCGCTGGTCACGGAGCCGGTGAGGCCCTCGGGGGAGCCGATGGCGACCACCTGGTCGCCGACCGCGAGCTTGTCGGAGTCGCCGAGCGTCGCCGCGGTCAGGCCCTTCGCCCCGCGGACCTTGATCAGCGCCAGGTCCTTGCCGGGGTCGGTGCCCACGACCTCGGCCCGCTTCCGGCTGCCGTCGTCGAAGGTGACGACCACCTCGTCCGCGCCCGCGACCACGTGGTTGTTGGTGACGATCTCGCCGCCACCGGTGAGGACGACGCCGGAGCCGGTGGACTGCCCGCTCGCGGTCCGCGCCTTGATCTCCACTATCGCCGGGCTGACCGCCTTGGCCACGCCCGAGACCCCGCTGCCGTTGCTCTTGCCCGCGTTGACCAGCGGGGTCGAGGCGCCCTCGGCGCTCTGCCGGGCGGTCACACCGGCGATCAGCGCCGCGCTGCCGCCCCCGACGAGACCGGAGACGAGTGCCACCGCCGCGATCAGCGCGACCGGCCGGCGGGCCCGGCGCCGCGGGGCTGCGGGAGCGTACGGCGGAGGCGGCGGAAAGGCCGGCCCGCCCTCGTACTGCTCGCGGTGCTCGGCGCCGTACGCGTACGGCCGGTCCTGTGGCATCTCGTCGCCGCTTCGGCGGTAGCTCTCGGTCATGTGATCACTGTGCTCCCGGTCCATGAGAACCGTCTGAGAACGCCCTGAGAGACCCGACAGAAGGAGGTATGCCCGGTATAAGGGCCCAGGATGGAGGGGAACGGCGCCCGGCGGAGGGACGCCCGGTCACTACGGCGTGTCCCCCGGAGCCCTCCGGTGGATCGAGGTCGGCCGGTGCCGCTACCGGAGTACTAGCCGCCGCAGCCGCACGAGCGCCGCACGACCAGCCGCGACGGGAACTGCCGCAGCCGCTCCCGGCGGGAGCCGACCACCCGCAGCCCGTCGTCCAGCACCAGATCGACCGCCGCCCGCGCCATCGCCTGGCGGTCCGAGGCGACGGTGGTCAGCGGCGGATCCGTCAGCCCGGCCTCCTTGACGTCGTCGAAGCCGGCGACCGCCAGTTCCCCGGGCACATCGATCCGCAGCTCGCGGGCGGCCCGCAGCACACCGATCGCCTGGTCGTCGGTCGCGCACATGATCGCCGGCGGCCGATCCGGCCCGGCCAGCAGCTTCAGCGCGACCTGGTAGGCGTCATAGCGGTTGTACGGCGCCTGGAAGTAGCGGCCGTCCGAGGTCTTGCCCGACTCCAGCATGGCCCGCCGCCAGCCCTCGACGTGGTCGGTGACCGGGTCGCCGGACTTCGGGGTCTCCTCCGTGCCGCCGAGGAAGGCGACGTAGGGGTGGCCGTGCTCCAGCAGATGCCGGGTCGCCAGCTGCGCGCCCCAGATGTCGTCGGTCATCACCGCGACGTCGTCGATGGCGTCCGGCCGGCGGTGCAGCAGCACCACCCGGGCGTCCCAGGCGTCGATCTCGGCGGCGGCGTGCTCGCTGGGGCCCTGGCTGATCAGGATCAGCCCCGACACCCGCATCCCGAGGAAGGCGCGCAGATAGTGCACCTCGCGCTCGTCGAGGTAGTTGGCGTTGCCGACCAGCACCATCTTTCCGCGCTCGGCGGCGGCCTGCTCGACCGCGTGCGCCATCTCCGCGAAGAACGGCTGCCGGGTGTCCGGCACGATCAGGCCTATGAGGTCGGTACGGCGGGACGCCATCGCCTGCGCGACACGGTCCGGCCGGTAGCCGAGCTCCTTGATGGCGGCGAGCACCCGCTCGCGCGTGGCCGGGGCGACCGGCCGTGGTCCGTTGTTGATGACGTAACTGACAACGGCGGTGGACGTACCCGCCAGTCTTGCCACATCATCCCGCGTCACCTTGGCCACGCGCGGCAGTCTACGCGGGTGGTCCTACCGGCGGGCAGGCCGTACGCCGGTGGATTCCGCACCGGTCGCGACCGCCCTCGGGGAAACGCCACCACCGCCGGCGCCCCGGCCGTCCGCGGGCTCGCTCCGGACGGGCCTGGCGGCCGCCTGCTCGGCGTCCTCCTTGTCCTTGGCCTCCGCCTTGGCCTTGGCCTCCGCCGGGCGCTCCGCCTTCTCCGGCGTCACGAAGCGGTAGCCGACGTTGCGGACCGTGCCGATCAGCGACTCGTGCTCGGGGCCGAGCTTGGCGCGCAGCCGCCGGACGTGCACGTCCACGGTCCGCGTACCGCCGAAGTAGTCGTAGCCCCAGACCTCCTGCAGGAGCTGGGCGCGGGTGAAGACCCGGCCCGGGTGCTGCGCCAGGTACTTCAGCAGCTCGAACTCCTTGAAGGTCAGGTCCAGGACCCGGCCCTTGAGCTTGGCGCTGTAGGTTGCCTCGTCCACCGAGAGATCGCCGTTGCGGATCTCCATCGGGCTGTCGTCGGTGGTGATCTGCTGGCGGCCCATCGCCAGTCGCAGCCGCGCCTCCACCTCGGCGGGGCCGGCGGTGTCCAGCAGGACGTCGTCGATGCCCCAGTCGGCGGTGACGGCGGCCAGCCCGCCTTCCGTGACGACCAGCACCAGCGGACAGCCGGGCCCGGTGGACCGCAGCAGCTGGCACAGGGACCGTACGTGCGGAAGGTCCCGGCGGCCGTCGATCAGTATGACGTCGGCCCCGGGGGTGTCGATGAGGGCCGGGCCCTCGGCGGGGGCCACCCGCACACTGTGCAGCAACAGGCCGAGCGCCGGGAGCACCTCCGTCGACGGCTGGAGTGCGTTGGTCAGCAGCAGGAGCGAACTCACCTCCGACCACCTACCCGGTTCCCGGAGCATTTCGCCCTGTCCTGCTCACGGTCCTGCCTGCTTCGCTCGCCCATGACGTCTGGTTCCTCCTCGGTCCCTGCGACGGGGGCACCTCCCGGCCCTGGCCGGGGGAGTCTGCGGCACTGCTTCGTACGGTCCTGACAGCCGCGCGGCTCGCGGCTGAAAGCACAAAAGGACCCGGGGGCTACGCTGCCCGGATCCTTCTTGCCCAGCAGAATAGCCCACCGGGCTCCCGAGTCCGAGGCCGATTTTGCACGTTCTTGTGTTCTCTCGATCACTTCGAGTGGTCGGCGCGTGTCCCCAGTTGACGGAAAAGGGAGCCGGCCCGAGGCCGCCCGCACCCCCGAAAAGCCCGTCCTGAAGCGGATCCGGCGCCCCCGGACCACGGCGTGGCCACCACCGTCGCGCGGCGCCTCGCCGGCGGGCCCGATCTCCCCGCAGCACTTTCCACTGCCGCCGTGTTTTCCCAGCATGCGGACATGATCGCAGTCTGGCGCAGAGGTTCCGCCGCGGTGAACGGCACCGGACGACCGGTGACCGCGGGTCCCGGGCCGGGCCTCCGAGCCCCTCCCCGGGCCACCGCCCGCTCGCCACCGATCGCCGGCCGATCCCACCGCCGACCACCCGGCGGCCGCCCCGCCCTGCGGACGGGCGGGCGGCGCTTTGCGGCCAGGGGGAGCACAGGGAGCGCACGGATGCGCACTCCGTGCGCGCCCCGGGCACGGGTGCGCACGGCACCTGTCAGGCGTCGCCGTCGGGCTCCGCCTCCTCGTCCTCCTCCATCGGCGGGCGGAAGTCCTCCAGCTTCTTCAGTACATGGATGGCGCTCTCCCGCAGCCCGGCCCATTCGTCACGGTCGGTGAACAGCGGCTGCGACCGGCCCTGATCCAGCTCAGCCAGCTTGGCCAGCGCCCCCTGCGCCTGGTCCAGCGACCGGCCCAGCGACTGACGCTGATCGGCGATCCGCTGCCCCACCGGGCGCTCGTCCGCCTCCTCCTGCGCGGGCCCCGCCCCCGGCTCCGACTCCGGCTCGCCCTGCTCGCCCGGCTGCCGCGGCGACGGCCAGAGCACCGGCGCCGCCGGCTGCGCGTCCTTGACGGCCTTCTGCGCCCGTGCCTCGTCCGACGCGTAGACCACGTCCCAGGTCAGCAGCGGCACCTCGGTCCCCTCGACCCGGCGGATCCGGTCCGGTGCCTCCAGGTCCACCGCGACGTGCTGGTAGCCCGCGCTCGCGTCGTCCTCGCCCGGCAGCCCGAACTCCTGCCGGGAGCCGGCGTTGCGGGGCAGCCGGTCGGCCTGGAACCGCTGGGCCGCCAGCGCCAGGGTCCACAGCCCGAGTGCGTTGCCCTCCCGGGCCAGGCCGGCGACCACGATGTTGGCGTCGGCGCGGAAGGGCACCTTGCCGGGCTCGCGCCGGGTGCTCAGGGCGGAACCGACGTTGCTGGTGATCAGCTTGTCCGCGATCAGCGCCGTGCCGCCGGCCAGGGCGAGGGTGCAGCGGGCGTCGTCGTCGCCGTTCAGCGCGGGCTCGACCAGGCTGGTGAAGTCGTCGGCCGGCACCGGGATCCAGCCCTCGCAGAGCACGTCCTTGGACAGCACTCCGCCGTTGCCCCACGCCTTGAGCGCCTGCTTGACGACCGACTTCTTCTGCCCCCGCCAGGGCTTGTCCACCACGGGGCCGAGCAGCCCCGCGTACCCCTTGATGGTCATCCGCCGCTCGTTCTTGATCTCCTTGGCGCGGCCGCGCAGCTCGTCGAAGAGCCGGGGCCGGGTCAGGACGTGCAGCAGATAGACGGCTCGCCACAGCGACGATCCCGGGATCCGGGCGTCCTGGAAGATGTCCGGGGTGTCGGACTCCCCGCGGCGGCCCACGGCGAGCGCGTAGACCTCGCCGAGCAGCTCCTCCATGCCCCACTCGCGGGCCCGGGTCTGGACGACGAGCTTGAGCGCCCGGGTGGCCACCTCCAGGTTCTGGGCCGCCGCGTCCCACGGTTTGAACTCGACGTGCACCGAGGCGAGGATCGAGCGCAGGGCGTCGTCGAAGACGTCGGCGGCGGGCAGCAGACCCGTGTGGTGGGCCTCGGCCCCCACCGCGATATGCGCCGGCACCGCATACGTCTGGGCGATCTGGATCGCCCGCAGCGAGGGCACCTCCCCGGCCGACTCGCGGCCGAACTCCTCCCGCAGCGCGCCGCGCCGCTGCTCCCGGCTCAGCGCCCAGCGCTGCGAGCGCGACTTCGGCGGCTCGTTGGGCGGCTGCTCCCGCTCGGCCGTCAGGGTCTCCACCGCCAGCTCGGCGGCGCGCGCCTGGGTGGCCCCCGGCCCGGCGAGGATCTTCCAGGCGCTGGCGAGCCGGGTGATGCCGTCCCGTGCGACCAGGGCGTGCACCGGCTCCTCCCCCTCGGCCTCGAACTCGAAGACGGCGGGGTGCACGATCAGGGCCCGGGTCACCCGCCGGGCCAGGATCGACTCCTCGTAGGAGTTGAGCGTCAGGGTGCCCTCGACGGTCTGCCAGATGTGCTTGCGCAGATGGGCGCGGTCACGGTAGCGGTAGCGCAGGATCGCCTGCGGCCGCCCGTCCTCGGCCATGCCGAGGACCTGGGGGTCGTCCTCGTCCAGGGCGTTCTGACCGGTGCGCGGCTGGATGCCGGGGAACAGCTCGGTCAGCCACACCCGGGTGTGCACCGAGCGCAGCGTGGCCCCGTCCACATGCTCCTCCAGCAGCAGACTGCCGCCCGCGTCCTCCGACCGGCGCAGCTGCATCGCGACGAGCTCGGGGTTGATCGAGGCGCGGGAGACCGCGTGCCAGGCGTCCTCGGGGAGCGAGGCCAGCCCGCTGGCGGTCCCGGCCCTGACCACCTTCGCCCGGTCGTCGACCTTCGACGCGTCGGGCAGCTCCCGCGCGACGTCGGACACCACGACCTGTTCCTTGCCCCATTCCACGGTGATCGGCTGCGCTGCCGCGGACTTCGACATGAACCCTCCGTCGTTTGCAGGTGGTTGAAGACTTCAGCCATCGGTCACAGCGCGCACGGCCCGTCCGCCCATGGCAGGGCGGCACCGAACCAGTCCCACATGAACTCGCGCTCCGGGCGCTTGGCCACGCTCTGGTACGCGGCGTAGGCGAGCAGGTCGGCGGCCTGCAGGAAGTAGTTGATGCGGGCGGACGCGAAGAGCGGGACGCCCTTGATGCGCCGGTCGCGCTCCGGCAGGTCGTGGTAGGCGTCGATCAGGGAGACCTCGGTCCCGTCGCCGTCCACCATCACCACCCCGTACTCGTCCGACGCGGCGAGTTCGGCGTTGATCCGCGCGAGCCAGGCGCGTTGGAGGGCGGGGCGGTCGCGGCCGTAGTCGTCGGTCTCCCGGTAGACGGCGGTCACCCGCGCCCGGGGGATGCCGGCGACGGCCTCCAGGCCGCGGCGGATCACCCCCCGGCAGTGGGCGAGGTGCGCGTCCCGTGCCCCGCCGAGCAGGCCCGGTCGGTAGACGTGGCGCCCGCGGCCCGCGGCGAGGTCCTGCGCGTGCAGGGAGGCGTCGATCGGGATGCCCGGATCCGGGTCGTCCTCCAGCGCGGAACGGAAGCGCAGCAGGTCTTTCTTGGCGGCTTCCAGGTCGTCGAGATGGACGGACAACGAGGCGAAGGCCGCGATCGTGCGGGAGTCACCGGCATCGTCGGCGAAGATGATCCGCAGCGGCGCGGCGGATTCCTGGGTGGCCATGACAGCCGTCTCCGTACTGGGCCGCATTGAGGACCGCGCGCGCACGCCATCGTCCGCACCCTCTCGGCGTGGAAGCGTTCCCTCTCACCACGCACACGCTCGTGCCCGGCGGTCCAGCGGGTGCGTGCTCTGCGGCGGATCAGGCCTCATGGGAGGCACCACTCACCCCAAGCAGCAGCCGTCGCCCGCCAGTTCCTCTCGGGCGTCGGCATCCAGGATCATTCCCGAACCCCATGCGTCACAGCGTCGCCGTGCGTCACGTGTTCGTCACACCATAGCGGTGCGCCCGTATGACCTACACACAAATCCGCAACTTCCAGGGGGAGTTGGGTTTACCCGCAGGTCACGGGCGCACCGCGGCCGGGACGGCCTCACCCCGTCTCGGCCACCGCCTCGGCGAACTGCGCCGCGTACAGCCGCGCGTAGGCGCCGTTGGCCGCCAGCAGCGCCTCGTGCGAGCCCTGCTCGACGATGCTGCCCTGCTCCATGACCAGGATCGTGTCGGCGTCGCGGATGGTGGACAGGCGGTGGGCGATGACGAAGCTGGTGCGGCCGGTGCGGAGCTGGGCCATGGCGTGCTGGATGAGGACCTCGGTGCGGGTGTCGACCGAGCTGGTGGCCTCGTCCAGGACGAGGATCTCGGGTTCGGCGAGGAAGGCGCGGGCGATGGTGATCAGCTGCTTCTCGCCCACCGAGACGTTGCCGCCCTCCTCGTCGATGACGGTGTCGTAGCCGTCGGGGAGGGTGCGCACGAAGCGGTCCACGTGGGTGGCCCTCGCGGCGGCGACGATCTTGTCCATGGAGGTGCCGGCGGGGGCGCCGTAGGCGATGTTCTCCGCGATCGTGCCGCCGAAGAGCCAGGTGTCCTGCAGGACCATGCCGATGTGGCCGCGCAGGTCCTCGCGGGACATCGCCGCGATGTCGACCCCGTCGAGGGTGATCCGGCCGCCGCGGACCTCGTAGAACCGCATCAGGAGGTTGACCAGGGTGGTCTTGCCGGCGCCGGTCGGGCCGACGATGGCGACCGTCTGGCCGGGGTGGACGGACAGCGAGAGGTTCTCGATCAGCGGCTTGTCCGCGGTGTACGAGAAGGACACGTCCTCGAACTCGACGCGGCCCGCCACGTGTTCGGGCCGGTCGGGCAGCGCCGCGTCCGGCTCCTGCTCCTTGGCGTCCAGCAGCTCGAAGACCCGCTCGGCGGAGGCGACGCCGGACTGGACGAGGTTGGCCATCGAGGCGACCTGGGTCAGCGGCTGGCTGAACTGGCGGGAGTACTGGATGAAGGCCTGGACGTCGCCGATGGACAGGGATCCGGACGCCACCCGCAGACCGCCGACCACGGCCACCAGGACGTAGTTGAGGTTGCCGATGAACATCATCGCGGGCTGAATGACACCGGAGATGAACTGGGCCTTGAAGCCGGCGGAGTAGAGCGCCTCGTTCTGCTCGCGGAAGATCTCGGCGGACTCCTTCTGGCGGCCGAAGACCTTCACCAGGCTGTGGCCGGTGTACATCTCCTCGACGTGCGCGTTGAGCTTGCCGGTGGTCTTCCACTGCTGGACGAACTGCGGCTGGGCGCGCTTGCCGACCTTGGTGGCGACGACGACCGAGACCGGGACCGTGATCAGGGCGACCAGGGCCAGCAGCCAGGAGATCCAGAACATCATGGCGAGCACACCGAGGATGGTCAGCAGCGAGGCCACGATCTGGCTGAGGGTCTGCTGCAGGGTCTGCTGGATGTTGTCGATGTCGTTGGTGGCGCGGGAGAGCACCTCGCCGCGCTGCTGCTTGTCGAAGTAGCTCAGCGGCAGCCGGGCGAGCTTCTCCTCGACCTGCTCGCGCATCCGGAAGACGGTGCGCTGGACGACCTTGGTGGCGATCCGGGCCTGGACGAAGCCGCACAGGGACGCCGCGGCGTAGATCACGGTGACCCAGAGCAGGACCGTGCCGACCGCGCCGAAGTCGATGCCGTGGCCGGGGACGACCGGCATCGTGGCGAGCATGTCGGCCAGCCCGCCCTGCCCGTCGGCGCGCAGCCGGGCCGCGGCCTCGGCCTTGGAGAGCCCGTCGGGCAGCCCGCGGCCGATGACGCCGGAGACGATCAGGTCGGTGGCGTGGCCGAGGACCTTGGGGCCGACGACGGTCAGCGCCACGCTCAGCACGCCGAGCAGCAGCGCGACGGACATCACGGCGCCATCGGGCCGCATCTGGGCGAGCAGGCGCTTGCCGGAGCCCTTGAAGTCCATGGACTTCTCGGTGGGCTGGCCGCCCATCATGCGGGCCGGGCCGGCCGCCGGGGCCGGGCCCCGGGCCGGGGCCTTCGAAGGAGCATCCTCGGAGTCCGCGGGGGCCACCGCCCCCTTGTCCGCCTTGTCCGCGGTGGTCACGCCGCCTCCTGCTCGGTGAGCTGGGAGAGCACGATCTCCCGGTAGGTCTCGTTGTCGGCCATCAGCTCGGTGTGGGTGCCGGTGCCCACGACGCGGCCCTCGTCGAGGACGACGATCCGGTCGGCGCCGCGGATCGTGGAGACCCGCTGGGCGACGATCACCACCGTCGCCCGGTCGGTCTCGTGGGAGAGCGCCGCCCGCAGCGCGGCGTCCGTCGCGTAGTCCAGGGCGGAGAAGGAGTCGTCGAAGAGGTAGATCTCCGGGCGGCGCACCAGGGCGCGGGCGATGGCCAGCCGCTGGCGCTGGCCGCCGGAGACGTTGGAGCCGCCCTGGGCGACGGGGGCGTCCAGGCCGCCGTCCATCCGCTCGACGAAGTCCCGCGCCTGGGCGGTCTCCAGGGCGTGCCACAGCTCCTCGTCGGTGGCGTCCGGATTGCCGTAGCGCAGGTTGCCGGCGACCGTCCCGGAGAAGAGGTACGGCTTCTGCGGGACCAGGCCGATGGTCCTGGCCAGGGTCTCCGGGTCGAGGGTGCGCACGTCCACGCCGTCCACCAGGACCGTGCCGCCGGTGGCGTCGAAGAGGCGGGGGACGAGCCCGAGGAGGGTGGACTTGCCGCTGCCGGTCGAGCCGATGACGGCGGTGGTCTCACCGGGGCGGGCGGTCAGCGAGATGTCCTTGAGGACCGGCTGCTCGGCGCCCGGGAAGCGGAACTCGACGTCGCGCAGCTCCAGTTCGCCGTGCCGGCGCAGCTCGGTGACGGGGTGCGCGGGCGGTACGACGCTGGAGTCGGTGGCCAGCACCTCCTGGATGCGCTCGGCGCAGACCTCGGCGCGCGGCAGCATCATCACCATGAACGTCGCCATCATGATCGACATCAGGATGTACATCAGGTAGCTGAGGAACGCGGTCATCGCGCCGATCTGCATGTCGCCGCCGTCGATGCGCAGCCCGCCGAACCAGACGACGGCCACGCTGGAGAGGTTCATGATCAGCATGACCAGCGGGAACATCATCGACATCAGCCGGCCGGCCCGCATCGACACGTCGTACAGGTCGGTGTTGGCCCCGGCGAACCGCTCGCGCTCGTGCGTGTCGCGGACGAAGGCGCGGATGACGCGGATACCGGCGATCTGCTCGCGCAGCACCCGGTTGACGGTGTCGATGCGCTCCTGCACCCCGCGGAAGAGCGGGCGCATCCGGCGCACGATCAGTGAGACGAGGATCCCGAGGACCGGGACGATGACCAGTAGCAGGGCGGACAGCGGAACGTCCTGGTTGAGCGCCATGACGACGCCGCCGACGCACATGATCGGCGCCGAGACCATCATCGTGAACGTCATCAGCACCAGCATCTGGACCTGCTGGACGTCGTTGGTGGTGCGGGTGATCAGCGACGGGGCGCCGAACGTCCCGACCTCCCGGGCGGAGAAGGACTGCACCCGGTCGAAGACCGCGAGGCGGATGTCGCGGCCGAGCGCCATGGCCGTACGGGCACCGAAGTAGACGGCGGCGATCGCGCAGACGATCTGCAGCAGGGTCACGGCGGTCATGTAGCCGCCGATGCGGAGGATGTAGCCCGCGTCCCCCTTGACGACACCGTTGTCGATGATGTCGGCGTTGAGGGTGGGCAGGTAGAGGGTCGCCAGGGTCTGGATCAGCTGCAGGAGCACGATCAGGGATATCGAGCGCTTGTGGGGCCGCAGATGCGCCCGCGCGAGTCGGACCAACACATAGGGAGCTTATGTGAACGCTTGCCTTCGGCAATCGATTTTCCCGGAGCCCGCCGGCGGGGTGCCGGGCGGGCCGCCGCCGGGACGTGCCCGGAGCGGCACCGGCCGCCGCGTGCGCCATCATGGAGGCGGCAACGACGGGGCCGCCCGCAGAACGGGCGGCTCCCGACCGACACGACGAAGAGGCCGCCGTGACAACAACTGGCACCGTGCGCTACTGGGCCGCGGCGAAGGCCGCCGCCGGCACGGCTGAGGAGCCGTATGCGGCGGCGACGCTCGCCGAGGCGCTCGACGCGGCACGCGCGGCGCACTCGGGGAACCCCGAGTTCGCCCGCGTCCTGATGCGCTGCTCGTTCCTGGTGGACGGCGATCCGGTCGGTACCCGCGACCATGCGGCGGTGCCGCTGGCCGAGGGCGGCACCGTCGAGGTTCTGCCGCCGTTCGCGGGAGGGTGAGCAGGAGACCATGAACGACCACCAGCCGCAGGACCACCAGGCGTACCCGTCGCACGACCCGTACGCGCAGCCGGATCCGTACGCCCAGCAGGCCCGGCACTCCGGGCACCCCCCGCACGACGCACCCCAGGCGGCGTACGGCGACCCGTACGGGCAGCAGGCCTACGACCCCTACGCGCAGCAGCCGCAACCGCCGCAGCCCGGACACGACCCGTACGGGCGCGGCCATTACGGCTACGAGGCGTACGAGCAGCAGCCGCAGCAGCCCGCAGCGCCGCAGCAGCACTACGGCCAGCTGCCCGCCCAGCACCAGAGCGCCCCGCCGGCCGAGGAGCCCTACGCCCACCAGCACCCGCCGGCCCGGCCCGCGCCGGCCGCCGCGGCGGCAGCGGCGGTCGCCACCGCACCGGTCGACACCGCGCACCTCGCGCCCAACCAGCGTGCCCGCGCCGAGGGCCGCTCGCCGATCATCCCGCCCGGCGTCCAGCCGGCCGCGCTGACCGCCGTGCTCGCGGCTCTGCTCGCGCTGACCGCGCCGCTGGGCCGCCCGGCGCTCGCCGTGCCGGTGGCGCTGCTGCAGGCGGTCACCGCCGCCGGCTGGTTCCGGCTGAACGGCATGTGGCCGGCCCGCCAGGGCATCGCGCTGGCGTTCCTGGCCGGACTGACCACCGACGCCGCCCTGCTCGCCACCGACCGCGAGAGCGCGCCGCTGGTCGGCATCGGCACGCTCGGCGTGTGGTGCCTGCTCGTCCTCATCCTCCAACTGCGCAACCGCAGCAGCGCCGACGAGCGGATGTACGCACTGACCGCCGGGCTGACCTCGACCGCGCTGGCGGTGCTCGCCGCCGGGCACCTCGCGGCGAGCGGGCACGCGGTGTCCGTCGGCGCCGCCGCGGTCGCGGTGGCCACGCTCGCGAGGGCGCTGCCGATGCCGTCCGCCGTCTCGATCGGCGTCGCCCTGGTGGCCGCCGCGGGCGCCGGCATCGGCGCCGGCCAGCTGACCGGCCTGGGGGCGTCCGGCGCGCTGCTGGGCCTGGCGGCCGGCGGCTGCGCCCTGATCGGCCTGCGGGTGGCCAGCTACGACTACCCGTCGCGCTTCGTACACATGACGGCCGGCGTCGCACTGCCGCTGGCCCTGGCCGCGCCCGCGGTGTACGTACTGGGCAGGGCGCTGGGCCACTAGGGCGAGCACACAGGTCCCGTAGCGCTCCGGCGGCCGTCGGGAGGCACCTCCGCCTCCCGACGGCCGCCGTCGTCGTGCGCGTACCGCGGCACTTCTTGCGCCTTGCGGCGGCCGCCGCTGCCGCTTCGTCGACCACGTCATCTAGGGTCTGTTGTCCGGAGCGCAGGCAGGGGGCCTGCACGGGACGATACGGCCGGGAGCCGGCCCAGGTGTGGGGGTAGTGGTTCGATGCGTGCACTTCGTGTGCTGTTGATCATCGTCGTCATATTCGGCGGTCTCTTCGTGGGCGCCGACCGGCTGGCGGTCAATCTCGCCGAGGACAAGGCCGCGGAGAAGATCCGCGGCAGCCAGGGGCTGGACCGGACCCCGGTGGTCTCCATCAAGGGCTTCCCGTTCCTGACCCAGGTCGCCGGCCGCAGCATCGACGAGGTCGATGCCGAGCTCGGCGGCATCGAGGCCCGCGCCGAGGGGCGCACCCTGCGGATCGACAAGCTCTCCGCGCAGTTCCACGATGTGGCGCTGACCAGCGACTACATGTCCATCCAGAGCGCCGCCTCGGCCACCGGCACGGCCCGGATCAGCTACGCCGACCTGACCAAGGCGGCGGGCGGCGGCGTCAAGATCTCCTACGCCGGGCAGAAGGACGGCCGCAGCCAGGTCAAGATCTCGCCGAACGTCCCGCTGCTGAGCTCGCTGGACGTGACCGGTTCCCTCACCGTGGACGGCAACACCGTCCGGCTGCGGGCCGACAAGGTCCCCACGATGTGCAAGGTGCTCCCGGGCTGCGAGTCGAAGGTGCGTTCCCAGACGGACCACGAGTGGAAGCTCGACCAGCTGCCCGGCAACCTGAAGCTGGACAAGGTCACCACGCAGGCGGACGGCATCTCGATCTCCGCCTCCGGGACGGACGTCAAGCTCCCCGGCTGACCGGGCGTTCGCGGCGGGCCGCCCCACCGGCCCGCTCGTCGACCGAACCACCGTCCAATTCCTGAGACACCCCGGTCCGTACGCCAGACCCCCCACCGGCGCACGGCCCCCGGCGCGGCGCCCGGACCCGCCCCGCACCACCCCGCATCCCGCAATGCGGACAATCACGTCTCGACATTTGACACACCGGTGACACGCCCGGCTTCGCGTCCCTACGATCGGTGCCATGCAGAGCGCATTGAGCCCTCTCCGTCATCGGGGACAGGCGGTACTCACGAAGCGGCGGGCAGTGGACCTGTGTCGCGTCGCCGCCATGCTCTGTCGCCCTGCCTGACGGGCTTGAGCGCCTCCCCCGGCCTCCAGGAGCGGGGGGTGTCCCCTCGCCCGGCCGGCCCCTCAAGGCCGCAACCCCCGCGAGTTCCCCACTCGGCGCCACTTTCGCCCCCGTTCGAATGAATCGGGCCGTCCCGAAGAGATCGGCGCAAAACGGGCGCACCCGCGTGCAACTCTGCAAACCGCCCCCCGCAACTGCCCCGGAGGAGAAGAACATGAGCCGTAGCGACGTCCTCGTAGACGCCGACTGGGTCGAGGCCAACCTCGACGACCCGAAGGTCGTGATCGTCGAGGTCGACGAGGACACCTCGGCCTACGACAAGAACCACATCAAGAACGCGGTCCGCATCGACTGGAAGAAGGACCTCCAGGACCCGGTGCGCCGCGACTTCGTCGACCAGGCGGGCTTCGAGAAGCTGCTGTCCGCCAAGGGCATCGCCAACGACGACACGGTCGTCCTCTACGGCGGCAACAACAACTGGTTCGCCTCCTACGCGTACTGGTACTTCAAGCTCTACGGCCACGGCAGCGTCAAGCTGCTCGACGGCGGCCGCAAGAAGTGGGAGCTGGACTCGCGCGACCTGGTCGACGGCGCGCAGGTGCCCGAGCGCCCGGCGACCGAGTACAAGGCCAAGGCCCAGGACACCGCCATCCGCGCCTTCCGTGACGACGTCGTCGCCGCGATCGACAACCTCAACCTGGTCGACGTGCGGTCCCCCGACGAGTTCAGCGGCAAGCTGCTGGCCCCCGCGCACCTCCCGCAGGAGCAGTCGCAGCGCCCCGGCCACGTGCCCAGCGCCCGCAACATCCCGTGGTCGAAGAACGCCAACGACGACGGCACCTTCAAGTCGGACGACGAGCTCAAGGCCCTCTACGAGGAGGAGTCCGTCGACCTCGCCAAGGACACCATCGCCTACTGCCGGATCGGTGAGCGCTCCGCGCTGACCTGGTTCGTGCTGCACGAGCTGCTCGGCCAGACCAACGTCAAGAACTACGACGGCTCCTGGACCGAGTACGGCTCCCTGGTCGGCGTCCCGATCGAGCTCGGCGCCAACAAGTAAGCAAGACAGCTTCTCCCCCGAACCCCTCAAGGAAGTACCGCTATGTGTGGAGCACAGGCCGGCGGCCCGGACGCCTCGACCATCAAGCCCGGTGAGACCACGATCCAGGGCAGCGTGACCCGCGACGGCCAGCCCGTCACCGGTTACGTCCGACTCCTGGACAGCACCGGCGAGTTCACCGCCGAGGTTCCGACCTCCGCGACCGGACAGTTCCGCTTCTACGCCGCCGAGGGCACCTGGACGCTGCGCGCCCTGGTCCCGGGCGGCACCGCGGACCGCACCGTCGTCGCCCAGAAGGGCGGCCTGGCGGAGGTCGCCATCGCCGTCTGACGGCGGCCTTCGGGCACCTTCGTACGGCCGGAGGGCCGCACCCCAGAGGTTTGGACGCCTTTGCGGGGGTGCGGCCCTTCGGCGTGCCCGGGGGGGACGGAACGGGCCTTCGCGGCGGCTTCTTTCCGCCTCGCCGCGGACTTACCGTGGAGCTATGGACAGCCGCCGCCGGTCGCCCGCCGAGCGCCGCCACCGCCGCTACTTCGTGCTGATGGGCGTGTGCCTGGTGCTTTTCGTGCTGGCGTGGGGCGTGGTGCGGCTGTGGTCGGTGCCGGCCGCGGTGGGCATGTGCCTGGTCGCCATGGTCATCCCGCCGATCGCGGCGATCATCGGCAACCGCCGGGAGCCCGGCGAACGCTGGTGGGACGAGTCGGGCGACCCCGAGTCCGACCGCTGGTGGCGCGAGCTGGACGACCGGGGCGACGACAAGCATCCGCGGTAGACGGCCCGGCGCGGCGCCCGGCTGCCGGACACGCTCAGTACACCAGCGCCCGGTGCGCGTCCGTCGGGGCCACGGTCAGTACACCAGCGCCCGGTGCGCGTCCGTCGGGACCACGGTCAGTACACCAGCGCCTGCACGTCATCCGGCATGATCTCGCTGACGAAGAGCTGGGAGCCGGCGATGCCCGCCCCCTCGATCAGGTCCTTCTGCTCGATGTTCCGCCGGGCCGCGCACTGGGTGCACACCGTGATCGCCCCGCCGCCCGCGCGGATCCCGTCGATCAGCTCCGGCAGCGGCGCGGCGTGCGGCAGCTCGAACTCGGCCGCCCGCCCCGGCAGCGCGAACCACACCGACTCCCCGGTCAGCCACAGCGACACCTCGACGCCGCTGGCCACCGCCACCGCCGCCACCGTGAACGCCTGCGAGCAGCGCTCGGGCGCGTCCGCACCCGCCGTCACCTTGATCACGAGCTTCTTCGCCATAAGGCAAGAGTAGAGCGGGCACCGGCGCGATGCGGGTGCCCTCTGCTCCTTTAGAGCTTGGGGGACGACCTCACAGCGCCGCCGTTCCCCGCGCCGACTAGACTCGCAGGCGGTCCGTTACACCCTCACTCCGTCCAAGGAGCGCGCTCGTGCTTGAGGCATTCTTCACCACCCTGCTGGTTCTGGTCGGCGTCGGCGTGATCGCGTTCGCCGGTCTGACCTGGAAGAAGCTGTACCAGGGCCAGCGCTGAGCGGCCTGCGCGCCGCCCAGCTCCGCCCTTCGCCGCAGCGCTTCGCGCACCCCTGCCGACTGCCCCCTCAATAGATCGCCTGAGCTGTCATGATCGAGATCCCGTCCGACCTGAACCCGGCCTTGGTGCCGCTCGCCTTCCTCCTCGGCCGCTGGGAGGGCGCCGGCGTCGCCGACTTCCCCGGCACCGAGAAGTGCAACTTCGGGCAGGAGGTCGTCTTCGCCCACGACGGCCGCGACTTCCTGGAGTACACCTCGCACAGCTGGGTGCTCGACGGCGAGGGCAACAAGGTCCGCCCACTGGAGACCGAGAGCGGCTACTGGCGCGTCGACGCGGACCGCAAGGTCGAGATCGTCATGATCCGCGACCAGGGCGTGGTGGAGGTCTGGTACGGCGAGCTGGCCGACAAGAAGCCGCAGATCGACCTGGCCACCGACGCCGTCGCCCGCACCGCCGCCTCCGGCCCGTACAGCGGCGGCAAGCGGCTCTACGGCTACGTCAAGGGCGACCTGATGTGGGTCGGCGAGAAGTCCACCCCGGACGTGCCGCTGCGCCCGTACATGTCGGCGCACCTGAAGAAGGTCGCCGGTCTGAAGGAGTGGGCCGAGAGCCTGCCCGACGACATGCCGGACGGGGTCGCCTTCTTCAACCCGGACGGCACCCCGTACCAGGGCTGACCGGCCCTTTCGTGTGACGCGCCCCGCGGGGGAAGTCCGGTGAGAGTCCGGCGCTGACCCGCAACGGTAAGCGGAAGACCCCTTCCGCAAGCCCGATCGCCCGCGGCGGCGCCCGATCCTTTCAACTCGCCGTGGACTGCGAGGGGACGCCGCCGTTGCCTTCGGGCGCCTCCCGGTGTGAGCCGGGGCGCTCCGGCCGCCGCTCCCTTCCCTGCGCCCTCGGCCCGAGCCGAAGGCGCAGGTCCCTTGGCACCCCCCGCCCGAACCACCCCCCTGGTGGCCGCGCTGTGCGCCGTCCTCCTCTGCTCCCTGCTGTGCGGCGTCGGCCTCGGCGCCGCCGGGGTGAGCTGGGCGCAGGTGCTGCGCTACCTCGGTGCCGGGCTGACCGGCGGCACCCTCGCGCCCGACGAGGTCGCCCCGTACACCATCGTGTGGCAGCTGCGCTTCCCCCGGGCGCTGCTGGCCGCGGTCGTCGGCGCCGGGCTGGCCGGCGTCGGCGTCGCCGTCCAGGCGCTGGTCCGCAACGCCCTCGCCGACCCGTTCGTCCTCGGCATCTCCTCCGGCGCGGCCGTCGGCGCCAACGCCGTCCTGCTCTTCGGGGCGCTGGGCGCACTGGGCGTCTGGGCGCTGTCGGCGTCGGCGTTCGCCTCCGCGCTGCTGGCCATGGCCCTGGTGTACGCGGCGGCCCGCACCGCCCATGGGCTGACCCCGCTGCGGCTGGTGCTGACCGGCACCGCGATGTACTACGGCTTCTCCGCCCTCACCACCTTGATGGTCTTCACCGCCGACCGCGGCGAGGCGGCCCGCTCGGCGATGATGTGGCTGCTGGGGAGCCTGAGCGGGGCCGGCTGGGGCTCGCTGCCGATCGCCGCGGTCGCGGTGGCCGCCGCGCTGGCCCGTCTGCTGCTGACCGCGGGCCGGCTGAACGCGCTGGCCATGGGGGACGAGACGGCCGCCGCCCTGGGCGTGGACGCCGGTCGGATGCGCCGCGAGCTGTTCGTGATCGCGGCCGCCGTCACCGGCGCGGTGGTCGCGGTCAGCGGCGCGATCGGCTTCGTCGGGCTGATGGTGCCGCATGTGGCCCGGATGCTGGTCGGTGCCGACCACCGCCGGGTGCTGGCCGTCGCTCCGCTGCTCGGGGCGGTGCTGCTGGTGTGGGTGGACACCCTGTCCCGGGTGCTGCTGGCACCCGTCGAACTGCCGGTCGGGGTGATCACCGCCGTGATCGGCGTGCCCTGCTTCATCGCGCTGATGCGGCGGCGCGGCTACAGCTTCTCGGGCGGTGCCTGATGCGGGTCGACATCGAGGACGTGTCGGTGGACGTGGCGGGCGTCCGCCTCCTGTCCGACATCACCCTGCGCGCGGGCAGCGGCCGGTTCATCGGGCTGGTCGGCCCCAACGGCAGCGGCAAGTCCACCCTGCTGCGCTGCGTCTACCGCGCGCTGCGCCCGTCCGCCGGCACCGTACGGCTCGACGGCGCCGAGCTGGCCGCCATGACCGCCCGCGAGCAGGCCCGGCGCCTGGCCGTGCTCCCCCAGGAGACCGCCACCGACTTCGACTTCACCGCCGCCGAGGTCGTCGCGATGGGGCGGCTGCCGCACCAGCGCGGCGGCTCCGGGCGCCCCGGCGCCGCCGACCGGGAGATCTGTGCGGCGGCGCTGTCGCGCACCGGCACCGGTCACCTGGCCGACCGCGGCTTTACGAGCCTGTCCGGCGGCGAGAAGCAGCGGGTGCTGATCGCCCGCGCGCTGGCCCAGCGGCCCAGGGTGCTGGTGCTCGACGAGCCCACCAACCACCTCGACATCGCACAGCAGTTGGAGGTGCTCGCGCTCGTACGGGGCTGGGGGCGCCCCGGGGACGGGGCCGAGGGCGGGGTGACCGTGCTCGCCGCCCTGCACGACCTCAATCTGGCCGCCGTCCACTGCGACGAGCTGTACGTCGTCGCCGGCGGCCGCATCGTCGCCTCCGGCGCCCCGCACGACGTACTGACCGAGGAGCTGCTCGCCGAGGTCTTCCACGTCCGCGCGCACCGCGTCACGCACCCCGAATCCGGCGCCGTGCAACTGCTCTTCGACCGCATCGCCCCGACCACCCCGTGAGGACCACCATGCGCATCCACCGCCCGGCCGCCCTGCTCGCCGTCCTCGCCCTCGCCCTGACCGGCTGCGGGGCCGAGGTCGCCCCGGACCGCGCCGCCGGCAGGTCCGCCGACGGCCACTACCCGGTCACCGTCGAGAACTGCGGTGTGCCCACGACCTACCGCCAGGCGCCCCGGCGCGTGGTCACCAACGACGTCGGGATCGCCGACATCATGTTCGCGCTCGGCCTTCAGGACCACATGGCCGGCTACGTCATGCCCGCCTACCGGGGCAGGATCGACGCGGTGGCCTGGAAGGACGCCTACGACCAGGTCCCCTGGCTGTCCAAGAAGGCGATCACCAAGGAGATCGCGCTGGACGCCCGGGCCGACCTGGTCTTCGCGGGCTGGAACTACGGCTTCGGCGAGGACACCAACCTCACCCCGGCGTCCCTGAAGAAGCTCGGCATCGGCAGCTATGTGCTCACCGAGTCCTGCCGCAACGGCGCCTCCGGCGGCTCCCGCGGTGTGCTGCCGCCCCTGGAGGCGCTCTACGCCGACCTGGAGAACCTCGGGAAGATCTTCCACGTCGAGGACCGGGCCGCCGCCCTGGTGAAGAAGTACCGCCAGCAGGTCGCCGAGGCCGCCGCCAAGGCACCCGCGCCCGCCCGCCGCCCCTCCGTCTTCCTCTACGACGACGGCCGCGACAAGCCGCTGACCGCGGGCAGGTACGCCGGCCCGCACGACATCATCACCAAGGCCGGCGGCGACCATGTGATGAAGGACCTCAAGGACTCCTGGACGACCGTGGGCTGGGAGACCGTCGTGGCCCGCGACCCCGACGTCATCGTCGTCAACGACTACGGCACCCCCACCGGCGCGCAGAAGAAGGCGTTCTTGAAGTCCTACCCGCCGCTGGCGAACGTCTCGGCCGTGAAGAACGACCGGATCTACGTCATGGACTACGCCGATCTGGTCGAAAGCCCCCGCAACCCGGCCGCGGTCGGCGCGCTCGCCCGCTATCTGCGCGGTGTACGGACGACCGGCTGACGCGGCGGGCGTACGCACCCGCCCCTCGGCCTCCTAGACTGGCCGTGTGGTGACCACCGACTGGCAGAGCGACCTCCGCAGGCGCGGCTACCGCCTGACCCCGCAGCGGCAGCTCGTGCTGGAGGCTGTGGACAGACTGGAGCACGCCACCCCGGACGACATCCTCACCGAGGTGCGCAAGACGGCGGGCGGGGTGAACATCTCCACCGTCTACCGGACCCTGGAGCTCCTTGAGGAGCTCGGCCTGGTCAGCCACGCCCACCTCGGGCACGGGGCACCGACGTACCACCTCGCCGACCGCCACCACCACATCCATCTGGTGTGCCGGGACTGCACGGACGTCATCGAGGCGGATCTGTCGGTGGCCGAGCCGTTCACCGCGACGCTGCGCGAACAGTTCGACTTCGAGACGGACATGAAGCACTTCGCGATCTTCGGGCGTTGCGCCAACTGCCGCACCGCTTCCGAGGAGGGCGACGGCTGAGGCAGTCGCCGGCGAGTCGTAGGCTGGCCCCATGCTGCGACAATCACCTGCCAGCCCCCTGCTGTCGCTGCCCGGCGCCGTCCCCGCCGAGGCGCCCGACGAAGGCGTCGCCGCGCACTACGGCGACCTGTTCCGCGAACAGCGTGCCCTCGCCGACGGCTCCGGCCTCGTGGACCTCTCGCACCGCGGCGTGGTCACCGTCACCGGCCCCGAACGGCTGACCTGGCTGCATCTGCTGCTCACCCAGCACGTCAGCGAACTCCCGCCCGGCCAGGCCACCGAGGCACTGGTCCTCTCCGCGCACGGCCATATCGAGCACGCCGTGTACCTCGTCGACGACGGCGGGACGACCTGGCTGCACACCGAGCCGGGCCGGCAGGAGGCGCTGATCGCCTACCTGGAGAGCATGAAGTTCTTCTACCGGGTCGAGGTCGCCGACCGCACCGCCGAGATCGCCGTGGTGCATCTGCCGGCCGGCTCCATCACCGAGACGCCCGCGGACGCCGTCGTACGCGAGACCGCGCACGGCCGCGACCTGTTCCTGCCGCGCGAGCACCTGGAGTCCTTCGCCGCGGCCGCGGACGGCCCGGCGGTCGGCGTGCTGGCGCTGGAGGCACTGCGGGTCGAGGCGCACCGCCCGCGCCTGGGCCTGGAGACCGACCACCGCACCATCCCGCACGAACTGGGCTGGATCGGCACCGCCGTCCACCTCCAGAAGGGCTGCTACCGCGGCCAGGAGACCGTCGCCCGGGTCCACAACCTGGGCAAGCCGCCGCGCCGGCTGGTCTTCTTGCACCTGGACGGCAGCGAGGTGCATCTGCCGCCGCACGGCACCCCCGTACGCCTGGCCGCGGACGGCCCCGAGGGCCGCCAGCTCGGCTTCCTCACGACCTCGGCCCGCCACCACGAGCTGGGCCCGATCGCCCTGGCCCTGGTCAAGCGGAACGTCCCGGTCGACGCCGAGCTGATGGCGGGGACCACGGCGGCGGCGCAGGAGGTCGTGGTGGAGCCGTAGGGGGCCTGGGACAGGGCGGGGGCTGCTCCTGGGAGCAGCCCCCGTAGGCCGAGCCGGGAAAGAAGCGGCCGCCCCCTAGGGGACGAGGCCTGGACCTCCACGGGGACGAGCCCTAGACCTCCACCAGCACCGTGAACGGCCCGTCGTTCGTCAGCGACACCTTCATCTGCGCACCGAAGCGGCCGGTCTCCACCCGGGCGCCCAGCCCCCGCAGCTGGGCGACGACCTCGTCGACCAGCGGCTCGGCGACCGGCCCCGGCGCCGCGGCGTTCCAGGTGGGGCGACGGCCCTTGCGGGCGTCACCGTAGAGAGTGAACTGGCTGATCACCAGCAGCGGCGCCGAAGTGTCCGAGCAGGACTTCTCGCCCTGCAGCATCCGCACCGACCACAGCTTCCGGGCGAGCTGCGCCGCCTTCTGGGGGGTGTCGTCGTGGGTCACGCCCACCAGCACGCACAGGCCCTCCCCCACGATCTCCCCGACCGTCTCGCCCGCCACCTCGACGCGTGCGCCGTCAACTCTCTGCACCACAGCTCGCATACCCGCCATGATGCCGGGCAGGCGGAGCGCTTCGGACAGCCGTGCCACTACGGGGGCCGTTCGGGTGCCATGGCCCTGCAGAAGGACCGCCCAGAGTGGCACGATGCGTGCACGTGGTGCGTTTCATGGACAACATGCCCTGGACGCGGCACCGGACGAGGGGACGGAACGATTCATGAGCACTCTCGGCGCCGGACAGACACCCGGGCCCGTACCAACCGCCCGTACGACACCGACCGGACGGACACCACCGGCCTCCCCCACACCAGACCCCGGACCCACGGTCCCGGTCCCGCCGGCGCCGCCGGCCGCCTCCACGACGAGCACCACCACCGCACCGGCCACCACCGCACCCACCACCACTACGACCACGGCAGCGGCTCGGGTCGAGCCCGCCGGCACCGAGGACGGCCCCATGCTCCAGGCAGGCCAGGCGCAGCACCCCCGCCCCCCGCAGCAGCGCGACCACTGCCGCCCGGCCGACATTCCCGACCTCTCCGGCCTGGGGCTGCCCGAGCTGCGGGTGGTGCGGCGCGACTCGCAGCAGGAGGAGGCCGATCTGAGCTATCTGCGGCGGCTGCTGCAGGGGCGGATCGACATCCTGCGGGCCGAGATCGCCCGCCGTACCGCGCAGCACTCACCGCTGCTCGACCGGCTGCCGGAGATCCTGACGGACCTGCCGTCCCGGCACCGCTCCTCGGCGCGGCATGTGACGCTGGGCACCCCGCACAGCGAGGAGTACCGCAGGCTGGCCGACGAGATGCTGGGCGATGTGGAACTGTCCGATCTCACCGCGCGTACGGACCAGGAACTGCACGACGCGATGGGCCGGCTGATCCGCCACGAGCGGCAGGTCTCGCAGCGCCGTCAGTCCCTGCAGCGGACCACCGACGAGTGCAGCGCGGAAATCGCCCGCAGGTACCGTGAAGGCGAAGCACAAGTAGACGACCTGCTGTCCTGAACGGGCCACAAGCCTCCGGGCCAGAAGGTCACTCCGCCACCCCGGAAGGCCGCCGATGACCTCGTCCTCGCCCACCCCGATCCCCGCGCCGGCGCCGGCAGCCGCCGCTTCCGTGCCGTCTCCGGCTTCCCCGGCCTCTCCGGTTTCCCCCGTCCTCGCCGAGGTCGTGCGCTCCGGTTTCGTCGAGGGCCGGCACCGCGGCTCGCTGGTGGTGCTCGCGGCCGACGGCAGCGTGGAGACGGCGCTGGGCGATGTGGCCGCCCCGGTCTTCCCGCGTTCGTCGAACAAGCCGATGCAGGCGGCCGCGGTGCTGCGGGCGGGCCTGGAGCTGTCCGACGAGCGGCTGGCGCTGGCCGCCGCGAGCCACTCAGGCGAGGCATTCCACCTCGATCTCGTCCGCACGATGCTGGCCGAGCACGGCCTGACCCCCGACAATCTGCAGACCCCGCCGGACCTGCCGCTGGACCCGGCGGAGGCGGAGGCGTACCTCGCGTCGGGCCGGGTCCGCGACCCCCTCGCCATGAACTGCTCCGGCAAGCACACCGCGATGCTCGCCGCCGCCGCGCTCAACGGCTGGCCGCTGGACTCGTACCTCGACCAGGACCACCCGCTGCAGCAGCTGGTGGCCGAGGGCGTGCGCAGCGCCAGCGGCGAGGACGTCGCCCACATCGGCACCGACGGCTGCGGGGCGCCGCTGCTCTCGCTCTCCCTGATCGGCCTGGCCCGCGCCTTCCGGCACTTCGTACTGGCCGAGCCGGGCACCCCGGAGCGGCGGGTGGCGGACGCGATGCGCGCCCACCCGGAGTACGTCGCCGGCACCCGCCGCCCCGACACCTGGCTGATGCAGGCGCTGCCCGGCACCCTGTCGAAGATGGGGGCCGAGGCCGTGCAGGCGCTGGCCCTCCCGGACGGCCGCGCGGTGGCCTTCAAGATCGACGACGGCGCCACCCGCACCCTCGGCCCGATCCTGGCCCGCACCCTGCGCCAGATGGGCGTCGACTCCCCCGTACTGTCCCGCCTGGAGGACGCACCACTGCTGGGCGGCGGCGTCCGGGTGGGGGAGATCCGGGCGGCGTTCTGAGGGGTGCGGCGGCGCTCTGAGGGTGCGGCGGCGCTCTGAGGCGGACGCCCGGACCGGGGTGCGGGCGTCCGCCCGGACCGGGGTGCCGGCGTCCGCCCGGACCGGGGTGCCGGCTGGACCGGGTTCGCCGGGTGGACCTGTTGCCGGCCGGGCTGGGTTGCCGGCCGGGCCGGAATACCGCCCGCACCCACCACGTTGTGGCCCCGCAGGGGGCCCTCGCGCCCCCTACGGGATCTGTTCGCCCAGCCCGTAGGGCTCTCGGGGCCAACATGGCCGGGAGCCGCCCTCAGACGGGCAACTCCCGGCCACCATCGGCCCCGCGACCGCTGCCGCGACAGCCATGGCCTGCATAAAGTGGCGATGACAGTGCACGCACGCACCATCCACCACAGCAGGAGGCCGGCGACCATGAGCGACGCGAATCCCGAGCCGCAGGGACCCGAGGCGATCGAGCACGCGCACGACCCCGAGGTACTGCAGCTCGCGGCGAAGGTCTTCGACCTGGCACGGCACGGTGACACCGACACCGTCGCCGCGTACGTGGACGCGGGCGTCCCCGCCAACCTGACGAACGACAGGGGCGACTCCCTGGTGATGCTGGCCGCCTACCACGGCCATGCCGCCACCGCCGAGGCCCTGTTGCAGCGCGGCGCCGACGTCGACCGCCCCAACGACCGCGGCCAGACCCCGCTCGCCGGAGCGGTCTTCAAGGGCGAGGACGAGGTCGTCAAGGTGCTGATCGCGCATGGGGCGGACCCGTCGGCGGGCGCGCCCTCGGCGATCGAGACGGCCCGGATGTTCCAGAAGACGGAGCTGCTGAAGGTGTTCGGGGCGGAATGAACCGCCGGGCGGCGCCCGTGACGGCGGGTGAACCACGTCCGTGACGGTGGTGAGTCGCGCCCATGACCGCAGGTAAACGACACCTGCGGCAACGGGCGAACGGCGCCCTTCATGGCGGCTGAACAGGGTTTTCGTGGCGCTTGACCTCAAGCTTGCTTGAGGTCCTAGCGTCGGGTCCCGACGACGGCGACACCGCCGTCCGCCGACCCACCCGCCACGCCACGAAGGACCACACATGTCCGAGCACCGCTACCGCCTCGCAGTGATCATCGCCAGCACCCGGGAGCGCCGGTTCGCGCCCGTCATCGCGAACTGGTTCACCCGGCACGCCGAGAGCCACACCCACATCGACGTGGACGTCGTCGATCTGGACACCATCCGCCCGTACGAACTCCGCCACGGCAGCGAGGAGTTCGAGTCGTACGCCAAGCGCATCGACGAGGCGGACGCCTTCGTCGTGATCACTCCCGAGTACAACCACTCCTTCCCGGCCCCGCTCAAGCACGCCATCGACCTGCTGCATCCCCAGTGGCAGGCCAAGCCGGTCGGCTTCGTCTCGTACGGCGGGATCTCCGGCGGCCTCCGCGCCGTCGAGCAACTGCGGCTGGTCTTCGCCGAGTTGCATGCCACGACGGTGCGCGAGACGGTGAGCCTCCCGTTCGCCGGCAACCTCTTCGACGACGCCGGCCGGCTGCACGACCCGACCCCCGTCGCGCAGGCCGCCGACGCCCTGCTCCACCAGCTGACCTGGTGGGCCGTGGCCCTCCGCGAGGCCCGTACGACCCGCCCGTACGGCGCCTAGCCGCACCGCCCCGCGATGTCGGCGAGGGGCGACACCCTCACGGGGAGAACCCCTACAGGAACGCCCCCCACAGGGAGAACCCCTACGGGGAGACCTCCCGGCTCGCACCGCCCTGCGGGCCGATCGCGCGATCGACGAGCGCCGAGATCAGGCCGTCGGTCTCCTCGACCGGGACCACCCCCGGCAGCGTGAGCTGCTCCAGCATCAGCCCGGTCATCGCGAGATACATCAGCAGCACGGCGGCACGGTCCCCCGGCAGCCCGTTCTCCAGATGGAAGCGGACGTTTTCATCGAGCGTCGCCCGGAACACCCGGTTCAGCTCCACGTGCAGTTCGGGGCGCCGGGTCGCCTCCAGACGCAACTCCAGCATCGCCAGATAGCCGGTGCGGTTCTCGGCCACCCGGCGGTTGATCCACTCCATCAGCTCGACGACCAGCGCCCGACTCGGCGGCGCCGCCATCACCTCGGCGACCTCGTCCGGGTCGGGCGCGATGCGCTGGTGAATCTGCCCGGTGACCTGGCCCAGCAGGTCGTCCCTGTTGGCGAAGTAGTTGGAGGCGGTGCCCTTGGGCACGCCCGCTTCCCCGTCGACGGCCCGGAAGGTCAGTCCGCGGGCACCCTCCCGCGCCAGCACCTCGATCGCGGCATCCACCAGCGCCGCCCGCCGCTCCGGATTACGCACCATGTCGCCCACCTCGCACCATGCCGCCCGCACTCCTTCCGAACATTTTCAGAAAACAACTTGCAACCACTACATCCAGAGTACTACAACTGGAGTTGTTGCCGCGGCCGGATCGACCGGCCGCGAACAGAGAGGACCACCATGCGCTTCGCCAAGCTCGGAACCGCCCTGCTCACCGACGACGTCGCCGCCAGCACCCGCTTCTACGCCGACCACTTCGGCTTCCGCCCGCTGGCGGAACTGGACTGGTACGCCACCCTCCAGCACCCCCAACACCCCGAATTCACCCTGGACTTCGTCCAGCGCGGCCATGAGTGCATGCCCGAGGGCTTTCGCACCCAGGCCACCGGCGGCATAGTGGTCGCCTTCCTCGTGGAGGACGCCGCAGCCGAGGAGGCCGCACTGCGCGCCAAGGGCGTATCGATCGCCGAACCGGTACGCGACGAGCCGTGGGGCCAGCGCCGCTTCAACGTCTGGGGCCCCGAGGGCACCCTGATCGAGGTGCTGCAGCTCATCGAACCCGACCCGGAGTGGATGGCCGCCCAGGCCCTGTGAACGCGGCCGGGACCGGGATCTGGACCGGTGAACGAGACCGGAACGCCCCACCCCCGACGGTGCCGTCGCGCATGCGCTCGCCGGCATCGTCGTCGTCTCGCTCGCCGGAACCCATCGCCCTTCCCACCGGTGCCGTCATCACTTCGCCCCCCGCCGACACCGTCGTCGCCCGCCCGCCAGCACTGTCGTCGCCCGCCAGCCGGCGCCCGGCTCAACGAGGCGCCGGCCGATATGCACCCGCATCGCGCACGGGACACGCCCGTCCGGCAGTGCGGACGCCGCCGCCTCCGCCTCGAATCGTCCCCGTAGCTCCGCCGTGACCGCGGGATCGAGCGGCCCGAGATCGTAGATGCCGCCCACGGTCGCCCAGATCCGCTCCGGCGGCCCGGTCAGATCGATCCGTACGGTCTCCCACTCGGCGGGGCCGAATCCGGCCGGGCCGAACACCGCGTCGAACCCCTCGCGGGTCCGGATCCGCCGGTCCCCGAGCTGCGGAATCCGCTCCGCCTCGGGCGCCGCCTCGAACAGCGGCTTCGCCAGCCGCAGAAACCTCTCGTACGCCTCCCCGCCGGCGGCACCGCCCCCCAGGACGACGGCCAGCGTTCCCCCAGGCGCCAGCACCCGCGCCACCTCGGCCGCGACCCGTTCCATATCGCTCATCAGCATCAGCGCCATATGGGACACACAGCCGTCGAACCGGCCATTCGGGAACGGAAGTCGCTGTGCGCGCCCGACGCGCAGATCGGCCCGATCGAGGCCCGGGCGCCGACGCGCGAGCGCCAGTTCCTCCGGGGACAGATCGAGCCCCGCCAGCTCGGGCACCGCCCGGCCGGGGCCCGGATCGCGCGCGGCAAGGAGTTCCAGCAGCAGCCCGTCGCCGCAGCCCAGGTCCAGTACCCGCCGGCACGCCGCCACCCGGTCCCGCAGGATCTCGTAACTCGACCGGCCGTCCTCGGCCCGCCCGTGAGCCATCGCCCGCACGGTCACCGCCGGACGAGCGGCATGAAAGGTCCGCAGAAAGTCTTCCTGAGGGGTCGTCATCCACCAGACCCTAGGAGAGAACGCCGGCCTCCGACTCGCCCCCGGCAGCGCCGACCGGGGCGGGCAAGCCACCGGCCCGCCGCGGAGAAGGGGCGCCTCGGCCTCTCCCCCCCCCGGCCCCCCGGGCCCCGCGATCCCTCTCTCAGGCCCCCTCAGTTCCCCTCAGTCGTCCTCGGGGCGCTCCTGCAGTGCCCAGCCGTTTCCGTCCGGGTCGTTGAAGTAGACGAACGAGTTCCAGGCACCGCCGGGGCCATCGGCCATCGCCCCGTCCTCGACGTGCTGCACGGGACTGACCGGGACCCCCCGCTCGACCAGCTGCGCACGGGCCGCGGCGATATCGGAGACGACGAGCTGCAGCCCCTGTACCGCACCGGGCTGCACCCGTGTGACGCCGGCGCCGCTCCCGATGACGATCGAGCAGCCCGACCCCGGCGGCGTCAGCTGCACGATGCGCACCTCGCCGTCGCCGACGCACATGTCGTGGTCCACGGCGAAGCCCAGCTGCTCGCCGTAGAAGCGCTTCGCCCGGTCCACATCGGACACCGGGATCGGCACCAGTTCGAGCTTCCAGTCCATGGCGCGCCGTCCTTCCGTACGGGCGGCGGCCCCTGCCCGTGCAGCCGTCACCACCGGCGTTGTCGCGCTGCACAAAGTCTAGGGAGCGAAGACGGATCCCCGCATCCTGTGCCGCCGAGGCGGCGGGCGCGGACCAGGCCCTGCGCGAGCCCGCCACTCGGCCTTCTCACCGGACTCCCCCGGGGGCCCCGCCCCTCCCCTCCCCCACCCCGCCTCCCCCTCGGAGCCGTCAGCCGTCAGCCGTCAGCCGTCAGCCGTCAGCCGTCAGCCGTCAGCCGTCAGCCGTCAGCCGTCAGCCGTCGACGAACGTCATGCTCACCTCGTCGTAACGGGTCCCGGCTATTCGGGCCGCCGGGGCCGCGGCGTCGATGGCGGCGATCTCGGCGGGGGACAGTTCGACGGCGAGTGCGCCGAGGTTCTCCTCCAGGTACTTCTGCCGGCGCGTGCCGGGGATCGGCACGACATCGTCCCCGCGGTACTGGACCCAGGCCAGCGCGAGTTGTCCGGCACTGATGCCCTTCTCGGCGGCGAGTTCGTTCAGCTTGCCGACGATGGCCAGGTTCTGTTCGAGATTGCCGTCGGCGAAGCGAGGCTGGGTCCGGCGGACGTCGGACTCCGCCAGCCCCTGCACCGAGGTGTACTGCCCGGTCAGGAAGCCCCGGCCGAGCGGCGAGAACGGCACCAGACCGATGCCGAGTTCACGGCACACCGGCGCGATCTCCTGCTCCAGATCACGGGTCCACAGCGACCACTCGCTCTGCAGCGCGGCGATCGGATGCACCGCATGCGCCCGCCGCAACGTCTCCACGCCCGCCTCGGACAGTCCGAGGTGCCGCACCTTGCCGGCCGCGACGAGCTCGGCCATCGCACCGACGGTCTCCTCGATCGGGGTGCGGGGGTCGACGCGGTGCTGGTAGTAGAGGTCGATGTGGTCGACGCCGAGTCGGCGCAGCGACGCATCGCAGGCCTGCCGTACGAAGGCGGCGTCACCCCGGATCGCGGTCGGCTCGCCGAGCCTGTTGGCGAACCCGAACTTCGTCGCCAGCACCGCCTCGTCGCGCCGCCCCGCGATGGCTCGGCCGATCAGCTCTTCGTTGTGCCCCGCACCGTAGAAATCGGAGGTGTCCAGCAGGCTGACGCCGAGGTCGAGCGCACGGTTGATGGTCGCGATCGACTGCTCGTCGTCCGATTCGCCGTAGCCGTGGCTCATCCCCATGCAGCCGAGCCCCTGCGCGGAAACCACCAGGTCACCGAGCTTGCGCGAAGGAATGTTGGTCGTGGTCATGCTGCTGCTACCTCCTGGGCCGGGCCTGTCCCGGCATCCCTTCAGGACGGTATTCATTGGAGCGCACTCGAAGTCAACGACGCCTGGATTGCAGGTCGCTGTCAGCCGGCGTCCCGCGCTATGGCCCGCAGGGCCTGGCAGTGGGCGGTGAAGGTGGCGCGGCCGGCGGGTGTCAGGGCGAGCCAGGTGCGTGGGCGCTTGCCGACGTAGCCCTTGGTGACGGCGACATAGCCGGCCTTCTCCAGAGTGGCGACCTGGCGCGACAGCACCGAGTCGCTCACCTCCACGGTGTCGCGGACGAAGGCGAACTCGGCCTTCTCCGCTGCCGCCAGCGTCGCCACGATGGAGAAGCGGACCGGCGCGTGCATGACCTCGTCGAGCCCGTGGCGCGGATGGGTCCCTTGGTGCGGGTCGGTCACCGCCGAGCCTCCAAATAGCCGCCTATCAACCCGGGAAGGGCAACCACCAGTGCGCCGGACACCCACCACGCCGCCGCGTCCTGAAACCAGATCATGCCAGGTACCAGCACCGCGCCGTACAGCAGCGCCCACGCGATGATCAGGCCGCTATGCCGTCGGCCGAACCCGAGCCTGGCGACGCGCTGCCGGGCCGCATACACCGACAGGCCCGCGACTACAGCGCACCAGAAGCCGATGCCGAGCGCCACACCGTAGGGCCGGCTCAACAGCCCTATGGCGAGTACGAGGACCGCGGAGGCGCAGCCGTAGATCACTTGATAGCGGACGTACCACTTCGTGCCGTCCTTGACCGTCGAGCGCAACTCCTGCGCTCGGGCCAGTGCGGCCGCCGCGTCCTGCGCCGCGGATGGCGCCCCAGAAGCCGATGCGTACTCCGACATGGTGTCAGTCCCCCCTGACGATCCGGTGCTTCTTCTGCTTCTTCCGCTTCATCTCCCCGCCGGCCTTCGCAGCCAGCCTCATGCATTCATCGTGACAAGAACTTTCCAATCTGACAAGTACTTTCCGGCAATGCTCCGCGCACTGTGCCTCCGCCGCCCTCGCGCTCCCAGTACCGCCCCGACCCGTCCCCCGTCCCCGCCCCTCGATCCCCACTCGCCCCGACCCCACCCGCCCCCTCATGTGCGCCCCGCCCCAGGTCAGGTACTGTTGCCTGCCAGCAGTGGACCGACCGAGGAGGTGAGACCGATACCCCGCCAGACCAGGCAGGCGCGCTTCCGTCTCACGCCCGTACGGCCCACCCGATGCAGGTGACCGTCCGGCACACGTGACCCGGTAAGCGCCCTCGGCGCCCCGAAAGGCTCACATGTCGTCATCTCAGAAGTCGCTACCCGAACAGTCGTCACCTCTCGCGCTCGGGCCCTGCGCACCGCTCCCCCGCCCCACCGTCGTCGCCAGGCTGCGTGCCGCCGGCTGTGTCTTCGCCGAGGACGAGGCGGAGCTGCTCGTCTCCGCGGCGCGTACGCCGGACGAACTCGCCGTCATGGTGGAGCAGCGAGTCATCGGCCTGCCCCTTGAACACGTCGTCGGCTGGGCGGAGTTCCGCGGCCTGCGGGTCGCCGTCGACCCCGGTGTCTTCGTGCCGCGCCGCCGCACCGAATTCCTCGTGGGCCGGGCCGTGGACCTCGGGCGCCGGGCCGCCAAGCGCACCCGGCGGCCCACCGTCGCCGTCGACCTGTGCTGCGGCTCCGGGGCGGTGGGCGCCGCGCTGGCCGCCGACCTGGAGCGGGTCGAGCTGTACGCGGCCGACATCGAGCCCGCGGCGGTGCGCTGCGCCCGCCGCAACGTCGCCGCCACGGGGGGTGCGGTCTACCAGGGCGATCTCTTCGACCCGCTGCCCGCCGCCCTGCGGGGGCGTATCGACATCCTGGTGGCCAACGTCCCCTACGTGCCGTCCGACGAGGTCGGGCTGCTGCCCCCGGAGGCGCGCGATCACGAGCCGCTGGTGGCGCTCGACGGCGGTGCGGACGGGCTCGACGTGCTGCGGCGGGTGACCGCGACCGCCCCGCGGTGGCTGGCGCCGGGCGGCCATCTGCTGGTCGAGACGAGCGAGCGTCAGGCGCCGCGGGCCGTCGAGGCGTTCACCCGCAACGGGTTGCTCGCCCGGGTGGAGACCTCCGACGAGCTGTACGCCACGATCGTCATCGGGACCCGCCCGGACCGGCGGCAGGAGCCGTCACCGGGAACCCCATGACATAGCGCATGACATAGCACAGGAGCGGCGCTCACCTCCCCCCGTCCGCATGGAACCGCGCCGGGCGCCGTACGCGCCGTCAGACTCGCCTCCGGCCGGGGTGCCGGGCCAGTGCCGCGTCGGCGGTGTCGAGGATGTTGCGGAAGGTGCGGGTGATGATCGGCCGCGCGAGGCGCCGGGTGAGGAAGGCGCCGACCAAGGGGACCGGGATCTCCGCACGAGTGGTCCAGCAGACGTGGGTGCCGCCGTCGACTTCGGTGAACGTCATCCGGCCGAGTTCGTGCCGGGACGGCGGCAGGCTGCGTTCGACGACGTACTCGGTGGCGTACGGCGGGTCGTACCGGGTGATGCGTTCCCGGAACCAGCCGATCAGCCAGAGGTGGTTGCGCACCGCGCCGACCCCGTAGGGCGCGGACTCCCCGTGTCGGCTCAGACGGCAGCGCAGGATCAGCGGCGAGTCCGTGTAGTTGGTGGTCGTGGTGAGCCAGGCGAAGACGTCCTCGATCGGGGCGTCGATGACGCGCTCGACGATCATGGTTTCCACGGCTGGTGGCCTCCTCTGTCGAGTGGGAGCACCGCCTCGGCGCGGTGCAGCTTGTCCGGGTTGCGAATGCCGTAGAGGCCGGTGATCCGTCCGTCGTGGATCTCGAACGCGACCAGCCAGTCGAGTTCGCCGTCGGTGACGAACCGGGCCGCGGGCATGCCGTTGTAGGTGGCGTGCTCGATGCGGGTCGCCGTGGTGGTGGTGCGCAGCACGCCGAGGACGAACCGGGCGACCTCGGCACGGCCGGTGATCGGGCGGCGGGCGGCGACCACCTTCCCGCCGCCGTCGGAGATCTGCACGACGTCGGGGGCCAACAGGTCCATCAGCGCCTGGACCTCGCCGGTCGTCGCCGCGAGCAGGAACCGCTGGACGACCTCTCGGGCGGCGTCGGAGTCCGGCTCGAAGCGGCGGCGCCGCGCGTGGACGTGCCGGCGTGCGCGGTGGGCGATCTGCCGGACGGCGGCCTCGGTCTTGCCGACGGAGGCGGCGATCTCGCCGTGGGTGTAGCCGAACACCTCGTGCAGCACGAAGACCGCGCGTTCGGTCGGGTTCAGCGTCTCCAGGACGAGCATCATGGCCATCGACACCGACTCGGCCAGGATCGTGTCGTCGCTCACGTCCGGCGCGGTACGGATCGGCTCGGGCAGCCACGGGCCGACGTAGTCCTCGCGCCGCGCCCGGACCGTACGCAGGTGGTTGAGGGCCTGCCGGGTCACCACGCGGACCAGGTAGGCGCGCGGATGCTCGACCGTGGCCGGATCGACCGCGCTCCACCGCAGATAGCTCTCCTGCAGCACGTCCTCGGCGTCGGCGGCGCTGCCCAGCATCTCGTAGGCGATGGTGAACAGCAGCGGACGGTGTTCGGTGAAGGCGTCGTCAGGCATGGCCCGCCCCCAGCATGCGTTGGTACCCCGGCATCACACCCGGCTCCTCTCCTCGGACGCCCATCGAGACACCCCGCACCGGCGAACCGTGACAGCCCGCCGGTGTGATTCACTTCACCACCCGGCCCGATGGGGAGGCACACCGGCCGGGCTCAACTGCTCCGCGCGGTACGGGAGTCGGCGAGGGCGTCCGTCGGCCAGAGGGTGTCGGGGAAGGCTGCGGCGTCGGAGTCGTCGTCGGGCATGAGGGTGGTGAGCATCTGCCGGGCGGTCTTCGCGTGGTCGACGGCGCGGGGCAGCATGACGCCCTCGTAGGCGTCGAGTGCCGCGTCGACGGCGGGGTGGCCGATGACGGCCCGGGCGAGTTCGGCGCCGTCGAGCAGGGCGAGGTTGGCGCCGACGCCGACGGGCGGCATCAGGTGGGCGGCATCGCCGAGCAGGGTGATGCCGGGGACGCGCCGCCAGGTGTGGGGAACGGGAAGGACGAACATCGGCCGGTTGAGGAAACCGCCCTCGTTGTCGCGCAGGATCGCCAGCAGGCTCCCGTGCCAGCCCCGGTACTGGGCGAGGAGGCGGGCGCGTACGGCTTCGGTGTCCGCGAGGTCGAGGCCGGCGTGCCAGTCCCGGGGGCCGCGGAAGGTGATGTAGACGCGCACATGTCCGTCGCTGTTGCGCTGCATCACCAGGCTGCGGCGGCCCGCCTTGGCGGACATGGTGCCGCGGCCGACCAGGTGGGCGATGCCGGGGTGGCGGTGGTCGACGTCGTCGAAGTGGGTCTCCACCATCGTGACGCCGGCGTAGGAGGGTTGGGCGTCGGAGAGCGCGGGGCGCACCCGGGACCAGGCGCCGTCGGCGCCGACGACCAGGTCGAAGTCCTCGGTGGTGCGGTCGTGGTGGTGCAGCCGGGCGGCCCCGTTCGGTAGCGGGGTGGCGGCCCTTACGGAGTGGCCCCAGCGGACCGTGCCGGGGGCGAGGGAGTCCAGCAGGAGGGTGCGCAGCTGGCCGCGGTCGATCTCGGGCCGGCTCAGATCGCCCTCGCCGGCCCGGTCGTGGCGTATCAGGGTCGCGTGGCGGTCGTACAGGCGCCACTCCTGACTCTCGGGCCGGGACAGGGCGAGGAACTCGTCGAACAGTCCGGCCGCGCGCAGGGCGACCTGGCCGGTGTCCTCGTGGATGTCGAGGGTGCCGCCCTGCGAGCGGGAGCGGGGGTCGGCCTCCCGCTCGAAGACCGTGACCGGTACGCCGTGCCGCTGCAGGACGCGTGCGCAGACGAGGCCGCCGAGGCCGGCGCCGACGATCGCGAGGCGAGGGGTGGGGGACATGAGAGTCACGCTCCGTTCTGCGGAGGAAGAGGGCGCCGATGGAGGGGGCGCCGATGGGGAGAGTGCTGACGAAGAGAGGGTCGATGAAGCGGGTGCCGAGCAGTCGTTTCGCGGTGCGGACGCGCCCCGGGAGCCGGCAGCCGAGTACCGGTCGGGTGCACTCCCTCACAGAAACACAGCCGCTTCAAAAGTACAACCGCTTCGATTTTCCAGCTGATCGCCTTTGCGATCGAATCCCGTCAAGCGGGGTAGGGTGAGGGCATGGCCGAGACGACGACAGGACGCCGCGAGCGCAAAAAGGCCCAGACCAGGCAGGCACTGTCGGATGCCGCGGTGCGGCTGTTCACCGAGCGCGGCTTCGACGAGGTCGGCGTACGCGAGGTGGCGGAGGCGGCCGACGTCTCGCTGAGCACGCTCTTCAAGCACTTCCCCAGCAAGGAGGCACTCGTCTTCGACCTGGACGCGGACGTCGAGAGCGCCCTGGTCGCCGCCGTGCGCGACCGAGCCCCCGGCCAGTCCGTACTGCACGCCCTGCGCGACCACATGGTCCGCACCCGTACCGCCGTCCGGACCGACGACCCGACGTTCGTCCTCGTCGAATCCACCCCCGCGCTGCGGGACTACGCCCGGCGGATGTGGTCGCGCCACGAGAAGGCGCTGGCCGCCGTCCTCGCCGAGGCCACCGGGCTCGCCCCCGACTCCCCCGCCGTCGCCGCCCTGGCGCGCTTCACCCTGGAAGCCCCCGGCATCGCCCGCGCCGGCGAAGACCCGGCCCGGACCATGCGCGAGGTGTTCGCCCTGCTGGAAGACGGCTGGGCGGGCACCCCGCTGGCACGGCGGGAAGAGCGCCCCGACCAGGAGGGGTGACCGCGACCGGATGCCGCTTCACGCGCCACCGGCGCCCAGGTCGATGTCGATGCCGGTCAGGTCGCAGCTCGCGGCCCACAGCCGCGCCGCGACGGAGGCGTCGGCGAGACGACTCCACACCACCTCCCGTCGGGGCTTGCCGCGCAGGCCGAAGACGCGCGGTCCCCACAACTCCCCGCCGCGCACGGCCGGGTCGAGCACCGCCCGGACCGCGGGCCAGGCGCCGGCGTGCTTGCCCTGGACGAGGAGCGCGGCGGGCGCCCCGCCCAGCCGCGCACCGGTGGTGCGTACGTGGACCGGCGGCCGTGACGGGGTGAGGGAGTCCAGTGCGCCGCCGGGATGGACCACCACGCTCGCCACCGTGCTGTCGACGGCCCGTAGGCGGCGGTCGAGTTCGAGGCCGAAGTACATCTGCGCCAGCTTGGAGCGGCCGTAGGCGCGCTGCGGCCGGTAGTCCTGCCGGGACTGGAGGTCGTCGAGGTCGAGCCGTTCGGACTTCGCCGCGAAGCTGCCCATGGTCACGATGCGGGCCGCCGGTGCGGCCGACAGCAGCGGCAGCAGCCACCGGGTCAGCGCGAAGTGGCCGAGGTGGTTGGTGCCGAACATCAGCTCGTGGCCGTCCCCGGTCTCCCGGCGCGGCGGGTCGTCGAGTGCGACGCCGGCGTTGTGGACCACCGCGTCGAGGCGGTCCACCTCCAGTGATTCCACCGCCGTTCTCAACGACGAGAGGTCGGCGAGGTCCCACCGCACCGCCCGCACCCGCGCGCCGGGCACCCTCGAACGGATCGCGGCCATGGCACCTTCGGCCTTGGCGGGATTCCGGCTGCCCAGTGCGACGGTGGCTCCGGTCGCGGACAACTGCTCCGCGACGAAGTACCCGATGCCGGCGTTGCCGCCGGTGACCAGGAAGACGCCGCCGTCGGCACGTGGCAGGCGTTGGACATCCCAGGGCGGGGTGGAGGACGTGGACACCATGGGTGACGGGGCTCCCTTGCTGTGGAAGGCGGCTGCGGCCGCTCCGCGGGCGGCTCGACACCACGGTCCCCGCGGGCACCGACACCTCGCCTACAGACCACGGACAGCCCCGCCGGACAGCCGACATCCAGGCCACCGCGGCCGGTCGCTGTCGCCGAGGCGCCGGTGTCCGGCCCGACCACCGGGCGGTGCCGCGAGCCTCACTCCGGCCGAACCGCCGTGACGACGTAGTAGTCGAGGACCCGCTCCTCGTAGGCGCGCAGAAAGTTCCGCGGCCAGGTCTCCGGGGACCACCACCGGCCGAGCCAGAGGTCCCACCCTCGCCAGACGTGCGGCCCGATCGATTCGACGCGGACGTCCGTCAGCCCGGACGCCGTGAAGGCCTCCGTGAGTACGTTCACCGGCCAGGCGATGTCCAGCCCGTCCGCGAACGTCTCCAGCAGCCGTGCGAGCTCCTCGGGCCGGCCGGGCGCGTCGTCCACCGTGAAGAAGCTGGCGGCAGCCACCCGGCCGCCCGGTCGCAGCACCCGCGCGGTCTCCGCGGCGAAGGCTCCGAGATCCGGGAAGTGCTGAGCGGCCTCCACGCTGACGATCACATCGAACTCACCGTCCTCGCAAGGCATACGCTCCGCGGCCCCCTGGACGAACCGCAACCGTTCCGGCTCGTCCCGCAGCAGATCCGCGTGCGTGTCACGCGCCCGCCGCAGTTGCTGCGGATGGATGTCCATGCCGGTCACCGCAGCGGAGCCGTACTCCCGCAGGGTCACCGCGCACCCCATGCCCAGCCCACAACCCACTTCAAGGACCTTCGGCCCCTTCGCTTCCGTCGATTCCCTCGACTCCGCCGGTTCCGTCGGCTCCTTCCGCAGTCCGGCGGCGTCCAGGACATGCCGGTAGAGGTCCTCCTGACTGCGGACCCGTTCCGCCTCGCCCAGCGGGAGGCCCAGGTCGATGGCGCGCCAGTACCCGAAGTTGATGAACCCCCCGGCGAAGATCGGCTCCCCGCTCAGATCGGCCGGACCGTACGCCTCCCGCACCATGGGACGCATGGTGGCGAGACCGGATTGCTCCGCACTGTCCGTCACAGTGCCCACCTCCTGAAAGCAGACGTCTTGCATGGTCTTTGCTACCCGTGCCATCCGCATCACCATCAACAGCGACTCGTCGTGCGACCTTGCTCGGCACATGCGAAGTCGTACACGGCCCACTCGGTGACCGGGGCGTATCCGATGCGCTGGTAGAGGGCGTTGCTGGTGGGGTTGGCGGGGTCCGCGAAGAGCACGACGTCCGTGGCGCCCGCGGCCAGTGCGGCCCCGCTCACCTCGACCGTCACGGCGCCCGCGTAGCCGCGCCCCCGGAGGTGGGCCGGGGTGTAGACGGGGTCCACCCGGACCATGCCGCCGATCAGCGAGGTCACGGCAGCCATGGAGACGGGCGTGCCGTCCGGGGTCTCCCAGAACGTGAAGTGCTTGTCGGCGAAGCGCGAGTCGGCCCAGGAGTCGGCGTCCACGGCGGGGACTTCTCCGACGGTGTCGACGAACTCGCCGCACCAGCCCACGAGTTGATCGTGGTCCTGCTCGCCCGCGACGCGACCCCGGCCCTCTGGGCGCGGCTCCGGCGGGGCGAGCGTGCCGAGACGGTACAGGCGGATCCGCTTGCCGAGCGACGGCGCCGCGCCCGTGTGCCGCCGCCATGCCTCGGCGAAGGCGGTGGCGGTGGCGTGGTCCGCGCTGACGTAGGGCAGCCGGTGCCCGAGGTCGGCCAGGTGGGCGGCGAGGGTGTCGGCACGCTCGGGGGTGAGGGGAGTCAGGCTCAGGCCGCGGGACGGGAGGCGGGAGAAGGCGGCACGGACCGTACCCGCTCGCTCCAGTCGGCCGAAGACGGGGGCTCGGGCGCCGTATGCGCCCGCCCCGCGCGTGCGCAGCTTCTCGGTCGTCGTCAGCGCCATCGTGTGCAGTGCGGGCCGTGAGCGCAGGAAGTCTCCGGCTCGGGCGAGGAAGTCGTCGACGTCTTCGGTGAGGTGCCAGCCATCCGGTCGCATGCCTCATGGTTCCCCATGCCGTGGGTGCGCCCCGGGGTTTTGCGCCAGGGCCCCACTGAGACTGAGCGCTTGAGTTGGCCCCTTAGCGGCCGAGTTGGCCCGTCGGAGCGTCGGGGTCGGCCCGCCCGGTCGGAGCGGGTCCCTTCCCCGCCTCAATGTCCCGGGCGAGTTGCCGAGCATACTCGGTGCGCGATTCGCGTAAATCGGCATAGTGGCCCATCGGTTCGGGGCGGGTGAGCTGCAACCGTGTGGAGTTCCGGCGACGAGCCCACTCCTGCAGGATGTGGTGCGCTCGCTCGGCTTCGAGCCCGCCCGCACAGCGCTCTGTGCGACTTCACCCGAAGCCCGGCAGGCAGGCGTGACGGCCGATACCCCGCAGGCCAACCCGGACGCCCAGCCGCCCAACATCCTTGACCTCAACCGAACTTTAGGTAGGAGTCTGGGAGGCATGGAAAATGACACCGCCGCTCCCCGGGGTTCCTTCCCTCCACCTATGGGGTTGTCCGGTCCGCAGCACGCCGACGTCGGCCCGCTGTCCGACGCCACGCTCGATGAGCTGGCCGAGAAGCTCGCCGTCGCGACAACGATCGTCGGCATCGGGGAGTCCACGCGATTCTCCCGGGAAACCTTCGGTGTGCGGGACCAACTCTTCCGCCGGCTGGTCCAGGACCACGGGTTTCGGGCGCTGGCCGTACAGGACAGCGCCGGCGTCGCCGCCGGCCTCGACGAGTACGTGCGCGTCGGTGAGGGTTCGGCTCAATCCGCGCTCGACGGTGCCTGGCGTCCCTGGCGCACCGCCGAGATGGTCGCGACATTGGAGTGGATCCGGGCGTTCAACCGGGACCACCCGAGCGACCCCATACGGATCTTCGGTGTGAAACCCGCCCAGGCGCAGCCCGAGGACTACGACGCCATCCTGAATCACGTCCGGGAGTCGGCCCCGGAACGGCTGGCGGAGGTGGCATCCCACCTGGATCCGATCCGGACCGCTCACCACACCGACGAACACGTGCAGCGCGCCCGGGGAATGCACCCCGGACGCCCGTTCGCCGACCACGCCCGCGACGCGCTCGCGCTGATCCGGTCATTGCCCGACACCAACCATGACGACGGCATCCTGGCGCGGATGCGTCTGATCGCAGACTTCCATGAACGCAGCGTCGCCGGGCGAGGCAACTACGCGGGCGACGCCGAGGTATGGGCGGATGTCATCAGCGACTCTCAGCGTCGGACCGGCCTGCGCGTGGTCTATTGGGACGGCATCGTTCACACGGCGGCAACCGAGACGGTCCTGGGCCTGGCTCCTGAGCGTGGTCCGCAGCCCAGCGTCGGCAGCCTGCTGCGCGAGCGTTACGGCGCGCGGTACGTTTCCGTGGCGATCGGCTTTCACCACGGAGATCTCGGTGTCGCCGCCGTCCCGGAGCCGGCCGGGGATCTGATCGACGCGCTGCTTGGCGAGGTGGACCTGCCCGCCCACTGGCTGGACCTGCGCCGCGACGCCGTACGCCGCCAATGGGACGGACCGGCGAAGGCCCGCGTCATCAGCGGCGTCTACGACCCTTCACGCGACGCCGCCGAGCACCTCGCCGTCGCTTCCCTTGCCGACGCATTCGACGTACTCATCCACATTCGCCGGGTATCTCCAGTGCGATGGCTGTCGTGAGCGGCACCCCGCCACCAACCTGACACCCAAGATGGCCGATCGCGTCGCGCGTGGACACGGGAGGCCGGATCACCGAAGTCGGCAGAAGGCATGGAACCTGCACGTGCAGGTTCCATGCCTCACCCCGTGAGATCGATGCCGGAGGCCCGCCGCCCGCGGCTGAGCCCTCGCGGGCCAACCATGGCACTCAGACGGGCCAACTCAGCCACTAAGAGGCCAACTCAAGCGCTCAGTAACACCCACCCGGACCACTTTTGCTAGCGGCTTGCTTGCAATAGTTAGCACGAGGATGCAGTATCGAGTCATGGCATCACTCAACGTCGGCAATCTCGGCGAGTTCCTGCGGGAGCAGCGGCGCACGGCGCAGCTGAGTCTGCGGCAGCTCGCGGATGCCGCCGGGGTGTCCAATCCGTATCTCAGCCAGATCGAGCGCGGCTTGCGCAAGCCGAGCGCGGAGATCCTGCAGCAGCTCGCCAAGGCGCTGCGGATATCCGCCGAGACGCTGTACGTCCAGGCCGGGATTCTGGACGAGCGGCGCGGGCTGGACGGGGTCGAGGTGCAGACCGCGATACTCACCGACCCCGCGCTGAACGAGCGGCAAAAGCAGGTCCTGCTGCAGATCTACGAGTCCTTCCGCAAGGAGAACGGGCTGGTCGGCGGCGGCAAGGACGACGCTGCGAGCGCGTCCGGGGACGGGCTCGGCACGGACACCCGAACAGAGGCCGAAGGCGGCCCGCACGCCACCTGAGCAACCGAATTCGTTTCCAGGAGGAACAACGTCATGGCCATCAACACCGATGACCTCCGCAAGGCCCTGACCGACGCGACCCCGCTGTACGCCCTGGCCGGCACGGTCGACCTGGCCGCCGAGAAGCTCGGCGAGGTACCGCAGCTGGTCGAGAAGCTCAAGGCCGAGGCGCCCAAGCGCTTCGAGTCCGTGCGCAGCACCGACCCCAAGGACGTCCAGGCGCTGGTCGCCAAGCAGGCCAAGGACGCCCAGGACAAGCTGGCCGAGCTGCTGGACTCGCTCGACGGCGACTTCAAGAAGTTCCGCGACCAGGCGCAGGAGATCGCGCTGCAGGGTGTGGGCCGGGTCGCCGAGACCGCGGTGCGGGCCCGTGAGGGCTACGAGGAGCTGGCCGAGCGCGGCCGCGGCGCGGTGGCGACCTGGCGCGGCGAGGCCGCCGACCAGGTCGAGGAGCTCGCGGTGGCGATCGAGCCGGAGCCGTCCCCGAAGCCGGCGGCCAAGAGCGGCGCGAAGACCGAGACCGCCAACGGGTCCAAGGCGGAGGCCAAGGCCACCCCGTCGACGACCCAGGCCAAGCCCGCCGCCCCGAAGAAGCCGGTGGCGCAGCAGAAGCCGGTGGCGCAGCGCAAGCCGGCGCCGGCGAAGAAGAGCACCCCGCCGTCCGCGAAGTGAGCCGGCGCCCCCTTCACCGGGGACGTGGATTCACCGGCCGGGCCGGGCACGCTTGAGGTGCCCGGCCCGTTGTCCGGGTACGGTGGGGCCGCGGCGGGCCGGTGGACGGCCGCGGCGGACGAAGACGACACGACCGGCGAACGGGCGGTGTAGGGCGTGCTGATTTACGGGTTCCAGAACCTTCTGAGCTGGGTGCAGCTCGCCCTGGGCATCTATGCCGGCGTGATGCTGATCGATGCGGCGGTGCGCCGCGAGGACGCCTACCGCGCCGCGAGCAAGCAGAGCAAGGGCATGTGGCTGATCTTCCTCGCCCTCGCCACGGCGCTGCTGTTCATTCTGCCGATCATGTCGTTCCTGCCGATCATCGGCGTCATCGCGGTGATCGTCTACACCGTCGACGTACGGCCGGCGCTGCGGGAGGTCACCGGCGGCGGGCGCGGCCCGCGACGCGGCGGCTCCAGCTCGGACGGGCCGTACGGGCCCTACAACGGCGGACGCTGAGCCGCCGGACGCGACCCGGTCGCGTCACCCCTGCCGGGATCTAGCGGTCCAGCAGCAGGACGGCCACGTCGTCGGTCAGCTCGCCGCCGTTGAGGTCGCGTACCTCGCGGACCGTGGCGTCGAGCAGGCCCTCGCCCGTGAGGCCGTGTGCCATCTGCCGGCTGACCAGTTCGGTCATGCCCTCCTGGCCCAGGCGCCGGTTGCCCTCGCCGATCCGGCCCTCGATCAGGCCGTCGGTGTACATCATCAGGCTCCAGGAGCCGCCCAGCTCTACCTGCCGGCGCGGCCAGCGGGCCTGCGGCAGCAGGCCGAGCGCCGGGCCGCCGCATTCGTACGGCAGCAGCTGCGGCAGCTCGCCGGCGCGGGCCAGCAGGGGGGCCGGGTGGCCGGCCAGGGAGAGGCCGGCGTAGTGGCCGTCGGCGGAGATGTCGACGGTGCAGAGCGTGGCGAAGATCTCGTCGTCGGAGCGCTCGTGCTCCAGGACCTTCTGGAGGGTGGCCAGCAGTTCGTCGCCGGACAGCCCGGCGAAGGTCAGGGCGCGCCAGGCGATGCGCAGCTCGACGCCGAGGGCGGCCTCGTCGGGGCCGTGGCCGCAGACGTCGCCGATCATCGCGTGGACGGTGCCGTCGGGGGTGCGGACCGTGTCGTAGAAGTCGCCGCCGAGCAGCGCGCGGCTGCGGCCGGGGCGGTAGCAGGCCGCGAAGCGCAGGTCGGAGCCGTCGAGCAGCGGCGTGGGCAGCAGGCCGCGCTCCAGGCGGGCGTTCTCCTGGGCGAGCATCCGCGACTCGGTGAGCTGGCGCTGTGCGAGGTCGGCGCGCTTGCGTTCGACGGCGTAGCGCACGGCACGGCTGAGCACCGCGCCGTCCAGCTCGTCGCGGAAGAGGTAGTCCTGGGCGCCGACGCGTACGGCGTCGGCGGCGCGCTCGGCGTCCGTCTCGTAGGTCAGGACGAGGACGGCGTGCGAGGGCGCCATCCGCAGGACGTCGTGCAGCATGCCCAGCTGGGGGCCGGGGGTGCCGTCCGGGCCGCCGTCGCGTTCGGTGCGGTCACGGCGCTCCGCCGGGGGCAGGTCGAGCAGGATGCAGTGCACGTCGTCGGTGAGCAGCCGCTCGGCCTCGGTGAGGTTGCGGGCGGTGCGCAGGCGCACCCGGCGGCCCGCCCAGTCCGACATCTCGGGGAGGTGGCTGTTGGGGTCCTCGCCGATGAGGAGCAGGGTCAGGCCCTGCTGGGTCGTCCCGTGCTCGGCCGAAAGTCGCCGTTCTTCCATAAGCGGCTCCTCGGGCTCCTGGAGGCCCTGCGGGGCCGCGTGGGCGCTCCACTGGCCGGCGGCGGGTTCCGGGACGCGCACGTCCTGGTCCGTCGCGTACCCCGCGCCCGGCGCGCCGGCCGCCCGCGCGGTATCCGCGCAGGCGTCGTTCACCGGTCCTGCCTGGTGCGGCAGCACGACCGTCCGCTGGTGCGGTACGGGTACGGGCATCGGTCTGCTTCCTTCCCTCCCCCGAGGGGGGTCCGGTGAGCGCCGACCGGCGCACCACCGTGCCCGGCTCCGCATCCCCCCGTCGGTCTTCCGAGCGGGGCGCGCACCGGCACTGAGAGGCGACCATAGCGGCAGCGTGGAGGAAGAGGGAATGGCCGACGGCAATCGGCCATTGTCATATGCCGCGTCCGATAAGGCATTTGACCTGCGGAAGCCGGAATGCGGAATGACGAATATCACCCCGCTTGAGTGCATTCAGCTACACCGCGACAACCCTCAGAGAGGAAACATTCCGGTCATTTATCGTGCCCGCGATCCCCGTCATGGTGTCCGCCGTCACGATCGGGGCGGACCACCCCGAGGATCGGCATCGATCCGGCGCCGGTGACCGTCACCTGGCGGCCGGGGCGCGGTGCGTGCACGATAGCGCCGTCCCCGAGGTACATCCCTACATGGCTGGCGTCCGAGAAGTAAATGATCAAGTCACCGGGGCGCATGTCCCGCAGCGCGACGCGCGGCAGCTGCCGCCACTGCTCCTGCGAGGTCCGCGGAATCGTCCGGCCGCCGCGCTCCCAGGCCCGCAGGGTCAGCCCGGAGCAGTCGAAGGTGTCCGGCCCCTCCGCGCCCCACACATAATCCTTGCCGATCTGCGCGGTGGCGTACGAAATCGCCTTCTTGCCCGAGGCGGACGCTTTGTTGCCGATGTCGTCGAGAACACCCGAGTCGAGCCACTTCTGCTGCTCCTTGAAGGCCCGCTCGTCCTCCAGTTTCCGCAGCCAGTCCTTTTCCTTGGCGGCCAGCCGGGATTCCAGCTTCTTTGCCGCTTCGATTTTTTTCTTGATGTCCCGCTGGGCGCTTTCCTTCTTCTTGCGGTTCGCCTCCAGCTGCGCCCAGCGATCGGTGGCGGAGTCCGAATACTTCTTCAAGTCGCCTTCGAGGCGGGTGAGTTCACCGATCACGCGCTTGGCGGCGAGCTGTCCCTTGCGGGCCAGGGTGACATTGTCGAGAAAGGCCTCGGGGTCGGTGTTGAGCATCAGCTTCGCCTCGGCGGGCAGCCCGCCGCCGCGGTACTGGGCGCTGGCCAGCGCGCCCGCCTGGCGCTTGAGGGCGGCCAGCTTGCGCTGGGTGCCGTCGATGCCGCGGGCCAGCTTGACGATCTCCTTCTGCTGGAGCTCGACCTGCTCCTTGGCCGCGTTGTAGGCATCGGTGGCCCGCTCGGCCTTGCGGTAGAGGGCGTCGATCTTCTGGCGTACCTCGTCGAGGTGCCGGGCGTCGGGCTCGGTCGTAGCGTCGGGTTTGGGGTCGTCGGCGTACGCGGTGGTGGCCGCGGTGCCGAGCAGGCCCGTCACGCACAGGACGACGGCCGTGCACGCCATCAGCCGGCCGCCCCGGGCGCCGCGCCTGCCTCTTACGTCGCCTGCGCCCTGTTCACCCTCTAGTTCCCATACATCCCGAACGCCCCGCTTTGCCCCCTGGCGTCCCACCAGCCACCTCCGGTCGTTCCGCACCGATTCGCGTGGTCCTCCGGCGCGGATGCTGCCATACCCACCAGTAATTCAACAGAGCGACGGGCCCTTTAGTACGAGTGGGCGAACACTTCTTCCCCCGCACCCAGCCGATGGCCGAGGTTCACCTTGCGTTCACTCGCGCCCATCGGCTGCTTCACCTGATCTGCCTAATTTCGGCCGTACCGAGTGCGCGTCATGCCTGATCGGCGTGCGCGGCACGGCTAGCTGACACCGCACCCCCACGGCGGACACCACACACCACGCACACCACCTCGCACGCCGGAGAAGCGGCGCGCCCCAGGAAGGAATTCCCGACTGTGAAGCTTCAGCGCAAGAACCGGGTTCGCGCCCTCGCCGTTGGCGCTCTCGCCGTCTCCGGTGCCCTGGCCCTGACCGCGTGCGGCTCCGACGACACCACCGGCGGCAACGGTGGCGGCGGTGCCGCCAAGGCCTCGAACATCAAGTGTGAGGGCAAGGGCAAGCTGCTCGCCTCCGGCTCCTCCGCGCAGAAGAACGCCATGGACGCCTGGGTGCAGAACTACTCCGGCGCCTGCAAGGACACCGAGATCAACTACCAGCCGACGGGCTCCGGCGCCGGCGTCACCACCTTCCTGCAGGGCCAGACCGCCTTCGCGGGCTCCGACTCGGCCCTCAAGCCCGAAGAGGTCACCAAGTCCAAGCAGGTCTGCAAGGGCGGCCAGGCCATCGACCTGCCGATGGTCGGCGGCCCGATCGCGGTCGGCTACAACGTCCCCGGCGTGGACGACCTCGTGCTGGACGCCCCGACCCTGTCGAAGATCTTCAACTCCGAGATCACCAAGTGGAACGACAAGGCGATCCAGAAGCTGAACCCGGACGCCAAGCTGCCGGACCTCAAGGTCCAGGCGTTCCACCGCTCCGACGACTCGGGCACCACCGACAACTTCACCAAGTACCTCAAGGCCGCCGGCGGCTGGAAGCACGAGCCGGCCAAGAAGTGGGAGGGCGAGGGCGGCCAGGCGGCGTCCGGCTCGGCCGGCGTCTCCTCGCAGGTCAAGCAGACCAGCGGCGCGATCTCCTACTTCGAGCTGTCCTACGCGACCTCCAGCAAGATCCCGACGGTCAAGCTGAACACCGGCGCCAAGGAGCCGGTCGAGGCCACCGTCGACAACGCCTCGAAGGCCATCTCCGAGGCCAAGCAGGTCGGCAAGGGCGATGACCTGGCCCTGCAGCTCAACTACACCACCAAGGCCGACGGCGCCTACCCGATCACCCTGGTGACGTACGAGATCGCCTGCGACAAGGGCAACAAGGCCGAGACCCTGCCGGCCACCAAGTCCTTCCTGACCTACGTCTCCAGCAAGGACGGCCAGGCCGCCCTCAAGGAGCTCGGCTACGCCCCGCTGCCCACCGAGATCGCCGACAAGGTCCGCGCGACCGTCGCCAAGATCTCCTGACCTACCGGGCGGCGGCCCAGACAGCCGCCGTACGGCCGAAGGGGCCCCCTCACAAGGGCCCCTTTCGGGCCGCCGCCCGTCCGGTGCACCGCCGCGCCAGGAGCCCCCACCGGGCTCCGCAGACCGGAGAACCCATGAACACACCCTCCTCGATAACCGACAACCCGCCCGCGCCACGGGCCGACGGCTCCGCCGTGTCCGGCAAGGCGGTCCGTCCCGGTGACCGGATCTTCCTCGGGCTCTCCCGGGGCTCCGGAATCGCCCTCCTGGTGATCATGGCCGCCATCGCGGGCTTCCTCACCTACCGGTCCGTGCTCGCCATCTCCGGCGACAAGGCCAACTTCTTCACCACGCTGGACTGGAACGCCACCGGCACCGAGCCCAAGTTCGGCATCGCGGTGCTCGCCTTCGGCACCCTCGTCAGCTCGGTCGTCGCGATGCTCCTCGCGGTCCCGGTCGCGGTCGGCATCGCGCTGTTCATCTCGCACTACGCCCCGCGCAGGCTGGCCTCGCCGCTCGGCTACGTCATCGACCTGCTCGCCGCGGTGCCCAGCATCATCTACGGCCTGTGGGGCGCGCTCTTCCTCGTCCCCCACCTGGGCGGCTTCTACGGCTGGCTGGACGACTACCTCGGCTGGACCGGCATCTTCGAGTACGGCGGCGGGGCGGCCCGCTCCCTGTTCACCGTCGGCATCCTGCTCGCGATCATGATCCTGCCGATCGTGACCAGCGTCAGCCGCGAGGTCTTCCTCCAGGTCCCGCGGATGCACGAGGAGGCCGCGCTGGCGCTCGGCGCCACCCGCTGGGAGGTCATCCGCATGTCGGTGCTCCCCTTCGGCCGCTCCGGCGTCATCAGCGCCTCCATGCTGGGCCTGGGCCGCGCGCTCGGCGAGACGATGGCCGTCGCCACGGTCCTGTCCCCCAGCTTCCTGATCAACACCAGCCTGCTGGACCCGGGCGGCGGCACCTTCGCCCAGAACATCGCCAGCAAGTTCAGCGAGGCCGACGAATTCGGCCAGGACGCCCTGATCGCCTCCGGCCTCGTCCTCTTCGTGATCACGCTCCTCGTCAACGGCGCGGCCCGCCTGATCATCGCCCGCCGCAAGGAGTACTCGGGAGCCGCAGCATGAGTATCACCACCGACCGCGTCGCGGTCTCCAACGGCGGCACTCCGCTCCCGGTCTCCCTCAAGCACCCCCGGCTGCCCCGCTGGGCCCCGCCGGTCCTCGCGCTGGTCGCGGCCGGCGCCGGCTGCGGCATCGGCCTGGCCGCCGGCCTGGACAGCGCGATCCAGTGGGGCCTGATCGCCGCCCTGCTGTTCGTCTTCGGCACGTTCGCGCTGGCCGCGGGCGTCGAGGGCGCCCGGCAGGCCAAGGACCGGCTGGCCACCAGCCTGGTCTGGGGCGCCTTCCTGCTCGCCGTCGTCCCGCTCGCCTCCCTGCTGTGGGAGACCGTCGCCCGCGGCATCAAGGTCCTGGACGGCTACTTCCTGTCGCACTCGATGGGCACCCTGCCCGACGCGATGCCCGGCGGCGGTATCTACCACGCGATCATCGGCACCCTGGAGCAGGTCGGCCTGGCCACCCTGATCGCCGCGCCGATCGGTCTGCTCACCGCGATCTACCTCGTCGAGTACGGCCGCGGCCGGCTCGCCAAGGCCGTCACCTTCTTCGTCGACGTGATGACCGGCATCCCGTCGATCGTGGCCGGCCTGTTCATCCTCTCCGTGTGGATCCTGATCCTCGGCTTCGGCCCGTCCGGCTTCGCCGGCGCGATGGCCCTGGCGATCCTGATGATGCCGGTCGTGGTCCGCTCCACCGAGGAGATGCTCAAGCTCGTCCCGAACGAGCTGCGCGAGGCCTCCCTGGCGCTGGGCGTGCCCAAGTGGCGCACCATCCTCAAGGTCGTGCTGCCGACGTCGATCGGCGGTATCACCACCGGCGTGATGCTCGCCATCGCCCGTATCGCCGGTGAGACCGCGCCCGTGCTGCTCCTGGTGTGGGGCGCGAAGACGATCAACAACAACCCCTTCGAAGATGCCCAGCAGTCGCTTCCGCTCTACGTTTTCCAGCAGTGGCAGCAGGGTTCCGAGGCCTCCTACGACCGCGCCTGGGCGGCGGCACTGGTCCTCATCGCCTTCGTCATGATCCTCAACCTGGTGGCCCGCGGTATCGCCCGCTGGAAGGCCCCCAAGACCGGTCGCTAACGCGACACTCTCCGCTCCTTGGAGCGGGGCCGACCAGCGACCCTCTGAAGCACCGAAAGAAGCAGTGATCCCATGGCCAAGCGAATCGACGTCAGCGGCCTCTCCGCGTTCTACGGCAGCCACAAGGCCATCGACGACATCTCGATGACGGTCGAGCCGCGCTCGGTGACGGCCTTCATCGGCCCCTCCGGCTGCGGCAAGTCCACCTTCCTGCGCACCCTGAACCGCATGCACGAGGTCACCCCCGGCGGCCGCGTCGAGGGCAAGGTGCTGCTGGACGACGAGAACCTCTACGGCCCCGGGGTCGACCCGGTCGCCGTCCGCCGCACCGTCGGCATGGTCTTCCAGCGCCCCAACCCGTTCCCCACGATGTCGATCTTCGACAACGTCGCGGCCGGCCTGCGGCTGAACGGCTCGCACAAGAAGAGCGAGCTGAAGGACACCGTCGAGAAGTCCCTCAAGGGCGCCAACCTCTGGAACGAGGTCAAGGACCGCCTGAACAAGCCCGGCTCGGGCCTGTCCGGCGGCCAGCAGCAGCGGCTGTGCATCGCCCGCGCGATAGCCGTCGAGCCGCAGGTGCTGCTGATGGACGAGCCGTGCTCGGCCCTCGACCCGATCTCCACCCTCGCCATCGAGGACCTGATCGGCGAGCTGAAGGAGCGCTTCACGATCGTCATCGTGACGCACAACATGCAGCAGGCGGCCCGTGTCTCGGACCGTACGGCGTTCTTCAACCTCGCGGCCGTCGGGCAGCCCGGCAAGCTGATCGAGATCGACGAGACCGAGCGGATCTTCTCCAACCCCTCGGTCCAGGCCACGGAGGACTACATCTCCGGCCGCTTCGGCTAGGCCCCGCCCGGCCGACGCCCCCCTGAGCGTCCTGCGGTGCTGCATGGCGGTGCCACCGCAAGACGAAGGGCCCGCCCCTCCTTCCCGGGGGGCGGGCCCACTGCTTTCGTCCGGCGCCGTGGCGCCGGGCAGGTCAGCCGAACGCCAGCTGGACCAGCCAGTACGCCATCGCCGCGACCAGCGCGGCCGCGGGCATGGTGATGAACCAGCCCATCACGATGTTCTTGGCGACGCCCCAGCGCACCGCGCGCGAGCCCTTGGTCGAGCCCACACCCATGATCGCGGAGGTGATGACATGGGTCGTGGAGATCGGCGCGTGGAACATGAACGACGCGGTGTACATGACCGAGGCGGCCGTGGTCTCCGCGGCGAAGCCCTGCGGCGGGTCCAGCTCGATGATCCGGCGGCCGAGCGTGCGCATGATCCGCCAGCCGCCCGCGTACGTACCGAGCGAGAGGGTGATCGCGCAGGCCAGCTTGACCCAGATCGGGATGGCCGCGTTGGCGTCCTCGACGTCGGCGATGACCAGGGCCATCACCACGACGCCCATGGTCTTCTGGGCGTCCTGCAGACCGTGGCCGAGGGCCATGCCCGCGGCCGAGACCGTCTGGGCTATACGGAAGCCCCGCTTGGCCTTGTGCGGATTGGCCTTCCGGAACATCCACAGGATGACGACCATCACCAGATAGCCGAGCACCAGGCCGATGACGGGGGAGATGAACATCGGCAGGACGACCTTCTCGATCACCCCGGTCCAGATCACCTCGGTACCGCCCGCGAGCGCCGCGCCGACCATGCCGCCGAACAGGGCGTGCGAGGACGACGACGGCAGACCGAAGTACCAGGTGACGAGGTTCCAGACCACCGCGCCGATCAGCGCGGCGAAGAGGATGCCCATCCCCTTGCTGCCATGGGGAGTGGAGATCAGCCCCTCACTGACCGTCTTGGCGACGCCGCTGCCGAGGAAGGCTCCCGCGAGGTTCATCACGGCGGCCATCGCCAGCGCGGCACGTGGGGTCAGCGCCCGCGTCGAGACCGAGGTCGCGATGGCGTTCGCCGAGTCGTGGAAGCCGTTGGTATAGGTGAATCCGAGCGCGACCGCAATGGTCACGACGAGCGCGAAGGTGTCCATGGCCGGGGCTCAGGACTCCTTGACCGCGATGGTCTCGACGGTGTTGGCGACGTGCTCGAAGGCGTCGGCCGCCTCCTCGAGGATGTCCACGATCTGCTTGAGCTTGAGGACCTCGATGGCGTCGTACTTGCCGTTGAAGAGGTGCGCCAGCAGCTTGCGGTGGATCTGGTCGGCCTGGTTCTCCAGACGGTTGACCTCGATCCAGTACTCGGTGAGGTTCGACATCGTGCGCAGGTTCGGCATCGCCTCGGCGGTCAGCTCCGCCGCCCGCGCCAGCACCTCGATCTGCTGCTCGATGCCCTTGGGCAGTTCCTCGACCTTGTAGAGGACGACCAGATCGACGGCCTCCTCCATGAAGTCCATGATGTCGTCGAGCGACGAGGCGAGGTTGTAGATGTCCTCGCGGTCGAACGGCGTGATGAACGAGGAGTTCAGCTGGTGGAAGATCGCGTGCGTCGCGTCATCTCCCGCGTGCTCCGCCGCACGCATCCGTTCGGCGATCTCGGCCCGTGCGGAGGCGTCCGCCCCGAGCAGTTCCATCAGGAGCTTGGAGCCCGTGACGATGTTGTCCGCGGAGGCGGCGAACATGTCGTAGAAGCTCGTCTCCCTGGGGGTCAGACGAAAGCGCACGTGAAATCCTCGGGGTGCATGGGATTCGGTCGGGTTGATGCTAGGCGCATCATCCAGCCACTGCTAACCGGCATTCCCTCAGTGTCGCCCATCGGGCAGCATGCTCTGCACGGGGTACCGCAGGTGCCCGCAAAGTTCGGTACCATATACCCACCAGGGGTATATAGATCGCCTAGATACCACGGGAGACGGCCATGACGACCACGGACGCCGACGCCAACGGCCGCGCCGCAGCCGCCGCGGCCCGCCCCGCTCCGAAGCCGGATCCCGACCCCCACGGCGCCCCCCGGACCGTGACCGATACCGCAGAGACTCCCCCGGCGGCCGGCGTCCACGGCTACGCACAGCAGAAGGACGCACACATCAAGCGACTGCGCCGCATCGAGGGGCAGATCCGCGGACTGCAGCGGATGCTCGAAGAGGATGTCTACTGCATCGACATACTCACCCAGGTCTCGGCGAGCACGAAGGGCCTGCAGTCCTTCGGGCTCCAGCTCCTGGAGGAGCACCTGCGGCACTGCGTCGCCGACGCCGCCGTCAAGGGCCCCGAGGCCATCGACGCCAAGGTCCAGGAGGCGACCAAGGCCATCGAGCGGATGCTGCGCACCTGACGGCGGCCGGGGGCTCCCCGCCTCTTCAAGCCGGCTCGCCCGGCGGTTCGCGGCCGTCCCCGTCCACGTCCAGTACCTCGTCGATACGGTCCGGGCTGAGCCGGTCCTCGCTCGATGCCGCGGCCGCGATCATCAACTCACCGGTCAGGTCGATCTCGACGAGGGCTACGTGGTCCTGAACCGTCGTATGGCGGTGTCCGGCCACGTACGACACCTCCTCCTTCGCGCGCCTTCCCACGCCTCTGAGTGGTTACCGCCCAGCGTAAGGACGGCCGCCCGCTCCGCCCATGGCACGGATGGACCATTTCCGCCACGGGGCAACCGCCCTCGTCACGTGCCCCGGCGGCCCTGGGGAGCGGCGGATGCGATCTTCCCCGCGTAGATGTCGCGCCGGTCGGGCAGCCGGACGGCGACCCGGCCGCCGAAGCCGGTCAGCTCCGTCGTGGAGGTCACCGAGGCCCCCTGGGGCGCGCCGTTGGCGAAGCGGAACCGCTGGCGCACCTTGCGCAGCCGGCCGGCGTCGTCCAGATACGCGTCGAACGGCACCGCGTCGGTGGTGAACCCTTTCTCCGCGGCGAACAGCGCCGGCCTGGAGCGCGGCGAGGCCGCCCGCGCGGCCGTCCCGATGTCCGTCGTGCCGCGGTAGTGCCGCACCACGACGCCGTCCAGCTGCTCCCGGCCCTGGTACGTCACGTCCCGCGCGCCGCGCAGCAGCTCCGCGGCGGCCAGCGGATCGGTGGCGCCGCCGGTGACCAGGTTGCCGTCGGTCAGCGTGCCGGTGTCCACCCGCACCCATTTGTCGGCGGGCACCCCCGCCCCGCGGTTCTTCATGAACAGCGCGCCGGGCGCGAGGATCTCCGTGATCGGCTGGCGGCCCTCGCCGGGCCGGCCCGCGGGGTCGGGCAGGACGACGCGCAGCTGCCCGCTGCTGGTGGTGAAGTCGTAGCCGCCGGTGCCGCGGATGGCGACGCGGGTGCCGCCGCTGACCGTCTCCATGGCCGTGCGGACCGCGGCGGAGCGGGCCCGGACCAGGGCGTCGGCGCTGGCGCGGACGGCGGCCTCGGCGCCGGCGGCCCGGCCGGGCGGCTGCTGGTCGTCGGCCGCGGCGCCCTCGGAGGAACAGCCCGTCGCCAGCAGCCCGACCGCCAGACCCGTCCCGCACACCACGGCCACGGCGGCCGCCCCGCCTCGCCTGTCCTGCACCACCATCGCGTACGAGCCCCCTCGGCCGCCGTCTTCGGGACCGGCCCGGTCCGGCCGGTCCGCTCGGGAGGGTCGGACGTTCCGCCCACGCCACCTCTGACGTTCCGTCGACCGACCCGTTCAACGACCGTTGAGGGGGCTCGTCACGCAAGGGCGGCCGGGGCGCGTAGCGTGGACGGGTGCCCGACCGAGCCCACCACGCGACCTCCACCACCGAGCGAGGTTCCTTCTGCACGGCCCGCTGCACCTGCGGCTGGCGCGGGCCGGCCCGCCGTGCCCGCTCCCAGGCGCGTACGGACGCGGAGCGGCATCTGGTCGAGGCCGGGGCGTCCGGCCCCCTGCCCCCTGTGGAATGACTCCGTCCGTTGCGGGAACCCCCAACGCCCTTACGGCATCTGCCTAGTGGAGGGAAGCAACGGCGCGGCAGCCCCGCGACCACCGGCCGTCATCGGCCGCCGGGACGGGCCGCAGACATCGAGGGGGATTCATCCCAGTGAAGCGGCGCACACTCCTACAGGCCGGCACCGGACTGGCGGCGACCTCGGTCGCCTTCGCCACCGGCTGCGACAACAAGACCGGCGCGGCGGCCGCGACGTCCTCCACCTCGGCCGACGGGGCCGCCGCCGGTGGCGCGCGGACCCAGACGGCGGCCGCCGCCGGCCGCGCCGCGCCGGCCTCCTGGACCGCGCTCGGCAAGAGCCTGGACGGGCGACTGATACAGGCCTCCGACGCCGCCTACGCGACCGCCCGGCGCCTCTACAACACCCGTTACGACACGCTCAAGCCGTCGGCCATCGCGTACGTCAAGCACCCGTCCGACATCGCCGAGTGCCTCGCCTTCGCGCGGCGCCACGGCACCCCGGTCGCCATCCGCAGCGGCGGCCACTCCTACGCGGGCTACTCCAGCGGCAACGGCCGGCTCATCGTCGACGTCTCCGCGCTGTCCAAGGTCGGCGCGCCCTCCGGCGGGATCACCCGCATCGGCGCCGGAGCCAAGCTCATCGACGTCTACCAGGGGCTGGCGGCGCACGGCGTGACCATACCCGGGGGCTCGTGCCCCACCGTCGGGATATCCGGTCTCACCCTCGGCGGCGGCCAAGGCGTGGTCTCCCGCGCCTACGGTCTGACCTGCGACAGCCTGGTCGGCGCGACCCTCGTCACGGCCGACGGCAAGACCGTCTCGTGCGACAAGGACCAGCACGCGGACCTGTTCTGGGCGCTGCGCGGCGCCGGCAACGGCAACTTCGGCGTGGTCACCGAGCTCCGCTTCCGTACGCATCCGGCGCCGCGCGCGGTGATGGCGTATCTGACCTGGCCGTGGGCCAAGGCGGCGAAGGTCGTGGCCTCCTGGCAGAAGTGGGGTCCGGTGCAGGCCGACGAGATCTGGTCCGCCTGCCATCTCGACACTCGGCCCGGGGGCACCCCGGCGGTCTCCGTCGCGGCCTTCTCCCTGGGCGGCTACGGCGAGCTGAAGAACGCCCTCGACAAGCTCGCCGACCAGCCGGGAGGCCCCGGCCCCGCCGCCACCGTCCGCCTCACCCCGATCGGCTATCTGGACGCGATGGAGGCCTACGCGGGCTGCTCGTCGAAGTCCACCGCGCAGTGCCACACACCGGGTTCGCTGCCCGGCCAGACCGGTGCCGGCCAGCTCGGCCGCGAGACCTACGCGGCGCGCTCGCACTTCTTCGACCGCTCACTGTCCGCGGCCGGCATCCGCACCCTGATGGACCAGATCGAGAGCGGCGGCCGCAAGGGCGTCGGCGGTAATGTGGCGCTGACGGCGCTGGGCGGTGCGATCAACCGCGTCGGCCGCACCGACACCGCGTTCGTGCACCGCGGATCGCGGTTCCTCGCCCAGTACTTGACGTCCTGGCCGGCGAACGGCTCGCCCGGTACGCGCACAGCGTGGCTCAATTCGTTCCATGACGCGATGCGCCGCCATGCGTCGGGCGCCGCGTACCAGAACTACACCGACCCCGGGCTGACCGACTGGAAGTCCGCTTACTACGGCGCCGCCGCCGGGCGCCTGGACCGGGTCAAGCGGACCTACGACCCGCAGCGGCTGTTCAGCACCTTCGCACAGGCGCTCTGAGGCGTCCGCCGCCGGACATACGGACGGCCCGGCCCCGTGAGGGTCCGGGCCGTCCCTATCCGCCAGGCTCGTCTTTCTCCTCCGCGGCCCTCAGGCCGCCAGGTCCTTGTCCCGCTCCTTGTGCCCGCTCGGCAGCCCCGATCCCGCGGCCACCACCCGGCTGCCCTCGGCGTCCCCGTCCGCCTCGCCGCCCGGCGCCCGCACCAGCCACGCCAGCGGGGAGCGGGCGACGGCCGTCGTCAGCGGCACCAGCAGCGCCTGGGCGAGCGGCGCGAGCAGCAGCGCGACGGCGGTGCCCAGCGCGAAGCCGCCGACCACGTCGGTCGGGTAGTGCACGCCCATGTAGACGCGGCAGAAGCCCTCGGCGAGCGCCAGCGCGATGCCGATCAGGCCGTACTTGCGGTGGGCGACGAACAGGCCGACGCCGACCGCCATCGTGAGGGTCGCGTGGTCGCTGACGAAGGAGAAGTCGCTCTTGCCGGGGATGAGCACTTCCAGGCCGGCGTGGTCCTTGAAGGGCCGCGGCCGCTCGACGAACTCCCGGATCGGGATGTTGGCCAGCAGCGCGATACCGGCGGCCAGCGGCGCCCACACCAGGCCCGCGACCGCGGACGGGGCGCCGGGCCGGCGGCGCGCGGACCACCAGGCGACCAGGCACAGCACCGCGAGGGCGGCGATGATGCCGTACTCGCCGATGAACTCCATGGCCTTGTTGACCCAGTGGGGGGCGTCCTTCGCGAGGCCGTTGATGCCGTCGAGCACGTCGACGTCGGGGTTCGGCCCCTCGAGTGCGAGTCCAGCCATCTAACGCGGCCCCTTATCTTTCGCGCGCGCGAGCGCCTTCGTGTTGCTGCCAACCCCCGTGGTCGTCGAGCGTGTGCTGCTTCGAGCGCGCTTACGTCCCCACGCAAAGGAAACGCCATGCCCGCCCCGGCCGTTCCACTCTCCACCGGAAGATCACCAGGACGTTATCGAAGCTTGACTCATCACTGCAGTTCAGGGCCTTATGTTTACGCAGCGTTGGCACGAGGGAGCGCTTTTGCGCCATCCGAGGTGACACGGGTCGCACCGATGTAGTCCGGCGTATCGATCTTGTCGAAGCGGATCACGGCACCAGTGTAGGGCGCGTTGATCATGTACCCGCCGCCCACATAGATCCCCACGTGGTGGATCGACCGCGGATCGTGCAGGTCGTAGGCGAAGAACACCAGGTCCCCCGGGAGCAGCTCGTCGCGCTTGGGGTGCGGACCGGCGTTCCACTGGTCGTTCGCCACCCGCGGCAGCTCGATGCCCACCGAGTGGTACGCGGCCTTGGTCAGCCCCGAGCAGTCGAACCGCCCGCCCTGCTCGGGCGTCCCGTTGCCGCCCCACAGATAGCGCGTACCGAGCCGGTCCTGCGCGAAGTAGATGGCGCCCGCGGCCTGCCGCGACGGCGCCACCGGCCCGGCCGGCGCCTCGAAGCTCTTGGCCAGCGTCGTGATCGTCTTCACATAGTTCTGTGTCTCGCGGTACGGCGGGACCCCGTTGTACTGGATCACCCGGTACGCACCCGCGTTGTACGCGGCGAGCATGTTGTGGGTGTCGTCGCCCGGCGCGCGGTCGACGTAGCGGGCCAGCTCGCAGTCGTACGACGCGGCCGACGGAATCGCGTCCTCCGGGTCCCACACGTCCCGCTTGCCGTCGCCGTTGCCGTCGATGCCGTGCGTCTGCCACGTGCCGGGGATGAACTGCGCCATGCCCTGCGCGGCCGCCGGGCTCTGCGCCTTGGGGTTCCAGCCGCTCTCCTGATAGAGCTGCGCCGCCAGCAGCGCGGGGCTTATCGCCGGGCACAGCGTGCCCCACTTCTGCACCAGCGACTGATACGCGGCCGGCACCGCGCCCTTGGCCAGCCCGACCGCCCGGCCGCCGACCAGCCCGGCCGCCGCCGTGTACGTACCGATCACAAGCAGCCCGAGCAGGCAGAACACCAGCCCCGCCCCGAGCCCGCCGGCCACCCAGAATTTCCGCACCTCACAACCCTCCCCCATTCAGCGGCGGTTCACTGCCTTTTTCCGGCCGCTCGGTGCGCGTTGCGTCACACGGGGGGCGCAGCGGCGCTCCGGCCCGGGTGTGACCGCACGCACGGCGGCGCCCGGGGGCGCCCCGGATGAGCGACACTGCACCCAGCACCCGGAACAGGACGAGAGCCATGGACCCGAACGACCAGAAGCAGATGAACCGCCACCTGTGGTGGCGCGTGGCGTACTTCCTCTTCGCCATCCACCTGGTGGCCCTCGTCATGATCTTCGCGATGTCGCACGCCCCGAAGTAGCCGCCCAGAGCCCGTCCCGGATCGGCGCGCACCCCCGGCCCGATGATCATTGCTCAGGGTTACCGCCCGTGATACACACGGTGAGACCAGTCGGTTCAATGGAGGACGTGCGCCCACCCGCACACGTCGCTCGCATCGGATCCGCCAAAGAAAGGCGCCAAGTCGATTTCTGACGGCGCCTTCGTCAGCGAAGATAGAAGCCGACCCGTTCCGAACCGGCGCGGGCGAGGGCAACCAACTACCCATAAAGGGCGGTGAGTTCACACATGGCGCACATGTCACACATGTTCCTTGCGGCCGAAAAGGGCGACATCACCACCATCATCGGCGGAATCGCCCCGGACTGGGGCCCGTTCGGCAGCCTGGGCAACGAGGCCCGCGTGATGGTCGAAGTGGTCATGGCGGTGGCGATCCTGCTGTGCCTCGGCATCGCGATCTGGGGCGCCGCCAAACAGCGCATCGGCGCCACGGCGCTGCGCGACACCTTCAGCGCCGAGCAGGGCAAGGGCCTGATCGTGGCCGGCCTGACCGGCGTCTTCATCATCGGCTCCCTCGGGACGCTGTTCACGATCGTCTACGGCATGGCGGTCTAGCCCGGCCGCGGCGCGGCGCCCGGTGCGCCGCCGCCGTACCGCGCGGCGGCCGCCACCGCCGCCGCACCGCCCGCGCACCCTGGGCACGCGCCCGTCCCCGTGCCGCCTCCCGTGCGCCCCCGTCCGACATCTCTCCGCCGTCCCGTGCCCCCACTCGCCTCCACCGGCCGCCCCCACCCTGCCGAGGCCCCATGCTGACGCCCCCTCACCCCGGACCGCCGCACGCCCGCGCCACCCCCGCCACCAGCGGACCGATTGGGCGACCCACCGCACGGGGACAGGTGAATCCGGGGCCAACCGGCTCCGGACGGCGATGGCGCACGCGGAGCAGGCGATGACCACAAACAGCCCGGAGTCCCCCCATGTCCCCCATTCGCCTCCGCCGCACCGCATCTGAGGACCCGTCACGGTGAGATGTACTCGTACCACTGCGCCCGAGCCGCCGCCCGCGCGGCTACGGTCATATGAGGGCGGCACGACAACGGCACGCACGGCGGCGGCAGAGGGGGCACGGGCGCGATGAGTCTCAGTGACGACGGCGGCTACGGCGGCGACGGCCACCGCGGTCCCGAGACGGGCCAGACACGGACCAGACTCCCCGGCGGCGACGGAGACCTGTACGGCTCGGGACGGCGGCCCCGGGCCGGTATGTCCAGCCGCAACCTCGTCACGATCGTCGGCGTGATCGTCCTGCTGCTCGCGGCCATCGCCTTCGCCAACCGCGACGGAAGCGGCAACAGCGAGTCCGGCGGCGACTCCCCCAAGGACACCGGCCCCGGCGCCGCCCGGCCCACCGCCCCCACCGGCACCAAGCCGGTCACGGGCAAGAACGGCCAGATCGCCTCGGGCTTCGCGAAGACGGAGCAGGGGGCTCAGTCGGCGGCGGCGAACTACGTGGTGGCGCTGTCCAGTGACGGCATGTACACCTCGGACCGGCGGGACGCGATCGTCAACGCCGTCTACACCCCCTCCGCGGCCGCGGCCCGCAAGGAGAGTCTGCGCAAGGTCTACACGGACCCGAAGTTCCTCGGCCGGGTCGGCCTCAAGCCGGACGGCAGCACGCCCAGCGGGATGACCTTCGTCTCCCGGGCGAACCCGGCCGGTACGAAGACCGAGAAGTTCGAGGGCACCACCGCCAAGGTCGCGGTCTGGTACTCCCAGTTGTTCGGCCTCGCCGGGCAGGGCTCCCAGACCCCGGTCGCGGAGAGCTGGTACACGTCCACGATGGAGCTGCAGTGGGTGGACGGTGACTGGAAGGTCGCCGGCTTCACGCAGAAGGCCGGGCCGGCCCCGGTCGGCGGCGACCAGACCGCCGCGACCGCCAAGGACATGTCCCAGGCCGTCCAAGGGTTCGGAGGGTTCACATATGCGAGGTAACAACCGACGCCGGACCCTCGCCGTCACCTCGGCGCTGACCGGCCTGCAGGCGGCAGGCGTGCTGCTGGCGACCCGCGCCTTCGCCGCCCCCTCGCCGAAGCCGACCGACGGTGCCTGCGATCTGCTCACGGACAAGGCCAAGGAGCTCTGCGAGCAGCGGAGCACGGGCGGCGGCGGTGGCGGCGCGGGCGGTTCGGGCGGCGGGCTCACCGACGCCAACCCCCTCGACCCCCTCGAATCCCTCGCCAAAGGCTGTGCCAAAGCCGCCGCGTGGATCGTCGACAAGCTGTCCGACGCCGTGCACGCCACCTCTCAGGTGGACTTCACCAACGCGGCCTTCCTGCGGCAGTACGCCGTCGTCTTCGCCGCCTCCACCGTGCTCACGCTCGTGCTGTGGCTGCTGGCCGTCGCCAAGCGGGCGGTGCGCGGGGTGCGGCTGACGGAGGCGATCAGCGAGGCGATCGGGTTCCTCTGGCTGACGGTGCTGGCCTCCGCCTTCACCCCGCTGATCCTCTATACGGTCGTCTCGGCGACGGACGGCGTCACCGAGATCATCGCGAAGGGGACGGGGGCGCAGACCGACACCTTCTTCGGGTCGTTCTCGCAGGCGCTCACGAAGGGCACCGACATCGGCGGCGGCCCGATCATGCTGATCGTGGTGTCGCTGGTCTCCGTGCTGGCCGCCGGTGTGCTCTGGCTGGAGCTGGTGATCCGGGCCGCGCTGCTGTACGTCGGGGCGCTGCTGGGGACGGTGGTCTACGCCGGGCTGGTCGACAAGAACATGTGGGGGCATGTGCGCCGCTGGGCGGGCATCATGATCGCGGTGATCATGGTGAAACCGGTCATCGTGATCGTGCTGGGCGTCGCCGGGGCGCTGTCGTCCGACAAGGGGCCGAACGCCATCTCCGCGGTGGTCTCCGGGCTCGCGATCATCCTGCTGGCCATCTTCGCCAGCGCCGTGATCTACCGCTTCGTGCCCGGTTTCGGCGACGAGATCGCGGCGTCGCGGAACAACCGGATGAGCCGGGGTGCGGAGAACGCCGCGGCGGCCGTCCTCAGCTCGCCGGCCGCGCTGGTGTCCCAGGGCATCAAGACGCACAGCTCCCGCAGCTCCGGCGGGGACGGCGGCGGCCAGGCGACGGGCGGCCAGTCCCGGCCGGCCGACGCGGTCTCCGGTGGCGTCGCCGCCCACGGCTCCCGCTCCGGCGGCGGCGCGTCCCCCGCCGCCCCCGCTCCCCGTACGAACCCCCGGACCGGCAGTGACGCCCGCACCGGCAAGACAGCAGGAGGTGATGGGCGTTGAGCACGCAGTCCCACCCGATCGCGCCGCGTCGCACATATCTGATCGGCCGCGCCCGGCCCAACGCCATCGTCGGCAAGAACCGCGAGACCGGCGAGATCGCGCTGATCATCGCGGGCGCGTTCCTCGGCATGATGTGCGGGCTGCTGGTGCCCATGCTGCCGCTGCGGATCATGACGCTCACGGGCTTCCCGATGCTGGGCCTGGCCGCCGTCTACGTCCCGTACAAGGGCCGGACGTTCTACAGGTGGTTCGAGATCCGGCGCAGCTTCCGCCGTACGGTCCGCAGCGGCGCGGTCTACCGCTCCGGGGCCGCCGAGGCGGGCGTACGGCTCGACGGCCGGGAGGTCGAGGTCGGCCCGCCGCCCGGGATCGGGCGGATCAACTGGCTGTCCGCGCCGTTCGGCCCGGACGAGATCGCCGTCCTGCTGCACGCCGACCGCAAGACGGTGACGGCCGCCATCGAGATCGAGGGGCCGGGCGTCGGACTGCGCGACAGCGAGGACCAGGAGGCCCTCGTCGACCGGTTCGGGACGCTGCTCAAGCACGTCGCCAACGGGGACGGCTTCGTCACCCGGCTGCAGATGCTGGCGCGTACGCTCCCGGCCGACCCCGACGCGCACGCCAAGGACGTCGCCCAGCGCGGCGACAAGGCCTCCCCACGCTGGCTGCAGGACTCCTACGACCAGCTGCAGTCGATGGTCTCCACCTCCTCCGAGCAGCACCGCGCCTACCTCGTCGCCTGTATGCACTACACCCGCGAACTGGCCGCCGAGGCACAGACGATGGCGCGGGCGGCCCGGATGCACCAGGGCGGACTGCTGCGCCGGAAGCTCGACCGGGACGCCGGGCTCGCGGTGGTGATGGCCCGTGAGCTGACCGACATCTGCGCCCGGCTCGCCGAGGCCGACATCCGGGTGCGCCAGCCCCTCGGCCAGGCCCGGCTCGCGTCCCTGGTGCACTCGATGTACGACCCGGACCACCCCATCGACCACATCCAGGCGATGAGCAAGCGCAACGCCTGGCCGGCCGAGCTCGATGCGATGGAGCCGACGTATCTGCAGGCCAAGACGCGGGAGTCGTCGACCCGCGCGCCGTGGTGCCACGCCACCGCCTGGGTCAAGGAGTGGCCGCTGACCCCGGTGGGCGTCAACTTCCTCGCGCCGCTGCTGGTGCACACCCCCGATGTGATCCGGACGGTCGCGGTCTGCATGGACCTGGAGCCCACCGAGGTCGCCATCGAGCGGATGCTGACGGAGAAGACCAACGACGACGCCGAGGCCAGCCGGGCGGCGAAGATGAACCGGGTGGTCGACCCGCGGGACGTGGCGCACCACGGGCGGGTGGACCAGCGCGGTGAGGACCTCGCGTCCGGCGCGGCCGGCGTCAACCTCGTCGGCTACATCACGGTCTCCTCCCGCTCGCCCGAGGCGCTCGCCCGCGACAAGCGCACCATCCGCGCCTCGGCCGGCAAGTCCTATCTCAAGCTGGAGTGGTGCGACCGCGAGCACCACCGGGCGTTCGTCAACACCCTGCCGTTCGCGACCGGGATCCGCCGCTAAGCCGCTGGGAGGCGCGTACGTCATGGCCCTGCACGATCCGCTCGGAGCGCTCACCGACGCGTTCACCAGCTTCCTGTTCGGGAAGGTGGAGACGACCCGGCTGCCCGTACGCACCTCCACCGGCCAGGCCCAGGCGGTGTATCTGCCGACCGCGGCCCCCGGTCTCGGCGACTCCGGCGTGATCATCGGCCGCGAGGTATACAGCGGCAAGGGGTACATCTACGACCCGTTCCGGCTGTACGGGCAGCAGCTGCCGGCGCCGCACTGGCTGGTGCTCGGCGAGTCCGGCAACGGCAAGTCGGCACTGGAGAAGACCTATGTCCTGCGGCAGTTGAGGTTCCGCGACCGGCAGGTCGTCGTCCTGGACGCGCAGGGCGAGGACGGCGTCGGCGAGTGGAACCTCATCGCCGAGGAGCTGGGCATCACCCCGATCCGTCTGGACCCGACCGCCGCCCTCAACGGCGGCATCCGCCTCAACCCGCTCGACCCGTCGATCACCACCACCGGCCAGCTGGCCCTGCTGCGCACGATCATCGAGGTCGCGATGGGCCACGGACTCGACGAGCGCTCCGGCTTCGCCCTCAAGGTCGCGCACGTCTACGTCAACGAGACCATCACCGACCGGCAGCCCGTCCTGACCGACATCGTCGAGCAGCTGCGGCACCCGGAGGCGGAGTCCGCCGAGGCGATGAACGTCGACATAGACGACGTGCGGGCCTGGGGCCTGGACGTGGCGCTGGTGCTCGACCGGCTCGTCGACGGCGACCTGCGCGGGATGTTCGACGGGCCGACGTCGGCCGGCATCGACCTGGACTCGCCGCTGATCGTCTTCGACCTCTCGCACATCGACCGCAACTCCATCGCGATGCCGATCCTGATGGCGATCGTGGGTGTCTGGCTGGAGCACACCTGGATCCGGCCCGACCGGAAGAAACGCATCTTCCTGGTCGAGGAGGCCTGGCACATCATCAACTCGCCGTTCGTGGCGCAGCTGTTCCAGCGGCTGCTGAAGTTCGGGCGCCGGCTGGGCCTGTCGTTCGTCGCGGTCGTCCACCATCTGTCCGACGTGGTGGACGGGGCGGCCGCCCGGGAGGCCGCGGCCATCTTGAAGATGGCCTCGACGCGGACCATCTACGCCCAGAAGGCGGACGAGGCGCGGGCCACCGGACGGGTGCTGGGCCTGCCGCGCTGGGCGGTGGAGATCATTCCGACCCTCACCCCCGGTATCGCGGTCTGGGACGTCAACGGCAACGTCCAGGTCGTCAAGCACCTGATCACCGAGGCCGAACGCCCGCTGGTCTTCACCGACCGGGCGATGACCGAGGCGTCCGCGATGCCGACGGACGAGGCGCGCGCCCTGGAGGCGGCGGCGGACGCCGAGGCCGAGGCGCGCGCGGAGGCCATGGCGATGCAGCGCCGGTGGAGAGACGAGTCGAGCGAGACGGTGGCGTGAGGCGCGGATACGACGACGAACGAGGCGGCGGCCGCGGCGGCTACCGCGATCCGCACGGCGGCCGGGGTCGCGGCGTCCCGGACTCCCTGCTGGTCGGGTTACTGGCCTTCCTGCTGGGCCTGACCGTGCTGGTGTGGACCGCGACCGGTCTGGCCGGCCTGTTCGCGCACGGTGCCTGGCCCGACGGCGTGACCTACCCCGGAACGCCCATCGCCCTGCGCCATCTCGTCTCCGCGCCGCACGACATGGCCGCCGCCTGGCCCGCCACCCCCAAGGGCCAGCTCTCCGGCTACGGCCTGTTCTGGGGCATCCTCATCGGCGAGCTGATGGTGCTGCTGGTCCTGGCCGTCTTCACGATGGGCACCGTCACCCGCTACCGCGCCGTACGAGCCGCGCGGCGGGCGAAGGCCCGGGAGGCCGCGGCCGCGCGCACGGCCGGGGAGGCCGAGCGGCCGGGACCGGACCTCGCACGTCAGGAGAGGGAGGACCGCGAGGCCCTGGCGGCGGCCCGCGCCGCGCGGGCGAGCGCGGCCGCACCCGCCGCGCCGTCCGTGCCCACAAAGGACACACCCACCGAGGACGCCCCCGCCGTCCCGGCCGACCACGCCGCCCCCACGGGCCCGGTCCCCGAGCAGCGCACCGGCTCCCCGGCCGCCGCCGACCGGCTCGCCGAACCCACCCTCCCCCGCGTCCAGTTCGCCACCTCCGGCCGGGCCGCGGTCCTCGCCGCGGCCGTCGCCACCGCCGCCGCCGCCCCGGGCCCGCTGATCGTCGCCACCACCGATCCCGCGCTGTGGTCCGAGACCAAGGACGCCCGCGCCAAGCTCGGACCGCTGCTGACCTACGATCCGACGCACCGCCTCGACACCCCGGCCCGGCTGCGCTGGTCGCCCACGTCCGGCTGTGACGACCTGGCCACCGCCGCCGCCCGGGCCGCCGCCCTGCTCGCCCCCGTACGGCCGTCCGGCGCGCTGGACTCGGCGGTCGCGGACGCCGCCCAGACCCTGCTGCGCTGCTGGCTGCACGCCGCCGCGGTCGACGGCCGCCCGTTCCGCCAGCTGCACCGCTGGGCCCATGCCGCGGGCAGCGCCCAGGAGCCGGTCCGTATTCTGCGCACCAGCCCGAAGGCGTCCGGCGGCCAGGCCGGTGAGCTGGAGTCGGTGCTCACCGCGCACACCGAACGCCGCGAGCTGGCGACGGAGTTGGTCGGCCGGGCACTGACCGCCCTGTCTTCCCTCCACATCCGGGACGTCTGCAATCCACTTCGAGCGGATTCGGTCATTCTCGAATCATTCATCGATGAGGGGGGAACGCTGTACGTGGTAGGCGAACCCATCGAGGATCCGCGTACCGACCCGGGTGCGATGCCGCTGCTCACCGCACTCCTCTCCAGCGTGGTCGAGCACGGCCGCCGCATGGCCGAACGGTCATCTGACGGTCGGCTCGACCCACCACTCACCCTCGTCCTGGACGACATCGCGGCGCTCGCCCCACTGCCCGCGCTCCCCGACCTGCTGGAAACGGGCCGTACGCGCGGCCTGCTGACCCTGGCGACGATGCGCTCCCAGGAGCAGGCCCGGGCCCGCTGGCCGCATCGCTCACTGCCGGTGTGACACCGCCGGCCGCGCCGCCTCCGTCAGGTGCTCCGCCACCTCCGACCAGTGCGCGCGCAGCACGAAGTGATCACCGCCGCGGAAGATCCGCAGCCGGAACTCCCCGGCGGTGTGCGCACGCCAGGCGGCCGCGTCCTCGACGGTGACCAGCGGATCGGCGTCGCCGACCAGCGCGGTGACCGGCGTGCGCAGCGGCGGGCCCGGGCGGTGCCGGTAGGTCTCCACGGCCTTGTAGTCACCGCGCACCACGGGCAGGCCCATGGCCAGCAGCTCCGGGTGCTCCAGCAGCCGGGGGTCGGTGCCCTGCGTCCGGCGGATCTCCTCGATGAGGCCGGCGTCGTCCCGCAGGTGGACGGTGCCGCCGCGCACCCGGGACGGGGCACAGGCGCTGGAGACGACCAGCCGGTCCGGGACCTGCCCCGCGTGCTCCAGCAGCCGGACCACCTCGTAGCCCACCAGGGCGCCCATGCTGTGTCCCAGCAGGGTCAGCGGCCGGCCGGTGAGCGGCGCCAGCGCCTGATACACCCCGGCCGCCAGCTCCGCGAGGTCCTCGATCCGCCGCTCCGCGACGCGGTCGTGGCGGCCCGGGTAGCGCACCGCCAGCACCTCGGGGCGGGCGCCGCCCCCGGCGGCGGCCAGCGCCCTGGCCAGCGGCCGGTAGGCGCCCGCGCCGCCGCCCGCGTGCGGGAAGCACACCACGCGGCCGGCGCCGGCCGCCCCCGGCGCCAGCCGGCGCAGCCACGGACTACATGCCACGGGTGAAGCCCCCGTCGACGGTCAGGCTCTGCGCCGTGATCGCGGCCGCCCGGCCGGACACCAGGAAGCCGACGAGCTCAGCGGCCTCCCGCGCCTCGACCAGCCGGCGCAGCGGGACGCCCTTGCGGGCCTGGCGCAGCATCCTTACCGGGTCCGCGCCGATCTCGTCGGCCTGGGCGGCGAGTTCGCGGCGGAGCATGGGGGTGTCGACCCAGCCCGGCAGCACGGCGTTGACCGTGATGCCGCGGGCGGCGAGATCGAGGGCGAGGCCCTTGGTGTAGCCGATCAGGCCGTGCTTGGAGGCGCAGTACGCGGTGTTCCGCATCTTTCCGGCCTTGCCGAGGATGGAGGACACATTGACGATGCGGCCCTGGTCGGCGAGGTACTCCAGGCAGGTGGCGGTGACCGCGAAGGTGCCGTGGAGGTTGATGTCGAGCACCCGCAGCCAGGTGGTCTCGTCGTCGGGTCCGTTCTCGTCGGCCACCCCGGCGTTGTTGACGAGGATGTCGAGCCGGCCGGCGGCCCGCAGTTCGGCGCGCAGCCGGGTGCGGAGCGTCGTGCGCTCGCGCAGGTCGGCCGCGACGGCCACGGCGGCCGCGCCCAGCGCGCGGACCTCCTTGACGACCGTCTCCAGTCCTTCGGCGTCCCGGTCGAGGAGGATCAGGCGGGCCGCGCCGGACTCGGCCAGCACCAGGGCCACTTCCCGCCCGATGCCCTGGGCGGCGCCGGTGACCACGGCCGCCTTGCCCGCCAGTTCGCCGGGCCGCGGCCGCTCGGTGCGCCCGCCGCCCTCACTCACGTCGCCTTCGCTCACGTCGCTCATCTTCGGCTCCCTCACGCCATCTTCAGTCCGCCGTCGACGTGGAGTACCTCGCCCGTGGTGTACGTGTTGCGGGGGCTCGCGAGGTACGCCACGGCGTCGGCGATCGTCTCGGGTTCGGCGTAGCTCTTCACCAGCAGCCGGCGCATGATCTCCTCCTCGCCGTGGCTGCGGATGGTGTCGGTCATCTCGGTGTTGATCACGCCGGGGGCGACGGCGTTGACCAGGATCCCGCGGGAGGCGAGTTCCACGGCCATCGCCTTGGTGAACGCCTCCAGCCCGCCCTTGGCCGCCGCGTAGTTGGACTGGCCGCGGCCGGGCTTGGAGGCCGCGGACGAGGAGATGTTGACGATCCGCCCGTAGCGGCGGCGCAGCATCAGCGGCGCCGCCGCCTGCACCGTGAGCATCGGGGCCACCAGGTTGGTGGCCAGCACCTCCTCGATGTCCTTCAGGCTCTGGTTGACCAGCAGTTCGTCGCGGGTGATCCCGGCGTTGTTGACGAGTACGTCCAGCCGCCCGAAGGAGCCGCGTACGCCGGTGAAGACCGCCTGCGGCACATCGGGGTCAGAGACGTCCCCCTGGAAGAGCTCGACTCGGCGGCCGAGTCCGGCGATCCGCTCGGCGACCTGCTCCGCCTCCCTCGTCGCGCTGCGGTAGTTGAGCGCGATATCGCAGCCGGCCGCCGCCAGCTTCAGGGCGATCGCGCGGCCGATGCCCCGGCTGCCGCCGGTCACCAGCGCCACCTGGCCTTCGAATTCCATGGTGTCCTCTCGCATCGGTGGGCCCGGTCCTCAGACCGAGTGCGCGCTCTTGTAGTCGGCGAGCCGCAGCCCGTGGGCCTTGGCCAGTGCGGCGATGTCGATGACCTGTTGGCGGCTGATGTTCCCGTAGGAGTAGTGGTGGTCGATGCCTGCCAGGCCCATCAGGGCCGTCTCCGCCATGCAGGCGAACAGCTGGCCGGCCTCCAGGAAGGCGCGCGCCGAGGGGTGCAGGCTCTCGCCGTGCGGGGTGGCGACGATGCCGCCGAGCATGTACGCCAGGTCGGGCCGCTGCTCGGCCAGGCCCGCAACGGCGTTGTTGGGCACGGCGATATCGCAGATCACCGTGTTCGGCGCGAAGTGCTCGCCGGTCAGGAACGGTTCGGGGCTGTTGGAGGCGCACAGCACCAGCTGCGCCTCCTTCAGGGCGGTACTGTCCTGGGTGACGGTCAGGAACGGGTCGCTGCCGTAGCGCTCCTGGAGGTACTCCGCGATCGCCCGGCCCCGGCCGGTGTCGTCGGCCGGGCCCTCGGCCAGCCACTTGGTGATCAGCGGCTCCTCGGCGAGCCGCGCCGGGATCCCGGTCAGCTCCCCGCCTTCCGCGATCCGCGACCAGCACTCCTGGTAGACGCCGTGCACGGTGTTCCGCAGCCGCCTGGCCGAGCCGTCCCGCCGGCTGCCGACCAGCACGATGCGGCCGAGCCGCTCGGCGAAGAGCTGGCTGTAGACCGAGGCGATGTTGCCGGCCGCGCCGACCACGGCCAGCGTGGCGTCCTCGACCCGCCAGCCGCGGTCCTTCGCGCCCCGCTCCATGGCCTGTATGCCCATCGCCACGGTCAGCGCGTTGCCGGAGGTCAGCGCGATCCCGGGGACCCGCAGCGAGGTGCAGTTGGCGGTGACGATGGAGGTGTACATCCCCAGGCCCGCCACCGCGCAGCCGTCGTCGCGGGCGGCTTGCACCCGCTCCTCGATGTCCGCGCGGATGCCCGCGACGTCCCCCGAGGCGAGGTAGCCGCCCATCTGCTCGGAGGCGACCATCAGCGGGTAGAGGGCGAACTCGACGGAGCTGCCGAGCGGCGAGTCGATCCGCACGCCGGGGTAGGGCGCCGCCGTCTTGACCGGGTCCATGCCGAGGACGAAGGAGCGCAGCGCCTCGTCGCCGAGGTCGGTGAGCGCCGGGTCCACCTGCCGCAGATGCGCCGGTTCGATGAGGTGGTTGAGGAACGCGACCTTGCGCACCGGCCCGGTCGCCGGGCGCCCCTCGCCCTGCTCGTAGCCGGCCACCGCGCCCCTGAAGTCCCGGATCTCCGCCCGCGGTTTGGGGATCCGCCGGTCGCTGGCCGGGTGGACCAGGTGCAGGGTGTCCTCGTAGCGCAGGATGCGGCAGAGCCGCTCCAGGGCCCCGCGCAGGTGCTCGATCTCCTCGTCGGTGAGGTACGCCGAGGGCTGGATGCGCAGCACGTTGCCGGCGCTGCCGGTCGGTGCGATCCGGATGCCTTCCTGGCGCAGCAGGTAGCCGGAGAGCAGATAGCCCAGCGAGCCGGTGTAGGCGCTGCCGCGCAGCACCATGGAGCGGGCCTCGCCCTGGTCCTTGAGCTCCAGGCCAATGAACAGGCCCTTGCCGCGGACGTCCTCGACGATGTCGGGGAAGGCCGCCTTAAGGCCGGTGAGCATGGCGGTGAGCTTTTCGCCGCGCTCGGCGACCCGCCGGTAGACCTCGCCGTCGTCCGCCTCCAGTAGCTCGACGACCTTGTGCCCGATGGACGAGGAGTAGTCGTCCATGGCGAAGGTCGAGCTGTGGATGATGTCGAACTCGTCCTGGTACAGCGACCGGCGGACCAGCATGGCGGAGATCTTGGCGAGCCCGCCGCCGAGCGACTTCGACAGCGCGTAGTAGTCGCCGCGCAGCCCGATGAGCGAGCTGGCCAGGAACGCGCCGCAGCGGCCCATGCCGCTCTGCACCTCGTCGAGGATCAGCGGGGTGCCGACCTTGTTGCAGAACAGCCGGATGGCGCGGCCCTGCTCGGCCGTCAGCGCGTGGATGCCGCCCTCGCCCTGCACCGGCTCGGCCAGGAACGCGGTGATGACCGGCAGGGCGCGTTCGACGACCTTGATCCGCCCGGCGTCGATCTCGGTGTCGAGCAGCGCCACCCGCTCCTCGTCGGCGATCGCGTCCAGGAGGTCGAGCCGGTCCATGGGCACGAAGCGCACCCGCGCGCCGAGGTTCGTGAACGGGGCGCGAAAGCCGCTGTTGTAGGTGAGCTGGACGCTGCCGACGAGCTTGCCGTGGAAGGACCGCTCCAGCGCCAGGAACAGCGGCCTGGTGGCGAGCGCCGCCGCGTTGTGGGCCTCCAGCGCCGCCAGCAGCGCGTCGATGCTCTGGTCCTGCGGCGCCCGCGCCCGGACGGCCGGCAGCCGGAAGGCGTCCGCGTCGAGGACGGCGTCCCCGCTGCGGACGGCCTCCCGTGCGGCCGCCGCGTTCTGGGCGATCTCGTCGGCGAGCGCGGTGGCCTGGTGCACCCGGACGAGTTCGGCGTGCTTGACGGCCGCCTCGACGGCCTCGGCGCCGCTGTTGCCGAAGGTGGCGACGTACGGCTCCTTGGCCGAGGTCTCCCGGCGGACGACGTCGCTGAGCGCGGCGCCGAGCCGGCCGGCCTCGCCGCGCAGCGAGAACTGCGCGTGCACGGCCGGGTTGCGGTCCAGCAGGGCCCGGGCGTGCGCGACGATCTCGGGGTGGTTGTGGCCGAGGATCAGCGAGCCGTAGCCGCCCATGAGGTCGAGGACCGGGATGTCCCTGCCCTGCTCGTCACGGTGGTAGAGGGTGTTGCCCTGCGCGCGGACGTACTCCACGTCCAGCCCCAGGGCGGCGAAGATCCGCCCCATCCGGGGCTGCACGAATGCGGTGAACTGCGACATGGTGATGGTGGTCCCCTCGTGCGTCAGGGCGTGTGCGGGCGCTGGGCGAGCAGCGCGCCGGCGAACCCGTTGAAGGTGCTGTGCAGGCTCAGCACGGAGTCGATCCGGCGCTTCCTGGGTGCGCCCATGACGAAGTCGGTGCCGTCGTCGGGCGGGGTGCGCAGATGGGCGATCGGCGGCAGCTCGCCCTCGGCGAACAGATGGGGCGCCAGGGCGAGTTCGGCCAGCGGACCGGCCGCGCCGAGCGTGCCGGTGACCGGGCGCAGCGAACCGACCGGGACGCCGCTGTCCTTCAGCAGCGCCCGCAGCAGCTCGGCCTCGGCGGCGTCGTGCGCGACGGTGCCCTTGCCGTCGGCGAGGACCGCGCCCAGGGTGTCGGGCGTCAGGCCGTGGTCGGCCAGCAGCCCACGGGGCCCTTCGGCGAGGGTGGACGGGCCGACGCCGCTGTCCACCGCGGGCCGCAGCGCGGCGCCGAGGAACTCCACCAGCGGCCGGGCGCCGCGCCGTGCGGCATCGCCGGCCCGCTCCAGTACGAGCGCCACCGCGCCCTCCGCCAGGACCGTGCCGTCCCGCTCCGCGTCGAAGCTGCGCACCGCCGCGCCGCCGGCGCCGCCCGCGCTCAAGTGACCGGCGCGGTACTGCGCGGCCAGCTTCAGCGGCTCGTTGTAGCTGCCCGCGCCGACCACCAGGGCCGTGTCGCAGTGGCCCTGGCGGAGGGTGAAGGCGGCGCGTTGCAGCGCCCCGAGCGCGGCACCGGCGTCCTGGACGAACGCGGCGCAGTCGCCGCGGAACCGCTGGGCGATGGAGACCATCGCCAGGGTGTTGTTGTTGAGCGACCTGATGACGGTGAACGGGTTGAAGGTGGCCGCGTTGCCGAACGCCTCGGCCACCAGCCGCTGCAGGTCCACCCCCGCCTGCGGGGAGGTGTCCGTCCGGGCCCGGTCGAGCGCCTTGTGGAAGGCGGCGGCGCTCAGCTCGGTGGAGTCGTCCTGGGCGACATAGAGCCCGCGGCGCTCCTCCGGGATCTCCTGCCAGCTCTCGCCGGCCTGCTCCATGGCGTCCTGCGCGGCGAGCACCGCGTTGAAGGTGAAGGCCGTGCCGAACTTCCGCAGCTTGTGCGGCACGCTCTCCCGGCTCTGCTGCTGCAGCTCGTCGGGGACGTGGCCGAAATGGGTGATCTTCTCGGTCCGTACGTAGGGGTCCCGGTAGGGGGTCAGCGCGGGCTGCGCCGCGCGCCAGGCCGACCACAGGGCCCGCGGCCCGCGACCGGTGGGCAGCACCGCGCCGATGCCGGTCACCACGACGGAGTCGGGGTCGAAGGAGCGGCCGGCGGGACCTCCGGGAGGGTTCGTGTTCACAAGGTCAGGAGTCATAACCGCGCACCACCAGACTGGCGTTGAGTCCGCCGAAGCCGAAGGAATTGCTCACTGCCACCGGCACTTCCTGGTGCCGGGCCTTGTCCGGGACGTAGTCGAGGTCGCAGGCCGGATCCGGGTTCTGCAGGTTCAGCGTCGGCGGCACGATGCCGTCGCGCACGGACAGCACCGTGGCGATCAGCTCGGGGGCGCCGGCCGCCGCGATCAGATGGCCCAGGGCGGTCTTGTTGGCGGTGACCGCGAGCCTGCGGTAGTGCCCGCCCCGGGCGAAGACGTCCTTGATCGCCCGGGTCTCGGCCGGGTCGTTGAGCGGGGTGGAGGTGCCGTGCGCGTTGACCGAGGCCACCTCGTCCGGCTCCACCCCGCCGTCGGCCAGCGCCCGGCTCATCGCCATCGCGGCGCCCCGGCCCTCCGGATGCGGCGCGGTGACCTGGTAGGCGTCCAGGGAGCTGCCGAAACCGGCCACCTCCGCGTAGATCGGCGCACCGCGCCGGCGGGCGCTCTCCTCGCTCTCCAGCACCAGCATCGCCGCGCCCTCCCCGGCGACCAGACCGCTGCGGTCGCGGTCGAAGGCGCGGCACAGCCGGTCCCCGAACAGCTCGGAAGTCGACGGCGCGCCCAGCAGGTGCAGGCCCGTCATCGTGGGCAGGTTCAGCACCGAGTCGGCGCCGCCCACCAGCATCGCGTCCACCTCACCGCGCCGGATCATCCGGAAGCCGTGGCCGATGGCGTGGGTGGCGCCCGCGCAGGCGGTGCTGTAGTTCAGCGCCGGCCCGCGCAGCCGGTGGCGGGTGGCGATACCGGCTGCCAGCGCGTCGTTGGTGCAGAACAGGCCGCTTGCGCGGTCGAGTTCGGCGCGCCGGTCGTACAGCGTCTGCCAGCCGGGCTCCCCGTCGTCCCCGATGGCGTGCAGGAGTTCATGGGCGTCGCGCTCCGGGACGCCCGAGCCGACGGCCGTACCGACCCGGCCCGGCGGGCGCGAGGCGTCGCCGGCGTCGAGCCCGGCGTCGGCCAGCGCCTGCCCGGCGGCCGCCAGACCGAACCGCATCCGCCGCTCCATCGGCCGGTCCAGGCCCTCCTCGGCGCCGTGGCGCCGGGCGAACTCCTCGTCGTCGACCGGCGCCGCATAGCGCACCGGGAAGTCCTCGACGCCCGGCAACCGCCAGGAGCGGATCGCCGAACGGCCCTCGCACAGGCCCTCCCACAACGTCTGCCGGTCGAGCCCCAGTCCGCAGACGGCGCCCATGCCGGTCACCACGACGCGGCGGCTCATGCGTCCCCTCCTTCCAGTACGACGGCACACACCTGGCCGCGCACCCCGCACGCCAGCGCCAGCACCCGCGGGATGTCCAGGTCCTCCTCGCGCACCGCGGCGCCGTCGGCCACCAGCCGGCGCCCGCCGGCCAGGCCGTGCAGCGCCAGCAGCACATGGGCGAGCGGATGGGCGGGGCCGAGCACGCCGGTGGCGGCGGCGGTGGTGCACTCCGCGGGCCGCTCGGCCGCGCCCGCGAAGACCGCGTCGAGCGCGGCGCGCTGGGCCCGCCGCCCGTCCGGCGTCCACACCGCGTCCGGCAGCACCCAGCCGATTCCGCCGGCGTCGGTGCCGGCCATCCGCAGCGCCGTGCGCACGGCCTCGGCGATCGCCTCGGTCCGGCCCGCGCCGTCCGCGCCGAACGCCCGCCCGTAGCCGGCCAGCCGGACCGCCGCCGCGGGCGCGTCCGGGGTCCGCGCGGCGAGCAGGAAGGCGGCCCCCTCGCCCGGGGTGGCCCCGTCCCAGCCCAGTTCCTCGTACTGCGGCAGCAGCAGCGGATGGACCTTGGGGCCGACCGCCCCGATGACCGCCGCCTCGTTCTCGCCCTCGGCGACCGACAGCACCCCGTCGACCAGGGCCTGCAGCCCCGCGTCGGAGAACGGCGAGTACGCGGCCATCGCCCCGGTCAGCCCGAAGACGGCCGAGATATGGGCGGCGGCGGTGCTGTTGAGGTGGGACAGGCCGCTGAACGGCGGGACCTCGCGGGCGTAGAGCGCCGCCACCGCGTCCGGCGAGCCGGCGGCCCTGCGCAGCCCGTCGAGCGCGGAGAAGCGCAGCAACTCCTCGTCCACCGTGGGCAGTCCGAGGTAGAGCCCCCAGCGTTCCCCGCCCACCGGCCCGCCGTGGCCGCCGAGCGACAGCCGGGCGCCGTAGAGCGCCATCCGGGCCTGCTTCTCCGAGGTGCGCAGCACCCTGCGGTGCACATCGAGCGTCGCGGCGTCGGGATCGTCGACGAGGAAGGCGTTCACCGCGCCGGGCCAGGGCGAAGCGGGCAGTCCGCTGGGCCGGCTGGTGTCCTTGCCGGCCACCAGGGCCTCCCACAGGGCGGCCGGGTCCGGCCCCGCCGCGGTGTACAGGCCGGGTGCGGTCAGCCGCACCGCGTCCAGGTTCGTCATCGCCCGCTCACCCGGCCTTGGCCAGGATCAGGGAGCAGTTCTGCCCGCCGAAACCGAAGGAGTTCGACAGCACGGCGCTCACCGGCGCCGACCGGCGCTCGGTGACGATGTCCAGCCCGCGCGTCACCTCGTCCGGCTCGGTGAAGTTCAGCGTCGGCAGCACGGCCTGGCGCTGCAGGCTGAGCACCGACAGCACCGCCTCGGCCGCGCCGCTGTTCGCCAGGGAGTGCCCCATGGCGGACTTGTTGCCGGTGACCGGGATACGGGCGGCCCGCTCCCCGAACACGGTGTGCAGCGCCGCGGCCTCGCAGGTGTCGTTGGCCTCGGTCGAGGTGCCGTGCGCGTTGACGTGGTCGATGTCGCCCGGAGTGAGCCCGGCTTCGGCGAGGGCGGCGCGGATGCACTCCGCGTAGTCCGCGCCGTCGCGGGAACTGGACGTCATCTTCACGGCCTCGGTCACCCCCGCGTACCCGGCGACCCGGGCCAGGATCCGTGCGCCGCGGGCCTCGGCGTGCGCCCGCGACTCCAGTACGAGGAAGGCGGCGCCGTCGCCGATGACGAAACCCGAGCGGTCCTTGTCGAAGGGGCGGCTGATCCGGCCGGCGTCCCGCCCGTCGTACGGGGCGAGCGCGCCCACCCCGTAGAAGGCGGTGACGGAGGTCAGCGTCGTCAGGCTCTCGGCGCCGCCGGCGAGCGCCACGTCCAGCGCGCCGCTGCGGATGTAGCGGTAGGCGCTGCCGATCGCCATACCGCCGGCGGCGCAGGCGTCGGCATGGGTCTCCAGGACGCCGGCCGCGCCGAAGTAGTCGGCCAGGCGCACGGTGGCGGTGTCCGGCTGGATCTGCTCGTAGCGCCGCGGGTCGGGCCCGCCCTCGTCGAGGTAGCCGTCCAGGTCCAGCGCGCCGCCCTCGAAGTCGATATGGGCGGCCAGGCCGGCCAGTTCGGCGGGCTCCATGACCATGCGGTTGCAGGCGAGGAAGACGCCGCCGCGCTCGGCCTGAAGCCGCCGGGGCAGACCGCTGCGCTCCCAGGCCTGGGCGGCGGCGTGCCAGGCGAGCGTCCCGGCCGGCCCCAGCGGCCCGGCCTCCTCGGGCACCGCGTCGGCCAGCGTCTGCCGGACGTCGGGGTCGATATGCGCGGAGACGGCGCAGGGCACCCCCCACTCCTTGTGGAGCGGGTGCTCGGCGATGAGGGTGTGCCCCTGCGCGAGATGATCGAATAAGGACTCGGGGTCGGTCAGCCGACCGGCCACCAGGCCGATCCCGGTCACCACGACCTCATGACCGGCCCCGTCGGATGTCTGGCGGTTCAATTGCGTTCCTTTCGCACGACGAGCGCCATCTGCGACTGCCCGCCGCCTCAGCCGACGGGCTGGGCGTGCCCCAGCGCCTCGAGTGCCGCGCGGACGCCGTCGGCCATCACCTCGTCACCGCCGGCCGGCTCCAGCGCCACACCGCAACCGGCGCACTGGGCCTTGCCGGAGGGGGCGATCTGCGCCTTGTCGGCGGCGCACTCGGTGCAGACCTCGGGCAGGTGGTCGAAGATCCGGTGGGTGAAGGCGGCCCAGTGCGCGCTGGTGGCCGCCCCGGCGACCTCGTACGGGCGCATCCCGGCGTGCACCTGCTCCTCGGAGTAGCCGAACGCGCTGCGCCGCAGCACCTCGGCGGCCAGCTCGGAGATGCCGCCCCGCTCGTCGTAGAGCCGCTCCGAGCCGCCGAGCGCCACCGCCAGCTGGTCGAGCACGTTCGACTTGGGCAGCGCCACGCCGAGCTTGGTCTCCATCTCGAAGCGGAACTCGACCAGGTCGAGCGATTCGGCGCCGAGGTCGGCGACGAGGGTGGCGTCCGCGGTGATCTCGTCGACACCGCTGCCCAGGACCTGCGCCAGGCCCTCTCGGACAATGTCGTGGATCTGCTCCGTCTCGAAGGGGTTCTGCATGGTTCTCTCCTCGTCTCTGCGCACTGCGGACGTATGGATACGCACTGTGGATGCGGCCGTTTCCAGCCATGGAAAATCCAGGGAAACGGCAGCGGAAGTTGCCTGGAGACGCGCTTCACCGCGCAGGTGAATCGTCGGGTCAGCGCCGGAACGAAAGGTTCGACAAAGGGCACTGGTAAGAACCTGAATAAACCCACGGCAAAACAGGCCGCAGCTACTGCGAGTAGACCCGCGCGAAGGTTTTTGAATTCAAGTCAGGAGTGCCCGACAAGAGGTGGCGGCCGCCGCGGCGGCACACTCGACCTAGGAGCACAGAAGGTCGGAACGCGCTTCCCAGCTGTGGGAAGGTCCGATTTCAGACAACCATTCAGACATCGCTGAAGGTGCTACACATGACATCCCCCGTAGCAAAAGATCCCCCGGTACCCGCATGCGCGGGAACAGGCCAAGAAATCGTCGGCGAGCACCTCGTCGTGATCCCCCACAAGGCCTGCGCCGCCTCTCCGAGAGGCGCGATAAAAACGTTACCAGAGCCACCCGGGGGCGTCACGCATATGTGCGATAGGTCACCTGACCCAATCGCATCCGGAAGGGATTAATCCAAAAGGTTCCATGGTAATAAGAACTTTAATGACGGGTTCACATTCCCGCGGTTTTGTTTTCCACCGGCCCGATACACCGCTCTGCGCGCAGCCGCCGCGCATACGCCGGCAGCGACCGCCCCCGGTTCACACTCACCGCACCGACCAGCCGGTCCCCGTCGTAGTGCGCCACCAACACCGCGCCCTCGCTCGGATCCCCCGCCTCGACGACCACCCGGTCGCCGCTGCCGGGCAGCCCGACCGACTTGATCCGCAGCCCGAACGCCGCCGTCCAGAACGACGGCACATGGTCGTACGGCTCGGCCGCCGCCGGCCCGGCCAGCAGATTGCGCGCCGCCAGCTCCCCCTGCGCCGCCGCATTGCTCCAGTGCTCCAGCGGAACCGGCCCGTCGGCCGTCCGCACCGCATCGCAAACCGCCGCGTCCCCGGCCACCACCACCTCGGGATCCGGCCCCCCGGAACCCCGCGCGAACAGCCGCTCGTCGCAGTGGATCCGACCACCCGACAGCGCCAGCCCCGACCCCGCCAGCCACCGGGTCGCGGGCACCATCCCGATCGCCACCACCACGCAGTCCGCCGGCAGCACACCGCCGTCGACCAGCTCCACGGCGCTCACCCGCCCGCCCGCGGCCCGAAAACCCCCGACGCCGACGCCCAGCCGCAACACCACCCCCGCCCCGCGCGCCGCCGCGGCCACCACCTCGGAGGCCACCCCGCCCAGCGCCCCCAGCGGCGCGGCGGACGGCTCCACCAGCGTCACCCGCACACCCAGCCCGCTCAGCGACGACGCCAGCTCCACCCCGACGAACCCGGCGCCGACGACCACCACCTCACGGGCCCCGCCGGCCACTTCGGCCCGCAGCGCACGGACGTCCGCCAGCCCCCGCACCGTCAGCACCCCGGCCGGTACCGGCGCCCCGGGCCAGGGCCGGGCCTTGGCACCGGGCGCCAGCACCAGCCCGTCGTACGGCAGCGCCGTACCGTCGGCCAGCCGGACCCGCCGCCGCTCCCGGTCCAGTCCCACCGCCGCGGTCCCCCGGATCCAGCGGGCGTCGAAGTCCTCGGCGCCCGCCAGCCGGATATCGGCCTCCGCCAGCGTCCCGGACACCAGCTGCTTGGTCAGCGGCGGCCGGTCGTAGGGCAGTTCCGGCTCGTCCGACACGAGGGTCAGCCGGCCGGCGAACCCCTGCGCCCGCAGCGACTCGCCGGCCCGCACACCCGCCAGGCCGGCCCCTACCACGACCACCTCGCGCAAGGTCAGGCCCCTTCGACCGAGATGGCCCGCACCGGACACGCCCGCGCCGCCGCGGCCACCTTGCCGGCCAGCTCGGGGGCCGGGTCCGGCGCGACCACCAGCCGCTCGTCGTCGTCCAGCGCGAACACCTCTGGCGCCACCAGCGCACACTGCCCGAGCCCGTCGCACAGCCCGTGATCCACCGCGATCCTCATGCCCACGTCCCCCCGCTCCTCAGCGCGCATAGCGCAGCGGCAGCTCGACCAGGCCCCGGATCGCATCCGACGGCAGCCACCGCACCTCTTCGGCCGGCACCGCCAGTTCCAGCGTGCCGAACCGCCGCAGAATCTCGGTGAGCGCGATCGTCGCCTCCTGGCGGGCGAGGCGCTGCCCCAGGCAGAAGTGCGCCCCCATCCCGAACGCCACATGCTGTGCGGTCGCCCGGTGGATGTCGAACGCATGCGGATCGGCCCGTACGTCGGCATCGCGGTTGGCCGCGGTCAGCAGAAAGCGGACCAGCTCCCCCGCACGGATCGTCACGCCCCCGGCCTCGATGTCCTCCCGCGCGACCCGGTTGACCGTGGTCATCGCCGAGCCCCTGAAGCGCAGCGCCTCCTCCACCGCCGCGCCCACCAGCGACGGATCGCGGCGCAGCGCGGCCAGCTGCCCGGGGTGGGTCAGCAGATCGTGCAGCGCGTTCGCCAGCAGATTCGTGACCGTGTCGTGCCCGGCGATCAGCAACACCGCGGCGAACGACGACAGTTCCTCGTCGCTCAGCGCACCGCCGTCCTCGAACCGGGCCGCGATCAGCTCGCTGAGCAGGTCCTCGGTGGGCCGCTCCCGCTTGGCGCCGATCAGCCCGATGCAGTAGCCGAACAGCTCCACCGCCGCCGTCTGCATCGCCTCCGCGGACGGCGCCGCGGAGATGTCCATCGCCCACTTGCGGAACGGCACCCGGTCCTCGGCCGGCACCCCCAGCAGCTCGCAGATCACCTCCAGCGGCATCGGATAGGTGAACTCCTCGATGAAGTCCGCCGTCCCGCGATCCCCCAGCTTGTCCAGCAGCTGCCGGGTGATCTCCTCGATGCGCGGCTCCAACTGACGCACCGCCTTCGAGGCGAAGGCGGCGCTCACCAGCCGACGGTTCCGGGAATGCCCGGGATCGTCCTGCTCCAGGAGCATCACGGCCATCCCCGGGACCAGCGCCCCTTGCGGCGCGTGCGTGTGCACGTCGTTGGACAGCCGCGGATCGCCGAGCAGCTCCCGCGTCAGCGCCGCCCCCAGAACCGTCCAGGTCTCCTGCCCGTTCAGCTGCCGCGTACGGATGATGCCGCGGCTCTCGGCGAGCCGCTCCAGCTCCCTCTCCAGTCCGGCCGACGAAGCCAGCTCGGCCAGATCCACTACCTCGGTCATGTACAGATCCCCCCTAGACGGCCCCGGGCTTCAGTCCCGGAGCAACTGCACGGCGAAGTGAGCCAGTTGTGCGTCCATCGCGGCCGACCGGCTGCCGGCGATACCCGACCGCATCAGCGCCGCCCCCTCGACGAGCGCCACGAACGTCTCGGCCCTGGCCCGGCAGAACTCACCCGACCAGTCCGGCCGCCCCTGCTGGACGAACGCCTCCACATGGGCGACGTACTTGCGGTAGAACTCCCGCACCACCGCGGCGATCTCCTCGTCCCGCGCCGCCAGCGCCCACACCTCGACGTAGAGGCGGACCAGCTGCGGGTCCTCCTGCTCGGCGAGCACCACGGCCACCACCTCGTCGGGGTTCGCCGGCCCCGCCGGACTCTCCAGAGCCGACGGATCGTCACGCACCACCCGCAACCCCGTCGTCTCCGCCAGCCGCTCCAGCGAACGCTCCAGCGCCCGCTCCAGCACCGCCTTGATCAGATCGGCCCTGGTCGGGAAGTAGTGCTGCAGATGCCCGACCCGCACCCCCGCCTCACCGGCGATGGCCCGCAGCGAGGCATCCGCCCCCTTGGCCACCAGCACCGCCTCGGCCGCGTCCAGCAGACTCGTCCGGCGGATACTGCCCTGCCGGGTCAGCGTCGAGCCCTTCCCGGCGGCACCCGGCTCCTTCTCCTCCGTCATGACACCTCGACCTTCACGCCCGCCTTCTCCAGCGCGCCGACGACGTCCTGCGGCAGCGGCGTCATCTCGGGGAACGCCACCCCCTCCGGCGCGGCGGCACCGTCCTCCCCCAGCACCCGGCGCAGCCCCAACAGCCCGCCCAGCGCCGTGAGATGCGCCTGTCCGGCCGGATCGGTGAGCGTCGCCGTACGCCGCTCCCCGCGCCGTCCCCGCACCTCGATCCGCAGCAGCGCGCTGCCGCCCTCGCCCGGCGAGTACAGCATCGACCGGCGCGTCGACTCGAAGCGGTCCCCGCGCCCCCACCGGAAGAAACCGGTCTTCTTGAGCGCCAGCAGCGTGGACGTCGAGGAGTTGGCGCTGAAGCCGATCCGGGTGAGGGCGGTGTCCACACCGAGCACCAGCGGCAGCGTGAACTGCTCCGGCGTGTCGATCCGCGCGACCTTGGTCCGGTGCCCGCCGATGTCCACGAACCCGGCACCGCTCAGCGGCATGATCATCTGCCGCCGGCCGCCCTCGGTCACCTCGTAGTCCAGACCCAGCCGGTCCATGAACTCCACCGAGTCCGTTCCCGCACGGTCCTTGAGGTCGTAGCGGATGGCGATCTCCACCGCCGACGCCCCGCCGACCTCGGCCGCCAGCGCCGCGGCCACCAGGGCGGTCACCCCGCCCATCCAACTGGACGACAGCAGCACCGGCGCCCTGACCGACTCCACCGCCGCCACCGCGGTGGCCCGCTGCAGCCGCGCCGTCCAGCGCGTGATGTCCACATACGGAACACCGCCCCGGATCGCGGCCAGCAGCACCCGGTCCTCGGGGTCGTTCACCGTGCTGACCACGGCCCGCACCTTGGCCGAAAAGGGCTCCGGGTCGCTCAGATCCCAGCGCCGCACCGCCGCACCGACCTCCTCGGCCAGCGCCCGTCCACGCTCCGGGGTCCGCCCCGTGAGCAGCAGCGGCCACGAGGGAGCCGCGAGCCGGGCCAGATCCCCCCCGACGGTGCCGTAGCCGCCGACCACCAAAACCGGCCCTGTCACATCAAGCTGGATGTCATCGTCCACACGGACGAGACTAGGTCACGCGACCTAGAAAAACAACGACAACTTTCCCGCGCCGCCCCCTGACCCCGAAGCCGACCGCCCTACCCTCAACTGACCTGCGAAAACAAGGAGTTACCGATGATCGAAGCCGTTCTTCCCACGACCGCGGTGGGCGAGGACGCCTTCGGCGACCCGGACCGGCCCCCCACCGGACACCCGCCGTCCCCCGCCCTCTTCCCCGCCGAGAAACGGGCCATCGCTCACGCCGGCACCAAGCGCCGCCGCGAATTCACCACCACCCGGCACTGCGCCCACCGCGCCCTCGCCCGGCTCGGCCTCCCCCCGACACCACTTCCCCCTGCCCCCACCGGCGCCCCCGCCTGGCCCCCCGGCATCACCGGCAGCCTCACCCACTGCGCCGGCTACCGCGCCGCCGCCGTCGTCCACACCAGCGACATCCCCCACCTCGGCATCGACGCCGAACCCCACGCCTCCCTGCCGCCGGCCGTACGCGACGGCATCACCACCCCCGCCGAACGCCGCCACCTGCGCCAACTCGACGCCACCCATCCCCACGTCCCCTGGGACCGCCTGCTCTTCAGCGCCAAGGAATCCCTCTACAAGGCCTGCTCCCCGCTCATCCCCCGCACCCTCCACTTCGACGACGCCGAACTGACCTTCACCCCCGACACCCACACCTTCACCGCGCTCCTCCCGCTCCCCCTCCCCCGACTGACCGGCCGCTGGCACGCCGGCCACGGCATCCTGATCACCGCAGTGGCCGTCCCCCCACACCCCTGACGTCTCCGGTCCCGGTCCCGGAAAGCGAATAGCCCCGGAAACGCAAAAAAGCCTCGTTCCCCGAGTCGAAACTCGGGGAACGAGGCTTTTTCAAAATTAGTTCGGCGGCGTCCTACTCTCCCACAGGGTCCCCCCTGCAGTACCATCGGCGCTGAAAGGCTTAGCTTCCGGGTTCGGAATGTAACCGGGCGTTTCCCTAACGCTATGACCACCGAAACACTATGAAGTTGACCAACCGGAGCATGACTCAACGGTCGTTACTTCAGAACCTACACAGTGGACGCGAGCAACTGAGGACAAGCCCTCGGCCTATTAGTACCAGTCAACTCCACCGGTTACCCGGCTTCCATATCTGGCCTATCAACCCAGTCGTCTACTGGGAGCCTTACCCTCTCAAGGAGGTGGGAGCCCTCATCTCGAAGCAGGCTTCCCGCTTAGATGCTTTCAGCGGTTATCCTTTCCGAACGTAGCCAACCAGCCATGCCCTTGGCAGGACAACTGGCACACCAGAGGTTCGTCCGTCCCGGTCCTCTCGTACTAGGGACAGCCCTTCTCAAGACTCCTACGCGCACAGCGGATAGGGACCGAACTGTCTCACGACGTTCTAAACCCAGCTCGCGTACCGCTTTAATGGGCGAACAGCCCAACCCTTGGGACCGACTCCAGCCCCAGGATGCGACGAGCCGACATCGAGGTGCCAAACCATCCCGTCGATATGGACTCTTGGGGAAGATCAGCCTGTTATCCCCGGGGTACCTTTTATCCGTTGAGCGACGGCGCTTCCACAAGCCACCGCCGGATCACTAGTCCCTACTTTCGTACCTGCTCGACCCGTCAGTCTCACAGTCAAGCTCCCTTGTGCACTTACACTCAACACCTGATTGCCAACCAGGCTGAGGGAACCTTTGGGCGCCTCCGTTACTCTTTAGGAGGCAACCGCCCCAGTTAAACTACCCACCAGACACTGTCCCTGATCCGGATCACGGACCCAGGTTAGACATCCAGCACGACCAGAGTGGTATTTCAACAATGACTCCACCATGACTGGCGTCACGGCTTCAAAGTCTCCCACCTATCCTACACAAGCCGAACCGAACACCAATATCAAGCTATAGTAAAGGTCCCGGGGTCTTTCCGTCCTGCTGCGCGAAACGAGCATCTTTACTCGTAATGCAATTTCACCGGGCCTATGGTTGAGACAGTCGAGAAGTCGTTACGCCATTCGTGCAGGTCGGAACTTACCCGACAAGGAATTTCGCTACCTTAGGATGGTTATAGTTACCACCGCCGTTTACTGGCGCTTAAGTTCTCAGCTTCGCCACACCGAAATGTGACTAACCGGTCCCCTTAACGTTCCAGCACCGGGCAGGCGTCAGTCCGTATACATCGCCTTACGGCTTCGCACGGACCTGTGTTTTTAGTAAACAGTCGCTTCTCGCTGGTCTCTGCGGCCACCCCCAGCTCAGGAAGTAAATCCCATCACCGGAAATGGCCCCCCTTCTCCCGAAGTTACGGGGGCATTTTGCCGAGTTCCTTAACCATAGTTCACCCGAACGCCTCGGTATTCTCTACCTGACCACCTGAGTCGGTTTAGGGTACGGGCCGCCATGAAACTCGCTAGAGGCTTTTCTCGACAGCATAGGATCATCCACTTCACCACAATCGGCTCGGCATCAGGTCTCAGACTTATATGCTGTCCGGATTTGCCTAGACAGCGTCCTACACCCTTACCCCGGGACAACCACCGCCCGGGCTGGACTACCTTCCTGCGTCACCCCATCGCTTACCTACTACCACCTTGGATCGGCGGCTCCACCACGTCCCTTTGTCCGAAGACTCCAGGCCGGCTTCACGGCCTTAGCATTAATGGATTCGATATTGGGCGTTTCAAAGCGGGTACCGGAATATCAACCGGTTGTCCATCGACTACGCCTGTCGGCCTCGCCTTAGGTCCCGACTTACCCTGGGCAGATCAGCTTGACCCAGGAACCCTTAGTCAATCGGCGCACACGTTTCCCACGTGTGTATCGCTACTCATGCCTGCATTCTCACTCGTGAACCGTCCACAACTCGTTTCCACGGCTGCTTCACCCGGCACACGACGCTCCCCTACCCATCACAGCGGGCGTTGGCCCTCATGCTGCAATGACACGACTTCGGCGGTGTGCTTGAGCCCCGCTACATTGTCGGCGCGGAATCACTTGACCAGTGAGCTATTACGCACTCTTTCAAGGGTGGCTGCTTCTAAGCCAACCTCCTGGTTGTCTCTGCGACTCCACATCCTTTCCCACTTAGCACACGCTTAGGGGCCTTAGTCGATGCTCTGGGCTGTTTCCCTCTCGACCATGGAGCTTATCCCCCACAGTCTCACTGCCGCGCTCTCACTTACCGGCATTCGGAGTTTGGCTAAGGTCAGTAACCCGGTAGGGCCCATCGCCTATCCAGTGCTCTACCTCCGGCAAGAAACACACGACGCTGCACCTAAATGCATTTCGGGGAGAACCAGCTATCACGGAGTTTGATTGGCCTTTCACCCCTAACCACAGGTCATCCCCCAGGTTTTCAACCCTGGTGGGTTCGGTCCTCCACGAAGTCTTACCTCCGCTTCAACCTGCCCATGGCTAGATCACTCCGCTTCGGGTCTTGGGCACGCTACTCAACGCCCTATTCGGACTCGCTTTCGCTACGGCTTCCCCACACGGGTTAACCTCGCAACATACCGCAAACTCGCAGGCTCATTCTTCAAAAGGCACGCAGTCACGACGTTGAATCCGAAGACTCAACGCGACGCTCCCACGGCTTGTAGGCACACGGTTTCAGGTACTATTTCACTCCGCTCCCGCGGTACTTTTCACCATTCCCTCACGGTACTATCCGCTATCGGTCACCAGGGAATATTTAGGCTTAACGGGTGGTCCCGCCAGATTCACACGGGATTTCTCGGGCCCCGTGCTACTTGGGTGGTTCTCAAACGAGCCGTCAATGTTTCAGCTACGGGGGTCTTACCCTCTACGCCGGACCTTTCGCATGTCCTTCGCCTACATCAACGGTTTCTGACTCGTCTCATCGCCGGCAGACGATGAAAGAGAACTCCCACGACCCCGCACTGGCAACCCCTGCCGGGTATCACACCAATACGGTTTAGCCTCATCCGGTTTCGCTCGCCACTACTCCCGGAATCACGGTTGTTTTCTCTTCCTGCGGGTACTGAGATGTTTCACTTCCCCGCGTTCCCTCCACATACCCTATGTGTTCAGGTATGGGTGACAGCCCATGACGACTGCCGGGTTTCCCCATTCGGACACCCCCGGATCAAAGCTCGGTTGACAGCTCCCCGGGGCCTATCGCGGCCTCCCACGTCCTTCATCGGTTCCTGGTGCCAAGGCATCCACCGTGCGCCCTTAAAAACTTGGCCACAGATGCTCGCGTCCACTGTGCAGTTCTCAAGCAACGACCAGCCACCCACCACCCCAACCCGAAGGCTGAGTTCACTGGGGCCGGCATCGCGAAGGTCCAGACTCACAGTCCGTACCCTCAGATACCCAACAACGTGCCCGACACGATCCCCCAAGACCCACGTTCCACGCCGAAGCAGTACTAATGAACCCTCAGAAACCGTGCCGAATAGTCAACGTTCCACCCATGAGCAACCAGCATCAGACATTCGCTGATGTACTGGCCTCTGACCAAGCCAGGCTTGGTAAGAAGTGCTCCTTAGAAAGGAGGTGATCCAGCCGCACCTTCCGGTACGGCTACCTTGTTACGACTTCGTCCCAATCGCCAGTCCCACCTTCGACGATTCCCTCCCACAAGGGGTTGGGCCACCGGCTTCGGGTGTTACCGACTTTCGTGACGTGACGGGCGGTGTGTACAAGGCCCGGGAACGTATTCACCGCAGCAATGCTGATCTGCGATTACTAGCAACTCCGACTTCATGGGGTCGAGTTGCAGACCCCAATCCGAACTGAGACCGGCTTTTTGAGATTCGCTCCACCTCGCGGTATCGCAGCTCATTGTACCGGCCATTGTAGCACGTGTGCAGCCCAAGACATAAGGGGCATGATGACTTGACGTCGTCCCCACCTTCCTCCGAGTTGACCCCGGCAGTCTCCTGTGAGTCCCCATCACCCCGAAGGGCATGCTGGCAACACAGAACAAGGGTTGCGCTCGTTGCGGGACTTAACCCAACATCTCACGACACGAGCTGACGACAGCCATGCACCACCTGTACACCGACCACAAGGGGGACCCTGTCTCCAGGGTTTTCCGGTGTATGTCAAGCCTTGGTAAGGTTCTTCGCGTTGCGTCGAATTAAGCCACATGCTCCGCTGCTTGTGCGGGCCCCCGTCAATTCCTTTGAGTTTTAGCCTTGCGGCCGTACTCCCCAGGCGGGGAACTTAATGCGTTAGCTGCGGCACGGACGACGTGGAATGTCGCCCACACCTAGTTCCCAACGTTTACGGCGTGGACTACCAGGGTATCTAATCCTGTTCGCTCCCCACGCTTTCGCTCCTCAGCGTCAGTATCGGCCCAGAGATCCGCCTTCGCCACCGGTGTTCCTCCTGATATCTGCGCATTTCACCGCTACACCAGGAATTCCGATCTCCCCTACCGAACTCTAGCCTGCCCGTATCGAATGCAGACCCGGGGTTAAGCCCCGGGCTTTCACATCCGACGTGACAAGCCGCCTACGAGCTCTTTACGCCCAATAATTCCGGACAACGCTTGCGCCCTACGTATTACCGCGGCTGCTGGCACGTAGTTAGCCGGCGCTTCTTCTGCAGGTACCGTCACTCTCGCTTCTTCCCTGCTGAAAGAGGTTTACAACCCGAAGGCCGTCATCCCTCACGCGGCGTCGCTGCATCAGGCTTTCGCCCATTGTGCAATATTCCCCACTGCTGCCTCCCGTAGGAGTCTGGGCCGTGTCTCAGTCCCAGTGTGGCCGGTCGCCCTCTCAGGCCGGCTACCCGTCGTCGCCTTGGTAGGCCATTACCCCACCAACAAGCTGATAGGCCGCGGGCTCATCCTTCACCGCCGGAGCTTTCCACGCACAGACCATGCGGTCGCGCGTCATATCCGGTATTAGACCCCGTTTCCAGGGCTTGTCCCAGAGTGAAGGGCAGATTGCCCACGTGTTACTCACCCGTTCGCCACTAATCCCCTCCCGAAGGAGGTTCATCGTTCGACTTGCATGTGTTAAGCACGCCGCCAGCGTTCGTCCTGAGCCAGGATCAAACTCTCCGTGAATGCTTTACCCGACTGCGTTTAATGAAAAACGGCGGGTGACACTCGCGTTGAGCGGAACAAGCAGGCGGAATAAGCCTGCTCGTTCACAGCGTCCTCGCTGTGTGTTGCCTACCCGCACATTGTGCTGGTAGGACTTTCAAAGGAACCTCATCTCCCGGATGTTTCCGGTCGACGGGGTATCAACATATCTGGCGTTGACTTTTGGCACGCTGTTGAGTTCTCAAGGAACGGACGCTTCCTTTGTTCCTGTTTCACCAGGATCTCCGGGCGCTTCCCTTCGGTCTTGCGTTTCCGACTCTACCAGATCCTCGCGGCTCCGATTTTCGCCGGTGCGTTTCGGCCTTTCGGCTTCTTCGCGTTTCCAACCTTACCAGATCCGTTTCCGTCTCCGGCCCCCTGTTGGAGCGGGGTCGGCCGTTCGGCTTTCGCTTTTCGGCCTTTCCGACTCTATCAGATCCGTTTCGTTCCGTTGCCGGTCCGAATTTGTTTCCGATTCCCCGTCGGAGGGGGTTTGTTCGCGCCTTTCGGCGTGATCACTACTTTAGCGGAATTCCTCGTCGGCGCATAATCGCGCCGCGGTCCGAATTTCGGCATGCCGAAATTGTTCCCGGTGAGGGGCCGTGCAGTAGTGGTGTGCCGCGAAGCGGCGGGATGGTTGTCCGGGGCCGGTCGGCTCCGTGGCAACTCGGAGGACACTACACGAGGGCGTGGGGTTGTTCAAACCCGCGCCGGGCACGGGTTCGCGGTGTACGTTTGCGACATGACTACGCATGCGCTCGTACAGCAGTGGTGGCTCGCCTGACGGCGGCCGAACCACAGCGCATGCATGACCACGGCCGCCGCTTCGGCGGCCGTTCGCGTTTCCCCCTCTCGTAGCCGGCCGGCGAAGTCGGCGGTCTCGACGCGCACTCAGTTGAGTGCGGGAGAGAAGGACGGGCGAGATGGCGATGGCGACGACTGCGACGGCGCGTACTCGGATCTTCAGCGGGGTGCAGCCCACGGGGCATCTGACGCTGGGGAACTACCTCGGGGCGATGCGGCGGTGGGTCGAGGTGGACCAGCACCGTGCGGAGGCGCTGTTCTGCGTGGTGGATCTGCATGCGTTGACCGTCGAGCACGATCCGGCGCGGTTGCGGCGGCTGAGTCGGCAGGCCGCGACGTTGCTGCTGGCCGCGGGGCTGGATCCGGAGCTGTGCACGGTGTTCGCGCAGAGCCGGGTCGATGAGCATGTGCGGCTGTCGTATCTGATGGAGTGCACGGCCTCCGACGGGGAGATGCGGCGCATGATCCAGTACAAGGAGAAGGCCGCGCGGGAGCAGGCGCGGGGCGGGAGTGTGCGGCTGTCGCTGCTGACCTATCCGGCGCTGATGGCGGCGGACATCCTGGCGTACGGGGCACAGGAGGTGCCGGTCGGGGAGGACCAGGCACAGCATGTGGAGCTGACGCGGGATCTGGCGGTGCGGTTCAACCAGCGGTACGGGGCGACGTTCGTCGTGCCCAAGGCGACGCATCCGGCGGTGGCGGCGCGGGTGATGGATCTGCAGGAGCCGACGTCCAAGATGGGCAAGTCGCACGCCAGGACGGCGGGGGTGGTGTATTTGCTCGACGAGCCGGAGGTGGTCCGCAAGAAGGTGATGCGGGCGGTCACCGACGGCGGGAGCGAGGTGGTCTACGACCGGGAGGAGCGGCCGGGGGTGGCCAATCTCCTGGATGTGCTGGCCGCCTGTACGGATGGGGATCCGGAGCGGCTGGCCGAGGGGTACTCCTCGTACGGGGCGCTGAAGAAGGACACCGCGGAGGCGGTGGTGGAGATGCTGCGGCCGGTGCGGAGCCGGCACGCGGAGCTGGCGGCGGATCCCTCGGCGGTGGATGCGGTGTTGCGGGCCGGGGCGGAGCGGGCCCGGGCGATCGCGAGGCCGCGGGTGGATGCGGCCTATCAGGCGATGGGGTTGCTGGCCTGAGGCGTGTCTCCCCCAGGGGCAGCCGGTCCGGGGGCCGGCTGCCCCGCCGCGGGGTGCGGTCAGCCGTTGCCGGTGGCCAGTTCGCGGCTGCGGTCGCGGGCGGCTTCCAGGGCGGCGATCAGGGCCGCGCGGACTCCGTGGTTCTCCAGTTCGCGGATGGCGTTGATGGTGGTGCCGGCCGGGGACGTGACGTTCTCGCGGAGTTTGACGGGGTGCTCGCCGCTGTCGCGGAGCATCACGGCGGCCCCGATGGCGGCCTGGACGATGAGGTCGTGGGCCTTGTCGCGGGGCAGGCCGAGCAGGATGCCGGCGTCGGTCATGGCCTCGACGAGGAAGTAGAAGTACGCCGGGCCGGAGCCGGACAGGGCGGTGGCGGCGTCCTGCTGGGTCTCCGGGACGCGGAGGGTCTTGCCGACGGTTGCGAAGATCTCCTCGGCGAGGGTGAGGTGGGCGGCGCTGGCGTGGGAGCCGGCGGAGATGACGGACATCGCCTCGTCGACGAGGGCCGGGGTGTTCGTCATGACCCGGACGACCGGGGTGCCGGTGGCCAGGCGCTCCTCGAAGTAGGAGGTGGGGATGCCGGCCGCGCCGCTGATGACCAGGCGGTCGACGGGGACGTGCGGGGCGAGTTCCCGCAGGAGGGCGCCCATGTCCTGCGGCTTGACGGTGAGGATGAGGGTGTCGGCGGACTTGGCGGCCTCGGCGTTGCTGACGGCCTCCACGCCGTAGCGGGCGTGGAGCTGTTCGGCGCGTTCCCGGCGGCGGGCGGTGACCAGGAGGTCGGAGGGGGCCCAGCCGCCTCGGATCATTCCGCTGAGAAGGGCTTCGCCGATTTTTCCGGTGCCGAGTACGGCGACCTTCTGGGTCATGCTGCGGTTCACCTCGCCGGTGGTGCCTGGTCGGTTACGCCGTCATCCTCGCACCCGGACGGCGCGGGGCGCGGGTGCGTTCCGAGGGCCAAGACGGTGTCACCTCGTACGGCGGCGGAGGGTGGCGGCGCCGAGGGCGAGGACGAGGAGGGCGCAGCCGGTGACGACGGCCGTGTCGCGGACGAAGTCGGCGGTGATGTCGGGGTGTCGCAGGACCTCGTTCATACCGTCGACGGCGTAGGACATCGGCAGGGCGTCGGAGAGCGCTTCGAGGGCGGGGTGCATGGCCCCGCGCGAGGTGAACAGGCCGCAGAGCAGGAGCTGGGGCATCAGGACGGCGGGCAGGAACTGGACGGCCTGGAACTCGGAGGCGGCGAAGGCCGAGACGAAGAGGCCGAGGGCGGTGCCGAGGAGGGCGTCCAGGACGGCGACGAGCAGGAGCAGCCAGGGGGAGCCGACGGTGTCGAGGCCCAGGGCCCAGACGGACAGTCCGGTGGCGAGGGCGGACTGGACGACCGCCAGCAGGCCGAAGGCCAGGGCGTAGCCGCCGATCAGGTCGGCCTTGCCCAGGGGCATGGCGAGCAGGCGTTCCAGGGTGCCGGAGGTGCGTTCGCGCAGGGTGGCGATGGAGGTCACCAGGAACATCGTGATCATCGGGAAGATGCCGAGGAGGGAGGCCCCGATGCCGTCGAAGGTGTCCGGGCGGGCGTCGAAGACATAGCGGAGCAGGGCGATCATCACGCACGGGACGACCAGCATCATCGCGAGGGTGCGGCGGTCGTGGCGCAGCTGGCGCAGGACCCGGGCGGCGGTGGCCAGGGTGCGGGACGGGGAGAGCGGCGCGGTGCGCGGGCGGGGGGCCGCGGCGGGCGGGGGTGCGGTGGCGGTCATCGGGCCGGCTCCTGGGTGGTGGTGTCGTGGTGCGGGGCGGCGGTCGCGGCCCGGTCGACGAGGTGGAGGAAGGCGGCCTCGACGGTGGGTGCGCCGGTGCGGTCGCGGAGGGCCTGCGGGGTGTCCTCGGCCAGGAAGCGGCCCTCGCGCATCAGCAGGAGGCGGTCGCAGCGCTCGGCCTCGTCCATGACGTGGGAGGACACCAGGAGGGTGGTGCCCCGGTCGGTGGCGAGGGCGCGGAAGAGGTTCCACAGGTCGCGGCGGAGGACGGGGTCCAGGCCGACGGTGGGTTCGTCGAGGACGAGGAGTTCGGGGGTGCCGAGGAGGGCCACCGCGAGGGAGACCCGGCTGCGCTGGCCGCCGGAGAGGCGGCCGGCGAGGACGTCGGCGTGGCGGGTGAGGTCGACGTCCGCGAGGGCGCGGGCGACGCCGGCGCGGCGGTGGTCGCGGGCGGCGCGGCCGGGATGCAGGACCGCGGCGAAGTAGTCGAGGTTCTGGCGGACCGTGAGGTCGTCGTAGACGGAGGGGTCCTGGGTGACGTAGCCGATGCGGGGGCGCAGTGCGGGGGCGCCCGCGGGGCGGCCGAGGACGTCGAGGGTGCCGGTGACGTGGGCCTGGGTGCCGACGACGGCGCGCAGGAGGGTGGATTTGCCGCAGCCGGAGGGGCCGAGGAGGCCGGTGATCCGGCCGCGGGGGACGTGGCAGGTGAGGGCGTCGAGGACGGTGCGGCCGCCTCGGACGACGGTGAGGTCGTGGGCGTGGACGGCGGGCGCGTCGGCGTCGCCGTCACCGTAATTCATCATGCGATGAATAATGCGCCGGGTGGGGTGGGCCGTCAAGCATTGCGCCATTGGAGTGAGCAACCCGGCGGAGTGGTGTGCGATACAGCGCGTTGAAGCACGAACGGCACTTCGGCGGTCGCCGGCGCGAACGGAACCCTTCCCTCCTGTCCGATAACTCGGCGTTCACAGGTCGATCACATATCGACTTGCGGCGGGGCCTGTCGGCCTCGACACAATGGGGGGACCTGTCCAGCCGCGCCGGAAGGGGCGTCGATGGCGAAGATCCAGGTGGGCCGTTTCGTACGGCTCCTGTTGATCCTCATGGCCGTCGTCCTGGCCCTGCCGACCGCCGCCGAGGGCGCGTTCGGAACCGACGCGGCGGCCGCGCCCGCCAGGAACAGCGCCTCCGGCGCCGGTTCCGCGAGCGCCGCCCCGATGGCCTCGGACCCTTCCGAGGATCGGGAAGCCGCCCTCGGCCGCTGCCTGCCGCGCCGCGGCGGGCGCTCCGCGGCCACGTTCCGCGCGCCCGCACCGCCCGGCACGGCCGTGTCGACCAACGCTCCCGTACGGACCGAGGGCGGGCTGCGCCTGGCCGCCCCGCTGACCGGCCGTCAGGCCGTGCCCGTGTCGAGATCGGGCGAGCTGCCGGTCCACCACCTCGTCTTCCGCTGCTGAGCGCGGCGAGCTGAGAGCTGCCCCAGGGCCTTCCCCGGCCCGCGCATCCCGACGGATCCAGCCGTCATCGCCACACCCTTCATGGCGCGCGCCGCACGGCACCGCACGGCAGCCGGCGAAAGCAGGCCGACGCAGGTCGCCCTGCGCCTGCTAGCCGTGCCCGTCTCCGGGCCGGTGCCGGTGTCCGCGCGTGCGCCGCCGCATCTCTCATCCGCTGGAGGCACGTCATGCGTAGGTTCCGTCCTGCCCGCTCACACCCGTCCCAGCAGTCGATATCCTCTCGGCCCGCCCGCTCGGCGCGGCCCTCGCTGTCGGTCCTGCGCGCCGACTTCACCGCGTCGCTCGTCGTCTTCCTCGTCGCCGTCCCGCTGTGTGTCGGGGTGGCCGTCGCCTCCGGGGTCCCGGCCGAGCTGGGGCTGCTCACCGGGATCGTCGGGGGGCTGCTCACCGGGCTACTGCCGGGCAGCAGTCTGCAGGTCAGCGGGCCGGCCGCCGGGCTGACCGTGCTGGTCTACGAGGCCGTGCAGGAGTACGGGCTCGGCGCGCTGGGCGCGCTGGTGCTGATCGCCGGGCTGCTGCAACTGGCCATGGGGGCGCTGCGGCTGGGCCGCTGGTTCCGGGCCATCTCGATCGCGGTCGTCCAGGGAATGCTGGCGGGTATCGGGCTGGTGCTGATCGCCGGCCAGCTGTACACCCTGGTCGACGCCGAGGCGCCCGGTGGCGGGCCGGCGAACCTGGCCGGGCTGCCGCGGCTCGCGGCGGATACCGCCGCATCGCAGAGCGCGCTCACGGCGCTGGCGATCGGCGCCTCGACGATGGCGCTGCTGGTGCTGTGGCCACGGTGGGGGCGGGCGGCGCGGGTGCTACCGGCGCCGCTGGTGGCGGTGGCCCTGGCGACCGCCGTGGTGTTCGTCTGGGACCTGCCGGTGGCGCGGGTCGAAGTGCAGGGCCTGCTGGATGTCGTACAGCCGCCGGGCGGGGCGGACTTCGCGCGGCTGGTGGAGGCGGGGGCGGTGGCCGGTGCGCTGGGCACCGTGCTGGCGTTCACGCTGATCGCGTCGGCGGAGTCGCTGTTCAGCGCGGCCGCGGTGGACCGGCTGCACGACGGTCCGCGGACCGACTACGACAAGGAGTTGATGGCCCAGGGCGCCGGCAACACGGTCTGCGGACTGCTCGGCGCGCTGCCGATGACCGCGGTGATCGTCCGCAGCTCCGCGAACGTGCGGGCCGGTGCGCGCACCAAGGCGTCCCGGGTGCTGCACGGGGTGTGGCTGCTGGTCTTCGCGGCGGCGTTCCCGGCGGCGCTGGGCGCGGTGCCGATCGCGGCGCTGGCCGGTGTGCTGGTGCACGCCGGCTGGAAGCTGCTCCCGGTCAAGGAGTGGCGGCCGCTGTGGCGGGAGCACCGGGGTGAGGCCGTGGTGCTGGCCGCCACCGCGGTGGCGATCGTGGCCACCAACATGTTCGAGGGGGTGCTGCTGGGGCTGTTGATGGCGATCGCCAAGTCGGCGTGGGAGACCTCGCATGTGCACCTGGAGATCGTGGGACTGGACGAGCCCGAGGGGACGTCCGCGTCGGGCTCCCGGCGCCCCGTCCTCGTGCGGGCCGTCGGCAACGCCACCTTCCTGCGGCTGCCCAAGCTGCTCGACCAGTTGGAGGCGCTGCCCCGGGACCGGGAGATCGAGCTGGACCTGTCCGGACTGCGCCATCTCGACCACGCGTGTGCGGCCGCGCTCGGCAACTGGGAGGAGCAGCGCCGCGGGCCGGAGGGAACCGCGCAGCACACCGCGCCGTCGATCGCCCCGTAATGCTCCCTAACCGGTAGCGGAGGGGCGTTGCGGCGGAAATGACCGTAGGGTCGGGGAACTTGTGACCACCGACCTGAGGAGCGCTGTGAACCGCCGGCCCCTTCGCTGCTGCGGTGCGACCGCGGCACTGTCCGTCGCCCTGCTGCTGTCCTCGTGCACGAGCGCGGCCGTCGGCACCCAGGGGGCGGCGGGCAGCGGCGGGGTGGGCGACCCCCTCTTCCCGGCGCTCGGCAACGGCGGCTACCAGGTCAGCCATTACGGGCTCGATCTCGACTACGACGTCAAGCACCGGCACCTGGACGCCACCGCCGAGATCACCGCCCGGGCCGAGCAGGATCTGCGCTCGTTCAAGCTGGATCTTCAGGGGCTGCGGGTGTCCGCCGTCCGGGTCGACGGCGAGGACGCCGCGTTCTCCCGCAAGGGGCACAAGCTGACGGTGACTCCGGAGGGCGGGATCGCCAAGGGCGCGCGGTTCCGTACGACCGTCGACTACGGCGGGACCCCGCAGGAGATGGAGGATCCGGACGGGTCGACGGAGGGCTGGGTCAAGACCGCCGACGGGGCGTTCGTGTCGGGTGAGCCCGCGGGGGCCATGACGTGGTTCCCCGGGAACAACCACCCCGGTGACAAGGCGACCTACGACTTCAAGATCACCGTGCCGCGGCAGTACACCGCCGTCGCCAACGGGGAGCTGCGGTCGGAGAAGGTCTCCAAGGACAAGGCCACGTTCGAATGGCACGACCCGCAGCCGATGGCCAGCTATCTGGCCACCGCCACCATCGGGAAGTTCGACGTCCGCAAGTCCCGTACGCCCGACGGGCTGCCGCTGTACGTCGCGGTGGACCCGGCGGAGGCCAAGGCGAGCAAGGAGCCGCTGGAGCGGCTGCCGGAGATCATCAAGTGGGAGAGCGGACTCTTCGGGAAGTACCCGTTCTCCTCGGCGGGCGCGATCGTCGACCACACCCCGGAGCGGGTCGACTGGTACGCCCTGGAGTCCCAGACCAAGCCGGTCTACGCCGGGGCGCCGGACACCGTGACCGTGGTGCACGAGATGGCTCACCAGTGGTTCGGCGACTCGGTGACGCCGAAGACCTGGCGGGACACCTGGCTCAACGAGGGCTTCGCGACCTACGCCGAGTGGCTGTGGGAGGAGCACGAGGGCGGCAAGACGCCGCAGCAGCAGTTCGACGCGCTCTACGCCGACGACGAGGACAACGAGCGCTGGGACTTCCCCGCGGGTAAGCCGGCCGCGGCGAAGGACGTGACCGCGACGCCCGTCTACGAGCGCGGCGCGATGGTGCTCCAGCAACTGCGCAAGGCCGTCGGCGACAAGACCTTCTTCGAGATCCTCAAGGAGTGGCCCGCCGAGTACCGCTACCGCAACGCCGATTCGAAGGACTTCATCGCCTTCTGCCAGGCGCGCACGGACGTGGATCTGACCGATCTGTTCGACGACTGGCTCTACGGCAAGGGCAAGCCGGACTGGGAGTACTGAGCGGCCGTCCGCCCGCGCACGCACACACCGCGGGCGGACGGCCCCGGCTCCGAGGAAGCGCGGTACTGCCCGGGCCCGCCTAGTCGCCCCCTCCCCCGCCGCAGCCCGAGCCGCACGACGACCCGCAGGAGGAGCCGCAGGACGAGGTGCCGCAGCCGCCGCCCGGATGGGGCTTGCGCCGGCACCTCGCCCCCGCCGGGGTGAGCGCGCTCGTCGAGGTCGGCCACAGTTCCTTGTCCGCGCTGAACCCCGCCTCCTCGATCAGGGCCACGGTCGGCAGATGCCCCTCCGCGCCGTGCTCGCAGACTCCGGGCTCGTCGGGATAGTGGTGCACGAAGCGTCCGAGCCGGGCGCACAGCTCGGCGTAGCGCGCGGTGTGCAGGATGAGGGCGTGCCACCCCTCGTCGACCAGGCGCGAGGGCCGGATGGACGTCGCCGGGAACTTCGCGGCGGCCACGACGAACTTGAGCGCCTCGTCCACCACCCGCCCGGCCATCGGCTCGTCCATGCCGGGGTTGTTGTCCATGACCGTGGCGACGACACCTCTGAACGCGTCAGGAGCGAGTAAGCCGCGTACATCGTGCATGTGCGTGCCTTCCTTCCTGGTGTGGTTCCACTGGGCCCGCCTCGGCCGTACGGTCCGCCGGGACCGGTCCGGCCGGGGCGGGAGTCGCTGCGCCCGGTCGACACCTGCGCCGCTTCACCCCGTGCGCGGCTTCACCCCACGGGCCGCTCGCCGCGCTCCGGGCTGTCGGCGGCGCCGGGCGGGGGCGACTCCAGATGGCGCTTGAGGCGGTGGAGTGTGCTGCCGATGTGGGTGTGGTTGGCGCCGATGCGGTCGGAGACTCCGGTGACGAGGACGGCGACGGGGATGAACCACAGCGGCACCCGCAGCCAGTTGGTCTCGGTGACGGTGCAGCCCTCCGCCGCGGGCGCGATGTCGTACTGCCAGCGGGAGATGGGGATGCCGAGCGGCGCCGTCACCTCGTAGGCGAAGCGCCGGCCCGGATCGGCGTCCGTGATCCGGCAGTCGGTGTACCAGCGGCGCGGGCCGTTGCGGTTGTGGCCGCGGAAACGGGCGCCCACCGCCGGGGCCGTGGCGCCGCCCAGCCAGCGGGCGCGGTGCGCCTCCTCGCCGAGGCGGACCATCACCAGCGGGTCGCTCACGACGCGGTACGTCTCGGCGGGGGTGACCTCGACGGTCACCGTGCCCGAGGCCGCGGGGTCCGGGAATCTCGGGATGCGCGACGGGCGCGGCAGGGGCATCTCACCCTCCTCGGCTGATGTAATCAGCGATTACATCAGCGGGTGGGGAGGGGGTCAAGGCCCTGTGGAACCAGGGGAGTTGGCGATACCGGTGCCGAAGGTGTCCAGGACCTGCTCGGCCAGCAGCTCCGCCCGGTCCGGCGGCAGATACCCGTCGACGATCATCTGCGACAGCCCGTAGACCACGGCCTGGCCCGCCAGGCCCACCGTCGCGGGATCGCCGGGGCGCAGCACCCCGGCCTTCTGGTCGGCGATGATGATGTCGGTGAAGGCCCGCTCGATGTCGGAGAGCCGCTGGTGCAGCTCGGCGGGCTGACTGTCGCCGAACACCCTGGTCTTGATCAGCTCGAAGCGGCGCGGGTGGCGGATCGCGAAGCGGACGAAGCCCAGGCCGAAGGCGCGCATCACGGAGCCCTCGGCGCCGGCGACCATGCCGATCTGCCACTCCGCGAAGTCGGCCAGGATCCGGTCGGCGACCGCCGTCAGCAGCGCCTGCCGGTCGGCGAAGTGCCTGAACGGCGCGCCCGGCGACACCCCCGCCCGGCGTGCGACCTCACGTACGGTCACCTGCTCCATCCCGCGCTCGTCCAGCAGCTCGATCGCCGCCGAGGTGAGCGCGGCGGGGAGGTCGCCGTGGTGGTAACCGGCGCGTTCCGTGGGCTTGCCCGTCATGCACGCAGTGCTACCACACGCGCCCGCGCGGCGGCCCGGCGTGCCGGAGTTCGACGGGACACCGCCTAGCCCATGCCCGGGATCCACCGCACGGCGCCCGGGTGGCGGGCCGTCAGCTTCATGATGCGCAGGGTGGAGCGGACCACCTGCTCCTTGACGAGGGCGGCCGGGCGGCCCGTCAGCACCCGCTCGCGCGGGGTGTCGTCGGCCCGTACGGACTGGACCAGGCCGTCGCGCCGCCCCAGGCTCACGCACTGGATGACGTACCCGAACGACAGCGGCCCGGGTTCGGCGCCGCGCGACTCGGCGATGATCGCGCCGGCCGCGTGCGCACCCGTGGGCAGGGCGGTGGCGCAGGCCATCCGCAGGGCGCCGGCGCGGGGCGACCGGGCCGCGGCCGCGTCGCCCGCCGCGTAGACGTCGGGGTGGCTGACCGAGCGCAGCGCCGCGTCGACCCGGATCCGGCCGCTGAGCGGATCGGTGTCCAGCCCGGCGTCGTGGGCGAGTCCGCCGGCGGCCCGCATGGCGGCCGTCCACAGCACGGCGTCGGCGTCGACGCCCTGCGCGTCGGCGATCCGGCGGCCCTCCTCGACGCGTACGCCCAGCCGGCCCAGGACGGTACGGACATGGGCCCGGCCGCGGGTCGACAGTCCGCCGCCGATCTGCCCGCCGGTCAGCAGGCGGACCTCCCACCGTGGATGGGCCTCGGCGATCTCGGCGGCCATCTCGATGCCGGTCAGGCCGCCGCCGACCACGGCCAGCCGGCCCGGTCCGTCCAGCAGCCGCTTGTGCAGGGCCTCGGGGCTCTCGGCGGTGAAGGCGCGTTCACCGGCCCCGCGCGGGTCGGTGTGGCTGCCGAGGGCGTAGACCAGCCGGTCGTAGCCGAGGGTGCGGCCGCTGTCGGTGCGGACGGTGCGGGCGTCCGCGTCGAGGGCGGTGGCACGGGCGGCGAGGTGCTCGACGCCGGTGCCGTGCAGCAACCGCGCCCGGGAGTGGGTCACTTCGGGGCGGCCGGCGGCCCGCTCGTGCTGTCGTACCCGTTCGGTGAACCGGTCGTCGGGGTCGACCAGGGTCACCCGGGCGTACGGGGCGAGCCGCAGCGCGGCCGTCATGCCCGCGTAGCCGCCGCCGAGGACCACGACCCGCTGCTTCGTCATGCTCTTCATGCCGTCCTCCTGGGGTGGGGGCGCCGCGCCCGGACGGCCGGCGCCGGAAGGAGGACGACGCGGCGGGCCGGAGTGTGACAGCGGCCGCCCGTCCCGCGGCGGCCGCCGCGTCACAGCAGGTCGAAGAGGTCGAGGTGGCCGAGCTTGTCGGGGTTGATCACGGCGTCCACCTCGATGATCCGCCCGTCGTGCACGGTGAAGGCGAACACCCCGGCCTGCCGGCCCGCCGCGTCGGCGAAGACCAGGCCGGTGGCGCCGTTGACGTCCACCAACTCGGCGCGGATCGGCCCGAGTTCGCTGCCCCGCAGCACCAGCCCCCGCGCGTAGCGGGCGACCTTCTCGCGGCCCAGTACCGGCCGGCGGGCGGCGCTGACCTTGCCGCCGCCGTCCGAACGCCAGACGACCTCGGGATCCAGCACGGCCAGCAGGGCGTCGAGGTCGCCGCCCACGACGGCCGCGAGGAACGCCTCTACGGTGCGGCGGTGCTCCGCGCGGTCCACGGTACGGCGCGGCGCCTCGGCCCGTACCCGCTTGCGGGCGCGGGAGGCCAGCTGCCGTACGGAGTCCGGGGTGCGGCCGACCGCCTCGGCGATCTCCGGGAAGGGCACCGCGAAGACGTCGTGGAGGATGAAGGAGGTGCGCTCGGCCGGGGTGAGCCGCTCCAGGACGGTCAGCAGGGCCATGCCCACGGATTCGTCGAGCGTGACCCGGTCCTCGGGGCCGTGGTCGCCGGCGCCCTCCGGGCCCGGCAGCCGCGCTCCGCCGGCGCCCGCCCCGGCGAGCAGCGGCTCCGGCAGCCACGGGCCGACATACGTCTCTCGGCGGGCCCGAGCCGAGCCCAGCAGGTCGTAGCAGATGCGGCTGACGACGGTGGTGAGGAAGCCGCGCGGGCTGGCCACCGGCGGCTCGTCGGGCAGCGCCTGCCAGCGCAGCCAGGTCTCCTGCACGGCGTCGTCGGCGTCGGTGACGGTGCCCATGATCCGGTAGGCGATGGCCCACAGCCGTCCGCGCTGCTCCTCGAACTGGGCCAGCCGGTCGCCGGCCGGCGTGTCCTGGTGGTCGTCCGCGCTCGTCTGCGGCTTTGCCATGGCCCGCTCCTCGGGTGTCGTGGGCGATCGCCCGCGGTCCTGCGCGACCGCTGCTCGCCGCGCTCCTGCCCTCAAGGACGAGGCGGGCGGGCGCACTGTGACACCCGGCCGGGGCGGGCCGTGCCGCCCACCGCGTCAGCGGCGCTTGCCGGACTTCTTCTTCGCGGCCGAAGTGCTCTTGGCGGCCGGGCCGTTCTTGGCGGTGGCGCTCTTGGCGGCCGGGTTGCCGGTGCGGGCGCTGCGGCGGCGTGCGTGGCGGTCGCGGGCCGCCGCGTACTCGGTGCGGTGCAGCCGCTCGCCGGGGGCCTCCAGGAGGCTGCGGCAGAAGTACGCGAGCAGCGAGCCGAGGAAGCCGATCAGCATCAGGCTCTGCCCGGACGACCCGGCGGCGCTGTGGGCGGCCGGGTCGGGGCGGCGCACGAAACCGTCCCAGGTGCGGCGGAAGGCCAGCGCGCTGCAGACGGCGAAGCCGGCGACGACCAGGATGCCGACGAACGGGCCGACGGCGGCGATCTCCAGGCCCTGGAAGGCGAACCGCAGCACGACCGCGCCGGCCGCGGCGAGCGCGAGCGAGCCCACCGCGACGCCGACCCGGCGCAGGGCGTAGCCGCCGTCGTGGTGGACCCAGGTGGTGCCGAAGAACCGGATCTCCTCCGGTTCGGGGCCGCCGTCGGGGCCGCCGCGCTCCGGGCTCCCGGCGGGGGTCTGCGCATCGTTCATGGCTCGATTATCCCCGCCGGGCCGTACGGGCCGGCAGGCCTGCCCCTCCTGCGTCGAGGGCGCCCGCCGCGCCTCAGCCGCCCATGCAGCGCGGCGCGACCATCACATCGCTGCCCGTGCGGACGTAGGTGTCGGAGACGTACTGGCCGGTGCCGATGTTGTCCCAGATGTCCGAGGTGCCGTACGGGCCGCTGACCCGCTGGCCGTGCCGCTGGCAGCGGATCTCGATCCGCGCGCCCTCCGGCAGAAGGCGGACGACCGGGTAGTTCGTGCCGGGGCCCTTGCGGACCTTGACGCGGTAGCCGGGCGCGATCGGATAGACCAGGCCGCCACCGGACGCGGCGGCGAGCGCCTGACCGGCAGCCTGCTCGGAATCGCCCTGTATGTCCTGAGTTGTCATTTCTTGCTCCCCCGTTGGTGGTGCCCGTTCGATCATGTTCGTTTCGGTTCCGCAACGCGCACGCTAGCAAGCTTCGTTCATCTCGTACGCGCCATCGACTAGGCTCCGCGCGTCGCACCTGCGACCGAATGGCACGGGGAATGACACGGGGGTGGAACCATGCCGTCGCTGCGCGATTCCGGGGTCGGCCCGGAAGCGGAGCGTCCGGAGTACGCCGGGCAGTACCGCCTGGAGGCGCGGCTCGGCGCCGGCGGTATGGGCGTGGTCCACCTGGCCCGCTCGTCCTCCGGACTGCTGCTCGCGGTCAAGGTCATCCACGCCGAGTTCGCCCAGGACCCGGAGTTCCGCGGGCGGTTCCGCCAGGAGGTGGCGGCCGCGCGGCGGGTCAGCGGGGCCTTCACCGCGCCCGTCGTGGACGCCGACCCGGACGCCGAACGCCCCTGGATGGCCACCCTCCACATCCCCGGACCGACGCTTTCGGACCATGTGAAGCGGAACGGCCCGCTGGCGCCCGGCGAGGTCCGGCAGCTGGCCGCGGGGCTCGCCGAGGCGCTGCGCGACATCCATCGCGCCGGGGTGGTGCACCGCGACCTCAAGCCGGGAAACGTGCTGCTGGCCGCCGACGGCCCGAAAGTCATCGACTTCGGCATCTCACGCCCCGCCGACAGTGAAATGCGCACCGAGACCGGCAAGTTGATCGGCACGCCGCCGTTCATGGCGCCCGAGCAGTTCCAGCGGCCGCGCGAGGTGGGGCCCGCGGCGGACGTCTTCGCCCTGGGTTCGGTGCTGGTGCACGCCGCCACCGGGAGCGGGCCGTTCGACTCGGAGAGCCCGTACCTCGTCGCGTATCAGGTGGTGCACGACGAGGCCGATCTGGCGGGCGTGCCACAGGAGTTGGCCCCGCTGATCGAGAGCTGCCTGGCGAAGGACCCGGCGGACCGCCCGACGCCGGACGCGCTGAGGGAGCTGCTGCGGACCGACGCCCCGGTGGGCCTGACCGTGGACGGCGCGGTGCGGCGCGCGGTGGACGGCGCGGTGCCGGACGTGCGGATCCCGGAGCAGCGGCAGCCCGTACGGGCCGAGCCCACCCCGCCGCGCGCCGAGACCACGCATGTGCGGGCGCCCGCCCCCCTCGTCGAACCGGCCCTCGTCGCCGAGCCGGCGCCGGCCGCCGAATCGGCTCTCCTCGGCGCCCCGGCCGCGCCCGCTTCCGGCCCGCGTCGCGGCGCCCGCTCCCGGAACCGCCGCTGGCCCCTGTGGGCGGCGCTCGCCCTGGTGGTCACCGGGGCCGGCGCGTTCGCCGGGGCCCAGGCGCTCTTCTCCGGGGACCCCGGCCGGGACCCGGCGCTGCAGACCCGTCCCTCCCGCCCCGGTGAGGGCTTCCGCGCCTGGCACACCACGCTCATCGAGCGGCCCAAGGGGCACGACGCCGAACTGCCCTTCTGCACCAGCGGATCCGGCGCCGTCTTCTGCGGCCAGAACGGTGTGCTGGCCGCCCGGCTCGACCCGGACACCGGCCGCGTGGCGTGGCGGCGCACGGAGGACTCCCCCGGCAAGTACGCCGCCTCACCGGCCGCCCCGGTGCTCTCCGGCGGCCTGCTGTACGTCTTCTCCACCGATGCCACCCGGCTGCTGGCGCTCGATCCGTCGCCCGGCGGCCAGGGCGCCGTCCGCTGGAGCAAGGACATCACCGGATACGAGGGCGGGGCCGCGGTCATCGGGAACCGCGTCCTGCTGGCGGCCGGGGACGGCACGGTCACGGCGCTGGACAGCGCCACCCACCGCGAGCGGTGGCACCGGCGCTACCCCGGCCACCAGCTCCCGCTGTTCACCGGATTCGGCGGCCCGCACACCGCCTACGCCGCCGAACCCACCCCCGACGGCACGGCCTCGCAGGTCACCGCCATCGACGTGGCCGACGGCCGGGTCCGCTGGTCGCGCCGGCTGCCGGGCGTGCTCACCCCGGCCGGGACCGGCCCGTCCGGGGCGCTCTACCTCACCGCCACCGACCCCAAGCTCTCCTACCGCACCACCTCCGTCGTCCGCTACGACCCGGCGAGCGGGCACACCCGCCGGCTGCCGCTGACCGCGCCCCTGGACGGCGTGGCCGCCGTGGTGCACGACGAGACGGTGTACCTGCTGGCCGAGGGCGGTGCGCTGCAGGCCGTCGGGGCCCGTAAGTGGGACACCGAGACCTCGGTCAGCCGGGGGTCGGCGCCCGTGGTGAGCGGCAACCGGCTGTTCTTCACCGCCGCGGACGGTCGGCTGCTGGCGATGGACGCCCGGTCGGGCGCACTGATCGGCCAGACCCCGCCCCGGCTCACGGCCGCCCGGCACAACGGATTCGTGGAGTCGCTGCCCGCACCCCGGGTGGACGGCGCACGGGGCTCGGTCTACGCCGCGGCGCCGGACGGCACGGTGTTCGGCGCGCCGACGAAGGACCCGGCGGGCTGGTGAGGCCCCCGCACCGGCTCCTGGTGGCAGCGGCAGGCGCAGACCTCGTGCCGCACACCGGGCACCGAGGTGGCTCCGTGCCCCGCCACGCCCTTGTCGCAGGCCGCGTGGGTGCCGATGTGGCACGACGGTGAGATGTAGGGGCGGCGGCGGCCGGTCACGCCGTCACCGCTCGGCCTTCGCCAGCACCTGGATCAACCGGCGCGCCGTCTCCAGGTTGCAGCGCCCCAACTCGACCAGGGGGTAGGGGTGTTCGCGGGTGTAGGCCACCGGGTCGACACCCAGCGACGGCAGCACGATGCCGGCCCGCCGGAGCAACTCGGCCAGTTCGCCGCACGCCGCCTCCGCCTCGTCCATCCGGCCTGTGGCCATGACTCCGCTCCTGTCCGCCGTTTGCCTGTGGGGCTGACCGGTCGCGACTACGGTGAGTGGCCCGGCCATTACGAGGATGGACGGGGATCCGGGCGCCGGGCCCGTTTGCGGGCCGTACTTCGCACCCTTGCACCGTTTGTTCCGCACCTTCCACGGAGGAGGGCACCATGCCGCCGAGACGAGTGGTCACCGGACGCAGTCAGGAGCCGCGCCGACGCTTCGCGGAAGAGCTGCGATTACTGCGGGCGCAGAAGGGCGACAGCCTGCGGAAGCTCGGCGAGGTGCTGGGGTGGGACGCGTCGCTGTTCGGCAAGATGGAGAGCGGGCAGACGCTGGGGAGCCCCGAGGTGGTGGAGGCGCTGGCCCAGCATTACGGCACCGGGGATCTGCTGCTGACGCTCTGGGAGTTGGCGGTCGCGGATCCGACGCAGTTCAAGGAGCAGTACCGCCGATATATGACGCTGGAAGCCGAAGCGTTGAGCATGTGGCACTTCGGGGTCAGCACCGTTCATGGGCTGCTGCAGACGGAGGGCTACGTACGAGCCTTGCTCACGGCGGGCGGCATCGAAGGCGAGGAGCTGACGCGGCAGGTGGAAGCCCGCATAGGTCGCCGTCAATCGTTGGATCGCGATGATCCGCCGCAGTTCCGCACCATCCTGTCCGAGGCGGTGCTGCGCACGCCGTTGACGGATCCCGAGAAGTGGCGGAAGCAGCTTGAGTATTTGGTCTCGGCGCCCGAACGTCCGAGCGTCACTCTCCAGGTGCTGCCGTTCAGCGCCGGGCTGTACGGCCTGGACAGCACTTCCGTGATCTTCCTGAAGCTGCTGAACGGCTGCACCGTGGCCTATACCGAGAACGCCCACCGTGGCGAACTCATCGAAGAAACCCGACAGGTTGAGCATCTGCAACGCGCGTACGATTCAGTGCGGGACCGAGCATTGAGCCCGGACGAATCGCGGAAGTTCGTCATGCAGATGTTGGAGGAAGTGCCGTGCGAACCATCGACCTGAGCACCGTCACCTGGCGCAAGTCCAGCTACAGCAACTCCGACGGAGGCGCGTGCATCGAGGTTTCCGACGACCTCCTGACCGCCGCCACCTGGCGCAAGTCCAGCTACAGCAACCCGGACGGCGGCGCCTGCATCGAGGTCTCCGACGACTTCCCCGCCCTCGTCCCCGTCCGCGACAGCAAGGCCCCCCACGGCCCCGCGCTGCTCTTCGACGCGGCGGCCTGGTCCTCGTTCGTCGACGCCGTCAAGGGCGGGGAACTGCCCACCGTCTGACGGTCCAACGGATGGAGCCCCCACCGAAGTGGGGGCTCCATCACGTCAACGGTGTGCTCAGCCGAGCTTGTTCACGTCCCGCACCGCGCCCTTGTCCGCGCTGGTGGCCATCGCCGCGTAGGCCCGCAGCGCCGCCGACACCTTGCGCTCGCGCTGCTTGGGCGCGTACACCCCGCCCAGGGCCTCCCGGCGGGCGGCCAGCGTCGCGTCGTCCACGAGGAGGTCGATGGTCCGGCCCGGGATGTCGATGCGGATGCGGTCGCCGTCCTCGACGAGGGCGATGGTGCCGCCGGAGGCCGCCTCGGGGGAGGCGTGGCCGATGGACAGGCCGGACGTGCCGCCGGAGAAGCGGCCGTCGGTGACCAGCGCGCAGGCCTTGCCCAGACCGCGGCCCTTGAGGAACGACGTCGGGTAGAGCATCTCCTGCATGCCGGGGCCGCCCTTGGGGCCCTCGTAGCGGATGACGACGACGTCGCCTTCCTTGATCTGCTTGGTGAGGATCTTGTCGACGGCCTCGTCCTGCGACTCGCAGACCACGGCCGGGCCCTCGAAGGTCCAGATGGACTCGTCGACGCCGGCGGTCTTCACCACGCAGCCGTCCTCGGCGATGTTGCCCTTGAGGACCGCCAGTCCGCCGTCCTTGGAGTAGGCGTGCTCGACGGAGCGGATGCAGCCGCCCTCGGCGTCGGTGTCCAGCGTCTCCCAGCGCTCGGACTGGGAGAAGGCGGTCGCCGAGCGCTTGCAGCCGGGGGCGGCGTGCCACAGCTCGACGGCTTCGGCGGAGGGCGAACCGCCGCGCACGTCCCAGGTCTTGAGGTGCTCGGCGAGGGTCGCGGAGTGGACGGAGTGCACGTCCTCGTTGAGCAGTCCGCCGCGGTAGAGCTCCCCGAGGATCGCGGGGATGCCGCCGGCGCGGTGCACGTCCTCCATGTAGTACGTGCCGCCGGGCGCCACGTTCGGGGCGACCTTGGCCAGGCAGGGGACGCGCCGCGAGACCTCGTTGATGTCCTTGAGGTCGTAGTCCAGCTCGGCCTCCTGGGCGGCGGCGAGCAGGTGCAGGATCGTGTTCGTGGAGCCGCCCATGGCGATGTCGAGCGCCATGGCGTTCTCGAAGGCGGCGCGGGTGGCGATGTTGCGCGGCAGGACGGACTCGTCGCCGTCCTCGTAGTAGCGCTTGGTGATCTCCACGACCGTGCGGCCGGCGTTCTCGTAGAGCGCCTTGCGGGCGGTGTGGGTGGCCAGGACCGAGCCGTTGCCGGGCAGCGAGAGGCCGATGGCCTCGGTCAGGCAGTTCATCGAGTTGGCGGTGAACATGCCGGAACACGAACCGCAGGTCGGGCAGGCGTTCTCCTCGATGCGCAGCACGTCCTCGTCGGAGACGCTGTCGTTGACCGAGTCGACGATGGCGTTGATCAGGTCGAGCTTGCGGACCGTGCCGTCCACGAGGGTGGCCTGGCCGGCCTCCATCGGGCCGCCGGAGACGAAGACCACCGGGATGTTCAGGCGCATCGCGGCCATCAGCATGCCGGGGGTGATCTTGTCGCAGTTGGAGATGCAGATCAGTGCGTCGGCGCAGTGCGCCTCGACCATGTACTCGACGGAGTCGGCGATCAGGTCGCGGGAGGGCAGCGAGTAGAGCATGCCGCCGTGGCCCATGGCGATGCCGTCGTCGACCGCGATGGTGTTGAACTCGCGGGGGACGGCGCCGGCGGCCCGGATGGCGTCGGAGACGATCCGGCCGACCGGGGCGAGGTGGGTGTGGCCGGGCACGAACTCGGTGAAGGAGTTGGCCACGGCGACGATCGGCTTGCCGATGTCCTCGCTCGCTACACCCGAAGCCCGCATAAGGGCGCGGGCGCCCGCCATGTTGCGGCCATGGGTAACGGTGCGGGACCTCAGCTCGGGCACGATAGGTCACTCCCTCGGAAATCATGTAGCAGCTGCATCCGAGATTACGCTCTTGATCCAAGATCCGGACACCTACTCCGGTATGTGAGACGGATGCCCGCAGTACGGACGGCTCGGCTCACCCCGACGACACGGGCCGGCGCACCCTGGCCACGAAGGCGATCACGAGGGGAATGCCGCCCGGCACCCCCGCGTTGTGGCCCCGCAGGGGGCTCTCGCGTCCCCTACGGGATCTGTTCGCCCCTCCCCTAGGGCTTCGCCCCTCCCCTACGACTGGGTCAGATACCGCTGGAGCGTCGGCGCGACCATCGCGATGATCTCCTCCGTGTCCGCGGAGGCGACCGGGTCCATCTTGATCACATAGCGCAGCAGCGCGATGCCGATGAGGTGGCTCGCGGCCAGCTGCACCCGGAACTCGGGGTCGGGGACGCTCAGTTCGCCCGCCAGCCGCTGCAGCATCCGGCGCTCGATCAGCCCGCGCAGCACCGCCGCCGCGGTGTCGTTGGTCAGCGCCGAACGCATGATCGCCAGCAGCGGCGGCCGGCTGACCGGGTTCTCCCAGACCCCGAACATGAAGCGGGCCATCCGCTCGCCCACCTCGGCGCCGCCGCCCGCGAGGGCGTCGGGCATGGTCAGCGCGGGCGCGAAGGACAGCTCGATGGCCGCCGCGAAGACCTGCTCCTTGGTGCCGAAGTAGTGGTGCACCAGGGCCGCGTCCACCCCGGCCGCCTTGGCGATAGCGCGCACCGAGGCCTTGTCGTAGCCGCGCTCGGCGAACTGCGTACGGGCCGCGGTCAGGATCCGGTCCCGGGCGCCGGGCCCGGCCTCGGCGGCGGCACGTGCCGGGCGCCCCCGGCGGCGGGCGGGCCGCTCGGGCGCCCCGTCCTCGGGCTCGGTCACGAACCCGGCACCCGGCTCGGCGAGGCCAGATGCAGCCGGGTGAAGGCCAGCGCCTCGGCCAGGTCGGCCTCGCGTTCGGCGGCGGACATCGCCCGGCGGGTGTTGACCTCGACGACCACATGCCCGTCGAAGCCGGTGGCCGCCAGCCGCTCCAGCACCTCGGCGCAGGGCTGGCTGCCGCGCCCCGGCACCAGATGTTCGTCCTTGGCGGAGCCGTTGCCGTCGGCGAGGTGGACGTGCGCCAGCCGGTCGCCCATCCGCTCCACCATCGCCAGCGCGTCGTTGCGGGCGGTGGCGGTGTGCGACAGGTCGACGGTGAAGTGCCGGTAGTCGTCGTTGGTGGGGTCCCAGTCCGGGGCGTACGCGAGCATCTCGCGGTCCCGATAGCGCCACGGGTACATGTTCTCGACGGCGAACCGCACGTCGGTCTCGCCCGCCATCCGCCACACCCCGCGGACGAACTCCCGGGCGTAGCTGCGCTGCCAGCGGAACGGCGGGTGCACGACCACGGTCGAGGCGCCCAGCTTCTCCGCGGCGTTGCGGGCCCGCTGCAGCTTCACCCACGGGTCGGTGGACCAGACCCGCTGGGTGATCAGCAGGCACGGCGCGTGGACGGCCAGGACCGGTACGCCGTGGTAGTCGGAGAGCCGGCGCAGCGCCTCGACGTCCTGGCTGACCGGGTCGGTCCACACCATGACCTCGACGCCGTCATAGCCCAGGCGCGCGGCGATCTCGAAGGCCGTCGCCGTCGACTCCGGATACACCGAGGCCGTGGACAGCGCGACCTTCGCATCCGGGATGCGCACCACTGGCTCTGTCACGAGGGACAGCGTACGGGCCGCACCTGTGCCCGGGGCGGGAGATCCGGACGGCCGCCGCCCCTATCGGCGCAGGTCTCGTCGCCCGGTGAGAGCCCCGGGGCCGGTGGGGCTGGGGCGATGCGCGCGGCGCCCCTCCCCTGCGGGCGTGACGAGTCTCACGCCGGAAGATGGTCCAGCCGCCGCAGGATGACGCCCTCCCGCAGCGCCCACGGGCAGATCTCCAGCGTCTCCACCCCGAACAGGTCCATCGCGGCCTCGGCGACCAGCGCCCCGGCCAGCAGCTGCCGCGCCCGGCCGTCGGACACCCCCGGCAGCTCGGCGCGTTCCTTGACCGTCATCGCGGCCAGCCGCGGAACCCACTCCTCCAGGTCGCTGCGGGTCAGCTCGCGCTGGACGTACAAGCCCTCGGCCGAGCGCGCGGCGCCCGCGATCCGAGCCAGCTGCTTGAAGGTCTTGGACGTGCCGACGACCTGGTCGGGGGTCCCGTACCGGGTGAACTCGCTGACCACCCTGGCGATCTCGGCCCGTACCCGGCGGCGCAGCGCCCGCACGTCCTCCGGGTCGGGCGGGTCGCCCGGCAGGGAGCTCGCGGTGAGCCGGCCGGCGCCCTGCGGCAGCGACACCGCCACGTCCGGCTCCTCGTCCAGGCCGAAGGCGATCTCCAACGAGCCGCCGCCGATGTCCAGCACCAGCAGCCGGCCGGCGGACCAGCCCAGCCAGCGGCGGGCCGCGAGGAAGGTGAGCCGCGCCTCGTCCTCACCGGAGAGCACCTGCAGCTCGACGCCGGTCTCCAGGCCGACCCGGCGCAGCACCTCCTCGCCGTTGGTGGCCTCGCGCACCGCGGACGTGGCGAACGGCAGCACGCTCTCGACGCCCTTGTCCTCGGCCACCTGGAGCGCCTCCTGGACGGTCGCCACCAGGCGCTCCACCCCGGCGTCGCTTATGGCCCCGGCCTCGTCGAGGAGTTCGGCAAGGCGCAGATCCGCCTTGTGCGAATAGGCGGGCAGCGGGCGCGCGCCCGGGTGCGCGTCCACCACCAGGAGATGGACCGTATTCGAACCCACATCGAGGACACCGAGTCTCATACGGGGAAACCTACTGCGCCGGTGACCGGCTCCTCACAGCGCGGTGGTTTCCGCCCCCGCGACCCGCCGCGCACCGGGCGCGCGCAAGGGGCCGGATTCGGCAATTCCTCAAGGCCGTACCGACCCCCGTACGCTGGACCCGTGGCAAAGACGAAAAAGGCGAAGCACGAAAAAGCGGTGAAGAAGGACGAAAAGCGGCGCGCCAAGGCGGCCGCCGGGGCGCGGCCCTCGGCCGACGAGGTCGGCCTCGACTTCGCCCGCGCGTGGGTCACCTTCCCCGACCCGGCCGACGACGAGCAGCTCTTCCGCTGCGACCTGACCTGGCTGACGTCCCGCTGGACCTGCATCTTCGGCAGCGGCTGCCAGGGCATCCAGGCCGGCCGGGCCGACGACGGCTGCTGCACGCTCGGTGCGCACTTCTCGGACGACGACGACGAGAAGCGGGTGGCCGGGCACGTGGCACGGCTCACGCCCGACCTGTGGCAGTTCCACGACGTCGGCACGCAGACCGGCTGGGTCGAGGAGGACGACGACGGCGAGCGGCAGACCCGCCGCTGGCAGGGCTCGTGCATCTTCCAGAACCGTCCCGGCTTCCCCGCCGGCGCGGGCTGCTCGCTGCACATCCTCGCGCTGCGCGAGGGCCGCGAACCGCTGGAGACCAAGCCGGACGTCTGCTGGCAGCTGCCGGTCCGGCGCACCTACGACTGGATCGACCGGCCGGACGACACCCGCGTGCTCCAGGTGACGATCGGCGAGTACGACCGGCGCGGCTGGGGCCCCGGCGGCCACGACCTGCACTGGTGGTGCACGTCGGCGACCTCGGCGCACGGCGCCGGCGAGCCGGTGTACGTGTCGTACAAGCCGGAGCTGACCGAGCTGATGGGCAAGAAGGGCTACGCCAAGCTCGCCGAGCTGTGCGAGGAGCGGCTGGCGGCGACGCTGCCGATGGCGCCGCATCCGGCGGACCCGAAGCCGGCGGCGTCGACGCCGGCGAAGCAGCCGAAGCCGGCGAAGTAGCGGAGTTCCGCCAGGCCCCGGGGCGCGGGGCGGCGCCGCTTGCCACCGTGGTGCTTTTTGCTGCCCGCCGGGGTGCTTCCTCGGCGGGCAGTGCGTTTTCCCGGCTTCCTCGGGCGGGCCGTGGCCTCTTCCCGACTTCCTCGGCGGGCCGTGATGCCTTCGCGGCCCGCCGTCGTGCCGTCTCAGCCGGCCGGGCGCGCGGTGTTCGACGGCCTTGAGGTCGGTTCCGAGGTGGTCGGGGTCGGCGCCGGCGTGGACGCCGTGGGGGTGGGCGTGGGCGACGGGGCCGTCGGGGTCGGTGTGGGCGTGGGCGCCGGGCCCGAGGGGGTCGGCCTCGGGTTCGTGGGCGTCGGGTCCTGCGGGCCGGGGCCCGGCTCGGGGGCGCCGAAGCCCTCCATCGTCACGGCGGTCCGGCCGGGCCCGATGGCGATCCTGGCCCGCCACCGGCCCGCGGGCTCCCGGTCGTGGTCGACATAGACCGTGATCGTCGTGGACTGCCCGGGCCGCAGCGAGCCCGCCGTATGGCTCATCAGCAGCCAGGGTGCGCCCGACGAGGCCGTCCAGCGCACCGGCGCGCCGCCCGAGGCGCTGAGCGTGATGACCGTCGTCCCGCCGCTCGGCTGCGCGGCCACCTCCAGCCGGCCCGGGCCCCTGGCCGCCCGGCCGGCCCGCTCGGCCGCCCGCGTCTCCCCGCCCACCACCTCGACGGACACGTCCGACGGCCCGGCGCCGGCCCGGGAGCCGGGCTCGGGTGTCGTCCGGGCGTTGCCGGCGTTCTCGTACGGGCGGCCGCCCATCTGCGCGCTGCTGTCCGTGTCGCTGGCCGTCACCACCGGTGAGTCGTCCGCGGCCTCCCCGGTGGCGGGGGCGCTGCGGTAGGCCGCCCACAGGGCCAGCACCGGTGCCGCCACCACCGTGGCGACGACGGTGGTGGTCAGCGCCCGGGCCCGCAGCCTGCGGCGCCGGGCGGCCCGGTCCGTGGGGGCGCCCACGGGGAAACCGTCGCGGTCGTAGCGAGGAAAACCGTTTGCCCCGCGCGAGCGGTCACCGCGGCCGGCGCCGGGCACGCCCTCCGCGTGCCCCGACCGGGAGCGCCGGGCCGCCGCCAGCGCGGCCAGCACGGCCTCCCCGGGGGCGCCGACCAGCGGCAGCGTGCCCCGGGCCACCGGCGCGGTGCCCGGCCACGCCCCCGGCACGGTGGCCCGTTCGGCGGTCCGGCGGCACTCGGCGCAGTCGTCGACATGGCGCACCAGCTCCCGGCTCAGCGCCGCGCCCAGCAGCATCTGGCTGTCGCCCGCCAGCCGCGCGACCTCCCGACATCGCCCCGACTCGACGACGGCCAGCGCCGCCCGGGTCCGTTCGACCTCGCAGGACGCGGTGGCCAGCAGCGCGCGGGTGGCGATCGGGTCGGCGCCGAGCACCGCGGCGACCTCGTCGGCGGAGAGGCGATGGCGCACCGAGAGCTCCAGCGCCTCGCGCTGCTCGGGGGTGGTGCCCGCGGCCTCCGGCCAGGCCAGCGCGGCCAGTTCCCGCTGCCGCCGCTCGGCGTCGCGGGCGGCGGCGGTGCCCGAAGAGCCGGCCGGTGCGCCGTCCGAGGTGCCGGTGCCGTTCGAGGCGGCGACCGGTCCGGCGCCCGGCTTTCCGAGCACGGCGCCGCCCGCCTTTCTGGCGGACCCGGTCCGCTCGGCGAGCCGGCGCAGACAGGCCCAGCGGGCCAGCGCGTAGAGCCAGGAGCGGTGCATGGCCGGATCGTCGGGGCGCCGGCCACGGCGGTGCTCCGCGAGCGCGAGCATCTCGCCGAGCACCGCCGCCGCCGCGTCGTGGTCGCACAGGACGGACAGGCAGTACGTGAACAGCCCGTCCAGATACGGCTCATAGCCGTCGTCGCGTTCGCCCGGGCCGAGCGGTACGGGCCGCTCGGCGGGATGCGGCCGGCGCCGGCCGTCGCCGCGCGACCGGTGTGCGCCGGTGGAGTGCGTGGGGTGCTCGGGCCTACTGCTCATCACCCCGGCGACGGTAGGGGGATGATGAAGCCAGGCCTGCTCCCCCGGCACACTTTTAACCCGTACGGGTGACCATCTCCCTCAAAAGGGGACACGAATCGGCCGTTGGGGCAGGGGCGCGCTCAGCGTGCGCCACCCGCTCGGCGCAACCGGACGGCGGCGGGGACGGCGACCGGGCGGCACCCGCCGGGACTCCGCTCCCCGAGGACTCGGCCGAGGGCGTTGTCAGACCCCGCCGCTACGGTGACCCCATGGCAACGCGTAAAACGTCGAGCAAGGAGCGCCCCTCCTACCGCTGTACCGAATGCGGCTGGACCACCGCGAAGTGGCTCGGCCGCTGCCCCGAGTGCCAGGCGTGGGGCACCGTCGAGGAGTTCGGCGGCACCCCCGCGGTGCGCACCACCGCGCCCGGCCGCGTCACGACGGCCGCGCTGCCCATCGGCCAGGTCGACGGCAAGCAGGCCGCCGCCCGCTCCACGGGCGTGGACGAACTGGACCGGGTGCTGGGCGGCGGCCTGGTCCCCGGCGCCGTCGTGCTGCTGGCCGGCGAACCGGGCGTCGGCAAGTCCACCCTCCTGCTGGACGCCGCCGCCAAGGCCGCCTCCGACGCCCACCGCACGCTCTATGTGACCGGCGAGGAGTCCGCGAGCCAGGTACGGCTGCGCGCCGACCGCATCGGCGCCATCGACGACCACCTCTATCTGGCCGCCGAGACCGACCTCTCCGCCATCCTCGGCCACCTCGACACCGTCAAGCCCTCCCTGCTCGTCCTCGACTCCGTCCAGACCGTCGCCTCCCCCGAGATCGACGGCGCGCCCGGCGGCATGGCCCAGGTCCGCGAGGTCGCCGGCGCCCTGATCCGCGCCTCCAAGGAACGCGGCATGTCCACGCTCCTGGTGGGCCACGTCACCAAGGACGGCGCCATCGCCGGCCCCCGCCTCCTGGAGCACCTCGTCGACGTCGTGCTGCACTTCGAAGGCGACCGGCACGCCCGCCTCCGCCTCGTGCGCGGCGTCAAGAACCGCTACGGCACCACCGACGAGGTCGGCTGCTTCGAACTGCACGACGAAGGGATCACCGGCCTCGCCGACCCCTCGGGCCTGTTCCTGACCCGCCGCGCCGAGCCGGTGCCCGGCACCTGCCTGACGGTCACCCTGGAGGGCCGCCGGCCGCTGGTCGCCGAGGTCCAGGCGCTGACCGTCGACTCCCAGATCCCCTCCCCCCGGCGCACCACCTCCGGCCTGGAGACCTCCCGGGTCTCGATGATGCTGGCCGTCCTGGAGCAGCGCGGCCGGATCAGCGCCCTGGGCAAGCGCGACATCTACAGCGCGACGGTCGGCGGTGTGAAGCTCACCGAGCCCGCCGCCGACCTCGCCGTCGCCCTTGCGCTGGCCAGCGCCGCCAGCGACACCCCCCTGCCCAAGAACCTGGTCGCCATCGGCGAGGTGGGCCTCGCCGGCGAGGTCAGACGCGTCACCGGCGTCCAGCGCCGGCTGTCCGAGGCGGCCCGGCTCGGCTTCACCCACGCCCTGGTCCCCGCCGACCCCGGCAAGATCCCCGACGGGATGCGGGTCCTGGAGGTCGCCGACGTCGGACAGGCCCTGAGCGTCCTGCCCAAGCGGGTCCGCCGGGAGGCCCCACAGGAAGAGGGCGCACGCCGGTAGACTTTGCCCTGGTCTCGCCCGTCACCGCAGAATTGCCTGCCGGCCACGTACGCTCCGCTGGTACGTCAACCGCAGCAATGGGGCGGGCGGCCTGCGGACCGACAGACCGTGTGACGGAGGAGTGCAGTGGCAGCCAACGACCGGGCATCGACTCCCGGCAGGTCCGGTGGGAACCCCGGCACCGAGAGCCTGATGCGCGCCTCGCTGAGCGCCGTCGCGCCCGGTACCGCACTGCGCGACGGCCTGGAGCGGATCCTCCGCGGCAATACCGGCGGGCTGATCGTCCTCGGCTTCGACAAGACCGTCGAGACCATGTGCACCGGCGGCTTCGTCCTCGACGTCGAGTTCACCGCCACCCGCCTGCGCGAGCTGTGCAAGCTCGACGGCGCCCTGGTCCTCGACAAGGACATCACCAAGATCCTGCGCGCCGGCGTCCAGCTGGTCCCCGACGCCTCCATCCCCACCGAGGAGACCGGCACCCGCCACCGCACGGCCCAGCGCGTCTCGATCCAGGCGGGTTTCCCCGTCGTCTCGGTCAGCCAGTCGATGCGCCTGATCGCCCTGTACGTGGACGGCGAGCGCCGCGTCCTGGAGGAGTCCGCCGCGATCCTCTCCCGCGCCAACCAGGCCCTGGCCACCCTGGAGCGCTACAAGCTCCGCCTGGACGAGGTCGCCGGCACCCTCTCCGCCCTGGAGATCGAGGACCTGGTCACGGTCCGCGACGTCACCGCGGTCGCCCAGCGCCTGGAGATGGTCCGCCGGATCGCCACCGAGATCGCCGAGTACGTCGTCGAGCTCGGCACGGACGGCCGCCTCCTCACCCTCCAGCTCGAAGAGCTGATCGCCGGCGTGGAGCCCGAGCGAGAGCTGGTCGTCCGCGACTACGTCCCCGAGCCCACCGCCAAGCGCTCCCGCACGGTCGCCGAAGCGCTCTCCGAGCTCGACTCCCTCACCCACACCGAGCTGCTCGAACTCCCCATCGTGGCCCGCGCGCTGGGCTACAGCGGCGCCCCGGAGACCCTGGACTCCGCCGTCTCCCCGCGCGGCTTCCGCCTGCTGGCGAAGGTCCCCCGTCTGCCCGGCACGGTCATCGACCGCCTCGTCGACCACTTCGGCGGCCTGCAGAAGCTGCTCGCGGCCAGCGTCGACGACCTCCAGACGGTCGACGGCGTGGGCGAGGCCCGCGCCCGCTCGGTACGCGAGGGCCTGTCCCGCCTGGCGGAGTCGTCGATCTTGGAGAGGTACGTCTAGGGGAGGTCCGGGCGTACGCCTGGTGGCCTGGCCCCTCCTGTTCAATCGAGGCGTTTGACAGCGAACCCAGTCGTTCAGGCTTCCCTGTCAGCGGACCTGGTCGCTCTTCGGCCCGATGCCTTTGGTCCTGGTCGGAGTTCCGTCCGGGGCGAACGAGTGGTGGAAGGTGAAGGCGTGCGGCGATGAGCCGTGGTCGTGGAGGTGTTCCAGCCTGGAAACCCCGTCCTGCCAGGTGGGTATCACGTCGTCGGAGACCCACCAGAACGCGTAATTCGGGTGTGCTGTCCTCTCGAACCAGTCGTAACGCCTGTTCAGCGCCTCACGGTGCAGGCCGGTGTAGATGGCGTCGAAGGCGGGGCGCAGGTCGGTCCAGAGCGAGAGGGTCGCGGCCAGGGCGGTGGTTTCCACCGTACGGCCCTTGCCGTACCAGGTCGGTACGGCGAACTCGCCCCATGCACCCCAGTCCAAGTCGAAGTGTGAGCCCCGGCCACCGTCTGCCGCTTCGGCATGCGCGAGGTATCCGGGGTGCTGACTGATCTTCTGGTAGACGACCTCACCAATGTCGTAGAACTCGCGCGTGAGAGGTGCGGGATCGGCGAGAGGCGACTTCAGGACGCCGAATGTGTACAGCGCAAGATGGGGCATGCATCTCTCCCTGGTTGGGGGTTCCTGGTGTGGACCCGGTTCGGTGGCTTACGCATGGGGACGAGGATTCGTGGGGCGTGACCGACTCATCCCCTCGCGGGTGGCTCAGCCTGAAGGAACTCCTGTGCGACCGCGGGCGATCGCCGAAGACCAGGTGAAGGTAGCTGCCTCTGCGGGCCATGTCGAAGTTGCGTTTTCGCTGTCCAAGTGGCCTCTTGCACCGGCCATTGCGGGGGCCGGGGCGGTGACGGGCGGGGCAGGCCGCGGGGTAGCAGTGGTCCACTTCGGCCGATCGGTTCGCCCGCCATGCCCGTCCGCACCGCCTGTCCGACAGCCCCCCCCCCCCCCCCCCCCCGCGCCTCCCTACCGCAGGGCCGCCGCCTCCTTCTCCTCCGCCAGGCCCACCGCCGGCCGGTCCGGGCGCTGTGGCGCCGTCCCGCCGATGGACCGCAGCCAGGACCAGGTATCCGCCACCGTCTCGGCTACGGGGCGGCAACGCAGCCCGGTAGCCAGCGCCTTGGAGACGTCCGCGCCGTACATCGCGTCGTACAGCTCGCCCGGCGGCAGCCAGACCGGCAGCTCCGACCACGGCTCGATGCCGGCGGCGAGCACGTCCTCCGGGGCGGTCCAGCGCAGCTCCGCGTCCGAGCCGGTGACCTTCACACAGCTCTCCAGCAGCTCGCCCATGGTGGCGTGCCCGGTCTCGCTCACCAGGTTGTACGCCCCGCCGAGACCGGACTGCACGGCGTCGAGGGTCCATTCGGCGAGGTCGCGGACGTCCACGTACTGAAGGGCCGTCTCCCGCGGACCGGGCGCCAGCACCGCGCCGCCGCGGGCGATCCGGCCCAGCCACCACGGCAGCCGCCCGATGTTCTCGTACGGCCCGAGGATCAGGCCCGCACGGACCAGCAGCGCCCGGTCCCCGAAGGCGTCGAGCGCGGCCAGCTCAGCGCCCCGCTTGGCCACCGCGTAGTCGCCGGAGTCCGTCGCGTCGGCGGACCCGGCCACCAGCGGGCCGTCCTCGCCGAGGCCGTACGCCGCCGGGTACGCGTACACCGACCGGCTGGAGACGTAGACGTAGCTCCGGGCCCGGCCGGCCAGCAGACGCGCCGCGTCCCGTACGGCCGCGGGCGCACCGCTCCACGTATCGACGACGGCGTCCCATTCGCCCGCCTCCAGCGCCGCGAGGCCTGCCGCGTCCGTCCGGTCGCCGTGCAGTGCGGTCACGCCCTCCGGCGGTGCGTGGGTCCCGCGGTGGAAGACTGTCACCTGCCAACCCCGGGCCAGCGCCGCCTCGGTGACCGCCCGGCCCACGAACTCCGTTCCACCCAGCATCAGTAGTCTCATGACGGCGACTGTGCCCGAGGTCCACGGGCCAGACCAGTACCGCACGCTCTCAGCGGAATCGCCCAGAGCGATCAGCCTCGGCGCGGCTCGACGCGGGCGTCAGCCCTCGGGTCAGCCCTCGGCAGCTCGACCCGGGCGGCAGCCCTCGACGCTGCCGGAACGGCTCTCCCGTACCGGCGCCCCGGCCTTCGACCGGAACAACTGCCCCGCTCCGCCGATGCCGCAGCCTCGGCCGGAGCAGCTCGCCCGTCCTGGTACGTCAGTCCTCATCCAGCACGAACGACGTGTGGACCGTCTTCAGGCCCGGCACCTTCGCCTCGATCAGGTACTTGCCGGCCGGCACCGTCGCCGAACTCGGCGTCGCGCACTGCGGGGCACTGGCGTGGCGGTCCCACCCGAGGGTGCGCTTGACGGAGCCCTCGGCCGGCACCTTCAGCAGCGCGGGGGCGGTGCCCGACGGGCAGTCGTTCGAGGCCCACACCGGGTCGTCGCCGGCGGTGTCGGTGATGGTGACCACCGCGGCCTTCTGCCCGAGGTCCACCTTGCAGGCCGAGCCGGCCGTGTTCTTGACCGTCAGCTCGAACGTCGGCCGCTTGCCGGGGGCGTAGGAGTCCTTGACGCTGTGGAGGGTCAACTCCACCTTGGGCGCTGTGCAGTTGGGGAGGGACGAACCGGCCGGCACCGCGCTTCCGGAGCCCTGGCCGATCGGACCGCTGCCGGATCCCGAACCGGAACCGCCCGAGCCGGAGCCGCCACCGGCACCGCCGCCGCCCGAGCCTCCCGTGTCGCCGCCGGAGCCGGAGTCCGAGCCCGACTCGCCGCCGGCGCCCGACTCATCGCGCCCGCCCGGCTTTTGAGTGATCGCCGGGTCGGTGGAGGAGGGGCCGGGCGTGATGGACGTCGCGGGCCCCCTGCCGTCCGAACCGCCCTTGCCCTCACCGCTGTTCGCGCCGTCGCCACCCAGGTTGAGCGCCCAGACGACCAGTACGGTGAGCAGGACGACGATGGTCAGCGCAACGGCCCTCCGCCGCCAGTAGATGGAGGAGGGAAGCGGCCCGATCGGATTGCGCAGTGATCCCACGCGGAAACTCTACGAGAGATCCGCAGCCACACCGGCCACTACCCGCCGCATCCGGCTGCAACTTTTCCCATTATCGGCCCGGAGTCGGATCCTCGGCCGCGTTTACCACCGTAACGGGCCCGATGCCCCGTTAGGCGAGGTCTGCTCTCTCCGGCCTTACTTTCGCCGGATACCCCCGGACGTTTCCCCCGACGTTTCGCCGGACGCTTCCCTCCGACGTTCGTACGCCGCACCGCGGCCGCCACGGCCGTACCGTTGATGATCATGAACAGCATCGACCTCTACGGCGACCTCACCGACCTGGCGCACGACGCGCCCACCTTGCTCCGCACCTTCGCCGACATCGGCACCGAGGGCGGGTTGCTGCTTCTGATGGCGGTGGCGGTGCTGGGGTGGTGGCGGTCCCGCAGCGGCACGGCGCGAAGCGTCGCGCTCGCGGTACTGGTGCCGATAGCCACTGTGGTCGCGTACCTGCTGAGCGAAGTCGTCAAGAGCCTGGTGGACGAGGAGCGCCCCTGCCGGGCGGTGGCGGGCGCGGCCGCCTCGATCGTGTCCTGCCCGCCCGAGGGCGACTGGTCCTTCCCCAGTAATCACTCGACGATCGCCGCGGCGCTGGCGGTCGGCGTCGCCGTCGCCTGGCGGGCCGCCGCGTGGGCGGCGCTGCCGATCGCCCTGCTCACCGGCTTCTCCCGGGTGTTCGTCGGTGTCCACTACCCGCACGACGTGGCCGCCGGCCTGGCCCTGGGCGCGGCGGTGGCGGCGCTCGGCGCGGCACTCCTCAGCTCCCCGGCGACCGACCTGGTCCTGCGGATGCGCGCGGGCCGGTGGCGGGTGCTGGTCGAGGCGTAGGCGCTAGGGGGAGCTGCGCGGCGACACGGGGAGCCAAGGAGAGCCAAGGGGAGCTACGGGGTACTACAGAGCACTCCGCGGCACTACGGGGTGTCCGCTCGCCGCCACTCCTCCTTGTGGCCGAAGCCCTGCCCGTTGTCGATCAGTCGCAGCCAGTCGGGGCGCAGCTCCCACAGAGTGGTGCGCTCAAGTGCGGTGCGGAGCCGGTCGTTCGCCTCGACGAAGGGGAAGCGCTCGGTGTAGACCCGCCAGCCGGCCGCCCGGTCGGCGCCGGCCAGGGGCCGGCAGTGGCCCCGACCCTGTAGCCCCGTCAGCCCGCTCCACTCCTGGCCGTCCCGCTGCATGGTGAACGCGACCCGGGCACCGGACTCGGCGAGGGCCCGGCCGTGCCGGGTCGTGACCGCGGTGACGAAGTACAGCACGGGGTCGGAGGAGGAGCCGGCCAGGGGCGCTCGGGGGCCGTCGCCGACGCCAGCACCATCGCCACCATCACCTTCACCAGCTCCGGCTCCGGCGCCAGCCCTGCCGCCGGAGCCGGCGCCAGCCGTGCCCGGCGCGTCAAGCGCCTCCGCCGCGTACAGCACCGCGCAGGCCTGCGGCCCCTCCTCATCCACGTACGCCAGCGTCATCGTCGTATGCGCGGCCAGCGCCTGCCGGATGGCGGCGGGGCAGGCCGCGGCGCCGCCCGCTTCGCCCGCACCCGCCACGCCGCCGGCTTCGCCCGCGTGGCTCGCAGCGGCCATGCCGCCCGCCTCCGCCGCGCGGCCCGTACCCGACGCACCACCGCTGGCTGCCGTACCGCCGCCGGCTTCCGTATCGCTCATCCCGTATCGCTCCGCTCTTCGCCGCGCGCCCGCGTTCCTACCGCTCCGCCGCGCGCCCGCATCCTCGCTCGCTCGCCGCCTCCACTATTCAAGCAACGATTACGGAGAGTAATTCGTCGTCGCCCCGCCTTCGGCCCGTCGTCGGGTCGGTGCGTACCGCCGGTAGCCGCCACCCGTGCGTATGTAGTCGTCCTGCGTGCGGGTGGGCGTGCGGCGGGGCGGGCCCGGCGCGTTTCCCGGGCGCGCGCGGACGTGCCAGGATCGGCAGTGCCATGACTTCGACGCCTGTCACTTCCACTGCCACGACCGCCGCCGCCGAGACCGCTTCCGCCGCCGCACCGGCCGCGGGTGCCGCAGACGGGACCGCGCTGCACGGCCCGGTCACCGACTGGTTCGACGAGCACGCCCGCGATCTGCCCTGGCGCCGCCCCGAGGCGGGCGCCTGGGGTGTGATGGTGAGCGAGTTCATGCTGCAGCAGACCCCGGTCAGCAGAGTGCTGCCGGTGTACGAGCAGTGGCTGGCCCGCTGGCCACGCCCCGCCGACCTGGCCGCCGAGGCGCCTGGTGAGGCGGTTCGGGCCTGGGGCCGGCTGGGCTATCCGCGGCGCGCGCTGCGCCTGCACGCCGCCGCGTCCGCCATACAGGAGCGGCACGGCGGTGATGTGCCGCGCGAGCACGGCCAGTTGCTGGCGCTGCCCGGTGTCGGCGAGTACACCGCCGCGGCGGTGGCGTCCTTCGCGTACGGGCAGCGGCACGCCGTGCTGGACACCAATGTGCGCCGGGTGTTCGCCCGCGCGGTGGCCGGCCGGCAGTACCCGCCGAACGCCACCACCGCCGCGGAGCGCAAGCTCGCCCGCCAGCTGCTGCCCGACGACGAGCCGCTGGCGGCGCGCTGGGCGGCCGCCACGATGGAGCTGGGCGCGCTGTTGTGCACGGCGCGCACGCCGGAGTGTCACCGTTGCCCGATCGCGGCACAGTGCGCCTGGCGGCTGGCCGGCTCCCCGGCGCACGACGGTCCGCCGCGGCGGACGCAGACGTACGCGGGTACCGACCGGCAGGTGCGTGGCAAGCTGCTCGCCGTGCTGCGCGAGGCGGTGACGCCGGTGCCGCAGCAGGTGCTGGACGCGGTGTGGGACGAGCCGGTGCAGCGGGCCCGGGCGCTGGACGGTCTGGTGTCGGACGGTCTGGTGGAGCCGCTGGGCGGCGGCCGGTACCGGCTGCCGCTGTCGTAGCGCGACCGTCATGCTGCCGCTGTCGTAGCGCGACCGTCATAGGGCCCGCCGTCACACGGCCCGCCGCCCTACATATCGCAGCCGTCATATTGCGGCCGCGATACGTACGGCGGCGGGCGGCCGCGAAGCCGAGCGGCCGCGGCTCAGCCGTCTCGTCCCGGCCATCTCCCTCCCGGCCGTCATGCCGCGGCCATCAAGTAACCGGCATGAGGCCTCAGCCATCAAGTAACGGCCATGGCGTCTCAGCCATCGCCTAACGGCCATGTCGCCCCGGCCGTCATATCCCGGCCGTCATCGCGCGCTGTCGCATACGGTGGCGCGGTACGGATGGCCCAGTCAGTACGTATGGCCCGGCCCGCCTGCGGAGGCGGGGCGGCCCTCGGGCCTCCGGCCGCGGCGGCCGCGACGCCCGCGCCCTGACCTCATGTCAGCGGACGTGGTGGCCGAAAGGCGCGATCCGCGCCGGCCGGAAGGGGGCACCGCGGGGCCCGGCACCCGCCTCGACCTGCCTCGTAGGCCTTGCGGTGGGGGTGCTTGTCCGTCCGGAGTATGACGCGCGTAGGCCCGCCATCCGCCCGAGGTATGACCCCTGGAGCGCTGTTACACAACCGAGGGTTTTCCGTGCATTCGCTGTGGGCCCGACGCACACTACGCCGCAACACCCCCTCCGTAGCGTCTTCCTCGCGCTGGAAACGACGACCACCGGCGCGGACAACGTGGGGAATCGCAAGCGGATCGGAGGCGTCGAAATGGCGACCAGCGGCGGCAAGGTACTGGACTTCGAAGAGTACGTGCGTACGCGGCAGGAGGCCCTGCTGCGCAGCGCGCGGCGCCTGGTGCCCGATCCGGTCGACGCGCAGGATCTGCTGCAGACGGCACTGGTGCGTACGTACGGCCGCTGGGACGGCATCGCGGACAAGTCGCTGGCCGACGCCTACCTGCGCCGCGTCATGATCAACACGCGGACCGAGTGGTGGCGGGCGCGCAAGCTGGAGGAGGTGCCCACCGAGCAGCTCCCGGACGCGAGCGTGGACGACGGCACCGAGCAGCGCGCCGACCGTGCCCTGCTGATGGACATCCTCGGGGTGCTGGCTCCCAAGCAGCGCAGCGTTGTGGTGCTGCGGCACTGGGAGCAGATGAGCACGGAGGAGACCGCTGCCGCGCTCGGTATGTCGACGGGTACGGTGAAGAGCACGCTGCACCGAGCGCTGGCCCGACTGCGGCAGGAGCTGCAGATGCGGGACATCGACGCGCGGATGCTGGAGCGCGGCGAGCAGGAGCGGGAGCGGTGCGCGGCCTGACGGTCGGCTCACGGCATCCGGCACGGAGCGCAACGACGACGAACGGCGCGACGACGAACAGCGCGGCATTATGTGCGGCGGCCTGGCATGAGATGGCCGTCACCCCCGGAGGGGCCGTACGGTTCACGACTCCACGCGCGACAATCACATCAGGAACAGCAGCGGGAGCGGCGGCTGTGCGAGCAGCGCGGTGAGCGGGAGCGGTTTGTCCAGGAACAGGTTGACCGGGTTCGGGTTGACCAGACGCGGCGGCGCGGCCACGGCAGGGGTGGCCGCCGTCGGTCTTTTGCTGGCCGGGTGCAATCCGGGGGGCGAGGGCGTCCGCAGTGAGGGGGCGGCCAGCCATACGCCCGCGCCGAGGGGTGCGGTGAGCAGTACGCCCAGCCCGACCTCGTCCGCCGGGATCAAGAAGGTCGACGCCGTCGCGCTGATGCGGGACGACCCGAGGGTCGGCGCGGATGTGAAGAAGTCCCTGTACAAGCCGTGTGCCGCCGACGAGTATCCGGTCGAGGTGACGTATGCGTCGCTGACCGGCGGTAAGTCTCCCGATGTCATCGTCAACGTCATGACCTGCGCGGATTCGGTGGGTATCGGCTCTTACGTCTACCGCAGGGACAGTGGCGCGAAGAGCGGGTATGACAACGTGTATGCGAACGAGCAGCCGTCGGTCTCCGCCGGGGTCAACAAGGGTGAGCTGGAGGTCTCCAAGCAGACCTATGAGACCGGCGACAAGGTGTGCTGTCCTTCCGGGGAGGACGTGCTGACCTATCACTGGGCGGACGGCCGCTTCACCGAGTTCGCGAAGTACCACACCGACTACAGCAAGACCACCGCCGACGGCCCGGAGCCGGACGACGGCCTGGCATCGGAGGGTTGAGACAACCGCATGGCCGAGACCCATGTGCTCTTCGTCGAGGACGACGACGTCATTCGTGAGGCCACTCAGCTGGCGCTGGAGCGGGACGGTTTCGTGGTCACCGCGATGCCCGACGGGCTGGCGGGTCTGGAGGCGTTCCGCGCCAACCGTCCGGACATCGCGCTGCTCGATGTGATGGTGCCGGGCCTCGACGGTGTCAGCCTGTGCCGCCGGATCCGCGATGAGTCGACGGTTCCGGTGATCATGCTGTCGGCGCGGGCCGACTCCATCGATGTGGTGCTCGGGCTGGAGGCGGGCGCGGACGACTACGTCACCAAGCCGTTCGACGGCGCGGTGCTGGTGGCCCGGATCCGCGCGGTGCTGCGTCGCTTCGGTCACGCCAGCGGCCCGGAGGGCGGGCGGCCCGCCGCGGCGGCGGAGGACGATCCGGCGGAGGCGGTGCTGCGGTTCGGTGATCTGGAGGTCGACACCGAGGGTATGGAGGTGCGCAAGGGCGGCGAGAACGTCGCGCTGACGCCCACCGAGATGCGGCTGCTGCTGGAGTTCTCCAACGCGCCGGGTACGGTCCTCTCGCGCGATCGGCTGCTGGAGCGGGTCTGGGACTACGGCTGGGGTGGGGACACCCGGGTCGTGGATGTGCACGTCCAGCGGTTGCGCGGCAAGATCGGCCAGGACCGGATCGAGACGGTCCGCGGCTTCGGATACAAGCTGAGAGGCTGACTCCTCCGGTGGTCAGGCTGGCCCTGCGGACGGGTCTGAGATGGAAGCTCAGCGCCGCGATCGCGCTCGTCGGAGCGCTGGTCGCGATCGCGCTGAGCCTTGTCGTGCACAATGCGGCCCGCCATTCCATGCTCGACAACAGCCGGGACGTCCAGGTCGAGCGGCTGAACTTCACGCAGAAGATCTTCGAGTCCACCAACCGGCTGCAGTTCGGCGCGAAGATCGACGATCCGGCGCTGCCGCCGGCGCTGCGTGCGGAGGTCGCCAAGAACAAGCGGGCGACCTACCTCCAGGACACCGGTGAGACCGCGCCGGAGGTGTGGGCGGCGTCGCCGCTGAGCAACGGCCGGGTGCTGTCGGTCCACGACCGCTTCCCGGACCGCTTCGCCGTTCTGGACGATCTGGATCAGGCACTGCTGATCGGCTCGACCGCGGTCGTGGTGGGGGGCTGTGCGCTGGGTGTCCTGGTGGGCGGGCGGCTCTCCAGCCGGCTGCGCAAGGCGGCCGCTGCGGCGGGCAAGCTGGCCGACGGTGACACGTCGGTGCGTATCCGGGACGAGGTCGGCGGCGGCCGGGTGCACGACGAGACCGACGATCTGGCCTGGGCGGTGGACGCGATGTCGGACGCCCTTCAGGAGCGCATCGAGGCCGAACGCCGGGTGACCGCCGATATCGCGCATGAGCTGCGTACTCCGGTCACGGGTCTGCTGACGGCGGCGGAGCTGCTGCCGCCGGGCCGCCCTTCGGAGCTGGTACGCGACCGGGCGCAGGCGCTGCGCACCCTCGTGGAGGACGTGCTGGAGGTGGCGCGGCTCGACGGTTACGCGGAGCGCGCGGAGCTGCAGGACGTGATGATCGGCGAGTTCGTCTCCCGCCGGGTGCGGGCGCTGGATCCGGACATCACCGTCGACGTCGTACGGGACGCGGAGGTCACGACCGATCCGCGCCGCCTGGAGCGGATCCTGGGAAATCTGATTGCCAACGCCGCCCGGCACGGCAAGCCGCCGATCGAGGTGACCGTCGAGGGCCGGGTGGTGCGGGTGCGCGACCACGGCGGCGGTTTCCCGGAGGCGCTGCTGCGGGAGGGGCCCAGCCGTTTCCGTACCGGCAGCAGCGACCGGGCGGGGCGTGGCCACGGCCTGGGCCTGACCATCGCGGCGGGGCAGGCGCGGGTGCTGGGCGCGCGTCTGACGTTCCGCAACGCGGATGAGATCACCGACGGTTCGACGGGCGCGGTGTCCGTCCTGTGGCTACCGGAGAACGCGCCGACGAATACGGGGAGCTTTCCGGTGATCAACCTGCCGGAGCGCTGAGTCGCTGCGCCTGGGGCTGCTTCCCACGTTTTCGGCTGTCCCGCCGTGGGGGTTCGTGTGGTTCGCCTGCGGCGGGCCCCTCCGCTGCGCTTTGCTGCGGCCGACGTGTTCGACTTACTCGTCGTGGCGCCTGCGGCGGGCGGGGTCCGCTGCGCGGGGCTGTTCGGCTGCCGGTGACGGGCCGGAGGGGTTGGGGTGTGGGACTGCTGCGCTTTACGTCCCACACCCCAACCCCTCCGGCCCGCCCCCTCCCGTAGTGGGTGGGAGAAGAACGGTGGGGTTGAACGTCAGCCTTCGTGTGCCGGTAGCCGACGGATCAGGCCCGCCCCCACCGGCCTGCCTTCCACCCACCCACGGGAGGGGACAGACCGTAGGACGGAGTCCGTAGGGCTGTTACCGCACCCGACACACCACGCCCGCCGCAGGCGCAACGGTGACAAGGCACCACGGCGGGAAAGCCGACAACGTGGGAAGGCTGACTTACTTCGTCTTCGCGGGCCCCCCGCGCAGCGGAACCTCCTTGAGGAACCACGCGGCGGCGAAGCCGATGATGCTGACCGCGGCGCCCCAGAGGAAGACGTGGTGGGTGCCGGAGGCCACCGCGTGCGCGTAGGCGTCCTTGATCATCGGCGGGAGCTTGGCGAGGCCCTTGGGGTCCATCTGGGCGCCGCCGCCGGTCATCTTCTCGCCGGCGGCCTTGCCGATCCGCTCGATCATCGTGGACTCCACCCGGTGGGTGAAGATCGCGCCGAAGATCGCGACGCCGAAGGAGCCGCCGATCGTGCGGAAGAGGGTGGCGGACGAGGAGCCGACGCCCATGTCCTTCATCTCGACGCTGTTCTGCGCGATCAGCATCGTGGTCTGCATCAGGAAGCCCATGCCGGCGCCGAGCACCGCCATGTAGACGCCAGAGGTGAAGCGGGTGGTGTCGGTATCCATCAGGGACAACAGCGCCAGGCCGGCGGTGATCAGGCCGCCGCCGACCACGACGAAGACCTTGTACTTGCCGCTGGCGGTGGTGACCCGGCCCGCGAACAGGGAGACGACCATCATCGCGAGCAGCATCGGCAGCAGCAGCAGGCCGGAGTTGGTGGCCGAGGCGCCCTGCACGGTCTGCTGGAACAGCGGCAGGAACGTCATCGATCCGAACATCACGAAGCCGACGAGGAAGCCGATGAGCGTGACGAGCGAGAAGTTGCCGTTGCGGAAGATGTGCAGCGGCAGCACCGGCTCGCTGACCTTGCGCTCGACCAGTACGAAGCCGACGAGGGCGACCACGCCGAGGATGCCGAGGCCGATGATCTGGCTGGACAGCCAGTCGTACTCGGTGCCGCCCCAGGTGGTGATCAGTACCAGTGAGGTGATGCCGATGGTGAGCAGTGCGGCGCCCACGTAGTCGATGCGGGTCTGCGACCGCTTCTTGGGCAGGTGCAGCACCGCGGTCACCATGACCAGGGCGATCGCGCCGAGCGGGAGGTTGATGTAGAAGCTCCAGCGCCAGCCGAGGTGGTCGGTGATGGTGCCGCCGACCAGCGGTCCGCCGATCATCGCGACGGCCATGACGCCGGCCATCATGCCCTGGTACTTGCCGCGTTCCCGCGGCGGGATCAGGTCGCCGATGATCGCCATGACGCCGACCATCAGTCCGCCCGCGCCCAGGCCCTGGACGGCGCGGAAGCCGATCAGCTGGCCCATGTCCTGGGCCATGCCGGAGAGCGCCGAGCCGACCAGGAAGATGGCTATGGAGGTGAGGAAGACGCCCTTGCGTCCGTACATGTCGCCGAGCTTGCCCCAGATGGGCGTCGAGGCGGCGGTGGCGAGGGTGTATGCGGTGACCACCCAGGACAGGTGGCTCATGCCGCCCAGCTCGCCGACGATGGTCGGCATCGCGGTGCCGACGATCATGTTGTCCAGCATCGCGAGCAGCATCGCGATCATCAGCGCGAAGAGTACGACCCGTACGCTCGCCGGCTGCTTGTCCGCCCCCGTGCCCGGTGTGGACTCGGGTCGTTCCTCGACCGTGGTCTGCTGTCTTTCCCCCGTCGGGGTCGCGGCCTGCGACTTCCCCATTACTTCACTCCTACTTACTTGCCGCCCGGCTAGTTCGTTACAGTGAGAGAAGGTAGGCGGGCAACTAGCCGGGCGTCAAGTAAGTTTCCTTGGCGCCCCCTCGGGCAGCCCTCTGACCAGTACCGACGACGCAGGAGAGCAGCATGAGCACACCGCAGGCGCGCAGGGGAAACACCCGCCAGCGCATTCAGGACGTCGCTCTGGAGCTGTTCTCCGAGCAGGGCTACGAGAAGACCTCGCTGCGCGAGATCGCCGAGAAGCTCGAGGTCACCAAGGCGGCGCTGTACTACCACTTCAAGACCAAGGAAGACATCGTCATCAGCCTGTTCCAGGGCCTGACCAGCCCGATCGACGAGCTGATCGTCTGGGCCCAGGAGCAGCCGCGCACCCTGGAGACCAAGCACGAGCTGATCCGCCGCTACAGCGAGTCGCTGCGCTCGGCCGAGCCGCTCTTCCGCTTCATGCAGGAGAACCAGGCCGCGGTGCGCGATCTGAGCATCGGCGAGCGGTTCAAGGAGCGGATGCTGACCCTCTTCGGCCTGCTGAAGGAGCCCGATTCCGAGCTGTCGGATCAGGTGCGCTGCATCACGGCGCTGTTCTCCATGCACGCGGGCATGTTCGCGATGCAGAACGTCGAAGGCGACCCCGAGGAGAAGCGCAAGGCCATCCTCGAGGTCGCCACAGAACTGGTCACGGCGGCGAACCCGCCGAACCGCCGGCCAGTCCGGCCGGACTCAGCTCAGACGGAAGCGCCGTGAGCCCGCAGGAATCCGGTCGGCTCGATGCCCGTCCCGTAGTTGGGACCGGTACGGACCTCGAAGTGCAGGTGGGGGCCGGTGGAGTTGCCGGTGCTGCCGGACAGGCCGATCAGCTGGCCGGTGCCGACCCGCTGGCCGGGCTGGACCTTGATCTGTGACAGGTGCGCGTACTGGGTGTACATGCCGTTGTCGTGGCGGACCACGATCGCGTTGCCGTACGCCGGGCCGTCACCGCCACCCCAGGGGCCGGCCTTGACGACGGTGCCCTTGTGGACGGACTTCACTGCGGTGCCGGTCGGCACGACGAAGTCCTGACCGCTGTGGTTGTGCGACCAGTGGCTGCCGGCCAGGCCGAAGGTCGAGCCGAGGGTGTACTTGTCCACCGGCTTGCCCCAGGCGTTCGCCTTCTTGGCCGCGTCCTTCTTGGCCTTGGCCGCCTTCGCGGCCTTGGCGACCTTGGCCGCCTTGGCGTCGGCGACGGCCTTGGCCTGCGCGTCGGCCTGGGCGGAGACGGTCTTGCCGACGCCCGAGGTGAGGCCCAGCAGGCCGCCGTCGGCGGCGGTGGCGACACCGGCGCCGAGCGCGGCGGTCACGCCGATACCGGCGGCGACTACGGCGGCGCGGTTACGCAGGACGGTCTTCTTCGAATTACGTATGGCGGTGAACTTCGACATGCGGGTTTGCCCTCCGGAATTTGATTTGGTTTCCCGGCTGCGGACCGGGATCGCCATTCCTTGGTAACCCGCCAGAACCATCCCGCCAAGGGGCCTTTCTACTAACCCACCCCGTATTGGGAAGTGAGTGCTGCAGGCCCTTGCGACATCATCGATCGTTCGCATGAACCGCCCCAAACAGGACCATTTCGGGCACGCTCGGCGCCCGCCATACCCACTCTGATCAGGGTTTTTACCCATACGTGGCACGGGTGGTGCGCCGTGCACCCCGCTCGCCGCCCGGCACCCCCGCGCCGCGGCCCGAAAACCCCCGCGCCCCGGCGCCACACTTCCCCTAATTCTTTTAGTAGGCCTCATATCGCCTGTGCGTCATGTCACGCACAGGCGAGATCAAATACCTTTTCCCTGTGACCCGGGTTACTCGGATATCTGTGACGTGGGTTACTCGGGGCCGTCGAATGCGCCCTTCGGGAGCCGGCGGAATGTCGAATTCCGTGACCGGCGCCACACCTTTTCCCGCTAACCTGGCGGGACGGCGTCGACACCGGCCAGGGGGAGGGCACAGCGCGCGATGGACCCGTCAGCAGTGGGCGTCCGGCTCGCCTCCGGCGTGGTGGCGCCGCTGGTCAGGAAGCTGTTCGTCAAGGAGGGGCCGGGCGCCGGCCTGACCGCGGCCCCCGTACGGCTCTCCGCGCTGGTGTCCTTCAAGGGCGAGCAGCGGACGCTGTCCGACAAGGACCTGCGCCGCCTCGCCGCGGAACTGGTGGACCGCGCCGTCCGCGCCGCCGGCCCCGGCGAGCGCCCGGTCGGCGAGGACGAGCAGCAGGCCGTGGCCGACGCCCTGGCCACCACGCTGCGTGCCCTCGGCGACCTCGACATGGACGACGTACAGGCCGTGCGGCTGGGCTCCACCGCCCTGGCCGAACGCCTGGAGGCGGCCGCCCCGCACGCCGTCCGCGACCTGTCCCGGGACGCCGAGCTGCTGCACGGCACCCTGCTCGGCACCGCCTGCCTGCACATCGTCCACTTCTTCAGCCGGCGCTCGACCTTCGTGGCCCGCACCCTGGTCCAGCAGAGCCGCAGCCTGGACGACCTGATCACGGTGATCGACGAGTTCCTCGCCCGGCATCCCTCGCAGCCGGCGTCGGACACCGCCTTCGAGCGCGACTACCTCGCCTACGTGGCGCGCAAGCACGCGAGGCTCACCATCTACGGCATCGACCTGGCCAACTCCCCGGACCGGTGGCCGCTGGACGCGGCCTATATGAGCCTGGAGGCCACGGCGTCGGGCGCGCGCGAGGTGAACCCCCTCGGCGGCCCCTGGAGCGAGGACGATCTCCATCCGATCGGCGCGTCCGCTCCCGTCCCCGCCGACCAGGCCCTGGCCGGCCGCGACCGGGTCCTGCTGCGCGGCATCGCGGGCTCCGGCAAGAGCACCCTGGTGCAGTGGCTGGCCGTCTCCTGCACCAAGGCCCCTGCTCAGACGCCCCTGCCCCACCTCTACGGACGCATCCCCTTCGTCCTCCCGCTGCGCACCCTCACCCGCGACGGGGCGCACTTACCCACCCCGGACCACTTCCTCGCCGCCGTCGGCTGCCCCGTCGCCGGGTCGCAGCCCGGTGGCTGGGCCGATCGCGTGCTGGCCTCCGGGCGGGCGCTCCTCCTCGTCGACGGACTGGACGAGATCCCCGACCGCGAGCGCGAGCAGGCCCGCCGCTGGCTGCGCGATCTGCTCGACGCGTTCCCGGACAACCGGTGGCTGGTCACCACCCGCCCCTCCGCCGTACGCGACGACTGGCTGGCTTCCGACGGCTTCGGCGAGCTGACGCTCTCCCCCATGCGCGGCACCGAGGTCGCCGCGTTCATCGGCCGCTGGCACGACGCGGCCCGCGGCGACGCCGAGGACACCGCACGGCTCGACGCCTACCAACAGTCCCTGCTGGCCGTCGTACACACCAAGCAGGACCTCGCGCGGCTGGCCACCAATCCCCTGATGTGCGGCCTGATCTGCGCGCTGCACCGCGACCGCCGCGGCTATCTGCCCACCGGCCGCAAGGAGTTGTACGACGCGGCGCTGTCGATGCTGCTCTCCCGCCGCGACCGGGAACGCGACATGGCCGCCCCCACGGGCATCGAGCTGAGCGACGAGCCGCAGATCCAGCTGCTCCAGCGGCTGGCGTACTGGCTCATCCGCAACGGCCGCACGGAGCTGGACCGGGAGCGGGCGGAGCGGATCATCGGCGATGCGCTGCCGGCGGTTCCGACGGCGGCGGAGCAGGGCTCCGCCGAGGCCGTCTTCCGCCATCTGCTGCTGCGCAGCGGTCTGCTGCGCGAGCCCGCGCCGGGCTCGGTCGACTTCGTCCACCGCACGTTCCAGGACTACCTGGGAGCCAAGGCGGCGGTCGAGGACGGGGACTTCGGGCTGCTGGTGGCGCATGCGGAGGACTCCCAGTGGGAGGACGTGCTGCGGATGGCGGTGGCGCACGCCCGGCCGCGGGAACGGGCGGATTTCCTGCGCGGGTTGATCGCCCGCGGCGACGCCGCCGGGAGCGACGCCGCCCGCCTGCGCGTCCACCTGCTGGCCATGGCATGTCTGGAGCACGCCACGGAGCTCGATCCGCGCGTACGGGAGGAGGTCAACGAGCGGGCCCGGGCGATTCTGCCGCCCCGCACCCACGAGGAGTCGAAGCTGCTCGCCGAAGTGGGGCCCCTCGTGCTGGAGCTGCTGCCCGGACCGGACGGTCTGGAGCGTGACGAGGCACAGGAGGTGGTGGTGACCGCGTCGCTCATCGGCTCGGATGCGGCCCTGGAGATCCTCAAGCGCTTCCGCAGCCACCCCGTGGAGGCCGCCCGGGTCCAACTCGGCGCGCGCTGGGAGGCCTTCGACACCGACCGCTACGCCCAGGAGATCATCCGGCATCTCGCCCCCGACACGCACGTCACCGTCACGACCGACGGCCAGCTGCACGTGCTCAAGGCCCTCGGCGGCCGGCCGCGGATATCGGTGAACGGTCCCTTCACCGACCGTGAACTCCTCGACGGACTGCACATCGAGCAGATCACCCATCTGACCCTGATGAACAACCCGGAGATCAGCAGCCTCGCCTTCCTCCGGAAGTTCCCGGCACTGGAGTCGCTGACACTTCAGGACTGCCCCGCTGTCGAAAGCGTCGCTCCTATCGTGGACTTGCCCATACACACGTTGAGCGTCACAGGGCTGGACGATCACCGCGTGACCACCCCGCACGGGCTCCGCCGACTCCGCCACACGAAACGGCTGACGCTCGCCACCCCACCACCGGAAGGACTGGAAGCCCTTCCGGTGAACGCCCCGTTGGACAGTCTCACTCTCCGCCACCCGCCGGGCTCCTGCTTCGCCGGGGTGACGTCCTGGCCCCACTTGCAAAGGCTGCAGCTGCAGTACATCGCCCCTGATTTCAGTGAGGACCAGTGGCGAACACTCACGCACCTTGCCGAGCTCGAATACTTCTCCTTCGGTCTGACGGAGGGAGAAGTCGCCCTATGCATTCCCCCCGGATTTCAACTGCCCCAAGTGAAGTCCCTCAGCCTCCTCAACTGGGCCCGTCGCTCCGCGTCCGAACTGAGTGCAATCCTGCGCACCGCCCTGCCTGCCTTCCCAGGCGTCCAGACCCTCCAGCTGTACGGCATGATCGACGCACCCATCGCCCTTCCCTCCTTGACGTCCCTGCCCGACCTCCAGGAGGTCTATCTCTCCCTTCTCCGCCCGGAGCCCGCCCCCGTCCTTCCCCCCCACGCGAAACTCACCCTCTTCCCGCGCCCCCGCACCTAGGCTGGAGGGCATTCCTCAACCGCCCGCCCCAGCACCGCAGTTACGGGAAGCCCATGGATCCCTCCGCCCTTGCCGCCCGCCTGGCGCCGCGCGACGTCGACCCGCTGATCCGCCGGTTGTTCCGTACCGACGGGCCGGCCGCCGAGCTGGTCGACCGACCGGTGCGGATCTCCCGCCTGGTCTCCTTCGCCGGTGAGAAGCCGGTGCTGACGGAAGGGGAGCTGGACGGCCTCGCGGCGGCGCTGGTGGAGCTCGCGACCGGCGGGGAGGAGCCGGACCTGGTCAGCGCCCTGGCCCGCAGCCTGCGCGCGCTGGCCGACATCGAGATGGACGACGTCGACGCGGTCCGTCTGCTGCCCGCCGAGTTCGCCCGCCGGCTCTGCGAGGCCGTGCCGGGCGTCACCGCGCCCCTGACCGGCGACGCCGCCCGGACACACGGCCTCCTCATGGACGCCGCGGCGCTGCACATCCTGCACTTCCTCAGCCGGCGCTCGACGTATGTCGCCCGCACCCTCGTCGAGCAGACCCGTACGCTCACCGAGCTGGTCCACGGGCAGCGTGCCGCCGCGTCGCCGCTGGACCGCGGCGACCGGGCCGCCGCGGACGCCGCCTTCGAGGCGCGCTACGCCCAGGACACCGCGGCCCTCCACAACCACCTCACGATCTTCGGTATCGACCTCGCCCACTCCCCCGACAGCTGGCCGCTGGACGCCGCCTATCTGGGGCTGCAGTGCGAGTCCGGCTCCCAGGACGGCCGCGACGACGCCGACCAGGACGACCCTCCGCTCCCCGCCGAGCAGGCGCTGGCGGGCCAAAGCCAGGTCCTGGTGCGCGGGGTGGCCGGGTCCGGCAAGACGACGCTGCTGCAGTGGCTGGCCGTGGCCACCGCCCGCGATGAGCTGCCCGAGGCGCTGGCGGCGCTGCGCGGCCGGGTGCCGTTCCTGCTGCCGGTGCGCCGCTTCGCCCGCGAGGGCCTGCCCTCCCCGGAGACGTTTCTGAGCGCGGTCGGCTATCGGGAGGCCGAGGCGGCGCCGGACGGCTGGGCGCGGCGGGTGCTCGGCGCCGGGCGGGCGCTGCTGCTGGTCGACGGGGTCGACGAGGCGCCGGAGAGCGACCGCGAGGAGCTGCGCGGCATGCTCGTCGAGTGGGCCGCCCGCCACCCGGGGAACGTCTGGGTCGTGACGTCCCGGCCGTCCGCCGTGCCCGCCGGCTGGCTCGCCGCGGAGGGGTTCGGGGAGGTGTCGCTGGCGCCGATGAGCCGTGAGGACGTGGCCGCGTTCATCCAGCGCTGGCATCGCGCGGCCGCCCAGCAGAGCCCGGCGGATCTGGACCGGCTGGGCCATTACGAGCGGACGCTGCTCAATGCCGTGCGCATCACCCGCGATCTGGGGCGGCTGGCGACCAATCCGCTGATGTGCGGGCTGCTGTGCGCCCTGCATCGCGATCGCCGCGGCTATCTGCCCAACGGCCGCAAGGAGCTCTATGACGCGGCGCTGTCGATGCTGCTGGAGCGGCGCGACCGGGAGCGGGCGATGGTCGCCACCGACGGGGTGGAGCTGACCCGGCAGCCCAAGATCCAGCTGTTGCAGAAGCTGGCTCACTGGATGCTGGTCAACGGCCGCTCGGAGATGGATCGGACGACGGCCGTCGACACCCTGGCCCGGCATCTGCCCGCCATTCCGGACGCGGCCCGCCAGGGTGGCCCGCAGGAGGTGTTCCGGCATCTGCTGAACCGGACCGGGCTGCTGCGGGAGCCCACGCCCGGCACCGTCGATTTCGTGCACCGCACGTTCCAGGACTATCTGGCGGCCCGCGCCACCGTGCAGCGGCACGACTTCGCCCTGCTGCTCGACCATGCGCACCATGACGACTGGGAGGACGTCATCCGGATGGCCGTGGCGCTGGCTCGCCCCGATGAGTGCGCGGCACTGCTCGACGGGCTGCTCGCGCCGCATGCGGGGGTACGGGCCGCCGAGGCCCGGCACCGCAAGCTGCTGGCGGCGGCCTGTCTGGAGCATGCCACCGAGCTGGATCCGGCGGTGCGGGCGCGGGTGCGGCGCTTCACCCGCGACATGGTGCGCCCCAGCACTCCGTCGGCGGCTCGAGCCCTTGGCTGGATCGGGCCGATCGTGCTGGAGATGCTGCCCGACCCGTCGGAGGCCTCCGACGGCGAGGCGCATCTGCTGGCGATCACCGCCACCTCGATCGCGGACGATATGGCGATCGACTATCTGGTGGGGCTGCGCGAGCGGGCGCATCACGACATCCGGGCGCAGCTCGCCGGGGCCTGGCGCCGCTATGACACGGCCCGCTACGCCCGCGAGATCATCGCCCACCTGGAACCGGCCGAGTTGTATTTCCCGGTCTGTGACCTGGAGGAACTGCATGCGCTGCGCCGGCTGGGCGGCCGTCCGCATCTGCGGATCGACGGGTATTTCACCCCCGATCAGCTGATCGAGGGCATCGTTCCGGCCGAGGGGCTGACCCGGCTGTGGCTCGCCTACGACCTGGGGGACTCCATGGAGTGGCTGTCGGCCTTTCCGAATCTCGACACGCTCCGGATCGGCCGGCGTATTCCTCCGGTGAACGGCGTCCCCGACGGCATTCGCCTCGTGCAGATGTAGCCGGCGGCGGGAGGCGCGAACGGCCACCGATACGTTTGGCGCATTGGGTGACCGAAAAGAGCCCCTGTGTGCATACCGGGCCGCTTTCTGTGATCCGTAATCCTGCAGAACGGGAAAAGGGACTGCCCCGGAATCGTTTCGTACGATTCCGGGGCAGTCCCCTATGTGCCCTATGCGCCTTTTACGGGATTCGCGCTCGGGGCGCGATCCGCTCAGGCGTCCTTTCAGGCGTCCTTGCTGAGGTTCGGGCCCGAGCCGCCGGTCGCGGACTCGATCGGCGGGGCGTCCGGCAGTGCGGACTTCTCCTCGCCGCGGAAGGTGAACTTGGCGCTGTCACCCTCGCCCTCGGTGTCGACGACCACGATGTGGCCCGGACGCAGCTCGCTGAAGAGGATCTTCTCCGAGAGGGCGTCCTCGATCTCGCGCTGGATCGTGCGGCGCAGCGGACGGGCGCCGAGCACCGGGTCGTACCCGCGCTTGGCCAGCAGCGACTTGGCCTCGCCGCTGAGCTCGATGCCCATGTCGCGGTCCTTGAGCCGCTCGTCCACCTTGGCGATCATGAGGTCGACGATCTGGATGATGTCTTCCTCGGTCAGCTGGTGGAAGACGACGGTGTCGTCGACACGGTTGAGGAACTCGGGGCGGAAGTGCTGCTTGAGCTCTTCGTTGACCTTGTTCTTCATCCGCTCGTAGCTGGACTTGGTGTCGCCCTGGGCCGCGAAGCCGAGGTTGAAGCCCTTGGAGATGTCCCGCGTGCCGAGGTTGGTCGTCATGATGATGACCGTGTTCTTGAAGTCCACGACCCGGCCCTGGGAGTCGGTCAGGCGACCGTCCTCCAGGATCTGCAGCAGCGAGTTGAAGATGTCCGGGTGGGCCTTCTCGACCTCGTCGAAGAGCACGACGGAGAACGGCTTGCGGCGCACCTTCTCGGTGAGCTGGCCGCCCTCTTCGTAGCCGACGTAGCCGGGAGGCGAGCCGAACAGTCGCGAGACCGTGTGCTTCTCGCTGAACTCCGACATGTCGAGGGAGATCAGCGCGTCCTCGTCGCCGAAGAGGAACTCCGCCAGCGTCTTGGACAGCTCGGTCTTACCGACACCGGACGGGCCGGCGAAGATGAACGAGCCGCCGGGACGCTTGGGGTCCTTCAGGCCGGCGCGGGTGCGGCGGATGGCCTGGGAGAGCGCCTTGATGGCGTCCTTCTGACCGATGACGCGCTTGTGGAGCTCGTCCTCCATGCGGAGCAGTCGCGAGGACTCCTCCTCGGTGAGCTTGAAGACGGGGATGCCGGTGGCCGTGGCCAGGACCTCGGCGATCAGCTCCTCGTCCACCTCGGCGACGACGTCCATGTCGCCGGCCTTCCACTCCTTCTCCCGCTTCGCCTTCGCGGCCAGGAGCTGCTTCTCCTTGTCGCGCAGGCCCGCGGCCATCTCGAAGTCCTGCGAGTCGATCGCGGACTCCTTCTCCCGGCGCACATCGGCGATCTTCTCGTCGAATTCGCGCAGGTCCGGCGGTGCGGTCATCCGGCGGATCCGCATCCGGGAGCCGGCCTCGTCGATCAGGTCGATGGCCTTGTCCGGCAGGAAGCGGTCGGAGATGTAGCGGTCGGCGAGGGTGGCCGCGGCGACCAGCGCGGAGTCCGTGATGGAGACGCGGTGGTGGGCCTCGTAGCGGTCCCGCAGACCCTTGAGGATCTCGATGGTGTGCGGCAGCGACGGCTCCGCGACCTGGATGGGCTGGAAGCGGCGCTCGAGGGCGGCGTCCTTCTCCAGGTGCTTGCGGTACTCGTCGAGCGTCGTGGCACCGATGGTCTGCAGCTCGCCTCGCGCCAGCATGGGCTTGAGGATGCTGGCGGCGTCGATCGCGCCCTCGGCGGCACCCGCACCCACCAGGGTGTGGAGCTCGTCGATGAACAGGATGATGTCGCCGCGGGTGCGGATCTCCTTGAGGACCTTCTTCAGGCGCTCTTCGAAGTCACCCCTGTAGCGGGAGCCGGCGACCAGGGCACCGAGGTCGAGGGTGTAGAGGTGCTTGTCCTTGAGGGTCTCGGGCACCTCGCCCTTGACGATGGCCTGCGCCAGGCCCTCGACGACCGCCGTCTTGCCGACGCCGGGCTCGCCGATGAGGACCGGGTTGTTCTTGGTACGGCGCGACAGCACCTGCATGACGCGCTCGATTTCCTTCTCGCGCCCGATGACCGGGTCGAGCTTGGTCTCGCGAGCGGCCTGCGTGAGGTTGCGGCCGAACTGGTCCAGGACGAGGGAGGTCGAGGGCGTGCCCTCGGCGGGGCCGCCGGCGGTGGCGGCTTCCTTGCCCTGGTAGCCGGAGAGCAGCTGGATGACCTGCTGCCGCACCCGGTTGAGATCGGCGCCCAGCTTCACCAGGACCTGGGCTGCGACGCCCTCGCCCTCGCGGATCAGGCCGAGCAGGATGTGCTCGGTGCCGATGTAGTTGTGGCCGAGCTGGAGGGCCTCGCGGAGCGACAGCTCCAGGACCTTCTTGGCACGGGGAGTGAAGGGGATGTGACCGGACGGAGCCTGCTGGCCCTGCCCGATGATCTCCTCCACCTGCTGGCGGACCGCCTCGAGCGAAATCCCGAGGCTCTCCAGGGCCTTAGCGGCGACACCCTCACCCTCGTGGATCAGGCCCAGGAGGATGTGCTCGGTGCCGATGTAGTTGTGGTTGAGCATCCGGGCTTCTTCCTGAGCCAGGACGACAACCCGCCGCGCACGGTCGGTGAACCTCTCGAACATCGTTAATCGCTCCTCAGAGCGGTCAGGCAGTTAGGGGTCGGTCCCCTCCCTGTCCTTCCGCATGCTAGTCCCGCGGGGCGGGACAGCTCATTCCAACTGCCGACACCCGTCCGGATCACCCCCGCTCCGGCGGGGAAATTTACTGCCGAACAGCTGACATCTGCTCCAACTCGATGGTGCGAGACGATGTTCCCGCAGGCCAGGCATATACGCCCTTGGCCACTACGCCCGTGGCGAACGCGCCGTTCTCCGACACGCCGCCCGCATCCGGCCAGCGGCCGGGCCGAAGCGCCTCGTGCGCCGGTCACACCGTCTCTTCCCACTGAGACTGTCTTACCCGCTGCCACTGACACTCCATGCGGCGCGGGCCGCTTCCATCCGCTACGGGCGAACATCCGCACGCCACCGAATGCCCCGCCACGCCCCTTCCGTGAATACGGTGCGCTCCCGTATCCCTACCCAGCGTAACTTCCCGGATTGTGGGCAGTTGCACCGGGCATGGCCCGCGTGCTTCCGCGCCCCCGCAGCCCTCTCGACCACGTCCGCAGGTGGTACGAGGACGAGCTGGGCTGGCCGACCACCGGATCCGAGCCGGTCGAGCTGCTGACGGGGCTGCGCTTCGACGTCCTGGAGATGCCGACCGACGCGGGCCGTGCCGTCCTGCGGCGCTGGCCGCGGACCGGTCCGGTGGCGCTCCTGCGGACCGGAGGCGACGGGAAGCAGCCGTCCGATCGGCCGAAATTGCTCATGCTCGTCGCGGCCGGCGGTGCCGAGGAACTCCCGGGAATCCTGGAATGGCTGGAGTGGGGTTCCCTCGCATCGGATCTCACGGCGCGGGGGGCCGGGGACCGGATGCCGGCGCCGTCGTTCCCCACTGGCACGTCACCGGCATCGCCGCCCTGCGGATTCGGCGCGCGGGAGGCCGCGGGATGGGTGCGACCTCCCCGGCCCGGGTACGAGGCGGAGAATTCCCTGCCCACCACGGGGCTCGGGACAGGAATCGGGGACGGTGGGGGCGCCCCCGACCTCGTACGACTCGTGAGCGCGGCGGCGACGGAGTGCCACCGTGCCCGGTTGTTGCGTGCTGGTAATGCCCAATCGGACCGCGCCTACGGCGATCAGCCGTTGGCCTTCTCGAATGCCTCGCGAATGTCGGCGGGGACACGGCCGCGGTCATTGACGTTGTAGCCGTTCTCCTTCGCCCAGGCGCGGATCTTCGCGGTGTCCTGGCTGGCGCCGGAAGCGGCTACACGCACCTTGCCACGGCCCGAAGAACGCCCACCGGTACGGCGACCGGCCTTCACGAAGTCCGCGAGCGACTCACGCAGCTTCTGCGCGTTGGTGTCGGAGAGGTCGATCTCGTAGGACTTGCCGTCGAGAGCGAACGTCACCGTCTCCTCCGCCTCGCCGCCGTCGAGGTCGTCGACAAGAAGAACCTGAACCTTCTGTGCCACCGGTTTCCCTTTCATCGAATGCGGATTACGACGGAAAGCAAACCGCTTTTCCGGGAAAAACACAAACCCTTGGGTAGGGTTCACTTGCCCGCAGACCGGGGAACACATGCTTCCGTAGCCATGAGATAGGGGAGCGATTCGGACATAGAACACTCATCACAGGTGCAGAAGCATCCGGCTGTTGCCCAGGGTGTTGGGCTTCACTCGTTCGAGGCCGAGGAACTCGGCAACGCCCTCGTCATAGGAACGCAGCAGCTCACTGTAGACATCACCGTCTACGGGAGCCTCGCCGATCTCCACGAAGCCGTGCTTGCCGAAGAACTCGACTTCGAAGGTGAGACAGAAAATGCGCCGCACTCCGAGCCAGCTCGCGGTGCGCAACAGCTTGTCGAGCACTTGGTGGCCGACGCCGGAGCCCTTCAGCTGCGGGTCCACGGCCAGGGTGCGGACCTCGGCCAGGTCTTCCCACATGACGTGGAGTGCGCCGCAGCCGACGACCTCGCCGTCTTCGTCGCGCTCGGCGACCCAGAACTCCTGGATGTCCTCGTAAAGCGTGACGGTGGCTTTGTCGAGCAGGATCCCGTCGCGCGAGTAGGCGTCGATGAGACCTCGTACGGCCGGTACATCGCTGGTCCTGGCGCGGCGGACGGTGAGGCCTTTTGAATGCGGAGGCATGCCGGGACGCTATCGCCCCTTGCCGCCCGTGCCCGCCCCGGGTTCATCCCCTTCGGAGGGTCCGCCTTCCCCGTCGGCTTCCGCTGCGGCTTGTGCTTCGCCTTCTTCGGCCGGTGCGGGCCGCGGAGCCGCTTCCACCTGTTGTTCCGTGCCTTCTGCGGCTTCCGGCTCTTCGGCCGGTTCGTCGGCTTGCACCATCCGTACGGCATCGCGCAGGGCATGTCGCTGTTCCGGCGACATCATGCCGAAGAAGGCCACAAGAGCGGCCGCGGGGTTGTCACTGGCGGACCATGCCTCGTTCATCAGTGCGGCCGCGTAGGCGGCGCGAGTGGAGACCGCCTCATATCGATAGGCGCGGCCTTCTGCTTCGCGGCGCACCCAGCCCTTCTGATGGAGGTTGTCCAATACGGTCATGACCGTTGTGTAGGCGATCGACCGTTCCTTCTGCAGATCTTCCAGGACTTCTCGAACGGTGACCGGGCGGTTCCACTCCCAGACCCGCGTCATGACCGCGTCTTCCAGATCACCCAATGGTCTCGGCACACAAGAACAATAGTGGGAGATGTCGCGAATGCCCGTTGATCTCGTTGCGTTTGTGCCGTCCCGTGTGCCGGGCCGCAAAAAAGATGTACGGCCCGGGACGGTCGGTCCCGGGCCGTGGCAGTGCGTGTGGGCCGCCGGAATGGCGGCGGGCGGTTCAGGCGCCGTGCGCCCTGGGCTCCCCGGCGGACTCGGCGCGGGCCAGTGCGGCGTCCACGGCGGCGTCCTCCTTGGACTTGTTCTCCCCGCCCTGGCTCTTGATGATCGTCACGATCAGGGCGGTGAAGGCCACGGCCATCACCACGGGCGGGAGCAGCGCTGCGACGTAATCCATGGCGTATGGCCTCCCCATAGGGCGTAAGCAACCAAAAGCTACGCAGCCAGGGTACGCAGCGCTCAGGCGGTGCGGTTCTCGGGGGGCGGGGCGGGTTTGCGGCGGGGCGGGAAGACCTCGCCCGGGGTGGGGATCGGCCGGTCCGGGTGCGGGGCCTTGGGCTGCGGCGCCGGAGCGGGTTCCGGCTTCCGCTCGGGTTTGGGCTTGCGTGCCGGGTCCGGTTCGCGCCCGCTGCGGGGCCCTGAGCGGCCGCCTGGCAGCGCGCGGAGCCGGACCCGTACGGATTGTTCGGCGAGCTGCTCGCAGTGGCGCAGCAGGGCGCTGCGGCGTTCGTACTCGGCGGTCCCGGTGTGCCGGGTGCGCAGCGCGCGCAGGGCGGCGAGGTCGTCGGCGTCGGGGGTGTACCCGGCCGCCAGCGCCTCCTTGAGGTGCGCGAGGTAGCCGGCGGCGGCGCCGGGCAGGGCTTCGCGATAGCGGACGAGGTCGGCGAGCAGGAAGGCGCGCAGCCGGCCGCCTTCGCACACCGCCTCGTCGACCGCCTCGGCCAGCCGGAGGTATTCCTGGATGTCCTGCGGCCACTCCGGGGCGGGGGCGGCGGGCGGGGCGGCGGGGTCCGCCGTCTGGAGGGCATGGGCGAGGGCGCGACGGAGCACACGCAACTCATCGGCGCTGAACGCCATGCCGCCGCGGGTTCCGTTTGGCATTGGCATATGGCGACTTTACGACCGTTTTCGACAAAAGCCGCTTAATTCGTGAACGGTGGCGCGGCAGCGAGCCGCACCACCGTTCACGGGTCCGTTGTTCCGGCCCGGCGCTCCGGCCTTGCTCAGGAGCGGGCGATGTTCCGCTCGTAGACCAGTCGCAGTCCGATGAGGGTGAGCCAGGGCTCGTGCGCGTCGATCACCGAGGACTCGCCGAGCACCATCGGGGCCAGCCCGCCGGTGGCGATCACGGTGACCTCGTCCGGGTCCTCGGCCAGTTCCCGCGCCATCCGCTGGACCACGCCGTCGACCTGGCCGGCGAAGCCGTAGAGGATGCCGGACTGCATCGCCTCGACGGTGTTCTTGCCGATGACGCTGCGCGGCCGGGCGAGTTCGATCTTGCGGAGCTGGGCGCCCTTGACGCCCAGTGCGTCCACGGAGATCTCGATGCCCGGCGCGATCACGCCGCCGACGTACTCGCCGCGCGCGCTGACCGCGTCGAAGGTGGTGGCCGTACCGAAGTCGACGACCACCGCGGGACCGCCGTAGAGCTCGACCGCCGCCAGGGCGTTGATGATGCGGTCGGCGCCGACCTCCTTGGGGTTGTCCATGAGGATCGGCACGCCCGTCTTGACGCCCGGCTCCACCAGGACGGCGGGCACATCGCCGTAGTAGCGGCGGGTGACCTCGCGCAGCTCGTGCAGGACGGAGGGCACGGTGGAGCAGATGGCGATGCCCTCGATGCCGTCGCCCAGGTCGTCGCCGAGCAGCGGGTGCATGCCCATCAGGCCCTGGAGGAGGACGGCGAGCTCGTCGGCGGTGCGGCGGGCGTCGGTGGAGATCCGCCAGTGCTCGACGATCTCCTCGCCGTCGAAGAGGCCCAGAACGGTGTGGGTGTTGCCCACGTCAATGGTCAGCAGCATGGCGGTCAGCGGCCCTCCCCGGCCCCGTCCTCGCCCGCGCCGTCGTCCTCGCCCGCGTTTTCGTCTTCGCGCAGGTCGAGGCCGATGTCGAGGATCGGGGAGGAGTGGGTCAGGGCGCCCACGGCCAGGTAGTCGACGCCGGTCTCGGCGTAGGCGCGGGCGTTGGCGAGGGTCAGGCGCCCGGAGGACTCCAGCATCGCCCGGCCCGCCACCAGGTCCACGGCCTCCTTGGTCTGCTCCGGGGTGAAGTTGTCGAGCAGGATCAGGTCGGCGCCCTCGGCCAGGATCGGCGGGATCTGGTCGAGCCGGTCGACCTCCACCTCGATCGGCACACCGGGGAACTCGGCCCGTACGGCCGTGAACGCCGCGGCCACCCCGCCGGCCGCGACCACGTGGTTGTCCTTGATCAGCGCCGCGTCCGACAGTGACATCCGGTGGTTGACGCCGCCGCCGCAGCGCACCGCGAACTTCTCCAGGGCGCGCAGCCCCGGCGTCGTCTTCCGGGTGTCGCGGACCCTGGCCTTGGTGCCTTCGAGGACGTCGGCCCACCTGCGGGTCGCGGTCGCGATGCCCGACAGCCGGCACAGGATGTTCAGTGCGCTGCGCTCGGCGGTGAGCAGATCGCGGGTGCGGGTGGTGACGGACAGCAGCTTGGCGCCGGCCTCGACCCGGTCGCCGTCCTCGACGTGCCGCTCGACGGCGAACTCGTCGGTGCACACGATGGACAGGACCGCCTCGGCGATCCGCAGCCCGGCGACCGTGCCGGCCTCGCGGGCCGTGAAGTCGGCGGTGGCGACCGCGTCTTCGGGGACGGTCGCCACGGTCGTGACGTCCACGCCCTGGTCGAGGTCCTCCTCGACGGCGAGGTGCGCGATGTCTTCGACCTGTACGGGGTCGAGGCCGGCGTTCACCAGGAGCGCGGCAAGGTCGGGGTCGAGGCCGCAGGTCAGCGGGTCGATCTCGTACGAGCCGTCGTCGCCGCCGGCACAGCCGCAGGCGTCGCCGCAGCCTCCGCCGGTGGGGGCGCCGCCGGTGGGCCCGCCGATCTGGAGGAGGGGGAGGTCGTCGGGCGTGCTCACGGGTTCTGCTCCGTTTCGGGAAGGGTGGCGGGGAAGTTGGGCGAGTCGGATATGCCGCTGACGGCCACGGTGTAGGGCGGGCGGTAGGTGACCATGTAGTGGTGCTGGTAGAGGTCGTCCCGGCGCTCGGGGTAATCCGAGCGCCAGTGGCAGCCACGGGTCTCCTCGCGGGCCCGGGCGCCGGCGACCAGTACCCGCGCGACGAGCAGGAGGTTGGTCGTCTCCCATGCCTCCACGCCGGGCTCGACCGCCTTGTGGTCCTCGACGCCGGGCAGGTCCTCGGCGCCGGCCGCATCCGGGCCGTCGGCCTGGCGCTGCAGCCGGATGAGGGCCTTGGTCGCCTCGCCCAGGCTCTGCGCCGACCGCAGCACTCCGGCGCCCGCGGTCATGGCCCGCTGGATCGTGGTCCGTGCCTCGGGGGCGAGCAGCAGTGCGCACGGCCCCTGCGGTGTGACGGGCGGCCCGGGCGTGCGGACCGGGCGGGCGGTGATGTCGGCGGCGATCCGCTCCGCGAACACCAGTCCTTCCAGGAGGGAGTTGGAGGCCAGCCGGTTCGCGCCGTGCACGCCGGTGCAGGCGACCTCGCCGCACGCGTACAGGCCGGGCACGGTCGTCCGGCCGTGCAGGTCGGTGCGGACTCCGCCGGAGGCGTGGTGCGCGGCGGGCGCGACCGGGATCGGCTCGGTGACCGGGTCGATGCCGTGGGAGCGGCAGGCCGCCAGGATGGTCGGGAAGCGCTGCTCCCACATCTGGGCGCCGAAGTGCCGGGCGTCCAGGTACATGTGCTCGGTGCCCTGCTCCTGGGCGCGGCGCGTGATGCCCTTGGCGACGATGTCGCGCGGCGCCAGTTCGGCCAGTTCGTGCTGACCGACCATGAAACGGGTGCCGTCGGCGTCGACGAGGTGTGCGCCCTCGCCCCGTACGGCCTCGGAGATCAGCGGCTGCTGGCCCTCCGCTTCGGGGCCCAAGTACAGGGCCGTGGGGTGGAACTGCACGAATTCGAGGTCCGAGACCTCGGCGCCGGCGCGCAGCGCGAGGGCGACGCCGTCGCCGGTGGACACGGCCGGGTTGGTGGTCGCGGAGAAGACCTGCCCCATGCCTCCGGTGGCGAGGACCACGGCGGGGGCGTGTACGGCGCCGACGCCGTCGTGCTGGCCCTCCCCCATGACGTGCAGGGTGACGCCGGAGGTCCGGCCTTCGGCGTCCTTGAGCAGGTCGAGGACGAGAGCGTTCTCGATGGTGCGCAGTCCGGCGGCGCGGACCGCCTCGACCAGCGCGCGGGAGACCTCGGCCCCGGTGGCGTCGCCGCCGGCGTGCACGATACGGCTGCGGTGGTGGCCGCCCTCACGGGTGAGCGCTATCTCGTCGCTGCCCGGTGCGGTGTCGAAGCGCGCGCCGGTGCCGATCAGCCGGTGGACGGCGTCCGGGCCTTCGGTCACCAGGGTGCGTACGGCCACCTCGTCGCACATTCCGGCGCCCGCGACCAGGGTGTCGGCCAGGTGCTGCTCGGGGGTGTCGCCGTCGCCCAGGGCCGCCGCTATGCCGCCCTGCGCCCAACGGGTGGAGCCGTCGTCCAGGCGGGCCTTGGTGACGACGACGGTCCGGCGGCCGGCCGCGGCGCAGCGCAGGGCGGCGGTCAGCCCGGCCACGCCGGAACCCACGACGACGACGTCCGCTTCGATGGACCAGCCGGGGGCGGGGGCGTTCAGACGTATACCGGTGCCTGGTACGGGGCGGGTGCCTGCTCCGGTGGCAGGGGTTGTTCCGGTGGCGGTCATCGGGTCGCTCCGAGGGGGCCTTGGGGGGTGGTGGGCGGTGTGGCGGGGGTGGTGGGGGTGCGGGACGTGCCGGGGGCCGGCGTCGTTCCGCCGGCGCGGGTCGTTCCCCGGTGGGCGGCCTCGTCCTGTGGCAGCGAGGCTCCGAAGACGAGACGGATGTTGTCGATGAGGCGCGTGGTGCCCACCTTGGCGGCCACCGCCAGGATGCCCTCGCCCTGGTAACCGTCTTGGATCTCGGTGAAGTCCGACGGATCGACCAGTGCCAGGTAGTCGAGCGCGAGCGGCGGGTCGAGCTGGGCGGCGTCCTCCAGGACCACGCGGGCCGCGGCGCGCGCCACGGACGGCCCGTGCGGCGGGCCCGCGGCGGCGTAGGCGACCGCGTGCGCGTCGGCGGCGGCGCGGTCCTCTCCGATGGCGGCCAGCGCCGCGGAGCGGTCCTGCGCCGGGTGGCCGGCGGAGGCGGCGCGGGCGCGGAGCGCCTCCTCGGCGGTGAGCCGGTCGCGGGCCGCGAACAGGGCCGCGGAGAGCGCGAGCGCGGTGCGCCGCTCCGGGGTGGACAGGTAGCGGTTGCGGCTGGAGAGGGCGAGGCCGTCGTCCTCGCGCACCGTGGGGACGCCGACGATCTCGACGGGGAAGTTCAGGTCGGCCGCCATCCGCGTGATGACGGCGAGCTGCTGGGCGTCCTTCTGGCCGAAGAACGCGATATCCGGCGCGGTCAGATGCAGCAGCTTGGCGACGACGGTGAGCACGCCGTCGAAGTGGCCGGGGCGGCTGGCGCCCTCCAGGCGGGTGCCCATGGGGCCCGCGGCGATCCGGATCTGCGGCTCGCCGCCCGGATAGACCTCCTCGGCGGACGGGGCGAAGACCACGTCCGCGCCGGCCGCCACGGCCAGCTCGACGTCCGCGTCCAGGGTCCGCGGGTAGCGGTCCAGGTCCTCGCCCGCCCCGAACTGCAGCGGATTGACGAAGACCGTCACGACGACCTGGCCGTCCGGCCCGACCCGGCGGCGGGCGGTGCGGACCAAGGTGGCGTGGCCCTCGTGCAGTGCCCCCATGGTCATGACGACGGCGCGGGCGCCACCTCGGCGCGGCAGGTCGCGCAGCGCTGCGGCGGTGTGCAGGAGGGGGGTGGGGTGATCCGGTGCGGAGTCCGGGGACGGCTGCGGTGCCGGCGTCGGGCTCATGGGCGAGGAGGTCACCGGTCGCCTCCTTCGGGGCCGTGGTCGGGGGTGTCGGGGCCTTGGTCGGGGGAATCGGGGGTGGCTGCGCCGGAGGAGTCGCCGGCGTCCGCGAGCACGTCGAGGAGGTCCTCGGCCAGTTCGGGCTTCAGCAGCCCGTGGGCGAGCGCCCGGTCCGCGGTCGTACGGGCCATGGCGAGATAGCCCGCGACGCTCTGCGGCGCGTGCCGGCGCAGCTCGGCGACATGGGCGGCCACGGTGCCGGCGTCACCACGCGCGACCGGTCCGGTCAGCGCGGCGTCACCGGACCGCAGCGCGTTGTCCAGCGCCGCGCCGAGCAGCGGGCCCAGCATTCGGTCCGGGGCCTGCACGCCCGCGTCGCGCAGCAGCTCCATCGACTGGGCCACGAGTGTGACCAGGTGGTTCGCGCCGATCGCGAGCGCCGCGTGGTAGAGCGGACGGGAGGATTCCGCGATCCATTCGGGTTCCCCTCCCATCTCGATGACCAGCGCCTCGGCGGCCATCCGCAGCTCGTCGGGGGCGGTCACGCCGAACGAGCAGCCGGCCAGCCGCTGGATGTCCACGGAGGTGCCGGTGAACGTCATGGCCGGGTGCAGGGCGAGCGGCAGCGCACCGGCCCGGGTGGCGGGGTCCAGCACCGCCGTCCCGTAGCGCCCCGAGGTGTGCACCAGCAGCTGGCCCGGCCGTACGGCGCCGGTCTCCGCAAGCCCGCTCACCAGGCCCGCGAGGGCATCGTCGGGAACGGTCAGCAGGACGAGGTCGGCGCGGGCGAGCACCTCGGCCGGGGTGACCAGGGGGACGTCGGGCAGCAGCTCGGCGGCACGTCGTACGGAGGCGTCGGAGACTCCCGACACGGCAACCGGGCGATGCCCTGCGAGCTGCAGAGACGCGGCGAGGGCGGGCCCGACACGGCCTGCGCCGACGACTCCGACGGTCAGCCGGGCGGGGCGGTCCTGGGCCTCGATGGGTGGGGTTGCGTTCACGCGGCGATGGCCTTCCGTTCCAGTCCGCGGGGGGTACCGGACGATTCCTCGCCATGCTACGCGAGTGCTTCCGGCGTGCTTCAGGGCTGTACCGAGGGTGAGACGGGGGTCTCTCGCGAGAGTTATCCACAGGGGTCGCGGGCCCGCGACGGGCTGGGTCATGATCGGTGCATCGGCGCGCGGAAAGCGCGAGGCAAGGGCAGGCGAGCCAGCGGACAGCGCACGGCAGGGGGACGGATGAAGCGCATGACGCAAACAGGGGACGGGGCTCCGGACGGGGCCGCGCGAGACGCCTCGGGCAGTGCCTCTTCGGAGAGGGAAGTCGACACCGACACCGACGCCGGCACCATGACGGATTCCGGCAGGGGCATCGACACGGACTCGGACAAGCTCCACGGCGTCGCGGTGGTCGAGCGGGAGCGGATGCTCGCGGCGTTCCGCGGCTCGAAGCGGATACTGCCGGGCGGCGCACCCGTCGATACCGTCCGCGAGCGGCTGAAGCGCCTGGTGGCCGACGCTCCCGCCGCATACGACCTGGACGACTGGATCGATGTCTACGGCAACGCCGACGGCATAGTCGGCGAGCTGGAGCGCCGGACGGCCGAAGTCCTGGGGACGGAGGCCGCCGCCTTCTTCCCGACCGGCACGATGGCCCAGCAGGTGGCGCTGCGCTGCTGGGCGGGGCGTACGGGCAATGCGACGGTCGCCGGTCACCCCCGCTCCCATCTGGAGGTGCATGAGCGCGATGCCTATGCGGTGGTCAGTGGGCTGCGCATGGTGCATCCGACCGGCGCTCCCCGGCTGCCGACCGCCGCCGAGATATACGACCTCCAGGAGCCGTTCGGGACCCTCGCGCTCGAACTCCCGCTGCGGGACGCCGGATTCGTGCTGCCTTCATGGGAGGAGCTGACCGCTGCGGTGGCGGCGGCCCGGGACCGCGATGCGGTGGTGCACTTCGACGGCGCGCGGCTGTGGGAGTGCGGCCGGCACTTCGGCCGCTCCCTGCCGGAGATAGCGGCCCTCGCGGACAGCGTGTACGTCTCGTACTACAAGTCGCTCGGCGGCATATCGGGCGCCGCGCTCGCCGGCAGCGAGGACTTCGTGGCGGAGGCGCGCGCCTGGCGGCACCGTTACGGCGGCCAGCTGTTCCAGCAGTGGCCGACCGCACTGGCCGCGCTGGCCGGCCTGGACCACGAGCTGCCACGGCTGCCCGGGTACGTGGCGCACGCCGAGGTCGTGGCGCGGGCGCTGCACGACGGTCTGGCCGAGGCGGGTGTGCCGTGGTTCAGGGTGCACCCGCGGGTCCCGCACACCCACCAGTTCCAGGTGTGGCTGCCGTATCCGCCCGAGGCGCTGAACGAGGCCGTGGTCCGGCAGGCGGAGGAGGCCAAGACGACGCTGTTCCGCAAATGGTTCGAGCCGGACCTGGCCGGGCCGCCCGGGGTGGCCATGACCGAGATGACGGTCGCCGCCTCCGCCATGGAGTGGACTGCCGCGGACGTGCAGAGGGCGGTCGCGGAGTTCGTGGGCCATGTGGGGAGGGTGACGGGGACGGCCTCCTAACAACGGGCCGGGCCGCATTGGCGCGGACTTCGCCCCGGACACGACCGAGGCGGATGCCGAGGCACGCCCCGGCATCCCGGAGCACGCGGCGCGCCACGCGACCCGACGCGGTGGCCTCCGGCGGCCCGACCCCCGCGGCTGCGGACTCAGCAGATGGACCGGCTCAGGCGTCGAAGTCGTACTCCAGCACGTAGGCCGACGAGTCGAGCGTCATCTCGTTGACCTCAACCGCGCGCCCCTCCTCGGTCACCGCCGTACGGCTGATGAGGATCACAGGCGTGCCGGAGGGGAGCCGCAACCGCTCGGCCTCGTCTGAGGAGGGCATGCGGACCCGCACCTCCTCCCGGAAGCGCACCGGTCCCGCACCCAGTTCCGCGAGCCGGGCGTAAATGCCGCCAGGCCCGCTATCGGGTTGGGTAATCGCTGACCCTGCCACCAGATCGGCAGGGAGGAAGGACGTGGAGAGCAGCACGGGTTTTCCGTCGAGCACGAAGCGGCGGCTGCGCACACAGACAGCCGCACCCGGCGCGATGTCGAGCCGCGCCGCAACGGAGTCGCGCGCCCGCTCTTCGCCGATGGTGGCCTCATCCACCACCAGGCTCCGATCGGGCACATCGGCCGACCAGACCGATTGCCCGGCGCCCCAGTGTTCCTGTGCCAGGCGAGGAACCCCGCGCCGTCGGATCGGCCGGAAGCTCCGCACGAATACTCCAGCACCCTTACGGGACTCGGCCAGTCCCTCGGAACGCAGCACTCCCAGCGCCTGACGCGCCGTCATCCGCGCGACGCCGTGCTCGGCCATCAGGTCGTTCTCGCCGGGCAGGCGATCGCCCGGCTGGTATGCGCCTGAGGCGATGGCCTGCTTCAAAGCCTCGGCGATCCGCTGGTACTTGGGCGACTGCTTGTCCTGGCCAACCATGGCGGCGCTTCCCTCCTGGCGATCTCTAGACATCCTAGAGATGTGTTCGAGTCGCGTGATGGCGGCATCATCACGACAGGCATCACACCTCTAGAGAAGTCATTGACGCTGCGCACTCGAACCGCTTCACTGGGTAGCGGACAGCTTCTCTAGAGAACTGGAGTTGAAGTGTCACAGCACGCACGTCCACGCCTGCTCCCTTGGTCAAGCCCAGACGGAAAGCCGTGTTACCTGCTCTCGACGGACGGCGGCCCCGTTGCGCGTCGCGCGGACGCCGTGGAGCGGGTCCAGTTGGACCAAGGCGAGAGCCTCCTGGAACACGCCGACCCCCTGCTGCTCGACGAAAGGGCCACCGCCCACGAACTGCGGTACCTCGCCCGCTGCTTGAGGGACGCTCTCGGTGACAGTCTGCGCGTCGCCCGCAGTCGGGGACATCGGCTCGGGGGTGCCTAGGGCCGTCCCAGTACCGGTGCTGGAGCGCTGGGGCCTGTCCGGCCCTGGCCCATCGGACAGGTCCTAAGCACGGAGCAGGTCGTTGCCGTCCCGGGTGGTCGGCTCCGCTGAGCGGTTCTCGGCCGGGGTGGGGGCGAGTGGGTGGGTCGCGGGGCGGGGGCGGGAGAAGCCCGGGGCGGCTGCCCGTACGGCCCGCCGGATCCGCCCCAGCCCCTGCGTCCCGAAGACCACTGCCTGGAAGCGTCGCCACTGGCGGATCTCGTGAGCGGTGCGGACGGTGTGGAGGCCGGGGGCGGGTGGGGTGGCTTCGGCTCGTTGGGCGGCGCGGTAGGTGTCGAGGAGGTGCTGCTGAATGGCGTCCATGGGTCCCACTGTGGGGCGGTCCGGCCGGCTGGGGCTCGTCGATTGACCGGAGCCGTCAATCGACGGCCGTGCAGGTCGCGCGCTCGCGCATGATGGGTTCATGGCCAACGTCATCGACATCACCGGGCTGCCGCCGGAGCGCATCGTCTTCTCCCCCTCGCCCCTGGCGGAGCTGAGCGCCGCGCTGCACGCGCTGTCCGAGCCGGGGCACCACCCCGGGCTGCACGGCTGGGTCACCGCCACCAACGCGGCACTGAAGACCGACCTCGCCGACCGGCTGTGCGAGGCGGATTTCCTGTGGCGCTCCTCCCGCTCCGACATCCTGCTGCCGGCCCGCCCCGGGGCGACGCTCGCCGAGGAGCTGGACGAGCTGGACAAGATCGACGATGAGCGGTTCGTGGCAGCCGCGTTCGAGATCTCCTGCTCGGCGAAGTACACCCGCCCCACCCCGTCGCCCCTCGTCGACGCGGACGAGCGGGCGCGCGTACGGGAGATGGCCGCCGCGCGGGGCCCCCGGCAGGCGGCCTTCACCGACCGGATGCTGACCGATCCCGACGGTCTGCGGGTGTGGCTGCGCCGGCTGTTCGAGGACTGCCAGGAGGCGTTCTTCGGGGACATCTGGCGGCGGGTGGGCATCCAACTGGCCGCGGACGCACGGCACAAGACCGAGCTGCTGCGCCGCAAGGGCCTGGCCGAGACGCTGCCCGCGACATCGGCGGCGCTGTCGCTGGAGGAGGCGCAGGACGGCAGCGGCGGCGTCCGCATCATGATCGACAAGCTGGCCAGCGGCCGTACGACGGCCTATGCGAGCCCCGCGGACCCCGGCGTGACGTTCCTGCCGACGTCGTTCGGGTGGCCGCATCTGGTGTTCAGCCATGCGCCGGGGTGGCGTCCGGTGATCCAGTACCCGGTCGCCAGCCCGGAGTTGCCGGCGCCCGCCGCGCTGGAACTCGTCCAGCAGCGGCTGGAGGCGCTGGCGCACCCGATGCGGATGCAGCTGTGCCGCACGCTGTCGCGGGGGCCGCATACGACGGGGGAGCTGGCGAACGCGTACGGGATCACCCCGCCGGAGGTGTCGCGCCATGTCGCGACGCTGAAGAAGGCCGGGCTGGTCCAGACGCGGCGCCGTGGGCGCTATGTGCTGCACCAGCTGGATCTCCAGGTGGTGGCCCGGCTGGGCAGCGACTTCCTTGAAGGCGTGTTGCGTTGAGCGTGAACGGGCGCACAGCGGGTTGACGCCCGACCCCTCCCCCTGAGGGCCTGCCCCTACCCGCCACGCTCCGGGGCCTCCCGCTACGCGCCCGCTCCGCCTGTCCCGCCCGCCCGTACCAGCCCCGTCTCGTAGGCGAGGACCACTGCCTGGACCCGGTCCCGCAGGCTCAGCTTGGTGAGGATCCGGCCGACATGGGTCTTGACGGTGGCCTCCGACAGCACCAGCCGGGCCGCGATCTCACCGTTCGACAGGCCCTGGGCGACCAGCAGCAGCACCTCCCGCTCGCGCTCGGTCAGCCGCTCCAGCTCGGGCCGGGACGGCTCGGCGCCGGTGGCGGGCAGCATCGGCGTGAAGCGGTCGAGGAGCCGGCGGGTGGTGGACGGCGCGACGACCGCGTCGCCGCTCTCCACGGCGCGGATGGCGGCGAGCAGTTCGTTGGGCGGCACGTCCTTGAGCATGAAGCCGCTGGCGCCGGCCTTCAGCGCCGAGAAGGCGTACTCGTCCAGGTCGAAGGTGGTCAGGATGAGCACCTTCGGGGCGCCCTCCTTCTGCCCGCCCTCGCAGATCCGGCGGGTGGCCTCCACGCCGTCCAGATGCGGCATGCGGACGTCCATGAGGATCACGTCGACCTTGGTGGAGCGCAGCACCTCCAGTGCCTCCACGCCGTTACCCGCCTCGGCGACGACCTCCATGTCGGGCTGCGCGGCGAGCACCATCCGGAAGCCGGTGCGCAGCAGCACCTGGTCGTCGACGAGCATCACGCGGATGGTCATGGCGGGTGGGTCCCTTCAGACATGAGAGTGGGGCGGCCGAGCGTACGGGGTCGAGGCGGTGGGCGGGGCGGGTGCGTCGGCGGTGCGGACCGTGGTGGGCCGGCCGGCGGCGCTCATCTCTGAGGTTTGAGCGGCAGTACGGCGGTGACGCGGAAGCCGCCGCCCGGCCGCGGGCCCGCGGTCAGGCTGCCGCCGACCATGCCGACCCGCTCGCGCATGCCGATCAGGCCGTGCCCGAGGCCGTCCGCGCCGCCCTCTTCGTAGAGCTCGTGCTGGGCGCCCCGGCCGTCGTCCTCGACGAGCAGGTCGAGTTCGTCGTCCTTGTAGGAGAGGCGGACGGTGGAGCCGACATCGGGGCCGCCGTGCTTGCGGGTGTTGGTGAGCGCTTCCTGGACGATGCGGTACGCGGTCAGTTCGACGCTGCTGGGCAGCGGGCGCGGTTCGCCCTCCATCCGGAAGTCGACCGGGAGTCCCGCACCGCGCACCTGGTCGATGAGATCACTCAGCTGCTCGACGCCCGGCTGGGGGACGTACTCGCCGCTCTCGGGCTGTTCGCCGGTGCGCAGTACGCCCAGCAGGCGGCGCATCTCGGCCAGTGCCTGGCGCCCGGTGCCGGAGATCGTCTCCAGGGCCTGGCGGGTCTGTTCGGGGGCGGTGTCCAGGACGTAGGCGGCGCCGTCGGCCTGGACGACCATCACCGAGACGTTGTGGGCGACGACGTCGTGCAGCTCGCGGGCGATCCGGGCGCGTTCGGCGGCGACCGCGATCCGGGACTGCGCCTCGCGCTCCTTCTCCAGCCGGGCCGCCTTCTCCTCCAGCTGTGCCCAGTAGGCGCGGCGGGTGCGCATGGAGTCGCCGAGCACCCAGGCCAGTACGAAGGGCACGGTGAGCAGCGCGGTGAAGAACGCCATCTCCCACACCGGCCGGCTCGTGGGCCCCTCCGAGAAGCGCCACAGGGACAGGGTGGGGCCCAGGAGGGCGCCGGCGAGCGCGCAGCGAGAGGCCCAGCGGGGGATGGTGGGGCCGGAGGCGACGGTGTAGGTGATCACGAACATCGCGAAATCACCGGGGTTGGTCGGGATGGCGAAGACCAGTTGGCCGACGCCGATGGCGGCCGTCAGCAGCAGCATCTTCACGGGGGCCCTGCGGCGCAGCGCGATGACGAGGCACAGGCCGACTGTGAAGATCGCAGCGATGATCTGCTCGGTGCCCGTGGTGTCGGCCATGAGCCACAGCCCGCTGAACCCGAGGAGGAGGACGGCCCAGAAGGTGTCCACTCCCGTCGGGTGCCTGCGGAGGAAGTCGTAGAGGCGCTGCACGTAACCCAGCGTAGGCAGGCCGGATAGGTGTACGGGTCAACCGGAGGAGCGATCCTGTGCGACCGGCCTACTCCGCAAGGTGGAGACTCTCTGCGCCGAATGTGGTGGACCGGAGGTCGATCTCCACATCTCCGCGCGATCTCCCCGCAGCCCGATCTGCGGTCTCCCCGTCGGCCGGAGGCCCGCGCCCGCCCGTACCGTGGGGCAGGTGACGAACGAGTGGTGCGGCTGGCGGGATGCGACGGAGCGGGCGCTGTACGGGGCGGACGACGGCTTCTACACCCGGCCCGGCGGCCCCGGCCCGGCCGGCCACTTCCGGACCTCCGTCCATGCCTCCCCCCTCTACGCCGGTGCGGTCGCCACGCTCCTGTGCCGCGTCGACGCCGCGCTCGGCCACCCGGACGAGTTGGCGCTGATCGATGTCGGGGCCGGGCGCGGCGAGCTGCTGACCGGGGTGCTGGCCGCGCTGCCCGACGAGGTGGCCGCACGGCTCCATCCGTACGCCGTGGAGCGCGCCGCCCGCCCCGAGGGCCTGGACCGGCGGATCGGCTGGCTGGCCGAGCTGCCCGCCCCCGGCTCGGTCACCGGGCTGCTGTTCGCGAACGAATGGCTCGACAATGTGCCGGTCGACGTCGTCGAGACGGATGCCGACGGCGTGCCGCGCCGGGTCCTGGTCCGCGCGGACGGCACCGAGCGGCTGGGCGAGCCGGTCGACGGGGCGGACGCGGAGTGGCTCCGCCGGTGGTGGGCGCCGCCGCTGAGCGCCTCCGAGGACGCCACGGCCGAGGCTCCCTCCCCCGGGCTGCGCGCCGAGATCGGCCGGCCCCGGGACCTGGCCTGGGCGCGGGCGGTCCGTTCACTGCGCGCCGGGCTCGCCGTCGCCGCCGACTACGCCCACGAACGGGGCGGCCGCCCGCCCTTCGGCACCCTCACCGGCTTCCGCGACGGCCGCGAGGTGCACCCCGTCCCGGACGGCAGCTGCGACATCACCGCCCATGTCGCGCTGGACGCCTGCGCCGGCCCGTCGGCGGAGCGGCTGACCCAGCGCGAGGCGCTGCACGCCCTGGGGGTGGACGGCCGGCGCCCGCCGCTCGCCTTGGCCGGCACCGATCCGGGCGGCTATCTACGGGCGCTGAGCGCGGCGGGTGCGGCGGCGGAGCTGACCGACCCGGCGGGCCTGGGCGGCTTCGGCTGGCTCCTGGAGCCGGTGGGTGGGGAGTGCGCGGGGCTGCTCGAGGGGTGGGACACCTAAGGGGCCAAGGGGTGGGACATCCTGAGCGGCCCAAGGGGTGGGACGCCTGAGAGGCGGGTACCGGGTGCTGCGAGACTGTTCCCATGACGGAGACGACGGTCGGCATCGGCGGCGCGGCGGAGAGCACCGACATGGTGCTGAACATCGGCCCGCAGCATCCCTCCACACACGGTGTGCTGCGGCTGCGCCTCGTCCTGGACGGCGAGCGGATCCAGCACGCCGAGCCGGTGATCGGCTATATGCACCGCGGCGCGGAGAAGCTCTTCGAGGCGCGCGACTACCGCCAGATCATCATGCTCGCCAACCGGCACGACTGGCTGTCGGCGTTCTCCAACGAGCTGGGCGTGGTGATGGCCGTCGAGCGGATGCTGGGCATGGAGGTGCCCGAGCGCGCGGTGTGGGTACGGACGCTGCTGGCCGAGCTGAACCGCGTGCTGAACCATCTGATGTTCCTCGGCTCGTACCCCCTGGAGCTGGGCGGCATCACCCCCGTCTTCCACGCGTTCCGTGAGCGCGAGGAGCTCCAGACCGTCATGGAGGAGATCTCCGGCGGCCGGATGCACTACATGTTCAACCGCGTCGGCGGCCTCAAGGAGGACCTGCCGGCCGGCTGGCTCGGCCGGGCCCGGCACGCCGTCGCCGATGTGCGCTCCCGTATGGACGTCTTCGACAACCTGGTCCTGGGCAACGAGATCTTCCGCGGCCGTACGCGGGGGATCGGTGTGCTCGCGCCCGAGGCGGTGCACGCGTACGGCGTCTCCGGGCCGATCGCCCGCGCCTCCGGTGTCGACTTCGACCTGCGCCGCGACGAGCCGTACCTGGCGTACGGGGAGCTGCAGTCGACGCTGAAGGTCGTCACCCGCCGGGAGGGCGACTGCCTGGCGCGCTTCGAGTGCCTGCTGGAGCAGAGCCACAACGCGCTCGATCTCGCCGATGCCTGCCTGGACCGGATCACCGAGCTCCCTGCGGGGCCGATCAACCAGCGGCTCCCCAAGGTCCTGAAGGCCCCCGAGGGCGCGACGTACGCCTGGACCGAGAACCCCTTGGGGATCAACGGCTACTACCTCGTCTCCAAGGGTGACAAGACCCCCTATCGCCTCAAGCTGCGCTCGGCGTCGTTCAACAACATCCAGGCGCTGGTGGAGCTGCTGCCGGGGACGCTGGTCGCCGACATGGTCGCGATTCTCGGGTCGCTCTTCTTCGTCGTGGGCGACATCGACAAGTAGGCGCGGTGGGCGGTGGGCGGCGGGCGCCGCGCCGGGAGTCGTCTCCCCCATCGGGCGCTCGCCCGCCTCGTCCACACCCTGTGGACGGCCCCACCGAGGCCAGTCGAAAGCGTTCGGCCCCGGAGCCTGTGAGGGCTCCGGGGCCGAACTGCCGAATATGCCGACCGAGGTGGTCAGGAAATGGCGCTGCGCAGCGCGCCGAGGTCGAGCTGTTCGGTCTCGTCGTGCGCGGTGAGGTCGATGACCTCGCCCGCGCCGGCGGTGGTCTCGCCGTCCGCGACCGGCTCGGCGGCCTCCTCGGCGGCCTCCTCAGCGTCCGTCTCGGCGCTTCCCGCGGTCAGCTCCGGGCGAGCGTCCTTGCGCGCCTCTGTACGCGCCTCACGGGCCTTCGCGCGGGCCGACTGCTCCGCGAGTGCCTCGTCGCCGACGACGTCCGCCAGATCGTCCTCCAGCGGCGCGGGCAGCTCCCGGGGACCGGCGGCGGTCGCGTTGCCGAAGAAGTCGAAGCCGCCCAGTTCGCGGGATGCGGTGGGGCGCTGCGGGGCGACGGCGGTGGCGGTGGCCGGGACGGGGCGGAGCGCGGGTCCGGCGGCGGTGGCCGTACGGGCGTGGCGTGCGTCGCCCGTGCGCTCGACGGCGGCCGCCCGGCTGTTCCCCCGGTCGTTCTCACCGTCCTGGGCGCTCTTGCCGGTCTGGGCGGCGCCCTCGGCGGACCGTCCGGCGGGGGCGGCCGCCGCTGCCCGGTCGCCGGCCCGCGGCGTACCCGTGGAGTTCTGGGCGGCGCGCTGCCGGGCGGCGTTGCGGGCCAGTCGACCCAGTGCCCGGTCGGCCTGCGCGTACAGGGCGGCGGTCGGGCCCTGGCGGTCCGCGGCCGGGCGACCCGGGGTCGTGGCGGGCTCGCGCTGGGCCGGGACGGTGTCGGCGGCGGCCGGCAGCGCCTTGGCGGGGGCGGCGGCCTCTATGGCGAGCAGCCGGCGGCCCTCCAGGGCGCTGGCCCGCTCGGTCTCGGCGGTGGCGTAGCGGCGCAGCAGCTCGGCGTGCTCGCTGCGCAGCCGGGCCAATTCGGCCCGCTTGGCGCGCAGTTTGGTGTCCAGGGCCGCGCGGAGCTCGCGGGACTCCTCGACGTCCGTTTCGAGCTCGGCTATCCGCTCCTCGGTGCGCCACTCGTCGCGCACCCGGGCGCGGGTGAGTTCGGCGACCCGTCGGCCGGCCTTGCGGTCCCAGGTCCGCAGCAGGACGGCGCCGGTCAGTGCGGCGGCCGCCGCACCCGCGGCGAGCACCCGTTGCACCAGGTCGTCGCCGACAAACCACGCGCCCGCGGCGCAGGCGATCGACGCACCGGCGACCGTCGAGGGAGGAAGCAGCCGGTGGAGGGGTGGTGAATGGCGGTGGCGTCCTCGTGGCATGGCCAGAAACTTACCGTGCGTGCGGGACCTATGGGGCCCCGCCCGCCAATCCGTTTCACGCTGGTTACTTCTTGAGCAGCCCCTTGGACTCCAAAAACGCCTGTGCGACATCCGCGGGCTTGAGCCGCTCGGCATCCACCTTGCGGTTCAGGTCGATCAGATCTTCGGTCGTCAGCGCGTTCGTGAGCTTCCCGAGGGCGGCCTCGATCTCCTTGTCACCTGCGCTCTTGGCATTCACCACGGGCAGCACATTGTCGGCGTTCTGGAGCTTCTTGTCGTCCTTGAGAAGCACCAGGCCGAAGTTGTCGAGCGTGGCGTCCGTGGTCGTGGTGAGCACCAGTTGGTCGGTGCCGTCCTTGACCGCCTGCTTGGCCTGCGGGGTCCCGACTCCCTTGGGGTCCAGGCCCGTGATGTCGATGCCGTACGCCCGCTCCAGGCCCGGCTTGCAGAACACCCGGGTCTCGCACTCCTCGCCCGCCGCGAGTTTGATCTTCTGCTTCGATTTGCCGAGGTCGGAGAGGGTCTTCAGCTTGTGCTCGGCGGCGAATTCCTTGGTGACCGCGAACGCGTTCTGATCCGTCGCCCCGCCCGCCGACAGGACCTTGAGTCCGCGCGGCCCGGCGAGCTTCTTCAGCGCCGCCACCGTCTTGTCGACGTCGCTGGAGGCGACGGGCTTCGCCTTGCTGCCGTTCTTCTTCGCGTTGAGGAATTCGGCGAGGGTGGAGGCGTATTCCGGAACCACATCGATCTGGCCCTTCTCCAGGGCCGGTTCATACAGCTCGCGATTGGCGAGCGTCTGCACCCGGGTGCGGTATCCGGCGTCGGCGAGGACCTTGGAATATATCTCGGCGAGCACCTTCGACTCGGTGAAACCGGCCGAGCCGATGACCAGCTCTCCCTTGCCTCCCTTGCCGCTGCCGCCGCCCTTCTCCTCCAGGCTCTGGCCACCGCACGCGGCCAGCCCGGCCGCCAGCGCGACGACTGTGCCCGCGACGAGCGCGGTCCGGGCCGCGCGCGACTTGCTGCTCATGGATGCCACCAATCAGTCCGTTCGGATCCGCTCGGGTCCGGCGGGGTCGGGTTCGGGTAGGTCGGTTCGGGTTCGGGTCGGTCAGCTGGTGAGGGGCCCGGTCGGGCCCGCCTCGGTCCCTACGGGGCGGGTGCCGAAGCCGGTGCGCCGCGGCTTCGCCCCTCGCCCGCGCCCCTGGTCGTACGCGATGCCGTCCGCACGGCGCGGCGCCGCCCCCGCATCGGGTCCAGGAGCCGCTCCGCGAGGACGAGGACGCCCTCCACGGCCAGGGCGAGCACGGCCACCAGCACGGCGCCCGCGACGACCTGGGCGGTGTCGTAGTTGCCGAAGCCGGCGGTGATGATCCGGCCCAGGCCCCCGCCGCCGGCGAGCGCGGCCAGCGTCGCGGTCGCCACCACCTGGACCGTGGCCGACCGCAGGCCGGTCATGATCAGCGGATAGGCGAGCGGTATCTCGACCCGCACCAGGAGCTGCGGCCCGGACATCCCCATCCCGCGCGCCGCCTCGACCACGTCGCGGTCCGCCTCCCGCATGCCCAGATAGGCGTTGGTCAGCAGCGGCGGCACCGCGAACAGCACCAGCGCGATGACCGTCGGCCAGTCCCCGTGCCGCCCCAGCGGGCTGAGCGTCAGCAGCACCAGGACCGCGAACGTCGGTACCGCACGCCCCACGTTGGAGAGGTTGACCGCGAGGGCCCCGCCCTTGCCGATGTGCCCCAGATACAGCGCCACCGGAAGGGCTATCAGGCAGGCGAGGAGCAGGCACAGCGCGCTGAGCCAGGCATGCTCGGCCAGCCGATGCCCCACCCCCTTCTCCCCCGCCCAGTTGGCCGCCGTCGTCAGCCACTGCCAGGCATCCGCGATCGCCCCCATGGTCAGCCCACCGCCTTCGCCGTCCGTGCGCCGCGCCGCGCCGGGGACTTCGCCCGCGCCTGCGCCCGCGTCCAGGGCGTCAGCAGCCGCTGAAGGCCCATCAGCAGCACATCGGCCGCCAGTGCCAGCAGTACGCACAGCACCGACGCCGTCAGCACCTCCGCCTTGAAGAAGCCCTCCATACCGCTGGCTATGAGGTTCCCCAGGCCGCCGTACCCGACGACGGAGCCGACGGTCGTCATCGCCACCGTCGAGACCGTCGCGATCCGCAGGCCGGCCACCACCGCGGGCAGCGCCAGCGGGAGTTCCACCTCGAACAGCAGCCGCGCGGGGCCGTAGCCCATCCCGCGGGCGGCCTCCCGCACCTCGGCGGGCACCGCCTGGAGGCCCGCGAGGATGTTGCGCACCAGGATCGTCAGCGAATACAGCACCAGGCCCGTGACGACCACCGCGGCGGAGACCCCGAACACCGGTGTCAGCAAGGCGAACATCGCCAGCGACGGGACCGTGTACAGCACCGTCGTCAGCCCCAGGACCGGCCCGGCCGCGCCCCGGCGGTGCCGGGCGAGCAGCGCCAGCGGAAAGGCGATCAGCAGGCCGATCGCCACGGACACGGCGGTGATGCCGATGTGCTGGACCGTCGCGTCCACCAACTCCTGGCTGCGGGTGCGCAGATACTCACCGCAGATCCAGTCGTTCGTCACCAGACAGCTCGGCCCGGCGGCACTGCCGCTCATGGCTCGTCACCTCCCCCGTCCCCGTCGCACACCTTTGCGGTGGCTGTCTGCGACCCTAACTCCCACCACTGACAATCGGCCCGGTCCCGCAGCTCAACGGCCGCATCGCCATCCGCGCGCAACAGCGCGTTCACAGGGCCCCGGCCACAATGGGCCCGTCGACAAGGGGGAATCATGATCCGCTTCGAGCACGTCACCAAGAGCTATCCCGACGGTACGAAAGCCGTGGACGACCTCACCTTCGAGGTCGCCGAGGGGGAACTGGTCACGCTCGTCGGCCCCTCGGGCTGCGGCAAGACCACCACGATGAAGATGGTCAACCGGCTCGTCGAGCCCACCAGCGGACGCATCCTCCTCGACGGCGAGGACATATCCGCCATCGACCCCGTCCAACTGCGGCGCCGCATCGGCTATGTCATCCAGCAGGTCGGGCTCTTCCCCCACAAGACCGTCCTGGACAACACCGCCACCGTCCCGCACCTCCTCGGCCGGCCGCGGGGCAAGGCCAGGGCCCGCGCCGCCGAACTCCTCGACCTGGTCGGCCTGGACCCGTCGACGTACGGCGACCGCTACCCCGACCAGCTCTCCGGCGGCCAGCGCCAGCGCGTCGGCGTGGCCCGCGCACTCGCCGCCGATCCGCCCGTGCTGCTGATGGACGAGCCCTTCGGCGCCGTGGACCCGGTCGTCCGCGAGCACCTCCAGAACGAGTTCCTGCGGCTGCAGTCCTCGCTGCGCAAGACGGTCCTGTTCGTCACCCACGACATCGAGGAGGCGGTCCGGCTCGGCGACCGGATCGCGGTCTACGGGGCCGGGCGCATCGAGCAGTTCGACACCCCCGCGACGGTGCTGGGCGCCCCGGCGACCCCGTACGCGGCCCGGTTCGTCGGCGCGGACCGGGGCCTGAAGCGGCTCTCCGTCACGCCCGTCGACCCCGGTGACCTCGAACAGCCGCCGATCGTCCGCCTCGACGACCCCGTAGCCCGCGCCGCCGAGCGGCTGGCCTCCGAGGGCGCGCCGTGGGCGGTCGTCCTGGAGGCCGACGGGTCACCGTACGGCTGGGTGGCGGCCTCGGCACTCACGGGCGCGGTGGGCGGCCCGGCGGCCGGCCGCGGTCTCGACAAGGCGCCACGGGGCACCGTCCGTGAGCACGCCCGGCGGATGGACGCCTGGCTGCCGCCGGGCGCTCCGCTCAAGGACGCGCTCAGCGCGATGCTGCAGCACGACGCCGGCTGGGTCGCGGTCCGCGACGGCGAGCGTCATCTGGGCGTTCTGACGCCCGCCGGGCTGCACGGCGCGCTGCGCCGCTCCACCGCCGCGGACGCCGCGAAGCTCCCGCGCGGCGAGGTGTCCCTGGACACGGTCCCGGTCGCGGGGGCCTGACCTCGGACGACGGCGCACCGGGGCGGCCGCGGTGTCACGCCGCGGCGTCCACCCCGCCGTTTCCCTCGTCGTCCGGCAGCTTGCACACCCGCTCCAGGAAGATCGCCGCGGCGACCACGGCGGCTCCGGCGACCACCGACAGACCGGCGTAGATCGCCTGGTCCCGGCGCGGTGCGACATCGAGCCCGGCGGTGAGCAGGAAGACGCCGACGCCGCCGTAGAGGCCCGCGACCAGCGACGCCACCAGCGCGCTCGCCTGCCCGAAGACCACCGCCCGGGCGGCCACCAGCGGATCGACGCCCTTCGCGCCGGGCCGGCGCTCACGCTGGGCGCGCAGCCGCGAGCGGAGCGAGAGGGCGGTGGCGGCGAGCACCGCGGCGATCAGTGCCAGCACGATCGGCGCGGCCACCGGGACGCTGGGCAGCGTCCCGAACGAGTCCCACAGCCGGGCGCCGCCCCAGGCGAGCACCCCGGCCGCCAGGAACAGCCCGACCAGCACCTTGATGTGTAGCTGCTTCACCGAGCGATCGCCCCTCGCACCGTCATGACCATTCCTGCCGTCACGACCATCTTGCCGTTATGGCCGCGCTGTCCGTTCCGTACGCATGCCTCCCGCAGGGAACCGACCCGCAACCCTAACGGCTACTCCGGCAGCCGCAGTTCCAGATCCGCCCGCGGCGCCACGCCGGTGCGTCCGATCGAGGAGAGGAGTTCGGTCACCGCGCCGCGCCCGGGGACCACCGCTTCGGGGTCGATGTCGTGCCACGGCACCAGCACGAACGCCCGCTCATGGGCGCGCGGGTGCGGCAGCGTCAGCCGCGGGTCGTCGGAGAGGACGTCCTGATAGGCGACGATGTCCACGTCGATCGTGCGCGGGCCCCAGCGCTCGTCGCGGACCCGCTCGAAGGCCTCCTCGATCGCGTGTCCGCGCTCCAGGAGGGAGTCCGGCGGCAGCGTCGTCTTGATCAGCACCACGGCGTTGAAGTACGACGGCTGGCTGCCCGGCGCCACACCCCACGGCTCGGTCTCGTACACCGGGGAGACCGCCTTGACCCGCAGGCCGGGGGTGTCCTCCAGCGCGTCGACGGCCCCCTGGAGGGTCTCCAGGCGGTTGCCGAGGTTGCTGCCGAGGGAGATCACGGCGCGTTTGGGGTTGGAGAGCGTCACGTCGGCGGCGTCAACCTGCTCCACCACCGAGGCGGGCACCGGCTGTACGGTCGGGTCACTGCTGCTCATACTCGGCTCCGAGTGATGGTGATGGTCACGTCGTCGAAGGGGACGGTGATCGGCGCGTCCGGCTTGTGCACCACCACCTCCACTTCCTGCACGCCCTCGTGCTTGAGGCACTGGTCGGCGATGCGCTCGGCCAAGGTCTCGATGAGGTCCACGGGCTCGCCCTCCACGACGGCCACCACCTCCTCGGCCACGACCCCGTAGTGCACGGTCTTCGCGAGATCATCGGAGGCTGCCGCCTGGCGGGTGTCCAGACCGAGGACCAGGTCGACGATGAAGGTCTGGCCTTCCTCGCGCTCACGGGGGAAAACCCCGTGGTGGCCCCGGGCCTTAAGGCCACGCAGCGCGACACGATCCACGCGAATCACTCCCACTGGTCCACGGCACCTCTGGCGCCACTGATCGTCGGTTCCGGGCAGGCGCCGGAGCGATCCGGCAACACTGCCCCGCCATCGAATCTACCTTCGGGCACCGACAGTCCTCGCCCACGGGGGCTATGGACAAGACCCCGACCTACTGCTAGGCGCGGCGCACCCGCGGGCCGGGAGATCGTCCGCGCGGCCTCTTACCCCCCTGCCCACGCCCCACCCCTACCCGTGCCGCACTTGGCTCGAACGGGTGCGCCCTCGCCCGGATCGCTGACGCCCGCCGCTGACGCTTTGCGCAGGCCAACGCCGTGAGCGCAAGGGCGGGCGGCCATGGCAAGGCTCACACGCCGCCCCGCCCGGCCCCGCCCCTCGGCAGAGCCCTTTCAGCGGGCGTACGCCCGGGGCACGCCCGCGGACGCGTTCACAGGGCGTCCTCGTCGCCCTCGCCCTCCCCTTCCTCGTCCTCCTCGTCCTCGCGGTCCGCCAGCACCGGCGAGCCGTGGTGCGACCACACCCGCCAGCCGTGCTCCGTGCGCCGGAAGACGTTGGTCGCGACGACCAGCTGGCCGATCAGCGGCCCCACCGAGCCGTCGTCCTCGGCGGGCCCGCCGCTGAGGATGTTCTCGGTGCAGGTCACCAGCGCGGTGTCGCCGATGACATCGATCTCCACGTCCGTGAGGAAGAACTGGATGTACTCGGTGTTCGCCATGATCAGGGCGTACGAGCGGAGCACCTCGCCGCGCCCGCGCAACACCGGCCACCCGGGGTGGACCACACTCACCTGACCGTCCAGCCACAGCTCGGACAGCGCTTCGTGATCGCCGCGCTCGATGGTCTCGTACAGGGTCGTGTTCGCCTGCTCGACCAGCTCGATGTCCGTCTGCGGGCCCAAGCCGCTCACACCGTTCCCGTCGTCTTCGCCGTCGTCCCGCCGGCAGCGGCCGCGCCCCCATGGGCGGACATCGCCGCACCCTCCACGGCACGGGCCACCCGTACCGCGTCCGCGCTCGCCCTGACCTCGTGCACCCGCACCGCCCAGGCCCCCTCTCGCGCCACCATCGCCGATACCGCCGCCGTCGCGGCGTCCCGCTCCCGGGCCGGCGGCGGGGCGGCTCCCTCACCGCCCGCCAGCACCCTGCCCAGGAACCGTTTCCTCGAAGCCGCCACCAGCAGCGGCCGTCCCAGCGCCCGCAGCCGCGCCAGCTGGGCGACCAGCGCCAGATCGTGCCCGGCCTCCTTGGCGAAGCCGAGCCCCGGGTCGATGACGATCCGGTCCGGGTCGATGCCGCCGGACACCGCGCGGTCCATGGCCTGCGCGAGCTCCTCGACGACCTCCGCGACCACGTCCCCGTAGACGGCGCGGTTGTTCATGTCGATGGACTGGCCGCGCCAGTGCATCACGACGAACGGGACGTGGTGGGCGGCCACCACCGGCACCATCGCCGGGTCGGCGGCGCCCGCGCTGACGTCGTTGACCAGCCGCGCCCCGGCCTCGACCGCCTGCTCGGCCACCGAGGCGCGCATGGTGTCGACGGAGACCACCACGCCGGCCGCGGCCAGCTCCCGGACGACCGGGACGACCCGGCGCAGCTCCTCGGCCTCGTCCACCCGCGCCGCGCCCGGCCGGGTCGACTCGCCGCCCACGTCGACGATGTCGGCGCCCTGCGCCACCAGGTCGAGACCGTGTTTGACGGCGAGTTCGGTGTCGAACCACTCGCCGCCGTCGGAGAACGAATCGGGCGTCACGTTCACGACGCCCATCACCGCGCAGCGGTCCCAGTCCGGCAGTCCGGCCACCCGGCCACGCAAGGTACTCATGGCACCAGCGTAGGCCGTGTGCCGACCGGCCGGATTGCGGCCGTCGCGTGCCGGTACGCGCCAGCCTCCGGGCCGTCGTGGCCCCGGGCGGCCGGGTCGGGTGCCCGTCAGGCGGCCCGCTCGATCGCGCCCGCCGCGTGGACCGGCTCCACGGTGTGCGCGCACGGCCGCGGCTCGGCGGCGTTCCTGCGGCGCAGTACGCGCGGCAGGCCCAGCTCCAGATAGCCCTCGGCCTGCAGTGCCGCCAAACCGATGCGCGGAATGTCGCGACTGTTGCGGAAGACCACGAAGCGGGGCTCCCAGCGTGGCCGGAACTTGTCGTTGAACTTGTAGAGCGACTCGATCTGGTACCAGCGGGACAGGAAGATCAGCATCCCCCGCCAGATCCGGATGACCGGACCCGCACCGAGCTTCTCACCGCGCTCCAGGGAGGAGCGGAAGACCGCGAAGTTCAGCGACACCTGCTTGATGGCGAGGTCGGGTGCGGCCTGCAGCGCGGCGACGATCAGCAGCTCGTTCATGCCGGGGTCGGCGCTGCGGTCACGCCGCATCAGCTCCAGGGAGATGCCGTTGTCGCCCCACGGCACGAAGTGCTGCATCGCCTTCAGATCCCCGTAGGGGCCGGGCTCCTCGCCCTCGGCGACGGGCAGATGCGCGGTGGCGATCACCGCGTCGCCGTCGGCCACGGCGTCGATCCGGCCCAGCGCCATGGAGAAGCCGCGCTCGGTGTCGGTGTCCCGCCAGGCGTCGGCGGCCTGCTGGATCCGGGTCAGCTCGGCCGGGTCCAGATCGCGCACCCGCCGCACCCGGGTCTCGTAGCCGTTGCGCTCGATCCGCTTGACCATCTGCCGCACATTGCGCATCGCGCGCCCGGAGAGGGTGAAGTCGGCCACGTCCACGATGGCCTCGTCGCCGAGTTCCAGGGCGTCCATGCCGGTTTCCCGGGTCCACACCTGGCCGCCGGTCTCACTGCAGCCGGTGACCGCCGGCGTCCAGGAGTGCGCCCGCGCCTCCTCCATGAAGCGCTCGATGGCGCCCGGCCAGGCCTCGACGTCGCCTATCGGGTCGCCGCTGGCGAGCATCACGCCGGAGATCACCCGGTAGCAGACCGCGGCCTTGCCCGACGGGGAGAAGACCGCGCCCTTGTCCCGGCGCAACGCGAAGTAGCCGAGCGAGTCCCGGGCGCCGTGCCGGGCGAGCAGCTCGCGCAGCCGCTGCTCGTCCTCGTCGGTCAGCCGGGCCGCCGGGTGCTCGGGGCGGAAGGCGAGGTACGCGGTGGTGGCCACGGTCAGCAGGCCCAGCGCGCCCAGCGAGTAGCCGACGGTGTAGTCGACCTGGTGGGTGTAGCCGACCGGGCCCTCGAAGCCGAACAGGCCCCACAGGACGTGCTGGGCGCGCTCCCAGAAGGACGGCGAACCGACGATCTTGTGGGGGTGGGAGCTGACGATCACCATGCCGATGGCGAAGCAGGCGCCGCCGAGGACGACGAGGTTGGCCACCGCCTTCCAGCGGCTGCGGGGGTCGGGCAGGGCCGCGAACTCCCGCCGGTGCCACACCAGGAACACCAGCAGCGCCAGCGAGAGCAGCGCTCCGAAGACGGAGTGGCGGTACACCAGCTGAGCGGCGATCCCCACCGGGAGCAGCGCCACGGCCGCGCCCCAGGCCCGTCGCTTACGCCGCTTGAGTCCATGGGCCAGCAGGAGCAGCAGGATGCCGACGACGATGGAGGCGGCGGCCGCCAGCGGACTCACCGCGCCCGGCAGCACCTCGGCCAGGGCGTGCACCCGGCTGTGCCGGAACCGCGGAAACACCCCGGCGGCCAGGTTCAACAGGCCGACGATCACTCCGGCCGTCCCGACGACCCCCGGCACCGACTCGGGCCGCGGGCCACGGAGCCAGCGTGGCGTGCGCCACGCAACCTTCCCCGACTTTTCGCCATCTAGCCTGTCAGACATCACTTTCCCGTCGCCCCGGTCGAGAGAACGTGCGAGCCTTGTCGCAGCATCTGGACTTTTTGCGCCCTGTATGACGGCGTTTCAGGGCTCGGGGTTCCCATAGCGGCACGGGGATGGCCCGGCCGCCCGGAAGAAAGCACCTCATGGGTCTCACCAGCAAGAAAGTGCTGCTTCTTGCCGTCCTCGTCGCGGTGGCACTTTTCATCCTCACCATCTGGCTCTGGCCGCGCCTGTCCAAGGGGAACTGGCGCACCGTCCTGGGGCGCGTCGGACTCCTGCTGGCGACCCAGCTCACCGTGTTCGCCGCGGTCGGCCTGTCCGCCAACAATTCCTTCGGCTTCTACGCGTCCTGGGCCGACCTCTTCGGCCAGGAGCAGGAGCCGGGCGTGGTGACGAACTACCAGACCGGGCCGAACGGCACCAAGCTGCGGATGCTGGGCACCGAGCGCATCAGCGTCCAGAACGGCTCCCGGCCGGCAGCCGCCGGCCGGATCGACAAGGTGCTGATCCAGGGCGAGCATTCCAGGATCGCCAGCCCCGCATTCGTGTATCTGCCGCCGCAGTACTTCCAGAAGAAATACGCGAACAAGAAATTCCCGGCGGCGTTGGTGCTCACGGGCTACCCGGGCACGGCAGAGGCCCTGTACAAGAAGCTGCATTTCCCGCAGACCCAGCACGAGCTGCTCAAACAGCGCAAGATGCAGCCGACCGTCCTGGTGATGATGCGGCCGACCGTGGCGCCGCCCCGCGACACCGAGTGCGTCGACATACCGAACGGCCCGCAGACCGAGACGTTCTTCACCAAGGACCTGCGCGCGGATATCGCCGAGCACTACCGAATAGGTCGCGAGGCCAGGAACTGGGGAGTCATGGGCGACTCCACCGGCGGCTACTGCGCGCTGAAGATGACCATGCGCCACCCCGAGGCGTACTCCTCGGCGGTCTCGCTCTCCGGCTCGTACAAGGCGCCGCTGGACGCCACCACCGGCCCGCTCTTCGGCGGCAGCAAGCGGCTGGAGCTGGAGAACGACCTGCTGTGGCGACAGCGCAACATGCCCGCTCCGCCGGTGAACCTGCTGGTCACCAGCAGCAAGCAGGGCGAGAGCAACTACCGGCACACGCTGCGCTTCATCGAGCAGACGAAGTCGCCCAGCCGCGTGTCGTCGATCATCCTCGACAGCGGCGGGCACAACTTCAACACCTGGCGCCGCGAGATCCCGGCAGCCCTGCAGTGGATGGGCAACCACCTGAAGGCCTGACGGGCAGAGCCGTCGCGGCGGAGTACGTACCCGCCGCGACGGAGACGCCCCGGGGCGTCAGCGCGCCAGTATCAGGCTCATAGCCTCGGCCCGCGTCGCCGCGTCCCGCAGCTGGCCGCGGACGGCCGACGTCGTGGTCTTGGCACCCGGCTTGCGCACCCCGCGCATTGTCATGCACATGTGCTCGCACTCGATGACGACGATCACGCCGCGCGGCTCCAGGATCTCCATCAGGGAGTCCGCGATCTGCGTCGTCAACCGCTCCTGGACCTGCGGACGGCGGGCGAAGACATCGACCAGCCGGGCCAGCTTCGACAGGCCGGTGATCTTGCCGTCGGTGGACGGGATGTAGCCGACATGCGCCACGCCGACGAACGGCACCAGGTGGTGCTCGCAGCTGGAGACCAGCTCGATGTCCTTGACCAGCACCATCTCGTCATGGCCCAGGTCGAAGGTGGTCGTCAGCACGTCCTCCGGCTTCTGCCACAGGCCGGCGAAGATCTCCTTGTACGCCCGTGCCACCCGCGCCGGCGTCTCCAGCAGCCCCTCGCGGTCCGGGTCCTCGCCCACCGCGATGAGCAGCTCGCGAACGGCGTTCTCCGCACGCTTCTCGTCGAACGTGCCGATCTTGCCGCCGACGTCCAGCGTCACAGGGTCGGTCATGTGGTGCCTCGTTCCTTCTGCGCCCGCTCAGCATCACGGGTGGAATCGCGAAATGCCGCGCCCCCCAGACTAAGCCTGAGGGACGCGGCATTTATTCCGGGGGCCGAATGGCCCGGGGAGGTCAGCTCTCCGTGCGCGGCTCCTCGGGAGCCTCCGCCTTCTCCGTCGAGACGGTGGCCGTCGTCGTCACGGAGCCGTTGGCCGGGGCCAGCTCCTTGGGCGACAGCACCGGCGGGCGGCTGGAGGGCGTACGACGCGAGGAGCCGGTCCACGCCGGGCGGGCCGGGCGCTTGACCACGTGCTTGAAGAGCTCGGCGATCTCCTCCTTGTTGAGCGTCTCCTTCTCCAGGAGCGTCAACACGAGGTTGTCGAGGATGTCGCGGTTCTCGACCAGGATCTCCCACGCCTCGTTGTGCGCGGTCTCGATCAGCTTCTTGACTTCCTCGTCGACCAGCGCGGCGACCTCTTCGGAGTAGTCGCGCTGGTGACCCATCTCACGGCCCAGGAAGGGCTCGGAGTTGTCGGTGCCGAACTTGATCGCGCCGAGCCGCTCGGTCATGCCGTACTGCGTGACCATCGCGCGGGCCGTGGCCGTGGCCTTCTCGATGTCGTTCGCGGCACCGGTGGTCGGGTCGTGGAAGACCAGCTCCTCCGCCGCGCGGCCGCCCAGCATGTACGCCAGCTGGTCGAGCATCTCGTTGCGGGTGGTGGAGTACTTGTCCTCGTCGGGCAGGACCATGGTGTAGCCCAGGGCCCGGCCGCGGGACAGGATCGTGATCTTGTGGACCGGGTCGGAGTTCGGTGAGGCCGCCGCGACCAGGGCGTGTCCGCCCTCGTGGTACGCGGTGATCTTCTTCTCCTTCTCGGACATGATCCGGGTCCGCTTCTGCGGGCCGGCCACGACGCGGTCGATCGCCTCGTCCAGGAAGTGGTTGTTGATCAGTTTCTCGTCGCTCCGGGCCGTCAGCAGCGCGGCCTCGTTCAGGACGTTCGACAGATCGGCACCGGTGAAGCCGGGGGTGCGCTTGGCGACGGCCGAGAGGTCGACGTCCGGCGCGACCGGCTTGCCCTTCTGGTGGACCTTGAGGATCTCCAGACGGCCCTGCAGGTCCGGACGGTCGACGGCGATCTGCCGGTCGAAGCGGCCGGGGCGCAGCAGCGCCGGGTCGAGGATGTCCGGACGGTTCGTGGCGGCGATCAGGATGACGCCGCCCTTCACGTCGAAGCCGTCCATCTCGACGAGCAGCTGGTTCAGCGTCTGCTCGCGCTCGTCGTGACCGCCGCCGAGACCCGCGCCACGGTGGCGGCCCACCGCGTCGATCTCGTCGACGAAGACGATCGCCGGGGCGTTCGCCTTGGCCTGCTCGAAGAGGTCGCGGACCCGGGAGGCACCGACACCGACGAACATCTCGACGAAGTCGGAGCCGGAGATCGAGTAGAACGGGACGCCCGCCTCGCCGGCGACGGCGCGCGCCAGCAGCGTCTTGCCCGTTCCGGGCGGGCCGTACAGCAGCACGCCCTTGGGGATCTTGGCGCCGACGGCCTGGAACTTGGCCGGTTCCTGCAGGAACTCCTTGATCTCGTGGAGCTCCTCGACGGCCTCGTCCGACCCGGCGACGTCCGAGAAGGTCGTCTTGGGGGTGTCCTTGGTGATCAGCTTCGCCTTCGACTTCCCGAAGTTCATCACCCGGGAGCCGCCGCCCTGCATCTGGTTCATCAGAAACAGGAAGACGACCACGATGAGGACGAAGGGGAGCAGCGAGAGCAGCACACCGACGAACGGGTTCTGCTTCGACGGCGAGACGGTGTACCCGTCCTTGATTTCGCCGGTCTGGTACTTGGCCTGCAGGTTCTTCGCCAGATCGACGCCCTGGTCGCCGATGTAGCTCGCCTGGATCTTGTTGGAGCCGTCGACCTTGTTGGAGCCGGACAGCTCGACCTTGATCTTGTTCTCGTCACCGGTCGTCAGCTCGGCGGACTTCACCTTGTTGTCAGCGATCGCCTTGACGACCTGACCGGTGTCCACCGTTTTGTAGCCGCCGGACGAGCCGACGACCTGCATCAACACGACCACGGCGAGGACGGCCAGCACGATCCACATGACCGGCCCACGGAAGTATCGCTTCACGTCCATCCATACGGAGCCGTTAGCGGCCCCGTCCCTCCTGCCACAGTGAGGCACAACGCCCTCTGAGGGCTGGTCGTGCGACGGTGTATTACTGGCCCGAAAAAGAACTGCCTTCGGACGGTACCCCAGCATTGTCACCCGGCGCCTGCGCCGACAGTGAACATGAAGCCGAGGATTCCGTTCTCCCTGCTCCAACGGCGGGAAGCCCGAAAGGGTTCCCGCCGGTCGGAAGTGGCGGTCTCAGCCGCCGTAGACGTGCGGGGCGAGGGTGCCGACGAACGGCAGATTGCGGTACTTCTCCGCGAAGTCCAGGCCGTAGCCGACGACGAACTCGTTGGGGATGTCGAAGCCGATCCACTTCACGTCGATGGCGACCTTGGCCGCGTCCGGCTTGCGCAGCAGCGTGCACACCTCAAGGGAGGCGGGCTCGCGCGAGCCGAGGTTGGACAGCAGCCACGACAGCGTCAGGCCGGAGTCGATGATGTCCTCGACGATCAGGACGTGCTTGCCCTTGATGTCGGTGTCCAGGTCCTTGAGGATGCGGACCACGCCGGAGGACTGGGTGCCCGCGCCGTAGGAGGACACGGCCATCCAGTCCATCGTGACCGGGGTGGACAGCGCACGCGCCAGGTCCGCCATCACCATCACGGCGCCCTTGAGGACGCCGACGATGAGCAGGTCCTTGCCCGCGTACTCCGCGTCGATCTTCGCGGCCAGCTCCGCCAGCTTCGCGTCGATCTCTTCCTTGGTGATGAGTACCGCCTGAAGGTCGGCGCCCATGTCCTTGTCGTCCACCCGTGCCACTCTCGCTCGGTTCGGTGTTCACGCCAGTCGTGAGACTGCAGAAGTCGTGTGACTTCACAGGCCGGGCGGCGTCTGCGGCTCAGCCCTGCCGAATGACCAGTCTGCCACCCTGCCGGCGGACACCCACGCGCCCGGGGAGGTTGATGGCCCCCTGCCCCCTCCAGGCGGTGATCAGCCGGTCCACTTCCTCGATGTGGCGGGCGAAGAGCGAACCGGCCGGAGAACCGGCGGCGATGACCGCCCGGCGCAGCACCCGGCGGCGGACCGCGGGCGGCAGGGCGAACAGGGCGGCGACGTCGAGGGTGCCGGAGTCGTCGAGCACCGTGCCCTCGGCCGCGGCGGCCCAGGCGTCCAGTGCGTCGGCGTCGTCGCGGGAGAGCTGGGCGGTGCGGGCCAGCGCCTCGACGACGCCCTTGCCGAGTGCCTTCTCCAGGGCGGGCAGCCCTTCGTGGCGCAGCCGTGAGCGGGTGTAGGCCGGGTCGGTGTTGTGCGGGTCGTCCCAGACGGGCAGCGACTGGATCAGGCAGGCCTTGCGGGCGGTCTGACGGTCGACGTCCAGGAAGGGGCGCCGGTAGCGGCCGTCCGTACCGGAGCTCGCGGCCATCCCGGAGAGCGAGCGGGTGCCGGAGCCGCGGGCGAGGCCGAGGAGCACCGTCTCGGCCTGGTCGTCGCGGGTGTGGCCGAGGAGGATCGCGGCGGCGCCGTGGCGCTCGGCGGTGGCATCGAGGGCGGCGTAGCGGGCGTCCCGGGCGGCGGCCTCGGGACCGCCCTCGCGGCCCACGGTGACGGCGACGACCTCTACGGGGTCCAGCCGCAGGGCCCGCAGCCGCAGGGCGACCTCGGCGGCGCGGAGATCGGAGCCCTCCTGGAGGCCGTGGTCGATGGTGACGCCCCCGGCGCGGACGCCCAGCTTGGGGGCCTCGAAAGCGAGAGCGGAGGCGAGCGCCATGGAATCGGCGCCGCCGGAGCACGCGACGAGCACGAGCGGGGGCTCGTGCCGGTCCTGTGCGCAGTGGTGGGTGAGCACGTCGTGGAGTACGCGGCGGACCGCCAGGCGTATCGCGGCGACCGCTGGATGGGGACCCATGTCCGTTTCCAATCGTTCAGCTGGGGAGCCTCAGCCGGTGAAGGCGTTTCGTCACACAGAGTGCCTAGATGGTGACAGAGGCGAGCGGTTCCCCGAGCATTGCACGCCTATCCATCGCCAACGGTCCCTCAGACGGGTGATTGAAGGGGCGCTCTTCTGCCACGCGGCGTGCCCAGCTCACAACGTTCCTCTACGGTGCCCCATCCGCCTTGCGGTGCACCCGCGCGATCCAGTCCGCCGGTTTGGCGATCTCTTGTTTGGTGGGGAGGGTGTTCGGCGACGTCCAGACCCGGTTGAAGCCGTCCATGCCGACCTCCTCCGCGACCGCGCGCACAAAGCGCTCTCCGTCGCGGTATTGCCGCAGCTTGGCGTCCAGGCCGAGCAGTTTACGCAGCGCCAGGTCGAGCCGGCCGGCACCGCTCGCCCGCCGCTTTTGGAACTTCTCCCGGATCTCGGCGACCGACGGCACGACATCGGGCCCCACGCCATCCATCACATAATCCGCGTGTCCCTCCAGAAGGGACATCACGGCCGTCAACCGCCCGAGGATCTCGCGCTGCGCCGGTGTCTGCACCAGATCGACGAGGGAGCGGCTCTCCTCGCCCTCCTCGCCCTCGGGCTTGGCGCCGGCCAGCGACTGGGCGGCCTCGCGCAGCCGCTCCAGGAGGGTGCCCGGATCGATGTCGGTCTCACCGAGGAACGACTGGATCTCGCCCTCGATGTGGTCGCGCAACCACGGGACGGCGGTGAACTGGGTGCGGTGGGTCTCCTCGTGGAGGCACACCCACAGCCGGAAGTCGTGCGGCTCGACCTCCAGCTCGCGCTCCACATGGACGATGTTCGGCGCGACGAGCAGCAGCCTGCCGCCCTGGGCCGCGGCCGGCAGGCTCCGGGAGGCCGGCGCGAACGTCTCGTACTGGCCGAGGACCCGCGACGCCAGGAACGACAGCAGCATGCCCAGCTCCACGCCGGTCACCTTGCCGCCGACCGCGCCGAGCACCGCGCCACCGGGGACCGTCGAGCGGCGGTCCTCCATCTTGGCCAGCAGCGGCTTGAGCACGGCACGGAACCCCGCGACGTTGGCCCTGATCCAGCCGGGCCGGTCCACGACCAGAACCGGTGTGTCATGGGGCGTCTCGCCCGTCGCGTCGGGCTGTGCCATCCGCGTGAAGGCGCGCACATGCGCCTCGGAGGCCTTGGCGTGCTTGCGCAGCTCGGCGACGATCGCCCGCGCCTCGTCCCGGCTCACCTCCGGGCCCGGCCGCACGAAACGGGTCGCGGTCGCAACCGCGAGATTCCAGTCGACCATCTCGGCTCCACCGATGCTCGTCATGAGTTCACCGTACGGGGCTACGGAGATGGCTGGTAAGCCGATCCGCGTTTCGCTGCGCTTGGGCTTGCTTCCCACGTTGTCGGCTTTCCCGCCGTGGTGGTTTCGCTTGGTTCGCCTGCGGCGGGCTTGTTGCCGCTGCGCGGGGCTGTTCGGCTGCCGGTGACGGGCCGGAGGGGTAGGGGTGTGGGACTGCTGCGCTTTACGTCCCACACCCCTACCCCTCCGGCCCGCCCCCTCCCGTGGGTGGGTGGAAAAAGACCGTGGGGGTGAACGTCAGCCTTCGTGCGCGCGCGGTCGACGGATTCGGCCCGCCCCCACCGGCCTCTTCCCACCCACCCACGGGAGGGGACAGACCGTAGGACGGAGTCCGTAGGGCTGTCACCGCACCCGACACACAAACGCCCGCCGCAGGCGCAACGGCGAACAACCACCACGGCGGGACAGCCGACAACGTGGGAAGCAGGCCAAGCGCCAAGCGCCAAGCGTCAGCGGCATCCGCAATTGGCCACCGCCGACGCCAGATTGTCCAGGGCCCGCTGCGCGCCCTGCGCGTCCGTCGTGCCGGTGGTCATGAAGGCGAAGACCAGGAGGCGGCCGTCGGCGTCGACGACGGTGCCGGCGAGGGTGTTCACGCCGGTGAGGGTGCCGGTCTTGGCGCGTACGGCGCCGGCGCCGGCGCTCTGGCCCGCGTAGCGGTTGCTGAGGGTGCCGGTGAACGCGGCCACCGGCAGGCCGGTGACCACCGGGCGCAGGGCGCCGTGGTCGGGGGCGGAGGCCGTCATCAGGAGGCGGGAGAGCAGGGCGGCGCTGACCCGGTCGGCGCGGTCCAGGCCGCTGCCGTCCGCGAAGACGGCGCCGGAGAGGGGCAGGCGGAGACGGGCCAGGGCGGTGCGTACGGCCTTGCCGGCGCCGGCGAAGCTGGCCGGCTGGCGGGAGCCGATGGCGGCCTGGCGGGCCAGCGCTTCGGCGATGTCGTTGTCGGAGTAGGTGAGCATCCGCTCCACGAGGGCGGAGAGCGGCAGGGAGCGGACGGTGGCGAGGCGGTCGGGCCGCGCGGGGGCCTTGGCGGCGGAGGGCTCGCCGTCGACGGTGATGCCGCGCTGGTGGAGGAGGTCGGCGAAGGTGCGGGCGGCGGCGCCGGCCGGGTCCGCCTCGCGGGGTGCCGGGCCGTGTTCGCTGTCGTCCAGGCGCGCCTCGTCGGCCATCAGCGCGGTGACCGGGGCGAGGTTCTCGTTGGGGCCGATGGGGTGCTCGACGGGGCCCGAGTAGGCGGAGGCGTCGTAGCTGAGGCTGATCTTGGTGAGGTGGCGATGCTGGAGGGCACGGGCGGTGGCGTCGGCGAGGGTGCGCAGGTTGGCGGGCTGTTCGGCGGCGCCCGCCTGGGGGGCGCCGGCGGTGAGGGTGGGGTCGCCGCCGCCCACGAGCACGATGCGGTTCTTGCCGCCCATGACGACGGTGGTGTCGATGCGGTGATCGGGGCCGCGGGTGGCCAGGGCCGCGACCGCGGTGGCGATCTTGACGGTGGACGCCGGGGTGGCGGGCTTGGTCTGGCCGGCGCCGAAGACCTCGCGGCCGGCGGCCACGTCGAGGACGGAGGCGGTGCGCAGCGGGCCCAGCGCCGGGTCCTCGAGCAGCGGGTCCAGCGCGTCGCCCAGCCCCTCGTTGGTGGGGACGGGGGCGGCACCGCGGCCCGAGGAGCCGGGCGTGGGGCCACCGAGCGCGGGCAGCACCGGAGGTGCGCTGGGCTTGGCACCGGGGTCCGCGGCGTGATGCTCACCACTGGAGCCGTCCATCACGGCCGCCTCCGCGCGCTCGGCCGTACGCTGACCGGAGTCCCACGGGCCGGCCGCCGCCACCGCGGCGATCGCGACCGCCAGCCCGGTGGCTGCGGAGACCGCCGTCAGCTGCCAGGTCTGCTGGGTGTGGCGCGGTATGGCCTGCCAGGCCTGCCGCGCGGCATCGGGCGCCGCCTGTGCGCGCTGCCCCGCCGCGCGGGTCGCCGCCCGCGCGGAGCGCTGCACCGACTGCCATCTGACCTGCCACGTTCTGGTCTCCGGCACCTCGGACCAGCCCCTTTCGCCACCACACACCTGCGTGGGGGACACTTAATCACCAGACGTATGTGTTGATCATGGAGGAGCCACCCGTGGAGTTCGACGTCACCATCGAGATCCCGAAGGGTTCGCGGAACAAGTACGAGGTGGACCACGAGACCGGTCGGATCCGCCTGGACCGTCGACTCTTCACCTCGACCAGCTACCCGGCCGACTACGGCTTTGTCGAGAACACCCTGGGCGAGGACGGCGACCCGCTGGACGCCCTCGTCATCCTGGACGAGCCGACCTTCCCCGGCTGCCTCATCAAGTGCCGGGCCATCGGCATGTTCCGTATGACGGACGAGGCCGGCGGCGACGACAAGCTGCTGTGCGTCCCGGCGTCCGACCCGCGGGTGGAGCACCTGCGCGACATCCACCACGTGTCGGAGTTCGACCGCCTGGAGATCCAGCACTTCTTCGAGGTCTACAAGGACCTGGAGCCCGGTAAGTCCGTCGAGGGCGCCAACTGGGTCGGCCGCACCGAGGCCGAGGCCGAGATCGAGGCCTCGTACAAGCGCCTCGAGGCGCAGGGCGGCGCGCACTGACGCGCTGATTTTCGTACGCGAACGGGCGGCACCCAGTCGGGTGCCGCCCGTCGTGCGTGACAGACCCTAGAACCCGCGGGTGCGCTTGGCCGCGCGGCGGCCGCCGGTCTCCTCCTGGATGGTGGGTGCGCGCAGGAACAGCCGGGCGACCTCGGCGCCGAGGTTGACCCCCACGGCGATGGCCAGCGCCAGCGAAGCGGCCTGGACCAGGGACGTCAGGCCCTGCGGCAGGTGGCCCTGGGCGAAGTTGAGCAGGCCGAAGTATGTGGCGCTACCGGGCAGCAGCGGGCCGATGGCGGCGGTGACGTACGGCAGCGCGGACGCATAGCGGTAGCGGGAGAGCAACTGGCCGAAGAGGCCGACCAGTCCGGCCGCGATGGCGGTGGAGGGCACCGGGTTGAGGCCGGCGACATAGACGAGGGCGCCGTACACCACCCAGGCGACGCCGCCGTTCAGGGTCGCGAAGGCGACGGTGGAACGTTCCTGCTGAAGCAGCACGCAGAACGCCAGCGCCAGCAGCATCGACGCGATGATCTGCATCAGCGGCTCGTTGTAGATCCCCAGTGCCTCCTCGGGGTCGATCCGCTTGAGTCCCGGGTTCAGCTGCAGTCCGATGTAGAGCACGCTGAGCACGCCGACGACGATGCCGACGATGAGGTAGCCGACCTCCAGCAGGCGGGCGGCGGCGGTGATGTAATAGCCGGTCAGCCCGTCGTGGACGCCGGCGACCAGCGCCCGCCCCGGGATCAGGGCGAACAGCCCACCGGTGATGACCGCGGACGCCTGCACATTGGCGTGGGCCAGGCCGAAGGCGACGCCCACGGCAGCGGGCGGCATCGCCGCGACCACGAACTGGTAGAACTCCGGCAGCCCGCGCCCGGACGCGAGCCAGGCCAGCCGGTCGCCGAGCATCGAGCCCACCGCGGCCGCGAGGAACACCAGCGGCCCGCCGCCGACCAGCATGGACGCGGCGCCGGACAGGAGTCCGGAGGCCACCGTCAGCGCCCAGCTCGGGTAGGGGTGGCGGTTACGGCGGATCTCGGCGAGACCGCGGTAGGCCTCTTCGAGGGTGATGCCGTCGGAGGTGATGGCGTCGACGAGCCGGAAGACCGCGGACAGCCGGTTGTAGTCGACGCCGCGGCGGCGCACCGTCCGGCTGGCCGTGACCGGGTCGTCGACCAGTGAGGGCTGGTACGAGATCGACAGCAGCGTGAAGGTGACGGTCGGCTCGACCCGCTCCAGCCCGTAGGCGTGCGCGACACCGAACATGGCGGCCTCGACGTCCTCGGCGCCCTCGCCGCCGGCCAGCAGGATCTCGCCGATACGCAGCGTCAGGTCGAGCACGCGGGGGACGGCCGGGCCGGTCTCCTCGTCGCCGCGCTCCACCCGTTCGGGAATCGGGCGCTCGTGGATCGGCATGCGCAGCATGGTCCGCATCCGGTCCTGCCAAGGGGCTTCCTTGGTGAGGCTGACCGCGGGGATGCCGTGCGGCGGGGTGAACGCCAGACTGAGGGCGGTGGCGCCGACGGGGGTGGGCAGCGGGGTCTGCCCGGTGGTGCCGCCGGGCGGTGCGAAAGCGGATCCCTCCAGCTCGGTCGGCGCCTCCGGACGCAGACCGGTGGGGAGGGCGAACTCGGAGGTGGGGTGCTCCTCCTCGGGTGGCGGGGGCAAGGGGACGCCGAGGGGCGGGGTGAAGGCGGAGTGCGCCTCGTCCGACAGGGGCTTGCGGTCCTCGGGTCCGCCTGTCTGCTCCGATACGTGTGGGTCCGACGCCACAGGTCTTCGCTCCTTGTTGGCCTCCTGGGGGATGGTCAAGGACACGATGCCTGATGCCGGGTCGGCGCGCTTGCCCGGGGCGTACATAGCCGGTCACCGCGCGGTGCCGGGCCGCCCGCGCCCTTGCCGGAGGCGGGTGCGGACGGGCCCGGCGGGCCTGCCCGTGGCGCGTCAGCGCTTGGCGTGGCGGCCGCGGCGGGGCTCCGCCGGGGCGCCGTGCGGCCGCGCGCGGCCGGATTCCGCCGCCGGCTGCTCCGTCTTCGCCTTGCCGCGGGCGCGCAGGAACTCGATGGCGATCGGGACCACGGAGATCAGCACGATCGCGATCAGCATCATCTCGATGTTCTTGTGGACGAACTCGATGTTCCCCAGCAGCGCGCCGAGCAGGGTGACGCCGGCGCCCCACAGCGTGCCGCCGATGATGTTGAAGGTGATGAAGGAGCGGTAGTTCATCCGGCTCACACCGGCGACGATCGGCGTGAAGGTGCGCACGATCGGCACGAAGCGGGCCAGGATCAGCGACTTGGGGCCGTACTTCTCGAAGAAGTCGTGCGCCTTCTCGACGTTCTCCTGCTTGAACAGGCGGGAGTCGGGGCGCTTGAAGAGCGAGGGCCCGACCTTCCGGCCGAAGAGGTAGCCGGCCTGGTCGCCCAGGACGGCGGCCAGCACGACCAGCGCGCACACCAGCCACAGCGGCTTGTCCAGCTTGTTCGTCGTCACCAGCAGACCGGTGGTGAACAGCAGCGAGTCACCCGGCAGGAAGAAGCCGATCAGCAGGCCGGACTCCGCGAAGACGATGACCAGGACGCCGATCAGGCCGAAAGTCGCGATCAGATAGTCCGGATCCAGCCACTGGGGGCCGAGCGCGAGAGTATTCACGGGGTGAAGGCTCCTGGGTCGAGGGCGCCGGATCGTGCGAGCGACGGGGTTGCAGGCGCGTGTGCGGCCCAAAACTATCAACGCCGCGCGGCCCCCCGTGGTTCCAGGCGGACCTCGCCGGCCTCCACCCGACCGCTCCCCGACCGCTGGCCGCGCCCCCGGGGCCGGGTGATGCTGGCCACAAGGAGGTGCGCACCCATGGGTATCGATGAGTACGGCGGTGGGCAGCACGAGCAGTCGGACGTCCTGGTCGTGACGACCAACGACGTGCCGGGGTTTCACGTGGATCGGGTGATCGGCGAGGTCTTCGGACTGACCGTGCGCTCCCGCCACCTCGGCAGCCAGATCGGCGCGGGCCTGAAGTCGCTGGTCGGCGGCGAGCTGCGGGGGCTGACCAAGACCCTCGTCGAGACCCGCAACCAGGCGATGCAGCGGCTGGTGGAGCAGGCCCGCTCGCGCGGCGCGAACGCGGTGCTGATGTTCCGCTTCGATGTCACGGAGGCCGCCGACGTGGGCACCGAGGTGTGCGCCTACGGGACGGCCGTGGTGATCGCGCCGAAGAGCTGAGCCCGCTCGGCGGCACGCCCGTACGGGCCGGAGGCGGTCCTCCGGCCCGTACGGATCACTGGTGGCGGGCGGCGTTGGCGACGATCGCGTCGCGCAGGTAGACCGCGAGACCGGGCCTGATCGCCTCGTAGGTGGCCGTGAAGCGCTCGTCGGCGACGTACATCTCGCCGAGGCAGGTGTGGAACTCGTGGCCGCACGCGTAGTACGTGCCGTCCATGAACCGGCGGTGCTCCTCCGCCACGTCCATCGCCGCCTCGGAGTCGGCCGGCACCCCCTGCCCGAGCAGGTCGGCCATCTTGCGGTGGATGGCGTCGAACTCCGCCGTCAGCCGCTTCCAGTCGTCCTTGGTGTACGCGGCCGTCCGCCGCTGCGACTCCTTGTAGGCGTCGGTGTGCCCCCAGCGCTCCTCGGCCTCCTCCGCGTACTGGTCGGGGTCGAAGTCCCCGAAGGCCTCGAACTTCTCCTCGGGGGTGAGGTTGATTCCCATTCTGCGTGCCTCCATCGCGTGTTCGACGGCCGCGGCCATCTCCTGGAGTTTGCCGATCCGCGCGGTCAGCAGCTCGTGCTGGCGCCGCAGGTGCTCCTGCGGGTCGGTGTCCGGATCGTCCAGGAGGGCCGCGACCTCTTCGAGCGGAAAGCCGAGCTCCCGGTAGAACAGGATCTGCTGCAGCCGGTCCAGGTCGTCGTCGCCGTAACGGCGGTGACCTGCGTGGTTGCGTTCGCCGGGCAGCAGCAGCCCGATCTCGTCGTAGTGGTGCAGGGTGCGCACCGTCACGCCGGCGAAGGCCGCGACCTGCCCTACCGAATAGCTCACTTCCACTCCCTTCTCGGTACGCGCTCCACGATGTGTCCTCACGCCGCGTGAGGTGCAAGTCCGCATGCTGAAAAATCCGGTTGCGGCGGTATCGGGGGGTGAGATCCTGCCGCCCATGCTGGGGATAACGGATCTGTCCACCTATTTGGTGGGGCTGGCGCTGATCATTCTGCTGCCGGGCCCCAATTCGCTGTACGTGGTGTCGGTGGCGGCCCGGCGCGGGCCCCGGGTGGCGTACCGGGCGGCGGCCGGCGTGCTGTGCGGTGACACGGTGCTGATGACGCTGTCGGCGGGCGGGGTGGCCTCGCTGCTGCAGACCAGCCCGGTGCTGTTCGCCGTAGTCAAGTTCGCCGGCGCGGGCTATCTGACGTGGCTCGCGGTCGGGATGCTGCGCGGCGCCTGGGCGCTGTGGCGCGGCCGGGAGGCGCGCCGGGCCGAGCGGAAGGAGGGGGCGCCCAAGGCGGCGAAGGAGGCCGTCGAGCGGCCGTTCCGCCGGGCGCTCGTGGTCAGCCTGCTCAACCCGAAGGCGATCTTGTTCTTCATCTCCTTCTTCGTGCAGTTCGTCGACCCGGCCTACGCGCACCCGGTGCTGTCGTTCCTGACGCTGGGCGCCTGGGCGCAGCTGTTCAGCTTCAGCTATCTGTCGGTCCTGATCTTCAGCGGGACGTTCCTGGCGGCGACCTTCCGGCGCCGCAGGCGGCTGACGGCCGGGCTGTCCGCGGGCGCCGGCGCGGCGTTCCTCGGCTTCGCGGCGAAGCTGTCGCTGGCGAGCGCGAGCTGAGCGGAGCTCTTCGGAGCGGATCGATCCGGGTGCGGGCGGGCGGCTGCCGTGGGGCGGCCGCCCGCCCGTTCACGCTTCCACTGGGCGAACCCTGGAGGCCATGTACCCCATACGCCCGTATTGTCGGGTTCCAGGAGGTGCGTCCATGCCCGTGCACGACGTCCATGTGGCCGTCATCTACTACTCCTCGACCGGCACCATCGCCGAGCTCGCCCGGCTGATCGCGGACGCGGCCGAGCACGCCGGAGCCGACGTACGACTGCGCCGGGCGGCCGAGCTCGCCCCGCAGACGGCCATCGACGCCAACCCGGCATGGGCGGCGAACGCCGCGGCCACCGCGGACATCCTGGAGGCCACCCACGAGGACATGCTCTGGGCGGACGCGGTGATCCTCGGGACCCCGACCCGCTTCGGCAATGTGTCCTCCCAGCTCAAGCAGTACCTCGACACCCTGGGCGGCCTCTGGCAGCAGGGCCGGCTGGCCGACAAGGTCTACAGCGGCTTCACCGCCAGCGCCACCCGGCACGGCGGCCAGGAGTCCACCCTGCTCGCGCTCTACCAGACCGTCCACCACTTCGGCGGCATCCTCATCGCCCCGGGCTACACCGACCCGGCGAAGTACACCGACGGCAATCCCTACGGCACCTCCCACGTCGGCGGCCCGGACACCCCGCTCGACGACGACGCACGCACCGCCGCCCGCATCCAGGCCGAGCGCGTGGTGAAGTTCACCAAAGCCATCAAACACGGCCTCTCACCGATGAGTTGACGGATTGGGCGACAGATGACTCTGCACAAGGGCGCGTCGGAATCCGACCGCCGGCACACCGGAAACCCGGTCAACCCCTTCTACGGCGAGGCCGACCCGGTCGCCGGCATGGAGACCTCACCGCCCCGGCACACGCTGCCCGACGGCCCGCTCGCCCCGCACACCGCCTATCAGTTCGTGCACGACGAACTGATGCTGGACGGCAACTCCCGGCTGAACCTGGCGACGTTCGTCACGACCTGGATGGAACCGCAGGCCGGCATCCTGATGGCGGACTGCCGGGACAAGAACATGATCGACAAGGACGAGTACCCGCGCACCGCCGAACTGGAGCGGCGGTGCGTGGCGATGCTCGCCGACCTGTGGCACGCGCCCGACCCGTCCGCCGCCGTCGGCTGCTCCACCACCGGGTCCAGCGAGGCCTGCATGCTCGCCGGCCTGGCCCTCAAGCGGCGCTGGATGCAGCGCAACGCGGACCGCTATCCGGGCGGCGCCCGGCCCAACCTCATCATGGGCGCCAACGTCCAGGTCTGCTGGGAGAAGTTCTGCAACTTCTGGGAGGTCGAGGCGCGCCAGGTCCCGATGGAGGGCGACCGCTTCCAGCTCGACGCCGCCTCCGCCGCCGAGCTGTGCGACGAGAACACCATCGGCGTGGTCGCGATCCTCGGCTCGACCTTCGACGGGTCCTACGAGCCGGTGGCCGAGATCTGCGCGGCGCTCGACGAGGTCCGGGAGAAGAAGGGCTGGGACATCCCGGTCCATGTGGACGGCGCGTCCGGCGCGATGGTCGCGCCGTTCGTCGACCCGGAGCTGGTCTGGGACTTCCGGCTGCCCCGGGTCGCCTCCATCAACACCTCGGGCCACAAATACGGCCTGGTCTACCCCGGCGTCGGCTGGGCGCTGTGGCGCGACGCCCAGGCGCTGCCGGAAGAGCTGGTCTTCCGCGTCAACTACCTGGGCGGCGACATGCCGACCTTCGCGCTCAACTTCTCCCGCCCCGGCGCCCAGGTCGCCGCCCAGTACTACACCTTCCTGCGGCTCGGCCGGGACGGCTACCGCGCCGTACAGCAGGCGACCCGGGACGTGGCCCGCTCGACGGCCGAACGCATCGGCTCACTGGGCGACTTCACCCTGCTCACCCGCGGCGACCAGCTGCCGGTCTTCGCCTTCACCACCGCCGACGACGTCAAGGCCTTCGACGTCTTCGACGTCTCCCGGCGGCTGAAGGAACGCGGCTGGCTGGTTCCCGCCTACACCTTCCCGCCGCACCGCGAGGACCTCTCCGTCCTGCGGGTGGTGTGCCGCAACGGCTTCTCCCAGGACCTCGCGGACCTGTTCCTGGCGGACCTGGAAGCGCTGCTGCCCGAGCTCCGCGCGCAACCGCGCCCGATGGACCGGCCGGAGTCGGTGGCGACCGCCTTCCACCACTGACCTCACGCCCCGCGGTCGTCCAGGGCCAGGCCGAACTCCGCCCGGAGCGCGGCCGCCTGGCCGGGCGTGACCAGGACGTACACCTCGCCGTCGACCGCCGCATCCTCGCCCGGCAGCACCCGGTGGAAGGTCCGTTCGTCCGCACCGCCGGGCGCCAGCCGGCCCAGGCACGCGAAGACCGCCGGCCGGCTCAGGGACCGGCCGGCGCCGTGCTCGGCGGGCCGGACGACCCGCTCGCCGCCTCGGACGAACTCCAGGCGGTCCCGGCCGCCCGCGCCCCTGATCAGCCTGACGTCGCCGACGACGACCAGCCCGCCGGAGCAGGCCGCGGCCTCCTCCAGGGTGCTTCGATAGGACTCCTCCAGGTCGTCGACGGCGTCCGCGTACACGGCGAGGGCCACGCCGAACTCGACGAGCACCTCGGCCAGTTCACCGTCCTCCAGCGGTGCGTCCGCCCAGTCCCGGACCTTCCCGAGGGCCTCCTCGGCCGCCTCCTTCGCCACGATGCCGAGGGCGACCAGACGGGGCGCCACCTCGATGCGCGTAATCGATCGCTTGTTCGTCATGGCGCCATACTGGCAGCCCGCCCACCGCCAGGGGGCCGGCCCGCGAAACCCGGCACCCGACCGCCCCGTTACGCGCCAAACTCGGCCAGGGGGCGCTTCTCGGGTAACCCCTCTAGCGCTGATCCCCGGGGTGGACGTCCTTCGTCGCGTACGGGTTCTCCTGCCCCTCCGCGAGCACCCCCACGAACGGCTCGCCCTCGCCCGCGAAGACGTACGCGCCGCCCTCGATGCGCTCGATCAGCCCGCGCGTCCACTGCGCGCCGCTGTCCGCGAAGTGCACCCACATGTTCATGATCTCGCCGATGTGGCCGAGCTGTCCGGGCCCTTCCTCGGGCGTGTAGTACCCGGTGACCGTGCCGCGCCACTCCTCCAGGCCCCGCACCCGCTGTCTGAGCAGCGCCAGCGCCTCGTCCCGCGGCAGATCGACGACGAAGCCGATGCCCGCGCTGAGCATGTCGGACTTCTGGTCGTGCTCGGACAGCGCCGTGCGCAGCAGCGCGAAGTACTCCGTCTCGCCCGCCGCGGTCAGCTCGTACTCGGTACGCGGCGGACCGCCGACGGTGCTGGGCGCGATGTCATGGGCGACGAGCAGCCCTTGCCTGGCCATCTGCTTGAGCGCGTGGTAGATCGAGCCGGGCTTGGCGTTGGACCACTCGTGGGCGCCCCAGTACTCCAGGTCGTTGCGCACCTGATAGCCGTGCGCCCGCCCGTGCTGCCGCACGGCACCCAATACCAACAGCCGGATCGCCGACATCGTCTCCTCAATCCCTCGCGGCCCCCTGCCGTCAGCCTAGAGCGCGCGGGGACGGAGGCGGGCGCTACCCCTCGCGCGCCGCCCGCTCCTCGTCCACCAGCCCGAACGCCGTCTTGCCGTCCAGGGACTCGCGGAGGATGTCGGCGTGGCCGGCGTGCCGGGCGGTCTCCTCGATCAGATGCAGCAGCAGCCAGCGCATCGACTGCCGGGCCTGGGGCGGGAACCACGGCGCCTCGGGCAGCGCGAAGGTGTCGTTCAGGCTCGGTACGGACCGGATGAACTCCTCCGTGCGCCGCGCGACGCCGTCCCAGAACTCCAGCACGCCCGCCGTCGTCTCGCCGTCCTCCAGCTGGAAGCTCAGGTGCCAGGTGTCCTCGGTCCGCTCGATGGAGTGCGGCCGCTCCTGCGCGGTCTCGATCCAGCCCTGCTCGGTCTCCGCGACATGCTTGAGCAGCCCGGCCAGCGACAGCTCGCTGGCGCTCGGCCGCTTGCTCGCCTGGGCGTCGGTCAGCCCGAGGACGGCCCGTCGCAGCCCGCCGCGCTGGGCCTCCAGGAAGGACAGCAGCGCGCCGGTCTCGTCGCCATGGGCCTCGGCAAGGACGTGAGTGGGCATGGGGTCCGCCTTTCGTGACATCTAGGGCGGCCGGCCGTCCGGCCGCCGCCCTTCCGACCTCACACACGCTACGAGCCCTTGCGGTCAGCTCCTGTCCGCAACTCGCAGCCGGTGTACCCCGCTCAGAAGGGGAACTGCGAGCGCCCGTGCTGAATGGAGATCCACTTGGTGGTGGTGAAGGCCTCCACCATGGCGTCGCCGTTCAGCCGCCCCAGTCCGGAGCTCTTCTCGCCGCCGAAGGGGACGATCGGCTCGTCGTGCACGGTGGCGTCGTTGACGTGGAACATGCCGGTCTCGATGCGCTTGGCGAAGCGCACGCCCCGCTCGATGTCACCGGTGTGCACGGCGCCGCTGAGCCCGTAGGGCGTGGCGTTGGTGAGCCGTACGGCCTCCTCGTCCCCGTCGAAGGGGACCAGCACCGCGACCGGGCCGAAGATCTCCTGCGTGAGCAGCGGGGAGTCCGCCGGCAGCCCGCTCAGCACGCTCGGCGCGACGAGCGTGCCGCTGGCCTCGCCGCGCAGCAGCGGCGCGGCGCCCTCGGCGACGGCGCGGTCCACCAGGGCTGTGACGGCCTCGGCCTGGCCCTCGTTGATCAGCGGGCCGATATGGGTCTGCGGGTCGGTGGGGTCGCCCACCTTCAGGGACGCGACCTTGGCGACGAACTTCTCGGTGAACTCCCGCTCCACGGCGCGGTCCACGAGCACGCGGTTGGCGGCCATACAGACCTGCCCCTGGTGCACGAAGCGGCTGAAGACCGCGGCGTCCACCGCGTAGTCGACGTCCGCGTCGTCGAGGACCACCAGCGCGCTGTTGCCGCCCAGCTCCAGCACCGTGTGCTTGAAGTGGGCGGCGGCGACGGTGGCGACGTGCCGGCCGACCTTCTCCGAGCCGGTGAAGGAGATGGTCTTGGGCACCGGGTGGTCGATCAGCGCGTCCCCGATCTCGGCGATGTCGGTGACGACGACGTTGAGCACTCCGGCCGGCAGCCCGGCCTCCTCGAAGATCCTGGCGACCAGCCCGCCACCGCAGACCGGGGTGTTCTGGTGCGGCTTGAGGACGACGGCGTTGCCCAGCGCGATGGCCGGCGCGACCGACTTGATCGACAGCAGGAAGGGGAAGTTGAAGGGGCTGATGACGCCGACGACACCGACCGGCAGCCGGTAGAGGCGGTTCTCCTTGCCGTCGATGGGCGAGGGCAGGATGCGGCCCTCGGCGCGCAGCGCCAGCTGGATCGCCTCGCGCAGGAACTCCCTGGCCAGATGGAGCTCGAAGCCCACCTTCGCGAGCGTCCCGCCGACCTCGGCGGTGATCGCCTCGGCCAGCTCCGCCTCGCGGTCGTCGATGATCCGCAGCACCCGCTCGAAGACCAGCCGGCGGGTGTACGGATTGACCGCGCCCCACTCCCGCTGCGCGCGCTCGGCGGCGCGGTAGGCCTGGTCGATCTCCTCGACCGTGGCGACGGGTATGGAGGTCAGCTTCTCGCCGTTATAGGGATTGAAGTCGACGATGTCCCACGAGCCGCTTCCGGAGCGCCACTCACCGCCGATGAACTGATAGGCCAAGTCGTCGAAGTAGGACATGCCATCCCGATCTGGAGAACAGGGCACGCGAGGCGCCAAGTTGGGGGGTGCTGACTCCTGATGGTGCGCCATCCTACCGACGCGTCACATGAGTTGGAGCAGTCCGCGCAGGAGATCTCTGGTCTCGGCGGGGCTGGGGCCGTCCGCCTGGAGGCGGTCCATCACCCGCCCGTACTGCGCCACTTCCTCCGGCTTGTCCACATAGAGCGCACTTGTCAGCTGCTCCAGATAGACGACGTCCGGCAGCCCCGACTCCTGGAAGCCCAGCATGGTGAAGGCGCCACTCTCGCCCGAGTGCCCGCCCAGACTGAAGGGCATCACCTGGAGGCGCACATTCGGCCGCTCGGACACTTCGATCAGATGCCTCAACTGCTCGCGCATGACCTCGCGTTCGCCGTACGGGCGGCGCAGCGCCGCCTCGTCCAGCACGCAGTGGAACTGCGCCGGCCGCTCGGCGACGAGCAGCTTCTGGCGCTCCATGCGCAGCGCGACCCGGCGCTCTATCTCGGCAGGCCCGGCGTCGGGCATGCCCCGTTTGACGACGGCCTGCGCATAGCCCTCCGTCTGCAGCAGCCCGTGCACGAACTGGACTTCGTACACGCGTATGAGGGACGTGGCGCCTTCCAAACCCACATACGTCTGGAACCAGCCGGGAAGCACATCCGTGTAACTGTGCCACCAGCCCGCGACATTGGCCTCGCGCGCCAGGGACAACAGCGCCTCTCGCTCCTGTGCGTCACCGACTCCGTACAGCGTGAGCAGGTCCTCGACATCGCGCGCCTTGAAGCTCACCCTGCCCAACTCCATGCGACTGATCTTCGATTCGGACGCACGGATCGAGTAGCCGGCCGCCTCGCGGGTTATCCCACGGGATTCACGCAGGCGGCGAAGCTGCGACCCGAGCAGGATCCGCCGCACCACCGACCCGCTCGACTCACTTCCGGACACCTCTCAGACCCTCCTGTGACCCCCACCCGTCCAACAGTGGGCCGAAGTCTGCCACGTTCGCGCTTCGTTGAGTGCTCATCCGGTTACTGATATGTGAGGCCCACGCACGGCCTCCACAAGAACCGACGGAAAGAATTCCGAGCAAATCGGTTCGCGCTGCCGCAATACCGGCGCGTGCACGTGCATCTGCCCTTGCATCTGTCTCGCACATTGGGAACCATAGGCGTCGCACGCATGCACGCTCGTGAAAGATCCGCCAGATCCGGCTGACCGGCCAGGGTCATGACGTCCGCGAACGCCAGGAGTGCCTCGCATGGGGACCAAGGTTTTGACCATGCTCGAGCCGTTATGGCAGGGCTTTCCTCCCGTCGACCCGCTGGCCGTCTCCGGATCCGCCTCGTGCACGCTCCCCCCGCGCTACGAATCGGTGCGCTGCGCACGGGAGTTCACCCGCGACACCCTGCAGGGCTGGGAGCTCGACGACCTCTTCGACCCGGTCGCCCTGGTCGTCTCCGAACTCGTCACCAACGCGCTGCGCCACGCGATCCTCGCCGCCCCGGAGCGCACCGGCGCCACACCGCCCGCCCGGCTGCATCTGATGCGCTGGTCGCAGCGGCTGATCTGCGCCGTACGGGACCCGAGCGACGATTCACCGGTCGCCGGCGAGGCCGACTCCGCCGACGAGTCGGGGCGCGGGCTCTACCTGGTCGAGTCCTTCAGCGACAGCTGGGGCTGGCACCCGCTGTCCGGCGTCACCCACGGCAAGATCGTGTGGGCGCTCTTCCGGCTGCCGTAGGGCGTACCGCGGGCCGTCCGCGGCCGATCCGCACACCGGGCGCACCGTCACCTACGGGCGCCCGGTCGCGTTATGGGCACCCGGCGCGCGCGGCACGGCGCGCACCGGTGAGCCCCGTGCGCCGGCTCAGTCCCGTACGAGGTGGTCGAACTCCCCGTCCTTGACACCGAGCAACATCGCCCGGACCTCCGCCGGGGTATAGATCAGCGCGGGGCCGTCGGGGAAGCGGGAGTTGCGCACCGCGATCTCTCCCCCGGGCAGCTTGGCGAACTCCACGCAGGAGCCCTGGGAGTTGCTGTGCCGGCTCTTCTGCCACGCCACATCACGAAGATCCGTTGCGGCCATGCCGTTGTATGCGTGGGGCACAGGGATCTCCCGGTGATAAACGGTGTCAACTGCCCCGGATCATAGCTGCGTTCACATGCGAATGCATGCGCAGATGCACGTGCACGACAGCCGGTGCCGGGCTGGTCACAACTCGTCGAGCACCTTCCCCAACCGCTCCCCCACAATCGACCGCCAGCCGCCGCCCATGATGCGGTGCGCCTGCACCTGGTACGGATCGTCCGGGTCGAATCCCTCATGGACGAGGAAAAGACGTGTGCCACGCCCTTCGGGTTCCAGGGTCCAGGTGATCGTCCAGTCGGCGCGGCCGCCCTGCCCCTCGTCGGCGTCCTGCCAGCGCAGCCGCAGCATCCGCGCCGGCTCGAACGCGAGCACCTCGGCGAGGACGGTGCCCGAGAAGCTGGTGTGGGGTCGCGGCAGCGTCGCATGGGTGTTCATTGCGCCTCTTCGTCGGGGATGCGGTCGAGCAGCTCCCCCAGGCCCGCGAGCTTCGCGCGCCAGAACCGCTCGTAGGGGCCGAGCCACTCCTGCACCTCACTGAGGGGTACGGCCTCCAGGCGGTAGATCCGCTGCCGGCCGACCCGCTCCTCGCTCACCAGCCCGGCCTCCCGCAGCACCTTCAGATGCTCGGACAGGCTGGGGCGGCGCATCGCGAAGTGCTCGGCCAGCACCTGGACGGGCTGCGGCCCGCCCTCGCGCAGCAGCCGCAGCACCTCGCGCCGGGTGCCGTTGGCAAGCGCCGCGAAGACCCGGTCCGGGTCGGAACCGGTGACGGTCGGGCCGGCCGGGCCCTGTTGACGTATCGGAGTGGCGTTCACACCCCCGAACATTCGTAGGAGATCCCCTACGCGTCAAACGTAGGGAATCTCCTACCCGTCACGCGGCGCCGCCCCCGGGCCATCGGAGGGCAGGGCGTCCCCCCGTCGAGGCGGCGGCCGTCACCGTGACGCGTACGGGAGCAGGGCCATCTCCCGCGCGTTCTTGATCGCCGTGGCCAGCTGCCGCTGCTGCTGCGCGGTGACCCGGGTGACCCGACGGCTGCGGATCTTGCCGCGGTCCGAGAGGAACTTCCGCAGCAGATCGGTGTCCTTGTAGTCGATGAAGGTGATGCCCGCCGCGTCCAGCGGGTTGGGTCGGGGCGTGGGCTTCCGTCGCGGGTCGTGCCGTCGGGGCATGGCGGTTCCTTGTGGGTGCGAGGGGGCCGGACCGTTCCGTGCGGACCGGTCGCGGTTACGAAACGGGGTCGAGGAGTTCGTCGAAGGCGGGCGGCAGGCCCTTCCAGGCCGACCGGCCGCCCGCGTACTCCGCGTCGGTGAGCAGGCAGGACGCCAGCAGCGCGGACAGGCCCTCGCGGTCCAGGCCCGGCGAGGTGAAGACCAGGTGCTGGGCGCGGTCGCCGTGCTCGGGATGCCAGTCCAGCGCGGCGGCGGCCCGGCGCAGCGGCGGCACCATCTCCCAGGCGGCGTCCGGCAGCGAGACCAGCCACGGCCCGGAGTTCTCCACGCACAGCGCCCCGCCGGCCGCGTCCCACGACAGCAGCGTGTCCGGGCGGTCGGCCAGCCAGAACCGGCCCCGGCTGCGCGCGGCCGCACAGGTCAGGTCCTCCAGCGCGGCGTAGAGCCGCTCGGGGTGGAACGGCCTGGTGTGCTGCCATACGAGCGTGCCGACGCCGTCCGCGTCGGCCTCCTGCGGCAGCAGCGCACAGGCCGGGTGCTGGCGGGCCGCGGCCGCCGCCACATCGAAGCCGGCCAGCGCGGCGGCCGCCAGCTCGGCGGATTCGAGCGAAATCCGCCGGGCCGTCGGGTGCAGCTGCTCCAGGAGCGCGAGGTCGGCGGGCTCGGCCGCCTCCTCCCCGGTCGCGATCGCCAGCACCGGCGCGTACTCCAGCTGCCGCGCCCAGGTGTCGGCGACCGTGCGCCGATCGGACGCCGCGGCGGCGAGGCCGACCTCGGCGAGGTCGTCGCCGCAGCCCAGGCACTCCAGCACCCGCGCCGGGTCGACCGCGGTGATCACCCCGGTCAGCGAGAGGCTCGCGCTGCCGCAGCCGGTGACCACCTCGGCCATCGCCTGGGGCTCGACCGAGTCCCACAGTTCGACGATCGCCAGTCGGCAGGTCCGGCCGGCGGCCAGCCGCTCCAGCTCGGGCACCAGGTCCTCGCGCAGCGCACAGCAGGCGCAGTCGTTGACCAGCGGCACCTCGCCGGCGTCGAGCGTGCCGCCGGCGTCGCGGACCGTGCGCCGTACGGTGCCCTCCACGGCCGAGGCCAGGTCGTGGTGGAGGGCGACACTGCCGGGGACCGAGCGCAGCAGCCGCTCCACGGTGGCCCGCCGCGCATCCGCGTGCAGACCGCCCACCAGCACCAGCGCGAGCCGCTCCATCAGCGGGCCCGCCTGCCGTACCGGCGCTCGAACCGCTCGACGCGGCCCGCGGTGTCCATCACTCGGGCGGTGCCCGTGTAGAAGGGGTGGCTCGCCGAGGAGATCTCGACGTCGATGACGGGATAGGTGTTGCCGTCCTCCCACTCGACGGTCTTGTCGCTGGTCGCCGTCGAGCGCGTGAGGAAGGCGTAGTCGGCGGCCCGGTCGCGGAAGACGACCGGCCCGTAGGCGGGGTGGATTCCAGGCTTCACGGCTGTGCTCAGCGCTCCTCTCGGAAAGCGACGTGCCGGCCGGCGACCGGGTCGTACTTGCGCAGTTCCAGGCGGTCGGGGTCGTTACGGCGGTTCTTGCGGGTCACGTAGGTGTATCCGGTGCCGGCGGTGGACCGGAGCTTGACGACCGGACGGAGTTCGTTGCGGGCCATGCGGCTAGTATACGTAAATGGTTTCCATTTTCAATAAGCCCTTCGGGGCCCCGACCACTGGAGGGACCGCACCGTGTCCGCCCACTGCCAGCTGACCGGCCGCAAGCCGGGCTTCGGCAAGTCCGTCTCCCACTCGCACCGCCGCACCTCGCGGCGCTTCGACCCCAACGTCCAGCGCAAGCGCTACTGGCTTCAGAGCGAGGGCCGGCACGTCCGGCTCACGCTGAGCGCCAAGGGCATCAAGACCGTGGACACGATCGGGATCGAGGCGGCCGTCGCCCGCATCCGCGCCCGGGGAGAGAGGGTCTGATGGCCAAGCAGAGCAAGATCGCCAAGAACGAGCTGCGAAGGGCGACCGTCGCCCGCTACGCGGCCCGCCGCGCCGCCCTCAAGGCCGTCATCCGTGATCCGCGGGCGCCCGAGGAGGAGCGCACCGCCGCCCGCCGCGAGCTGTCCCGCCAGCCGCGGGACGCCAGCGCCACCCGGGTGCGCAACCGCGACAGCGTCGACGGCCGCCCGCGCGGCTACTTCCGCGCCTTCGGCCTGTCCCGGGTACGGCTGCGCGAACAGGCGCACGCCGGTTACTTGCCGGGCGTACGCAAGTCCAGCTGGTAGGTCGACTGCGGCAGCGCCCCCAGGCGTACGAAAGTCCAGCCGGTAGTCCGGCTGCGGCAACGCCTCCAGGCGTATGTAGGTCCAGCCGGTAGCGCGACTGCGGGCACGCCCCGGCCCTACGCGGGTCCGCTCGGCGGCCACGGTCCGGCCGTCCGGCCCGGGGAGACCCCCTGGACCGGGCGGCCGGACCGTTCGGGTAATACTGGACAGAACGTCCGCCGGCCCCCGACGAAAGCGAGCGCCCCCATGCTCCGCAACGCCTTCGAGCCCTGGCACCTGATCCTGATCATCGCGGTGCTCGTGCTGCTCTTCGGCTCGAAGAAGCTGCCCGACATGGCCCGCGGCCTCGGCCGCTCGATGCGCATCCTGAAGTCCGAGGCCAAGGCCCTCAAGGACGACCGTTCCGCCGAGGCGCCCCGCCCGGAGTCGGCCCCCGGCCACTGACGCCCGGCCGCCGATCCGTCAGCTGTCGCCGCCCTCGTCGATCAGCCGCCGCACCTCGCGGTCGATCAGGCCCAGCCGGGCCTCGGCGACCAGCGGCACCGCGCGGCGCTGCCGCCGCGCCTCGGTGAGATCGATCTCGACGGTGACCAGCGAGGGCTCCCACTTAGGCGCCTGCGCCACCACCGCTCCCCGCGGGTCCACCACCCGCGAGCCGCCCCAGAACGTCGCGCCGTGCTCATTGCCGACCCGGTTGACGAAGACCACCCAGCACTGCAGCATCCGCGCCGTATAGGACAGCAGGGTGTCCCAGTACAGGCCGGTGTCCATGGCCTCCGGATCCAGGCTCGCCGCGCTGTTCGTCGGCACGAACAGCACCTCCGCGCCGTCCTGCACCGCCAGCCACGGCAGCACCGGCTGCCAGGCGTCGTTGCACACCAGCGTCGCCCCCCGCCCCCCGGTCCTGGACCGCTTCAGCTCATAGGCGCGCAGCGACTGCCCGGGACTGACGTGCTTGCGTTCCTCCCAGGCGAGGTAATTGGGGAGGTAGAGCTTGCGGTGGGCGTGCAGCAGCGAGCCGGCGGAGTAGTAGACCGCGGCGTTGTAGGCGCGCAGGCTGGTGTGCTCATGGAAACCGAGCAGCACATCGGGGCCCAGCGTGCTCAGCTCCAGCAGCCGGGGATCGCTCGCCTCGATGGACTCGTCCCGCTTCAGAGCGCCCAAGTGATAGCCGTGCAGGCTCAGTTCGGGAAAGATGACGAGGTCGGCGCCCTGGGCGGCGGCCTGCTCGATCTGCTCGCGGGCGATCACGAGGTTCTCCGCCACCTCGCCCAGCATGCAATCCGTCTGCGCCAGCGCAATGAGCATGACCCCACCTCATCGACTCATTACCTTTGCGGCTTTCATGGTATTTCATCGTCATTTTGCCAGAGCCCGCACCGACCGGCACCGTCCCGCGGCGCACCCGTATCCGCGCACTTCAAACGCCCTGGGAGGCGGGTCCCACCAATGAGCGAAAGAACGATCCTTCCCGTGCCGGACCAGGCACTGGCGCGTTGATCCGCACGATCCGTCGTACGGCCCGCAGGGCGGCTTCCAGCCGCAGCGTCGCCCGTCGCCAGCGGTACGACGGCCTGCGGTCGAACCGTCCGGCGATGCCGACGGCCGGCTCGACCGGGTGGCCCAGGCCGAGCGGCCCGCCGGATCCGCTCGGCCGGCCGCCGCGCCCCGCGGCCGCCGGAGACCGCCCGGACGCCCCTGACAGGCACCCTGCTCCTACCCCGCTCACTTGCGCCGCGAACGGGCCCTGCGCAGCAGGAGCGCCCCGCCCAGCAGCAGCACCCCGCCGACACCGGCCACCATGGCCGGCTCGTCCGCACCGGTGGACGCGAGCAGCGCGGAGCCCGCGGTCGCCCCGGCCCGCGCCACCGCGCCCAGCCGGGGCTCGTGCCCGGTACGCGAGGCCGGCTCGGCGGGCTTCCCCGAAGCGCGGTGCCGCGCCGGTTCCCCCGCCCTGCGGTGCGCCGCGGCAGACCACGGCGCCAGCGGGGGGCGCTGGGCGGCCGGCGCGGGCGCGCCGCGGTGCCCGCACGCGTCGTGCTCGGCCTGGTCGAGCGCCCCGGCCCCGTCCACCGCGTTGCCGCACACGTTGACGGGGTTGAACACGCTCACCCGGATGCTGTTCCCGGACAGCACGCCGGGGGAATTCATGACGCTCCCGCCGGCGTCCCCGTGCACCACGGCGCCGCTCGCGCCGAGCGCACCCGACGCCGCCGCAACGAGCACGCACACCTTCAGACTCTGTCGCATCTCTCATCCCTCGTCTGCAGTCATCGCGTACGGGCCACCGTCCGCGGGGCCCCGTGGCGCCCACACGAACGGGCGGCCGGCAGCGCATACGCGGCGCCGACCGCCCGGAGACACCAGCGGTGGTACGGCCGAGGCCGTCGGGCTTCAGTGCCCGCGCTTGTGGCCTCCGTGGCCGGACGCGATCGGGATGTCGTTCAGGATGTGCGACACCGCCTCGTCGCCCTTGGCCTGCGTGGAGTTCCGCACGCACTGCTGCGTCTGCGGGTTGGACAGGACATTGATGTCCTGGACCGTGAACGGGAAGTGCCAGCCGGCCAGCGAACCGAAGTTGGCCTTCTCACCGATCAGGGCGAGGCAGAGGTCGTTCAGGGAGCCCTGCACGAGCCCGAGCTGGGTGCTGAGCTTTCCGCGGGTGGTGGAGTTGCCGTAGACCGACTTCCCCCCGTTCCCGTTGACCGTCCTGGTGCCCTTGTGCCCGTCGCTCGCCATGGCCTGCGGAGCGGCCGCAGCGGAAATACCGATCAGCGACGCCGCGACAGCCGCGCCGGCCAGAATCTTCTTCATCACGCAACCCCTTCAGGAGACGGAACTCCCGGCACAGGAGCCCGATTTGAACAACCCGACCCGTACCCCGGGGTTCTCCTACATCACCCGAATAGATCGCATACGAGCCGCGGCCGGCGCCGATTCGCATGATCGGTCCTCGGCCGGCGGTACGGCACAGGCCCCGCGGTTTCGGTGAACGGCTTCGCGGGTTCTCTTTTCCGGCCGGCATGCCAATGCCCCGGCAACCCCATCGATCTCGCAAGGGCATCGGCACGCTTCCCTCCACACACGATCCCCAACGAGCCGGTTCACCGGATCGCGGTCACAAGCGAATAACAATTCAGCGGGACGGTGCCGGACATTTCCTTGACCGGTACCGTCCCGCATCACGATCGCCCGGCTTCGCGTGGATACGCCGGGGAGCAGACGGAATCCGGGCCGCCCGGAAGAAGGAGGGCCGGGCGACCCGGGTATTCCTCGGCCGGTCAGCGGCGGTGGTGCTTGCCGCCGCCGTTGCCGGACAGGATCGGGATGTCGTTGAGGATGTGCGACAGCGCCTCGTCGCCCTTGGCCTGAGTGGAGTTCTCGGCGCACTGCTGCGACTGCGGGTTGGCCAGCACATTGATGTCCTGGATCGACACCGGAATGGCCCCGAACAGCGAGCCGAAGTTCGCCTTGTACGGCAGAGCGACGCAGGGCTTGTTCAGCGAACCCTGGATCAGACCGATCTGCGGGCTCATGTAGCCCTTGGTGGTCGAGTTCCCGTAGAGCTGCGTCGTCCCATTTCCGTTGACGGAAGTCGTCCCATGGTGCTTTCCACCGCCGTGGTGCTTACCGCCGTCGTGCTGCTTACCCGTGGCCATCGCCGGGGAGGCGGAAGCTGCGGCAACACCGACAATGGACGCAGCTGCGGCCGCGGTCGCCAGAGCTTTCTTGATCATTGGTGATCCTTTGTGTTTCTGGATGCCCTTGGGCCAGACAATCTGCCCAACTCACAAGAGCGAATTTGGTTGTGCCCATTCACTCGAACGCCCTGGCACCGTGATCCGCTTTTCCGATCGGTCCGGCGGCCGACCGGGCACACCGAGCGGGAAGTACGCGGGTGCGGCGGCCTGCCGGACGGCGATATACGCGGTCGGGGCCGCCCCGCGCGATTCGACGTCCGTGTCGAATGCGCCTGGAGCGGCCCACGGGAGCAGCGGGGTTACCGGATCGGAAGGCCGCCGAGCAGCGGGCTGCCCTTCGCCGCCGCCGCAACACCGCCGAGCAGCTTGTTCGCGTTGGCCGACTTGACCTTGTCACCGGTGGTCTTGACCTTCTTGACCAGCGGCCGCACCTGGTGGCCATCCAGTTGCTTGCTCCGCAGCGCGTCGTTCAGCCCGCCGTTGAGGCTCATCTTCGGTCCGGGCTGAATGCCGGCCGGGAGTCCGTGCTGGGCGGCAATGGCGGGCGCGGCGGCGCCCAGCGCAACGACGGAACCGGCGACAACCACCGCAGACTTCGCGTACTTCACTTTCAACTGTCCCTTCTCGGGCGGTGCTTGACGGGACCGCGGCACCAGCGCCGCGTGAGCGGCATTTCGCCGCTCGGATCACCGCTTTCCCCTTCACTAACGAGTGCTGCCGCGCGGAGAAACTCCGAAGTTCCGGCTTCACGGCAACTCCACCCGAAAGGTGCGGCCCCAGGCGTTTGTCCGGATGGGCCAAAAAATGATCTGGTCCCGGTGTGCAGTGAATCGCACACCGGGACCAGATCATGGACGCGGCTCGAATTCCTTCGAGTCAGCGGCCGGGATCAGCGCACCTCTTACTTGTGGTGGCTGAGGTTGGCGCACTTGTTGCCGAACGCCGGGTTCAGCGCTCCGATGAATTGAGCGGTGTTTCCGCACAGGTTGATCGGGATGTTGATCGGAACCTGTACGACGTTTCCGGAGATGACGCCGGGAGAGTGCTTTGCCTTGCCCACCGCACCCGCGTCAGCGAACGCCGGGGCAGCCGCGCCCACTGCCATGAGCATGCCGGCAGTGGCTGCCGCAACCTTTCCGTACTTCACTTTCAGCCCTTTCTGCAGCGGGTCCGTAGCGAACACGACCATCGTGTCGCACGGGCGCTGATCTGCTCGCCCGTAACGCCGCTGCTGATATTGGTAACAATTTCTCCTCGTGGACGAAACTCTCACCGGGGAGTTTCGGAGGAATCGCCCGAAGGATGCAATATCGTTTCGGGAGATTGCCGCCGCGCATACGACGCGGAAAAAACACCGGATTTCGAACAGACGAGGTAGCCGCCGAATAGTAATTCCCACCGGGGGGATCGAGAAATTCCGTTCCCGCCGGTTCACCACCGGGCACCGCCGTCCCGAACCGCTCAGAAGTGAGAGCCGGCGGTCCGGGCCTTGCGGCCTTCGGCCTCAGTGCTTGTGGTGGCGCGCTCCGTTGCCGGACAGGATCGGGATGTCGTTCAGGATGTGCGACACCGCCTCATCCCCCTTGGCCTGCGTCGAGTTCTGCACGCACTGCTGCGTCTGCGGGTTGGACAGGACATTGATGTCCTGAGCCGTGAACGGGAAGTGCCCGAACACCGAACCGACATTGAGCTTCTCGCCGATCAGTGCCGCACAGAGGTGGTTCAGCGACCCCTGCACGAGCTCCAGCTGCGGGCTCATCCTGCCCCGGGTGGTGGAGTTGCCGAAAGCGGACTTGGCGCCGTTGCCGTTGACCGTCGCGGTTCCACCGTCGTGCTTGCCGACCGCCATTGCCTGGGGAGCGACCGTCGCCGAAATTCCGACGACGGACGCGGCCACAGCCGTCGTGGCCAGGACCTTCTTGATCACTTTTAACCCTTCTCGAAGCGGGGTGCCCGAATGGGAGCGCACTGGCTCAACTCGCTTCCGAGGGTGCGGTTTCGCCGATTCACCCGGATGCCGCGAAACCATAAACACACATCGTTTTTTTCCGTGCGAAGTCTCGTCCCGGCTGGGGACAGGGCGAAGGAACATCCCGGGGGTTCGTGCTGCGCGAGGACGTCGCGGCGCCGGCCCGGACGACCCCGTCGCGCGAGGTCGGGCCGCCGCCCGGATCGATTGTCAGAGGCGGGTGCAAGACTCGGGAGCATGAGATGGGCGGTGGTGGAGACGGGCGACGGGGGTGCTCGTCTCTGCCCGCTCGCTCAGGACGGCCGGCCCGCGGGACCGGTGGTGCGGGAGGGCTCGCTCGCCGAGGCGGTGCGCGCGCGGCCCGAGGTCGAGCGGTGGGTGTGGCGGTCCACGGCGGAGATCTACCGGCGGCTGCTGGCTGCGGGGGTGCGGGTCGAGCGCTGCTATGACGTGGAGGCCGCCGAGGCGCTGCTGATCGGGCATGAGGAGGGCCAGTCGGGCCAGCCGCGTTCGCTGGCCGCCGCCTGGGCGCGGCTGCGCGGCCTGCCCGTCCCTCCGGACGCTCCCGTGCGTACGGCCGAGACCCAACCGTCCCTCTTCGAGCCGGGCCCGGTGCCGCTGCCGCCCGGCACGGACGAGCTGGCGGCGCTGCTGGAGGTCTATGCGGGCCAGGTGGCGCGTACGGAGAAGACCGAGCATCCGGAGCGGATGCGGCTGCTGCTGGCCGCCGAGTCCGCGGGCATGCTGGTCGCGGCGGAGATGCGCCGGGCCGGGGTGCCCTGGCGGGCGGACGTGCACCGCGAGCTGCTCGACGGGCTGCTGGGCGAGCGCTATCCGGGCGGGCTGGAGACCCGTCGGATGGCGGAGCTGGCGGATGAGGTGTCCCGGGCCTTCGGGGAGGGCGTGCGGGTGCGTCCCGATCTGCCGCAGGAGATCGTCAAGGCCTTTGCCCGCGCCGGGATCTCCCTGACCTCGACCCGCAAGTGGGAGCTGGCGCAGATCGATCATCCGGCGGTGGCGCCGCTGCTGGAGTACAAGAAGCTCTACCGCCTGCACACCGCCCATGGGTGGTCATGGCTGCAGCAGTGGGTGCACGACGGCCGCTTCCGCCCCGAGTACCTGCCCGGTGGCACGGTCTCCGGACGCTGGACCACCAACGGCGGCGGCGCGCTGCAGATCCCCAAGGTGATCCGCCGGGCCGTGCTCGCCGACCCGGGGTGGCGCCTGGTCGTCGCCGACGCCGCCCAGATGGAGCCGCGGGTGCTGGCGGCCGTCTCCCGCGACCGCGGTCTGATGGAGGTGGCCGGCAGCGGCGAGGACCTGTACGCGGATCTGGCCGCCCGCGCGTTCGGCGGCGACCGCGACAAGGCCAAGCTCGGCCTGCTGGGGGCCGTTTACGGCCAGACGTCCGGCGACGCCCTCAAGCACATGGCCGATCTGCGCCGCCGCTATCCGGCGGCGATGGCGTATGTGGACGACGCGGCGCGGGCCGGCGAGGAGGGCCGCCTGGTGCGCACCTGGCAGGGCCGCACCTGCCCTCCGGCGTCCGCGGCGCCGCCCGACGAGGCGGGCCTGCCCCAGGAGGAGGAGCAACCGGCCGGGTACGGCGGCGGTTCCGCGGCCGCCCGCGCCCGCGGCCGGTTCACCCGTAACTTCGTCGTCCAGGGCAGCGCAGCGGACTGGGCGTTGCTGGTGCTGGCCGCGCTGCGCCGCTCGCTGCGCGAGGGCGGGCTCCGCGCCGAGCTGGTCTTCTTCCAGCACGACGAGGTGATCGTGCACTGCCCCGCGCGGGAGGCGGCGGCGGTGTCCGAGGCGATCGCGGCGGCGGCCGCGACGGCGGGGCGGATCGCGTTCGGTGAGACGCCGGTCCGTTTCCCGTTCACCACCGCGGTGGTGGAGTGCTACGCGGACGCGAAGTGAGCAGCGCGGCCGGTAGGCGCGCGGGTCCATGGAGCGGAAGCCCTCACCTCACCGGTCGGTGTCCGCGGCGGTCGGCTCACCGGAGCCGGAGATCAGACCGCGGGTGATCCGAACCATCGCCGCGACCAGCAGCTCACGGGGGTGGTCGGGGCGGTCCAGCCACCACAGGGCGAGGCCGTAGAGCGAGCTGCGGATGGCCTCGCCGAGGGGCTCCAGCTCTGCCTCGGGGATGCCGGGCGCGAACTCGCGGAGCAGCGCGATGTCGGTCTCGCGCTGCCGGCGCTGGAGCTCGCGGTGGAAGGCCCGCACCTCCGCGTCCCCGGTGGTGTCGCGGAACATCATGCGCCAGGTGTACGGATGGCTCTGCACATAGCCGAACCAGGCGTCGTACATCGCCGTGATCCGCGCCGCCATGTCGCCCTCGCCGTGGAGGAGTTCGCGGATCGGGGCGGCGGCCAGCTCGTCGCGGTGCCGCTCCAGGAGCGCGAGGTGCAGCTCCTGCTTGGAGTCGAAGTGGCGGTAGAGCATCGGCTTGCTCAGTCCGGCCTCGGCGGCGATCTCCCCGATGGTCGTGCCCGCGAAGCCGCGCTCGGCGAACAGCCGGGCGGCCGTGTCCTCGATGCGCGTCCTGGTCTCGGCGCGCGCGGCGCGGCTCCGGTCGATCCCGCTCATGTGGACCCCTCGCGATCTGGCTCGTTCCGGCTGGTGCTTCCGGCTCGCAATTGTCGGTGCGATAAAGGATACTGAGTGGTGTACCAATTGGTATACGCATTGGTAACCTACTCGGCCCCTGCTTGCGGGCCGGGATACGGGGGGTCATCGTGATCGTTTCCGTACACTTCGCCGACCTGGGCGCCCGCTCCGTGCGCGGTGTCCTTCGCGAGCGCCCGCGGCCGGGGGACGTCCCCGGCCTCCGCCAGGCCCAGACCCTGCTCACCGGCGCCGTCGCCGCCGGGCCGCCCAAGCTGCGCCCCGGCCGGGCCGCGCTGCTCGCCGCATGGGAGGACGACGCCGCGCTCGACGGCTTCCTCGCCGAGAGCCCGCTGGCACGGCAGCTGGCCGGGGGCTGGCATGTGCGGCTGCAGCCCGTGCGGGTCTCCGGCTCGTGGCGTGCGATGCCGGTCGAGGCCGAGCCCGGCGCCGCGCTGGACGAGGAGGGCGAGCCGGTCGCCGTCCTCACCCTCGGGCAGCTGCGGCTGCGCCGCGCGCTGCCGTTCCTGCGTGCCAACTCTCAGGCCGCCGGGCGGGCCGCGGCCGATCCCGCGCTGATCGCGTCCGTCGCCCTGGCCCGGCCGCCCCGCTTCGTCGGCACGTTCTCGGTGTGGCGGAGCCTGTCGGCCATGCGCCGCTACGCCTACGGCTCCGCCCGGCCCGAGCACAAGGAGGCGGTCGAAGAGCATCGGGCGAAGCCGTTCCACCACGAGGCGGCGTTCCTACGCTGCCGCCCCTACGGTTCCCAGGGCACGCTGGACGGCCGGGACCCGCTGGCGTCGGCGGCCCCGGCCCCGCACCCGTCTCGCCGGGCACCGCGGACCCGGCCCTGATCCCCGGGCGGGATCCGGGCCCCGATCCACGGCAGGCCCTAAACTCGCCCGGGAGCGGGCCGATGGCGGTGGACGACCGCGGCATGAGCCGGGAAGGGGCCAGCGGTGAGCGACACCGAAGGGGCCGCGGACGTCCCGGTGTGCTGCGGGGCGCGCCGCAATCCCCGGGCGTGCGGGACGAGTTGGCGACGGAGGGGAGCCGGCGCGGATGAGCGCTGAGACAGCGGGCACGGACGGCACCACGAACGGCGGCGGGCTGGAGCGCGTCAACCCCTCCCACCTGGCGCCGCCGACCGGCTTCAGCCATGCCGTTCGCGCGGCCCCGGGCACCTTGGTCTTCCTCGCCGGGCAGACCGCCCTCGACGGCTCGGGCCGGATCGTCGGCGACGGCATCGTCGAGCAGTTCGAGCGCGCGCTGGCGAACCTCCTGGACGTCGCGGCGGCCTCCGGGGCCGGCCCGTCCGACCTCGCCAAGCTCACCGTCTTCGCGGTCGATGTCGCCGACTACCGGCGGCATGCCAGGGAGCTCGGCCGGGTGTGGAAGCGCCTGGTCGGCGGCGACTTCCCGGCGATGGCCGTGATCGGCGCCACCCGCCTGTGGGACGAGGCCGCGCTGGTCGAGATCGAGGGCATCGCCGTGGTGCGGTAGCCGACGCCGCGGCCCGGCCATCCGGCCCCGGACAGCCGAAGGGCGCCCGTCCCACCGGTCTCCCGGCGGGGCGGGCGCCCCGGCGCCGACGTCCCCTGCGCAGCGGCTCAGTTCCGGCTGCGGGCCATCCCCACCGGGTCCTTCTTGAACGCCCAGGTCATCTTGGGCTCCATCGCGAAGCGGAAGATCCGCTGCACCGGCGGTGTGCACAGCACCGTGACGACCGTGCCCGCGATCAGCGTGAGCAGCACCGCGCCCCAGGGCGTGTGCACCCACGGGGTGTCGTACCAGTTCCAAAAGCGCGAGCCCTTGGCGAGGAAGCCGTGCAGCAGGTAGCCGTAGAGGGTGCCCGCGCCCAGCGCCGTGCACCACATCGTGCGGCCCGGTACCCAGGCGAAGAAGCAGGACACCAGCACCAGCGAGCAGCCGAACATCGCCAGCGTCATCACCGCGCCGCTCCACCAGGGCGCGGCGAGTTCCTGCGCGGCGTCACGGTGGTAGAACCACGCGGCGTTCATCCGCGGCGCCGCCCAGTACGCGAAGACCAGGGCGCCCGCGAAGACCGGTACGGCCGCGATCCGCGCCTTCTTGCGGCGTACGAGCTTGAAGTGCTCCGGCCGCAGCGCCAGCCCGATCACGAAGAAGGGCAGGAACTGCAGCGTCCGCTGGAGGTCCAGATCGTCGCCGATGTCCGGTGAGACGGACGCGAGTACGGCGATGGCCAGCGCGAGCGGGACCGGCCAACGCACGATTTTCCACAGCGGAGTGGTCAGCCGCCAGATGAAGAGCGCGGCCAGGAACCACGTCAGATACCAGGGGTCCGTCAGGCTGATCGGGTAATGCGGATCGTCGTCCGCCCACCTCTTGAAGAGCGTATAAGCGACTTCGAAGAGGATGTACGGGACGGCGACTCCGGTGATCAGCCGCTGCAGCCGGTCCTTGCGCATATCGAAACTGCGCGAGAAATAGCCGGAGATGATGATGAACGCCGGCATATGGAACGCGTAGACGGTGATGTAGAGCGCCGCTGCCGTGCGGCTGCCGTCCCGCAGCGGTTCCCAGGAGTGCCCCATCGCCACCAGCACGATGGCGAGGTACTTCGCGTTGTCGAAGAACGCGTCGCGCTGCTTGGCGCCGGCGGCCGCGGTGTTCTTGGACCGGGCCCGGCCACGGCCTTTGGCGTGACTTCTGGGCTTGGCGTGCGAGGGGGCGGCCGCCGGTGCCAGCGTCGTCGTCGCGGCACCGGAAGTCTGCGCCGGCGCGGGTGCGCCGGACCGGCTCGGCGTGTCGTGCGGCATCTGCCGCGGCGGGGGGAGCGGCACCCGCCGTTCGCCGTACGCCGGATATTCGTTGTTCAAGGAGCCTCCCGGAAGGATCCCAGGGGAGGTGCTGGACGCTGGCCCGCGTCGGGCCGCATTTCGGAACCCAAAAGCCAAATCCTGCGTCTTAGTTCATTCACGGGGAGGGTGGCGGCGTCGAACATCTCAGGCACCATAGCCGCGTGGCGGGAATCCCGTAAATCCCGACCTGCCGCGGCCACACGCCGGGCGTCCGCTCTCCACAGCTCCTTCACGCAGCGCGGGCCGCGGCACACTCTCCGCCGTCGCCCGGCCCCACACGATCCGGGCAATCCCGCCTGATTCCCGGCCCTTGGAGCCTATTCGATGATTCCTTCGACACCCCGCGCCCGGACCGACCGCGCGTTCGTGTTCTTCGCCACGTCCCACACATAGACCTCCAACGGGCGGCCGTGCGGCCCGCGCAACCGGTGCACGGCCGCGAGCCAGCGCGAACTGAGCGCGGACATACGGGGATTGATCTGATCGGCGAAGCGCGCATAGCGCGCCAGTTTGGCCATATCCGGCGCCCCCAGAATTCCGGTGCGCACCTGCGGCGCGAGTTCGTGCACGGCCTTCACGCACGCCACGGAGAAACTCTGGACCACCAGCCGGCTGCGGACATGGTCGCGGTCGAGCCAGCCGCGCGCCCGCAGTTCCCGGACGATCTGCGCCCCGATTCCCGGATATCTCTCCGGGGCCTTGATCTCCAGCAGAAGGCGCTGGTCGTTGTGGTCCAGACGGCGCAGGAACGCGGTGAGCGTGGGCACCCGCTCCCCCGCGAACCGCTTGCCGAACCAGCTCCCGGCGTCCAGCCGCGCGATCTCGGCGGCGGTGAAGTCCCCCACCCGCCACGGCGCCCGCCCCGGAAACACCTTCGCGGCGTCGGTGGTGCGCCGCAGCGTGGTGTCGTGCAGGACGACCAGCCGGCCGTCCTTGGTGCGCTGCACATCGTTCTCGACCCATATCAGCCCGCGGTGGTGGGCGGCGTCCACGGCGGCCAGGGTGTTCTCCGGAGCGTAACGGGAGGCGCCGCGGTGCGCGATCACCAGCGTCGCCGCGGTACCGGGCCCGGCCCGTGCCGCGCGGGCCACCGCGACGTCCGCGTACTCCTCCGGCCCCGACGCCATCGCGGACGACGACACCGCCGCCGTCAGCAGATAGGCGACGCCGGCGGCGGGGATCCGCAGCGCTCTGCGCAGCATCCGGCAGCCTCCTGGTTGCCCGTCCACAGGCCGGCCGGGCGTTCTCCTCAACATGCCTGCCGCCCCGCGGGCCCGCCACGCGAGCGGGCCATACGGGCGCGCACCGTCGCCAAGGTGCCGGATATGCGGTAAGTAGTGTCCGATGTCCGCCACCGTCGCCACCGGCCCGCGCCCCGCCCTCCGCCCCTTCCGCCGCGGAGACGGCCCCTCCCTGCTGGCGGCCTGGGCCCGCAGCGCCCCGGACGACCCGATCAGCGCCGCCCGTTTCCGCACGCTGGTCCTGCTCGATCCCCACTTCGACGCCGAGGGCCTGCGGGTGGCCGACCTCGGCGGCCGGGTGGTGGGTGCCGCCTACGCGGTGCGCCGCCGCACCCCGCTCGCCGGCGGCGATCCGGAGCCGGCCGACGGCTGGATCCTCTTCTTCTTCGTCGATCCACCGCACCGCCGCGCGGGCCTGGGTCGCCGGCTGCTCACCGACGCCCTCGACTGGCTGCGCGGACACGGCCGCACCCGGATCGGCTTCGCCCCGTACACCCCCAACTACGTGCTCCCCGGCCTGGACCGGGCCGCCTACCCGGAGGCCGACCGGCTGCTGACCGCCCTCGGCTTCCGGGTCCGCTACGAGGCCGCCGCGATGGACCGCAGCCTGATCGGCTACCGCGTGCCGGACGCGGTACGGCGGCACCAGCAGTCCCTGGAAGCGCGGGGGTTCGGCTTCGGTACGCCGTGCGACGACGATCTGGTGGACCTGGTCCCGCTGGCCGCCGAGGAGTTCACCCCCGACTGGGCACGGGCGATCCGGCAGTGTCTGGCCGGCGGCGCCCCTCTGGACCGCATCGTCATCGCCCGCGCACCGGACGGGCGGCTGGCGGGCTGGGCCATGCACGGCGCCTACGACGGTATGACCGAACGCTTCGGCCCGTTCGGCGTACGGCAGGAGCTGCGCGGCACCGGGCTCGGCAAGGTCCTGCTGCATCTCACGCTGGAGCGGATGCGGGCGCTCGGCGTCCACGGGGCGTGGTTCCTGTGGACGGGTGAAGCGAGCCCGGCGGGGCATCTGTACCGCGCCAGCGGGTTCACCACGACCCGGACGTTCGCGGTGCTGGAGTGGGAGGCCGAGTGAGGCGGCGTACGTTCACGGCGGGTGCCGCCGGCGGGGCCGGGGCCGCCCTGCTGGCCGCCGCGGGGTGCGAGGCGCCCGGGGACGCGGCGTACGGCGGTGACCGGGCCGGGCTCCCGGGCGCCCCGGTGACCCTGACGGTCCTGACGCACTATGCGAGCGAACCCCTCAGATCGGCGCTGGAGTCCGCGGTCGGCGCGTGGAACGCGACGCATCGGCGGGTCACGGTACGCACCACCGCGGTCAAGTTCACCGATCTGCTGACGACCTACATGGTGCGGCAGGCCGCCGGCCAGGGCCCCGACATCCTTCATCCGTCCGGCCTGTGGACCGGCCAGCTGGTGCGGGCCGGCGTGCTGCGGCCGGCGCCGCGGGACACCGCGCGGCTGATCCGCCGGGACTTCTCCCCCGCGGCCGTGGCGGCGGCGTCGGCCAACGGCACGGTCTACGGCTACCCGACGGAGGTGCAGACCTACGCCCTCTACTACCACCGGCGGCTGTTGCGGGAAGCCGGCGTCGGCGGACCGCCGCGCACCTGGCGGGAGCTGGAGGACACGGCGTACCGCACCGCCCGGCGGGACCGGCACGGCAACACCCTGGTGCAGGGGTTCGGGCTGTCACGGGCCGACGACTCGACCGTCGTGGGGCAGACGCTCGCCCTGCTGGCCGCGGGCGGCGGCGCCTTCCTGACCCCCGACGGCCGGCGCACCGCCCTCGGCTCGGCGGTCGGCCGGGAGGTCCTCGACCTGGAGCGCCGGCTCATCGAGCGCGGCGCCGCGGACCCCGGCATCCCGCTCTTCCGTGCCTTTCCGTCCGGCCAGGTGGCGATGACGGTCAACGCGGGCTGGTGGACGGCGGGTCTGCGGGCGGCGATGGGCGGCGGCTACCGGGATGTCGGGGTGGCGCCGGTGCCGGGCCGGGCGCCGGGTGACCGCGGCACGCTGGCGACCGGCTTCCTGCTGGGCGTGAACGCCAGGAGCCGATATCCGCGCCAGGCCTGGGAGTTCCTGCACTGGCTCAACGCGGCGCCGGTGCCGGCCGCGCGGCCGGCCGGCGCGGGACGGCCGCGGGGCGCGGTGTCGCGGATGAGCGCGCTGCAGGTCTCGGTCGGTTCGATGACCGGCCGCGCGGACGATATGCGGGCGCTGCTGGGCGGCGAGGGCGGACACGGCGGCAGCCGGGGCGGCTCCGGTGGCGGGGACGCGAACCGGGGCCCCTTCCTGGACGCGCTGCACTACGCCGTACCGCAGCCGAACGGTCCCCGCGCCCAGCGCGCCACCGCGCTGCTGCGCAAGAACATCGAGGAGATCTGGACGGGCCGCGCCCCGGTCGACACCGCGCTCGCCACCCTCACCCGGCAGATCGACCAGGAACTCTCCCGGCCCTACTGAGCCCCTACGAGAGGTGATGCCCCATGGCCTTGGCCGACGGCGGTCCCGTCCGGGCGGCCCGGCGGCGGCAGACCGCCCTCGCCTATCTGTTCCTGGCCCCGGCCCTGCTGTTCTTCGCGGTGTTCCTCGCCCTGCCGCTGCTGTTCGCCGTACTGCTCGCGCAGTCGCGCTGGGCCGGCTTCGACCTCGGTGCGATCGAGCCGGTCGGCATGGCCAACTTCACCGACCTCTTCGCCCGCGGCTCGACGTTCCTGACCCCCGTCCTGACCAACACACTGCTGTACGCCCTGGGCACCGTGGCGATCGCGCTCGCCGGCGCGCTGCTGGTCTCCCACTGCATCAACCAGCTGCGCTTCCAGGGCTTCTGGCGCACCCTGTACTTCCTGCCCCTGGTGACGACCGTGGTCGCCGTCGGCAACGTGTGGAAGTACATGTACGAGCCGGGCGGCCTGGTCAACGGTCTGCTCAACGGCCTCGGTCTGGACTCCGTCGCCTTCCTCCAGAGCCCCGGCACGGCACTGCCGTCCATCGTCGTGGTGCAGGCCTGGGCATCCGTCGGCACCGCGATCCTGATCCTCACCGCGGGCCTGAAGTCGATTCCGGAGGTCTACTACGAGGCCGCGGAGCTGGACGGCGCCGGCCGCCGCACCCTCTTCCGGCGCATCACCCTGCCGCTGCTGCGGCCGTCCCTGCTCTTCGTCTGCCTCACCCAGTTCATCACCGGGCTGCAGTCGTTCGCGCTGATCAATGTGATGACGGGCGAGGGCGGGCCGGGCGATGCGACCAATGTCGCGGCTCTGGAGATGTATCAGCAGGCGTTCCGATACGGCGACTGGGGCATCGCCGCCGCGGCCTCGTTCGTGCTGTTCCTGGTCATTTCCGTAGTGACGGTGGTGCAGCTGTGGCTGTTCCGCCGGAAAGGCGGGGAATCGTGAACGGACCCGGGCCGTCGGCCGGCCGCCGTCGCCACCGCCGCCCCTGGGCCTCCTACACCGTGGTGGCCCTCGGGGCGGCCCTCACCGTCGTGCCGTTCCTCGACATGCTGCTGACCTCGTTCAAGGGCCCCGGCACCTACGGAAAACTCCCCTACCGGTTTCTTCCCGAGGCCTTCGACCTCTCCAACTACCGTGCCGCGATCACCCGGCTGGACCTGCCGCTGCTCTTTCGCAACAGCGTCATCGCCACCGCGCTCATCACCGGCTCCACACTCCTGACCTCGGCACTCGCTGGTTACGCGCTCGCCAAACTCCGCTTTCCCGGCCGCGATCTGATCTTCCGTCTGGTGTTGTCGACGATGATGTTCCCGTCGTTCGTCTTCTTCATCCCGCACTTCCTGATCCTGGTGCACTGGCCCGGAGCCGGCGGCAACGATCTGCTCGGCCGCGGCGGCGCCGGCCTGACCGTCAGCCTCGCCGCGCTGGTCATCCCGTTCCTGGTGTCGGGCTTCGGGATCTTCCTGATGCGGCAGTTCATGCTCGCCATCCCGGACGAGATGCTGGAGGCGGCCCGCATCGACGGCGCCGGCGAGTTCGCCGTCTGGTGGCGCATCGTCCTGCCGCAGACGAAACCGGTGGCCGTCACCCTCACCCTGCTCACCTTCGTCCACGCCTGGAACGAGTACATCTGGGCCCTGCTGATCTCCACCGCCAACCCGCGGCTGATGACGCTGCCGGTGGGAATCCAGATGCTGCAGAGCTACCTCGACCCCGACCGGATGGTCCCCGTCATGATGGCCGGGCTCGTCCTGAGCATCCTGCCGGTCCTGCTGCTCTTCGTGCTGCTGCAGAAGCACTACATCCGCGGGGTGATGCTCAGCGGCCTCAAGTGAGGGCAGGCCCTTCAGGGGGTGGCGCTGCGACCGCGGTGGGCGGTTCCGCCCCTCCGTGCGGCAGAATTCCGGCTCATGACGATTCGACTGCTGATCGCCGACGACCAGGAGATGGTCCGCCGGGGAATGCGCCGCATCGTGGAGAGCCAGCCCGACATGGAAGTGGTGGGCGAGGCGGCGAACGGCGTGGACGCGGTGGAGCTGGGGCGCACGCTCGCCCCCGACGTGGCGCTGGTGGACATCCGGATGCCGGGGTTGGACGGGCTGGAGGTCACCCGCAGGCTGGCCGACCCCGCCGCGGCCCACCCGGTGCGGATCGTCGTCGTGACCACCTTCGACCTCGACGAGTACGTCTACCCCGCGCTGCGCTTCGGCGCCTCGGGGTTCGTGCTCAAGCGCTCGGGTCCGGCGCTGCTGATCGAGGCGGTACGGGCGGCGGTGGCCGGGGACAGCCTGATCAGCCCGTCGATCACGGTACGGCTGCTGCGGCATGTCACCGGCGCCGCGGACGGGCGGCGCCCCCGCCGGCGCGACACGGTGCTGACCGAGCGGGAACGGGAGATCGCCGGAAAGGTCGCCGAGGGGAAGACCAATGCCGATATCGCCCGCGAGTTGTTCATCTCCGCGGGCACGGTCAAGACCCATGTGGCCAGCATCCAGCGGAAGCTGCAGGTGCGTAACCGGGTCGGGGTCGCGGTCCGGGCCTGGGAGCTGGGCTATGCGACGGGGCGCACGCCCTGACGGCGGCGCCGCACGGGCCGCGCCGGGTGCGTAGCCTCGCGGTCATGACGGACCAGGTGCGGGGCGGGCGGCGGCGCCGGTGGTGGTCGGCGGTGGCCGCGGGCGGCATGCTCGCCCCGGCCGTCATCACCCCACCGGAGGCCGGGGCCTGGCTGCCGGCGGTCCTGGCCGCGCTGGCGCTGGCCGTGGCGATCTGTGCCTGGCCGATCGGCCGGATCTCCCTCGCGCAGGCGGCGAGCGGCCTGGCGGCGCTCTCCCTCGCCGCGGACTGCGTGGCCTTCGGGAAGCCCGGACCGGCCCTGCTCTGGCTGCCCTTCGAGGGGGCCGCGCTGCTGGTCGTCCTGGAGCGGGCGGTACGCGATGTGCCCGGCCCCCGGGTGGGCGTCGTCGGCGCCCTCACCGGCGCCGCCGCTGTCCTGCTGCCGCTGCGCTTCACCCTGCACGCGCCGCAGACCGGCCTCAAGGAGTCGGTCTTCGCGGCGTCGCTGGCGTTCTTCCCGGTCGCCTGCGCGACGGGCGTCGGGCTCTATCTGCGGTCGCTGGACGGCCGCCGGGCGCGTGCGGTGGCGTCGGCCCGGCGCGAGCAGCGCCTCGAAGTCGCCGGCGATCTGCACGACTTCGTCGCCCATGAGGTGACCGGCATCGTCCTGGAGGCGCAGGCGGCCCAGCTCGGCGAGGGCCCGCCGGCCGTCGGTGCCGAGGAGCAGCGCGCGCTGCTGCACCGCATCGAGCAGGCGGGGCTGCGGGCCCTTGAGTCCATGGACCGGACGGTGGCGGCGCTGCGCGGGGCGGACGGCGTCGATACGGGCGAGCCGCCGCCCACCCGCTCGCACGGCCTGGCCGACCTGCACGAACTCGTCGCCCGTTTCGCTTCCATGACCGCCGCGGCGGTCGCGCTCTCACTGGAGGACGAGGTGGCCGGCGCCCTGTCACCGGAGGCCGGGGACACCGCGTACCGCGTGGTGCTGGAGGCACTGACCAACGTGCGGCGCCATGCGCCGCGGGCCGGCCGTATCGAGGTGTTCGCCGGCCTGACCGCCGACCGGTCCGTGGCGGTCTCGGTCGCCGACACCGGGGGTGTCCGGGAGCCGGAGCGCGGCTCGGGAGACCGGCCACGCGGCGGAACCGGACTGGCGGGACTGGCCGAGCGGGCCGGCGCCCTGGGCGGCACGCTGGAGGCGGGCCCCTACGGGCCGGGGTGGCGGGTGCGATGCGTGCTGCCCGCGATCCGCTGACCGCGAAGCCGCCGACGGACGTGAGCGGGGTGCGGATATCTGCCGAACGGCAGATGTGCGGCTCTCCAGGGCCCGCGATCCTCGGGGGAGTTCAGCGCCCCGTGCCCCTGGCTCCCCTGGAGGAAGCGATGTCGTCATCCGCCCTGCCGAAGCGCCCCGCCGCGCTCGCCGTCGCCGCGGCGGCCGTCGCCCTCGGGCTCACCGGCTGCTCCGTGGAGGCCTCGCAGGCGAAGCCCGAATCGAAGAGCTTCCCCTACCGCGGTACGTCACTGAAGGTGAAGACCCACGAGGTCGCCACCGACCTGGTCGCCGCCGACCGCAAGGACATCAAGGTCACCCGCTGGTTCGACTCGGCCGCGGGCACCGTACATCTGAGGTGGACCCTCAAGGGCGACACCCTCGACATCGACGCCGGCTGCACCGGCCTCGCCCTGTGCGACGCCAGGTTCCGCGTCGAGGTCCCCAAGGGCGTCGCGGTGACCAAGGACGGCCACAAAACCCGTTTGGACGGCCGGAGCTGAGGGGGGCGACCGCTGTCCGTCGCCTTGTGAACCGGGGCCGTGCGGCACCTCGACCGGGCCGACGGCGGGCGTGTGTTGATCATGTAACAGTGGTCGATGAACCGCTGTTACATGATCGACAGATCCCCGAGAAGCGCCGCTCGTAGTTTCTGACCGCCGACCGATCCCCAGAGAACGGAACGAGAGTCATGAACAGCACGCTGCCCACGAACCGGCGCAAGAAGGCGGTCATGGGTGCCGCCCTGGCCGGAGTCGCCGTCCTCGGCATGTTCGCCACCGCCCACGCGGCGCAGGCGGCGACCGGCGACCGGAGCGGTGCGCACACCGTGGGCATCGCCCGTACCGCCGGCACGCCCTACGTCATCAACCACTACGGGGAGGAGAACGCGGACCGGGGCCGCGCCGAGCGCAGCCCCGCGCACCTGGTGCTCTCCGAGTTCACCTCGATCGGCAAGGTCAACTGGCAGCAGTGGGGCGCGAAGAAGGCCGTCGGCACCGGCAAGGTCACCGGCACCTGGTGCCTGGACACCTGCCTGGACAAGCCGCTGAAGGCCACCGTCACGCTCTCGGACCCCAAGACCGTCGACGGCCGTAAGGTCTTCACCGCCTTCACCCTGAAGCTGTCCGGCAACCCCGGTGCGTACGACTCCGAGGACCTGCAGGGCAAGCGTCCGCTCGCCACCAGCTGACGCCGCCGCTCGGCCCCCGACCCGCACCGCCGGTCGGGGGCCGAGTCGCTCCCACCGCCCTGGCCGCACCGCAGTTGGCGCCCGCCGCGCCCCCGCAACCGGGCGGCCGCCCGCACCGCGTCCCTCCGGTGCGCCGCGAACTCCTCCTCCAGGCCCCCGCTTTCTCCCTCTCCGACTCGACAACATGGCGTACAGCGAAGTGGAACCCTCCAGACGACTACTGCTAGTGTTCGCACGGTCACAGTAGGCAATCAGGCCTCTATGCACAGGTAACGAAGGGCCGAAGGTTCCATGCGCAAGCTTCAGAAGGTCGTGGTCGTCGCCGCAGCAGCAGCCGGCGGCCTCTCCGCCATCGGTGCCGGTGCCGGCACCGCGTACGCCCACGGCAGCAACGGACCGCGAGTGAACGACATCTTCCGTCCCTACCAGGAGTGCAGTCCGCAGACGGTGCTCGACAACAACCTCCCCATCGGCGTGCTCGCCGTCCCGCAGAACTTCGACACCAGCTGCGGCCAGTTCAACCACGCCTTCACCGGCTGACTTCGCCGGGGGCAGCCGCACGCGACGCCGTCACGGGCTCTTCGGGGGGACTCCCCTCGGAGAGCCCGTTCGCATGCGGCGACACCGAACGGACCGCGCACGGTGCGGCACTGACGCACGAGCGCCCCACCCGCGCACCACGCCCCCTTCACCCACCGACACCCCGACCCGCCCAAGGCGAGGAGCAACTCCCGGACCGTCGCCCGATATTCCGCCTTTCACACCCGGCGCGTCGCTGCGCAACAATGGGACATTTCGTATTAGTTTCCCGTAACTGTACGAAGTCGATCAATTACTGATCGCATCCGTTCAATCTTCCGGAGAAGAAATGCGCAAGCTTCAGAAGGCAGCCGTCCTGGTCGCCGCCCTCGGCAGCCTGGGCCTCCTCGGCGCCGGTACCGCTCACGCCGACGGCGGCAAGGGCGGCGGGATCGACATCAAGCAGGGCAACTCCTGCCGGTCGCATGATCTGAACGTCGACGTGCTCGGCGAGGTCGGCATCCTCAACGGCGTGCTGGGCAGCGCCCTCAACGGCGAGGGCAACTCGGGTGCGCAGTCCACCCCGATCGGCTCGTCCCTGGGCTGCAACGACAGCGTCGGCAAGTAACGCGGGAGCGGGTCCCGGCATCCGGCGCCACCGGCCGGGGCCGGGACCCCTTTCCCGGCTTCTTCAGGACCCGGGAAGTGCGGATCCGCGGTGCACGGGCACCCGGGCAACAACCACTAAGGAACACAGCAATGTTCAGTCGGAAGAAGATCGCAGCCGTCTCGGTGCTCCTGGGCGGCCTCGCCGTCGCCGGCATCTCCCAGGCGTACGCCGAAGGGGCCCCGCTCAGCTGCACCCGCGACCTCACGGGCAATGTCTCCTGCGTCCAGAAGAACGCCGACTACACCAGCCAGGACGGCAAGTACACCGTCAAGCAGGCGCAGAACTGTCTGTCGTCAACACCCGCGACGTTGCCCGCGAACGGCCTGCTGAACACCGGGTCCACCCGTATCGGCCCCGCCATGACCTGCTCCAACACCGTGCCGGAGGACGGCGAATCGATGCCGCAGATCGGGGGCTGAACCCCCACCGGGCCCTGAAGAAGACGTAAGAAGGGGTTCCGGCGCCGAGCCCGTGGCCCGGCGCCGGAACCCCTTCCGGTGACGTACGCGACCGCCCTGCGCTCAGAACGCGCTGTTGCTGCAGGTCATCTTGGCGCCCAGGTGGGACGACTGCGCACCCGGGCTGCCCTCGCCGTTGAGCGCGTTGCCCAGCGTGCCGTTGAGCGCCCCGACCGACCCGAGGACGTCGATGTTCATATCGTGCGACCGGCACGAGGCGCCCTGCTTGGCGTCGATGTCGTGGGCACTCGCCTCGCCGTGGGCGAAGGCGGTACCGGCGCTGAGGGCGCCGACGCTGCCGAGGACGGCACCCAGGACGGCGACCTTCTGAAGCTTGCGCATTTCTTCTCCGGAGATTGAGCGGATGCGATCCGCGAAGACCTACTACTGACAGTAACGAGAGCCCGACCGGAAATGCCCGCACCGCTCGTGAGCGGTCCCGGTCGGGACGCTGGCCTCAACCACCGTCTGCGGACTGCACTCCTGGTACGGGCCGAGGAGGTGGTTCTGCTCCCGAGGGACGCCCTACGGGAAGCGGGCTGGCGGTGGTGGCGGACCCACGGCGGCGGCTCGCGCCGACCCCGCCAGACGTTCCACGGCGGCCGGACGCGGCCCCGCCCCCGCGTAGCTGCGCTTGGGGGCGGGACCACACCCGACCGTCCGCGAACGGTCAGGACATGCGAGGCAGATCGACCTGTCCCACCGGAGCCGCCGCGAGCCGCCCGAGCCCGAACGGGGAGATCTGCGGGACGTCCGGGGAGATCAGCGGGTTGATCAGCGGGTTGACCTGCGGGTTGACCTGGGGGTTGACCTGCGGGGCGGCGTGCGGGACGGACTGCGGGTGCACGACCTGCGGAACGTCGACCTGCGGGGCGACCTGCGGGGTGACCTGCGGCGCCGCCTGGGGAACCACCTGCGGGACGATCTGCGGCACCGACTGCTGCGCGGCGGGGGCCGGAGCGGCCTGCTGCGGAGCCGAGTGCTGCGGGGCGTCGTCCGTGACGGCGGCCTGCGAAGCACCGTGCGACGTGGCCGTCGCGGTGACATGGGTGTCGTGGTGCGGGGCGGCCTCGGGGGCGGACTGCTGCTGCGGTGCGGGGGCCGGAGCGGCCGGTTGGGGCGCGGGCGCCGGGGCCGGAGCCGGGGGCGCGGCCTGCTGCGGAGCGGGAGCCGGAGCCGGAGCGGCCGCCGGCTGGGGCGCGGGGGCCGGAGGGGCCGGGGCGGGAGCCGGGGGCGTGTACTGCTGCGGCGCCGGAGCCGGGGCGGGGGCCGGGGCCGGCGGGGCGTACTGCGGAGCAGGCGCGGGGGCCGGGGCCGGCGGGGCGTACTGCTGCGGAGCAGGCGCGGGAGCGGGGGCCGGAGCCGGCGGGGCGTACTGCTGCGGGGCCGGGGCCGGCGGGGCGTACTGCTGCGGAGCGGGGGGCGGGGCGGCGCCGTTATACCCGACGGGAGCGTCGGCATGGCTGACGCCGGCACCGATGGCAGATAGACCGCCGGCCGCTGCGACGACGAGCAATGCCTGGTGAAGCTTGCGCATGGAACCCTCGGCCCTTCATTAACCTATACATGGAAATCTGATTACTTATTTCTGCCCTGCGGGCACCAACAGTGGTGGTTCCGGGTTCACGCCCTGCGCACCCCGATCCGGACCACGGTGGAAACCTTCCGCAGGTCGGCGACGGCACTCGCTGCGCTGCCCTCCCACGCTTCCTCGAAGCCGACGGCTCATCCCATCGCCTCCCCTTCTGAATACGCGTCGGACAACACTTTCGGCGTGGCCGCCGCCGGCCGCCCCGGCACCAGGGAGGAGCGTTTCCCGGCGGCGACCCACAGGCCCATTCGCTGTTCTCTCCCATGGGCAACGGCATTTCCCCGGGCCCGGTCACGGGAACCGGTGCGCGGTCACCCATTTGCCACTCGGCGGAAATATGGCCGAACGTCAAAAATGGCCCCGGTACCGGCCTTTCGGCCGGATACCGGGACCCGATTCGTGTGACTACACGACTACCGGTGCTCAGAAGGCGCTGTTGTTGCAACCCATCGACGAGCCCATGGTGGTGGACTGCGCACCCGGGCTGCCCTCGCCGTTGAGCGCGTTGCCCAGCAGGCCGTTGAGGACGCCGACCTCGCCGAGGACGTCGACGTTCAGGTCGTGCGACCGGCAGGAGCTGCCCTGCTTGATGTCGAACTTGCCCCCCTTGCCGTGCCCGCCGTCGGCGTGGGCGGTGCCGGCGCCGAGGAGTCCGATGCTGCCGATGGCGGCGACCAGGACGGCAGCCTTCTGAAGCTTGCGCATTTTTTTCTCTCCGGAAGATTGAACGGAAGCGATCAGCGACGGATCGACTTCTTACAGTTACGGAGGCTAATACGAAATGTCTGCATATCGGCCAGCGACGCGCCGTATTGTACGATCGAGGGCCCGGAAGTCCCCCCGCTGACCTAGCAGTTCAGGGCCTCGACCGCCCGGCAGCGCGGCAGCCGCTGCGCGCCGTACCGCCGCCGGCCGCGCGACGCGGGCGGCCGCGCGCACGCCGAAGGGCCCTCCGGAGGATCCCCCGGAGGGCCCGTGCCGGGCGTCGCGCGCGGCGGGCCCGGCCGCCTCAGCGTGCGGAGGCGGAGGAGGAGGCGAAGGCGTTGGCCTGGGTGTTGTTCTGGGTGCAGGTGATGCCACGGGTCTGCGGGTTGGCGAGCACACCGATCGGGAGGTCCGCGTCGAGCAACGTCTGCGGGCTGCACTCCTGGTAGGGGCGGAAGAGGTTGTTCTGATCCCTCGGGGCCTGCGGCAGGACCTGCGAGACCTGCGGCGAGAGCTGCGGGTTGAGCTGCGGGTTGACCTGCGGGGAGACCTCCGGGGCCTGCTGCGGCGCGCTTTGCGGGGCAGCGGCCTGCTGCGGACCGGCGTGCGAGCCGGAAGCGTGCGAAGTGGCCTGCGAGGCGGTCCAGGCGGTGGCCTGGGGGGTGTCCTGCTGCGGGGCACCGGGCGGGGTGGCACCGCCGTATCCGACGGGAGCGTCGGCGAAGCTGCCGCCGACGCCGACGGCGGACAGACCGCCGGCCGCTGCGACGACGAGCGCGACCTGGTGAAGCTTGCGCATGGAACCCTCGGCCCTTCATTACCTGTTACACGGAAAATCTGATGTCGTATGAATGCGCGTCGGACAACACTGCCGGCGTGGTCGCCGCCGGCCACCCCGGTATCACATGGAAGCGATTCCCGGCTGCAGCCCACGGATCCATTCGCTGTTCTCCCAAGGGGCAACGGGAATTCCCCCGGACCGGTCACGGGAACCGATGCGCGGTCACCCGTTTGCCACCGTGCGGATATTGGACTCCCGGCCGCGGTGTCTTCACAGTGGGCAGTGGTCTCGACGTGGGTCCCCTTCGGGACGGCAACGGACCGGAGCGGCCCGGCAAGTCCCATGAATATGGGGCCCGTTGACTACTCCGGGCCCCATATTCACGCATGGCACGGCGACAGCCGAAAAGGTCTGTCACCGCCTATGTTTCAGCCCCGGGCGGCGGCGCGGCGGCCCCGGCGGTAGAGCAGGACGCCGCCGAGGAGCAGCCCGGCGCTGGCAGCGGCCGGAACCGCCAGGCTGACCTTCTCCGAACCGGTGTGCGCCAGCTCGGGGCGGGCGGGCGCCGCCGCGACCTGGTGGAGCGCGCGGTGCCCGGCCTCCTGCGTGGCGATCTGGTGCGCCGACGACGAACGGTGGCTGTGCGACGACGGCTTGTCCTGGCCGCCCTGCTGCATGTGCTGCCTCGGCGCCTTGTGGTGGTGGCGGTGCCGCGCGTGGGACGACACCTCGATGTTGGCGCACTTGTTCCCGAAGGCGGGGTTGAGCAGACCGACGATGTCGATCGTGTTGCCGCACACGTTGGTCGGGATGTGGATCGGCAGCTGAAGCAGGTTGCCGGACAGGATGCCGGGAGAGCCGACGGCGGTGCCCTGGGCACCCGTGTCGGCGACGGTCGTGCCCGCGCTGGCGAGCAGCAGGCCGCCAGTGGCAGCCGAAGCGGCAATGACCTTCTTGATCACGTGACTCCTCCTTGACAGTGCGGTCACAGCCGCGGACCGCACATCACTCAACGAGACAGAAGGAGGAAGGCTACGAATCCGGCATTTCGATCACTCATTCAGCTTGGTGCATGCGCTCACGCTGCTGACGAGTGACACCAATTCGATTTTATGGAGAGGTGTTCTTCATCCGCGGCCGCTACCGGGCCCGACCGAGGGCGAGCGCCGCCTCGGCGGTCCGGCCGGCAGCACCCCCGACGTGACAGTCGGACCGCCGCCCTGACCGTTGCTGACTCGAGCAACCGACGCCACCCACCGGGAATCCCGGCGCGCCGGCGGATCCACCGGCCGCGACCAGCCGGTCAACGCGGACTGAGCAGCCCCAGCGGCAGCTGACCGACCTGCAGCCCACCGATGTTGGAGTTCGCCCTCACGGGGTCGCCGAGGATGCCGAGGACTCCCGGACCGGGCTCGGCATGGGCGGGGACGGAGAGGACCCCGGTGAGAGCGAGCGCTCCCACAAGGGTGACGAGTACACGGCGCATAGCGGCTCCTGCTTCACTTCGAGTGGTTGGGCGTGCTGCCTGCACGGGGCACCCTTCCACCCGTGCGGGGCGGGCCCCGACTTCCACGCCAAGCGGTCACCTGATCGCACGCCTGCGAGGAACGCGTGCGAGGTACGAGTTTCAAACAAAGTGAGCCGACTAGGCCGGCGGGGTGGTTCGGCCCGCTCGCAGCCCCCAAACCCGTGAGCCCGCACACCGATTGCGGCCGGCCCACGCCCTGGTCAGCTGCGTGAACGGGGCGAATTACGAACCCTCGATCATACAATCCGGCGCGTCGTCACGCGACTTCAGGTTATTTCGTATTAGCCTCCACAACTGTACGAAATCGGTACATCACAGATGAATCCGCTCAACCTAACCGGAGTTGACATGCGTATGCTTCGCAAGGCCGCCGTTGTGGCCGCCGCCCTCGGCACCATCGGTATCCTCGGCGCCGGCACCGCCTATGCCGATGGTGGCAAGGAGGGTGGCGGCAGGATCGAGATCAAGCAGGGCAGCTCGTGCCGGTCGCATGACACGAACGTCGACGTCCTCGGCGAGGTCGGCATCGCGAACGGCCTGGGAGGCAACCTGCTCGGCGGCGAGGGCGACCCGGGTGCGCAGTCCACCACGATGGGTTCGTCCATGGGCTGCAACAACAGCGTCGGCAAGTAAGCAAGCCCTAACGGGGACCGGTCCCGGCGTCCGAGCAACGGCTCGGACGCCGGGACCGGCTTGTGTCTGCCCAGAACCCGGTCAGTCGGTGCGCCGGATCTGCGGGAGGGAGGCGGCCGCGGCGAGGAAGAGCCAGGTGGTGACGATGAACGGCCAGCTGAGGGTGCGTCCGCCGAACGGTGCGAAGTAGGCGTTCAGAGCGGCCGTCAGCACCGTCGTGACGGCCACCGCCACCATCGTGTAGAGCGCGTTCGGCACCGTCCTGGCCAGGAAAATACCGCCCATCGCGACGGCCACGAGGACCGCGTTGTAGCCGTAGACACCCGCGGCGACGCCGGCCGGCGGTGCACCCAGGGCCCAGGACAGGGCCACTGCCAGGGCGCTGCCGACGACGGCGGCCAGCCCGTGGCGGATCCCGCCGACGAACAGCCCCACCAGCATGATCGCGCCGACGTACCAGTGCGCCGAGAGGCCGACCTGGGAGATGTTGGCGAAGAACCCGTGCCACAGGTCGGTCCAGGTGTACTCGACGCCGGGGACCGCGGCGAGCGGCAGCGCCGCGGAACTGCCGCCGGGCCAGACCCGGGTGAAGGCGGGGGCCGCCGTCAGTACCACCCCGACGACCACGCAGAACGGCGCGGTCAGCACCGGCAGCCGCCAGGGAGCCACCATGGCGGTCAGCGCCGAGTAGGCCAGCACGCAGACGACGGCGCCGCCGATGGTCAGCGCGTACGTCGAGGGGTGGGGGCCCAGGAAGACGTACAGGGCGATGCCCGTCAGGCAGCCGCTGAAGCCCTGCGTTCCCAGGTCGATGGTGCGCCGCTCCACGCCCATGGCGTACGCGGCCGCCGTGGAGACCACGGCGCCCAGCAGCCCGAAGGTGCCCGCCTGCCAGTTGCCCACGAAGACCGCGAGCATGAACAGGACGCCGGTCCAGACGTTCGTCAGCAGGCTGAGCTGGCCGAAGCTGCGGACCAGCTGGGTCGCCAGGCGCAGCGGGCCGGGGCGGGCGGGAGCCTCCGCGGTGGTCTCGGGTGTGGCCGGCTTCCATGTGTCGGGGGTGATCACGGTGCCTCCTGGGCGGTCCGGGTGCGCTGCTGCCGTGTCCGCTGCGGAACGTGGGGCCGCAGCCGCTCGGGCCGCGGCGCGCCACCGCGTCCCGCCCTAAGGCAGGACGCCTTGCGGCAGGGCAGGTGTCGAGGGCGGGGCGGGGGTCGGCTCGGCGGCCTCGGCCGACGCGGCGGCGTGCGCCGGTTGCGGGGCCGGCGACACCGGCGAAGCGCCAGGGTCGTCGAACGCCGGAGCGACGTCAGACGTCAGGTGGTCCACCGGAGTCGGGGCGAGCTTCCACGGTCCGCCCTCTTCGCGCAGGGCGAGCACATGCCCGCTCCCCGTGTGCGCTCCCGCCCCCGAGAACCAGCGGGCGTCGCTCGGGTCCCACCAGCGGTCCCCGACCCGGAGCACCTCGTGGTAGACCGCGGTCCGTCCGATCCACGCGTCGCTGACCTGCGCCTCGTTCCAGACGGCCCGCCAGTGTTCGGGGGCCATCGGCGGGGTCAGCACGGCGGCGCGGGCGCGGGTGTGCGGTACGGACTTCCGGGTCAGCAGCGCCGCCGCCACATCGGCGTGCACCCCGCAGTCGCCGATGAGGTCGCCGTGGTCCACCAGGTCGCACCAGTGCGTCGGCCACGGCACGGGCCCCCACCGGAACAGCCCGGGGACCGCGGCGAGCGCGGTCCCCGTATCCCCGAAGTGCGTGAGCTGGGCGAACACGCTGTGTCTGACCATCTGGCAGCACGCCTTGGCGTGACTGGCCACCCGGGACAGGCCGATCCGGTCGAACCGCTTCAGGTCTGCGATCAATCCGCTCATCACTGCCCCAGTTCCCGCGGCGCGCTCCCGCGCCCGAAGTCGTAGGCCATCGAGGTGTCGTAGCCGCCGCACATGCCGAACGCGAGGTGGTCGCCCTCCTGCACGTCGGTGAGGTCCAGCCGGACCGACAGCACGTCGTGCTCCATACAGGACCGCCCGAGGATCCAGCTCCATCCGGGCCGCAGCGGCACCCAGCGGGAGCCGTCGAACCGGGCCACGGGGTGCGGATGGAAGGGCGCCTCGGGCATATCGCCTTCGGCCGCGTCGACGACGATGTCGTAGCCGCGGTGCGACGCCCGGCGTGCCAGGACCTGGGTCACGACCGCGGCCGACGGCTGGGTGAGGAGCTTGCCCGGCTCCAGCACCAGCAGGGGGTCCCCCTCGCGTGCGGCGGCGGGCCCGTGCGCGAGCACGTACTCCAGCGAGGGGCGCAGATACGACAGGTCGTCGACGTGCCACCCGCCGCCGAAGTCCAGTACGGCCGGGGGCCCGCCCAGCTGGTCCGCCAGCGGATCGGCCGCGCTGAGCGCCGCCACGCACTCGCGCTGCCAGCGCGGCGCGCCCAGGACGCTCTGGGCGAAGTGGAAGTGCATCCCCCACCCGGCTCCGAGCCGCTTGGCGAGCGACCCGAGCAGCTCGGACGTCTCCTCCATGGTGTCGCGCTCGTGCAACGGGACGCCGAAGCGGCTGACGAGTCCGGCGGGCGCGACCCGGACGCCGACGACCTCGGCCTCCAGCTGGAAGCCGCTGTCCAACAGGGAGTGGAGTCTGCTCAGTTCGGCCACGGAGTCGGCGAAGAAGGCGAAGCAGCGGACGCGGTCGGTGGCCGGCCACCACTTCGCGGGCCCGTTGAGGATCGCCCGCTCCGGCGCCAGGCCGTGCCGCTCGGCCGCCTGGAGCTCGTCCAGGCTGATCGCCTCCGCGGCCATCCCCAGCCGTGCGGCCTCCCGCAGCACCGCGGGCTGGGGGCAGGTCTTCACGCTGTGTGCGAGGAGCACCCTGCCGACTCCCTCGACCTCGTTCCGCAGGGCCCGGACCCGCTCGGTGAACAGAGGAAGCAGGATCTGCCGGTAGGGAGTGGCCGCGTTCCCCGGCGGGTCGAGCAGCTCCTCGAAGCCGTCCGTCCGCACCGCCGATGCCTCGTTGCGCGCGGCCGGCCCTTCCGTACGCCCGGCCGGCTCTTCCCTGAGCCCGACCGCTCTTCCCCTGCCCGTGGCCCTTTCGTCCGCGGGCCCGGCCGGCGACTCGGTGGGGAGGCCCGCCCCCACCACGCCCGTGCGCTGCGCCATCTCCGCCGTTTCGCCCGCTCCCGCGCACTCGGCCGGTCCGCCGGCGTGTGCGGCGGGCGCCGCGGTCAGGTTCGGGTGGCCGTCGATCGGCTCCTCGTCGCTCGTGGGCGGGACCAGGCACCGCTGGCCCAGCGACGGCATTCCGGAATGCCGCTTGTCGCCCGGCCGGGAGATCCCGCCCGCGACCCAGGCGATGGGCGTGATGCCCAGGTCCGGGTGCACCGGGATCTCCTCCACGACGCGGGTGAAGCCCGGCGTGAGCCGTCTGCCGCGGTCGGCGGCCTCTCCCGTGACCAGGGCGGCGGGCAGGTTCGCGCCGCATACGGAGGCGCCGTGGATCCAGGCGGGCAGTCGCGGGTTGATCTCCATGAGGGTGAGCTCGCCGCTCCAGCTGCGGAGCAGCTCCAGCTCACCGCCGCCGTTCCACATCGCGTCGGCGAGCAGCTCCGTCAGCCGGGCGCGCATGGCCGGGTCCAGCTCGGCGACCTCGCCGGCCCAGGTCTTGCCCTCGGTCGTGACCATCGCCTTGGTGATGAAGACCGCGTCCAGCAGCCGGCCGTCCAGCGCTACGAACGCGATGCTGCACTCCTGGCCGGCCACATGCGCCTCCAGGTGCCAGTTGCCGCCCCATGTCCGCTGGACGACATCGCCCATGGCCAGCGCGGCCCCGGCGGTGTGGGCCCGGTGCGCGTCATAGTGCTGGCCCTTGACCCACACCCCGTACGGCGAACGGCGGATGAACCGGTCGACGGCCTGCCAGCTGGTGTCGGTCTCGTGCTCCGGGGCGCGCAGCCCGAGCCGCCGAGCCGCTTCGACGGGGGGTTTGCCCACCAGCTCCAGCGCGGTCTTCGGGGGCCCCAGGATCCGGTCATGGGAGCCCAGCTCCCGTGCCAGCAGCCGGACTTCGAGATCGAGACAGGGAATCAGGACCGCGTCCTCGGGCTCCAGGAGGCGGTCCATCTGCTCGACCCAGGTGGCCAGGTGCGCCTCGCGCCACGCGGGGAGACAGACCAGGTCGTCGAGGAGCCCCGAGTGCAGTCCCGAGCTCTCCCGCGAATAGTCCAGACCGACGATCCGGAGGTCGGGCCGGGCCAGGCGCAGCGAGCGGGCCACGCTCAGCCCCGGCGAAGGGTTCGGGCCGCTGTGCATACCGCTGACGAAGACCGTGCCCACCTTGGTCGCGGGACCGTGGGGGCCGTCCACGACGTCCGAGCACGTGGCGATCCCCGGCGAAGCCCCGGGATTGGCGGCACCGCTGCTGGCGCCCGCTGACTCGTGTTTGTCCTCTTGAAGCCCCATGCCGACATCATCAGCAGAGGTCTGTGTGCCCGCACCCGGTGACGTCCGCGAGGGTGAGAGGCCCCCGCCGGCCGCCGAGGCCGCGGCCGCGCATCAGGACCGCCGCGACCGCCCTCCCCCACTCGACGGGGTGAATTCCCGCCCCTTCGGCCGGTGTTCGGCATGACGCCAGGCCGCCCTCGCTCCGGGGGGGAGCGAGGGCGGCCTGGCCGGTGATACGGAGATCGCGGAAGGGCGGACGGGCGGTCACCCGCTTGCCGGTGCGCGACCGACCCGCCGGATAACCCTGGAACCAAGCTCGGGATCACCCCGGCCCGGTCGCCCACCCACCGCCCGACCCTCAGAAGCCGAGGTGGGGCAGCTTGAAGTTCCTGGGTGCCGGCACCCGGTTGGAGCAGTCCACTTCCGGACCGACCTTCGTGCTCGCGTTGTTCAGCAGGCCGTTCTCGGGCCACACCACGTGCTGCCGGGCGGACGACGAGCAGCTCTTGCGCTGCTGGATGACGCGCCTGCCGTCCTTGGTGGTGTAGATGTCCTGGCGCTTGTCGACGCAGGTGGCGTGGCCCTGGGCGGTGTGCTCGCAGCCGCCCGTGGCGATTTCGGCGTACGCCTGGGTGATGCCGGCGCCGGTGATGGCGAGGCCGCCCAGAAGCGCCGAGACGACTGCGATCTTCTTCCCACTGAACATGTACCGCGTTCCTTTGTGATCGATGCCCGGGCGCCCTGCGCCGTGAACCGGCCGCGCCCGGGCCTTGGGGGACGGAAAAAGGGCCCCGACACCGAGCGCGTGGCTCGGGCCGGGGCCCCTTCCCATTACTTACCGAGGGCGTTGTTGTTGCAGCCCATGCTCGAACCCTGCTTGGTGCGCTGCGCACCCGGGTCGCCCTCGCCGTTGAGGGCGTTGCCCAGGGCGCCGTTCAGCAGTCCGACCTGGCCGAGGATGTCGACGTTCAGGTCGTGCGACCGGCACGAGGTCATCTGCTTCAGGTCGATGTGCTTGTCGCCCTTGTCCTTGTCCTTGTCCTTGGGGTACGAGGCCTGCGGCTCCGGCTGGGGAGCGGCCTGCGGCGCGGGCGCCTGGGGGGCCTGGGCCTGCGGGGCGGGGGCCTGCGGAGCAACAGCCTGCGGGGCCGGCTGCGGGGCGGCCTGCGGCGCCGGAGCCTGGGGAGCCGGCTGCGGGGCGACCTGCGGCGCCGGAGCCTGGGCCTGGGGGGCCGGCTGCGGAGCGGCCTGCGGGGCAGGGGCCTGCGGAGTGACAGCCTGCGGAGCGGCCTGGTGGCCGTAGCCGCCGTGCGGGGAGCCACCCTGCGCAGTGGCACCCGCCGCGGACTGCGAAACGGCCCAGGCGGTGACCTGCGGGCCGCCGTCGGCGAAGCTGACGCCCGCGCCGAAGGTGGACAGAGCGCCGACCGCGGCGACGACAATCGCGACTTGCTGAAGTTTGCGCATGGAACCCTTGATCCTTCTATTACATGTAGATGGAGACCTGACTTGACTACTTATCGAGAGTATGCGCACACCGAGAGTAGTCATTCTGGTATTTCACCCCACCATGCACCCCGTGTCGGACCACGGAGGAAGCCTCCAGCAGGCCCGCGCCGACGCTTTCGACGCGACCCTCCAGCACCCTTCGAGGCCGACGGCGAAACCCCTCGCCGCCCCTTCCGCGCGATCCGGAAAGTGCCCCACGAGCATTCCTGAGCAAGCCTTCTGACCTCGGCAAATCCCGTTGCGAACCCGTATGGCACTCCCTCGGACGTCGATGGCGGCAACGCCGCCGCGGCTCCGTTCGCCGCCCTCTCGGGGAAGGCAACGAGACCTCCCCCCGCCCGGGTCACGGGAGCCGGCACACGGTCACCCGTTTGCCCAGTGGCGGGACGGCGAAAGGTGTGTTGGGGGTGCGGGAGTCAGGGCGACAGGGAGGCGTCGCACGACCGCATCGCGATTACCTCCGCAAATCCACACCCCTACCGCCGCGCACTCGAAGCCTGGGTCCGATCGGTTTTAGATCAATCAATCCAAAACCTGCTAGCGTGCCGGGCGGCGACACCGGCAAAGGGCGCCGCGCATCGACATTTTGGACCGAGCAGAACAAAACTCGACACCCAGACACCCAGACACCCAGACACCCAGACACCCAGACACCCAGACACCCACACATCGCCACAGGCGCACCCACCACCCCAGCCACACATCGCCACAGGCTCACGCACCACCGCACGCAGGAAAGGACTTTCCGTGCCAATCGCCGTCTACGTCCTCGGCTTGGGCATCTTCACCCAGGGAACCTCGGAGTTCATGCTCTCCGGCCTGCTGCCGGACATGGCTCGCGACCTGGGCGTCTCCATTCCCGACGCCGGGCTGCTGATCTCCGCTTTCGCGATCGGCATGGTCGTCGGCGCACCGCTACTGGCCGTCGCCACGCTGAAGTGGCCGCGCCGCACGGCTCTGGTGGCGCTCCAGGCCGTCTTCATCGCGGCGCACGTGGCCGGCGCGATAGCGCCCGATTACGGCACGGTGTTCGCCACCCGTGTCGTCAGCGCCCTGGCCTACGCCGGATTCTGGGGCGTCGCCGTGGCGGCCGCCGTGAGGATGGTCCCGGACGCCGCCAAGAGCAAGGCCGTCGCGATCGTCGCCGGCGGTCTGACCCTGGCCACCATCGTGGGCGTCCCGGCCGGCACCGTGCTGAGCCAGTTCGCGGGCTGGCGCGCGGCGTTCTGGGGCGTGGCCGTGCTCACCCTGATCAGCGCGGTGGCCGCGCTGATCGCCACCCCCGGCGGCAGGGAGTCGGCCGAGGAGCCGCGTACGGTCCGGTCGGAACTGCGCGCCATGGCCCGCCCGCAACTGTGGTTGTCGTACGCCATCACCGCCTTCGGCTTCGGCGCCGTCATCGTGACCTTCAGCTACCTCGCCTCCGTCCTGACCGAGGAGAGCGGACTGCCCGCGAGCTGGGTCCCCGCGGTCCTCGCGCTCTTCGGCGTCGGCGGCCTCATCGGCATGACCGTCGGCGGCCGCACCGCCGGCACCCGGCCGATCCCCACCCTCTACCTGGGACTTGGCGGCCTGGTCCTCGCCTCCGTCCTGCTCGCGGTCTTCGCGCGGAACACGACCGTCACCGTCATCCTGGTCTTCTTCCTCGGCCTGACCGGCTACCTGACCAACCCCGCGCTGCAGTCCCGCGTGTTCGCCCTGGCACCGGGCGCCCCCACCCTGACCGGAGCCACCAACACCTCGGCCTTCAACGTCGGCAACACCCTCGCCCCCTTGCTGGGCGGCATGGCCATCAACGCCGACTTCGGCTTCGCCTCGGTGGCGTGGATCGGCGCGGCCCTGGGCGCGGCCGGTCTCCTCGCAACCCTGTGGGCGAGCCATCTGGAACACCGCACCCGTCGCGACGAGCGCACGGCCCGCGACCCGCAGAGCCCGCGCCGCCAACCCGCCGCTGTGGACGCCTGACCAGGTCGGCGGCCCCGTGATCGAAGCGGCACCGCCAGCCGCTCAACAGCGAACTATTTGACCAACCACAGCACGAACAAGACGCCCGTCACCAGCAGCACCGCCCCCTCGATCCAGTCCGACAACGTGAACTGGCTCTTCTTCTTCGCGCTGGCGCCGGCATCTGCGCTGACGTTGGCGTTGTGCCCTTGATCCCCGGCCATGTCCCCATCCCCCTCGTGTCGATCGCGCTCCAGATCTACACCATCCCCATCGGGACCGCGTACGAGGTCCCTCGGACACGGTGACACCCGGATCGCCTATCGGCGTTACTCCCGTACAAGGGAAAGTAGTTCGAGGATGTCGCGACCCGGCGGCCGGAAGGCGCTTCGCAAGAGCGACAGCGTGAGGCGGTCAAGGCGCATGCACGCTATCCCTCCTCGCAGGCCGACTCGCCCTCGAAAGCCAGGAGAGTCAACCCGGTGACCTGCACGACGGCATCCCACTCGTCCTGGGTCAGGTCCGGGAACTCCTCCCGCACACAGCTGGGGACAGGACAGCCATCGGCGCTCAGTACCACCCGAGCGAAGGCGACCCCCGAGCGGCTGACGCACAGACGCGACTCTTGCTGCCGCTTCCCCGTGCGCAGCACCGCGATGCGTTGAGCGGCGTCCTTGTTGTCGGGAGTCTCCGACGCGAATTCCAGGAGCGAGGTCCGCAAGCGGGCGGTGAGTTGGCCCTGGTGCAGGTCCGTGCGTTCGGAAATGGCAGCCAGCGCCTGGCGGAACCGCTCTCTCGCTCCCGTCCGGGCCGATCTCGCGGTGTGCTCCGGACGCCGTCCGACACCATCGGGCACAGGGTCGGGGAGGGGCTCGGGCTCCGACTCCAAAGACCTGAAGATGAGCTTGGAGACCAGCAGTACGGCCTCCCACTCTTCCTGGCTCAGAGTCGGGCAGCTCTCCTGCACCTGGGGCGGAAGATGGCACTGGTCCGCGCACAAGAGCAGGTCCGACAGCCCTACGTCATAGTCCGCCAACCGAAGACCCAGACTTCGCCCCCAAGGGTGGTCCTCTGCACCAACGGTGACCAGCTCGACGCGCGAGCGCTCGCCCAGCGCCTCCGAAGCCAGGTCGCGCAGAGCGGTGCCAACTGCCGCGCTGAGGTCGGCCTCGGGTACGTCCCTCCTCTCACCGACCTGCAGCAGGGCCTGGCGCAGGCGCCCACGCGGCGATGACGGATTCATCGTCTCCTCTCCGCAACGGCTCGTCGCTGCCCCGGCCTCCCGCCGATCGGGCAGCACGACCTACGGCACGTCGCTGCCTCGGTCGTGCTGGCCGCCGGCATGGCCATCAAGATCGTTTCTGCACCCGCACGACGCCCGACGAACATGCGGCCTCCGACCCGATCACCGAACTCACCACGGACCTCGCCGAGGCCGCCGGCGAGTGCGAGGGCCACACGATGGCCGCACAGAGGGAGCCGTCGCCTCGACCAGCCGGCAAGCGGGACCGGCAGGCGCACGGCCCGGCCAGTAGCCGACGCCCGCGACCGGTGGCGGGGCCTCAGTCCTCGCCGCGCACTCGCTCGTACAGCGTGGTCATCCGCTCCCGGGTGGCCTCGTCCGACGGTGTGTACGTCACCAGCTGCGGTCCGATGCGCGGGCCCAGCCACAGCCGGGTGTAGTCGAAGGTCATCAGGCCCAGGTCGGTGGTGAGGAACTTGGTGGTGGGCTGGTCCGGCTGCAGCACCTCGTGCCGGTCCCACACCTCGCAGAACTCCGGCGACTCCCGCTGCAGCCGCGCCACCAGGCCCTTCCACAGCGGGTCGGTCATGTGCCCGACCATCGCCGCGCGGTACTTCGCCACCACCTTGGTCACCGTCTTGGTCACCGTCTCCTGGTCGACGAAGCCCTTGCGCCAGGCAGGGTAGAGGAAGCTGAGCACCAGTAAGTTACGGTCCTCCAGTGGGACTTGGTCGAGGTCGATGACGAGACTGCCGTACGTGCGGTTGTACGCCAGCACGTCGAAGCGGCTGTTGATCACCGCGGCCGGATAGGGCTCGAGCTGGCGCAGCATCGTCTCGATCGCGGGCGAAAGCGCCGGACACTGCGGGTCGGCATGCGGATCGGCCACACCGGCGAGCGCGAACAGATGGGTGCGCTCGGCCGAGTCGAGGAGCAGCGCCCTGGCGATCGAGTCGGCGACCTGTCCGGAGACCTGGATGTCCCGGGCCTGCTCGAGCCAGGTGTACCAGGTGACCCCGACCACGGCGAGCTGGGCGACCTCCTCGCGGCGCAGCCCAGGTGTGCGGCGCCTGCGGCCCGGCGGCAGGCCCACCTGCTCCGGGGTGATGCGCTCGCGACGGCTTCGCAGGAAGGACGCCAACTCGGCCCTGCGGACGGCGGGTTCAGGCGCTTCGACCTCGGCACCCGGCCCGTTCCCGCTGGCCCGAGGGCTGCGCGCAGCGGCCTGGGACACGCTCACCGGACCGGGCGTCACCGTCGTCATACTCCCAGGGTGCCGTATGCCTCAGCCCGTTGCCAGGTACTTCTTATACCAGGATAAAGCCACTCTGGAGACACTCTGGTACCAGGCTAACGAGGCGAGGATCGTAGAGTCGTGAGTGAATCGACTGCGTCGCCCCGTCCTCCCGTCTCCCTTCCCACTATCCCTGTCCGTCCGCGTGAACGCACCTCCGCAGCGCCCGAGTTGAGCCCGCTCGGGCTGTTCACCGTGCTGCTCGGCGCCGCGCTGCCGCTCATCGACTTCTTCATCGTCAACGTCGCCCTGCCCGCCATCGACCAGGATCTCCAGGCGGGCCCCGCCCTGCTCGAACTCGTCGTCGCGGGCTATGGCGTCGCGTACGCCGTACTCCTCGTCCTGGGCGGCCGCCTCGGCGACACGGTCGGACGCCGCCGGCTCTTCCTGACCGGCATGGCCGCCTTCGGCCTCACCTCGCTCGCCTGCGGTCTGGCCCCCGACACCTGGACGCTGGTCGGGGCCCGGGTCGCCCAGGGCGCCGCGGCCGCGCTGATGCTGCCGCAGGTGCTCGCCACCATCCAGTCCACCACCCAAGGTCCGCGCAAGGCACGGGCGATGGGCCTTTACGGTGCCACGACCGGGCTCTCCATGGTGGCCGGGCAGATCCTCGGCGGTGTACTCGTCGCGGCCGACATCGCGGGCATGAGCTGGCGTTCAGTGTTCCTGGTGAACGTGCCGGTCGCCCTGCTCGGTCTGATCCTCGCGGCGCGCTCCGTCCCCGAGACCCGCAGCGCACAGCCCGCGTCGGTGGACGTACCGGGCACGCTGCTGCTCGCCGCCTCCCTGATCACCCTGCTGCTGCCGCTGACCGAGGGCCGGGCGGCGGGCTGGCCGGTGTGGACCTGGGTCATGCTGACGCTGTTCCCGGTCTCCGTGGCCGCCTTCTGCCGGGTCGAGCTGCGCGCCGACCGGGCGGGCCGGACTCCGCTGGTACCGCCGAGCCTGTTGCAATCGGTACCGCTGCGCAGGGGTCTTGCGCTGCTCCTGCCGCTCATGCTCGGCTTCAGCGGCTTTATGTTCGTGTTCGCCGTGGTGCTGCAGCAGGGGCTGCGGATGGGGCCCGTCGAGGCGGGGCTCGCCCTGATGCCGATGGCGGTGGTGTTCTTCTTCGGCTCCCTCGCGGGACCGCGGCTGACCGCACGGTTCGGCAGCCGGGTCGTGTCGGCCGGCGGGCTGATCCAGGCGGTGGGCGTCGCGCTGGTCGCGGGGGCGGTCTGGCGGAACTGGCCGGGGCTCGGCATCGCGGAGCTGGCCCCCGGGGTCGCGCTCGCCGGACTCGGCCAGTCACTGCAACAGCCGGTGCTCTTCCGCATCGTGCTCTCGGACGTGCCCGCGCACCGGGCCGGTGTGGGCAGCGGCGTCATGATCACCACCCAGCAGTCGGCCCTGGCGCTCGGGGTGGCGACGCTCGGCTCGCTCTTCCTCGCGCTGCTGCCCGGCTCGGGGATGCGGGACGCCCTGCTGATCACGCTGCTCGTCCAGCTGGGCATGGTCGCGCTGACGGTGCTGCTGAGCCTGCGACTGCCGCGCAAGGCGGTCTGAGGGTGCCGGGGCCCGCAGACGGGCGGACAGGGTGAAGGCCCGCAACTCCCCGAGGAGTTGCGGGCCTTCACCTCTTGCGCCTTGTCTTCCGCTAGGACGCCATGTCTCGCTCTACGACGCCTTGCCTTGCTCTACGACGCCTTGTCTTCCTCGTCGGCCTTCTGCTTGCCGAGCGCGCGCTCGCGCATCTTGGCCGCCAGGTCCTGCTCGCGGTCGTCGGCCGCCTTACGGTCTGCCGTGCGTGCGGCGCCGGGGCCCAGCTGGTCGGCGCGGGACGCCTTCTTGCGCTGCCCGCCCACGCCGAGGAGGTTGTTGCAGCTCTTGGTCATGGCTCGGGCTCTCCGAGGTGGGCGCCGAGACGCTGCGCAGGGCCGCGGCGGTCGCCCCGATCTCGGATCTGCAGATCGAGTACTCACTGATCTCCCGCGGCATCGAGGAGGAGATCCTGCCGACCGCCCGCGAGCTGGGCATCGGGATCACCGCGTACGGAGTGCTCTCGCGCGGCCTGATCAGCGGACACTTCACCCGTGACCGGCAGCTCGCGGCGAACGACTTCCGCGGTATGAGCCCGCGCTTCCAGGGCGAGAACCTGCAGCACAACCTCGACCTCGTGGACGCCCTGCGCAGGATCGCGGAGCAGAAGGGGATCTCGGTCGCTCAGACCGCGATCGCCTGGGCGCTCTCCTGCGGCGAGGACATCGTGCCGCTGAACGGCGCCCGCACCCGGGAGCGGCCGGCCGAGGCGCTGGGCGCACTGGACGTCGTGCTCCACGAGGCCGATCTGACCGCGATCGAGCAGGCGGTTCCGGCCGGGGCCGCGGCGGGCGAGCGCTACCCCTCGGCGTAGATGGCGCACCTCGACGGCGAGCGCCGACCAGGGCACCCCGACGCTTTGCCGGGACCGCCGCCGCACAGCGCGTATCAGATCCACCAGCTCCGCGAGACCGGCATCCGCCACCTGGAACAGCCGCTTGTCGGGCCGTGCCTCCTGGTCCACCTCGCGTCCGGCGATCAGCCCGTCCTTCTCCAGCCGGGTCAGCTCCGCATAGACCTGCTGGGGCTGTGCGTGCCAGAAGTTGGCCCCTCCGAGGTCGAAGGACCTCGCCAACTCGTAGCCGCTCAGCTCCCCTTCGAGCAACGCCGCCGGCACCACATGCCGTAGCGCCATCGGCCGCCCTGCTCCACTGTTGCGGAACCCTGGGCTCCTCTGTTGCCGGTCCCTGCGGTGGTGATACTCATGAGCAAGATCAGTCATATTCATGGGTAGTACGCGTCCGTCATGAAGTGGTACGCGTCCGTACGTGGAGGATGAGCCGTGACCGCCAAGACCACCGCCGAGCGTTTCCGAGCCGCCATCGAACAGGGCGAACTCGCGGCCCTGGACGACCTGTTCGCCGACGACTGCCTCCTCTACAGCCTCGCGAAGCTCAAGCCCCTCGAGGACAAGCAGATGATCCTCGGCCTCTTCGACGTCCTGCTGCGCACCTTCGAGGACTTCCGTTACGTCGCCCAGTACACCGGCGCCGCTGAGACGAGCGCCGACGGCACCGAGGCTCCCTCGGAGGTGCTGGTCTTCCGCGGCACCGTGGGCGGCACGGAGATCCACGGGATCGATCAGCTGCACTTCGGGGACGACGGCCGGATCAAGGAGTTCAGCGTCTTTGTCCGGCCGCTGTCCGCCGCGCAGGCGCTGAGCGAGGCGGTGCTCGCCAGGCTGGCGGAGGCGGGGCTCGTGCCGGCGCCGGCCGCCCAGTAGCGCGGGATCGGCCGCAGGCCGGTCTGTCGCCCGCCACCGGCCGTACGGTCCGCTCATGGACGACAGCACCGCAGGGCTGCGCTGCTGCTGGTGGTGCGGCGAGCCGCTCGGCGAAGGCTCCGTGAGACGACGGTACTGCCCGCGGCCGCGGCTGTGCCGGGACAAGGCATACCGGGACCGGCGCCGCGCCCGCCGCGCGGTGCCCGAGCGTCCGCGTCTGCGTCATCCAGGAACGCGCAGCCGGCGCCTCCTGGGCGGCCATCGGCGAACCGTTCGGCCTCTCGGCGGACGCGGCCCGCAAGAGGTGGGCCCGCTGGGAACTCGCCCCCGCCCCGCAAGAAGACGCCGGGCCGTGAAACCGGCGCCCGGACCGTCGGGCGGGACGCCTGCGCAGGTGCGTGTGCCAGGTCCTGGGAGAAAGCGCCCGCAGCTGCATCGGCCGCTCACCTGACCGGCAGGGTGAGGGGACCTCCTGCTCCGGGACGGGTCGGGGAGAACCCGTGACGAGCCGGTGACCGAGCGGGCCGAGGTCACGGTGGGCCCGGGCGGCCGGGTCGAAGTCGTCTCCTGCCCCGGCCGCTGACGAGGGTTGACCGGGAGCCGGTGCAGGCCACATCCTCTTCAAGATCTAGTACTCGCCCTACGGGAGGACAAGTCATGTGTGGTGTTGCCGGGTTAGTTCGATTCGACCGGGACCTCGGCGCGGCGGACCGGACGGCCGTGGCCGCGATGACCGAGACGATGAGCTGCCGGGGGCCGGACGCCGGTGACATCTGGCAGGGCCGGCACGCCCTCCTGGGGCACCGGCGCCTGGCGATCATCGATCTGCCCGGCGGCCGTCAGCCCATGCGGCGCGACGTCGCCGGCCACGGCGCCGCGGCCACGGTCGCGCTCTCGTACAGCGGCGAGATCTACAACTTTCAGGAACTGCGCACCGAGCTCACACAGCAGGGACATCGTTTCGAGACGAGGAGCGACACCGAAGTCGTCCTGTGCGCGTATCTACAGTGGGGTGACGCATTCGTCGAACGTCTCAACGGCATGTTCGCCTTCGCCCTGTGGGACGGGCGGAAGGAAGAACTGCTGCTGGTGCGCGACCGGCTCGGAGTCAAGCCCCTCTACTGGCAACCGACCCCGGCGGGCGCGCTGTTCGGCTCCGAGCCCAAAGCCATCCTCGCGCACCCTGACGTCCGTCGCGACGTCGGCATCGACGGCCTGCGCGAGATCTTCTCGCTGACCAGGACGCCAGGAAGGACCCCTTACGCACATCTGCACGAGGTCGAACCGGGCACGGTCGTACGCATTCGTGACACCGGGAGCCGGGTCCACCGGTACTGGTCGCTCACCGCACAGGAACACACCGACAGCCTGGACGCCACGGCCGCAACGGTCCGCGGCCTTCTGGAGGACGCCACCCGCAGGCAGCTCGTCGCCGACGTACCGCAGTGCGTCCTGCTCTCCGGCGGCCTGGACTCCAGTCTCGTCACGGCCATCGCGGCCCGCGCGATGCAGGCGCAGGGCGCCCGTATCCCGTCCTTCGCTGTGGACTTCGAAAGCGAGGCGGAGTTCGAGGCCTCGGAATTGCGCGGAGAGCCCGACGCTCCGTACGCCCGGCTGCTCGCCGCCCAGGTCGGCGCGGACCATGCAGAACTCGTCCTGAAAGACGCCGAGTTAATGGACCCGCGCATCCGTGAGGCCGTCGCGGCCGCCCGCGACGTCCCGTCCGGCTGGGGCGATCTCGACACCTCCCTGTACCTGCTGTTCCGAGCCATCCGGGGCAAGTCGGCCGTCGCCCTCTCCGGCGAGGGCGCCGACGAATTCTTCGGCGGTTACCCGTGGTTCCACCGGCCCGAGGCCGTGAACGCCGCGCAGTTCCCGTGGGCGGGCCTCGAAACCTTCAGCCTGGCGGATCCCGCCACCAGTCGCCTCACCCTGCTCTCGCCGGAGCTGCGGGCCGACCTCGACATGGAAGCGCACGCCAAGAACGCCTACCAAGAAGCGCTGGCCGAGGTGCCCAGGCTGCCGGGCGAAAGCCGCCTGGAACGCAGAATGCGGGAGATCGGCCATATGCACGTCACCCGCTGGCTTCCGGAGATGCTCGACCGGAAGGACAGGATGAGCATGGCCGTCGGCCTCGAAGTGCGCGTGCCGTTCTGCGACCACCGGCTCGTGCAGTACGCGTTCAACATCCCCTGGTCGATGAAGTCCTTCGACGGGCGCGAGAAGAGCCTGCTCCGCCTGGCCGCGCGGGACTTGGTGCCCGACTCCATCATCCAGCGCAAGAAGGCCAGTTACGCCGTCACGCAGAGCCCCGCCTACATGTCGGAACTCCGCCGGACCCTTGCGGACGTCGTCTCCGACTCCACGGCCCCGGTGCATCAGCTCCTCGACCGGGACGCCGTCCGCCGCGCCGTTTCCCCACCCGAGGGCGAGCACGCGAACACCGGACGCTCAGCCATCGAGCTCGTCCTCTCGCTCGACCTGTGGCTGCGAAGGACCGCGCCCGCAATCAGCCTCTGAACCCGACCACGCACGCGCACCCGACCACGCACGCGAACCCTTGGCCACCTCGCATTCCAGAACGGCGAATTGGGCATCGGAGAGCCTGGGCCGCCCCGGTGAGCCGCGCGAGACCAGTCCTCCGACCGGGGGATTCCTGCTCGAACGGTTCTGGTGGGGCTCGGTCTTCCTGATCAACCTGCCCGTCATCGCGCCCTGTTCCTGGTCTTCGCACCGATCCTGCTGCGCGAAGTGCGCGCGACCCGCTCCAATGGAGGAACGGATGGCCTTCATCCCGTTATCCACCGAATTATGCTAGGAGACCCATGTCTGTCAGCACATCGGAATCTTCGCCTGCTCCGTCGCTTTTCTCCCCGGTCTCCCTCGGGAAGATGGCGCTCGCCAACCGCATCGTCATGGCACCGCTGACCCGGGTGCGGGCCGGTTCCTCCGGCATCCCCGGGGACCTGATGGTCGAGTACTACCGGCAGCGGGCGAGCGTCGGAATGATCATCACCGAGGGCACCTTCCCCGACCATGCGTCGCAGGGATGGGTCGGCGGGCCGGGCATCGCCACCGACGAGCAGGCGGCCGGCTGGCAGAAGGTGTTCGAGGCGGTGCACGCCGAGGGCGGCCTCATCGTCATGCAGATCCAGCACGCCGGCCGCGCCACACACCCCGACATCAACGGCGGCCGCCGCATCCTCGCCCCCAGCGCGATCGCCATCGACGCCAACACTCCGTTCACGGAGAAGGGCGAGCAGCCCTTCCCCGTGCCGGAAGCGATGACCACCGCCGAGACCCGGGAGGCCCTGGAGGGCTTCGTCGCAGCGGCCCGCCGGGCCGTCGAGGCGGGAGCGGACGGCGTGGAACTCCACGGCGCTAACGGCTACCTGCTGCACCAGTTCCTCTACCCGGGGGCCAACCAGCGCACCGATGAGTACGGCGGCTCCCCCGAGAACCGGGCTCGCTTCGTCGTCGAGGTGGTCACGGCGGTCGCCGAGGCCGTGGGTGCCGAGCGGGTCGGGCTGCGGATCTCGCCGGAGATGACCTCCGAGATCCTCCGCCAGGGTGTCTTCGAGACCGACCGGGATGACGTCCTGGCCACCTACGGCACCCTGGTGGACCAGCTGCGCCCGCTGGGCCTGGCCTACCTGTCCGTCCTGCACAGAGAGCCGGGCGGCGAGCTGGTGCAGGAGCTGCGACAGCGCTTCGACGGCAAGCTGATCGTCAACAGCGCCTTCCGCTGGCAGACCACCCGTGAGGAGGCGATGCAGCGGATCGAGGCCGACCACGCCGACGCCGTGGTCGTGGGCCGGGCCCTGATAGCCAACCCCGACCTGGTCGAGCGCTGGCAGGGCGGGCATCCCGAGAACGAGCTGCGGCCGGAACTGTTCTACACACAGGGTGCCGAGGGCTACACCGACTACCCCTTCCTCCAGACGACTTGAGGCTAAGGGCTGTCCCGTAATCCCTGGTGGATCAGCGCACGGCGTCAGATGCGGTGCATCGCAAGGCGGAGGGACGTCCGGATACTGGGCGTATCCGGATGTTCCGACAACGCGGCGAGGTGCCGTAGCTGTCGTCGTGCGCCCGCCAGGGGTTACGGGACAGCCCTTAGTGTGATGCGCCGGAAATCGCGGGCTTGAGTCTGTAGCCTGTTTTCATTCCTCGGGGTCCTCGTGCTGTTGAAGTCAGGCTGTCCGGCAATGAGTTAGCTGAGTTGTCGCGCTGGGTGGATGGGGCGGTAGAGCCCCGTCTCGCCGAGCGGGCACGCATCATTCTGGCGTGCGCGGGCGGGGCGCCGAATACGCAGTTGGGCGGCGACCGCGGTGTTGCTCCGGCCTTCGGCGCATGTCAGCACGATCCGGGCGCGCAGGGCCTGGCCCTGCGCGGTCGAACGGCGCGTCGCCCAGCCGCGCGAGATCTCCTGCTCGTCCTTCGTCAGCTCCAGCGGTTTCAGCCTGTTGTCACCCATGGCTCCAGAACGCTTCGAAATCCGAAGCAGAAGGATTGGCGGAGGTTTCGCGCCTGTCCCCGGCGCTCGGCCGAGCCACGGCACCCTCGTGACCCGGCGGTCCCACCCCGCCTCCGATCCGAGGCGGGGCGTCAGTTCGCGGAGTCCCTCTTCGGCGTCCCGTCGCCCACGGTGTCCGGATGTGAGACGCGGCTGGCGGACTGGTCGTCGGTGTGGTCCGCCCCTTGCGGGTCGATCGTGGCCGCCCAGCGTTCCGCCCAGCGGGCGAGGGGGTTCAGGGTGTGGCGCGCCTCCTGTCCCAGCGGGGTGAGCTCGTAGCGGCTGTCCGGTAGTTGGTGAATCACCTGGGCATCCAGCAGTTCGGTCAGGCGCTGCCGCATCACGCTGGAGGACATGTCGTCGCACCGCTTCTGCAAGGGGCGGAATCCAAGCGGACCCGCGCGAAGCTCCCACAGGATGCGCAGACTCCACCGCCGCCCGAACAGATCGAGTGCGGCCATGAGGGGGCGGCCGGTGGTCGAGCCGCGAACAGGATTGCCAGGTCTGGGTGTTGCCATGTCGGGATGTCCAGCTCTCCAGGATTGACGCTTCGAATTCCGACACGCTAGCATCGTCGACCGCTTCGGAAATCTGGCTCGTCCTCGCCCGCCGGCGCTCGCCCGAGACCAATCCGATCGCAGCCCCAGCCGGTTGATCGAAGCCGTCCGACTTCGACGCCGTCTCCGTCGGCTCGCTGACCCACAGCGCGCCGGCCATGGATCTGAGCATGCTTCTGATCATCAATTCCGAACACAGGAGGTACCGTGGCCAAGGGCTACTGGGTCAGCGTCTACCGCACCATCGCAGACCCCGAGAAGGTGGCTGCCTACGACAAGCTGACCGGTCCAGCCATCGACGCCGCGGGCGGGCGGACGCTCTCCCTCGGCAGCCGGGTCGTCGCACACGACGGCGGAATCGCCGAGCGCACGGTCCTGATCGAGTTCGACAGCTTCGAACAGGCGGTCGCCGCACGCGAGAGTGCGGCCTACCAGGAGGCGCTGGCCGTACTTGCTGACGGCGTCGAGCGCGACTTCCGCATCATCGAAGGCCTCGACTGACGACCGATGCCGCGTCAGGGAGGAACACGATGCCGGCTGCGGGGATCACCCTGGCTCGTCAGCGCGCCGCACCGTCGCGAAAAGCGTCAGGCCGGTGGCATCGGCGGTGATGTCCGGTCCGGCGACGGTTCCTTCCCGGCGGCGCGGCGGCTCGGACGTCGGCCTCGATGTCGGCGGGGGTGCGTTCCACGTGGTTCCAGCGGCCGATGTGGGTCATCAGGGCGGCGTACGGGTTAGGGGTCGCGATGTTGGAGAAGTGGAACGTGTCTCCGGGGCGGCACAGGCGGGACAGGGTGGTGCGGATCAGGGCTCGGGTGAAGCGTTCTTCGAGGTAGTCGAAGAGGCCTCCGGCCAGGACCAGATCGAAGGGCGCCACGGCGCCGTCTGCCCCGAAACGCAGCACCACCCCGACTCGCCCAACCGGCCCGCCTGCCCCGACACGGTCCTGCGGCCCAGGCAGGTCCACCGCAGCCGCACCGAGTACCGCTTCCCACACCTGGCAGCCGTCAGCGAAGCCGACCACCGCTCCGGCCTGATCTGCGGTGACGGCCTGTGAGAGCTCTCCGATCCGTTGGAACCGCTCAGCGCACGACAGCATGTCCGGCGGTCGTCCGCGTGTCGATGGCCCACCTGAACCTGGTCTCCATCCACCCTTGGCGCGCTGGGAACGGCCGGATGTCCCGCGCGGTGCACACCCTCGTCCTCGCCCGCGAAGGCGTCCTCGCGCCCAAGTTCTCCAGCATCGAGGAGTGGCTCGGGGCCGACGACTTCAACACCCGCGAGTACTCCGCCGCCCTGCGCACCGTCCAAGCCGGCACCTGGCAGCCGCGGCGAGACGCCCACTCATGGATCCACTTCTGCCGTACGGGCTTCGGCGCAACTGCCAATCAAGGAAGAACACAACGGGGGTGTCACATCAGACACTCCCCTCCTGCCGGACGGCCCTGGCGAAGGACCAGAGAGACTTCACCGCCTGTCAACCCATGTCCTGGCGAAGGCGGCTGAGATAGGCATCTATCTGCGCCAGTCCGGGCCAGCCGCTTCCCCCAGGGCGGGAGGTTCCGATCGGAGCCGTTCTCCGAGGTCCAGTGCCTTGGGGAGGCTTTCCGTCGCGGCGTACGGGCTCATCAACCGCGCGAGGGCATCGAGGTGGCGGTTGACGGCGTGGGAACCACGACTGTGGGTGTGTACGACGCGGTGCTACCAGGGCTGTGCTCCCGGCCCCCGAAGGGTCGTAGGAACGGCTGTCGTGGGTCCAGGACGCCCTCGTCGACCGCTGTCGGGGTGCCGGCGGAGGCGTGGACGAAGGGCAGGAGGGCGTCGTAGTCGGCCGGCACGTCCGGGCCGCAGGGTACGGATGGGCGGGGCCGGGGTGTGGACGTGGTGCCACATGTGGGAGCGGCTGTCGTCGGGGGTGAACGGCGGCTTGCCGGTGAGCAGTTCGTGGAGCACGCAGGCGAGGGCGTAGACGTCGGCGGCAGGGCCGACAGCGTTGGCCAGGCTCTGCTCAGGGGACATGTAGGGCGGGGTGCCCACGGTCATACCGACCTGGGTGACGCGGGACAAAGGCGCACAAGGCCACCACCTGGGCACCGAAAGGCGAAACACCGGTGGTGAAGGTGACCGCCAAGGGCACGGTGCGGGTGTCGGTCGCCGGGCTGTGCTGCTGTCGGCCCGGCGACCGCTCCCGGCTGATCTACCGCACCCTGCTCCACCGTGGCCGTGAAGGCGAACCGAAAGGGTTCCTCGAGCCGGAGCTGATCCGGTTGCTGGACGCCGCTCACCAGCAGCTACGGGCACCGATCGTGCTGATCTGGGACCGCCTCTCGCTGCACAGGATTCCCGCGATCCGCTCGGCGATCGCCGCCCGCACCGCCGGCGAACTCGCCGCCGCGGTGAAGAACCGCCTCAGACGTATGCGACACCGCACCCGTCTGGTCGACGGCTACCTCACCGGAGCAGGTCTGTCTCCACCGTTACCGACCAGACCTTGATCGCAAAAGGTGTCCAGCGGCCGGTCGTCGTTCTTTGGACGGTGGTCGCGTCGCTCAACGACGCCAGGCCGACACGACTGCCACGGCCTGGTCGATGTTGAGGCGCGGGTCGCAGAGGGTGGTGTAGCACAGTGGGTCGAGGAGGTCGTCGAGATGTGACTCGTCCGCCACACATTCAACGACGGTCTCCGGCGTGGCTTCCAGGTGCAGCCCCCCTGCGACCACGTGCTCTGCGGCGGCCACCTCTTGGAAGAGCTCCACTTCGCGCTTGATGCTGGTCAGCAGGCGGGTCTTGCGGCCCAACGGGCCGCGCTGAGTGTTGCCGTGCATCGGATCGCACAGCCAGATGACCGGATGCCCCGCGTCGCGGACAGCGGCCATCAACGGTGGCAGCCACTCCGCGACCCGATCCGCGCCCATCCGGGAGATGAGCGTCAGTCGGCCGGGCGTACGAGCCGGGTCCAGGACCGAACAGAGTTGAGTCAGCTCGGCGGGTGTCATCGTCGGACCGACCTTGCAGGCCACCGGATTCTGGACCCGGGCCAGCAGCTGCACGTGTGCACCGTCCAGCTGGCGGGTGCGGTCCCCGATCCACGGCCAGTGCGTCGAGGACAGCAGCAAGCCTTGCCGGCCACGACGCAGCAACGGCAGCTCATAGTCCAGCACAAGGGCCTCGTGACTCGTCCACACAGGTGCCGCGGCCGGCAGACCCCAGGCGCCGCCGAGTCGGCGCAGGAATTCCGTTCCGGCGTGAGCGGCCCGGTAGCCGGTGAGCAGGCGCGCCGGATCCGGCTGGCGCAGCTGCGGATCGGGCTGCGGATCGTTGACCAAGTGGCCACGGAACACCGGTATCTCGAGCTCTCCGTGCCGCTCCAGGTCGGCGGAGCGGGGCTTGGCGAACTGACCCGCGATCCGACCCACCCGCACCACGGACAGGCCGGTTCGGGCTTGCATCGCCCCGGCCAGCGCGTTGAGCATGCCAGCCTTGCGGCTGAGCACCTCGGGAACGCAATCCGCGGGGTCCTCGGCGCAGTCGCCCGCCTGCAGGATCTGTAGTCCGCCGGCCGCGACCTCGGCGAGGAGCAGCCGCAGATGGCGTACCTCGTCCCAGGTCACCAGGCCGGGTACGTCACTGAGTTCGCTGCTGAGCCGTTCAGCCAGACTGTGGTCCTTCCACCGCGGTTGCTGCTGGGCCGGCAGAGTGCGAAGCCATTGACCCTCGCGCTCCGGATCCGAAGTGAAGTCGGTTTCAACTGACGGTGTGAGGGTGAGAGGCGTAGTCACGAATTTGATCCCCCGAATTGGAAGCTCGTCGCTCCAAAGTTGCGGACATTCCGCCGATGGCCAACCGGCACCTAGCCTGTTCCGGAAGGCTAAGGCGGACAACTACTCAGGCGAGCAGGAGGTCGCACACTAGATCGATTGGAACGGTCATACCGCGCGCTGATCACCCGCTTCGACGGGATCAGCGTGATCGATCCGGCATTTTCAATCGTAGGCGTTTCCAGCCATCTTGCGCTTGAAGTCATCGCTATGTTGGACGTACTCGGCGATCGTTCCGTCCGGACTCATGGCGCGCAAGTTGTGCCCTGAAGGAACCACCTTGATATCGTCGATGATCTTGACCCCGGTCTGGATGAAGTATGCGCGCACGGCGTCCAGGTCATCCACCAAACAGGTCAACTTGGTAGCCTCGAACCGCTCAGTGTCAGCCTTGTCTCCCGCGATCAGGAGAATACTTCCGATCCCTACGATATCGAGCCTAAACTCCTCGTAATGAAATTCGTGGTGCGGACGGTCCACTCCTTGGAGTGCCATGTAGAACTTTTTACATGCTTCGAGTTCCGTCTTTCGAAGGTATATCCTGTAAAAAGATTTGACGATCTTCATGACTACTCCCGACTCAAGCTATTGCTTGTTTCTTGTGTTGTATTTACCGTCCTGACTGAGCACCGATTCAGGGTGGAACTGAACCGGACGTCACGGTGTCGCGCGAACAGGCGGGCGACGGATGCCCCTGGCACGCGGAATCTGCTCACGCTCCAGGAATGGACGCGACCGGGTCACCGCACCGCGGACGAGGCGGTGACTGAACCAACGGCAGTGCCGCGCGGTTGTGGGCCGGCGACCGGCTGCCGTCGAGGGTCATGCCGAGTTGGCGGCCCACGCCCCCAGTGCACGCTCAGTCAGCATCGTCCGCGAATGCACGATCGTCCCCGCCTCGAGCAACGTGTCTGTCAGCGACGGGAGACGCTTCCACGTGCAAGACAACGTGACGATCTTCATCTTTCCCTACCGCCGCTCCGTCAGGAAATGGAACGCCTTACCGTTGATGGTAATGGTCATGTGCATTCCCGATCCTTCTGTGGCCGCTCCCTGCGAGACGATGTATGGCATGTGCCACTGGTACTGCATGAGGGTTCCCTTTGCCGGAAGGAAGTCCGACCCGTCGTACCGCGAGACGTCGCCGTAGTTGTTGACGCCGAATCGACGGGGGTGCGTGCCTATCCACGGAAACACAGCCGCGCCAGCTCGTGCGAAGTCCTCCGGCGTCTCCAACTCCGCGACGGCCTTCTCCGCTTCGACCGCCAGCTCCTTGTAGTAGTCGCGAATCTGATTACCACTGCTCCGATCGACCGCCTCGCGCGGAACGAACAGGAACATGAGATGGTTTCCGAAGGGAAGGCTTGCGCCGTACGAGGCGTTCTTCATCACGAGAAGGTTCTCGCTGGACCTCTTCTGGAACTCCGCCTTGACCATGTCGAGAAATGAACCGATCTTCCCAGCCGGCTCGACGGTCTCTCGAACCGTCCAGGGCATGAGGCGCACCGTTTCGTTCTCATCAACGGACGGCTTCCTCGCGGGGAGGTACTGGTCCAGGTCAGCGGTCTGCAGTTGAAGCTCCGCTATCGCCTCCGCGATGCGGAACCGGTCCTCGCCCGCCTTCATGGTGCTCATCAACGCCTGGTGGAAGCGGAAGCACCTGTAGCCGTCCTGTATCGACATGGGGAAGGCTGTAAAAATCCCCTGGATGTTGGGGTCCGACTTGTACGTGACGGACATCAACAGGAAGCCGTCGTAGTAATTGGGGTACTCGTCGAGCACGATCGCCTGAAAGGATTCGACCGGGAATTCTTCCGGACTTTCGAACTCCCGCTCGATCAAATGACACTTCGAAAAGAGCGGGTTCTCGTCGAAGAAGTGACCGACTGCGTCTCGAAAGTCGTCGAGCGAAAAAGGCTGCTCGACGCTGTACGTTGAAAGCGCCGGGTAGAACTGCGCCACATTAAGGGGGCGCGGGAAAGCCATCAGGTTGAGACGGATCATTTTGTCGGCCATCGACAAAGGCATGCCTGATCACTCCGATAGACAGGTGCGAGAAGTGCTGGAAGACGTTTCGGTCCGGGGTCCGGCGAAGTCGCGAAAAATGTCCGAGTCGGTGGCGCCGCTGAACGCCATTCCCGGCCGACCGGCGGGAAGCTGTACTGATGTCGGTTCAATCAGCAGCTCGTCCGCGGTGCGGTCACCCGGCCGCGTCCTCCCCCGGAGCGTGAGCAGATTCCGCGCGCCAGGTGCACCCGTCGCCCGCCTGTTCGCACGACACCGTAACGTCCGGTTCCACGTAGCGGGTGGCGATGGCGGTGTGGAGTTTCTGGCAGTACCCGCACGGTGACTTGAACGTCAGGACGACGCCGGCGCGGGCAGCCTTTTTGCGGTACCGGAGGATCCCGCAGTCGGCGTTACGCAGCACGGTGCCCGAGGGCTGAGGCTCGGTGGACACTGCCGAGTCGTACAGCAAGAGCTGACGTTGCATCCGGGTCATGAAGTGATCGGTAGCCGATACCCCGTCGGGCCGTTGCGCTCGCAGCAGGTCCGCGGTGATGCGGGAGTTCGCCTCGATCCATCCGGCCAGGCCTTCTTCGCCGTGCTCTCCCAGGACGAACTCTTCCGCGGCCGCCTGGGCCTCGAAGTACCGCTGGCGCCACAGGTCGACCTTCTCCGCCGGGTCGAGCGAAGTCAATTCACTGGTCATGGTCCGCGTCCTTCCCGGTGGCGTTGTCCAACTCGGCGAAGACCTCCTGGGCGACGCGCAGTCCGTTGTTGGCGACCGGCCAGCCGCCGTAGTAGGCGAGCTGAATGATCACTTCGACGATCTTCTCCCGCGACATCCCGAGGTTCAGGGAGGCACCGATGTGGCCCCGCAACTCCCAATCGGTCCGAGCCAGCGCGACCGCGGTCAGTGCGACCAGTTCGCGCTCCTCGAGGCTCAGGTGCGGGCGGGCCCAGATCTCACCGAACAAATGTTCGACGGTGATCTGCAGGAACTCCGGGTAGTTACCCGGGCGCGGTTCGCGGCCGAAGACCTCCTTGAAGACGGCTTCACCCCGCTCGCGCCGGGCAGACGGCTCATTCATCGGTCAACTCCTCCATATTGGGGCGCCAGGGCCGGCCGCTGTCCTCGGCCCATCACAGGACGATGCTGATCTTGCCGTGCTCGTACAACGTCTCGTGGTCGAGCACCACGACCCGCCTCCGGATCCGGAACGACTCGCCCTCGGGGACGAGTTCGAACCGATACTTTCCGACGTAAGCGTCGGAGCGCCCGTGCCCGAAGCGGTATGCGACGACATTCGCCGCCACCTCGAGGTAGCTGCCCTGATCAGCCAGGATCTCCACGTTGCTGATCACGCGATTCGTTCGCGACCGAGGGTCCTCGCACCACACCTCACCATTGAGGATTTGCTCGATCCGCTGGCGAAGCCGGGCAGCATCGTCGTCGATGAGCCCGAGCGCGCCGACCGACTGGTCTCGGACGTCGGTAGCCGGCACCACGTAGCGGATGTCGTCGGTCAGCATCTCGTCGTACCACTCGATCAGGCGCCACTCGTCGAGCAGCCGAGCCTCACGGAACAGGAACTGGCTGACCCGGTGCCACAGCCTCACCTGGGCTGCCTCGTCGACTATCACTTCGCTGGTCATCGCTTCTCCGCCCCCTGCAGCTCGGCCTGTTGAGCGACCTCGAAGTGACCGTCGTCGCCGTGCATCATCCGGTCCCACTGCCGCCAGAATTCGCGGGCAGGAAGCTCGTCGGTCGTCTCGGGGATCTCCTTGTCCATACCGCGCGACAGATCCGAGTAGCGCACCGTGCGGTTGAGATAACCCCGCTGGCACGACTCGACGATCTCGATGTCGTCGGGAGTGGCGAAGCCGGCGGGACCGAGGAATGTCAGGTAGTGGCTCTTGCGGAGTTCCCGGATCTCCGGATCTTCGTCCTTGGGGGCCAGCGCAACCGAGGTGATGGACATCCGGTCGGTGCCGACCGGGTCGATCTTGCGAATCGTGAGCGCAATCGCGTCGATGATCATCAAGTTGGGGAAGATCATCAGCGCGCGATTCATGCCGGTCATCCGTTGGGCGCGTTCGGCGCCGAACTTGTCGACGAAACGTGCGGCGGTCGCCTCCATTCGAGGCCGGAGCTCGGGATCGAACATCGGCGTCCAATGGGCGAGCGGGCGGGCTGCGGCCGGCGGCAGCTCGTTGGCTCCATGACCCAGGCCGAGGGCGCGGCTGAAGCCACCTCGTCGTCGTGGTGGCACCGACCCGAGCGACTGCATGTAGCTGACGTAACGCTTGTGCAGTGCTCGGAAATGGTAGATGTCGACGCTGTTCTCCATCATGAGCTTCCAGTTGGCCTGAGCCCCGTGGAGTTGCGCGCCTTGGATCACCTCCATCCCGGTCTCGGACTGGTCGGCGACCAGATCGATGTACTCCGTGGCTCCCGCCAGGTACTCGGTCAGGGTGCGCGGCTGCTCCGGATCGAAGGTGACGAAGACGAAACCGCGGTAACTGTCACTACGGTGCTTCGCCAGGCCGAAGTCCGCCTTCCGGAAGCCCGGCCCGTACCCGTCCGGAATCGGAACCCCGGTCAGGTCGCCCTTATTGGAGAACGTCCAGTCGTGATAAGGGCACCGGAACGATTTGACCTGCCCGGCCGGCTGCGAGCAGAGCAGAGCCCCGCGGTGAGTGCAGCTGTTGGCGAACACCCGGATCGCCCCGTCGGACCCGTGCGACATGATCACCGGGCGCCCGCCGACGTCGCGTGCCACGTAGGAGCCCGGCTCGGGCACCTCCGATTCGTGCCCGACGTACAACCAGCAGCGATCGAAGATCCTGGCCATCTCCCGTGCGGCCAGGTCGTCGTCGGTGTAGGCGCGGCGATCCACCCGGAACGAGAGGCGCTCCAAATCATCGACGACTATCGGGTCGTCCACCGGCCGCTGTAGTTCGGTCGTCACTGCTCTCTCTTTCGCTGTAGTTTCTGGAACGGTTCTGACGACCACCTCGGCCGTGTGTGCGGCAGCACCCCATGCGACCGTCGCGCGAGTGGAGCCCGAGGCGAGGGCCGTAATGCCAGCAGCACAAATTCGTCATTGAGCGCGGCTTTTTGGTTCACCTTCGGTTCACCGTTGGACTGATCCATGGAACCTCCCCCGAGGCCGCCTGAGCGCCTACCGTAGGAGTTCCTGCGACCCGATCTACCGGTCTGGCAGCTAGATGACACCCCATAGGCACGCGCACGGCATCCACAGACACGGTCGTGCTCGACTCCATGGCGGCCGCGCCCAGGCCGGCCACCGCGGACAGCAAGGCCGCACCGACTAGCGCAGTGGCCGCTCAGGTGGCGGCCGGGAGCAAAGGGACGAGGAGGAATACCTTGAACAGGCAATCGCTGGCTAAGGGTTGTCCCGTGAGGTGCCGGCCGGCGCGGTGGTCTCTGCCAAGATCGTGTGAGGCAAGATCTACTCTTCAAATGTTGAGTTGAGGGCGGGCAAGGAGACCCGGCCCGGTGAGTTCCAGCAGCGAGGCACCCGATCCCGAGGTGCCGGCGAAGGCCAGGTCACGAACGTACTCGGCCGCCGTCAGGTGCGCCCTCGCCCTCGGATGGCGGCCCAGTGGCGTACGGCGTAACCAAGGGCTACCTCGATAGGCTTCAACGTGGCGCACAGCGACGGCACCGCCGCCGATATCGCTATCGCCATCACGCCGCCGACCGCGCAGTTGGTCGCCACCGAACTGCGACCGCCGCCACCGCCGCTCGCGACACCGCGAATGCCGCCGTCAGTGACGCCACCGCCGCCGCCGCCGAGCGCGCCGCGGACCGTGCCGAGCAGGCTGCAGAACGGTTTTCGCAGGTCAGCGTAGGGGCGATGCCGCCGGCGTGCCGGTCGAGCAGCTCGACTCGCCGCCCTGGTTGCCGCCGTCGACACCGCCCTGTGCCCTGGCGGCGGCTTTTCGAAGCGGCCACCTTGCTCTACCGCTGCGGAGTTGACGCCCCATAGGGGTAACCCGCCTGGGCCACCCGCCTCACTCGTTATGGGTGCCTCCGCTGCTGGAGGACTTCGCGACGGGGGCGGGCGGGTACGCACGCCCACGGAAACGATCACGCACCGTCCGAGCGAACAGGAGAGTGATCATGACAGACATCAACCCGGTTGGGATGGATGGATCGACGATGTCGCTGGACGACATCAACAACGCGACTGAGGTCATGAAGTCGGTTCAGACCGCTGCCCAGGAAAAGGCCGACAACGGGGGAGGCGACACATTCACCCTGGAGGACCTGAACAACATCCTCAAGGACGCTCCGCGTGTTGGCCCCGCCGGCTCCATGCTGGGCCCAGGGGGCAACGGTGATGGCGTGAGTGTCGGGAGTGTCGGCAGCGCGGCGTCGACGAAGCCTTCGTCTGTCCATCAGGATTGGCTGACAGCGACCAAGAACGCTCCCACCGAGGCGAAGATCGGCGGCATCTTCAGCGGCGTCGGGAAGGTCTTCACGGCGATCGGGAACGCCTTTGTGGGCGCCGCGAAATCGAAGTCGCAGATGATGTAGCAGCGCACCAGGCGACCTACAGCGCCCTGCCCAGCGGGCTGCCGATCCGCCATACCGGCCGGCACCCACAGCAGCATCGTGTGCAACGTCGCGCCGTTCATCGACGACGAGTGCCATACGAGTGGGTCGAGACGTGCAGGTGCGTCGAGCAGGGGCCTGCAAGGACGTCCAGCGCCTTGGCGCTGAGTTCGGCCTCAAGCGCACCCGCGGTAGCGAGGTTCGGGTGCTACTTCACAAACCTGAGCGCCCGCCATACATCCCCCCGTCATGGCGGGCGCTCCGCCATACCCGGCGGGAGGTGATCGCCCATGCAGCGCCGCCCGGTCACCGCCCGTCTCTACGCGCGCGCTGCGGCGAACCTCGACCGCGTCGAGGCTTCCGGCGGGTACGTGCGCGTCGAGCTGCTGCCCGACGGCCGTACCCGCCAGCTCACCACCGACGACCCGCCCGCCCAGGACGAGTGCCACCACTCCCAAGCGATCGGCTCGTATCTGACCAGCGCGGCGCGGCTCGCCGACATCGACACCGGCAACTCCGCCGGCGAAGTGCGTTCCATGCTCGGCGACTTGGCCCGCGGACTGCGCGAGGCGTTCGGCGACGACGAGGCCCAGGAGGGCACCGGCGGGAGTGAGCGCGTGCTCGACACCCTGTCCCTGTCCCTGTCCCTGTCCCTGTCCCACAAGCAGGTTCGCAGCATCGTTCAGGCGTCGGCCCGCATCAATATTTGGCATGGCGCCGTACGGTCCGGCAAGACGATCGCCTCGCTGCTCGCGTGGCTGCTCGCGGTCGCCGAGGCCCCGCCGTCCGGGCTCATCACCGTGTTAGGTCGCTCGCTCCAGACGATCGAGCGCAACGTGTTCGAGCCGCTGCGAGACCCCTCCCTCTTCGGGCCCGTAGCGGCGCAGGTACGGCATACCCGCGGCGCGACAACCGCGACCGTGCTCGGCCGTACGGTCCACCTGATCGGCAGCCGATGCCCGCGCCGAGGGCCGGCTGCGCGGACTGACCGCCTCGCTCGCCTACGTCGACGAGCTGACCCTGCTACCGGAAGCGTTCTCACGCCGGCAAGGCGGCCCAAGGCGCTGGTGTGGGACGAGCACATCGTCGAGGAATGGCTGCGCACTGGCGAGAAGCCCTCGCCCGTCATGGTCTGGACTGGCGAACAGGCCGGCGAGTTCCTCGACTTCCTCGCGGAGAAGGGCGAGCGTCTGTATGCGCTCTTCCACCTGATCACCTTCCGCGGGCTGCGCCGCGGTGAGGCGTGCGGGCAGCGTTGGGTCGATCTCCACCCCAAGCGACGGACACTGACCGTCGCTAAGCAGCTCGTGCAGGACGGTTGGGAGGTCGTCGAGTCTGCCCCCAAGACGAACAGCGGCGAGCGCGTGATCACCCTCGACGAGTACACCGAGGAGGTTCTCGGCGAGCACCGGACCAAGCAGAACGCCGAGCGCGCCAAGTGGGGCGAGGCGTGGCAGGACACCGGGCGCATGTTCACTCACGAAGACGGTTCCTGGATTCACCCCGGCTGGCTGTCCGCCCACTTCGAGCGGCTCGTCGAGGAAAGCGGGCTGCCGCCGATCCGGCTGCATGATCTGCGGCACGTCGCCGCCTCGCTCATGCTTGCCGCCAACGTCGACGAGAAGATCGTGTCCGAGACGCTCGGCCACAGTGATACGCGGATCACGCGGGACACCTATCAGTCCGTCATGCCGAAGGTCGCCACAGCAGCCGCCGAAGCGACCGCCGCCATGGTCCCCCGAGGCGCCGCCCGACAGGCGCCGTCGGAACCCCCGGAGCCCCCCGCCCCGGCCGATGGGCACGCAATGGGCACGCACGAGGGCGCGAAGATCATCGCGTTCCGCCCCGCAGGGTCAGCGCAAAAGAAAAACCCCAGGTCACGGCGAGTGAGTCCTGGGGTTAATCCGAGCCGCCTTCGGGATTCGAACCCGAGACCTACGCATTACGAGTGCGTTGCTCTGGCCAACTGAGCTAAGGCGGCGTGGTGCGCGGCCCAGTCTACACATCGCAGAGGGGTGGTCTGTAACCCGTTTACGGGCTGGTCAGGGGAGGGCGGCGGTGGGTGTGAGGTGGGTCACTTGCAGCGCTTGTTCTTGGATGGGGTGGTGCCGTCGAGGAGGTAGGTGTTGATCGCGGCGTCGATGCAGTCGCTGCCGCGGCCGTAGGCGGTGTGGCCGTCGCCCTCGTAGGTCAGGAGGGCGCCGGTGGCGAGCTGGCCGGCGAGGGCCTTGGCCCAGGCGTAGGGGGTGGCCGGGTCGCGGGTGGTGCCGACGACGACGATCGGGGAGGCGCCCTTGGCCTCGATGCGGTGGGCCTTGCCGGCGGACTTGACCGGCCAGTACGCGCAGTTCAGAGCGGCCCAGGCGAAGTTGTCACCGAAGACCGGGGAGGCCTTGCGGAAGCTGGGCAGGGCGGCGCGTACCTTGTCGGGGCTGGTGAAGGCGGGCGCGAGGTCGAGGCAGTTGACGGCGGGGTTGGCGTACATCTGATTGGCGTAGCTGCCGTTGGGGTCGCGCTCGTAGTAGCTGTCGGAGAGGGTGAGCAGCCCGCGGCCGTTGCCGGCCTTGGCCTGGGCGAGGTAGTCGCGCAGCATCGGCCAGGCGTGCTGGTCGTACATCGCGGCGATGACGCCCGTGGTGGCGAGGGATTCGGTGAGCTTGCGCTCCTCGCCCGTCTCCGCGGGATGGGCGTCCAGCTTCTTGAAGAGGGCGGAGAGCTGCCGGCCGGCGTCCTCGGTGCTCTTGTCGCCCAGCGGGCAGCCCTGCTTCTTGATGCAGTCCGCGGCGAACGCCGTGAAGGCGGTGTTGAAGCCGGCGGTCTGGTCGATGTTGATCGTGCGGGCGTCGAGGTCCGGGTTCATGGCGCCGTCGAGGACCATACGGCCGGCGCGGGTGGGGAACAGGCCGGCGTAGGTCGCGCCGAGGAAGGTGCCGTAGGAGGCACCCACATACGTCACCTTCTTGTCGCCCAGGACGGCGCGCAGCACGTCCATGTCGCGGGCCGCTTCGATCGTGGAGACGTGCGACAGCACCTTGCCGGAGCGGGACTCGCAGCCCTTGGCGAAGTTGCGGTAGGCGGTGGTGAGCTTGTCGACCTCGGCCGGGGAGTCCGGGGTCGGGTCGGTCTGGGTGTAGCGGTCCATCTCCTTGTTGGACAGGCACTCGATCGGCTCGCTACGGGCCACACCGCGCGGGTCCATCGCCACCATGTCGTACCGCGCGCGGACCGGCGCGGGCTGCGGCGCGTACTGCTGGAGGTAGTCGATCGCCGAACCGCCGGGGCCACCCGGATTGACCATGAGGGAGCCCAGCCGACTGCCGGGGCCGGTGGCCTTCTTGCGGGCCACCGCGAGCTTGAGGTCCGTGGCCGCGCTGGGCCTGGCGTAGTCCAGGGGCGCCTTCATCGTCGCGCACTCGAAGCCCGCGACTCCGCAGGCGTGCCAGTTCAGCTTCTGGTCGTAGTACGGGCGGAGCTTGGCCGGGATGGCGGTCGGGAGCGGCTGGAGGGAGCTGTCAGCGGGGCGCGGAGCGCCGGCCTCCGTCGTACGGCCCGAGGACGCGTCGGCGTCGGGGGACGAACGCTCCGAGGAGCAGCCGGAGATCAGCAGAGCAGAGGCCGCGAGGAAGGCGGCGGAGGTGCGGAGCAGGCGGCTGGTGGACATGGGCGGTCCCTTGGTCTCGGTCCCCTGGATCTGGAGCCTGGAGTGCGGGGAGCGGGTGTGGGTGGGGGTGTCGCTGTGGGGCGTGGAACGCGGTGTGGTCCTTGGGGGGTGGGAAGTGGGGGTGGGATGTGTGGGAGGGGGATGGGTGGGGGTGAGGGGGGTGGGTGGGGTCGGAGTCCGGACGGAGCGTGTTCGGATGGGGACCTTGTGTGTTCGACCTTTCGAAGGGGGTGGTGGGGTTGGAGGGGGGTGGGATGGGGGTTGAGGTTCGGTTGGTGTTGGCGGTGGTGGTGGTCCGGGGCGGGCGTTTCCGGGCCGGTGTCAGCCGGCGCGGAGGGCGGCCGTCATTGCCTCTACCGCCAGGAGGGGGGCCACGTTGCGGTCCAGGGCGTCGCGGCAGGCGATCACGGCTTCTATGCGGCGGAGGGTGCGTTCGGGGGTCGAGGTGGTCGCGATGCGCTGGACGCTGTCGCGCACCTCGTCGTTGGCGAGGGGGACCGAGGCGCCCATCTGGAGGGCGAGGACGTCGCGGTAGAAGCCGGTGAGGTCGACCAGGGCCAGGTCGAGGCTGTCGCGCTGGGTGCGGGTCGCGCGGCGCTTCTGCTTGTCCTGGAGCTCCTTCATGACGCCGGCCGTGCCCCGGGGCAGCCGGCCGCCTGTGCCGGCGGCGGCACCGAGGGCCGCGCGCAGCTCCTCGGTCTCCTTCGTGTCGACCTCCTCGGCGACCTGCTTGGCGTCCTCCCCCGCGGCGTCGATCAGCTCCTGGGCTGCCTTGAGGCAGCCGCCGATGTCGTCGACGCGGAGGGGGAGTTTGAGCACCGCCGCGCGGCGGGCGCGGGCGCGCTCGTCGGTCGCGAGGCGGCGGGCCCGGGCGATGTGGCCCTGGGTGGCGCGGGCGGCTCGGCCGGCGGCCTCCGGGTCGATACCGTCGCGCCGTACGAGGACGTCGGCGACCGCGCCGACCGGCGGCGTACGCAGGCTGAGGTGGCGGCAGCGGGAGCGGATGGTGGGGAGCACGTCCTCGATGGAGGGGGCGCAAAGGAGCCAGACCGTACGGGGAGCCGGCTCCTCCACGGCCTTGAGGAGGACGTTGCCGGCGCCTTCGGTGAGGCGGTCGGCGTCCTCCAGGACGATCACCTGCCAGCGGCCGCCGGCCGGGGAGAGCGAGGACCGGCGGACCAGGTCGCGGGTCTCCTTGACGCCGATGGACAGCAGGTCCGTACGGACGATCTCGACGTCGGCATGGGTGCCGACCAGTGCCGTGTGGCAGCCGTCGCAGAAGCCGCAGCCCGGCGCGCCGCCGAGCGCGCGGTCCGGGCTGACGCACTGCAGGGCGGCGGCGAAGGCGCGGGCCGCGGTGGAGCGGCCGGAACCGGGCGGGCCCGTGAACAGCCAGGCGTGTGTCATCTGGGAGGCGCCGCCGCGGTCGGCCGACGGCTGCGGCGGCTCACCGGGCCCGGCCTGCTGCGCGGCGCGCTCAGCCGTGACGACGGCGTCCGCATCGCGCGCGGCGGCGGCCAGCTGCGCCGTCACCCGGTCCTGGCCGACCACGTCGTCCCATACCGCCATCGCGCCTGCCGTTCCTTTCCGTTCCGTGCTGCTCGTGACTCGCTCGACCCATTGTGGTGCAACCCACTGACAAACGAATCCGGAAGCCGTTTCCAGTGGCCGGTCGGCGCCGCCCGTCCGGAGACGGAAAACGGCCGTGGCCGCAGCATGTCCGCTGCGGCCACGGCCGGTGGTGCGGGCCCCGTCGTTCGGCCGTGCCGCGCCTAGCGGCGCCGTCCCCGACCGCCCCGGTCTCCGTCGTCGCCCGTGCCGCCGTCCGCGTCGTCGCCCTGGTGCGGACCGAGCAACTCGTCGGCGAGCGTCGGCAGATCGTCCAGCGGGGTCTCCTCCGCCCATTCGGGTCGGGGGCGGCTGCGCTGCGCGGGCTGTGCCGGCTGACCCGTCGACGGGTCGATCTGCGGGAGCTCACGGGTGCGCTCCACGCGCGACTCGGCGGCGGAGGGGCCGCCGTCTTCCTCGTTCGGGACCTCCTTGCGGAACATCCACGGCGGCACCCGGTCGGCGGGGTCACCGTCCCGTACGCCATCGGAGTGGGCGTCCGGCCGTACGGGTGGCAGCACGGTGGTCTGCTCGGCGTCGGAGGCGTGGCTCCCGCGCGCGTCCCGCTCCTCGCGGACCGGGGGCAGCACGGTGGTCTGCTCCGCGTCGGAGCCGTGGCTCTCCCGCGCGTCCCGCTCCTCGCGCACCTGGGGCAGCACGGCGGTCTCGTCGGCCACACCGGAAGCCTCGCCGCCCCGGGGCGCCTCGGGCCACGTCACCGACTCCGTCCGCTCCTCGTCCGGTCCGGATCCGGAGGAGTCCGCCGAGCCGTCCTCGCCCAGCCGCTTGCGCAGATCCGCCACGGGCGTCTCCGCGGTGGGCGCCTCGGCCTCGTCGCGGGCCTTGGCCTCCGCCGCGGCCGCCGCCTCGGCCGCCTCCACCCGCGCCTGCTCGGCGCGCAGCAGGGCCTCCTCGGCCTTGCGCTGCTTCTCCAGGCGGCGCTCCTCGGCCTCCTGGCGCAGCCGTGCCTGCTCCTCGTGCTGCTTGCGCAGCCGCTCCTGTTCGGCGTGGCGGGCCCGCTCCTCGGCCTCGCGGCGCTGCCGCTCCTCCTCCGCCGCCTGGCGAGCCTCCTCGGCACGCTGCCGGGCCTCGGCCGCCTGCCGGGCGGCCTCCAGCGCCTTGGCCTGCTCGGCCTCCTGGCGCTTGCGCTCCTCTTCCTCGGCGCGCAGCTTGGCGAGCTGCTCCTGGCGCTCACGCTCCAGGCGCGCCTCCTCCGCCTTGCGCGCGGCCTCTTCCTCGGCCCTGCGGCGGGCCTCCTCCTCGGCCGCCTTACGGGCCTCGGCCTGCGCCTGGACCTCGGCCTCGGACAGCGGGAGGACCTGGTCGAGGCGGTGCCGTACGACGGTGGTGACGGCCTCGGGCTCCTGCCCGGCGTCGACGACCAGATAGCGCGCGGGGTCGGCGGCGGCCAGGGCCAGGAAGCCGGCCCGTACCCGCTGGTGGAAGGCGGCGGGCTCGGACTCCAGCCGGTCCGGTGCCTCGGTGAACCGCTCGCGGGCGGTCTCGGGGGAGATGTCGAGCAGCACGGTCAGGTGCGGGACCAGGCCGTCCGTCGCCCAGCGGGAGATCCGGGCGATCTCCGTGGGCGCGAGGTTGCGCCCGGCGCCCTGGTAGGCGACCGAGGAGTCGATGTACCGGTCGGTGATGACGACCGCGCCGCGCTCCAGGGCCGGCCGGATGACGCTGTCGACGTGCTCGGCCCGGTCGGCGGCGAACATCAGCGCCTCCGCACGGTCCGAGAGTCCGGACGTCGAGACGTCCAGGATGATCGAGCGCAGTCGCTTGCCGATGGCGGTGGCGCCCGGTTCACGGGTCACCACGACCTCGTGGCCCTTGGCGCGGATCCACTCGGCGAGCGCCTCGACCTGGGTGGACTTGCCGGCGCCGTCGCCGCCCTCCAGGGCGATGAAGAAGCCGGTGGCGGCGGGCGTCTGCGTCGGGTCGCCGCCGCGCAGCGCCTCGCGCAGATCGCGTCGCAGCGATACGCCCTCGCGGTCGTCGAGCTTGCTCAGGACCAGGGCGGCGACCGGCAGCAGCAGCGCGCCGACCAGCATCAGCGTGTAGGCGGCGCCCCCGTAGGAGAAGTCGAAGGTGCCGTTGCCCAGGTGGTGCGGGCCGATGACGGCCGCGAGCAGGGGCGAGACGATGGCGGCCAGCGCGATCGCGAGCCGTACGACGGCGTGCAGATGCTCGGTCGTACGGGCGGTGCGGAACTCCTCGGACTCCTGGTCCAGGAGTGTGTGCCCCGTATTGGCGGCGATACCGGCGCCGACACCGGCGAGCAGCGCGAGCCCCACGACCGTCGTCACGTCCGGGACCAGGCCCATGGCCAGCAGCGCCAGGCCGGTGGCGGCGACCGCCAGGGCGAGCAGCCGGCGCCGGGAGAGCGCGGGCAGCACCCGGCGGGCGCCGCGGATGCCGACGGCCGTACCGCCGGTCAGCGCGAGCACCAGGAGCGCGAAGGTGGCCGGTCCGCCCGACAGGTCGTAGGCGTGGAGTACGGCGAGTGAGACGGCCGCGGCGATCCCGGCGGCGACCGCCGCGCAGGCCAGCACCAGCAGCGGGACGGCTCCCGTACGGCCCTTGTCTCCGCCCGGCCGGGCGCCCTCGGCCTTGTCACCGGTGGCCTTGGGGCGGCGCAACCCCTCCAGGGGGGACCGCGGCCGCGGCGTCTGCGTACCGGGAAGCTCGATGAAGTAGAGGATCGACACGGAGGCGGCGAACAGCCCGGCGGCCACATAGGAACCGAGCGCGACCTGGTGGAGGTGGAACCAGTCGATGCCGGTGCCCAGGAGCTTACTGATCAGCGTGACGACCACCAGGGCGGCGGCCGCGATCGGCAGCGAGACGAACGTGGTGCGCAGCGAGAGCCGGCGCAGGGCGTCCATGTTGTCCGGCAGCGGCCTCACCGCGGCGCCCTCCGGGGGCGGGGCGGGCAGCAGTCCGGGGGCCGCGCTCTCCCGGCAGACGGTCCAGAAGCGCTCGGCGACGCCGGTGACGAAGACCGTGACCAGCAGCCAGGCCAGCGCGTCGGCCGGCGTCCAGTCGATCCACAGCGGGGCGATGACCAGCAGCGCGAGCCGCACCACATCCGCGCCGATCATCGTCCAGCGCCGGTCCAGCGGCCCGGAGGGCGCCGTGAGCGCCGAGAGCGGCCCCAGCAGGACGGCCCCGAAGAGCAGCATCGCCAGCATCCGGGCCGCGAAGACCGTGGTGACCGCCAGGGCGACGCCCCGATAGCCGTCACCGAAGACGGCCTCGCCTCCCACCGGTACGTACAGCGCCGCCTGAAGGGAGAGCACTATCAGGACAAGCATGGACAGGGCATCGCCGATGCCCCCGACGAATTGGGCGCTCCACAATCGCTTCAGAGGGGGGAACCGCAGCAGGGCTCGCACCGCGCGCTCGCGGGAATCCGCCGCCAGGGCGCCTGAAGTGGGGGTCACGACCGTTGGCTGCTCGGTACGCGTCATCTCGCCAGCCTATCCGGACGGTCCGCGCCGCCGGGCGCCTGCCCGAACAAACGGGCGGGCTCGACGGAACACGTCCGTCTTGCCCGCCCTTGTCCTGCGCCGAAGCCCTGCGGCACGGTCTCAGTCGTCGGCCGACGCCGCCGTCTTCTTGGCCGCCGCGGTCTTCGCGGTCGCCTTCTTGGCGGTCGTCTTCTTCGCCGTGGTCGTCTTCTTGGCCGCGGTCTTCTTCGCGGCGGTCTTCTTGGCGGTCGTCTTCTTGGCCGTGGTCTTCTTCGCCGTGGTCGTCTTCTTGGCCGCGGTCTTCTTCGCCGGCCCCTTGGCGCGCTTCTCCGCCAGCAGCTCGTAGCCGCGCTCGGCGGTGATCGTCTCGACGTCGTCGTCCCGCCGCAGCGTCGCGTTGGTCTCGCCGTCGGTGACGTACGCGCCGAAGCGGCCGTCCTTGACCACCACCGGCTTGCCGCTGACCGGGTCCGTGCCCAGCTCCTTCAGCGGCGGCTTCGCGGCGGCCCGCCCGCGCTGCTTGGGCTGGGCGTAGATCGCCAGCGCCTCGTCGAGGGTGATGGTGAAGAGCTGCTCCTCGTTCTCCAGGGAGCGCGAGTCGGTGCCCTTCTTGAGGTACGGGCCGTAGCGGCCGTTCTGCGCGGTGATCTCCACGCCCTCGGCGTCCGCGCCGACGACCCGCGGCAGCGACATCAGCTTGAGCGCGTCCTCAAGGGTCACCGTGTCCAGGGACATCGACTTGAAGAGCGAGGCGGTGCGCGGCTTGACCGCGTTCTTCCCGGTCTTCGGGGTGCCCTCGGGCAGGACCTCGGTGACGTACGGGCCGTAGCGGCCGTCCTTGGCGACGATCTCGTGGCCGCTGACCGGGTCGGTGCCCAGCGCGAAGTCGCCGCTGGGCTTGGCCAGCAGCTCCTCCGCGTACTCCACGGTCAGCTCGTCGGGCGCGAGGTCGTCGGGGACGTCGGCCCGCTGGTGGCCCTCGGAGTCCTTCTCGCCGCGCTCGATGTACGGGCCGTAGCGGCCGACCCGCAGCTTGATGTCGTCGCTGACCGGGAACGAGGAGATCTCCCGGGCGTCGATCGCGCCCAGGTCCTCGACCAGCTCCTTCAGCCCGCCGAGGTGGTCGCCGTCGCCGTTGCCGGCGTCCGAGGCGGCCCCTTCGGCCTCGCCCTCGCCGAAGTAGAAGCGCCGCAGCCACGGCACGGCCTGTGCCTCACCACGGGCGATGCGGTCGAGGTCGTCCTCCATCTTGGCGGTGAAGTCGTAGTCGACCAGGCGGCCGAAGTGCTTCTCCAGGAGGTTGACCACCGCGAAGGAGAGGAACGACGGGACGAGCGCGGTGCCCTTCTTGAAGACGTAGCCGCGGTCCAGGATCGTGCCGATGATCGACGCATACGTCGACGGGCGGCCGATCTCGCGCTCTTCCAGCTCCTTGACCAGCGTGGCCTCGGTGTAGCGGGCCGGCGGCTTGGTGGCGTGGCCGTCGGCGGTGATCTCCCGCGCGGCCAGCGCGTCGCCCTCGGCGACCTGCGGCAGCCGGCGCTCGCGGTCGTCCAGCTCGGCGTTGGGGTCGTCGGCGCCCTCCACGTAGGCCTTGAGGAAGCCGTGGAAGGTGATCGTCTTGCCGGACGCGGAGAACTCGGCGTCGCGGCCGTCGGCGGCCCTGCCACCGATCTTGACCGTGACGGAGTTACCGGTGGCGTCCTTCATCTGCGAGGCGACGGTGCGCTTCCAGATCAGCTCGTAGAGCCGGAACTGGTCGCCGGTCAGGCCGGTCTCGGCCGGGGTGCGGAAGCGGTCGCCGGAGGGGCGGATCGCCTCGTGCGCCTCCTGGGCGTTCTTGACCTTGCCGGCGTACGTGCGCGGCTTGTCCGGCAGGTAGTTCGCGCCGTACAGATGCGTCACCTGCGCCCGGGCCGCGCCGACCGCGGTGTCCGAGAGCGTGGTGGAGTCCGTACGCATATAGGTGATGAAGCCGTTCTCGTACAGCTTCTGGGCCACCTGCATGGTCGCCTTGGCGCCGAAGCCGAGCTTGCGGCTGGCCTCCTGCTGGAGGGTCGTCGTACGGAACGGGGCGTACGGCGAGCGGCGGTAGGGCTTGGACTCGACCGAGCGCACCGCGAAGTCGGCGTTCTCCAGGGCGACGGCGAGCGCGCGGGCGTTCGCCTCGTCCAGATGGAGCACGTCGTTCTTGAGCTGCCCGTTGGGACCGAAGTCGCGGCCCTGCGCGACCCGGCGGCCGTCGACGGTGTTCAACCGGGCGGTCAGGGTCGACGGGTCGCTCGCGTCGCCGGCCCGGCCGGTGGAGAAGGTGCCGGTCAGGTCCCAGTACTCCGCGGAGCGGAAGGCGATGCGCTCGCGCTCCCGCTCGACGACCAACCGGGTCGCGACGGACTGCACACGGCCGGCCGACAGCCGGGGCATGACCTTCTTCCACAGGACCGGCGAGACCTCGTAGCCGTAGAGGCGGTCGAGGATCCGCCGGGTCTCCTGGGCGTCGACCAGCTTCTGGTTGAGGTCGCGCGGGTTGGCGACGGCCTCGCGGATCGCATCCTTGGTGATCTCGTGGAAGACCATCCGGTGGACCGGGACCTTGGGCTTGAGGATCTCCTGCAGATGCCAGGCGATGGCCTCGCCCTCGCGGTCCTCATCTGTGGCGAGGTAGAGCTCGTCGGACTCGGCCAGCAGCTCCTTGAGCTTCTTGACCTGGTCCTTCTTGTCGCTGTTGACCACATAGATCGGCTGGAAGTCGGCATCGACGTTCACACCGAGGCGGGCCCAGGGCTCGCCCTTGTACTTCGCCGGGACCTCCGCCGCGCCGTTGGGCAGGTCGCGGATGTGCCCCACGCTCGCCTCGACCACATAGCCGGGGCCGAGGTAGCCCTTGATCGTCTTCGCCTTGGCGGGCGACTCGACGATGACAAGTCGGCGGCCGCCGCCCTCTGTGGCTTCGTTGGTCGGGGACAACTTCGCTCTTCTCTCCGGTCGACGCTGAGATTGCTCCCCGGCCGGTCGCCGGGGCGCACTGCGGTGACGCTTGACGCTGCGGAGTGTGACGGTACCTCCCGCCCCCGTGTCAAACGGAAAAACCCCGCAACGCCACTCGAACGGTAACCCGACTACATGGCTTCATGCCGCCCGGACCGCATCAGCCGCTCTTTACGGCCCCCGGAGCGGGTCGTATGGATCATGGCGGGTCCGCGGTGGTTCCCGGCGTCCTCCCCGGTCGTCGTCCACACCCCGCTACCGCCGGGCCGCCGATGGTCTCGCAGAGTGACGGACCGCATGCGGGGCACGGGTGGCCGGTGTCCCCGCCGGCGCGCCGGCGGCAGCGGCGACGGTCACAAGGCGGCGCCAGATCCCGTCATCGCCTTGGTACGGCATGTGAGCGGGCTGGCAGGATGGTCGCAGGATGAACACACGGTACGGCTCAGCGCTCGAGCCGAGCACCGCCGTGGTCACACAGACACTCGGGGGGACATCACCCATGGCGAACCAGTACCCCGGACCGCCACCGGAGCAGCCCGGCCAGCCCGGCCAGAATCCGTACGCCACACCTGCCGGGGGCCAGCCCGCCGACTCCGGATACGGCTATCCGCAGGGCGGCCGCCCCGGGGAGCCCGGATACGGCTATCCGCCGGCCGGCTCGCAGCCGCCCCCGCCCGGTTTCCCGCCGAGCGCTCCGCCGCCGCCGGCGCCCGGCGCGTTCCAGGGCGCGCCCCAGGCCGGCGGGATGTCGCTGTCGCTCGGCGATATCGCGGTGAGCGGCGACACGATCATGACGCCGGCCGGGCCGATGCCCCTCAAGGGCGCCATCTGGACGGCGACGGACATGTCGAGGACCGAGGAGAAGATCCCGGCGCACGCGGTCGTCCTCGCCATCGTCTTCTTCCTCTTCTGCCTGCTCGGCCTGCTGTTCCTGCTGATGAAGGAGCGGGTGACGACCGGGTTCGTACAGATCGCGGTGAACAGCGGGGGCCGGCACCACTCCACGATGGTCCCGGTGCAGTCGCGCGAGCAGGTGATGTTCGTCCTCAACCAGGTCAACTACGCCAGGTCGCTGAGCGTGTGACCCCCCTGGTACCCGCCCAGCCGCCCACCGGGGCGTCGATCCGGAGCCGCACCCTGCGCCGGGCGTCGATCGCGCTCGGCGTGGGCGGGGCGGCCGCCGTCTACCTCTGGCACACCGATCCGCACCAGCCCGGACAGGCGCTGCTCGCCTGCCCGTTCAAGTGGTGCACCGGATTGCTGTGCCCGGCGTGCGGCGGGACGCGGATGGCGTACGACCTGATGCACGGTGATGTCGTGGCGGCGTTCCACGACAACGCCGTGCTGCTCATCCTGGGCGTGCCGGCCGTGGCGTACGTCGCCGGGCGCTGGCTGGTCGCGGGGCTCCGCGGGCGGGCCTACCCGATCCGGCTGACGGCCCGGAGCAACGCCGTGGTGTTCGGCATCGCCGCGGTGTGGATGGTCGCCCGCAACCTGGTGGGGTAGGGCGTGTCCGGCGGACGGCCGGGGCGTGCCGCGCGGCACGCCCCGGCCGTCCGCCGGATGTGACCGGATGTGAGTGGACGGTCGTCGACGTCAGCGGACGGTGACCGCGACCACCGGCGAGACGGTGTTGCCCGCGGCTATGCGGAGCTGGTTGGCGCCCTTGATGCCGAGCTTGACCCGTACCGAGTACGCACCGCTCTTGTTGACCGGGGCCTTCGCGGGCAGCGACACCCACTTCTTGCCCTGCTTCTGCTGGACGGTGACGTTGGTGCCGGCCTTGATGCCCTTGGCGACGCCGGAGATCCGGAACTCCTGCCAGGCCTTGACCGAGTTCACGCTGGCCTTGGCCGTCAGCGAGGCGGCGGCCGGAGCGGCGGCCGCGGCCGGCTTGGCGGTGTGGACGTCCTGCGGCGCGGCGAAGGCGGCGGCCGAGCCGCCGGCGAGCAGGGAGGCGGCGATGACGCCGACGGTGGCGTAGCGCAGTGCACGGTTCATGGGAGTTCCTCACAGACGGTGTACAGGCCGTTGGCGGCCTTCACCGAGGAACATGGCCAGGTGCCTGCCGGCGTTCCACGTAACGGCACATATCGGCCACCTGTCGGCCGGCTGTTACAGAACTGTCCGGAAGCACACGGAGCGGCCTATCGGGGTGGCTTACGGGGGTGGCCGGGGTGCCTTGTCGGGGTGACTCATCGGGGTGGCCTGCCGGCGTGACGGCGCGGCGGGCGGCCGTGGGACGACGCGACCCCTGTCGTGCGTGGCAGGCCGGGGCGGACGGCGCGGACGGCTACAGCGTGGCCAGCAGCCAGCCTCCCGTGGCCAGGAACGCCACCCCGGCCAGCAGCGCCGTCAGCGCGGCGAGCGGCCGGCTGACGCCCTCGGCGACCGGATGCCCGGTCCGTACGCAGACGCCCGTCCACACCAGCAGTCCGGCGCCGAACAGCGCGAATGCCGCGCCGGCGAACACCTCGGGTCCACTCTCCATGCGGGCAGCGTGACACCCCAGGACGGCATCCGGGCGAACGCCGGATGAACGACTTCCGCTCCTCCCGTACGGACCCGCTCCCCGGGCCCCTGTACCGGCCCCTCCCCCTGGTTTCTCCCCTGGCCGCCGCTCCTCAGCCCCGCTGTTCCGGCCGTCAGTCGACCGCGGCCACCGGCTCCAAGAACCCCTGCTCGACCAGCATCCGGATGGAGGACGGCGTGCGGTCCCGCAGCAGGACCGGGTCCTCGCCGACGAGTTGGGCGATGGCGTCGAGGATCCGCCCGGCGGGCAGCGAGCCGTCGCACACCCCGGCGAAGCCCGCACCGACCGTGTCCACCTTCGTCGCCCTTCGCATACCGCGGTTCTGACGGAGCACCACATGCTCGGGGTCCTCCGCCCCGGGCAGCCCTACCTGCTCCTGGACCACCTCGTCGGCCAGCCGGAAGTGGCCGGCCAGCAGCGCCGCGTCGTCGGTGGACCGCAGATAGTCCTGACGGTCGAAGTGCCCCACGACCGACTCCCCCAGCGGCTGTTCGACCGGATGCGGCCACTCCTCGACCGTGATGGACGGGGTGTCGGACCCGGAATTGCGCAGCGTGATCCAGCCGAAGCCGATGGCCTTGGTCTTGCGCGCCTCGAATTCGTCGAGCCAGGCGTCGTAGCGCGCGGCGTACGCCCCGGCATCGGCGCGGTGGTCACCGGCGTCGCGCAGCCACAGCTCGGTGTACTGGGTGATGTCCTGCACCTCGCGCTGCACGATCCAGGCGTCGCAGCCGCGCGGCACCCAGGAGCGCAGCCGATCGTGCCACTCCTCGCCCGCCACATGCTGCCAATTGGCCAGCAACTGGCAGTATCCGCCGTCGTTGAGGTGCGCGGCGGACTGCTGGACCAGCGTCCGGCACAGGTCGTCGCCACCCATGCCGCCGTCCCGGTAGGTCAGCCGCGCCCCGTCGGACGCCAGAGGCGAGATCACGAACGGCGGGTTGGACACGATCAGGTCGTACGTCTCGTCGCCGACCGGCTCGAAGAGCGAGCCCTCCCGCAGATCCGCCGCTCCCGCCCCGGAGAGCGCCAGCGTCAGCGCGGCGATCCGCAGCGCCCGGGGGTTGAGGTCGGTGCCCGTGACCCGGGTGGCGTGCTGGGCGGCGTGCAGCGCCTGGATGCCGGAGCCCGTACCGAGATCGAGCGCCTTGGCGACCGGCCGGCGGACCGTGATCCCGGCGAGGGTCGTGGAGGCGCCGCCGACGCCGAGCACCAGCTGTGCGCGCTCGGCCTCCCCGGCGCCCCGGATGCCGCCGGCGCCGCCGACCGCGCAGCCCAGGTCGGAGACGATCCACCAGTCCTGCCCCTCGGGGCCGCCGTACGGGCGTACATCCACCCGGGCGCGCAGTTCGTCGCCGTCCTGCACCAGCCAGCCATCGGCGAGGCAGTCCTCGACCGGCAGCGCCGCCCGCGCCCGCCGCAGCTCCACCGGGCGCTGGAGCAGGAAGAGCCGCACCAGCGTCTCCAACGGGCTGTCACCGCGGGTCGCCCGCAGCGCGGGAACGGTCTCGCTGCGCGCCAGCGCGGCATAGGCCGGGGCGCCGAGCAGGTCCAGCAACCCGTCGGCGGTGAAGGCGGCGGCCAGCAGCGCCTCACGCAACCGGGCGGTGCGGGCGCTGCTCTCGGGGTCCTGGGCATCTGCGGTGGGGAGGTGCGTACTCACGTCCCCCATTGTCGACCCTGCCACCGACAATCGGCGACGGCCCGGCGCCACACCCGCCTCGGGCGCGTCGCCGGGCCGTGTCCGCCCGCTCGGTCCCGCGTCAGGACTCCTTGCCCCGTGTCAGGACTTCTTGGGCGACGGAGACCCCGACACGCCCTGGCTGCTCTGGCAGCCCTCCTGACCGGCCATCGCCGTGCCGACCTCGCCAGACTCCAGCTTCTTGAAGGCCGCCTCGCTCTGCTTGTTGAGTTTGTTGATGCCGCTGGACAGATCGCGCAGACCGTCCGCGAACTTGAGTTTGTCCTTGGTGTTCAGGCCCTCGACCTGCTTCTTGAGGTTCGTGTACCCCTGGGAGAGCAACTTGAGCTCCGTGACGGCGTGCTTCTGCGCCTCGGCGTTCTCGTTGGGCGGTGGCCCGGCCTTGTCCAGGTTCTTGGCCAGCGTGGCGTAGGCGTCTGAGATCTGCTGGAACGCCTTCGAGTCGGTCTGCTGGACCTTCTTGGAGTCCGTGCTGCCGGTGTCGGCCGTCTGCATGGCGGCGTTGGCGTCCTGGATCTTCTTGAACTGAGCCTGCGCAGAGTCGCAGAACGTCTTCGCCCAGTCGTTGAGCTTCTTGCTGCTGTCCTCGCTGCAGCCGGTCAGCGCGAGCACCAGTGCCGCACCGCCGGACAGTGCAGCCACAAGCTTCTTGTTCACCGGATTGGTCCCTTCCATGGCTCTCGGCCCCGGAACATACACGTCCAAAGGGCCTGGCCCATGGGTCGGGCATCGCCTCCGCCCCTCATTGCAGCCATTTGCACCAAGGACCTCAGGGCCACCCGGGCAGCCGAAAGGGCGGGTGGCCGGCGTCTGTGAAAAACGCCGTCCACCCGCCCAGTTGAGCGGTCCGCGAGCCCCTTCGGAGGTACTTGGCCGTTACGACGCCACGGCCGTCTTGGCCGATTCGGCGATGCTCTCCGGGTCTTCGGAGTTGCCTTCGTCACCTACGGCGATTCCGCGCCGCTTGGAGACGTAGACCGCACCGACGATGACGGCGATCGCCAGCACCGCGACCGCGAGCCGTACGCCGAGGCTCTTGTCCTCGCCGTACGAGAACTTCACCACAGCGGGCGCGATCAGCAGCGCCACCAGGTTCATGACCTTCAGCAGCGGGTTGATCGCCGGGCCGGCGGTGTCCTTGAACGGGTCGCCCACGGTGTCGCCGATGATCGTCGCCTCGTGCGCCTCGCTGCCCTTGCCGCCGTGGTGGCCGTCCTCGACCAGCTTCTTGGCGTTGTCCCACGCGCCACCGGAGTTGGCGAGGAAGACCGCCATCAGCGTGCCGGTGCCGATCGCGCCCGCCAGGAACGAGCCGAGCGCGCCGACGCCGAGCGAGAAGCCGACCGCGATGGGGGTGAGCACCGCCAGCAGCCCGGGGGTGGCCAGTTCGCGCAGCGCGTCCTTGGTGCAGATGTCGACGACCCGGCCGTACTCCGGCTTCTCGGTGTAGTCCATGATCCCGGGCTTCTCCCGGAACTGCCGGCGCACCTCGAAGACCACCGCGCCCGCCGACCGCGACACCGCGTTGATCGCCAGCCCGGAGAACAGGAAGACGACCGAGGCGCCGAGGATCAGCCCGACCAGGTTGTTGGGCTGCGAGATGTCCAGGCTGAGCCCCATCCCGCTGGCGGCGCTGCCGACTTCGCGTACGGCGGTGGCGATCGCGTCCCGGTACGAGCCGAAGAGCGCGGCGGCGGCCAGTACGGCCGTCGCGATGGCGATGCCCTTGGTGATGGCCTTGGTGGTGTTGCCGACCGCGTCCAGCTCGGTCAGCACCTGCGCGCCGTCACCGGTGACATCGCCGGACATCTCCGCGATGCCCTGCGCGTTGTCGGAGACCGGGCCGAAGGTGTCCATCGCCACGATCACGCCGACCGTGGTCAGCAGGCCGGTGCCGGCCAGCGCCACCGCGAACAGCGCCAGCATGATGGAGGCACCGCCCAGCAGGAACGCCCCGTAGACCGCGAGGCCGATCAGCACCGCCGAGTAGACGGCCGACTCCAGACCGATCGAGATGCCGGCGAGGATGACGGTGGCCGGACCGGTCAGCGAGGTCTTGCCGATGTCCCTGACGGGCCGCCGGTTGGTCTCGGTGAAGTAGCCGGTCAGCTGCTGGATCAGCGCGGCGAGCACGATGCCGATGGCGACCGCCACCAGCGCCAGCATCCGGGGGTCGCCGCTCCGGCCGAGGATGTCCGGGTCGGTGACGCCCTTCAGGTCCCGGTAACTGGACGGCAGGTAGGTGAACACCGCGGCGGCCACCAGGAGCAGCGAGATGGCCGCGGAGACGAAGAAGCCGCGGTTGATCGCCGTCATGCCGCTGCGGTCGCTGCGCCGGGGCGCGACGACGAAGATGCCGATCATCGCGGTGACCACACCGATGGCCGGGACCAGCAGCGGGAAGGCGAGCCCGGCGTTGCCGAAGGCCGCCATGCCCAGGATGAGGGCGGCGACCAGGGTCACCGCGTACGACTCGAAGAGGTCGGCCGCCATACCGGCGCAGTCCCCGACGTTGTCGCCCACGTTGTCCGCGATGGTCGCGGCGTTGCGCGGGTCGTCCTCGGGGATGCCCTGCTCGACCTTGCCGACGAGGTCGGCGCCGACGTCCGCGGCCTTGGTGAAGATGCCGCCGCCGACCCTCATGAACATGGCGATCAGCGCGGCGCCGAGGCCGAAGCCCTCCAGCACCTTGGGCGCGTCGACCGCGTAGACGAGCACCACGCAGGACGCGCCGAGCAGGCCCAGCCCCACGGTGAACATGCCGACAACGCCACCGGTGCGAAATGCGATCTTCATGGCCGTGTGCGAGACCGCCGTAAGATCCTTTTCCCGTTTATCGCCCTCGGCCGGAGTGGCTTCCCGGGCGGCCGCCGCCACCCGCACATTGGCGCGGACCGCGAGCCACATGCCGATATAGCCGGTGGCCGCCGAGAATCCGGCACCGATCAAGAAGAAGGCGCTGCGTCCGGCGCGCTGCGTCCAGTTGTCCGCGGGCAGCAGCATGAGCAGGAAGAACACCACGACGGCGAATACGCCGAGGGTCCGCAACTGCCGGGCCAGGTAGGCATTCGCGCCCTCCTGCACGGCCGCCGCGATCTTCTTCATACTGTCGGTTCCCTGGCCGGCCGCGAGTACTTGGCGAACCAGCACCGCCGCGACAGCCAGCGCCGCCAGGGCGACCACGGCGATCACCAGCACGATGCCGCGATTGCCTGCCGTCAGCGAGGGCCCGGCCAGAAAAGAGGGGGTGTCAAGCAACTGAGGGGTGTAAGGCCCCGCCATTCGTCCTCCTTGACGTTTGGCACATGGGCGCGCGGAAGCACGCTCAGGCGTCCTGAGCAAGATGTGGACGGATTGTAGGGAGCCGCGGTTGATCAAAACAGGGCGCGTCAAAGGGAATTCGCCGGTAGCGGCGAAGATCAAAAGGCTGACGGCGTACGGAATTCGCCCGGACGAAGGAAAGGCGTGAATTGGCTGACCGCAGCCCGATGATCTCGATGTCGTACTGATCGTCAATTGCCCGCCGAGTGATCGCCGCTGCTCAAAGGGGGCGGTCCCGTCACCCGGGCCGGTTGTGGCCTGCGTGACGGCCGAGAGAATTGAGCCGCTCGGCCGCGGCCGAACGGGTGGCCCGGGTCGCGCGTGTCACCCTCCGACGCGAGGCGAGGGACGGTGATAGGCCGTCAGATCGAGTCCGGATCGCAACCCATGGGTGAGCTGGTGGAGGGACCGGGGACCCGGGAGGTGGCGGGCCGAGGGCCGGCGGGTGGTGGGATTCCCGGGGCGTTCGGGTGGGGCGGGGCGCTCACGCGGTCGTCAGCGGTCCCTGGCGGCCCGTGGAGTCGCTCTGGCCGTCCGGCGTGGCGGACGTCGGACGGAGTGCCCGTCGGGCGGGGAGACGTCAGGCAGGGGCCCGTCGGACAGGTGAACCGTCGGGCCTGTCGAAGCCGCCGCACCGGGACCGGTGGTCCACGGGCATGCTCGTACGGCTGGTGGCTGACGCGCTCGCGTACGGCCGGCGCGCTCGGCGCCAAGGCCGGCGCCCCTCTCGCGCTCAGGCCCGCGTTCTCGCGCTCAGGCCGGCGCTCCGCGCTATGGCAGAACGGCCGCCGTCGTCGTGGGCCAGGTCATGCGGATCATCCCGCCGTCCTCGCCGGAGGTCACCTCGACGTCATCGACCAGCCCGCTGATCACGGCGAGGCCCATCTCGTCCTCGCCCTCGGCGTCGCTCTCCGGGACGCTCTCGGCCTCGTCGGAGCCCCGCGCACCGGCCACCCCGGAGGCGCCGGACACCCCGTCGCCCACCTCGATCGAGAACTTCTTCTCGTCCTCGATCAGCAGCACCCGCACCGGCGCCGAGATGTCATGGCTCTCATGCAGCCCCACGGCCCGGCTGCAGGCCTCGCCGACAGCGAGCCGCACCTCGTCCAGCACGGCCTCGTCCACCCCGGCGCGCCGGGCCACGGCAGCTGCGACCAGTCGCGCGGTACGGACATGCTCGGGAAGGGCGCTGAAGCGAAGTTCGACGGTGGCCATGCCATCCCCCTCGATATGCGGGCGTGCGGCGCAGGGGGCCGGACACCGGTCCGGTACCCCCCACTACTTCCTCCCCCGCGCCGGCTGGCGCGGGGGTACCGGCAAGCCGTCAGTCAGTGGCTGCGACGGCTTCGTCGACCGAGGTGTGAATCGGGAACACCTTGGTCAGTCCGGTAATACGGAAGATCTTGAGAATGCGCTCCTGGTTGCAGACCAGGCGCAGCGAGCCCTCATGGGCACGCACCCGCTTGAGCCCGCCGACCAGCACGCCGAGCCCAGTGGAGTCCAGGAAGTCGACACGTTCCATGTCCACCACGAGGTGGTAGCTTCCGTCGTTCACAAGCTCGACCAGCTGCTCGCGCAGCTTGGGCGCGGTGTATACATCAATCTCGCCACCGACCTCGACGACCGTACGGTCGCCAACGGTCCGGGTCGACAGGGACAGGTCCACGGATCCTCCAGCACCTTGCTATCGAGCGGTCGCCCCCCTGGGGCCTCCCCACCGAAGGTAGGGGCGGATCTGGCAGCCGCGATGGCATTCAATCACTTACCAGTAGGCGTGCACGACGCCCTTTGAGCATTGTCCGTCACTCCGGTGACACACTCGGTGCCGATGGCCTCCAATCGACTCCCGCCGGATGCGGGCGCGCGCCCTTCCCCAGGCATGATTCTCGAACGTCTCGCCCGGGGCGCGACCCGCGCTGCGCGCATCACTCATACGGAGCACTTGCCCCCGCGCATCGGCAGCCATGCCGACTGGCCGGAACAGATCCGACCGGAAGTGATCGACGCCATCCGTTCGGCCGGAATCGATCGACCCTGGGCCCACCAGGCACGGACATCCGAACACGCGCTGCGCGGCGAGTCGGTCGTCGTCGCCACCGGCACCGCCTCGGGCAAGTCCCTGGCGTATCTCGCACCGGTCCTCTCCGCGCTCCTGGACGGCTCCGAGGCCCCGAACGGGCGGGGGGCCACCGCCCTGTATCTGGCCCCCACAAAGGCACTGGCGGCCGACCAGCGGCGCGCCGTACGCGAGCTGGCCGCCCCGCTGGGCACCGCCATCCGGCCCGCGGTCTACGACGGTGACACTCCCGTCGAGGAACGCGAATGGGTCCGCCAGTACGCCAACTACGTCCTGACCAACCCCGACATGCTGCACCGCGGCATCCTGCCGTCCCACCCGCGCTGGTCCTCCTTCCTGCGGGCGCTGCGCTATGTCGTCATCGACGAATGCCACAGCTACCGGGGAGTCTTCGGCTCCCATGTCGCGCAGGTCGTCCGCCGACTGCGCCGCGTCTGCGCCCGCTACGGCTCCGAGCCTGTCTTCCTGCTCGCCTCCGCCACGGCCGCCGAACCGGCGCAGGCCGCGACCAGGCTCACCGGTCTGCCCGTGGTGGAGATCACCGAGGACACCTCGCCGCGCGGCGAGTTGGTTTTCGCGCTGTGGGAGCCGCCGCTGACCGAGCTGCACGGCGAACAGGGCGCACCGGTCCGCCGTACCGCCACCGCCGAGACCGCGGATCTGCTCACCGACCTCGCCGTCCAGGGCGTACGCACCGTCGCCTTCGTACGCTCCCGGCGCGGCGCCGAGCTGATCGCCCTGATCGCCCAGGAACGGCTCGCGGAGGTCGACCGCTCGCTGCCCGCGCGTGTCGCCGCCTATCGGGGCGGCTATCTGCCCGAGGAGCGCCGCGCCCTTGAACGCGCCCTGCACAGCGGGGATCTCCTCGGCCTGGCCGCCACCACCGCGCTCGAACTGGGTGTGGACGTCTCCGGCCTCGACGCCGTGGTGATCGCCGGCTATCCGGGCACCCGCGCGTCCCTGTGGCAGCAGGCCGGGCGCGCCGGGCGGGCCGGGCAGGGCGCGCTCGCCGTGCTCGTTGCCCGCGACGACCCGCTGGACACGTATCTCGTCCACCACCCCGAAGCCCTCTTCGACCAGCCCGTCGAGTCGACCGTCCTCGACCCCGACAACCCCTACGTGCTCGCCCCGCACCTGTGCGCGGCCGCGGCCGAACGTCCCCTCACCGAAGCCGACTTCCCGCTCTTCGGGCCCGCTGCCGCCGGGCTGATGCCGCAGCTGGAGGCCGCGGGCCTGCTCCGCCGCCGCGCCACGGCCTGGCACTGGACGCGCCGCGAGCGGGCCGCCGACCTCACCGACATCCGCGGCCAGGGCGGCTCGCCGGTCCAGGTGGTCGAGGCCGGCACCGGGCGGCTGCTGGGCACCGTGGACGCCGCCGCCGCGCACACCACCGTCCACGACGGCGCGGTCCACCTCCACCAGGGCCGCACCTATGTGGTCCAGCACCTCGACCTGGACGACGACGTCGCCCTCGTCGAAGAGGCCAGCCCGCCCTACTCGACGACCGCCCGCGACACCACCGCCATCTCCATCCTGGAGACCGACACCGAGATCCCCTGGGGGGACGCCCGGCTCTGCTTCGGCTCCGTCGAGGTCACCAACCAGGTCGTCTCCTTCCTGCGCCGCAAGCTCATCACCGGCGAGGTCCTGGGCGAGACCAAGCTCGATCTGCCGCCCCGTACGCTGCGCACCCGCGCGGTGTGGTGGACCGTCACCGAGGACCAACTCGACGCCGCCCGCGTCAATCCCGAGCAGCTGGGCGGTGCGCTGCACGCCGCGGAACACGCCTCCATCGGCCTGCTGCCGCTCTTCGCCACCTGCGACCGCTGGGACATCGGCGGCGTCTCCGTCCCCCTGCACCCGGACACCCTGCTGCCGACCGTCTTCGTCTACGACGGCCACCCCGGCGGTGCCGGCTTCGCCGAACGCGCTTTCCACACGGCCGCCGACTGGCTCACCGCCACCCGCACCGCCATCGCCTCCTGCGAGTGCGAGGCGGGCTGCCCCTCGTGCATCCAGTCCCCCAAGTGCGGCAACGGCAACGACCCGCTCCACAAGCGGGGAGCGATCCGCCTGCTGGCCGAGCTGCTGCGGGGAGCGCCGGAGGGAAACCGGCCGGGGGCGTAGCGGTCTCACGGCGTCCGTGGCGGGCCCGGCGGTGGCTTCTGCCGAGTGGCCGCGCCGAGTCGGCCCGATCCGGGTTCCCGGCGGATCTCCACGCCCCAGCCGCCCCGCCGGCCCCGCGGGCGACGGCCCGGACCCCACCGGCCCGGCGCGCGCCCGCACCCGCGACGTGAACGGACGACCACCCGCCTCGACCGACACATCCGCGATCGCCCCCACCACCGAGCACCGCACCAGACGCGTGCGCTGGGCGTCCGCCACCCGGCCCGCCGCCGCACACGCCCTGGCCGGGCCCTGGAGGGCGCGATCCGCCGCGGCCAGCGCCGCCAGGTCCGCGGCTCCCCCCGCGCGATGTCGTGCCGTCACGGCCTGCCCCACGGCGATCAGAGCCAGGAAGACGGCGCACAGCGCGGCGGCCGCGAAGACCGTCCAGACCGTCGCCGAGCCCTCATCACCGCACCGTTTCCTCCGCAAGAGCCACCGCCTCCCCTGTGACCTGCACCGTCAGCCGCCCCGCACCGGGCAGCCCGGCCTCGACCCGTACGCGCACCAGGTCGCCCTCCCGCGCCAGCGCGACCCGCGCACCCCGCGGAGCGGCCCCCTCTGCCGCCGCGATCACCGCCGCCCGGGGTTCCGACCGCGCCGCCGCCCGCGCCCCGGCCCGGGCCGCGTCCACACACTCGATACGGGCACAGACCGCCAGCAGTCCCCAGATGAGCGCCGCCACGATCGTCACCAGAACCGGCAGGACCACGGCCGTCTCCGCCGTCACGAATCCGGCGTCGCGCGCAGTCCTCGGGGCGCCGCGGGGCCCAGGGGCCGTGCCCCTGCCCCTACCTGCGGCCCTGCTCCTGCCATCAGAACTGGGCATTTAGCGCCCGCTCGAACAGCGACCGCAGCGCCGCATGGACGGTCTCACTCGTCGCGATCTTGTAGAACGCCGTCGCCAGAGCCGCCGCCGCGAGCGTTCCCACGGCGTACTCCGCCGTGACCATCCCCCGGTCGTCGGCCGCCACCGAGCGCAGCCTCGTCCACCACCGTCGAAACATTCCATCCCCCGCTCTCCGGCTTCATGGCCGGTTGCCGAACTTGCTTCGTCCAGAGATCAGTCAGGTATCGGGACCAGTCGGATATCGAGATCGGTCGGGTATCGAGACCAGCCGGATGCGTATCGAGATCAACCGCCTCCCAAGAGGCCGGCTGCCAGGCCGATCAGCACCGGCGCCACCCCGAGCACCAGGAACGCCGGCAAAAAGCACGCCGCCAGCGGAAGGGTGACGAGCACCCCGGCCCGCCGGGCCCGCGCGGTGGCCGCCCTGGCCTGCTCCGCACGGAGTTCGGCGGCGATCCGCGACACCGACTCGACGGCCGGCACCCCCGATACCCCGGCGCGCTCCATACAACGCGCCAGCCCTTCGGCTCCGGGGAGGGCTGCCAGCCGTGGCCATACGACGGCCGGTTCGCCGCCCAGGCGCAGTTCCGCCGCCACCTGGCGCAGCCGCTCGGCCACGGGCCCGTGGAGCGAACGGCCCACCGCCTCGGCCGACTCCCGCGGGCCGGCCCCCGCCGCGAGGCAGGCCGCCAGCAGATCGCCTGCGGGCGCCAGCTCCGTACGTACCGCCACGGCGGCCAACCTGGCTTCCTCCTCGCCCCGTTGACGTGTCAGCCAGCGATGCGCTCCGAAGCCCACCGCGAGTCCTGCCACGACACCAGGGGCTCCGCCGACGACGATGGCCACGAAGCCGGCCGCCCCCAGGGGCCCGGCCCAGGCCTTCGGTCCCCTCGTGGTCCCCCGACCGCCGGTCCGTCCTCGCTTCCGCCCTTCGGCCCGACGTCCAGTCCGTCGGGCACCGTCGCCGCCCGCCCCGCCGCTCCACAGCGCCGACGCCCGCCTGCGTACGGCTCGTGCGCGGCGTGCTTCCCGTACCAGCGCCATCACGCACAGCAGCGCCATGACGGCCGCGACCGTCATCCCCACCCTGTGGACAACTTCCGCGCTCACGACACTCCCCTCCTCACTCCCGTGCCTTCCGCATCCGCGACGATCCGGGCGGTCCAGGCCACGCCGCCCCACTCCAGAAGCCCGCCCGCCGCCAGACAGCCCCAGCCGGCCGGGGTGTGCAGCAGCACCCGCAGGGGGTCGGCGCCCAGGGCGCTGCCCATCAGGAGCCCGCCGACCGGGAGCAGCGCGAGCATCAGCGCAGTGGTGCGCGGCCCCGCCAACTGGGCGCTCAGCTCCTCGCGTTGATCCCGTTGGGCACGGAGCCCGGCCGCGATCCGCTCCAGCCCGGAGGCCAGTCCGGCACCGCCTTCCACCGCCACCTGCCAGCACGCCGCCATGCCGGTCAGCCCCTCGGCTCCGGGCGCTCGCGCCGCGGAACGGAGCGCCTGGGGCACGTCCCCGCCGTAACGGGCGGCCGCCACCACCTCCGAGCCCGCCTCCCCGAGGCCCGGCGACCCCGCGGCGAGCAGTGCCTGGGCCGGCTGTCGTCCGGCCCGCAGCTCGCCCGCCACCGCCGCGCACAGCCCGATCACCTGAGCGGCCCGCCGGTCCCGCGCTCGCTCCGCGCCACGGGCGGCCAGCCGGCGCCGGACAAGGAACATGGCCACCGGCGAGGCGAGCACCGGCAGCGGGGACCCGCCCAGCGCTCCCAGCGCCACCCCGGCGGGCAGGCACCAGGCCTCCCGCCCGATGGCGCCCCAACGGCCGACGCTCCACCGTCTGCCCACATCCCCCTCGGTCACCCGCTCCGCGCACCACTTCCGCAGCCCTTCGACCGGAGACCAGGCCTGCCACAGCCCCACCGGGCCCGCCTCCTCACCGTCCCCGAACAGAGCCCGGGCCCGCCGCCGTACGTCGCTCCGCCGCCTCACGGCGACCGCCTGGAGCGCGACTCCCGCGAAGAGCACCGCGACCGCGAGCGCCACCCCGGTCCCGCTCATCGGCACTCGCCCCCGCCCCGCTCGCAGAGCCGCATCAACCGCTCCCAGCCGCGCACTTGCCGGAAGCCGCTCGGGCCCCAGACGGCGGCCGGTACGGTCACCACGAAGCCGTCGCGGTCCCGCTCCAGGACATGGAGCTCGGCGATCCGGCGCCGGCCGGTCCGATCGCGCACAAGATGCAGTACGACCGAGAGCGCGGCCGCCAACTGGCTGTGCAGCGCGGCACGGTCGAGTCCCGCGGCCGAGCCGAGGGCCTCCAGCCGGGCGGGGACGTCGCAGGCGGCGTTCGCGTGGACCGTGCCGCAGCCGCCCTCATGGCCCGTGTTGAGCGCGGCCAGCAAGTCCGTGACTTCGGCGCCACGCACCTCGCCGACCACCAGCCGGTCGGGGCGCATCCGCAGCGCCTGCCGTACGAGGTCGCTCAGCGCCACCCGGCCGACGCCCTCCTGGTTGGCCGGGCGGGTCTCCAGCCGCACCACGTGGGGGTGGTCCGGCCGCAGCTCCGCGGAGTCCTCGGCCAGGACGATCCGCTCGGTCGGGCCGACCAGGCCGAGCAGCGTGCTGAGGAGTGTGGTCTTGCCCGAGCCGGTGCCCCCGCTGATGAGGAACGACAGCCGGGCCGCCAGCATCGCCCGCAGCAGCCGTTCGCCGCCCGGCGGGACCGTCCCCGCCGCGACCAGCTCCACGAGCCCGAAGGCGCGTGGCCGCAGCACCCGAAGGGACAGACAGGTCCCGGCTACCGCCACCGGGGGCAACACGGCGTGCAGCCGGGTGCCGTCCGGGAGCCGGGCGTCCACCCAGGGGCGGGCGTCGTCCAGGCGCCGGCCGGCCACCGCCGCCAGCCGCTGGGCGAGCCTGCGCACCTCCGCCTCGTCCCGGAAGCGGACATCCGTACGCTCCAGGCCGGTGCCGCGGTCCACCCAGACCTCGTCCGGCGCGGTGACCAGGACGTCCGTCACCTCGGGTGCGGCCAGCAGCGGCTCCAGCGGTCCGCTGCCCACCATCTCGGACCGCAACGCGGCCACCACGCCCAGCACTTCGGCGTCTCCCAGGAGCCGTCCCTCCTCGCGCAGCGCCACCGCCACCCGAGCCGGTGTCGGCTCCGCCCCCGCCTCGGCGAGCCGCCGGCGCACGACGTCCAGCAGGTCCCGCCCCGGCCCCGTCCTCATGCCCGGCCTCCGCCCCGGCCGCCCGCCCGGAGCACGCTGGCGTCCAACGCGGCCAGCGGCCCCGAACCGGCCCAGGCAACCGGGCCACGCCCCTGTCCCCACCCAGCTGCCGGGTCCGCACCCGGCCTCCGCCCCGGCGGCAGGTCCGGCCCCGGCCTCGAACCGGCCTCCGGGTCCGCCCCCGGCCCACCGCTCGGTCCCGCACCGGAACCCGCGCCACCCTGCGGCCCCGGCCATGGGACTTGCGCTTGCGCCGCGCCCGGACCTGGCGCCTCCTCCGCCCCATCACCTCCACTCGCCGCCACCCGCCGCCAGAACCCCGCGCAGAACCTCGCCAGCGGCTCCCGGACCCGCGCACCCGGCGGTACGCCGCGCGCCAGGTCCACCAACAGGCCCTGCTCCCAGGGCAGTTCGCCGGCCAAGGGCAGGTCCATGAGGCGGGCGATTTCGCTCGGAGACAGGCCGTGGCCGTGGCGTTCAGGCGTGCCGCGAGCCACCACACGGAGATCACTCAGCTGCTGTTGGACGCCGGAGGCCACCCGCTGGGCCGCCGCGACCGCGCGCAGCTCCGTGGGGACGAGCAGCAGCCCCATATCCACTTGGGCCAGGGCCTCCGCCGTCGCCTCGTCGACACGGCGCGGCAGGTCCACGACCACGACCCCGCCCCGTCGGCGTGCCGCCGCCATGACGGCGCGCATCGCCGCCGGCGGGATGGTGACGTCGGGGCCCCGGTCCCAGCTGAGGACCCGCAGGGAGTGCAGCTGCGGCAGCGATTCGGCCAGGGCGCCGCCGGCCACCCGGCCGCGCGATTCAGCGAACGCCGGCCAGCGCAGGCCCTTTTCCTTCTCGCCGCCCAGCAGGACGTCCAGCCCGCCGCCCAGCGGGTCGCCGTCGACGAGCATCGTGCGCCGGCCCGTCCGGGCGGCGGTGACGGCCAGCGCGCCGGCCAGGGTGCTCGCACCGGCGCCGCCGCGGCCGCCGATGACGCCGACCGTCAGGGCCGGCGGGCCTGCACCCTCGACGGCGTCGGCGATGCGGTCGACCAGCCAGCGCTCCCCGTCAGGCAGCGTGAGGACGCGCTCCGCGCCGATGGCGACGGCCCGGCGCCAGGTCTCCTGGTCGTCGGTGTCCCGGCCTGTGAGGATGACGCCTGCCCGGCGGCCGGCTCCGTACAGGCGGCTCGCGCAGTCCTCGCCGACGATGACCAGGGGCGCCGCCTCCCAGCCCCCTTTGCGGGCCGGCAGGCCGTGCGCCACCTCGGGCAGCACACCCGCCGCGGCGCACAGCCGCAGCAGATCGTCCAGGAGTCGTTCGTCCTCGGTGATGATCAGCGGACCGCCCCGCTCTTCGCCGGTGCGGTCCGGTCGCTCCGATGGCGTGGTTCCGGCCACGTTCCGTCCCCCTATCGCTACGCGACTCGCACATCCGCGAACTCGCGGACTTTTACGATGCAGCGATCGGGAAATCTGAGTGGATCTTGAACCAAATCTGTGGACAACTCCGCGGCTGTGAATATCCCCGTCACCTATTCCAGCGACGAAGGGCGACTTCTGGGGCTCAAGAGAGCTTCACGAAGGACCCGAGAGGGGGTTCCTCAGAGCAGCGCGTTGACTACGATGGGTAACGGAAGCGAGGTGGCCCGGCCGCCGGCGCCACAGAGGCGGAGGGCGAGGCGGATCGTCGCCCGGCGGCGGAAAAAGCGTCCGGACATGCGACGACCCCCGCCGGGGGGGAGAGCGGGGGTCGTCCCCACGGCCGACTCGGGGGGGGAGGAGCCGGACCGGGTTAGCACGGTCGCGAACGATCCGTGACTTCCATGGTGTACCCGAGAGCCTTCTCAGGCAAACCCACGCGCCACACCTTACGCCGAATGGTGGGAGCCTATGCTCACCCCCGTGGAAAACCACTCCGTGCCTCACTCGACTCCCCGTACTGCTGCGTTCTTCGACTTGGACAAGACCGTCATTGCAAAGTCGAGCACGCTGACCTTCAGCAAGTCGTTCTACCAAGGCGGCCTGATCAATCGGCGGGCCGTACTGCGCACTGCGTACGCCCAGTTCGTGTTCCTTGCGGGTGGCGCCGACCACGATCAGATGGAGCGGATGCGTGAATATCTCTCCTCGCTGTGCCGCGGCTGGGACGTGGCCCAGGTCCGCGAGATCGTCGCCGAGACCCTGCACGATCTGATCGACCCGATCATTTACGACGAGGCGGCCTCACTCATCGAAGAGCATCACGCCGCCGGACGCGATGTCGTCATCGTCTCGACTTCCGGTGCCGAGGTCGTCGAACCCATCGGTGAACTCCTGGGCGCCGACCGGGTCGTGGCCACCCGTATGGTCGTCGGCGAGGACGGCCGCTTCACCGGCGAGGTGGAGTATTACGCCTACGGTCCGACCAAGGCCGAGGCCGTCCGGGAACTGGCCGCGTCCGAGGGCTACGACTTGGAACGCTGCTATGCCTACAGCGATTCGGCCACCGACGTACCGATGCTCTCGGCGGTCGGACACCCCTGTGCGGTCAATCCGGACCGGGCACTGCGCCGGGAGGCGGTGGCCCGTGGCTGGCCGGTCCTCTCCTTCAACCGCCCGGTTCCGCTCAAGCAGCGGCTGCCGGCGCTGTCGATGCCCTCGCGGCCGGTTCTCGCCGCCATGGCGGCGGCCGGCGCGGCCATGGCGACCGCGACACTCGTCTGGTACGCGAGTCGGCGGAAAACCACAAAGTTGCGCTTCCGTAGTTTTGACCGGAGCAGCGCCGCCCGTAATGCCCGTATTTGAAGGTGAACGTAAAGTTCTGCCGCCTGGGCTTCCCCTCGCCCGGCACGAGTAGTACAAAGGACTTAACGGCCCGCGAGACCAAGGACATCCGAGAGGAACACCTTTAACGCAGCAAGTGGCCCACGGACCGATGCATGAATGTCGGGCACCCACGCGACGCCGACCCGTCGATTACGGGCCAGCCGCACCAGGTAACCGGACGAAGATTCCGACCTGATGGGCAAATTTCGTGCACGCATGGTAACCCGGCAGACATGCCAGCGGCGGTACCACCGATTGGTACCGCCGCAACCCTGTTCGGGGACGAATTGAAGCAATGGTTCCGGATTCCCCGGGCGGTTTCGAAGTCTTCACCTCGTCGCCACTTATGCCACTCTTATGCCGCGCCGCGCTGCAGCGCCTCACAGACCGCGGTGCTCTCCCGTACGCCGAGTTCCACCGCGCGCCCACAGTGCGCGATCCATGCCGCGACGCCCTCCGGGGTGCCCGAGACATAGCCCTCCAGGGCGGCGACATACGCCGCGCGCCCCAACTCGGCATGCCCGACCTCGGCAGGACAGATCGACTTGGGGTCCAGTCCGCTGCCGATCAGCACGATCCGCTCCGCGGCCCGCGCCACCAGCCCGTTGTGCGACGCGAAGGGCCGCAGCGCGAGCAGCTCGCCGTGCACCACCGCCGCGACCACCAGGGCCGGCGCCTCGGTACCCGCGAGCAGCAGCCGCGACAGTCCGTCCAGCCGTCCGGCGACCTCGTCCGCATCCGGGAGCGCCAGCTCGACGAGCGGTTCGTCCACCGGCTCGCCGGCCAGCCGGGGCCGCCCCACGGTCTCGTCCGGCGACTCCCCGCCGGCCGCCACCAGATGGAGCCGCGCCAGCACACGCAGCGGCGACTGCCGCCACACGCTCAGCAGCTGCCCCGCCTCCGCAGTCAGCCGCAGCGCCGCGCCGACCGTCCGGGGCTCGCCCTCGACGCCGAAGTCGGTCCGGCGCCGGACCTCTTCGAGCGCCCAGTCGGCTCCCGACAGCGCCGCGGAACCGCGCGCTCCGCGCAGCGCCGCCTCGGAGGTGACCTCATTGCTCCGGCGCCGCATGATCCGGTGGCCGTAGACCCGGTCGACGCCCTTGCGTACGGAGTCCACGGAGTCGGCGACTCCCGGGAGCGAGGCCAGGGTCACGAGCGGATCGTCGCTCGCTTTGGGGGATGCGGGGGAGGTCCCCCGGGAGATTCCAGCCATGGGTACGACCCTACGCACCACCGGGCCGGACCCCTCGAAGGAGTGGTCTTCTTCACGCGAACCCCTCACTCAGAGGCAGAGCGAGATTACCCTTGGTGAACATGAAGATCGCTTTCGTAGGCAAGGGCGGCAGCGGCAAGACCACCCTGTCCTCCCTGTTCATCCGGCATCTCGCCGCGTCCCGCATCCCCGTGATCGCGGTGGACGCCGACATCAACCAACATCTGGGTGCCGCCCTCGGCCTCGATGAGACGCAGGCCGCCGCGCTCCCCGCGATGGGCGCCCATCTGCCGCTGATCAAGGACTACTTGCGCGGCGGCAACCCGCGGATCCCGTCCGCCGCTTCCATGATCAAGACCACCCCGCCCGGCGAGGGCTCACGGCTGCTGCGGGTCGTCGAGGACAACCCCGTCTACGACGCCTGCGCGCGGACGGTGGAGCTCGACGGCGCCACGGTGCGGCTGATGGCGACGGGCCCGTTCACCGAGTCCGATCTGGGCGTGGCCTGCTACCACTCCAAGGTCGGCGCGGTCGAACTGTGCCTGAACCACCTTGTCGACGGCCGGACGGAGTATGTCGTCGTCGATATGACGGCCGGTTCCGACTCCTTCGCCTCCGGGATGTTCACCCGCTTCGACATGACCTTCCTGGTCGCCGAGCCGACCCGTAAGGGCGTCGCCGTCTACCGCCAGTACAAGGAGTACGCGCGGGATTTCGGCGTCTCCCTCAAGGTCGTCGGCAACAAGGTGCAGAGCCCCGACGACCTGGCGTACCTGCGCGACGAGGTGGGCGACGACCTGCTGGTGACGGTCGGGCACTCCGAGTGGGTGCGCGCCATGGAGAAGGGCCGCCCGGCCCGCTTCTCCTACCTGGAGCAGGCCAACCGCCGCGCCCTGGAGGTACTGCACGACACGGCCGACGCGGCCTACGGGCGACGCGACTGGGAGCGCTACACCCGCCAGATGGTGCACTTCCACCTGAAGAACGCGGAGAGCTGGGGCAATGCGAAGACCGGCGTCGATCTGGCGGCCCAGGTAGACCCGGCGTTCGTGCTCCACGAAGGAACGGCAACCCCACAGCCCGCCTGACCTGCCAGGCCGCGCGGGCCAGGCGGACCGGCCGGCCTGGCCCGCAGCCCGCCGGCCCAGCCGCCCGTTAGCCGCCGGGTGGACCCCGTCACCCCTGGTCCCGACGCCTCGCCGTCGCCCCTTTTCCCGCGGCCGCCCTCAACTGATGCCACCGACGTCGGTCATGTCATTCCTGGCGCCGCGAGCGCTTTTCCGAGTGGCGGATCGGAATACCCCCATGAGCTTTCACGCGCCAGGAACACGAATGACACGGGCAAGCCAAAAGACCTGACATTCACCCGATAGATGGATACTTTGGGGCGAATGCGCGCAAAAGCTTCTCACTACCTTTACCCGTCATTACGATCCATTTACCGATGCTTGAGGGTCGCCGGACCGTCCCCCATCACGACGACCGCCGGTCGGCTCACGTCCCGCCGCAGTACACCGCCGCCCCACGATCGCGCCCCGCGCGACCGAGTCGCCCCGGAGGAGACGGGAATGTCGCAGATGGAGAAGCCGCCGCCGCAGCCCACACCGCACCGCTCCGAGATCCCTCCCGAGCCCCGTAGACGCCCGGAGGAACCCCCTGCACCAAAGGCCGGCCGGGCCACCTGCCGCCGGGACCTCTCCGCCTCGATCGTCGTCTTCCTGCTCGCCGTACCGCTGTCGCTGGGCATCGCGCTGGCCACCGGCGCCCCGCTCCAGGCCGGACTGGTCGCGGCGGCCGTCGGCGGTATCGTCGCCGGGCTGCTCGGCGGCACCCCCCTCCAGGTGAGCGGCGCGGCCACCGGCCTCCTGGTGGTCACCGCCGACCTCGTCCAGCGCTTCGGCTGGCGCGCCACCTGCGCCATCACGGTCCTGGCCGGCCTCGCCCAACTCGCCCTGGGCGCATTGCGCGTGGCCCGCGCGACGCTGGCCATCAGCCCGGCCATCGTGCACGGCATGCTGGCCGGTATCGGGGTCACCATCGCCATCGGGCAGCTCCATGTGGTGCTCGGCGGCAGCCCCGACAGCTCGGCGCTCGACAACGCCGCCGCGCTGCCCGGGCAGTTGGCGCATCCGCACATCGCCGCGCTGCTGATCGGCGCCATCACCGTCACCGTACTGATCGGCTGGGGGCGGCTGCCGGGCCGCGCCGGGCGCTGGGCGCGGGTGGTGCCGGCTCCCCTGGCCGCCGTGCTCGCCGCGACGGCCGCCAGCGCCGGGATGGCGGTACCGCGCGTGGAGCTGCCGTCCTGGCGGCTGCCCGCGCCGCCCGCCCTCCCGGAGGCGTCCGTGCCGGCCCTGGTGGCCGCGGTACTGACCGTCACCCTCGTCGCCAGTATGGAGTCGCTGCTGTCGGCGGCGGCTGTGGACCGGCTCGCGGCCGAGCGGCCGGGCGCCCCCACGGACCGAGCGCGGCTCAACCGCGAGCTGGCCGGCCAGGGCGTGGCCAATGTCGCTTCCGGGCTGCTGGGCGGGCTGCCGATCTCCGGGGGCGCGATCCGCGGCTCGGCCAACGTACGGGCCGGGGCCGCCACCCGCTGGGCCACCGTGCTGCACGGCGTATGGGTACTGCTGTGCGCGGGCCTGCTGGGCGGGGTGCTGGAGCTGATCCCGCTGGCCGCGCTCGCCGCGCTGGTGATGGCCGTCGGCGTACGGATGGTGAGCTTCGCGCACATCCGGCATGTGCAGCGGCACCGCGAATTCCCGGTGTACGCGGGCACCCTGGGCGGGGTCGTCCTCTTCGGTGTCCTGCAGGGCGTGGCGGCCGGCATCGCGGTCGCCGCCTTCCTGGCGCTGCGCCGGCTGACCCACACCCGGGTCACCGTCGCCCAGGAGGACGAGGGCTACCGGGTGCGCATCAGCGGCCAGCTGACGTTCCTGGCGGTGCCGCGGCTGACCCGGGCGCTGGCGCTGGTGCCGGCGCACACCGAGGTCGTCGTCGAGCTGTACGGCTCGTTCATGGACCACGCCGCCTACGAGGCCCTGCAGTCCTGGTGCGCCACCCATCGGGCGCACGGCGGCTGGGTGACGCTGGGCGGCCGCGGGGGTCGTCCGCTCGCCGAGCCGGCCGGCGGTCACTCGTGCCGGCCGTGGACGCCGTGGCGCAACCACCACTGCACCCGGCCCGCCCCCCAGCACTCGGCGGCCCCCGAGAGCAGCGGCAGCCAACTGCTGGGCGGGGTCAGCGCGTTCCAGCGCCACACCGCCCCGCTCGTGCGCGAGGAGCTGGCACGGCTCGCCCGCGACGGCCAGCGGCCCACCCAGCTGTTTCTGACCTGCGCGGACTCCCGGCTGGTCACGAGCATGATCACCTCCAGTGGTCCGGGCGACCTGTTCACCGTGCGCAACGTCGGCAACCTGATGCCGCCACCCGGCGCGGAGGCCTCCTGCGACTCCGTGGGAGCGGCGATCGAGTACGCGGTGGAGGTGCTGCGGGTCGGCTCGATCACGGTGTGCGGGCATTCGGGGTGCGGCGCCATGGGGGCGCTGCTGAGCACCGCCGCTCCGGACGGGGCCGAGCCGACCCCGCTCGCCCGCTGGCTGCGCCACGGCCGCCCGAGCCTGGCCCGGATGCAGCGCATCGGACGGCTGGGGCGGGGCGAAGTCGCGCTGGCCGGCCGACCGGTGGCCGACGACCAGGAGCGACTGGCGCTCGTCAATGTCATGCAGCAGCTCGACCACCTCAGGGCGCACGCCTGTGTGGCCCGCCGGGTGGCCGAGGGCACCCTCGCCCTGCACGGCATGTACTTCGACGTCGGCGCGGCCCAGGCGTATGTGCTCGACGAGGCCACCGGGCGGTTCTGCGCGGTCCGCGGCGAGGCGGCGCCGGTCGGCGTCTGACCTGCGCAACCCCCGTCCGAGGGCGGCGGAACAGACGATCAGTCAACAGGTCTACACCAATAATTTTCCACAGCCCTTGTCAGGGTCCACCGCGGGCTGATGAGCTAAGGCCTGGGACACATCGGACGCCCTGGGAATGGGAGATGTCGTGAGCAACGAAAGCCTGGCCAATCTGCTCAAGGAGGAGCGGCGGTTCGCGCCACCCTCGGATCTGGCCGCGCATGCCAACGTCACGGCCGCCGCGTACGAACAGGCCGCGGCGGACCGGCTGGGCTTCTGGGCCGAGCAGGCCCGGCGACTGTCCTGGGAGACCGAGCCCACCCAGACCCTCGACTGGTCGAACGCGCCCTTCGCGAAGTGGTTCGCCGACGGCAGGCTCAATGTCGCCTACAACTGCGTGGACCGGCACGTGGAGAACGGCCTGGGCGACCGGGTCGCCATCCACTTCGAGGGCGAGCCGGGCGACAGCCGCGCGATCACCTACGCCGAGCTGCAGCGCGAGGTCTCCAAGGCCGCCCATGCGCTGATCGAGCTGGGCGTGCAGACCGGCGACCGGGTCGCCATCTACATGCCGATGATCCCGGAGACGGTCATCGCCATGCTGGCCTGCGCCCGCCTGGGCGCACCGCACTCGGTGGTCTTCGGCGGCTTCTCCGCGGACGCGCTGGCGACGCGGATCGTCGACGCCGACGCCCGCGTGGTGATCACCGCCGACGGGGGCTACCGCCGCGGCAAGCCCTCCGCCCTCAAGCCGGCCGTCGACGACGCGCTGGCCAAGCCCGGCACGGAGAACGTCCGCAGCGTGCTCGTCGTACGCCGCACCGGCCAGGAGGACATCGCCTGGCACGAGGGCCGGGACGTGTGGTGGCACGAGATCGTCGAGCGGCAGAGCGAGACGCACACGCCCGAGGCCTTCGACGCCGAGCACCCGCTGTTCATCCTCTACACCTCCGGTACGACGGGTAAGCCCAAGGGCATCCTGCACACCACCGGCGGCTACCTCACCCAGGTGTCGTACACCCACCACGCGGTCTTCGACCTGAAGCCCGAGACCGACGTCTACTGGTGCACCGCCGACGTCGGCTGGGTGACCGGCCACTCGTACATCGCCTACGGCCCGCTCTCCAACGGTGCGACCGAGGTGCTCTACGAGGGCACGCCCGACAGCCCGCACCAGGGCCGCTGGTGGGAGATCGTGCAGAAGTACGGCGTGACCGTCCTGTACACCGCGCCGACCGCGATCCGCGCCTGCATGAAGTGGGGCGACGACATCCCGGCGAAGTTCGATCTGTCGTCGCTGCGCGTCCTGGGGTCGGTGGGCGAGCCGATCAACCCCGAGGCGTGGATGTGGTACCGCAAGCACATCGGTGCCGATGCCACGCCGATCGTCGACACCTGGTGGCAGACCGAGACCGGCGGCATGATGCTCAGCCCGCTGCCCGGCGTCACGGAGACCAAGCCCGGCTCGGCGCAGCAGCCGCTGCCCGGCATCTCCGCCACGGTGGTGGACGACGAGGCACGCGAGGTGCCCAACGGCGGTGGCGGCTACCTCGTCCTCACCGAGCCCTGGCCGGCCATGCTCCGGACGATCTGGGGCGACGACCAGCGCTACCTCGACACGTACTGGTCGCGCTTCGAGGGCAAGTACTTCGCCGGCGACGGCGCCAAGAAGGACGACGACGGCGACATCTGGCTGCTGGGCCGGGTGGACGACGTCATGCTGGTGTCCGGCCACAACATCTCCACCACCGAGGTCGAGTCGGCGCTGGTCTCGCACCCGAAGGTGGCCGAGGCCGCGGTCGTCGGCGCCACCGACCCGCAGACCACCCAGGCCATCTGCGCCTTCGTCATCCTGCGCGGCGGCGCGGCCGAGGACGAGGGCCTGGTCGAGGAGCTGCGGGCGCATGTCGCCCAGCAGCTCGGCCCGATCGCCAAGCCCAAGCGGATCATGCCGGTCGCGGAGCTGCCCAAGACCCGCTCGGGCAAGATCATGCGCCGGCTGCTGCGCGATGTCGCCGAGAACCGCGACCTCGGTGACGTCACCACGCTCACCGACTCCTCGGTCATGGATCTGATCCAGGCCAAGCTGCCGAGCGCGGCCAGCGAGGACTGACCGAACCGATCGTGAGGGGGCGCCGGGCCGTAGCGGCCGGGCGCCCCCTCCGGTCTGCCCGGGGCCCTCGGGAGCCCACCGGCACGGCTTACCTCCGGCGGCCCAGTGCCCGATTTGCCCGTAAAGTAGGGCCACCGAATAACCGTTCGCACCCGTTCGGTACAGTGGGAGGCGCGTCAATGACGCGCTAAGAAACTCTGGGTGCGCCGGGAAGTCTGGTCGGCAACTGCAACAGCCGTACACAGCTGCCGAAGGCCGGAGGTCACCCGCCGTGAGTGCGTCCAACCGCCGTTCCATATTCCTCGGACGGATGTCCCTGCCCGAGCGGAACTTCATCGCCGATGCGCTGCGCGCCGAGACCGTCGGCGGTGTCCTCCTTCTCGTCGCCGCCGTAGCGGCCCTGATCTGGGCAAACACCTTCGGCGGCAGCTACGAGGCGGTCCGCGGCTTCCACTTCGGCCCGGCCGCGCTGGGCCTGGATCTCTCCGTCCAGCACTGGGCCGCCAACGGCCTGCTGGCGATCTTCTTCTTCGTCGCGGGCATCGAGCTCAAGCGCGAACTGGTCGCCGGCGAGCTGCGCGACCGCCGGGCCGCCGCGCTCCCCGTGATCGCCGCGATCTGCGGCATGGCGACACCGGCGCTCGTCTACGTCGCCGTCAACACCCTCGGCGGCGGCTCGCTCCAAGGCTGGGCGGTGCCCACCGCCACCGACATCGCCTTCGCGCTCGCCGTGCTCGCCGTCATCGGGACGTCCCTGCCCGCCGCCCTGCGCGCCTTCCTGCTCACGCTCGCCGTCGTCGACGACCTCTTCGCCATCCTGATCATCGCGATCTTCTTCACCTCGAAGATCAACTTCGCGGCGCTCGGATTCGCCGTCGTCGGTCTGGTGGTCTTCTACCTGCTGCTGCGCAAGGGCGTCCGCGGCTGGTATGTCTACGTCCCGCTCGCCGTGGCCATCTGGGCCCTGATGGAGAACAGCGGGGTGCACGCCACCATCGCGGGTGTGGCCATGGGCCTGATGCTGCGCTGCCACCGCCGCGACGGCGAGACCCGGTCGCCCGGCGAGCACATCGAGCATCTGATCCGCCCGCTCTCGGCCGGTCTCGCGGTGCCGCTGTTCGCCCTCTTCTCCGCGGGCGTGTCCATCGCCGGCGGCGCCCTCCACGACGTCTTCACCCGGCCGGAGACGCTCGGAGTGGTCCTCGGCCTGATAGTGGGCAAGGCGCTGGGGATCTTCGGCGGAACGTGGTGCGCCGCCCGCTTCACCAAGGCCGAACTCAACCCCGACCTCAGATGGCCGGACGTCTTCGCGGTCGCCTCCCTCGCCGGCATCGGCTTCACCGTCTCGCTGCTGATCGGCGAACTCGCCTTCGCCGGGGACCTGGCGCTGGCCGACGAGATCAAGGCATCGGTGCTGATCGGCTCGCTGCTCGCGGCCGTCTTCGCCGCCGTCCTGCTCAAGCTCCGCAACCGCAAGTACAAGAAGCTGTGCGAGGACGAGGAGCGGGACGAGGACCAGGACGGCATCCCCGACATCTACGAGGCGGACAAACCGGAGTACCACCTTCGGATGGCGGCGATCCACGAAGCCAAGGCCGCCGAACACCGCCGGCTTGCCGAAGTGGCCTCCGGCTCGCACGCCGGAGACGATGGTCCGGCATGATCTGAGAGGCTTTGCATCCGGGTGACGAGATGAGGGAGACGGCGATGAGCGCAGCCGACCACGGCGCGGACCGCAGCCTCGGGCAACTGGTGGCCTCGGCCACCGCCGAGATGTCCGCACTGGTGCACGACGAGATCGCACTGGCCAAGGCGGAACTGCGGCAGGACGCCAAGCGGGCGGGCATCGGCAGTGCCGCCTTCGTCGTGGCGGGCGCGCTGGCGCTGTTCGCGCTGCCGGTGCTGAGCTTCGCGGCGGCGTACGGCATCCACAACCTCGGCATCGGGCTCGCCTGGTCCTTTCTGATCGTGGGCGGCGCCTTCCTGGTCCTCGCCGGACTGCTGGCCCTCATCGCCATCGCCAAGATCAAGAAGATCAAGAAGCCGGAGAAGTCCATCAACTCCGCCAGGGAGACCGCGGCCGTGCTCCAGAAGGCCAAGCCGCACCCGCGCCTGGAGACCATGGACCACCCGGTCCTGGAGTCTGTGACACGCTCGTCGGTATGACAGCCCCCGACAGCACCGCATCGGTCGTACGGATCGACATCCCCGGCGGACACGAGGTTTCACACCGCGATGTCGCGGCCAACGGTGCGCGCTTCCACATCGCCGAGATGGGCGAGGGCCCGCTGGTGCTGCTGCTGCACGGTTTCCCGCAGTTCTGGTGGACCTGGCGGCACCAACTCCCGGCCCTCGCCGAGGCGGGCTTCCGTGCGGTGGCGATGGACCTGCGGGGCGTCGGCGGCAGCGACCGCACCCCGCGCGGCTACGACCCGGCGAACCTCGCGCTGGACGTCACCGGCGTCGTACGGTCCCTGGGCGAGCCGGACGCCGCGCTCGTCGGGCACGACCTGGGCGGCTACCTCGCCTGGACGGCGGCGGTGATGCGGCCCAAGCTGGTGCGCCGGCTCGCGGTCGCCTCGATGCCGCATCCGCGGCGCTGGCGCTCGGCGATGCTCGCCGACGTCCGCCAGAGCACCCGCAGTTCGCACATCTGGAACTTCCAGCGGCCCTGGCTGCCGGAGCGCCGGCTGACGGCGGACGACGCGGCGCTGGTGGGCCGGATGATCCGGGACTGGTCCGGGCCCCGGCTGCCGGACGACGAGGCCATCGCGGTCTACCAGCGGGCGATGAGCATCCCCTCGACGGCACACTGCTCGATCGAGCCGTACCGCTGGATGGTGCGGTCGATGGCCCGCCCCGACGGCATCCAGTTCAACCGCCGGATGAAGATGCCCGTACGCGTCCCGACCCTGCATCTGCACGGCTCACTGGACCCGGTGATGCGCACCCGCAGCGCGGCCGGCTCCGGCGAGTACGTCGAAGCCCCCTACCGCTGGCGGCTGTTCGACGGCCTGGGGCACTTCCCGCACGAGGAGGACCCCGCCGCCTTCTCGACCGAGCTGATCAACTGGCTGAAGGACCCGGAACCCGACCGCTGAGCGCGTCCTGACGGATCGTTCAGGCAGCGGCGTACCGCTGAACGGGGCGGGATGCACCGCTCAGCGGAGCCGACACGCCAGAGCACTCGAACGTAGGCATGGCGAACGGCCACTTGCCCGGCGCATAGGCCAATTGGCGGTCCCCATGGCGGTTACGGACCTTGGGCCACGGGCAGAGTCGAGGGTATGGGCTGGACGCACGACTACCGTGACGTGGCACGCAACCGCCGCAGCAGTGCCGCTGCAGTGGGCACTCAGGACAGGGGCACACCGGATCTCGGGTCCGGCGCGTCCCCCGATCCGGCGCACCCGATGGGCATCCCGCGCATCCTGCGTCGCAGAGCGCGCTGGATGAGCGCGCGCCTGCGCCATCGCACCTGACCCTGCGCCGCCGCAGCTGACAGGCCACGCCTCGAGCCGGCAAGGCGCGGGAAGCTCCACTCCCCGCGCCCTGAGCCCCTCCGGGAGCCTCTGACCGCTCAGATCGCGCAGCCCTGGCTGTCGACCTGCTGCTGGGCCGTGCGCCCCCTGACGATGTCCTGGCGGATCTCATCGGCGGTCAGCGCATAGCCGGTGTGCGAGTCGTCCAGCGACTTCGCGAAGACGACGCCGTAGACCTCGCCCCTGGGGGTGAGCAGCGGACCGCCGGAGTTGCCCTGCCGGACCGTGGCGTAGAGGGAGTAGACGTCGCGGCCGACCGTGCCCCGGTGGTAGATGTCCGGGCCGTTGGCCTGGATACGGGCGCGGATGCGGGCGGAGCGGACGTCGTACCCGCCGTTCTCCGGGAAGCCGGCGACGATGGCGCTCTTGCCGCTGTCGGCGTCCACGCCGGCGAACCGCAGCGCCGGGGCGTCCAGCGAGGGCACGTCCAGGACCGCGATGTCGCGTCGCCAGTCGTAGAGCACGACCCTGGCGTTGTACTGGCGGCCCTCTCCGCCCACCTGGACGGTCGGCTCGCTCACTCCTCCCACGACATGGGCGTTGGTCATCACCCGATGCCGGCCGAAGACGAAGCCACTGCCTTCGAGGACCTTGCCGCAGCCGGGGGCCGTGCCGACGACCTTGACGATGCTGCGCTTGGCCTGCGCCGCGACGGGACTCGAGGCCAGCTGGGGGTCGGGCGCCGGCACATTGTTGATCGGCTCGTTGGAGAACGGCGTGAAGACCTGCGGGAAGCCGTTCTGGGCGAGCACCGAGGAGAAGTCCGCGAACCAGGTGTTGGCCTGCGACGGCAGCACCTGGGAGACCCCGAGCAGCACCTTGGAGTTGCGGACCTCCTTGCCGAGCGTCGGCAGGGACGTACCGGCCAGCGCGGAGCCGATCAGCCAGGCGACCAGCAGCATCGCCATGACGTTGACCAGCGCGCCGCCGGTCGCATCGAGCGCTCTCGCCGGTGACCACGTGATGTGGCGGCGCAGTTTGTTGCCCAGATGGGTGGTGAGCGCCTGGCCCACGGATGCGCACACGATCACGATGGCGACCGCCGCGATGGCCGCGAAGGTGCCGGGCGTGGCGTCACCGGTGATCTCGTTCCAGATCAACGGCAGCACATAGACCGCGATCAGGCCGCCGCCGAGGAAGCCGATCACGGACAGGATGCCGACGACGAAGCCTTGCCGGTAACCGACGATCGCGAACCACACGGCCGCGACCAGCAGCAGGATGTCCAGGACGTTCACGCCGGACACCGTCTCACGAGCGCCAGTCGAGCGGGACCTGCTTGTCACGGTCCCACGGAATCTCCCACCCGGCGTAGTGCAGAATCCGGTCGATCACCCCGGCCGTAAACCCCCAGACCAGGGCGTTTTCGACAAGGAACGCCGGCCCCGTGTGGCCGCTGGGATGGCGCGTTGTCACACGATGGGCGGGATCCGTGAGATCCGCCACGGGAACCGTGAACACCCGGGCGGTCTCCGCCTGGTCGACCGCGCCGACCGGGCTCGGCCGGCGCCACCAGCCCAGGACGGGTGTCACCACGAAGCCGCTGACGGGGATGTAGAGCCGCGGCAGCACGCCGAAGACCTGCACGCCGGACGGATCGAGGCCGGTCTCCTCCTGGGCCTCGCGAAGCGCCGCCCGCACCGGTCCGGGGCCGTCGGGGTCGCCGTCCTGGGGATCCAGGGCGCCACCGGGGAAGGACGGCTGGCCGGCATGGGAGCGCAGGGTGCCGGCGCGCTCCATCAGGAGCAGCTCGGGGCCGCGGGGGCCGTGGCCGAAGAGGATCAGCACCGCGGACTGCCGGCCGCCGCTCTCCGGCGGCAGGAAGCGGCTGAGCTGGCGCGGTTCGATCGTGCCGGCCGCGCGGGCCACGGGGTCCAGCCACTCGGGCAGGCCGTCGGCCGTCACCGCGACTTCCTGACCGGCCGCTCGCCGGACCCCCGTCTCCTCGCCGTACCGCTGCTCCCGTGCACTCCTCATACGCGCCCCCTCAGGCCTGGCTTCGATGATGGATCCCTACCGGGGCCGCGCCGGTGATTCCGCGCGGCCCGGGCCCCACGGACGGCGCGGCCGTCGTCATGAGGCGGCCGCCTGGGCCGCCATCGGGGGCGCGGGCTGCCCCGGATAGTCGGCCGGTGGCCTGAGCCGCTGTCCCGGCTGGCCGCCCAGCTCGTACTTGAGCAGCTTCCTGGCCTTCTCCGGGTCCGTCTCGCCCTCGCCGTACGCGGGGCACAGCGGAGCGATGGCACAGGCTCCGCAGGCCGGCTTGCGGGAGTGGCAGACCCGGCGGCCGTGGAAGACGACGCGGTGCGAGAGCATCGTCCACTCGCTCTTGGGGAAGATGTCGGCGACATCCGCCTCGACCTTCTCCGCGTCCTGGTGGGTCGTCCAGCCGAAGCGGCGCGCCAAGCGGCCGAAGTGGGTGTCGACGGTGATGCCCGGGACGCCGAAGGCGTTGCCCAGCACCACATTGGCCGTCTTGCGGCCGACCCCGGGGAGCGTGACCAGATCTTCGAGGCGGCCGGGCACCTCGCCGCCGAAGCGGTCGCGCAGCGCCGCGGACAGGCCCAGCAGCGACTTCGCCTTGGCCCGGAAGAAGCCGGTCGGCCGGATCAGCTCCTCCAGCTGCTGCGGATCCATCGCGGCCATGTCCTCGGGAGTGGGGCAGACGGCGAAGAGGCGCGGGGTGGTCTGGTTGACCCTCAGGTCGGTGGTCTGTGCCGACAGCACCGTGGCGACCAGCAGCTCGAAGGGGTTGGTGAAGTCCAGCTCGGGGTGGGCGTACGGATAGAGCTCGGCCAGCTCGCGGTTGATCCGGCGGGCCCGCCGCACCATGGCGGCCCGCGACTCCTGCTTGCGCGCGGCGGCCTTCTTGGCGGGGGCCTTCGCCGCGGCGGTCTTCTTGGCTGCGGTGGTCTTGGCAGCGGCCTTCTTCGCTACGGCGGCCTTCTTCGTGGCGGCCGTCTTGGTGGCGGGCTTCTTGGTCGCCGGCTTCTTGGCCGGCGCCTGCTCGGCGACCGCGGCCACCTTCTTGGCCACGGCCTTCTTCGCGCCCGCCTTCTTCGTCACGGCCTTCTTCGCCGCCGGCTTCTCGGGGGTTTCGTTCACGGCCGCCTTCTTCCCTGCCGAGGTCGTGCCTACCGGGGTCTTCGTCGCGGAGTTCTGGTCGGTTGTGTCCTGCTCAGCGGCGTCCCGCGCCGCCGGTCGCGACGCGCCAGGATTCTGGACGGCCGGCTTCCGCTCGGCCGTCACCCCGGAGGGCGATTTGTTACTTTTATCCGAATGGGACGCTTCGCTGGACGCCTGTTCGCCCACAGCGGAATCGCGTCCTGCACTCACTCTCCCAGCCCCCCAGTCCTCTGCTCTCACCGGCGTATTGGACACTCGGCCAGACTAAAGCCAGCCACTGACATCCGGCTTGATCACCGTGATTCGTGACCCCAATCGGCCCCCTGCCTTATGGCTGAGGGCACCGGTCCGGCAAACTTGTGATTGATCGCACTGTTTTGCATTCCGGCATGATGGGGACCACAGTCCCCCGGAGCATGTCGACAAGGAGAGATCTCGTGGACGACGTTCTGCGGCGCGCACCGCTCTTCGCGGCGCTCGATGACGAGCAGGCGGCCGAGCTGCGCGCCTCTATGGGAGAGGTCACGCTCGCCCGCGGCGACGCCCTGTTCCACGAAGGGGACCCCGGCGACCGCCTCTACGTGGTCACCGAGGGCAAGGTGAAGCTGCACCGCACCTCCCCCGACGGCCGGGAGAACATGCTCGCCGTCCTCGGCCCCGGCGAGCTGATCGGAGAGCTCTCGCTCTTCGACCCGGGCCCGCGTACGGCCACCGCCTCCGCCCTCACCGAGGTCAAACTGCTCGGCCTGGGCCACGGCGACCTCCAGCCCTGGCTCAACGCCCGCCCCGAGGTGGCCACGGCGCTGCTGCGGGCGGTCGCCCGCCGGCTGCGCAAGACCAACGACCAGATGTCCGACCTGGTCTTCTCGGACGTTCCGGGCCGTGTGGCACGCGCCCTGCTCGACCTGTCGCGCCGCTTCGGCGTGCAGTCCGAGGAGGGCATCCACGTCGTCCACGACCTCACGCAGGAAGAGCTGGCCCAGCTGGTCGGCGCCTCCCGCGAGACGGTCAACAAGGCGCTCGCCGACTTCGCGGGCCGCGGCTGGCTGCGCCTGGAGGCGCGCGCCGTGATCCTGCTGGACGTCGAGCGGCTGGCCAAGCGCTCGCGCTGAGCACCGCAGAGGCTTGTAGCGAAGGGCCCCGCTCCGGCGGGGCCCTTCGCAATTGCCTCGCGCCCCCGCCGGCCCGCTCGCCATAGTTGCGCCATGACCAACGGCACGGGACTGGATCGGGACGGCTACTTCGTACGGGGAGGGGCCCTGGACCGGGTGCCCGCGCGGTTCGCGCCCGTAGTGGCGCAGCTCGGCGCGCGGCTCACCGACCACTTCGGTCCCGACCGCCTCCACAGCAGCTACCTCTTCGGCAGCATCCCGCGGGGCACCGCCGTAGCCGGCGTCTCCGACCTCGATGCGCTGGTCGCCCTACGGGACGAGCCGACCGACGCCGACCACGCCGCCGCCCGCGGCATCGAGGCGGAGCTGGACGCCGCCTACTGGCAGATCGACGGCGCGGGCCTGCTGCTGTTCGGTGTGGACCGGCTGCTGAGCGAGCTGGAGCGCTACGACCTGGCGTGGTTCGTCGCGTGTCTGTGCACGCCCCTCGGCGGCCCGGACCTCGCCGCCCGGCTGCCCCGCTACCGCCCCACCTCGCTCCTCGCCCGCGAGACCAACGGCGACCTCTTCCGCGACCTTCCCGGTCTGCGCGAGAAGGCCGCGGCGGCAACTACGGAGCCCGAGCGCACCCGGCTGACCCGGGGCGTGGCACGTCGGCTCGTACGCACCGGGTTCACGCTGGTCATGCCGCGCTGGGGCGGCTGGACCAGCGATCTCGCCCAGTCCGCCGAGGTGTTCGCGCGCTACTACCCGGCGCACGCCGAGCGGATGCGCGCCGCGGCCCGCGCCGCCCGGACGCCCGCCGCCTACCCGAAGCTGCTGGACGAGCTGCTGGACGACCTCGCGCCCTGGCTGGCCGACGAGTACCTCACCGTCCACGGGGCGAAGGCTCCCCGCCCATAGACCGGCTGACGGAGCCTCGCAGCGGGCGCCGGGGACGGCTCCCCGGCCCCGGCGGGGTGCTCAGCCCTCGATCAGCCCGTGCTCGCCCAGGTAGTCCAGCTGCGCCCGTACCGACAGCTCGGCGGCCGGCCACAGGGACCGGTCGACGTCGGCGTAGACGCTGGCGACGACCTCGGCGGGGGTGCGATGCCCGGCCTCGACCGCGGTCTCCACCTGGGCGAGCCGGTGGGCGCGGTGCGCCAGATAGAACTCCACCGCCCCCTGGGCGTCGTTCAGGACCGGTCCGTGGCCCGGCAGGACCGTCGAGACGCCGTCGTCCACCGTGAGGGAGCGCAGCCGGCGCAGCGAGTCCAGATAGTCGCCCAGGCGCCCGTCCGGGTGCGCGACCATGGTGGTGCCGCGCCCCAGGATCGTGTCGCCGGTGAGCACCGCGCGGTCGGCCGGGAGGTGGAAGGAGAGCGAGTCGGCGGTGTGCCCCGGTGTGGGCACCACGCGCAGTTCGAGCCCCCCGGCGGTGATGACGTCGCCGGCCGCCAGCCCCTCGCCGCCGAGGCGCAGCGCCGGGTCCAGCGCCCGTACGGCCGAACGGGTCAGCTCGGCGAACCGGGCGGCCCCGTCGGCGTGGTCCGGGTGACCGTGGGTCAGCAGGGTCAGCGCGATGCGCTTGCCGGCCCGCTCGGCGGTGTCGATGACGGCCTGGAGGTGGCCCTCGTCGAGCGGTCCCGGGTCGATGACGACGGCGAGGTCGGAGTCCGGCTCGGCGACGATCCAGGTGTTGGTGCCGTCCAGCGTCATCGCCGACGGGTTCGGGGCCAGTACGCAGTGGGCGCGCGCGGTGGCCGCCCCGGAGATCACTCCGCCGCGGGGCTGCCCCGGGAGGGCGGCTGCTTCGGTCATGTCGGGTTCCCTCCCTTGGGGCCGGGGCCTCCTGAGGACCCGTCGGCCCCGGAGACGCCGCCGTCGGCGTCCGTCGGCGCGATGTGCTTGGTGAATTCGTCGTGCCCCGGCCAGCTCAGCTCGATCTCGCCGCCCACCACGCGCGCGCGGGCCAGTACCGGCGTCAGGTCCTGGGCCTCCGCGGCGGCCAGCACGTCCGCGGCGGTGGCGTACGGCTGGAGGGCGCGCAGCGTCGCGATCGTCGGCGGCATCATCAGCAGCTCGCCCCGGTCGTAGCCGGCCGCCGCCTCCTCGGGCCGGACCCACAGCGCGAGATCCGCCTCCGTGGAGGCGCTGGGGGTCCCCACCGGACCGACGGCGGCCCCGGTCGCACCAGGGGACGGAGCGATGTCCGAAGGCTCTTGGGTGAGGGTGCGCTGGCCCTCGGGAAGCACGGCGACGAAGAACCAGGTGTCGTAGCGCCGCGGCTCGAACTCCGGGGTGATCCAGCGTGCCCACGCGCCCAACAGGTCGGAGCGCAGGACCAGGCCGCGGCGCCCCAGGAAGTCGGCGAAGGATAGCTCATGGGCGATCAGGGCCGCGCGGTCCGCCTCCCAGTCCGCGCCCGTGGTGTCCTCGACCACCGTGTCGGCCGAGGCGCCGGCGAGCAGCACCCCCACCTCCTCGAAGGTCTCGCGCACCGCCGCGCAGACGATGGCCTGCGCGGTGGCCGGATCGACGCCCATACGGACCGCCCATTGGGCGCGCGAGGGACCGGCCCAGGCCACCGGGCGCTCGTCGCGGGGGTCGACGGAGCCGCCCGGATAGGCGTGCGCGCCTCCGGCGAAAGCCATGGAGGCGCGTCTGCGCAGCATGTGGACGGCGGGGCCGCCGGATCCCGAGTCCCGCAACAGCAGGACGGTCGCGGCCCGCCGGGGCTCGGCAGGAGTCAGCTCGCCGCTCGCGAGCGCCCGGATGCGGTCCGGCCACTCCGGCGGATACCACTGGCCATTGGTCGTGGACGACATGGCCGGATGCTATGCGCTCGCGCGCGGATGTTCGAGGGCCACTTTCGCGCCGGGCGTGCTCCGCCGGGACGCGGCACCGCCCCCACCGCCGGGGGCGGGGGAAGCGCCGACCGCGAACGCGCGAGGCCGCGGGACCGCCGGGCCTGCGCACACGAGGCCGCGGTGCCTGCCCCGCGGCCTCGACCGCGCCGCGATCCGGACTACTCCGCGATCTCGACCTGGATCTCGACCTCGACCGGCGCGTCGATCGGCAGCACCGCCACGCCCACCGCGGACCGGGCGTGGACGCCCTTGTCGCCGAGGATCTCGCCCAGCAGCTCGCTGGCGCCGTTGAGGACGCCCGGCTGGCCGGTGAACTCCGGCGCGGAGGCCACGAAGCCGACGACCTTGACGACCCGCTGGATCTTGTCGAGGTCGCCGATGACGGACTTCACGGCGGCCAGCGCGTTGAGCGCGCAGGTCGCGGCGAGTTCCTTGGCCTGCTCCGGGCTCACCTCGGCGCCGACCTTGCCGGTGACCGGCAGCGCGCCGTCCACCATCGGCAGCTGGCCGGAGGTGAAGACGTACGAGCCGGAGCGCACCGCGGGCTGGTACGTGGCCAGCGGCGGCACGACCTCCGGCAGCTTCAGCCCGAGCGCTGCGATCTTCTCCTCTACGGCGCTCACGCCTTCTCCCGCTTCAGGTAGGCCACCAACTGCTCGGGGTTGTTCGGGCCCGGCACGACCTGGACCAGCTCCCAGCCGTCCTCGCCCCAGGTGTCCAGAATCTGCTTCGTCGCGTGCACGAGCAGCGGCACGGTCGCGTATTCCCACTTGGTCATGGGCCGAGCGTAATGCCTGTCCAGGGCCGCGGTGGACGCCGTCCGCCACGGCCCGCCCGCGCCCGCCCGACACGGCGGCCGAGCAGGTGCCCGCCCGACCCCTACGGCACATCCCTGAGCTGTCCCGGAGGAATCGTGGGAAAGATCTCCGGGGCCTCCCAGGCGTATCCCGTGCGTAGCCGCGACGCGGACTGGTTAGGCTCCTTGGCGTGAGCAGGCTCCATGTCGTCAGCGGCAAGGGCGGCACCGGAAAGACCACGGTCGCCGCTGCCCTCGCCCTCGCCCTCGCCACCGAGGGGCGCCGTACCCTCCTGGTCGAGGTCGAGGGTCGGCAGGGCATTGCCCAGTTGTTCGAGACCGAGGCGCTTCCGTACGAGGAGCGCAAGATCGCGGTAGGTCCGGCATCCGAGGGTGCCTCGCCGTGGGGATCCCCCCGGGCCGAGTCGGGGGGAGACGCCGTCAGGGGCGGTGGCGGACGACGGGCCGGCGAGGTCCACGCCCTGGCCATCGACGCCGAACGCGCCCTCCTGGACTACCTCCAGATGTTCTACAAGCTCGGCGGCGCGGGCCGGGCCCTCAAGAAGCTCGGCGCGATCGACTTCGCCACGACCATCGCCCCCGGCCTGCGGGACGTCCTGCTGACCGGCAAGGCGTGCGAGGCGGTGCGCCGCAAGGACAAGAACGGCAAGTTCGTCTACGACGCGGTCGTGATGGACGCCCCGCCGACCGGCCGCATCACCCGGTTCCTGAACGTCAACGACGAGGTCGCCGGCCTTGCGAAGATCGGCCCGATCCACAATCAGGCGCAGGCCGTGATGCGGGTCCTCAAATCGCCGGAGACCGCGGTGCATCTGGTGACGCTCCTGGAGGAGATGCCGGTCCAGGAGACCGCCGACGGTGTCGCGGAACTGCGCGCCGCGGGCATCCCCGTCGGCGGCATCGTCATCAACATGACCCGCCCGGCCCTGCTGGACAACGGCGACCTCGACGTCATCGCCGCCCGCGGGGCCCGTACGGGCGTCGCCAGGGCGCTCTCCCAGGCGGGCCTGGGCGGTGCCCGCCGCGGTGGCCTGGCGGACCGGCTGATCGACCCCCTGCTGGAACAGGCGCGGGAACACGCCGAGCGGGTCGAGCTGGAGCGCGCCGAGCACGCCGAGCTGACCTCGATCGGCCTGCCCACCTACGAGTTGGAGCTGCTCCCCGAGGGAGTGGACCTCGCCGGGCTCTACCAACTGGCGAGAGACCTGCGGAAACAGGGGCCCATATGACCTCGGACGACACGACGCTGGACGCCTCGGCCCCCTACCTGGAGGTCGACGCCCTGATCGACGACCCGCGCACCCGCATCGTGGTGTGCTGCGGTTCGGGCGGCGTCGGCAAGACCACCACCGCCGCCGCGCTGGGCGTACGCGCCGCCGAGCGCGGCCGCAAGGTCGTCGTGCTGACCATCGACCCGGCGAGGCGGCTGGCGCAGTCGATGGGCATCTCCGAGCTTGACAACGTCCCGCGCCGGGTCAAGGGCGTCGACGAGACCGCGGGCGGCGAACTGCACGCGATGATGCTCGACATGAAGCGCACCTTCGACGAGATCGTCGAGGGCCATGCCGACGCCGACCGCGCCCGGGCCATCCTGGAGAACCCCTTCTACCAGTCCCTGTCGGCCGGTTTCGCGGGCACGCAGGAGTACATGGCGATGGAGAAGCTCGGCCAGCTGCGCGCGAGCGACGAGTGGGACCTGATCGTCGTCGACACGCCACCGAGCCGCTCCGCCCTGGACTTCCTGGATGCGCCCAAGCGCCTCGGCTCCTTCCTGGACGGCAAGTTCATCCGGGTGCTGATGGCACCGGCGAAGGTCGGCGGCCGGGCCGGCATGAAGTTCCTCAATGTCGGTATGTCGATGATGACCGGCACGCTCAGCAAGCTCATGGGCGGTCAACTGCTGCGCGATGTGCAGACGTTCGTGGCGGCCATGGACACCATGTTCGGCGGCTTCCGCACCCGCGCGGACGCCACCTACCGCCTGCTGCAGGCGCCCGGTACGGCGTTCCTCGTGGTGGCCGCGCCGGAGCGGGACGCGCTGCGCGAGGCGGCGTACTTCGTCGAGCGGCTGGCCGCCGAGCAGATGCCGCTGGCCGGCCTCGTGCTGAACCGGGTGCACGGCAGCGGCGCCGCCCAACTGAGCGCCGAGCGCGCGCTGGCCGCCGCGGAGGCCCTGACGGACGCGGCGGCGGAGGACGACACCGAAGCGGACCGCGCCGAAAATAATCTTGAAGCAACCGGCATTGTGGATCTCGACGACGGGAAGGCTGGATCACGTACCGCCGGCGGCCTCTCCCCCGCTGCCGCGGCGGAGCATGTGGCACCCACTTCGGCCTCGGCGGCGCAACTGGCCGCCGGGCTGCTACGACTGCACGCGGAACGCATGCAGGTTCTCGCGCGCGAACGGCGCACGCGGGACCGCTTCACCTCGCTGCACCCCGAGGTCCCGGTGGCGGAGGTCGCCGCGCTGCCCGGCGATGTCCACGACCTCACGGGCCTGCGCGCGATCGGCGACCGCTTGGCGCTCAACGGCGCGGAGAGCGGCACGGATACGGACACCGATACCTGAGCCGTACCAGCCCTGCGGCCCTAGGGGCCGCACCCACCCACGCATCACGCACAAGCGCACAGCACTGCCGCGCACGTGGCTGCCATGCGCATCACATGCGAGCGCGCCAAGGCGCTCGATGCACACGTCGGTGGTGCCCAACCTCCGGGCATACCAAGGTCACTTGAGCGCGCGCCCGCGACACCAGCGTGCCACCGACCGAGCCCGCGCTCGTCCTACCGACCAGCCGGCCGCTGTCCGATCGCTATCCGATCGCTATCCGACCGCGGCGTACTCGTCGAAGGTCTCGTCCTCGCAGTCCACCGGCAGGATGCCCGTGCTGCGCTCGTATTCCGTACGTGCTGTCTCCAGCAGGCGACGCCATGACGTCACGGTCGGGCGGCGGCGCAGCAGCGCCCTCCGCTCGCGTTCGGTCATCCCGCCCCACACGCCGAACTCCACCCGGTTGTCCAGGGCATCAGCCAGGCATTCCGTGCGTACCGGACATCCGGTGCACACCGCCTTGGCGCGGTTCTGCGCCGCCCCCTGAACGAACAATTCATCCGGATCGGTAGTGCGGCAAGCTGCCTGCGTACTCCAGTCGGTTACCCAGCCCATGCTGGCGCCGTCCTCTCCCGAATCGAGGCTCCCCCACGGCGGCAATCGGCATATTCACCGTTGCCAGTTGAGGACGTTACGGAAGGCAGGCAGGGTGCAACACCCCCTTCGGGCCCAATCTTGAATGGCCCGAACGGACTATGCGTACGCGGCAGATCACCCAACGGAGTGACCGAGCGACATGCGTAACATTGCTCACAAGACAGGACAGTTCGTCGTCCTGGCGCGGGATTTCTGGCGGCTCATGGGGACACGTGGGGTGCGGTCCGCGAGAGAGTAGGGGTTGACGAACCGGGGCGTAACCATTCCGCTGTGGCAGCTGGGAACAGGCTAAACGAACAGGTGCGCCCCTGTCCGGCGATTCAGAACGTAGGCTGCCCCCATGCCTAAGAAGCGCGATGGCGGAGGCCTGTCCAAGACGCAGCAAGCCGCCAAGTTCCTCGGTGTGAGCGTCCTGGCCGGAGCGGTGCTCGCCGGCCTCGCGCTTCCGGCGGCCGGGGCTCTGGGCCTTACGGCCAAGGGGTCCGTCGAGGGCTTCGACGACATCCCGGCGAACCTCAAGACGCCGCCGCTCAGCCAGCGGTCCACGATTCTGGACGCCAAGGGCGGCGAGATCGCCAAGGTCTACTCCCGTGACCGCACGGTCGTGGACCTCAAGGACATGTCGCCCTATATCCGGCAGGCGATCGTCGCGATCGAGGACGCGCGCTTCTACCAGCACGGCGCCGTCGACATGAAGGGCATCCTGCGCGCGGTCAACAAGAACGCCCAGTCGGGCGGCGTCTCCCAGGGCGCCTCGACGCTGACCCAGCAGTACGTGAAGAACGTCTTCATCGAGGAGGCGGGCGACAATGCGGACAAGGTCGCGCAGGCCACCCAGCAGACGATCGGCCGCAAGATCAAAGAGCTGAAGTACGCGATCCAGGTCGAGAAGGAACTCGGCAAGCGCAAGATCCTTCAGAACTACCTCAACATCACCTTCTTCGGGCAGCAGGCGTACGGCATCGAGGCGGCCGCCCAGCGGTACTTCAGCAAGCACGCCAAGGACCTGAGCCTGGAGGAGTCGGCGCTGCTGGCCGGCATCGTCCAGTCGCCGAGCCGCTACGACCCGGTCAGCGCCCCGCAGGAGGCCACCCGGCGGCGCAACACCGTTCTGCAGCGGATGGCCGACCTCAAGAACATCACCCAGGCGCAGGCCGACGCGGCCGCCAAGAAGCCGATCAAGCTCGCGGTCAGCCGCCCGAAGAACGGCTGCATCACCGCCACGGACGGCGCCGGCTTCTTCTGCGACTACATCCGCAAGGTCTTCCTCACCGACAAGGCCTTCGGCAAGACCCGCAAGGACCGGCTGAAGCGCTGGGACAGGGGCGGAATGACCATCCGCACCACCCTCGATCCGCAGACCCAGAAGGCGATCCAGGCGTCCATAAGCGACCACGTCTACGAGGACGACCCGGTCGCCACCGCCGCCACCATCGTCGAACCGGGCACCGGCAAGATCCTCGGCATGGGCCAGTCGCGCCCGTACGGCTTCGGCGAGAACCAGACCGTGCTCAACCTCTCGGTGGACGACAACATGGGCGGCGGCGCCGGCTACCAGCCCGGTTCGACCTTCAAGCCGGTGATCGCGGCGGCCGCGCTGGAGCAGGGGACCAGTCCCGAGCAGGAGTACTCCTCGCCGTATCGGATGCCGTATCCGAGCCCGGTGCAGACCTGCGAGGGCCAGTGGCAGGGCAGCCCCTCCGACACCACCCAGAACGAGAACAAGCGCGAGGTCGGCCCGTACGGCATGAAGGAGGCGACCGCGAAGTCGGTCAACACCTACTTCGTGCAGCTGATCAGCGATATGGGCATCTGCCCGGCGGTCAAGATGGCCCAGAAGATGGGCATCGAGCGGGCGGACGGCAAGCCCCTGCAGCAGGTGCCGTCGATGACGCTCGGCGTCCAGGAGATGTCGCCGCTGACGATGGCCTCCGGTTACGCCGCCTTCGCCAACGGCGGGGAGTACTGCTCCCCGGTCGCCATCGAGTCGATCACCGACGCACGGGGCCGGGCGCTGGAGGTCCCTCGGACCAGCTGCCGCAGCGCGATGTCCAAGAAGACCGCGGACACGATCAACACCCTCCTCAAGGGCGTCGTCGAGGACGGCACCGGCAAGGAGGCCGGCCTCAGGGGCCGGGACAGCGCCGGCAAGACCGGCACCAGCGACAGCCGCTACGCCGCATGGTTCGTCGGCTACACCCCGAACGCGGCGGGTGCCGTCTGGGTCGGCGACCCGCAGCACAAGCGCAAGATGTACAACATCACCATCGGCGGTGTCCCGCACGAGAAGGTCTACGGCGCCGACACTCCCGGCCCCATCTGGCGCGACGCGATGACCGGCGCGCTGGCCGGCCGGCCCGCGCCGTCCCTGCCCACCGTCCCGATCGGCAACCCCGACCGGGACAAGGACCGGGGCGACGACAAGGGCCGCGACAAGCACAAGCCCGGCCGGGGCCACGGCGGCGACGACAAGCCGGGCGGCGGCTGGGACCTGCCCGACTGGCCCGACATCCTGGGCGGCGGCAACGGCGGCTGGTAGGGCGCCGGTTGGCGGCGGGCGAGTCGGCGGGGGCAGCCCCGTAGGGCCGAGTGCCCGCCCGTAGAGCCGGACGACGAGCGCGATGAGGGGGCGCCCCCACAGCGGGGGCGCCCCCTCATCCGTCCCTCAGGACCTCGGTCGGCCCTCCTCAGGGCTTTCCGTCGGTCCTTCCTCGGGACTTCCCTCGGCCGCTCAGCCGGCCAGCAGCTTCTTCACCACCGCGGCCACCCGGCCGCCCTCCGCACGACCCGCCACCTGCGGGTTGACGATCTTCATGACGGCGCCCATCGCCTTCGGCCCCTCGGCGCCGGCGCCCTTGGCCTCCGCCACCGCCGCCGCGACCAGCTGCTCCAGCTCGTCGTCGGTCAGCTGCTTGGGCAGATAGTCGGCGAGCACCTCGCCCTCGGCGCGCTCCCGCTCGGCCGACTCGCTCCGGCCGCCCTTGTCGAAGGCCTCCGCGGCCTCCCGGCGCTTCTTCGCCTCCCGCGCGATGATCTTCTCGACCTCGCCGTCGGACAGCGCGCGTGCCTCCGTGCCCGCGACCTCTTCCTTCTGGATCGCGGTCAGCGTGAGGCGGAGGGTGGAGGAGCGCAGCTCGTCGCGCGCCTTGATCGCGGTGGTGAGGTCGTCCTGCAGCTTGGTCTTGAGCGTGGTCATGCCGTCGAGTATGCCCCGCCCCACCGACAACCGCCGCGCCTTTTCCCGCCCCGCCGCCCCGCCCCGGGCCGCCCTACCGCTGCATCCGCCCTGGCCACTCTGCAACGATGGGGTCATGCGCGCGCGATACGGAGTACCCCTGACCCTGACCGCAGTCGGCGCGGCCGGCCTGGCCTACGCCGCCGGCTTCGAAGTCCGCTCCTTCCGGCTGCGACGCGTGACCGTACCCGTACTGCCCCGCGGCATGCGTCCGTTGCGCGTCCTGCAGGTCTCCGACATCCACATGGTCAGCGGGCAGCGCAAGAAGCAGCGCTGGCTCCAGTCACTCGCCGGGTTGCGCCCCGACTTCGTCATCAACACGGGTGACAACCTCTCCGACACCGAGGGCGTCCCGGAGACGCTGGACGCGCTCGGCCCGCTGATGGAGTTCCCCGGCGCGTACGTCTTCGGCTCCAACGACTACTACGGCCCCAAGCCGCGCAACCCCGCCCGCTACCTGTTCGAGCGGGTCCAGGGCCGGCACGGCCTCAACGGGAACGCCCCCGTCGTGGGCGCCGTCCACAACCCGTGGGAAGAGCTGCGCGACGCCTTCGACACGGCCGGCTGGGTCAACCTGTCCAATGCTCGCGGCCGCCTCAAGCTGGAGGGCTTCGAGATCGCCCTGACCGGTCTGGACGACCCGCACATCAAGCGCGACCGCTACGCCGACGTGGCCGGCGGCCCGGAGTCCGGCGCCGATCTCTCCCTGGCCGTCGTACACGCCCCCTACCTGCGCTGCCTGGACGCCTTCGCCGCCGACGGCTATCCGCTGATCCTGGCCGGCCACACCCATGGCGGCCAGCTGTGCATCCCCTTCTACGGCGCGCTGGTCACCAACTGCGACATCGACACCGACCGTGTGAAGGGCCTGTCCACGCACACCGCCGACGGCCGTACCTCCTTCCTCCACGTCTCCGCCGGCTGCGGCACCAACCGCTACACCCCGGTCCGCTTCGCCTGCCCCCCGGAGGCAACGCTGCTGACGCTCACGGCGCGGGCGTAGGGAGACCGCCCGGGCGTAGGAGACCGCGCGCGGGCATACGGGCAAACGGGCACGCGAGGGGGCCGAGGACCGGGGGCTGCGAGCCGCGGCGGCCGGGCACGCGGAGCGACGCGCGAGGGGTGCCGGGCCCCGCGGCCCGGTGGTCCCTCGACTCAGTGCTCTCCCGACACGGTGTTCCCCCACCCCTCCCCGATCCTCCCTCCCCCTACCGTGGAGGAATGTCCGACCCCACCCGGACCTCGCAGTCCACGCGTCACGCCACCGGACCGGCCGGCGCCGCCGCCCGCACCCCGGCCTCGGCCGTCGCCCCCGCCCTTCGACGCCCCCTCGCGGGCGTCTTCCGCCTCCTTCTCGCCGCGACCGCCCTGACCGGCCTCCTCCTGGAGACCCTGGCCACCCGCGCCCCGGCCCGCCTCGCCGCCTCCTTCACCGCGCAGGCCGCCCTCGCCACGGCACTGGTCTCCGTCTGCACCGCCCACCGGGCCTGGTCCGGCCGCCGCCCCGTAACCCCCCGCCTCACGGGCGCCCTCCTCACCTATGTCTCCCTCGCGGCCCTCCTGCACCACCTCCCGGCCGCCACCCGCGCCCCCTTCACGCTCCCCGAAGCCGCCACCCCCACCACAGCCCAAGCGATCTCCCACCTCCTCCTCTTCACGCTCACCCCGCTGGCCACCGCCGCCGACTGGCTCCTGCTGACCGCCCCGCGCGGATTCCGCCTCCCCTACGCCTGGCAGTGGCCGGTCTACCCCCTGCTCTACCTCGGCTTCGCCCTCCTCCTCCCGGCCCTCGCGGGCCCCGCCCCCTCCCACCCCCTGGCCCCCGCCCTCACCATCGCCGCGGCGAGCTGCCTCCTCCCCCTGGTCGCCCTCGCGATCGACCAGGTCAGGCCCGCTCCCCGGCTCCGCAAGAACCGGATTTCGCCTACGGGGATCAGTCCGCTAAAGTAGAGCTCGTTGCTTCGGGGTGTAGCGCAGCTTGGCAGCGCGCTTCGTTCGGGACGAAGAGGTCGTGGGTTCAAATCCCGCCACCCCGACTGAAGGAACACAGGTCAGAGCCACCTACGGATTTCCGTAGGTGGCTCTCCTGCTTTGTGCGTGACTAACTGCGTGACTATCGCTCTGGATTCACCTTGAAGATCCCGTCCATAGCGACCGCTCCCGTCTGGATCACAGGACGGATCTGCTTCCGGTAGACCTCCTCAGTGACCGCCGTACCGGAGTGCCCGACCAGGCGCGAGATCTCTTCGAGCGGGACACCACTGTCCGACAGCAGCGAGACGAAGCTGTGGCGTAGCTCACGTGGCGTCCATTCCGCGGCGTTCACCCCCTCGGCCTTGTTGATCGCTTGGCGGAAGGCTCGCCGTACATTGGTCGAGTCGAGTTCCTTCCCGACGGCCGACGCGAAGACGAGTCCGTTCTCCTCCCAGGCGTCGCCGGCAGCGAGCCGGTCCCGCCCTTGGCCCTCCCAGTGCTGCCAGAACGCCGATGCAGCGGGCCGGGAGGGCAAGCGTGCGCTAGCAAAGTCCCAGGTCGGAGACCTGGAACTTGACCGTTGTCCGGGTACGCGCTCAGCGAGGCGGCGTGACCAACCCCATCTCATAGGCACTGATGACGAGTTGGAGCTGGTCCCGGGCGCCAAGTTTGGCGAGCAGCCGTGACACGTGCGGCTTGGCGGTGGCCACCGTGACGAACAGTTCCTCCGCGATCTCGGCGTTCGACCGGCCGCGTCCGACCAGGGTCAGCAGTTCTCGCTCCCGCCCGGTGATGCCCTCGACCGGCCGCCGGGAGCGCTCCGGGGCCGCCCCGGGGCGGTCGACGAAGTCCGCGATCAGACGGCGTGTGACACCCGGCGCGATCAGTACGTCGCCGGCGGCGACCAGGCGGATCGCCGCGAGGATGTCGTCCAGCGCCATGTCCTTGACCACGAAGCCGCTCGCACCGGCCCGGAGCGCACCGTGGACGTGGTCGTCCTCGTCGAAGGTGGTCAGCGCTCAGGACCAGGACACGGGTCGCCACCGGACCGGCCATGATCTGACGGATGGCCTCGATCCAGTCCATGCCGGGCATCCGGATGTCCATCACCACGACGTCGGGACTGACATCTCTGACCAGTTGGACCACCTCGGCGCCGGTGGCTGCCTCGCATTACACGATCTTACAGACAAACCCTATCGACGCAGTCGTGTCCATTCGTTACCAACGGGATCCTCTTTCAGCTCGCCGCAGACTGCGGCTGTCCACCCTTGGTGAGCGAAGAGTTCCTCACTGGCTGCGCCGAGATCGAGAGGCGTCACTTTCCTCAATGCTTCGGGGAAATCGAAGCACCAGTCGGGTTCGCGGCCCAGGGAGAGGTCCAGGCTGATTTTGCTGGCCAGATCGGCGGGTGAGTCGAGGACGCTCGTGATCTGTCCGAGACAGAAGTTCTTGGCAGCGGTGCTCTCTTCTACGGACAGGGCTTGGGTGAGCATGCGGTCCATCTCTGAGTTGATGAACCGGATACCGGTGGTGATGTAGTCGGGGTGGAGTCGCGCTGTGACGATGAACTGGCGCTGTCCGGCGGTGGCGTTCAGGGTCGAGTAGAGGGAGGGGGCTCGCGGGAGCCGCTGAGCGTGCGTGACGAGGCGGGCGCCGGAGTAGGCGCCGAACAGCACGTTGAGCAGATCGTGAGCTGTCGAGCGAGAGTCTGCGGGTCCAGCCGGGGCGCAGAGCTGGAGCGTGGCTTCTCCCTGCGTACCAGTGGGAAATGTGGGCAATGTATGGAGACCGCCTTGGGGGGCGGGGGTGGCGGTGAGGCGCATGGCGAGAGCATGCGTCTGGAACGAGCGCGGCAGGTGCTCAAGGACGTGGGAAAGTGCGACGTCGCCGACGACGACCAGGAACGCGCCGGCGGAGCGCATCACGAGATCGTGGAAGTCGTGGTACTCAGCGGCGGTGATCAGCCCGACCGCCTCGGGGTCGGGAAGCGTCTCGGGCAGCCCATCGGGCAGGAATGAGCGCTGACGGAGTGCGCGGCTGACGATTTCGCTGTGGTCCAGGAGGCGGGAGCGCGCGCGCTTGGCTACGGGTACCGCCCAGGTGGCCAGGTCGGTGTCGGTGGCATCGGCTGGTGTCAGTAGGTCGGCCAGTGGAACGAGACCGCGCCGTAGATCGGTGGAGGGAAGGTGGCCGGAGATACGCAGCCACTCTCCAGTCCAGGACACGTCCCAGGCGGTGGGTTGCCCGGTGAGGCGTTCCCGTCGAGCGAGGCGTTCGCGCAGGTCGTGTACGAGAAGCTCTGCTTGCCCCGCGTGGAGGCGATTGGTTCCTGAGCAGGGAATCATCAGCCGGACCTCAGCCAGGGGTGCGCGGCTGTCACGGACGAGGTAAACGTCGAGGCCGTTGTCCGCGACGGTGTGCGTGATCTCAGGGCGGACGGGTGTGGGGCTCTTGTGGAGTGCAGGCAGCTTCATACGGGCGTTTCGGGTGCGGGGACGATCTGGAGAACGGCACGCTTCTGGGCGGCTAGGCGCCGCGCGGCGGCGGTGAGGTCCACGGACGTGAGTGTGGCGAGGTGGGCGGGGATCCGATCGAGGAGTTCGGCGTCGTCCCAGAGAATCTCCAGTCGTCCTAGCGCCCGGCACCGGGCAAGCACGTCCGCGTGGCGGTGGTGGTGTTCATGAATCAGGTGATCGCGCCATGTGGTGAACGCGTCAGTGGACAGGGCACCGTCCGCCAGTTCTGTGATGTGTGCGTCGAGTGCTGCGAGGACCTCGGGGGCGTCCAGGGAGGGATGGTGGATCGCGACCAGGATCAACGTGTCGGGATCCCGGGCGTCGAAGGGGCCGAAGATCCCGCAGCCTCCATCGCGGCGGATGATTCCGGGCTTGTTCCACGCCAGTGGGAGGACGTGGGCGAGCACGTGGTGGGCCACATACTCCTGCAGGCCGGTCGCCGGGTTGGGCAGTTGGTACCCGACGGCGATACCAGGCAGAGCGATCCGCGGGTCCTGGACTGTTCCCTGGCGTGGTGTGTCCCCCGCTGGGACAGTGAGCACAGATGGCGGAGGTCCCGGACGCGGGGGGATCCTGCCGAAGTGCCGGTCGATGAGGGGACGTACCTGGTCCGGGTCGAGGTTCCCGGAGAGGGTGAGCGTGGCGTTGCCCGGGGGGTAGTAGGTGTCGAAGAACTCCTGGCATTGCTCGACTGTCACCTCGCTCAGGGCGGCGGTGGAGCCGAAGCCGTCGTGGGCGTTGGGGAAGGTGCTGTAGAGCAGTTCAGGCAGGCGCGGCCAGGGGAATCCGCCGTAGGGGCGTTCGGTGACGGTGGTGCGTATTTCCTCGGCCACGCCGGACAGTTGGCGCTTGAGGCCCTCGTCGGTGAAGCGGGGTGCGCGCATCCGGTCTGCTTCCAGGAAGAGCGCGAGTTCGACCGCTTCAGGTGGGACCACCTGAAAGTACTCGGTGTAATCCTGGTGAGTACGGGCATCGCAGTTGCCGCCGACGCGGTGGATGTGGTCCCCGTGGTCGAGCGGCGCGACGCTCTCGCTACCTTCGAACATGACGTGCTCGAAGAGGTGCGCGAAGCCTGCGGCCCAGGCCGGTTCACTGCGGAACCCGACCCCGTAGTGCACGCTGACCGCGACGCGGGCTACCTGCGGATGGGGGGCGAGCACCACGCGCAGCCCGTTGTCGAGCCGGTACCTGATCACGTGAGGTCTCTCCTGCGGAAGAGGTGCCAGCCGCCGAGGAGGCTTGCGGCGATCCAGAGTAGGGAGGCGGCGACTGCCGCCAGTGGTGGAAGCAGCCCGGGGATGGGGGGTTGGACGACTCCTGCGAGTGTGCTCACGGGGAGGAATCGGCCGATCGAGGGGGCGTGGAGCATCAGCGGCAGTTCGAGGGCGAACGGGGCGATGAGGGCGGCTGCGGTGGTGGTCCAGTAGTTCGGCAGCAGATAGCCCAGAGTGACTCCCCAGGGCCCGGCCAGGACGCTGGCCACCACCGTGAGCACGAGCGTCTGCCAGGTGGCTGCTCCCAGGTCGAACGACTGGTGACGCTGTTCGAGGATGATCCAGGTGGACACCGACCAAGCCGTTGTCCCGAGGACCCCTACCACCAGCCCTTGGACGGCACCTGAGACGCACTTGGCAACGTAGCCGTCGATGCGCCGCTGAGTGAGAGCGGTCCGCGGCAGGGAACGGTAGAAGTACTCCTTGGCGATACCCCAGTTGGCCAGGAAGATGGACGCGACGGGCACGGCGGTGAGGAAGGCCAGAAGTGTGCGGGTGGCGGCCGCCGAGTCGGCCCCATCGGTAGCAATGACAGAGTCGGGCGCGTAGCTGTAGCACATGGCCGGCATCAGATAGGCGTAGGCCAGGCCGAACAGCATCCACCAGCTACCGCGGGCCTTGAGCAGTTCCGCACGGATCGCATCACGCATGGTTGTCCACGAGTTCGAAGAAGCGGTCTTCCAGACGGCGCTTTCCGCCGTCAGTCAGCTCGCCGAGGGTGCCGGCGAAGAGCAGCCGCCGCCGGATGACGACGACCTCGTCGACGGTCTGGGCTGTCTCGGCGAGCTGATGGCTGGAGAGCAGGACCGTGCCACCCCGGTCGGCGAAGGAACGCAAGTACCCGCGGAGCCAGCGGATGCCCTCAGGGTCCAGGCCGTTCGCGGGTTCGTCGAGGATCAGCAGCTCGGGATCACCGACCAGAGCGCCCGCGAGCCCGAGACGCTGGCGCATGCCGGTGGAGAGCCTGCCGATGGCGCGGGACGCCACCGAGGCCAGGCCGACCTCCTCCAGGACGGCATCGACGCGGCTGCGCGCCTGCCCGGCCGCGGCCGCACAGATCCGCAGGTGGTGACGGGGGGTGAGAGCGGTCTCGAAGCCGAGCCCGTCGAGGTGGACGCCGACGCGGCGGCCCGGTGAGGTGATGTCCGCGTAGCGGGCACCGAAGACTCGGGCCTCTCCGCGGGTGGGGTGGAGCAGGCCGACCAGCCCTTTGAGGGCCGTGCTCTTGCCGGCGCCGTTCGGGCCGAGCAGGCCGACGATCCGTCCCGGCGAGACCTGGAAGGTCAGGTCGTCGACGGCGACCTGTTCGCCGTACCGCTTGGTGAAACCTTCGAAGGCGACGACGCTCATGCCCGCGCCTCGATCATGCCCCAAGCGGTGAGCCCGTCGTTGAAGCCGTCGACGCGTTCGATGTGGAAACCGGCCTCCTCGATCAGGCTGGTGAACTGTTCCCTGGTGCGGACTCGCCCGCCGGTGGAGACGAGCATGTTGAAGTCCGACACGTGCAGGAAGGTGTTCTGAGGGTCGGGCTCCTGCGTGAACATCCAGTCGATGAGGATCAGAGTGGCGCCTGGTGTGGCGGCCCTGTGCACGTTGCGCAAGAGGTTGGCGGCACGCGTGTCGTCCCAGTCGATGAGGATCGACTTGAGGAGGTACAGGTCTCCCCCGGAGGGCACCGACTCCAGGAAGTCACCGGGGGCCGTCTCGACCCGATCGGCGACCCCGTGCCGGGCGAGTGCCTCGCCGGCGTTTTGGAGGGCGGCGGGCCGGTCGACCAGGACGCCCCTGAGGTGCGGGTAGGCCTGAAGGATTCCGCTGAGCATGGCCCCGCTGCCTCCGCCGACGTCGACGACGCTTCGGTATCCGCTCAGGTCGTACCGGGTGGCAAAGGCACGCGCGCAGTGGTGGGCACCGAAGCTCAGGCCCGCCGCGTAGCTTTCGGCGGTGTCCGGGTGCGCGTCGAGATGCTCCCAAAAGCCCATGCCCAGAGCGGTTTCGGCGGAGGGGCGCCCGGTCAGGACAGTGTCGGCGTAGTGCTCGGCGGGCCGGACGCAGACCGGGTCCGCCATGGCGAGGGCGAAGTCGCTGAGCCACCCCCCGTCGTGTTCGAGGGCGGCAAGGAGGGGGGTGGCCTCGAATGTGCCGGGGGCCGGTTCGGCAATGAGACCGAATGCGGCTGAGGCGCGCAGGAACCTGGCGAGGGCGTCAGGGTCCGCTCCGGTGGCGTCCGCCAACTGCGGGAGGGTGCACGGGCCATCGGCCAGGTGAGCGGCGATCCGTAGTCGGGCGGCGGCACGCACCATCTGGGCGGCCATGTAGCCGGTCACCATCATGTGCAGGGTTGAGGCTTCGGCGTTCAGCGGAGTGGCCGCGGGCTGCTGGGACATGGGTTTCCTCTGTGATCTATTGGGTCGCTGTGGCCTTGGATCGGGCTTTCTCCAAAGCTGATCCGGACTGACGCCGAGCGGTTCTGCGCAGCAATATCGGGGCGAGCAGCGCACCTGCCAGGGTCCAGGCGGCAAGGACCGCGAAGACCAGGGGCAGCTGCCCGTTACCCGGCATCTGGGTGACGGCCGGGGTATCGGGGAGAAGGGCGGTACGGATTCCCTGTGCGAGCCATTTCAGGGGGAAGGCATTGGCGATGTACTGGACGAGCTGCGGCATCGAACCGAACGGGAAGATCAATCCCGATATGGGGATGAGGCCGATGGCCGGGAGGGACACCACGGCCACCAGCCGGGGGTTCGGGGCCAGTGCGCCGACACTCGCCCCCAGCCCCACCATCGCGAGCAGCCCGAGGACCAGGACGGCAAGGAGGGTGGCCCACGCAGTGGGGTTCTGCGGCAGATGAAGGTCCACGAACAGACCGCCGAGCACCGCCATGACGACGACGTATCCGCCGGTCACAGCGGCGACGGAGACCGCCTTGCCGATCAGGTAGCTGTGGATGCCTCCAGGCATGCCGCGCAGCCGGAGCAGCGTGCCGTCCTCACGCTCGCCGGCGAGGTTGTAGGAGAGGGTGAGGAGCCCGGTCTGGAAGACGCTCATCGCGATCCCTCCGGGCAGCAGCAGGTGCCCGTAGGTCAGGCCCGTACCGGGCAGGGGGTCCGCGCCGATCGTGTAGAAGAGAACGCCGAACATCGCAGGGATGAAGGCGTGCATGGCGCGTTCCGTCTTACTGCGCAGCTGGATATGGAGTTCGACCAAGCCTCGTCGCCAGCCGGCTTGCATGATTCTCTGTACGGTCATCACCTGTCGCCTTTCACCATGCTCAGGTAGGTGTCCTCCAGGGTGGGTCTGCGGACCACCAGGTCGGGGATGGGACCTTCGAACTCCTGGTGCAGGCGGTAGACCAGGGCGGAGGGGTCACGGGTGAACTCGTGGGTGAGGTTCCTGCCGTGGCGCCAGCGCACCTCCGACTCGTCCTCAGCGGCCTCGGCGAGCTCGTCGGCGGTTCCGCAGGCCGTCAGGGAGCCTCGGACGAGGATCGCGATCCGGTCGGCGAGTCGTTCGGCCTCGGCCAGGTCGTGCGTGGTGAGCAGGACGGTTACGCCCTCTACAGCAGCCAGGTGCTGGACGAGTTCGTGGAACTGCCGCCGGGCCACCGGGTCGAATCCGGCAGTGGGCTCGTCGAGGAAGAGCAGTTCGGGCCGGCCGACCACACCGAGGGCCACGTCCAGTCGGCGGCGCTGCCCACCCGAGAGCACGCCGATGGTCTTTCGGCGGTGTTCGGTCAGGCCGACAAGATCGAGGAGTTCACTTACGTCGCGTGGTCGGGAGTAGAGCAGCGCGGCGTGTTCGAGGAGTTCGCCGACGCGCCACTGGGCGTGGTCGCGCCAGGATTGCAGTACTACTCCGACCCGCTCGCGCCACGCATCAGGCGCGTGTTGGGGGTCGACGCCCAAGACCGAAACGTCCCCGCCGGAACGGTGCCGGTAGCCCTGGAGGATCTCAAGGGTCGTGGTCTTGCCCGCACCGTTGGGTCCGAGCAGCGCCAGGATCTCGCCCCGGCACACGTCGAGGTCGACGCCTCGCACCACATCGGTCTGCCCGTAGCGCATCCGGAGCCCACGTACCCGTACCACCGGGTCCGTCGCAGTGTTCATCTCACTCCTCTTCTCGGACTCGGTCGATGAGTTCGGTGAGCAGCGCCTTGTAACGCCCGATCTCCGCCTCGTCCCAGTCCGCGTAGGCGGCGTAGTCGTGCAGGTGAAGGACGATCCGCAGGACGGCGGTTCGTCGTACGGCCAGCTGGTCGCGGCCATAGCCCGCCAGCAGGGTTGATTCCAGACACGTCCAGGCCGGGTCGGTGGCAGGGGTGCCCAGAACGTGCCGGAGCTCGGTGAGCTCGCCGAGGAGCCAGCCGATGTCCCAGTACCACGGTGCAGCCCCCAGGTCGTCGCCGATGAGGAACTGGACGCCCTCGTCGGCGGGGCCGACCACAAGGCAGGCGAGCCCCGGGGCGCCATGGGAGACGACACGCCGCTCGTCGTGGACGAGCCGTTCACACCAGGTGCTCAGCATCCCCCATCGGTCGTGGCCGAGGACGGTGAGGATCAGCGCCGCGGCCCGCAGGGTTTGGGGGGTTGCGCCGCCTGTGGTGAGAAAGTTCCGGAGCCGGTCGACGCCCGGTGGCAGCGCATCGGGGAAACCGTCCGGCGCCAGCCGGTGGAGCTCGGCGAGGAGCAGTCCGGCCGTGTGGCAAGCCGGCACGAACCGATCGACCCCCGCACCGTGGGCGTCCAGGATTGTCGCGGCGACGCTCTCATAATGGTCGACGACGTATCGGCTCCCGGGCGGATCCGGTTCGGCGGGAACCAAGCGGCCCGCGCCTCCGAAGTCCGCGCCGAGCGTGGACCCTGCCGGCCTGGACACGGCCAGCTCCGCCAACCGGGCCCGGGCGACGGGTCCCGGTCGGCGGAAGGGGGCGGGCCGGCGGCTGCCTGGCCAGCGGCACATCGCGTACCGGCCGTCCGCTGCGGTGAGGACGAGGTGGCTCTGGAACCGGGTACCTTCCTGGGGCACCACCACACTGCCGGGAATCACGGCAACTGCCCTCCGGTGTCGGCGAGTTGGAGGCGCCGTTCCTCGATCAGGCCCAGGAGTGCCGGCAGGTCGGCGGCAACCCAGCCGTCATTCCGCCCAGTTCCTGTACTCGGCCCACGCTCGGGAGGAGCGACGACGACGTTCCGCCGGCCTTCGAGCGCCTTCAAGTGGGTCATGTACGCGGCGCTCTGAGCACCGCCCGGAGGCAGCGCCGGGGCGATCCCCACCGGTACGGTGGCGCATTGGGCGGCCAGAAGAGTGGGGGTATCGGCGAGGCCGAGGGCGAAGCGGCCGACGAAATGGAGGGTCGCCGGATACACCGCGATGGCTTCGGCCCACTCGGCCAGTTCCACATGGAGCCCCACCGGCTCGGGCTCCTCCGGCCAGACGTCCTCCCGTACCGGATGACCGGTAACCGAGGTCAGAGCCTGCCGGGTGACGAACCGTGTCGCGCTGCGCGTCACTACGGCCCGCGTCTGGATGCCCGGGTGGGCCAGGCGCAGCCAGTTGAGCCAGAACGGCAGATGCATGACACCGATTGACCCGGTGCCGACGACGACAAGTCGTTCGAACCCCAGGTCGAGAGGCTTGGGAGGCATGGGTCCGCTCACGGCGTCACCGCCTTCAGCAGCGTTTCGATCTCCTGCAAGGCAACCCGTTCCCCGTAGGTGACGCCGACGGCGCTGCAGTTGAGCACCACCTCGTCGACGCCCGCCTTCGCATAGGCCGCCAGGCCCTCGGCGATGGCTTCCGGTTCGCCGCTGAGGAAGAGTCCGGCCTCGACGAGTCGCCGTGCGCCGTCTTCCGGATCGCTCGGGTCGACGCCGACTCCGGCGCGGCGCAGCATCTGCGTGTAATGCGGTGCCTGCAAGTGCCGGGCACAGACCGAGTGAGCCAGGGCGACCGGATCGCGGCGCGGCCCGGCGAGAGCGACGTGCACCACGGCCACCAGGCGCGGCGTAGGTCTGGACACGGCTTCGGCACCGGCGCGTAGCTCTGGTGCGATGACCGAGGCCAGGTAGTCCGGTGGGGTCAGCCAGCCGATCGCTACGTCGGCGACCTCTCCGCAGACCCTGGCCATCCTCGGGCGCAGTACGCCCAGGCCCAGCTCCACCGGTGGGTGAGGAACCTGAGGAAGGCTGGCGTCCATCCGGAAGTACGGACCGTCCATCCGCACCTGCTCCCCGGCGAGGAGTCCGCGGACGGCGCTCATATAGTCCCGGACGGCCGTCAACGGGCTCGGGTACGCGGCGCCGAGCAGTGCCTCCTGGAAGACTGCGGCCCCCGGCCCGTACCCGGCCACCACCGGATGCCCGGTGATCTGCGCAAGCGACCGAGCCTGCAGGGCGGCCTCGACCGGGTGCCGTAGCGGCATGAGCGTCACCGCCGTGCCGGCGGGTACGCGAAGTCCGATCCCGGCGCTGTAGGCGAAGAGTTGATGGGGTTCGAGGGTCAGCTGCTGGTTGGTCCAGAGTCGTGCGCCAGGGGTGCGCTGGACGAGGGCGGCGAACGGCACGACCTGTTCCGGCCGGACCGGGGTGAACGGCAGGAGCACCGAGTACGTTGTCATGCCTGGCCCGCCGGTACTGCGGAGTTCGCGGTGAGGCTCGGGCGCTCCCCTGCGACCAGCGCCTGGTAGGGCGGGCATCCATCGAGAAGTTCCTGGTGGGTGCCTTCGGCAGGCACCTGCCCCCCGTGCATGAAGACCACATGGTCCGCGTGCCCCGCGACGGACATGCGGTGGGTCACCATGACCACGGCGCGCTCTGCGGCCAGCCGCTCCACCACGGTACGAAGGCTCCGCTCGTTGATGCTGTCCAACTGGGATGTGGGCTCGTCGAAGAGCACGATCTCGGTGTCGGCCAGCAGTGCCCGGGCAAGAGCAACTCGCTGCCGTTGACCACCGGAGAGATCGACGGCCTCACCGATCACCGTGTCGATTCCCTGAGGCAGGTTCTGCACCGCTTCGCTCAGGCCGACCGTCTCCAGTACGGCGAAGAGTGCCTCGTCCGACGGGGCGACCCGATGCCCGACGGTGAGATTGGCGCGCAGCGTATCGGTGAGCAGCGTGAACGCCTGGTCGACGTAGGTGATACGCGCTCTCAGCCCGGACAGCGTCCAGTCGGTGGTGTCCCGGCCCAGCACCTTCACCCGGCCACCTGCCGGTGTGACGAACCGCTCGATCAGGGCCAGGGCGGTGCTCTTACCGGTACCGGATTCACCGACGACCGCCGTGAGCCCCCTGCTCGGCACGGTGAAGGTCGCTCCGCGGAGCACCGACTGATCGTCGTAGGCGAAGTCGACTCCTTCGAACCGAACGGCCGGCCCGGAAGGAGAAGAGACTGCTGTGGGAGAGGCCGCCGGATCAGCGGACTCCTCGGTCGAGAGCGAGAGCACCTCGTCGAAGCGCTTCCGGGCGGAGAGCCCCGCCTGCAGCTGGCCGAGGCCGATCGCGATGACGAAGACGGGGGCGACCAGTTGCATCAGGTAAAGGAGGAACGCTGCGAAGTCGGCGACGGAAAGAACACCACTCGCATAGCGGGCGCCCCCCGCCGCGATGACCGCGACAAGAGCGATCTGCTGGCCCAGGCCCATGGCCGGGTTGAGCGCCGAGTTGAGCAGGTTGCTGCGGAGCGCAGCCACCGAGGTGGTTTCGGAGGCTTCGGCCAGCCGCTCGGTCATGGCAGTCTCCGCACGGTACGCCTTGACCGTGGGGAGGGCGTCGAGCGCGGTGGTGAAGCGGTGGGCCAGTACTCCCAGAGCGGACTGGTGCGCGGCGTACGACCGGCGCAAGCCCTTGATCACCACGCCGATGATCAAGCCGGCGACCGAGAAGCCGGCAAGCGTCGCCAAGAGCAGCACCCAGTCCAGGTAGCCCATGATGACGATGGTGGCGACTGTGGTCAGTCCGGAAATGGGCAACTGCAGGATGCCCAGGTCGACGATGGACCGCAGCTGAGCGCTGTCCGCCGTCACCCGCGTCACCAGATTGCCGGTCCCGTGCGTACGGACTTGGTGCAGCGGCAGGCGCAGGACGTGACCCATGATCCGGGTACGCAAACCATGCACCATGCGCTCACCCCCGCGCGCCAGGAGGTAGCCGGAGGCTGCGGCGCTCACCGCAGCGCCGAGCGCGGAGGCCGTCATCCAGACCACCGGCCAGAGCACTGGTGTGTGCGCCTGCACAGCGCCGATGAGCCGCGCCACGATCAGCGGCATGGCCAGATTGCATACCGTCGAGATGATCGAGAGCAGTACGACCACCGTGAGCAGTGCCTTACGACCACGGACCAGCTCTCGCAAAATTCGCAGGCGTTGATATTCCGGGCCGGTGGGCACGGGAACTCTTCCTTTCACAGAACAGTCAGAACAGTCACGGATTCGGGCGGTCCGCACAGTCCGGTGCAGGCCCCTGGCACAGTCACGCGATGACCGAGTTGCCCACTGAACGGATCGCCAGCCCACGTGCACATGAGCTGGCTTTCCGCTATCGGCAGGCCGGCACGATCACCGCCGCAGAACGAGCACATCGGACTTTTCCGAGGCCCTGCAATCAGGTGGCCGTGAGAACCGCCCGCTACACCGACTCAGGAAGCTAGCCGGTCATGTCCTTCGTGACCTGGTAGGAGGCCATGAAGCTCGCCACGAAACACGCGGGAGAGGTCGCCGGCGCTTCGGACTCGGCCGAGACATCCAGCTCCGCTGCGTCCACATAGGTGGCGTAGCCGGAGATCATTTCATTGAGTTCCATAGAATTGACCTTTTCTCAGCAGCTGTTCTTGACCGACGCCGCGGCACCACCGGTGGCGGCCCCGGCACCCGCGACGCACCAGCCGGAGCTGGTCGCGGCCAAGCAGGCGGCGCTGCTGGTGGCAGCGGCGAAACAGACCGGGCTGGTCGCGGGTGCCTCGCTGGCCGCCGAAACGTTCAGCTCGTCCACATCGACGTAAGCGGCGTACCCAGCCATCAGGTCCTGAGTCTTCACGTTTTACCTCTCAGAATTTCTAGGTGTTGCGTTGGATTCCAAACAGGAGAAAGGAACCTAAGACAACCCTTCCCCCTGCACGGGGCCCAAGCGTTTGTCGTTCTTCAGCCGGTGTTACGCGCTGGCCATCGCGGGTCGATGCGGGCTTCTTGGAAATCCCGCAAAAGTCTCTGCTCACGTGGCTCGCCCGTTGTCGCCGCCTCGATCAGAGCGATGGCGGTGACCCGGGAGCGGTGTTCACCGAAACTCAGCCCCCGCATGCCGGCCCGTTCATCCACCGGCTCCCATGCGGTGGCGACCCCCGGCGCCATTTCCTCGGTCAATACCGACGTCTGTGACCCGGTCCCGGGCATCCCGGCGACCGCTTCCGCGACGATCCGGGCGGCGTGCCAGGCGCCGCGTCCCAGGTACACCACCATTCCGTCGCGACGGGGAAGGTGCCCGGGCATCGAGATGACCTTGGCCCGATATGAGACCTCGGTCGCCGCCAATGCGGAGAGCGCTGCTCCCCAGACCGCAGGTGCATGGTCTGGGTCGGTGAGGTGGATGTAGACACGTAGCTGGGGCTGTTCGAAGTGCGGCGGCTTCGCACTGTCGACCAAGAGGAATCCCGGAGAGAGCGCGGCCCGTACTGGATTGACCTGAAGGGTGACGCGCGAGCCTGGGGACGGTGCGTTTCCGTTCCCGGTTGCGCGTGGAACCCAGACCCGGACACCGTCACGTTCGACGAGGATCTGTTCCTCGTGGACCTCGTGAACCATGGCCGAAATCTCAGTAGTTGGATGAGGGACCACAGCAGCCAGTTCGGTTTCGAATGCCCGGTCACGGCGCGGTCGAAGCGCTGAGCTTTCCTTGGTCAGACCCGAGTGGAGGGCGTCGTAAAGCGCTCTGCTGAGTTTGCCCAGCAGATCTCGCTGGCTCTCTCCGGCAAGTTCCACACCCTGAACGATGGCGCTCCGGCCATCGGCTGCGACTTGGACCTCGTCGAGCGCCGCGAGCAGGCGCGGGGAGAACTGGGACGTCATGACACGCCTTCCAACCCGAGCGTGGCGATAAACGCCTCCGGAGTGAGCAAGATGGTGCGGCCAACGCCGGCCGCGGCCCGCGCAGTAGCACTGAGCCGGGCATTCATCCCAGCGCCGGCGAGGAGCCGGTCCAGCAGGTGCCATCCGGCGAACCCGGCCGCACGCCGGGCCAGCCCTTCGTCGACGACAGGGCGGACCTCCCGATATCCGCGACAGAATGCTTCGATGACCGGACGGAGCCGTTCGAACTTTGCGACGCCCCTGGCGATCACGGTCTCGTGCGTGAGCGAAACATCGGCAAAGGAGGTATCGCCCCGTGACTGACTATCGCCTCGGGTCGTGACGATGTCCAGGATCGAACGGAACAGCCACTCACCAGCGAAACTCCCGACGTCACGGGCGGCGTCGGCGAGCCGGAACTCCTCCCAGTCAGTCAGCCATACCTGTTCGTCCGAGATCAAAAACTGGTCGAGCCGCAGGTCACAGTGGGCGGGAAATTTCGGTGCGGCACGTTCCTCCTCCAGGAGAGCTGCAACGGCATCCATCACAGCCATGTCCTGCTGGAGTAGGCGCCATGCCTGGAGCTCCGCGAAACTGCACTCGTCAAAGAGGAGAGGGTTCAGGCCGTGCAGCAGGTCAGTTGAAGGCAGCGGACACGGGGAGTCGTCCACAACGAGACCCGAGGGGTCGCAACTGTGGAGCGCCCCTATTGCCCGACCGGCAGCCAGCGCGAGGGATTCATCAAAGGTCTCGTCGACCATCCGCTCGGCCCCCGTGCGGGCTCCGTCGAGGAGCCGGAAGACGAGAACCCCGGAGTCCTCATCCCAGCCCAGGAAATCGGGTGCCAACAGCATCTCTTGCGGGATTCTTCCCAGCAGACTCTGGAACGCCAGTGTGCGCTGGACCCCTGAACGTGCTGTACCGGACAGAACTTTCAGCTTCTTGACGAAGATCCGTTGCCCTGAAACCGTCTCCCCGGCCCAGTTGTCATTTCGGCCCAGGAAAGACGTAACCGAGCCTGGAAGGAACCGGCCCAATTCGAGCCGATCCAGCAGATCTTCTACCTCCCGAGCACCGGCAAGGCTGGGAGCATCAAACTGTGTGCGCTCCAAAACGCCAGTCATGACCGATTCCTCTCCCCCGTTCAAGTTCACTGGCACTGCTAAGAGTTCCGATACCCGCCGGTCCACTGCGCACGGAACTCCGTGATGGTTCGGCTATCGACTTGAACAACCACTACTTCCCCCATCGCTCATCAAACTTCTTCAGAGATCTCTGTTCGGAGATCTCTTCAAGAAGAGAGGTATCGCCGTGAGAAGGCATGGCAAATTGCCCCCCCGTTTGCGACCAGCTATCAAACCATGACAAGACATCAGAAGTCTGGAGGTCCATGGCGTATCGCTGTCATCCCGTTGGCGGTGGGTCAGACCGCCTGAAAGGGACATTACCTCGCGTCAATGACCGGCCACAACTTAACTCTGAGTAGCCGTGATCACAGGGCGATCATCGACAGTCACGCCACATCCCCAAACCGACCCGAGGGTCAGAAAAACTGTTTCCTATTCAACTTGATGCACCATCCGCAAACATGTCGACGGACCAGGCAGGGCCCCGTCGTCGGCCTGCCGACCTGTCGTTGTTCACAGCCGCCCACCTTTGCGACCATGTAGGGAGCGGCAAAACGCCTGAAGACGAGGAGAAGCAAGTTGCTGTTCAAGAAGAAGACCAAGGGTGACCGCAAGGATTCTGACCGCAGGGGCGCCAAGGGTTCCAAGGGCTACAGGAAGACCGGATGGGGAACTCAGAGCGGCAAGATGTCCGATGAGGAGACCGCAGCGGCGGCGGCGACTATAGCCTCCACCACTGTGATCAGCTGACCCGCAACGCACTGGCTGCCTGCCCAACAAGGGCTAGCAGCCAGTGCGTTGTGCTTTCCAGGTCCTCATGGCGAGTCGATTCCATCCCGAAATTTGGGGTCACCGAACTGGATGGCCGCACCTGTCAGCTCTTCGCCCCGGGTATTACAGCCGGAGATCTCGCGACTGGGGCTGGGGCGGGTCGTTGACCGGGCATATTGCTGGGTGTGACGGCTGAGCAGATAGCCGAGTGGAATGCCGAACTATCCGCTCTGGCTGGTTCGTTGGGGTACTTTTTCAACCCGACGGAGCCTCGGGTGGTGTTCGCGCAATTCGTCGAGGGGCTGCTGGCGGAGTTGCCGAGGAAGAACGGCTGGACACCGGCCGAGCGGGCCGCCCCTGGCACCGTCACATCACTGCCCGCATGCTCGCCACCGCGTTCCTCGCCGTCCAGCGCGCCGCCCCGCCCCAAACGACCGAGCCGGAAACGGACGTGGACAACGACCCCGCCCCGGGAAAAGCCCAGATCACCAACGAGAGCGAGGCCGCTGGCTGATCCCCGGACCGCTGCTGCGGCTCTCCGTCCACACCATCCGGCACTGCCTGGCAGCCACCCACCTCAACCCCCCGCCACAGCGCCGACCCTCCACATCTCTTGCTGGAGTACTAGCAGCCGAGCCACAGCGGCACTTGTCCGTCTCGCACCATTGCCGCACCAGTAGAGACGGTCAACCACGGGCAACCGGGGTGCAGACGGCACGCCCAGAGGGCCGCACCCAGCAGCGCAACACTTCACTGACCTGCGACGACGCACCCAAAGCCGCCCTGATTCCCAAGCTCAGAGCGCGGGTTCGATTCCCGTCACCGGCTCCAGTCGAGGTAAGGCCCCGAGCAAACGTGCCACTGCAACGCAGCAAGCGCCCCTTCTCACCTCGCGCGGCTCACCGCGAGGCCCGAGCTCTGGGAGAAATCTGGGAGATGATCTTCCCTCGGAAGCCCGCCGAGACCGCACCGCACCAGCCCACACCAAACAGCGCCTCCCACTGCTCGGTCAGGCCGATCATGAGACGCTCGCGCATGCCGACGGTGACGTGGGCGTAGCGCGCCGATACGGAGCCGTCGAGGTGGCCCATGCGCTCGTCCATGAGGACCTTCTCCGTGCCGAGGTCCTCCATCATCGTCCGGCGGGTGTGGCGTAGGCCGTGGGGCGTGAGGCCCTTGGCGATCGGGATCCAGCAGGAGTCGGCACGCTCACTGGCGTTACGCCCTCGTGCCGGTACTCCTGGCCAGGGCTCGCCGAGCACCGGCACAGGGCGGGCCTCCTGCGCCCCCTTCTTCGGGTACCAGCCGGAGGCCGCTGGCGTGAACAGCCAGGTGGCGAAGCCGTTTCGGCGCCAGTGGGCTGCGTACTCCGCCACGACGCCGCCCCGTACGAACCCGAGGTCCGCGATGGCCTGCTCCGCCTTTGCCCGCGTGGCTTCGGCGACGCGGTCGGGGTGGTTGAGGACGTTGGACACCGTCCCCGTGGAGACTCCGGCGCGGCGCGCGACGTCGACCAGCTTCGCGCCCTGGTGGCCGCCGGTGAACTCGGTTTCCAGGCCGACGATTTCGCCCCAGCGCTTGCCGGTGTATCCCTTGGGGACCACTCCGACGAACTCGTCGTCGCGGCCGCGAGCGGCCGACGCCAGCCCATTGCCGGGACCGGCCCGCAGCTGGATCTCGGCGTTGTCGATCTGGCGGTGTTCCCGATACCAGGCGGCCTCTCCCGGGCGATGCCGCTTGACGTGCTCTTCGGCTTGCTCGATCAGCCGGGCGAGATGCCCCTTGAGGGTGTCGATCAGCCGGAGAACTTCGTCATACGGAGGAAGGACAATGCTGGAGCGGAATGCGGCGGCGATGTCGGCCTGGAGCTCGTCCGTGCTGTCGGTGGCCGTCGGTTGCGACTGAGGCGGGTCGGCGCGGGTGGCATCCATGGCGCAACTCCTCGAAGACGGTGGTGGTCGTCACCGCCGCCCGGGGCGAGGAGAGGCCGGCCGTACGCGGCCCCTGGCGGCTGAGAAGAGTCAACCGCCAGAGAAGCCAGCAGATCCGCAACCGGGTTGCGAGGGAGCAAACCCTTTGCGGGCAAGCTTGGTTAGTTGACGGCGACGCCCGCGCGACCCGCGAAGGCCCGGCCCCCCGGAAAGCTTCGGTCGTGGCGGAGCAAGCCGCTGGCCAGGTCCTTGACCGCCCCTGCCGCTCGGCGGTCGGCAGGACCGCGGGGTCGATGGTTTTGGCCAGGTCGATCGCCTGCCCGGCATCACCGAGCAGATAGTGGACCGACAACTGGTGCAGCAGCACCTGCTGAGTCCCGGTGTCCGTGCGAGCCACAGGGCTCGACCGGCCGGCCTTCGCCGCGGTGTACGCGGCGGTGGCCAGCAGCGAGCTGTTCGCGGACAACCGGGCAGCCTCTGGGGCGCGGCGGTCCGCGCGTACGTCCTGCGCGGCCCGGACGGCGATGTCGGTGGCGCGGCCAAGGTGGCCCTGGCGACGCCAGGCGCTGGAGACCATCCGGTGGGCCTCGGCAATCGTCAGCGCATCCCGCCGCCCCGTGCGAAATTCAGCGCGCGGTCTGAGGTGATCGCCACGAGGGCGTCCTCGCCGAGCTTGATGCACAGCCGAGTGGCGATGCTGTAGAGGTCGGCGACCGCCGTGGCCGACAGCTCCACCGGCTCCAGGGCCTGGGCTTGCGCGATCCGACCCGGCAGGGTCCGGGCCAGCGTGTCGTAGCGGCCGACGCCGAGCCGATACCGGCGATCGTCCGGGCGGCGGTACAGCAGCAAGGAGTTCGGCCAGAGACAGGCCAAGACATCGGAGATCTGGCGCAACGTATCCAGGCTGTTGACCGGGATCACGTCCCGCTCGACCTGCGACATCCAGCTTTCCGACCGGCCGATCATCGCAGCCAGATCCCGCTGCAACCCAGGCTCTGCGGGGCGGCGATAGCGCCCCGTCCCAGTGCGCATCCTGGGCTGCCAGCTAAGAGCTGGCCCTGTGGCCGGAAGCGGCCGATAACTCTTCTTTGGCCTTCGTGGCACAGCCTGTGGAGTTTGCAAGCACCTCCCGCCCGCCGCTAAATGCCGTTTGAGGACCTGAAAAGCGATGACCGGCTTGATGTGCCCGATCCGTGCGGAGGTGCTCGATACATGGAAGATACCGACATCTCACGGCATCTCGCCGCACTCAGTATTCGTCGAACTGTAAATGCAGATATGACTTCCAGAGATGCGTACAGGGCTTTTCCGTGGCGATTGTCCAGTAGATAGCTTGCGAAGGGTCTGGGTGCCCAAAAATACCTGTATCTGCAGGTCAGAAAGGTGTCGCAACAGTGAGGTACGTACCAGGCAGAACCGGACAGTAAGTTGGCGCACGGCCTGTAGACGTGATTTCATCCTGCGATACGCGCCGTCGGCATGACGCCCGGATCCGGGTGCCGGACGGCCGTAAAATCGGCCGGATTTGCCTTACCGGCAATACCCGTCCGACGCTAGTCCAGAAACCCAGAGCATTGAAGGGAACGGCACGCCATGCGTAACGGATTCACCCCTGAGATCGACGCCTCCGAGATTTCCGACAGCGAGCTGGACAGCATTTCCGGTGGTCTTGCCAGCTTCGGCGGCGAGATCGCCGGCCACGGTGCCACCGTGGGCATCGGCGACGCCGCCGGGACGGCCCAGTCCCTCGCGCCTGCCATGCCCGCCTCGCCGGTCGACGGTCTGGTCACGGTGGAGACCACCGGCTTCTGACAGCGGCCTGCGCTGCGCGACGAGGCATGAGGCCAGGAGCATCCACGCGAACCACCGGTGCAGTGGCCTACCGGTAGGACTGGCCGGAACCCCGGGACACCGAGTCCCGGGGTTCACCAGCATGGGGCGGCGGGCCTGGAGCGGGCGATGGGCCGCAATGGCGTCGCCCTCGACAACGACGAGCACCATGGACACCGAAGGGCTGCGGGTCGCCCTCCACCTTCATGGCTCGTGTCGGTGGGCGTGCTTGGTTACAGCCCGCAGGAGCCGCGGTCGAGGTGGAAGTACCGGGCATTGGCCCAGCGGCACAGCCGGATACCGACGATGACGCCGACGATGGTGGTCAGGGCAGGCAGGTATCCGCTGGCGACCTGGATGATCGGGATTGCAGGGCACCCACCTGAGATCGCCCAGCCCGTACCGAACAACACCGCGCCGGGGATCACGCCGGCATGGATGCGCCCTGGGGTGCGGCGGGCCCGCAGCAGCGCGAACGCGCACACGATGATCGCCACAGCACCCGCGAAGGACAGGAACATGCGCAGGTCCTGGAAGGTGAACATGCGGTTCAGCTCGGCGTAGTCGCCGAAACCGATGTGGGTGACGGTATAACCGAGGGCCAGTCCGGTGAGGATGTTGGCCAGCAGAATCGCGCCCCGGGTGCGCATCAGATCACCTTCCACAGGAGGAACGACACCGCGACGGCGGTGCCGAAGAACACGGCGGTCGCGACGATGCTGACCGGCCGCAGCCGGCCGCAGCCGCTGAGTCCGTGGCCGGAGCTGCAGCCACCGGCCAGCCGAGTGCCGAAGCCGACCAGCACGCCGCCCACGAACAGCACGGCGATCATGGTGGTCGGATCGGGGGTGACCAGGTTCCGAAAACCCGGGCCCATGTCATAGCGGAGGTGGAACCGCCCGGAGGTGGCCGCGGCGACGAACCCACCGAGGAAGATCGACATCAGCAGGGCGGCCTGAGTGACCAGCGGGGCCGGGCGCAGGCTCGTGGCTGCCGGGCGCTCACCCGCTGCCGGTTCGGCGTCGGCTTCGAGCGGCTGCGACTTCCCGTACGGAACCTGCGGCACGGTAGACGCGCCGGTGCCGGTGCCGAAGTGCTCCGCCGTGGCTGCGGCAAGCGCCTCAGCGAGAGCTTGGTCGTCGGTGAACTCCTCATCCATCCGCTCAAGTTGGCGTTCGCGACGCCAGTGCAACACGCGATCCCACGCGGCCGACACCCCGAGAGACCGATCGGTGATGAGGCTGTGGTTGATGGTGACCAGAGCGAGCCCGATAGCACCCGCCCACCAGGGCCAGTAGGAACTCATGCGGGTCCTCTCATCCAATCGGCAAATCGAGCCCACCAGCCGCGCTTTGAGCCGGGCGCAGCGAGGCGGTCCGAAGGTCGGGCAACCTGTGGTGACGGTTGGTGATGCCAGACACCTGCTCGCGTAGGTGTTGCCCCGAACGGGGCCATGGCCTCCGGTGTCGCGGTTCCAGGTCCTGACTGCTCATGTGGCCGGGTCGTCCGGGTGACGCTGGATTGGTCCACCTCGGCCGGGGCTTCGAGGTGCCGCGCCTGGGCTCCGTTGGGCAGCAGGCTGATCGGCACGCGCTCGCCGGTGAGTGACATCTGGTAGCGCGCACAGCCGAGCCATCGATCCGCGCTGTCGCAGTAGTACTCGCGCCAACCTTGCAAGCTCGCCTTGAGTAGGGGGAAAAGGGGGCATCCTGCGGCGTGTGAGCAACCCACGTTGCTCCCTCCTGACTGGCGTACCACCCGTTGGGGGAGAGCGGTTGCTGTTCTCGATTCCTGCCCCGCCGGCCCGGTCGACGGCCTGAAAAGCCATGCGGTGGCGGGCAGTGACAGAAGGCGTTGTGCCTCAATTCTTCGACCGGGCGCGATGCAATCATTGTTTCGGCGTGCCGAGCAACTCGGGGAATTTTTCCAAACAGGTCACTTGGCACTACTTAGTGAGATACTCTCCGCGACGGATTTGCGGTGTCTGCCTCTCGTGTCCGGATTTTCATGACCGCCGGCGAAGTCACGCGGATCGTGATTCGACTTCGTGATCGCGGCCCGCGCCGACGCAAGTCAGCTGTTTATGGAGAGGGCGAAAATTCTGGAATTCTTGTGGCGATGGCGTGAATGTTGTGGATATTAAACGAAGGGATAGGGGAGAGTAATCATGTGTCAACGTACTGTCTGTCGGTCGTGCCGGAAGTTGACCCATAAGGGCTGCGGAAGGCATGTGGACCAAGTTCTCACGGGTGTGCCAACGGCTCAGCGGTGCATGTGTGAGCCCGCGGAACGCAAGCGTGAACGTACAGCGGAGGCGACGATCCGATCGGAATGGGCGCCAACCCGACAGGGCGGGGCATCGCGACGCACACACGCTCCTGGGTACCCAGGGAGTCGACCGGACCGATCGAGGGGCGGCTGGTGGGCTCGGCTCGTCGATTGGGCGAAAAGGTCGGCATGAGGTAATGATCCGAGTGCGCTCGCTTTGGGCCCCTTGAGTTCACGGTGTTGGTTATTGGGCCGTGAGGAGGCGGATTTCAGAACTCCGGGGTGCCAAGTGGTGCCGAGCGCGGAGCCAGCACCGAGGCCCGTGTCTCGCGACGAACGTCACCGGTGCTCTGCATGACAGCACCCGCTTCGCCTGATGGCCTCATCCACTTTCTGCGGGCCCGCTGCACCGAAGAACGCCTTAGCGCGATGATTTTTCGGATGTAGAACTGACAGTCACTCGTCGCCGACGTGAATGCCGGGCAAGCCGTCAACTGATGGCGGCAGCGCGCGGGGCATTGCCACGTGGGACGCCCGGGCTGCCGTACACGCGCAGGAGCGGGCCGGCACGGGGGGAACCAGCCCGCTCCTGCGGTCGGCGCCCGCGTACCTCCGTAGGAGAGCGAGCGCCTCGACCCTCATCATCGGGTCACTCCTTCCAGCGCGCTGCGCCCCTGGAATGTCACGGGTGGCGAGAGAGGGTCACCAATCCAGCGCTCTTGCGAACAGAGCACCTCAAAGCCGTCACGACTCATCCGCTCACCATGCGCGCATCCTCGTTCTCCGGCGGCACTGCCCGTAGGAGCCGGGCTCTACGCCGCCCGGAAAGACAAGGTTGCAGGGCCGGTACGCTGAGGCCGCTGCGGCACCCCGCACCTTGATCCGCGCCCCACGGTGAGTCATGGCTTACGGCGGTCAAGACGTCTTTGGGCATGAGGATGAAGAACAAGTGCTGATAGCGGGCCGATACCGGCTGCGAGACACCATCGGGCGGGGCGCGATGGGGGAGGTCTGGCGGGCCTTCGACGAGACGCTCGGCAGACCGGTTGCCGTGAAACTCCTGCTCCCCCACGACTCCGACCCCACCGCGCCCTCCCGCTTCCGGCTGGAGGCGCAGACCGCCGGACGCCTCAGCCACCCGCATGTGGTCGCCGTTCTCGACTTCGGCGAGCACGAAGGCCGTCTGTTCCTGGTGATGGAGCTCGTCGATGGGGACAGCCTCGCCGACCGGCTCACCGCCTCCGGACCGCTGCCCGCCGAGCACGTGGCCCATATCGCCGCACAGGCCGCCCTTGGGCTGGCCGCCGCGCACCGACAGGGCATCGTGCACCGGGACATCAAGCCGGCCAACCTCCTGCTGGGCGCCGACGACACCCTGAAGATCGGCGACTTCGGCATCGCCCGCTTCCTCGACGACCCCGGTGCCGCGCTCACCGCCACCGGTCAGATCGTCGGCACCAGCCTTTACCTCGCGCCCGAGCGGGCCCTGGGCCGCACCGCCGGCCCGGCGTCCGACGTGTACTCCCTGGGCTGCGTGCTCTACCAACTCCTCACCGGCCGACCGCCGTTCCAGGCGGACAGTGCGCTCGCGGTGCTTCATCAGCACCTCGATGTCGCCCCCGTCCCACCCCGGCAACTCGGCGCCGATCTACCGCCCGCCTTCGAGAGCTATCTGCTCGGTCTGCTGGCCAAGGAGCCCGAGAGCCGCCCCACGGCCGAGGAGGTGGCGGACTGGTTCGGGCGCGGAGCCTGGCGCGGTGCGCGGGAGCCGCTGCCGAGCGAACACCAGCATCACGGCCGCCCGGACCAGCCGCACACCACCGGCTCAAGAGCCGCCGCCCCTGCAAGCTCCCTCTCCGCTCCCACCGCCCACTCCGACCCTGCCTCGGCCCCGGTGGCGGACCCCACGTGGCAGACGAGCGTGCACCGGGCCGCGACCCGCCGCGCACACCTGCCGTTCCTCCGCCGTTCCCGCCTGGTGGCTGTGCTGGGCGGCGCCGGCCTCTTCACCCTGGCATTGGTGGTGGGCATGGTGTGGTTCTCACCCGGCACCGGCTCAGCGCAGAGGCCGCAGACCAACCCCTCCACGAGCACGAGCCCCGCCACGCTGCCCCCCTCGACGTCATACGAGACTGCTTCCCCACCTCCGGCACAGCCTGCCGAGCAGAAGCCAGAGAAGGCCCCCGAAGTCGAACCAGGCCCCAAGAAGGCCGGCAAACACAAGCACTGACAGAGGCCCGGAGCCCGGATCCTCACACGGTCCGCATCGCCTGGCTCCTGTCGCCCCACCGGTTGGGAGGCGAATGTGCACCGGCCAGAAGGACGAGCATGACCAGCAAGGGCAAACCTGCCGGTCAACCGCGCTTCGTGCGTGACGAACTGCGTGACCGGCGTTCCGGATTCACGCCCTTCGAGGGGACGCCGCAGCTCCGCCCCACCGGCGGCGGGACGGAGCCGTGGCGTAGCTCACGCGCCGCCCCGAGGGGCGGCGTCGTTCGCCCCGCTACCGCCCGCTGTTCGCGGTACGGGCGAGGGTGCCGGTGATCACCTCGGCGCGGGCGTTGATCATGTACATGCTGCCGGCGTAGAAGAGGTCCCCGGAGGTGATGTCGCCCAGGGCGAAGAAGCGGGGGACGTCTTCGGGGAGGGTGGCGCGCAGAGCGTTGGTGGCGACGTCGATGCGCATGCCGCCGAGGGGGTTGCGGACGGCGAGGCCGGAACCGGTGAGCGAGTCGACGAAGGGCTCCGCGCGGGTACCGGTGCCGGCGAGGCCGGAGCGGGTGGCGTCGACCACCGTGGCCACCCCGGTCAGCCGTCCGCCGCCGTCCTCCAGGGTGAACCCGCCGCCGGCGCGCGCGGTGACGCCGGCCGTTCGGGACCGTACCGTCAACTGGCCGCTGTCCATGGCGTCCAGCAACGCCCTGGCGGTGGGCGGCGGCATCGGGTTGTAGAGCGGTTTGCCGAACGGGTGGAAGCGGCTCAGGAACAGGCGCCGGTCGGCGTCCGGCATGGCGCACCAGATGGGTTCGCGCGCCTGGTGCATCATCGCCGCCACCGCCGCATGGCAGGCGTTGTAGTCCAGCTGGGAGAGGTCCTCGCGCAGCCGCTCGGCCGCGGGGCGGTCCGCGGCGAGCGCGCGCAGGTCCACGCCGGCGGCGATCAGCTCGTCGCGCAGCAGCCGCCAGGCGTCCCGTATCCGCAGGGCCCCGTCGGGCCCCACCCGGCGCCGCACCGCCTCCGGCGTCGTATGGCGCAGCTGGAACGGGCTCTGAGTGGCGCGTACCCCCGGCAGCAGTCCGTGCCGGGAGGTCATGGTGATCGGCCCGCGGTGTCCGGAACGCAGCAGTCCGAGGGCGACGTCCACCCCGGACAGGCCGGTGCCCAGCACCAGGACATGGGCGTCGGCGGCTATCTCGGGCAGGACCGAGCGCAGCGGATAGGGGTCCGGGTGGAAGCCGGGGGTGCCGGTCAGCCCGTAGGGGTCGGTGGGCTCGCCGGTCCCCAGACACAGCACCACCCGGTCGAAGTGGCTGACGCCGCCGGCGCTGCGGATCATCACGTCGGCAGCGGTCGCCTTCGCCTCGACGGCGAACTCCGGTACCACCCCCACCGTCCAGCCGCGCCGCTCGGCCTCGGCGCGGCCGGACTCCAGATGGGACGTCAGGTACTCGCCGTAGACCCGCCGGGGAACGTAGGAGTCCACCGGCTGCGACGCGTAGGGGGTGCCCCGGTACCGCGGTTCGCGGTGCAGCCAGCGCAGGAAGTGGTCCCGCTCGGCGCACCGCACCGACATGTACCCGGCCTCCCTGTTGACCAGGGCACAGTCCAGGTCGGGGCGGTAGGCGCGGCCGGTGGCCAGATTGGCCGATCCCTCGTACACGGTGAGGTCACAGCGCATCTCCTCGCCCTCGAAACGGCGCAGCAGGCTGTCCAGCAGGCTGACCGCCGCCGCTCCACCACCGATCACCGCCACACGCATCGTGCATCCCCCTCCGGCCGCCGCCGTTGTCTAGCGGTCCGCTTCCAGATCGATGACGGGCAGCCCGCGCGCCTCGTCCAGGCGCCTGGTCAGCGGGCTCGGGAACTCGGTGACCATGACCTCCAGCGTCGGTCGCACCGTGGCCCGTTGGACGTGTCCGCCGACGGTCGAGCCGTCCCGGCGGCCGAGCACCGCGTGCATGTGGACGGAGGGCCGGCCGTCCTTGAGCGCGATGTTGCCGGTCAGGCCGAGCACCTCGGTGTGCTCGGTGACCGGGATCGGAACGTGCGTCCTGCTCTCCGGGTCGAAGAGCGAGAGCCCGGCGTCGCGGAAGGCGCCGATCCCGGTGAACGAGGCCCCGGCCACCGAGTTTTCGGTGGCGAACTTCTCCAGTACGGGCAGCACGTCCTCGTCCTGGTCGAAGACGACGGCGAACATCCGGGGCCCGTCATCGGTCAGCAGGCGGCTGTGCATCTGGGTCAACTCGCTTTCGTGGTACTGGTGCTGGTGCTGGCGGCCGGGTCGCCGTCGGTGACTTCGGGCGGCGCGGGCGCGGCCGGCGCGGCCTGCCAGCGCTTCTTCAACCGGCCTACCAGGTCGAACTGGTTGATGACCAGCCCCAGGATGACCAGCACGATCGCACCGGCCTTCAGCCCGCCCAGCGGCTCGCCGAGGAGCAGCATCGAGGAGGCCATCCCGAAGACCGGCACGAGCAGCGACAACGGGGCGACGTGCGAGGTCTTGTAGTTGCGCAGCAGATGACCCCACAGGGTGAAGCCGAAGAGGATCGTCGGGTACACCATGTAGGCCAGCGAACCGAGGCCCACCCAGCCCATGTGCGCGAAGGAGTGGGTGATCGAGCCCCAGCCGTTCACGCCCAGCGAGAGCAGGAACATCGGGATCGGCGGGATCAGGCTCGCCCACACCGTGAACGACAGCGCGTCGGTCGGGTGCGCCTTCTTGATGACGATGTTGGCCATCGCCCACGACAGCGACGCGCCGATCACCAGCACCGCGCCGACGGCGGTGACCGACCCGTCGGTGATCCCGATGATCAAGGCGATGCCGACGGCCGCCACCACCACGCCGGTCAGCTGACGCGGGACGACCCGCTCGCGCAGCATCGCCGCCGCCAGCCCGATGGTCCAGAACGCCTGGAGCTGCATCACCACCGAGGCGAGCCCGGCGGAGAACCCGAAGTGCATCCCGGCGAAGAGCAGCCCGAACTGCCCGATGCCGAAGAAGAGCCCGTATAACGCGATGTAGCGCCACGGCACTTGGGGGCGCTTGAAGAAGAACACCGCGGGCAGGGCCGCCAGCAGGAACCGCAGTGAGGCCAGCAGATAGGGGTCGAACGACCGTAGTCCGATGTCGATGATGGCGAAGTTGACCCCCCAGATCACCATCACCAGGACGCCGCCCAGAAACTTCGAAATCGGCAAGGAACCCTCCTTCAACGGGTGCGCTCGACAGGCTGGGCAGCCGGTTCGGTACGTATCACCTGGAAGGCCTCGGCCATTCGGCCGTCCGCCAGGCCGCCCGCCGCGGCCTGCCCACGCAACCTGGAACGTATGTCGTCCGCCAGGTTCGCACGGTGGGCGGTCTGCGACGTGTGGGCGCGCAGTGCGGCCAGCTTGCGGTCGAACACGTCGGTGATGTCGACCCAGGTGTCGGGGCGCGGTGAGGTCATCACCCAGATCTCCGGGACGACGCACGGCCGCAGCCCCTCGGCCAGCAGCAGTTCCGGGTAGGCGCGCGGGTTGCGGGCGTCCGGGTAGAGCGCCGCCAGCGCGGCCTCTCCCGCGGCGCGGTGGTCGGGATGGACGTCCGGCAGGAAGTCCCAGTTGATCTCGGGACTCTGGATCAGCGCCCGCTGCGGCCGGACCCGCCGGATCACTCGGGTGATCTCCCGCCGCAGCTCCAGGTCGGCCGTCAGCTCCCCGTCGGGCAGGCCGAGGAAGACGACCTCCTTGGCCCCGACGGCGTCGGCGGCGGCCCGCTGCTCCGCCTCCCGGACGGCGGCCAGTTCGGCGCGGGGGACGGCCGGGTCCTCGCCCCCGGCCGCCCCGTCGGTCAGCACCAGATAGGTCACCTCGGTGCCCGCCGCGGTCCACTGCGCGATGGTGCCGCCGGCCTTGAAGTCCACGTCGTCCGGGTGCGCGGCGATCGCCAGCACCCGGTCCACGTGGCCGAACGGAGGCTCGGCGGATCCGGCGTACGTCACGCGGGCTTCACCCCGGCGGTGAACAGGAAGGACCGCGGCACGTTGGGCATCGAGCGCGGCGGCACCGGGTGCGGCCAGCGGTCGAAGTCGGCGCCCTCCTCACCGGGCTGGAGCAGTTGCTCGGTCACCCAGCCGCAGGACTCCAGGAACTCCTCCGGCTCGTCGGTGCCGAACAGCCAGGGGTTGCCGTCCTCCATCAGCACCCGCATGAAGCCCTTGGCGAGCGGGTTGTGGAGGGTGGCCCGGCTGGTCATGTCGCCGATCAGCACGGATCCCGGCGCGGACAGCTCGCGCAGCGAACCCAGCAGGTCGCGCACCACGTCCTCGGGCAGGAAGAAGAACAGCCCCTCGGCCACCCACAGGGTCGGCTGCCCGGGGTCGAAGCCCGCGGCGTGCAGCTCGTCCTGCCATCCGGAGGCCAGGTCGACCGGAACCGAGTGGCTCTGGCTGACGGCTCCCGTCCCCTGCCGCGGCGGGTTCTCGGCCAGCAGCGCCGCCTTGGTCTCCAGCAGCGCCGGCCGGTCCAGCTGGAAGAGGGTGACGCCCTCGGGCCAGGTCAGCCGGACGGCCCGCATGTCCATTCCGGCGGCCACCAGCACCACCTGTCGGATGCCGCGCTCCTGGACGGTGCGAACGATGGCGTCGTCCATGTAGCGGGTGCGCACCAGCACGAACGGGACGACCGCGGAACCGGCGTAGCGTTCGAGCAGTTCGAAGCCGGTCTCACCGGCGACCAGCCGCGCGTAGGGGTCGTCGAAGATGTGGTCCGGCCGCTCGGACTCCACCGCGCGGGCGGCGGCGGTCCACTGGGCGGTCTTGGACACCGGCTCCATGACCTGATTCACCGATTCCATGTGTCACTGCTCCCCGTCTGTCGAAAGTGGGCCCGGGTGTGGTCAGACATCCCGGCGCCGGAAGATGCTGTGCAGGACCATGCTGAAGACCGCGGACCCCTGGGGGTCCAGCAGTTCGCACCGGGGGCGGACGATGCCGGAGCCGCGGCGACCGAGCACCGGGGCGAGCCCCAGTACCGTGAGCCGGGCCTGCAGCACGTCCCCGGCCCGCACCGGTTGGAGGAAGCGCAGCTCGTCCACTCCGGGCGAGCCCTCTCCGGCGGACCGGTTGAGGATCTCCTCGACGTAGCGCCGCATGAACAGCGAGGCCGTCAGCCAGCCGCTGGCCACCAGGCCGCCGAAGGAGGAGTCCCGGGCCTTCTCCGGGTCGGTGTGGAAGACCTGCGGGTCGTAGGCGCGGCCGAAGCTGAGGATCTCCTCCTCGGTGACCTCGACCTTGCCCAGCTCGAACACGTCACCCACGTGAAAATCTTCTAGGTAGAGCATTTGCCGAACCGACCTACCATTCCGCGCTGATGAGTTCCTCCGGCCGGGCTCCGGCCAGCCGGTACCGTTCCGGGTCGGCCGGACGGCCGGTGTAGAGCCGGAAGAGGGTGGGGACATCGGTGTGCAGCCGCGCCGGCTCCCGGTCGTCGGCCGGTGAGCCGAGGACCAGTTCCCGGTCGTCGAGCGTGACGTGCACCTGCGGAGTGGCGACCACCCGGGCGCATCCGGCGAGCGCCTCCAGCGCCTGTGGCACCCCCGCGCTCCGGTACGCGTCGGACATCTCCAGCGCTTCCCGGACGTCGCCGCCGTGGATCCAGGTGCCCAGGGCCGCCAGATCCTTGGTGCCGCCGGCCGCGCGGATCGCGGGGCCGGCCACCGTCAGACCGCGCTCGAACTCCTCCAGCACGTCGGCGAACGGCCAGTCCCGGCGCTCCTCGACGTCCCGTTGGTTCTGGTCGTGGCTCGCCTTGTACGCCGCGCCGGCGGTGAGCCCCACCAGCGCCGCCGCACAGTGCGCCACCACGTCGCGCACCGTCCACGCCGGGCACGCCGTGACCCGTTCGAGCATGCCGGACGGCAGGTCGCGCAGCGCGGGCACCAGGGTCTCGCGCTCGGCGCGCAGCAACCGCTCGGGGACGGTCTCGACGGCCGGTGCGGTCACGCCACTCCCGCCCGGAAGTACCGCCCCTCGATCCGCCGCAGGGTGCGGAAGTCGTCGATGTCCAGCGTCTCCATGTCGATCTCCTCGCCGCTGAGCCGGGAGACCAGGAGCATGAACTCGACGAAGGCGAGGGAGTCGATGAGCCGGTTCTCCAGGATGTCGAGGTCCGCGTCGATGTCGGATATCTCCGGGTGGCGGGCCAGGATCCACTGCTTGAGCTGTGCCTGTTCAGACTGCATGGGACGTCCCTTCGGTAGGTGCGGCTGATGCCAGTGCCTGGTCTGCCTTCGCGACGGCCTCGTCGGCCGCCGCCCAGTCGCCGTAGCGGTCGTGCAGCACGGCGAGCCAGCGCTCCAGACCGAACGCGACGCAGCTGGTGAACACCGGCCGTCCGCTGTCGGCCAGTTGGATGTCGCAGCGCTCGCCGAAGAAGTTGCGGTGCTTGTTCACCGACGCGATGGCCAGATCCCCGGCCAGGAACTCGTACTTGACCGGCGCGATGCGCTGGAGCAGGGCGCGCGGGCCCTCGCCGTCGAAGAACGGGTCGGTCGCCGCCTCCTTGCGCAGCGGCAGGTCCAGCGCCTCGGCGAACTGCAGGATGCGCGACGAGAAGCGGTCGATGTGCTCCTCGACGAACTCCTGCTCGCCCAGGGCCACGATCTCCCGCATGTGGAAGCCGAGCAGGCGGCGCAGCCCGGTGTACCGCTCCTCGCGGCGGAAGCAGCGGCCGACCAGGGTGATCAGGGTGTTGCCCGGCAGGCTCGTCCCCTCCATCCCCAGGTAGACCGCGTAGCAGGTGGCCGACGGCAGGGCGATCTCCGCGCTCTGCAGTTGCTCCGGCGGGAACGCCTCGATGGCACAGGCGTCCTGGCCCTGCGGGCGGCGCTCCAGGTCCAGCGCGTTGACCACCAGCGCCTGGTGCGGGAAGTTCTGGTAGTAGTCGAGCTTCGCCAGCTTGGCCACGGGCAGCAGCGGCGCTCCGATGACCGGTTCGGCGCCGACCCCGATGCCCCAGCGCTCGAACATGTCGTCGAGATGCCGCAGGAGCCGGGCTTCGCCGGCGGGCAGGTAGGCGAGACCGTTCGCTTCCATTCCGACCTCCTTCGTCCGGATCAGATGTCCGGCAGCAGGTCGTCGGCGAAGATCCCCGACTTGAGCATGAACGACATCGGCTTGCGCACCACCTTGCGCTCCAGCTCGCGGCGGGCCGGGTCGGAGACCACCCGCTCGCGGAACTCCAGTGGCTTGGCGATCCCGGCGTCCCGGTAGACCTGCGGGTTGTAGAAGGAGCGGAGGCTGAAGACGATGTACCGCTTGAGGTACTGCTCGATCTCCAGGCGCTGCTGGTCGGTCATGGTGCCGGCCATCTCGGAGTAGAGCATCGAGACCAGCTCGCGGCCGAACGCGATGTGCCGGGACTCGTCCTCGTGGTGCACCCGGTTGACCTTGCGGATGGTCTCGTGCAGGGAGTCGTCGCCGGCCATGCGCATGTTGTAGAAGTCGACGATCTCCTCGAAGAGGAGGATCCTGGAGAACACCAGGAAGTTCTCCACCTGCGCGTTGTCATGCGGAATGGAGTTGAGTTTCGGCCCGCTGTAGATCTTGTCGCCGTACCGGAGGCAGAACTCGGCGAAGAACCACATGTGTTCGTTCTCTTCGCCGATGAAGTGGTGGAAAAAGTCCGACGGCAATTCGAAGCCGGTCGTGTGGATCCGCTTGATGACCTCGATCAGCAGCTCGCGGATTCCCTCGACGTTGAGGCTGTAGAAGTTGATGCTCTCCCAGCGCGACAGCCGCTGGGCCTCCTCGGTCGTCAGCTCCTTGGCGGCCTCGGTGCCGTAGGTGGACACCAGGTCGTGGCTCATCCACGACATCTGCTGGGGCAGCGAATCAGGCCAGTCGAACTCGCGGTACGGGTTGTAGTAGCCGTCCACCGACTTGTCGATGAGCCGCTTGAGGATCTCAGCGAACCGAGCCGACTGCTCCGGGACTTGCGGCGCTTTGCTGGCTACTGCGGACATGCTTCTCCCTGTCGGTAAATGACTGGAGGTGGGCAAGAGGAGGGATGTTCGGGCACTGCTTGTCGCGTCGCCGCACATTCCATGAACTTCGCGGCGTCCGCTGTATGGAGTTACGGGGTCCGCTTATCCGCCGCGGTCACTGGCGGGCTGGCAGACATTCACGATGTTAGGCGACCGATACAGCCGCAAGCCAGCGTCATTCTGCGCGGCACTAAGCGGAGTTCATGTCTCCAATTTCACCGTGTGTCGCCCCTGGTAGAGGCCTGAGCAGCCAATTCCCCGTTTGTTGCAGGAACATTGCGGCTACATTAAGTGATCAAGGTGCCTTCAAACGTGAGTTTGACCCCGCTGGACGTTTTTCGGCCGACCCTGAAGGAGAACAAAACCCGAGGTCAGGGCGGATCCTGACGGTCGACGCGCTCCTCAACTGCTCGTCAGCGGCGGGCCGTTGGTGTCACGCTTTGACGCGATCAATACTCTGGCCGCTTCCCCACCCCTAAAGAGCTGAGGTCTGGAGCGACTACTGGGACTCCCAGCGGGATGCGCCCCCGGCTGCGCGAGCGGCCTGGCGCCTTATCACAATGCTGACGGCAGGCGTCACTGGTATATGAATAACCGACCCACGGGTTTTTATGCGACCGCCCGCCAGGTCAGACGCATTTCACAAGTTGCGGGCCGATGGCGTCGAGGTGTCATCTCCGCTCCCGGAATTGCCCCGGCTCCCGAGCCCCTTGCCTGCCACCGGCGAGGGAACACCGCCGAGAACGCCCAGGAGAGCCCCTTCGACCTGTACGCGTCGGGGCACCCGGCGGAGTCCCCGGTACGGTGCCGTCGCACCGGGGACTCCACCGTCTTCCGTAGGCCAGTACGCTCCCGTCTCATGAGCGTGGACACGGGGCAGGACGGAAGAATGGACACGGTCGAGCTGGTCTACCGGCCGGCGCGCGCCGACTTCCTCGCGGGTGTCCGGGTACGTGAGCGCCGCCGGCGCCTCCACCTGGTCCGATGGGGCTTCACGACGCTGTTCGGGGCCGCCGCCGTGCTGGCCGTGACCGCGCCGAATGGCACCGCCGTGTCGTTCGTGTCCGCCACCTTCTGCGCCGCCCTGATCTGGTCGATCCCGCACCTCCAGGCCCACCACGCGCTGCGCACGGTCTCCTGGCAGGGCGAGTACCGCACGTCCGTGACCGAGGCGGGCATCACCACCGAGACCGCACATGTGACGCTCGCACAGCGCTGGTCGGTCTTCCGCGGCTACCGCGAGACCCGCGACCACCTGGTGCTCCTCAGCCGCGACCCGAACATCCTGCTCGTGGAGGTGCTCCCCAAGCGCGGGCTGCACTCCGCACAGGACGCACAGCGGCTGCGGGACCTCGTGGGCCGCCGGCTGCCGCGCGTCTGAGCCCGGGGGTTTTGTATCGGGCGGGTATCAGCGAGCGCTTGGTTGCCCATCGAATGCGCCGTCCCCCGGTGGTCCGTGGCGCGACGCGGTTGCCGTGTCCGGTGCCTGGCCTATCGTTCCTCTCAGGCCACCGGTCGTGCCTTCGTGCATACGGGGCCCGTGCCCCACGACCGTCTGAACAGGAGTGATCCGCCCGTGTCCTCGTCCGCCCCGGCGCCGGCCTCCGCGCGGCCCGTCCGCGTGCTGCTGGTGGAGGACGACGAGCTGATGCGCCGGTCCTTCACCGTCGCTCTGGAGCGCTACGGCTATCAGATGGCGGCCGCGGCCGACGGGCTGGCGGGGCTCGAGCGCTTTCGCGACGAGAGCTTCGACCTGCTGATTCTGGACGTGATGCTGCCCGGTCTGGACGGCATCGGCCTGTGCCGCAGGGTCCGGGAGACCAGCCTGGTGCCCGTTTTGATGATGTCCGCTCGCGGCGACGGGCTCGATGTCGTCGCCGGTCTGGAGGCCGGGGCGGACGACTATGTGGTCAAGCCCGTGGACACCTACGTGCTCGTGGCCCGCATCCGCTCGCTGCTGCGGCGGGCGACCTATGCGCCCGCCCCGGAACCCGGGCGGACCGCGGGCGACGGGCCGTCGCCGTCCGAGGGGCGGTCGCTGGTCTTCGGGGAGCTGACCGTCGACACCGGCGGCATGGAGGTGTTCGTCGCCGGACGTCCGGTGGCGCTGACCCCGACCGAACTGAAGCTGCTGCTGGAGTTCGCCGCCCACCCGGGCATCGTGCTGGAGCGGCACACGCTGCTGCGCAACGTCTGGGAGTACGGCTGGGACGGCGACAGCCGGGTCGTGGACCTGTGCGTGCAGCGGCTGCGCCGGAAGCTGGGCCGGGACCGGATCGAGACGGTCCGCGGCTTCGGCTACAAGCTCAGGCGCTGAGGCCGGTGCGCCCGTTCCAGCGGCTGCCGAAGTCCCGGGTGTCGCTGCGCTGGAAGATCGCCGCGCTGGCCGCGGCCACGGCGTGCCTGGTCGCGGTGGCGGTGGGCGTGCTGGTGCACCTGTGGACCGCGCAGGACATCCGCAGCCGCGCCGAAGCCCAGGCGTTCAACAGGCTGTACTCGGCCATGGACACCTACCGGCGCACCGAGACCCTCGCGGACGGAGCCGAGCTGGATCCGGCCGAGCTGCCCACCGCGCTGCGGCACCCGGCCGACGGCGAACGGCATACGGCCTACGACGGGCGCGTCGAGGGGAACGTGGGCCCGAGCGCCTGGGCCGCCCAGCGGGTCGACGGCCCGGGCAGCCGGGTGCTGGCGGTACAGGTCAACATGAGCCCGGAGCTGCACACGCTGCGCCGGCTCGACGTGGTCATGGCGATGGCCTCGCTGGTCGCGATCGCGGCGGCGGTGCCCGTGGCGGTCTACGGGGCCGGGCTGCTCGGCCGCCGGCTGCGGCGGGTCTCCGAGACCGCGGGGCGGATCTGCGCCGGGGACCTCGACGCCCGGACCGGACCGACCAAGGGCCGCGACGAGGTGGCCGACATCGCCGCCACCGTCGACCTCATGGCCGACAGTCTCGGCCGACGGCTGCGTACCGAGCGCCAGTTCACCGCGGACGTGGCCCACGAGCTCCGCACTCCCGTCGGCGGTCTGCTGGCCGCCGCCGACCTGCTGCCGCCCGGTGAGACGGAGGATCTGCTGCGGGCCCGGGTGCGCGACCTGCGCGGCCTGGTCGAGGACCTGCTGGAGATCTCCCGGCTCGACGCCGGCGCCGAACAGCCGGTCCGCGCCCGTGTCCCGCTCGGGGCGGTGGTCCGCGAGGCCGTGCTGCGCACCGGCCTCGACACCGAGGTCACCGTCGTCGGCGCACCGCGCGGAGCGGACGCGGAGGACGTGGAGGGCCTGGAGGGCGCGCACCCCGTGGACACCGTGGAGACCGACCCGCGCCGCCTCGAACGGATCGTCGGCAACCTCGTCGTCAACGCCCACCGGCACGGGGACACCCCGGTACAGGTCACCGTCGACGGCCCTACCGTCGTCGTACGCGACCACGGCCCAGGCTTCCCCGCGGACCTGCTGCGCGAGGGCCCGCGCCGTTTCCACACGGGCGCCGCGGAGCGCGGCACGGGCCACGGCCTCGGCCTGACCATCGCCCTGGGCCAGGCCCGACTCCTGGGTGCCGAGCTGCGCCTGGACAACGCCCCGGACGGCGGCGCCGTCGCCCTCCTGCGCCTGCCGCACTGAGCGCCCGGCCTACAGAACCGGTACGAAGCGGAGCGGCCGCCGATACACGACGGCCGAGGTCCTGATACGTACGCCGGACACCCTTCGAAGTGCACCTTCCGCCCCCGAAGACCGCACCCGAAGAGGAGTCCCCGTGACCGCCGCCCCCCTGGACACGCTCGCGCAGAACCCGCCAACGGGGATCGCGGCCGCCACCACCGACCTGTCGAAGGCCTACGGCAGCGGCGACACCCGGGTCGTCGCCCTGGACCGGGTCGGTATCACCTTCCGCGAGGGCGAGTTCACCGCGATCATGGGCCCCTCCGGCTCCGGCAAGTCCACCCTGATGCACTGCGCCGCCGGGCTCGACGCGTTCGACTCCGGCTCCGTCCGCATCGGCACCACCGAACTGGGCACGCTCGACGACCGGCAGCTCACCCGGCTGCGCCGCGACCGGATCGGCTTCATCTTCCAGGCGTTCAACCTGCTGCCGACGCTGACCGCGCTGGAGAACATCACGCTGCCGCTGACCATCGCCGGACGCCGTGCCGACCAGCAGTGGCTGGACCGCGTGGTGGCCATGGTCGGCCTCTCCCAGCGCCTCGACCACCGGCCGGCGCAGCTGTCCGGCGGCCAGCAGCAGCGCGTCGCCGTGGCCCGCGCCCTGGCCTCCCGGCCCGCGATCGTCTTCGGCGACGAGCCCACCGGCAACCTCGACTCCCGCGCCGGGGGCGAGGTCCTCGGCTTCCTGCGCGACTCGGTGCGCGAGCTCGGCCAGACCGTGGTCATGGTCACCCACGACCCCGTCGCCGCCGGATACGCCGACCGCGTGGTCTTCCTCGTCGACGGCCGCCTGGTCGACGAGATGGCCCGCCCCACCCCGGACCGGGTCCTGGACGTCATGAAGACCTTCGACACCCGCACCCGCACCAGCTGATCCACCGTCACCCCGGCACCTCCCTCCACCCCGACGTTCCGAAAGCCGCCCATGCTGAGAACAGCCCTGCGCAACGTCCTCGCGCACAAGGCCCGTCTGGCCATGACCGTCCTCGCGGTCTGCCTGGGTGTCGCGTTCGTCTGCGGCACCCTCGTCTTCGCGGACTCCTCCGCCGCGGCCTACCGCGCCGCCGCGTCGCGGAACTTCGCGGACATCGCGGTCACCGTGACCGCGAAGGCCCCTGCTCCGGGAGCCGACGCGGACCGGCGCGGCAGCGTGCTCGACGACGCGCTCGCGCGGAGACTGGCCGCCGTACCCGGTGTCGCCGCCGTGCACCCGTCGGCCGACGGCTCGGCCACCCTGAACGCGGCGGACGGCACTCCGCTGCGGGCCGGCAAGGCGTGGGCGAACCCGGCCGCCGCCTACGTACCGGGCAAGGACGGCAAGGACACCCGCTTTCCGCTGCTCAAGGGCCGCGCCCCGCAGAACGGCGGGGAGATCGCCGTGGACAGCGGCACCGCCGCCGCCGGCCGGTTCGGCATCGGCGACACGATCACGCTGGCCACCGACGGCCCGGTCATGACCAAACGGCTCGTCGGCATCGTCACCGCCAAGGACACCCGGGTGACGACCGGCGGCACCCTCGCCCTGTTCGACAAGGCCACCGCCCAGCGGCTGTTCGCGTCCCCCGGCCACTACACCGGGATCGATCTGTCCGCCGCACCCGGCACCGACCAGGTCGAACTCGCCGACCGGGTCACCGCCCGACTCCCGGCCGACCGGGCCGAGGCCACCAGCGGCGCCGCCCAGGCCGCCCAGCAGGCCACCTACGTCGACACCCTGACCCGGGGCTACGAGAAGCTGCCGATGGTCTTCGCCGGGATCTCGCTGTTCATCGGCTCGTTCCTGGTCGTCAACACCTTCACCATGCTCGTCTCACGGCGCACCCGGGAGATCGCGCTCCTGCGGGCGATCGGCGCCGAACGCCGCCAGGTGGTCCGCTCCGTCCTGCTGGAGGCGCTGCTGCTCGGCCTCGCCGCGTCGGCGGCCGGCTTCCTGCTCGGCCTGGGCATCGCCTCCGTACTGCCCGACGTCCTGGGCGGCGCCGAGGACCCGCTGCCCAACGGCCCCCTGGTGATCGGCCCGCGCCCCGTCGTGGCGGCGCTCGGCGTGGGCGTGGGGGTCACCGTGCTCGCCGCGTGGCTGCCGTCCCGCAGGGCGGCGAAGGTCGCGCCCGTCGAGGCGATGCGCTCGGCCGAGCAGCCGCCCTCGGCCACCCGCTCCCGGATCCGCGGCGCGGTGGGGCTGGTGCTCCTCGTCCTCGGCGCCGGGCTGCTGGTGTCGCTGACGGGGGCGAAGGACGCCTCGGTGGAGAACCTCCAGAGCGCGATGTTCGGCTGCGCCGTCCTCGTCATCGCCATGATCATGCTGGCGCCGCTGCTCGCCGCCCCCGTGATCCGGCTGACCGGCCGCCTGACCGGCCGCTTCGGGATCACCGGTCACCTCGCACGGGAGAACGCGCTGCGCGACCCGCGGCGCACCGCGGCCACCGCCGCCACCTTGATGATCAGTACGGCCCTGGTCACCGGACTCGCCGTCATCGGCGACTCCACCGGGCAGGCTCTCGACCGTCAGGCCGCCGCCGGCCTCGGCGCCGACTACGTCATCAGCACCCGCACCGCCACGACCGGCATCGACCCGGCCGCGGTACGACGGGTCGCCGACACCTCCGGGGTGCGGACCGCGGCCGCCGTCACCGACTCCACCCTGTTCCTCGGCGGCAACGTCCGGCAGATCTCCGGCGTCGACCCCGACGCCGTGCCCGCCGTCATGAAGCTCGACTTCGTCAGCGGCTCCGTAAAGGACCTCGGTCCGGGCCGGATCGCCGTCTCCGGCACCACCGCCCGCGAACACGGCGTGCGCACCGGCGGCAAGCTCAACGCCCGCATGGGCCAGAGCCAGGACCTCAAGCAGTACACGGTCGTGGGCGTCTACAAGGACAACCCCGTCGCCCACGACGCACTGGGCGCCCGCGGCGAGGTGCAGCGCAGCAGCTTCCAGCCCGGCTCCGTCCAGCGCATCCTCGTCCGCACCGACGACGGCGCGGTGTCGAAGACCACCGCGGACCGGCTGCGCGCCGCCGTGGGCAACAGCCCGCTGCTGACGGTGCAGGACCGGGAGGCACTCGTCCACGAGTCCGCCGGCGTCCTGGGCAACCTGCTGACCCTGATGTACGGGCTGCTGGCCATCGGCGTCGTGATCGCCTCGCTCGGCATCGTCAACACCCTGGCCATGTCGGTCGCGGAACGCACCCGCGAGATCGGCGTACTGCGCGCCATCGGCATGGACCGCGCCGGCGTCCGCCGGATGATCCGCCTGGAGGCGGTGACCGTCGCCGCCTTCGGCACGCTACTGGGCCTGGCGGGCGGCCTGTTCGGGGCCTGGGCGGTGGGCGCACTGGCCAACGGCGCGATGGAGCACTACTCCCTCGCACTGCCGTGGGGAACGCTGCTCCTCGTCGTCCTGACCTCCCTCACGATCGGCGCGCTCGCGGCCACCGTCCCGGCCCGCCGGGCGGCCGCCCTCGGCCCTCTGGAGGCCGTGGCGGAGATCTGACGGCCGGCTCTTCGCGGCGGGCTCCGAAGCGTGAAACCCCCACCGGCTCACCGGCATTGCAGCGCCGCGTACAGATCGAGCTTGTGGTCCAGGCGGGACAGGTCGCGGCCGGTGAGCGACTCGATGCGCTGGATGCGGTAGTGCACGGTGTTCACGTGCAGGTGCAGGGCCTCGGCGGTGCGGGCCCAGGAGCCGTTGTGCGCGAGGTAGGTCTCCAGGGTGTGCAGGAGTGCGCGCCGGGTGGCGTCGGTCTCGTCGGTCAGGGGGGCGAGGGTGCGTGCGGTGAAGGCGGTGCGTACGGAGTGGGGGACGCCGGCGAGCAGGGTGGCGAGCGTGGTCATGTCGTGCGTGCCGGACAGCCGGCTGCGTCGGGGTGCGGTGGTGCGGGCGGCGGTGAGGGCGTAGCGGGCCTGGGTCAGGCCGCTCGCGAGGAGCTCCGCCGTCCGCACCGTCGCGCCGAGGCCGCCGTGCAGGGGGGTGCGCGGGGTGCGGGCGGTCAGCAGGGGCCAGATGTCGTTCAGTGGGACGCCCTGTGGCCCTTGCGGGTCCGCGGTCCGCTCGGCGAGGTGGACCACCGCCGCCGCCGCCGTGCCGTCCGGGAGGGCGCCGGCGGCGAAGGGCGGGGGGCCGGGGAGGTGGTGGACCGCTTCGGTGAGGGCGGCCGACGCCGAGGGGCCGGACGCCGGGGTGGTCTGCGGGCCGACCGCGGCGGCGATCACCTGGTACGGGCCCTCCTCGGGCAGGCCGCAGGCCCGTAGGGCGGTGCGCAGCGCCGGGGCGCTCGGTGCGGGGGAGGCCTCGTCGAGGAGGGCGAGGAGTTCGGCCGCGTGGTGCCGGGCCTCGGTCTCCTCGCCGAGGCGCCGTTCCTGGTGCTGGGCGAGGACGTCGGCTATCTCGTGCAGCAGGCGGGGCGGGGCCTCGTCGGGATGGTGCAGATACAGGTGCCAGCTGTCGTATGCGGTGGCGTCCGTCTCGATGCGCAGGCTGAAGCCGGAGGGACGGGTGAGCTGCCGGATGGCCTGGGCCGGGGAGAGCCGTGGGGCGGCGGGGGTGCGGGCGACGGTGCGGCCGGTCGCGGTCAGCAGATGGCAGGCCGGGGCGCCGAGGTGGGCGAGGGCGCGGTCGAGCAGGGTGGCGGCGTCCGCGCCCTCTTCGAGCAGGCGGCTCAGTTCGATGCGGACGTTCTCGGGGAGTACGTGGTGGTCGGAGGGGCGCCGGCTCAGGTCGCCCCACTGCCGGAGGTAGACGGCGTCGATGATGGCGCGGAAGTTGGTGTGCACGGGCACCGCGACCAGCGCGATCCCGTGGGAGCGGCAGGCGTCGACGAGCGCGTCGGGGATGGTGCCGTGGGTCTCCTCACCGGCGAGCAGGGCGGCGGCGCCGGCGGTGGCGAGGGCCGCGACGAACCGGTCGACCTTCGCCTGACCCTCGTCCGGGCTCCACCAGACGAGTCCGCTGAGCACGACCTCGCCGGCCCGCAGGAAGCGCGTCGCGTCCTCCAGGTCGGTGGCGGTGACTCCGCTGATCTCCCGGGCGAGCACGGGGCCGTCGCCCCACAGCAGTTTCAGGTCGAGGGAGGTGTGCCGGAGGAGGTCGTCGACGTGCATGGGTGGTGGCTCCTTGGTGCGGGTTCGCCTGCCGGGCTGCGGTCACGGCTCCTCACATTCGCAAGGCGAGTGCAAGTTCCAGCATCGTAAATGCGAGGTGTTCCGGTCGGAATCCCTCTTGGTTGGTCCTCCAGCGGCGGGCCCGGCCGGGTCGTCTTTTCCGTGGTGGGAACCAGTCGTGCCGGCCGCCGCCGCGTTGCTTCACTGGCGACCACATCACTCGGCACCGGCCGAAAGTGCCCGTCCGGCCGCGCCTCGCGGCCCGCGGTTGGAGATGGCCTGCCCCATGGATCTCAATACGGTCGTCGAAGTACGCGACGCCCGCCGCCACACGCCCTGGCGCCCGGGCGACGGCTGGCTGGGCGGCGGCACCTATCTCTTCTCCGAGCCGCAGCCGCATCTGCGGCGCCTGCTCGACCTGAGCCGGATGGGCTGGCCCCCGGTCCAGCGGCTGCCGGACGGCTCCCTGGAGATCGCCGCCACCTGCACCATCGCCCAGCTCTCGGGCCGGGCGAGGACGCTGGACGCCGCCGCGGCGCCGCTGTTCGAGCAGTGCTGCCGGGCCTTCCTCGCCTCGTTCAAGATCTGGAACATGGCCACGGTGGGCGGCAACCTCTGCAACGCCCTGCCGGCCGGGCCGATGATCTCGCTGACCGCCGCCCTCGAAGGGACCTGCCTGCTGCTGGCCCAGGACGGCTCGACCCGCCGGGTCCATGTCGTGGACTTCGTGACGGGGGCGGGCCGAAAGGTCCTCGGCGAGGGCGAGTTGCTGCGCTCGGTCACGCTGCCCGCCCGCGCCCTGGCCGCGCGCACGGCCTTCCGTCAGGTGTCCCTGTACGGTCTGGGCCGGTCCGCGGCCCTGGTCATCGGCACCGTCGACCCGGTCGACGGATCGTTCGCCCTGACGGTCACGGCGGCGACCGTGCGGCCGTTCCGGCTGTGGTTCCCGCTGCCGCCCCGCGCCGCCGAGCTGCGGACGGCCCTCGCCCGCACCGTGCCCGACGCGGCCTGGTTCGATGACATCCACGGGCTGCCCGCCTGGGGGCGGCATATGGCCTTCCGCCTGGCCGAGGAGGTGCGCCGCGAGCTGGCGGACGAAGACCGGGCCGGCGTACGCGAAGAGGGGTACCTGCGATGACCTATGAGATCGAGATCAACCGGCAGCGGTTCGAGGCCGAGCCGCGCCCCGGGCAGTGCCTGCGCACCTATCTGCGCGAGCGCGGCTGGTTCGGCGTGAAGAAGGGCTGCGATGCCGGGGACTGCGGGGCCTGCACGGTCCATGTCGACGGCGAGCCGGTGCACAGCTGCCTGTATCCGGCGGTGCGCGCCGAGGGCCGCGGCGTCACCACCGTCGAGGGCCTGGCCTCACCGGAAGGCGAACTCCACCCGGTGCAGCGGAAGTTCCTCGACGCACAGGGCTTCCAGTGCGGTTTCTGCACGGCCGGGTTCCTGATGACCACGGCCGCCCTGGAGTCCGAGCGCGGCGGCGATCGCGACGACGGCAAGCTCGACGATCTGCCGCGCGCCTTCAAGGGCAACCTGTGCCGCTGCACCGGATACCGCGCGATCGAGGACGCCGTACGGGGTGTACGCCATACCGAACTCCCCTGCGCGGGCAAGGCCGTGGGGTCCAGCCTCGGCGCCCCGGCCGGCCCGCAGGTGGTGACGGGCACCGCCCGCTACACCTTCGACGTCGAGGTCCCCGGCCTGCTGCACATGAAGCTGCTGCGCTCCCCGCACCCGCACGCCCGGATCGTCGCCATCGACACCTCCGAGGCCCTCCAAGTGCCGGGCGTACAGGCGGTGTTCACCCACGAGGACGCGCCCGACGTGCGGTACTCCTCGGCCCGCCACGAGCACCCCACCGAGGATCCCGACGACACCCGGGTCCTGGACAGCGTCGTGCGGTACGTCGGCCAGCGCGTCGCCGCCGTGGTCGCGGACAGCGAGCAGGCCGCCGAGGAGGGCTGCCGCCGCATCGAGGTGACGTACGAGCCGCTCCCGCACGTCACCGACCCGGAGGCGGCGATGGCGCCGGGCGCGCCCGCCCTGCACGGGGACAAGGGGGCGGATGCCCGTATCGCCCGCGCCGAGAGCAATGTGGCCGGCGAGGTGCACGGCGAGATCGGTGACGTCGAGGCGGGCTTCGCCGAGGCGGACGTCGTCCACGAGGAGACCTTCCGCACCCAGCGGGTGCAGCACGCCAGCCTGGAGACCCACGGCTGCGTGGCGTACTTCGAGGACAAGGAGGACGGCACGGGCGAGCGGCTCACCGTCCGCTCCTCGACCCAGACGCCGTTCCTGACCAGGCGGGCGCTGTGCGCACTGTTCTCGCTGCCGCAGGACGAGGTCCGGGTGGTCGCGGGCCGGGTGGGCGGCGGCTTCGGGGGCAAGCAGGAGATGCTGACCGAGGACGTCGTGACGCTGGCGGCGCTGCGGCTGCGGCGTCCGGTGAAGCTGGAGTACACCCGGGCCGAGCAGTTCTACGGGGCCACCACCCGCCACCCCTTCCTCATCACCATCAAGCTGGGGGCCCGCGCCGACGGCACGCTGACCGCCGTGCGGATGCGGGTGGTGGCCAACACGGGGGCGTACGGCAATCACGGCCCGGCGGTGATGTTCCACAGCGTCGGCGAGTCCTTCGCCGTCTACCGGGCCCCGCACAAGAAGGTCGACGCGTACTCCGTCTACACCAACTGCGTTCCGGCGGGCGCCTTCCGCGGCTACGGCCTCGGGCAGGTCACCTTCGCCGTCGAGTCGGCCATGGACGAGGTGGCCCGGCGCCTGGGCCTGGACCCGCTGGTCTTCCGGGAGCGCAACGTCATCGGGGCGGGCGAGCCGATGCTCAGCCCGATCGGCGAGGAGGAGGACCTGCACATCGCCTCGTACGGGCTGGACCAGTGCCTGTCCGTGGTCCGCCGGGCCATCGCCGAGGACCGCGGAGACGAGCGGGTCCCGGCGGGCTGGCTGGTCGGGCAGGGCACCGCCCTGGCGATGATCGCGACCGGTCCGCCCGGCGGCCACTACGCCGATGCGACGGTCGGCCTCCTCGCCGACGGTACCTACGACATCGCGGTCGGCACCGCCGAATTCGGCAACGGCACCACCACCGTGCACAAGCAGATCACGGCGGGCGCCCTCAACACGACGCCGGACCGCCTGGCGATCCGGCAGTCCGACACCGATGTCGTCCGCCATGACACGGGCGCCTTCGGTTCGGCGGGCACGGTCGTCGCCGGCAAGGCGGTGCTGCTGGCCGCGACGTCGCTGGCCGAACGGCTCGCGGCGTTCGCCGCCCGGTACACCGGCGTCGCCCGGCACCTGTGCACGCTCGGCGCCGAGGAGTTCGACTGCGCGGGGCGCGTCGTGACGCTCAAGGAGCTGTACGAGGCCGCTCACGCGCGGGGAGCGCAGGAGGAGCTGACGGCGGACGGGCACTGGGGCGGCAGCCCGCGCTCGGTGGCCTTCAACGCCCAGTGGTTCAAGGTCGCCGTCGATCCGGGCACCGGCGAGATGCGGATCCTGCGCAGCGTCCACGCCGCCGACGCGGGCAAGGTCATGAACCCGATGCAGTGCCGGGGCCAGGTGGAGGGCGGGGTCGCGCAGGCGCTCGGCGCCACCCTCTTCGAGAACGTGCGGGTCGACGAGCGCGGCGAGGTGACCACGGCCGCCTTGCGGCGCTACCGGCTGCCGCAGTACGCCGATGTGCCGCGCACCGAGGTCCACTTCACCGAGACGCGGGACGCCATCGGGCCGCTCGGCGCGAAGTCGATGAGCGAGAGCCCGTTCAACCCGGTCGCCCCGGCGTTCGCCAACGCGCTGCGGGACGCGACCGGGGTGCGGTTCACCGAACTGCCGCTGACCCGGGACCGCGTATGGCTCGCCTTGGACGCCTCGGAGTCCGGCTGACCGGAAACCGCCTTACCCCCCTTGCGCCGCCCGGCCTACCGTTGACTCTGTGACCAGATTTGAAATCTGGTCACAGACAGCGGAGGGGGCGCCGTGGAACGGGCGGAGCGGGCCGAGCGCATCCTGGAGGCGGCGGGGGAACTCCTGCTCGCCTGGGGGTACGGGCGGCTGACGATCGAGGAGATCGCCCGGCGCGCCAAGGTCGGCAAGGGAACGGTCTACCTGCACTGGAAGACCAAGGAGGCACTCCTCCTGGCCGTCGTGCTCAAGGCGCAGACCCGCACCCACCAGCGCCAGTTGGAGCGGATGCGCGCCGACCCGTTGCAGGTCCTGCCGAGCCGGCACGTCAGCGGGCTCTTCCTCGACTTCCTCGACGAGCCGGTGCTGCGTGCCCTCTACACCGACGACTCCGACGTGCTCGGCCGGCTCAACGACACCGCCAAGAAGGAGCTCGCCGAGCTGATCGCGCACGGCGACCGGACCCTGTACCGCCACCTCGAAGTGCTGCGCGCACACGGGCTGCTGCGCGACGACACCGATCTGCACCACCAGCAGTACACCCTGATGGCCATCGTCACCGGCTTCTTCACGTCCGAAGCGCTGCTCCACGACCGTGCCCCGGACACCCCGGAGGTACGTGCGGACCTCCTCGCCCGGACGGTCCGGAGCACACTGGAAACGTCGGTCGTGCCCGGCCACGGCCCCTGCCCGGCCCCCGGCTCCGACCCCGTAGCCGACGCCGTCGTCGCGGCCGCGCCCGCGATCATCGCCCTGCACGAGCGGCTGGGGGAGCTGAGGGCGCAGGAGATGCGCCGACAGGTACGCAGCTGATCTTCGAGTCCCACCCTGACTCCACCACTCCAGACCGACTCCCAAACGGAGGAGAACGAGATGTCGGCATTACCCAGCTCTCCGTTCGCCGAGCACGTGGGGAAACACCCGGGCGAGCCGAACGTGATGGATCCGGCGCTGATCGGCGACCCGTTCAGGGGCTACGGCGCGCTGCGCGAGCAGGGCCCGGTCGTCCGCGGGCGGTTCATGGACGACTCACCCGTGTGGTTGGTGACCCGCTTCGAGGAGGTCCGCCAGGTCCTGCGCGACCAGCGGTTCGTGAACAATCCGGTCTCCTCGGCCCTGGGCGATGCGCTCCAGCAGTCGCCGAGGGACCGCATGATGGACATGATGGGCTTCCCGGAGCACCTGCGCGTCTATCTGGCCGGCTCGATCCTCAACAACGACGCCCCCGATCACACCCGGCTCCGCCGCCTCGTGTCGCGCGCCTTCACCGCCCGTAAGATCACCGCGCTGCGCCCGCGCGTCGAGCAGATCGCCGACGAGCTGCTGGCCAGGCTCCCCGAGCATGCCGAGGACGGCGTGGTCGACCTGATCCAGCACTTCAGCTACCCCCTGCCGATCACCGTCATCTGCGAACTCGTCGGCATCCCCGAAGCGGACCGCCCGCTGTGGCGGAAGTGGGGCGCCGACCTCGTCTCGCTGGAGCCGAAACGGCTCGGCCGGACGTTCCCCGCGATGATCGACCACATCCACGAGCTGATCCGCGAACGGCGCGGCGCGCTCACCGACGACCTGCTCAGCGAGCTGATCCAGACCCACGACGACGACGGCAGCCGGCTGAGCGACGTCGAGATGGTCACCATGGTCCTCACCCTCGTCCTGGCCGGCCACGAGACCACCGCGCACCTCATAGCCAACGGCACGGCGGCGCTGCTCACCCACCCCGACCAGCTGCGCCTGCTCAGGGACGACCCGGCGCTGCTTCCCCGCGCGGTGCACGAGCTGATGCGCTGGTGCGGGCCGGTGCACATGACCCAGCTGCGGTACGCCTCCGAGGACATCGAGCTCTCCGGTACGCAGCTCCGCAAGGGCGACGCCGTACAACTCATCCTGGTGTCGGCGAACTACGATCCGCGCCACTACACCGACCCGGACCGCCTCGACCTGACCCGCCACCCCGCGGGCCACGCCGAGAACCATGTGGGCTTCGGGCACGGGCCGCACTACTGCCTGGGGGCCTCGCTCGCCAGGCAGGAGGGCGAGGTCGCGTTCGGCAAACTGCTGGCGCGCTTCCCGGAGGTGTCGCTGGGTGTCGAACCGGAGCAGTTGGAGCGGTTGCCGCTGCCCGGCAACTGGCGGCTGGCGGCACTGCCGCTGCGGTTGGGGTAACCGCCGTCGGGGGGACACGGGGGAGCGGGCCGGCGTTCCCCGTGCCCGTAGGGCCGGGCGGCGTTCCGTGGTGACAACAGGGGGCCGGCGCCGCCCGGAGGCGTGCCTTGGTAGGCGGCAGTCGCCGGCGCCGCCCGGTGGCGTTACTGCCCGCCGTCCACCTGCACCCGCCAGGTGACCGGCTGCGCGCCCTGCCCCTCGCCGGTGAAGACGACGGCAGCCGGGGCATCGCCCTTCGGCAGCAGGTGGATCGAGCACTCGGTGACCACGCCGTTCGGCTTGACCATCTTGTACGGCACGGCTTCGGGGCACTTGCCGACCCCGGGCCCACCGATGTCGATCAGCAGCATCCGCTTCACGGTCTGCCCGCCGGCGGTCCGCAGCGCGATCCCCTGGCTCATGCTCGGCAGCAGGTCGTACTTGCCGCTGTTGCGGTACTGCATCGTCACGTAGTACGGGACCATCTTCTTCTGGTCCGCGTCCAGTTCGAAGCGGCTGAGGTCGGCGAGGGAGCCGGTGCGCACGCCCTTGGGGGTGATGCGCAGCGAGACCGGACGGTTGCTGCTGTCCTCCGTGATGCCGTCGGCGGGCACGTCCGGGGCCAGCACCCCCTTGGAGCCGCCCTCGGCGCCGCCGACCGGCCAGATGAGGGTGTCGCCTTCGTCGTCCTTGTAGGAGACGGTCGCCGGCGGCTGCCCCTTGGGCAGCATGAAGATCTGGCAGATCGCCGACGTGGCACCGGCGGCCAGTTCGGCGGCGCCGCCCTCGCGGCACTCGGGCGGCAGACCGGAGCCGGTCGCCAACGGGTTGGACTGGAACAGCGAGACCCGCTGGGCGGCCTCACCGTTCGTCCCGTTGACGGAGAAGTTCCGCGACGGATCCACTCCGCTCAGCGTGCTCCTGGCCGTGTTGGTGTAGGAGAAGGTGAGGTAGTACGGCACCATCCCCTTGAGGTCGTCGTCCAGCCGGATGTGCGAGAGGTCGGAGTCCGAGCCGCGGGCGAGCCGGGTGGGCGTGAGCCGCAGCGGATGCGCCTTGTCGTCGGAGTCGGTCCAGGTGGCCGGGCGCGGTGTGGCCTTCATCGGCAGCGGCTTGGCGGGCGTGACGGATTCCGACGCCCCCGGCTTCTTGGCGGTACCGGCCGCGCCGGAGCACCCCACGGCCAGCAGCATCAGCGCGCTGACACCCGCGGCACCAGCGATACGCATCGGCTTCCGCACGACAAACCCCCGTTGTTCTGTGCCGTCTGGCGCCTCACCACACGGCCGTCGACCCTCGTCGCTCTCCGGCTTCCGCAACCCCGTCCGGCCCGGCCGGGCAGTCAGGTTAGCCGCCCCGGGAAGGGGGAACGGCCCCGCCCCCGGGCCCCGGACTCGGGGCGGCCGGTCCGCCCTCAGCGCGGACGGCTCGCCTTCAGCGAGTACATGAGGGGGGTGCGGGGGCGGTCCCCGGGAAAGCGGTAGTAGCCGTCGTCGTCGCGGCGCAGGGCCGTGAAGCGCTGGAACATCGTCATGTCGTGCTCGTGCAGGAAGTCGATGCGCAGACCGGCGCCGGCGAGGGCGGAGACGACCTCGCCGAGCGGGTGCTGCCATTCGACGCTGCGGTTGTTGACCGTCGGCGCGTCGAAGTCCGTGTACGTACCGGGGATTTCGTCGACCCAGGCGTCCCGGCTGAAGTAGTCGTGGATGATGCGCGACCCGGTCTCGTCGTCCAGCACATCGCACAGCGGGTGGAACTCGGCGAGGTAGAGAAACCCGCCCGGGGCGACGAGGGAGGCGGCGGTGTCGGCCCAGCGTTCCAGGTCCGGGAGCCAGTTCAGGGCCCCGATGCCGGTGTAGACGATGTCGTACGCGGGGTCGGGGACGGCTTCGGCGGCGTCATAGACGTCGGCGGCGACGAAGGTCGCGCGCTCCGGCGCGTAGCCGAGTTCGGCGGCCAGCTCACGGGCCGTTTCGACGGCCTGCTCGGAGAAGTCCAGGCCGACGACGCGGGCGGCGCCGCGGTGGGCCCAGGAGAGGGTGTCCTGTCCGAAGTGGCACTGGAGGTGGAGCAGGGACCGGCCGGTGACGTCGCCGACCTCGGCGACCTCGAAGTCGCGGATGACGTCCCGGGCCCGGCGGAATCGGTCCTGGTCGTAATAATCGCTCGCGGTGTGGATGGCCACGCGCTCGTCCCACCTGGCGCGATTGGCCTCCCGCCAGTCGTCGGGGCCGCTATGTCCTTGCATACGACGAAGTTATCCACAGCCTTGCGGCCCTCGCCAACGCAATTCGAGCGCCGGGCGCAGAATGGGCCCATGACTGACGAGACGACCGCAGGCCCAGCCCCCTCCATCGATCCGACCGCCCCGGCGACCGCAGCCGACCGCTCCCCCGGGACGGGCCCGGCCGGGCCGATAGCGGGCACGGAGATGCCCGACTGGGAGAAGCGCTTCCGCGCGCCGCGGATCGGGCTGCCGGACTGGGCCGAGGACGCCCCGGACCGCTCCCTGTTCGTCTCGAACGCCACCGGCACCTTCGAGCTGTACACCTGGGACCGGGCGACGGGCGGGCAGCGCCAGGCCACGGACCGGCCGAACGGCACGACGGACGGCACGCTGTCGCCTGACGGCGAGTGGATCTGGTGGTTCTCGGACACCGACGGGGACGAGTTCGGCGTCTGGATGCGCCAACCGTTCGGCGGCGGCCCGGACGAACCGGCCACCCCGGGCCTGACCCCCTCGTACCCCGGCGGCCTGGCGATCGGCCGCGACGGGACGGCGGTCGTCGGCTGCTCCACGGACGAGGACGGCTCGACGGTCCATGTCGTACGGCCGGGGCAGCCGCCGGTGGAGATCTACCGCCATCGGGAGTCGGCGGGCGTCGGCGACCTCTCGCACGACGGCTCGCTGATCGCCATCGAGCACACCGAGCACGGAGACGCGATGCACTCCGCGATCCGCGTGGTGCGGCCCGACGGCTCCGTGGTCGCCGAGCTGGACGACACCAACGGCGGGACCGAGGAGCTGGGCCTGTCGGTGATGGGCTTCGCGCCGGTGGACGGTGACGCCAGACTGCTGGTCGGGCACCAGCGGCGGGGCCGCTGGGAGCCCATGATCTGGGATCCGCTGACCGGTGAGGAGACGGCCCTCGACATCGAGCTGCCCGGAGACGTGGGCGCCGACTGGTATCCGGACGGCTCGGCGCTGCTGGTGGAGCACGAGTACCAGGCGCGCAGCGAGCTGTGGCGCCATGAGCTGGCCGCAGTGGGCGCCCCGGGGCTGACCCGGGTCGAGACCCCGGCCGGCACGGTCTCGGGCGCGACGGCACGGCCGGACGGCACGGTCGAGTTCCTGTGGTCGTCGGCCGCGCAGCCTCCGGAGGTGCGCTCGACGAGCGGCAAGGTGGTGCTGGACCCGCCCGGGATGAAGGCGCCCGGGTCGGTGCCGGTGCGCGACGTCTGGGTGGAGGGCCCCGGGGGCCGTATCCATGCGCTGGTGCAGCAGCCGGCGGGCGACGGCCCCTTCCCGACCGTGTTCGACATCCACGGCGGCCCGACCTGGCACGACAGCGACGCCTTCGCCTCGTCCCCGGCGGCCTGGGTGGACCACGGCTTCGCGGTCGTCCGCGTCAACTACCGCGGCTCGACCGGATACGGCCGCGCCTGGACGGACGCGCTCAAGCACCGCGTCGGCCTGATCGAGCTCGAGGACATCGCCGCGGTGCGCGAGTGGGCGGTCTCGTCCGGCCTGGCGGATCCGGAGCGGCTGGTGCTGGCCGGCGGCTCCTGGGGCGGCTACCTCACGCTGCTGGGGCTGGGCACCCAGCCGGACGCCTGGTCCGTGGGCCTGGCGGCGGTCCCGGTCGCGGACTATGTCACGGCCTACAACGACGAGATGGAAGCCCTCAAGGCGATGGACCGGACCCTGCTGGGCGGCACGCCCGAGGAGGTCCCGGAGCGCTTCGAGGCGTCGTCCCCGCTGACGTATGTGGACGCGGTGCGGGCACCGGTCTATATCTCCGCGGGCGTCAACGACCCCCGCTGCCCGATCCGGCAGGTGGAGAACTACGTCCAGCGGCTGGAGGGGCGCGGCCACCCGCACGAGGTCTACCGCTACGACGCCGGCCATGGCTCCCTCGTCGTGGAAGAGCGCATCAAGCAGGTCCGACTGGAGCTGGAATTCGCCCAGCGCTACGTCATAGAGAGGAAGCGGGAGAGCTGACGCGACAGCGGCTGGGGCAGGGCCTCTTCCGGCGCTGCCCCGCCGCCCCACCACACCGAACGCCTGGGACCGGCCTTCGCTCAGGGCGGCCCTGGCTCAGCGGGCGGCGTGATGGGCGAGGGCGGCGTGCGGGTCGGCGCCCTCGGTGGTGTGGTCGGTGTGCACGGTCGCGGCGGTGAGCCGGGGGACGGCGTGGATGAGGGCGTGTTCGGCGGCGACGGCGAGGGCGTGGGCCTGCACCACGGTCAGAGCGGAATCCACGACGATGTCGGCCTCGGCACGCAGGGTGTGCCCTATCCAGCGCATACGGACCTGCCCGACGCCGCGGACACCGTCCACGGTGCGCAGGGCGGTCTCGGCGGTGTCGATGAAACAGGGGTCGACGGAGTCCATCAGGCGCCGGTAGACCTCGCGGGCTGCGTCGCGCAGGACCATGAGGATGGCGGCGGTGATCAGCAGACCGATGAGGGGGTCGGCCAGGCGCCAGCCCAGGGCGGCGCCACCGGCGCCGAACAGGACGGCCAGTGAGGTGAAGCCGTCGGTGCGGGCGTGCAGGCCGTCGGCGACGAGGGCGGCGGAGCCGATCCTGCGGCCGGTGCGGATGCGGTAGCGGGCCACCCACTCGTTGCCGACGCATCCGACCAAGGCGGCCAGCGCCACCGCCCACAGGTGCGTGACATCACGGGGGTGCAGCAAGCGGTCGACGGCTTCATAGCCGGCCAGGAGGGAGGAAGCGGCGATGGTCAGCACGATGGCGATACCGGCGAGGTCTTCGGCACGGCCGTAGCCGTAGGTGTAGCGGCGGTTCGCGGCGCGGCGGCCCAGGACGAACGCGATGCCCAGCGGGACGGCGGTAAGGGCGTCGGCACCGTTGTGGATCGTGTCACCGAGCAGTGCCACCGACCCGGACATCCCCACGATCACAGCCTGGAACGCACAGGTCAGACCGAGGATGCCGAGCGAGAGCCAGAGGGTGCGCATCCCCTCCCGGGAAGCCTCCATCGCGGTGTCGACCTTGTCCATGGCCTCGTGGCTGTGCGGGGTGACCAGGTGGACGAACTGGTGCCGCAGCCGCGCCCACCACCCGGCACGGTGGTGATCGTGGGCGGCGACATGGCCACCGTGGGCGGTGTGGCCGGCATGGGCACCGGGGGCAGCCTGACCGTGGTGATCTGCGTGGCTGTGGTGGTGACCATCGTGGGCAGCATGCCCTTGATGCGGGGCGGGACCAGTGCCGTGGTCGTGGCCGTGGTGGACGGGGTGCGGGTCAGCGGGTGTATGGCGGTCGGCGGGTGCTTGGTCGTGACCGGGGTCGGCGCTGTGCGGGTGGTCATGGCCGTGCGCGTGGGAGTGGTTGCCTGCCATACGGCCTACCGTGGCACGCCGAATCGATTGCGGCTACAACGGTCATACGTCCGCTGACCAGGTGCAAGACCATTGCAGGTGGGGGTGGGGAGGGTGGGGGCGGGGAGGGTGGGGGCGGGCCCCCGGGGGGGACGGGGAAGCCCCCCAAGCCGCCCTCCCCCACACAACCCCCACCCTCACCCCTGAGCCCTCACCCTGAGCCCTCACCCCTCCGGCAAGATCCCCAGCGCTGCGTCCCTCGCCGCTTCGGCTTCGCGGCGGAAGAGGCGGAACCACATGAAGACCACGAACCCCGCGAAGACGAACCACTCGCCGGTGTAGCCGAGGTTCTGGAAGGCCTTGAGGTCCAGGCCGCTGCCCTCGGCGGCGGCCGGGGGGACGGCACGCAGCGGGGCCTGGACCTCGGTGAGCGTGATCCAGCCGTCGTAGACCTCGTAGGGAACGATGTTGACCAGCGACGCCGCGCTGATCATGCCGAGCTGCCCCCGCGGCAGCCCGCCGCCGGCCTGCACACCGTCGGTGCCCTGGTTCTCGGAGGCCTGCAGCGCCCCGGTGACCGTCACCTCGCCCTTGGGCGGCGCGGGAACCTTCGCCGTATCGGCCTTGGCGCCGGCGTCACCGGGCAGCCAGCCCCGCACGACGGGGAGGGCCTTGCCGCCGTCCGTACGCAGGAGGTTGAGGACGTAGAAGCCCTGCCGGTCGCCGTGTGCGCCCTTCAGGGTGCGGCCGGGTACGAGCAGTTGGTGACCGGGGTCGTAGTGCCCGCGAGCGCTGGCCTGACGGCCGGAGGTGACCTGGTCGACGGGCAGCAGACCGGCGAGGGGACGGGCCGCCGCGGCCTTGGCCCGGGCGGAGCGGTCCTCCTGCTGCTGGTGGGAGTCGACCCGGTCCTCGAAGCGGCTCAGCTGCCAGCTGCCCATGAAGATGCAGAAGGGAATCGCCAGTACGGCGAAGACGTTGATCCCCCACCACCGCGGGGTCAGCAGGAACCGGTACACACCACCAACGGTACGGGGCCTGTACGGCGGGGCCGCACCGCCCCCTCCACGGCCCGCATCCGCTCATGCGGACCTGGGCGTCGGCCGTTACTGGGCCGCCAGCGCCTCGGTGCGGTACACCGTTCCGGCGCAGGCGTCCGCGATCTTCGCTTCGGTCGCGGTGGGCTCCCCGGCCTCTGGCGTGTGGCTGAGAACGACCCCTCCGGGCGCGGTTCCGCCACCCCCGGTCCCAGCATCGCCGCCTGCCTGACCACTGCCGTCACCAGCCGGTGCGGCCCCGGAGTCCGGGGACTGGTCCGGCTCCTTGGAGGGGTCGGGGGTCGGTGAGGGCCCCGGGGCGACGCATCCGGTGGTGCCGCCACCGGACTCGGGGATCCAGGCGAACTTGACCTCGTAGGCCTCCCCCGGCTTGAGAACCAGCTGGTCAGGGGTGATGGCCGGGTCGGGCAGTCCGGTGGCCTCGTCGCCCGAGGTGTGGTCGACGACGTGTATGCGGTCCGGGTTCGTGGAGCCCTGGGCGACGACACCGACGACGCCACCGCCCTCGACGGAGCAGGCCATGGTGGAGGTGTTGACCACACGGAACGAGCCATAGACACGGCCCGAGGAGTCCGCCGGGAGGACCGTGCCGGTTCCCTGGCCGAGCTGGTCGCGGGAGCAGACGGGCGAGGTGACGTCCATGGTGGCGTCCGGAGCGGGGGTACCGGCCCCGGCGCCATGGCCCGCGCCGTTCTTCTCGGCCGCCTTGCCCTTGCCCTCGGGCGCGCGTCCACCGGGCCTCGCGCCGGCCTCGTCGGTCGGCCGGGGTCCGGCGTGCTCGGTGCCCTCGCCGTGTGCGCCTTCGGCACCGCCCTGGGCCGCCTGGCTGCTCGCGGTGTTGGCGGACCGGTCCGTGGAGCCGTCCGCGAGGTCCACGACGTGGACCATGGCGGGGATGGACGTACCGCCGAGCAGCAGCGCGGCGGCCGCTCCGACGACGGCATGACGCCGGCGCTGGCGGCGCGCGGGCACCGCGCGGCGCAGCTGCTCCAGCGCGTCCGGCGCGGGTTCGAGGTCGGCGACGCGGGACTGCAGGAGCCGCCTCAGTTCGTCCTCGCCGCCGAAGCCACCGCCCGTGGGGTGGCCGCGTCCGTGCCGGTCGTCGTCATCGCCGCCGCCACCGCTGCCGAAGGTGACGTCGGCCTGCGCATCACGATCGTGCGCGGCGTCGTCGTAGGCGATGCCGTCACCCTTGTTCGCTTCAGCACCAGGGCCCGTCTCGACGCTCCGGCCCGCCTCGGCGTCCCGGCTCATCTCGGCGCCCCGGCCGGTCTCGACGTCCCGCCCCGCCTCGGCGCTTCGGCCGGGCGTCGTGCCGCCGCCGCACGGACGGCCGCCGACCGGCTCGCCTTCCTGGCTCCCCTGCGCCTCACGCGCCGCATATGAACCGAACGCCCCCTGCGTACCAACCGGCTCCCGCAGGCGACGTGTTCCCCACGCGCCCACCGAGTCGTGCCGGCCGAACCTTGTGCCACTCATGCGGGAGCCTCCATCGCGACGCGGAGCGCCGCGATCCCGCGCGATCCGTACGCCTTGACCGAGCCCAGTGATATGCCGAGCGTCTGGGCCACCTGCGCCTCGGTCATGTCGGCGAAGTAGCGCAGGACCAGTACCTCGCGCTGACGGCGCTGCAGCCCGCGCATCGCCTTGATCAGCTGGTCCCGCTCCAACAGGTCGTACGCGCCCTCCTCGGCGCTGGCCATGTCGGGCATCGGCTTGGAGAGCAGCTTGAGCCCGAGGATGCGGCGACGCAGCGCGGAGCGCGAGAGGTTGACGACGGTCTGCCGGAGGTAGGCGAGGGTCTTCTCGGGATCGCGCACCCGTCCGCGCGCGGAGTGCACGCGGATGAAGGCCTCCTGGACGACGTCCTCGCAGGAGGCGGTGTCGTCGAGGAGCAGCGCGGCGAGACCGAGCAGCGAGCGGTAGTGCGCGCGGTAGGTCTCGGTGAGGTGGTCGACTGTGGTGCCCGCTGCCATCGCCTCGTCAGAGTCCCCACTCTGCGAAGGAAGCTGCGCGGGACGCGTGGTGGGCCAGGGGGCGATCACCGGCATGCCCCCGGCCCCACGGGGCCGCTGCGGGCGCACTGCCGCCCCTGCCGCGCCCGCTGGGGCGATCGTGAATCCGAGTACCTCTGCCACGCCTGTTGGACACGCTTCCCCCCATAAGGGTTGTACGCGCAAGGCACCGCTTTTGACGATGCATCAAATGCCCTCATGCGTACCAGCTCTTCCCGAATGTCCCATTCACCTTGACGCGCTTGCCCTGATACCCGGGGCTCGCCAAGCGGCCCGCGGACATCCCGGGCCACCCCTGAGGGCGGCCACAAAGACGCTCCCCGCCCAACTGCCGGTTGCAGAGTGGCGGGGAGCGAATGGTCGAACAGATCGTCAGCCCAGATCAAGACGTATGGACCAGCAATTCGCTCACAGGATCTTCACACAACCCACAAAGTATCCCCCAGGCGGTCGGGCGGCGACGGCCAATCCCGCCAAGTCGCCCGATAGCCAGTGCCGACACCCCAGGACGCAGAACCCCCGACCACCAACTCCGGGCACACGAGCCTTCGCCATACGAGCCGTCAGCGCGCGAGCCCTTCGGCGTACCAGCCTCCGGTGTACCGAGCCCAGCTTGCCCCACCGGGATCACGCCGCTCCTACCGGCCCCCACCCGGCCCGACCCGGCCCGCGACCTGACCCCGGCTCGCGACCCGTCCCTACCCCCGCAGCTCCGCCGCCACCAACTCGCCGATCTGCGCCGCGTTCAAAGCCGCGCCCTTGCGCAGATTGTCCCCGCACACGAACAGCTCCAGCGCCCGCGGATCGTCCAGCGAGCGCCGCACCCGGCCGACCCAGGTCGGATCCGTACCGACGACATCGGACGGGGTGGGAAACTCCCCCTCGGCCGGATCGTCGCTGAGGACGACCCCGGGGGCGGCGGCCAGGATCTCGTGCGCACCGGCGACCGTGACCTCGTTCTCGAACCGCGCATGGACGGCCAGCGAGTGGGTCGTGAGCACCGGCACCCGTACACAGGTCGCGGTGACCGGCAGGTCCGGCAGTCCGAGGATCTTGCGGGACTCGTTGCGGACCTTGAGCTCCTCGGAGGACCAGCCGTCCTCCTGGAGCGAGCCGGCCCAGGGCACGACGTTGAGCGCGATCGGCGCCGGGAACGGCCCCAGAGTGTCACCGACGGCCCGCCGTACGTCACCGGGCGTCGCGCCCAGCTCCGTACCGCTCACCGCCGACAGCTGCGCCCGCAGCGTGTCGACGCCGGCCTTCCCCGCGCCCGAGACGGCCTGGTACGAGGAGACGATCAGCTCGCTCAGCCCGTACTCGGCGTGCAGCGCGCCCAGCGCGACGATCATCGACAGCGTCGTGCAGTTGGGGTTGGCGATGATGCCGCGCGGACGCACCCGTGCGGCATGCGCGTTGACCTCGGGGACGACCAGCGGCACCTCCGGATCCATCCGGAAGGCGCCCGAATTGTCCACGACCACCGCGCCCTTGGACACCGCGACCGGCGCCCACTGGGCGGAGACCTCGTCGGGGACGTCGAAGATCGCCACGTCGATGCCGTCGAAGGCGTCCTCGCTCAGCGCGACGACCTCGACCTGCTCGCCCCGTACGGTCAGCTTGCGGCCGGCCGACCGGGGCGAGGCGATCAGGCGGATCTCACCCCAGATGTCGGCCCGCTCGGAGAGGATGCCGAGCAGCACCGAGCCGACGGCACCGGTGGCGCCGACGACGGCGAGATGCGGCCTGGGAGCCGTACGGGCGTCCGCCCCCGCCGTGTCGGCGAGGGACGGACGGCCCGCTTCGGCCGGAATCATCGTCCGGTGCCGCCATAGACCACGGCCTCGTCGCTCTCCGTGTCGAGACCGAAGGCGGTGTGCACGGCGCGCACGGCCTCGTTGACGTCGTCGGCGCGGGTGACGACCGAGATGCGGATCTCGGAGGTCGAGATGAGCTCGATGTTCACGCCGGCGTTCGACAGCGCCTCGAAGAACGTCGCCGTGACGCCCGGGTTGGTCTTCATGCCCGCGCCGACCAGCGAGATCTTGGCGATCTGGTCGTCGTAGCGCAGCGACTCGAAACCGACCGCGGCCCGGGTCTTCTCCAGGGCGGCGACGGCCTTGCGGCCCTCGGCCTTGGGCAGCGTGAAGGAGATGTCGGTCAGGCCGGTCGAGGCGGCCGACACGTTCTGCACGACCATGTCGATGTTGACCTCGGAGTCCGCGATCGCACGGAAGATGCGCGCAGCCTCACCCGGCTTGTCCGGGACGCCGACGACCGTGACCTTCGCCTCGGAGGTGTCGTGTGCGACGCCCGAGATGATTGCCTGCTCCATCGGCTGGTCCCCTTGCGGTTCGTTGCTGACCCACGTGCCCTGCAGCCCCGAGAAGGACGAGCGGACGTGGATCGGGATGTTGTAACGGCGTGCGTACTCGACGCAGCGGTGCAGCAGCACCTTGGAACCGGAGCTGGCCAGCTCCAGCATGTCCTCGAAGGAGATCCAGTCGATCTTCCGGGCCTTCTTCACGACCCGGGGGTCGGCGGTGAAGACGCCGTCCACGTCGGTGTAGATCTCACAGACCTCGGCGTCCAGCGCGGCCGCCAGCGCCACCGCGGTGGTGTCCGAGCCACCCCGCCCCAGCGTGGTGATGTCCTTCTTGTCCTGGGACACACCCTGGAAGCCGGCGACGATGGCGATGTTGCCCTCGTCGACCGAGCTCTTGATGCGGCCCGGCGTGACATCGATGATCCGTGCCTTGTTGTGCACGGAGTCGGTGATGACACCGGCCTGGCTACCGGTGAAGGACTGCGCCTCGTGACCGAGGTTTTTGATCGCCATCGCCAGCAGGGCCATGGAGATCCGCTCTCCGGCGGTCAGCAGCATGTCGAACTCGCGCCCCGACGGAATCGGGGACACTTCCTGCGCGAGATCGATCAGCTCGTCCGTCGTGTCGCCCATCGCCGAAACCACGACGACCACCTGGTGGCCGTTCTTCTTGGCTTCGACGACTCGCTTGGCAACGCGCTTGATGCCCTCGGCATCCGCAACGGATGAGCCGCCGTACTTCTGCACGACAAGGCCCACGTGCGCTCCTCGCAACTGTCTCTTCGGGAGTTTCCTCCCGGACCCCCGAAATGGGGGTACTGCGGTCGGCTCAGTCTATCGAGCAAGCGGAGTCCGCCCTGCTAGTACCACATCGTGAGATGTGCGACCCACTGCGTGAGCCACGCCTCCCGGGGCGGTTCCGCCGGGCGCCCCATCGCGCCCGCTCGGCGAGCACATGCCCGCTACAGACCGGTACACACGAAAACGTAACCCAGGTCACAGGGCCGGGGCGCCCCGGGGCTCAGACTCCGCGCAGCCCCAGCGGACCGGCGATCTCCGCCGCCATGACCTTCCCGGCCTCCTCGGCGAGCCGGTCCTCGTCGCCGTCGGCCTCGCTGTCGGTGTCCAGGCCGTCCAGCGCGTCCAGCGGCTGGTCGAGGCGTACGTGGGCGACCAGCGACTGCAGCGCGCGCAGGGCGGCCGAGGCGGTCGGGCCCCAGTTGGACAGGTAGGAGAACTGCCACCACCACAGGGCTTCGCTGACCCGGCCCGCCCTGTAGTGCGCCAGCCCGTGCCGCAGGTCGGTGACGACGTCTGCCAGGTCGTCGGAGATGCGGCACGCGACCGGCTCGCTGCGCGGCACATACGGGTCGAAGACCTCGGAGTAGACGTCCACCGGGTCGAGCAGGACCGCGAAGCGCTCCCGCAGGTCGTCGACGTCCGGCTCCGGTCCGGTGTCCGGCTCGTACCGCTCGTCGGGAACGATGTCCTCGTGGGCGCCCAGCCGCCCGCCGGTGAGCAGCAGCTGGGAGACCTCCAGCAGCAGGAAGGGCACCGCGCTGTCCGGCTCGTCGCCCTTGGCGACCTCCGTGACGGCGACGATGAAGCTCTCGATCGAGTCGGAGATCGAAACGGCGAAGTCGTCCGGGTCCTGTGTCGCGTTGTGCAGCGTGGCATCAGACATCGAGCAGTCTCCTCCCTTCGAAGGCCCGCCCGAGCGTGACCTCGTCGGCATACTCCAGATCACCTCCGACCGGCAGTCCGCTCGCCAGTCGTGTCACTCTCAGGCCCATGGGTTTGATCATGCGGGCCAGGTACGTGGCCGTGGCCTCGCCCTCCAGATTCGGGTCGGTGGCCAGGATCAGCTCGGTGACGGTGCCGTCCGCGAGCCTGGTCAGCAATTCCCGTATCCGCAGGTCCTCGGGGCCGACGCCCTCGATCGGGCTGATCGCCCCACCGAGGACGTGGTAGCGGCCGCGGAACTCGCGGGTCCGCTCGATGGCCACGACGTCCTTGGGCTCCTCCACGACACAGATGACCGCCGGATCGCGCCGCGGGTCCAGGCAGACCCGGCACTGCTCCTCCTGCGCCACATTGCCGCAGACGCTGCAGAACCGGACCTTCGCCTTGACCTCCATCAGCGCGTTCGCGAGCCGGCGGACATCGGTCGGCTCGGCCTGAAGGATGTGGAAGGCGATCCGCTGCGCGCTCTTGGGACCGACGCCGGGCAGCCTGCCCAACTCGTCGATCAGGTCCTGGACCACGCCTTCATACACGGAACGTCTTCTCTCTCTTCTGCCGTGCTGCGTACGCTAGTTGGCTACTCCTCAGAAAGGGAGACCGGGGATGCCGCCGCCGCCCAGACCCTGGGCGAGCGGACCGAGCTTCTGCTGCTGGAGCTGCTGGGCGCTGGCATTGGCGTCCCGGACGGCCGCCAGCACGAGGTCGGCGATCGTCTCGGCCGTCTCCTCCGCGGAGTCGGTGTCGACCGCCTTGGGGTCGATGACCAGGCCCTTGAGCTCACCGGAGCCGGTCACCGTGGCCTTGACCAGACCGCCGCCCGCGGAGCCCTCCACGGGCGTCTCCGCCAGCTCCTGCTGGGCGGCCGCGAGGTCCTGCTGCATCTTCTGGGCCTGCTGGAGCAGCTGCTGCATATTGGGCTGACCACCGGGGATCACGACGTGACTCCTGCCATACGACAACGATTGGTGCGGTAGCCCGAGCCTACGTGTTTCACCGCCCCCGCGCCCTACTGCGTAAGGAGGAGCACGGGTGTACGCCTGGTGTAGGCCCGGTCGGAGCGTGTCGTTCACGTCGTGCCGGTCCGGCCGGCGGCCGGGGGACGAGGCCAGGGACAGGGACAGGGACAGGCACTATCGCCGTACCGCGCCCGCCACCACCCGCAGGCGCACTCTCATCCCCGTACGCGCTTGCTCATCCCCGTATCCGCTCACTCATTGTTGAACTCCTCCACCACCGTCGCGCCCAGCTCCCGCACGATCAGGTCGTGGCCGCTGAGGGCGGAGTCGACCAGGTCCGGGTCGTCCTCGGCCGGCATGTCGTACTCGATCGACATCGGCGGGGGCTCGGGGGTGTACGAGGGCTCCGCCGCGGGGGCGCCGCCCTGCCCGCCCCCCGCGGACGCCGAGGAGGCCACCGCTTCCCGCGCCATCCGCGCACCCTGGCTGCCGCCGGCGCCGCCCTGGCCGTACTGCCCGCCGGAGGACTCGGACGCGCCCGGGCCGCCCTGCCGGGGCGGCGGCGAGGGTGCGGACTGCGGCGGTGCGGCGGGCGCTCCGCCGCCGAAGCCGCCACCGCCACCGCCTCCGCCGAAGCCGCCACCGCCGCTGCGGGGGGCACCGCCGGCGGGCGGATTGGCGCCACCGGACGGGTCGACGATCGCCTCCACGCGCCACTGCACCTGGAACCGCTCGGCGAGCACGTCCTTGAGGACGTCCTCGCTGCCGCCGTTGGCGAAGCTGTCGCGGGCACCGGCATTGGGGAACCCGATCTGCAGCGTCGTCCCGTCGAACCCGGAGACCTGCGCGTTCTGGCTCAGCAGAATCCAGGTGAACCGCCGCCGGTCCTTCACCGCCTCCAGGATCTCCGGCCACATCTGCCGCACCTGAGCGGCGCCCTGCGCCGCCCCGGGGGCCACCCCGGCCTGCGGCTGCTGCTGCGCGGCCGGGTGCCCACCGCCCGCCGGAGCGGTCTGCGCCGGCTGCGGCGGTACGGGCGCGCCGGCCGCCGGGCCGGTCCCCTCGGGCACACCGCCCTGCGGCCCCTGACCACCCTGGCTCTGCTGCCCCTGGCCGCCCTGGCCCGGCGCCACGGCCGTCGGCCAGCCGCCGGGCTGCCGTGCCCCGCCTGCGCTGCCCGCTCCGCCCGCGCCGTTGCCACGGCCCGCGGCCCCGGGCCAGGCCCCGGGCCGTGCGGCCGCGCCCTCATGGCCGGCGGCCTGCGTACCGCCCGCCGGACCGCCGTCGGCACCCCGCTGCTGCTCTCCACCGGGCGCGGCCAGGTCCCCACCGGGCGCGCCCGAACCGCCCGCATCCCGAGCCGGAGCCGGAGGGGCCGTCGCGGCCGGGCCGCCCGCAGCGGCCGGTCCCCCCGCACCGGCACCCGGGCCGCCGCTCGCCGCCGCACCGCCACCCGTCGCGCCCCGCACCGCGGCACGGGCCGCCGCCGGGCCGGACGGCCCCGCGGCCGGCATCGCCGGATGCGCCTCCGGGCCCGGCACATACCCGGCCGCGGGCCCGCCAGTGGCCACCACGGGCGAGGCCCCGGCTCCCAGGTCACCGCCACCGCCGGTCACACCGCCGGCACCGCCCGCCCCGCCGAGCAGCGCCGCACCCGCACCGCGCTCCAGGCGGTCCAGCCGCGCCTGCACCGACCGCTCGTCGTCGTACGCCGCGGGCAGCAGCACCCGCGCACAGATCAGTTCCAGCTGCAACCGGGGCGAGGTCGCCCCGCGCATCTCCGTCAGGCCCGTATTGACCAGATCGGCCGCCCGGCTCAGCTCGGCCGCGCCGAACACGGACGCCTGCGCCGTCATCCGCTCCACCACATCCGCGGGGGCGTCGATCAAGCCCTTCTCCCCCGCGTCCGGCACCGCCGCCAGGATCACCAGATCCCGCAACCGCTCCAGCAGATCCGCCACGAACCGGCGGGGGTCGTTGCCGCCCTCGATGACGCGGTCCACCACCTCGAAGGCCGCCGCCCCGTCCCCGGCGGCGAACGCCTCCACCACCGAATCCAGCAGCGACCCGTCGGTGTACCCCAGCAGGGCCGTCGCCATGGCGTACGTCACACCCTCGGCGCCCGCGCCGGCGAGCAGCTGGTCCATCACCGACATCGAGTCACGCACGGAGCCGGCACCGGCCCGCACGACCAGCGGCAGCACACCGTCCTCGACCGGGATGTCCTCCTGCCCGCACACCTGCCCCAGGTATTCGCGCAGCGTCCCGGGCGGCACCAGGCGGAACGGATAGTGATGGGTCCGCGACCGAATCGTCCCGATGACCTTCTCGGGCTCGGTGGTCGCGAAGATGAACTTCAGATGCTCCGGCGGCTCCTCGACCACCTTCAGCAGGGCGTTGAACCCCGCGGAGGTGACCATATGGGCCTCGTCGATGATGTAGATCTTGTACCGACTGCCGGCGGGCCCGAAGAACGCCTTCTCCCGCAGCTCACGGGCGTCGTCCACACCACCGTGCGACGCCGCGTCGATCTCGATCACATCGATGGAACCGCGCCCGTTCCTGGCCAGGTCCACACACGAGTGGCACTTCCCGCAGGGCGTGGGAGTGGGACCTTCCTCACAGTTCAGGCATCGCGCGAGAATCCGGGCGCTGGTCGTCTTGCCGCAGCCGCGCGGCCCGCTGAACAGATAGGCGTGGTTGACCCGGTTGTTCCGCAACGCCTGCTGCAGCGGATCGGTCACGTGCTCTTGCCCGATGACCTCGGCGAAGGTCTCGGGTCGGTATCGGCGGTACAGCGCAAGGGACGACACGCATACGACGATATCGGGCCCCACTGACAACCGGCCCTTCCCCAAGTTCTCGGCTTCGCTCGAGCACGAGAGGCCCCCATCACCAACGCAAGCGCCCCCCACGCACCCGCCAGAGCCGACCTACCCTTGCTGCCTTCCGGCCCTGGGGGAGTTCAGTCAGATAGCGCCACGTGAGGGGCTGCGCACCACAGTAGCGGATCCACCCCCCGACAGCCGAACCCGCCCCCGGCCCGCACTCCCGCTCCGCCCCCTCCGACCCCCTCCCCCCGGATCATGTTCGCGAGCACTCCCCAACGTCTTGTATTGTTTGCGGCGGAGGATTCGCCTAGTGGCCTAGGGCGCACGCTTGGAAAGCGTGTTGGGGGCAACCCCTCACGAGTTCGAATCTCGTATCCTCCGCCAGTGCTCTCACCGGGCACGATGTCGAAGGGCCCCACCGTTCGCGGTGGGGCCCTTCGACGTTTCGCAGCCCTCGTCGTCCTGGTCTTTGTCCACAAGGGCTGTTTCGGAGGTACCGCGCGCGCATCCTCGCGGCACCACCCGGCTCCCACCCCATGATCTGGTCGATGACTCGGTCCGGGGCGCCCAGCAGCATCAGTACCGCCCCGGCGGTGTGACGTGCGTCATGAAGCCGCCCGTCTCGTGTTCTCGCGTTCCCCGCGGATCTGCCTTCGCTACGGGCGACAGCCGGGCCTCCGGCCGCGTCTGTCACCGCGGCAGTGCTCGCACTTCGGACGCAGGCGGTTCTTCCGGATGCGGAGGTACGTCCTCGTCCAGCGCCCTTTGCGCGTGCCTCATGAACCAGGTGCGGTCCGCCGAGCGATAGAGAGGGCGTGAGACTGTTCCGCCCCATGGGGGCAGACCGAGACCGGGATGACGACGCGGTGCTGCTGCGTGCCGTGACCCGGGGGAATCAGGCTGCGCTGGCCACGCTCTACGACCGGCACGCCGGTTGGCTGCACGCGCGGCTGACACGGCGGTGCGGGGATCCGGAGACCGTGCGCGAGGTCCTTCAGGACACTTTTGTCACCGTGTGGCGGTCCGCCGGTACCTACCGGGGCGGTGAGTCCGGCGGCTGGCTGTGGGTGATCGCGGCGCGGCGGCTGGTGGACGCGCAGCGAGCGCAGGCACGGGCCGAGCGGGTCGAGTACGAGCCGGCGACGGCTGCGCCGTCCGCCGAGGACCGGGTCCTGGCCGGGCTTGAGTACGGGGAAGTGGGCACCGCCCTCGACCGGATCTCCCCGGAGCTGCGCGAGGTGTTGCGCGCCACCGTCGTCGACGGACTCACCACACGCGAAGCCGCGCTGCTGCTCGGGATACCCGAGGGCACGGTGAAGACCCGGGCGATGCGGGCCCGCCGCGAACTCCGCACCCTCTTGTCCCAGTTGTCCGATGGTGGCATGCCGTTGGGAGACCTCGCATGACGTGGAAAGACGAACACCCGGGTGGGAGGGGGCGGGATGCCGCCGCCTCGACATGGCATGTGGACGCGGCGATGAGCGCGCGCTACGCGGACGGGTCCCTCCCCGAGTCCGCCACGTGGTCCCTGGAGAGGCACCTGGAGGCATGCACCCCGTGCGCGACCACGGTGTCGAGGGCGGTCGGCGCGACGGGGGTCGCGACGGCGGTACTGGCAGAGATCCGGGGATCGGTGCTACTCGCGATTGCGGAGGCGGAGGCGCACGAGGCCGCGGGCGCCGCCCACCACCCCTCTCCCTCCCCCAACCGTCGACTCGGCCGCGCGCTCTGGGCCGCCGGGCCGGCACTGCGGGGACCGTGGGTCGTCGCGCTGCTGCTGGTGTGTGCCGCAGCCGCAGGACTGGCCTACGGAGCCGGGTTCGACGGCGCGCGTCCCCTGCTGCTCGCCTTCGCCCCCGTGCTGCCGCTCGCCGGCGTCGCGCTCTCGTACGGGCCGCATGCCGATCCGATGTACGAGATCAGCGCCACGACGCCGTCCGGCGGCCTGCGTCTTCTGCTTACCAGGACCGCCGCTGTCCTCGGGGTGAGCCTGCCGTTGCTCACCGCAGTGGGCGCCTTCTTGCCGGGCCCCCCGGGGATACCCGGCGCCGCGGCCTGGCTGTTGCCGGCGCTGGCGCTGGTGCTGGGAGCTCTCGCGCTCGGCTCGTACGTCGGGTGCCGGACCGCCACTGGGATCGTCGCCGCGGGCTGGACGTTCGCAGTACTGCTGCCCGTGTTCTCGGTGTCCGGCGACGGCGGGGGAGACAGTGGCGGCGACGGCAGGACTCTCCCGGTGACCGCGCTCGCCGAGCAGCTGGCGCAGTACCTCTCTGGGGTCTCTGTGCAAGGTGGTTGGGCCGTGGCCGCCGCGCTCTGCGCGGGTGTGCTCGCCCTGCGCCGCCATTCCTTCGACTTCAGCCCGGGCTCCGGCCGGGGCCTGCGTTTCGACCGTCTGGAGAATCCGTGACCACCACGGCCACCATAAGCATCACCGGACTGAGCGTCCGGCACCGCAGGACCGTCGCCCTTGACGGCATCGACCTCGACTTCAGCCCCGGAGTGCACGGGTTGCTCGGCCCGAACGGCGCCGGCAAGACCTCCCTGATCCGGGTACTGGCCACGGTCGCCCGCCCTGACGGCGGACGCGTGGAACTGCTGGGTCACAACCTGTCCGGCCACCGAGAGCTGGCGGCCGCCCGGCGCAGACTCGGCTACCTGCCACAGGACTTCGGGTATTACCCCGGTTTCACCGTGCGGGAGTTCGTCGCGTACGTGGCCTGGCTGAAGGAGATGCCGGGCGCCGAGGCCGGGGCGGCGGTCGAGCGTGCCGTCGCGCGGGTCGGACTCACGGACCGCATCGATGCCAAGGTGAAGATGCTGTCGGGCGGCATGGTGCGGCGGGTCGGTATCGCGCAGGCCATCGTCAACGATCCGGCCGTGCTGCTGCTCGACGAACCGACCGCCGGACTGGATCCTGAACAGCGGGTCGAATTCCGCTCACTACTCCAGGAGTTGGGCGGCGAAAGCACGGTTGTCGTCTCCACCCATCTGGTGGAGGACGTGGCCGTGGCGTGCACCGAGGTGACCCTCGTCGAATCCGGACAGGTGGCCTATCGCGGTACGCCCGCCTCACTCGCCGAGCTCGGCGAGAGTGTGGACGGCGCGGCAATCGGCGGCAACGCCATGGAGCGCGGCTACACGGCAGCCCTGCGCGGCCACCGCGCCGAGGCGGTAATCACCGCAGGAGCACACCGATGAGCACGCCGACCCTTTCCCAGCCGTCCGTCGCCGGCACCCCGCAGCCGGAGCGCCGCACTCACCACCCGCTGTACGCCGAGGTGCGCAGCGGCCCTGCCCGTTGGGCCGCGCTCGCGGCGTTCCTCACTCTCGCTCTGCCACTGGCAGCCAAGGCAGCTTATTGGCAAGGAAGTTGGGGCCACACGCAGCTGCAACTGCATACCGCAGCCGTACTGCTCGGCGGCCCCCTGGCCGCAGCCGCCGGGTGTTGGCAGGGCGGCCGGGAGCACCGGTCACGCACGACGGAGCTGCGGGTCTGCGGCACCAGGGGCCCGCTCGCGCAGTTCCTGGTGTCGGCGGCGCCGGTGGTACTCGGCGTTCTCGCCGGATACGTACTCGCCGCGGCCGGGGCACTGACGGCCACCTGGCCGTACGTCTCGTCCGGCCGGCCGCACGCCTCCCTGCCGGCAGCGGACGCGACGTTCCTGGCCGCGATGACGATGGGTGGAATGGTCGTCGGACGGCTCGTGCGGTGGCGATTGGCCGCGCCGGCCCTCGCCGGCTTCGCATACGTGGCACTCGCCCTGCCCACCCACCAGAAGTCAGCGCTCCGCTTCCTCAGCCCGGCCGCGACCCACGGCGGCGACGCACTGCCGGTCTGGTGGCAGCCGTTGGCGATGGCAGCGTGGACGGCCGGTCTCGCCACTGCAGCAGTCCTCGCGTACGCCGCCCGCCGTCACTGGTACGCCGCGCTGCCGGCCCTGGCCATCGCGGCCGCCGCGGCCGTGCCCCTCGTGCGGACGGGCGAGGACATGTGGCACCTGGCTCCCGCCGGGAAGGCGCAGGTGTGTAACGACTCGTCTCCGCGCGTGTGCGTCAACGCGTTGAACCGCGGCCTGTTGCCGGCGGTCTCGCGTGCCCTGTCGGGAATCACCAGCCGGCTCGACGGAGTGCCGAACGCCCCCACCCGTTTCGAGGACCTGCACCGTGCCTCCCGCAGCGGCGAGGTGGAGTTGCCCACGCTCTACCTCGGTCAGAGCGTCGTACGCGGCGCGCTGGCCGAACCGGAGCAGTTCGCGTGGGAGGCCGCGGCAGCGCTGACGTCGCGCGATTGCGACACTTTCCCGACCCAGAGGACCGACGACGCTGTACGGGACTGGCTGGCCTCCAACAGCCTCAGTGAGCGCAGACGGCAGACCGCGGAGGAGAATGCCCGCCAGTGGGGCAACGCGACGGCAACCGCCGACGCCAAAGCCGGCGCACGGGCGCTGTCCCACCTCACGGCCATGCGCGACGGCCAGCGGCGCGCCTGGCTCGGCCGCTACTTCGCGACCGCCGGCCGCTGCGACGTGAGCGGGGTGCCCACCCTATGAGGCCCAGAACAGCCGCCTACCCCTCGACGTACGGACTCGTCCTCTACTGCCGCTCGCGTGCCCTGCCGCTCACCGTGGCCACGCTCCTCGGCACCGCGCTCCTGGCCGCCGTCTGCGCGCACCAGCTGAACGCCTCCACCGACCCGTTCCAGCGCGTGCCGCTGGTGGTACTCGCGCCGATGCTCGCCGCCGTGGCGATCGGCACCAGCCTGCGTCAGCGCTCCGCGGAGCTGGACCGGACTGCCGCGCGCCCCGCGCGGCCCCGGCGGCTGGCCCACCTGCTGGCGCTGACCACCCTCGCCGCCGGCACGCTGGCGCTCGCCGCGCCGGGGCACACGCGGGAGTTCGGTGCCCCCGCGATGGTCCGCAACCTCGCAGGGGCGGTGGGGATCACTGCGGCGGCCGCCACAGTGATCGGCCCCCGGCTGAGCTGGCTGCCGACGGTCGCGTATCTCGGCGCGGTGTCCTTGGCAGGCGACGGCGTCCCCGGCCGAGCCGCCACGATCTGGGCCTGGCCCGTGCAACCGGGGCCGCAGCCCGCCGCATGGGCAGTCGCAGCCGGCGCCTTCATCGTGGGCGGAGCGCTCTATGTCCTGCGGGGGCCGTGGCCGGAGAGCCCCCACGACTGACCCCGCCTGCGCACCAGCGGCCGGGTCGAGACGCAGAGCACGGGGCAGCCGCCCCATTCGATCCTCGCGTCATCTCACGGCTCAGGGTGGCGCAGATCGCATACACCGCGAGACCGCCGAGCGCGACGGGACGTGGTTGCAGATCTGGTTGTTCTGCACGGTGGGACGAAAATCCGTCCCACCAGCCCGTTCCATGGCGCACGGCAGCCCAGAGGGCGGGCCGTTTGTTGATGCGCTCCCGCAACAAAGGGTCCACCTCGTCGGCCGCTCGGATGTCCGACTCGTTGCGGGTGGGCGAGTAGCCGTCATCAATCCCCTACTTGCGGAAGTCGGCCGCGAGAGTGTCGAGGAGGCTCGCCGCCACGAAGGACAGCCATCCGCATCCGCCCATGCATGCGCCGGTATGAGTGAACGGCACGAGATGACCGAGTGAAGCGGCATGACCCGGCAATCATGTGCGGGAAGAGCTCACGGATTGACCACTGGCACCCTGGGTCTTATAGATCGCAGCAGCCCTCTGGTAGGGGCCCTTATACCAAGAGTATGGTCTCTTGTATGGCAACCAAGAAGGTGACGGTGACGATCCCCGAGGATCTCCTGGACGAGATCCGTGCCGAGGCGGCTGAGCGGGGACTTTCGGCGTATGTTGCCGAGGCACTGCGATTCAAGCGCGACCGGGACCGGCTGCTGGAGCTCGTCGACTGGCTGCAGGAGGAACACGGCTCGGTCACCGAGGACGAGCGCGCGGCGGCACTCGCGGAACTGGAAGATCTCGACGCCGAGCACGAGCGCCGCCACGCGGCCGGAAAGCACAACGCCGGAGAGGCCGCGTGAAGAAGCGGGCCGGTGAGTACGGGCAGCGTCCACTACGCGTCTTCGTACTCGACTGCGAGGCCCTGTCCCTCGCCGTGCGCGGCGATCGCAAGATGATCGCCTGGCTGGACCTTGCGGCCCGGGGTGAAGCCGACGTGGTGACGTCTCCGATGACGTTGGTCGAGGCGTACGACGGCAGAACCACCGAGCAGCGCTGGGACTGGGTACTCTCGCGACTCAGAGTCGCCGACATCGGGAAGGACGAGGCCCGGCAGGCCCGTCGGCTCCTGGCCGATGCCAAGCTCCACGGCCACAAGTACGCGATCGACGCCATGCTCGCCGTCATCGCGCGACAGCAGAAAGGGCAGGTCACCGTCTTCACCTCGGACGTGGACGACCTGGATAAGCTCGTCCCGGACACCATCGTCGTCAAGCGGGTATGACTGCGCTCTGGTCTCGGTTCTGGTCTCATTCACCCCCGGCCAGCACTGTCCGTCACCTGCCCCCAGCCCCACACCGCCGCAGGTCAGGACGGATCCGAGCACTCCAGAACCACCGGACGAACATGAAAGCGTGTTGGGGGCAACCCTCGTGATCCTCGTCTCGGACCCGAAGACATCGCAGGATGACGCGAAGGCCGCACTGCCACAGAGGCCAACCACCGAGCAGTCAGCCGCTGCGTCGCCGGCGCCCAGCAGGACCGGGCCTCCCCGCTACGTCGGGAAATCCCTGTTCAGGGCGCGCAGCCGGTTTGCAGCCGCGTGGCCTCTTGCTACGCGCCCTGTGGGCAGTCGTGGGTGCGAGATGCTCGCGTGTCACTGGCCACGGCCGGGTGTCATTCGGATACGGCAAGTTCCTTCGGTGATGCTCGCCGGGGCGTTGGACGATCCAGGTGGACAACCACACTGGTGTAGAAGCGATGCACGGCGTCGTCGACGCTGCGGATGAAGCCGGATTCGGCGTTGCCCCGGCCACTTCCCATGCCTTTGAACAGCGACAGGCGGAAGCCGGTGATCCGGCTTTCGTTGATCTTGGGGAGTATGTCCGCAGGCTCCGGGCGGAGCCGTTCCAGCGTGCCCCGCGGCCCCCCGGCCTCTCCTTCGACCAATGTTTCGATGTGCAGGTCCGCCGGTGCCTCGGCCAGTCGGCGGATAAGGCGTTTCGCCCAAGTCAGCGGGTAGCCCTGCTCGGGTGCGGGGATCTCGATGGAGGTGCGGAGCTTGGTGGTGCGCAGGTCGGCGCTAATCGCCAGGATCCCCGGTGCGCCCTCGATGCGCAGCTCTGCCTGAAGTCTGCCGTCGCGGCACAGCTGATCGGCCAGGAGGCTACGGCGTGCTTTCGGATCGGTTCCACGCTTGGCGCGCTGGACGGGCAGTATCTTCTGTCCCAGTTCGCCACCGAGGCTGAGGCAGATCTGACGGACGAGCCGCTCCCAGCTCTCGACCACGTCCAGAGCGCGCGAGTCGCCCTGGCACAGAGTTTCGTCATCGATCCCGTTGCGTACCGGGACCCAGGCCGACCCCATGTTCTGGAAGCCGTGGCAGCCGGAGTTCTCATGCCGTAGGTAGTACAGCAATTCCTGGAGCAGCCAGGCATGCGCCTTGTCTCCGACGCCCTCGTGCCGGATCAGCATCTGTGCCTGGTGCGTGACTTCGGCCCAGGAGAGGTGCCAAAGGGCCACCTTGTGCTTGCGCCGTCCATCGATCTTGACGTCGACGAGCGGGCTGCCTTCCAGCGCGACATCGTTCGACAGTGTGATCACAGCCTCGTATCCACGGCGTGCGGCGATGTCCATATACGCCTGCACCTGGTCGGGCTTGAGGTCATTGCCGTTGGTCTTGGTTTCCACCAGCGCGGTCCATAGTTTGCCGGCCCGCTCGACGCGGATCACTCCGTCAGGGCGTCGCGGCGTATCACCGTGCGGCAGGGAGACCTCGGTGAACGTCTCCATGCGGCCTGCCGGTGCTCCGAACGCCGCCGTGAGTCTCCGGCCGAACTCCGGCACTTGCGCCATCACCGACAGCAGTACCGACGTAGCGCGCATCTCCCGGTCCCGGTCGCTCTTGAGCACCGAAACCGGAAAGAGCCTGGCCTGCTTCCAGGACTCATTCTCCGCCAGAGACTTCCTGGCCACCTTGGGCACGGTGACCTTCTTCTTCGCTGTGCGAGGCCGTGCCGCCTTCTTCGGCCCCACCTCGTCGCAAGGCGGGCGGGGAGACGGAACCGAGCCTGGCGAGGCCTGCGATTCCCGCTCAACGGCCGAAACCTGAACCGCCGTATCGGCTTGCTCGTTGCTCAATGCGCCATTCAGCGCTTCTTCCGCGCCCGCGTCGTCCTCGATGTCGACGCCGAAGTCCGTCGCCAGTCCGGCCAGTCCGGCGTCGTAACCCTGTCCGACGGCACGGAATTTCCACTCTCCCCCGCGCCGATACAGCTCGCCGAAGATGATCGCGCTCACCGTTCCTGCGTCATCGATGGCGAACCTGAGGAGGCTCTCGCCGCCCCCATCGGCCAGCGTCACCTTCAGGTCTTCCAGTTCCCCGAAGCCGGCCCCCTCATAGCGGCTCGCTGCCACGACGATCCGGTCGATGTCGGACGGGACAGCCGTCAGGTCGAAGCCGATCCTGTCCTCGTCACCGCTCTGCGTCGGCGTCTTGCCCAGCAGTTGCACACTCCCGTCAGCGGCAACCGGGTTGTTGTAAAAGTAGAAGTCGCTGTCGCTGCGTACCTTGCCGTTCGCGCCCAGCAGCAGGACGGACACATCCGCATCGCCTTCACCGGTCGGACTGACCCAGCTCAGACTGAGGATCACCGAACCGGCATTCTCACTCAGGGCCGTCAGCGCGACGTTCGAGCCCTTGGCCATGTCATGCATGGAGCCCCCCAGATCTCGCAACTCGGGCACTTGGCTGCCCCACCCAGACAGCCCACCCAGCGCCGTTATGTGACGTACGGCACAGCCAAAGACTGTAGTTCCCACACGCCAGGCCGCGGGGGGTGTCCGGAAAACATCCGGCCTGCTTCGGTGGCGGCCGACAGGAGCGTGGGCAGAGAGACGCGCATGCCGCGCTCGGCGCGTACCCCAACCCGTTGGGCGCTCTTGGCACTTGAGCACGGCGGGATCGATACGGCGGCGTACCCTGGGCGGCCCTTACGAAAGCGCGGCAACCGCGGAGGTGGCCAGGTGGTCGGAGGCGACCAGTTCCCCGGGGCCGGTGGGTTTCTTGGTGTGTGGCTGGATGAGATCGGCATCGAGCTGTCCAAGCTGGGGGTGCTCGCCCTCCCTGAGGGCTTCGCGGACGACTACAGCCCCGGCACGCTGCCCGTCCTGGAGACTGCGGCGATCGCCTACCTGGAGCAGGGGGGCAATACCGATCTCCTCGTCCGTGGCCTGGGCGCCTATCTGGGGGAGGCCGTCTTGTACACGGCCGGGGGGCGCTGGGAGTGGGCCGGGTGCGTGGACGGCGTGGAGCGTCCCCGGGAGCGCGGCTGATCGCTCCTGGTGGCGGGGCGCGGCCACATCGAAGACGAAGACGTGACGCGCATCACGCCAGCTCGTGTCGACCGGATGGGGGTCGGTGGGCGTATGCCCACTGAGACCGAAGAGATCCAGGAGCTGGTGGGTGACCGTCGAAGAGTTCGAAGAGTTCTATGCGCAAACGGTCACCCGGCTGACGGGGCAGTTGTACGTGATGCTCGGCGATCTGCACGAGGCGCAGGACGTGGTGCAGGAAGCGTTCGTCAAGGGCTGGGGCCGGCTGCGGCAGCTCGACCGCGACGGGGCGCCCGAGGCGTGGATCCGTACGGTGGCCTGGCGGTTGGCGGTGAGCCGTTGGCGCAGGGTGAGCCGTTCGGCGGTGGCCTGGCAGCGCAGTGGCGCGCCGCCCCCGGACGAGGGTCCGGGCCCGGAGTCGGTGGCGCTGGTGGAGGCGTTGCGGGGGTTGCCCGCGCAGCAGCGCCGCACGCTGGCCCTGCACTACGTCTGCGATCTCGCCGTCGAGCAGATCGCCGACGAGACCGGGCTGTCCGCCAGTTCCGTCAAGACCCATCTGTCCCGGGGCCGGGCCGCGCTCGCGCACCGCCTGCAGGACCCGCGCATCGAGGAGGCCCCGGGTGACTGAACCGCACGATCCCCTGCGTTCCTTGTTCCAGCAGGCCGCCGCGGCCGGGCAGGACCGCGCCCAGGCCGCACCCGTCTCCGCCATCACACGGCGCGGACAGCGGGCCCATCGCAACCTGATCGCCACGATGGCCGTCGCGGCCGCTCTCGCCGTCGCGGGCACCGGTGTCGCGGTGGCGGCGCTGTCGGGCCGGGGCCCCAGTGGCACGGTGCCGGCCACATCGCCGTCGCCATCGTCGCCATCGCACTCGCCCCGTACGACACCGGCTACCCCGCCGCCCTCGTCCTTGGAGACCACGGCGCCTCCGTCGCAGCCACCCGGGCCGCCGGACGCGTCCCGTACCGGCCCGCCGAGGGCCCCGGTCCGCACGCAGGAACCGAGTGGGACGGGGGCCCCCACCACGGAGCCTCCGGGCGCCTCGGCCACCGCGACACAGACCGGGCCGCCGTCCCGCTGACGGTCTGTTCCGTCAGCCCTCGGTGCACCGCCTCAGCCGCGCAGACCGCGTAGTCCGTGCAGCTGGTGAAGTTCGTGAAGTTCGTCGCGAGGCGATCCTGCACACCCCACACCTGTCCAGGAGATACCGCTATGCCCACGTTCGCTCCGGGTCGCCGTCCCGGCACCCGTGCGTCTCCCCGTACCCGTACGTCTCCCGGCGCGTCGAGCGAATCCATACGGGCGGCCGGTGGCTTCACCCGTACGGCCCGCGGCCCCGCCCTGAGGGCGTCCTACCCGGCCGCGGCCAGGCGCCTCCGGCACCGTCTCGCCCGGGACGACCGTGAGGTGCTGTGGCTGTATCTGGTGACCCGGGTCGGGCTGTGGGGCACCGCCTACTGCGTTCGCTGGCTCTTTCCCCAGCAGGGCGCCACCCGCTTCCCGCTCGCGGTTCTCGCGCCGTGGCAGCAGTGGGACTGGTGGCACTACCAGCACATAGCGCAGGACGGCTACTTCCCCGGAGGGGGTGGCCCCTGGGTGCCGGGGTGGGACAACAGGGAGGCGTTCTTCCCCGGATTCCCCCTCACGCTGCGCGTCGTGCACGCCGTCGTCCCGGACTGGACGGCGGCCGGCCTGCTGATCTCATTCGTCGCCGGGGCCGTCGCCGTGCTGGCCCTCGCCCGTGTCGCCCGGCACGCCCTGCGCAACGTGAACGCGGGCCGACGCGCCGTGCTGTTCCTCCTGCTCTCGCCCTGTGCGGTGTTCCTCGCCGCCGGCTACACCGAGGCGCTCTTCCTCGCCCTGGCGCTGCCGGCCTGGTACGCCGCCCAGCGACACAACTGGCCCCTCGCGGGCGTCCTGGCGTGCCTGGCCACCACCGTCCGCGTCAGCGGCCTCTTCCTCGCCGCGGCCCTCGCCGTCCACTGGCTCACCACCGCCCGCCCCCGCCCCCAGTGGCGGGCGCTGCCCTGGCTCGCGCTGCCCGCGCTTCCGCCGCTGCTCCACAGCTGGTACCTGAAGCTGCACACCGGCGACTGGATGGCGTGGAAGCGCGCGCAGGAGCGCGGCTGGCACCGCGACTTCCACACCCCGTGGGACGCCCTGCAGCACACCTGGAACGCCGCTTTCGGTCGCACCCAGACCACCGGCTACGCCGTCGAGTTCCAGGCGGAGATCCTCGCCATGTTCCTGGGCCTCCTCCTGACCGGGCTGCTCCTGTACCGACGACGCTGGCCGGAGGCCGTCTACATCGGTCTCAGCCTGTGGGCGCTCGGCACCTCCTACTGGTACATGTCCATCCCCCGCGCCACCCTCCTGTGGTGGCCGCTATGGGTCATGATCGCCGCGTGGAGCGGGCGCAACCCCCGCGTCACCACGGCCTACGCCTGCCTCGCGGCCCCCCTCATGACGGTCCTCGCCGTCACCTTCATGACCGGCCACTGGGCCGGCTGACCCACGCCGCGGGCCGGCGACCCCGGGCGCCGCCCGCCGGCCCGCCCACGGCGACGTCGCCACCGCCCTCGGCGGCCGTTCGAGGTCGACCGGCGACCATCTACGTGCATGTGACACACGTCCGACCCCGCAGCCGATCCCGAACGGCCCCGGGCCGGTCCTGGACAGGGCCGGGCGGCCCAGCGCCACCCGCTCCCGTCGTACAGTCATCCGATACCCCGGCGTGGTGTGTGTCGGAGGTGCCAAACGAGCGGTACATATGGGACATGGCCCGAAAATCCGGCCGCTTCCCGTGGCTGCCTTCGGGGCGCTGGTTCACCGGTCGGCGCCCGGGCCGCAGTCGGCGTGCGCGGAGCGCCGCCTCGCCGGGATCGCCGGGGCGGCGCCCGCGGCCGCTGGCGAGTGTCCACAGCGTCGCCGGTCAGCTGTTCCTTCTGCAGGTCCTGATCGTGCTGCTGCTCGTCGTGGCCGCGGTGATCACGCTGCTGGTGCAGGCCCGCAGCGACCGGTTCCAGGGGGCGCGCGATCGTTCGCTGGCGGCGGCCGAGGCCTTCGCGCACAGCCCCGGCCTGGTGGAGACGCTGGGCGGTAAGGACCCGTCGGCGGTGCTCCAGCCGCGGACGGAGTCCGCCCGCAAACGGGGCGGGCTCGACTTCATCGTCATCATGAACCGGGACGGCATCCGCTACACGCACCCCAAGCCGGAGCTGATCGGGAAGCGTTTCGTCGGCACCATCAAGCCCTCGCTCAACGGCAAGGTCACGCTGGAGAGCGTCCACGGCCCGCTCGGCCACGAGGTGCAGGCGGTGGTGCCGGTCAGGGACGCGCGCGGCAAGATCGTGGCCCTGGTGTCCGCCGGTATGCGGGTCAGCCGTGTGAGCAGCGCGATCGACCGGCAGCTGCCGGTCGTCCTCGGCACCGGGGCGGCGGCGCTCGGCCTGGCCACGGCGGGTACCGCGTTGGTGAGCCGGCGGTTGCAGCGCCAGACCCATGGGCTCGGACCGGCGGAGATGACCCGCATGTACGAGCACCACGACGCGGTGCTGCACGCCGTGCGCGAGGGCGTGATCATCGTCGACGCGGACGGGTGCGTCCTGCTGGCGAACGACGAGGCGCGCCGGCTGCTCGACCTGGCGTCCGACGCGGAGGGGCGCCCCGTCGACGAGCTGGGGCTCTCCCCCCAGGTGGCCGAGCTGCTGGGGTCCCGGCGCGCGGCCACCGACGAGGTGCTCCAGGTCGGGGACCGGCTGCTGGCGGTGAACAACCGGCCCACCGACCGCCGCGGGGGCCCGCCCGGCAGCGTGGCCACGCTGCGGGACTCCACCGAGCTGCTCGCCCTCGCGGGAAAGGCCGAGGCCGCCCAGAGCCGGCTGCGGCTGCTCTACGACGCGAGCGTGGCGATCGGCACCACCCTCGATGTGCGGCGCACCGCCGAGGAGCTGACCCAGGTCGCCGTGGGGCGGTTCGCCGACTACGTCACCGTCGACCTCGCCGAGCCCGTGCTCAGCGGCGAGGAGCCGCCGCAGGGGGCGTATCAGGAGGCGCCGGAGCTGCGCCGGGTGGCGCTCGCCGGCATCCGCGACGACCACCCGCTCTACCAGGCGGGCGAGCTCCACAGCTTCGCCGGGACCACTCCGATGGCCATGGTCTTCGTGACCGGGGAGTCCGTGCTCGTACCGGACCTGCAGGTCGCCGACCACTGGCGCGACCAGGACCCCGAGCGCTTCCAGCTGGTGCTCAGCCACGGGTGCCAGTCGCTGATCACCGTGCCGCTCCAGGCGCGCGGGGTCCTCATGGGGGTGGCCAACTTCTGGCGCATCCGGGAGAGCACCCCCTTCGAGGAGAGCGAGCTGTCGCTGGCCGAGGAGATGGCGGCCCGTGCGGCGGTGTGCATCGACAACGCCCGGCGCTTCACCCGCGAGCACGCCCTGGCCGTCACGCTCCAGCACAGCCTGCTTCCCCGCGGTCTGCCCGAGCAGAACGCCCTCGACATCGCCCACCGCTATCTGCCCGCGCAGACCGGGGTGGGCGGCGACTGGTTCGACGTCATCCCGCTGCCGGGCACCCGGGTCGCGCTGGTCGTCGGCGACGTGGTCGGTCACGGCCTGCACGCGGCCGCCACAATGGGCCGGCTGCGCACCGCGGTGCAGAACTTCTCCACCCTCGACCTGCCGCCGGACGACCTGCTCAGCCACCTGGACGAGTTGATCAGCCGGATCGACCAGGAGACGGCCGCGGCGAACGAGGACGCCATGGTCGCGGGTGCCACCTGCCTCTACGCGATCTACGACCCCTCCTCCGGTGTGTGCAGCATGTCCCGCGCCGGCCACCTCCTGCCGGCGCTGGTGCATCCCGACGGCACCGTGGAGTTCCCCGAGCTGCCCGCGGGCCCGCCGCTCGGCCTCGGCGTGCTGCCCTTCGAGTCGACGGATCTGCCGCTGCCCGAGGGCAGCAGCCTCGTGCTGTACACCGACGGCCTCGTCGAGGACCGCAAGCGGGACATCGACACCGGGTTGCAACTGCTGGCCACGGCGCTGGCGCAGCCGGGCCGGACGCCGCACGAGACCTGCGAGGCCGTGCTGAGCGCCCTGCTGCCGGACCGCCAGCGCGACGACATCGCCCTGCTCGTCGCGCGCACCCGCCGGCTGGCTCCCGAGCGGATCGCGGACCGGGAGGTCCCCTCCGACCCGGCGGCGGTGGCCGACGCGCGCGCGGAGATCACCCGGCAGCTGACGCAGTGGGGCCTGGCGGAGGCGGCCTTCACCACCGAGCTCATCGTCAGCGAGCTGATCACCAACGCCATCCGGCACGCCACCGGCCCGATCCGGGTGCGCCTGCTGCTCGACTCCACGCTGATCTGCGAGGTCTCCGACACCAGCAGCACCGCCCCGCACCTGCGCTACGCCGCCGCGGAGGACGAAGGGGGCCGCGGTCTGTTCCTCGTCGCCCAGCTCGCCCAGCGCTGGGGCACCCGCTACACCCCCGGCGGCAAGATCATCTGGGCCGAGCAGGCCCTTGACCGGCCCCTTCTCTGACCGGTCCGGTCCTCGATCGGCCGGCGGCGCGGCTCGGGGCACCGTTGTGGGTGCGGGCGGGGGGATGCGCGTGGAAGAGCGTGTCGTACAGGCCTTGCCGGTCCAGGAGTTCGGGGTGGGTGCCCGACTCCACCAGCCGGCCGCCGTCCAGGACGAGGATGCGGTCGGCTTCCACTGCGAGGTCCAGGTCGTGGCTGATCACGATCGCGGTGCGGCCCTCGGCGAGGCGCCGCAGCGGGCCGAGGATGCGCTGGGTGGCCAGCACGTCCAGGCCGGTGGTGGGCTCGTCGAGGACGAGCACCGGGGCGTCGCGCAGTATGGCGCGGGCGATCGCGACGCGCTGCATCTGGCCGCCGGAGAGACGGGCGGTACCGGGGGCGATGACGGTGTCGTAGCCGTCCGGGAGGGCGCTGATGAAGCCGTGGGCGTCGGCCTCGCGGGCGGCGCGTACGACCTCGTCGTGGGAGGCGTGGGTGTGGACGAGCCCGCAGGCGATGTTCTCCTCCACGGTGTCGTGCAGGACGAGCGTGTCCTGCGGCAGCAGCGTGATGTTGCGGCGGAGCTGGGCCAGCGGCATCTGGTTCACGGGCACGTCGTCCAGCCGGATGCTGCCGGTGTCCGGGTCGTAGAACCGCAGCAGCAGCGCCGCCAGGGTCGACTTGCCCGCGCCGCTCGGTCCGGTGATGACCAGCAGTTCGCCGGGGACCGCGGTGAAGGAGAAGTCCTTCAGGACGTCCTCGGAGCCTCCCGGGTAGCGGAAGTCGACCTCTCGCGCCTCCACCTCCCCGATGGCGCGGTCGAAGCGCGGCGGGGCGACCAGGGACGGCGGCGGGTCGCTGACGGCGGGGCGGGCGTCGAGGATCTCCAGCAGGCGCTCGGAGCCGGCGGTCGCCTCGGTGGCGGTCAGGCCGAGCTGGCCCAGGGAGCGGATCGGTGGGTAGAGGTAGCCGACGAAGGCGGCGAAGGCCAGCAGCTGTCCGAGGCTCATCCGGCCCGCGGAGATCTCCCACGCCCCGAGGCCGATGATCGCCAGCACGCAGAGGGTTTCGAGCAGTTCCACGATCTGGTCGTAGAGCCCGTTGAGGCGGGCGCTGCTCACCGCGGCCCGGAACCAGGTGTCCGCCCGCCGCTGGAGGCGCTGCTCCTCGTCGTGCTGCCGGTTGTAGGCCTGGGTCATCACGACGTTCACCAGGCCCTCTTCGACGACCGAGGTGATGGCGCCGTCGGCGGCGCGCTCCCGGCGGGAGATCTCCTTCACCCGGCTGGTGAAACGCTGGGTGGCGTACCAGAACACCGGGGCCAGCAGGAACGTGGCCAGTGCCAGGTCCCAGCGCAGCCAGAGGGCGGCGCCGGCGTAGAAGACGATGCCGAACAGGGCCGCGACGGCCTGGACGAGGCCGGAGACCACGAGTTCCTCGATGGCGTCGACATCGCCCGTCATCCGCTCCAGGAGGTCGCCGCGGCGGTTGCGCTGGAAGAAGTGCGGCGGCAGCTTCTGCAGATGGCCGAAGACCCTGGCCCGTAGGCGCATCACGAAACGCTCGGCGGTCCAGGCCGCGAGCGAGTTGCCGAGGTAGCCCACCACCGCGCCGATGACGGCGACGCCGAGCCATACGCCGGCGGGCTGCCAGAAGGCGCTGACCGAGCCCTTCTGCAGGGCGTTGTCGGTGAGTTGGGCGAAGACCAGGATCGCTACGGTCTCGGTGGCCGCGGCGCCGATGGCGGCCAGGCAGACCAGGAAGATCCAGCGGCGGTCGCCTTTGGTCAGCGGCCAGAAGCGGCGGATCGATTCCTTCAGGCCGACGCGCCTGGTGTGGATCGTGGGGTCCGCCTGTGCCGCCCACAGGCCGCGCCCGAGGCCTTGGCCCTGGCCAACGGGCGGTGTTCCGGTGCCTTGTTGGGACGGCGGCGTCGGTGCCTCATCGGGTGCCGTTCGCCGGCGGGAGCTGCGCAGATGCATGGTCGCTACGTCGTCTCGGGCTGCTCGGGAGGGCCGAGGCTGGGGTGCCGCGGGGTTGCCCCTACACACACGAGGCGGACCCGCGTGTCACGCGAGCCAGCCTCGAGCTCAGAGCTTTGACTTAGTCGTAGTAGCCGAAGTAACGGCGCCTACGGAGCCTGCGACCGTGCCTGCGGCGGTTCCGCCGACGGCCGCGGCCCCTGCCGTGGTCGTCCCAGTCGCACCTGTCGCGCCTACGTGGGAAGACGTTCCGGAAGCTCATGCTTCCTCCTCGGTTGGTTCTTTGCTGACGAGCCGTTTTTCAACTCCGTCAACTCCCAAGCTACGACGCCAACCTGCCACCAACAAGGAAAAATGCGTGAAATTTCAGACATAAGCCGAAATTCTTTTCATTACCACCCAAAGTACCTGCGGGTGACGCTCCGAATGCGGCGTCGCGTTTGAGCGAACCCACCCCCACCAGGCATCTATGACCCTCCGTAGCCGGCACGGGACTTGACGGTCCGGTCGGGGCACTCCGCCGGTGCCGGGCCGCGACGAGGCCGGTGCATCAGCACCGCGGCGACACCGGTGGCGGCGAGCGCCGTCACGGCGGCGCAGAAGGCGTTCCGGGCGCCGTGCAGCGCGGCATCCGCGACCGATGTGCCGGTGGTGGTGATGGTGGCGGTGACGGATACGCCGACGGCGTGGAAGAAGACCGCGCCGAGCAGCGCGACGCCGAGCGTGCCGCCGAGTTGCTGGGCGGCGTTGAGCAACCCGGCCGCCGAGCCCGTCTCGTGCGGGCGGACCCGGTGCAGGGCGGTGGTGAAGAACGCGACGGCGAACAGCCCCTGCCCCAGGCCGCAGGCGGCCAGCGCGGCCGGCAGCGGCCACGGGTAGGACGTCGCCGGACCGGCCGCGTAGACCGCGACGGCGGCCAGGGCGCCCACGAGCAGCGCGGCCAACCCGGCGAACATCACCCGCGAGCCGTAGCGGGGTACGAGGCGGGCGCCCGCGATCCAGGAGGAGACCGCCATCGCGCACGACCACGGCAGCAGGGTGAGGCCGGCGGACCGGACATCGGTGTGCGGCCCGAGTTGGAGCTGCAGCACGATCACCATCATCAGCCCGTTGATCACCGCGAAGAAGAGCACGGAGGCGGCCAGCGCGGCCGGGAAACCACGGTCCCGGAAGAGCCCGGTCTCGACCAGCGCGCTGCGGCCCCGCGCGCCGCGGTGGCGCTGGTGGGCGCCGAAGACCGCCAGGACGGCGAGACCGGCGGCCGGCACGGCCCAGGGCCGCGGCGATCCCCAGGCCCCGCCGCCGTCGATGAACGGGTGGACGGTCAGGCCCATGCCGAGGACCGCCAGCGCGGTGCCCACGAGGTCGAGGCGCGGACGTCGCGCGGAGCGGTCCTCCCGCAGGAGGGGCGACGCGGCGAGCACCCCCAGGCCGAGCGGGACGTTGACGAAGAACACCGCCCGCCAGGACGAGCCGAGCAGATCGGCGTGCGTCACGACGCCCGCGAGTACCGGTCCGCAGACCGCGGCCAGGCCCATGACCGGGCCGATGCCGCCCATGGCCCTGGCCAGTTCGTCGCCGTCGAACATGCTCCGGATCAGACCGATGGTCTGCGGGATGACGAGCGCCGCCGCGGCGCCCTGGGCGGCCCGCGCGGTGATCAGCAGCGCCGGCGAGGCGGCCAGCGCACAGGCCACCGAGGCGGCCACGAACCCGGCGACCCCGATCCGGAACACCCGCTTGCGCCCGGCGATGTCCCCCAGCCGGCCACCGGTGATCAGCAGCACCGCGAACGGCAGCGTGTAGGCGGCGCTGAACCAGGGGATGGCGGAGGCGGGCCCCCCGAGGTCGGCATGGATCACCGGGGCGGTGACCGTCATGATCGTGGAGTCGAGCAGATTCATGGCCTCGGCGATCAGCAGGATCACCAGGGCGGCCCAGCGCCGTCGAGCGGGCATGGGGGCCTCCGTTCAGCGGGTGCGATGGATGTGGCGGTGCGGGCGTACGGCGGTTTCCGCCCGTGCGGCCGGTTGCGGCGGAGCGCACGGGAGAGCCTGCGGGCGCGTACCGTGGGATTCCATCTGCGGCGCGGAGATCGCCGATCTTTTCCATCGGAGCCGGACTGGTGAAGGATCTGTCCATCGAGCGGGCCCACGAAGAGGCGGCCGTGCGGCTCGACGACGTCGACCGCGGGCTGGTCCACGCGCTGCACCTCGACGGGCGGGCGCCGTTCAGCCGGATCGCCGCGGTGCTCGGGGTGTCGACCCAGACCGTGGCCCGCCGCTACCGGCGGCTGCGCGCGGCGGCCGGGCTGCGGGTCGTCGGGCTCGCCGATCCGCACCGCGCGGGCCGGGCGCAGTGGCTGGTACGGCTCACCGCCGCCCCGCACAGCGCCCAGGACCTCGCCCACGCGCTGGCCCGGCGCGCGGACACCTCCTGGGTGAAGCTCGCCTCCGGCGGCACCGAGATCATCGCGGTCGTGCTCACCCCGGCCGATGCCGCCGGGCACTCACTGCTGCTGCACGACATCCCGCGCACCGCCGGCATCACCGCGGTCTCCGCCCACTACCTGCTCCACACCTACCTCGGCGGCCCCACCGCCTGGCGCGGCCGCGCCAACGTCCTGGACGAGGCCCGGCAGCGCCAACTGGCGCCCCGCGCAGGGGCGGACGACGAGGGAAGCACCGGCCGGGACGGTCGTGACAGCCGGGATGATCGGAACAACCGGGACTGCCGTGGTGGCGCCCAACCCCCCACTCCCGTAGCCGAGTTGTCCGACGGCGACGACCGCCTGCTGTCCGCGCTCCAGCGGGACGGCCGGACCGGCCAGGCCGAACTGGCCGCGGCCACCGGCTGGTCACCGGCCACCGTGGCGCGCCGCCTCACCACCCTGCGGGCGTCCGGCACACTCTTCTTCGACGTAGAGGTCGACGACGCGCTGTACGGGGCCACCACACAGGCCCTGCTCTGGATGACCGTGGCCCCCACCCACCTCGACCAGGTCGCCACCGACCTCGCCCGGCACGACGAGCTGGCCTTCGTCGCCGCCACCACCGGCCCCACGAACCTGGTCGCGCACGCCCTGTGCCCCGGGCCCGCGGCCCTGCACCACTACCTCACCCACCGCCTCGCCAACCGCACCGCGATCCGCGCCCTGGAGACCGCGCCCGTCCTGCGCACCCTCAAGGGGGCGGGCCCGCTCGCTTCCCCGGCTCCCGTACGTCCGCCCGCGACGACCGCCCCGGCACCGCGTGCGCGGCGCCCACGGACGGCCCCCGGCCGCCGGGGCTGAGCCGCCCGACGCCGTCTCCCGCCCCCCGCACCACCTCCGGGTCCGCCCTACGGCGTGCCCGTCCGCACCCCGCCGACCCCGCCGCCCGCGTCCAGCCGCGGTATGCGCAGCTGCGCCGCGAACGCGGCGGCCGGGTAGCGCGGGTCGGGCCGCAGGGCGTACTCCCGCAGGCAGGCCTCGGTGAACTTGATGACGTGCTCGTCGCCGTGTTCGGCGGCCCGGGCGCCGAGTTCGCCCATCGGGGGCAGGTCCCCGACCTCCCCGCGCCACGCCTCGGTGCCCTCGTCCCGCCGGTCGACGGTGAAGGCCAGCAGGAACGCCGTCTGCACCTGCCACAGCCGCTCCAGCGTCGGCTCGTGCAGGGCGGGCGGCAGATGCGGCAGCACCAGGCGTACGGCGGCCGGCGCGGTGACACCGTGGATCAGCGGAACCGGGTACACCTCGGGGTGGCCGAGGTAGACATCGGCGAACTGTGTGGTCATCTCGCTCAGCAGCGCGGCCGCCCCTTCCGGCGCCAGCCACTCCAACGACTCCTGATAGCCGGGGAGTTCGCAGAGAGCGTCCAGGCGCCGGCGCGCGGTGCCGGGCCGCGGTCCGCCGTCCTGCGGCACGCGGGGCAGCGCGGCGATCGCGGCCGGCAGGCTGCGGCGCCCGTGCAGCCGGGGCCTACCGGGAAGCGCGGTGTAGCGGGCCGCCCAGTACGCCAACCCTCGTGCCAGCTCGTCGAGTTGGAGCCGGGTCGGCTTGTCGGCGGCGGCGTGCAGGCCGCGTACCGCGTGGGCGGTGCGGATCAGGCCGTGGGTCAGCCCGGCGAACAGGCCCGGGATCAGCCGGGGCCACCAGCGCACGAGGACCTCGCGCCAGTGCGCCTCGGCCAGTTCGCGCACGAAGAGGCGCTCCCAGTCACCGGCCCGGTCGGAGGCGCCGAGTGCGGGGCGCCAGGAGGACTCGTCGGAGGGATCCAGGGGGAAGCGCGCGGCGGGCGGCTCGTGGTGCTCCATCGCGCGCCGGTAGCGCCGCACCCAGGCGGCGACCTCGTCCTGCTGCCCGAGCCGTGCGAGCGCCTCGGCGCCCATCGGGCCGTGGTTGGCGAGGTCGACTCCCTGCCCTCGCTCGTATCCGAGGTCGTCCATCCGCTCCAGGGCGTCGTTGAGCGCATCGCGGTAGCTGAGCGACGACATACGGGCTCCACCTTTCGGTTGTCCCAATAGTTTGGACTTCCAAACCATCTAGACTCGCAGTATGCCGCACATGCCCGAGGCCGGGAAGCCACCCCGGATGCCGACCCCCGACGAGCTCCGGATCACCAGCCTCGTACCGCTGCTGGAGCCGTTCTTCCGCGGCTCGGTGGTGCGCGACCTCATGCCGGCGCCCCTGCGCGAGGCCATGGAGACACACGGACTGACGCCGCGTCACGGCGCGGTGCTCCCGCAGCTGCTGGCCGGGGATCCGCTGACCGTCGGCGAGATCGCCCGGCGGCTGCACGTGTCGCTGCCCACCGCCAGCGAGCTGGTCGGCGCCCTGAGTCGGGCCGGGATCGTGGAACGCGCCGAGGACCCGACGAATCGCCGCCGGATCCTGGTGTCGCTGTCCGAGGACTACCGCCCCCCGCTGGAAACCTTCGTCGCCCGGCGCACCGAGCCGCTGCTGCGCGCACTGGACGGCCTCTCCCCCGGCGAACGGGCCGGCTTCCTGGCCGGCCTGACGGCCTGGGTCCGCGAGGTGCAGAGCTGAAAGCCCGTCTCCCCGGCCTCCGTGGGCCGGAGGTCGGGGAGACGGGCGGGCCCCTACGGGGTGTCTCCCCCTAGGCCGACACCGCGCGCCTTATTCGGCGGGCGAGTCACCGGAGGGGCCGCCGGCCACTCTGGGGCGGGTACTCGCCGGCGCACTGGAGGGCGTCGGCTTGGCGGCCGGGGACTTGGCGGCCGCGGGCGAGCGCGCGGGCGCCGGGGAGTCGCCCCGGTCCGGGGAGTTCACGGGGTCCTGAGCTCCGGACGGATCCGGGGACTTGGCGGCCGCCGGGGACTTCGCCGGGGCCGGCGACTTCGCCGGAGACTTGGCGGGCGCCGGCGTCTTGGCGGGAGCCGGGGAACGCGCGGGGTCCGGGGACTTGGCGGGCGCCGGGGTGCCCGAGGGATGCGCCGGGTCGCGGGGGTCCGGCGAACGGAACGGATCCCGGGGATCGGACGGGGCCGCGGAGTCGCGCGGGTCCGGGGAGCGGGACGGGTCCGCGGCGTCCGACGGGGCATCGGAGTCACGCGGGTCCGGGGAGTCCGAAGGGTCACCGGAATCGCGCGGGTCCGGAGCATCCGACGGGTCGCCGGAATCGCGCGGATCCTCGTAGGACGGGTCCTCGTCGCGCGGGTCCGGCTCCGGGGCGCTGTCCGGGTCGAGCTGCAGGCTCCCGTACCGCGTGAAGCGGGCCCACTCGCCGGACGGGACCACGGCCATCGCCTTCCCGGTGCAGTCGCGGGAGGACCACAGGACGAGGTCGAGGGCGGTTTCGTTGCCCACCTCGCCACCCCCGTCCCCGAGGCCGTAGCAGTGGTCGTCACCCGGGTCGAGGATCTCGTACTGCTTGTTGTGCGGGCGCATGTGGAAGGTGATGGTGCCGGTGGTGGCCTGCGCACGGACGGGGGCGAACGCGGCGAGCGCCGTCCCGGTGATTGCCGCCGCGCCAAGCAAAGCAGTCATATGTCGCATGGCCGGAAGGTTCCACATACCATATGAGACTATTCACCACGAATCGGATATTCACCCCCGGCCCCCGTGACGCTTCCCAGCCACAGCACATCCCGCGCCCTGGTCATCGCCACAAAGAGCTGACTGCGGGCCAGTTCCCCGCGTTCGTAGGCCGTTTCGCTGCCCGCTCCCCCATTGCCCTGCTTGGTCTCGGGCGGTAGGACGGCGTCGTACCGGGGCAGGTAGACGCGCTTGAATTCGAGGCCCTTGGCGCGGCGGTAGCTGCCGAGCTTCACCCCTTCGGACGGGTTCCCGTCGTACTGCTCCAGCGAGCAGACCCCGATGCCCGCGCGGGTCAGCAGGCGGAGGTAGCGCTCGATGGCGCGCTTGGAGGAGCACAGGACGGCGGAGTCGGCCCGCTCCTGCGGGGTCAGGGCGTGCAGGGCGGCCAGCAGCGCCTGGTCGTGGCCGGCCACGGTGGGCAGTGCGGCGCGCTGCACCTGGCCGTGATGGTAGGTCAGGTCCACGTCCCGGCGACCCGGGGTGCGCAGCCCGTCGAGGTCCTCGAAGGCATCCTCGGCGACCACGGAGAGCGCGGTGTCCACGATCTCCTTGCTGTTGCGGTAGTTGGCGCGCAGCACCTGCCCCCGGTCGCCGCGGATGTCGATACCGGCGTCGGAGAGCCGGAACCCGCCGGGGTAGACCGACTGCTGCCCGTCGCCGATAAGCAGCAGCCCGTTGGAGCTGTCGCCGACCAGGGCGTGCAGCAGGCGCACCCCGACGAGCGTGAGGTCCTGGACCTCGTCCACGACGACGGCCGTGTACCCGCAGTGGTGGTTGCGGCCGGCCGCCTCCGCGAGCGCGAGGGAGAGGACGTCGTTGAAGTCGTGCACCGCGCGCTCGGCACGTTCGGCCTCGTACGCCTCGTACAGGGCCCAGACGGCCTGCCGGTGCGGGCGGCGCAGGGCGGCCCGGCGGCGACGGCGGGCGAGCACGGCGTACTCGTCGAAGGAGGTGATGCCGCGGCCCTTGATGACGTAGTCGATCTCGTCCCGCCAGTAGCGGGGCAACGGGTCGATCTCGGCCAGGCAGCTGTCCCGGCCGACGTGTTTCCAGGCGAGGCTGAAGGCCGTCTCGGCCTTGTCCTTGTGCAGGCGGACGGGGACGCCGCGGTCGTGGAGGTACTCCTGTGCCCAGGAGTGCAGGCTGCGGAAGTCGATCCGGTCGGCGACCGCCGGGGCCATGGCCTTGAGGAAGGTGGCCTGCACACGGGGCAGGTTGTTGGCGAAGGTGGCGTACAGGACGCGGCCGCCGGTGCGCTGGGCGAGGTGGGCCGCGCGGTGCAGCCCCACCACCGTCTTGCCGGTGCCGGCCGGGCCGCTGATCCGCGCGGGGCCGGCCCAGTTGCGGCGTACCAGTGCGAGCTGCTCGGGGTCCAGGAAGCTCATCCACTGCTCGATGGGGGCCCGGCGCGCCTCGTCCAGCGCGGCCTCGCGCAGCCCGTCGAGGTCGAAGAGGCCGTCGGCCTCGGTCGTCGGCGGGCGGGCGGCGGTGCGGGCGGGCCGGTGGTCGGCCGGGTCCTCGTACTCGGGGAAGACCCGCGCCAGATGCTCGGCCAGGGCGCGGACCGAGGCCGCGGGCAGCCGGGTGCGCTCCGACAGCAGTGCGGGGCCGATCTCGTGCTCGCCCAGCAGCCGTACCCGGCCCAGCTCGGCGTCGACGCGCTGCCCGGCGAAGGCCATCAGCGGGCGCACCGCCACCGGGGACATCCCCAGGGACGCCACCGCGACCTCGGCCGCCTTGGTGACCGCGAGCAGCTTGCGCCGGTGCTCGTCGCGGGAGAATCCGCCGGCCAGCAGCCGTCCGCACGACGGCTCGGGCGCGGCCCGCCAGTTCTTGACGTCGATGACGAAGACGCCGCCGGGGCCGATCAGCAGCATGTCCACGTTGGCCGCGCGGGTGCCCGGCCAGCGCCGGTCCACCAGCAGCCGCCAGCCGCGTTCGGTCAGCATCAGCAGCTGCGCGGCGATCCGCTGCTCGCCCTCGCTCGCCGCCTCCCAGCGCTCGGCCTGCTGCCGGGCCGCCCGCCACTGCTCGCGTAACACGCGCTCCTGCCTGCGGGCTTCCTGCGCCCGCCGAGAGGCCGAACCGCCCGCCGAGCCGCCCGCCGCACCCGCTGCTGCCATCGCCCGTCCCCTCGCCGCCGACCCCCCGCACCCGCGGGGGTCATGAACCATAGGTCGGTGGCACATGACGCGGTAGTGCGCACGGGAGGAGCACAGGGGGCATGGCGCGGGCCCGTAGGCGCTGGTCCTACGGGCCCGAGGGCCTGGCGCCCGGCCGGTCCGGCGGGCCGCGGCTCCGGCGTGACGACGCGGTCGGCGGCCTAACCGACGCCGGCGAGGGCGCCCTTGAAGAGCCGGGCCGCCGACGTGCCGAGTCCCGTCGGCGTGCCCAGCCAGCCCGGGGAGCCCGGCGGATGGCGCAGCTCGGGCTCGGTGTAGCGCAGGCAGTCCCGGTGCCAGACGAGGATGCCGGACATCCAGTTCTCCAGCTCGCGCACATAGCCGTCGAGCGCCTGGCGGGCTTCGGCGGAGAGCTTGAAGTCCTCGTAGAGGACGGGCAGTTCCTTGGCCGCGACGTGCTGGAACTCGCGCATTCGGGAGGTCATGAGGTCGTTGACGATGGCCAGCGCGGTCGGGTAGTCGCAGTCGAAGAAGGTCTGGACGACCAGGATGCCGTTGTGGACCTCGCCCTCGTACTCGATCTCCTTCTGGTAGGAGAAGACGTCGTTCATCAGGCAGGCGAAGTCGGCGGCGGAGTTCTCCAGTGAGCGCAGCGTGCCGGTGCGGTAGATCTCCGGGGGGACCTGCCGGCCGTGCCCGATGCGGCTGAGGGCCATGGTGAGGTCGGAGCCGAAGGTGGCGCGGCGCATCTCGATGTAGTCGACCGGGTCGGGGATGCGGTTCTGGACCTGGTTGTCGATCTCCCAGAGCCAGCTGGCGGTCATCGTGTCGACGGCCGCGCGGAACGCCTCACGGGCTTCCGGGGTCATCGGCCCGGCGGTACGGGTCCACAGGTCCGACAGGCCGCGTTCGAGGGCGTTGACCGGCTCCGGGGTGGGGCCCAGGTCGAGCGGCATGAAGGCCGACAACCGCTCGGTGCAGACCTTGGCGGCGGCGATGTCGCGGGGGCGGCCGAAGACCTGCGGGTAGTAGTCGTCCGCGTAGGTGCCCCAGGCCAACCAGCCGGAGGTCAGGTCGAGTTGCTCGGGCGTGGCGTCGGGGTGGATGCCGGCCGCGCACAGCGGCAGGTCGTAGCGGATGATCGCGGGCTCGTCCCAGACGTCGGAGAGCGGCACACCGGGCTGCGGCTGGAGGATGCCCATCCGGTGCGCCCAGTCGACGATCCGGCGGCGGGCGCCCTCCAGATGCGGGCTGAGGGTGGCGGTGAAGGGCATGTGGATGTCGGGGATGCGGGACGGCCCGACCTCTTGGTGCGGGACGTGGGTGGAGCTGCGCAGGCGGTGCGCGGCCGCCGTGGTCAGCGCGGTCTTGAGGTCCGCCGCCGAGGTGCCGAGGCCGCCGGCGGAGAACGGCGACCAGGGCGCTCCCGAGTCGGCCGCCGCGCCGCCGCCGTTCATATAGCGGCTGGAGCGCATGTGCCACTCATGGCCGCCGGACTGCCAGTCCTGCAGGCCCTTGGCGTACGCCAGCACGTCCGCACACGCCTTGGGGTCCAGGCCCTTCTCCAGGAACAGTGCGGGCAGCTCCGCGACCACCGTGTTCTCGAACTGCTGGAGTCGCGAGGTGATCAGGTCGTTGACGGAGTCGGCGGCCTCCTGGGTGGTGCAGTCCAAGAAGGTCTCCAGCACCAGGACGCCGTTGCTCAGCTCGCCCTCGTCCTCCGTCTCCCGCTGGTAGGAGAACAGGTCGTTGCGCAGGTGGACACCGTCGGAGAAGGTGTCCTTGAGCACCCGCAACGGCCGGGAGCCGGCGACGGCCGCCGGGACCTCGGAGCCGGTCGCGTACTCCACCAGACCCGCCGACCAGGGGGCGCCACCGACCTTGCGGCGCATCTCGATGTACTCGACGGGGTTGGGCACCCGGTTGATGTGGATGTTGGACAGTTCCCACAGCGATTCGTTGAGCAGATGCTCGGTGCTCTCGGCGAACCGCCGGCGCCAGTCCATCGACATGTGCGGCACGGTGCGCGCCCACAGGTCGGCCAGGCCCGCCTCGACCGGGTTGACCGGCTCGGGCACGGCCGCGGAGTCGTCCATCGGCATGAAGGCGGGCAGCCGGTCGAGGTACTCCTTGCCGCCCTCCCGGTCCAGCGTCCGCTTGAACTTCTCCAGGAAGTGGTCGTCGAAGAAGAAGACCCAGACGTACCAGTCGGTGACCAGCGAGAGCGCGTCCGCGTCACAGTCCGGGTGGGTGTACGCGCACAGCAGGGCGTAGTCGTGGGCGTCGAGGTCCTTCTCCTCCCAGATGCCCGAGCCCTCCAGCATCCCCATGTCGCGGGCCCACTTCTTGGAGTGCGTACGCGCCGCTTCCAGATGCGGGTTGAGCCGCGCCGGATAGGGCGTATAGAAGTTGGGCAGTTCGAATGGCTGTGTCACCGTTGCTGGCCTCTCCCCATACGTACGGAAGGAAGGCGCGGCGCAGCACGCCCCCCTGACGGGCCAGCGCTACCCCGGGCGTCGGTGCGTCAGTCCTTGTGGAGCGGGAGGTTCCGTCTCAGCGCAGATTGGGTTCGATCTTCTTCCGCGGATGATCGATTCAGGCTTGTGCCTGGCGCTGTGCTTCCGGTTCCCGTGCCGCGGCACGGAGGGCGAGCGCCGCCAGCGCCTCCGGGGCGCCGGCCTGGCCCCGGATGCCGGGGAAGGCGTTGACGTCCACGATGACCGGCCGGCCCGCACCGGCGTCGAGCAGGTCCACGCCGTAGACCTCCAGGCCGAAGACCTCGCCGACTGCCAGCGCGTACTCGGCCCAGCCCGCGGGGAGTTCGTCCAGCGGCAGCGGGCGGGTCGGCCCCCGGCCGCCCGGGGCCAGCTCCGAGCCGCGCAGCGCGGCGAAGAGCCGCCCGTCGACCACCCACAGCTTGCGGTCCCAGCCGCTGTTCGCGGTGAACTCCTGGACGACCACCGGCTCTTCGGGCCAGTCGGCGGCCAGCTGCCGCAGGTGCCGGGCGCTGTCGGCCCGCGCCACCAGGTCGTGGCGCCGGCTGTGCCGGCTCTTGATCACCAGTGGGGTGGCCGGCTCACCGGCCGCGGCCAGCCGGCCCAGTGTGGGCACGAAGGTGGTCCGGGCGAACGGCAGCCCGGCGGCGCGCGCCAGCTCCGCCATCTCCACCCGGTCCTGGCAACGCGCCGTCGCCGCACTGGAGTTGATCACCGGGACGCCGCGCTCCTCCAGGCGGGCGGCCAGGGCCAGGGCCCGGGGTGTACGCGCCTTGAGGAGACAGACGTCGGGCGGCGGTACGGCCCGGTCGCGGCCGTGGCCCTCCTCGCCGGCGCCCAGGCGCACCACCTGGTGACGCGGCGTCAGCAGTGCGGTGGCCGCGGCCAGCAGCGGGTGCTCCGGATCGGCGGTGATCAGCCCGACCCTCACCGCTCTCCGCCGATCGCCGCCAGCGGGGCCGCCGCCGAGGAGACCCGCGCCGGAGGCACCACCGGCCGCCCGGCCCCCTCACGGGCGAGCCGCACTATGGCGGCAGACACCCGGGCGACGGCGTCCGGCACCTGGCGGAAGCTGGGGAAGTCGTTGATGTCGACGACCACCGGCCCGGCCGGTCCCAGCAGCACATCGACGCCGTACAGGTCGAGGCCGAAGACCGCGCCGACCTCCTCGGCGATCCGGGCGACCTCGGGGGTGAGCGGTACCTGGCGTTCCCGTACGGCGCGGCCGGGGTGCAGCGGTGAGCACCGCTCGGTCGCGTACAGCTCACCGGCGACGCAGTAGACCTTGAGGTCGGACCCGGAGTTGGGGACGTAGGGCTGGGCGATGAGCAGGCCGCCGTCGGCGGGCCCGGCGCCCGGTCCGGTCAGCCGGTCCGGCGTCTCGACCAGCCGCACGGCGCGCCCCGAGCTGCCGTCGGCCGGCTTGACCACGAGCGGGTACTCGGCCTCGGGTATCTCCGCGAAGTCCGCCGCCCGGGCGGCGGCATACGTCACCGGGACCGGCAGCCCGCTGCCACGTGCGATCACCGCGGCCAGCGCCTTGTCCCGTACGCCCCGGATGGCCCGGACGTCGTTGACCGTCGTCAGCCCGACGGAGGCGGCGGCCTCCAGCAGGGACAGCCCCGGCCCGCCGGAGACGGTCTTGAGGACCCAGGCGTCGTGGCTGCCCGCCTGCACCGCCCGGGACAGCGGGATCAGCGAACTGCCGGGCCGCAGCACGTCCACCCGATGGCCCCAGGCGCAGAGTTGGCGGATCACGTCCAGCGGCATGCCGTCGTCGCGGTACTGCTCCTCCACCAGGAAGCAGAGTCTCATCGGGCATCCTCGTCTTCGCCGCACGTCCGTCCACCGTCCGTCCGGCAGATCCACGACGTACCAGGGTCCCACGGGGCCGGTGAGACGAGCCGGGTGACCCACGCGCCCGGCTCCGTCTGATGTTTCGGCCGGGTTACGCCACCCCGCACACCCATCCCATACGCCCTGACCAGCGGTTCGGCGGCCACCCGTACGACTTTCGCCACCTGCCCTCCCGCCTTTCGAATCCCGCATGCCGGAACCCTTGTTCCACTTCGGGGGCGGTCCTAGGGTCAGGCCACCCCGGGGACCCATCGACGAGCGGTACGCGAGTACCGAAGCACGGAAGCAGGCGAGCGGGTTGGCGAACGAACAGCGAAGCGGCTTCGGCCGACGCGGGTTTCTGGCCGGTGTGGGCGGATTCATCGGCGCGTCCGGTGCCGGCGGTGCGGGCACGGCGGACGCCGCGACCCGCCACGACGACGCGGCGCAGCACGGGCCGGGCGGCGGTCCGCGGCCCGCGCACTTCCACGGCGCCCGGCAACTGCTCCTGCCCGAGCTGCTGCTCCTGCCGGACGGGCCGGTGCGGGGCCGGGCCGTGCTCGTGGAGGGCGGGAAGTTCCGCGCGATCGGGCCGGCCGAAGCGCTCATCGCCGCCCACCCGGGCCTTGAGCCGGTGCGCCTGGACGGCCACCTGCTGATGCCGGGCTTCGTCGACGCGCACCACCATCTGACCCAGAGCTTCGGCAAGGCCCAGGCGTTCGGCCAGCCGTCGGAGATCTTCAAGACGATATGGGAGCCGCTGGAGCACGCGCTGGACGAGGAGAGCGCCTATCTCTCGGCGAAACTCGCCGCGTTGGAGGCGCTGCGCGGCGGCTTCACCACCGTCGCCGACGCCGGGACCCGTGCGCCCGTCGATGTCCGGGCGGTGGCCAGGGGCACGGAGGAAGCCGGAATCCGCTGCGTACTGTCGAAGATCGTCTCCAGCGGGACGGGCGGTCCGGAGCACCTGGCGCGGTGGGAGGGGCATCCGCTGATCCACCCCTCGCTGGCGATCGCCGTGCCCGAGGACGCGCCCGCGGACGTCATCAAGAAGACCGCCGACCTGTGCGCCGAGGCAGGTGCGGTGCTCCAGGTCCACGTCAACGAGCATCTCGCCTCAGTGGAGCGCTCGTTGAAGAGCGTCGGCCGCCGCCCCCTCGGCCATCTGCACCACATCGGTGCGCTGGGCCCGCACACCCTGGGCGCGCACGCCACCCTGCTGACCCCCGCGGAGCTGCGGTTGCTGGCCGACTCCGGTGCCGCGATCAGCTACAACCCGGTGGCCAGCGCCTGGAAGGGCAACGGCGTCGCGCCGGCGACCATGCTGGCCGCGATGGGCGTGCGGTTCGGCATGGGCACCGACGGCACCCGCGCCGACGGCTTCCGGCTGCTCGACGCGGGGGAGACCGCGCAGCGGCTGGCGTACGGGATGGCCGAGGGCGACTCGGTGTGCGGGGCCGGGCGGCTGTGGCTGGAGCACGCGACCTCGCGCAGCGCCGATGCGCTCGGGCTGGGCAAGGTGACCGGGGAGATCGCGGTCGGCAAGGCCGCCGACTTCCTCGTCGTGGACCTCCGTGTCCCCGAGCTCACGCCGTCGTACGACCTGCGGTGGGAAGTCGTCCGCCTGGCGAACCGCGACCAGATCGCCGCGGTCGTCGTGGGCGGCAAACTGCGCCTGTGGCACGGCTGGCCGCCGGACTGGGACGGCCCGGCCCTGGTCGCCCGCGCGGCGAAGCTGGGCCCGGAGGTCGTCCGCCGCGCCAAGATCCAACGGGTGGAGCCGGTTTAGGGGCGGTCCGGGGCGGTCCACGTGCAGGAATACCCCCTGCCCCGGCCACGTTGTGGCCCCGTAGGGGGGCCTCGCACCCCCTACGGGATCTGTTCGCCCCCGCCCTAGGTGAAAGACCCCGCTGCCCGCGGGCCGCCCCCTCACCTCCCCTACCGCCCCCGTCAGTTGCCACCCCGCACCCGGTCGAGGGTCGCGTGCAGCGTCAGTCGGTCGCCGCGCAGATGGATGAACTCCAGGTCCGCGGGGCGGCCGTCGGCGAGGCGGGTGAGGCGTTCGACGGCGAGTACGGCGGCGCCCTCGGGTAGCGCGAGCACCGCGCAGGTCGCCGGGTCCGCGACGACGGCCTGTGCGGAGATCTCGGCCCGGCCCAGCGGCTCGCCCGCCGCCGTCTCGATCAGGTCGAACACGTCCTGCCGCTCCAGTGCCTCCCGCCCCCGCGCCAGCAGCGGCCCGCCCACCTCGGGGATGAGGTACGTGCAGTCCAGGGACAGCGGCGCCCCGTCCACCCGGCGCAGCCGCTCCAGATAGACCGCCGGGCTGCCCTCGGCCAGCCCCAGTCGCCGGGCGACCGTCATCGGCGGCCGTACGCTCCGCGCCTCCCGCACCTCGTTGACGACCGTCCCGTGCCGCCCCAGCACCTCCGCCAGCCCGGACAGCTCCCCCAGCGGATGCCGGTACGTCCGCCCGACCACTACCGTGCCCACACCCCGCCGCCGCGCCACCAGCCCCTCGTCCCGCAGCAGTCCCAGTGCCTCCCGCACGGTGTTGCGGGAGGTGGCGAACTCGGCGACCAGCGCCCGCTCGTCCGGCAGCACGCCCTTCGGGAACGCGCCGCGCAACACCTGCGCGCGCAGCACGTTCGCCACCCGCCGCGCCCGGTCCGCCCGCGTGCGCCCCTCGCCGGTCCCGCCACCTGTGGCCATCGGATCGTGCACGCCCGGCCCCTCCTTCGCTGACACGGCTCCCGGTTGCGCCGCGACGCCCGGGCCCGTCCTGGGCGAGCGGCCTGGCCGCGAAGCTACGCCACCCTGCGTGACCTGCATAGATATCGGCGTTACCGGATTGCCGTACCCGATGGGGGATGCATCGCCGCCGCGCCTGGTACCGCTAGCGTGAGGCGCCCGCTCCGGTGCGGGACCGGGATGAATCGGGAGGTTTCAGTGACCAGCAAGGCCGCGCCCTTCGACGACCTCGACCGCAAGATCATGGCGGCGCTGATCGACAACGCACGGGCCAGCTTCGCCGAGATCGGGGCGGCCGTCGGGCTGTCGTCCACGGCGATCAAGCGGCGGGTGGACCGGCTGCGGGAGAACAACGTGATCACGGGGTTCACGGCGACCGTGCGGCCGGCCGCGCTGGGGTGGCTGACCGAGGCGTATGTCGAGGTGTACTGCGACAGCGCGGCGCCGCCCCGGCGGCTCGCCGAGGTGGTGCGCAACCATCCGGAGATCGCGGCGGCGATGACCGTCACCGGGGGCGCCGATGCGCTGCTGCACGTACGGGCGACCGACGTCGAGCACTTCGAGGAGGTGCTGGAGCGGATCCGCACCGAGCCGTTCATCCGCAAGACGATCAGCTACATGGTGCTGTCGCATCTGCTGCCGGACAGCCCGGAGGCGGGCGCGAGCCGCCCCTCGACCAAAGGCGGCGCAGCAAACCGGCTCTAGCCGACGTGTGGACGCAGCATTCCTGCGCGGATGAGCAACATTCGCTTCTTGTGACCGGAATGGGTCCCTTCTTACCGTGGAGTGCACCGCGGGTGACGATCAGTGACAGCTCGTCATGCCGCATGTCCTCACGGGAAGCGGAGGGATATTTCTGTGCCGACGAGTCGTGCGCCGAGCCCCCGGCGCTATCTGGTCTGCGAGCCCCGGCATTTCGATGTGCGCTACGCCATCAACCCCTGGATGCGGGCGGACGTGCCGGTCGACACGGCCCTCGCCGGCCGCCAGTGGACGGCGCTGACCGAGGCCTATCGCGAGCACGGGCACACGGTGGAGTCCGTGCCGCCGGTCCCGGGTCTGCCGGACATGGTGTTCGCGGCGAATTCGGCGGTCGTCGTCGAGGGGCGGGTCTTCGGCTCGCACTTCCACGCACCGGAGCGGCGGCCGGAGTCCACCGCGTACGAGACCTGGTTCAAGGCCGCCGGGTTCGACGTCTACCGGCCGGAGTCCGTGTGCGAGGGCGAGGGCGACCTGGTCCCGGCGGGCCGGTTTCTGCTGGCCGGCACCGGCTTTCGTACGACGCGGGCCGCCCATCGGGAGGTGCAGGAGTTCTTCGGCGTACCGACCATCAGCCTCCAGCTGGTCGACCCGCACTTCTACCACCTGGACACCGCGCTCTTCGTCCTCGGCGGAGACGACGGGGAGCAGAACATCGCGTACTACCCGGGGGCGTTCTCGCCGGGGTCCCGTGAGGTGCTCGCGCGGCTCTTCCCGGAGGCGATGACCGCGACCCGGGACGACGCCATGGCGTTCGGCCTCAACTCCGTCTCCGACGGCCGCCATGTCTTCATCGCCCCGCAGGCCACCGGGCTGATCGACGAGCTCGCCGCCCGTGGCTACGTCCCCGTCCCCGTCGACCTGTCGGAGTTCCACAAGGCCGGCGGCGGCATCAAGTGCTGCACCCAGGAGATCCGTTCATGACTGCTCCCACCCGCACCCTCCGTGTCGGCGCGCCCCGCTCGTCCGCCGAGCTGATCGACGCCGAGCGCCCGGTCCTGGCGCACAATTACCACCCGCTGCCCGTGGTCGTCGCGCGCGCCGAGGGCGTCTGGGTCGAGGACGTCGAAGGCCGCCGCTACCTCGACATGCTGGCCGGCTACTCGGCGCTCAACTTCGGCCACCGCCACCCGGACCTCGTCGAGGCCGCGCACCGCCAGCTCGACCAGCTCACCCTCACCTCCCGGGCGTTCCACAACGACCAGCTCGCCGGATTCGCCGAAGGCCTGGCCGAGCTGACCGGCCTGGACATGGTGCTGCCGATGAACACCGGCGCCGAGGCGGTGGAGAGCGGCATCAAGGTTGCCCGCAAGTGGGCGTACGACGTCAAGGGCGTCCCCGCGGACCAGGCCACGATCGTGGTGGCCGGCGGCAACTTCCACGGCCGTACGACCACGATCGTCGGCTTCTCCGACGACGAGACGGCCCGGGTCGGCTTCGGCCCCTTCGCCCCCGGTTTCCGCACCGTCCCGTACAACGACCTCGCCGCCCTGGAAGCGGCCGTCGACGAGACCACGGCCGCGGTGCTGATCGAGCCCGTCCAGGGCGAGGCGGGCGTGATCATCCCCGACGACGGCTACCTCACCGGCGTGCGCGAGCTGACCCGGCGGGCCGGGTGCCTGCTCATCGCCGACGAGATCCAGTCCGGCCTGGGCCGCACCGGCACCACCCTGGCCGTCGAGCACGAGTCCGTCGTCCCCGACGTCCTGCTGCTCGGCAAGGCGCTCGGCGGCGGCATCGTCCCGGTCTCCGCGGTCGTCGCCCGCCGCGACGTGCTCGGTGTGCTGGGCCCCGGCCAGCACGGTTCGACGTTCGGCGGCAACCCGCTGTCGGCGGCGGTCGGTTCGGCGGTCGTCGGGCTGCTGGCCACCGGCGAGTTCCAGCGCCGCGCGGCCGACCTGGGCGAGGTCCTCCGTACCGGCCTGGCCGACCTGGTCGGCAAGGGCGTGACCGGCTTCCGCGCCCGCGGCCTGTGGGCCGGCGTGGACATCGACCCCGCCCTGGGCACCGGTCGCGAGATCAGCGAACGCCTGCTCAAGGAGGGCGTGCTGGTCAAGGACACCCATGGCTCGACGATCCGGCTCGCCCCGCCGCTGACCATCACCGGCGAGGAGCTGGCGTCGGCGCTGGCCGGCCTGGAGCGGGTGCTGGACTAGGAGCTGCGCGGTGGGGGGACACGCCCTGGGGGTGTCCCCTAGGCGGCGCGCAGGGACTTCCAGGTCTGTGGACCGACGACCCCGTCGGGCAGGAGGCCCCGCACGTCCTGGAAGTGCGCCACCCAGCTCTCGGTCTGCGGGCCGAAGTCGCCGTCGCCGTCCAGCACGCTGCGGCCGCTCCAGTAGTTGATCAGGCACTGGATCTCCCTGACCCCGTCGCCCGTGTCGCCGCGCCGCGTGATGGCCTGGCCGTCGTAGTAGCCGCAGTGGCCGCGGACTTGCTGCGGTGCGGCGGCGGGCACCGGGGACGCGGCCGGGGCGGCGGCGTGGGCGGCGGTGGGTGCCGTGGCCAGCAGCAGGCCGGCCGCTACGGAAAGAGCGGCGGCGCGGGAACGCGGACCCCTGGGCATCGGAAGATCTCCTTCTCCTTCGAACACCGTGCCTGCCGTGCGGACCGTCTTCCGCGGCGGGCCCGGCGGGACCGGCCAGGGCGGCGCGGCAGCCGCAGTCAGGTTTGGCCCGCGCGGTGCCCGGCCATGCGCGCGCCCCGCGGAATCCGCCCCTATGAGTGACGGCGTGGCCCCGTCGCTACGGCCGGGCGGCGCACGCCGCCAGCAGGCTCTCGGCGGCGCTGCGGGCGTGCCGGGCCGCGTCGGGCTCGCCCGAGACGGCGGCGGCGGTGATCGCACCGTCGACCAGCAGCGCCAACTGGCCCGCCAGGGGGGCGGGCTGGCGGACCGGGACGGCCTGGACCAGCTCGGTCAGGTAGGACAGCAGCGCCCGCTTGTGCTCCCGGGCGACCTGGCCGACCCCGTCGGAGACGGCCCCCAGCTCACCGAACGCGTTGATGAACGCGCAGCCGCGGAAGTCCGGCGCGCGGAACCAGTCGTGCAGCCAGTCGAAGACCGCGAGCGGCCGCTTCGCGGGATCGTCGGCGTGCTCGGTGACGTAGGCGGCGAGGGCGGCGCGCCAGCGCTCGTCGCGTCGGCGCAGATACGCCTCGACGAGGTCGTGCTTGGCGGGGAAGCACTGGTAGAGGCGCTTGAGCGACACCCCGGCGGCGGCGCGGAGTTCGTCCATGCCGACGGCCTGGATACCGCGGTCGTAGAACAGCTTCTCCGCGGCGTCGAGTATCCGCGTCCGGGCTTGGGCGCGGGCCTCGTCGTGGTCCATGACACCTCCGTGGCTCTTCGGCGCGGCTTTTCAGGAGAACGGTCGTTCTCTACACTAGCCGACCAGGGAGGGAACGACCGTTCTCCTTCACCCCGAGACAGTCCCGCCGAGGGCCGAGAGAAGCCCCACCCAAGACAGGGAGCCCGCCATGGCACCACGCCCCCCGTTCCCCCCGTTCGACGAGCCGAGCGCACTACAGAAGGTGCAGGCCGCCGAGGACGCCTGGAACACCCGCGATCCGGAGCGGGTCGCCCTCGCCTACACCGAGGACTCGATCTGGCGGAACCGCGACACCTTCCTCACCGGCCGGGGCGAGATCGTGGCGTTCCTGCGCCGGAAGTGGGCCAGGGAGCTGGACTACGCGCTGCGCAAGGAGCTGTGGTCCTACAGCGGCAACCGCATCGCGGTGCGCTTCCAGTACGAGAGCCGCGACGCGGACGGCCAGTGGTGGCGCAGCTACGGCAACGAGCTGTGGGAGTTCGACGAGGAGGGGCTGATGCGTCGCCGGGAGGCTGGCATCCACGATGTCGCGATCACGGCGGCGGAGCGGCGGATCTTCGGCCCGCGACCGGAGGCCGAGCGGGGTCGACTCCTCCCCTTCCGCTGACCGGCCATCCGGAGCCGGCACCTCATCAGGATTCCGGAGGTGCCGGCTCCGGATGTTTTCCACAGCCGCCGCCCCAACTCCTGTGCATGCGGGCCGAGTCGGAGTATCTTGGAATAACCGTTCCAAGATGAGTTGCGGGAGGTTTCCGCAGCGCGAGACGAGCAGGCCGCCATGCCCGACATCAAGCACTTCAACCCCGACATCGTGCTCGACGACGCTCTCCAGATCTTCTGGCGCCAGGGCCTGCCCACCACCGGAATCCAGACCCTGGTGACCGCGACCGGAGTCAGCCGCTCCAGCCTCTATGCGACCTTCGGCAACAAGGACGGTCTCTACGCAGCGGCGCTGGGCCGCTATATAGAGCAGCACTCGACGCCGGCCTTCGCCCGGCTCTCGTCGGCGGGCTCCGGCCTTACGGCCGTCGAGGAGTTCTTCAGCGGGCTGATCGGCATCCGCTGCGCCGGCCCGGTCGCCGGCTGGGGCTGCATGGTCACCAACGCCTACGCCGGTCCCGAGTGCGCCGATCCCGATATCCGCGGCCTGCTCGAAGAGCATCACGGCGCACTCCGGTCGGCCATGCGATCGGCCCTGGAATCCGCCGCCGAACTGGACCAACTCCAGCCGTCCACCGACCTCGACGACGCCGCCGCGGTGCTGGCGACCCTCGCGTACGGCGTCAATCTGCGCTCCCGCGCCGGCGCCGACGCCCGGTCCCTGACCGACACGGTTTCCGCCGCCCTCGCCCCGCTGCGCGCCCGTCCCTCACCCCAGGAGCAACCCTGCCCATGAGCCTCAACGACGAACTCACCGCGTTCTTCCGCGCCGGCTACCCCGAATTGCCGGCCGCCGCCCGCGCCGTGATGGAGCGCGCCGCCCGCGATCTCGGCGTGGTGCTGCTGGAGGGCGCGCAGGGCCAGATTGCAGAAGGGGCACCAGGCGCCGCGGTACCGAGAAGCACTCCCTGGCCTTCGACGTCCTCAGCGACCTCGGCTCGGACACCGCCAAGAGTTACGGCCTCGCCTTCGACCTGACCGACGAACTGGCCGCCGTCTACGACTCCTTCGGCTTCGACCTGCAGCGCGTCAACGGCGGCCACCCCCGCACGCTGCCGATACCGGCCACCTACGTCATCGACCGCGACGCCACCATCCGCTGGGCCTTCATCGACACCGACTACGTCGCCCGCGCCGAGCCCTCCGACATCCTGGCCGCCCTCGACGCACTACCGTCCGCACACTGATTCCGCCGGCGCTCCGGCCGCTCCCTAACGGCGATCTGACGGCGACAGGATCCCCTGTGGCGCGCCTACGGGCCGGTGCGCCAACTCGCCGCCATCCCCCCATAGGCCCCCGCGCGCCAGGGCGCTATGGTCGTTTTTCCAGGAACGTTACGGGGGAGGACAGCCGCCGATGGCACAGGACGATGCCGTGATCGGCTGTACGGGAGTGCTGCTGATCGGCACTCGCGGGGCTGCCGGCCCCGGTGAGGTCCTGGTGCGGATCAGAGGTGGTTCGGAGGCCTTTCTCGCCTGGTCCGCCCAGCCCCTTCCGGTAGGGGCGACCGTGCTCGTGACCGAGTCCCGTGGCCATCGCCAGGTCGACGTCATGGAGTGGGCCGATCCGTTGGACGCGTTGACCGGCGATGCCGGCGACGCTTGTTGAGGAGACACAGGATGTTCGGTTATCGCGTTCCCTCCCCCGATCAAGCCATGCTGATCTCGGGTGGCAGGCGTGGACATGGGGGCGCGCCGTTTCGAGTGGTGACCGGCCACGGCAAGTTCGTGCTCCCGGTCTTCCGCAAGGTCCGCTTTCTCACCCTGGGGTTGTGTGAGGCCGAGGTGGCCGAGCGGTGCGTGACCCGGCAGGGCATCACCCTCACGGTCCGCGCCGTGATCGCCTTCAAGGTCGGCAACGACACCGAGAGCATCGTCAACGCCGGTCAGCGCTTCCTGTCCGACCAGGACCAGATGTCGATCCTGACCGGCCGCATCTTCGCCGGTCATCTGCGCTCCATCATCGGTTCGATGACGGTCGAGGAGATCGTCACCGAGCGGCAGAAGCTGGCCACCGAGGTCCTGGAGACCTCCAAGACCGAGATGGCCAAGATCGGTCTGATCGTGGACTCCCTCCAGATCCAGTCGATCGACGACGGCGACACCGGCTACATCGAGGCGATGTCCGCCCCGCACAAGGCGGCCATCCAGCGCCAGGCGCAGATCGCGCAGGCCCAGGCCACCCAGGCATCGGTCGAGGCGCAGCAGGAGGCCGCGCGCAATCAGGCCGAGTACTCCCGGCAGACCGCCGTGGTCCAGGCCGAGTACACCGCCGAGGTGGACCGCGCCCAGGCCCACGCCGCCCAGGCCGGCCCGCTCGCCCAGGCGCATGCGCAGCAGGAAGTCCTCGCCGCGCAGACCGAGCTGGCCGAGCGCCGCGCCCGGCTGCGCCAGCAGGAACTGGTCGCCGAGGTGGTCAAGCCCGCCGAGGCCGAGGCCGAGCGCATCAAGCTGCTGGCCATGGCCGAGGCCGAGCGGATGAAGATCCAGGCCGAGGCCGCCGCCTCCTACGACCGGGTCGCCCTGGACCGGATGCTCATCGACCAGCTCCCGCAGATCGTCAAGGAGGCCTCCGCGGGCCTGGCCAACGCCAACGTCAACGTCCTCAACGGCACCGACGGCCTCGGTGAGATCGCCGCCGGCCTGGTCGGCCAGGGCCTGACCATCCTCGACTCCGTCCGCCGCAACCTCGGCACCCCCGAGAAGACCGACACCGCCGCGTCCCCCAACGGCCAGGGTCCCAGCGGCCGCGTCGAGATCGAGTAGCCCGCGCCGAGAGACGTCCGGTGGGTCGTGTCCGTTGCGGCCCCGGGCCCACCGGAGACGGCCTCAGGGCGTGTCCATACCGCCCCGGCCCCGCTGCCGTTCCTCCTGCGCGTGCCGGTGGCGGGCCCAGGCGACCAGGTGGTTGAGGACGGAGACGGTGGTGGCGATGTCGGCGTCGTCGAAACCGTCGAGCGCCTCGTGGAGACCGGCCTGGCTGGTGTGCTGGAGGCGCTGGAGGACGGCCTTGCCGTGCGGGGTGATGGCGACCTGGCGGGCGCGCCGGTCGAGCGAGTCCGGGGTGCGTTCGACCAGGTTCTGGGACTCCAACTGGCCTATCTGACGGGTGACATGAGGGGGCTCTACCATCAGCAGGTCGGCCAGGTCGCCGACCCTGCTGACCCCTCCGCTGTCCTCCAGGGCCATCAGCAACCACAGGTCGGAGCGTGCCGCCGTGACGCCCGCCTTGGTCGCCTGGCGTTCGTGCGCCCGGGATCGGGTGAGCAGGTAGGACAGCGTGGCCAGCACTCTCTGCAGTGCGGCGGTGGGGTCCTGGTCTCTTCCGGGCTCCTGCATGCAGGCACTTTAGCCGCCCCGGTGACCACGGGAACGCGATGCTCCGGGCACGCTCCGTACGCCTCCCCGCTCGCTTTGAGCCAACCTCACGGCGGCCGTGAACGCCCCTTTCCGGGCCCGCTCAGGGTGAGTTAACGTGACGTCACTTCGTTGCTTAACTTAGGTAACTAATTACGTCGGCCCACGGCCATGGGCCGCCCCTGCCCGGCCGCACAGGACCATCGAGGAGTGGCGCCACCCGCACACCGTTCACCACGGCAGTGCCGTGTCCCGATCGCGGAAGGACCAGCCGCATGACGACCGCAGAACGCACCGAGGCCCAGCGCGACGCCGGCCCCGGCGAGGGCCCCGCCGCCCTCACCCTCCCGGCCACGCGGGCCGGCGGCTGCCCCTTCGATCCGGCACCCGGAGTCGAACGCGCCCGCCGCGAGGAGCCCGTCACCCGGGCGACGCTGTGGGACGGCTCCTCCTGTTGGCTGGTGACCCGGTACGAGGACGTACGGGCGGTGCTCGCCGACCCGCGGTTCAGCGCCGACGCGACCCGCCCCGGATTCCCCTTCCTCACCGCCGGCGCCCGGGAGTTGTTCGCCAAGACCCCGGCCTTCATCCGCACGGACGACCCCGAGCACGCACGGCAGCGCCGGATGCTCACCGCCGACTTCATGATCAAGAAGATGGAGGCGATGCGCCCCGAGGTGCAGCGCATCGCCGACGAACTGCTCGACCGGATGACCGAGGGCCGCGACGCGGCCGACCTCGTGGCCGAGTTCGCGCTGCCGCTGCCGTCCCTGGTCATCTGCCTGCTGCTCGGCGTCCCGTATGAGGACCACGGCTTCTTCCAGGAGCGCAGCCGGATCCTGCTCAATCTCGGCTCGGCACCCGAGGCCGTACGCACCGCGCAGGAGGATCTGCAGCGCTATCTGAGCGAGCTCGCCGAGTCCAAGCGGCAGACCCCGGACGGCGGGATCGTCAGCCGGCTGGTCGAGCGCGGAGAGCTCGACGACGCCGAAATCGCCTCCATGGGGCGGCTGTTACTGATCGCCGGCCATGAGACCACCGCGAACATGACCGCGCTGTCCACCCTCACCCTGCTGCGCAACCCCGCCCAACTGGCGCGACTGCGCCAGGACCCGTCGCTGATCAAGGGCGCCGTCGAGGAGCTGCTGCGCTATCTGACGATCGTCCACAACGGCCTGCCGCGGGTGGCCACCGAGGACATCACCGTCGGCGGCGCCACCATCCGCGCCGGCGAGGGCGTGCTGTGCACGATCAACACCGCCAACCGCGACGAGGACGTCTTCCCCGACGGTGCCGTGCTCGACGTCGGCCGCGACGCCCGCCGCCATGTCGCCTTCGGCTTCGGCGTCCACCAGTGCCTGGGGCAGCCGCTGGCCCGGGTGGAACTGCAGATCGCCCTCGAAACGCTGCTGCGCCGGCTACCGGAACTGCGGCTGGCCGTGCCCTTCGAGGACGTCCCGTTCCGCCACGACATGGGGATCTACGGGGTGCACGCCCTCCCGGTCGCCTGGTGAACGGACCTCAGGCCGCGTAGCCGAAACGCCGAACCGGAACCCCGGGAACCCGGAACCCGAAGGCCACAAGCCGCGGACCCCGGGCTCCGGAAGCCGGATCCCGACCCCCGGCCCTCGACATCTCGGCTCCGCTCGGCGATCTGGCACGCGAAGATCAGGCCCCCGAAATGCGCCACCCGACATCCGCCACCCGACACCCAACTACGGGGAGAACCATGCGCGTCCACATCGACCAGGACAAGTGCTGCGGCGCCGGAAGCTGTGTGCTGTCGGCACCCGACGTGTTCGACCAGCGTGACGAGGACGGCATCGTCGTCCTCGTCGACGCCGAACCGCCGGCCGAGCTGCACGACGCGGTACGCGAGGCGGCGGCGCTCTGCCCCGCGGCCGCGATCACGACGGAGCAGACCGAGCGGGTGTAGCCGCCGCCCGCGGGGGCCTCGGCCCGGCGCGCCCGCAGGCGTCGCCACCGAGGCCCCGCACGCCCCTCCCGCACGCCCTCCGCGGACCCTACGGCCGCGGCGCCGGCCCGTCCGCGACCAGGCCGTCCGCGACCAGGCCGTCCAGCACCGCCTCCCCCAGCGCCTGCACCGCGGACTGGGGACGCACCATCACCGTGAACTCCTTGATCAGGCCCGCCTCGTCGAACTGCAGCAGATCGATGCCGTGGATCTGCTTGCCCCGCACGGTGGCCCGGAAGATCAGGATCGCCGAGTCGGCGGAGCCGCCCGCCGCACCGGCCGCCGTCTCCGCGCTGCCGGCCAGCTCACCCACGTAGTGGAAGTCCTCGAAGGTGCGCAGCAGCACCCCGAACAGCCCGAGGACCATCGGCCGCCCCTCGAAGGGCTTGAACTTCACCGGGCTGTACAGCCGGATGTCCTCGGTGAACAGCTCCTCCAGCGCGCCGAGTTCGCCCGCCTCCACCGCCGCCTTGAACCGCTCCGCGGTGGCCTGCCCGGTCCGCGCCCCGGTCGTCATGGTTGTCCCCTCTCGCCGCTTCCTAGTCATGGATATGATTAGTCATATTCTTGAGTATGGGAAGAGCGGAGAAGGGGCGACCCGGGGCGATGGCTCTCAAGCACGCGGTGCTGGCGGCACTGCTGGACGGCGAGTACAGCGGCTACCAGCTGGCCAAGGCGTTCGACGTCGGCGTCGCCAACTTCTGGCACGCACTGCCGCAGCAGCTCTACGCCGAGCTGACCAGGCTGGAGGCGGCGGGGCTGGTCGGCGGCCGGCAGGTGGTGCAGGAGACCCGGCCCAACAAGCGGCTGTTCCATGTCACCGACGAGGGCCTGGCCGAGCTGGAGCGGTTCGCGGCGGCCACCTCCAAGCCGTCGTTCATCCGCGACGATCTGCTGGTGAAGGTGCAGGCCGTGGACCGGGTCGACGCCGCGCCGGTGATCGAGCAGCTCGACGAGCGGGCCCGGACCGCCGCCGCCAAGGTCGAGATCTTCGAGAAGCTGCTGGCCCGGCTGCGCGGCGAGCGGGACGAGTCGGAGTTCCTGGCCCACGGCGCGCGCATCGGCCCGTATCTGACCTGTCTGCGTGGCCTCGCCTTCGAACGGGAGACCCGGGACTGGTGCGAGCGGATCGCGGGCGTCCTCAGGGAGCGCAGCGCGGTGCGCCGACAGCACCGGGGCGGCGCGTAGTTGATCACCCCGGACCGGCGTCTCGTACAGCGCTCGACGGATCGATTCGCCGGCACCCCTTCGTGTGACGGGCCACATCACCGGGCTCGGGCATGGGCAGCTCCCTTCCGCACAGCTACCGGAAACGGAAGGAATGTCCCCATGCGTCCACGCCGCGCCACCACCGTCGCCGCCACCGCCCTCGGCGCCCTCGCACTCGCACTGTCCCTGCCCGCCTCCTCGGCCGGCGCCGCCACCGGCACCTTCACCTACGTCTACGAGGACCTGGGCGGGGGCCCGCACCTGGGCGTGCTGCCCGACCCGCCCAGCCGGGAGTGCATCACCCTCCCTGAGGTCGCGCCCGAATTCGTCCCGCCCGCGCACTCGCCCCGCAACGACACCGGCTCCACCGCCACGGTCTTCACCGGCGCCCACTGCGACGGCGACCACTTCACTCTCCGGCCGAACGGCGGCCACGCCTCCGAGCGGCTGAAGCTCCGCTCGGTGGTCTTCTCCTAGGCGCCCAGATCCTCCGCTTCGGCCGGCGACCGGCCGAAGCGGAGGGTGGTCCTGGCAGGGGTAGGCACAGCGTGCCCAGGTTGAACAGGGCACTGGTTAGGACAACCGGAACGCCGGATTCTCGATGGCATGACCCACACCTCTGTCTCCGCGTACGCCGCGCCCGCCCCCAACGCTCCACTGGAGCGGATCACGATTCCGCGCCGCGAGCTGGGTGCCCACGACATCCTGATAGAGATCAAGTACGCCGGCATCTGCCACTCCGACATCCACACCGTGCGCGCCGAGTGGGGCGACGGCGGGAACTTCCCGATCGTCCCCGGCCATGAGATCGCCGGTGTGGTCGCCGAGGTCGGCGCCGAGGTCAGCCGCTACCGGGCGGGCGACCGCGTCGGCGTCGGCTGCTTCGTCGACTCCTGCCGGGAGTGCGAGAACTGCCGGTCCGGCCTGCAGCAGTACTGCACCGGCGAGCTCGGCAACGTCGGTACGTACAACGCGACCGGCCGGGACGGCGAGCCCACCTACGGCGGCTACTCCACGCACCTCGTCGTCGACGAGAACTACGCGCTGCGCATCCCCGACGGCATCCCGCTGGACGCCGCGGCCCCGCTGCTGTGCGCGGGCATCACCCTCTACTCCCCCCTCGCCCACTGGAAGGCCGGTCCGGGCAAGCGGGTCGCCGTCGTCGGACTGGGCGGCCTCGGCCACATGGGCGTGAAGATCGCGCATGCGATGGGCGCCGAGGTCACCGTGCTGAGCCAGTCGCTGCGCAAGAAGGACGACGGCCTGCGGCTGGGCGCGGACCACTACTACGCGACCTCCGACCCGGCCACGTTCGAGGCGCTGGCGGGCACCTTCGACCTGATCGTCAACACCGTCTCGGCCGACCTGGACCTGAACGCCTACCTGGGTCTGCTGCGCACCGACGGCACCCTGGTCCAGGTCGGGGCGCCCGAACGGCCGCTTCCGGTCGCGCCGTTCGCGCTGATCCCGGGGCGGAAGTCGCTGGCCGGGTCGATGATCGGCGGCATCCCCGAGACGCAGGAGATGCTCGACTTCTGCGGTGCGCACGGGCTGGCCGCGGACATCGAGGTGATCAGCGCGGACCGGATCAACGAGGCGTACGAGCGGGTGCTGGCGAGCGATGTGCGCTACCGCTTCGTGATCGACACCGCCACGATCTGACCGCCCGTCCCCCGCCGTTCCGGCCAGACTCCCCGTGCGAGACTGCCCGAAGGAGCGCTCGCCGCGCCCGTCCCGGCCCCTTCTGGGTGCCGGGGCGGCCCGCTGAGCCGGGCCCCGAAAGATTCTCGCCGCCGCCCGGCAACCCCCGGGTCCGCCGCACGTCGTGACGGGTGAAGGGCGCCATCTGGCGCTGCCCGTCGAAGAACGTGGAGCAGCCGACCGTGAAGCACATCCGCACTTCCCGCCTCCCCCGCGCCGTTTCGCCGTACGCGGCCGATGCCGCCCCACGGCGCACCGCCCGCCCCGCCGTCCGCCCCGCGCTGCGCCGTGCGGCCGGCGCCGGGCTGCTCGCGGCGCTGGCGTTCACCGCGCTGTCGGCCGCGGGCACCGCGCACGCCGACGACCGCACGCCCAAGCCGCAGCACACCCGGCCGGGGCAGGCCACCCCGTCGCCCGCGCCGCGTCCGACCGACGGCGGTGCGCGGCCGACGCCCGCCCCGGACACCAGCGTCAGCCCGTCCCCCAGCGCCCGGCCCAGCTCGCCCACCGACCCCCGGCCGTCCGCCTCGCCCAGCCTCCCGGGGCCGCGGCCGAGCAGCACCGCCTCGCCCCGCCCCAGCGCCGAGCCGTCCAAGGCCCCCCAGCGCGGCGAGGGTCGCGGGAGCGGCAGGCAACTCGCGCACACCGGCGCCTCGTCCGCGACCACGATGGCCTTCGGCGGCGGCGCCGCGGCACTGATCGCCGCGGGCGGCGGCACGGTCTACGCCGTCCGGCGCCGGCGCGGCTGAGCCGCCGCCCGGCCGCCCGTCCCGAGGAACACATGGAGTACTCCGTCGGCCCGCACAGCGCCCCGGTACGGTTCGCCCTGCCGGGGCCCCGGCACGCCCTGTGGCGGTGGCTGCTGCGCGGCGCCCGCCCGGCGGCCGTCCACCGCGAGGCACCGCAGCGCACCGGGCCCTTCGCCCAGCGGCCCGGGGACGGCCACCCGCCGTACGGGCACCGCCCGCCCGACGACGCCACCGCCCCGCCGCCCGACCCCCGCCCCACGATCAGCGAGCTCTACCACGCGCAACGGCTCGCCATGGTCCGGCTGGCCGTACTGCTCGTCGACGACCGCGCCACCGCCGAGGACGTCGTCCAGGACGCCTTCGCCGCGCTCTACAAGCGGCACGGCGACCAGCTCGGCGAGGTCGACAACGCGCCGGCCTATCTGCGCACCGCGGTCGTCAACGCCGCCCGCTCGGTGCTGCGGCGCCGGCGCACCGCGCGCGACTACACCCCGCCGTACGAGGCCGACGCGCCGTCCGCGGAGGAGCGGATCGTGCTGGACGAGGAGCACCGCGAGGTGCTCGCCGCGCTGAGCGGGCTGACCGCCCGGCGCCGCGAGGTCCTCGTACTGCGCTACTGGTGCGATCTGACGGAGGCTCAGATCGCGACGACGCTGGGCATCAGCCGCGGCGCGGTGAAATCCCTCGCCAGCCGCGCCCTGGACGCACTGGAGAAGACCTTGGAGGCGCGGTCATGAACGGCCCCGGCACGGAGCCCGAACGGCGCGTCGAGGAGCGGCTGCGGCGGGCCTTCGCGGCCCGCGCGGACAGCATCGGCGCCCGGGATCTGCGGCCCGCCGCGCCCCCGGGACCGCCGCTGCGCCGCGGCCGGCCGACCGGCCCGCAGCGGCCCTGGCTGCGCCGCTTCGGCCTGCCCCTGGCGGCTGCCGCCGCGGCCGCCGCCGTCGCGCTCGGCTATCTGGCGACCGCCCCGGACGGCCCGCCGGTCCGCCCCGCGCCCCCCGCCACCTCGCCGAGCCCCGTCCCCACCCCGTCCCCGTCGCGCAGCGCCGCGCCCCCCGAGCCGTCGACGCGCGACACGCCGACGGGCCCGGGCCGCTCCGCGAGCCCCTCCGGCGCCCCGTCGCCCGGCGCCGACCCCGCACGCCCGCCCGGGCGCGCCCCCAGCGCCACCCCCACACCCCCTAGGGGCGGCCGCCCGATGGAGAGCACCCGGCCGCCCTCCTCGGCGACCCCGTCGGCCACCCCCGACCCGAGCAACTCCCCCTCGCCCTCGTCGCCTTGACGGCCCCGGCCGGGGACACGGCCGGTGCGGGGCGCCGGCGCCCGGCGGCGGGCGGCCCCGCGCGTCGGCGCTCCGGCACCCGCCCGTCCCCGGGCGAGCGTTAGCGGCGCGTTAGCCGATCACCAGCGCCCGCGCCGAAGGTCGTATGCAGCCACCGTCCCGGGGGGAGTCCCATATGCCGCCCATCACCGCCGTCACCGCCCGCCGGGCGTTCGCCGCGGGCCTGACCGCCACCGCCGCGCTGGCGCTCACCGCCGGCTGCCACGACGGCTACGGCACCCGGGCCGACGCGCCGGCCACCGCGGTGTCCCCGGCCCCCGCCCCGCCCGCCCCGCCGGACGGCGGCGACCGGCCCGGCCCCGGCGGACGGGTCGCCTGTACGCCGGAGATGCTCCGCTTCCACGCGGGCGCGCTGCCCCACCCCGCCCACCGCATGCTGCTGACGGTCACCAACGACTCCGACCGGACCTGCGACTTCGCCGCCCAGGGCTACCCCCTGCTGCGCTTCGGCGACGACCGGCAGCCGGCGATCCCCGCGATCGAGGACAGCCGGCCACCGTCCGTGGTCACCCTCGCGCCCCACGCGACCGCGTACGCCGCGATCACCACCTCGGCGGGCGGCGGCCCGCACTTCGGAGGGGGCCGGGGCGGCCGGAAGATCTCCCAGTTCGGTGTCGCGCTGGCCGCCCGCGCCCACCCCACCCAGGTCGGCCTGGACGACCGCGCCCCGGTCCCCGTCGACCCGCACACCGCCAAGGTCACCTACTGGCAGGCGAGCCTGGCGGCGGCCCGTAAGTGGTGACAGGGTCCGGAAGCGGCTGCGGGCGCCGGCGCGGAACGGGGCGCGCCCGACGGGGCGGGGCGCGCCGTAGTCCGTTCGGGTCGCATCCGGCCATATCCCCCGGAGTGTCGCCCGCCAATGATCCAAATTTGCCGCCAATGATCCTTTTGCACTGCTGCGGCATGGCTGCGCCTGGTGCCGCTCGCCCGGTAGGCTTTCCGTGTGATCTTCAAGCGCATCGGAAATGGGCGGCCGTACCCCGACCACGGCCGGGAGAGCACCCGCCAGTGGGCGGATGTCGCCCCGCGCCCGGTACGCCTCGACCAGTTGGTGACCACCAAGCAGCAGCTCGATCTCGAAACGCTGCTCGCCGAGGACTCGACGTTCTACGGCGACCTCTTCGCGCACGTCGTGAAGTGGGGCGGCGACCTCTATCTGGAGGACGGCCTGCACCGCGCGGTGCGCGCCGCGCTCCAGCAGCGCCAGGTGCTGCACGCCCGCGTCCTCGAACTGGACTGACGCTCCCCACGCCGCCACCGGTACGCGTACGCCTGCCGGCAGGCGGCCCACCGGTGAGCGGCCCACCGGCAAGCACCGATGGGCCGCCCGACTCAGCCGTGGATCACGGCATCTGGATCCAGGGGCTGCGCGGGATCACATTGTGCGTGGACCCCACGCCACGGAGCCGCGCCACCACGGTGTAATCGCCGGCCGACTTCGGCTCCCAGTCGAATCCCTTGATGGTGTACTTGTTCACCTTGCCCTTGGGGCAGGGCCGCTTGGCCGCCTTGTAGACCGTGCTGCCACTGCCCGCCTTGAGGACGTTGAACTCCACCTCGCACTTGTCGTGCTTGGCGGGCAGCCAGACGCGCGCGTAGGCGCGCAGGAGCCCCCGCCCCGGCTTGCTGACGCACGACTGCCAGTAGTAGATCTTGTTGTTGTGCTCGTGGGTGTTGGAGTAGTCGTAGCAGCCGCCCTTGCCTCCGGCGTAGGCCGCCGGCGCCAGGGTCAATCCGGTCAGGGACACGGCCGCACACAGCGTTCCCACCGTGGCGGACTTGAGCATCTTCACGTTCTTGTTTCCCCGCATTAGGCGTACTGGGGGCAGGAAAGAGCCCCCTGAAGTGGTCATGACAAGCCTAACTTCCCCTGTGGCACCCCGGACCACCCTCCGTCCGAATTGATCCTTTTGGGTTGGGTCTTGCGCCACGCGTTGATCATTTAGTAGGCACGGACCGCCGTCCGCACTACGCTGCGCCCATGAGCATGCTGACGCCTCCAGGCATGGGCGGTAAGAAGTACCGCGTCACGGGCGACAGGTATCCGCGGATGCGCCGTCCCCGGCACCGTCGCCGGATCGTCCTCACCCTCGTCGCGACCGTCTGTGCCCTCGGTCTGATCGGCTGGGGCACGCTGCAGCTCATCGACGTCTTCGGCGGCAAGGGCGACACCGCCCAGGCCTCCCCGGGCAAGAAGCACTGCCAGGACAGCGGCCGGGCGAACGGGGCGCAGGCCAGGTCCGCGGTGCGGAAGCCGCCCGCGCCCGGCACCCTGACCGTCAATGTCTTCAACGCCACCCAGCGCTCCGGTCTCGCCAAGCGCACCGCCGACGAGCTCAAGAAGCGCGGCTTCAAGATCGGAAAGGTGGGCAACGCCCCGGCCGCCTACGACAAGAAGGTCAAGGGCGCCGGGATACTGCTCGGCCCCAGGGCGGCGGTCGACGGCCCGCTGAAGGTGCTGGCCACCCAGCTCGCCGGCGCCCAGCAGAAGACCGACGACCGCAAGAGCGCCGAGCTCGACCTGATCCTCGGCGACGCCTTCAAGGACCTGGCCACCCAGCAGGCCGCCGCCAAGTCCCTGTCCGTGCTGTCCCACCCGTCCCCCGCCCCCGCCGAGGACACCTGCTGAGCGCATGCGAGCGGGCCCCGCACCGAACGTGGTGCGGGGCCCGACAGTGAGCAGAGAGGGTAGGCGCTCGCTCAGCCGGCGGTGCCGTACATCCGGTCGCCCGCGTCGCCGAGGCCCGGCACGATGTAGCGGTCCTCGTTCAGCCGCTCGTCGACGGCCGCGGTGACCACCGTCACCGGCGTCCCGGCCAGCTCCTTCTCCATGACCTCGACGCCCTCCGGCGCGGCCAGCAGGCAGATCGCCGTGACGTCGTCCGCACCGCGCTTGATCAGCTCGCGGATCGCCGCGACCAGCGTGCCGCCGGTGGCCAGCATCGGGTCGACGACGTACACCTGCCGCCCCGAGAGGTCGTCGGGCATCCGCGTGGCATACGTATGCGCCTCGTACGTCTCCTCGTTGCGCACCATGCCCATGAAGCCGACCTCGGCGGTGGGCAGCAGCCGGACCATGCCGTCCAGCATGCCCAGACCGGCCCGCAGGATCGGTACGACCATGGGGCGCGGATGCGACAGCCGCACGCCGGTGGTCGCGGTGACCGGGGTCTCGATGTCGACCTGCTCGGTGCGCACATCACGGGTGGCCTCGTAGGCGAGCAGGGTGACCAGCTCGTCGGCGAGCCGCCGGAAGGTGGGGGAGTCAGTGCGCTTGTCGCGCAGTGTGGTGAGTTTGTGCGCCACCAGCGGGTGGTCGACAACATTCAAGCGCACAATTTCCTCCAGGGGGTCTGATCTGCAACAACGGCCGCAGGAGCGACCCAACCACCCAAGGCTACCGGCGGCGGCGCAAGGTTGGCTTCCGTGGTGACCGCGCACCAGGTCAGGCTGTCCGCCCCAACGGGGGGAGGTCCTTGCGGTCGGTTTTCCATCGAAGTCTGAGCGGCGCCAGGGTCCTCTACCGTGTCGCGTCATGACAGTTCTGATCATCGGCGGCAGCGGGTTCCTGGGCACTGAGCTGGTCCGCCAGGCGGGAGCAGCGGGGCACGCGACGGCTGCGACCTTCGCAACCAGGCCCGGCAAGGCTTCGGACGTCGGGTCTGCGGGCCGGCAGCGCGCTTCCCGGGGCTCTCGACGTTCGCCTCGACAGCCACGCGACGCAACAAAGGCTCCGCACCGGGACCCTCGGCCTGACGGCCAACGTCCCGACACTTGTCGAGCAGTTGAGAGCCCAGGCGTCTATAGACGCTCCGGAAAGGCACAGGTCAAACGAGGTGTCCTGTGCGCCAGACGCACATTTTCACGCGGTCTTCCGGTACAGCTCCCATCCGATCGGCGTCCTGTCCGTGACGTCGAGCGAGGCCTTGACGACCGAGGACGGCCCCCAACCGCCACGCCCCGATGACCATCGGCAGTAACCGAGCCGGCGGGCCCCGACGCCCGCCGTGCGGCGCCCGGCTGCCGGCCACGGTCACCCGGCCCGGCTGGCATGACCCCGCGAAAAGGAGGGAAAGTGGGCACGTACGCCCGATCGGCCGTCCCGTCATCGGGCGAAACATCGCGCCCAAGGTGGTGTGCAGCGTGCCCGACCGCAAGCGGACCGACGACACGAACGATGCCGTCCACGGCGATCCGGGGCCGGCGTCCGGCGCCGAGCCGGGCGACGGGAGCGCGGCGGCGCGCCGACGGCGCCGCGCACAATTCCTCCGTGAACTGCACGAGGCCAAGGAGCTGCGCGACCGCGTCCAGCCGCGCCGGGTCCGGGCCGAACGCATGCGTATGGCCATGCGGATGCGCACATTCCGCTGGTAGCGGAGACCGTTCCGCCGGTAGCGGAAATCCGTCGCGCACCCGCCCGCGCTGCGGCACGTGAGCGACATCTCGCACACCTCCGCACGACGCAGCGTCGAAGACCCCGCGCGAACGCCATGTTTCTGCCACGATTCCGAAGGGGCGGGACCACCGGCGTGCACGCCGCCCCGCCCCGGCCCGGCACGCCTATGACCAGTGGGAGAGTCACGGTGTACTTCGCCGCACTGCTCGCGCGCACCGAAGACGGGTGGGAAGCGAGCGATACGGAGCTCGACGATGTGGAAACGCTGACCGATCTGGCCGATCTGGCCCGAGAGGCGGCGGTGGACGACGACACGGTGGTGGCCTTGGTCGAGCAGGAGGACGCCTGGTTCGGCGTCATCCGGCTGGACGGGGACGACGACCCCCGCGTCTTCATCTCCAACGCCGCCGTGGCGGCCCGGAGCTCGTACGGTGCGATGCTGACCGACGAGCTGCTCGGCCGCGACAAGGACGTCGAGGACGAACTCGCAAGCCTCGACCTGGACGGCACGGAGGACGGCGAACCCGAGACGCAGCAGGGCGAGGACGAGGCGGACACCCCCGTCCCGGCCGGCCCGCTCGGTGACGCCCGACTCCTGGAGGACCTCGGCATCGGGGAGAAGGAACTGCTCATCCTCGACGGCGACGCCCTGGGTGCGATCGCCGAGGCCCTCGGCTGCACGGACATCCTGGAGGCCGTCCGGTAGCCCCGTCACCGACACTGGGGGGCATGAGCGCCCCCCAGTCCGATCCGCTGCACGGTTCCCCCTCCTCGCCCGCGCCCGACCCGCTGCGCGATCCCTGGGTCGCACCGATGCGGCAGGCACTTCAGGAGGCCGCCCGCGCCCCCGGGACCGGTGACGTCCCGGTGGGCGCTGTCGTGCTGTCCGCGGACGGCAGGGTGCTGGGCACCGGCCACAACGAACGCGAGGCCACCGGCGACCCCACCGCGCACGCCGAGATCCTCGCGCTGCGGGCAGCCGCCCGCACCCTCCGGGAGGAAGCCGTGCGCACCGGGTCCTCCGCCGCGCGGTCCGCGGAGGACGCAGGCCCGGGCGGGAGCCCGTCGGGCCGGTGGCGGCTGACCGGCTGCACCCTCGTCGTCACCCTCGAACCCTGCACGATGTGCGCCGGCGCCCTCGTCCTCTCCCGCGTCGACCGCGTCGTCTACGGCGCCCGCGACGCCAAGGCGGGCGCGGCCGGCTCCCTGTGGGACGTCGTCCGCGACCGGCGTCTCAACCACCGCCCCGAGGTCGTCACCGGCGTCCTCGAAGCCGAGTGCGCCGCTCAACTCACCGCGTTCTTCCGCGACCGCTGACCGGCGGCCCGGGCCCCGCGCACAGGCGCTCCACGCCTTCCGGGGAATCCGATTTCGGCGCACGGCCACCCGTGGGCTAAGCTCTCTCTCGGTAGCGTGTCCGAGCGGCCGAAGGAGCGCGCCTCGAAAGCGCGTGAGGGGGCAACTCCTCCGTGGGTTCAAATCCCACCGCTACCGCTCGAAAACGAAGGCCCCGATCCCACTGGGATCGGGGCCTTCGTCATGTCCGGGCCCGCGGGGCCTCAGCGGGTCGCCTCGGCTAGGCGTCGCGCCGTCGGCTCACCGCGCGGCGCACGAAGCGGACGAGCAGCCAGATCACCACGATCATGACGATCAGGAAGACGACGAACAGCACGATCAGGAAGATGCCGAGCTTCTTGAAGAAGCCCTTCTTCTTCTTGACCTTCGACTTCCACTTGCCCTTCTTGGACTTGAAGGCCTTCTTGTAGTGCGTGGCCTGATGCACGCCGTGGTGCGCGGTGTGGTGGCGGTACGAGGCGGCCTGCGCGGGAGTCTCGGCGGCGCCGGACGCCTCGGCGGCGCGGCTCACCGTGCTCGTGGCGGCGGCCGCCCGTACGGCCTCCCCGGCGCCGCGGCCGACCGCCGCCGCGGGCGCGACGGCCGCGGCCAGCAGGCCGATCAGCAGCGCCAGTACGACGGTGGGCCGCGCGGGGCTCGACGGGCGGCGACGCGCCGGGACGGGCGGGTGGCCGGTCCGGTACGACGGATCGGACTCGGGCCGTGCGGAGTTCATGGGCATTCTGGGTCCCCCCTCGGGTCATGCGTCCCGCCATTATGGTCGGGGGGAGCGGAGTCGGGGGACGGCCGCTCCCCCCGACACGGACCGAACCCCAAAGTCCACGCCGTGTCAGGGGGGCGAACGGCGCGGACCCCGCAGTGAGGCCCTGGTCCCGGGCCCGGGAATTCCTGCCAGATCCACTGGGCCACTCACTCATGGTGCTCCCCAAATGCGGCTCAACAGGCTGACAAAGGGCCTCCTTTGGCGGGCCTTTGGTCCATAAAGTCCGGATCAGTACCCCGGTCCCAACGCCGTCGCGACTCCCACGGTCGAACACGTGTGGTTACACTCACCCGACTGCAACCGGGAACCACCGGGACTGCCGTAGGGGACTGCCGTAGGGGAGACGGGACTGATGGCACAGGCGAAGAAGATCGCGATGTACCTGATCATCGTCTTCGTGCTGTACACGATCATCACGTCCCCACAACGGGCCGCCGCCCTGGTCCAGATAGGCTTCGAGGGCATCTCGTCCGCCGCTCAGGGCGTCGGCGAGTTCATGACCCAGCTGATCAAGTAGGGGTCCGCCGCACCGCCGGACGGCCCCGGCGATCGCCCGTCGTACGGAGGCCCCCGTGATCCGCCACCTGGTCCTGTTCAAGCTCAATGACGACGTCGCCCGCGACGAGGAGCGGGTGCGAGCCGGCGTCCGCGCGTTCGAGGCCCTCAAGGACGAGATCCCGGAAGTGGAGTTCTGGGAGTGCGCCTGGAACATCACCGACCGCCCGATCGCCTACGACTACGCGATCAACACGGCCGTGGCCGACGCGGGCGCCCTCAAGCGCTACCTGGAGCACCCGGCCCACCAGGCAGCCGCCGCCCAGTGGCGCGAATTCGCCACCTGGGTGATCGCCGACTACGAATTCTGATCCGCACACCTCCCCGTACGCCGTACGCCGAGCCCCTCGCCCCACCGGGCGGGGGGCTTTGCCGTACCCCACCCCGGGTACGCCACCCGCCCGCCCCGCGCGCCTCCCCCAAGGCCCGCTCCGACCACCCAACTCTCTGTTCAACACGGCGTTATGAGGTCCTTGCACACCGTGCATCTGTCTTGTAATGCTATGACCGCTTTTGCCGGATTCGTGCACTGTGAGCACCGTGAAAGGGTGGCGTGACCGTGACGGCCCGTACTGCCCCCAAGGCTCCATCCCGCGAGAGCCGTAGCGCGGACACGCGGGCGCTCACCCAAGTACTGTTCGCCGAACTGGCGGACCTGGAACCCGGCACTCCCGAGCACACCCGCGTCCGCGCCGCGCTGATCGAGGCCAATCTGCCGCTGGTCCGCTACGCCGCGGCGCGCTTCCGCAGCCGCAACGAGCCGATGGAGGACGTCATCCAGGTCGGCACGATCGGCCTGATCAACGCGATCGACCGGTTCGATCCGGACCGGGGCGTGCAGTTCCCGACCTTCGCGATGCCCACCGTCGTCGGCGAGATCAAACGCTACTTTCGAGACAATGTCCGTACGGTCCATGTGCCGCGCCGCCTCCACGAGCTGTGGGTGCAGGTCAACGGCGCCACCGAGGACCTGACGGTGCTGCACGGGCGCTCCCCCACCACCGCCGAGATCGCCGAGCGGCTGAAGATCGGCGAGGACGAGGTGCTGGCCTGCCTGCGGGCCGGCCGGTCGTACCACGCGACGTCACTGGAGGCCGCACAGGAGGGCGACGGCCTCCCCGGCCTGCTGGACCGCCTCGGCTACGAGGACCCGGAGCTGGCCGGCGTCGAGCACCGCGACCTCGTACGCCACCTCCTCGTCCAGCTCCCCGAACGCGAGCAACGGATCCTTCTGCTGCGTTACTACAGCAATCTGACGCAGTCACAGATCAGTGCCGAACTGGGGGTGTCGCAGATGCACGTGTCACGGCTACTGTCGCGGAGCTTCGCCCGCCTGCGATCCGCAAACAGGATCGACACATAACCGGGACGGACGACCCGTTCCTGCGCAGATATGTCGACATGGCGCTACAGCGTGTTGCCGACATGTGACATTCTGCAGGAACCGCGTTTGCCGTAGCGCTGCCTCCGGTATTCAGGTGGAGGTATCACTCCTCGGTCCACCCCGGGCCGGGGACGCCGCAGCGACCCGTCCGCGACCTCAAGGGGGTGGCATGTCCGTAGAACTGGGCAGCTCGAAGGTGCTTTCCGCGATTCCCGCGCCCGCGCCGCACGTGCACGACGACGACGCCATCAACACCCGCACGCTCTCCCGCTCCCTGTTCCTGCGGCTGGCCTCGCTCGACAAGGACTGCGTGGAGCGTACGTACGTCCGTGACACGCTCATCGAGCTCAACCTCCCGCTCGTGCGCTACGCGGCGGCTCGCTTCCGCAGCCGCAACGAGCCGATGGAGGACATCGTCCAGGTCGGCACCATCGGCCTGATCAAGGCGATCGACCGTTTCGACTGCGAACGCGGGGTGGAATTCCCGACGTTCGCGATGCCGACCGTCGTCGGCGAGATCAAGCGCTTCTTCCGCGACACGTCATGGTCGGTGCGGGTTCCGCGCCGGCTCCAGGAGCTCCGGCTCGCCCTCACCAAGGCCAGCGACGAGCTCTCGCAGAAGCTGGACCGCTCCCCGACCGTCCCCGAACTGGCCATGTGCCTGGGGGTGTCGGAGGAGGACGTGGTCGACGGTCTGGCCGTCGGCAACGCCTACACCGCCTCCTCGCTCGACTCCCCGTCTCCCGAGGACGACGGTGGCGAGGGCTCCCTGGCGGACCGCCTGGGCTACGAGGACAGCGCCCTGGAGGGCGTGGAGTACCGCGAGTCCCTCAAGCCCCTGCTGGCCAAACTCCCGGCCCGTGAGCGCCAGATCATCATGCTGCGCTTCTTCGCCAACATGACGCAGTCCCAGATCGGCGAGGAGGTCGGCATCTCCCAGATGCACGTCTCCCGTCTGCTCACCCGCACCCTTTCGCAGCTGCGCGAGGGCCTGATCTCCGACTGAGGAACGGTCCGCCGAGGGGCAGCCGTTCAGATGCTCCGCGCCGCTCGGCGGACAGTTGCAGGACCTTCGCGGGCAGTCGCAGGACCTCGCGAGGCGACCCGTACAGCTGACGCATCCTCGACCTATACAGCTGACGCATCGTCAGTAACACTGTCCCGATGCGACGGACGACAACGACTTACGCCTCGGCCTCGGCGGCCGTGCTGTGTCTGGGTGTCCTGCTCACCGGCTGCGCGGGCGCGGCCGAAGAAGGCTATGCCGCGGTGGGCGCGGCAGGCCCCGCCGACGGGCACGCGCCGGTCAGGCCCGTACCTCCACGGGACGGCGTCGAACTGACCCCTCTGGACGGCCACGAGGCCGCCACGGAACACGGAACGCGCGAAGGCCGCGACAGGGACGGCGGCGCCACCCGCCCCGACCGCCCGGCTCCCACCCCCGGCAGCTCCCCCGGCCCCTCCCGTTCCGCCGCACCATCCCCGCCCTCCGGCACGGACGGCACGCCCGCACCCAACTCGCCCTCCCCGTCGGGCACATCCGCACCATCGCACGACTCTCCCGCGCCCAAGCCGCCCTCGCCCACCGTCCCCGCCGGCCCGGGCGCCCCCGCCGACCTCCTCGTCGGCAAGCCGGGCCTCGCCGACACCGATGTCCGCTGGTGCGAGAAGGTGCGTATCGACTTCCTCAACACCGGCGACCGCTCCGTCACCTCCGGCACGGTCACCTTCGGCTCCCACGTCATCGGCGCGCTCGGCATCGACTGGGCCACGCTCACCTCCAGCCACCGGCTCCCGCTGCCGCTCGCCCCCGGCGAGCGCAAGGCCGGCACCTGGCGGGTGTGCGTCGACGCCTGGCGGGTGCCGATGGGCATGCACCTCGACACCAAGGACGTGGCCTTCGTCTGGAAGTGACGGCGGGCGCTCCGGTGTGGATCGGCGGGAACTGGTGGTGACCGGCGCGGGCCGGTGGGCGTGCCGCACGGACCGTGTTCGCCCCACGGGCCGCCACAACCCGTTCGGCGAACACCGATGACTTCCGCGCGCCGCCACGGTCAATACACACAGTGGCCCGTCCCGACACGAGGCCGGCCCGCAGACGACGCCAGGAGAGCGCCATGCCCAAGATCACGCCCAACCTCTGGTTCGACACCCAGGGCAAGGAGGCCGCCGAGTTCTACTGCTCGGTGTTCCCGAACTCGAGGATCAAGAACGTCACCCACTACAACGAGGCGGGCCCGCGCCCGGCCGGCACCGTACTGACCGTGGAATTCGAGCTCGACGGCCAGGAGTACGTCGCCATCAACGGCGGCCCGGAGTTCACCTTCACCGAGGCGATCTCGCTGCAGATCGACTGCGCCGACCAGGACGAGATCGACTACTACTGGGCCAAGCTCTCCGAGGGCGGCGAGGAGGGCCCCTGCGGCTGGCTGAAGGACAGGTACGGCCTGTCCTGGCAGGTCGCGCCGGGCGGTATGGCGGAGCTGCTCAACGACCCGGACCAGGAGCGCGCGGCCCGCGCCATGAAGGCGATGTTCGGCATGAAGAAGATCGACATCGCGGCACTCCAGGCGGCGGCGGACGCGGCGTAGGTCTTCAGGTCCCGGCCGGACAGTCCGGCTCCACTCCTGTCGTGGTCCGAGCGGGGCGACCGTGCCCCCCGCTCGGACCACGAAGCGCCGACAAGAGACCGGCCCGGTGCTATTCCCCTGCCGAGGTGTAGGGCTGGAAGGCTGCCCGGACGGCGTCGGGCATCTCCTTCTTACCGCCGGCCACGGTATCGGTGAACACGTGCCGTACCTCGCCCTCCGCGATGAGCCGTTCGCCGACCTTGAACCTCGGGCACACGATCATGCTGGTCGTTCCGAGACGGGTGAGGGGCATCTCGATGTCGATCAGTTCGTCGTAGCGTGCCCCCTGGCGATAGCGGATCCGCGCCTCCGCCACGACCAGGTCGGTTCCCCCCTCGACCATGGACGCGTAGCCGCCCGTGACTTCGCGCCACAGCTCCGTCATCGCCACGTCGTAATAGAAGAGGTAGTGCCCGTTGAACACCACGTTCTGCTGGTCACACTCGCTGTAGCGCACCCGCAGTCGGTGCGTGAACAACTTGGTCATGGGCGGGATCGTAGCCATCTCTCGCACTGACGACCGAGGTTCTGCAGAAGGTCACCCGAGGCCCGGGACTCCCGGCCCGGGCCGGCCGTGAGTGGAGGCTTCCAGCCCCAGGCGGTGATCATCCCGGGGGCGAGGCCGGCGGACCGCGGCGAGGACAGATCGCTCAGGGCCCGGTCGATCTGCGCGTCGTCCACCCGTCCCGTCGCCAGCATGGCCGCCCGCGACCGCTCCCAGGTGTCGGCCCAGAAGCGGTTGATCGGGCTGCCGGGGACCAACGGGGGGACGTGGATCTCGGCGGCCACGGACCGCAGGCCCTCCTCCAGCAGGAGCCGGGGGTAGTCCGGCACCCAGGAGATGTCCGTACCGATGGTCTCCCGCAGCCCCTGCCACAACGCCCGCATCACGGCGGTGAACGGGGAGGCCGGCGCGTCGGCGGTCGTCAGGTCGACGGCGTCGCTGAGCACCAGCACTCCCCCGGGGACGAGCAGTGAGCCGAGCACGGAGATCAGGCGACGCCAGGACCGCAGATGCATCAGCACGAAGCGGGCGTGCACGAGGTGGAAGCGGCCCGGGTCGAAGCCCGGCGCCGTGATGTCGGCGGTCTGCGCCACCAGTCCCGGGGTGTGGTCGGCGACGAGGAACCGGGTGTCACGGTCCACGGCGAGGACGGACGTGACCTGCGCCGACTCCAGCAGCCACCGCGCGAGGGTGCCGGTGCCCGCGCCCACGTCCAGGCAGTGCCAGCCGGGGCCGACGCCCAGCGCCGTCAGCCGCGCGACGCTCACCTCGTCGTAGGCGAGCGCTCCCAGATCGATGCGCTCGGCCTCGCCGCTCTCTCCCGGACGGAACACCTCTTCGCCGTAGCGCCCGGAATCCGTACGCCGCACAGTCTCAGTATGCGCGGGCCCCCGCCGGCCGGCCGAGCGTCCACCCAGCAAGCCCTCAGGTGCAGCTCCGCCATAGTTGCGCCATGGCCTCGACGACTATTCAGGTACGGCGGGAGACCCGTGATCACCTGGCTCAGCTCGCGAAGGAACGTCCGGGCCGTTCGGGGCTCCGCAACGTGATCATCCTCGACACCAGTGCCGTCAAGGCGCTCGCCGACGGACACAAGGCGCTGAACCTGCGACTTCCCCGGAATGCTCGGCTTCCACTGACCGGTCTCCGGATCTATGAGCCCTCGGAGGGGCGGCGAGTTGCTCGACCACTCTGGCGAGCTGCTCGACGCGGGAATCACTGCGGGACGCGCGGCGAGTCGCCGGGAGCAGGGGTGAGCGCCTCGTGTGAGGGCGGCGAAGACAATCGGGGCCCGGCAGGCAGTGCCGGGCCCCTTACGCGTAAGGACAGATCACGGCCGACTGGTCAGGACAGCGCCAGCCAGGCCGCGCCCGCGACGACGAGGATGGCGACGATCACGCCGAGGATGACGCCCACTCGGGGGCCCGCCGACTGCTGCGGGGCCGGGGCGCGGCGGCCGCCGGCCTGGGGGGTGCCGCCCTCGTCCACGAAGGCCCGGAACATCTGCGTGCTGCCCGCCGGATCGTAGTTGCCGCCGGCCTGGTTCTGCGGGTTGGTCGCCATGGGGAAGGACCCTAGCGAACCGGTGCTGCGGGGGCACCCCTGGGGCGCGTACGAAACGGCCGCCGAGTGCCGTCTCACCGCGGGTCGAAGGTGAGCAGGTCACCGGGCTGGCAGTGCAGTTCGCGGCAGATCGCACTGAGTGTGCTGAAGCGGATCGCTTTGGCCCGGTCGTTCTTCAAGACGGAGAGGTTGGCGACGGTCACCCCGACCCGTGCGGCCAGTTCGGCCAGGGTCATACCGCGTTCGTCCAACAGCCGGGCCAGGTGGCACTCGATCTGGTGCGCCTCCTCCGGTGGCATCAGACCAGCCCTTCGGTGTCGGCGCGCAGGCGGGTGCCGTTGCGGAACGCTCCGGCCGCGGCGGCGACGAGCACCGCCAGGAACACGGGCTCGACCGCATAGTCCTTGGCGGGCGAGACCGCCTCCGCCATCGCTTCGCCGCGGACCAGGAGGTTCGTGGTCATCATGTCCAGCAACGGTACGAGAATGCCCATCAGGACGAGGGCGACGGCGACGACGGTGAGCCGCCGCGTGTTCTCGGGCACGAAGAAGTCGCCGGCCCGGAACGTGCCGGCCATCCGCAGCAGCACCATCAGGATCACGATCACCAGCAGGCCGCCCGCGAGTTCCGGGAGGGCGAGCAGCACGCGCTGCCCGAGGCCGGGATCGTGGATGACCAGCTCGGCGCGGTCGGTGCCGCGCAGCGTGACGGGTCCGGACGCGGTGGCGCCGGACAGTCGCGCGGCGGCGTCGACACGCACCTCGCGGGAGGCCGTGGGCGGCAGCGGGCCGGTCACCCCCAGGACCGGGAAGAGGACCTGGAAGAGCCCCACCAGCAGCAATGCCAGCCCCAGGACCAGCTCCAGCACGTGCTCCATTGCCCGTGTCCACCAGGACGTGTCGTTCATGTTCCTGCTCCCCCTCCGGGACCATATCGTTTTTCGATGGTATCGATAATCGATACAGCCCCGTCAAGCGGGTGGCGGTGGACCCCTTGGCGCCGGCCGGGCGCCACGTGACGCCGACCGAGCGCTACGCCCGATCCCCCGCACGCCGAACGCCCCTCGTGAGGTGCACCACAAGATGGCCGAAAAGCGTGGACCGGGCGCCCCCCGATCGACCTGCGGCTTTACGTGCGCCATGGGCATCCATTGACCAATGCCCGGTCCAGGCTTTTCGCCCCCTTTAAGCGCGGAGGCCGCGAATCGTTTGCCTTCAGCAACCAACATTGCGTACAGTCGCATGGTTGCCTCAAGCAACAAAGATGTGCGAGATGTCCGACGGACGCGTGGAGGAGCCGATGGCCGCTCAGAGTCAGTACGAGGAGCTGGCCAGGCAACTCAGCGCCATCGGCGCCGTCAAGCGCGAGATGGGGCGGATGCTGCCCCAGGACTGCCCGCCCGCCTCGGCCGGCGTGCTCACCCTCCTCGACCGGCACGGCGAGATGCGGATGAGCCAGCTCGCCGAGCTGCTCGCGATCGACATGTCGGTGACCAGCCGGCACGTCGCGCACGTCTGCGAGCGCGGCTGGGTCGAGCGCAAGCCCGACCCGGCGGACAAGCGGTCGCGGCTGCTGCGCCTGACCCCGAGCGGGCGGGAGCTCCTGGAGGAACTCGCCGAGCGCTACACGGCAGCACTCGCCCGGTACTTGGGTGACTGGACCGACGCCGACGTCGGGCACCTCATCGAACTGCTCGCCAGGCTCCGCACGAGCTTCGGCGACTGCCGCACCCGGGCGCATCACGACTTCACCACCCGTACACCCGCAGGATGAAAAGGAACCACATGGCTACGACCACACCGGCAGGTGTGCGGGGCGGCCACGCCAAGCACGGAGGGGGCGGACACAGCACCTCCAGCGGGGCGCCCATGACGCACCGTCAGATAATGGAGGCGCTGTCCGGGCTGCTGCTCGGCATGTTCGTCGCCATTCTTTCGTCGACGATCGTCTCGAACGCGCTGCCCGAGATCATTCACGATCTGGACGGCGGCCAGAGCGCCTACACCTGGGTGGTCACCGCCGCGCTGCTGTCGATGACGGCGAGCACGCCCCTGTGGGGCAAGCTCTCCGACCTGTTCAGCAAGAAGCTGCTGGTGCAGTTCGCGCTGGTGATCTATGTCGCGGGCTCGGTCGTCGCCGGCCTGTCGCAGAACACGGGCATGCTGATCGCCTGCCGCGTGGTGCAGGGCATCGGCGTGGGCGGTCTGTCGGCGCTGGCCCAGATCGTGATGGCCGCGATGATCTCGCCGCGTGAGCGCGGTCGTTACAGCGGCTACCTCGGCGCGGTCTTCGCCGTCGCCACCGTCGGCGGCCCGCTGCTCGGCGGCGTCATCACCGACACCGACTGGCTCGGCTGGCGCTGGTGCTTCTACGTCGGTGTGCCGTTCGCGGTCATCGCGCTGATCGTGCTGCAGAAGACCCTGAAGCTGCCCGTCGTCAAGCGCGAGGGCGTCAAGGTCGACTGGGCGGGCGCCTTCTTCATCACCGCGGCGGTCTCGCTGCTGCTGGTGTGGGTGACGCTGGCCGGTGACAAGTACGACTGGATGTCGTGGCAGACCGCCTCGATGGTCGGCGGTGCGGTCGTGCTCGGCGCGATCTTCGTCTTCATCGAGTCCAAGGCCAAGGAACCGATCATCCCGTTGCGGCTGTTCCGCAACAAGACGATCACCCTGGCCTCGCTGGCCTCGCTGTTCGTCGGTATCGCGATGTTCGCCGGCACCGTGTTCTTCAGCCAGTACTTCCAGCTGGCGCGCGGCAAGTCGCCGACGATGTCCGGCGTGATGACCATCCCGATGATCGGCGGGCTGTTCATCTCCTCGACCGTCTCGGGCCAGATCATCACCAAGACCGGCAAGTGGAAGGCCTGGCTGGTCAGTGGCGGTGTGCTGGTGACCGCGGGCCTGGGTCTGCTGGGCACCATCCGCTACGACACCGAGTACTGGCACATCGCGATCTTCATGGCGCTGATGGGTCTCGGCATCGGCATGATGATGCAGAACCTCGTTCTCGCCACGCAGAACCAGGTCGCTCCCGAGGACCTCGGTTCCGCCTCGTCCGTCGTGACCTTCTTCCGCTCCCTCGGTGGTGCGGTGGGCGTCTCGGCGCTCGGTGCGGTGCTCGCCAACCGCGTCACCCACTACGTCAAGGACGGCCTGGCCGAACTCGGGCCCAAGGCCGCCAAGGCCGCCGCGCACGGCGCCGGCAACAGCGGCGGCATCCCGGACCTGGACGCCCTCCCGGCGCCGCTGCGCACCGTGATGGAGAGCGCCTACGGCCACGGCGTCGCCGATGTCTTCCTGTACGCGGCGCCCTGCGCGCTGCTCGCCTTCCTCCTCACCCTGTTCATCAAGGAGGTCGCGTTGAAGACCCGTGGCGGACTGTCCCAGAGCGCCGAGAGCGAGGCCGCCGCGTCGGACGCCGGCGTCCCTGCCCAGGCCGCCGCGCCGGCACCGGCCGCGGACCGCGAGCCCGCGCTGGTGGGCGCCCCGCTCACCTCGGACGACGATGCCCACACGCCGTCCTGGGCGCAGCCCGCCGCCGCGCCGGCCACCCAGCCCCTGCAGGCCTTCGCCTCCGCCGGCGGCTCCGACGCCGCCCCGGACGGCCCGTCCGTCCACGGCTTCGTCCGCAATGCGGAGGGCAGCCCCGTGGCGCGCTCCGCGGTGACGCTGATCTCGCTCAGTGGACGCCAGTTGGCCCGCTCGGTCGCCCAGGCCAACGGCTCGTACGCGCTCAGCGCCCCCGGCGCCGGCTCGTATGTGCTGATCGCGGCGGCCGACGGACACCAGCCGCAGGCGTCCACGGTCGTCGTCGGCGACCAGCCCTACGGCTACGACATCCTGCTCAGCGGCACCGGCGGCCTCGCCGGCCAGGTCCGCGGCGCGGTCGACGGCGAGGGCGTCGACGGTGCGATGGTCGTCGTCACCGACGTCCGCGGCGAGGTGCTGGCCACTGGAAAGACCGGCGCCGAGGGCTACTTCGCCTTCGACGAGCTGGCACCGGGGACCTTCACCGTCGCCGTGAACGCCGCCGGCTACCGGCCGTCCGCGCTGCCGGTCGAGGTGGGCGGGCAGGGCACGACCCGTATCGAGGTGGAGCTGCTGTCCGGGGCGCGGGTGCAGGGCGTCGTGCGCGCCGGTGCCGACCGCCGGCCGCTGTCCGACGCGCGGGTCACGCTGGTGGACGCGGCGGGCAACGTCGTGGCCACCTCGACGACCGGGGAGGACGGCGCGTACGCCTTCACCGACCTGGACGCCGGCGACTACACGGTCATCGCGAGCGGCTACCCGCCGGTCGCCAACGGCCTGTCGGTCGACGCACGCGGGATCGACGGCTACGACGTCGAGCTTGCGCACCCGGGGGACTGACCCCGAAGGAGCCCCGGGGGACCCCCTCCGGGGCGACAAGACCCCGGTCCGGGGCGCGCGTTGAGCGGAGACGCGCCCCGGACCGGCCACCAGGGCTCCGGCGGCGGCACTGCGCACAGGCAGGGGACGGCCTGCAGGCCGCCGTCCGGAGCCCGACACTCGGCCCCCATGAGCAGGGGAGACCCCAGACCAGGCGACAAACGGGAGAGGCAATGCATTCGACGGGCGCGGGAGCTGCGGGCGTAAGGGCGCAGGTCCGCACACGGGACGGCTGGGCGGTCCAGCACGCCGTACTGACCGTCACCGACATGACGGGCGCGCAGGTGCTGCGCGCGGCGGCGGACGAGGAAGGCGCCATCCGCAGCGGGCAGCCGCTGCCCGCCGGCCCGTACACGGTCATCGTGACGGCCGTCGGCTACGCGCCGGTCGCCTCCAGCGCGATCGTGACGGCGAGCGGCCGGATGGACGTGGGCGGCGTCGTGCTGGCCCGGCAGGGCGGGGCCGAGCTGCCGCCGCCCGGCCCCTGGACCATCGACCCGATGCACTCGACGGTGGCCGCGGTCGCCCAGCACCTGGGGATCTCCAGTGTGCACGGCCGGTTCACCGAGTTCGGCGGCCGGATCGAGATCGCCGAGGACCTGGCGGAGTCGCGGGTCGAGGCCGCCATCAAGGCCTCCTCGATCGACACCGGCAACGGTATGCGCGACGGCCATCTGCGCTCCGAGGACTTCCTCAACATCGAGGAGTACCCGGAGATCACCTACCGCAGCTCGGGCCTGCAACCGGCCGGCCCGGACCGCTGGACGGTCCACGGCGAGCTGGCGCTGCACGGCGTCGTACGGCCGGTGGACCTCGAACTGAGCTACCTCGGCACCGGCCCCGACCCGTGGGGCGGGGTGCGCGCCGCCTTCCGCGCCACCGCCGAGCTGCGCCGCGAGGACTTCAAGATGAACTACAACCAGGTCGTGGCGGCCGGTATCGCGGCGATCGGGACGACGCTGAAGGTGGAGCTGGACATCCAGGCGGTGCAGGGGGAGACGCTGCCGATGGCGTGAGAGCGCGGCGGGCGGGCCGGCGCAGCGGGTGGGCCGGCGCCGCCCGTCGTCGCCGTCCGAGCGCGACCCGTCAGCGGCGCCGGCGGGCGTTGAGCCGGGCGGCCTGGCGGGTGAGGTGGTCGCGTTCGGCGAGGTTGGGTGCCTTCCGGGCCGCCTCGGCGTACAGCCGGGCCGCCGTCGCCGGGTCGCCGTCGCGCTCGTGGAGGTACGCCGCCACCGCGGCGTGGCGGGGCAGTGCGGCGTCGAGTGGCGCGAGGGCTGCCAGCCCGGCGCGCGGTCCGTCGGCCTCGCCGACGGCGACCGCGCGGTTGAGCCGGACGACCGGGCTGTCGGTCAGGCGCAGGAGTTCGTCGTACCACTCGACGATCTGCACCCAGTCGGTCTCCTCGGCGGTGGGCGCGTCCGCGTGGAGCGCCGCGATGGCGGCCTGGGCCTGGAACTCGCCCAGCCGGTCGCGGGCGAGGGCCGCCTGCAGGATCTCCACGCCCTCGGCGATCGAGGCGGTGTCCCACCGGCCGCGATCCTGCTCGGCGAGCGGTACGAGGCTGCCGTCGGGCGCGGTCCGGGAGGCGCGCCGCGCGTGGTGGAGCAGCATGAGGGCGAGCAGCCCCGCCACCTCGGGGTGGTCGATCGCGGCCGCGAGCTGTCGGGTGAGCCGGATGGCCTCGGCGGCGAGGTCGATGTCGCCGGAGTAGCCCTCGTTGAAGACCAGGTAGAGGACGCGCAGCACGGTGGCGACGTCGCCGGGCTGGTCCAGGCGCACGCCGGAGACGGTGCGCTTGGCCCGGCTGATCCGCTGCGCCATGGTCGCCTCGGGCACCAGGTAGGCCCGGGCGATCTGGCGGGTGGTGAGGCCGCCGACGGCGCGCAGGGTGAGCGCGACCGCGGACGACGCGGTCAGCGACGGGTGGGCGCACAGGAAGTAGAGCCGGAGCGTGTCGTCCGCGTCGGGTGCGGGTCCGGGCGCGGGTTCGTCGTCGAGGCGGTCCTCGCGGCGGCGCCGGGCCGCGTCCGCCCGGGTCGCGTCGAGGAACTTGCGCCAGGCCACGGTGACCAGCCAGCCCTTCGCGTCCCGCGGAGGGTCGGCCGGCCAGACGCGGACCGCCTCGATGAGCGCGTCCTGTACGGCGTCCTCGGCCGCCGCGAAGTCGGCTCCGCGGCGGACGAGGACGGCGAGCACGCTCGGTGTGAGGCTGCGGAGCAGGACCTCATCCATGGAAGGTGCACTCCGAGATGGTGGGTGGCGCGGCCAGGAACGGGCGCACCTCCAGCCACTCGTGGATCGGCCTCCCGCCCGCCCCGGGGGCGGCCGACAGCTCCCCGGCCAGCTCGACGGCGCGCTCGTAGCTGTCGACGTCGATCACCATCCAGCCGGCGATGAGGTCCTTGGTCTCGGCGAACGGGCCGTCGGTGACCGGCGGGCGCCCCTCACCGTCGTACCGGACCCACGTCCCCTCGGGAGCGAGCGCCTGACCGTCGACGAACTCGCCGGTCTTCTCCAGCCGGTCCGCGAAGTCCTGCATGTACTGCACATGCGCCGAGATCTCCTCGGGCGCCCACTGGTCCATGGGGACGTCGTTGACCGGAGCCGGAGCGCCGCGGTAGTGCTTCAGCAGCAAGTACTTGGCCATGGTGTCTCTCCTCGGTGCTGGTGCGATCCATTGTGGTCGCGTTCACCTCGGGGACGGAGCCGGCCACGGGTTCTCGACATCGCCGTCGGAAGTTTTTTTGGGATCTCGCGTCGGTCCACGAAGCGCCCTTTTCGACCCACATCGAAAAGATGGCGCATCAACGACCAGACCGGTGGCGCCAAGGCCCGCACCTGCACCGGCTACAACGGCACGGGCGACTGCCAGGGCTTCAGGGACCCCGGCTACTACGTGGACAAGGACCTGACGCCGATCAACTCGATCGTCCTCGTCAGGCCGTAGCCACCCACCGCACGCACGCCGCGGATACACGGGGTCGCGGTTTCGCGAGTCGCGGTTCCAGCCGGGCCGGGCCTCCTACCGGGGGCCCGGCCCGGGGGCGTCGCCCCGGTCCCGCAGCGCCTCGATCCCCGCGATCTGCAGATCCAGCGCGAAGGCGAAGTCCCGGTCGCGCATCTCCCGCACGGTGGTCCCGCCGCGGGCCTCCATGACCTTGGTGGAGTTCGCCATCGTCTCCGCGAACTCCGGACGGCCCTGGACCGCGGACATCACCTGCTGGAAGTACTCGTCGACGGGCATCCCCGCCTCCGCGCAGCGGGCGTCGAAGAGGCCCTCGATGGTGGCGAAGCCGTAGACGAACTGGAAGACGGCGGACAGCCCGCCGGTGATCTGCTCCAGGGACAGTCCGCTCTCCTTCATCACCCGCATGGTGGCGTTGGAGAAGGCGATGGAGTGCGGGCCGATGTTGATGTACGTGCCCAGCAGCCGGACCACCCAGGGGTGGCCGGTCAGCAGGGCGCGGTATTCGCCGGCCAGTGCGCGCAGGTGGTCGCGCCAGTCCCGGTCCGCGGCGTCCTCGTCCGGCATCCGCATCTCGCCCATGACGCTGTCCAGGGCGAGTTCCAGCAGGTCGTCCTTGGTGTCGACGTACCAGTAGACGGACATCGCGGTGACGCCCAGCTCGGCGGCGAGCCGGCGCATGGAGAACTTCGCCAGGCCCTCGGTGTCCAGCAGCCGGACCGTGGCCGCGACGATCTTGTCGCGGTCGAGTCCGGCCGGCTGGTCCGCCTTCCGCTTGAGCGGGGGCCGTTCGGTCAGCCAGACGCTGTTCGGCCGCTTTCCGGCGCGGCCGTTCGTCGCCGCCATGGCGCCCCTCCTTGTTTCCGAGCGTCGCCGTTCACGATCACGTACACCGTCGATGCTATTCGGCCGCGGCGGCGGGTTCTGGGCCGGTGGCCGTCCCCGGTGCCGTCGGCTGCTGGGCGGTGCGCTCCGCCCGGCGCAGCAGTACGGCCGCGAGGAGTCCGCCGAGGAAGACCGCGGCCGCGCCGACCAGCTGGCTGGTGCCGATGCCGGAGGCGAACGCGTCCTGGACGGCGGAGCGTTCGGCGTCGGTGTGGGTCCGGTCGAGGGCGGCGGGCAGCGAGCCGGCGCCCGCGGCGACCAGCGGGAGCAGCGCCACGAAGCGGGAGTTGAGGACCGCGCCGAGGACGGCGACGCCCAGGCCCTGGCCGAACTCCATCAGCGTGCCGTTGACGCCGGCACCCACGCCGGCCTTCGCCGGCGGGATGGCGGACATGATGGCGTTGGCCATCGTCGGCATGGCGAGCGCGACGCCGATGCCCATCACGATCAGGCCGGTCAGCATGCCGCCGTAGCTGTGGCCGCCGAGCAGGGAGATCGCGGCGAGGCCGGCCGCGAGCAGGGACATGCCGGAGACGATCATTCCGGGGGTGCCGAACTTGGGCAGCAGGCGGGCGCTCAGGCCGGTGAAGTTGATCAGGATGACGGTGACGGCGAGCGGCGCCATCCGCAGTCCCGCGTCCAACGGGCCGTAACCGAGCACCAGTTGGAGGTGCTGGGTGAGCAGGAACATCGAGCCGCCCATGCCGAAGGCGACGAGGATGCCGCCGGAGACCGCACCGATGAAGCGGCGGTTCTGGAAGAAGTGCATGTCCAGCATGGGGTGCGGGACATGCAGCTCCCACCCCGCGAAGAGGGCGAGCGCGGCGATGCCGATGGCGGCGGAGATCACCACCTGCTCGGAAAGCCACCCGTCGACCGGCCCGGAGATGATCGCGAAGACCACCCCGACCATGCCGATCGTGGACAGCAGGGCACCCAGCAGATCCGGGCTCGCACCGGCCCGGCTCTTGGACTCGGGGACGAGGGTGACGACGGCCATGAACGCGATGACCGCGACGGGGAGGTTGACCAGGAACAGCGAGCCCCACCAGAAGTGGTCGAGGAGTGCACCGCCGATCAGCGGCCCGGCGGCGAAGCCCAGGGAGTTGACCGAGCTCCAGATGCCGATGGCCCGGGGGCGCTCCGCGTCGTCGAAGATCTGCATGACGACGGCGAGGGTGGTGGTGACCAGCAGCGCGCCGCCGACACCCATGCCGGCGCGGGCGGCTATCAGCTGGCCGGGGGACTGGGCGAGCGCGGCGCCGAGCGAGGCGACACCGAAGAGCACCAGGCCGACGGCGAGCATCTTCTTGCGGCCGTAGCGGTCGGCGGAGTTGCCCGCGGTGAGCAGCAGACCGGACTGGACCAGCGAATAGGCGTTGATCATCCACTGGACGTCGGCAGTGGTCGCACCCAGGTCCTCGGTGAGGGAGGGGATGGCGACGTTGAGGACGGTGTTGTCGAGGATCACCGTGAGCTGCGCGATGCAGATGACGGCCAGGATCAGCCAGCGGGCGGAGTGCCGGCCCGTCGGCTGAAGGGTGGTGGCTTCCGAGGCCACAGAGGTCATACGGGCTCCCTGTACGGTGCGAGCGGATGCTTTACACCGTACAGGGATGCCTATACGCCGTACAATTGAATTACTGCGGGCGCGACTGGGGAGGGCTTTGCCAGGGGGCCCATCGACCCCTTAGGGGAAGACCCCGAGCGAGGGGGGAAGGCCTTGTGTCTCATCGGCTCGACAGTCCTTCCGGCCCTCGTTGGGCCCTTCCCGGCCCTCGTTGGGCCCTTCCCGGCCCTCGCCGGGCTCTTCCCGGTCCTCGCGGGGCCCTCCGGGCCATCGGTGGGTCTTCCGGGTCCGCTCTAGGCCTTCCGGGTCAGGTCGTAGAAGGTGGCGCTGCCGACGGTGACCTTCTTGAAGGTCTTCTCCACCCAGGAGCTGATCTTCGACGAGTCGCCCTGGCCGCCTCCGGGGCCGCCGAAGCCACCCCGTCCGCCACCGATGAAGTAGTGGATCTTCCCGTCCGCCACATAGTTCTTGAACTGGGCGAGGGTCGGTGACGGGTCGCTCCCGTTGAAACCGCCGATCGCCATCACGGGCTTCTGGGTGGCCAGTTGGTGGCTCGCGGCATTCTGGGAGCCGATGGCCGCGGCGGCCCAGGTGTAGTCGTCCGCGTCCTTCTCCAGCAGGGCCTTGGCCTTGGCGCTGACCTTGCTGCCGTTGAGCAGGCCGCCCATACCGCCCATACGGCCGGCGCCGCGCTCACCCATTCCGCCGATACGGCCGGGGAAGGCCTGCCCGCCCTGGTTCCGACCCGGGGGGAACGCCTGGCCTGCCGGGTTGCCCTGGCCCGGCCCGCCCGCGCCGGGCACGGCACCTTGGGCACCACCCTGGGCGCGGCCGGGCATGCCGTTGTTGGTTCCGTTGCCGTTGGCGTTCGGGTTGCCATTGGGGTTCGAGTTGCCGTTGGCGTTCGGGTTGGCGTTGGCGTTGGTGTTGGCCTTGTTGCCGGCGTTGTTGCTGGCGTTGTTGCCGGGCCACATGCCCCGGCCGGGGCCGCGGCCGCCGGGGAAGCCGCCGCCTCCAGGTCCGCCCATACCGCCCCGCACAGAAGGCCCGGCCGTGATGATCGAACCGCCCTTGGGTGTGTTGACCGTGTCTAGCGTGTACGCCACCGGCCCGGCCAGCGCCGCCGCCAGCCCGGCCCCGGCCGCGAGCACGACGACCCTGCGGCCCGTCCGCACCCGCGCCTCACCCCGTACCGCTGCTCCCGTCCGCCGCAGGGGCACCAGCAGGCCCAGCGCCGCCACCGTCCCCAGCGCAGCCACCGTCCAGCGCAGCCACGGCAGCCAGTCCGGTGAACGGTCCAGCAGCACGTACGACCAGGCGGCGGTCACCGCGACCGTCGCGGCCAGCACGATCGACGCGAGCCGCCCGCCGCGCCGCCACAGCAGCGTCGTACCCATCCCGACCAGCGCCGCGATATACGGGGCCAGCGCGATGTTGTAGTACTGGTGGAAGATCCCGGACATAAAGCTGAAGGTCGTGAACGTCATCAGCAGCGCGCCGCCCCAGATCAGGAACTCCGCCCGCTGACCGGCCTGTTCGGCCTGATCGACTCGTTCGGCCTGATCGGCGGCGTTCGCCCGCCGGGCCCGCCACAGCACGCACACCGCCACGACCAGCAGGATCAGCGCGGCGGGCAGCAGCCATGCGATCTGCCCGCCCATGTCGGCCGAGAAGAGCCGGGTGATGCCGGTCTCCCCCCATCCGCCGCCGCCTCCGCCGGGACGAGCACCGCCCCCGCCGACACTGCCGGTCTCCTCGCCGGTGATCCGCCCGAAGCCGTTGTAGCCGAAGGTCAGCTCCAGGAAGCTGTTGTGCTGCGAGCCGCCGATGTACGGGCGCGAGGCCGCCGGCCAAAGCTCGACGATCGCCACCCACCAGCCGGCGGACACCACGATCGCCAGCCCGGCGAGCAGCAGCTGTCCGAGCCGCCGGCGCAGCGCGACCGGCGCACAGCAGGCATGGACCACGGCGAGCGGCGGCAGGATCAGCCAGGCCTGCAGCGTCTTGGTCAAAAACCCCAGCCCGAAGCAGACCCCGGCCAGCACCAGCCACTTCGTACGGCCGTCCTCCAGGGCGCGCAGCACGGCGGCGATCGCGCAGACCATCAGCAGACACAGCAGCGCATCGGGGTTGTTGAAACGGAACATCAGCGCCGCGACCGGCGTCACCGCCAGCACCCCGCCCGCGAGCAGCCCGGCACCCGCGCCGAACCGCCGCCGTACGGCCGCGTACAGCACGCCGACCGTCGCCACGCCCATCAGCGCCTCGGGCACCAGGATCGCCCAGGAACCGAGCCCGAAGAGCCGTACGGACAGCGCCATCGGCCACAGCGCGGCCGGCGGCTTGTCGACGGTGATGGAGTTCGCCGCGTCGGAGGAGCCGAAGAAGAAGGCCTTCCAGCTCTCGCTGCCGGCCTGTACGGCGGCCGAGTAGAACTGGTTGGCGTACTCGGACGCGGACAGGCTCCACAGGTAGAGCACCGCCGTGACCAGCAACAACGCCAGCAGCGCGGGTCTCGCCCAGCGTGGATCCGTGGGGTGGCCGCGCAGGATCCGCGCGGGCGCGGACGGCGTGGGGGACGGGTGCGGGGTCATCGGGTGCTCCTGGGGGTGTCGTTCAGGTCGTGCCGGTCGTGCCGGTCGGGCAGGTCGTGCCGGTCGGGCAGGTCGGGCAGCTCATGCCGATCGGCCAGGTCGTACGGCCCGCGCCGGTCGCGCGAGTCGTACGGCCCGCGCCGGTCGCGCGAGTCGCGCGGCTCGTGCCCGTCGCGCGAGTCGTGCCGCTCCTCCCGGCGCTCACGCTCCGGAAAGACCCAGGCGCGGAAGAGCAGAAACCGCAGCACCGTCGCCGCGAGGTTGGCCGCGACCAGCACCGCGAGCTCGGTGCCGTGCGAGGCATTGCCGCTGGCGGCGTCCAGGGCGGCGAGAGAACCGCTGGTCAGCGCCAGCCCAATGGCGAAGACCACCAGCCCCTGGGCCTGGTGGCGGATCGCCCGGTCCCGCCCCCGTACGCCGAAGGTCAGCCGCCGGTTGGCGGCGGTGTTGCCGATCGCCGACACCAACAGCGCGGCCGCGTTGGCCAGTTGGGGTCCCAGCCCGAGCCGGAAGAGGGAGTACAGGGCGAGATAGCACAGCGTGCTGAGCCCGCCGACGACACAGAAGCCGACCAGCTGACGCGCCAGCCCGCCCGGCACCCCGGACAGCTCGCGGTCCCGCGGGTCGTCCCCGAACGGCCGGGCCAGCCGGTCCAGCGGCAGCGCGCCGGTCGCCAGGGCCCGCCCCACCCGCCATACGCCCTTGAGGTCGTCCGTGGCCGTCCGCACGATGTGCACGGTGCTGTTCGGGTCGTCGACCCAGTCCACCGGCACCTCGTGGATCCGCAATCCGGCCCGCTCCGCGAGCACCAGCATCTCGGTGTCGAAGAACCACCCGGTGTCCTCGACCATCGGCAGCAGCCGTTCCGCCACGTCTTTGCGTATGGCCTTGAACCCGCACTGCGCGTCAGAGAAGCGCGCGGCGAGCGAGCCCCGCAGGATGAGGTTGTACGTACGGGAGATGAACTCCCGCTTGGGTCCGCGAACGACGCGTGCGCTCCGACTGAGCCGGGAGCCGATCGCCAGGTCCGAATGCCCCGAGATCAGCGGTGCGACCAGCGGCAACAGGGCGTTGAGGTCGGTGGACAGATCGACGTCCATATAGGCCAGCACCGGCGCCTCGGAGAGCGACCACACGGTGCGCAGCGCCCTGCCGCGCCCCTTCTGCTCCAGCCGTACCGCCGTGACCTCGTCGATCGCGTCGTCGAGCCGGGCGGCGACGTCCGGCGTACGGTCGGTGCTCGCGTTGTCGGCGATGGTGATCCGGAACCCGTAGGGGAAGGTCCGGGCGAGGTGCTCGTGCAGGCGCCGGACGCACGGCTCAAGATCACTCTCCTCGTTGTAGACGGGAATGACCACATCGAGCACGGTCGCGATCCGCCCGAGAGGCAGATGCTCACGTGGCGGCAGGGAGCCCAGTGGAGTGCGGGGCGGCTGAGTCGTCGTCATGTCGACGACATTCGCCAACCGCCCTGTCATGGCCGTGTGCTGAGCCTGTGCCGGTGCTGTGAGTCCGCGGTGGCACCGGGCGGATCCCCCGCTGAGGGCCGCCGCAGAGATCAGATCCGGGACACCCGCCTCAGGGATCACACCGCGCGGACCACACCACAGCGACGATCGGTACCGATCACACGACGGCGAGGATCGGTACCGGTCACACCACGGCGAGGATCGGGCGGCCGCTGGAGTGCGCCACCGGGAGCGTCACCGTGAACACCGTCCGGCCCGGCACGCTCGCGACCTCGACCGTGCCGCCGTGCGCGGCCACCACGGCCTGCACGATCGCCAACCCGAGGCCGGTACTTCCGGCGGCCCGTGAGCGCGAGGCGTCACCGCGCGCGAACCGCTCGAAGACATGCGGGAGCAGCTCGGCCGGAATGCCGGGCCCGTCGTCCTGCACCTCCAACTGCACGACACCGCCTCGAACGCCGCCGCCCTTGGGGGCACTACCGTCGACGCCTCCGTACGCGCCCGCCTGCCCCGCGGTGCGCACCCGCGCCGTGACCGTCGTCCCCTCCGGAGTGTGCGTACGGGCGTTGGCCAGCAGGTTCACCAGAATCTGGTGCAGCCGGCCGCCATCGCCGTACACCAACGCCGGCTCTTCCGGCAGCTCCAACCGCCACCGGTGGCCGGGCCCGGCCACACGCGCATCGCTGACCGCATCCACCACCAACGGCGAGAGATCAGTGCTCTCGTACGAGAGCGGGCGCCCGGAGTCGAGACGGGCGAGCAGCAGCAGGTCCTCCACCAGCCCCGTCATCCGCTCCGCCTCCGACTCGATCCGCCCCAGGGCGTGCCGGGTCGCCGGCCCCGGCCGCTCGTTCCCGCGCCGGGTCAGCTCGGCATAGCCCCGGATCGACGCCAGCGGTGTACGCAGCTCATGGCTGGCGTCGGCGACGAACCGCCGGACCCGCATCTCGCTCTCCTGGCGGGCCGAGAGCGCCGAGCCGACGTGCCCCAGCAGCCGGTTCAGCGCCGCACCGACCTGTCCCACCTCCGTACGCCCGTCCGCCTCGGACTCCGGCACCCGGACGTGCAGCACCACCTCGCCCTGGTGGAGCGGGAGTTCGGAGACACGGGTGGCGGTGGCGGCGACCCGGCGCAGCGGCCGCAGTGCGAAGCCGACCATGGTGGAGCCGGCGATACCGGCCGCGACCAGCCCGGCGACCGTCACACACTCCTCGATGACCACGAGCCTGCCGACCGTGTCCTGGACATGGCCGAGCGGCAGTCCGAGCAGCAGCGAACCGTCCTTGGTGGACCGCACGCGATAGTCACCGAGCCCGGGGATCTCAGCGGTGTGCGGCCTACCGTCCCGCGGCACCGCGTTCAGCGCCCTGACCTGGCCCCGGGTCAACCACGCCAATCCCTCGCGCGGATCCCGGCTCTTCGAATCGCTCAGCCTCTGACCGAAGTCGACCCTGCCGTCGGGTCCGACCAGCGCCCCCACCGTCCCCAGCGGCTGGCCCCCCATCGCCACGAAGTCGAGCGGTCCGCCGCCCGGAGGAGCGTGCGACCGCAGCCCCTGCGCCCGCCCGACGGACCCCTCCAGTTGCTTGTCCAGATCCCCTTGCAGATAGGAGTGCAGCGCGATCGTCGTCACCACTCCGATGACGGTCCCGACGACGGCGATCAGCGCGACGGCCGACACCACGAGCCGCGCCCGAAGCGACCAACGGCGCCGGGGACGGGGACGGGACTTGCCGCTCACCACCCGCCTTACCCGACCGGCTTGATCAGGTAGCCCGCACCCCGCCGGGTGTGGATCATCGGCTCCCGCCCCGCGTCGATCTTCCGCCGCAGATACGAGATGTACAGCTCGACGACGTTCGCTTGGCCGCCGAAGTCATAGCTCCAGACCCGGTCGAGGATCTGCGTCTTGCTCAGTACCCGCCGCGGATTGCGCATCAGATAGCGCAGCAACTCGAACTCGGTGGCCGTCAGATGGATCTCCCGGCCGTCCCGCCACACCTCATGACTGTCCTCGTCGAGCACCAGATCACCCACGGTCAACCGCGATTCGCTGCGTGCTGCGGCCGCCCCGGCCCGCCGCAGCAGGCCCCGCAGTCGCGCCACCACCTCTTCCAGGCTGAACGGCTTGGTGACGTAGTCGTCGCCCCCCGCCGTGAGCCCGGCGATCCGGTCCTCGACCGCGTCCTTGGCGGTCAGGAACAGCACCGGCACGTCCGGGAGTTCACGCCGCAGTCGCCCGAGCACCGTCAGGCCGTCCATGTCGGGCAGCATGACGTCCAGCAGCACCGCGTCCGGCCGCCAGCTGCGGGCGCTGCGCAGCGCACCCGCGCCGTCCCCCTCCGACCGGATGTCCCAGCCCTCGTAGCGCAGCGCGAGCGACAGCAGATCGGCGAGCGAGGACTCGTCGTCCACGACCAGCACCCGTACGGGGCTGCCGTCGGCCCGCAACAGCTCCGGCTGCTTCCCGGGCGCGCCCCTGGAAGACGAGGCCGCTGCCGGCGCACGAAGGGAGGCTGAGGACGACGAAGTCACGGTCATGCCGCAGAGCTTGACCCACCCCCGTGAGAGCTTCCTTTCCCCTTTCTGTGAATCTCCTGAGAAACCGCTTCGGGTGTCTCCCGAGAACCCAGTCCGCGCATCTCGCGAGAAGCCACCTCCCCCGTGCCGCTATCCCCCTGTCCCCGCCGCAACGGACCTGGTCCGCCCCCCGCGCGGTCCACGTCGATCACCACTTCCCCAGCCTCGCACCCACCACTGACAATCCCCCTGACCAGTACTTTCCCTGTCCCACGGCCCCTCCCCGCCCGCGCTCCGCCCCACCCCGTTACCGTCACCTCCATGAGACTCATCGCCCTCTCCGGCAGCCTGCGAGCCCGCTCGTCCAACGGGGCGGTACTGCGTTCCGCCCTCGGCTTCTGGGACGGGCCGGCCGCCACCGCGGACATCGGCGCGCTGCCGCACTTCAACCCCGATCTGGACGGCGAGGACGCCACTCCCCCCGCCCCCGTCGCCGCCCTGCGCAAGGCCGTTGCGGCCGCCGATGCGCTGCTCCTCGTCAGCCCCGAGTACGCACATGGGGTCCCCGGCGTCCTCAAGAACGCGCTCGACTGGCTGGTCAGCAGCGGCGAATGCGTCCACAAGCCGGTCGCGGTGCTCACCGCCTCCCCGTTCCCCACCGGCGGCGACCACGCCAACGCCCAGCTCCGCGAGACCCTGCGCATGATGACCGGCGAGGTCGTCACGGCCGCCTGCCGTGAAGTCCCCGCCATCGGCCCGAAGATCGACGCCGCCGCCGAACGGGTCACGGACGAGCCCACCCTCGCCGACCTGGCGACAGCCATGGCTCACCTCGCCGCGGCCGTCACCGTCCCGTCCACCCCTGATCCGGCCTGAGGCACCGGGGGATCCGGTCTCGAGCCCCGGGCCCTGCCCGCCCGCCCCCTCACACGCCGAACAGCCGCGCCGCATTCCCGTAACAGACCCCCCGCAGCCACTCCTCCCCCAGCTCCAACGGGGTCAGCGCCTCCAGCGCATGGGCGTACCCGTAGGGGATGTTGGGGAAGTCGCTGCCGAACAGCACCCGGTCGCCGAGGTCCGCGAGCCGGCCGCGTTCCGCTCGCGGAAAGGGTGCGTCCCGCTCGGAGAAGTCCGTGAAGGCCATCGTCGTATCGAGGTGCACACCCGGATAGCGCTGCGCGAGGTCCAGGAAGTCGGCGTACTCCGGCATCCCCATATGCGCGATGATCAACCGCAGTCGAGGGTGTCGGGCCAGCAGCCGCGCGATCGGCTCGGGCCCGGTGTGCTTCCCCGGCACGGGCCCCGACCCGCAGTGGACGACCACCGGCACACCCGCCTCCGCCACGGGGCCCCACACCGGGTCGAGCAGCGCATCGGCCGGGTCGTACGCCCCCACCTGCACATGCGCCTTGAAGACCCGTACCCCGTCGGCCAGTTCGTCCCGGACATAGGCCGCGGCCGCCTCCTCCGGGAAGAACGTCGCGGTCCGCAGGCAGTCGGGCGTACGGGCCGCGAACTCGGCGGCCCATCCGTTGAGCCACTGCGCCATCCCCGGCTTGTGGGGATAGATCATCGACGTGAACGCCCGTACGCCGAAGCCGCGCAGCACCGCCAGCCGCTCGTCCTCCTCCAAGCGGTACTCGATCGGCCATCGTCGGCCCACCAGCGGCCCGGCGGCGTCGAAGTACGCCCAGACCTTCGCCATCACCCGCGCCGGCATGAAGTGGGTATGCACATCGATCAGCCCCGGAAGCCCCAATCCCCGCCAGAACGCACCGACCCGCTCATCACCGTCCGCCACTGCGGCCCCTCCCCGACTCCCCGACGCTTCCTGCCCTCTCGCAGGCCACCCACTTCCAGACCTACCAGCCCTACCAGGCCCTCCACCAGGCCCACCAGTGCCAGTCCGGCCCACTGGCGCCACTGCGGCCCACCAGCCCACTAGTTCCACCAGTCCCCGACAAGCCCTGCCCCTGCCCCTGCCTGGCCTGCCCACCCTCCCGCGGATCAGAACAAACCCTCCTGCTCCCCCTCCCGCTCCCTCATCCGGGATGCCGCCGCCCGGACCGGAACGGTCGTCACCCGCCCCGAGGCGGCCCCCAACACCCACCCCGACAGCCCCCTGGCATCCAGCACCGCAACCACCCCACCAGCCTCGCCACCGGCCGCTCCGCCGACCACCTCAGCCGCCCCTCCCCCGGCCTCTCCGACCGCCTCCCCGGCCAGCCGCAGATACACATCCGAGCCCACCCCGGCCAGCACCTCCCCCACGATCTCCGCACCCGCCGTCATCCCGCCCAGCTCCGCCACCTCAGGCGGAACACGGCCGAGCCCGAACAGCTCCGTATGGTCCGTACAGGCGAACGCCACCGGCTCCAGCGCCTCCGGCCAGCCCGCCAGTTCTCGTGCTCTGCGGTGCAGTTGGGCCAGTTCGGCGGCCCGCTCAGATACGGGCGGCAACGCCCCGCGCGCCGCCCGCTTCGCCGCCTTCGCGAACCGGTCGGGCACCGCCAGCGCGCTCCCCAGCAGCGCCTCCGCCCGCCGCGCCGCCATCAAGGGCCCGCGCCCCAGCCAGGCGTACGCGATGGCGCCCTGCTCCACCAGGCGCGCCGAACCGCGCTCGGCGGCCGTGATCCCCGCCTTGAGCAGACCGGGACCGAAGTACGCGAGATAGACGCCGTACGGACGCGGATCGTCGGCCATGGTGTCGGCGGCCACCGACCGCGAGCGGTCCAGCTGCGCACAGCGCGCGCACTGGTCCTTGGCGCTCGCACCGTCGAGCACCGCCGCATACGGGCAGACGATCCAGCCCCCGGCCCGCCGCACCCCCAGGCAGCGCCGCTCACCCTGCGCGGCGAACGCCAGCCGTTTGCCCGCGGGGAGCATGCTGACCCGCTCCTCGCCCCGCTCGGCGCAGTACCAGCCGAGCCGCTGCCCGAACGGCCCCTCCGGCCCCGGCACCGACCCCGTCCGCCTACCCGACCCGCCGCCTGACCAGCGAGGTCCCGTACACCGCCACACATCGCCAGCGTACGACCGCCCACTGACAACGTCCCGCCATCGCACCCGTCGCCGCCCGCCCAGCCCCCGGGCCGCGCCGGTCCCCCAAGCTCACGCCACCAGCCCACCCCTACCGCTACCGGCCCCAGCCCCTCGAAAGGTGCTCCGATACGCCCGCGGCGACACCCCCAACGCCGACTGGAGATGCGCACGCAGCGAGGCCGCCGTCCCGAAGCCCGCCTCCGCCGCGATCCGGTCCACCGTCAGCTCCGTCTCCTCCAGCAACTGCCGTGCCCGCTCGATCCGTTGCTGGGTCAGCCACTGCAGCGGCGAGACCCCGACCTCCTCCCGGAAGCGCCGGGTGAAGGTCCGTACGCTCATCGCCTCCCGCGCCGCCAGCTCCCGCAGGCTCAGCGGCCGGTCCAGGTGCTCCAGCGCCCAGGCCCGCGCCGCCCCCGTGGAGGACACCTGCGGCTCCGCCATCGGCCGCCGGATGTACTGCGCCTGACCGCCCTCCCGGTGAGGCGGCACGACCGTCCGCCGCGCGACATCATTGGCCACCGCCGCCCCGTGGTCACACCGGACCATGTGCAGACACAGATCGATCCCCGAGGCGACCCCGGCCGCCGTCAGCACATCCCCCTCGTCCGTGTACAGCACCTCCGCGTCCAGCTCGACGGCCGGGAACAGCCGGCGGAAGTCGTCCACCGACCGCCAGTGCGTGGTCGCCCGCCGCCCGTCCAGCAGCCCGGCCGCGGCCAGCACGAACGCCCCCGTGCAGATCGACGCGACCCGGGTCCCGGGCCGGATCCGCCGCAGCGCGTCGGCCAGCTCCGCGCCCAGCCGCCCGGCACACTGCTCCTCCCCCGGTCCGTAGTCCGCGTTGGCCGCCGGTACGACCACGGTGTCGGCCTCCGCCAGCGCCTCCGGACCGTGCGCGACGTTCACCGTGAAGTCGGTGTCCGTACGTACCTCCCCGGGCCTCAGCGCGCAGGTCACCAGCTCGTACAGCGGCTCCCCGGCGGCCGACCGGGCCTCCCCGAAGATCCGGTGCACGATCCCCACCTCGATCGGCAGCATCCCGTCCCGCACCAACACGGCCACCCGATGCCGCCGCCCCTCACCACCTTCAGCAGCCCCCTCCACCACACCACTCACACCCGTCACACCACTCACGCCACCCACACCCATCACGCACCTCTCTCGCCCCACATCCCATGGGCCGACCCCCACGCCCCGCACCCCATGGCCTGATCCTTGCACTCTATGACCATCCGGCCACTCGTGCGCCGCCCCGCTCACCCCGGACAGTGGACGCCATGAAGGTCCTCTGGCTGTTCGCGCACCCCGACCAGCGCTCCCTGAGCGGCGCCCTCAAGACGGAGGGCCTGCGCACCCTCGAATCCCACGGCCACCAGTACCGCGTCTCCGACCTGTACGCCATGAAGTGGAACCCGGTGGTCGACGCCCCCGACTACGACCACGACCCGACCGACCGCCTACTGGTCGGCGAGGCCTCCGAACGCGCCTACGCCAACGGCCACTTGAGCCCCGACATCGCCTCCGAACAGCAGAAGCTCACCTGGGCGGACACTCTGATCATCCAGTTCCCCCTCTGGTGGTACGGAATGCCGGCCATCCTCAAGGGCTGGTTCGACCGCGTCTTCGTCAAGGGCTTCGCCTTCGGCCTCACCGACCCCGCCACCGGCCGCCCCCGCCGCTACGGCGACGGCCGACTCACCGGTAAGCGCGCCATGGTCATCACCACCGCCGGCGCCCGCGCCGCGACCCTCGGCCCGCGCGGCGTCAACGGCGACCTCAACGACCTCCTCTTCCCCCTCCAGCACGGCACCCTCTGGTACACCGGGGTCTCCGTCGTCCCGCCCCTCCTGATCCCCGGTGCGGACCGCGCCGCCCCCACCGCCTACGGGACCGCCGCCGCCCGCCTACGGGAGCGCCTGCGCACCCTCCCCACCACCGAGCCGCTCCGCTTCCGGCACCAGAACACCGGCGACTACGACGACGGCCTCCTCCTGCACCCTCACCTGGCCCCGACCCCCACCGGCCCGGCCGCCCACTACACCGCCCCGCCACCCCCGACCCACGACTGAACGCAAAAAAGGCCGTAGGCCCAGCGGATCTGAATCCACTGGGCCTACGGCATCAGTAGCGGGGACAGGATTTGAACCTGCGACCTCTGGGTTATGAGCCCAGCGAGCTACCGAGCTGCTCCACCCCGCGTCGGTTCCCCGAACACTACGCGACTCTCGCCCCAATGCCTAATCGTTTCCCCGAACCACCCCGGCACGCCCCGCCCACGCCCCCCGACACCCGCACCGCCCCGTGTACCGCTCTCTGCCACTGGCAGCCTCCGTGAGCCGTCGTTGCCGTCAAGGTTGCCGGGACAGCACACCTAGGCGGCACCCCCCGTGGAGCCCACCGCTGTTCGCGCCGCCGCCACGAACGCGCCGATCGCCGGGTGCGTGCCGCCGCCCGAGCGGAAGGCGACCTTCGAGCGGCGGAAGAGGGGCAGCCGGGTCAGGACCACGCCGTCAGGGGCGTGCGCAGTGGCCATCTTCGGTACGAATCCGGCACCTTGCCCGATGGCGGCCAGCGCCAGGACCGTACGGAAGTCGTTGACCTGATGGCGGATGCGCGGCTGGAAACCGGCCGCCTGACAGGCGCGTACGGCCATCGCGTGACCGGTCGTGCCGTCCCGGGCCGTGATCCACGGGGACGTGGCCCACGGTCCGAGCAGCTCCGCCAGCGTGTCGCCGCGGGTGGCGGCACCGGCTGCGGGAGCGCTGTCGGTGGCCAGGTACATCGGCTCCTTCAGCAGGGGCACCTGGTCGACCGTGGTGTCCGGTGACGCGGGCACGAAGTCGTAGTCGTGGACGAGGGCCACGTCGAGTTCGCCGGCGCGCAGGCCGTCGGAGACCCGCGCCGAGTCGATCTCCTGCACCATCGGTTCCAGCGCGGGATGCCGCCGGGCAAGCTCGGCCAGCGTGGCGGGCACGATCGCGGGGCCGCCGGAGGGAAACGTCCCGATCCGCAGCGGCCCGCCGATGCCCTCGCGCGCCCCGGCCAGCTCCGAGACCGCCAGTTCGAGGCGTTCGAGGACGGCGTCGGCGTGGGTGACGAGGGTGCGGCCCGCGGGGGTGAGCACCACCCGTCTGCCGCTGCGTTCCAGCAGGGGCACGCCCGCCTCGCGCTCCAGCACGCCCAGCTGCTGGGAGACGGCCGAGGCGGTGAAGGTCAGCGCCTCGGCCACGGCCGCGATGGTGCCGCGCCGGTCCAGTTCGCGCAGCAGGTGGAGACGTCGAACATCGAGCATAAGGTGAGCTTACGTATCAGCGTAGGAATGCGAAATGGATCTACTGGGTCCGTGTGGGACAGGCTGGGGGCATGAAGCCCGATGCGATCCTCACCGGCCTGTTTGTCCCCTTGGTGACCCCGTTCACCGACGACCTGCGCCTCGCCCCGGACGCCCTCGCCCGCCTCGCCGACGAGGCGCTGTCGGTCGGCGGTGCTCGCGGACTCGTTGCCCTCGGCACCACCGCGGAGGCGGCCGTGCTGACCGCCGAGGAGAAGCGGGCCGTGGTCCGCGTGTGCGCGGCCGCCTGCCGGGCACACGGGGCTCCGCTGATCGTCGGCGTCGGCACCAACGACACCGCCGCCGCCATCACGTCGCTGCGGGAGCTCGCTCAGAGCGGTGACGTCGCCGCGGCGCTGGTTCCCGCGCCGCCCTACACCCGGCCCGGCGAGGCGGGGACGCTGGCGCACTTCACGGCGCTCGCCGAGCACGGCGGCCTGCCGCTGGTCGTCTACGACATCCCGTACCGCACCGGCCAGACCCTCAGCACCGGCACGCTGGACGCGCTCGGGCACCTGCCGGCGGTCGTCGGGGTCAAGTACGCGACCGGCGCGATCGACGCGGCCGCGATGGAACTGCTCGGCTCGCCGGCGCCGGGCTTCGCGGTGCTCGGCGGCGACGACGCCGTCATCTCGCCGCTGCTCGCGGCGGGCGCCGACGGCGGCATCCTGGCGTCGGCCAATGTCCGCACCGCCGACTACGCCGAGCTGATCTCGCTGTGGCGGCGCGACGCCGCCGGACCGGCCCGCCGGCTGGGAGCCGAGCTGGCCCGGCTGTCCGCCGCGCTCTTCGCCGAGCCGAACCCGACCGTGATCAAGGGGGTGCTGCACGCACAGGGCCGTATCCCCAGCCCGGCCGTCCGGTTGCCGCTGCTGGCCGCCTCCGCCGATTCGGTCCGGCGGGCGGCGGCCCTGGCCACCGACCGGACCCACCAAGCCCGCCAAGGGGCCGCGGCCTGACACCGGCCCGTGGGCCCTGGGGGAATCCGGTGGACTCCGATGGAAACCTGCTCGGCGACGTCAGCGCACCCGCCCACGCCGACCTCGCCAAACTGCTCGACGCCGCCGCCGACGCCCCGAGCGCCGAGGTGACCCGCGTCCAACTCGTCGACGACCTCAAGCGGCAGCTCGACGACGGCAGTTCCCGTGCGGCCCGCGACCCGTTCCGGGCCGGAGCCGTCTACACCGACTTCGACTCCGTACCCCACGCCTTCGGCCTGGCCGCCACCGCGCAGCTGTACCACCGTGTGACCGGGGACTCCCACTACGAGGCGTTCGCCACCCAGCAGCGCAACTGGACGCTGGGCGCCCACACATGGGGGTCCCCCTTCGCAGCTCAAGGACCTCAACTCCTTGCCCACCATGCGCAAGTGCCCGACCGGCCAGGGCAACCCCTTCGCCGCCTTCGACGGCCACGGCTACATGGACCACGTGGGCGCCTGGCAGACGGTCGAATCCGCCGACGACTTCACCGCCACAGCCCTCCTCTCCTTCACCCTCTCCGCCGCACCTCAGACCACCGAGACCGACCCCAGCCGAGGGCACAACGGCACAACGGCACACACGTGACAACGCCCCACTCCTCACGGCATCACCGCTGACAGCGGACTCCTCGGCCGATTTGCCACTTCATCGGCAGTCCGCCCCGGGCGAAGCACGTCGCGACGGCCACCCGAGACCGTAGGGACGGCCATCGCGGCTGCACATCCCCGACACCACGAAGAACAGAACGCCCATCGAGCCGCGGAACCTGAACCGGTGCTTCGAGGCGCTGTGCGCCCGTGCCGAGGTCCGAAGAGTCCGCTTTCATGACCTGCGCCACACGTGCCCGTCACTGCTCCACGAGCAGGGCGCCGATGCCCGCATGATCAGGAAAGTCCTGAGCCACAGCTCGATCCGCGTGACCGTGGACCCATCACCACAAACACCAGAGGCCCCGTCGATCTCTCGACGGGGCCTCTGGCCTGCTGTGCGCTCGGCAGGATTCGAACCTGCAACCTTCTGATCCGTAGGATCGGGCACCACGCCATGAGGAGCGCAGACAGCCTCAAGCTTCGGTCGCTCAGGTTAGCGATCATGCGCGTCTGTGTGTCGTCGTTGCCGTCGGAGCTGCCGTCAGCTGTGAGCAGTAGCCTCACTGCAACGGCGACAGCGCATACGTACGCTGCGAGGGCGCCAAGCCACCTCTGCTGGCGTGGCTGGCCTCCGCGACCGCCTCATGCTCGTCTCATGGCCAGGCCGTGGACGACAGCTGGCCGTGAGGGCCAGCCACCTTGGTTGTCGCATGTTTGCGGCGGTGGGCCGGGTCAAGCACCAAATACCTCGTCGGCGCTGCGGGGCTCTGTGCGGGGCTGCTGGTTGAGCTTGTGGCGCGCGATGGAGGAATGCCGGTAGACCTCCTTGCGGGCCCGCATGATGTTGCCCAGGGGTGCGTGCTCGGCGGTGACCCGCCAGGGTGTGAAGGACAGTGCGTCCATCTTCTCCAGGTTGTCCGGGCCTGAGATGTCCTGCTGCGGCAGCCGCAGCTTGGCCACCGTGACGAGCGGCGACAGTTGCTCGGGCCACTCCACGGTGACGTCCTCCACGGGCATGCGCTCCAGGTCGGTGCAGAGCTGGACCTGGATGTCGAAGGCGTAGGGCCGCTCCTGCAGCTCGGCTTGCAGGGCCGGTCGGAAGACCTCCGGTGCGGAGGTCGTGTCGATAGTGCGCCGGACCACTGCTGCGGCGGAGTGCGGGTCGGGGGCGATGCGCACCTTGGCGATGTAGTCCCCGTGCCGGACGGCGCCCATGGTCCAGTAGCTTGACAGCAGTACGTTGACCGGGGGGATCTTGGACAGGCTGAGGAAGGCCAGGAACTCGTCCCATGCCCAGTTGCCCTGGTCGAGGGTTCCTTTCCCGGTGACGAACTCGGTGAAGAAACGATGTGCGCCGGGTCGGCCCTGGGAGAAGTAGGCCGGCGCGTTCAGGAACAATTCCTGGATGAACAGGTAGTGGTCGACTGTATTGCAGAAGAAGATCGGTGCGTTGATGTTGGCGTAGTCGAAGGTGCCGGTGTCCGGTTCGTCTTCCAGCAGGGTCGGGCCGTCGATGCCGAAGATCTTCAGTGCCAGTCCGGTGGCGCTGCCCAGTCGCGCGTCGGCTCCGGCGAAGGGCGAGCCGTTGGAGAAGCGGATGAGCGCATCGTGGGTTCCCGGCGTCGCGTAGATGCCTTGGGCGTACTCGGGGGGAAGCCCGTCCAGGATCTCCACTTCCCCTCGGACCAGCCCGTAGCCCTTGGCGTGGGCGTCGCGCAGGGCCCGTCCGGTGCCACCGGTCTTCACTGACTCGGTGATGTAGCTCTCGGTCTTTGCGATCACCGTCTGGAGGTTCTGGTCGAAGTGCGGGTCATCGTCTTCGACGTCCAGCGTGTAGGGGACGAACTGTGTTGCCATGGCTTCGACCTCTCTCGAAGACCGTGATGGGACCTCAGGGGGTAGGAATTGCCCTCAGTCCTTCAGTTCGGCAAGCCAGCGCAGGGCGCGCAGGCCCGGCAGGAAGCAGTACTCGCCGCCGCGGGTGGCCACGAAGCTGGGCAGGTTCTGGAGGCGACGCCGGACCGGCTTCTCCGGGATGGTGGCGCTGCCGGTTCCGCCGTGATGCCCGGCTACCGGGTCCTTCTCGCCGGGGTGGCTGATGAAGTTGCCGTCGTTGACCCATTCGGCCTTGATGAATTCGAATTGCCGCTCTAGGTGCGCGCCGATGAAGACTCCGACCAGGCCGCGGTCGGCGCCGTCGTCTTCCAGTACGCCCTCGGGCAGCGGTGGGCCGTAGGTGGTGCCGCGGCGGATGAGTCGGTGCATCCGTGCGTCGCCGATGATGGTGGAATCGCGGGGGTTGGTGCGCCGGATGTGCGCACCGGCGGGGCACCGGAAGCCGCGATCGTCGTTCTCCCGGTACAGGAAGTTGTTGACGCGGTGCGGATCGGCCGCCAGCTCCGGGTCATCGTGGTCCGGGGTCAGGGTCAGCGGCGCTCCGCTGGGCCAGCGCCCGACCATCTTCGCCGCCAGGAGCGCCTCCTCCTCGGCGCTGGAGGTGTTCGCACGCAGGTACTGCCGCCAGGCCGCCACCTTGGTGTGGACCTTGCGCACGGCCGCGTAGGTCCCGTTGCGCCCCAGCACATCGGGGCTGGGCATGGACGGCAGATTGCCGGTTTCGTCGGGGTAGCCGAGGATGAACTCGCCGGCCTTGATGGGGGCTTCCTGAGGGTTGGAGCCGGGCAGGCCGACGCCCTCGATGTTCGGATGGCTGATGCCGTCGCGGAAGCCGAAGGTGGTGCGCCCGGTCGGGAGCTGGTGGACCTCCTGCTGCCAGATCACCCGGACACCGGGCGTGTCCTCGTAGGCGACGCGCGCCCGCGCCAACTCCCTCTCCAGCTGCGCCGCATCGGGGGACAGGGCGCTCAACGCGATATGGACATCGCCCGTTCCGAACGGTGCCTCCCAGTGAGCCGGGGCACTCTCGCCCACGTCACCGATCCGCTCCGCCCGAGCGGCCATGCCCTCACGAAACGCCCGCGGAAAGCTGTCCAACGACTCCTGGGGCACCCCCAGAGCCTTCAGTCCCTGGTAGGTGAACGCCACCGCCACCCAGGCGTCCTGGCTCCGGTCCGCGCCGCGCAGACCACCCGGGGTCACCGGGAGCAGCCGCCGCAGCAGGGCGCGCCCTGCGTGGCGGTCATCGACGCGCAGGAAGATGAACTTTCCCTCGTACGGCACGGGCCGTGGACGCAGTGCCCCGCTCTGGACGTCGTCGATCTCGACGCGCACACCGGCCGCGCTGCTGCTTGCCGCCGTGTTCATGATCCCTTGTGCCTCCACATCGGGTCTCTGCCTGGGCAGCCCGGCAGAGGCTGGTGCGCGTCCGCCGACGCGGTCCACCGAAGCCGGGTCGGCTCTGAGGTTGGGTGTGTCCGGCTTCTAAGCCGCGGCTTCCTCCATCAGCTTCTGGAAAGCAGGCGAGGCCACCAACTCCGCGTTGGCCGGGTTATCCAGCGCCGCCCGGAACTCAGGGGTGTCCAGCATCTCCTCGAACGCCTCATCCACTCGGTGGTCCTTGAAGATCTGCTGAACAGTCAGGTCGGGATAGGCGCTGACGAAAACACCCGCGGGCGCCTGATGGGCGACGAACCAGTCCTTCACCCCTGGATCGGTGACGCCGGGGAACCCTTCACTGTGCGAGAAGACCTTGTCGAAGCGCTCCCCGACCACCGTCTTGGCGAAGTCGTCGATGTAGGCGTCCCAGGAGCCGTCGAAGACGCTGGCGAACATGAACCGGGTGTCATTGTCGAAGATCACATGCCGTGCGTCATGCAGGGTGCCGATCTGGCGCACCGCCGCATGGACCCTCCCGTCATTCGTCGCGTCGGAGAGCGTGGCGAGGTCCTCACGCAATGCATCGGCCTCGCCCGGCTTGATCTTGGTAAATACGGTGAACTCGCTGCAGACCCCATCCGACCTGCCCGGGCGCTCGGGCTGAGCCGGCTGGGCTGCACCTGTCGTCGCAGTCATCGTGAGGCCCTCCTGGCACGAATCGGCGCGAGAGTCGCCAAGCGCTCAAACATGAGGCGCCATTGCCCTCACCTCTTCATCCTCACTGCCCATGTGCCCCCTCGCATCTCCGGCTCTGGGGGATGCGGAAAGCGGCCTCGGGTGCCGGCTGGCTTCTCCAGTTCCGGGAAGGCAGCACAGCGGGTGGCCGGCACGCAACAGGACGGGGCCTCGCGTTCCAAGGAGCTCGCGACGACAGATCCGCAACGATGCAGGAATATGAGAGGGGATTCCCGAGTACGGCGTCGTCAGCCGCGTAACAGTCCGCCGCTGCACCCTGGCGCCGTCCCGGCCGCACTGTGAGCGCGTTCGCGTCATGCAAGCGCTCAGCCGTCCGGAGCGTTCGGACGGGTGCAGGGCGGGTGCTGATCTCCGGGGAGTTCGCCGTTCAGCGGGGTGCTTCCGGGGATGCGGCGACCGCACCGGGCCCGGGGCACGCACACAACAGACCCGCGGGTGCCCGCCCAGGCGATCGGAGCACCCATCTCCCGCCAAGCCTGGCTCGACCTGATCATCGCCCGGGCCCACCCTGGAGGTAACCATGGGCAAAGTTCTCGGTGACGTGCTGGGTCTTGCGGCCGGCGTTGCGATCAGCCCGCTGCCGATCATCGCAATGATCCTCGTTCTCGCCACGCCTCGGGGACGTCTCAATGGACAGCTGTTCGCCGTCGGCTGGATCCTGGGACTTTCGGTGCTGGGTGCGGTGATGCTGGCGATCGCTTCCCCTGCAGGTGCCTCGGCCCACCATCACCCGGCCACCTGGGTGGGAGCTCTCAAGCTCGGTTTGGGCGTGCTCCTGGTCCTCTTCGGTGCCCGGCAGTGGCACCGGCGCCCGAAGGATCCCTCGGAGGCCCAGCTGCCGAAGTGGATGGGCGCGATCGACCGCCTCACACCGGTCAAGGTCTTCGGACTCGGACTGGCCCTGGCCGCGCTCAACGCCAAGAACGCCCCGCTGACCATCGCCGCGGGCGCCTCGATCGGCTCGGCCGGACTGCCGGTCGGGCAGCAGATCGCGTCGCTGGCGATCTTCGTCCTGATCGCCACCCTCGGCCTGCTGGCCCCACTGGGAGTCTTCCTCATCGGAGGAGAGCGAGCGAAAACCACGCTCGGCAATTGGAAAGACTGGGCAGCCCAGCACAACGTCGCCGTGATGGCGGTCCTGTTCTTCGTTCTCGGGTTGAAACTGCTCGGAGACGGCATTTCCATCCTCGTCTCCTGACGAGCTTGCCCACGCGTGGCGGTGTGGTCCGATCACACGGCAGTCACGGCGGCAACCTCGTCTGAAATGGTGGGGCCACCAGACGAGCGGGGCGCATTTCATGCACTGAAAGACGCATAGCGAACGGGATCACGGACTCGCGGCACTACGTCTTTCGCCCCGACAGTGCGACCTACGTTGGGCCTCCGACGGAGAAGAACGAGTCCGACCGCATCGAATGGATCCCGCTTGCCGACGTGCGAGGCATAATCGACCGTCGGGAGATCGTCAGCAGTGGTTCGCTCGTCGCGTCCTGTACGTGCTGATGGACGAATCGATTCGCTGAGGGGCACCGCAGCGTGTCCCGGAGGCCGTTGCCGTCGCTGCGCCGTAGGAGGTCAGCCGAGATACGGCCGCTCACGGTGTTCCAGAAAGTGACGGAGCCGGAGCCTCTGCGTGTGGTGCATCGGCAGCTGGTCAAGCTCCTCGGGCTGGACGAACCGCAGTTCCGTGGACTCGTCCGAGATCGCCAGTTGGCCGCCGAGCACGTGGGCCGTGAAGCAGACGTTGAACTGTCTGCGTACCTCGCCGTCCGAGTAGGCGATGATGTGGCGAGGGTCGGTGTACGTGCCCACGAGCCCGGTGATCTCGACGTCCAGGCCCGTTTCCTCCTGCACTTCGCGGACGGCCGTTCCCGGGAGTGAATCGGTCATCTCCATACCGCCACCTGGCAACGCCCAGAGATCGTTGTCGCGTCGGCGCTGGAGGAGAATGCGCCCCTCCTCGTCGGTGACCACGGCGGAGGCGGCGACCACCAAGCTGTTCGGCTCAGGTGCCGCAGGATCGTCGTAGTACTCGGTCCGTGCCATGGTCACCCTTCTCGTATCGGCGTCGCGGTCTCCCATACCGCGTCGAAGCTGGCGGCGTAGGTGTCGAACATGCCGCCTTCTCCGCTTCGCCGAAGATGCCACACTTTGCCCCTTCGCCCGCCTTCCAGGTTGCTGTGGCCGACGGTAAGGCGTCCAAGGTGGAGGACGGAGACTACGCCGAGGTCTCGGACCGGCTTTTCGCCTATGTCGGTGACGACCTGGCGGACGCGAACAAACTGTTCAAGCGCATGGTGGAGCTTCGCCGTGCCCGGATGGCTGCCATCCGCGATGTGCTCGGCGAGAAGAACATGTGGAAGGTGGGTCCCCAGCCTCACTGGCCGCTGACCATTCTGATCATCGACGAGGCCCACACCTATTTCCGCGAGCACAAGGGCAGCGACAAGAAGACCAAGGACCTCGCTGCCCTGGCACAGGAGAACACCCGACTCGTGGAAGACGTGGTGAAGAAGGGCCGCAGCGTCGGCATCGTGGTCATCCTGCTGCCCCAGAAGGGCACCGGCGACGCTCTGCCCACGTCGATCCGCGACGTGTGCCCCGTCGCTCTGTCCTTCGCACAGAAGGCCATCGAGGCAGCCGTGGCCGGCCTTGGTGACGACATCCGCAACTGGCCGGACTACAGCCCCGTCGCACTCCTGGACCCGGCTTACGTCGGCGTCGCCGTGATGGGCATGCAGGGCAGTGCTGGATTCACCCGGGTCCGAACTCCCTACACCTCCGACACGGATGCCGCACGCATCGCCCGCCAGACCGCACACCTCACCCGCGACCCCATGGACCTCCTCATCGCTCACACGAGCCTGAGCCTGTCGAAGGCCACCGACCGGTCCGATCTCTCCAGCGAGGAACCCGACACGCACTGACCCACCCCTGCGTATCAACTCTCTCTGGAGGTAGGTGAATTACCTGTGACGGAAGACCGGATCACGCAGCGCACGGTCACCATCGTGATGATCGTCATCGCCGCTCTGGCGTTCGTGTTCAGCTTCGGCAATGTCTGGGCCCTGGCCATCCGTCTCGGCGTGCCCCAGCCGGTAGCCCCGCTCATCGCCCCGATGGTGGACCTCTCTGTGGTTGGGCTCCTGGTCGCCCTGCGCTACTTGTCCCTGCGCGGCGTCCCGGCCGACAAGCTGAAGTCGGCAACCCGGCTCATGCACCTGTCCGGCCTGCTCACCCTCGGCCTCAACGTCGCCGAACCCATCCTGGCCGGACACTACGGACGTGCTGCTGTGGACGCAGTTGCCCCGCTCCTCCTGCTCGGCTGGGGCAGCGCCGGTCACCAGCACCAGCTGCCCGCCGAACCGGCACCGGACACACAGCCTTCGACCAACCCCCGTCGGGTCACGTCAACCCCCGAGGAACCGGCCTCGGTTGAAGGGCCGACCATGCGGGCGCCCAGCACCCCAGCCCCAATGGCTGTACCCCTGCCCCTCCTGAAAGCCGCACGGTCCGTGGCTGCCGACCACCGCGAACGGCACGGCCAGCACATCACCCCGGCCCAACTCCAAGCCCGCCTCGGCGTCGCCCTGCCCCTTGCTACGGCCGCGCACGCCCAGCTCACCGCCTGAGCCGACGGCGCCTGGCCCTCCTCCCCTCTTTCTGCACCTGGCCCCATGGGCCCGGTCCGCCATGCCCCGGGGCATCAGCACACCACCTCTGCTCCCGCCCCGGGGCCCGAGAAAAGGCTCCCGCCATGACACAAACCCCTCCCCTCGGCGCGGCCCTGACCGACCTCCTCGGCCTGGCCGCAATGCCCGACTTCGACTGCCTCCAAGGCCAGATTGAACGCCTCGCCGGCTGCACCCGCCCCATCGAGATCAACGGCTTCAGCGCCACCGTCAACAAGGAAACCGGCGAGGCCCTGCACGTCTTCAACACCGACGACGAACCCACCGGCCGCCTCCTGGTGGCCTGCGGCAACCGCCGCGCCTCCCGATGCCCCACATGCGCCGAGACCTATCGCCGCGACACCTTCCACCTGATCGCCACTGGCCTGAGCGGTGGCAAGGGCACCCCCGAAACCGTCGCCACCCACCCCCGGGCATTCGTCACCCTCACCGCCCCATCCTTCGGCCCCGTCCACCACAAGATCACCACCAAGAGCGGCGCTCTCCAGCCCTGCCGCTGCGGCCAGACCCACGCTCCCGGTGACCCTCTGATCGGCAGCCCCCGCAACCCCGACACCTACAACTACGAATCCGCGGTGCTCTGGAACGCGCACGCCGCCAAGATCTGGGCCCGCTTCACGACCCACCTGCGCCGCGAGATCGCCAAAGCCGCGGGCCTCAGCCAGCGCGAATTCCGCGACCACGCACGGCTGTCGTACGCGAAGGTCGCCGAGTATCAGGCCAGGGGCGCTGTCCACTTCCACGCCGTGATTCGCATCGACGGCCCCGATGGCTCGACCACCACCCCGCCGGCCTGGGCCACCACCGAGCTCCTCACCAATGCGGTGAAAGCTGCTGGCGAGAGTGCCGAAGTCCCCGGCCCGGAGATCGACGGCAACCGGCGCCTCTTCTCCTTCGGAGGCCGCCTGGACGTACAGCCCATCCGCACCCGCGACTTCGACGGCGACATCGAGATCACAGACCAGTCGGTGGCCGCGTACATCGCTAAGTACGCCACCAAGGGCGCCGAAGCCGCCACCGACGCGATCGACCACCCCTTGTACTGCCCCACCTGCCAGGGCACCGGCTACCACGGCGGCTACCGCTGTACCCGCTGCGACGGCTCCGGCGAAGGACAGCCCATTGACCACCTCGTCGTCACCGACCACGCCAAGCAGCTCTTCCGCAGCTGCTTCGATCTCGGCGGACGGGCCGAATACGCGCATCTCCTGCTGCGCAAGTGGGCCCACATGGTGGGCTTCCGCGGCCATTTCTCCACCAAGTCCCGCGGCTATTCCACCACTCTCGGCGCACTCCGAGACGTGCGCAAGGCATGGCGCATCCAGCAGTCCCGCGCCGCCCTCGGCCTGCCCGAGAACACCACCCTCGTCATCGAGTCCGCCTGGACCTTCCTCGGCAGCGGCTACAGCCCCGGCGAAGAGCTCCTCGCCGCACAGGTCCGCCACGAAAACGCCCTCGCCAGGCAGCTCAAGTACGAGGGGGCCGACCGCGAATGACTCCAGCCGTACTCAACGTCGATCAGGTGGCCGCTCTACTCGGAATCAGCCGCTGGAAGGTCTACGACCTGATCCGCTCCCGCGAACTCGCGTCCTTCACGGTCGGCCGCTGCCGCCGCATCAGTGAGTCCGCCTTGGACGCCTACATATCCCTCCGCACAGAACAGGAAGCTGCCTGATGGCCGCCAATCCGAAGAAGAACGCCAACAACGAGGGCACCATCTATCAGCGCAAGGACGGGCGCTGGGAAGGCAGCGCGTACGTACTCACCAGTGACGGTACGTACAAGCGGCGGAGTGTCTACGGACGGACCTGGGACGACGCGCACGAGAAGCTCACCAGGCTCAAGGCCGACTCCCTGAACGGTCTCCCGGTCGCGACCAGCAAGATCACACTGAGCGCGTACCTGACGTACTGGCTGACCAACGTCGCCAAGGGCAAGGTCCGCCGGACGACCTACGTCAACTACGAGTCGCTGGTCCGCAACTACATCACTCCGGACTTCGGCAAGAAGAAGCTGGCCCGTCTCACTGCCCGCGACATCCGCGCCTTCCTCACCAAGACGGCCGCCACCTGCCAGTGCTGTGTACAGGGGAAGGACAAGAACCGCCCGAAGCACAAGCAGCGGTGCTGCGCTCTCGGCAAGTGCTGCAAGAAGCTCCCGTCTGACCGGACCGTGCGCTTCCTGTTGGTGCTCCTGCGTGCCGCCCTCCAGCACGCGGTGCGTGAGGACGAGCTGCCGCGCAACGTGGCCCGAAACGTCGAGCTGGGCATGGGCACGAAGCGCGAGATCGAACCGCTCACGGCAGAGGAAGGGCGCCGGCTCCTGGCGGCGGCTCGATCCAACCGGCTGTGGGCCGCGTACGAAATGGCGGTCCGCATCGGCCTGCGACGCGGTGAGGTGCTGGGCCTGCGCTGGTCGGATGTGGACCTGTACGAAGGTGTCGTCACCGTCCGCCAAGCGCTTCAGCGGGTCGGCGGGGAGTTGCTGATCGTCGCACCGAAGACGCAGCGCTCGGCCCGGCGCGTGGCGCTGCCGTCCGAGTGTGTGACGGCGCTCCGCGCTCAGCGCGCCCAGCAGGTCGCCGACAGGGAGGCCGCCGGCGACGCCTGGAAGGGGAACGGGCACGACCTGATCTTCACCACGAAGAACGGAACGCCCATCGAGCCGCGCAACCTGAACCGGTCCTTCGAGGCTCTGTGCGCCCGTGCCGAGGTCCGAAGGGTCCGCTTTCATGACCTGCGTCACACATGCGCGTCGCTGCTCCACGAACAGGGCGCCGATGCCCGCATGATCATGGAAGTCCTGGGCCACAGCTCGATCCGCGTGACCATGGACATCTACACCTTCGTGCGGCTCGACTCCCAGCGCTCCGCCTTCGACCGCGTCGGGAATGCGCTGAGGGGTGACGCCAACCCACGGGACGACGACGGTGGCGCGGCTGGCGTCCCAGTGACCGCCTGATCCACTCCACGCCAGCGCTCGGAGGCGGTTGCCGTCAATCACTGCCGTCACCACAAACACCAGAGGCCCCGTTCGATATCGAACGGGGCCTCTGGCCTGCTGTGCGCTCGGCAGGATTCGAACCTGCAACCTTCTGATCCGTAGTCAGATGCTCTATCCGTTAAGCTACGAGCGCTTGGCTTTCCGGCGGTTTTTCTTGCCGGTCGGCGTTGCGGGAACAACATTACATGACCTGCGCCGTGAGGCGAAATCCATTAGGCACACCCCATCTGACCTGCGGAAATGTGTTTGTGACGGCTGCTGGCGGCTGCCGGGGCCGGGGGGCGTCCTCGATGGTCTGGTCGAAGTTCGGGCGGGTGCAGTCCTCTTCGCGGCGGCCCGGGTCGGCAGGGCCCGCAGGCTCGCAGCGCCCGGCTCGAGACGCCGGAGTCAGTGATCACGTTGCGCGGTCCCAGGACGTCGGTGACCCAGGGCTCGTAGTGCGCGGTGCGGGATGTCAGGCGTCGGTGATCATGTCGCGCACTGCCGGCGGCAGACACGTCCAGCCCAGCCCCGCGCCCCCAGCTCGCGCCCCGACATCGCCCCACCCGCCACGCAAAAGCGCTCAGGCCCCGGTCTGAGTGACCAGGGCCTGAGCGAAGAAGAGCGGAGGCGGAGGGATTTGAACCCTCGATGGGGGGTAAGCCCCAAACCGCATTAGCAGTGCGGCGCCATAGACCGGACTAGGCGACGCCTCCACACACTCCACATGCGCGCACGCACGCTGTGGTGTGTCCAGATGATGGCACAGCTCCAAGGGCTGTCACCAATCGCCCCCTACGGTACTAGGCGCGCGGGCCACCCGGCAAAGACGTTCCTGCGGCGCAACGTCGGGGGCGGCGGCGCGTTAGGAGTGTTGGGGCCGTGGCGACACGCGTGTCGTGCGCCCCCGGCGCGTACGTATCGCGTACCGCCCCGCACTCGCCTCTCTGGAGCCTGTGATGCCCCATCCCCGGATCCCCTCCCTCATCGTCACGGCCGCCACCGCCGCACTGGCCCTGGCGTCGGCCGCCGCGTCGGCCGCCCCGATCCCGCTGCCGCACCACCGGTCCGGCGACGGCATGAGCGGTGCGAGCCACCACGGACGCGCCGGCCACCCGACGCCCACCGACATCACCAACGGCACCGGCGTCGGCAACATCAACAACATCACCAACGTCTCCGACATCACCCGCATCGCGGACGGCGTCGGCGACCTCGGTGTTGTCGATCGGCAGATCGACCAGGAGATCGGCCGGCAGATCCGTCAGCGTGGGCACCACGTGCACAAGGGGCACCACGGACAGCAGGGACAGCAGGGACAGCAGGGACAGCAGGGACAGCAGGGACAGCAGGAAGGCCAGGGAGGCCAGGGAGGCCAGGGGTTCGCCGACCGGCGTAGCCCGGACCGCGGTGCGGAGCGCCGGAACGCGCCCGGCGACCACCTCACCGTCACCGTTCACGACTCCGGCTCGGCCCGTACCGACGGGACCTTCGAGCTGTACTGCCACCCCGGGCGCGGCAGCCACCTCGACGCCAAGGGGGCCTGCGACAAGCTGGACGGGATGACGAAGTGGGGCAAGGACCCGTTCGCCCCCGTTCCGCAGAGCGCGCAGTGCACGATGATGTACGGCGGTCCGGCCACCGCGCATGTGACCGGGACCTGGGCGGGGCGTCCGATCGACGCCGACTTCAAGCGCACCGACGGATGTGAGATCAGCCGCTGGAGCCGCTTCGAACCTCTGCTCCCCCGGACCACTTTGTGACCGGATTCGTGCCGTAGTAGCGCGCCAGGTCAGGACGAGGGGCACATGTCGGGCGTGCGGCGAGTCGCCCACGGCCGTGGCAATACCTCCTCGTCATCCACCTCCGCGTCGCGGGCAAGTGCCCGTAGACTCCATCCCAGCGATCCGCCACGGTGGATCGGCACGGTGCGGTAACAGGAGGGAAGCGTCTCGTGAGCAGCAGGCCATCCCGAGGCGCTGCTCGCCTCGCAGCCATACTCGACGCCCTCCCCGACGCGCTGTTGCTCGTCAACTGCAACGGCACGGTCGTCAACGCCAACACCATCGCACTGGAGACCTTCGAGGCGCCCGGTACGGCCCTGGTGGGGCGCGGGCTGCTGGATCTGCTGCCGTCCTTCGACTCCAAGCACATCCCGGGTTCCATGCGGCGCCGGGACGAGGAGATCGAGGGGCAGCGGACGAAGCCGACGCGGATGGTCGCACGGCGTACCGACGGCACGGAGCTGCTGGTCGAGGTGACCAGCGCCAACCTCGAGGACGGTCGGACTCCGTACGAGAGCGCCTTCGAGGCCGCGTACGCCGATCACCGCAACGGCTACACGGGCGACGAGCTGCTGATGCTGGTCGTACGGGATCTCACCGGCACGCTGGACACCGAGACCGAGCTGGCCCGCCAGCAGCGGCAGACCGAGATGATCCTGCGGGCCGCGGCCGAGGGTGTGGTCGGGGTCGATGCGGACGGGAAGGTCGTTCTCGTCAACCCGTCGGCCGCGCAGATACTCGGCTATCGGGCCAGTGAGCTGGGCGGGAAGGAACTGCATCCGCTCATCCACCACTCGCGGGCGGACGGGTCGGCGCTGCCGTGGGAGGACACGCCGCTGGCCGACACGCTCAAGTCCGGGCGCAAGCACCGGGTGCGCGGTCAGGCGCTGTGGGCGAAGGACGGGCGCGCGGTGGCCGTCGATCTGACGACGGCGCCGGTGCGGGACGGCGATCAGCTGGTCGGCGCGGTGATGACCTTCACCGACCGGCGCGCCCTCGACGCGCTGGCGGCCCGGCACGCCCAGCTGCTCGCCGTGCTCGACCAGGCGCTGCGCGGGCCGCTGGAGGAGCTCAAGGGTGAGCTGGGCACGCTCGCGTCCGATCCGGCCGGCCAGCTGTGGCCCGAGGCGAACCAGATCCTGCACCACCTCGCGGCCGGGCACGCCCGGATGACGACGCTGGTGGACAACGTCCTGAGCTACCAGCGGCTGGACTCGGGCAAGGACAAGCTCAACCGCACCAAGGTGTCGCTGGACGCGGTGGTCGCGGCGGGTGTGGAGGGCGCGGTCGAGCTGATCGGGCCGGGCCGGGCGCAGTTCGCGGTGCACGCCCCGCCGATAGAGGCGGTGGTGGACCCGGAGCGGATCGCGCAGGCGCTGTCGCACCTGATCGCGGATGTCGCGGGGGTGGACTCCACGGGCCGGATGCCGGTCGGCGGGGCCGCGCCCGGCGCGGGCGGGCGCACGGGGGCGATCCCCGGCGACTCGACGATCGTGGTGGCTGCGGCCAAGCGCGGCGATGTCGTACGGATCGAGGTGCGCGGGCCGTTCGACGGCGGTGACCCGGTCCATGAGCCGATCGTGCGCGGGATCGTGCGGCAGCACGGCGGGCTGATGCAGACACACGAAATTCCGGGGGCGCCGGGCGGCGGCGCGGGCGGCAGCGCGTATGTGCTGGAGCTGCCGGTGGCGGTCGACGGCGCGGCGACGGCCGCCGCGGACCGGGCGGACGGGCCGACCGGCAACGAGACGACGGTGATGCCGGTACCGGCGGCCCGTGCGCGGGGCACGCAGGGCGACGCGGCGGACGGCGCCCAGGGGCCCGCGGACAAGGGCGAGGGCGCCGAGAGCCGGGCACAGGGTGACGGTGCCACCGGTGGGGCCGGTGAGTCCCTCGCCCAGCCGACCGGTCGTCGGCGGGCCCGGCGCGCGGGCGCGGAGCAGAACGCGGCCTCGGGCGCACCGGCCGCGGCGGCGGGCAACGGCACGGTGGCCGGCGGTACGCAGGGTGCCGGTGTTCCCGGTGGTGCGGACGGCTCCGAGGCGCGTCCGCAGGACGGCGCTGCGGCGACGGGCGGCCCGCAGGCGGGCACGGACGGTGCGGGGCTGCCGCCGGGTATGGCGGGGGCCGTGGCCGTACCTCCGACCGGGCGGCGGCGGGCCCGGCAGGACGCTACGGAGGGCGGCGGGCTGCCCGCGCTGCCGGCCGGCCCGGGCCAGGCGCCCCGGCAACCGGCCGCCGGCCCTCAGGAGCCCGCGGCGGGCGGACCGGCGGGTGGGCCGACGGCCGGTGCCGCTCCCTCGGCGCCGACCCCCGTTCCCGCTCGTCCGCAGATGCCGGGCCGGGCCGCCGTTCCGGGGCAGGACCCGGCTCCCGGTCAGGCCGCCGCTCCGGTTCCGGCGCAGGTCCCCGGCCGGGCAGAGGTGCCTGCCCAGGCGCAGCCGCAGGGCCTGGGCCCCGTCCAGCCGAGCGGCCGGCGGGCGCGCCGGGCGCTGGCCGAGGCGCCCGAGCGCGCCGCGCAGGGCGAGCGGGTGCGGGCGGCCGCGGCGGCCGGCGCCCAGCAGTCGGCCGGTGCGCGCACGGCCTTCGCGCTGCCACCCGCCGCGGCGGACCAGACCCCGCAGCCGGCGCAGTCCGCGCTGCCCGCGTTGCCCGCGGCCGCCGGCCAGGTGCCCGCGCAGGCGGCCGCCGCGCAGGACGGCGCCGGTACGGGGCGCCGTCGCGCCCGCCGCCCGGTGGCCGGTGGCCCGGAGCCCACGCCGCCCGCGGAGCGGTCCGCATACGAGCTGGAGGCGGCCGCCGAATCCGGTGCGTCGCAAGGTGCGGCGGAGGCCGAGCCGACCGGTCGGCGGCGGGCCCGGCGGGCCGCGGCCGAGGAGCGCGCGGCGGCCGCGATGGCCGACGCCGAGTCGTCCGGCACGTTCGTGGCCGGTCCCGAAGGACTGGTGGCACAGCCGACCGAGGACGCCGATCCGGCCGGGGGCACCGAGCCGGCCGGGGCGACGGATCCGGCGTCGGCGACCGGGACGGGAACGGGTAGGGCGCCCGGGATGGGCCCGGTGGCGGGCGACGAGGCGCTTCGGGCGCCCGGTGCCGCCCCTGCCTCGAACGGCGGCGCGCCCCAGACGCCTCAGGACCCGGCTACCCCGGCGCCCACCGGTCGCCGTCGCGGCCGTCCCAGCCCCGCCGAGGAGGCTCCGGGACACGCCCCCGCGCCGGCGCACCGCCAACCGCTGCCGCCCACGACCGAGGACGACGGCCACCCCGGGCGGGCGTTCAGCGTGCGCACCCTGGGGCAGGGCGTGCCGTTCGCCCAGCAGATCGCCGACCAGCAGCGTCCGCCGGCGCCGCCCGGCAGCACCCCGCCCGGTGGGACCTCCGCCGGTTCGGGCCGCCGCCGTAAGCTCGCCGCGCCACCGCAGGACGGTGAGCGCGCCCTCGCGGCAGACTCCGCGCCGGACGGGGCGCGCCCGCACCCGGGCGCACCGCAGCCGCAGCCGGACCCGCAGCCGGACCGGAGCCCGGTCCCCGCGCAGCCCACGCTGCCGGCCCAGCCGCAGCCGCAGCCGCATCTGATGGACGCGAGCGAGGGCCGCGCCTTTGCGATCTCCGCGCCCGACGAGGGCAGCGAAGGCCCCGAGCCGCTGGACGGCCCGAACGGCGCCATAGAGGTGATGGACCGTCAGCCGATGCCGATGGACGACGAGTTGCCGCCCGAGCCGCTCGACAATCCGCGCCGGCTGCTGGTCTGGCCGGCGCCGGACGTCGCCACCCAGCAGGCGCTCAGCGACCGCGGCTACCGCCCGGTGATCGTCAACTCCCGCGAGGAGGTGGACGCGCAGATCGCGGCGTACCCGGCGGCTCTCTTCGTCGACCCGCTGACCGGGCCGATCACCCGCACCGCGCTGCAGTCGCTGCGCCAGGCGGCGGGCGCGGCCGAGGTCCCGGTCCTGGTGACGGCCGGTCTGGGGCAGGCCACCCGGGAGGCGGCGTACGGCGCCGACCCGGCCGTGCTCCTCAAGGCTCTGGCACCGCGGGACAGCGAGCAGCATCCGCCGCGGGTGCTGCTGATCGAGCAGAACGACGACATCGCGGGCGCGCTGACCGCTTCGCTGGAGCGGCGCGGTATGCAGGTCGCACGGGCCGGGGCGGACAGCGACGCGGTCACTTTGGCGACGCAGATGCGGCCGAATCTCGTCGTCATGGACCTGATGCAGGTGCGCCGGCGGCGGGCCGGCATCATCGACTGGCTGCGTGCCAACGGCCTGCTCGACCACACGCCGCTGGTCGTCTACACCTCCGCCGACATGGACCCGGCGCAGCTGCCGCGGCTGGCGGCCGGGGAGACCGTGCTCTTCCTCGCGGAGCGCTCGACGAGCGCCGAGGTACAGGGCCGGATCGTCGACCTGCTGGCGAAGATCGGCACGAACTGAGCCCTAGGGGGCAGGGGAACAGATCCCGTAGGGGATGCGAGGGCCCCCTGCGGGGCCACAACGTGGTGGGGTGAGGCGGAATTCCCGCCGGTCGCCACAGGATCAGAGCCGGGCACCACGCTCGGGGCGGGCACCGCGCCCCGGCCGGTCACCACGCTCGGGCCGGGCACCCGCACTCGGGCCGGCACACGCTCGGGCCGGCACACGCTCGGTGCGGGTGCCCCACCGCGGACCGGCCGGGACCCGGCGCCCGCACCGCAGCCGAAGGCCGGGCGCCCGCACCGCGGACACCCGGCCCTCGCACCGCGGGCACCCGGCCCTTCGCATCGCGGGCACCCGGCCCTTCGCATCGCGGACACCCGGCCCCCGGCTCCCCCGGCTCCGGCTCAGGCCAGCAGCGTGACGTCCAGCTCGCCTTCCGCGTACTGCCTGCGCAGCACCTTCTTGTCGAACTTGCCCACGCTCGTCTTGGGCACCGCCGGGATCAGCGCCCAGCGCTCGGGCAGCTGCCAGCGCGCGATCCGTTCGCCGAGGAACGTCTTCAACTCCTCGTACCCGATGGTCGCGTCCGGGGTGAGCACCACGGTCGCCAGCGGCCGCTCGCCCCACTTGTCGTCGGGTACGGCGACCACCGCGGCCTCGGCGACATGCGGGTGCGCCATCAGGTGGTTCTCCAGCTCGACGGAGGAGATCCACTCACCGCCGGACTTGATGACGTCCTTGGCGCGGTCGGTCAACGTCAGATAGCCGTTCGGGGTGATGGTGCCGACGTCGCCGGTGCGCAGCCAGCCGTCGGGGCTGAACTTGTCGTCGGGGCGCAGCGGGCCGTCCTGCGCGCCGCCGTAGTAGGCGCCCGCGATCCACGGTCCGCGGACCTCCAGCTCGCCGGCCGCCGTGCCGTCGTGCGGCAGCCGCTCGCCGCCGGGCCCGATCAGCCGGGCTTCGACGGACGCGGGGAAGCGGCCCTGGGTGGCGCGGTAGTCCCACTCCTCCTCGCCGCCGACCCCGGCCGGCGGGTGCGCGACGGAGCCCAGCGGAGAGGTCTCGGTCATGCCCCAGGCGTGGACGACGCGGATGCCGTGCCGCTCCTCGAAGCCTCGCATCAGGGCCGGCGGGCAGGCCGAGCCGCCGATGACGACCGTCCGCAGACAGGCCACGTCGCGCCGGCCGGCGTCCAGTTCGGCGAGTAGGCCCTGCCAGATGGTGGGGACGGCGGCGCCGACCGTGGGCCGCACGGTCTCGATCATCTCGGCGAGCGGCGCGGGCTGCAGGAAGCGGTCCGGCATCAGCAGCGAGGCACCGGCCATGAACGCGGCGTGCGGCAGCCCCCAGGCGTTGACGTGGAACATCGGCACGACCGGCAGGGTGATGTCCCGCGAGGTCAGTGCGAACGCCTCGGCGGAGTTGACCTGCATCGAGTGCAGATACAGCGAACGGTGGCTGTAGAGCACGCCCTTGGGGTCGCCGGTGGTCCCGGAGGTGTAGCAGAGCGCGGCGGCCGCCCGCTCGTCGGTCTCCGGCCAGTCGTAGGCCTCCGGCCGCCCGGCGAGCAGCTCCTCGTAGTCGTGCACCCGCGCCCGCGCGCCGTCGAGGACGGAGGTGTCGCCCGCGCCGACGACGACGATGTGCTCGACCTTGGGCAGCTGGGCCAGCAGCGGTGCCAGCAGGGGCAGCAGGCTGCCGTTGACGAGCACGACCCGGTCCTCGGCGTGGTTGATGATCCACACCAGCTGCTCGGCGGGCAGCCGCAGGTTGAGGGTGTGCAGCACCGCGCCCATGGAGGGGATGGCGAGGTAGGCCTCCATGTGCTCGGCGTTGTTCCACATGAGGGTGCCGACCCGTTCGTCGTCGGCCACCGACAGCTCGTCGCGCAGCGCATGGGCCAGCTGCGCGGCGCGGCGGCCGATCGCGGCGAAGGTGCGCCGGTGCGGGTCACCGTCGGTCCAGGTGATGACCTGCGACGCACCGTGGACCGTCGAGCCGTGGTCCAGGATTCGCGAGACGGTGAGCGGTACGTCCTGCATCGTGCTCAGCACCGGGTGCCTCCGCTTTGTTACGGGCGGGTAGTGGTGCTGCGATTGTCAACGCATACCGATCGGTATGTCACGCCCCCGGGGGTGTGTTTCTTGCCAGCTCTCGACACCGCGTCCGAACCCGCGGGCGGCCGCTGATCAGCAAGGATGGGCATAAACCGGGCCCGGTCGGCGGCTCGCCGCTCAGGACCGCGGCTCGACCGTGGGCGGCGCCGCCTGGAGGACCAGCACCGACAGATCGTCCTCGACCGGGCCGGTGCCGAAGTCGTGCGCGGCGCGCCGGACGTGCTCGGCCAGCGCCTTGGCGCCCAGGCCCACGCCTTCCTTCAGGACCTCGATCAGACCGTCGTTGTCGTCCAACTGCCAGTTGCCGCACCGGCGTTCGGTGACGCCGTCGGTGACGCAGAGCAGCGTCTCGCCGGGGGCGAGGTCGAAGGAGCTGGCGTGGTACTCGGTGCCCTCGTCGATGCCCAGCAGCATCTGGGGATCGGAGGCCGCCTCGACGGCGCCGTCGAGGAACATGTGCAGCGGCGGCGGATGGCCGGCGCTGGCGACCGTGCAGCGCGCGCCGGGCACGCCGGGGTCGACCTCCAGCTCGCCGTAGAGCAGGCTCAGGAACCGGGAGGTGGCCTGCTCACCGCCCAGCTCCACCGCCTCGGCGCTCTCCTCCGCCATGGCCAGATTCAGCCGTCCGAGTACCGATTCGACGCCATGACCCTCGCGCGCCAGCAGCCGTACGAGGTGCCGGGCCAGTCCGGTGACGGACATCGCCTCCGGGTCCTTGCCCTGCACGTCGCCGAGCAGGAAGCACCATCGGCGGTCGCCCATCGGGAAGACGTCGTAGAAGTCGCCGCCGACAGTCTGGCCCTCGCCGTGCGGCTCGTAGACGATCGCGGTGTCCACGCCGACGACGCTGGCCAGCGACGCGGGCAGCTGCCGGCGCTGGAGCGCCAAGCTGATCGTGGTCTGCCGGGTGTACTGCCGGGCGGTGAACACGGCCTGCGCGACCCGGCGCGCGACGTCCTCGACCATCCGCACCACGGTGTCGGTCATCTGCAGATGCCCGGACCGGCCGAGCAGCAGCACGCCCAGGTCGGTGTCCCGGGCGACCAAGGGGAAGGCGAGCGCGGAGCCGCCAGAAGGGGCCGCGCCGGCGCAATCCGGCCAGGGCCAGGGGGTGCCGGCGGTGCGGACCATGTCGACGGGCGGTTCGCTCTCCAGGTCGGCGCGGAGCGGATTGATCCGCCGCTCGTCGACGTGCCAGACGCGGGAGAGCTGCATTCCGCCGCCCTCGACGCTCAGCCAGATGGCGCACCAGTCGGCGAGCCGGGGCACCAGCAGCTGGGCGGCGAGCGCGGTGACCATGTCCTGGTCGAGCTGCCCGGCCAGCAGCTCGCTGGTCTCGGCCAGGAAGGACGGGCCGCCGCGGTCGGCCCACTCGGCGGCGCGCCCGCGCACCTGGCCGCGCTGGCCGACGGGGTGCGCCAGGCGCACCGGGAGCTCGGGCGCGGCGCCGACGAGTGCCGGCTCCCCCTCGGTCGCCTCCAGTCGGAACCAGACCGTCTTGACCGACTTGCGGTAGGTCACCCCCCAGGCCTCCGCCAGCGCGCCGACCAGCTGCAGACCGTAGCCCGGCTCACCGGTCCGGGCGTCCACGCCACCGCGTACGCCCCGGGCCGGATGGCGGTCGGAGACCTCCACCACCACGCCCACCTTCGCCCGGCCGGCCCCCCTCTCGGGGTCGGCCGGCGGGCCGTGCTCCAGGCGGCAGGTGACGTCGATGTCCGTGCCGGCGTACATCACGGCGTTGGTGACCAGCTCGCTGGTGAGCAGCACCGCGGTGTGGATGAGCTCCGAGCTGATCGCCGCGGCGCCGGGTCCCGCCGTGGCGGGCGGCGCGCCCGCCCGCTCGGTGAGCAACGCGCGCACGAATTTCCGTGCTCCGGAGGCCGCGAGCTGATTGGCCGGCAGTCCTTTCCGGGACACGGATTCCGTCGCGTACGGGGAGGACAGCGCTGCCACTGCGCCCCCTGAGTGTGCCGGGAAAAACTAATTACGAGCGCTTTATACTATGTCATATCCGGCCAAATTGATCATTCTGCAGGAATAGGACCTCTCCACAACGACCACCGGGGGATGGTGCGCCATGGCTCTCGACCCGCCCCCACCCGAATCCGCCTCCGCGCCCGCCGGGCGCTCCGTGTCGTCGCGGCCCACCGCGCCGTCGCCGCCCACCGCGCCGTCGCCGCCCGCCGGGGCCGGGTCCGACGGGGGCGGACAGTGGGTGCGCACCAGTGAGCTGCGGCCGCTGCTCGCGGCGATGAACGCCCTGCGTGACGGGGACTTCACCACCCGCGTGGAGAGCTTCCCGGACGGCGGCACGGCGGACGGTGTGCTGGCCGACATGGTGGGCGTCTTCCACCAGATCGTCGCCCGCAACGTCCATCTGGCCTCCGAGCTGCAGCGCGTCCGCGGCGAGATCCTCCGCCAGGGCCGCCTGGACGAGCGGATCTCCGCGAGCCCCGGGCAGGGGACCTGGACGACGAACATCGAATCGGCCAACACCGTGCTCGAAGCGCTGATCGTGCCACTGGCCAAGGCCACCCGGGTGCTGGACGCGGTGGCCGACGGCGATCTGACCCAGCACGTCGACCTGCACGACGGCAACCGCCGGCTGCACGGCGATCTGCGCCGCCTGGGCAGCGGCGTGAACCGCATGGTCGACCAGCTCTCGCTGTTCACCGGCGAGGTCACCCGCGTCGCCCGCGAGGTCGGCACCGAAGGCCGGCTGGGCGGCCGCGCCAAGGTCCAGGGGCTCTCCGGCGACTGGCTGCATGTGACCGAGGCGGTCAACACCATGGCGTCGCGGCTGACGGCGCAGGTGCGCGACATCGCGGTGGTCACCACGGCGGTGGCGCGCGGCGATCTGACCCAGCAGGTGACGGTCGAGGCCACCGGCGAGCTGCTGGAGCTGAAGATGACCGTCAACAAGATGGTCGACCAGCTCCGGGCCTTCGCCGACGAGGTCACCCGGGTGGCCCGCGAGGTCGGCACCGAAGGCCAGCTCGGCGGCCGTGCCCAGGTCAGAGGCGTCTCCGGGGTCTGGAAGGACCTCACCGACAACGTCAACTTCATGGCGTCCAACCTGACCTGGCAGGTCCGCAACATCGCCCAGGTCACCACCGCGGTGGCCAACGGCGATCTGAGCCAGAAGATCACCGTCGACGCCCGGGGCGAGATCCTCGAACTGAAGTCGACGATCAACACGATGGTCGATCAGCTCTCCGCCTTCGCCGACGAGGTCACCCGCGTCGCCCGCGAGGTCGGCACCGAAGGCCAGCTCGGCGGCCGCGCCCAGGTCCGAGGCGTCTCCGGGGTCTGGAAGGACCTCACCGAGAGCGTCAACTTCATGGCCGACAACCTGACCACCCAGGTCCGCAACATCGCCCTGGTCGCCACCGCCGTCGCCGAGGGCGACCTCGGCAAGACGATCACCGTCGAGGCCAAGGGCGAGATCCTGGAGCTCAAGACCACGATCAACACCATGGTCGACCAGCTCTCCGCCTTCGCCGACGAGGTCACCCGCGTCGCCCGCGAGGTCGGCACCGAAGGCAACCTGGGCGGTCAGGCGCAGGTCAGAGGCGTATCCGGGGTCTGGAAGGAACTCACCGACAACGTCAACTTCATGGCGCTGAACCTGACCTCCCAGGTCCGCAACATCGCCCAGGTCACCACCGCGGTGGCCAACGGCGACCTGTCGAAGAAGATCGACGTCGACGCCCGCGGCGAGATCCTGGAGCTGAAGGACACCGTCAACACCATGGTCCAGCAGCTGCGGGCGTTCGCCGACGAGGTGACCCGGGTGGCCCGCGAGGTCGGCACCGAGGGCCGGCTGGGCGGCCGCGCCCAGGTCCACGGCGTGTCCGGCGTCTGGAAGAACCTCACCGACAACGTCAACTCCATGGCCGACAACCTGACCTCCCAGGTCCGCAACATCGCCCAGGTCGCCACCGCCGTCGCCAAGGGCGACCTGTCGAAGAAGATCGACGTCGACGCCCGCGGCGAGATCCTGGAACTGAAGACGACCATCAACACGATGGTCGACACCCTCTCCTCCTTCTCCTCCGAGGTCACCCGAGTGGCCCGCGAGGTCGGCAGCGAGGGCCAACTGGGCGGCCAGGCCCGGGTCGAGGGCGTCTACGGCACCTGGAAGCGCCTGACCACCAGCGTGAACGACCTGGCGCTGAACCTGACGACGCAGGTCCGCGCGATCGCCGAGGTGGCCAGCGCGGTCACCCAGGGCGATATGTCCGGCTCGATCTCCGTGGAGGCCCAGGGCGAGGTCGCCGCGCTGAAGAACAACATCAACCTGATGGTCGCCAACCTCCGCGAGACCACCCGCGCGAAGGACTGGCTGGAGTCCAACCTGGCTCGTATCGCGGGCCTGATGCAGGGCCACCGCGACCTGGTCGAGGTCGCCGATCTGATCCTGCGCGAGCTGACCCCGCTGGTGAACGCGCAGTTCGGCGCGTTCTTCCTGGCCGAGGCGGGCGCCGAGCCGGGTGAGGGACTCGAACTCATCGCCGGTTACGGCACCGGCCAGCCCGAAGCCCACCGCCGGCTGCCGCGGCTGCGCATGGGCTCCCCCGGCTGGGGCCTGATCACCCAGGCCGCCATGGAGAAGAAGCGCATCGTCGTCGACGCCGTACCGCCCGACTACATCACCATCAGCTCCGGCCTCGGCGCCGCCGCCCCCGCCAGCATCGTCGTCCTCCCGGTCCTCTTCGAGGACCAGGTACTGGGCGTCATCGAGCTGGCTTCCCTCAGCCGCTTCAGCGAGGTGCACCTGGCCTTCATCGACCAGTTCGTGAACACCATCGGCGTCTCGATCAACACCATCATCGCCAACGCCCGTACCGAGTCGCTCCTTTCGGAGTCCCAGCGGCTGACCGCCGAGCTGCGCCAGCGCTCCGACGAGCTGCAGCTGACCAACGCCGAGCTGGAGGAGAAGGCCGCGCTGCTCGCGACCTCGTCCCAGTACAAGTCCGAGTTCCTGGCGAACATGTCGCACGAGCTGCGCACCCCGCTGAACTCCCTGCTGGTGCTCTCCCGGCTCCTCGCCGACAACCCCGAGGGCCGGCTCTCCGGGCAGGAGGTGGAGTTCGCCGTCACCATCCACCGCGCCGGCTCCGACCTCCTCCAGCTGATCAACGACATCCTCGACCTGTCGAAGATCGAGGCCGGCAGGATGGACGTCCACCCCAAGCCGCTCCCCCTCATCAAACTCCTCGACTACGTCCGGGCGACCTTCAAGCCGCTCACCGTCGACCGCGGCCTCACCTTCGACGTCCAGGTCGGCGACGACGTCCCCAAGGAGCTGTTCTCCGACGAGCAGCGCCTCCAGCAGATCCTGCGCAACCTGCTGTCCAACGCCGTCAAGTTCACCTCCTCCGGCGGCGTGGAGCTCCTCGTCCGGCGCGTACCGGGATCGGAGTTCGAGGAGGAGTCCCTGCGCACCGCCGAAGACGTCCTCGCCTTCTCCGTCAAGGACACCGGAATCGGCATCCCGTCCGAGAAGCTCGACGGCATCTTCGAGGCGTTCCAGCAGTCCGAGGGCACCACCAACCGCAAGTACGGCGGCACCGGCCTCGGCCTGTCCATCAGCCGCGACATGGCGGCGCTGCTCGGCGGCCGGATCACCGCCGAGAGCGAGCCCGACGTCGGCTCGACCTTCACCCTGTACGTGCCCGCCCGCTACACCGCCCCGCTCCCCGCCCTCAGCGACGGCGGCCCCGCCACCGCACCCCGCCCCGTCCTCGCCGAACAGCTCACTACCCGGCCCACGCCCACCACCCGCCCCCAGCCGGACCAGGGCTCGTCACAGGGCGACGTCTTCGCCACCCAGGAAGTACGCGCACACGAGCCGACACCCCATACGGGACCCCACTCCGGCGACGGCGGCGATGTCACCTGGCCCGAGACCACCCGCCTCAAGGACTGGCTCAGCGGACGCCCCGGCCAGGTGCTGGCCGACCGCCGGATCCTCATCGTCGACGACGACATCCGCAACGTCTTCGCGCTCACGCATGTACTGGGACGGGTCGGCATCCGCGTGAAGTACGCCGAGAACGGCCGCGAGGGCCTGGAGGTCCTCGACCGCACACCCGACGTCGCGCTGGTGCTGATGGACATCATGATGCCCGAAATGGATGGTTACGAGATGATCAAGGCGATCCGGCAAGCCCCCCGCTTCGCGGACCTGCCGATCATCGCCCTCACCGCGAAGGCCATGCCGGGCGACCGGGAGAAGGCGATCGACAGCGGGGCCAGCGACTACATCCCCAAGCCGGTGGACGTGGACCGCCTGCTGTCCGTGATCTGCACGCTCCTGGACCCCGAGAACTGCACCCCGCCGCCGGGTCCCGACCCCGCCCGTGACGAGGCCGACTCCGGCGCGGACGCGGACCAGGACGACCGGGGAACGGAGGGGCAGCGGTCATGACGACGACACCGGACACCGCACCGAGCATCCTCATCGTCGACGACATGGAAGAGAACCTGGTCGCGCTGGAGGCGGTCCTCGGCTCCCTCACCCAGAAGGTCGTCCGTGCCCGGTCCGGCGAGGAGGCCCTCAAGGCGATGCTCCGCGAGGAGTTCGCCGTGGTCCTCATCGACGTCCTGATGCCGGGGATGAACGGCTTCGAGACGGCGGCCAACATCAAGGGGCTGGACCAGACGAAGGACGTGCCGATCATCCTGCTGACCGGCGCCGCGGTCGACCCCAACTACGCCTACCGCGGCTACACGGTCGGCGCCGCCGACTTCCTCATCAAGCCCTTCGATCCATGGCTGCTGCGGACAAAGGTGAACGTCTTCCTCGAACTCCACCGCAAGAACCGCCAACTGGCGTCCCAAGCAGAGCAGTTGAAGCGCCTACTGACCTCGGACGGCGGCCGCCCCGGCGCCCCGACGGCAGAGCCCCCGGAGGCCCCGGAGGCAGCCAGGACACTTCAGGGCCACGCACACGAGGAGCAGGGCGAGCAGCCCACCGTCGCCACCGCGTCCACCGAGGCCACCCGTCTGGCGGAGGTCGCCACCCAGCTCGCCCAGCTCGAATTCCTCCTACGGGACAAGGCAGGCCGCGAGTCGGGCCCGGAGTCGGGCGGCGACGAGACGGGCGAGGACATGACGGGCGACGGCGGGGCGGCCGACCTGGCCGACCGCATCGCGCAGTTGGAAGAGGCGGTGGGTCGGCTGCTGACCGACCGGAGCGGGTAGCCGCCCGCCCCGGGGACAACGGCCTCAGCGGAGAACGTCAGATCCCCGCGCTGCGGGCGATGCGGTACAGCACGTTCGGACGCAGTGCCCCTTCGGGCTCGGTGAGGTCGTCGAAGTCGTCGGCCACCCAAACCGCCGGGCAGCCGACCGGCAGAGTCCAGGTGCGGATTCCGTCATTGCGGTCCGGCTTCAGGGGATGTGGAGTTCCGTGCACGCCGGCCCGTGCTGCGTTTTGGCTTCGCATTCTCCCGGCTCGGACTCGTTTGGGTTGACGGCCGACACAGAGACCCGCGTCGTTCCGGCCGGAGGCGAGAGCGGGATGTCGATCTGCTGCGCGATCTTCCCCTGATCGTCAGGTCTGAGCACACTCCAGTAGAGGTCCTTGCCCCACTCCCCGGAGGATGAATTGTACGGATTTACGGTCACCTCGATGTGTGACCACTTCTGGACGCCATCGGCGTGCACGCTGAAGTGCAGCCGCATGTTGGCGCGAGGTCCGTCGAGTCTGACGTCGGTGAAGGTCGGGCGGCCGTTTCCGCCCGCGGCCTGGGCGGCGCCGACCACGGCAATGCTCAGGGACGCCATGTAGAAGACAACGCCGAGGACGAGCACGCCCGTCTCCCACAGGACCCCGCGGCCCGTGGGGCGGATGAGCAGGGCGGCGATGCTGCAGACGATGGAGATGATGGCACAGAGCGAGGCCACGTAGATGGGCCACGACCTGTTGTTGAGGGCGACGAACACGAACTTGCTGTTGAGTCCCAAGGTCGTCATGATGCCGGCCACCGCCACGAGGGCACCGGCCAGGATCTTGGCCACGTCGTCCAGGCGCTTTCCCAGCGTGGCCTGAATCTCTCCGATGCTCGGGGTCGGAGATTCCCTCGGCTTCGCAGGTTCATTCGCCCCGCCCATTGCGCGCTTCCGATCGTTGAGCCCTACCGGCCAGGACAACTGTTGGACGACGTCAGGTTCGCATACGGCCCGGGGCGGGTCGGAGATTGCGATCTCGGGAAGCCGGGCAGTCGCGGATGTTCCCCTGGTCGGTCCAGAGCGCGGCGCCCAGCCGGCCCTAAGGACTGTCGGGCGGGTGTCGGCGTACGGACTTGTCTCCCCAGTCGCGTACGTTTCAACGTCCCGCAGCTGTCAGGAGCTGCCCGTCGGATCATGTCACTGGGCTGGCCCGGGCTATTGATCCTTGGCGCGGGTGCTGAACGCGTTGACCGGAGGTCAGTTGCCGGCTCTGAGCGCGTCCAGGTGCCGTCGCAGTACCTGCCGGAGCAGCTTGGGCGGATAGCGGTCCGGCAGCAGCGTTGCCTGGAGATTGAGTCCGTCGAGGAGGGCGGCCAGTCGCGTGCTTTCCAGTTCGACGTCCATGTCAGCCGGCAGCCCGCCGGCGCGCCGGGCTTCGTGGAGCACGCGCGACATCAGGGCGTGCAGGTTGGCCTGCATCTCGGCGGCGCAGGGCCGCAGTTCGGGGCGGGTGTGTGCTGCGGCGGTGAAGGCGAGCCAGAGCGCGGACTCCTGGCGACGGGCCTCGTCCAAGGGGAGGAACTCGGCCAGGAGCTCTTCTGTTCCGGCCCGGCGGTCGGTGCGGCCGTCGGGAGCCAGGAGCCGCTCGGCGTGGGTGCGGACGCGGTCGCCGATGCGCCGGCTCAGCTCCCTCATCGTGAAGGTCATCAACTCGTCGTGGTCGGCGAAGTAGTGGCGGACCGAGCCGACGGCGAGTCCGGCTTCATCCGCGACGTTGCGCAGCGACGCATGTTCCAGCCCATGCCGGGCGGCGACGGACAGGACGGCCTGCGCCACCACCCTGCGACGGGCCACGGGATCGACGATCTTTGGCACGTTGGCTTTATAGCACGACTGAGCTAACATTTTTTAGCTCAGTCGTGCCATAAAGATGGGCGGTATCTGCGTGAACCCCTGGCTGCTCGCCGCGATCATCGCGGCGGTCGTGATCGCGGTCGTGATCAAGCGGATGATCGGTGAACCGGTCAACGCGAAGGACCTCTTCATAGCCCCGGCGATCCTGACCGGGATCGGCATCCTGTCCCTCATCAAGAAAACGGATCTGACCGGCACGGACCTCACATGGGTCATCACGGGCGCCGTCCTCGGCGCGGGCCTCGGCGCACTCCGCGGCGCCACCGTTCAGCTCGTCGACAAGGGAGGTGTCCTGTGGCAGCGATACACCGGCCGCACCTTTCTCACCCTGATCGGCGCCCTGGCGGTCACGGCCGGCTTCAGCATCCTGGCGGCGAAGATGGGCATGCACGAGAGCGCACGTCCCGTCCAGCTCTCCGTCGGCGTGAGCTTCCTCGGCGAGTCCCTCATGGTCGGCCGTCGCGGCATGGCTTCGGGGATCCCCTTCGCCCCGGCACGTACTCGGTGACTCATTGCCCAGATGGCGGCAATTCCGGCGGGACGGGTACGCCCCTGCCTACGGGTTCCTTAGGGCCTGTCCGATGAGTCAGGCCCTAGGGCACCCCCTAAGGCTCAGCCGCGCCCGCCCCGGCCCCACCCACCGCGGAACCGGCCCCGCCCCGGACGCTCCGGAGGCCGGGGAATGAACGGCAGCCCGTCGTCCCGCGTCTCGGCCGTACGGCTCCACGCACGGCTCGCCGCCGGCTCCACATAGGTGAGATCGGTACGCGGCGCCCTGGCGGCCTCGAACTCGCGCGGTTCCTGGCCCGCGACCGCCATCAGGTCGAGCAGCATCCGCTCCGCCAGATCCGGCTCCAGCTGGACCCCCACCCCTTCGGAGCCCCAGCGCAGCACGAGTTCCGCGGCCCTGGTCAGGCCCTCATCCGTAGCGGTGGGAAACGCCAGGGCCAGTGAGGCCCGGACGATCTCCACCGCGCTCTCCGCCTGCATCAGCCACCGCCACCCTCTCCGCTACGCCCACACCCACGTCCATGACCACGTCCACTTTCACGTCCGGTACAGCTCACCGCCACGGCCCCTCACGGCTTCCGAGCCACGCACACCGCACACAGCCCGACCAACGCCGGCGGCCGCATATGGATGACCGACGCGTCCTGCGCCTGCCGCAGGCACTCGTGCCGGTCGAGCTTGGAGAACTGCTGCGTACTCATCGTGTCCCTGATGATGACTTCCCAGTGGTCCTGCGCCTTGACCCAGTCGTTGCGATGCGCGATCCGCACAAAGGCGTCCACGAAGACCTGCTCCGCCAGCGTCCCGTGGAAGTAGCTCCCCAGGTAGTCGATCCGCGACGGCGGCCTGAGCCTGTCTCCCCAGCCACGCCGCTGGAACAGCGTGCTCGTCGCGATGGACTTCACGCTCTGGATACGGGTCGCGATCACATGACCGGCCACCCCACCGAGGACGGCCGGGACGGCCAGCCAGCCGATGACGGACGCTAGCCACAGCAGCGCGTGCTCCGGCGGATCGATCAGGGTGAACGTCCTGTACACCTTGCTGGGGCTCGCCGCCCGGGCGGCGAAGACGTACAGCACGCTGATGCCCGCCGCGAAGGGCAGCCCCCAGTCGATGATCCACTGCGTCAGACCGGCCAGCGCCTTCCTGGAGCGCCACAGCCGCCGCAACCTCCCCATGGGGCGCGTCGGCGGCAGCGCCAGATCCATGGGTATAGGGATCGGGTTGTTCAACTACGCCCCCATTGCCTCGCTCAATGCCCCGAGTCTAGACATTCGGGACGCGCCGAGACCGCACAATCGCCAACCTGGGCAGGGGAGTTGGCGTCGCCGGACACCCGGTCACGTTGGGGCCGCCCGCCCCTCCGCTGCGGCTCGCCGCGGCAGTCGCGACAGCGGCCGGGCGCTGGGGCGCGAAAGGCACGTTCGCAGCCGTCGCAGGTCTGGAACGGAAGGAGTTGAGCGCGCGCGGGACCGGTGGGAGCCGCTGTCGGGAGGGGTGGCGGCAGCCCTTTGGCGAGGCGGTGGGCGATCAGGGCCGCGGGGTTGCGGAGGGGCTGCGGGAGCCCTGTCGTCAGGGCCTGGCGTACGGAGTCCGGGTCAACGCCGCGTTCCAGCCAGGCGGCGACGGACGGAGCGAGGCGGTGGACGTCCTGTACGGAGAGCACTAGGCGAGGGTCGTCCCGCCGCAGGTTCGCGAGCAGGGCGGAGGCGGCGGGGTGGTGTTTGTACTGGTCGCGGGGGTGCGGGAGGGCGGGCGGGGGTGTCTTCGGTGCGGGGGCGGGTTCAGGTGCGGGCGAAGGTTCGGGGGCGGGCGAAGGTTCGGGTTTCACCGCAACCGCGGCGCGGCGCTTGTCCTGCTCGGCCGCCTCGCGGGCTCGGCGGGCGCGGGTGGCCTCCGGGTTGTTGTACGAGATGGTGACGGTGACGATCCGCCCGTCATCGGTGCGCTGCCGAACCCGCTCCAGGTAGCCGTGCGCCTCTAACTCCCTCAGGGCGGCGGAGATCCGGTCCCGCCCCTCGGGGAATCTCTTGGCAAGCGTACGAATGTCGACGGGCGCGCCCTCAGGAAGCGACTGGATGTACGCCCCGAGCCCAATCGCAAGGCCCGACAGCTCTCTGTGCTGGGCGAGGTGATTGCCGACGATCGTGTAGCCCGGCTCCTGGCGTTCGGTGACCTTGTGAACTCCAGACGGGGATCGTCGAATGACGTACTGGGCACGCGAAGGCGCGTTAAGCTGCTGTGCATCCATCACGGAAGCGGCTTTCTTCCTTGGTGGTCAGGCCCTCGATCCGGGATGCCAGTCCCGACCGAGGGCCGTCGCATGTCTACGGTCTGTCGGTCTTGCTGGGTCCGAGCCTGCAACGTTGGCATATGCGGATGCCAGTCCTCCGGGCCCTGATCACCCGGGCGAGTGAGCGGGCCGGTTGGGTTTGGTGGGTTGGTTCTTTATCCCTGGGGTTATTTGGTCTTTTACGGGCCGAATCACCGAAAGCCAAGCCTCCGGCCGCCGGTCATCCCCACATCGGAAGATCGAACTCAGCCCAGACCGTCTTACAGGGGACGGGGCCTTGCGAGGTCCCCCAGCGATCCGCCAGCGCATCGACGAGGATCAGGCCGTGGCCGGACTCCCTTAATCCCGGAGCCTGTTGGACCGGGATCCGGTCCGGGCGCGCGTCCACCAGCTCGACACGGAGCGTGTCCGCGTCAAAGGACAGCACGATCCTGAAGTCACGCCCTCGTACGCGTCCGTGCGAGGCGGCGTTCGCGGCCAGCTCGGCGACGACCTGAGCGGGACGTTCGAACGGCACTCCCCAGACCCGGAGTTGCTCGACGGCGAGCAGTCGAGCGAGGCGGGCGCCCCGGCGGGTGGCGGACAGCTGGACCCTGAAGTGGAGCTCGGGCTCGGCGATTTGCTGATTCATGTCACTCAGCGTGGTCGGACGTGTTTACGCTGAACAGTGATGACGCCAATACGCATGGTGATGTCCGTGGGTTGTCTGCGGGCGTCTTCACTGTCTAGGAGGCCGAAGCGGATGAGCGTTGACGGCGCGGACGAGGCGGGCTGGGACCTCGATCCGCAGGACGAGTCAGAGGCCGTCGTCGAGACGATCGGCCACCAGCTGAGGGTGTGGCGGGAGGACGCCGGCCTGCGACCAGCCGAGTTCGCCAAGGCCATGGGCTACACCGGCGACCTGATCTACAAGATCGAGCGTGGAGCCCGTATCCCACGCCCGGAGTACCTCGACAAGGCCGACGAGGTACTGGGCGCCGACGGCAAGATCGCCGCGATGAAGCAGGATGTGGCGCGGGCCCGGTACCCGAAGAAGGTCCGCGATCTCACGCGGTGGGAGGCGGAGGCGGTGGAGGTGGCCGCGTACGAAAACCACAACGTCAATGGGCTGTTGCAGACGGAGGAGTACACGCGAGCACTGTTCGAGATGTGTCGCCCCGCGTACTCACAGGACGAAGTGGATCGCCTGGTGGCCGCCCGAATGACGCGCCACGCGATCTTCGACCGCACGCCTGCTCCCATGCTCACATTCGTCCAGGAAGAGGTGACACTTCGACGCCCCCTCGGGGGCAGAATGGTGCTGCGTCGGCAGCTCGAACGAATGTTGGAGGTGGGCCAGTTGCGAAACGTCGAGATTCAGGTGATGCCGACGGACCGTGAGGACCATGCCGGCATGAACGGCCCGATCCAGGTGTTGAAGTTCGGGGACGGGTCGGCGGTGGGCCACTCCCAAGGTCAGTTCGGCAACCGCCCAGCCTCCCATCCGAAGGATGTCCGGGTCCTTGAGCTGCGGTATGGCACCATCCGGGCCCAGGCTCTCACGCCACGGGAGTCACTGGCCTTCATCGAGAAACTGCGGGGAGAGACATGACGCTCCGGCCTACTGGCATGTGGACCAAGAGCAGCTACAGCAGCGGTAACGAGCGTGACGACTGCATCGAGATCGCCGCCACCCCCTCCACCATCCACATCCGCGACTCCAAGAACCCCGACGGGCCGCGGCTGCACCTGCCGCCGGCCTCCTGGGTCGACTTCGTCGCGTACGCCGCCGCCTCCGCGCACTGACCGGGCGCCGGGGAGCACGCAACGGCGCATAGCGGCCGGGCATGCAACTGCCGAGGGTTTCCTTCGTGCCGCCGACAGGGTCAGTGCGGGCCTGGCGGGAACGCTGTCAGAAAACGGCAGAAGGGGGCGCCACGGTGCGGCAGTTCGACCTGAAGGCGGAAGCGGAAATGCGGCTGCAGTCCGAGAAGTTCGCCGCGGAGCTGGCGCGGAAGCGCCGCGAGAGCCTGGCAGCGGCCGAGGGCAGCGCCCCAGCCCCCACGTCGGCCACGGCCACCGGCACGACCACGGCGGCGGACGCCACCGCCGAAAGCGAATGAGGGCCAGGGGCGATCACCACCCCCGGCCCGGTTGTCAGAGCCTGTCCGACGGGTCGGGAAAGAGCCCCGGATCGGACAGGCTCGATTCGGCAGCGCCGGTTACACCGCGCGCAGGGCCCCCCAGGTCTCGGGACCGACGACGCCGTCTACCTGGAGACCGTTCACGTCCTGGAAGTACACCACCCAGCTCTCCGTGCGCGGACCGAAGCTCCCGTCAACGGCCAGTGGAGAGCCGCCGTTCCACGCGTTGATCAGGCACTGGATCTCCCTGACGGCGTCTCCAGTGTCACCACGCCGGGTGGTGGCAGCCCGGTCGTAGTAGCCGCAGTATCCGGCCGCGTCGGCCACAGCCGTGGTTCCCCGCGCCTCGACCGGCGTGGCGGAGGCGGCCGGAGCCAGCGTCAGGAGCAGCCCGCTCAAAACGGCTGCCGCAGCAAGGACGGCGCGCTGACGTGTACGCATGTGAGGTCCTTCCCCCAAGTCTTCGTAGATCTCCCGGTCAGGAGTTCCACAAAGAGGCTGGCTTCGGGCGCGGTCCGCTACGCCGCTGCTGCCCACTTACACCCCTTGTGGGTGACATTGCATGGAAACATGCAGCGAAACATGCAGCACCACGGACGCGTTCCGCCCAACAGGCCGTACCTCAAGACACGTTGAGGAGCAACTCGGCCAGGGTGCGCCATGCGGTGCGCGGGAAGGCGTACGGGCGGCCGCCGTCCGTGACGACCTGGACCGCTACGTGGTCGGCGCCCGCGGCGAAGCGTTCGGCGATGCGGTCGGCGATCCGCTCGGGGGTGCCCCAGGCGAAGACGGCGTCGATGAGGCGGTCGCTGCCGTGCGCCGCGAGGTCGTCCCTGGTGAAGCCGGAGCGCAGCCAGCTGTTGGCGTAGTTCGGCTGGGCGAGGTACGGGGCGAGGGCGGCGCGTGCCGTGGCGCGGGCGGTCGACGGGCTGGGGTCCGGGATCACCGACACCGCGGGAGCCAGCAGCGGGCCGTCGCCGAGGAGTTTGCGGGTGCGGGCGGTGTGGTCGGCGACGGTGAGGTGCGGATGGACGCCGGCGGTCCGGGTGGCCGCGAGCCCGGTCATTTTCGGGCCGTGCGCGCCGAGGAAGCGCCTCGCTTTGGGGAGCGGCTGAGTTGAGTCGTCCAGCGCGTCGAGATAGCCGCCGAGCACCGTGTACGGCCGGTGGTAGCGCTGCTCGACCCGTGAGTGGCTCACCCCCAGGCCGAGGAGCAGCCGTGCGCGCTGGTGGTCGGGCACGGCGTGGTACGCCGCGGCCAGCTCGGACGCGGGCTGGTGCCAGATGGAGACGCAGGCGGGGGCGACGACCGTTCGGTCCGTCGCCGCCAGCAGCTCGGTCGTCGTGACGAGATCGCCGCGGGGGTTGCCCCCGGGGTTGCCGCCGAGCCAGAGCGATCCGTAGCCCAGCTCCTCCAGTTCCGCGGCGGCGTCGCGGGCCTCGCCGCGCTCCCCGTGGGTGAAGGCCAGACTCCAGATGCCGATGCGCCCCAGGTTCAGGTCGCGGTCGAGGTCGTCGAGGTCAGGGTCGAGGTCATGAACGACGTGAACGGTCATGTCTCGTGTGTACCGGCGGCCGGGCGAGGCCGAGGGGCGCGCCGGGTGCGGTGGCCAAAATGGCGGGTCTATTCGCCCCAGAGGCCGCTCTTGACGCTGGCATTTGACCTCCTCCATCGCACTGAAAGGCGAGGATTGTCCGTCTGTGGGCGGCCCCCGCCCACTCGGGCCGGTCTGGTGGCCATGTCGCGGAATCGTCCCGGCCACGTCTCATGCGTGTCTCCTGGTGAGCAGCTCGCGTGGGCGGCCTCGTACTGGGTGGCGATGGGCTTCGGGAAGGCCGGAGCACCAGACATGGGGGAGCGACGATGTTCCGTAAGCGCATGGGGATGATTGCCGCGGCGACCGCTGCCGGGGCCCTGCTGCTCACCGCCTGTGGCGGTGCCGACGGCGGTCGCGATGCCGCCGCTTCGGCCACGCCGGGCGGGTCGAAGGCCGGAGCCGGCAGGTCCGCTCTGCAGGAACTGAACTTCCTGAGCGGGACGGCGAAGAGGAACAACGCCCAGCCGAAGACGGGTGACTGGGCGAACATGCCGGGCAAGCCCGCGGCGAAGCCGGTCGCGAAGAAGTGGGTGCAGCTCAGCGCGTCCGCGGCCGGGAAGCTCGACCCGGTGGTGGTCAATGGCACCGGGTTCACGCTCTACCGGTTCGACAAGGACACCGCGAACCCCTCGAAGTCGAACTGCAACGGGGACTGCGCAGCCACCTGGCCGCCGGTGGTCGTGGCGCCGGGCGGGAAGATCTTCATCGACGGGGTGAAGAAGTCCGACGTGGGTGTGGTCAGGAGGGACGACGGCGATCTTCAGGTCACCATCGGAGGGTGGCCGGTCTACCGGTTCAGCAAGGACCTCAAGCCCGGTGACACCAACGGGCAGGGTGTGGGCGGCACTTGGTTCGGGGTGACGCCGGGCGGCAAGAAGGCGGGGCAGGCCTCCGGGGGCGACGGCACGGGCGGTACCGGCGGGAGTACCGGCGGCGGACAGGAGAAGTCCACCGGGCCTGCCACCAGCGCCACGCTCTTCGACGACGCCGGCTTCGCCGAGAGCGGGGCCGCTCAGGGGCTGGCGGGCCGCGGCTGCCAGAACGTCGCGCGGGTTGATGTCGCCTCGTCCATCCAGGCCGTCGGCTCGCTGAAGATCTGGTCGAAGGCCGACTGCACCGGCAGGTCGAAGGTCATCGACGGTGATGTCGCCGATCTGGGCGCCATCGGATTCGACAACGAGGTCTCGTCGGTCTTCTTCGGCTAGGGATGTTTCGACTCCGGGATGTCGCGGGTTACCGCTCAGGGATGTCCCGGGGTTACCGGATCATGGCCAGCTCCGGGTCCTCCCGGAGTTTGGCCAGGGCGCGGGAGACGGCGCTCTTGACCGTGCCGATCGAGACCTCCATGACCTCTGCGGTCTGGGCCTCGCTCAGGTCCTCGTAATACCTGAGGACGACCATGGCGCGCTGGCGGGCCGGCAGTCGCATCACCGCGCGCCACATCGCGTCGCGCAGGCCTTCCAGCTCGGCGGGGTCCGGGGCCGGCAGCGGGTCCGGCTCGGGGAGCTCGTCGACGGCGAACTCCTCGACCTTGCGCTTGCGCCACTGGGAGGTGCGGGTGTTGATCAGCGCGCGCCGGACATAGCCGTCCAGGGCGCGGTGGTCCTCGATGCGCTCCCAGGCCACATAGGTCTTGGTCAGCGCGGTCTGGAGGAGGTCCTCGGCGTCGTTGGGGTTGGCGGACAGCGACCGCGCGGCGCGCAGCAGGACCGGCCCCCGGGCCCGTACATAGGACGAGAACGACGGGTACACCGCAGCGGTCGAAGCTCTTGTGCACACTGGCGTGGTCATGGGCTCAACGCTAGAAGCGAGGGGGGGTTCGGGGGATCGGCCCCAGGTGCCGAAGCGCTCTCCGCCTCAAGTTGTACGGGTAGGGCCCCTCCCACCTCCTTTGGGGGGACGGGCCCTCAACCCTCCCTACCTGGGAACCCTGAGCCGTCCCTGCCGGGCCCCTCAGCCGTCCCGGCCCAGGATCAACCCCGACGTGGGCACCCCCGTACCCGCCGTGACCAGCACATGGGCGGCGTCGGGTACCTGGTTCGGGGACGTGCCGCGCAGCTGGCGCACGGCCTCGGCGATGCCGTTCATACCGTGCAGGTACGCCTCGCCGAGCTGGCCGCCGTGGGTGTTCAGCGGGAGCGTGTCCGCGGCGACGAGGTCGGCGGCCTCACCGGGCGCGCAGAAGCCGAACTCCTCCAGCTGCATGAGCACGAAGGGGGTGAAGTGGTCGTAGAGGACGGCGACGGAGATGTCAGCGGGGGTGAGGCCGGAGGTGCGCCAGAGCTGGCGGGCGACCACGTTCATCTCCGCCAGGCCGGTCAGGTCGTCGCGGTAGAAGCTGGTCATCTGCTCCTGGGTGCGGCCGGCGCCCTGCGCCGCGGCGGTGATCAGGGCGGCGGAGTGGCGCAGATCGCGGGCCCGCTCGGGGCTGGTCACCACGATCGCCTGGCCGCCGTCCGTCTCCTGGCAGCAGTCCAGCAGCCGCAGCGGTTCGACGATCCAGCGGGAGGCGGCGTGGTCGGCGAGGGTGATGGGCTCGCCGTAGAAGTACGCGGCCGGGTTGCGGGCGGCGTGCCGGCGGTCGGTCACGGCGACGTGCCCGAACGCCTCCGGGGTCAGGCCGTAGGTGTGGAGGTAGCGCTGGGCCGCCATCGCGACCCAGGAGGCGGGGGTGAGCAGGCCGAAGGGGAGGTTCCAGCCGAGCGCCGCGCCCTCGGCGGACGGCTGCCGCTCCTGGACCCCGGAGCCGAAGCGGCGCCCGGAGCGCTCGTTGAACGCGCGGTAGCAGACGACGACTTCGGCGATCCCGGTGGCGACGGCCAGGGCCGCCTGCTGAACGGTGGCACAGGCCGCGCCGCCGCCGTAGTGGATGCGGGAGAAGAAGGACAGCTCGCCGATGCCGGCGGCCTGGGCGACGGTGATCTCGGGGCTGGTGTCCATGGTGAAGGTGACCAGGCCGTCGACGTCTGCCGGCGTCAGCCCGGCGTCGTCGAGGGCGGCGTGGACGGCCTCGACGGCGAGCTTGAGTTCGCTGCGTCCGGAGTCCTTGGAGAACTCGGTCGCGCCGATTCCGGCTATGGCGGCCCGTCCGGACAGCGAGTCGGGGCGGTGCAGGCTCATGCGGTGCCCTCCGGGAGGCTCACGGTGACCGTGCCGGTGACGTGGTTGCCCAGGCCGTTGGCGCCGGTGATCCGCACCTGGGCGGTGTCGCCGTCGACGCCGGTGACCGTGCCGGTCAACGTCATGGTGTCGCCGGGGTAGTTGGGGGCACCGAGCCGTATCGCGACGGTGCGGAGCACCGCCGTGGGCCCGAAGTGGTCGGTGATGTAGCGACCGACCAGCCCGTTGGTGGTGAGGATGTTCATAAAGATCTCCGGGGAGCCCTTGTCCTTGGCCGCCTCGGTGTCGTGGTGGACGTCCTGGTAGTCGCGGGAGGCGAGCGCTCCGGCGACGATCAGGGTGCGGGTGAGGGGGATCTCCAGGGGCGGCAGCTCGTCGCCGGGCTCGATGCCCGTCCCGTCATCGGCCTTGGTGCCTGTCTGGTCATCGGCCTTGGTGCCCCGCTCGCCGCCGGCCGTCACGCCTGGCCCTCGCTTGCCTCGTATGCCTCGCTTACGTCGTTTACGCCGCTGGCCATCAAGTCCCCCAGTTCTTCGAGGAGTTGTGATCCCGAGCCGAGATGGGCATCGAGCTGCCGGCCCCAGAGGAAGTGCCGGTGGACGGGGTGGTCGACGTCGGCGCCGATGCCCCCGTGCAGATGCTGGCCGGTGTGCACCACGCGCTTGCCCGCCTCGGACGCCCACCAGGCGGCGGTCAGCGCGTGCGCGGTGCAGGGCAGTCGCGCATCGTACCGCCAGGCCGCCTCGTACGCGGTGACCCGTATCGCCTCGGTGTCCATGTACGCGTCGGCGGCCCGCAGCAGGACGCCCTGGTTGGTGGAGAGAGGGCGCCCGAACTGCTCACGGGTGGTGGTGTGGGAGACGGCGCGGGCGAGGGAGCCGGCGCAGACACCGGCCTGGAGGGCGGCGAAGGCGGTGCGGGCGGCGGCCAGCGTGCCGGGGTAGGCATCCGCCCCGCCCAGCCGCTCGCCGGACGCGCCGTCCAGGCTGAGCCGGGCCGCCGACCACGGGGCGGTGGTCTCGACCGGCTCCCTCCGTACACCGGCGTCGTCGGTGCGTACGAGCCACAGCGTGCGCGAGGCGTCCGGCACGAGGACATGCGTGGCCTCGCGCAGCCAGGGCACCACCGGGACCGCACCGGTCAGCCGCGCCGTCCCGTCGGCCCGCGCCCCGGCCACCGTCGCAGCCCCTGTTCCGGCCTCTGTCCCGACCCCCGCCTCGGCCCCCGTCTCCGTCCGTACGCCACCGCGCCGGGCCGGGAACGCCCCGGTCGCGACCGACTCGCCGGCCCGCAGCCCCGGCAGCAGCCGCGCCCGCTGCTCCGCGCTCCCGTGCGCGCCGATCGCCACCAGGCCGTACACACAGGTCGCGGCGAACGGCACCTGCGCCGTCGTACGGCCCTGCTCCTCCAGCAGCAGCGCGAGCCCCAGCAGCCCGGTCTCCTCGACCGCGCCCGGCAGACCGGCCGCGCACAGCGCCTTCCACAGCTCGGCGTCGGCGGCGGTACCCAACCCGGCCAGCCGCTCGGGCGTCGACAGATCACCGAAGATCTCGGCCGCCAGCTCGCTCGCGGCCCGCTGCTCCTCCGTAGGCGTGAAGTCCATCTCAGCCCGCCACCTCACCCTCGGGACGCGCCTGACTCCCACTACGGGCCACCGATCCCTCGGGGCGGAACACCGGCAGCTCCAACTCCTCGTCCACCCGCAGGAATTCCAGCTGTACGGGCATCCCGATCCGCACCTTGTCGTGCGGCACACCGATCACGTTGCTGACCATCCGCACGCCCTCCGCCAGCTCGATGAGCCCGACGGCGTAGGGAGGGTCGAAGGCCGGGAAGGGCGGATGGTGCATCACGACGTACGAATAGACCGTGCCGGCGCCGCTCGCCTCGACCGTGTCCCACTCGGGCGAACCGCAGCCGCCGCAGCCCGGCAGCCACGGGAAGCGCAGTTCGCCGCAGCCGCCGCAGCGCTGGATCAGCAGCCGGTGCGCGTCGACGCCCTCCCAGAACCCGGCGTTGTCCCGGTTGATCACCGGGCGGGGGCGCCCGGCCTTGGGTGTCCTCGACGGGGTCCTCGACGGAGTACTCGTTGAAGTCCTCGATGGCGCCCTCGTAGGAGTTCTCGATGCGGCGGGCGCGTACTTGAGGACGCGGAAGCGGTGCGTCCCCGCCGGCTCGCCGTCCGCCCAGATGTCCATCCGCGTGGTGATGAAGTACCCGGTCCCCAGCTTGGTCGTCTTGCGCGCGGACACCGACTCGATCACCCCGCGGAAGGTGATCCGGTCGCCCGGACGCAGCGGCCGCAGATACTCCTGCTCGCAGTCCGTCGCGACGATCGAGGTGTATCCGTCGCCGTCCAGCAGCCCGGACAGCTCGTCGTACGCACCCGAGCGGGCGCTGTGACCCGACAGCCCGCCCATCGTCCAGGCCTGGAGCATGGTCGGCGGGGCGATCGCGTCCGGCCCGTCGTACGCCGGGTTCGCATCGCCCATCGCCTCGCACCAGTGCCTGATCATCGGCTCGTTGACCAGGTCCTTTCCGACGCCCGCAGTGGAAGACGCCCGCCCTTCGAAGGTCTTCAACCGCTCGTACAGCTCGTCTCGCTCGTACCGGCCGTCCTTCTCGTACCGCTCGTCCTGACCGTGTGGAACGTTCACCGACGCCCCCTCCGCATCCCCAACCGCATCGTCGCGACGATCTCCCTCTGGACCTCGCTCACACCGCCGCCGAAGGTGTTGATCTGCGCCGCGCGGTTCATCCGCTCCAGTTCGCCGTCCTGGAAGACGCCCGGCGAACCGGCCCGCACCAGGGCGGTGTCGCCGACCACCTCCTGGCACATCCGGTAGACCTCGACGGTGGACTCCGTCCCCGCGAACTTCACGCCGCTGGCATCGCCGGGGCCCAGCGTTCCGGCGCCCACATCGCCGACCAGGCGCCAGTTCAGCAGGCGGGTGGCGGCCAGCCGGGCGTGCGCCTCGGCGAGCCGGGACCGCACCCAGGGGCGGTCCGCCGGGCGCTCGCCGGACTCCGGGTCCGGCGTACGGGCGTACGCCAGCGCCGCGTCGAAGGCGTCCTCGGCCTGCATCCCGAGAGCGGCCAACGCGACCCGCTCATGGTTGAGTTGGTTGGTGATCAACTGCCAGCCGGCGTTCTCCTCGCCGACGAGGTTTCCGGCCGGGACGCGGACGTCGTCGTAGTACGTGGCCGTGGTCGTCAGCCCGCCGACCGTCTCGATCGGCGTCCAGGAGAAGCCCGGCGCGTCGGTGGGCACGAGGATGATCGAGATGCCCTTGTGCTTGGGCGCGTCGGGGTCGGTGCGGCAGGCGAGCCAGATCCAGTCGGCCTGGTGGGCGTTGCTGGTGAAGGACTTGGCCCCGTTGATCAGCCAGTGGTCGCACTCGTCCCCGCCGATCACCCCGTGGGCTCGCTCGTCCGCGCGCTCGTCCTCGGCCGCCGTCCGCTTCACCGCGCGGGTGCGGAGGGCGGCGAGGTCGGTACCTGCCTCCGGTTCCGTATAGCCGATCGCGAAGACGATCTCGCCGCTGAGGATCCGCGGCAGGAAGTAGTCCTTCTGCTGCGGGGTGCCGTACTTCATGAGGGTCGGGCCGACGGTGTTGAGGGTGACCATCGAGACCGGGGCGCCGGCGCGATAGGCCTCGTCGAAGAAGACGAACTGCTCGTCGGGGCCGCGGCCCGCCCCGCCGTACGCGGTCGGCCAGCCCAGGCCCAGCATGCCGTCGGCGCCGATCCGGCGCAGCAGCGCACGCTGCGCCTCGGGGTCCTCGGCCGTCCCCTTCGGCCCGTCCGGCAGCAGCTTGCGGAAGTACGAGCGGAGTTCGGTGCGCAGTTGCTCCTGGCGCGCGGTGGGGGCGAGGTGCACGTCGGCGGCCTCCCCTTCTGGTGGCCGTACGTCCGGCGCGCAGGGGTACCCGGACGTACGAACGAGCGAGCGGGTTTCTGACTGTCCGTCAGAAACCCGCTCGCTGTCAAGGCCGGTGCGGTTGAACCCCGGAGCAGCCCCATTCGCTCCCACACCGGCCCCGACCATCACCCCTCGGTCAGCCGCCACTCCCCAGGGCGGCTCACCGGCTCACCGGCTCACCACAGCTCGGTGAAGTTGACGGTGGTGTTGTCCTGGTCGATGTCCGTGAAACCGGAACCGTTCACGCTCGCGGTGTTGTTCTGGTTGGAGGCACCGGCACCGTTGGCGACCTGCTGGCCGGTGGTCGAGTTGCCGTTGTTGTCGTGGCCGACGCCAGTCCCCGTCTGGCTCGTCGCCGCCGAACTCGACCCGTTGTTCGCAAAGCCGCCGTTGTCGGCCTGCGCCACGCCGGACAGCAGCGCCACCGCGAAGGGCAGTGCGGCGGCCACGGCGATGATGCGGGCGGTACGGGTGCTTGCCATGTCTATTCCTCCTACGGAACACAACTTCTGGATCTGACCTGCTGGATCTGATCTGCTGGGTCTGTCCTGCCGGACCCGACCTGCTGGACCCGCCTGCTCGATCTCGCCCGACCCGGATCACGGATTCCACGAACTCCGCTTGTTCACCGGGCAGTTGGCCGACCACCACGATGCTTCCTCGACGTCGCGATCTCAGGATTGCCCACGAATCCCCGGCGAACCCGCCGCGAAGGGGCGATTCCCTCGCAAGCATGAGGAACCCCGGGTAAACCCCCGCCGCGCCACCTGCCCCCGTCCGCCGCCCTCCGCGAGGTAACGGCCGGCCGGAACCCTTCCCCCGCAAGGGGTACGGCCCCCACCCGACCGGCCCACCGACCCGGCGCATGGGCGACCCCTCGCACGCCCCCCTTCCCTTCTTCGAACATTCGTACGAAAATGGAGCCATGGCCACGCACCGACGCCATGCCGGACCGCCCACCGCTCTCAGGCCGCAGCCCCCCGCCGACGCCCACGCCGCCGCGCTCACCCATGCCCTGCTCGCCGCCGAGCAGGGCTACCCCGTCATACCGCTGACCCGCAGCAAGCTCCCCGCCATCCGCTCCCCGCACCGCGGCCACCCCGAGGTCCCGCCCTGCCGCGGCGGGTGCGGCCGCGTCGGGCACGGCGTACACGACGCGAGCACCGACCCCCTGGCCGTCCGCCGCCTGTTCGCCGCCGCCCCCTGGGCGACCGGCTACGGCATCGCCTGCGGACGGCCCCCGCACCACCTCATCGGCATCGACCTCGACACCAAGAACGGCGCCGACGGCCTCACCGCCCTTCGGTTCCTCGCCGAGGCGCACGGCGTGCCGATCCCGCCCACCGTCGTCGTCCGCACCCCCAGCGGCGGACGCCACCTCTGGTTCACCGGCCCGCCGTCCCCGCCCGTCCCCAACTCGGTCGGCCGGCTCGCCCCAGGCATCGACGTCCGCGGTGCGGGCGGCTATCTCGTCGGCCCGGGCTCGCTCACCACCCGGGGGCGGTACGTCCTCGCGCCGGACGCCCCGCTCCACCCCGCCCCCGCGCCGCGCGCCCTGCTCGCCCTCCTCACGGCCCCGCCCCCGTCCACCCACCGCCCGCCCACGCCCGGCGCCCCGGCCCAGCCCGCCGCCGCGCTCGTACGCTTCGTCCGCACCTCACCGGACGGCCAGCGCAACGCCCGCCTCTTCTGGGCCGCCTGCCGCGCCTACGAGTCCGGCCTGGGCCGGGAACTCGCCGCACGGCTCATAGAGGCCGCCTGCCACACCGGCCTGCCCGAGGTGGAGGCACGCGCGACGATCGCGTCGGCGGCCCGGCGGGAGTGGGACCGGCGTGGCGAGGGGGACCGGTAGAACCGGCGGGACCGGCGGGACAAGCGGGACCGGCGGGACTGACAGAAGAGGCGTGCCCCGGCACCTCCCCCGGCGCCGGCCTCCCCCGTACGCAGAAAATCGGCTGCGCCCGCCATCCGCCCCCGCTACCCTCGCCACCATGTCTACGCCCCGGATCTCTTAGCTCGGAAACCCGCTTCCACGCCACCGGTGTGCCCGCACACAGGCGTGTCACGCGTAGCCGCAGGCGCGCAGCCGCACCCGGCGCGCGCCGGCCGAGGCAGCCGCCCACACCGGCAGCCGCCCCTCCCGAGTTCTCAGACCTCCCTTCCCCTTTCTCCTTCCGGAGCGTTTTCCGTGATCACCGTGCGCGGTGTCGACGTACGCGTCGGCGCCCGACTTCTGCTGTCCGACCTCTCCTTCCACATCGCCCCCGGCGACCGCATCGGCCTCGTAGGCCGCAACGGCGCGGGCAAAACCACCCTGCTGCACACGCTGACCGGCCGGCACCACCCGGCCGCCGGGGACCTCACCCGCACCGGCTCCCTCGGGCACCTCGCACAGGACTCCCGTACCGCCGACCCCGACACCACCGTCACCGACCGCATCCTCTCCGCCCGCGGCCTGGACCGTGCCGTACGGGCGCTGCGGGCCGCCGAGAACGCGATGGCCCGGGCCGGCGACGCGTCCCAGGAGCGGGTGGCGATGGCCGCGTACGCCCGCGCCGAGGCCGACTTCCAGGCGCGCGGCGGCTATGCGGCACAGGCCGAGGCGGCCCGGATCGCCGCCGGTGTGGGGCTGCCGCCGCGGGTCATGGACCAGCCGGTCGGCACCCTCTCCAGCGGTCAGCGACGCCGCGTCGAGCTGGCCCGGATCCTGGCCGCCGACCACGACACCCTGCTGCTCGACGAGCCCACCAACCATCTCGATGCCGACTCGACCGCCTGGCTGCGCGCCTTCCTGACGTCGTATCGGGGCGGCCTGATGGTCATCAGCCATGACACCGACCTGCTGGCCGGGATCGTCAACCGGGTCTTCCACCTCGACCCCGCACGCGCCACGATCGACGTCCACAACACCACCTGGCGCGCCTACCTCACCCAGCGCGCGGCCGACGAACGACGCCGTACCCGCGAGCGGGCCAACGCGGAGCGCAAGGCCGCGGCGCTGCGCACCCAGGCCGACAAGATGCGCTCCCACGTCTCCACGGCCGTCGCCGCGAAGAACATGGTGCGTCGCGCGGAGCGGCTGCTGGCGGACCTCGAACCGGCCCGGCGTACGGAGAAGACCGCCCGGATCCGGCTGCCGGAGCCCGCGCCGTGCGGCCGTACACCGCTGGGCGCCATCAGCCTCACCAAGGCGTACGGCGGGCACCGGGTGCTGGGCGGAGTGGACCTGGCCGTCGACCGGGGCAGCCGGCTGGTCGTGCTCGGCCTCAACGGCGCGGGCAAGACCACCCTGCTGCGCATCCTCGCCGGGCAGGAAACCCCCGACAGCGGCCGGGTCGTCCCCGGCCACGGCCTGCGACTGGGCTACTTCGCCCAGGAGCACGACACCCTCGACCCGGCGTCCACCATCCGGCAGAACCTGGCCGCCGCCGCGCCCCATCTCACCGACGGCGAGGCTCGGCACGTCCTGGGCTCGTTCCTCTTCACCGGCGACGACGCCGACAAGCCCGCCCGGGTGCTCTCCGGCGGCGAGAAGACCCGCCTGGCGCTGGCCGGCCTGGTCCACTCGGGCGCGAATGTGCTGCTCCTGGACGAGCCCACCAACAACCTCGATCCCGCCTCCCGGGACGAGGTGCTGGCGGCGGTCGACGGCTATCCGGGCGCCATCGTGATGGTCACCCACGACCCCGGCGCCGTCGAGGCCCTCCGACCGGACCGCGTACTGCTCCTGCCGGACGGCACCGAGGACCTGTGGAGCGCGGAGCACGGGGAGTTGATCGGGCTGTCGTGAGCGATCGGCCTGTGGTGAGAGATCAGGCTTCGTGAGCGGCGGGTGGGCTCGGTGTCGTAGGACGGGATCAGGTGCGTGAGGCAGGCCCAGGTGCGTAGGACGGGATCAGGTGCGTAGGACGGGCCCAGGTGCGGAGGGCGAACTCACCTCGCCCTCCGCACCGCCTTACGCACCGCCCTTACGGGCCTCGATCAGGAACCGCGTCGTATGCGCCACGAACGGCCCCTCACTGCGGATCAGTTCATCCAGCTCCCGCAGCCGCTCCCGGTGTGCCGCAACGGTGAACCCGGGGACCATCCACACCACCTTCCGCAGGAAGTAGACGACCGCACCGATGTCGTAGAACTCCGTCCGCAGCGACTCCGCGCGCAGATCCACCACCTCCAGCCCGGCCTCCTCCGCCGCCCGGCGCGCGTCGTCGGGATGGCGGGCCCGCCGTACGTCCGCCGGCTGCGGCCCCAGGAAGTACTCGACCAGCTCGAACACGCTTGCCGGGCCGACCTGTTGGGAGAAGTACGTGCCACCCGGCCGCAGCACCCGGGCGATCTCCGACCACCACACGGTCACCGGGTGCCGGCTCGTCACAAGATCGAAGGCCGCATCGCCGAACGGCAGCGGCGGCTCGTCCGCATCGGCCACCACGACCGCTCCGCGCGGATGCAACAGCGCCGTGGCCTTCGCGATGTTCGGCGGCCAGGACTCCGTGGCGACCGTCAACGGCGGCAGCTCGGCCACCCCGGCGAGCACCTCCCCGCCGCCGGTCTGGATGTCCAACGCGGCCGACGCACGCGCCAACCGCTCGCCCATCGCCCGCTGATACCCCCACGAGGGCCTCTCCTCCGTGGCGCGCCCCGCCAGCCACGAGAAGTCCCACCCCTCGACCGATACCGCCTCGGCCTCGGCCACCAGTTCCTCGAACGACCGCGACCCGGTCACTCGCCCTCCTCCACCACGAACGTCAGCGCCGGCCGGTCCCACATCACCGCCGGCGGATTCGCCCGCACCGTTCCGCTGGGCCGGGCGCCGACGCTGCGGTAGAAACCCTCGGCGGGCGGATGCGAGACGATCCGCACGCGGTCGATTCCGACGCGCCGCGCCTCGCCCCGCATGTGCTCGATCAGCCGACGCCCTATGCCGTATCCCTGCGCCTGATCAGCCACAAACATCAGATCCAGCTCCGGCGGCTCCACAACAAGCGAATAGAACCCGAGAACACGCTCGCCGACCGGCTCCCTCTCCGGCTCACCCGCACCGCCGGCCGCACTCCCGGGGACGCCCTCCCACACAGCGACGAACACCCGATGCGCCTCGATGTAGTCCGGCCCCACCCGATATCCCTCGACCATCGCGGAATACCGTCCCGTATAAGCCGCCGAACTCCGCACGATCCGGGTAAGCCGCCGGGCATCCCGCCGCTCGGCCCGCCGGATCACCACACGACGGTCCTCTGCCATCGCCCCCACCCTCCGAAAACCCACGGCGACCACTGCCTACTTTCCACCGATCCTCGGAGACGGCCGCGGGCGAAAATCGCCGATCCCCCATTCCCCACACCATCTCCTCATCCCCCCACGATACCGACCAGGCAAACCAACAATCACCGCCCCACCGCCCAATCGCCGGCCACGCCGGCCCGTCGCACAATCGTCTCCCCGCCGCGCACAGGCGTCGCGCGACGGGGAGACGGGAAACGGGGAGACGGGGAACTCGACGATTCTTTGCTTCCGCCAGCCGGACCCTTCAGTCGGGCCCTCAGTCGGAGCCCCACTCCTCAGGCGACGGGCTCGGAACGCGGAGCCGGTCCCAGGACGTCCGCCCGGGGATCCCGTCCGCATCGGCTCCCGTGAAGCCCAATGTCTGCTGGAAGAGGGAGTAGGCCTGCCGGTGCTTCTCGTTCCACCGGGGCCCGGGACCACTGAACCCGTAGGGGGTGCCGCAGTCCTCGTCGACGAGGCGCAGCCCCATGTTCAGGATGATGGGACTCTCCGTGGGCGGCAGGCTCGTGAAGAAGTCCTTGCCCGGGAACGGGACCAAGCCCGGAGCGGTCGGCGCGGGCGCTCCTCCCCCAGACGCCTTCGCGACGATGAGCCGCTGGCCCACCTTGATTATGTTGGGGTTCGGGATGTTGTTCCAGATCTGAAGCTGCTTCACGGTGGTGTGGAAATGAGTAGCGATACCGCTGAGCGTATCGCCCTCAACGACGGTGTAGATCGTGTCTCGTGTTCTCTGTTGAGTGCCCATGCCTCTCACGCTAGAAGCGTTGCCGCATCCCCGCACGTTCTGAAGAACACCGCAATCGACACCCACCCCAACAATGCGCCGACCGCATTTTAACCCCCAACCACCACCCCCGCAGCCCGAATTCACTTACCCCTCATCGATTAACCAATCAATCAACGAATCAACCAACCACCCAACCGATTGACCGTTTAATGACTGGCCGCCAGCCACGGAATGTTCCCCACATAGGCATCAGACAGATCGCCCGGCCCGCCACCCACGCAACTGACCAGAGACACAGGAAGGCCCAACTCCCACCGCAACCGCAACCGACAACCCCACCTGTCGGCAGGGCCGTTACCGCCGGCGTTGTCAGTGCGAGGGGTTACGGTCGGGCTCATGAGTAGGTGGAGCTGGAGCGCCAAGGACATACGCGAAGCACGCGAGTTGGACGTCCTGCGGTCGGAGAACGATGTGTTGCCCCTGTGGCTGCGTGAGCAGCAGTCCCGCTTCTCGGCCTGGGTGCACGAGGTCGGCGGCCTGTGGGACTTCTCCCCCGAGTCGCTGGACCGCCTGGAAGCGGCGGTGCGGGAGCGGTTCACCTTGCTGGAGGAGTTCCGGGAGCAGGAGGACGACGCGTTCTTGCAGGTGGCTTCCTGGTACCTCGGCGAGGTCCACAACCACCACCGGGGGACGCAGTGGCAGGTGCACCCCGACGGGAAGGGCCGCTTCCGATGGAAGTGGTACCCCTTCGTCATCCCCCCGTGGGATCGGCTGGACGACTACGAGGACGAGGACGGCATCGAGTACGACGCACGCCCCATCATCGACCCGCTCAGCAGCCTACGAGCGGTGTTGCTGGAGCCGTACGAACGGCCGTACCCGGGCCAGACACTACGCAGCGAACTGGACGACTACGCACCGAAGAAGGACTGACGGGCGCCACGTCCCGCGGCCGGCAACCACCACAGCCCCCATGACCGCCATGACCACAGCCACAGCCACAGCTACACCCCTGGCTACTTCTCAGGCAGCGGCCGGTCGTCGATGACGTTCTTCATGACGAGGGTGGAGGTCAGGCGCTGGACACCGGGCAGCCTCGCGAGCTGCTGGTCGTAGAGCTGCTGGTAGGCGGGCAGGTCGGCGGTGGCGACACGCAGGAGGTAGTCGGGCTCGCCGAAGAGGCGCTGGGCCTGGATGACATGCGGGATGGCGGTCACGGCCTCCTCGAAGGCCGTGACGGTGTCGGGGTCCTCCCAACGCAGGGTGGCGAAGACCAGGGCTTCGAAGTCCAGGCCGACGGCGGCCGGGTCGACGACGGCGCGGTAGCCGCGGATCGCACCCTCGCGTTCGAGGTCCCGCACGCGGCGGTGGCAGGGCGAGACGCTCAGCTGCACGCGAGCAGCCAGCTCGGTGACCGTCAGACGGCCGTCCATCTGCAGCTCGGTAAGAATCTTCCGATCCAGCGCATCCATGAAGAAAATCCTCCCCCATCCACCGCGATCACGAGGCAAGAACACAAACATATTCGGCCGAATCACACCTAATCTTCCCTCCCGAAGCAAGGAACGCGAGAGGGAACGACCGATGGCCACGACGACGGTGGGTCCAGCTGACGAACGCACCTCACCCCGTTCGGCGACCGTGATGTCCGACATCCGACGAAGGGACAAAGGAGAACACGTGACAGACCCGGCGCGGCAGGAACAGGCGAGCCCCGAGGTGCAAAAGCGCATCCAGGAAAGCTTCGACCGCCAGGGGCTGATGGCCCACCTCGGTGCACGGATATCCCACATGGCACCGGGCCGCGTACACATCGTGCTCCCGGCCCGTCCCGAAGTGACCCAGCAGCACGGCTACTTCCACGCCGGCGCCACCAGCGCCATCGCGGACAGCGCCGGCGGCTACGCCGCCTACACGCTGTTCCCCGAGGACACCGACGTCCTCACCGTCGAGTACAAGATCAACCTCCTCGCACCCGCCGTCGGCGCACACATCGAGGCGATCGGCACCGTCCTGAAGTCCGGACGCACCCTGACCGTCTGCCAGTTGGAGGTGTACGGCGTCCAGGCCGACGGCGAGCGAAGGCTCGTCGCCAACGGCCAGCAGACCCTGATCCGTGTAAACAAGCCCGCACAGTAGCCCCACTTGGTAAGCCCTCTCCGCGAGCCCATCCGCGAGCCCATCCGCGAGCCCATTCACTGGGCCCGCTCAGTAGGTGGGCTCGATGAATGGGCTCAGATGCCGGCCGCAGGTCAGCCGGCCACCGATCGCCGCCGGAAGATGCCCTAGGCGAGCCATGCGCTGGTCGCGTCCTGCACGGCCGAGCCGTCGAGGTCCTTGAGCTTCGGTCCGACGAAGGCGCGGGCGGCGTCCGAGGTGAGCACCCGGAAGGCGGGCCGCTCGGCCGCCAGCAGCTCGACCACCTGCGCGGCCACGTCCTGCGGCGTCTGCGCGTCGGCAAAGGCGCCGCGGGTACGGTCCAGGTAGGCCGACAAGGCCGGCGCATACGGTCCGGCCTGCTCCAGTACGTTGTCCGCGAGGCCCACGTTGCTGACGAACTCGCTGGCCACCGCACCCGGCTCGACCACGCTGACGGACACGCCGGCGGTGGCCGCGACCGGTGCGAGGGACTCCATGAAGCCCTCGACCGCGAACTTGGCGGCGCAGTACGCCTCGTTGAAGGGCTGACCGATCACCCCACCCACACTGGTCACGGTCACCACACGCCCCGCACTCGCCCGCAGCAGCGGCAGGACGGCCTTCGTCACGTGAAGCACGCCGAAGAAGTTGACCTCCATAACGGCACGCACATCGTCGACGCTCTCCTGCTCCAGTGTGCCTACGTGGCCCGCCCCGGCGTTGTTGACCACCGCGTCCAGCCGGTCGAGGCCGGCCAGGCATGCCTCGACCGAAGCCGGGTCCGTCACATCCAGCGCCCGGACATCGACGGTGACTCCGACCTCCTCCGCCGCCGCCAGCAGCGCGCCCGCCTTGGCGGTGTCGCGCATGGTGGCGACCACATGCCAGCCACTACGCGCGGCCGCGACGGCCGTCGCCAGCCCGATGCCGGACGAGGTGCCAGTGATCAGGACGTTCTTGCTGCTCATCTCCACTACCTGCCTCACTTACCGCTGCTTACTTATGAACCATAACTAATGTCAGTCATAACTATGCACAGAGATATTTCATGTTGTCAACCATCTCGTTACACTGGACGCCATGCCCAACCCACCGGATGAGCTCACCAAAGAGATCGTCGGCCTCTTCGCGGCCATCAGCCGCCGCTACACCCAGGAGTCCGAGGCCGCCGCGACCAGCCACGGACTGACCCCGCTCCAGGCCAAGGCGCTGCTCGCCGCCGAAGAGCCCGTCCCGATGCGCCGCATCGCCGACCGGCTGCACGCGGAACCCTCCAACGTGACCGCGATCATCGACCGCCTGGAGTCCCGCGGCCTGGCCGAGCGCAGCCTCGATCCGGACGACCGCCGCATCAAGCGCGTCGCCGCCACCACGTCCGGCCGCGCCACCGCCGCCGACCTCCGCGACCGCATGCCCTTCGCCGCCGACCCCCTGGTCCAGCTCAGCGCACAGCAGCGCGAGACCCTGCGAGAACTGCTGCAACTGGTACTCGACGCATAACGCGGCTTCCGCCCGCGGAGGCTGCGGGGTGGGAACCCACGGCGACAACGTTGCCTCCGCGAGAGTTCCCACGAACCGCCGAGCACGCGGGACGACAATCGCCCTGACCTGCTACGGAGCCGTAGCCGCCGGGCGCCGGGCCGTAGTTGCCGGCGGCCGGGCCGTGGTTGCCGGCGGCCAGGCCGTGGCTGCCGGCATCAGCGCCCCCTTCCGTCGGCCGCCCTTTGGCGCCATCCGGCACCACCCTGCGCCACTCGGCGCCAGCTGGCATCACCCAGCACCACCCGACGCCGTCCCGCCCTCCCATGCGGCAACTGAGCCCGCATGGCCCCGCGATGACTCGCCTCGCCCTCATCACCTTTCCCCAGCTCAGAGCGGCCACCCCCAAGCCTGCACCACATACGGCGCCACCCACTCTTGCGCATGGCGCCATCATGGTGCCACTATGACGTCATGGACCTCACGCCGTACGTCGACACGATGCGTCGCGAACTCGCGGTAGCCGCCGAAGTCGGCGGAGAAGATGCCCGCGAGCTGGCCGAGCGGCTCACCACTCCCCTGGAGTCGGCGACCCGTCTGACCGTGCTCGACGCGCTCTCCGCCGCGATGGACGAGATCACCCGCGAACTCGCCCCCGGCTCGGTCGACATACGGCTGCGCGGGCTGGATCCCGACTTCGTGGTGACGCCGCCGCCCAGCAGCGACCCCGCGGAAGCGCCCGCCCCGCCCGCCGTACCCATCGAACCGCTGGGCGGCACCACCCGCGTCAATCTCCGCCTGCCGGCCCACCTCAAGGCGCGCGCCGAGAAGGCCGCGAGCCGCAAGGGCCTGTCGCTCAACGCCTGGCTGGCGCGAGCCGCCTCGGCCGCGGTCGACGGCAGCGGCACGCAGCCGCGCACGACGGAGCAAACCCGCACCACCAGCAGACAGAACTTCACGGGCTCGGTGCACTAGCCACACCCGCACCCACACCGCACCCACACCCGCCCCATTTTCACCCACACCACGTTCCACCAGCAGGGACGCCACCCACCAAGACCCAAGAGGACGGCACAGCCATGCCTTCTTACAACACTCCCGAACCGATCTCGGCCACCGCGCACGTGACTGCCGGCACCATCCGATTCACCGCGGGCGACCGCCTCGACACGGTCGTCGAGGTGCAACCCCGCGACCCCAAGCGGGACCAGGACGTACGGGCCGCCGAGCAGACCGAAGTCACCTACGCGAACGGCGCCCTGACCGTCAGAACGCCCAAGCAGCGCTATCTCGTCGGACGCACCGGCACCGTCGACATAGCGGTCGAGCTGCCCACGGGCTCGCGCATCGACACGACCGGCGCCTGGGCCCAGGTGCTGGGCGAAGGCCGGCTCGGCGAGGTCCGCGTGAAGACCTCGGCGGGAGACGTCCGCCTCGACACGACCGGGCCGCTGCAGCTGACCGTGTCGCACGGCTCGATCATCGTGGACCGCGTCGAGGGCATGGCCGAGATCACCACCAGCTCCGGCAGCCTGCGCGTCGGCACCGTCGACGGTCCCGCCGTCCTGAAGAACTCGCACGGCTCCACGACCGTCGGCACCGCTACCGGCGACCTGCGGGTGAGCGGCGCCAACGGCGACATCGACATCACACGCGCCGAGAGCTCGGTCACCGCCACCACCGCCCACGGCGCCCTGCGCGTCGCCGACGTCACCCGCGGCACCATCGAGTTGGAGACCTCCGCCGGCGCCATCGACATCGGCATCCGCGAGGGCATCGCCGCCTGGCTCGACGTCAACTCCGACCGCGGGCAGGTGCACAACACGCTCCCCACCTCCGAAGCCCCCGAAAAGACCGAAGACTCCGTCAAGGTCCGCGCCCGAACCCGCTACGGCAACATCGACATACGCCGCGCCCGAGCCTGAGCCCAGGCCCCACCAACTCCCCTACCTGTGGAGACACTTCAGCCTTCGGCCGGGAGCCGGCCCCCACCCGGGCCTCTGCCCTGCCCGCGCCAATACGCAACGGCACTGTTCCGCAGTCACCCATCACCGCACGCCCGCAAACCGCCACAACCACCACACAAGGAACCCCAATGAACCAGACGACTCAGACGAGCCAGACATCTCCAACGCCTCAAACATCTCCAACGTCTCAAACGGCACCCATCCCTCACGGCCTCCCCATGGAGCGCAATGCGGGCCCCTTCGACCCGCCCCGCGAGATCACCCGACTACGCGAGGCCCGCCCGGTCAGCCCCATGCTCTTCGCCGACGGTCACGAGGGCTGGCTCGTCACCGGCTACGAAGCGGTCCGTCAGCTCATGGCCGACACCCGGTTCAGCTCCCGCCAGGACCTCGGCGTTCTCCACATGCCGTACGAGATCCCCGACATGCCCGTCATCACCGAACCATCCCCGCAGGTACCGGGCTTGTTCGTCGCCATGGACCCGCCGGACCACACCCGGCTGCGACGCAAGCTCACCGGCGCCTTCACCGTCAAACGCATGAAGATGCTCGAAGAACACATCGGCGACATCGTCGAACGGCAACTGGACGAGATGGCGCGCCTCACCCCGACCGTCGACCTGGTCAAGGAGTTCGCGCTGCCGGTGCCCTCGCTGGTGATCTGCGAACTGCTCGGTGTCCCCTACGAGGACCGGGACAACTTCCAGGGCAACTCCGCCAAGTTCATGGCCAAGGAGCAGTCGTTCGAAGAGAAGATGGCCGCCTACGGCGCGATGACCGCCTACCTCGCCGAACTGGTCACCCGCAAACGCGCCGAGCCCGGCGAGGACATCCTGTCCGACCTGGCCCGCGATGACGACCTCTCCATCGAGGAGCTGACCGGCATCGCCTTCCTGCTGCTGCTCGCGGGCCACGAGACCACCGCCAACATGCTGTCCCTGGGCACCTTCGCGCTCCTGGAGCACCCCGAGCAGCTCGCCGAACTGCACGCCAACCCGGATCTGATGCCCGACGCCGTCGAAGAGCTCATGCGCTACCTGTCCGTCGCCGACATCTTCTACCGCTACGCCACGGAGGACCTCGAACTCGGCGGTGAGACCATCGGCAAGGGATCGACCGTCGTCATCTCACTGCTGGCCGCCAACCGCGACCCCCGGCGCTTCGAGAACCCCGACACCCTGGACGTCCACCGCAAGGCTCGCGGCCACACGTCCTTCGGCCACGGCATCCACCAATGCCTCGGCCAGCAACTCGCCCGCATCGAGATGCGCGCCGGCTTCGCCGGACTCCTGCGCCGCTTCCCGACCCTCCAACTCGCCGTCCCCGCCGACGAGGTGAAACTCCGAACCGACATGAACATCTACGGCGTCCACGAACTACCGGTCACCTGGACACAAACGCCCCGATAAGGCCATCGGCCAAGCACGTCACCGGTGCGGGACCTGGCCGGCGCACCCGCCCTCGACGACACCACCCACTCACCGGCCACAAGTCTCCGCTCCATCCATCCGAGTCGTATCGCGCGATTGCCTGCACGACGGGCGGGGGGCCTCGGATCACGCCGGAAGCCCCGCACCGTGGCTCGCATCGGCCCACAGGGGCCGTCATCGGGACGCCGGAGCGTCATTGGCCGCACGGTGCGGGTGGGCTCCGGGGCAGGTGCGACCTCGTCGGTGAGGCGGCCAAGGACTTCGAGGATCGGTTCTGCCACAGCGCGCTGGAGCTGCTCGGCCTGCGAAAGGGCGCGTTGTCAGTGGCGCCTGGCATGGTGGCAGGCATGAGCGATGAGCCGCGAGGCCGGAGCGCCTATGTCCTGGAGAAGACCTACCGAGGGCAGGTCGACTGGAGTCTGTTCTTCGTCTACGCCCAGCGCGCGCACATCCGCGCGCTCTTGCAGGACATGTACTTCGACACTCCGGATCCCGATGAGCGCCAGGGCTGGATAGATGTGCATTTCGAAGGCGAGAGCGCCGATCTGTGGCTGATCGAGAACGGTCGGCGCACCGGCCACGTCGATCTGCGCCGGTTCATCCGGGACGCGGACCAGGAGGGCGGGACGGAGTGCGAGGTGGCCATCGACTGGGCGGGCTTCGTAGAGGCCGTTCCGGCCATGCTGGAGGGCGTGCCGCTCCGGCACGGCCAGGAGCTCCAACTCCTCGACGCGGCGGGAGACTTTCAGGGCACGGACGCCGAGCTGCCGTACCTCTATCCGCACCATCCCGTGCGGTACGGGATGCAGCTGTCGACCGACGACGGACTGTCCGATGAGCCCTACGCCTACTTCACCGACCCGGATCCGGCACCGTGACTTCCGGGCCGCCGGCCCGGCCATGCCCCATCGGGCAGGCCCTGGCGTATCGACGTGGACAAGGTTTCCCTCAGTCCTCGCCCATGTCCCCTTCCTGAGGCCAGTCGCCGAGGAAGTCGATCTCTGGTGTGAGGCGTATGCCGGTGCCCTCCAGGACGCGCTGGACGACGACACCGATGGCTTCGGTGAACCTCGCCGCGCTCGCCCCCTCATCGGCAACCAGCGTGTGGTGCAGGTACGAGACACGGACGCCCTCGGCAACCCGGCCGCCGAGGGCGAAGCCCGCCCGCCGCATCAGCCAGCTCGCACTCACCCTGGTCGAGCCGTCGGGAAAACGGTTGAGCGACGCGCCCTCGTCCCGCAGCCATCCCGCCTGGGCCGGCGTCACTTCGGGGCTGAAGAAGACACTGCCGACCGTCCGACGGTCGGCGTCGGAGCACCCCAGCACCATGCCCTTGCCCCTCCGGACGGCCAGCACCGCCTCGACCGCCTCGGCCGGAGGCACCCGGCTGCCGACGGGCACATCGAGCCGGTCAGCGACCGCCTGGTACGTGACAGGGGCGCCGAGCGCGCACTTCCGCAGGGCGAAGACCACCGTCAGCAATGTCCAGCGGCTGGAGCCCTTGAAGACGCTGGTGCGATGCCCCAGTCCGCAGGCCACCGCATCGAGGGTGACGCGGCGGCGCAACACCAAGTCCCAGGCCACCACCTCGACCAGCGTGTCGGAGATCTCCTGGCCGTACGCCCCGACGTTCTGAACCGGCGTGGCACCGACGGTCCCAGGGATGCCCGCGAGCATCTCCACACCGATCAACCCGTGGCCGACGACCGTGTCGACCAGATCGGACAGAGGATGGCCCGCCTGCACCTCGACCAGGGTCCGTCCGTCAGCCGCCTCCCCGACAAACCGCACCCCTCTCGTGTTCATCCGCAGCACAGGCGACGAACAGCCCGCGTCCGCGACCAGCGCATTGCTGCCCGCCCCGAGACAGATCGGCGCGCCGGGGAAGGCATCGGCGAGTGCGACGAACTCCGGGAAGTCGGCTAAGTCCTCAAGTTCGGCGAACATCGCCGCCGGGCCGCCTATGCCCAAGGTCGTCTTCCGGGCAAGCGGTAACCCGTGCGTGACTCGCATGAACGTCGTGTCCCCTCGGTGGTGATGAGCAATCTTTTTCCCCTCCCGATGAAGATTCCCGAATTCGACCAGAGATGATCTTCGTCCTCACCCGGTGGAGAAGCCGACAGTACGGGGAGCGCGAGAGCGTATGGGGTTCATGGCAGGATGCCCCCGCACGAGTTCCGGCCGACGGGCATCTATGCGATGGAGATGATCGCCGTCCGTGTGATCAAGCGGTTTCCGAAGAACTGGGGGAGCCGGGCCGCGCCTGTTCGCCCCAGCCGTGGCCGAAGAACGACCACATGGTCGAAAGCGTGAATGAGAAATGCTCGGACGCATGTCATCGATGGATGACATCTGGCTGCCCGCGGCCGCGGTGTGGTTGCTCGTCTTCCTGCTGCTGTACTCGCCGCTGAGCGTGTCCCGCAAGGGCGGCACGGTGGGCAAACGACTCCTTGGCATGGAGGTCGTCCGGGACACCGACGGTGAACGCCTTACCTACGGCGCCGCTCTTGTGCGCCACCTCGGCAACCTCGTGATGGCCGCCGTCCCGGTGCTCCTGGTCGCCAATGCGACGGTGACCAACCTCGACGCGAAGAGGCAGAGCCTGCACGACCGCCCGGTCGACAGCAGGGTCGTCATGCGGGGGCGGTGACGGGGGGAATCACCGGCGACCGAGTCCGACCACCGCCGGTACCCCAGCCTGACGTCGCGCTGCCCTCCCACGAGTCCTGGCCGCGACTTGGCCACACAGGCCGATCAGCAGTGAGCCCCAGGGGCAGGAGGGTAAGACCGCCCAACGCAGTCGGAGCAGGCCCCGGATAGCTCCGGAACCCGCTCCGACCTGCATGTTTTCCTACCCCTGCGGAGGCTGTGGGATTTGAACCCACGGTGACGTTGCCGCCACGACAGTTTTCAAGACTGTTCCCTTAGGCCGCTCGGGCAAGCCTCCCCGCTGCACCGGCGCGCGGGCGCGCGGGTGTCGCGGGGATCAGACTAGCGCGTCACTTGTCGCCGGTGCGCTGGCCCAGGGTCACTTTGGCGGTGTGCTCCTTGCCGGCGCGCTTGTAGGTGAGGGTGACCGTGTCGCCGGGCTTGTGCTGCCAGATCTCGCTGATCAGGGTGGGGCCACTGTCGATGACCGTGTCGTCGAGCTTGGTGATGGTGTCGCCGGGCTGGAGGCCCGCCTTGTCGGCCGGGCCGTTCGGGGTGACCGCGTCGGAGCCGTTGTTGCCGGTCTGGGCGATGGTCGCGCCGTCGCCGGTGTCCCGCATGCCGACCTGGACGCCGATCTGGGGGTAGACCGGCTTGCCGGTCCTGATCAGGTCCTGGGCCACGCGCTTCGCCTGGTCGATGGGGATGGCGAACCCCAGGCCGATGCTGCCGGACTGGCCGGCCTCGCCGCCCAGGCCGCCGTTGCCCGCCGACTGGATGGCGGAGTTGATGCCGATGACGTTGCCGGCGGCGTCCATCAGGGGGCCACCGGAGTTACCGGGGTTTATCGACGCGTCCGTCTGCAGGGCGCTCATGTACGAGGCGCTGCTGCCGCCGCCGTCGCTGGAGGCCACGGGGCGGTCCTTGGCGCTGATGATGCCCGTGGTGACCGTGCCGGAGAGGCCGAACGGCGCGCCGATCGCGATGGTGGCGTCGCCGACCTGGACGTGGGACGACTTGCCGAGGGGCAGCGGGTTGAGGGGGGCGTCGGAGGCGTTCTTGAGCTTGAGCACGGCGACGTCGTAGCCCTGGGCGTTGCCGACGACCTCGGCGTCGTACTTCTTGCCGTTGGAGAACGTCGCGGTGAGCTTGCCCCCGCCGGCCGCGCTGGCGACGACGTGGTTGTTGGTGAGGATGTGGCCCTGCTTGTCGTAGATGAAGCCGGTGCCCGTGCCACCCTCGCCGGTGGCGCCCTGGGCCTCGATCGTCACGACGCTCGGCAGCGCCTTCTGCGCTATGCCCGCGACCGAGGTGGGCTTGCGGTTCAGCGCGCCGGCGTCGCCGGTCGCGGAGACCGTCGTCGAGGCGCCGTCGTTCTGGCCCGCGGCCCAGAAGCCGATGCCGCCGCCGATCCCGCCGGCGACCAGTGCGGCCGCCAGGACGGCCGCGATCAGGCCGCCGTTGCGCCGCTTGGGGGCGGGGCTGTCGGGCGGCGCGCCCCAGGGGTGGCCGCCGTACGGGGGCTGGCCCCAGCCGCCACCGGACGAGCCGTGGCCGGCGGTCGGGTACGCGGGGATCTGGGCGGTCTGCTCGGGTCCGGCCCCGGGCTCGCCTCCGGGGTGGGGTGCGTGCCCGGGGGAGCCCTGGGCACGGTCCTGATCACCGAGGTCGCCGCCTGCGGGACCGGCGACGGTCGGGGCGAAGGCCGGCGGCGGGGGCGCCGCGGCGGGCGCGGTCGGTGCGTGGGGAGCCTGGGCGCCGGAGGCGGACGCGGGGGCGCGGTCCGGCTGCGGCCCGGCCGGCGGCGTGGCCTCCGGCGGGACGGCGGCTCCCTCGTTCTCGGTGCTCACAGCTCTCTCCTCAGCTTCACGCGGGCCTTACGGTCCCGTACGGGCCGGCGGCGCCCGAACGGGGTCTTGCGGGTCGTACAGCTCCTCGCCGCGGGTCCACCGGGAACCCGTACCCCGTCACCCAGGATTCAGGATCCGGACGATCCGGGCGAGTCCCGGTGGGCCGGTCCAGGCCCGGGAGGCCGGACCGGCCGGTACGGGCAAGTCTGTGTCCCAGCCTTTCCCACCGCGCGTCAGAGCACCGTAAGCCGAGGCTGTGACTGTCCCCTCATTCTTTATGTCGGACAAAGCAGACACGTTGCCTGTTCCACGCCCCGGGGGTACGCGCCGGCGGCCGGTCGGCGATGGAATGGCACGATAACTCGGTGACCTCTGCACGCCCCTCTCAGGACGCCCGTCCGGATCGTCCGGCAATCTCCGTCGTAGCCCATCGGGGTGCCTCCGAGGATGCCCCGGAGCACACCCTGGCCGCCTATCGGAAGGCGATCGAGGACGGCGCGGACGCGCTGGAGTGCGATATCCGGCTCACCGCGGACGGCCATCTGGTCTGCGTCCATGACCGGCGGGTGAACCGCACCTCCAACGGGCGCGGCGCGGTGTCCGCCCTGGAGCTCGCCGATCTCGCCACGCTCGACTTCGGCTCGTGGAAGGAAGGCATCGAGGACGCGTGCGGCGAGGCGCCGGACCGGCAGCACGAGGACCCGGAGCGGACGTCCGTGCTGACGCTGGAGCGGCTGCTGGAGCTGGTCACCGACGCGGACCGGCGAGTGGAGCTGGCGATCGAGACCAAGCACCCGACGCGCTGGGCCGGACAGGTGGAGGAGCGGCTGGTCGAGCTGCTCGGCCGGTTCGGGTATGCAAAACCGGCCATGAGCACCGACTGGACATCCCCGGTCCGCGTCATGAGCTTCTCGGCGCGCTCACTGCACCGGCTGCGGGCCGCTGCGCCCGGCATCCCCGGCGTCTACCTGATGCAATTCCTCACCCCCCGCTACCGCGACGGCCGACTGCCGGTCGGCGTCGGCATCGCGGGCCCGGGGATGCGGATCATCCGCGCACACCCGGAGTACGTCGCCAAGGCGCACCGCGCGGGCCACCGGGTCCATGTGTGGACGGTCAACGACGCCGCCGATGTGGAGCTGTGCCAGGAGTTGGGGGTGGACGCGGTGATTACAAACCGCCCCAAACAGGTGCGAAGGCAACTCGGCCTTGGCTAAAGCTCATCACAGGGTGTGCACCGGCGCATTCGACTCGTATTCGATCGTGTCTAGTGCGTCACTGCGTGCCGCTTGGCCGGTTTCCGGTCCAGTCCATTGGGGCATTCATCCCGTGGCGTGGGGCAAAGGAGGTCTCGGGGGTGGCGTTGGTGGTGGCACAAGAGGTGCCGACGTCGTCGATCATGGCCGTACCCCATGGTCCAGCGGGTGTGGGCATGGCCAGGCGGCGCATGCGAGAAGAGCTGTTGGCAAGCGGAGTTCAGGACAATGTCGTCGATGACGCGGTGCTCATCCTTTCGGAGCTGCTGAGCAATTCGTGTCGCCATGCGCGTCCGATATACGAAAGCGGATCACCGGGCTCCGCAAGAGCCGTAGCGGGTGACCCGTCGCAGTCGGCGCCCAAGGACGGTGCGTCGGACGCCCCGTTGGCATCCGTACGCGCATCGTGGCGTATCGACGCACAGGGCCGGCTGACCGTCGCGGTCACGGACGGCGGCGGCCCGACCCGACCACTTCCGGCCACTCCGTCGGTCACCGCACACGGCGGCCGCGGACTGGCGATCATCCGGTCGCTCGCCAAGGACTGGGGCGTACGCGACACCACGGCCGGGGAAGTGACGGTCTGGGCGGTGCTCTCTCTTCAAGGCGCCTTCGCTACGCGCGTGGAGCTGACCCCCGACGTACCGCCGTCGATCGGCGCCGGCGGGCGGCCGGTGATGCCGCTGGGGCCGGCCTTCGCGGACCTCGACGACCTGACGTAGCGGCCGCGCGCCGGGCGCGGGGCTCGAACGCCGGATGCGGCTCGGCTTCATGACACGGGGCGGGACACGCCAGCGACACCAGGACGGGACACGGCGTTGTCCACAGCCGAGCGCGACCTCGTACGCGATCCTCTAGGCTCGCGCCGATACGCGTCCGAACGTCCAGGATCGACCAGGAGAAGCCGTCGCCATGGCCAAGAAGCGCCGCCCTCAGCCCCAGGCCGCAGCACACGCCCGCACCAAGGACGGGGCGCCCGGCGGAGAGGAGAACTACCCGGTCGTCGGCGCTCGTGAGCCCTGCCCCTGCGGCTCCGGCCGCCGGTACAAGGCCTGTCACGGGCGACGCGCCGCGCACGCCGCCACCGAGTTGGTGCAGCGCCCCTTCGAGGGCCTGCCCGGCGAGTGCGACTGGGTGGCGCTGCGGGAGCTGGTACCCGCCGCCACCGCGGAGTTGACGCTCAAGGGCGGGCTGCCCGAGGGCGTGCCCTCCGTGACGCTCGCGACCGTACTGCCGATGGCCTGGCCCGCGCTGCGCCGCGACAACGGCGCGGTGATGCTCGGCCTGCAGAACGACACCGCATCCGGTGACCTCAGCCGCGGCCTCGCGGACACCCTTCAGCGCGCACTGGAGACGGAACCGGGCAATCCGGTCACTGCCGGGCGACCCTCCCCCGACGGACCGCGCCTACAGGACCTCCTCGACCTGGACGCGGATTTTGAGCCGGCCGTCCACACCGGGTTCGAGTTCTGGGTGGAGAACGCCGAGAACGCCACGGGAGAGGTCGCCGCCTCTCTGGAGCGGGCCAACGCGGCCGCCATCCCGACCGCCCGGATCCCCGGCCTGGAGGGCGCGTACTGGTGCGAGGCCCCGGAGAAGAACCATCTGCGCTGGGTGACCTCCCACCCCGAGGAGCAGCTGCTGGACGCGCTCGCCCGGCTGCACGCCGCGGGCACCTCCTCGCTCGGCGAGGGCACCCGGCTGGTGGGCTCGTTCCGGGCGCACGGCCTGGTCGTGCCCGTCTGGGACCTGCCCCGGTCGATGGGCGCCGAGGAGGTCGCCAAGCCGGCCGAGGAGTTCGCCGAGCGGCTGGCCAAGGCCCTCGCGACGGACGCCCCGCTGACGGCCGACGAGCGCCGGGCGCGCGGCGGTCTCACCAACCGTCAGATCACCCTGAGCTGACGGTGGCGACCTCGATCATGGGGACCGTACGCCACTCGGGGCACCCACGTGACACCGGTCACAACTCCCCGTACCTGCCGGTAAATAGGCGTCCGGAAATCCACGATCGAATTTGCTAACCGCCGATCTCTTGTTACGGTTCTAAAAGCCCGGTCGCTGGTGCATCCCCCGTCGCCAGCGACCGGGCGCTTCCATGTCCGGAACCAGGCGTTCCGATAGGCCCGGCCGGCTGTCAGCGGCCCGTGCGCCCTCGCCGGTCCGAACCCCCACCGCCCGCCGCCGAGTTACTGCCGGAGCGCAGCAACAGCCGCTCTCCCGCCGCGTCGGCGATCTCCGCCACCGCGCCGTACGCCTCCCGGCCCCGGCGTACGGTCAGCCCGGCCGGCGTCTCGCACAAGCCCGGCGCGTCGGCCGCCGGCAGGTCGCAGTTCACCTGGACGGTCCCGCCGTCCGGCCGCATCAGGGTCAGCACGGCACGCAGCGGGTTGCCCGTGATGTTGCGGTAGTACGTGCGCCCCCAGGTCCGGCCGCGCTCGGCGAGCACACAGGTCTGGACCTCGACGCCCTGGGCGGAGGCGAGTTCGGGGCCGCAGCGGGTGGTGCGCCCGGAGAGCAGCGGGAGGCCGAGGGCATCGAGGGGGCCGGTCGGGTGAGGTAAGGCGGCGGGCTTCTTGCCCGACTTGGCCCCCACTTCAACCGTTACGCCCGTTTCCTCCATACGGCTGTTTTCGGCCTTGACTCTCGCCCCGGACTCGGCACCCGACGCCGGCCGGTCCGGCATCACCGAGTCCGCCGGACCGGCGATCGCGGCACCCAGCGGAACGGCGATGGCGAGCACCGCCGCCCCGCCGAGGCCGGTCATGCGGAGTTTCTGCGCACGCTGCATGGGCCCCACCTGCGATTGAGTTGCCGCCGACGGCGGCTTGACGGTGGGCCGAACCTATCGGCCGGGAAGGGGCCACCCGGCCGCCCGGACACCCGTTTCCCGTAGTGATCCGGGGCGGTCACACCCGTACGGGTGAACCGTGCGCGGGTCGCCCGGCGGCTCAGTACGCGAGCCGGCTGCCGCCGTCCGGAGTACCGGTGCTCGCCATGACGAGCGCGTCGACGATCGTGTCCACCTTCGGCAGCCAGGGCGCCGCGGACGGTGGGGGTCCCCCCTGCTCGAACGGAGTTGAGCGCTTGGGGGAAGCCGGCGGCCGCTCCCAGCGGACCCGGCCGGCGCCGATCTGGGACGGCGGGAGCACCACATAGCCGCCCTCCCCGTGGAAGCGCAGCGAGCTGGGGACCCAGTCCTGGGAGTACAGCAGCTCACCCAACTCCGGCAGGCCGTAGGGCGATACGAGCAGCGACCAGCGGCTGGGCGTGGCCACCACGGGGCCGAGGCGTACGCCGAAGTGGTCCAGGGCCGCCAGGGCGCGGGCGCCGGCGACGGCGGGCAGGCTCACCGCGCAGGGCGCGCGGCCGCCGGTGGCCAGCACGACCGGGGCGTCGGGGCGGTTGGTCCACCACCACCGCACCATCCGGGCATCGGTGGTGGCCGCCAGCAGTCCGGGATCGAAGGGGTGTGCGCCGGGGACCACGCAGTCGGGGTCGAGGCAGTGGCACTGGCGGGCGGTCCGCTCGCCGAGGCCGAGCCGGGCGCCGGCCGGCTGGCGGCCGCCGGACCTGAGTCCCACTCCGGGGAGGACGGGCCACTGCCACTCGGTGGCGCAGTGCAGCGCCGCACCGAGCAACGCCGACCTTCCGCCGCGCCGGAACAGGAGCTTGCGTCGCCTTCCGAGGATCTCGCGCATGAGCGCTCGTTCCTTTCCGTAAACGCCGAGGGCTTCGTCCATCGCACTACAGGGCACTACTGGGCACTGCTCACCGGTTCACATGCGCTTCGCGCCGCGCCGCTTCATGCCGTTGTGTGGCGTTGCGGCCCGGCCAAGCACTCCGGGGTCGATCGCGCATCGATCACGCCACGTGGATATCGGTCACCGCGTGTACAGGGCAGCGCATCACGCCGTACGCCGAGCGGGAAACGTGGCGGGGGGTGGCGCGCGCATGGCGCTTGCGCTCCGTAGTGCAGTCCCCGCCACTTGGGAGGTGCGTCGCGGTGGTCGCCCTATGAGACGCCGGTGCCCGCCGGAGAGTTCCGGTGCGGCCCCAACTGGCCCCGCACCTTTCCGATTACGTACCCGCCACTGTGGTGATGACGCGCTGCTGATCGCCGTCAGTCGACCTCAAATTGACGCTCAGGGGGCCGTTTTCAGGCCAATCTACAGACCTCGCAGACACCACAAACCCCATCGGGACAATGCTGGACATCACATCGCTGGTGCGTGTACATGTGGAGGCATTGATAGCGGAGCAGCATGACATGGGGGTTTGCGATGCTATTGACGAATTTGCGCGGCCAAACGTACCGCACAGCATCACTCAACGAAATGCCACACTCCCTACCAAACTCCCGCCTGACCTGGGGTAATTCCCGCCGCGACGATGGCCGTCGGCCATGACCGCGCCACACGTACCGAAAGTGGCTGGAATCGAGCCAGCTCTTCCCGCTCCCACGCACACTACGGACCCGCGCGTGGCCCACACCTCCGCGGACGCCGCTGTCCGCGCTCCCTCCGGCACCTCATCCGACGGCGCGTCCGGCACCCTTCCGGACACCCCCCAAGGCGCCGCCGCGCTCCCGTCCGGCGCCTCCCCCGAAGCCTCCGCCATCGATCAACTCACTGCGATCCAGGACCGGCTGGCCGGCTGGATCTCCGATCTGAGCACCCTGCACGACCTGCTCGAACAGCTCGCGCGCACCCGCACGCTCAAGGACGCGCTCCATGAGCTGCTGCGGGCCGGCGCCTCACTGGTCGGCGCGCGCCGCGGCATGGTCGTGCTCGCACCGGCCGACGGACTCGGCCCGGAGACCACTGTCGGGCTCGGCCTGGGCCACGCCGAGATCGGCCACATCGAGACCATCCCGCGCCGCGCCCTGTCGTACGCCCGGATCCTGGACGGCCTCCCCGAGCCGGGCGCCGACGGCGAGGACGCCTCCGAGATCGCCGAGCCCGACATCCCCGGCGAGAAGGACCTCGACCCCCGTCTGCGCGAGGTCGCCGCCCGCCTCGGCTACGCCGCCAGCTACGCCGTCCCGCTCACCGCCGCCCCCATCGGCCGTACCGGCGCGGCGGTCTGGCTCTACGACGAACCGGCCGAGCCCACCGAGCGCCAGCGCCACCTCGTCGGCCTCTACCGCGCGCACGCCGCCGAGCACCTCGCCCGCCTCCTCGAACTCCACCGCACCCGGCAGGCCAACCGCACCCTCCGTGAGGAGCTGCTGCCGCGCCGGCTGCCGCGGATCCCCGGCGTACGCCTCGCGGCGCGGCACAGCACCGGGCCGCGCGGCGGCGGCGACTGGTACGACGCGCTGCCGCTGCCGGACGGCGCGCTGGGTCTGGCCATCGGCTCGGTGACCGGGTCCGGCCCGAGCGCGGTGGCCGCCATGGGGCGGCTGCGGGCGTCGCTGCGCGCGTACGCGGTCATGGAGGGCGAGGACCCGGTCGCGGTCCTGTCCGACCTCGAACTGCTGATGCGGCTGACCGAGCCGGCGCGCAGCGCCACCGCACTGTTCGCCTTCACCGAGCCGCCTCCCGGTGCGCCGGGCGGGCCGCCCGCACCGCCGATGCCCGACGGGATCACCGACCCCTTCGCCCGCAAGGTGGTGCTCGCCGGGGCCGGCCACTGCCCGCCGCTGATCCTCGGCGATCTGCGGACCGAGTACGTGGAGACCTCGCTCTCCGCGCCGCTGGGCATGCTGGGCTGCTGGGAAGCGCCGAGCGTGGAGATCGAACCGGCCGGCGGGGAGACCCTGCTGCTCTACAGCGACGGGCTGCTGCACCGCACCGGTGAGCCCATGGACCGCGCCTTCGCCCGGCTGCACGCCGCCGCCGCGGGCGTCCCCCGGGCGAGCCGCCATGATCCGGAGGCGGTGGCCGACCACATCGTGCGCGCGATGCTGCCGCGGGGCCTGGAGGACGAGTCGTCGGAGGAGGACGTGGTGCTGCTGGTCGCGTACTTCGAGGAGTAGCGCGACGCACTACAAGGAGTAGCGCGGCGGAACGCCTCCAAAACCGTGCGCCCCATGGCCTAAATGCCCGAGAAGTCACACCTTCTTCCCCCTGGACGGCATTCCATCCGCACATACGATGGAATGCGGTGCAGTCTTAAAAGGAGGCATAGTGACCGACGAGCTCACGCCGGAGACCCCGGACGAGGACGAGCAGCCGATCAAGCAGCGCAAGAACGGCCTTTACCCGAGCCTCTCGGATGAGCTCGCGGAGAACATGAAGGGCGGTTGGGCCGACACCGAGCTGCGCGATCTGCAGCCGATCGAGCAGGCCCCGAACGCCGCCCGCCGCCGCGCCGCACTGTCCGCGCGCTTCCCCGGCGAGCGCCTGGTGATCCCGGCGGGCAATCTGAAGACCCGCTCCAACGACACCGAGTACGACTTCCGCGCCTCGACGGAGTACGTCTACCTCACCGGCGACCAGACCGACGACAGCGTCCTGGTGCTGGAGCCCCGCAAGGGCGCCGACGGCCACGACGCGACGATCTACCGGCTGCCCCGCTCCGACCGCGAGAACGGCGAGTTCTGGCTCAACGGCATGGGCGAGCTGTGGGTCGGCCGGCGCCACAGCCTGGCCGAGTCCGAGGCGCTGCTCGGCGTCCCCTGCAAGGACGTGCGCGAGCTGGCCGAGACGCTCAAGGAGGCCACCGGCCCGGTCCGCGTGGTGCGCGGCCACGACGCCGGCATCGAGGCCGCGCTGACCGACAAGGTCACCGCGGAGCGCGACGAGGAGCTGCGGGTCCAGCTCTCCGAGGCCCGGGTGATCAAGGACGAGTTCGAGATCGGCGAGCTGCAGAAGGCCGTGGACTCCACGGTGCGCGGCTTCGAGGACGTCGTACGGGTCCTGGACAAGGCCGAGGCGACCAGCGAGCGCTACATCGAGGGCACGTTCTTCCTGCGCGCCCGCGTCGAGGGCAACGACGTCGGCTACGGCTCGATCTGCGCCGCGGGCCCGCACGCCACCACCCTGCACTGGGTCCGCAACAACGGCGAGGTCCGCTCCGGCGACCTGCTGCTGCTGGACGCCGGCGTGGAGACCACCAGCCTCTACACCGCCGACGTCACTCGCACCCTGCCGATCAACGGCCGCTACACCGACCTCCAGCGCAAGATCTACGACGCGGTGTACGAGGCCCAGGAGGCGGGCATCGCGGCGGTCAAGCCGGGCGCCGCCTACCGCGACTTCCACGACGCGGCGCAGCGGGTGCTCACCGAGAAGCTGGTCGAGTGGGGCCTGGTCGAGGGCCCGGTGGAGCGGGTGCTGGAGTTGGGGCTGCAGCGCCGCTGGACCCTGCACGGCACCGGCCACATGCTCGGCCTGGACGTCCACGACTGCGCCGCGGCCCGCACCGAGGCGTACGTCGACGGCACGCTGGAGCCCGGCATGGTGCTGACCGTCGAGCCCGGCCTGTACTTCCAGGCGGACGATCTGACGGTTCCCGTGGAGTTCCGCGGCATCGGCGTCCGGATCGAGGACGACATCCTCGTGACCGAGGACGGCAACCGGAACCTCTCGGCCGGGCTGCCGCGCCGGTCGGACGAGGTCGAGGCGTGGATGGCGGGCCTGCTCGCGAAGTAGTCCGCGGCACAACCCCGTTCCGTCTCCCGGTGGCCTCAGGCGTCGCCGGGAGACGGCCCGTATGACGGGGCGTCGGCCCGCCGCGCGTAGGCGCCCGCGCGGGCCGCCGCCCATACGGCGGTGGCGGCGGACTCGGCGAGGGCGGCGTCGACGGGGCGACGGGAGATCAGGATCCGGTAGTAGAAGGGCGCGCCGAGGGCCGACAGCACCTCCTCCGGGTCCGTCTCCGGGGGCAGCTCGCCGCGTTCGACCGCCCGCCGCACCATCTGGCCGGCCAGCACCAGCCGTTCGTCGAAGAAGGACCGCAGCACCATGGCCGCCTGCGGGTCGCGGGCGGCGGCGGAGACCACCGCCTCGATCAGCCGACTCATCCGCGCCTCCCCGTAGAAGGCGCTTATCGAGCGGGCCAGCACCCGCAGATCCTCCGGCAGTGTGCCGGTGTCCGGCAGCGGCACATCGGCGCTCAGGTCGGTCAGCAGCTCGCAGACCAGCCCCTCGACGCAGCGCCAGCGCCGGTAGAGCGTCGCGACATGAATACCCGACCGCTGCGCGACCTTTTCCATGGTGAGTTCGGCGAAGCCGCCGTCGTCCAACTCCTGTAAGACGGCGGCCAGTACGGCCTGCCGGGTGCGGGCCGTACGCCCGCCGGGCCGGGTCGCGCCCGGGGCATGGTGCGCTGTCGTCACGACGGCTCCGTATTGCAGTGCGGGTTCACGCCAAGTATTGTCCGACAAAGACTAACGCGATTGGCTTCGCGTTAGCCCTGGTATGCGCTGGTCTCGCAGGGACAGGGGACGCCGCGGGGGAGGTCCTCCCACCGCGAGACCGCGCTGCCCCGGGGTGATTTCCGGCCAGTCGTCAGACTGCCGACGTTCGCCCCGGTTTGACACCTCCACGGTAGCCCTCGGCGGCAACTCCTTGTAGTGCCCGGTCTCCACGATCCGGCCGCCGTTCAGGGCGAGGGACCGGGGCGGCGGGAGTGCCATCCCTTGGCGCAGCCGTTCAACGGGAGTCGACTCGGCGGCACATCGTCGAGCGTCGCGCGCGACACCCGCGCCCCGCGCGCCACGCCTGGCGCCACGGCGCCGGCATCGCCGTTCGTTCGGCATCGACCCATGCCCAGAAGGCGCCTCGGCAGCCTCGGGTGGTGTCACCCTCGGGGCCACCCCCTCGCCCGAACAGCCAGGACACCCCCATGACTTCCCGTAATCCCGCACGCCGGAGGGCCGCACACCTCCCTCACGACACCTCGATGGCGCCGCCATGGCACCACGTACGCCACCGTGGCGCCACGAGGACTTGCCATGGCGCCATCGTGATGCCATAGTGGCGTTATGGACCTCACGCCCTACGTCGACAATCTCCGGCACGAGCTCGCGGTCGCCGCGGACGCCGGCGGAGACGAAGCCCGCGCTCTGGCCGAGCGGCTCACCACACCCCTGGAGTCGGCCGCCCGGCTGACCCTGCTGAACGCCCTGTCCGCCGCCATGGGGGAGGTCACCCGTGAGCTGGCGCCGGGATCGGTCGACGTACGGCTGCGCGGGCTCGACCCCGAGTTCGTGGTGACACCGCCGCCGGGACACGGGGTGTTCGAGGAGGCCGCGGAGCCCGAGAGCGCCCCGGCGCCTCCGCCGGTCCCTGCCGTGGACACCGACGAGGGCGGCACCGCACGCATCAACTTCCGGCTCCCGGCCCACCTCAAGACCCGGGTCGAGGAAGCCGCCGGCCAGGAGGGCCTCTCGGTCAACGCCTGGCTGGTACGGGCCGTCGCCACCTCCCTGGAGCAGCCCGGCGAGCGCCCCCGCCCGACCGGTCGCCGCTCCCGGGGCCAGCAGGGCTTCACGGGCTGGGTCCGCTAGACCGCCACCGCACAGCACGCCAGCACCTCGCACGGGTCGAGTACTCATCCACCCGCCTGACCAGCGGGAACGCAGACCACAGCCAAGAGGACGGCACAGCCATGCCACATTTCGACACTCCCGAACCGATCTCCGCCACCGTCGAGTTCGACATCGGGTCGGTCCGGATCATCGCGAGCAAGCGCACCGACACGGTCGTCGAGGTGCTGCCGTCCAACGCCACCAACGAGCTGGACGTACGGACCGCGGAGCAGACCAAAGTCACCTGCTCGGGCGGCACGTTGCTGGTCAAGGGGCCCAAGAAGCGCTCCCCGTTCGGCAAGACCGGCTCGGTCGACGTGCTCGTCGAGCTGCCGGTCGACTCGGACGTCCTGGGCAACGCGCCCATGGGGGACTTCCACTGCGAAGGCCGCCTGGGAGAGTGCCGGCTCAAGACCTCGCTCGGCACCCTCCAGGTCGACGAGGCGGCGGCCGCCAACCTGAGGACCGACCACGGCAGGATCAACGTGGCACGTGTGACGGGAGACGCCGAGATCGTCGGCGCGGGCCGGATCGAGGTCGGTGAGATCGCGGGCGCGGCGATCGTCAAGAACAGCAACGGGGACACCGAGCTCGGCGAGATCACCGGTGATCTGAAGGTGAACTCCTCCAACGGAGCCATCTCCGTGGACATCGCGCACGCCTCGGTCAACGCCAAGGCCGCCAACGGCGGTATCCGGGTCGGCGATGTGACGCGTGGTCAGATCACGCTGCAGTCCGCCATCGGCGATCTCGAAGTCGGTATCCGGGAGTCGACCGCCGCCTGGCTCGACGTGCACACCCAGGTCGGCGCCATGCGCAACTCCCTCGGCGCGTCCGAGGGCCCCGGCGACTCCGCCAACAAGGTCGAGGTGCGCGGGCGCACCGGCGTCGGCGACATCGTCATCCGCCGCGCCTGACCACCTGAGCCGGGGGCACCTCCCCTGCCCGTTCGGGGCACGGGAGGGTCCCGGCCACGCGATCCACCGCTCCCCGCCAACCACCACACCACCTAGCACGGAGGGTGACCTGTCATGCCCATGAAGACCCCGTCCTATGCCGCTCCCCCGCCCGGCCCGGCTCGGGCCACCGCCGCACCGGCGATCACCGCCACCGGACTGTCCAAGTCCTTCGGCGACAAAGTGGTGCTCGACGGCATCGACCTGCACATCCCCGAAGGCACGATCTTCGCGCTGCTCGGCCCCAACGGCGCCGGCAAGACCACCACCGTCCAGATCCTCTCCACCCTCATCTCCGCCGACGCCGGCCAAGCGCGGATCGCCGGGCACGACCTGACCGGCGACGTCGATGCCGTACGCGCCGCGATCGGCGTCACCGGCCAGTTCGCGGCGGTGGACAACCTGCTGACCGCCCACGAGAACCTGATGCTGATGGCGGACCTGCAGCACCTGCCCCGCCGCGAGGGCCGCCGGCGCGCCGCGGAACTGCTGCACCGCTTCGAGCTGACCGAGGCGGCCAAGAAGCCGGTCACCACTTTCTCGGGCGGTATGCGGCGCAAGCTCGACCTCGCGATGACCCTGGTCGGCGATCCGCGCATCATCTTCCTCGACGAGCCCACCACCGGCCTGGACCCGCGCAGCCGCCGCACCATGTGGGAGATCATCCGCGGCCTGGTCGCCGACGACGGCGTCACGATCTTCCTCACCACGCAGTACCTGGAGGAGGCCGACCAACTCGCCGACCGTATCGCCGTACTCGACCACGGCAAGCTGGTCGCCGAGGGCACCGCCGACGAGCTGAAGCGCCTGATCCCCGGCGGCCACATCCGCCTGCGCTTCGGCGACGCCGACCGCCTCGAAACGGCCGCGGCCCTCTTCGCCTCCGCCGCCCGCGACAACGAAGAACTCACCCTGCACATCCCCAGCGACGGCGACATCCCCACCCTGCGCGCCGTCCTCGATGTCCTGGACAACGCGTCGGTCAAGGCCGAGTCCCTCACGGTGCACACGCCCGATCTCGACGATGTCTTCCTCACCCTCACCGGCCAGGCCCAGTCGGGCGCCGGGGCCGACTCCCAGAAGGAGAGCGTCCGATGAGCTCCCTGTCCTACGCCGTCAGCGACTCCATGACGATGCTGCGGCGCAACCTCAAGCACGCGCTGCGGTACCCGTCCATGACGGTCTCGGTCGTCGCGATGCCCCTGGTGATGCTGCTGCTGTTCAACTACGTCTTCGGCGGCGCCCTGGGCAGCGGGATCGGCGGTATGCCCACCGGCGGCGGTGAGTACATCGACTACGTCGCGCCCGGCATCATCCTGATGGCCGCGACCTCCGGCGCCCTGTCCACCGCCATCAGCGTCTGCTCCGACATGACCGAGGGCATCGTCAACCGCTTCCGGACGATGTCGATCTCCCGCGCCTCGTTCCTGACCGGTCATGTCGTCGGCAGTGTCATCCAGACGCTGTTCAGCGTCGCGCTGGTGGTCGGCGTCGCGCTGCTGATGGGTTTCCGTCCCAACGCCACCGCCGTGGAGTGGCTCGCCTTCCTCGGCGTCATGGTCCTGCTCATCCTGGCGCTGACCTGGCTGTCCGCCGCCATGGGCCTGATCGCCAAGAACGTCGAGACCGCCAGCAACATGCCCATGCCGCTGACGTTCCTGCCCTTCCTCGGCAGCGCCATCGTCCCGCCGGAGTCGATGCCCACCGGGCTGCGCTGGTTCGCCGAGTACCAGCCCTTCACCCCCGTCATCGAGACGCTGCGCGGCCTGCTCATGGGCACCGAGATCGGCAACAGCGGGATCGCCGCACTCGCCTGGTGCGTCGGCCTCGCCCTCGTCGGCTACCTGTGGGCGCGCTCGGCCTTCAACCGGGACGCCAAGCGGTGACCGCCGCACCACACAAGCGACTTCGCACCCTCGCGCACGGCCCCGACCACCACGCCTTAGCCCACCGCGGCTGACCCAGTACCGGAGGACACCATGCACAACGAACCGTCGACGAACGCGCCCGAGACGACCGCAGGGGACCTGGCACCGCTCTCCGAGCTGCCGATCAACCGCCCCTCGGGCTGCCCCTTCGCCCCGCCCGCCGAGCTGGCGCAGCTCCGCGAGGAGCAGCCGCTCCGCCGGATGACCTACCCCGACGGCCACGTGGGCTGGCTGGCCACCGGCTACTCCACGGTCCGCGCGATCTTCGCCGACCCCCGTTTCAGCTCACGGTACGAGCTCCTCCACTACCCGCTGCCCGGCGGCCCCGAAGGCGGCCTGCCCCCGGCGCCGGTCGGCGACATGACCGGCATGGACGCCCCCGAGCACACCCGCTTCCGCAAGCTGCTCGCCGGCAAGTTCACGGTCCGGCGGATGCGCGCCCTGACCGACCGTGTGGAGGAGATCACCGCGGAGCACCTGGACGCCATGGCACGCGACGGCGGCCCGGTGGACCTGGTGAAGGCCTTCGCCCAACCCATACCGGCCCTGATGATCTGTGAACTGCTCGGCGTCCCCTCGTCCGACCGGGAGACCTTCCAGCGACAGACGCACACGATGACCGACCGCAGGTCCACCGACGAGGAGCGGATGGCCGCCATGACCGGGATGGGGGAGTATCTGCACGCCCTGGTCCTGGCCAAGCGCGCCGAGCCCACCGACGACCTGCTCAGCGATCTGACCACCAGCGACCTCACCGACGAGGAACTCACCGGCGTGGGCGCCTTCCTGCTCGGCGCGGGCCTCGACACCACCGCCAACATGATCGCGCACGGCACCTTCGCCCTGCTGAGCAACCCGGACCAGTTCGCCGCCCTGCGCGACGATCCGGACCTCGCCGACAAGGCCGTCGAGGAGCTGATGCGCTACCTGACCATCGCCCACACCACCATCAAGTCCGCGCTGGAGGACGTCGAGCTGGACGGGCAGCTGATCAAGGCCGGCGAGACGGTCACGATGTCCATGGAGGCCGCCAACCGCGACCCGCAGCGCTTCCCCGACCCCGACAGCCTCGACCTGCACCGCAAGGCCACCGGACATCTGGGCTTCGGCCACGGCATCCACCAGTGCCTCGGCCAGCAACTGGCCCGCGTCGAGATGCGCGTCGCCCTTCCGGCGCTCGTCACCCGCTTCCCCTCGCTGCGCCTGGCCATCCCGGCCGACGAGGTCCCGCTGCGCACCTTCTCGAACATCTACGGGGTGCACCAGCTCCCGGTCACCTGGGACAAGGAGTAGCCCGATGGCCCTCACCATCAGCATCGACCGCGACCGCTGTGTAGGCGCCGGGATGTGCGCACTGACCGCCCCCGAGGTCTTCGACCAGGACGACGAGGACGGCCGGGTCCTGCTCCTCACCCCCGAGCCGTCCACCGCCCACACCACCGCAGTCCGCCAGGCCGCCGGCTTCTGCCCCGCCGCAGCCATCGCCGCGAGCGAGCGGTAGCCCGACAGTTCCTCCCGCGGTCGGCCCAAGGCCCAGGTCTCCGGACCTGGGCCTTGTCCGTCCGGGGAGGTCCACCGTTCCGGCGCGCCCGCGCTACTTCTGGCTGGCCAAGCTGATGATGATGAGCAGGACGATGAAGCCGAGTGCGATGGCACCGCAGCCGCCGCAGCCGCCTCCGCCGCCGTTGCCGCCTCCGTTGATCTGCTGGGCGCCGCCCGGTACGACATCCGGATGGTGGCGGGCGTAGTGCTCGATGATCCGGCGTTCCGCCTCGGATTCCTTGAGCCAGGGTGTGATGTAGCGGCACTCGCCGCAGGCATTCCTGAACGTAGCCACAACTCCCCCTAGGTATAGGCCACTTGACTCACCAGGGCAGCACGGGACGAGGCGAATGGCAAGCCCCTCGGCAGGCCCGCTCCCGGGGGCCCCGGGCGGCCGAGGCAGTGCCGAGCCAGTGCCGGATCAGGGGTTGATCGGAGGTTGATCAGTTCCGGCGCCGACGTCGTTGGCCGTACGGGCCGGTGCTGTCGTGGGCGCGCCACTCCTCCTCGCGGAGGTCCCGATCGCCGCTCTCCTGCTTCCCTCCGGGCACGGCGACCGTCTCGCCTTGGCGGACCCTCTCCAGCAGTGAGTCGAGCGGGTCGCGCTGCTCATCGCCCTCGCGCTCGCGCTCCGGTAGCGGTCCGGGGGCAGGTGGCTTGAGAGCGATCCGCTTCACCTTGGGGCGATCCGGTGCGGACTCGCCCGGTGCCCCTGAGGTGTTCGTGGCCTCATCAGCCGCTCCGCTTTTCGGATGCGGTAATGACGTGTCACTCATGCTCCGGCCCCCGCCTCGTCGAGTCGTCGGGCCGTTCGAGTGGACTCAACGACCCGAAAGTTCTCCCCAGGGATCTACCCAGAGCATCCGTGAGGAAACGGTCACGACCGTCACAGAGCAGCCGGTTTCCATAGGTCGACGCCCAGTTCCCCGCGCCGCCCGACCGCTCACGACGCCATCGGCAGCGCCGCCCCGTCCCGCCACTTGAGGATCTTGTCGAAGCTGACGATCGCGCCGGGGCGGCCCATGCGGTTGCGGTAGCGGACGTGGTCGGTGAGGGCCTCGATCAGAAAGAGCCCCCGGCCTTCCTCGGCAAACACGGGAGCCTGCGCGGGGGTGGGCACGGGGGCCGGCGTGGAGGCGCGGTCCTCGGCGGTATGGGGAGGGGCGGGAGGTACGGAGGTGCCGTGGAAGCCGGGACCCGAGTCGGTGACTTCGATGCGGCAGGTGTCGCCGTCGATGAAGGCCGTGACCCTGTAGTCCTCTGTCGCGGTGTCCCCGCCGTGTTCGACGGCGTTGGCGCAGGCTTCGGAGAGGGCCACCGACAGGTCGTAACAGATGTCCGGGTCGACGCCCGCAGTCTCCATCGTGCCCAGCAACAGGCGACGGGCGAGCGGCACGCTTGCCGCCTCACGCCGCAAGTGGAGTGACCACCAGATGCTCATCGCTCCAGCCTCCTGGCCGCGGCTCGACATATCGTTACCTATTGCCGTGCCACAAGGTCCGTAAGCATGTCCGGGACGTGATACCGCTCATTCGGCGGATGCGAAGACTGAGCGCATCGGTGTAGGTGAAGCGCCGCGTACGCGCCGTCGCGCGCCCCGCCTGCCACCCTTGACGCCCTGGAAGGCGCCCCTTCGCCACCGCCCTGCCGTAGGCGGCGGGTAAGGGCAGTGGGATGATGGCGCGGCCATGTCTGCCCCACCCGCCCCCGCCACGCGCGCAGCCGCCGACCTGCGGCTGCTGAGGGCTGCGGTCTTCACCGCGGTCTGCGTCGCGCTGTCCGCGGCCGGGCACATGATCGCGTCGTGCGCGACCGTCCCGCTGTGGACGCTGGGTGTCGCGGCCGCCGTGGTGTTCGCGGTGGCGGCCCCGTTGGCCGGGCGGGAACGCTCGCTGCCGGGGATCGCGGCGGGGCTCGCGGTGGGCCAGCTCGTACTGCACTCGCTGTTCACGTGGGGGCAGGCACCCGCACTTCCGGCGTCCCGCATGGCGGCGATGACCGATATGGCGGGCATGGCGGGGCTGACGACGAGCGGCCGGGCCGGTAGCGGCTTCGGTGGTGCGCTGTCCGATTCGGCGGCGATCGCGCTCGTTCGACACATGACCTGCGGGCTCGGTGCGGGACGGGTGGACGGCGACCAGGCGCGGCGGATCCTCGGCTCGTCCGGCTTCGACACCGCCTCCGTCGCCGCACCGGCCGGACACGGAGCGGCCGGTGGCGCGGCCGCCGGCGACCTGACCATGGCGCACTGCGTGGTGCCGTCGGTGCCCATGCTGTTGGGGCATCTGCTCGCCGCGCTCGCCCTCGGCTGGCTGCTGCGGCGGGGCGAGGCGGCACTGTGGCGACTGGTCCGGCTGTCGGCTCCGGCGGCGTATGAGATCACCGTAGTGGCGCTGATGGGTGCGCTGCGCGGGGCGCTCGCGCTGGTCCGCGCCCTGCTCACGGGCCTCGGTACGGCGCACGATGATGCGCTGCGCGCCCCCGTTTCGTACGGGGATGACAAACCCGGCCCGAAGGACCCCGCACTCCACCACAGTGTCGTCAGGCGAGGACCCCCCTCCCCGGCCGCCCTGGCCCTCGCGGCCTGACGTCGCGCACAGCACGCTCCCACAGGACGGGTCACGGGCTGGTGCGCCGTCGCCGTGCGCGCGCCGCCCCACCACCGTCACCCGTGTTTTTCCTCTTCCTGTGGAGTGTTCTGATGTCGAAGACGTCTCGTATGTCCAAGTTTTCCCGCCTTTCGCTCGTGGGCGGCGTCGCGGCCGGCAGCGTGCTGCTGCTCGCCGGCCCGGCCTTCGCGCACGTCAGCGTGCAGCCCGGCGAGGCTCCCAAGGGCGGCTATGCGGTCGTCAACTTCAAGGTGCCCAATGAGCGGGACGACGCCTCGACGGTGAAGCTGGAAGTGACGCTGCCGACCGACCACCCGTTGGCGTCCGCCATGCCGCAGCCGGTGCCCGGCTGGAAGGTCTCGGTCACCAAGTCCAAGCTCGCCAAGCCGATCGAGATGCACGGCGAGAAGATCAACGAGGCACCCTCGAAGATCACTTGGACCGCCGAGGGCAAGGGCGTCGAGCCCGGCCAGTTCCAGCAGTTCCCGGTCTCCGTCGGGCAGCTGCCCGAGGACGCCGACGAACTCGTCTTCAAGGCCCTCCAGACGTACGACGACAAGGACGTCGTGCGCTGGATCGAGCCGACGAAGGAGGGCGCCGAGGAGCCGGAGAACCCGGCGCCGGTGCTCAAGCTCACCGCGGCCGAGGACGACGGCCACGGCACCTCCGGAGCGAAGCACGCCGGCGCCAAGAGCGACGCCAAGATGACCACGGCCGCCGCGGAGACGTCCGCCAGCGACACCACGGCGCGTGTCCTGGGCGTCATCGGCATCGTCGTCGGCATCGCCGGAGTCGGCTTCGGTGTGTTCGCCGGCCGGCGGCGCAGCGCCTGACCACCGCGGGGCCGGCGCCCGACCCGCGCCGGCCCGGCACCCCCTCGGAAGAACGTATGGGATTTATCTGCAATGCATAGAAGGACCCTGCTCGCGTCCGCCCTCGCGGCGACCGCGGCCCTCAGCCTGACCGCCTGCGGCGGCGACGAGAACAAGCCCGCCGCGACCGTCTCCGGCGGGACGACCGCCAAGCCGATCGTCACCCTCGACAACCCGCTGGAGAAGCCCGATCTGGTCCTGACCGGCACCGACGGCAAGAAGTACGACCTGCTGGCGCGGACCAAGGGCCACCCGACGCTGATCTACTTCGGCTACACCAACTGCCCGGACGTCTGCCCGCTGACGATGTCCAACATCGCCGTCGCCGTGAAGCAGCTGCCCAAGGCCGAGCAGAAGGACCTGCGGGTCGTGTTCGTCACCTCCGACCCGGAGCGCGACACCCCGGCGGCGCTCAAGAAGTGGCTCGCCGGCATCAACAAGGACTTCGTCGGGCTGTCCGGCGCGTTCGACACCATCCAGGCGGGCGCGCGCAGCGTGAACATCGGGATCGAGAAGCCGGTCAAGAAGAAGAACGGCGATGTGGTCTCCACCCATGGCGCGCAGGTCCTGTTGAGCTCCCCCAAGGACGACAAGATCCACTGGATGGGCATGCAGGAAGCCACCTCCGACAACTACACCGCCGCACTTCCGAAGATCATCAAGGGACAGAACCCGTGAACCGCCGCACCGCCCTCACCGCCGCCCTCGCCCTGACCGCCTCTCTCGCCCTCGCGGGCTGCGGCACCGGGGAATCCGACCCGCAGATGACGGTCGAGGGCGCCTACATGCCGCAGCCGGTCACCCAGGACATGGCCGGCGGGTTCCTCACGATCAAGAACAGCGGCGCGGCCGACAAGCTCACCGCGGTCACCACCAACGAGGCCAAGAGCGTCACGATCCACAAGACGGCCGGCAACAAGATGGAGCAGGTCGAGTCCCTGCCCATACCGGCGGGCGGCGAACTCAGGCTCGAACGCGGCGGCAACCACCTGATGCTCATGGGCATGAAGCACAAGCCGGCCAAGAGCGACGTCATCCGCGTCCAGCTGCAGTTCGCCCACGCCGAGCCCGTCGACGTGGACCTCCCGGTCAAGGCCGCCGACTACCAGCCGAAGAAGTAACGGGCGGCACAGAAGTTCACGGCACCAGCACTCACACGGCAGTTGAAGGGAGCGATCACTATGGTCACCACCGGGCTGCGGACGCGACGGTCCGCCGCGCTACGGCTGCTGGTCGTCGCGGTGGCGCTGGCCGGCGCGCTGTTCGCCGCCGCCGCCCCGGCGTCCGCGCACGCCGCGCTGACCGGCAGCACGCCGGCGCAGGGTTCGGTGGTGGACCGCGCACCCGAGCAGGTGACGCTCACCTTCTCCGAGGGCGTGGCGATGAGCGACGACTCCATCCGGGTCCTGGATCCGCAGGGCAAACGGGTGGACCGCGGCAAGCTGCGCAACCTGTGCAGCGGCAGCATCGTCAAATTCGGCACGGGGCTGCCGCCGGGGCTCCGCGACGGTACGTACACCGTCGCCTGGCAGGCGGTCTCCGCCGACAGCCACCCCGTCTCCGGCGCCTTCACCTTCTCCGTCGGCGCGCCCTCCAAGTCCGCGGCCGCGCTCCCCCAACAGGAGGTCGGCGGCGGGCTGGTCGGCGCGCTCTACGGCGTCGCCCGCTACCTGGCCTACGCCGGGTTCGTGCTGCTGGTCGGCGGTGCCGCGTTCGTGGTCGCCTGCCGGCCGGCCGCGGCGCTCGTACGGTCGGTGCAGCGGCTGGTCGTCCAGGGCTGGGTGGTGCTGACCGCCACCACGCTCGCGATGCTGCTGCTACGCACCCCGTACACCGGCTCCGGTGATCTCGCCGACGTCTTCGACCTCGGCGGCCTCCAGCAGGTCCTGATCACCAAGCCGGGCGCGGCGCTGGTCTCCCGGCTGCTGCTGCTCGCGGCCGCGGCGCTGTTCGTCGCGGTGCTCTTCGGGGCGTACGCGCGGCTGCAGGAACCGGGGCCGGCGCAGGAGGAAGCCGAGGGGGACGGGACCGCGGAGGACGGGACCGCGGACGCCGGCGACGAGCCCGGCGACGGTGCCGGGAAGGCCCTGGACCCCGCGGAGGAGGCCAAGCGGCGCAAGGACCTCACCTTCGGGCTGGGCATCGGCGGGGTGATCGTCGCGACCGGGCTCGCCGCTACCTGGGCGATGGCCGAACACGCCTCGACCGGGCTGCAGCCCGCCATCGCGATGCCGGTCGACGTGGTGCATCTGCTCGCGGTCGCCGCCTGGCTCGGCGGGCTGGCGGCGCTGGTGGTGTCCCTGTACTGGGGGCCGCCGGTCGAGCGGACCGCCGTACGCCGCTTCTCGCGGATCGCGTTCGGCTCCGTGGTGGTACTGGTGGCCACCGGCGTCTATCAGTCCTGGCGGCAGGTCGGCACCTGGCACGCGCTCACCGACACCTCCTACGGGCGGTTGCTGCTGCTCAAGGTGGGCCTGGTGATGGTCCTCGTCGGGATCGGCGCGGTGTCGCGGCGGTGGACGGGGCGCCTGGGCGAGGTGACGAAGGCGCCCGACCGCGAGCCCGTCCCCGCCCTCGTCCCCGACCACGGCCCGGAGCCCGAGTCCGACGAGGACCCGGCCGCCGGACCCGCTCCGGACGCCGCCCGCGCCGCTCAACTGGCCCGTCAGCGGACCGCCTTGCGCACCGCCCGGACCAAGCGGCTGCGCGACGCGGACCCCGAGCGGCTGGGGCTGCGCCGGTCGGTCCTGGCCGAGGCGGCGGTCGCCGTCGTCCTGCTGGTGGTCACGACGGTGCTGACCGCCACCGAGCCGGCCCGTACGGAGGAGGCGGTCAAGGCCGCTTCCGGCGGGCAGTCCACCGCGACCAACCAGCCGCAGGTGCTGACCATCCCGTTCGACACCGGCGGTGCGGGCGGCAAGGGCACCGCCCGCCTCGACCTCGACCCCGGGAGCAGCGGCAACGCCAACGAGCTGCGGCTGCGGCTCTCCGACCCGTCGGGCAAGGCCATGGACGTTCCCGAGGTGAAGGTCTCCTTCACCCAGAAGTCCAAGAAGATCGGGCCGCTGCCCTTCTCCCCCCGGCACATCGGCAAGGGCCACTGGCGCGCGAGCGGCGTCCAGCTGCCGGTCCCCGGGCAGTGGCAGCTCTCGCTGCTCGTACGGACCTCCGACATCGACCAGGTGACCGAGACCAAGAACGTGAAGATCGGCTGATGAGCAAGCGAACCGAACAGGCCGCCGACCCCCGGGCCGCCGACCCGAAGACCGCCGGCGGGTCGAAGAACCCCAGTGAGTCCTCCGGCGGGGCCGAGGCCCCGATGGAGCTCTCCCGCCGCCGGCTGCTCGGCACCGTCGGCGCGGCCGGCGCGGCCGGGCTGGTCGTCGGCGGGGCCGGCGGCGCCATCGGCGCCTCCGCCTCCCAGGAGGACACGCCCAAGGCCCTCACCACCCTCGGGTCGACCGAGGTGCCGTTCCGGGCGGCGCGGGCCAGGCACCAGGCGGGGATCACCACGCCGCTGCAGGCCAACGGGCATCTCGCCGCCTTCGACCTGGCGCCGGGCGCGGACCGCAAGGCCGCGGCGGCGCTGCTGCGCCGCTGGTCGCGGACGGCCGAGGAGCTGATGGCCGGGCGCGCCCCGGACGCCGACACCGGGATCGCCCTGGACGCCGGCCCGTCCTCGCTGACCGTCACCTTCGGCTTCGGCCACAGCTTCTTCGGCCGTACGGGCCTTGCGAAGCGGCGCCCCGTACAGCTCGACCCGCTGCCCGACTTCTCCGCGGACGCGCTGGACCCCGGGCGCAGCAACGGCGATCTGTGGATCCAGATAGGCGCCGACGACGCACTCGTCGCCTTCCACGCGCTGCGGGCGCTGCAGAAGGACGCGGCCGGCAGCGCCCGGCTGCGCTGGCAGATGAACGGCTTCAACCGCACGCCGGGCGCCACCACACACCCGATGACCGCCCGCAACCTGATGGGCCAGGTCGACGGCACCAACAACCCCAAGCCGTCGGACGAGGACTTCGACCAGCGGATCTTCGTGGGGCGGGACACCGAGCAGCAGTGGATGCGCGGCGGGTCGTACGCCGTCGTCCGCCGGATCCGGATGCTGCTGGACGACTGGGAGAAGCGCTCCCGGCACGAGCAGGAGCGGGTCATCGGGCGTCGCAAGGACAACGGGGCACCGCTGACCGGCGGCTCGGAGACCACCCCGATGCGGCTGGACGCGAATGGCCCGGACGGGCTGCCGGTCATCCCGGCCAACGCGCACGCCCGCATCGCGGCGCCGGAATCCAACCAGGGAGCGGCGATGCTGCGCCGCCCGTTCTCCTTCCACGACGGCTACCGCGAGGACGGCGCCCCGGACGCCGGGCTGCTGTTCGTCTGCTGGCAGGCCGACCCGCTGCGCGCCTTCACCCAGATCCAGCGGAAGCTGGACCGCGGGGACGCGCTGTCGCCGTTCCTGCGGCACGAGGCGAGCGGGCTGTTCGCGGTGCCGCCGGCCGCGGAACCGGGCGACTACGTGGGCCGGCCGCTGCTGGAGGGGTGATCCCCCGGCGGCGAGGGTGATCACCTGGCGGCCGTCCTAAGAGCCTGTCCGCGGCGGCTGTCCCCGGGGGGACCGTCCCCAGTTGGTCCAGCGGCTGGAAGGCCCGCCCGGCGGCCGGAACGGCTCGGTATCGTGGCAGGGCAGGGAGAAGATCGGCGGGGTGCCCCCGCAGCCACGCGAGGGAGTGCTCAAGGATGTCGGCCAGCCGCTATACCTATCTCGGCCCCGCGGGCACGTTCACCGAGGCCGCGCTGCGCAGCCTTCCCGAGGCGGCGACCCGTGAACTGGTGCCGATGGTGTCGGTGCCGGCCGCCCTGGACGCGGTGCGTGCCGGTGAGGCCGCGGCCGCCCTGGTGCCGATTGAGAACTCCGTCGAGGGCGGGGTGACCACCACCCTCGACGAACTGGCCGCCGGCGAGCCGCTGATGATCTACCGCGAGGTGCTGCTGCCGATCGCCTTCGCCCTGCTCGTACGCCCCGGGACGGCGCTCGGCGACGTCAAGACGGTGACCGGGCACCCGGTCGCCCAGTCGCAGGTGCGCAAGTGGCTGGCGGCCCAACTCCCGGAAGCGGTGTGGGAGTCGGCGGCCTCGAACGCCGACGGCGCGCGGCTGGTGCAGGAGGGCCGCTACGACGGCGCGTTCGCGGGCGAGTTCGCGGCGGCGACGTATGGGCTGGCGCCGCTGGTCACCGACATCCACGACGCGCAGAACGCGGCCACCCGCTTCGTCCTGGTGGGCCGCCCGGCCCGGCCCGCGGCGCCCACCGGCGCGGACAAGACCTCGGTCGTGCTGTGGCTGGCCGAGGACCACCCCGGTGCGCTGCTGGAGCTGCTGCAGGAGTACGCGGTGCGCGGCGTCAGCATGATGCGGATCGAGTCCCGGCCGACCGGGGAGGGCATCGGCCGCTACTGCTTCTCGGTGGACTGCGAGGGGCACATCACCGACCGCCGGGTCAGCGAGGTGCTGATGGGACTCAAGCGGGTCTGCCGCGAGGTGCGTTTCCTCGGCTCGTATCCGCGGGCGGACGAGCTGACGCCGAGTGTGCGTCGGCAGATGACGGACTCGGCGTTCACCGAGGCGTCGGACTGGCTGGCGCGCTGCCTCGACGGGCGGGGCTGAGCCGCCCGCGGTCTGGGCACGACCTGCGGCTTTCTGGGGCCTGTGCGTTGTCCACAAAGTTATCCACAGGCGCGGTTCTCGACCTGTGGGTAAGTCGACATGAAAGCCGGGCGGAGTCGACAAATCGGTCTACTGACACCACATTGCTCCACAGCGTCCCACCACGGCCTCCGTCAGCACAATTCATGCGATCAATCCTTTAGAGCGAGGCAATCCCACACGAAAGAGTGCGTGAGCGGGGTTTGGACCAAGAATCCATAGCCGACCATTTGGGCAGCGGAATGATCGACTCCGACTTCCACAGATTTCACACACAGCCTGTGGATAAGCGCCGGAGAACCCTCACCCCCTGTGGACAACCGAGGGATCTCCGGGGAAAACCAGGGCCCCAACTCCCGTTGTCCACATGATGGATCACCCGGTGCCCACCCCCATGAAAGCCCCATCGCGGACATCGGGAATTCCGCCGCACACCCCCTCGCGCTTATCCGACGCTTACCAGCCGACCCCTCGCGCACCCCCCTCCCCACCCCGCCCCCCTAAGGGAATAAATAGGCCAAAACGGGCAAATCGATATGCCGGGGAATATCGCGTCGATGAGCCGCGTGCGACCCCGGTAGCCTGGGGGTGTGATTGACCTTCGCCTGCTCCGTGAGGACCCCGACCGTGTGCGCGCGTCCCAGCGCGCCCGTGGAGAGGACGTCGAGCTCGTCGACGCGCTTCTCTCCGCCGACGAGCGGCGCAGGTCGTCCAGCGTCCGCTTCGACGAGCTTCGTGCCGAGCAGAAGGCGCTCGGCAAGCTCATCCCCAAGGCCAGTGGCGACGAGAAGGCCGAGCTGCTGAAGAAGGCCGGCGAGCTGGCCGCCGCCGTCAAGGCCGCCGACGCCGCCCAGGACGAGGCCAAGGACGAGACCCAGCGGCTGCTGCTGAAGCTCGGCAACCTCGTCCACCCCGACGTCCCGGTCGGCGGCGAGGAGGACTTCGCGGTCCTGGAGACGCACGGCACGATCCGCGACTTCGACGCCGAGGGCTTCGCCCCCAAGGACCACCTGGAGATCGGCGAGCTGCTCGGCGCGATCGACGTCGAGCGCGGCGCCAAGGTCTCCGGCTCCCGCTTCTACTACCTGACGGGTGTCGGCGCGCTGCTGGAGCTCGCCCTCGTCAACGCCGCCATCGCCCAGGCCACCGCGGCCGGCTTCACGCCGATGCTGACCCCCGCCCTGGTCCGCCCGCGCGCCATGGAGGGCACGGGCTTCCTCGGCCAGGCCGCCGAGAACGTCTACCACCTCGAAAAGGACGACTACTACCTGGTCGGCACCTCCGAGGTCCCGCTCGCCGCGTACCACATGGACGAGATCGTCGACGCGGCCAAGCTGCCGCTGCGCTACGCCGGTTTCTCCCCGTGCTTCCGCCGCGAGGCCGGCACGTACGGCAAGGACACCCGCGGCATCTTCCGGGTCCACCAGTTCGACAAGGTGGAGATGTTCTCCTACGTCTCGCCGCAGGACGCGCAGGCCGAGCACCAGCGGCTGCTGGACTGGGAGAAGCAGTGGCTGACCTCCCTGGAGCTGCCGTTCCAGGTCATCGACGTCGCCACCGGTGACCTCGGCGCCTCGGCCTCCCGCAAGTTCGACTGCGAGGCCTGGATCCCGACCCAGGGCAAGTACCGCGAGCTGACCTCGGCGTCCAACTGCGACGAGTTCCAGGCCCGCCGGCTCTCGGTCCGGATGCGCGAGACCGTCGACGGCAAGCAGAAGGTCCAGCCGCTCGCGACCCTCAACGGCACGCTCTGCGCGGTACCCCGCACGATCGTGGCGATCTTCGAGAACCACCAGCAGGCGGACGGCTCCGTGCGCGTTCCCGAGGTGCTCCGCCCCTACCTGGGCGGCCGGGAGATCCTGGAGCCCCTCGCCAAGTGAGCGCATCGGCTCCGACGGCCGCCGCACCGCTGCCGTACAAGCTCATCGCGACGGATCTCGACGGAACGCTGCTGCGCCCCGACGAGAGCATCTCCGAGCGCACCCGCCAGGCGCTCGCCGCGGCCACCGCGGCGGGCGCGGCGCACATCGTCGTCACCGGCCGTTCGGTGCCCTGGACCCGGCACATCCTCGAGGCCCTCGATTACCACGGCCTCGCGGTGTGCGGCCAGGGCGGGCAGGTCTACCACGCCGGTGAGCGGCGGCTGCTGACATCGGTGACGCTCGACCGGCAGCTGGCCGGTCTGGCGCTGTCCAAGATCGAGGCCGAGGTCGGCCCGCTGTTCCTGGCCGCGAGCCGGGACGGTCTGGACGGTCAGGTGCTGGTCGGCCCCGGTTACCGCGTGCAGGAAGGCCCGCTGCCGAACGTCCTGATGGACGACCCCGGCGAGCTGTGGGCCGCGCCGCTGAACAAGGTCTACCTCCAGCACCCGAGGCTGGACGACGATGCGCTGGCACAGGCCGCGCGCCAGGTCGCGGGTGATCTGGTGGGCGTGACGATGGCCGGTCCGGGCGTCGTGGAGCTGCTGCCGCTCGGCCTGACCAAGGCCACCGGCCTCTCGCTGGCCGCCCGCCGCCTGGGCGTCACCGCCAGGGAGACCGTGGCCTTCGGCGATATGCCCAACGACATCCCGATGTTCGCCTGGGCGGCGCACGGCGTGGCGATGGCCAACGCCCATGACGAGCTGAAGGCCGTCGCGGACGAGGTGACGGCCTCGCACGAGGACGACGGGATCGCGGTCGTGCTGGAGCGGGTCTACGGGCTCTGACCGGCCTCCGGCTCCGCCGCGTCGGCGACCGCCGCCGCGGGGGTCAGCGGCCAGGCCGCGAAACCCATGACCAGCGCGATGGCATGGCCGAAGTCGGTGAAGGTCGCGCCGGTCGTCAGCGGAATACCGAAGAAGACCAGTACCGCGACGAGGTAGACGTAGCGCCAGGGCGGGGGCAGTCGGTAGGTCAGTACGCCGGCGGCCGCGGCCAGTCCGTAGGAGACGCCGATGTCGACGACATGCGTCATCGAGCGCGGCAGCTGGTGGCCCTCGATGGCCAGCAGGACGAGTTCCTGGCTGGCGAGGGTGGCGGCGACATGCGCGCCGCCGACGATCAGCAGCCAGCGCCAGGTCCCCACCCAGCGCTCGACGTTGGCGTGCAACAGCTCGAACATCACCGCGTAGAGCAGGAACGACTCCGGCCGTTCGATCCAGAAGCCGCTGATCAGCAGCGAGGGCAGCGGATGCTCGTTCAGCTCGTGGATGTTGCTGCTGGTGCGGTGGACGAGGAACTGCCCCAGTCCCTCGGAGGCGGAGGCGATCACGAGGCTGGTGACGCCGATGATCAACAGCCAGATATGGGTGCCCGGGCTCGTCCGCACCCAGTCCCTCACCCGGTCGGCGAGGCCGCGCCCGGACCACCACGGCCGACCACCGCGCGGCGGCTCCATCAGCGGTCCCCTCGCCGGCAGCCGGGTGCACCGAAGCCGTGGGTGCTGCCGAGGCCGTGCGCGCTGCCGAAGCCGTCGGTACGTCTGACGGCCTTTCCGTCGGTTTTCACCCTTTGAGGGTAGGCGGTGTCTGCGCGGCCGGAGGGCTGGACGGCGGGTCGGCACCCGAAACCGTACGGCCGTACGCGGTTCCGGGTTGCCGCCCTGGGCCCTGGGACGATCTTCGCGGCGGTGCCACACCCCAGTCAATCCTCTGGTTTCCTTCCAAATCCCTTAGCCACAGCTTGGATCGGGCCACCGTGAGGGGGCTACCGTACCCAGGTGACCCTCGACGACCTGCGCGCCTTCGTGGCCGTGTGCGAGACGGGCAGCCTCAGCGCCGTCGCCCGACGGCTCGGTTGCACGCAGTCAGCCGTCAGCCAGCGCATCAAACGCCTCGAACGGGAGGCGGGCATCAGCCTGTTGGAGCGCCGACCGCGCGGTGTCGCACCGACCCAGGCCGGCCGGATCCTCCACCGCGCGGCGGCGGACGGCCTCAGCGGACTGGACGTGGCCCTGCGGCAACTGGGCGATCTGCGCGCGGGCGACGGCGGCACGGTCCGGGTCACCACCGGCGCCACGACCGTACGGCACTTCATGGCCGACGCGGTGGTCGCCTTCCGCGCCCGCCACCCGCACGTCAACTTGGAGTTCCAGACCGAGAGTTCCAGCCGTCGCTGCTTCGAGGCGGTCGCGGACGGCGGGTCCGAACTGGCCTGGATCACCATCGGCCCACCCGTACGCGGTATCGAGCAGCATCCGGTCATCGGTCTGCCCTGGGTGCTCGCCGTACGCGCCGACGACCCGCTCGCCGCCCGGGATCGGATCGAGCCGGAGGAACTGGCCGGCATCCGGCTCATCCGGCTGCCGGAGAACTCCACCTCCCGTATGCGGCTCGACGGCCACCTCGGCCACCGGGACGCAGGGCAGCTGCCGCCCCCGAGCACCACCAGCGTCGCGGACTGGGACACCGCCCTGCTGCTGGCCGAACTCGGCGTCGGCCACGCGGTCGTCCCGCGCCTGCCAGGGCTCGCGGCCACCGCCGACTCGTCCCTGTGCCTGGTCCCGATCCCCGCGCTGCCCCCACTGGCCACCGGCTGGGCGGTGCGGTCATGGGTGGCGCTGAGCCCGGCGGCGGTGGAGTTCGCCGAGACGGTCAATGCGTGTCTCGGCGGTAGTGGTGCGCAGGGATCGGGAGCTGGATCATCCGGTGCGCCAGGGGCTGCGCGGACGGTGGTGTCCGGGGACGGGGCGTCGGGGTCGTAAGGCGTCGTAAGGCGATGGCCGGGGCCTCCGCTCGGGGTGCGCCGGCCGGGGCCTGCTGCGGCCCGGCTGCACGCCGGCCGCGGCGCAGCGTCACCACCGCCCCACAATCGGCCACCACCCGGCAGCATCGCGTCAAACAGTGTCCACAACCCGTCAATGACGCGTCAGCGACCGGCGGAGGGGTGCGTTCCCCGGGCATAGCGTCGTCAGAGCCGAGCCCCGGCACATGCGTCATCCACTGGTCCGGGGCCGCCGATGTCCTGTTCGAGGAGCAACGCCGTGTCCCACCATCTGTACGCGGAAGATCCTGAGCCTTCTGATCGTGTCCCGGCCGGGCCTCTCTTCGTCCCCGTCCGGTCGGGCCCCGCGGGCTGCACGGCCCGCCTGTTCCGCACCCCGCTCGGCGGCCGGACGGCCGTCGGCTTCACCTCCGCCCAGCGTCTCGCCGCGGCTCTGGGCGGCGGCCAGCCCTGGGTCAGGCTGTCCGAGCCCGCGCTGCGTGCGCTGGCCGAGCCCGTGGGCGCGACCGTGGTGACCGTCGACCCGCGGCTCTCCCCCGAGGTTTCCCGTACGGCGCGCACCCCCGAGGTGCTCCGTACGGCGCGTACGCACCACCACCTACGGGCTGTCTGAGGGAGGGGCGACACATGAGCCACAGCACACTGCCCCGGACCGCCCAGGAGCCCGCCGTCCCGTCGCCCGCCGCCGCGGTGGCGCCGGCGACGGCGGTGCCTGCCGCATCCCGCCCCGCCGCCGACCGCGGTCCGCTGGCCATATGGCCCGGCTCCGCGGCGCCGCTCTGCGACGACGACGTCGCCGTGGGCGGTGTCCCGCTCACCGAGCTGGCCGACCGCTTCGGCACCCCCGCCTATGTCCTGGACGAGGACGAGGTGCGCCACCGCTGCCGCGCCTACCTAAGGGACTTCCCGGACGCCGACGTCTACTACGCGGCCAAGGCGTTCCTGTGCCGCGCCCTGGTCCACTGGGTGCAGGAGGAGGGCCTCGGCCTGGACGTCTGCTCCGCCGGCGAGCTGGAGTTGGCCGTCACCACCGGCTTCCCGCCCGAGCGGATCGTGCTGCACGGCAACGCCAAGAGCCCGGCCGACCTGCAGACCGCGCTCCGGCTCGGCGTCGGACGGATCGTCATCGACTCCACATCGGAGATCGCCCGGCTGGCGGCCGCGGTCCCGGCGGGCACCCGGCAGAAGGTCCTGGTCAGGGTCGTGCCCGGAATCGCCGCGGGCGGCCACGCCAAGATCCGTACCGGGACCGACGACCAGAAGTTCGGGCTGTCGATCGCCGACGGTTCCGCACAACACGCCATCACCCGGGTGCTCGCCCAGCCACGCCTCCAACTGGTCGGACTGCACTGCCACTTGGGTTCGCAGATCACCACGGCCAAGCCGTATCTGTCGGCCGTACGACGACTGGTCGGCCTGCTGGCCCGGGTCCGTGAGCAGCACGGCGTCGCCCTCCCCGAGCTGGACCTCGGTGGCGGCCACGGCATCGCCTACCGCCCCGGTGAGCCCGTGCTCGACTCCGCCGCGCTCGGCGCCAAGGTGCGCGCGGAGCTGGCGAGCAGCTGCGCGGCGGCCGGTCTGCCGGTACCCCGGCTCGCCGTCGAACCCGGCCGCGCCATCGTGGGCCCGGCCGGCGTCGTCCTCTACCGGGTGCTGTCCGTCAAACGGACCGGCGCGCACACGTTCGTGGCGGTGGACGGCGGGATGAGCGACAACCCGCGGCCCGCGCTGTACGGGGTGCGCTATGCGCCCCGGCTGGTCGGGCGCAACTCGCTCACCGCGCCCGAGCCCGTCACCGTCGTCGGCCGGCACTGCGAGGCCGGCGATGTGCTCGCCACCGACGTGCAGCTGCCGGGCGACGTCCGGCCCGGCGACCTGCTGGCGGTACCCGTCGCCGGCGCCTACCACCTCTCCATGGCCTCCGGCTACAACCTCGTCGGCCGCCCACCGGTCATCGCGGTCACCGACGGCCACGCCCGCCTCCTGGTGCGGCGGGAATCCCTGGCGGACATCCAGGGGCGGGACGTCGGACTGTAGGACGGGAGAGGGAGCGGTCATCGAGCGGTAATCCAGTTGTAGGGGGCAGGAGTTGGGGCTCCTCGGGGGCGGCGACCGCAGTAGGTCGGCCCCCGAGGAGCCCGTCACCGATGCCTGCGACCCTGCCACCGGCGCCCGCACCTCCACGGCTCCCGTGTAGCACGCATCCATCGGTTGTAGGATGACTGGGCAACCGGGCAGGCAGCGGCAACTACAGGCAGACGGGCGGACGGAACGGATATGGCACTGCGGGCAGCAGGGCGGCAATCCCTCGTGGACACCGTCGTCGAGGCCCTGCGGTCCCAACTGACGGCCGGGGAGTGGCAGATCGGGGACCGCATCCCCACCGAGCACACGCTCGCCGAGCAGCTCCAGGTCGGCCGTAACACCGTCCGCGAGGCGGTGCGGGTGCTCGTACACGCCGGAATGCTGCGCTCACGGCAGGGCGAAGGCACCTTCGTCGTCTCCACCACGGATCCGGGCGACCTCATGCGCGGGGTCCAACGGGCCGGCATCCGCGACGTACTGGAACTGCGGATCGCGCTGGAGGCGGAGGCCGCCCGGCTCGCCGCGCTGCGGCACCGGCCGGCCGACCTGGAGCGGATGCGGGCGGCCCTGGACGCCCAGGCGGACCTGTCGGACGCGGACGGACGGCCCGACTCCGGCAACCTGGAGCTCTACGCCGACCACGACATCGCCTTCCACAAGGCCGTCGTCGAGGCCGCGCACAACACCGCGCTGACGGCGACCTACGGGTGGTTCAGCAGCTCGGTACGGGAGGCGCTGGTCAGCGCGCTCGACGACCAGGCGATGCCGAAGATCGTGCACGATGACCACCGCGCCGTCATGGAGGCGATCGCGGCGGGCGACCCGGAGGCCGCGGAGCGCGCCACCCGCGAGCTGCTGGAGAAACCGAAGCGGGCCGTGGAGGCCCTGCTGGACGACGGCCGCTGAGGGGCCGGCGGGCGCCGCCGCCCGGGTCCTGGCTCTCCGCTCTCCCCTCTACCGCGCCCGGTCTCCAGCCCCCTTCCCCTCCCTCCCCCTTGCCCTCATCCGACTCCTCCTTCCCTTCCCTCCGGGTTCCCTTTACGCATCACACTCATGGCGAGGTAACGCACGCATGTCAGGGTCCAGGCCCCAAGCACCATTGATCGACGCCGAGGAGGACCTGGTCGCGCCGCCGCCCGTCGCCGCCGCCCGACGGCGGCTGCGGGCCGTCCACCCGGCGCTCGTGCTGACCGGGATCGTGCTCGCCGCGCTCAACATGCGGGCGGCGCTGGCCGGGGTCTCGCCGCTGCTCGGCGAGATCGGCACGCACTTCCACCTGACCGCGACCGCCGGCAGTCTGGTGACCACGATCCCGCTGATCTTCATGGGCCTGGGCTCGATCATCGCGCCGAAGCTCGCACGACGTTGGGGCACCGAAGCGGCGCTGTGCGCGGCGCTGATGGCGCTGTGCGGCGGCATCGTGCTGCGGATCGCGCCTCCGGTGGTGGCGCTGTTCGCCGGGTGTGCGGTGGTCGGCTCCTCCATAGCCCTGCTGAACGTGCTGATGCCGGGCCTGATCAAGCGGGACTTCCCCGATCGGGCCGCGGGTATGACCGCGCTGTACTCGACGGCGATGATCCTCGGTGCCACGGTCTCCGCCGCCTCCGCGGTCCCGCTGGAGGACGCACTCGGCAGCTGGCAGGGGGCGCTGGTCTCCTGGTCGCTGCTGGCCGCCGCCGCCGCGGTGGCCTGGATCCCGCAGGCGCTGACGGCCCGCCGTGGCACCCGGCACGGTGCGGCCGCGGCCATGTCCGCGCACCAGGCCAAGGCGGCACCGCGACTGAGCCGCTCGCCACTGGCCTGGCAGGTCACGCTCTTCATGGGCTCGCAGTCGCTGATCGCGTACGTGGTCATCGCCTGGATGCCGACCGTCTTCACCGACCACGGCATGGGCAAGGGCGAGGCGGGGCTGGTCTTCGCCTTCAGCACGCTGGTGCAGATGGTCGGTTCGTTCGTGGTGCCGATGCTCGCGGGACGGATGCGGCGGCAGCGTCTGCTGGGGGTGGCGGTGTCCGCGCTGATGGCTTGTGGCGTCGCCGGTCTGCTGCTGGCACCGGTGGCGGGTGCATGGCTGTGGGCCGCCCTGCTGGGCGTCGGCCAGGGCGGCGCGCTGGGGCTGGCCCTGACGATGATGGTCCTGCGCTCCGGCGATGCGCACACCGCCGCGCGGCTGTCCGGCATGGCCCAGACGGGCGGCTATCTGCTCGCCGCCGCCGGCCCGCTGGCCCTCGGCGCCGTCCATCAGGCCACCGGCGGCTGGACGATCCCCCTCGTGCTGCTGCTCGGCGTCTGCGCCGGTCTGGCGCTGCTGGGCATGGGCGCGGGGCGCGACCGCAGAATCGGGGACGCGGGCGGGGCGTAGGGGGCGTAGGGCCGGTGCCGGTCCGGTGACTGGGCCAGTGGCAGCACATGGGGGCACGCGGGGCACCTGTGGTTCGTGCCGGCACGTGCCCCCGCGGGCACTCACGTGGGCACCGCGTGTGGGCACCTCGCCACCTAGTGTGGGAGCCCCATGACGAGGGGGTGAACGATCTCCGTCGTCGGCAACGATCCGGGGGTGGCCACGGCCACGCCGTACGGCCGTGGCCTACCGTGCCCCCATGAGCGACGTTCAGCACACCGACCGCCGACCAGGGCCGCGGCTCTCCCGCATCGGCTGGCTCATCGTTGTCGCCGTCCTGGCCGCCCTCGCCGTTCTGGCCGTGCTGCTCGTGCCGCGGTTGCTGCGCGGGCCGGGGGGCGAGGAGAAGCTGACCGTGCCAGAGGGACAGCGGGCCACCCAGGTCTACGCCGCCGTCGACAAGGCGCTGCATCTGCCCGGCGGCTCCACCGCGAAGGCCGCCAAGAGCGCGAAGCTCCAGCTGCCGGATGGGGCGAACGGCAATCCGGAGGGCTACCTCTTCCCGGCGACCTATCCGATCCACTCGGACACCACACCGGCGTCGCTGCTCTCGTACATGGTCAAGACCGCCAATGAGCGGCTCGCCGCGGACAAGATCACCTCCTACCGTACGGTCGTGATCGCCAGCATCGTGCAGGCCGAGGCCGACCGGCCGGCCGATATGGGCAAGGTCGCCCGGGTCATCGACAACCGGATCGCCCGACACATGCCGCTGCAGATGGATTCGACGATCAACTACGCGCTGGGCCGCAGCACGCTCAACACCAGCCACGCCGACACCCGGACCAACAGCCCGTACAACACCTACAAGCACGAGGGCCTGCCGCCCACCCCGATCGACAATCCCGGGGCGGACGCGCTGAAGGCGGCCGGTGCGCCGCCCGCGGGCGACTGGCTGTACTTCGTCACCGTCAAGCCGGGTGACACCCGCTTCACCGCCGACTACCAGGAGCATCTGCGCAACGTCCGGGAGTTCAACGCCCAGCAGAAGAACGGCGCCGGTGGCGGGGGCGGCGCGTAGGACGGCGCGGGTCGGGCGCGCCCGGGACAGCGCCGGTGGGGCGGTGAGCCCGGGGGCAGTGGGCCCGGGGGCGGTTCGGTGTCCGGCCCCGGGCCACCGGATCCATCGGCTCTACTCCTCGCCCGCCAGGGTCAGTGCCTTCAGCCGGCGACCCGCGTACCAGGTCGCGAGAACCGTGAGGGCGACCAACAGGCATATCGCGAGGGGAAGTTGGACATCGGAGGTGATCGCGCCCTCCGCGGCCGTGTGCTGGCCGACCGCCAGCGCCCACTGCTGGATGCTGAGGGTCTTCGCGCCCGGGACGAGGGTGCCGACGAGGGCCTCCCAGACCAGGGCGTAGACCAGGCCGAAGACCACGGCGTGCCGGGTGATCGTGCCGAAGAGCAGGAAGAGCGCGCTGTAGGCGACCGAGGCGATGGCCGCCGCCACCGCGTACCCCACCGCTATCTGCTGGCTGTTGCCGTTGAGCAGGAAGCCGGCGAACAGGACGGGGACGGCGGAGAAGGCGACCGTGACGCCTATGGCGACCAGGAGTTTGGTGAAGATAATCGTCGGCCTGGACACCGGCTTGGCCAGGAGGTAGACCACCGAGCCGTCGTCGATCTCCGGTCCGATGGCACCCGTACCGGCGATGACGCCGATCAGCGGCACCATCGTGCCCAGCGCGAAGCCGCCCAGGATGCCGCCGGCGGTGGTGTCGTCGGCACCGGCGAGCGTACGGACGGCCACCGCGATGACCACCAGAAGGGTGGGCAGCGCGAAGAGGATCAGGGCCCGCCGCCGACCGAGCAGGGCACGGTAGGTGAGCCGGGCGACGGTCGGGTGGAACAGCGTGGCCTTGGGCCCGGCGGGCGCCGGCGCGGCCGTCGGAGTGGTCGTGGACATGCCTCGGGGCTCCTTTCCGGCCTCAGGCCGCGACGAGGTAGGAGAAGACGGATTCCAGCGATTCATCGGAGGGTGAGACCGTCAGCAGGCGGATGCCGTGGTCCCGGGCGACCCGCGGCAGGAGTTCGGTGAAGCGGCCGAAGTCGACCGCCTGGATGCGCAGCGCGCCCTCGACGAGGTCGACCTCGATGCCGGACGTCGAGGGGTCGGCGATCAGCGCCCCGGCCAGCGCCCGGTCGTTGTCGGACCGGACGAGGTAGCGGTGCGGCCGGTCGGTCATCAGCCGGCGGATCTTGCGGAAGTCGCCGGACGCGGCATGCCGACCGGCCACCACCACCTCGATGTGCGAGGCGAGTTGCTCGACCTCTTCGAGGATGTGCGAGGAGAACAGGACCGTGCGGCCCTGGTCGCCCATCCGCCGCAGCAGCTCCATCAGCTGCATCCGCTGGCGCGGGTCCATGCCGTTGAAGGGCTCGTCGAGCAGCAGCACGGACGGATCGTGGACCAGCGCGGACGCCATCTTGACGCGCTGGCGCATGCCCTTGCTGTACGTCGAGATCTTGCGGTCCTGGGCGTACTCCATCTCGACGGTGGCCAGCGCCCTGGCCGCCTCCGCCCGGCCGAGGCCGTGCAACTCCGCGTTGGCGACGACGAATTCACGCCCGGTCAGGAAGTCGTACATCGCCTCGCGCTCCGGGACGATGCCTATGTGGCGGTAGATACCGGCGTTGCGCCAGATCGTCGTCCCGTCGAGGGTGACGGAGCCGTTGGAGGGGGCGAGGAATCCGCCCATCATGTTGATGAGGGTGGACTTGCCGGCGCCGTTGGGGCCGAGCAGGCCGGTGACGCCGGGGCTGATGGTCATGGTGATGTCGTTGACGGCGACGACATTGCCGAACCAGCGCGAGACGTGGTCGATGGTGACAGTGCTCATGGGCGCGGCCCATTCCTTCGAGGGGTGGTGGTGGGCGACGGGCGGGCGGTCACAGGCCGGCCTTCCGGTAGCGACGCATCAGCAGGGCATAGCTGCCGGCGATGACGATCAGCGTGACGAGGAGGTAGACGAACCCGGCACCGGTCGTCGGCGCGAGACTGTTGGGGAAGGAACTGGTGCCGCCGAGGAAGGTCGACTGCACCCCGTCGATGAGCGTGATGGGGGAGAACAACCCCAGCCAGCCGACGGCGGATTCGTTGCCCTGGATGAAGGCGATGCCCTGGATCGCGCTCACCGCACCGTACGGAATGGTGAGGACGGCGATCACGGCGGCGACACCGAAGCCTCGGCGCGGCGTGAGCGCGGAGACGACCAGGCCTATCCCGGCGAACAGCAGCGACAGCAGCAGCACCGAGACGAGTCCCTGCGCCAGCCCCTTGGTCTGGTCGAGGAAGTCCATCTTCGCCAGCAGCGCCCCGACGTAGAGGACCAGCAGCGGCGTCGCGGTGAGGATGAACAGGGCGCTGGCCATGGCCGCGAACTTCGACGCCACATAGTCGCCGCGCTCGATCGGGCGGGAGAAGTACAGCGGTATGGACTTGAAGCGCAGATCGCGTGAGACGGACTGCGGGGCCTGGGAGGCGAGATAGAGGCCGATGACGGCCTGAAGGAAGATCGCGTAGCGGGTATAGCCGACCGGGAGGCTGGCGGCCTTGGTGAACACCGCCACCGCGACCATGATGGCGGCGGGCAGACACATCACGGCGAAGAGCAGCATCGGCAGCACCTTGCTCTTGGCCGAACGGCCCAGGCCGTAGGCGCCGCGCAGGCTCTGCGAGAACAGCGACCGGCGGGCGTAGGCACGGCCCAGCCGCGGGCCGTCGTAGTGGCGGTAGCCGATGTTGTGGATATAGGCGCCGCCTGGCGTGGCGGATACCGAGGTCGTGGGCTCAGGCGACATCGTGGGCGCCTCCGTCCTGGGGGGCGTACGGGGCGCTCGGGGCGCCTGCGGTGACGGCTTCGGGGGCGGCGGCGTGCGCCGCGTCCGCGTCGCGGAAGACCTCGGCGATCTGGTGGCGACGCTGTTCCATCCGGACCAGGCCCAGCCCGAGTCCGGCGACGGTGTCCCGCACCAGGTCGTAGGTCTCCTCGCCGGCCGCCTCGACGAACAGCAGATGGCCGGGGGAGGCGAGGCCCTCGGCGCCGGCGGTACGGGTGGTCACCGCGACACCGGCGCCGGCCAGTGCGCCGCGCAGGGCTTCGGCGCCGTCCGGATGGGCGTCGGTGTCCGTGACCTCGACCACCAGCGAGGTCGTGACCTGCGTGAACTCGTCGGTGGAGGAGGAGCGCAGCAGCTTGCCGCCGTCGATGACGACGACGTGGTCGCAGGTGCGCTCCAGCTCGCCGAGGAGGTGGGAGGTCACCAGGACGGAGATGCCGAAGTCGCTGTGGATGCGCCGGATCAGGCCGAGCATCTCGTCCCGGCCGGCCGGGTCGAGGCCGTTGGTGGGCTCGTCGAGGAAGACCAGCTGCGGGTCGTGGACCAGCGCCTGGGCGAGCTTCACCCGCTGCTTCATGCCCGTCGAATAGCCGCCGATGGGGCGGTAACGCTCCTCGTAGAGGCCGACGTGGCGCAGGGTGTCGGCGGTGCGCTCGCGGGCGGCGGTCGGCGGCAGGCCGGACATCCGGGCCATGTGCACGACGAATTCGGTGGCCGAGACATCCGGCGGCAGGCAGTCGTGCTCGGGCATATAGCCGACCCGCTCACGAATCGCGCTGCCGTCCTTGGTCACGTCCAGGCCGAGGACATGCGCGGTCCCCTCGGTGGCCGGGGCCAGTCCGAGAAGGATCTTGATCAGGGTGGACTTGCCGGCGCCGTTGGCACCCACCAGGCCCGTTACGCCGGGGGCGATGTCAACGGAGAGCCGGTCCAAAGCGGTCACCCGCGGGAACCGCTTGCTCAGGCTTTCGGTCACGATCACAGTCACGTCATCGACGGTAGTGGCGTCCACCACACCGGTCGTCAACCCAGATGCTGGGATCCGCCTCCCCCTGCGGTATTACGGCCCGTAGGGGATCTCCTGCTTTGAGCGGCCCGGCGTCAGGGTTCGAGGGGCGCGGGACCGCCTGCCAGCTGCGGCGAGGGGCCGGGGACTGCGTCGGGGGTGGAGCGAGGCCGGGAAGGCCGGGAGGGGCGGGGGCGAGCTCGGGCCGGGGCCGAGCCGAGATCGATCCGGGATCGGGGTGCCGGCCGACGGTGGACGGGTTCCCTGGTCGGTGCGTGCGCACCTCTTGACGCAGCCGCCGGTCATTGTCACATTCATCAGTGTCAAGTTACGGGTACGTACCGCGATGACCTGCTCACGGACGGACGGTTGGCGATGGCCTCAGTCACCTCAGCGACCTCAGCAGCAGCCGGAGAACTCACCGCTGAGCTAAGGGGGTTCAGAGAGGTCCAGCGGCTCGCCTATGACTGCGCGGAAGCGGTGGCCGCCCAGCTCAAGCCCGGGGTCACCGAGCGCGCGGCGGCGCGGATGCAGCGCGAATGGCTGCGCGAGCGCGGGGTGCGGGACTGGTTCCATCTGCCGTTCGCCTGGTTCGGCGACCGCACCGCCTTCGTCAACTTCCGCGTACCGCTGCAGTTCTTCCCCACCAACCGCGAGCTGGAACCGGGGATGGCCTTCATCCTCGACATGGCACCGGTCCACAACGGCTTCACGGCCGACATCGGCTACTCCGGCTGCCTCGGCCTCAACCCCGTGCACGACCGGCTGCTCGCCGACCTCGAAGCCCACCGGGAGCTGATCCTGCGCGAAGTGCGCGAACGACGGCCGCTGCGGGAGATCTATGAGGACGTCGACCGGCTGATGGTGCGGCAGGGGTACGCGAACCGCCACCGCGCCTACCCCTTCGGCGTCATCGCGCACAAGATCGACCGGGTGAGGCAGCGCCGCTGGTCCCCCACTCTCTTCGGGTTCGGCACCCAGTCCCTCAAGGGGCTGGCCTCCGACGCCCTGCACGGCCACCGCGACGGCTGGTCCCCGCTGTGGAGCCCGTACACCTTCTCCGACCACCCGCCGCAGCCGGGGCTGTGGGCGGTCGAACCCCACCTCGGGTTCCGGGGCACGGGCGCGAAGTTCGAGGAGATCCTGGTCGTCACGGACTCCAAGGACCCGCAGGAGAGCGCCTTTTGGCTGGACGACGATCTGCCGCACGTGCGGCGCTGGCAGGAGGAGAAGGCCGCATGAACACGGGACGCGAGCGGAACAAGGGCCGGGGTCAGGGACAGGAACAGGGACAGGTCCGGGGGCGGGAAAGGGGCCCCGGGCAGGGGTCGGGGCTCGCCGGGGCGGTGGAGCGCCGGGTGCACACCGGCGGCGTCGAGCTGTGCGTCGCCGAGCTGGGGGATCGGGCGCAGCCCACGGTGATGCTGGTGCACGGCTACCCGGACAGCAAGGAGGTGTGGTCCGAGGTCGCCCGCGGCCTGGCCGACCGCTTCCACGTGGTGCTCTACGACGTCCGGGGCTGCGGCCGGTCCACCGCCCCGAAGCCGCTGCGCGGCGGTTTCACCCTGGAGAAGCTGACGGACGACTTCCTGGCCGTCGCCGATGCCGTCAGCCCCGACCGGCCGGTCCATCTGGTGGGCCACGACTGGGGCTCCGTGCAGGCCTGGGAGTTCGCCACCGTGCGGCGTACGGAGGGCCGGATCGCCTCCTTCACCTCGATGTCGGGACCGTCCCTGGACCACTTCGGTCACTGGATCAAACAGCGGATGGCCCGCCCCACCCCCCGCAGGGCCGCCCAGCTCCTCAACCAGGGCGCCAAGTCCTGGTACGTCTACATGCTGCACACCCCCGTGCTGCCCGAGCTCGCCTGGAAGGGCCCGCTCGGCAAACGCTGGCCGCGGATCCTGGAGCGGGTGGAGAAGGTGCCGGGCGGCGACTACCCGACCGCGTCGCTGCCGACCGACGCGGCGCACGGCGCCTGGCTCTACCGCGACAACGTCCGCGCCCGACTCCGCCGCCCGCGCGCCGACGCCTATGCGCACTGTCCGGTACAGCTCATCACCCCCACCGGCGATGCATTCCTCTCCCAGCGGCTCTACGACGACCTGGAGCAGTGGGCGCCCCAGCTGGTACGCCGCACCCTCCCGGCCAAGCACTGGGTCCCCCGCACCCGTCCCGACCAGCTCGTTTCCTGGATCACCGAGTTCGTCACCGCCAAGGAGGAGGGTGATCCGGCGAAGCAGGTCGCGGCGTCGGGCACCTACGCCGACCGGTTCGGCGGGCAGCTGGTGCTGGTGACCGGCGCGGCCAGCGGCATCGGCCGGGCGACGGCGTTCGCCTTCGCGGAGGCCGGTGCGCGGATCATCGCCGTCGACCGGGACACCGAGGGCGCGGCACGGACCGCGGACATGTCCCGGCTGATCGGGGCCCCGCAGGCCTGGGCCGAGGTGGTCGACGTCGCGGACGAGGCGGCGATGGAGAAGCTCGCCGACAAGGTCGACGCCGAGTACGGCACCGTCGACGTCCTGGTGAACAACGCCGGCGTAGGCCTGTCCGGCTCCTTCCTGCAGACCAGCGCCGAGGACTGGAAGAAGGTCCTGGACGTCAATCTGTGGGGCGTCATCCACGGCTGCCGGATCTTCGGCAAACGGATGGCGGACCGCGGGCAGGGCGGCCATATCGTCAACACCGCCTCCGCCGCCGCCTTCCAGCCGTCGAAGATGCTGCCCGCGTACAGCACGTCCAAGGCGGCGGTCCTGATGCTCAGCGAATGTCTGCGCGCCGAGCTGGCCGGCCAGGGCATCGGCGTCTCGGCCATCTGCCCCGGGCTGGTGAACACCGGGATCACCGCCAGCGCCCGTTTCGCCGGCGTCTCGGCCGAGGAGGAGAAACGCCGCCAGGCCAAAGCCGCGCGGATGTACGGGCTGCGCAACTACCCGCCGGAGAAGGTCGCCGACGCCATCCTGCGTGCGGTGGTCCGCAACCAGGCGGTGGTGCCGGTCACTCCCGAGGCACGCGGGGCCCATCTGCTGTCCCGCGTCGCGCCGGGTGCCCTGCGCGCCCTCGCCCGCTTCGAGCCGCGGCTGTAACAGCGGCCCGCCCGGCCCCGCGGTCGGCTCCGTGCCCCCGCGGGGCCGGAGTCCGGCCCGAGGCTCGCCGAGGGCTAAGGCTCCATCGAGAACGGACAACTGCGCACGTCAGGAGTCGCGCATGAGCACCTCGTACCTACCGGAGAGCCGGAGCCGGAGCCAGAGCCCGGACCAGCACCAGCACCAGCACCAGCACCAGCACCAGCACCAGCACCAGCACCAGCACCACGTGATCATGCCGCGCCCGGTCTCGTGCAACGGACCGCTTCCCACCCGGCGTGAGCGGGGAGCGGCGATACCGCGGTATCCGCGGCGGTCGTACCATCCCTCGCAGGAAGGGCCGCCGCGCACGGCCGTCGCAGTCGCCCACCTGGTGTCCTCCCCGGCCGCACCGGCCGCGGCGGATGCGGTGGGCCGCGCGGCCATCGCGTCACGCGCGGCCATCTCGTGAGGAGCACCGCAGTGACCGAGCAGCCGCCGACGGCCGCACCCCGCACCCCCGAATACCGCATCGAGGACCTGGCCCACATCAGCGGCGCCACGGTCCGTACGATCCGCGCCTACCAGGACCGCGGGCTGCTCCCCCGCCCCGAACGCCGCGGCCGGGCCAATGTCTACGGCGATGCCCATCTGGCGCGGCTGCGACAGATCACCGATCTGCTCGACCGCGGCTACACCCTCGCCAGCATCAAGGAACTCCTTCAGGCCTGGGACGCCGGTCTCGACCTCGGTGGGGTCCTGGGGCTGGTCGCCGAGATCGACGGGCCCTGGACCGACGAGAAGGCATCTCGCATCAGCCGCGCCGACCTGAACGCCGCCTTCGGGGGCGTGCCCGACGAGGCGGCGGTCGCCGAGGCCGTCGAACTGGGCGTCCTGGAACGTGTCCCCGGCCGGGACGACGAGTTCCTCGTGCCCAGCCCGCAGGAGCTCGCCGTCGCCGCCGAACTGCACTCCGCCGGCGTCCCGCTGCCCGCCATCTCGGGTCATCTGCGGGAGCTGCGCGGCCAGGTGGAGCACATCGCCGCCCGCTTCCTGGACTTCACCACCGAGCATGTCTTCCAGCCGTTCCTGGACCACCCTCCCACCGACGCCGAGGCGGCGGAGGCCGCCGCCCTGGTGCGTCGGCTGCGCCCGCTGGCCCAGCAGACCATCGACGCCGAACTCGCCCGCGCCATGCGCACCTTGGCAACCCGCCATCTGCGCCGTCACCTCGACGGGGCGCTCCTGGAAGCGGAACGGAGGTCCCCCGCGACGCCCGACGTCCAGTCGGTCGCGGCCCCCCGTGCCGCGACCGACTCGGAGGTGGCCTCGGAGGCGGTGGTGCTGCCCGCCGAGGCGGTGCGGGCCGTGCGGGCCCTGGTCGGCGCCGAGAACACCGCCGCGTTCATCGCCGCCGCCGCCCACCGCGAGGTGCAGGCCCGCACCATGGACGCACTGGCCTCCGCCGAGAGCCGCACGGACGCCCCCGGGTGCCGCACGGATGCCCCCAAGGCATAGGGACTCCCCCGGTCCTCGTTCTCACCCGCTCTTCAGTTGCCAAGGATCAGTCGAGCGCGACCGGTCCGCGCCCCAGGCCGTTCGCCGTACCGACACCATCAACCCACCGAATCCGGCAGCCAGTTGCCATGGAAGCCATAGGGCACACGCTGCGGGAGATGGACTGTGGCGACGGGGTCGGCGGATATGTCCTCGGCGTCGAGCACGACCAGATCGCTGGTGTCGGTGGTGGCGTCATAGACGTAAGTGATCAGCCAGCCCGGACCTCCCGGACGGTCGTCCGCGGGAGCGAAGACCGCCTCGCCCGGAGTGCGCCCCGCGGCGAAGTCGTGCCGTACGACCGCACCGGTCCGCAGGTCGTAGCGGAGAAGAGCGCCGGGTATCTGCCCGCTCCCGGGTCCCTCGGCCGCTATGGCATGGCCGAAGCGAGCCGGCTGGCCGGTGAGCCGATCGTCGACCCTCGGGAATTCGCAGAACTGGTCGTCGAGCTGTTCCTCGCTGACGGTCCCGGCGGCGAGATCGATCGTCCAGCGCCAGAGGCAGGGCGGGGTCCTGTCGCCGAAGTCGGCATAGCGGGAGACATAGAGAACGATGCGGTGATCGCCGTCGTCATGGGCGTTCAGCGCGTGGAAGACATAGCAGGGGTCGATGGGCAGCCAGCGGACCTCGCCATGGGGGTCGTCGCGACGCAGCACGCCCAGCCGGGCGCCGTACTCCGGATCCCAGCTATAGGGCAAGGGCCGGTTGGGGTCGTGGACGAGCGGCAGGTCCATGAAGATGACATGCCCCTCGGTCAGATGGAAGTCATGCATCATCGTGCGCCCCGGGACATCGATGGGGCGGCTGATCACCAACTCCCCCGACGCATCGGCACGGTGATAGGTGACATAGGGCGGGGTGGGGCTGCCATAGCCGAAGAAGTGCAGCTCACCGGTCGTGGGGCAGGTCTTGGGGTGCGCGGTCATCTGGGTGGTGAGCCGGCCGTCGAAGTCGTGAACGCCGATGGTCTCCAGCTCATGGCCGGGACGGCAGTCGATTTCATAGGGGAACGACGACTCGACCAGTGCGAGCGTACGACCGGCATGGCGGACGATGTGGGTATTGGCCGCGCCCGCCGTCAGATCGCGGCGGCCCCGCGCGTCCACGGCGGGTGCTCCGTCGGTGAAGGTGGAGGTACGCACCCAGCGGTTGCGGTAGGAGACCGCTCGGCCGCCTTCCAGGCGCAGCCCGTGGACCATGCCGTCGCCGAAGAACCAGTGCGGCGAGGCGGCATCCCGCGGGTTGGGGCCGTTGCGCAGGAACCAGCCGCTGAGCTCGGGCGGGATCGTGCCCGTGACCGGGAGGTCGTAGGCGGTCAGCTCGTCCTTGACCGGCGCGAAGTTGCCGGCCATGTGCGGTGCGGGGGTGGTGGATTCGGTTGCGGTGGTCGGGGGTTTGGTGGTCATGACGCCAGACCTTCCTGGATGTCGGTACGCCCACTGGACTGCTGCAGGAAGCGAGCCCTGGCTCGCTCCGGGTAGGTGGAGGTGAAGCGGACGGGAAGCACGAACCCGGCGACCTGGATGACGACCGTGAAGGCCGTGTTCAACTCGTAGGCGGAG